>NZ_FQXC01000009.1 GCF_900129875.1 Marivita hallyeonensis | reverse complement strand
AAAACCCGCTCCGGCAAGATCATGCGCCGCATCCTGCGCAAGATCGCCGAAAACGACTACGGCGCCCTCGGCGACACCTCAACACTCGCCGACCCTTCCGTCGTCGACGACCTCATCAACAACAGAATGAACAAGGGGTAAGGGTCACCCGGGTTCATGAAATGGGCGGCGCCCCGTGCCGCCCTTTATCTTTCTGATTTGATTTAATTATTCTGGAAAATTCCCTCACCCGAGGCCACCCCCTGTGCTAAGATCCAAGGGTGGGTCATTCGTAGAAAGGGGTACATCTCATGCCTTTGATTCATCCGATCAGCTCTGTCTCTCCGCTGCGTCCGGCGCAAAAGACCGACATGGGCAGTCAGCAGTCCGCGCTCCCGCATGGTGCCACGGCGGCGGCGAAACTCGATGAAAACGAAACCGGAAAAAAGGCGGTGGAACCGGCCGCGCCACCCTCGGCCCTGCAACTGCAGATCAAGGCACTGATTTCAGAGCAGTCTCAGGATCAGCAACATCCGAACGGGCAAGCGTCCGAAGCTCCGTCTTGAGCACTTTGCCGTAGTTGTTCTTCGGCAAGGCATCGAGAAACTGATAGACCTTGGGCCGTTTGAACCGCGCGATTTGATTCAGGCAATGGCGGTCCAAAGCATCGGAATCGCAGATTGCCCCGTCCCGGAGGACGACGAAGGCCACCACCTGTTCGCCCCATTCGGGGTGCGGGTCGCCAATGACGGAGACCTCGGACACCGCCGCGTGCTGGAGCAGAACGTTCTCGACCTCTCTCGGGTAGATGTTCGATCCGCCAGAGATGATGACGTCCTTTGACCGGTCCATGAGCGTCATGTAGCCTTGCGCGTCCAGCCGACCCATGTCGCCCGTGCGCAACCACCCGTCGACAAGCGTCGACGCCGTGGCCTCTGGGGCGTTCCAGTACCCTGCCATCACCGTGTCACCCCGCACTTCGATCTCACCCACTTCGCCCGGACCAAGCAGCTGCCCGTCCGCGCCGCAAATCCGCACTTCGACGGCCGACTGCGCCCGCCCGACGGAGTTCAACCGCAACCTCCAATCACGCGAGTGGCGATCAGCCACCTCCTCTTTGGTCAATGCCGTGATCCCCATCGGGCTTTCGCCCTGCCCGTAGATCTGCGCGAAAACGGGGCCAAATCGATTGACCGCCTTCAGGATGTCCGCCTCGTACATTGGACCGCCCGCGTAGACGACAGTTTCGAGGCCCTCTCCGCACTCATCCGACATTTCTGCGTAATCCGTCAGCCGTTTCACCATCGTCGGAGCCGCAAACATGTGCGCGCGACCGTGTGCGCGGGCCAGGGACAACACCTCTGTCGGATCGAACCCGCGCGACGGTGGAAACACGTGCCGCGCGCCCTGCAGCACATGCATCATGCTATAAAGCCCGGCCCCGTGGCTCATCGGGGCGGCATAGATCGTGGCGTGGTCGGAACGCACCGCCGCAACATCGGATTGATAGCAAAGGCTCATCGACAGAAGGTTGCGATGGGTGATCTCCACACCCTTCGGACGCCCCGTGGTGCCGGACGTATAGAAGAGCCACGCAGTGTCCTCTCCAGCGCGATGCGTCACATGGCACAGCGCTTTCGCACCAAACCCGTCCTGCTCGATGTCCACCAACCGCCACGGGCCCTCGATCTCCTCAAGGCTGGCCTTGAGCGCACCATGCGTCAGACACAGCCGCGCTTCCGAATTCTCAAGGATCCACGCGACCTCCTTGGCGTGCAGTTTGGCATTGATCGGCACAACAATGGCTCCAGCTGCCCACACCGCGAAGAGCGCGATCAGGTAGTCTGGCGCGTTCTGCATGAAAACCGCAACGCGATCCCCTGGTGCAACCCCCTGCGCGCGCATCCATCCGGCGATCTGAAGGGACCGCGCTTCCACCTCGCCGTAGCATGCCACCTGTTGCATCCCGTCGAACAGCGCCGGGCGATCCGGCGACCGGACCGCCGTTCTTGTCAGCCAGTTCGCGATATTCATGCTGGTCTCCCCCTTGCTCCTGACATTTAATCGGTGCAAGGAATGACGTGCAATGCGGGCACGGCCCGTGCAGACGGCGCCCGCGCCCAAGTTGGCTTTCGGGGGCCCGCCGACACGCGGGAAAAATAACGGGGCGAGGGACAGCATGACCAAAAACACGCGCGATGCAGATGTCGCATTCATCGAGGCGCTGGCACAACTCCTTCGGGAAAACGATTTGACCGAGGTTCAGGTCAAGCGTGAGTACGGCGAAGACGACAGCCTGAACGTGCGCGTAAGCCGCCTGTCACCTGCCGCCCCGGCTATGTCTGCGCCGGCACCTGTTGCGGCTGTTCCAGCGGCCGCGCCGCCCGCGCCAGACGCATCGAGCGCAGCGACGCCGGAAGACCCTGCCGAACATCCGGGCGCGGTCACGTCCCCGATGGTCGGCACGGTATACTTGCAAGGCGAACCGGGCGCGCCCGCATTCATCTCTGTCGGGCAACAGATCAACGAAGGCGACACGCTGCTCATCGTCGAAGCAATGAAGACGATGAACCACATCCCAGCCCCAAGAGCCGGAACAGTGAAACGCATCCTCGTGGAAGACGGCGCCCCGGTCGAATACGGCGCGCCGCTCGTCATCCTTGAATAATCGCGACGGTCGGTGATGTTTGACAAAATCCTGATTGCCAACCGCGGCGAGATCGCATTGCGCGTGATGCGGGCCTGCCGCGAGATGGGCATCCACAGCGTCGCCGTGCATTCCACCGCCGATTCCGACGCGATGCACGTGCGTATGGCGGATGAGGCGATCTGTATCGGGCCGCCTTCTTCCACCGACAGTTATCTTTCAATCCCCGCGATCATCTCGGCCTGCGAAGTGACCGGCGCGCAGGCGATCCACCCGGGCTACGGCTTTCTGTCCGAGAATGCGCGTTTCGTGCAGATCGTCGAAGACCACGGCCTGACCTTCATCGGGCCAACCGCCGAACACATCCGCATCATGGGGGACAAGATCACCGCCAAGGACACGATCAAGGCGCTTGGCGTGCCCTGTGTGCCGGGGTCCGAAGGCGGCGTGGCCGATCTAGTCGAGGCCAAGACACTTGGCGAAGAGATTGGGTATCCGGTGATCGTGAAGGCCACCGCGGGTGGTGGCGGACGCGGCATGAAGGTGGCGAAAACCGCTGCCGACATGGAGCGCGCATTTCAGACCGCGCGGTCAGAGGCGAAAGCCGCCTTCGGCAATGATGAGGTCTACATCGAGAAGTACCTCACTACGCCGCGCCACATCGAAGTTCAGGTCTTTGGTGACGGCAAAGGCAAAGCGGTCCATCTGGGAGAGCGGGATTGCTCTTTGCAGCGGCGCCACCAAAAGGTGTTGGAAGAGGCCCCGGGTCCCAGCATCACCTCAAAGGAACGCGCCGAGATCGGCAAGATTTGCGCTGATGCGGTCGCGGAGATCAATTATGCCGGTGCTGGCACGATCGAATTTCTCTACGAAAATGGAGAGTTCTACTTCATCGAGATGAACACCCGGCTTCAGGTCGAACACCCCGTGACCGAGGCGATCTTCGGCGTCGATCTGGTCCGCGAGCAGATCCGCGTGGCCTCCGGCCTGCCCCTGTCCTTCGAACAGGACGATCTCAAGATCAACGGCCACGCCATCGAGGCCCGCATCAACGCCGAGAAGGTCCCGAATTTCTCGCCCTCGCCGGGCCGGATCACGCAATACCATGCCCCCGGCGGTTTGGGCGTGCGCATGGACAGCGCGCTCTATGATGGCTACCGGATCCCGCCCTACTACGACAGCCTGATCGCAAAGCTGATCGTGCACGGGCGCGACCGGGACGAAGCGCTGGCCCGCATGTCACGGGCATTGGGAGAGCTCATTGTCGACGGCGTCGACAGCACCGTTCCCCTGTTCCGCGACCTGCTGGAAGAGCCGGATCTGCATTCGGGCGACTACAATATCCATTGGCTGGAACAGTGGTTGGACCGCACCTACGCCAGCAAGGACGAGTGACGCCACCGCGGCTTCGATACGCTGAAGACGGTGGCGCGCTGTGACGGTCACGCCGGAACTGCTGCTGGAAGCCTACCGCGCTGGCGTCTTCCCGATGGCCGAACACCGCGACGACCCCGAAGTGTTCTGGGTCGATCCGCGCAAACGCGGGGTCTTCCCGCTCGACGGGTTTCACATCTCGCGCAGCCTGGCCAAGACGCTGCGACGCGACAATTACACGGTTACGCGGAACCAGGCCTTTGCCGCAGTCATCGACGCCTGCGCGGATCGCAGCGAGACATGGATCAATCAGGATATCCACAGGCTCTACCAGGAGCTTCACCGCCGGGGCGCGGCGCATTCGCTTGAGGTCTGGGACGGCGACGCGTTGATCGGCGGGATCTACGGTGTGACCGTCGGATCGGCTTTTTGCGGAGAAAGCATGTTTTCGCGGCGGCGCGACGGGTCAAAAATCGCTCTGGCCTGGCTGGTCGATCTGCTGAAGCGGTCCGGATTCACACTTTTCGACACACAATTTCTGACCAACCATCTCGCCTCGCTTGGCGCGATCGAAATCACCCGGGCAGAGTACCGCAGACGGCTCGCGGATGCCCTCCAGCGTGAAGCGGATTTCAACGCCGCTCCACTCGCGTCTTCCGGTCAAGAGGTCGTGCAGCGCAACACCCAAACGTCGTAGCGCGGGTGATCCATCGGATTGAGCGCAGGCGAAGACGCGATCATCCATCCCTGAAAGACCGGACCTTCGACGCCGACTTCAGTGACGGTCAGCTCCGCATAGGCTTCGCCCGCTGCGTTGCCTTCGGGGTACCGGCATTCGCTGACGGCGATGGTGATCCGACCAACGCTTGCAGAGCGGTTATTCGCAATCTCAAGATCCGACACCTGACCCGTCAGCTTGTCCAGCGCGCGCACCGTGACGCCCGTCCCATCCGACGTGGCCAACTGAGCCGAGACCGCGGTCGCGGCACAGAAAACAACAACAGAAAAAAGTCGCCGCACCATCAGCTTACCCCGCGCGTGCCCGACACATCGGCACCGGTCTTATTCCGGGCTCCACGCCTCGTAGTCGCGGCGCTCCTCTGGCACCGGTCGCCGGATTGACCCGGCAGGCGCATAGGCCAACGCCGTCCCGGTGAGGTTCTCCTGATGCGGTTTCACCCAGTCTTTCTTGGGCAACGGCCGCTCTGTCGGCGGTTCCTTGAACGTGTGATGCAACCAACCGTGCCAGTCCGGATCCACGCGGCTGGCCTCGGCCTCACCGTTATAGATCACCCAGCGCCGCTTTCCGTCACGCGACTGGTAGAAGATGTTGCCCTGTGTATCCTCACCTACCTTTTCACCCTTGCGCCACGTGTAGAACTGCGTGCCAAGCGTTTGCCCGTTCCACCATGTGACAGCGCGAAGAAGAGTATTGAGAATGCCCATGGACGTCTCCTCGGGTTTGGGTCACCGCCTTATACGGTCAGATCAAGAGCGAGGTCCAGCGCAGCTATGCCGCAGGCGGGGCAAGCGCGGTGACCTCGATCTCGATCCTGTATTTCGGATCGATCAGGCCACATTCGATCATCGTGGCCGCTGGCGAGTTGGCGCCGAAGGTCTCTGCCAAAACGGGAAAACACGGCTCGAATTCATGGCGGTCGGGCAAGTAATAGGTCACGCGCACCACGTCTGCGAAGGATGCTCCGGCCTTTTCCAACGCTCCGCCAATGACCTCCAACGCACTCCGGCACTGATCGACAACCGTGTCACCCTGCCCCACCGTGCCTGCCACGTGCACGAAACCACCTGCCACCACAGCCCGGCAATAGCCGACCTTGGCCTCAAACTCTCCGCCAGAAGAAATGCGCCGGATTGTCATTTTCTCACACCCTCAAAAAGAAAGGCGGGCCGAAAGCCCACCTTAAAATCTGTTCTTCATCAGACAGTTAGCCCGCGGATGCTGGCTCTTTCTTCTGATCCGCGTAGATCATCAGCGGCTTGGCGTCCGAGGTCACGGCCTCTTCGTTCACCACCACCTCGGTCACGTCATCCATGCCGGGCAATTCGAACATCGTATCCAACAGGATGTCTTCAAGGATCGATCGCAGCCCACGCGCGCCGGTTTTGCGTTCAATGGCCCGCTTGGCAATCGCGGTCAGCGCATCGTCGGTAAAGCTGAGCGTTGTATCCTCAAGCTCGAACAGACGTTGATATTGCTTGACCAGGGCGTTCTTCGGCTGAGTAAGGATGATGACCAGCGCATCTTCGTCCAGATCTTCGAGCGTCGCGATCACGGGAAGGCGGCCGACGAATTCCGGGATCAAGCCGAACTTGAGCAGGTCTTCGGGTTCCAGATCCTGGAACACTTCGCCCACGCCGCGCTCATCATTGTCGCGCACATCGGCGCCAAAGCCCATGGCCGAGCCTTTGCCACGCTGCGCGATGATCCGGTCGAGACCGGCAAACGCCCCGCCGCAGATGAAAAGGATATTGGTCGTGTCGACCTGCAGGAACTCCTGCTGCGGATGCTTGCGCCCACCCTGCGGCGGCACCGAGGCCACGGTGCCTTCCATCAGCTTCAGAAGCGCCTGCTGCACACCCTCGCCCGACACGTCGCGCGTGATCGATGGGTTCTCGGACTTCCGTGTGATCTTGTCGACCTCGTCGATATAGACGATGCCGCGCTGTGCACGTTCGACGTTGTATTCCGACGCCTGCAACAGCTTGAGGATGATGTTTTCGACATCCTCGCCGACGTATCCGGCTTCGGTCAGCGTCGTGGCATCCGCCATCGTGAACGGTACATCCAGAATTCGCGCGAGCGTCTGGGCAAGAAGTGTCTTGCCGCAACCGGTCGGACCGATCAGCAAGATGTTCGACTTCGCCAACTCGATATCCGAGGATTTCTGCGAATGGTTCAGACGCTTGTAGTGGTTGTGCACCGCAACCGACAGCACCCGCTTCGCCACCGCCTGACCGATGACATAGTCGTCCAGCACATCGCAAATCTCGCGCGGCGTCGGCACGCCATCCGTCGACTTCAGGCCACCGCCCTTGGTCTCTTCGCGGATAATGTCCATGCAGAGTTCAACGCATTCATCGCAGATAAAGACGGTCGGTCCGGCAATGAGCTTGCGCACTTCATGTTGGCTTTTGCCACAGAAGCTGCAGTAGAGGGTGTTTTTGCTGTCGCCGCCAGAATTCGTCGCCATCTTTTAACCTTTCCCGGTCAACCAAGAGCGTCATCGGGTAGTTGTCGCTCACCTTAAAGGTGTACCGTATTCTCTTGCCAGAACCTTAGGACAGCAGATCATGGGCCACAACGCCAAAAACGCATCCGTGGCAGTGTGGCCCGATCACGTTTTACTCTTCGTCGGTTCCTTTGGCACGGCTCTCGACAATCTCGTCGATCAGGCCCCAGTCCTTGGCCTCTTCCGGCGACATGAAGTTGTCACGCTCAAGCGCCGCTTCGACCTTTTTCAGCGTCTGACCGGTGTGCTTCACGTAGATC
Source organism: Marivita hallyeonensis (assembly GCF_900129875.1). Taxonomy (GTDB): domain Bacteria; phylum Pseudomonadota; class Alphaproteobacteria; order Rhodobacterales; family Rhodobacteraceae; genus Marivita; species Marivita hallyeonensis. Next base: position 58,073 of record NZ_FQXC01000009.1, on the reverse strand, counting down.
TCGTTCAGGCGCTGCTTGAGCTTCTGCGTCTCCTGCGCGTGGATCATGATATCGGTCGCCTGGCCCTGGTAGCCGCCAGACGGTTGGTGCACCATCACCCGGCTATTGGGCAAAGAGAACCGCATCCCCGCCTCGCCCGCGGTGAGAAGCAGTGATCCCATCGACGCCGCCTGACCGATGACCAGCGTGCTGACCTTCGGCTTGATATATTGCATCGTGTCGTAGATCGACAGACCGGACGTCACCACCCCGCCGGGCGAGTTGATGTACATGCTGATTTCTTTCGACGGATTCTCCGCCTCGAGGTGCAAAAGCTGCGCCACAATCAGCGACGACATGCCGTCATGCACCGGACCGTTGAGGAAGATGATCCGCTCTTTCAGTAGTCGCGAGAAGATATCGTAAGCGCGTTCGCCACGGCTGGTCTGTTCCACCACCATGGGGACGAGCGTGTTCATATAGGTGTCGAAAGGATCTTTCATCTGTGCCTGCCTGGATGAAGCGGCGACCGGACGGTGCCGCGGTTGCGAGTTAGCCAGAGACTAGTGTCGGGTCCGAGGGGCTGCAAGGGGGGCCGGGTGCGGCACGCCGTTGACGGGTCGCAGAACGGAGTTACCTCACGCGGCATGAGCCAGACATTTCCACCAACCCGCACCGCAGCCCTTGAACTCCTGTCCCGGTTCGTCCCCAAAGCCGGACGCGACTACGCCGCCGAACGGAATTACGACCGCGGCCCGGGAAACCATGACAACGTGTCCACGCTGTCGCCCTACATACGCCACCGAGTGTTAACAGAACCTGAAGTGCTCGATGCGGTCCTTGGACACTTCTCGACCAGTGTGGCCGAAAAGTTTATCCAGGAGGTTTATTGGCGCACCTATTGGAAAGGTTGGCTCGAAATGCGGCCCGCCGTTTGGGGCGGATATCGTCAGAGCCTCGCCAACGCATGGGACCGCGTTCAAACGCAGTCCGGATTGCGCGCCGAATGGGAAGCCGCCTGCAAGGGCGACACCGACATCGACTGCTTCAATCACTGGGCACATGAGCTGGTCGAGACCGGTTATCTGCACAACCACGCCCGCATGTGGTTCGCCTCGATCTGGATCTTCACCCTGCGCCTGCCATGGGAGCTCGGCGCGGACTTTTTCCTGCGCCACCTCTACGACGGCGATCCGGCATCCAACACGCTCAGCTGGCGATGGGTGGCCGGGCTGCAGACACACGGCAAGAATTACGCCGCGCGCGCATCCAACATTTCGAAATACACAGAAGGTCGGTTCAATCCGACCCATCAGCTGACGCCGAATCCAGAACCGCTCGACGGGCCCGATCATCCGCCGCGGATGGACCCGCCCACGGGCGACATGTTGGACCCATCGCAACCGACACTCCTTCTGCTGCACGAAGACGATCTGAGCCCCGGCTGGCTCTTCGATCTTGGCGTCGCGCCCATAGCCACGGCCACGCTCGACGCCACCGACGGCCTCAGCCCCCTGCATGTTTCGCCCGCGGTCAAAACGTTCAAGTCGGCGCTGATGGACGATGTGACGGAACGCTGGTCTGACACACTGGGCCCAGTGACCAAAGGCCTGACCTTGGCGCGCGAAATCGAAGAGTGGGCCGCGTCTTATGGCGGTGCTCAGATCGTCACACCTTATGCGCCCGTGGGACCCAGTGCCGCGATCCTGAACGATATCAGAGACGTCTCTCTCACCCGCGTGCTGCGCGACCACGATCGCCGCGCGTGGCCACACGCGACGGCAGGCTTCTTCAAGTTCAAAAAGAAGATCCCTGACCTCATCGGCGCGATGAAGGGTTTTTCGATGATTTGAGATACAAGGGTTCTCGGTATCTGCTTGAATCGAGTAGACCTTCTAAGAAACAGCAGACTGTAGCGCGGATTCAGCCGTCTCAATCAAACAGATCTTTGCTCCCAGTCGCTCGCGGTGTCGCCAACCCCAAATGGCTCCAACCCTTCTGCGCCAGCATCCGCCCGCGTGGTGTGCGCTGGATCAGGCCCTGCTGCAAGAGATAGGGCTCGATCACCTCTTCCAAAGCATCCCGACTTTCCGACAGCGCCGCGGACAAGGTTTCGATCCCGACCGGACCACCGGCGTAATTCTCGGCAATCAGCCGCAAGTAGCGCCGGTCCGCCGCATCAAGACCAATATGATCTACGCCCAACCGGGTCAGCGCGCCATCGGCGAGCTCTTTCGTGACAATCCCATCACCCTCGACCACGGCGAAATCCACCACCCGGCGCAGAAGCCGGCCGGCGATCCGCGGTGTCCCGCGTGACCGTCTGGCGATCTCGCGCGCGCCCTCCGGCGCCGCCTCCACACCAAGTTTCACGGCATTGCGCGCAACGATCGTGTTCAGCTCATCCTCGGTATAAAAATTCAGCCGCGTCGGAATGCCGAACCGGTCACGCAAGGGCGTTGTCAGCAGCCCCAACCGCGTCGTGGCCCCGACAAGCGTGAAAGGCTGCAGCTCGATCCGGACCGTCCGCGCCGCTGGCCCTTCGCCGATCACCAGATCAAGCTCGTAATCCTCCATGGCCGGATAGAGCACTTCCTCCACGGCCGGGTTCAGCCGGTGGATCTCGTCGATGAACAACACATCCCGCGCTTCGAGATTGGTCAGGATCGCGGCCAGATCGCCCGCCTTCGCCAGCACCGGCCCGGAGGTCATGCGAAACCCGACGCCCAACTCGCGCGCCATGATCTGCGCCAGCGTTGTCTTGCCCAGTCCGGGCGGGCCGTGAAACAGCGTGTGATCCATCGAGTCCGCCCGCTGTCGGGCGGATTGGATAAACACACGCAGATTGGCGCGGGCCTCCGCTTGCCCCACGAAATCATCGAGCATCTGCGGCCGCAATGCCCGGTCCCGGTCCTCCGGCAAAGGCTCGGGCCGCAGTGTCGGGTCAGAACTCATGCGCGTTCCTCACATGCAAGGGCGCGCCTCGCGAAGACGCAGGTTTGGGCGGATGAGCATGCACCCCTCATCCCTTCGGCGCCAGAAGTTTCAATGCGGCCAGAATCAGGTCCGGCGTTGTTGCGGTTGGATTCTCGCCAGACGCCTGCGCCACAGCGCTGGCCGCTTCACCGGGCGCATAACCAAGATTGCCCAGCGCCGACAATGCCTCTGCCTGTGCTGATGCGGATGGCACAGGGGCCGGAGCCGCTGGCGCAGCACGAACCGGTTCGATCACCGCATCGTCGTCGGTGTCGGGCGGCGGTGCCACAGGCGCGGTGCCGCCCATCGCCATGACGGCCGGGGCCTTGTCTTTCAACTCGTTCACCACACGCTGCGCGGTTTTCGGGCCTATGCCTTTGGCCGCCTTCACCGAGTTCCAGTCGCCCAGCGCAATCGCCCGCCCAACGCCATCGGGCCCCAAGGCACCAAGGATCGCCAGTGACGCTTTAGCCCCGACGCCCTGCACCGACATCAGCAGGCGGTGCCATTCCTTTTCGATCAGCGTGGGAAACCCGAAGAGCTGCAGCAGATCCTCGCGCACCAAGAGGTCCGTGAACAGGGCCACCGCTTCTCCGGGTCCCGGCACCTGCGCCAGCACCCTATCCGAGCAATAGACCGAATAGCCAACGCCGCGCACGTCGATGAGGACGTGATCATCGCCCTTGTAAATCACGACACCGGCAATCCGCCCGATCATGCGCGCATCCTCATGCCCGGGCCGGTCATATGATGCGCGTGACAGATCGCGATCGCCAGGGCGTCTGCCGCGTCCGAGCCGTGGATTTCAGCGCCGGGCAGCTGCATCTTTACCATGTGCTCGACTTGTCGTTTGTCGGCGTGACCCACACCGACCACGGTTTTTTTCACGGAGTTGGGTGAATACTCCCCGATCTCCAGTCCGAACTGTGCGGGCACCAGAAGAGCCACACCGCGCGCCTGCCCAAGCTTGAGCGTTCCGACTGCGTCCTTGTTCACGAAAGTCTTCTCGATGGCGACCGTATGCGGCTGAAACCGCGCGAACACGTCCGTGAGGGCCTGATGGAGCGCCAGAAGTCTGGAGGCAAGTTCTCCGGTGCCGGACAGGCACACGCCATTTGCCACATGACGCAAACGGCTGCCCTCGGCCTCGATCACGCCCCAACCAAGGAACCGCAACCCCGGATCAATCCCCAAAACACGCATGCTGCTCGCGCCTTTGTTGCTTTTTCAGCACGGCTAGCACGAAACGCGAACAAACGCCAAGCAATCAATATAAATGACGCGCAGTCGGGACACCGTCCAAATCCGTCATGCCCGATGTCGCTTAGACGTCATATCGGTCAAAAGAGACACGCGGCGCGTCGTATTTCTGCGTCTTTTTTCAACCACTTACTATGCTGTTCGAGCCATGCACAAAGCGCATAAATCCTATGCAAAAATCACCATTGTTGCAGTCGAATTAGGCACCTATCTGCCCGCCAGATGAAACACCGCAACACGCGCACTTAAAGGAAAACGGTCATGGCTGCATTCGACACCACCCGCCCCACATACGCCGCTGGCCACAAAGGTTTCAGCGCAACACTTGCTTCGCTCTTTGCCAACTTCTCCGCATGGAACGATGCCCGCCTCACACGCAACGCGCTGCGCGCGCTGAGCGATCATGAGCTTGACGATATTGGCCTGACCCGCGCCGACGTCGACTCGTTCTAAGTCGATCCGGGCTCTGGCCCCGGAATGAAATCAAAAAAAATGCCGTGTCAGTCCCCTGACACGGCATTTTTGGTGCGCGCAACACATCCGTAAATACGGGCGATCAGTTGATGATCAGCCCCAGAATCTGAGCCAGGATTCCCGTGATCGGGTCCATGTGCAAAAAGAACGCCCCGATCTGTTCTCCCATGGTTCCCTCTGCCAGGATCGACACCTGTTCGCGATAAGCTTCTTCACCGAAGATCGTCACGATGCAGGCCTTAAGGAAAAACAGAATACCCAAGGGCCAAAGCAAAACGGAAAATGACAACACATCGCGCACATGCCCGATCGGGTAATGCGTGACGAGACCGTTTTTGGAGAGCTTCGTTGCGTATCCGCGCGACAATTGGCGATGACGGGCAAGTACCTTGCGGTACCGTTCATCGAACATTTCCTGATTGCGTGACATGATCAGCAGCCTTGATTTCCGGCCCCCACCGGATGTGACACAGTTAGGCTCAGAATGTGGCGAGAATGGGGCAAACATGGCGATTTGACCCCAATTACGGCGAAAACCCGATTTTTCGGGCAATTGCGGCAGATTTAAGAGGGCGCTTTTTGAAGCGTTATCGTCGTCCAGTCACCAATCTCTTCACGATGCCAGGTATTGATGCCGTTTTGTGCATAAACCTCTGCCACATCGTCGCCTTGTTCGTTCAGGATGCCGGACAGTATCGCGAATCCCCCCGGCGCAAGATGCTGTGCCATATCCGGGGCAAGATCGATGAGGGGCTGTTTCAGGATGTTGGCAAAGACAAGATCAAACGGCGCAGCGTCATGCAGGCGCGGATGATCGAAGCCCATCGCCTCAAGGCAATCGACCCGACCGGATAATCCGTTCGCGGTGACATTGGCCTCTGCCACCTCAACGGCGACCTGATCCATATCGCTTGCCAGCACCGTCTCGGGCCAGACCCGCGCGGCCGCCATGGCAAGAACGGCCGTCCCGCAGCCGATATCGGCCACGTTGTGACAGGTCACGCCTGCCTCGATCAACCGATCCAGGGCACGTAAACAGCCCTGTGTCGTACCGTGGTGCCCCGTCCCGAACGCCATCGCCGCTTCGATCAAGAGCGGCTCTGCGTTGTCGGGCACCGTGTCCGCATCGTGGCTGCCATAGACGTAGAACCTACCAGCGTGGACCGGGACCAGTTCGCGCCGGACCTTTGCGACCCAATCGGTTTCGGGCACTTCGGAGACAACGAAGTCGCCCGCGCGATGCGCCGCGGACAAAAGCGCGAGCGCGACGTCATCCGGCGGGTCCATGAAATAGGCGCCGACTTCCCACATGCCCGATCCGTCCTCGATTTCGAAGACACCGACGCCGTAGGGGGTATCTTCCAGATCCTCCAAAGCCTCGCCCAGCGCTTCGGCGGAGGATTTGTCCGACAGGGTCGTGAAGGCAGTATAGGTGGTCATGGGAGGGCGCTTTCGGGGTCAGGGAACTCTGGCGTCCCTTGCCACGAAGCCCCCTGTCTCGCAAGCTTACTCCGCCGGCGCTGCCACGTATCGCGAAAACACGGTCTCGTTGCCGGGTTCGGGGTGGCGCGGGATCATCAGCGCCAGCATGAGCGACACCATCGCCATTCCCGCCGCCAATCCAAACACCGCGCCCGGCGAGACAAGCCACAAATAGCCAAGGAGCGCAGGCAGAAACACCGCCGCGATATGGTTGATCGTAAACGCGACCGCTGCGGTCGGGGCAATGTCGCCGGGATCGGCGATCTTCTGGAAGTAGGTCTTCAATGCCAGCGCCAACGCGAAGAAGATATTGTTCAGCACGTAAAGCACCGCCGCCAGCACCACGCCCCAGCCGAACCAGTAGATCCCGCCATAGGCGACGAAGACAAGGATCAGGCCGATATACTCGAACACCATCGCGTTGCGTTCGCCGTAACGGTGCACAACCTGCCCCAACACCGGCGCAAGGATCATGTTGGCTAAAAGCGTCACAAGCATCAGCTTTGTGATCTGATCCACGTCCAGCCCGAACCGTTCCACCATCATGAAGGCCGCGAAAACAACGAAGATTTGCCGTCGCGCGCCCGACATGAACTGCAGCGCGTAGTAGAGCCAGTAGCGTTTCCGCAGGATGAATTTCTTGGTCTGCGGGTTTGGCGATTCAAACTGCGGCATGGCGATGACGCAGTAGATCACGATGACAATCGTGAGCGCGCCCGACACCATGTAGACACTGTGATAGCTCAGATCATAGGCGCGCCACGTCACCACGATCACGCCATAGGCCACCAACGTTGCCGCTGACGCCGCCGACAACAGTAGGCCAAGCACCTGCGGCGCGCGGTCTTTCGGCAGCCATTGCAGCTGCAGTGACTGGTTCACCGTCTCGTAATAGTGGAACCCGATTGAACTGATGAGCGTGATGAAAAGGATCCCGCCCATCGTCGGAAAGAAAGCCGTCAGCGCCGTCGCAACTCCCAGCATCGTCAATGAGATCATCGCCAGCGTCTGTTCCCGGATGAAAAGGATGACCACGATCACCCCGATGGCCAGAAAGCCCGGGATTTCCCGCACGGTATGCAGCCAACCGATGTCGGCACCATCGAACTGCGCCACCTCGATGACGAAATTGTTCAGAAGCGCCGACCACGTCGCAAAGCTCAGCGGCATGGCAATCGCCATCAGAAACAGAAGCGTCACGGGCCGCCGCCAGATCGGCAAGTGCCGGGCTTCACCAAGGGGTACGATGCGCCGCATGGGTGTCCTTTACGCCTGCTTGTCACCCTTGGCGAGGGAAAAGCCGCGGTTTCTGATCCACATCAAGGCGCACATATTCCACCTCGCGCATGCAACACGCGGCATGACGGAGGCGCCATATGGACCTGATCGCATTGGTTGACCGCATCGGCGAAGCGCCGACTGCCGCACTATTCGGGCTGCTGACCGGCATCGTCTTCGGCATCGCCGCCCAGCGCTCGCGCTTCTGCCTCCGCGCTGCCGCCGTCGAGTTCGCGCGCGGACGTATGGAAGACAAGGTCGCGGTATGGCTTTTGACCTTCTCCACAGCGGTGGTCTGGGTTCAGGCGGCACAGATGTTCGGCCTGATCGACACGTCAGAGGCCAGAATGATGGCCGTTCCGGGAAGCTGGTCCGGCGCGATCATCGGCGGGCTGACGTTCGGCGCGGGCATGGTGCTGGCACGCGGCTGTTCCGGGCGGCTTCTGGTTCTGGCGGCGACCGGCAACCTCCGCTCTGTCGTCTCGGGCCTTATCTTCGCCGTTGTTGCGCAGATGTCTCTGACCGGATGGCTTGCCCCGATCCGCGACAGCCTCGCCGCGATGTGGATCACCGAAGGCGGACGCAACATGGAGCTCCTCACCACTCTGCGCCTGCCCGATGGCAGCGGGCTGGTCTTCGGCCTCGCCACGGCGCTTCTGGCGCTGGAGTTGTCCCGACGCAACCGGATCGGGTTTTCCCGTCTGGTCTTCGCGTCCGGCGTGGGCTTTGCCGTCGCGCTTGGCTGGGCGCTGACCTACGCGTTGAGCCAGGTCGCTTTCGACCCTGTGCAGATCGAAAGCGCGACCTTCACCGGCCCCTCGGCGAACACCCTGATGTTTTTCCTTGACCGTTCGTCGATCCTCGAATTCGACATCGGCCTCGTACCGGGGGTCGTCGTCGGATCCTTCCTCGCCGCGTTCGTTGCAGGTGAGCTCAAGTTTCAGGGCTTCGAAGGCCCCACTCCGATGCGCAACGCCATGATCGGTGCAGCGCTCATGGGGTTTGGCGGTATGCTGGCCGGAGGCTGTGCCATCGGCGCAGGCGTGACCGGCGGGTCGATTTTTGCCGGCACCGCGTGGCTCGCCCTGTTCTGCATGTGGATCGGCGGCATGACCATGGACTGGGTCATGGGAGGTCGGGGACAGCCCGCAGCGGTCTAGAGCCAAGGGCACCGTACGGCGGCAATCCGCCGAGGTCAGGTATACCAGCCTCTGCCCCGCGCCGGTTTTATGGTAAGTTTGCTGATATTTCGAAAACCAAATCGCACTCATTCAGCGGTGACTCATATGCATGTTTTGGACGTACTTTCCAACAAATCCCTTTTGGCGATCACAGCCGGTGTCGGCTACGCGCTTGCCACACTTCTCATGAAAATGGCCTCGGACGATGCAACGATCTTTGTGATCGGGGCGATTGCCATCGTCCTCACCGGCGTCGCCACCGCCGAGATCCTGCTGCTGCGACAGGTCTCTCTTGGCCTCGCCTACGTGGCCATCATCGCCACCGAAAGCATCCTCGTCCTCGCCGCCACATACCTCGTCGGCGAGCCCCTGTCCGCCCGGGAACTCGTCGGCGGCGGCTTCGTGATCTTCGGCGCGGCGCTGGTCAGCTTCTGATCGGCTTACTGACGGATCCGCCATCCTGTCTTGAAAATCCACCAGATCGTCCCGAGGCACAGCAGCGTGAAAGCGAGGATCGCCAGCAACGATAGACCGATCGGCACATCCGCCAGACCAAAGAACGACCAGCGGAAGCCCGACACGAGGTAGACCACCGGGTTGAAAAACGAGATCGTCTGCCACACCGGCGGCAGCATCGAGATCGAATAGAACGATCCGCCAAGGAAGACCAAGGGCGTGATGACCAGCAGCGGGATCAGCTGCAACTGCTCGAAATTCCCGGCCCAGATACCGATGATGAACCCGAAGAGCGAAAAGCTCAGGCAGGTCAGCACCAGAAAGGCCAGCATCGCCAGTGGATTCTGGATCGTGAGGTCCACAAACAGCGCAGAGGTGCCAAGGATCACCACGCCGATGAACAGCGCTTTCGTCGCCGCCGCGCCGACATAGCCCATGACGATTTCGAGGAAATTGATCGGTGCCGACAGCAATTCGTAAATCGTGCCGATGAACTTGGGGAAATAAATGCCGAACGACGCATTCGAGATGGCCTGCGTCATCACCGACAACATAATCAACCCCGGCACGATAAACGCGCCATAGGATACCCCCTCCACCTGATCGATCCGAGAGCCAATCGCCGCGCCGAAGACCACGAAATAGAGCGAGGTCGAGATTACCGGCGACACGAAGCTCTGCAATAACGTGCGGAAGAATCGCGCCATCTCGAAGACATAGATTGCCCGGATCGCCTGCCAGTTCATGCCGCGTCCTCCTGATTGTTCACCAGACCCACAAAGATGTCTTCAAGCGAATTCTGCGTCGTCTGCAGGTCGCGCAGCACTAGACCGGCCTCGGTGACCTCCCGGATCAGCGACGCGATTCCCGTCCGGTCCTGCCCCGTGTCGTAAGTGTAGATCAACACGCGACCGTCTTCGTCGATCCGCAATCCGCGGTCCTGCAACACCTCCGGCAGTGTCGCCACCGGCTCCTGCAATTCGATCCGCAGTTCTTTCTGCCCCAGCCGCGTCATCAGGTCTTCCTTGGCCTCGACCAACAGGATCTCGCCCTTGTTGATGACGCCGACCCGGTCGGCGATGGCCTCGGCCTCTTCGATGTAATGCGTGGTCAGGATGATGGTGACACCATCGCGTTTCAGCCCGGCCACGATCTCCCACATGTCGCGGCGCAGCTCGACATCGACACCGGCGGTCGGTTCATCCAGAAACAGAACCCGCGGTTCGTGCGACAGCGCCTTCGCGATCAGCACCCGCCGTTTCATGCCGCCCGACAGCTCCATGATCCGGTTGTCCCGCTTGTCCCAAAGCGACAGCTGGCGGAGGATCTTTTCGATGAATGCATCGTTGCGCGGCTTGCCAAACAACCCCCGCGAAAATTTGACCGTATTCATCACCCGCTCGAACGGTTCGAGGTTGATCTCCTGCGGTACGAGACCCACCAGCTCACGTGCCCGGCGATAGTCGCGCACATTGTCGTGCCCGCCGACAAGGATCGTCCCCGCGCTTTGCTGGGTGATCCCGCAGATCGTGGAAATCAGCGTGGTCTTGCCCGCGCCATTGGGGCCGAGCAGCGCAAGGATCTCGCCATCCTCGATGTCGAGGGACACGCCCTTGAGCGCTTCGAAGCCGTCGCCATAGACCTTCTTCACATCGCTGATCTGAACCATCGCCGCCATGAAACATCTCCACCGTTCGAGACCCGGCAACCTAGCGGCGTTCGACCCGAACGCAACGGCCAAAGCTGTGCGCGGATCCGGTCCTGCCTGTGCATGTCGCTTTCAACCGTGACGACGGCGTCCGAAACCGCTAGCCGGAAAGGATGGCAGCGCAGCGCGAAAACCGGCCCGGTCTGGGCATTCTGTTTCTCTGCATCGGGATGGTCGCCATCTCGATCAACGATCTGCTGATCAAGGTGCTTTCCGACGATTACGCCCTGCACCTCATCGTGTTTTCGCGCACATCACTCGCCATCTGCATCAGCTTCGTGATCCTGCGGATCGAGGGCGGTTTCAGCCTGCTGCGCACCCATCAGCCCGTCCTGCACGCGGTGAAGGGTCTGATGCTGGTGGGCGCGAACCTCACCTTCTTTGCCTCTCTGGCCGTCTTACCGCTTGGTCTGACGACGGCTCTGTTCTACGTCGGGCCTCTGCTGCTGACGCTTTTCTCGGCTCTGTTCCTTGGCGAACGTGTCGGCCCGCTGCGCGGCGGTGCCATTGTCGCGGGCTTTGTCGGCGTGGCGATCATGCAGGACCCCAGCGCACTGGATGTGGAACTCACCTCGCGCTGGGTACTGGTGCTGCCGGTCGTGGCGGCCACGCTCTACGCGGGTATGGCGACCATGACCCGCGCGCTGGGGCTGACCAGCAAAGCCTCCGCCATGGCGATCTACAACCAACTGGCCTTTATCGGGGTATCTGCCCTGTTTTTCCTGAGTGTCGGCGACGGTCGTTTCGACCCCGGACCGGACAGCCCGAGCCTGCACTTTCTGCTACGCGCCTGGGAATGGCCCGCACGCAGCGACTGGGCGACATTCGCGGCGATGGGTGTGCTGAACGCAACGATGGCCTACTGCCTGAACGCGGCCTATCGCATCGCGCCGTCGGCCACCGTCGCTCCGTTCGAATATATCGGCCTGCCGCTTGCCTTCTTCTGGGGGTGGCTCGTCTTTGCCGAATGGCCGACACCCAGCGTCTGGGCCGGATGCACACTGATCCTGAGCGCCGGTCTGTTCGTGTTCCTGCGAGAGCGACAGCTCAAAAAGCGGGTCTAGCCTCCGCGGACGGTGTCGATCATGAGCTGGACGTTTTCAGGATCGGCGTCTGGCGTGATGCCATGACCAAGGTTGAAGATATGCGGCCCGTTTTTCAGCGCTTCGACCACGTGGCGGGTCTCATCAACCAAAGCCTGGCCGCCCGTCACCATGTGTTTTGACGCCAGATTGCCCTGCACGCAGCCGCCCGGCTGAACATGCTCTGCCACCCATTCGGGCGTCACGCTGTCGTCGACAGCCACACAATCCGCGCCGGTCGCGGCGTGGAAGCCGATATACCCGTCCCCCGCCTGACGCGGGAAGGCAATCACCGGAATACCCGGATGACGGCGCTTGATCTCTTCGGTGATGACCTTGGCCGGATACTTGGCATAGCGGTCGAAATCGTCTCCCTTGAGAGACCCCGCCCAGCTGTCGAAAATCTTCACGACCTCTGCACCGGCGTCGATCTGCGCCGACAGGTAGTCGATGGTGCTCTCGGTGAGCCGCTCGATGATCGCCTCGAAAAGTGCGCGGTTTTCGTCTTTCAGCGCATGCGCCGGACCCTGATCCGGCGTGCCCCGGCCCGCGATCATATAGGTTGCCACCGTCCACGGCGCGCCGGCAAAGCCAATCAGCGTCGTTTCTTCGGGCAACTCCCGCCGCAGGATGCGCACCGTTTCGTATATCGGGTTGAGGGTGTCGTGGATCATCTCGCCGGATCCGAGCTTGTCAAACTCAACCTGCGTCGTGATCGTGGACAAACGCGGGCCTTCACCGGTCACGAACCAGAGATCCGCACCCAACGCCTGAGGCAGCAGCAGAATATCGGCAAACAGAATCGCCGCATCGAATCCGTAGCGGCGGATCGGCTGCAACGTGACCTCGGCGGCAAGTTCGGAATTGTAACACAAGGATAGAAAATCCCCGGCCTGCGCCCGCGTGGCGCGGTATTCTGGCAGGTACCTGCCGGCCTGTCGCATCATCCAGATCGGGGGTGTCGGGAGGGTCTCACCTGCCAGTGCGCGCAGGATGGTCTTGGTCTCGGCCATAGTCGTTCCTTGTGTTCTTGCCTTCGGATCAACCCTTGGCGGCAATATGTCAAGACAAGCATGGTTGTCAGTCGAAGTTTACACGCCTAAAGATCCACACATGACGATTGACTTGCCCACACCCGACAAACCCCTGAACATCGGCACACGCGGTTCTCCGCTGGCACTGGCCCAGGCGAACGAAACCCGCGAGCGGTTGGCGCTCGCATTTGATCTGCCATTTGAGGCATTTACCATCGTCGTCATCAAGACCACCGGCGACAGGATCATCGACCGCCCGCTCAAGGAGATCGGCGGCAAGGGCCTTTTCACCCGCGAAATCGAAGAGGACATGCTGTCAGGCAAGATCGACATCGCAGTGCACTCGATGAAGGATATGCCGGTGCTGCAACCCGACGGGTTGTTGCTCGACACCTACCTGCCGCGCGAGGACGTGCGCGACGCGTTCATCTCGCCAGAACTCACGGGCATCGCGCAACTCCCCGAGGCCGCGATTGTCGGTACCTCATCCTTGCGTCGCCGCGCGCAGCTTCTGAACCGGCGTCCGGACCTGAACGTGGTCGAGTTTCGCGGCAACCTGCAGACACGCCTCAAGAAGCTCTCCGACGGTGTCGCCTCCTGCACCTTCCTTGCCATGGCCGGGCTCAACCGCCTCAAGATGGACGAGGTGCCGAAAACCGCCATTGAGACGAACGATATGCTCCCCGCCGTGGCGCAAGGGGCGATCGGGATCGAACGGCGTGCCGACGACAACCGCGCCGCCGAAATGCTTGCCGCGATCCACCACACCGAGACCGGACACCGGCTGGCTGCCGAACGCGCTTTCCTCGCCGAACTTGATGGCTCCTGCGAAACACCCATCGCCGGATTGGCGGAACTGGACGGAGACACACTCCGCCTGCGCGGAGAGGTGTTGCGACCGGACGGGTCCGCGTCCCATGCCGATGAGGTCAGCGGACCGATTTCCGACGGCGCGGACATGGGAAAAGCGCTCGCGCGCACCTTGCTGGACCGCGCAGGCCCCGGATTCTTCGACTGGCATTCCGCCTAGGCGCCGATGGCGCCCACGCATCCGCGCCCTAGCGTGGCACCGCGAAGGTGAGCGAGGCCCATAGCGTCTCCCATACCGGGTCGCCGTCTTTCGCAGGCTTCAGCGGGCGCAACACCACGGCATCGGCCAGATACGAATACCCCGCGCGCACCGGAAGACGAACCCGACCTTGCCGATCGGTCCGGTGCAGCGTGATCTTTACCGATCCACCGGGCGATTTCGCAAACAGTTCGACCTGCGCATTCGCGCGCGGCTTGCCGTTGTAGAGAACCCGCACGGGCATCCCGCCAGAGACGTTGTCGGTATAGGGGTTCGCCTCCGCCACGATCTCGGTCGCAAGGCCTTCGGCGCGATCTTTGCCCTGACCAGAGCCAACCGCAATCAGGCTTTTGGCGTAGCGGCTATAGCGCTCCGTGAACCCGGTCTCAGGCAAACCACGCGCCTTATGGTCGGCGACCGCAGTCGCGAAATCCTTGTGATCCACGAAATTCAGAAACTTCTGCCATTCCTGGTAGGTCAGCGAATAGCTTTGGGTCTGGTGGATGGCGACGCACAAACCGTCAGCGGGGGCCTTCACCGCCAGTGCCGGACGGTCTCCGGCACGGCCCGGCACGCCCGCCTTCGATCCCGCGCAGCGCATCTCGAAGCGCGCGAAGCTGCGCGGAAGATAGGCCTGTTCGGCGCCACCGAACTCTTCGCCAATGCGCAGCGTCGCCACGATCGATCCGCCCGGGTCAACCTGATAGGCCCTCGGCTCAATCCAGAATTCATGGGCACTGGCCATGAGCGGCGTCAGCGCGACACAGGCCGCCGTGATCCATCCAAGATACGTCATGCCGATTTCACCACCTTGCCTTCGATCTCGCGCGCATAATGTGCCATGCGTTTCTTGAACCTCTTGTTGATGTTGGACCGCGCCAGTTTGAAGGACTGAACCAGCAGACGCGCCGACAGGGTTTTCGGGAACATCTTGAACACCACGTTGACCCGCGTACGGGTCGGTGACAACGGCACAAGTTCGATCTGGGTCGCGGTCTCAAGCCCGCCGGAGGCGCCGCTGAAGCCAAGCGTGTCTGGATGCGCGAACGCCTCAAGCGCGATCTTCGCCTCCCGCTCCTTGCCGCGAAAGGTGAATTTGGTGTCCCAGCCTTCGCCGATCTGCGGCACCGCCCCTTTGAATTGCCGCCGCACGTCGATGCCGCGCCGCAACGCCTGACGTTCAAACATCGCAAAATCGGTAAGCTCTGCAAATACGTGGTCTATGGGTGCGGCCACATCTTCGGTCGCTGTCACCTGCATGGCATGCCCTTTCCTGTCCACCTTGAACTAGAGTTGCGTCAATCCAGTGTATCGGCAACCCAGTGGCGTAGCAAAAAATGTGCAATCGCGCCTTTTCGCGCGGGCAAGAGCCCGTCTCGCAACCCCGCAAAGGCGTCCATCACCTCTTCGCGGCTGACCCAGATCGCATCCTCGATCTCGACTGGATCAATCGTGATCTCATCGGTCAGGGCCGCGCCATGGCACCCGAACATCAGAGAGGCCGGAAAAGGCCACGGCTGGCTCGACAGGTACGTGACCTGACCCACCCGGATGCCAGCCTCTTCCCAAACCTCGCGGCGTACCGCCGCCTCGATGGTTTCGCCAGGCTCCACGAATCCGGCGAGGCAGGAATACATGCCCTCCGGCCATCCGGGCGAGCGCCCGAGAAGTACCTTGTTGCCGCGTGTGATCAGCATGATCACCACCGGGTCCGTCCGCGGAAAGTGACTGCCGCCGCAGGCCTGGCACACGCGTTGCCATCCCGCCTGGGTCACATCACTCGGCGCACCGCATCTTGCACAGAACTGGTGCGTCTCGTGCCAGCCGATGATCGCCTTGGCCGTCGCCGCCAGTTCCGCATCCCGCGCGGTCAGCGCGGTCATCACCATGCGCAGCTCGGCAAACCGGTGATCATCGGGAACGGCGGGGTGATGTTGTTCGCTCCGGTCGACAAATGCGCCGACCTCGGTTGTGTCCTCCACCGGCTGCCAGCCCGAGATGTCATGCGCAAACCGCGCGGCCCCGTCTTCGCGACCCAGAAGAATCGGCGGCACGCGCGCGTCCTTCAGGATCGGATGGTCAAGCGGCAGACGCGCCAGCATGCGGCTCGGCCCATCCCCGATCAAAAGCGGTTTGCCTTTCCAAAGCACCAAAGTTCGCGCAGCGGGATCCTGCATCGCGGCGGCAAGACCGGGCATATCGCCTCGCAACTCTGCCGCGCGATCCAGCGCGGACCCGCCAAAGGTCACCTGTTCCGCAAACCGCATGCCCTGTCCCCCCGATTTTCTCGTGCACACGCCGATGCCACGCTTCTGCGCCAAGGGCAATGTGTCCCCGCCGTCGGTACGGTCCCCGTCTTGCAATTCCGGTCGGCGCGAATTAATTGACATGTCGAGAGGTTGGCGCGGGCGAGCGCCTCGCCAACCCGGTCAGGTCCGGAAGGAAGCAGCCGTAACGAGCCCCGCTTGGGTCGTTGTCCAGCCTCTCACCTACTCCCCCTCATGTCGCAGGAACACCGCAGGCGCGCGTTTCGCCTCGAACGCCCAGCGCATCTGGTCGTCGGTCTCCACCGCGCAGGCGCGTACCGCGCGCAGACGGGTCAGGGCGTCCTCGGGTGCGTCGCCCACCTCGATCATCAAGCGCAACGCCACCATGCCGGATCGCCCGCACCCACCTCGGCAATGGACCAGCACCCGTCCGCCGCCCAAGAGCGCGCGCCGTGCCGTCGCGCTCACATCCGGCCACGCCTCGTCGAACGCGTCATCCGGCACGCCGAAATCGCTGATCGGCAGATGTTCCCATCGCGTGCCGGTATCCACCAGATCGCGCCACAGACCGGCCGCGCCCGCCGTGACCAGTTCAACCTCGGTGACAAGCGACATCACAATCGAGGGCTTCCACTCGATCAGATGCTGCACATCGCCCGCGTAGTCGCCCCGTGCGCCGGGGATGGGCGAAATACCCAGGATTCCCTGGCCGACCGGCAGCGCGTAGATGATCATGTCAGAGCCTGTCAGTGCTGAACGTATCGCAGCTTCGGATATCGCCCGTCTGGTAACCCGTCGCGAACCAGCGCGACCGCTGTTCGGACGTGCCATGTGTGAACGTGTGCGGTTGCGGCACCCGACCCGCGCGTTTTTGCAGGTGATCGTCACCGATCATCCGCGCCGCGTTCAGCGCCTCTTCCAGATCGCCGGGTTCAAGCAACCCATCCACCGATCGCGCCCAGACACCCGACAGGCAATCGGCCTGCAATTCGAGCCGCACCGTCAGCGCATTGGCCTGCGTTTGCCCCACGACCTGACGCCGTTCGTTGACCTGCCCCAGAATGCCCAGCTCGTTCTGCACGTGATGCGCCACCTCATGTGCGATCACATAGGCCGCGGCGAAATCCCCCCGCGCGCCAAGCTGGCGCGACAGGGTCGCGAAGAATTCCGTGTCGAGATATGCCTTTTCGTCCGCCGGGCAGTAGAACGGCCCCGTCGCCCCGCTTGCGTTGCCACAGGGCGAACTGGTCGCGCCCGAAAACAGAACCAGCACCGGCGGGTCGTAGGGACGCCCCACTTGCGCCGGAAAGATCTGGCCCCATACCTCTTCAGTGGTTGCCAGCACCCGCGACGTAAACTCCGCCGCGCGCTCTTCCTCGGCACTCAGCTCGCGCGGCGCCTGGGACGCCTGCGTCGTCTGTTGCAACAGCGGCGTCACATCGACACCAGCGAAATAGCCGATAGCCAGCACCACGAGAAGGCCAACACCGCCGATGCCCGCCTTGCCACCGCCGCCGCGCCGCCGGCGATCTTCGATATTCCGACTGCCGCGAACACCTCTTAGACGCATGTCATCCATCCCCAGAAAGAACCGGAGATTATGATACACATCCCGCGTTCCGGGAACAGTCCCGCCTTAGTCGGTGGTGCGGATCACCTTGGCGAGGGCGGAAAACAGCTGATTGTTGGCACTCAGGATCGCGCCGTCTTCCAGGGGTTTCTGACCGCTCCGGATCCCTTCGATCAGCGCGCCGGCCTCAGACGCGATGAGCATTCCCGCCGCCAGATCGATCACCGTCGCCTCGCGCTGCCAGAACCCGTCAAACCGTCCGGAGGCCACATAGGCAAGGTCCAGCGCCGCCGACCCCGACGCGCGCAGCCCGGCGCATTCCGGCATCACCCGCGCCATATCCTTGAGCGTCGCGGGCAGCGTCCGCTTGACACCGTTCGGCACGCCATGGGCCAGAACCGCATCGACCAGCCTGTCGCGGTTGGACACGCGCACGCGTTTATTGTCATTCAGCCAGGCGCCCTGTCCCTTTTCGGAATAGAACATCTCGTCCTTGGCCGGGTCGAACACCACCGCCGACACGATCTGTCGCTTGTGCTCCAGTGCAATCGTCACGGCATAATGCGGCTGACCGTGCAGGAAATTCGTCTGCCCGTCCAGCGCGTTGACGATCCAGCGTCGCGTCGGGTCCTCGCCCTCGGTTTCGCCACGCGCGTCGAGATACCCGTACGTGCGTCGCACACCGGTCAGTTCCTCGCGCAACAGATCCGCCGTCGCTGCGACGGTCCGCGCCACAAACGCCGCCGCGTTCACGGCCGAGCTCTGCAGGTTCTCGACCTCGCGGAAATCCTTGTTCAGCGACCGTCCGACCTTGCGCGCGGCCTTGATCATGATGTTGAGATTGGCGCTGCCCTGCATGATGGGCCTCCCGCTGTTCCGGATCAGACCGGGCGTATATGCGGGACCACGGCCAATGCCAAGAGGCGGCGGAATGTGACAGCGTTTCACAGCTGCGGGATGATTGTATCAGCCTCCTTCCTTTGCCGAACGGGTTGCCCATGTCTACTCTGTACCCGTTAACAAAGGACCAACGCCCATGCACCGCCGTACCTTCGCCAAGCTTACCCTCGCCGCCCCGGCACTCTTCTTCGCCCGCCCCGCCCTGGCGCGCGAGCCGGAAATCTATCAGGAAGGCGGTGTCGCCATCGATGGCTCCGACCCGGTCGGCTACTTCACGAATAATGGCCCTGTTGCCGGATCATCCTCCGTCACCGTCAACTACAAGGGTGCAACCTGGCGCTTTGCCGATCAGGCCTCCGCCGATGCATTCCAATCCAACCCCACTGCCTACGAACCGGCCTTTGGCGGCTACTGCGCCTTCGCCGCCTCCCGCGGCTACCTCGCGCCGACTACGCCCGAGGCGTGGACGATCTACGAAGACAAGCTTTATCTCAACGCCAACCTCCGCGCCCGTGAACTCTGGCTGCAGGACATCCCCGGCAACATCGCCAAGGGCAACGCCAACTGGCCCGGCATACTGGGCTGACGCTGGCATGAGGCGGGATCACCCCTACAATTGCCCGAAAAAGAGGCAGGACACACCCGCGCTCTGTGGCATCCCACCGCAGCGCGCGGCGCATTCATCCGATCTTCAGACATTTCCGGTTACCGTTTCCACACCCCTGTAACCGGATCGGACGGGAGGCTGGTCCAGACACTCATGCGTGAGGACCATCATGTCTCCCATCCTGAAACTTCTTGCTTTTTACTATCTCTGCGATCAGGCCGCCGCGACGCAGGTTCTGTCTTCCGGCGACGTCGCCACCTGCATGGCGAATTACAATCAGATCAAGCTCGAATTCATCGACGAAGTGCCCGCACCCCTCGGCACCCCGGCCCGCGCCGCGCAGAACCGCTTGGGCTATGCCGGGTTCAAGGCGTGGGAGGCCGCCAATCCCGACCTCGTTGAAGAGCTCCGCGCCAAGGCACAGCTGGACCTCGCGCTCCTGCCGAAAACCGGCACCATTCCCATCGCAGATCTCACCGGCCCACTGACCCACAACTGAACCGCCGCGTAGGGTGGGTTTCAAACCCACCACATTTGCACCCGTGGGCCGGACTCCAGCCCGGCAAAGCCCGCGTGACCGCCAGACCGCGGGATGGCGATCCGACCGTCGATCTGCGGAACTTTATGAAAGCCAAATCCTAACACAGTGTGAGCGGCTCACAGCGTGACTCAAATCGCCAGCCCGTCCGGGCGGTCTGGCGATCGCGCGGCACCTTCGGTGCTGTTCGCGCGCATCATTCAGTTCAAAACCGCTTCAAACTCCCGCCATTCCCCCTTGGACATGCCGGAATTCTCCTGCGTCACCGTCTCGCCCTTCAGCATCCGCCGGACACAGTCCAACGCTGTAGAAGACAGCGTCGCGCCGCCCATGCGGTAGTCCTCGAACGCGCGATAGGCAAACGGCACCCAGTCGGCGACGACCTTGCAGATTTCCTCGGCATAGACGCGGATCTCGAATTGCGCGTGGGCGTCCGCTCGCAGGCGCAGGAAGTGCAGCAAATTGTGCAGATCCACCTTCCAATACCATTGCGTGTAGATATTGGCGGGCAGGTTCATCCGCGCCAACTCGCGGGCAAGGCCCTGCTGGCCGTCCTGGCTGATCATTTCCTCGTAATGGTCGTAGCAGCGCATTGCATCGTCGCGCAGGTAGCGCAGCACGCGGTCGGCTTCCTCGCCCTCCAACGCCGCACCGCGGCCCTGGTTGTTCACCACCGATTGCGCGGCCAGGTGTTCGGGCGCGGGGATGTAGAATTCCCGGTCGAGGATCGAGTACCGGGCCGAGTATTCGTTGACGTTTGCGGTGCGGTGCCGGATCCACTGCCGCGCGACGAAGACCGGCAGTTTGACGTGCAGCTTGATCTCGCACATCTCGAACGGCGTCGAATGCCAGTGCCGCATGAGGTAGCGGATCAGCCCTTCGTCGTTCTGTACGGATTTCGTGCCCTTGCCGTACGACACCCGCGCCGCCTGACAGATCGCGGCATCGTCGCCCATGTAATCCACCACCCGGATGAACCCGTGGTCGAGCACCGGGTACGCCGTGTAGAGGTGGCGCTCCATCCCCTCACTCACCGCGCGCAGCGTGTTCTGCGGCGCAGCGCGCAACTCCTTGATTTCGGCCTCTTGTTCCAGCGACAGGGGCATGGCGAATCCTTTCCACTAGGATGAGTCGGACCTTACTATATCTCGGGGGTGCGTATGTAGGAACCACCAAGGATGGTGTCTTGCATCCGCGCCGCACTTCGCCGCTTTTTCATCCACCCCCGGTTGCTTTGCGTTGACTTTCACACGCCTCTGCCGGACGGTCCCGCCAGAGGTCGTGAAAAAGACCAGAGCAAACCGAGGCAGACTTTCCGATGACGCGCATTCTATTCCTGATCCTGTGTTTTGGTTTCGTAGCCGCCTGTGACAGCGGTGGCGGCGATGTTTTGAACCCGCCCGTGGAAGAAGATCCGGATACCGATACGCCCACGGATGGCGAAACCGATCCGGATGCCACACCCATCGACAGCGACCGGGAATTGCCTCCCGGGACGGCGGAACCGACGCCCGACTCGAGCATCGTGCGCACCGAAGAACGGACGGACGATGGCGGCGGTTTCGCCGAAAACGTGCGCTACCTGAACGATCAGGGTCAGGACCAGTTCGTCGTCGACAACCTCGCCTTCGACGGTGACAACGTCTACGAGCGCGGTACGGCCGTCAGCCAGCTTGCCGGCTTCGGCGTTTATGAAGGCGCGGAAAGCACTGTCGACCCCGACACCGGCAACGTGCTGGGAACCTTCCAGTATCGAGCCGTCTACGGTCGCAGCCGCACCGGCCAGACCGAATTCGCCATCGTGCGCACCGGCTCTTATATCGACTACGGCTTCGGCGGCTTCGTCTATCAGCGCAACTCAACTGATTTTAACGGCGACCCAGTGCGGCTCGTGCTGCCGGAGGACGGTGATGCGCAGTATGTCGGCGAATATGCTGGGATCCGGATCTTCGATGGCCAGTCCGGGCTCGAATATGTTTCGGGTGAGGCGGAACTGTTCCTCGATTTCAAAGACTTTAACAACGGCCAGCGCGGTGTCGCCCTTTTCGTACGTGACCGTCGCCTGTTCGATGTGAACGGGAACGACATTACCAACGACTACCTCGCGGCCATCGGAGCGGACAACGGCGGCGCTTCCGGCGATGGCGCCCCGTCGCGCAACCTCATCATTCTCACAGATGATGCTGGCAACCCGGTACTGCCGAACCTTGCATCGATTGTGTCACCCACGAATGCCGATACCAACGGGGAAATCACGGGAGACATCGCAGAGCGCGCGCGCTTCGACGATGGTTCTATCGTCACAACCGCGGAAGGTACTTATTTCGGCATCGTTTCCGGGACGGATGCGAGCGAGATCGTCGGCGTCCTCGTGATCGAAGGTGGCGACCCACGGAACGACTCCACCGTTCAGGAATCTGGTGGTTTCATCATTTACCGACAGTAACATGTCCCTGATAGCTGCCAGAAACATCGTTGCGGCGGTGGCCCTGCTCTTCACGGGGGCCACCGCGTCTGCGGAGGTCGTGCTCAGCCCGGCTGAAATGCGCGAGGTGGCCAGCCAGGCCGTGCTCCAAGGGCGTCCGGACGTGGCCTACGATCTGGCCGGCGCCTTGTTGCAGCGCGACGCAAACGACATCGACGCGCAGCTGATCAGGTCACGCGCCGCCCGCGATCTTGGGCGGTACGATACAGCCCTCGAACACGCGCGCAGGGCCTGGGATTTGGCAGATTTCGACCGTGCGCGCTATGCGGCGGCCTTGGCCCAAGCTCAGGCTTTGGCGTCGGCGGGCAACAATACTCGGGCGCAGTGGTGGTTGCGGCGCGCGGCGCAGATTGCGCCGAATGATCAGTTGAAAACCCGCGCGGCGCGGGATTTTCAGTACGTGCGGGCGCAGAACCGGTGGTCGACCTACCTGAGTTTTTCGATTTCCCCGAGCTCCAACATCAACAATGGCAGTCGGAACGAGACGTCGGAACTCTTCGACCTGCCGCTTGATTTCCAGCTGCAGGGCGAAGCGCGGGCTTTGTCCGGGGTCGAGATATCAACCGGTCTGAGTACGCGCTATCGCCTGCAGCAATCCAGCACGCGACGGACCGATCTTTTCTTTTCCGCACAGCATCGCAGCTACGTACTGTCCGACGATGCCAAGGAGATTGCACCCGATGCAGACGGATCAGATTTCGCCACCAGCTCAGCCGCGATTGGGGTGCAGCAGTTGTTCCAGCTGTCCGAAACCGGCACACACCTTGGCTGGAACGCGCGTGTCGGGAAGGTGACCTTCGGCGGCGACGACCTTTTGCGATACAGCCGTCTTGGCACGGAGTATCGCACCGTCGTTGGCGAGAGTGGGTTGCTGAACCTGTCCTTGTCGCATGAGGCGCAGGACGGGCTGAACGGGCGCGATGATGCATCGATCTGGACCGGAGCCGTCGGCTACGGCCACCGCCTTGAAAACGGCAACCGGATTTCGCTGTCCGCCACTCTTATCGAGTCGGAGAGCGACGCCGACTACCTTGATTATACGAAGCGCGAAATTGGAGTGCGGTACAGTCTGTCCCAGCCGATTGGACGGGCGCTGTGGGACTTCGGGGTCACGGTGTCCGACAAGACACATGAGGTTTCCAACCTCACCTCCGACGGGCGCGAAGAGCGCAGCGTCGAGGCGTCGATCACCGCCGCCTTGCCGGACTTCGATTTCTATGGGTTCATTCCGACGGTCACGCTGAAAGCAGAGCGGACGGACGCCAACCTCGACCTCTATGAGACCGAGAACTTCGGCATTCGTCTCGGCATTCGGTCCGCATTCTAGAGGCGTTTCCGGCTCGACACGGCGGGACGATAGCTTAGCTTTGTCGAAACAGACTCAGCGAGGATAAGATGGCTCTTCGATATCTCCACACGATGGTGCGCGTGAAAGACCTGGACGCGTCGATGAAATTCTACGGGCTGCTTGGCCTGAAGGAAACGCGGCGGATGGACAACGAAAATGGTCGATTCACCCTGATCTTCATGGCGCCCGAAGGTCAGGAAGAGTGCCCGGTCGAGCTGACCTACAACTGGGACGGAGACGACGGATTGCCGTCGGACAGCCGCCATTTCGGCCACCTCGCCTACCGCGTCGATAACATCTACGAGATGTGCCAGCACCTGATGGACAATGGCGTCACGATCAATCGTCCGCCGCGCGATGGTCACATGGCATTTGTGCGCTCGCCCGACAACATATCGATTGAACTGCTGCAAGCGGGCGACTCTCTGCCGCCGCAGGAGCCTTGGGCCAGTATGGAGAACACCGGCCACTGGTAAGCTGCGTGCGCATTCAGCTTGCAGTGCTGGCAGCGCTCGCCGCCTCGGTCCTGCCGGTGGCGGCGGTGGCGCAAGAGCATTGCAGGCTGGCCCTAGTCCTTGCCCTCGATGTGTCATCTTCGGTGGATGCCGAGGAATACGTGCTTCAGCGCGATGGCCTCGCGGCGGCTCTAGATGATCCCACCATCCGCTCGGCGATCCTCGAAGGGCCGGGGTATGTCTCTATCGCCATCTACGAATGGAGCGGTCGGCGACAAAGCACGATGGTGCGTGACTGGGTCGCCCTCACCGATGGCGCCGCGATTGATGATCTGATCGCTACACTTACATCCAGCCCGCGCAGCCACACCCGGTTCCCGACCGCGATGGGCTACGCCCTTGGCTACGGAGCCACCCTGCTCGCACGCGGACCAGAGTGCGACCGGCAGGTCATCGACGTGTCCGGCGATGGAGAGAACAACGATGGCTTCCCACCGCGCCTTGCCTACAAGAACTTTCCCTTCGCCAATGTCACCGTCAACGGTCTGGCTGTTCTGGGCAGCGCGCCCGAGGTGATCGACTATTTTCAGCGTGAGGTGCGCTACGGTTTCGGTGCGTTTGTCGAAACGTCCCTAGGCTATCAGGGCTACCGCGAGGCGATGACCCGCAAGCTTTTCCGCGAATTGAATGACCGCATCCTGAGTGCGCTCCCGGTCGATCAGGATCGGCCCGGATAGGCGTCAGTAGATGTAGCGGATCTGATCGGTCCAGTACCGCTCCATCCGGCGCAGCGTATCGCTCATGTCCGAGAGCGTGTCGTCATCGATGACGTTCTTGCTCAGCAATCCGTGGGCGTGCCGCGCGAACAGGGCGGAAATCAGATCGCGGATCTCGCGCCCGCGCGCAGTAAGGCGCACCCGCACCGACCTTCGATCAATCTCGCATCGCTGGTGATGCATGTAGCCCATTTCGACGAGCTTCTTCAGATTGTAGCTGACATTGCTGCCCTGATAGTAGCCGCGGGTTTTCAGCTCTCCCGCCGTGACCTCGTTATCGCCGATATTGAACAAAAGCAGCGCCTGCACCGCGTTGATCTCAATGATACCGACGCGTTCGAATTCATCTTTGATCACGTCCAGCAGAAGCCGGTGCAATCGTTCGACAAGCGCCAGCGCTTCCAGATAACCGTCCAGGACGACGTTGGATTTGCCCTGCTCAACAGATGCGTGAATGCTCATTATGTACTCCGCCAAATCGGTTTTGACGGAGCATCAGGTAAAATCGCAAATAATCAGTTAAGTGCGCTAACAGGCTGAAATTCAGCGCTGAAATGCGACTTTTGAGATGTCCGAGATGATGTCTTGCAGACCCTCGGGTGGCGGTTTCTGACCGCTCACCCATTGGTACAGGTCCTGATCGTTTTCCGACAGAAGCGCATCGTACCGATCGAGCATGTCATCATCGAACTCGCCCAGGCGGCGGTCAGCATAGCGCGACAGGATGATGTCCATCTCCTTGATGCCGCGCCGCATGGAACGCATGGAAAGACGCTTGAGGCGGTGTTCGCGAAGTTCGCTCATGTGGACGTGTCCATCATCTGACGCAGACGCTTTTCCAATCGGGCCATCTGTTCCGCCTTGGCGTGCAGATCGGCTTTCAATTCCCGAACCTCAAGGATAACTTCGGACATGTCGGTGGGCAACGGTTCAGCGTCGGGGTTTTCGATCCCTTCACCTTCTCCGTTGATGAGCCACATCATCGATACGTTCAGCAGGCCCGCCAGCATGGATAGCCGATTGGCGCGCGGTTCGGACAGGTCGTCCTCCCAGTTCCGCATCGTCGATTTCTTGACACCGAGCCGTTTCGCCAGCGCTTCCTGGGACATTCCAGCGGCTTCCCGCGCGGCGGTCAGCCGGTCGCCAAATGTTGCAATTTCAGGGGCGTACCAGTCTTGGTCGCTCTCGCTCATCACGTCTCCTTTCGCGATCATCGCTTGATCGTGTTTCGGGCGCACCCTAAGACAGTCGGGACCTATGCACAAACAGAGGCCCACGATGTCCTTTCTGTCCGACGCCCTTGCCCGTGTCAGCCCCTCCCCCACCATCGCCGTGACGCAAAAAGCCATGGAACTCAAGGCGGCGGGCAAAGACGTCATCGGCCTTGGCGCCGGTGAACCGGACTTTGACACGCCAGACAACATCAAGGCCGCCGCAATTGCGGCGATCGAGGCGGGAAAAACGAAATACACCCAGGTTGACGGCATCCCCGAGGTGAAGCAGGCCATCTGCGACAAGTTCAAACGAGAGAACGGCCTTGATTATGCACCGTCTCAGGTCACCGTGTCGTCGGGCGGTAAACAGGTGCTGTTCAACGCGCTAGTCGCCACACTGAACCCCGGAGACGAGGTCATCATCCCGGCCCCTTACTGGGTCAGCTATCCGGATATGGTCAAACTGGGCGGCGGGACGCCTGTTGTCGTTGAAACCACGCTGGAGAATGGGTTCCGCCTGACGCCAGAGGCGCTGGAGGCGGCGATTACGCCCAAGACCAAGTGGTTCATCTTCAACTCGCCGTCGAACCCGACCGGCGCAGGCTATGGCCACAACCAGTTGAAAGCGCTGACTGATGTCCTGATGCGCAACCCGCATGTTTGGGTGATGACTGACGACATGTACGAACACCTGGCCTTCGACGGGTTCCAGTTCTGCACCCCGGCACAGGTGGAGCCGGGTCTCTATGACCGTACGCTGACCGTCAACGGCGTGTCCAAGGCTTACGCGATGACCGGCTGGCGGATCGGCTACGCGGCAGGTCCAGAGCAGCTGATCGGCGCGATGCGGAAGGTGCAATCGCAATCGACCTCCAACCCGTGTTCGATCAGTCAATGGGCCACCGTCGAGGCGCTGAATGGTCCGCAGGACTTCCTGACCGAACGCTGCGATGCGTTCCGCAAGCGCCGCGACCTGGTTGTGGCGGGGTTGAACGCCTGCGACGGGGTCACCTGCGCCGTCCCCGAAGGCGCGTTCTATGTCTATCCGTCCATCGCGGGCTGCATTGGCAAGACAAGCGCCGGAGGCACGTTGATCGACACGGACGAAGCATTTGCAACGGCATTGCTGGAGGAACAAGGCGTTGCCGTCGTCTTTGGCGCAGCCTTCGGCTTAAGCCCCTATTTCCGCGTGAGCTACGCCACCTCGGATGCGGTGCTTGAAGACGCGTGCGCCCGCATCAAGAGTTTCTGCGCGGGGTTGACCTGACCGTGGGCGCGGATCTGCCAGACTACTATTTCCGCGTCCGCGAGAACGGCGCGCTGGTCTTCCGCGTCGACACCGAAAACCGGCAGCGTCGGATCGAGATGGACCAGATCGCCGTCGTCAACATCCGAAACGGTGAAGTCAAACCCCACGGCGGGCGCGACTTGAGTGACGCGGATATCGCTGTCATTCGGGACTGGATGGCCGAGCGGCAAGCGATCCTTGCGGATCGGGACGTCGATGACATCCTGCGTGCGGTCGATCACCTCAACCTGACCACGCAATGGGCCCAGTCCAAGGCCACGGATGAGCAGCTTGACGCCGTGACAGACGCGCTCCTGCTCGCCATGCACGACCTGCGCGGCGTCCTGGTGCGACGCAAGGCGGACCGGCTGATGAAGGATAACAAGGCCGACTGAGGAACCCTCTGGAATTTTGTGCGATAGAATATATATTCAAATGCACATTTCAGGAGGTCATCCAATGGCACGTCTTCACACCAATCACATCTGCACAATCACCGAACTGCGCGAGCCGCAAAAGGTTCTGGCCCGGTCCGGAGGCAAGCCGGTAGCGATAATGAAGAACTCCAAATGCGTCGGTTACCTCGTGCCGGAAGAGGCGTCTTTGCAAGAAGAACCGCGCTATGCAACGAAGGAGGAAGTGACTGCGGCATTGGACGATACGAGGGTCCAAGCCGCTCCGGTTCTGCACTACCTTAAAGACAAATGAACTATCTTCTCCTCTCGGCCAATCAGGTTGAGTCGATTCACGATGGGGTATTGAATCCCGGAGAGCTGCAGGGACGCGCCCTCGACAAATCGCTTGAGGGTGCTCTCGCGCGCGTCGACAATCGACTGGTCTATGGCATGATCAATGATGCCTTCGAGTTGGCGGCAGCCTACGCACAAGCCGTAGCCTGTGGTCACTGTTTCAACGATGGCAACAAGCGGACGGCGTATCGCACGATGATCGTGTGCCTAAAGCTCAACGGCATTTCGATCACACATGACACCGAAGAAACCGGCAACCAGATCATCGCATTGGCTCAGGGGATCATCCACGAAGAAGACCTCGCGGATTGGCTGCGCACCAAGGCACGCTGACGCTTCCCCCACCCCGCCTGCTCTGCCATACTGTCGCAAACCAACAAAGACAGAGCAGCTGCCATGGCCGAGGATCTCCTTTCCGGAACCGAACCGACTGAGTACAACGCCTCTTCGATCGACGTGCTGGAAGACATGGAGCACGTCCGCCTGCGCCCGGGGATGTATATCGGCGGCACGGACGACCGTGCGCTCCACCACATGGTGGCCGAGATCGTCGACAACTCCATGGACGAGGCGGTCGCCGGTCACGCGACGCGGATCGAGATCGAGCTGCACGAGGATTGCTCCGTCACTGTGCGCGACAACGGGCGCGGCATCCCGACCGATCCGCATCCGAAGGATCCGACCAAATCGGCGCTCGAAATCATCCTCTGCACGCTCAACGCGGGTGGCAAGTTCTCGGGCAAGAATTACGAAACCTCCGGCGGTCTGAACGGCGTCGGGTCATCGGTCGTCAATGCACTGTCCGATTACCTGCGTGTCGAAGTCGCGCGGGACAGGCAGCTTGTGGCGATGGAGTTCTCCCGGGGCGTTCCGAAAGGCCCGCTGGAAAAAGTCGGACCGGCACCGAACCGGCGGGGCACTTCGGTGACCTTCCATCCCGATGGCGAGATTTTCGGTTCTCTGCGCCTGAAGCCTGCCCGCCTGTTCAAGATGGCGCGGTCCAAGGCGTACTTGTTCTCCGGGGTCGAGATCCGCTGGAAGTCGCGCATCGACGATGGCGAGACACCCAGGGAAGCGACGTTCCATTTTCCGGGCGGGTTGTCCGATTACCTCAACGAAACCCTGTCCTCGGTTTCGACCTATGCGGACGTCCCGTTTTCCGGCTCAGTCGATTTTTCCGAAAAGTTCAACACACCGGGCAAGGTGGAGTGGACGATCAATTGGACGCCCTCGCGCGACGGCTTCATCCAATCCTACTGCAACACGGTGCCCACCCCGGAAGGCGGCACGCACGAAGGTGGTTTCTGGGCGGCGATCCTGAAAGGCATCAAGGCGTATGGAGAGCGCGTCGGTAACAAGAAGGCGAACCAGATCAACCGCGATGACCTCATCACCGGGGGCTGCGCTCTGGTGTCGATCTTCATCCAGAACCCGCAATTCGTTGGGCAGACGAAGGACCGGTTGTCGAACGAGGAAGCGGCGAAGATGGTCGAAGGCGCCGTGCGCGACCACTTCGACCACTGGCTGACCTCGGATACGAAATCGGCCGGGGCCATCCTCGACTTCCTGATCCTGCGGGCCGAGGAACGGCTGCGGCGCAGGCAGGAGAAAGAGACCGCGCGAAAATCGGCGACGAAGAAGCTGCGCCTGCCGGGCAAGCTCGTGGATTGCTCGTCGAACACCCGTGAGGGGACGGAGCTGTTCATCGTCGAGGGCGACTCGGCTGGTGGTTCGGCCAAGATGGCGCGGGATCGCAAAACGCAGGCGCTGTTACCGCTGCGGGGGAAGATCCTGAACGTGCTGGGGGCGGCCTCGTCGAAGCTGGGGTCGAACAACGAGATCAATGACCTGACCCAGGCTCTGGGGGTGGGCCTTGGCACCAAGTTCAACCTTGATGATCTGCGCTATGACAAGGTGATCATCATGACGGATGCCGACGTCGATGGCGCGCATATCGCGTCGCTTCTGATGACGTTCTTCTTCACCCAGATGCGCCCAATGATCGACGCGGGGCATTTGTATCTGGCCTGCCCGCCGCTCTATCGCCTGACGCAGGGGGCCAAGCGGCTCTATGTGGCGGACGATGCCGAGAAGGAACTGATGATGGAGAAGGGTCTGGGCGGCAAAGGCAAGATCGACGTTCAGCGCTTCAAGGGTCTGGGCGAGATGGACGCGAAGGATCTGAAAGAAACCACGATGGACCCTAGCTCGCGGAAACTGATCCGCGTGACGATTGATGAGGACGAACCGGGCGAGACGGGTGATCTGGTGGAGCGGCTGATGGGCAAGAAACCCGAGCTGCGGTTCCAGTATATTCAAGAGAACGCGCGGTTTGTCGAGGAGTTGGATGTTTAGAGAGCGTCTTTGATGGAAGGATACCGTAAATGCGTTCTTTGCAGATCAGCGCCGTCAATCCAAAATAGCCATGTTATTCCAAAGTTTGTATTCCGGTGGATGCAAAAAACCGGTGGAACAGGATACCTGCGCTTCGGCGCTACACCCAACAAAAGAGTGCAAGATGGATTGAAACTACCACTTCTTTGCAACGATTGTGAGGGACAATTCAGTAGACTTGAAACAAATTTCGCTACTAAGGTATTTCTTCCATCTGTAAATGAAGCGAAAATGCCTAAGAAATTGGGACAGAGTGATTATCTGTTTCTCGCAAGCCTTCATTTTCGTATTCTTGCATATCTAACTAAGAACTCCGACAATCCAGATTTCTATACGCCCACAGAGAAACGTTTAGTCCTAAGCAGCCTTATAGAGTTACGGCAGATACTTTGCGGGACAAAGAGGCAAAGCACGTTCGCGAAGCAATTTTTGCTGCCACTGGGCTTGGGAAACATAAATGATCACAACGGCCTACCCACGAATTGGAACCGTTTCATTCGTCGTCACACTGAGTTGGATCTTTTTGGTTCCGATAGCGGTAAAATTTTAGGTTCTTATGTCAAGTTGGGCCCTTGGGTGTCTGTCTACCTGATGAAAAATGACGGTCAACCATGGGTTGCCTGTGAAATAACCCCTAAATCCAAAAAGGTATACAACCGACACACTATAATTCCTCCCTACCTCTTGAACTATCTCATTGATCGCGCAGCGAATGCACAAGAGCTTATTCGTAGCCTATCCGAGAAGCAAAAACGTGTAGTTGATGAAGCGATGCTGAAAGCTGATTTTGTCGTTGCAGGAAAACAAATGTTTGACGCTTTGAGTGCAGATTACGAAGCATTCGGTCCATCAGCGTTTAGGCCTGTGACTGATGATTGATAGTTTAACGTAAGAACGTGTCCGGAGCGCCAGACCGCGGGGTGGCGTCTTTGGGGTGAGCGGCGCGTTTTATGGTTGCCACCTCCGGGCGATATAAGAGTGTTGCGCATACGGAAATTAATCGCCAGCCCGGGGGGCGGTCTGGCGATGGTGCGGCGCCTTCGGTGCTGTTCCGCACCGGGTGTAATGTTCGTAGGGTGTGTGCTTGCACGCACCGCATGGGCAATCGTTGGTGCGTGAGATCACGCACCCTACGGCGGTTTGGCAACGCGCCGGGTGATCAAAAAAGTGGATGGCGCCATCCCAGTTGGGTGGACGTCCTCTCCCCCGTGCAGAGCCCCGGAAGGCTCCGAACCTGTACCCCGAAGGGCCTTGTGAGACGCGTCTCTCATGGTCTGAACGCTGTGCGTCCGTAGAGAGAGTAAAGTCGCTTTGGGTGCCCCGCCAAGAGACGGAGCGGGTATCGGATCCAATGGCGGGGGATATCGGGCGTTGAGGTTAATGCTGTGGAAATGGTGCGTACGGTGAGGCGCGCGATTGACGGGCCGCGGTGCGGTGATCCTTGGGTGGGTCAGCGCGGTTTATGGTGGCCACATCTTCGTTTTGGTTGAACGACGTTCGGATGGGGGCAAAATCGCCGTGCCCGGGGGGCGGTCGCCATTTTTGCGCCATTGGTTCGACCAACAAGGACGACGCGATGGCGCGGCGGCTTTGCCGCTATTCGCGCCAGAGAGCAAAACAAAAAAACCCCGCTGGAGACCAGCGGGGCTTGACCGTTCCTTAAGGGAACCGGTCTTATTCTTCGTCTGCCGTTTCCATCTCTTGGAGACGGGATTTATCGGCGGCGCCCTTGGCGTCGATGTCGCGGTCGACGAATTCGATGATCGCCATCGGGGCCATGTCACCGTAGCGGAAACCGGCCTTCAGGATGCGGACATAGCCGCCCTGACGTTCGGCGTAGCGGGGGCCGAGCACGTCGAAGAGCTTGGTGACGTCCTTGTCCTGCTTGAGCTGTGCCGCGGCCTGACGGCGGGCGTGCAGGTCGCCGCGCTTGCCCAGCGTGATCAGCTTTTCCACGATCGGGCGCAGTTCTTTCGCCTTCGGAAGGGTTGTCTTGATTTGCTCATGTTCGATGAGCGAGCCGGCCATGTTGGCAAAGAGCGCCTTGCGGTGCTCATGGGTGCGGTTCAGGCGGCGGTAGCCTCGTGCGTGACGCATGTTTCTATACTCCTAAGGTGCCCTCTACGAGCGGTTTTGCTTTGTCTGACGACCCCTGCGTGAGGGCCACTCTCCTTGGGGCGGATGCCCGGGTTTGGTGGGTTACAAACCCACCCTACGGGTTGGCGTAGGGTGGGTTTTCAACCCACCGTGCTCAAAAACTGTCTTCCAGCTTTTTCGCCAGGTCTTCGATGTTGTCAGGCGGCCAGTCCTCGACATCCATGCCAAGGTGCAGACCCATGCCGGACAGCACTTCCTTGATCTCGTTCAGCGACTTGCGGCCGAAGTTCGGGGTGCGGAGCATCTCGGCTTCGGTTTTCTGGATGAGATCGCCGATATAGACAATGTTGTCGTTCTTCAGGCAGTTCGCGGAGCGGACCGACAGTTCCAACTCGTCCACTTTCTTGAGCAGCAGCGGGTTGAATTCCAGACCGTCGTCGTCGTCCTGCGGACGCGCGCTTTCCGGCTCGTCGAAGTTCACGAAGACCGACAGCTGGTCCTGAAGAATACGCGCGGCGAAGGCCACGGCGTCTTCCGGTGTGACGGAACCGTCGGTTTCGACCTTCATGGTCAGCTTGTCATAGTCGAGCACCTGGCCCTCACGGGTCGGCTGCACGTCGTAGGACACTTTCTTGACCGGCGAGTAGATCGCGTCGATCGGCATCAGGCCGATGGGCGCATCTTCCGGCTTGTTCTTGTCGGCGGACACGTAGCCTTTGCCGGTGTTGACCGTCAGTTCCATGTAGAGGTCCGCACCTTCGTCGAGGTGGCAGATCACGTGGTCGCGGTTCAACACTTCGATACCGTTGGTCTCAGAGATGTCACCGGCGGTGACGACTGCCGGACCCTTGGCGTTGATCGAGACGCGCTTCGGGCCTTCGACTTCCATGCGGAGCGACACGCCCTTGAGGTTCAGTACGATGTCGGTCACGTCCTCGCGGACGCCGGCAACGCTGGAAAACTCGTGCAGCACGTTGTCGATCTGCACGGAGGTGATGGCGGCGCCCTGCAGCGACGACAGCAGCACGCGGCGCAGCGCGTTGCCGAGGGTCAGACCAAAGCCCCGCTCCAGCGGTTCGGCCACAACGGTCGCCACACGCGACGGATCTGCGCCCGGCTTGACATCGAGCTGTGTCGGCTTGATCAGTTCTGCCCAGTTCTTGTGGATCATACGTCCCTCCATTCCTGTCTTTGCCCCATGTCCAAAAGGCAAAGACGCCCGAGGTTAAAATGACGAAAGCATGGCCCCACCCGAAGGTGAGACCATGCCGAGAAATCAGTGTCGCTTAGACGCGGCGGCGCTTTGGTGGGCGGCAGCCGTTGTGGGCGATCGGTGTCACGTCGCGGATCGACGTGATGTTGAAGCCCACGGCGGCCAGAGCGCGCAGCGCGGATTCGCGGCCCGAGCCGGGACCCTGCACTTCGACTTCGAGCGTCTTCACACCGTGTTCCTGCGCTTTGCGGCCCGCATCCTCTGCAGCCAGCTGTGCCGCGTAGGGTGTGGATTTCCGCGAGCCCTTGAAGCCCATGGTGCCAGCGGACGACCATGAAATGGCGTTGCCCTGCACGTCGGAGATCAGGATCTTGGTGTTGTTGAAGCTGGAGTTCACATGTGCAACGCCAGCAGCGATATTCTTGGAGACCTTTTTCTTGCCTCCGCGACGGGTATCACGTGCCATCTGTCAGACCCTCCCTTACTTCTTCTTACCGGCAATGGCCTTTGCGGGGCCTTTGCGGGTACGTGCGTTGGTGTGGGTCCGCTGACCGCGAACGGGCAGGTTGCGGCGGTGACGCAGGCCACGGTAGCAGCCAAGGTCCATCAGGCGCTTGATGTTCATCTGCGTCTCGCGGCGCAGGTCGCCTTCGACGGTGTAGTTCGCGTCGATATGTTCACGAACAGCGAGCACTTCGGCATCGCTCAGTTCGTTCACACGGCGGGTCGGGTCGATATTGACGGCCTCGCAAATCTGCTTTGCGGAGGTATGGCCGATACCGGTGATGTAAGTGAGGGCGATCGGAACGCGTTTCCCAGTGGGAATGTTCACGCCAGCAATACGTGCCACGTAGGTCTTCCTTTTCGTTGCGGGTCCGTAGTTCCAGACCCTTTTTTCACAACATAAGGCCCGCAGGTTTGAACCCTTTGGGCCTTGAGCTGATCAGGTGATCCGCATCCGGGCGCGACCCGGTCTGCGACGACGAATCTCTTAACGAGATGGCGGTAAATAGGAGCGTTGGCGCGGGACGTCAAGGGCTTTGCTTCAGTGCGCTTAGGCCTTTGCGTCTTGGGCCGGAACCGCCTCCAGAATATCGCCGGGCTGACAGTCCAGAACCTCGCAAATGCGGGCCAGCGTGTTGAAGCGGATACCCTTCACCTTGCCCGTGCGCAACAGGCTCACGTTCTGTTCGGAAATGCCGATTTGCTCGGCCAGATCGCGCGCCTTCATCTTGCGCAAGGCCAGCACCACATCCAGTCGCACGACGATCTCCATCAGACGATCCCGCGCATGTCATCCACGGCATCGGCGGCCTCGATCATGCTGCGCCCAATGATGGTCATCAGCCCGGCCGCCAGCAGAAGCGCGACATGTGTGAAGCCGAAAGACACGGCAAGCATGCGCGTGCCGTCCTCATTGGCCCACGTGAGGATCAGGATTTGCGCTGTCCGCGCCAAAACGGCTGTTATG
Organism: Marivita hallyeonensis; assembly: GCF_900129875.1. Lineage (GTDB taxonomy): Bacteria > Pseudomonadota > Alphaproteobacteria > Rhodobacterales > Rhodobacteraceae > Marivita > Marivita hallyeonensis. Next base: position 22,722 of record NZ_FQXC01000009.1, on the reverse strand, counting down.
GCCACAAGGACCAACCCGAGGCCAAGTTGAAAGATGCGGTGCGCAGCATCGCGCGTCAGCGCCTTGCCATCGCGGTAAAGACCAAACAGCGCTTGCGCCTGATAAAGGACCCAAAGCGCAATCGCCCACGGCGCCAGACCGACGACGCCCGCACAGATGATTTCGTCGACGCTTTGCGCATCTGACACCGGAACATGCGGAAAAGCCGCTTTGATCGCCTCTGGTGCGAACGCCCCGTTGAGGATGAGCCCAGCCAAAACCACCGGTGCCGCGATTATTGTTGCCCAGGTTGCGTAGAAGAGAACGGTAGGAAGCCGATACGCCATGATTTCCATCTTTCCAACATCATTTTTTACTGTTTTACATTAATTTATTATCGAATCAAGGAAAGACTTATGCGACTTACGACAATCATTCTGCCCGTTATGCTCGCCGCATGTTCACATGTCAGCCCCAAAACCGTGCTGTCTCTCGCCAGCCTGTCGCCTTTGACCGCCGATCCCGAGGACATTCGGGCCGCGGTCGAGCTGCCAATGGGGGTCAGCGTTGCGCCAAATGGGGCGGTGCTGACCTTTTCGGCGGAACGGACGGATACAGGCGAAGGCGACGCCGGTGTGTTCCTGCTTCAGGTCCTGGACACGGCACAAGGTCAGAAGCTGTTTCAGTTGGCCCCGGATGACCGGCCGGAATACATTCGGTTGCGCGACCAGTTTGCGCGCTGGGAAGACGAGAATGCGGACGCAACCAGTGGTCAGTTCTCAATCGCCATCGCGGCCTGCGCGGTCGGTGAGGGCCCGGCGGATGACGCTACCTTTTCGGTGTTTATCTCAATGACAGAAGGCGGACGGTTTCGCCCCTTGATCACCGATGCACCTATTGCCGAAGCTCTTGCCATGAAAGTCGCATCCGGCGGGGATCACACCTGTTCGCAACGGTGACTTATGGCCAAGAAAGAAAAGCCCCGGAGGTTATCCGGGGCGCATTCGTTAACACGGGAAAGACGTCGCTAGGCGTCAAGCACATCGGCGATGGCGGCCTTGACCTCTGCCATCTCGCCTAGTCCGTCGACCGAAGACAGCTGCCCCTTGGCATAGTAGTAGCCGATAAGCGGTGAGGTCTTCTTGTAATACTCCATCAGACGCTGCTTGAGGCTGTCCTCGTTATCGTCCGCGCGGCGCTTGAATTCGGTTCCGCCGCAGTTGGTGCACTTGCCATCATCCGGGATCGGCTTGGTGATGTCGTTGTACACCTCGCCACAGTTCCCACAGGTCGAGCGTGCCGTGATGCGGGCCACAAGCGCGTTGTCGTCGACTTTCATTTCGATGACAGCGTCGAGTGTTTCGCCGGTTTCGCTCATCAGGGCCGCCAGCGCATCCGCCTGAGCCAGTGTGCGGGGGAAGCCGTCGAAGATGAAGCCGCCCTGCTTGTCGCCCTGAAGCTTTTCGCGGATCAGGCCGATGACGATCTCATCGGTCACAAGCTCGCCCCGCGCCATCACGTGGGCGACGACCTTGCCCATCTCGGTTCCGCTGTCTTTCGCTTCCCGCAGCATATCGCCGGTGGAAAGCTGGATCATGTTGCGGTCGTCACAGAGAAAACGCGCCTGCGTTCCTTTGCCCGCGCCGGGCGGGCCCAATAGTATGATGTTCATCGGCGCGCCGGTGCCCCCCGTTTTTTACGTCCCTTACCCTTACCGCGCAGTTGCGACTTTTGAATGAGACCTTCGTATTGATGGGCGAGCAGATGGCTTTGCACCTGCTGGATCGTGTCCATTGTCACCGACACCACGATCAGCACGGATGTGCCACCGAAATAGAATGGGATGGCGAACTGGCCGCGCAGCACTTCCGGCAGAAGACAGACCGCCGCCAGATAGCCTGAGCCCAAAACCAGCACGCGATTGACCACGTATTCCAGATACTCTGCCGTCTTCTTGCCCGGACGGATGCCCGGCACGAACCCGTTCTGGTTCTTAAGGTTGTCGGCCACGTCTTCGACCTTGAACGACACATTGAACGTGTAGAAGTAGGCGAAGAAGATGATCATGGCTCCGAAGAACAGCAGGTAGAGCGGCTGACCCGGCCCGAAATAGGCGAGGATCGTCGACATGACCGGCCCGGTCTGCTGACCGCTGAAGGTGCTGATCGTCGTCGGCAGCAGAAGCAGCGACGAGGCGAAGATGGCCGGGATCACGCCCGACGGGTTGACCTTGACCGGCAGGTGGCTGTTCTGCGCTTCGGCGATCTTCATGCCCATCTGGCGGCGCGGATACTGGATCGTGATTTTTCGGAGCGCTCGCTCCATGAAGACCACGAAGGTGATCACCGCAATCACCATGAGGATCACCCCGACGATCACGGCAGGACTAATGGCGCCGGAACGACCGGACGCAAAGAATTGTGCCAATGCGGCGGGAAGTTCAGCGATAATGCCCACGAAGATGATGAGCGAAATACCATTGCCCACACCGCGGGCCGTGATCTGTTCGCCGAGCCACATCAGGAACATGGTGCCGCCCACGAGCGTAATCACGCAGGACGCGCGGAAGAACCAGCCGGGATCGGTGACAAGATCCCCCGCCTCAAGGCTCACGGCAAGACCGTAGGCCTGGAAGGTGGCCAGAACCACGGTCCCGTACCGCGTGTACTGGTTGATCTTCTTGCGCCCCTGCTCGCCCTCTTTCTTGAGGCGTGCCAGCGGCTCCCACATTGATGCCAGAAGCTGAACGATGATCGAGGCCGAAATATAGGGCATGATGCCGAGGGCAAAGATGCCCATCCGCCCCAACGCGCCACCGGTGAACATCGTCAGGATGCCGCCGATGCCCTGCTGGGCCTGCTCCATGAATTCGCGCAGGGCAATGCCATCGATCCCGGGAACGGGAATGAAGGTGCCGATGCGGTAAACGATCAGAAGGCCAAGCGTGAACAGGATGCGGTTGCGCAGATCGGTCGCTTTGCCGAGCGCAGACCAGCTTGTGTTCGCGGCCATTTGTTCTGCTGCTGATACCATGCGGGTCTCTTTTATGATGAACGCCGCCATGAGCGGACCGGCTCTGGCGGCGTTTTGAAAGCTCTTGGAGTATGTAAGCGGGAGGGTGCCCGCTCACAACCTCTTATTCAGCGGCCTGCGCGGTTGTGACCGTCAGTGAGCCGCCTGCCTTCTCAACCGCCTCGACAGCCGATTTGGAGGCGCCGGTGACGTTGAGGGTCACTTTGGAGGTGATGTCGCCCTTGGCAAGCACACGGATGCCGTCGAGCTTGCGACGCACCAGACCGGAGGCAACGAGCGCATCCTCGTCGATCGTGCCTTTCGCGTCGAGCTTGCCGGCGTCGACGAATTTCTGGATGAGACCCAGGTTCACAACGGCAAAGGACTTCCGGTTCGGCTTGTTGAAGCCGCGCTTCGGAAGACGCTGGTAGAGCGGCATCTGGCCGCCCTCGTAGCCATTGATGGCCACACCCGAACGGGATTTCTGACCTTTGATACCCCGGCCACCCATCTTGCCCATACCAGAGCCGGGGCCACGGCCGACGCGCTTTTTGCGCTTGGTTGCGCCGGCATTGTCGCGCAGTTCATGCAGTTTCATATCGCTTCTCCTCGCCGGACTTCCGCCCCGAAGCGAACGAGAGCGGCACACGGCATATTTGATGTTGAGTCGTGCGGCCCGCAGGCCACCGGCGGCGTATAGCGAGCAGATTGCGCCAGTGCAAGAGACTTGGCGCTTGTCTGTGCAATGCAGCGCATCATAATTGATCCATGCGGTTCGCCCTTGCCCTTGCCCTCTTGCCCACCGTGGTCCATCCCGACTGCACGACGGACGCCATGCTGGTGTTTGACGGCTCGACTTCCATGATCGAGTCCGAGTTCGGCATCACCGGGCTGCCAAAGATCGCCGAGGCGCAACGCGCGATGGCGCGCGCCCTGCCCCAGATCGAGGACGTCCGCCGCATCGGGCTGATGATCTATGGCCCACAACAGGTTGGCGCGGCTTGCGAGGGAATTTCCCTACAGTTCATGCCGATGGAAAAGGCGGCCGAACCGATCCTTCAGGCGACGCGCGGTTTCGCACCGGGCGGGCTGACACCGCTGACCAAGTCGGTGGCGCGCGCTGCCGAGGTGATGAACTACCGGTCAGAGCCGGGGGTAATCGTTCTTCTGACTGACGGAAACGAGACCTGCGGCGGGCGTCCCTGTGAGCTGGGGCCTTACCTGGCAGCGCAGGCCTACGATCTCACCGTCCATGTCATCGGTTTTCAGCTCAACCCGCATGACGCCTATTTCCAGTGGAACAATCCCGAACAGACTTTCGGCAACGAAAACGTCACGCGCTGCCTCGCCGATGCCACCGGCGGGCTTTACGTCACGACGGACACCATCGACGAACTTGCCGCGGCATTGCAGACGACCCTTGGTTGCCCGGTCATTGGTCGCGCGATGCGCGATCCTGAAACCCTGCAAAGTTCAGAAATTCTGTCCGAAGGCTGAGCCGCCTTTTTTCGCAAGGCCAGCGGCCAAGACCGGTGCGAGGATTGCCCGGCAAAAACGCGGTGGGGGCAAAAGCCGCCTGTTCCATCAGCAACAGCGAAAAAGGTGACGCAAGGTAAGGAATACCCCCATTCCCACAGAGCACGGTTTCGCGCAGGTTGAACCTCAAGACTTAAGACCTTTCATTCGCCACCTTTTTCATTCGGTCGCTTAGGGCCCTTTTGATGCCAGAATTGTTATCGCAAGCCGTGCACGGCCCTGTATTCTATGGTGCACTTGCCTCGATCCTCAGTGTGTTTGCGTATCTGCCCTATATCGCCAACATCTTGCGCGGACGAACACGACCGCATCGCGCCTGCTGGCTGATCTGGTCGGTGCTTTCCATCATTTCGTTTCTGTCGCAACTCTACGAAGGCGCGGGTGCGTCCCTCGGGTTTGCCGCGGCGCAGGCCGGGAGCACGACCATCGTGTTTCTGCTGTCCGTAATCCGAGGCAGCGGCACCTTCATGGGACGTGCGGATGGCGTTGTTCTGGCAGTTGCCGCCATTGGTGTCGGGCTATGGGCGATCACCGACTCCGCCGCTTATGCACTCATGATCTCGATCACCATCAGCCTGATGGGCGGCATGCTGACCGTGCAGAAGACCTACTGGTTTCCGGACAGTGAAACCATGTCCACCTGGGTCTTGTCCTTTATCGCGTCCTGCTGTGCGCTGCTTGCGGTCGGGCCGCTGGATTGGCTGCTCTTGGCCTACCCGATGTACCTCTTTGTCCTCAACGGCGCGATCATCGGCGCGTGGATGCTCGGACGCTTGCCCGGAGCGCGCGAACGTCAGGCGGATATGAGCATTTTTCGCAGCGTACGGGCGCGATGATGCATTGGATTGAGGCAACGACGATTATCGGGCATGAGCCCGTTATTCCCGCGATGCGCGACCGATGGGGGCTGTCGTTCACACTTCGATCCGGAACGAAGCGTTTGGGAAGCAGCGCTTGATAGGGTCATGCCAACGACCACCATCGAGGGCTGTCCCATGCTACTGAATTATCTGTTCACAAACTTCATGGAAGAATCTCAGTTTGCAGATGTCGTCGGCACGACGACCGACGACCTTCACGCCCTCATCGATGCAAAGGTCTTTCCCGCCCCATCCTATGCTTATGAGGGCAAGGGGCGGTCGGTATCTTTCGTCGCGGATTTCACAGATCGGCAAACGTATCGATTTCATCTTCGCGGGCATACCGATTGGTATCGGGACATCACCCAATTGGGCCTTGATACCGAAGCTCGTGCCCGAGGACATTTCTTCAGCCGATATGACCATGCGAAAGCTGCGTTCCTTTCGAGCCCTCTCGGCGCTGAGTTGCAGTCACAGGCTCCGACGGTCGGGGATCAGTTCGATGATGAGCACGCAAACTCGACCTGGGGACACTTCCTTAACGGCGTATACGGCGTTTGCACCCGCGATGGCCGGCCGGAGTCCGTTTTTCTGAAACAGGCTGGAGTGATGTTCATTGAAGAGATGATCGGTGATGAACCCGGTACGCTGTCGCATGAGAAAACCCGGTTGCTTCGCCGTACGGTCGACTTTCTTGACAGCGTGGAGTCTGATTTTGCTCCACATGAGGCTCCGATAGCGTCACGCCAGCGGTGTATCGTGGATGTAAGGGCTCGATTCTTTGGTATGACAGCTGCATGAAAGACGACCCGAACATCGCCCGAGTTGCCGCACTGATCGGTGATTCACGCGGATGAGACAGGATTATCTAGGTGCAACCGAAGGTGTTTCTCACTTGTTCACGGCACATCCGCTTACATAGGACGACGCCGTATGCACATCTTCTCTCTCGTTGCTCATCCTCGCTCGGATAGCTTTTGCCATGCGATATCTGCAACCGCGCGATCCGCGCTGTCGGCCGCGGGACACACCATCGAGCATCACGACCTCTACGAGGAAGGGTTCGATCCGTGTCTTTCACCTGATGAGGCTTACACGATCGGAGACACACTCGAGGAAGCGCTCGCCCGGGCTGCTGATCCAGTGCTGCGAAGTCATCGTGAGGGTGTTGGGAAAGCTGAAGGATTACTGGTTGTTCATCCGAATTGGTGGGGGAAGCCGCCAGCGATATTAGCGGGCTGGATAGATCGTATTCTGGTTCCTGGCGTCGCGTATCGTCTTCAGTCTACGGACGGTTTGCCCGACGGGTTATTGGGAATGACGAAGGCTTTGGTCATCAACACATCAGATACCGAGGCAGAGCGCGAGGATCGTGATCTCGGTGATCCTCTTCAACTGATCTGGGGCAATTGCGTATTGCCCTATTGTGGAGTTGAGCATTTCGAACGTCTGATCTTTCGCCCGGTGAATGGCAGCTTACCCGAGGAGCGAGCCCGATGGTTGGAACAAACCCAGGTGAAATGTCGCGCACTTTTCGGTGCAAATCAGGAATGACCGCTTTCTCCGAAAACAGCACAAAAAAGAAGGCCCTTCGTAGCAACGAAGGGCCTTCTTAAACAGTCTTTAAGACCGGTGCGACCGTGTCAGCCGCGCTCTTCGATGATCTCGACGAGGTGCGGGATCTTGTTGACCATGCCGCGCACGGCGGGTGTGTCTTTAAGCTCACGGGTCTTGTGCATCTTGTTCAGGCCCAGGCCGATCAGCGTCTTGCGCTGGATTTCCGGGCGGCGGATCGGCGAGCCGACCTGCTTAACGACGATTGTCTTAGCCATGGGGATCAGGCCTCCTCAGCGACTTGGCCGCTTTCCTGCGGCGTGTCTTCACGCTTGGGCAGGATGTCGGCGACTTTCTTGCCACGACGCTGCGCGACGGAGCGCGGGCTTGCCTCTTTCGACAGGCCGTCCAGCGTGGCGCGGATCATGTTGTAGGGGTTCTGCGAGCCGATCGACTTGGCGACCACGTCCTGAACGCCCAGCATCTCGAACACGGCGCGCATCGGACCACCTGCGATGATACCAGTACCTGTCGGTGCTGTGCGCATGACCACCTTACCGGCACCGTGACGGCCTTCGATGTCGTGGTGCAGCGTGCGGCCTTCGCGCAGCGGCACGCGGATCATTTTGCGCTTGGCTTGCTCGGTTGCCTTGCGGATGGCCTCGGGGACCTCCTTGGCTTTACCTTTGCCGAAGCCGACGCGGCCTTTCTGGTCGCCCACAACGACGAGGGCTGCAAAGCCGAAGCGCTTACCACCCTTCACGGTTTTGGACACCCGGTTGATCGCGACCAGGCGGTCGGCGAATTCCGGGGCTTGTTCTTCGCGGTCGCGGCGATTGCCCCGACGGTTTTCACGTTCTGCCATGTACAGGCATCCTTTGTGTTGTGGGCTTTTTGCCCGGTTGTCCAATCCAGGTGAGCATCAGCGCTCCCGGATCATCGGGAAGGACCTGGCCTTCCGCAAATCGTGAGCCGGGCTAATGCCCGGCCTACGGTGTTTGTAGGGTGCGTGTTCACACGCACCGTTCGCTTAGATCTTCAGACCACCTTCGCGGGCTGCATCGGCAAGTGCCTTGATGCGGCCGTGGAAGAGGAAACCACCGCGGTCGAAATACGCTTCTTCGACGCCAGCCTTTTTGGCGCGCTCGGCGATCGCCGCACCCACCTTGGCCGCAGCTTCGACGGTGTTCTTGCCAGCGAGGTCTTTTTCCATGGTCGAGGCCGCTGCCAGCGTCACACCCTGAACGTCGTCGATCAGCTGAACGCTGATGTTCTTGTTCGAACGGTGCACGCTCAGGCGCGCACGCCCTGCATTGACCTTGCGAAGTTTGTTCCGAACGCGCAGGCGGCGTTTCTGGAACAGCTGTCTTTTACTGTTTGCCATTGCCTTCGGTCCTTACTTCTTCTTGCCTTCTTTCTGGAAGATGTATTCGCCCTTGTAGCGAATGCCTTTGCCCTTGTAGGGCTCGGGCCGACGCCAGTCGCGAATGTTCGCCGCCACCTGGCCCACCAGCTGAGGATCGTGACCTTCGATCACGATCTCGGTCTGCTTGGGCACGGTTACGGTCACACCGTCCGGAATTTGAAAATCAACGTCATGCGACAGGCCAAGGTTGAGCTTCAAGACATTGCCCTGAAGCTGCGCACGATAACCAACACCCTGGATTTCAAGTTCTTTCTTGAAGGTGTCGGTCACGCCGTGAACCATGTTCGCCACGATCGTGCGGGACATGCCCCACTGCTGACGCGCGCGCTTGGATTTGCCACGCGGGTCGATGCGGACCACGTTGTCCTCGACCGAGATGGTCACATCGTCGGTTGCGGTGAAGCTCTGGGTGCCTTTCGGGCCCTTCACTTCGATGGTCTGGCCAGACAGGGATGCCGTGACCCCCGAGGGCAGCTCGACCGGTTGTTTGCCAATACGAGACATTGCAGACCTCCTTAGAACACGGTGCAGAGCACTTCGCCGCCAACGTTGTGGCTGCGGGCGCTTGCATCGGTCATGACGCCTTTGGAGGTGGAGACGATCGACACGCCAAGGCCCTGACGGACCTGCGGGATGTCGCCCACACCCAGATACACACGACGGCCCGGCTTGGACACGCGCTTGAGTTCGCGGATCACAGGGGTGCCGTCGTAGTACTTGAGGCTGATTTCATATGCGGGGTGGCCGCGCTCATCCTTGGTTTCTTCGTAACCGCGGATGTAGCCCTCGTCCGCCATCACATCGAGCACACGCGCACGCAGCTTGGACGCCGGTGTCAACGTGGTCGACTTGCCGCGCATCTGAGCGTTGCGGATACGGGTGAGCATATCGCCGATAGGATCGTTCATATCATGCCCTCCTTACCAGCTCGACTTGACCATGCCGGGGGCCTTACCATTGCTGGCAAGTTCGCGAAGCGCGATACGGCTGACCTTGAGTTTGCGGTAATAGGCGTGCGGACGCCCGGTGAGTTGGCAGCGGTTGTGCAGGCGCGTCGGCGCGCTGTTCCGCGGCAGTTTCGCAAGCTTGAGGCGCGCCTTGAAGCGCTCTTCCATCGGCTTGCTTTCATCGTTCGCGATTTCCTTGAGCTCAGCACGCTTGGCGGCATACTTCTCTACCAGCTTCTGGCGCTTCTTCTCGCGTTCAATCATTGCTTTCTTCGCCATCGTCTAAACTCCTCAGGCGTTGAACGGCATGTTGAAATGCTTCAACAGCGCCTTGGCTTCCGCATCGGTCTGAGCGGTCGTCGTGATGATGATGTCCATGCCCCAGACCTCGTCGACCTTGTCGAAGTCGATCTCGGGGAACACGATGTGTTCTTTCATGCCCATGGCAAAGTTGCCACGACCATCAAAGGACGGCTTCACGCCACGGAAGTCACGAATACGCGGCATCGCGATGGTGATCAGGCGATCGAGGAAGTCGTACATGCGATCACCACGCAGGGTCACTTTCGCGCCCAGCGGCATTTCTTCCCGAACGCGGAAGCCCGCGATGGATTTCTTTGCCTTGGTGGTCACGGCCTGCTGACCGGCGATCTTCGTCAGATCCTCAACAGCGGACTTGGCTTTCTTGCTGTCTTTGACAGCTTCGGCGCCGCACCCGATGTTCAGTACGATCTTGTCAAGGCGCGGGATCATCATGTCGTTCTTGTAGCCGAACTCTTCTTTCAGAGCAGGCTTGATCTGATCATGAAACGCAGCCTTCAGACGCGGGGTGTAGTTTGCAGCATCAAGCATCGATCACATCCCCTGTTGTCTTGGCAAAGCGGACTTTCTTGTCACCTTCCATGCGGAAGCCAACGCGGGTCGCCTTGCCGTTTGCATCGACGATGGCGAGGTTCGATAGGTCGACAGGCATCGCCTTCGGCATGCGGCCACCCTGGCTGTTCTGGGTCTGACGCTGATGCCGGATTGCCATGTTGATCCCGTCAACCACGGCCTTGCCGGCCTTCGGGTCCACGGACGCGATGGTGCCTTGCTTGCCTTTGTCTTTGCCGGCCAGCACGATCACCTTATCGCCTTTACGGAGTTTCGCAGCCATTACAGCACCTCCGGAGCGAGCGAGATAATCTTCATGAAGTTCTTCGCGCGCAGTTCGCGCACGACCGGTCCGAAAATACGCGTGCCCACCGGTTCCCCTGCGTTGTTCAGGATAACGGCGGCGTTACGGTCAAAACGGATGGCGGTGCCGTCTTCACGGCGAACTTCCTTGGCGGTGCGCACGACGACGGCCTTACGGACGTCACCCTTCTTCACGCGACCGCGCGGGATGGCTTCCTTCACGGATACGACGATGATGTCACCCACCGACGCGTATTTCCGCTTGGACCCACCCAGAACCTTGATGCACTGAACACGGCGTGCGCCGCTGTTGTCAGCAACATCCAGATTGGTCTGCATCTGGATCATAGTGTTTCTCCCGACGTCCCGGACCGCTCAGACGAGACATTGGCCCGGGGGTTTCGTAAAAGCCGAAAGGCTATCGCTTATTCAGCGATAACCTCCCAACGTTTGGTCTTCGACTTGGGGGCGCATTCCTGAATGCGGACTGTGTCCCCAACTGCGAATTTCTCGGCCTCATCATGGGCGCGATATTTCTTGGACTTCCGGATCGTCTTTTGAAGAACCGGGTGCTTGAAGCGGCGCTCGACAGAGACAGTCACGGTTTGGGCGTTGGCTGTCGATGTGACGGTGCCGGACAGGATACGTTTGGGCATCTATCAGGCCTCCTCTTACGCGTCGCTGGCAGCAGCCGCTGCCTTTTGGTTCAGCACGGTATTGATGCGTGCCACGTCACGGCGCACCTGACGGATGCGCGCGGTGTTTTCCAACTGGCCGGTGGCCTGCTGGAAGCGAAGGTTGAAAGCCTCTTTCTTGAGGGTGACCAACTCATCACGAAGTTGGTCCGGTGTCTTCTCACCGAGCTCTTTGGCGTTCATGTCGCCAGTCCTTTCTATCAACATCACCGGAGAGCCCCGTCATTGGTGCGGGTCACCCTGATTCCCGGTGGAGGTGGATGAGCGGGCCGTATAGGCGGGATGGTGTGTTGGTGCAAGTGGTTTTGTGTTAGAAGCTGCTGCGCTTGTTATCTTCCAGCGTATCGCTTGGTGGTTCCCACGGAAGAAAAGAGCTTACCGGCAAGCGCGCTGCTGCGCGACCTTCAAACGGTTGCCATTCATTATTCGTTTCGTAGAAGTACCTCAGAGCTTGAATAATCGCACCTCGGTCATGCTCAGAAAGGGTATTGTAAGCGCCTGCATTTTGCGAAAAGCGGAATTCTGCGTTGCTTACCCAATCGTCGTCGGCGAGAGAGTTGATCAACACAATCGCGGTGCACTCTGTAAACGCCGGCTGTGATGGAGAATGAGACGTCAATTCAACCACCTCAGCCGGGAACCAGACGTCGCCATCAGGGTACAACAAACTCTCACTTGCGATCAAAGAGGACAACGCGGTCTTGTGTTTTTGAACATCTTGTCCGTAATCCGCCAAGGCAACCCTTTCGATTTGTTGTTCTGTCATGCGCCGTGCGATGGCTTTCAATCTTGGAAGAATGTCTTCAACAGAACGAGTGGTGCGATCCGTGATAGATGGACATACCGTGTCGCTTACCTTTTGGTATCTGCGCGCCCATTCAAGCCCATTCATTATCGCGCTGCGTAACGGAGCTGGCGCTGATTTGTAGACACTTTGGAAACTGTGCCACTCCCAGTCGAAGTCGGTCCCTCTTGAAGGATGTTCAAACCTGTCTACTAACGCAAGACATGTACCTAACAGAGTCTTTTGAGCGGAGTCATCTGCCCATACCAAAGTCAGAGCAGCGTCAAGGTCGCCTTGGCTGAGACTTACGTTCCACTCCGAAAGAACATCGGTCTCGCTGCAGCCTAAACCGTCAACGGTCTTGTCCGAGAGACAGGACACTTCTTTCTTCAGCTTCTCTACCAAAAAACGCGCTGCGTACTTTAAGTCTAATTGAGCTTGGTAATAACCAAATTCACCCATAAGTCTCGCTTCCCGTTTCGTTGGATCAGCGACCCACACAGAAGAACAAGCATATTTTAGACCAGCTACTTTGCGACGACGCTTTGCTCAACTAGAAAGTACAAATGACCAAAATTTCCTCCCTCTTTGTGACCCGCCTCTACCAAGCCCCCCTGTCCGAGCATGGCCCAAAAATCGACGCCGAGGAAATGGAAGCCTCCTGCTTCTCCATTGCCCAAGACGATGAAGCGGGCCAAGACTGGTGCGAAGAGCAAGGCTATCCCGGCTACACATCCTACGCCTCCCTCACCGACCTGCCATGGCGGTTCCCGATCTTCGCCGATCTGGTCAAATCCCTCGACGCCCATGTCGCGGCTTTTGCCACAGACCTGGAGTTCGACCTCGACGGCCGCGCCTTGGTACTAGAAGACCTTTGGATCAACATCCTGCCCGAAGGCGGATTTCATTCGGCCCACATCCACCCGCATTCGGTAATTTCCGGCACCTCCTACGTGTCCATGCCCGAAGGCGCATCCGCCCTTAAACTCGAAGACCCGCGCCACGCCATGATGATGGCCGCCCCACCCCGCATCAAAGACGCGCGCGAGGAGATGCGGAACTTCATCTACGTTTCGCCTGCGGTCGGTGATGTCCTGCTCTGGGAAAGCTGGCTCCGGCATGAGGTGGTGATGAACCAGTCCGAGGATGAACGCGTTTCGGTAAGCTTCAATTACAAGTGGGAATAGGCCAAAGCGTCTTCGAAGACGCTTCAAACGCGATTTCGAAATCGCATCACAAGGCCGTTCGAACGGCCTTGGCGCTTAATAAAAAACCCCCGGCACTTCGGCACCAGGGGTTTTCTAATTCGTAGGGTGCGTGATGTGACGCACCGAACCGGCTTACCAGTCCTCGCGGACCATAACCCGTGTCTTGACCGGCAGCTTCATCGCGGCAAGGCGCAGGGCCTCGCGGGCGATGTCTTCGTTCACGCCGTCGATCTCGAACATCACGCGGCCCGGTTTAACCTTGCAGACCCAACGGTCGACAGAGCCTTTACCTTTACCCATACGCACTTCGATGGGCTTGGCTGTGACGGGAGTGTCCGGGAAAATACGGATCCAGACACGGCCCTGACGCTTCATGTGACGCGTCATGGCACGACGGGCGGCTTCGATCTGACGCGCTGTGACACGCTCAGGCTCAAGAGCCTTCAGACCGTAGGTCCCGAAGTTCAGATCGGATCCGCCCTTGGCTTCGCCCTTGATCCGGCCTTTGAACATCTTGCGGAATTTCGTTCGCTTTGGCTGAAGCATGATTAGTTCCTCCGACCGCCGCCGGCACCACGCGGTGCGGGACCGTCTTGTAGTTCTTGCGCCTTGCGATCCCGTGCGGACGGATCATGTTCCATGATCTCGCCTTTGAAGATCCAGACCTTGATGCCGATGATGCCGTAGGGCGTTTCCGCCTCGACATTGGCATAGTCGATATCGGCCCGCAGAGTGTGCAGCGGCACGCGGCCTTCGCGGTACCATTCGGTCCGTGCGATTTCCGCACCGCCGAGACGACCGGCCACGTTCACGCGAATGCCGAGGGCACCCATGCGCATAGCGTTCTGTACGGCGCGTTTCATGGCACGGCGGAAGGACACACGACGCTCAAGCTGCTGCGCGATGCTTTCGCCCACGAGCTGCGCGTCCAGTTCCGGCTTGCGCACTTCAACGATGTTGAGGTGCAGCTCGCTATCGGTCATCGCGGCCAGCTTCTTGCGCAGCGTTTCGATATCCGCGCCTTTCTTGCCGATGATGACGCCCGGACGGGCGGTATGAATGGTCACGCGGCACTTCTTGTGCGGACGCTCGATGATCACGCGCGCCACACCGGCCTGCTTGCATTCTTTTTCGATGAATTCGCGGATCGCGATGTCTTCAAGCAGAAGATCACCGTAATCCTTCGTGTCGGCGTACCAGCGGCTGTCCCAGGTGCGGTTGACCTGCAGGCGCATACCGATCGGGTTTGTCTTATTCCCCATTAGGCTTGCTCCTCAACTTGACGCACCTTGATTGTGATTTCCGAGAACGGCTTCATGATGCGGCCGAACCGGCCACGCGCCCGCGGACGGCCGCGCTTCATCACGAGGTTCTTGCCCACATAGGCCTCAGCGACGATCAATTCGTCCACGTCGAGGCCGTGGTTGTTCTCGGCATTGGCAATTGCGGACTGAAGACATTTCTTCACATCCACCGCGATCCGCTTCTTCGAGAAGGTCAGATCGTTCAGCGCCTTGTCGACTTTTTTGCCGCGGATCAGACCAGCGACGAGGTTCAGTTTCTGCGGGCTGGTGCGCAGCATCCGCAGCTTCGCCATGGCTTCGTTGTCAGCCACGCGGCGGGGGTTCTTTTCCTTGCCCATGACTTACTTCCGCTTCGCTTTTTTGTCAGCCGCGTGACCGTAATAGGTCCGGGTCGGTGAGTACTCACCGAACTTCTGACCGATCATGTCTTCGGTGACGTTGACAGGAATGTGCTTCTGACCGTTGTAGACGCCAAACGTCAGACCCACAAACTGGGGCAGGATCGTCGAGCGGCGCGACCAGATCTTGATCACTTCATTGCGGCCGGAGTCACGCGACGCTTCTGCCTTTTTCAAGACATAGGCATCGACAAACGGGCCTTTCCATACAGAGCGCGACATCAGTTACCGCCCTTTCTTCTTAGCGTGACGCGAGCGGATGATGAGGCTCTGCGACGCCTTGTTCTTGTTGCGGGTGCGCTTGCCCTTGGTCGGCTTGCCCCATGGGGTCACCGGGTGACGACCACCCGAAGTCCGGCCTTCACCACCACCGTGCGGGTGGTCGATCGGGTTCATCACGACACCACGGACGGACGGACGAATGCCCTTGTGGCGCATACGGCCCGCTTTGCCGAAGTTCTGGTTCGAGTTGTCGGGGTTCGACACGGCACCAACGGTGGCCATGCATTCCTGACGGACCATGCGAAGTTCACCCGAGCTCAGACGGATCTGCGCGTAGCCGCCGTCACGACCCACGAACTGGGCGTAGGTGCCTGCGGCGCGTGCGATCTGACCGCCCTTGCCCGGCTTCAGCTCGATATTGTGAATGATTGTACCAATCGGCATGCCCGAGAACGGCATCGCATTGCCCGGCTTCACGTCGGCCTTGGCAGACGCGATCACGCGATCGCCGATGGCAAGGCGCTGAGGCGCGAGGATGTAGGCCTGTTCGCCATCATCATACTGCACCAGCGCGATGAACGCGGTCCGGTTGGGATCATATTCGATGCGCGCGACGGTTGCGCCCACATCCATCTTGTTGCGTTTGAAATCAACGATCCGGTAGAGCCGTTTGGCGCCACCACCGCGACGACGGGATGTGATACGTCCGGTGTTGTTCCGGCCACCCGACTTGGTCAAACCCTCTGTAAGGGCTTTGACCGGACGGCCTTTCCACAGCTCCGAACGGTCGATCAGCACCAGCCCGCGCTGGCCCGGCGTCGTCGGCTTGTACGACTTGAGTGCCATGCTTTCTGTCTTCCGTTTAGCAGACGGCGGGTTGCCCCGCCTATGTAGACCGGGCATTTACCCGGCGTGTTGTAGGGCCCCGAAGGTCCCCGATGATCGCAACAACGAAGCCCCGGACGAATCCGGGGCTGCGCGGTTGGGGCTTACTAGGCAATGACGCCTATGAGGTCAAGCACACTTCACCGCAGACCTGCACGGTCAGAAGCAAGCGTAGCCTCAGCTTCTGCTTTCTAGCACGCAGGCGAGCATCGCGCTGGACTCATCCCCGTCCGCTTCATACCTTTTTCGCAAACAGTCCAACACGGGGTCCATATCCATGAAAGCCTACGTTCTCTCCACACTCACAGCATTCGCGCTTAGCACCACAGTCGCAATGGCCGCAGGGCATTGCGCGGCAGGCAAGACGCTCACCGATGGCAAGTTCACCATCGCCACGGGCAACCCCGCCTACTACCCTTGGGTGCTCAACGATGCGCCGGAAAGCGGCGAAGGGTTTGAAGCCGCCGTTGCCTATGCGGTGGCCGAAGAGATGGGGTTTGCCGCCGAGGATGTCGTTTGGGTCCGGTCCTCCTTCGACGAGGCGATTCAGCCGGGTGCCAAAAATTTCGACGTGAACATGCAGCAATACTCGATCACACCGGAGCGCGAGCAGGTTGTGGACTTCTCCGAGCCCTACTACACGGCCCCGATGGCCGTTCTCGTCAGCCCCGGCGCGACCGACACCGCCCCCACGATGGAGGCACTCAAGGCGTTGAAATGGGGTGCTGTCGGCTCCACCACAGCTGTGCCGAAACTGATGAACGTGATCCAGCCCGACAGCGACCCACTGCTTTACGGCGACAATGCCGACGTCAACGCGGCCATGAGCGCCAACCAGATCGACGCCGCCCTGTTCGACCTGCCGACCGCGCTTTTCCTGAGCGCGGTGATGATCGAAGGCTCTAAGGTCATCGGCCAGTTTGCACCGGACGAAACCGATAACCCGGACCATTTCGGCATGCTGATGGAAGACGGCAACCCGCTCAAGGAATGCGTCGACGCCGCCCTGGGTGCGCTCAAGGACAGCGGACGTCTGGCTGAAATCGAAGCGACCTGGCTTCAGGACACCACCGGTGTGCCGCTGATCCAGTAAAATGAAGACACCCAAAGCGGCGGGGCTCACCCGCCGCGAGATCTACGAGGCGCAGCAACGCCGCCGGTCGGTTCTTGTGGCAAGCACAAGCACCGTTCTGGCGGTGGTCGCGCTTGTTGTGCTCGTCCCGCTGACGCCGGGCTGGGACAAGGTGAAACGCAGCTTCTTCAACGCCGACGTGCTGGTCGACACCTTTCCGAAACTGCTCGATGCGTTTCTGATCAACGTCATGATCTTCGCGTGGTGTGCCCCCGCCATCGCCGTGCTTGGATTGCTCATCGCCCTCGCCCGCGACGCAAAGTCCCCGGCCCTTTTCCCCCTGCGCATCTTCGGAGCGACCTTCACGGACGTTTTTCGCGGCGTGCCGGTGATCCTGACCGTGTACCTCATCGGTTTTGGCATCCCGGGCCTCGGCCTGCCACGACCGTGGAATTCACCCTACATCTGGGGGTCCCTTGCGCTGATCCTCACCTACTCCGCCTATGTCGCCGAAATTTTCCGCTCCGGCATCGACTCCGTGCATCACTCGCAACGCTCTGCCGCGCTGTCGCTGGGCCTTTCCGAACGGCAAGTCATGCGCGACGTGGTGTTGCCGCAAGCCGTCCGGAACGTCGTGCCCGCGCAGATGAACATGCTCATCGCACTGCAAAAGGACGTCTCGCTGCTGAGCTTTATCGGCCCGGTCGAGATCTTCCGTCAGGCGGGCGTCTTTAAATCCCTGACCGCCAATTTCACGCCCTATGTCGGCGCGGCGATCATCTTCCTCGCCGTGACCATCCCGGCCACCCGATATGCCGACTACCTCATGGCAAAGCAGATGAAAGAACGGCGCTGATGGCCAAGCTGGACCTGCGCGGCGTTGTCAAACGATTTGGCGACAATACAGTGTGCGATGGGATCGACCTGCAGGTCGATACCGGCGACATGGTCTGCCTCATCGGCGCGTCCGGGGCGGGCAAGTCCACACTCTTGCGCTGCATCAACCTGTTGGAGCCCATCGAGGACGGCGCAATCTACCTCGATGGCGAGGATATCTCGGTCCCCGGTCTCGACCCGCAAGGTGTGCGCGCGCGGATCGGGATGGTGTTCCAAAGCTACAACCTGTTCCCCCACATGACCGCGCTGGAGAACGCAATGCTCGCCCCCCGCCGCGTGCTCGGGCGCAGCCGCGACGACCTGCGCCCGGAAGTGGAAGCCCTGTTTACCCGCTTCGGTCTGGCGGATCGTATGCAGAACTACCCCGACCAACTCTCCGGCGGCCAACAACAACGCGTCGCGATCGTCCGCGCCTTGGCGATGCGCCCCGAGGTGATGCTCTTTGACGAGATCACCTCTGCCCTGGATCCCCAACTGGTGGGCGAAGTGCTCGACGTGCTTCTGATGCTCAAGGCCGAAGGCATGACCATGCTGCTCGCCACCCACGAAATGGGCTTCGCCCGTCAGGCGGCGGATAAGGTGTGTTTCTTGAAGGACGGCAAGATCGTCGAAGAGGGCCCGCCTGAGACGCTCTTCGGCTCCCCCAAGCACCCAGACACCCAAGCCTTCCTCGCCCGTGCGCTGAAGTAAGTCGCGGTTCGACCGCGCTTAATCCCTCCCGGATCCGCAGATGGTCCGAGCGAAGCCCCGCCCCCACCAAATCGCCAGCCTGTGCGGGTAGTCTGGCGATGGCCCGGCAGCTGCGCAGCTATTCGGGTCAACTGATGCAACTCACAGCCCTCTTAACCCGAGCTTAACCAAAGCAAAGGAACAGTTAGCGAACACGCTCAGGTTGCAATTTAAGACAAAATGTAATACAAATAATGCAGAAATTTGAATGGGACGAAGACAAAAACCACATCAACATCACCAAACACGGCATCGACTTCGCCGTCGCCTGTCGTATCTTCGAAGGCTTCACACTAGACGTTGAAGATACCCGGTTTGACTACGGCGAGGTCCGGGTCAAGACACTTGGTCAGATCGAACAGGTCGCGGTATTGTTGGTGGTTCATACGGACCGGCACGGGACATATCGGCTCGAAAGGCCAACACAACGGAACGCGCACGCTATGAGCAAGCGATACAAGAGAGCCCTGATACTTAATGAACTGGCAAAGGTGCCAGACAGCGACATCGATTATTCGGATATCCCCGAACTCGGACCGGAGTTCTGGGAAAACGCCAAGGTGACCCCACCCCGCACCAAACCCGTCGTCAGTCTTCGCCTACCGGAGGACGTGATTGAGTTCTTTCAGGGCGACGATCCGCGCGGCTACACCCAACGTATGGCGGCCGTGTTGAAAGCCTATGCTGAGGCCCAGAAGTCGAAGGGTCCCTGAGGCAGAACAACGCCAGACCGCGGGATGACGATCCAACCGGCCTTCAGCCGCGCTTCATCCTCACCAAATTCGCGGATGATCCGAGCGACGCACTGGCTGCACCAAATCGCCAGCCCGTCCTGGCAGTCTGGCGATGGCCCGGAGGCTGCGCCGCTGTTCGCTTGCCCAAAGGAATGGACACACCATCGGAGAAATCAAAGTTTACCTGTCAAAGAAATACTCCGACAAATAAATAAATCATTGAATTCACGGCTACCTTCAAGAACTAAAACGCGAATGACCACAACTTGCATCTGAGGCTATTTTCGATATGTCCCTTTTTTGTGCTGTCTTCGGTTTTTTATTGTCCAGTTGCACATCTCTGGAAGATCGCGTTGGAGTATTTGAGATCAAAACCCCAATTCAAGGGCATGTGTCATGTGAAAGCATTGACGACTACGAAGTTTGCGCATGGATTGAAAATTTCAAACTGACCCGCTTCTATCCGAAACAGCAAAACGCCACGCTGTATCGTGGCGCTCAGGTTCTGGAAGGTCGGTCGATCCAGCTGCCGAATGGGTTCAAAACGTCATTCAGCTTCTATTGGAGCGGACCGGCTGAATTTCTTCTTGGAAGCTTCTTCGAAACACACACATCAGCTATGCGAAAGCTGGCACCGATCCTGAATCGGCATGGGCTTGTCGTTCGTGAAACCTCAGAGCAGTCATCAAAAGAGCGCCTTTTTTCAGGTGTGGCCCACATTCCTTCGGATCAGCTCATTACAGGTTTGGTTGTCCGAGCCACCTGCGGAGACGCAGTACCTGTGAGTCGTGCGATCATTATCCAAAACTACCCATCGCACAAAACTATGCTGAACTGCCTTCGCAACTAACAAAAAAAGCCCCCCGCCATCACTGGCGAGGGGCTTTCTCATTCTCAAAACGTGGACCTCAGCCCAACCCGATCAGAGACCCGTGGTCACGTCGATCGTGTTGCCTTCAACCAGCGTCACGTAGGCTTTCTTCACGTCCTTCCGGCGACCCATGGTCCCGCGGAAGCGTTTGGACTTGCCCTTTGTGATCGTCGTATTGACCGCCTTCACCTTCACACCGAAGAGCGCCTCGACGGCGTCCTTGATCTGCGGCTTGTTGGCGTCGATCGCCACTTCGAAGACCACCGCGCCGTTCTCGGACGCCATCGTGGTTTTCTCGGTGATGATCGGCTTGCGGATCACGTCGTAGTGTTCTGCTTTCGCGCTCATTTCAGACGAGCCTCCAGTGCTTCGACACCCGCTTTCGTGAGCACCAGTGTGTCACGGCGGAGGATGTCATAGACGTTTGCGCCCATCGACGGCAGCACATCGAGCCCGTCGATATTGGCTGCGGCCTTGGCAAAGCCTTCATTGACCGACGCGCCATCGATGATCAGCGCACGCTTCCAGCCCAGGTTTGCGACCTGTTTGGCCAGTGCGCCCGTCTTGCCATCGGATTCGGCTGTGTCGATCACGACCAGTGCGCCTTCCTTGGCCTTCGCGGACAGAGCGTGCATCAGGCCCAGCTTGCGGACCTTCTTGGGCAGATCATGCGCGTGGCTGCGCGGGGTCGGGCCCTTGTAGACGCCACCCTTGCGGAAGATCGGCGCGTTGCGGGAGCCGTGGCGTGCGCCGCCGGTGCCCTTCTGGCGATAGATCTTCTTCTTGGAGTAGCTGACTTCGGACCGAGTCTTCACCTTGTGGGTGCCCTGCTGCGCCTTGTTGCGCTGCCAGCGGACCACGCGGTGCAGAATGTCGGCGCGCGGGTCGAGGTCGAAAACCTCGTCCGACAGCTCGACCGACCCGGCTTTGCCGCCGTCCAGTTTGATCACGTCGAGTTTCATTCGTCGCCTTCCTTCTTCTCAGGCGCCTCGGCTGCGTCGTCGCTCTTTTCGGCGGCGATGTCAGCTTCGGCTTCTTTCAGCGCGGCTTCTTCTGCGGCTGCTGCTTCGGCAGCTGCGGCCTCTGCGGCGGCGGCTTCTTCAGCGGCGGCTTGTGCGGCGGCCTCTTCGGCCAAACGCTTGGCTTCCGCTGCGGCAGAGCGCAGGGCAGCTGGCAGGATCACGTTGTCGGGCGTCGGTTTCTTAACCGCGTCCTTGACCGTCACCCAGCCACCTTTGGAGCCGGGAACCGCACCCTTGACCATGATGATGCCACGCTCTGCGTCTGTCTTGACCACCTGCAGGTTCTGCGTGGTGACCTTCACGGCACCCATATGGCCGGCCATCTTCTTGCCTTTGAAGACCTTGCCGGGGTCCTGACACTGACCGGTGGAGCCGTGCGAGCGGTGCGAGATCGATACACCGTGCGAGGCACGCAGGCCGCCGAAGTTGTGCCGCTTCATGGCACCGGCGAAACCCTTACCGATCGAGGTGCCGGAGACGTCCACGAACTGACCCTCGAAGTAGTGGTCAGCGGTGATCTCTTCACCCACGTTGATCAGGTTCTCGGGCGCGACACGGAATTCCGCGACCTTGCGCTTGGGTTCCACGTTCGCGGCAGAGAAGTGACCGCGCATCGCTTTGGACACGCGCTTTGCCTTGATCGAACCGGTGCCAAGCTGGACCGCCGAATAGCCATGTTGATCAGGGGTGCGCTGTGCCACCACCTGAAGATTGTCGAGTTGGAGAACGGTCACAGGGATCTGCTTTCCGTCTTCCTGGAACAGCCGGGTCATACCGACTTTCTTTGCGATGATACCGGAGCGCATCTCGTACTCTCCTTACACCTTGATCTCGACATCCACGCCTGCGGCGAGGTCGAGCTTCATCAGAGCGTCCACGGTCTGCGGGGTCGGGTCGACGATATCGAGAAGACGCTTGTGCGTACGGATCTCGAACTGGTCGCGCGACTTCTTGTTCACGTGCGGGCCACGCAGAACGGTGAATTTCTCAATCTTGTTCGGCAGCGGGATCGGGCCGCGCACTTGCGCGCCGGTCCGCTTGGCGGTGTTGACGATTTCCTGTGTCGACGCGTCGAGCACACGGTAGTCAAACGCCTTGAGCCGAATACGGATGTTCTGGCTTTGCATTTTTCTTTGCCTTCACTGGCGTTGCGGTTGAGAGGACCACGCAAGACCACCCTGCGCCTTCTTCGAACCGGTCGGAACGGCTTTGGACCGTCCCCGAATTTCCGTAGGTCGGACAATTCTGTCCGACCTACCTGTGTGGTGTCTTACGCGACGATTTTGGAGACGACGCCGGAGCCGACGGTGCGGCCGCCTTCGCGGATGGCGAAGCGGAGGCCTTCTTCCATGGCGATCGGCGCGATCAGTTCGACGTCGAACTTCAGGTTGTCACCCGGCATCACCATCTC
>NZ_FQXC01000008.1 GCF_900129875.1 Marivita hallyeonensis | reverse complement strand
GCGCGGCGGTGCTGATCAAGTTCTTCCCCAACGGCAAGGGCGCGGGCGCGGGGCCAGTCGGCTACCTCGTGGCCGAGCGCGTGCTGGCCTATGACGGTAACCGCGACCCGATCCGTGATGCCGACGGCCAGCCCATAATCACCACCCGCGACCCATTGCCCGAGGTCTTGCGCGGCAATCCCGACAGCACCGAAGCTCTGATCGACGCCAGCCGCCACCAGTGGACCTACCGCGCGGGCGTGATCAGCTTTGCGGATAGTGACGACCCGACCGAGGACCAACAGGCCGAGGTTATGGACGGGTTCGAGCGGCTGGCCTTCGCGGGGCTGGACCCTGAGCAATATGAGGTGCTCTGGGTCCGCCATCGCCACGAAGGCCGGGTCGAGCTCCATTTCTGCACGCCGCGCCTGGAGCTGACGACGGGCAAGAGCCTCAACATCGCGCCGCCCGGCTACCAGCACGCCTATGACAGCCTGCGGGACGTCATGAACCAGCGCCACGGCTGGGCCGACCCGATGGATGTGGAGCGTGCCCAGGAAGTCCGCGACACCATCGAGGCCTCAACCCGCGCGCAAGGCCGCGACGAGTTGCATGCCTGGATACAGGACCAGATTGATATGGGCCTGATCGCCGATCGCACAACCATGATCGAGGCGCTGACCGACGCAGGCTTCGACCTGCCGCGCACCGGCAAAGCCTATATCACCGCCCGCGATCCCGACACGGGCGAGCGCTGGCGGCTGAAAGGAGAGATTTTCCATGAAGACTGGCAAGCCGACCCGGCTGAGCGAGAAGCTGAACGCGGAGCTCGACGAGATCAGGCAGGAACACGTCGCCTCGATCTCATCCCAGCTCAAAAGCTTCAGGATCGATTTGAAGAACATTGTGGGCGCCGCGCAGCATACCATCACGAGCGATACGCGCCGGTTTCAGACCGAGACGGCGAGCTTGTTCGAGACGCGGCTGAGATCGATCCGCCTTTGGCTAACGATCTCGCCTTGGCTGATCGCGGGGATGCTGCTGACGGGGATCGCCTCGATGATGGCCGCGAGCTTTTTCTGGACGGCGCATCTGACACGCTCGGAGCTGACGGAGATGGGCCTCACACGGATCGAACGGCCCGAGGGGACCTGGCTGATCCTGGACCCATCGAAGACACGCCTGCGCACCTGCACGATGGGCGAGAGGCACGTCACCTGCATACGGATCGAGGAGGACTAGATGACCCAACTGACAGCCTTGGAACGCGACTTGCTCGCCTGCGTCGAGCGGTTGGTGACGGCCTCCGAGGCCTCCGCGAAGGACTTGACCGCCTTGGAGGCACGCTCGACCGGCAGGATCGAGACGGAGCTGGCTGGATTGAAAGACTGCGTGACCTTGCTCATTCGTTCACAAGCCGCATCCATGAAGGCCTTGAGCGGATTGCTGAACGACGAGGCGAGCTACAAGACGCTGGACGAGAGCTTGCAGCAAAGCTTGACCTTAGCGAAGGCCGCCGCCGAGAGATTGAGGGACAGCTAGACAGTCAAGATGCGCATGCGGAGCGGGGGTTGAGGCATTGATCCTAATCTGCGCTACGAACTCATTTGTTAGAAGCCTAAACAGTCCGTCTCAATCCAGCTCGTTGTTCTGTTCAAAGGTTTCCTGCAGTTCCCTTTGCCTTTCGTCTTGGAGAGCTCGTTCTACGGTGAATTGGTGCACACCGATGGCTTCTGCAATCTGTAGAACCGACATACCCTGTGCGGCGTATTCCCGGATAATGGGAAGTGTCTCTGGCGAGATGCTTGGGCGTCGCCCCTTGCGGTCATGCCCTTGGAGCCTTGCCCAGCTGCGGATCTGGTGACCATTCCGCTTTGCAGAGGTGTCGGACCAGTCTTTCCAAAGATACTCTGCAAGGCGTTGCCCGATTTCTAGCGGTGATATGTTCGGATTCTCAACTAGCCAGCTGTCAACCTTCTGAATAGTGGGCTGACGTTTCACCAGTGTTTGAAAGGCGACGCCAATTTCAGTACCAGCCATCGGTTCGACTAGCCTTACTGTTCCCTTTGGCCCCCGAGTGAGTAGACCAAGGTTCGAAAGGTCTTTGATGACATTGGCACCAAACTCACTTTCTAGGTCTTTCCGTAACAACTGTGGAGCGTCTATCATGAGGCTGATTTTGAGGTACGCTGCTTGTGCCTCGAGGAAATTTGACTTTGGCACAAAACCTTTTTCATTGAGTTTCGCAAGTTGTTCTGCATCTGAGATTGCTGACTTATAGGCCGCTTGAAGCTGTTCCTCAGTCGACGTCAAAAACCTTGTCAGGAGCTGAGAAGGAACAGACAGATTCTTCCGGCGGTCAGCGGCAGGAACCGAAAAATGCTCATTGGTTTGTGGATCGACTTGAATGGCGGCAGCGGCAAGAGTCGCTATCGACTTTTCTTGACGGTTCTGAAGACCAAGGTATGCGAGCTCCTTCAACAAAAGCGTGAATAAGCGAGCTCGCTCTTGGTCAACGCGAGACTTCTTTCCCAAGGTGTCATTTATCAGACGGCCGAGCCTAGTGGATTGGTCCGCCTCGACATCTTTGAAACCGATCCAGTTCTTCCGGACATTGAAGCGTGCCAGAACACCGGAAGGGTCTTTCCCGTTGGCGTGAAACACTTCCCATCCATTGTAGTTGGGTACTTGATTGCCTTCGAGGGCCTTCTTCTCAGACCACTTTCCAAAGCAGACCATTTCAAGTGCTGGATGCCTAAAGGATAAGCCATCGTCTTCGACGAGCTTCTTTGACCTTGTGGTCTTTTTGGAAGTTTTTGCGTCTAAGCCACTAGAGCCAGGCCTTAGGCTAGCAGACCCACTGCTCTCAAAGGCTTCGGTTTCCTCAACCTCTGCAGATTTGACATCCACTCCGAACAGTTCGCGGTATGTGTCTGATACTGAGACACGGGATCCAGGGAAGAACAGGTCAACCTCGGCTTGATATATTTCCAGCACCACATCTATTGGGGTGCCATCTGCGTCCAGCGTGATCACGTCACTTCCAACATTGGCCGACAAAAAGAGCTTGTAGCCGCCATCAGCTGTGTTCGCATCACTCCAAAGTTTTAGCGACGCAATGTGCCGGTCCAGCGGAAGCGGCAGCTTCTCGACCTTCTGAACAAATAGAGGTTCGCTATCTTTTGCGGGAGCGTCGAGTTTTTTCATATTTTTTGAGTTGTAGTCCTGTGTTTCTGGGTCTCTGCCAAGTTCCGAAGGCCCGGCCCTTCTGACCTCCAATAGACTGCTCGAATGTGCATTCGCGCTTCTGTGTCTTTCCCCTAGGCTGCCACTAGCGGTTCAATGTTTGACACGTCGATCTCCTTAGCCGCCAGCGCCATGTCATAGTTCGTCTGCAGGTTCACCCAGTAGGCCGGGGTCGTGTTGAACACACGGGCGAGGCGCAGGGCTGTGTCAGGTGTGATACCGGTCGTGCCCTTGATCAACCGCTCGATCCGCGTCCGAGGCACGCCCAGACGCCGCGCAAACGCGATGGCCCCCATCTCCAGGGGATCAAGGTAAAGCTCCTTCAGGACTTCACCGGGGTGCATCGGGTCTTCAAGCATGCTCATCAGCGTATCCTCTCAATGGTAGTCCACAATCTCGACATCGGCAGGGCCGTTCGGCGTCCAGACAAAGCAGATGCGCCATTGTCCGTTGATCCGCACGGAGTGTTGCCCAGCCCGATCCCCTTTCAGTTCTTCCAGGTGGTTGCCAGGCGGGAACCGTAAATCCTCGACAACAACCGCAGCATCCAGCGCCGAAAGCATCGCCCGCGTGCGCTTCACCAAGTCACCCGGGAAGCCTTTGCCATACTTGCCTTTCACGGCATTGGCAGCGAGTTTACCCTTGGTGCTTTGGATCATTAGAGATATGTATCATTAAATGATACACCTGTCAACATGTGACATGCTTCATCAGGACTGGAAACCGCCATCGCCGTTCTTCTTGCTTTCTTCTGTGATAGCCTTCTTGATCTTTGAGCTGTCGATGTTCAGCGACACTTTTTTTAGCACGGATTCCGCTATATCGAGCAACTTGAGCCGGTGATCTTTCTTTGCATGGGTCCAATACACCTGCTTGAGCAGATACTCGGAAATGCAAATGCGCAACAAAGATAGTTTGGGGAGCGCTTTGGTTTTTTCGTTCAGCAGGTCTTCGCCATAGCCCAACTCAAGGTCAGACAACCAAATAGCTCTGATCAGTTCTGCAAACTGCTCATCGATTTCAACCGCTGCTAGGCTCTTTCCAAGTATTGGATTTTTCGCATGGTCGCCGAGACTGCCCATGACCTTCCTAAACGGATCCGACACGCAAATGAACTTCATCATGTCGACATAGTCGGAAATCGTCGATTTCAGCTTTTCTCGCTTGGTGTCGCTTGGATACTTGACCATCATCTCGTCAAGAAATTCGTCGGATGTAAGGTCGCTTTTCATCGATCCGAAGTCAATTTTATTATTGAATTCAGTCCATTGGTCGATAAGATTGGCGGCGCTCTTCGCAACTAAGACAATTAGCTGTCGCTTTGTGTCAGCATCAAGATGCTCTGCGCCGTATCCAACCAACAACGTCCCGACCATCGTGCCGAAGGACAAGTCTGAGAGACGATCAACTGCGGCTTCAAACTCCTCTCGATGAGCAATGCTATCTGCCGACGTTTCACTATCTCCGTCCGTCTCAAATGCTGCAACGCTGGACTTACTAGCTCTTTCCGAAACACGCTCGGTTATGTCCATGAGCCGCTGTTTTTCGACAGTTATGTTCTTGTCGTCGACAATGTCTCGAGCGGCTTTTTCGATGCGGTTCTGGAGAGCGCCCAACTTATCGACGGCAATCAGGCTTGATGGGTCGATCCGATCCGACAGCAGAATATGCTGCTCTTCCTGAGAAGTGCCAATGTTGTCCTCCAGAAATTTTGAAACCGCGGAAACTATTTGCTCACTTGGTTGAATCTCACAGTAGAGGTCAAAGGTCGCCAAATCGAAGTTATAGTCTTTCAGATCAAAGTATTGGACTGCGATCTCTGGTTTAGATGCTAACTCCTGTGCCAACAGGAAGCTTTCAATGAATGGGATTGCAACTCGCACTCGGTCGTCATCGAAAAAGAGGATTCCTGACTTGGTGAACTCGTCAATGAACGTGATTGGCTTTATGTCAAAGTCGTAGTGTGCAGCAAATTCAGCGGTGTATTCCACCAGCTCGGCTTCATTGAAGCTTCTCTTATTGACATTCAACTCGACGACAAGTTGGCGAAGGAACTTGCTTCTAGTGGTTCGGCTTAGTGTGATTTTGGCCTGATCACCTGCAACAAGAAACGTCAGAAACCCATCCACACCAAGTTGCATGAGTTCGGTTCTGCGATTGGCCTGTATAAGTGCTGAAAGCGTCTCCTTTGGAATACCTGCGAAGTATGCTGGATGCGCATTCAGGTGGAATTTCCTAAAGGTATCCCTGAGCCGTTTTGCAACAACTTCTGACTCTGTCCCGTTCATCTCGAAGTTGCGCTGCACAAAATAGGCCATCTGTGAGAATGACACTTCGCATAGCCGATACGCCGAAGCAGAAACTGCACTAGCGAATTCACTTTGCATGAAGAAATTGGCTTCCGTGCGATCTATGAAGATAAACTTAGCGTTCTCATGCTGATGGACCTGATCCAAAATGAACTTTGTTCGTGTTTTTGAGGACAGTGGTAGACCATCAAAAATGATGACCACCTGGCGGTTTTCTTGGTCACCCACAAATACGTCAGGCGCGGCCACTTCTATCGAGTAGTGTGGTGGCTTGATGTCATCACCATCGACCACAATCGGCAGGAGCTGGACGTTGTTGATCTCGCTTCGGATCAGGTGGTCCGCGATGACCCAAGGAACACTTTTGTCCGGATAGCTCTTATCAAGCGCGATGTAGATATGGTCTTCATTTTGCAGGCACTCGACAATGTCATGGATCGGCTCTGACCCACGCCCGCTGCCTTCCTTGGGTTGTTCAGCAATAATGGATGGGAGGGGCATTTGATACCCCTTCGGATGAAGCCTGTACTCAGGTGATAACTCACGAAGCCTTTCATCAATGAAGTCCTGTCCCCCCAAGACAAGCTCTTCTAGTGACTTTGTTGTCGAAGATGCCTCGATGGATTCTTCGGTATCGTGGGTGGCTGCTTTTGAGGATCGGATTCGATCTACAAATTTCTTGTTCCCCAACTGAAACTTCAGAAAACTTGCGGCATTCTCTGCCGCTAAAACCCTGACAGCGTCTTGGGTTCCTGCCTCCAGCTTAGCTTTGTTTGGATCAGCGTAGTCAGATATACCCCTTATTGTGAGTGCTTTGACGCCCTTCCTTGATGTTATGTTAAAAATGCCACCGGACTCAGTCTCGATGGCGAGTACTTTCCGGTCAATTTGCTTGAGCTTATCGTTGTAGTTATTGCCGGCACTAACGACGCCGCAAGCAATCGTTCCACCCATAGATTTTGGCAAGGGTTCTTGTGGGTTCTGCCCCTTCTTGTCTTGAATCTCTTCAAGCCCGAGTTCCTTCGCTCTGGCCAAACGGCCTTGCTGCCACTCTGAATATTTCGTTCGGGAAGTCGGATCACGACGAACAAAATCGAGGGCCAGTGAAAGCGGCTTGTCGGTTCGGTACGTGAAGGGTGAAAGCTCTAAATTGATAGCACCTTCATCGCCATCCGTAGTTTTTGCGTTGTCATTTACATCCAATATGTTCCCGGAATAGCAGACATCCCCTAGCTTGAGGTCCTTAGAGAGGCCGCCAGCGATTCCTAGGCATATGAAAAGATCGCAGGAGAACTCATTCAACGCTTCTGTGGTCGAGTTGGAAGCGGATGACTTGCCCATTTCATCCTGAACGACCACAAGCATCGTTACATCTGTGCCAGTATGAACCGTGCAACGGTATTGGGCGTCGTTTGAGAAATCCTCTTTGTGATCAAAGATGTTCAAAAATGCATTTAGTTCTTCTTCTAGTGGAATGTTGACGATTAAATCGAAGTGTCTTTTCTCGCTCAATGGTACAAGCCTCCTGTCAGACCACAAAATATAGCCCCGTCCACCTGAAGAGTCAGCAGCAATCCAACGATAGTTTCCAGATTTCTCCAGCTGGTTTTAGCCTGCTCTTGTGCCTTTGGGTTTTCTTACTTTTTGAATAGGTTGTCTCGATGCCAAGCAACGAACTCCCTTCTTGGACGGTTCGCTTGACGGTCTGGTATCAACACTTTTCCGCTTGAATTGATCATTCCTTTCACGGCCTCTTGGTCGTTGCTTTGCCTAGAAACCAGGATGGAAAAGTCATCAGCTATGCTGACCAATCCCCGATCAAACATCCAATGCGCGGTTCCTGAAAGTGCTTGGCCATTGCTCACGATGTCAGGTCCATTGTGCTCAACCGGCATGATATGGGCTGCTTCTACTTCGGCACGCCCGCCACCGTTGATCAAGCGAAGACCTGTGATAGCGCAGCGCTCGCCGTATGCACGTAGCACGTTTTTTCTGAAGTTTCGGTCTCGAACGGCTCTGTTAGTAAGTTGATTGACGCGTTCGCGCGCGGTCGGGTGCAGAAAGGGCGCTTGCTCATCTTGAAAACCAGAGCTTGCCGCGAGGTCTCCTACACGGGGCAGAATATCGTTCTCAGCGTCCAATCCGCGCTCGATTATCCGGGCGAAGTCTTCATTTGAAAGCGTTCTAACAGCTGCTTGAGCGCGCCCAGAAATGCGGCCCTCATCATTCAGCAGGCCTCTCTCAACGATATTCTTGGTATCGCGGAACGGCACAGGATCGCCGAAATCAAGATACGTCCCTGGCTCGATGACGGCCAAGTACATGTCAGATTTTCGAGGGTCGGAGATGATCTCGTGCACCTTTGCGACTGCGAAGTACCCCTTCGTGTCTTTCACCTTGCTAGGCTCAAGATAGACGATCCAGTCACCTTCACATTGCTGAGCGCGGGACAAATACTGGCGCGGGAACTGATAGCGTTCTGAGGGCACGTCATCGTAGATCGAGTCACTGCGATGAATGAACACTCCGAAGGTCATTCAGGTCCGGCCCTTTTGCTGCACGCAAGCATCGTGCGCCAAAAGCTTTGTAGTCCGAGGGCCAATCATTGCAGTGTTGTTATTCACGAAGGAGCTTTCCCAGTCGTCGGTCGGCGAAGTGCAGGGTCAATGCTGATCCTGTCAGAACAGGTACAAGAAGACCGCCAGCGGCTGCGAGCAGAATGAAGGCGGCAGAAGCCATAGAAAATTCACCGGTTTGACCGAATACGTTAAGCCGCAGAAATCCGGCCAAGTACAGCGCACTGGCTCCGAGGAGTGCGAGGTGAACGACCTCCAAAGGCTCGATCATACTGCGGCGCGCGCGTTCAAGTACCGCGCGGCGCAGTTTCTTCCATTGGTCGCTTGGTTTTTGCATTTGCTTACTCCCTTACGAGTTCGATCCAAGTGTGAACGTCATCATCGGTTACTTCCCGCCCCTCGACATGCGACTGGTACCAACGCGCGACGATTGCCCCGCGCTTCTCACTTTTGATTTTGATATTCTCAGCGTTTAGGTGCTGATCGAGCGAGGTCTCGATCTCCTTTAAAGCATTGAAATCGTGGCCTGCGCGTATCGCTTTCGTGCCCAACAACAACCAGGGCACGTCGACATCGAATTGCTCCCCAAAGGCCACCAACGCTTCAACGGGAATGCCGCGCTGGCCCTTCTCATAGCTGTGATAGGCCCTCGGTGAGACACCGAGCGCTTCAGCCATCGCAGCCTGAGACAGTCCCGCTTCATTCCGCGCAATGGTTAGGCGCGCACCCATCGAAGCAAACAGTTCAGCGTCTTTCCGCGCCATTCGCAGTTTCCATTTGACGAGATCGTATTTTTTCGCGAATATTGCAAAAAATGACGAACTATTCCGGTTATTCCCATCTGACCACGTCAAATGGTGCTTAACAAGCGATTCCATGCGGCGCGCATTTTCAACTCAAGCGGACGAGGACGACAGAAATGGCAGAGACCGACAAATCAGACAGCTCGCAAATCTTGGGGCTTGGAAAGACACCCGCCCAATGGGTCGAGGTCATGTCCGGCATGGGGATCGATATTTCCGAGCGCACTTTGCGGGAGCGGGCAAACGACACCGGTGCGTTTTATCGGCTTGGGCGGACTATGCTGATCACGCCCGCACAAATCGACAAGATTTTTGAAGGAGGCCAGGCATGCCGCTCCAAATCTACAAGAGGGGTCGCTTCTACTGGGCTAGGGGCTGGGTCGAGTACAACGGCAGGCCAATCGCAGGCCCATACCGGCGAAGCACTAAGGCATCTACAGAAGCGGGCGCACGGGACTGGATAAATCGCGAAACCGAGCTTCAGATACGCCGCCATGTCGTTGGTGATGAGCCGAGCAAGACGTTCTCCGATGCAATCATGCTTTACAACGCCTCCCCCAAGACTGCGAAGCAGTTGATCCCGATTGTCGAGGAGATTGGCGATATGCCTTTGGGCGCGATCTCTGGTGCACTTCTGAAGGGCCTTGGCCCCAAACTCAAACCAAAGGCATCGACCGATACTTGGTGGCGCGAGATCGTGACGCCAGCGAGTGCGGTGATCAACAATGCGCACGAGTTGGAAGGCACGCCGCTCATTCGGGTAAAACCTTATGACAAGTTCGAGCGGATCGCTCAGGACAAACGGCGGGGGAAGACCAGCCGGGTGGAACGCAAGCCAGCCGACAAGGAGTGGATCGAGGCGTTCTGTAACGCCGCTGATCCATATAATGCCGCTTTGGTCCGATTCATGTTCGAGACGGCGGCGCGGATCGATCAGGCTGTCTCGATAGAGCCTGACGATCTGCGGCCCGCCGAGAACAAAGTCCGAGTGAAAGCACAAAAAGGCCACCCCGAAGGCTGGATCACCGTTTCGCCTCAGATGATGGATGAGTTGCTGGCCTTGCCGCCCAAGCGGCCAAAGAACCGCAAGACAGGCAAGTTCATGAAGCCACGCGTGTTCGGCTACGGCAGCTCCACCGGCTACAACACACGCTGGAAGACGATCTGCAAGAGTGCGGGCATCCCATACCTCTCAGCACATCCCGCAGGACGGCATGGCTTCTTCACTGAATTGGTGGTGCGCCAGGGCGTCGATCCTGTCACTGCAGCCAAGGCTGGCCGCTGGTCTGACCCCAATCTGCCCATGCGCATTTATGCCCATGCGGAGACGGATGAGGCCGATGTCAGGGCCCGTTTTCGTACAAACCATGTACAGGCGGACACTGTACAAACACCCAAGAGCAAGAAATCACACAAGGAATAGCGCTATGAACGGTTCCCTCCTAAGGGGCAGGTTGCAGGTTCGAATCCTGCCGGGATCGCCATGACGGTGTGGGTTTGTGAGGGGCAGTCCGGCTTATTCCAAGGGAATATCGGCATTGCGGCCGGCCAGTTCGACACTGATCAGATAAGCCTTCTCCGGGGTCATCCCTGCCAGAACCCGCGCCGCGCTGCCGGGTGGCATACGTGACAGGAACCCGGCGGCAAAACTCGACTCCATCTGTTCGAAAAGCGCTGACGCCTGTTTGGGTTTCATGTTTGCGTAGACGGAAGTCAGCTGCGTCAGGTCCTCTTCGGCCGCGACCGACGCGCGCGCAATCGTGGCCTCGAGGCTGGCTTCCGTTTCTTGCAGCAGCGCCATCTGCTTGGCGATCTCTACTTCTGCAACTTTCATCGTGTGCTCACGGAGAGTGAGCTCTTCTTCCTGCGCTTTGATGCGCGCCTCACGCTTTTTCATCGCTTCGATCAAGGGGGCTATGTCCTGCGGCGCATGGAGATCTTTTCCGAACGCAGGCTCTTCACTTGTGGCCTTTGCTTGTCCCAAAGCCTCGCTTGCGATGACAGGCCCCGCTTCGATAGCGATGCGCATGACGGCAGATATCAGAAGCAAAGACCCGATAACGGCCAAGGTTCCGGTTTTTCGCTTTGCCGGTTTTGCTTTCTGGGTCGCACGAGCGCTCATCGGCTGCCCCCCGCATGGCGGGCGAAGACCGGTTCGGCAATTGGTTCCGGTGCCCTTTGCGCTTCGGTTTGCGGTGGAAGATCATGAAGTGCGGCCACCATCAATTCCAGACGCTTGGCTGAATCCTCGGCACGACTGGTCAGCGCCTCCAGCGTGTCAGTGGAATGCGCCGCGGTGTTCCGCGCGGAGTCCAGCGCCGTCTGCAGGTCTGTGACCTGACCGGACAGCACTGCGACAGCGGCGCCAACGCCGTTTTCGAGATCGGTAAACCGGGTCAAGCGTCGTGACAGGATAAAACAGTACAGCCCGGCCCCAAGCGCACCCGCGACAAGCAGGATGTCAGCAACCATTTCCATATCGATCCCCTATTTGAGCAAGAATTCGGTGACGAGCAGGCCGTTAACCTTGCCTTGCCCGACAACCATGATGATCCGCCGAAACAGCTGCAGACGGATTTCAAATATTGCGCCGACGCCCTCAATATCTTCCGCTTTCAAGGCGCGCAAATATCCGTTCATCAGGTCCTGAATGCGCGGCATCAGGAACTCCACATCCTCTTGATATTGCGACTTCACCTCCACCTGCGCGGAAAACCGAAGGTGTTCGTGATGCGCGCCTGGCGGCATGGTCACCATGATGGTGGGAATGGTCACAAAGACCACATCGGGAAGATCGCTGGCCTTGACCGGTGCCGTCTCCTCCTCAGTCGCGTGGTCGGTCATCGGCAAGAGCCCGCTCGACATGCCGAAATAGCCAAGCCCAAGACCCGCGATCAGCAGCACGGCTGACAGGATAAAAGGCATTTTCGATTTCGAAGGGGCATCTTCCGGTTCAGTATCTGCGGCAGCCGTCATGGTCATTCCAACGTTGTTCCGTGCAATCCGAAATAACCGGCATGAGCTAACCGATTGTTAACGCACGAGCGCAATAACGATCCGCACAGACGAAACAGAACGTTTTGGTTCGGAGGTTATCGGTGCAGCAACTCCTGTCCCTGTGGCGTGCGTTATCGCCCGCGCGGAAAGCAATTATTCTTGGGTCGACCGTCGCGATCTTTCTCGCGGTTCTGGGCATGTCACGGATCGTGGCGCGCCCCAATATGTCCCTGCTGTATTCGGGGCTCGATCCCGCCGCCGCGGGTGAGGTGATCGAGGCGCTGCAACAGCAGAGTGCGATATACGATGTCCGGGGAAATTCGATTTTCGTGGCGACCTCGGAACGTGATCAACTGCGCCTGACCCTGGCTAGCAACGGATTGCCCGCGCGATCCGGCCAAGGATACGAGCTTTTGGATTCTCTCACCGGGTTCGGCACAACGTCACAGATGTTCGATGCTGCATACCTGCGCGCAAAAGAGGGTGAGCTGGCCCGAACGATTGTGTCTTCCCCCGACATCGCAACAGCGCGTGTGCATATCGCGACGGGAAGTGACAATCCGTTTCGTCGCGATCTGAAACCAAGCGCGTCGGTGCATGTCACGGGCCGGGCGGGTGCGATCGACAAAACCGATGCTCAGGCGATCCGCCATCTGGTTGCTGCAGCGGTGTCAGGGCTTAATCCGGATGATGTTTCAATCATCGATTCGGTCATTGGTCTGCTTTCGGCGCAAAACGACGGGAGTGTTGATCCCCAGGATGAGGACCGCGCGGACCTGCTGCGGGATCGCGCCCTTCGATTGATCGAGGCCCGCGTCGGACGCGGCAACGCGGTTGTCGAAGTCAGTGTCGATACGGTGACGGACGCTGAATCCATCGTGGAACAGCAATTCGATCCCAACACGCGCTTCGTCATCAGCTCGGACAGCGAAGAGCGCTCTGATCAGTCGGAGAATTCCGGGTCCGGTGCGGTGACAGTGGCGTCCAATCTTCCCGACGGCGACGCAAACGGGGCGGAGACCGAAACGTCCCAACGATCGGAAACCCGCGAACGTCTCAACTACGAAGTGTCGCAGACCACGCGCGAAATCGTCCGCGCGCCGGGCGCGATCAAGCGATTGACCGTTGCCGTTCTGGTCAATGAGAAGACGGAAATTGACGCCCAGGGCGCTCAGGTGGCGGTGCCAACACCGGAGGACGAATTGTCGGCGCTTCGAGACCTTGTCGCGTCCGCCGTCGGGTTTGACGAAACCCGAGGAGATGTCATCACTGTGCGCTCCATGGCCTTTGAGCCCAGCCAGGTTCTGGGTTCCGAACCCACAGCCGCGCCGTGGTTCGGTGGTCCGATTGATACGATGTCGGTGATCCAATTGGCGGTCCTGGCCGTCGTGGTTTTGGTCCTGGCTCTGTTCGTTGTGCGCCCCCTCATCCTGTCATCGCGTCGAAATCCCGTGTCGGAGGCCAGCGTGCCTGCCTTGCCGCGTGCGGGTGCGACGGCGTCCGATGGCGAAGTTCTGACTGGCACAATCGAACCCGAGGATGGCAGTTTTGCATTGCCGGTGGTCGCGAATACCTCGTCTGACATAGCGACGCCTGACGGAGAAGACCCGGTGGCGCGGCTTAAGGCGCTGATCGAGGAACGCCGCAGCGAAACTGTAGAAGTGCTGCGCAATTGGCTCGATGAGCCGCAGACGGAAAAAGCGCGATGAGCTCGCTCCAGACATATCTTGAGGATTTTGGCTCGAGCACGCCGCATCACGCTGGTTCGACGGTCACCGACGATGCGCTTGAATCTGAAAGGCTGGAGGCGTTCGACAAAGGCTATCGTGCGGGATGGGACGACGCAATCAAGGCCAAAGCGGAGGACAGTGACGCTCTGTCTGAAGGCTTGTCGCAAACCCTTCAGGATCTCTCCTTTACCTATCACGATGTTCACGCGCAGGTGTTCTCGAACCTTGGTCCCTTGTTCGATCAAATCCTGCAGAAGATCCTTCCGACGCTCGCCAAGGAAACGCTCGGCGCACATATCACCGATCAACTTTCCGGCCTTGCACGCGAGATCGGGACCGCAAGCGTGCAGGTCGCGGTTTGTGCGGCGGATGTCGAGAAGGTGACGAAGCTGGTCGATGAAGCGTCCTGCACAATGCCGGTGACGGTGATCGGTTCGGACTCGCTTCAGGACGGGCAGGCCGAACTGCAATTCGGGCAGCGCGAGATCTCCATCGATCTGGCGCATGTGGCGTCGCAGATCACCGAGGCTGTGCAAGCCGTACTCAATGACTCACCCGAAAGGCGGGCACATGGATAATGTCGTTCCCGATACCGGCGCGGGAGGCGCCGCAGACAAAGCGTTCACGTCGGTTCCCATAGAGATCACGGTCTCCGTTGGCCGTGCCCGACCGCTCGTTCGTGATCTTCTGAAGCTCGAAGAAGGTTCTGTTCTGGCCCTGGACAAACGCGTCGATGATCCGGTTGACCTCTACGTGGGCGACCGTTTGATCGGCACCGGTGTCCTCGAGATCACCGAAACCGGCGAAAAGCAGGGGCAATTGAGCGTTCGGCTGGTTGAGGTTCATGATTTCGGCTCGGCATCCTAAACCGATCCTCTGCGCGATTGCCGTAGGGATCGCAGGTGCGTTTGCATCGCCCGTTGCCGCGCAGGAACTCTCGTTGAGTTTCGGCGATGGTGGGTCCGTTGCGGTGACAACGGTTCAGTTGATTGCGCTGCTCACCATTCTGAGCATCGCCCCCGGGATCGCGATCATGGTGACGTGCTTTCCCTTCATGGTCACCGTGCTCGCCATTTTGCGGCAAGCCATAGGGTTGCAGCAATCACCACCGAACATGCTGATGGTCAGCGTGGCGCTTTTTCTGACGTTCTTTGTCATGGAACCTATCTTCCTCGCCTCGTGGGAACAGGGCATTCAGCCGCTGCTGAACGAAGAAATCAGCAATGAGGTCGCGTTCGAACGCGGGTTCCAACCGTTTCGGGAATTCATGGCGGCGCAAATCGATCCGGCCACCTTTGACACGATGGCGCGCCTGCGCAGCGATCTCGATCTGACCGAGCCGACGCCTGAGACACCGCTGTCGATCCTGATCTCGACCTTCATGATCTCCGAAATCGCGCGTGCGTTTCAGGTCGGCTTCCTGATCTTTTTGCCCTTCCTGATCATAGACCTCGTGGTCGCCGCAGTTCTCATGTCGATGGGCATGATGATGGTGCCGCCCGCGATCGTGTCGCTACCGTTCAAGCTGGCGTTTTTTGTCGTGGCAAACGGCTGGGCGCTGGTCGCCGAGAGCCTCGTGCGATCGTACCAGTGACGTTATCGGCAGAACGATCCGCTGCGATACCGGGCGGTATCGAAATGAAAATGGTCCTTGTGGAACCGATTTGAATCCGGGCCTAGGACGGTCCCGAACACGCCACACGCGCGGCGATGCATCTCGCGCAGGATGGCGCCGGTGTCCTGACGCGTCCAACCGTTCAGCAGCGTGATCTCGCGTCCGTCCCGAAGCTTGAAGCCAGAGATATCGATGGCGCGGCCTTTGCCATGTTCGCTGATGCGCGCACCGGGCTGACTGTTGCGGGTCCGGCACGCGAAATGCGCGGCGACGCGAATTTCCCGAACCCCGCCGCCTTTGCCGCCAACCGCAGGTTTCATGCCCGTGTCCACCCAGCGTTTCAAAGCCTTGGCGGTGGTACAATCCAGAACTGATTGCTGGCTGAGCGCGATCCCAGACACGGATCGGACGCGCACCGCGTTCTGAACACCGCAGCCATTGAGCCGACCGGGGACAAAGCCGACCGGTTCGCCCTGAATATCGGGGTCGCCGCAAACCGCGCCTCTCGCGCGTTCACGGCGCTGCGCCATAGCTTTCGTGACCACGTCTTGCGGTCGAGTGGACGGGCGAAGCGACAGACCGGTGGCCTGCGGCGAAAGCGCGGCGAAGGCGCGTTCACGGGCGGTGGTGATCTCCACCGGATCGGCGCGGTAGTCAGGATCGTTCTCGCGCTGGAACTGCTGGGCAAGCATGCTCACCAGCGCGGTCTCAAGAACGGCGGGTCGGGCCACTGGGCGTTTGGGGTTTTGTTGTGATATGTCGTTCTGGAGCACGTCCCGTGCCATCGGCCGAAGAGAACTGTCTGGCGCGGCCCACGCCGAAGTGACCATCATGCAGAAACACACCAAGACACTCATCACACGCATATCGGTCTTTACCTCGTCCGGCCGAAATTCGGGGCGTCCGTATCCTGACCCGCCTCGATGATACCCCGACGGATGGCACGCGTCCGCGTGAAATAGTCGTGCAGGAAATCGCCGTCACCCTGCCGAATGGCCCGCTGAAGCGCAAATAGCTCTTCCGTGAACCGCCCGAGGATTTCAAGCGTCGCGTCCTTGTTCGTCAGGAACACATCCCGCCACATCGTCGGATCCGACGCCGCGATCCGGGTGAAGTCCCGGAAACCGGCGGCCGAGTATTTGATGACCTCGCTGTCGGTCACACGCCGCAGGTCATCCGCGACGCCGACCATCGTGTAGGCGATCAGATGCGGGCAGTGGGAGGTAACGGACAGCACGAGGTCATGATGATCCGGCTCCATCGTATCGACGTTTGAGCCCAAGGCCTGCCAATACCGCATGAGCCGGTCGACCGCGTCTGGCGTGCTGTCCTCGGTAGGGACAATCAGGCACCACCGATTGTCGAACAGGCTGGCAAAGCCGGATTCAGGGCCGGAATGTTCGGTCCCGGCAAGCGGATGACCGGGGACGAAATGCACGCCATCCGGTATGTGTGGCGACACATCCGTGATCACCTGGCGCTTGACAGAGCCGACATCCGTCACCGTGGCCCCCGGTTTGAGATGCGGCGCAATCTCGGCAGCGACCTGTCCCATCACGCCAACGGGCACGGCAAGGACGATCAGGTCCGCATCATTCACCGCGTCCGCCAGACTGTCGCATACCGTATCACACAGACCGATCCGGCGTGCCGTGTCGCGGGTTTCGGCGCTGCGGGCAAACCCTGTGACATGCCCTGCCACGTCGTTTCGCTTCATCGCCCAGAACATCGAGGATGCGATCAGGCCAAGACCAATCAGGGCAACGCGATCGTAGATCCGGGTCATCGTGCGCCTGCTTTGAACTGACCAACTGCGTGCGCCACGCGACGGCAGCTTGCCTCATCGCCGACCGTGATACGCAGCGCGTGGGGCAGGTTATAGGACCCGACTTGCCGAACGATCAGCCCCTGAGACTGCAGGTACGCGTTGCATGCCTCGGCCTCGGCCTCATCGACAAACCGGGCGAGAACGAAGTTGGCCATCGAGGTATCCGAAGGGACACCATGTTCGGCCAAAGCCTCGGCCAGCCAGGCGCGCAGGCGCGTGTTTTCGATCCGGCATTTCTCGACATAGGCCGTGTCGCGAACAGCGGCCTCGGCCGCGGCGAGTGCACTTCCCGACAGGTTGAACGGTCCTCGGATACGGTTGAGCACATCGATGATCGGCTTTGGGGCATACCCCCAGCCAATCCGCAGGCCGCCCAGACCGTAGATCTTCGAAAACGTGCGCGTCATCACGACATTGTCGCGTGCGTGAACAAGCTTTGCACCGCCATCGTAGCCCTCGACGAATTCGGCATAAGCCCCGTCCAAGACAAGAAGCGCCTGCGGTGGCAAATTCTCGGCCAGACGTTCGACTTCGGCGAGACCGATCATCGTTCCGGTCGGGTTGTTCGGGTTCGCGATGAAGACAAGCTTTGTTTTGCTTGTGCAAGCGGCGAGGATGGCGTCGACGTCGGTCACACGCTCGTGTTCCGGCACCTCGACCGGAGTTGCCCCGGCGGCCAGCGCGCAAATCTTGTACAGGGCGAAACCGTGCTCGGTGTGAATGACCTCGTCGCCCGGCCCCGCATACGCCTGACAGAGAAACGTAATGATCTCGTCTGAACCCACACCGCAGATGATCTGGTCTGCGTGCAAGGTGTAGACGTCTGCAATGGCTTCACGCAGCGCGATGTGATCGGTCGATGGATACCGGTGCAGGTCCAGAACCGAGCGACGCACCGCCTCTTGCGCCGCTGGACTGGGGCCGAACGGATTTTCGTTCGAGCTCAGTTTGACGACATTCGACACACCATCGACATGGGATTTGCCGCCAACGTAAAGCGCAATGTCCATAATGCCGGGTTGGGGTGTGATCTTTGTCATCGGTGCCTCCGCTGTGGCACACGGTTTAGCGGCGCATCGGGCCAAGGGAAAGCGACAAACGATCCCAGTGGTACCGCTATGTGCGCTGAATGTCGAAGACATTAGTCAGTATGCTTTCATAAAGAAGCGGGTCGCCTTCGTAGGAATCGTTACGCGGCAAAGGGACGACGATGACATCGTTTTGTCCGCCCAATTCGGATGACATGTCTGTCGGGGTGGAAAGAAAAGAAAAAGTCGTGGCCGAACCGAAAAGTTTGCGCCCCAAATCTTTCACACGAATGTAGCGCGCTTCCGTGAGGACAAAATCCTTCCATGGAATGACGTTTTCAACCGTGTCCGGCAGGTTCGGTTGAAGATTGGACCAAACAAGGTGCGTGCGCGCATTGGGTTGTGAAGTTATGAACGGTTGGGCGAGATGCGCGAGCTTGCCCAAGAATGCTGCAGATCGTTCAGGGCTAAGCAGCAATCCCTTTGGGTCGGATTCATGAAAAAACGAAAAGCCCGGCAGCGCACCATTGAAGATCAGTGTTTCCCAAGCGACGTGAAACTGACCTGGGTCTTGCAACACCGATAGGAGTTTTGACTCCGCGGCCAGTTCCAGCACTCTGAACGTCGCCTCAAGCGACGCAATGTTCCAATCAAAGAGACCACGCGGAAACGATCCTGATAATTCCGGATGGCGATCCGCAAAGAAGTCGAATTGAAAGCGGTTGATGCAGCTGCATCCGATCGACAGAACGCGAACCTCGGACCCAACCATCGGCCCGGCTGCAATCAGCTTCTATACGTCGGATGGAACCGACCGGTCGGGGAGGGGGTGAATATCTCGCAGCCGTCCGAGGTGATCCCGATGGAGTGCTCGAATTGGGCCGACAGGGATTTGTCCCGCGTCACAGCCGTCCAGTCGTCGGCGAGCACCTTTGTCTCG
The DNA here is from genome assembly GCF_900129875.1 of Marivita hallyeonensis. GTDB lineage: Bacteria > Pseudomonadota > Alphaproteobacteria > Rhodobacterales > Rhodobacteraceae > Marivita > Marivita hallyeonensis. The sequence continues at coordinate 66,164 of NZ_FQXC01000008.1, read as the reverse complement.
GGACGTCCGAGATTCACCATAGGTTCGATGGTGAAAAACATGCCTTCCTCAAGGCGCGGGCCGGTGCCGGCGCGACCGTAGTGCAGCACGTTGGGTGGCGCGTGGAAGACCCGACCAAGGCCGTGTCCACAGAAATCGCGGACGACCGACATGCGATTGGCCTCAACGAAAGACTGGATCGCATGGCCGATATCGCCAAAGGTGTTGCCCGGCTTGGCCGCGTCTATCCCTTTGTAAAGGGCGTCGTGCGTTACCTGAATTAGCCGCTCGGCCTTGCGGCTGAGTTTCCCCGCCACGTACATGCGACTGGTGTCGCCATACCATCCATCGACTATCACTGTGACGTCGATGTTCAGAATATCTCCGTCCTTCAGCTTCTTGTCGCCGGGAATGCCGTGGCACACCACGTGGTTGACGCTGATGCAACTGGCGTGCTGGTACCCTTTGTAGCCGATGGTCGCCGACGTGGCGCCTTCCTCTTCCACGCGCTTCTGGATGAATTCGTCAAGCGCTCCGGTGGTCTGGCCGACAAAGACAAGGTCCGCGACCTCATCCAATATGCGCGCAGCAAGCTCGCCGGCCTTGTGCATGCTGGCGAAGTCAGAACGATCATGAATGCGGATGCCTTCCCGAGTCAGGCGGCCGCCGTGGTCATTATTCACGAGAGTGCCCCAAAGTCTTTTCCTACCGATAGTTAGCGCCGAACGGTCCGTTTTGAAAGAGAGGAGCCGTTATGTCGCGATTACGGGCAGAGCCGCGGCAAGTGACACGCCGTCCGGCGAGATCGCACATCCAAATGCCAGTGTTTCGACACCCGCATCTGTCGCTGCGCGCCACGCGGTCGCATAAGCCGGGTCAATATCGGCGGCGACGGTCACCGACGAGCAATCGGTGCGTTGCACCAGATACAGCATCACCGCGCGATGTCCGGCCTTTGACATCTCTGACAATTCCATCAGGTGCTTTGTGCCTCGCGCCGTGACGCTGTCTGGAAACTCGGCCCGACCGCGATCCCGCGAAAGCGTGACCGATTTGACTTCTACATAGGTGTCCGCATGACCGTTTCCGATTAGCAGAAAGTCGATCCGGCTTTTCTGCCCATAGGGCACTTCCGCGCGAACCTGCGCATATCCCTGCAATCCCGCGACGTCGCCGCGTTCGAGAGCCGCACGCAGCATGCGATTGGGCAGCGACGTATCCACACCCGTAAAATGACCGTCCTCATGCTCCACAAGCCGCCACCCGAATTTCAGCTTCTTTTTGGGATCGTCGTTCGGCTCCAACCAGATCCGTGTGCCCGGCTCTGCAAGACCCATCATGGACCCGGGATTGGCACAATGTGCTGTGACCTCGCGTCCGTCCGTCAGCGTGGCGTCGGCCAGAAATCGCTTGTAGCGACGGATCAGAACGGCCGGAACAAGAGGGGTTTGAAAGCGCATGAGCCCCGCCTATACCTGAGCCGACCGGGGTTCAAGACAGGTGGAACATGGCTAATCCAACGGCGGCGATGCTGGTGATCGGGGACGAAATCCTATCCGGACGGACCCGGGACGCAAACATGCATTTCCTGGCGCAAGAACTGACGAAGGTGGGAATCGACCTGCGCGAAGTTCGGGTTGTGAGCGATGACCGCGACGCCATCGTTGCGGCGCTGAATGCATTGCGCGCGACCTATGACACGGTCATCACATCCGGTGGGATCGGACCCACACATGACGACATCACCGCCGATTGCGTCGCTGCGGCTTTCGGCGTGAAGATCGATATCCGCGACGACGCGCGCGACCTGCTACAGGCGTATTATGAAAGCACCGGAAAGGAGTTCAACGACGCCCGCAAGCGCATGGCGCGTATTCCCGACGGTGCCACACTTATCGAAAACCCCGTGTCCATCGCGCCCGGCTTTACCATCGGCAACGTGCATGTGATGGCAGGTGTGCCCTCGGTCTTTCAGGCCATGGTCGCGAGCGTGATCCCGACACTCACCGGAGGGGCCCCAATGCTCTCCCAGACACTGCGCATAGATCGCGGCGAAGGTGACATCGCCGGTGTGCTTGGCGAGATTGCCAATGCGTTCCCGGACCTGTCCATCGGCTCTTACCCGTTTCAGCAGAATGGGGCGTATGGATCGAACGTGGTTGTGCGCGGTACCGATGGGGCACAGATTGACGAGGTCATGAAACGCCTGTCCGACACAATGCTCACTTTGCCCGACCCGGAATGATTTGTTGAAACGGGTGTTCGGCGGTATGCTCCAGCCAGTTTATTGGAGAAAACTCATGTTTCGTACATTGATCATTCTGGCTGCGTTAGGCGTGGTCGGCGCATCCTCGGCCGTCGCGAACGGTGGATCGGGGAAAACGGCGTCGATCGATTTGACGATGAAAAAGTACACCGATGCCCCAAAGGTGACAGTCGGGACACTTGAAGCTGTGAAGAAGTAACTCTGAGAGCTTCCGGCGTCGGATCAAACAGATGTCGTCTTGCTGGACTGCCCTGACCAGTGACGCCATAAAGTGTAGATGACACACGCAAACATCCCTGACGTGCATCTTCTTTATGCCGTGACGGAAGCGACATGGCCGCCTGCGACGGCAACACGCGCGGGGCCTTGGACCTTGCGAGAGGGCGCGGGCGGCGGAAAACGCGTGAGCGCCGCAACGGCAGTCGGCGACTGGCGCGAAGACGATCTCATTGCAGCTGAGACCGCCATGCGACTTATGGGTCAAGATGCGTTGTTCATGCTGCGCGACGGGGAAGAAGCTCTCGACGCAGCGCTGGCCGCGCGCGGATACGACGTGATCGATCCCGTCAACCTGTGGCTGTGTCCGGTCGATGCGCTGACCGATGTGCCGGTTCCGCGGGTCACCGCCTTTGCGATCTGGGAACCTCTTGCCATCATGCGCGACATCTGGGCCGAGGGCGGGATCGGCGAGGCGCGCATCGCGGTGATGGATCGGGTGACGGGCCCAAAAACGGGGATACTCGGGCGCGTGGCCGACAAACCCGCCGGCACGGCGTTTTGCGCCATTCACGACCGCGTCGCGATGGTCCATGCGGTTGAGATCGCAAAGCCGTACCGGCGCAAGGGGCTGGGCCAATCGATGATGCGGCAGGCTGCGTTCTGGGCCAAGGCGAACGGGGCGGATTGGTTCAGCGTTCTTTGCACGCAGGCCAATGACGCTGCCAACGGCCTCTACGCTTCCCTCGGGATGCAGGTTGTGGGACAGTACCACTACCGAATTCTCCCAGGGACAAGCGACGCCGCATGACCAAAGACACCTTGCCGACTGCGCTGAGCCTGCCGATGGTCGATCCTCTTCCGCCAGAGACGCAGAAGTATTTCGATATCTGTCAGGACAAACTCGGCATGATCCCGAATGTCCTGAAGGCGTATGCCTTCGACATCGACAAGCTGAACGCGTTCACGGCGATGTACAATGACCTGATGCTTGCGGATAGCGGTCTGTCCAAGCTCGAACGCGAGATGATCGCGGTGGTCGTCAGCTCGATCAACAAGTGCTTCTACTGTCTCACCGCGCACGGTGCGGCTGTGCGCGAGCTGTCGGGCGATCCCAAGCTGGGCGAGATGCTCGTGATGAACTGGCGTGTGGCCGACCTCGAACATCGTCACCGTGCGATGTTGGCGTTTACCGAAAAGATCACCAAAAGCAGTGCGGAGATCGCGGAATACGACCGCGAAGCGTTGCGCGATGCAGGATTTTCCGACCGGGACATCTGGGACATTGCCAATGTCGCGGGTTTTTTCAACATGACCAATCGCGTGGCCAGCGCCACCGACATGCGGCCGAACGATGAGTATCACGCGCAGGCGCGCTGACGTAATCGCTCTGCTGTTCTGCGCCATGTCTCTCGTGGGTGCAGGCCCTGTCTTGGCGATTGAGCTGTCCTTGCCCATCGGCGCGCGGGAAACCATCAATCGCGTGTCCCCGGTCGACAGCTACGACCTGCCGATCAGCGGGTGGAGCGCAGAGACCGGTGTCCCGGTGGCGCGTCTCGAAGGTCAGGTGGTCCGCAAGGCCTGGCGTCTTGCCGGGGCCGGTATCACCACAGGGCAGGTGATCGGCCCGCTACGCGATCAACTGACGGACGGAGGGTACGAGATCATTTTCGAATGCACCGCGCGCAGCTGCGGCGGGTTCGACTTCCGGTTCGGGATCGACGTGCTCCGCGCCCCGGGGATGTACGTGGACCTTTCGGATTTCCGGTTTCTGTCCGCCAAGGGCCCGGACGCCACCCGCGCGCTAAGCCTTTTGGTCAGCCGCGACAGCGATACGGTGTTTGTTCAACTCATTCAGGTCGGTCCCGCCGGACGAGACGAAGTCGCGGTGAACACAAACGCGCGCTCAGTCGGGGCATCGGCGCCGGGCGACATCATTGGGCAATTGGAGGCCCGTGGGCACGTGGTTCTGACGGATGTAGAGTTCGAGAGCGGGTCTGCATCGCTCGGCGCTGGCGCGGTCGACTCGCTTGATCGGATTGCGGCCTACCTGCTCGAAAACCCGAACCGAGACATCACCTTTGTCGGCCACACCGATGCGACCGGATCGCTTGAGGCAAATGTCGCCTTGTCCCGACGCCGCGCCGAGGCAGCCCGTGCGTACGTGATCGATAAAGGCGTGCCACGTTCGCAAGTGGCCTTTGACGGGGTCGGGTTTCTGTCCCCGGTTGCCAGTAATCTCACCGCCGATGGGCGCGAGGCCAATCGGCGGGTTGAAGCGGTCCTGATCTCGACCGAGTGACGATGCAGCGCCGCATCGGCGTGTTTCCGAGGACGGAAACAGCCTGCCGTCAGGACGGCAGCTTTGCCTTACGCAAGTAAGGCAGCACGGTTTCAATGGACCCGTATTTCGCAATCGCGTCTTCATCGCTCACCGCGACTGGCACGATCACGTCTTCTCCGACGGTCCAGTTTGCCGGGGTCGCCACGTTTTCCTTGGCCGACGTCTGCAACGCATCCAGCGCACGCAGTACTTCGCCGAAATTGCGGCCCACGGTCATCGGGTAGGTCATGCTGAGTTTCAGCTTCTTGTCCGGCCCGATGATGAACACGACGCGCACAGTCGCGCTGTCTGCCGGTGTCCGTCCGTCCGGAAGCACGTATTCCGCAGGCAGCATGTCGAACGCCTTTGCAACTTCGAGGTCATCGTCGGCGATGATCGGGAAGCCCGCCTTCGCGCCGCCATAGGTTTCGATGTCGCCTTTCCATTTCTTGTGGTCTTCGACACCGTCGACGGAAATGCCCATGACCTTGGTTCCCCGCTTTTCCCACTCATCGGCGAGCTGCGCGACGGCGCCGAATTCGGTCGTGCAAACGGGAGTGAAGTCCTTCGGGTGCGAGAACAGGATGGCCCAGCTGTCGCCGATCCAGTCGTGCAGGGACAGCGTTCCCTGATCGGTGGTCACTGTGAGGTTCGGAATTTCATCGTTGATGCGCAGGCCCATAGGTGTGCCCCCTTCGTGTGAATTGCATTGCTGTCAACATAAGGATGCCCCGCGAAGGATACACCCCCTTGCGGGGCGTGATTTGCGGTGACAGAGTGTCCGCCGGACCAGTCTGAGGGGAGGCAGTCAGATGATCGAGAAGCGCCAATTCTATATCAACGGTACGTGGGTGGACCCGGTTGAGGGACGCGATCACCACGTGATCGATCCTTCGACCGAAGACCCCTGCGCGGTGATCTCTTTGGGCGGCCAGGCCGACACGGACGCCGCCGTCGCTGCCGCCAAGGCCGCCTTTCCGGCGTGGATGGCAACGCCGTCCTCCGACCGCATCGCGCTCGTCGAAAAGCTGCTGGACGTCTACAAATCGCGCAGCGAGGAAATGGCGCAGGCGATGAGCCTCGAGATGGGTGCGCCCATCGACATGTCGCGCAGCCAGCAGGTCGGCGCGGGCACGTGGCACATCCAGAACTTCATCGACGAAGCCAAGAAATTCGACTTCGAGCGCCCGCTTGGCGATCACGCCCCGACCGATCGCATCCTCTACGAGGCGGTCGGTGTCTGCGCGCTGATCACGCCGTGGAACTGGCCGATGAACCAGGTCACGCTCAAGGTCTGCGCGGCGGCCATTGCAGGCTGTACGATGGTTCTGAAACCATCCGAGGAAAGCCCGCTCAACGCGGTGATTTTTGCCGAGATGATGCACGAGGCGGGCTTCCCGCCGGGCGTCTTCAACCTTGTCAACGGCGATGGTGCGGGCGTGGGAAGCCAGCTTTCGGCGCATCCGGACGTCGACATGGTGTCCTTCACGGGGTCCACCCGGGCGGGCAAGCTGATTTCCAAATCCGCCGCCGATACGCTCAAGCGCGTGCATCTCGAACTGGGCGGCAAGGGGGCAAATCTTGTGTTTGCCGATGCGGACGAAAAAGCGGTCAAGCGCGGCACGCTGCACGTGATGAACAACACCGGCCAGTCCTGCAACGCGCCCACCCGCATGATCGTGGAGGCCTCACGCTACGATCAGGCCGTCGAGGAAGCGGCTGAGGCGGCAGGCAAGGTCACAGTCGGCCCGGCGTCTGCCGAAGGGCGGCATATGGGCCCCGTGGTGAACGCGACGCAGTGGCAGAAGATCCAGGATTTGATCCAGAAGGGCATCGAAGAAGGCGCGCGGCTGGTGGCTGGCGGGCCGGGGCGTCCGGATGGGCTGAACAAGGGCTTCTACGTGCGCCCGACGGTTTTTGCCGATGTGACCAACGACATGACTATCGCGCGCGAGGAAATCTTTGGCCCCGTCCTGTCGATTCTCAAATTCGACACCGAAGAAGAGGCGGTTCAGATCGCCAATGACACGCCCTACGGGCTGACGAACTACGTCCAAAGCTCGGACGGCGCGCGGCGCAACCGGCTTGCACGGCAGCTTCGGTCCGGCATGGTCGAGATGAACGGCGAAAGCCGCGCGGCGGGTTCGCCCTTCGGCGGGATGAAACAGTCGGGCAACGGGCGCGAAGGCGGTGTTTGGGGAATCGAGGATTTCCTTGAGGTCAAAGCGGTCTCCGGCTGGGCGGCGGAATAGACCAGACCTCGCTCGCGGGGCGCCGCAGGTCGGACAAATCTGTCCGACCGACACCCTAAAACGGGGCTGTGACCCGAAATGTCATGCCACGCCCCCCGTCCGGATGGCGCAGACGTAACTCTTCCGCGTGCAACATCATGCGCGGGTAGCGGTCCGCCGTCTCGGGGGCGTAGAGCGGATCGCCAAGGATTGGATGTCCCAGAGCCAGCATATGCACGCGCAATTGGTGGCTGCGCCCGGTCTGCGGGAAGAGCTGAACCCGGCTTTCGTCATCACCGGCCTTGAGCACGCGCCACTCCGTCACGGCGGGCTTGCCGGTCTCGTGATCCACCTTCTGCAACGGACGGTTCGGCCAATCGACGATTAAGGGCAAATCGACCGTTCCGGTTTTTGCTTTCAACAAACCGGCCACCCGCGCCACGTAGCGTTTCTTGGTCTGACGTTTTTCGAACTGCAGCCCAAGATGCCGTTGCGCATGAGGCGTCAACCCGAACACCATGACACCAGACGTGTCCCGATCAAGCCGATGCACCAGAAGCACTTGCGGGTAGGCTGCCTCAAGCCGCGCAATCAGGCAATCGGCCAGTTCCGGCCCCTTTCCGGGCACTGACAAAAGGCCAGCTGGCTTGTTCACCACGAGGATCTCGTGATCCTCGTGCAGGATATCCAGCGGGGTGTCGGGGGGCGCGTAATCCGTCATGCGCCCGATCTACGCAGCCCGCCCGCGCGCGGCAAGGTCTCGCCGCCGTTTAAGAATTTACTAGGGACAATCTGAAATCTTCTCCGAAGACTTCACGGGTGGGGCAAGCGGCTCATGCGGATCACGCTCTGACCCGCGCGGACGCGGGGTCGTACATCGGCTTCAGGGAAACCTCCGCGCCGACGCGTGTTCCGGCCACATCGATCTCATAGGCCGACGCCAGCACCTGGTCCGCACTCTCGCCGCTGCAAGGCACGTAGCCAAGTCCGATCGCGCCTCCAAGGTGATGTCCGTAGGCTCCTGAACTCAGGTAGCCTACGATCTCGCCATCCCGCAGGATCGGCTCGTGGTGATACAAGAGCGGTTCAGGGTCGGTCAGCCGGAACTGCACCAGTCTCTGATCGAGCCCCGCCTCTTTCTTGCGCAACACCGCGTCCCGCCCGATGAAATCGGCTTTGGACGTTTTGACTGCAAAGCCAAGTCCGGCTTCGAGCACATTGTCCTCGCAGGTGATGTCGTGGCCAAAATGACGGAAGGCTTTTTCGATGCGGCAGGTGTCCATAGCATGCATGCCACAGAGTGTCAGTCCGACCTCTTCGCCGGCCTCGAACAGCGTCTCGAAAACGTGGCTCGCCTGATCGGTCGAGACGTAGATTTCCCAGCCAAGCTCGCCGACATAGGACACCCGATGCGCCCGCGCGACGCCGAGACCGATCTCGATCTCCTGCGCTGTGCCGAAAGGGTTGGCGTCGTTGCTGAAGTCGTTGGGCGATACAAGCTGCATCAGCTTGCGCGCATTCGGGCCCATGATCGCCAACACACCTTCACCCGCGGTCACATCCGTCAGAACCACGCGGAACTCACCAACCTGCCGTTGCATCCACGTCTGATCGGCGGCGCGTGTCGCGGCAGGTGTGACCACCAGATACGCTGTTTCGGACAGCCGGGTCACGGTCACATCCGCCTCGATCCCGCCACGTGAATTAAGGAATTGCGTGTAGACGATCTTGCCCACGGGAACCGAGAAATCACCGCCGCCGACATGGTTCAGAAACGCCTCGGCATCCGGCCCCTCGACCCGGATCTTGCCGAAGGACGACATGTCGTACATGCCGACGTTCTCTCGGAGGGCCTTGTGTTCTTCGGCGACATTGCCAAAGAAATTCTGCCGCTTCCAACTGTACGCGTAGTCCGGTGTTTGCCCGTTGCGCGCGAACCAGTTGGCCCTTTCCCACCCCGCGACTTCGCCCATGACCGCGCCGTGTTGCAGCAAGTGATTGTAGAACGGCGTCCGCCGCACCCCGCGCGCGGTGGCTTTCTGGCGATAGGGATAATGGTCCGCATAAAGCAGGCCCAGCGTCTCGGTCACGCGCTCTTTCAGAAAGCGCCGATTGCTCTGGAATGGCTGGACCCGTGCGATGTCCACATCGCCCAGGTCGAACGGTTTCTCACCGTCCTCCATCCACTGCGCCAGCGCCATGCCCGCGCCGCCCGCCGACTGGATACCAATGGAGTTGAACCCGGCGGCGACCCACACATTGTCCATCTCGCGCGCCTGGCCAAGGTGGTAGGCATTGTCGGGTGTGAAACTTTCCGGACCGTTGAAAAACGTATGAATGCCCGCCTCGGCCAACATGGGCATGCGATTTACCGCAGCTTCTAGGATCGGCTCGAAATGGTCGAAATCCTCGGGCAACTGATCAAATTCGAAGCCCTCCGGAATGCCGCCCAACGCCCACGGTTTTGAGACAGGCTCAAACGCGCCAAGCATCATCTTGCCCGCATCTTCCTTGTAATAGGCGCATTCGTCAGGCACCCGCAGCACGGGTAGGCTTTGCAGCTCTGCGATGGGCTCGGACACGATGTAGAAGTGCTCACACGCCTGCAACGGGACATTCACGCCCAGCATTTGCCCAATCTCGCGCCCCCACATACCGGCGCAGTTGACGACGTGATCGCAGGTGATCGTGCCGGACGATCCGTCTTCGGCTTCCCATTCCACAGACGTGATCCGCCGCCCGTCTCGCGCAACGCCAGTGGCCTTTGTTCGCTCAAAAATCAGCGCGCCGCGCTGACGTGCGCCCTTGGCCATCGCAAGCGCGATATTGGCGGGATCGCCTTGCCCATCGCTTGGCAGGTAGACGCCACCAACAACACCGTCGGTGTTCAGATGCGGGTATTTCGCCTTGATCTCAGCGGTGTCGATTTCCTCAACCGGCACCCCGAACGCCCGCGCCATTGCCGCGCTCCGGCGCAGTTCCTCGTGCCGTTCCGTGGTCAGCGCGACCGAGATCGAGCCGACCTGCCGAAACCCGGTGGCGACGCCGGTTTCCGCTTCGATGCTTGCATAAAGATCGGCGGTGTATTTCGCGAGTTTCGTCATGTTGGACGACGCACGCAATTGCCCGATCAGACCGGCAGCGTGCCATGTCGTGCCGGAGGTAAGTTGCTTGCGTTCCAGAAGCACCACATCGGTCCAGCCGAGCTTGGCAAGATGGTAGGCGACCGAGCAGCCGATAACGCCGCCGCCAATGATGACGGCGCGGGCGTGTGTGGGAAGGGTCATGTGGAACCTCCGGAACCAACTCGTGTGGCGCGGTCAGCGCCGTGCATATTTTTGAAAAGAAGAAGCCCGGCCGCGCGCATCAGGCAGCCCGTTTCTTGAAACGGCGGGCGAGCTCGGCGATATGCGCCGGGCCGGTTTCGCAGCATCCGCCGATAAGCGTCGCCCCGTGATCCGCCCAGATCTGGGCGTGATCGGCGTAAACCCCTGGCCCCATGTCCCGGCGCGCTGTCAGCGCGTCGACGGTTGGTTTGGCCTTGAGGAAGTCCTTCGTGATCTGGGTGAAAGCGTTGGCGTAGGCCCCGGTGGGTTTGCCCGCGCTTCCGAGCATATCCAAAGCGGCTGGCATCGCTTCGGGAGCCGAACAGTTGGCGAGCAATGCCGCCGCGCTGCCGGAGGCCGCAACGGCGTCGGACAGCAGTTCGCCCGACCGCAGGCGCGTGCCATCCTCGTCATCCACCGTGAAGGCGATCCAGACAGGCTTTCGATGTGGGACTGTCGCCTCCAGCGCAGCACGCGCCTGCGCAACAGAGGCGACGGTCTCCAGAAGCAGCACGTCACAATCAGGGGCAATCAGGCGCGCGACCTCATCGAAAAGCGCGACCGCCTTCTCGTGCTCCGGCTGCACATCCGCGCGGTAAGACTGCCCGAGGGGTCCGATGCTCCCCGCGATAAGCCCGGCGCCATGCGCATCACGCGCCGCCAGCGCCATGTCGAGAGCCACGCGGTGCAACTCTTCGAATCGGTCTTCGAACTGCGTACCGGCAAGACGGTCGCGATGGACGGCGTAGGTGTTGGTGGTCAAAACATCCGCACCCGCCTTGAAGTAATCGTCATGCACTTCGCGCACGATGTGCGGCGCGTCGATCATGACTTGCGTCGCCCAAAGCGGCGTGGGCTTCGCGCCCGAGCGCCGGACCAGTTCCTGACCCATGCCGCCATCGAGCAAGGTGATTTCCGTCATGCCAAAGACCTCACGATATGGCGCATGATGATCTTGTGCGGGATCATTACGATGCCAAGATACAGTCGCCCGGCCCAGTGGTTGAACCAGATCCGCGTCGTCGCCGCGACATGGCCGGTGGAAAGGCGGGTTTCGATTGAAAAAGTCAGGTGCTTGTCCACAAGTCCGGTCTCGAACACGTCCGACGTCTCGCGCCACACAGGCAACCGGGTCATGACGCCCGCGCCCTCTTCGCCCGTGACAAGTCCGAACCGGCGCACGATCGCATTGCGTGCGCTCATGGCCCCATCGACCCAACGTGGCATGTTGGCGAACCCGGCATCGAACGCTTGGCGCGCGGTCCGGTAATCAGAGGCAACAGGCCCGGCGTGGGTGTCCTGCCAGTCGGCTGCGCGATCCGGACGACCGTCGCTCATGCGCGCAGCCGTTCGTTCTGCGGATCCCAAAGCGGCTCATCCTTCTGAACCGTCGCCCGGCACATCTGGCCGAAGATATCGACCACCAGCTCGGTCCCCGGCGTGCTTAGATCGGTACGGACCATGCCCAGCGCGATCGACTTGTTCACCCGGTACCCCCAACCGCCGCTCGTGGTTTCCCCTACGACCTTTCCGTCATGCCAGACCGTCGACATGTACGGCGCATCGCAGCCGTTCGCCTCGACTGTCATGGTGACGAAACGCTTCCTCACGCCCTGCTGCTTTTCGTTCAGCAAAGCGGCCTTGCCCGGAAAATCCTGCGGTTTGTCGAGTTTGATGAATCGGTCCAGCCCGCCTTCGAGCAGCGAATAGTCGGTCGACAGATCGCCTTTCCAAGCGCGGTACCCTTTCTCAAGACGCAACGAGTTGAGCGCGTACATTCCAAACGGCTTCATCCCATGCGGCTGACCGGCCTGCCAGAGCGCATCGAAGGCAACTGCCGTGTCCGCGATCTGGCTGTGCACCTCCCAACCCAGTTCCCCGGCGAAAGACACGCGCACCAACTGAACCCAAGTGTCGCCGATTTGCGCCGACTGGTGGCTCAGCCACGGCTGGGTCAGATCGGCGGACGTCAGAGACGACAGGATGTCGCGCGATTTCGGCCCGGTCAGGATCTGGCACGAGAAATCGCGGGTGGCATCCGTCAGGGTGAATGCGGCGTCCGAAGGCCGGTGCTTCTGCAGCCATTCGAAATCATGCCATTGCGCCGCCGCCGCGGTGATGAGGAAGAAATCATCCTCGTCCAGACGCATCGCCGACATCTCGGTCACGATCCGCCCGCGCATGTCCGCGAAATAGAGCAGCCCGATTCGGCCGACCTTCGGAATGCCCCCCGCACACAGCACGCGCAGGAACTCTGCCGCGCCGGGGCCTTTCAGCCGGTAACGTGAGAACCCGGGCAGGTCGAGCAGACCCGCCGTATCCCGCACCGCCTCACATTCCTCGCGCACGCGCTGTTCCCATGGGCCGGATCGGCCCCAGGTCTGCGTGGTTTCCTCGGACGTATCGTCGCCCGGCTGCGCGAACCAATTGGCGCGTTCCCAACCGTTATAGGCCCCCATGACGCCGCCCATTTCGACCACGCGGTCATGCACCGGCGACAGCTTTTTGTCCCGCCCGGCGGGCCATTCGTGATGCGGGAAATGCATCGCGTATTCGTGGCCGTACACCTCGATAGCCTTCTGGTTGCAGTAATCCTGATCGGTGTAATCGGTGTAACGGCGTGGATCGACGGCCCACATGTCCCACTCGGTCTGTCCTTCGGTGACCCATTCGGCAAGCACCTTGCCCGCGCCACCGCCTTGCGTGATCCCGAAGGTAAACACGCAGGCCTCAAAGGCGTTCGGGACTCCCGGCATTGGACCGATCAAAGGCAGACCGTCGGGCGCATAGGGGATCGGACCGTTGATATTGCGGCCGACGCCGCCCGTCCCCAAAAGCGGCACGCGCGCCATCGCGTCTTCGATGTACCATTCAAGCCGCTCCAGATCGTCTGGGAAGAGTTGGAAGCTGAAATCGTCCGGCATCGGATCGTCGGGGGTGACCCAGTGCGCCTTGCAGTTCCGTTCGTACGGTCCAAGGTTCAGACCGTACTTTTCCTGCCGAAGGTAGTAAGAGCTGTCTACGTCGCGCAGGAGCGGCAGCTTGCCGTTCTCAAGGCTCCACTCCTTCAGTTCCGGGATCTCTTCGGTCAGGAAGAACTGGTGGCTCATCACCGCCATCGGCACCGTGCGCCCGCCATAGGGTTTGAACCATTCGCCGACGCGCTGGGCGTAGTAGCCGGCCGCATTCACCACATATTCGCTGCGGATATCGCCCTTGTCGGTGTGCACGATCCACTCGCCGTTCTCGCGGCTCACGCCGGTTGCCGGACAGAACCGTTCGATCCGCGCGCCCATCTGGCGCGCGCCCTTGGCCAGAGCCTGTGTCAGCTGTGCCGGATCGATATCCCCGTCGTCGGGATCATAGAGCGCACCGGCAAGGTCGTGCGTTTCGAGAAACGGATAGCGGTCCTTCAGATCGCTGACCTGCATCATCTCAAGGTTCATGCCCTGATAGCGCCCCATGGATCGCGCTCGCTCGAACTCCATCACGCGTTCTTTGCTGTGGCCAAGACGGATCGATCCGGTGACGTGATAATTCATCGGGTAATCGACCTCGTCCGCCAATGTGCGATAGAGCGACAGCGAATAGCGCTGCATGTTCATGATGGCCCATGAGGTGCTGAAGGACGGGCAGTTGCCCGCAGCGTGCCATGTCGACCCGGCGGTCAGTTCGTTCTTTTCCAGAAGGACGCAGTCGGTCCAGCCCGCCTTCGCCAGATGATACAGCGAAGACGTGCCGACAACGCCGCCACCGATGATGACGACGCGGGCTGTGGTCGGAAAATCGGACATGGGTCTCTCCTCAATCAAGGGCAATACGGACGGCCAGGCCGCCGAAAACAAGGGCTGACGCTTTGCCCATCCAACGGGACGCGCGCCGCATCTGGGCAGCCGCCAAGCCCGCAAAGGCACCCAGTCCGGAATACATAACGCCGCCACAGACGGCCATCAGGACACCAAGGATCAGGATTTGCTGCCAGACGGGCCCTAGCGCCGGATCCGCGAATTGCGGAAAGAAGGCGAGGACGAACAACGCGACTTTCGGGTTCAGCAGGTTGGTCAAAAACGCACGTCCGAACGCACGCCGGATCTCGGTGGCTCCGCGACGCTCGGTCACCGCACTGGTGTCGTGCCACGCCTGCCAGGCGAGCCACAAAAGATACGCGGCACCCAGATACCGGATGCCGTCATAGACCACGGGATAGGCCGCAAGCAGCACGGCCAGTCCTGCAGCAGTCATCGCGGCATGGCAGAGCGACCCGAGGCTGATCCCCCACGCCGCCGCAATGCCTGATCCCGCTCCGCCCCGCATGCCGCTGGCAATCGTGAACATCATGTCCGCGCCGGGGGTCAGAAACAGAAGAAATGCAGCCCCCATGAAGGTCGCGTAAGTCAGAAGCGGAATGGACAGGGCGAGATCGATCATACGTCACTCTTCCCGTTGCGCGTCATTGGGGTTGATCTCGTAATAGTCGCCCTTGGTCCGGGTATGGATATGCCCACGCAGTTTCAGTCCGGTGGGTCCGTCAATCGATCCGGTCGAAAAACAGACGAACGGGTCGTCTTCGTGATCCCAGAACAGCGCCGACCCGCAGGTCGGGCAAAACCCGCGCCGGGCTTTTTCAGAAGACTGGAACCACCGAACGTCGCCGGCGATCTCCAGCGTTCCGTCTTCAAGGTAGGATGACGCCCAGACGTGGCCGGATTGTTTGCGGCATTGCGTGCAATGACAGGCTGCAGGTGCGCCCGGCGTTCCAGTCGCGGTGTAGGTAACCGCACCGCAGAGGCAGCTTCCTGTCAGGCTCATCGGCGTTCTCCCAAATCCTGCGTCCCGACCATCAATACACCGGCGGAGCAATCACCCAGATGGCGACAGCAGGCTCATCGTAGGGATTGATCCATTCAAACGGCTCGGCCTTGATGCGGAAGCTGTCGCCGGGATCGAGCGTAAATTTACGATCGCTGATCACCAGATCCAGCCTGCCCGAGACCAGATACCCGACCTCCTGCGTCGGGCGCGTGACCACTTCGCCGATGCGGCTATGCGGTTGGAAGGTGGAGTGTACCATCTCGAAATCATCCGAGAGGTCCGGAGAGAGAAGCTCCTCGACCAGTCCGGATGCGCCGCTTCCAATCGGCCGACGCGCCCCGGCCCGCACGATGATCCCGGCTTCTTCGGCCGCGACATTGGCGTGCCCGAACAGAAGCGAGACAGGCACGTCCAGAAGTTTCGCGATGTGCCGCAGGTCAGTGACCGATGGCTCCGAAAGGTCACGCTCCACCTGGCTGACCCATCCGACCGAGCGGTCAAGGGCAGTCGCGATGTCCTGCAAAGTCAACCCACGCGCCTTACGAAGAGCCCGAAGATCGGCGCCCAGCGTCTTGTTGTGCAGAATCGGATCGTGCTGCATGAGTCGTCCGTGAAAATTCTTGCCCGATTTTCACGACAGTCAAGGTGAAATTTCAAGAAGAATTTTCACGAAGGCCATTTCAGTTGGCCCACGTCCGCAAGAAAGGCATCGATGACCAATGTCTTGCTCGACTCAGGGCGCAGGCGTACCTTGATCAGATATTTCATTTTTTGACCGGGAGAGTTTTTTAATGTCGACTGAACCATTCACTGTGATGCCAGCGGAACCCTTCTCTTTTCTACAAACGCCCGAGTACGGCGTTTGCGGCTTCGAACGCATCCATTTCTTCACTTTCAAACGCTCGCTCACCGCCAATGCGAACGGTACGATCCCCGGCGAACTCACGCTTGGAGACAAAACGTGGCCCACCATCGAACGCGGCAATGGATACACATTCGTTCGCAAAGGCACGTATCGGCTCATGGTGGACTACAAAAACACCGACAGAAAAGGCGGTGTGAAGGTCAAATGTCTGCGCTTCAATCATGAAGGGATACGCACGCACTTGATACATGACGCTTTGAACGACAACGCCTTCACACTCGCGGGCTGCATCGCGCCCGGGATGGCGAAAACCGATACCGGTATCAGCGGGTCACTTCAGGCAATGGATGAAATCTGGGACGCGATCGGTGGATGGCAGGACGGTAAGGCGTGCTCAATTTTTGTCGAAAACAACGTGGTTGGGGAAGAAACCGCTGCCAATTGGATCCAGCGACGCAAGGCTGCAGGGAGATGGTGATAGGTGGCCTTGGATGATTTGGGCTTAGCTGCCTGAAAGGGTCTGCTTAGGAAATGCAAGCAAAGGTCCGGCCCAGAATATCCGCAAGCGCCTCTGCATCGCCTTCAGTAAATGCGTCCGGTTGATCGCTGTCGATGTCGAAGACCCCCAACAGCCGACCCTTGCCGTTCCACACCGGCAACACAAGTTCCGAGCGCGTGGATGAGGCACAGGCGATATGGCCGGGAAAGGCGTCCACATCCGGAACCAGTTGCACCTCACCCGTACGCGCCGCCGCGCCGCAGACGCCGCGGGAGAACGGGATGGTCAGGCACCCGTGTCCACCCTGATAAGGCCCGATCTTGAGCAGACCCGGCCCCGCCACCCGGTAAAACCCGGTCCAATCGAAACGATCATCTGCGTGGTGCACTTCGCAGGCCACCGTCGCCATAAGCGACACGGTATCGGTTTCACCTTCGGTGAGCGCCTCGATGGTTTTGGAGAGCGTTCCGTAATCGGCCATGTTGTCGTGGGGGCCAGCCCCCACACCCCCGAGATATTTGTGAACCAGAGAAGATCAGATGCGTTCGATGGCAATCGCCGTGCCTTCGCCGCCGCCGATGCAGATCGCCGCGACACCGCGCTTCAGGTTGCGCTTTTCGAGCGCATTCAGCAAGGTCACCATGATCCGTGCACCTGACGCGCCTATGGGATGACCCAGGGCGCAAGCGCCACCGTTGACGTTCACGATATCGCGCGACAGACCCATTTCCTGCATGAAGGCCATCGGCACGACCGCGAACGCCTCGTTGACCTCCCACAGATCGACATCGTCTTTCGACCACCCGATCCGGTCGAGCAGTTTCTGCGCTGCCGGAACCGGCGCTGTGGTGAACAGGCCCGGCGCTTGCGCGTGGCTGGCGTGACCGACGATACGGGCGCGCGCGTTGGCGCCGGCCGCTTCTGCCGTTGTGAGCACCAACGCGGCTGCGCCGTCAGAGATCGACGAGCTGTTGGCCGGTGTCACCGTGCCGTCCTTGCGGAACGCGGGTTTGAGGTGCGGGATCTTGTCCGGGCGGGCATTCCCGGGCTGTTCGTCCTCGGCAACGGTGACCTCACCCTTGCGCGACGACACGGTCACCGGGGTAATCTCACGATCGAAGGCGCCTGACGTCTGTGCGTCAAGCGCGTTCGACAGCGACCGCAAGGCGTATTCGTCCTGCGCCTCGCGGGTGAACTGGAACGCCTCGGCGCAATCCTCGGCGAAGGTGCCCATCAACCGTCCCTTGTCATAGGCATCTTCGAGTCCGTCGAGGAACATGTGGTCGATGACCTGACCATGACCAAGGCGCGCGCCATCCCGCATCTTTGGCAGGAGATAGGGCGCGTTGGTCATCGACTCCATCCCGCCAGCGACGATGGTCGTGGCACGGCCCAGCGCAATGGCATCGAACGCCATCATCGCGGCCTTCATGCCCGACCCGCACATCTTGTTAAGCGTCGTCGCCGGAACCTCTTCGCCCAGACCGGCGGCGAACCCGGCTTGCCGGGCGGGGGCCTGCCCCTGGCCTGCCGGCAGGACGCAGCCCATCAGCACTTCGTCCACCGCAGGCGCACCCGCCTGATCGAGCGCAGCCCGCATGGCCGCGCCGCCGAGATCGGCAGCGGAAACGCTTGAAAACGCTCCCTGGAACCCGCCCATCGCCGTCCGCGATGCGCCCGTGATGACAACCTCGGTCATGCCGATCCTCCCCTCGTCTTCGCGTTGGGCCTTGCATACCGGATGGTAAGGATTGGCGTCTAGGGTGCGCGGCACAGCAAATTGCCGAGGCGCTATGGAACTGACCGTTGACCTGACCCCGCAAGCCATCGTGATCCGCGTGAATGCCCCCCGCATCGACGCGCCAACCGCGTTGCAATTCAAGGAAGACATGCGCGCCCTGACGTCGAAAGGTGACGGGCGCTTCGTTCTTGATCTCAAAGAGGTGGAATTCATCGATTCAAGCGGCCTTGGCGCCGTTGTCGCCTCGATGAAGCAGCTTCGCCCGGGTCAGGTCCTCGAACTCGCCGCGTTACAGCCGATTGTCGCAAAGGTGTTCCGCCTGACCCGGATGGATTCGATTTTCACGATTCACGACGACGCGGACCAGGCCAGTGGATCGGTTTCTTCCTGACAGTCCGGGATCGTCGATTTTCGCGGCATGTCTCCCCGCGATGGACGCCACAACGCCGCTTTTGCTGTCGCAGGTAGATTCGGCCCTTGTCCAGCGCTGGTTCGAGGAGCTGCGCGATGACGTCCGGATCGTTTTGGCCGAGGTTCTGAACAATATTGTCGAACACGGGTATCCGCCGCGCTCTGTCGGAGCAGTTGCGATAAACATGCATGCGACGAATGCGGTTTTGACGATCAATGTGCGGGATTGGGGCCGCGCCTACGCTTGCCAAACCTTACCGCGCGGATCGTCTCCGAATCCGACAGATTTGGCAGAGGGCGGATATGGCTGGTTCCTCATTCGCGCGCTTGTCTCAGAGCTGGCGTATGAGCGCGCCGAGGGCATGAACCGACTCACTTTGGCGTTCGGTCTCTGAGGGCGGATCTCCTGCAGTCGGACCTCCCAAATTCTCATCAGATTATCGTTGAATTGTTCGCAATAAGGGGCCCAAATGCCCCTCTGTTCACGCATCAGGGGGTAATGTCTCACAATGGCCTTAATCGCGCTGAACTTTGGGCGGAGTTCACGGTCAAACAGACAGGGTAGCTGCAACAAGCTTCACCTCGGCGCCGTGCCGTTAACAGCCCCCACCCAGTGTACGGCGTCGAGGTATCTACCCTTCCCAAACAGACATCGAATTGACGCCGCCGGGCCTGCGATTATTTTGCCCTTCAAAGAGGGGACAGGTCTTATGCGAGATTTCCAATTGCCGGGGCGCTCTGCGGTTCTGGCGACAAACGGCATGTGCGCCACGTCACACCCGCTGGCGGCACAGGCGGCGGTCGATATCTTGAAGCGCGGCGGCAACGCCATCGATGCGGCAATTGCCGGTGCGGTCATCCTTGGTCAGGCAGAGCCTGCAATGACGGGACTCGGCGGCGACTGCTTCGCGCTGATTTCACCGGCGGGCAGTGACGACGTGATCACCGTGAACGGCTCCGGGCGCGCGCCTGCGGCGGCCAGGGCCGATGATCTGCGCGCTCGCGGTGAAGATACGATCCCGCTCTACGGCCCCGAAGCTGTCACGGTCCCGGGCGCGATAGATGCGTTCTGCACCATGTCGGAGAAGTACGGAAAGCTCGGCATCGCCGACAGTCTTGCTCCTGCCATCGACTACATGGAAAACGGGCTGCCCGTGGCCGAACGTGTGGCCTGGGACTGGGCGTCAAACGCGGACCTTCTTCAGGGCCATGCGCGGACACATTTCCTGCCCAACGACCAAGCGCCCGCGCGCGGTACGCTGTTCCAGTTGCCCGGCCAGGCAGAGGTGCTGAAGCGCATCGCAAAAGACGGCCGCGACGCGTTCTACACCGGCGAGATCGCAGACGACATGCTTGCCGTGCTCAATGCCATGGGCGGCGTTCACACGGCCGATGATTTCGCGAACACGGCGGCCACGATGGGCGATCCGATCAGCGGTACATACGGCGGACTCGAACTCCTCGAACATGCGCCGAACGGTCAGGGTGCCACAGCGATCCTGTTGCTCAACATCCTGTCGCAGTTCGATCTGGCCGCGCTCGATCCGTTCGGGGCCGAACGCGCGCATCTCGAAGCCGAGGCGACGAAGCTGGCCTATGACACGCGCAACCGTTTCGTGGCAGACCCCGATCACATGACGCGACTCGACCACATGCTGTCGATGGAAACGGCCAAGAAGCTCGCCGCACTCATCGACCCGAAAAAGGCGATGCAAAGCGCCACGACGATCAGCGAAGCGGTTCACAAGGACACGATCTATATCACCGTCGTCGACAAGGACCGCATGGTGGTCTCTCTGATCTATTCGATCTTCCACAGCTTCGGCTCCGGCATCGCATCCGAGAAGTTCGGCATCCTGTTCCAGAACCGTGGTGGCGGTTTCACGCTCGAACCGGGTCACGCAAATGAATACGGCGGCGGAAAGCGCCCGATGCACACGATCATTCCGGCAATCCTTCGGGATCAGGGCAAGGTCATGATGCCGTTCGGCGTGATGGGCGGGCAATATCAGTCAACTGGTCATGCCCGCTTCGTGACCAACGTCACCGATTTCGGACTGGAGCCGCAAGAAGCCCTCGACGCACCGCGCTGCTTTGCCGAGAAGGGCAAGCTCATGGTCGAACGGGGGTATTCGGACGCCGTGCGGGCGCAGCTGGCAGAGTGGGGCCACGATGTGGATATACCCGAAGTCGCAATCGGCGGCGCGCAAGCCATCCAGTTGCATGACAACGGGGTTCTCGAGGGGGCGTCCGATCCCCGCAAGGACGGCTGCGCCATCGGGTATTGACACGTAGGTCGGACAAACCCGTCCGACCTCCTGACGATCAATAGCTGTAGTCGCCGTAAATCCGGCTGATATCACCGTCCCAATCGGTCGCGTGGTGGTCGAGGAATTCATCGGCAAGTGTCTTTCCACTCTCCGCGCTTTCCTTCAACGCGTTGAGGAAATGCGTCTCATCCGGCACCAGCCCACCGGCGCCCGGCCGTGCCCGCGCGACAAGCCCGGCTTCGGCGATATCCAGCACTTCCCGCGCCAGGGCCAGCATGTCGATTCCGTTGACCTGCGCCTGAAGCCCGTCGACCGAGGCCGCGACCCGCAGGCTCTGGCGCGTCTCTGCGTCCCAGCCCTTGACCAGGTCCCACGCCGCATCGAGCGCGTTTTGATCATAGGTCAGCCCAACCCAGAGCGCGGGAAGGGCGCACAGCCGCCGCCACGGTCCGCCATCGGCGCCGCGCATCTCGATGAACTTTTTCACCCGTGCTTCGGGGAAGATCGTCGTCAGGTGATCCGCCCAATCCGACAAGGTCGGGGTCTCACCGGGCAAGGCTGGCAATTCGCCCTTCAGAAAGTCGCGGAACGACTGGCCCAGCGCGTTGTGATACACCCCGTCGCGGTAGACGAAATACATCGGCACATCGAGCGCGTATTGCACCCACGCCTCGAACCCGAACCCGTCCTCGAACACGAAGGGCAGCATGCCTGTGCGGTCGTCATCCAGATGCCGCCAGACGCGTGAGCGCCAACTTTTGTGCCCGTTGATCTTGCCTTCGAAAAACGGCGAGGTCGCAAACAGCGCGGTCGCGACCGGCTGCAACGCGAGCGCTACGCGCATCTTCTGCACCATGTCCGCCTCGGACGAGAAGTCGAGGTTGACCTGCACCGTACAGGTCCGCCGCATCATGGTCGTGCCAGAGGTGCCGACCTTTTGCATGTAGCGGTCCATCAATTTGTAGCGCCCCTTGGGCATGAGCGGCATGTCCTCATGCGTCCAGATCGGCGCGGCACCAAGGCCGATGAACCCGACGCCGATTTCGTCGGCGATGCTTTTGACCTCGACCAGATGTTCATTCACCTCGTCGCAGGTCTGGTGGATGGTTTCCAAAGGCGCGCCGGACAGCTCCAACTGCCCACCCGGTTCCAGAGAGATGTTCGCGCCGCCCTTGACCAACCCGATCAGGTTGTCGCCTTCTAGGATGGGGGACCAGCCATGACGATCGCGCAGCCCTTCCAGAACGGCGAGGATCGATCGTTCGCCCGCATAGGGCAGGGGGCGCAGACTATCCTTGCAGTAGCCGAACTTTTCGTGCTCGGTCCCGATACGCCAGTCCTCTTTCGGCTTGCAGCCATCGGCCAGGTACTGGGCCAGTTGATCGTGATGTTCGATAGGCCCGCCACCGGACTGAGGAATGGACATGGCGTGTCTCCGGTCTGTCTGCTCGCGATAGGAGGCCAGCCTTGGTCCGAATTCTCCGGGGTGTCAATGCAGCCGGGCGATGCGTTTCCGAAGATCGGATCTGCGCCAGAGCACAATCGGTCGGTCGCTGTCCTGCTGTGACACGGCAGCGATGCGCCCGGGACTCAGACCCGGCAGGCTTGCGAATGCGTCGAACAGACCGTCCGCGCCTTCGGCATTCATGGGGATGTGCAACGCGGGTCCGCCCTCGTGGGTAATGACCCAGGACGATGGGTGTTCTGTGGGGTCGAAATTGATCGAGGTGATGGTGTCCAGATCGACAATGCCACCGTTCAGCGGGCCGAAATACCCGATGCGCCGTTCGATGATCTGTACAACGCCCGGTCCGCCGCCACCGTGACGCGCGCGCCCTCTTTGCAGCCCGGCAAAGAACAGCGCCGCGCCCAGCAAGACAACCAGCAAACCGATCCATGACAACGGACCGGGGGTGGTCCCAAGGCTCCAATATGCTCCGAGCAGGAGAAGGGCCGCCCCGACCAACGCCTCGCGCCACCGCCGCAGCAGCGCCTTCGCCTCGGGCCGGAAAAAGCTCACGCCCAATCCCCCAAGGCGCTTTGCCACAAGGTCAACGCCGCCACCGCCGCCGTATCCGCACGCAGGATGCGGGGACCAAGGCCAATTGGCGTCGCATGCGCCAACCCGCGCAACCGGCTGCGCTCGGCTTCCGAGAATCCACCTTCTGGCCCGATCAGAATGGCCCATGGCCCCGGCGCGTCCGGCAAACGACCAGTTTCGCCCGCCAAAGCCTCATCGCAAAACGCGATTCTCCGCGAAGTGTCCCAATCGGCCAAAACCCGGTCCAGCTTTGCCAAATCCGCGACCTCCGGCACAAATGTCGCCCCGCACTGCTCTGCCGCCTCGACCGCATGGGCCTGCAACCGGTCCTGCCGAATCCGTTCGGAATTCGTGAACGCCGTCTGCACCGGGCAGATACGTCGCACGCCCATTTCGACGGCCTTCTCGACGATGAAATCGGTGCGCGCCTTCTTGATCGGCGCGAACAAAAGCCAGAGATCGGGGGGCAAAGTCAAAGGCGCGGACTGCTCACGGCAGACCAACACGCCGCCGCGCTTGCCCGCCTCGGCGACCTCGGCCTGCCACTCCCCGTCACGCCCGTTGAACAGCGCCACGGCGTCACCGACCCCCATGCGCATCACACCGAGCAGGTAATGCGCCTGCTCCCGCGTCAGAGGGACCGGTTGTGCCGCCCCGAGCGGCTGATCTACATACAATCTGACTTTTGCCTTCATGGAGCCAGACATATGCCCGGCCCGCAGACAACACCAGACCAGGGCGGTCAGGTCGCTGATGCCGTCTCGGGCAACTGGGTCGATACGCTGGCGCCTGAATGGACGCGCCCCTATCTGCGCCTGTCCCGTGCGGATCGGCCCATCGGCACTTGGCTGCTCTTCGCGCCCTGCGTCTGGGGCGTGCTTCTTGCGATGTTCCACACCGGGCAAATGCGGCTGTTCGATCTCTGGATCATCGTCGGTTGCGGCATCGGCGCGTTCCTGATGCGCGGCGCGGGCTGCACCTGGAACGACATCACTGACCGCGATTTCGACGGCTCGGTCGCGCGGACCGCGTCCCGCCCGATCCCCTCTGGTCAGGTGTCTGCGAAACAGGCGCTGGTTTGGGCCGTGATCCAATCGGTGACCGCGTTCTTCATCCTCATCACCTTTCCGCCGATGGCGATTCTGCTTGGCGTCATCGCGCTGATCCCGGTCGCCATCTATCCCTTCGCGAAGCGCTTCACATGGTGGCCACAGGTGTTTCTTGGCATCGCCTTCAATTGGGGGGCTTTGCTGGCCTGGACGGCACATACGGGCACACTCGGTTGGCCTGCCTTGTGCCTCTATGCGGCGGGCATCGCGTGGACGCTGTTCTATGACACGATCTATGCGCATCAGGACCGGGACGATGACGCGCTCATCGGCATCAAATCCACCGCGCGCCTGTTCGGCGACGACACGCCCCGTTACCTCGCGTGGTTTCTGGTCCTCACCGTGGCATTGATGGGCCTCGCCATCATCCTCGCGGCACCACGCGGTGAGATCTTTGCACTGGTCCTCGCGCTGGGTGGGCCGTGGGCGATGGGGTGGCACATGATGTTCCAGATGCGGAAGGTGGATCTTGACGATCCCGACCGCCTTCTGGAAGTGTTTCGGTCCAACCGGAATGCGGGCCTGATTCCTGTGCTGTTTTTCGCCACAGCGCTTCTGGTTTGATTGCACTCCTTGGCCCTGCGGCGTATCGCTGGGCCAACGTCACCTGATGCGGAACGCTCATGCGCCTGTCTTCTGTCATTGTGCTTTTCAGCACCTTCGCAATCGCCGCCGTGCTCAGCCTCGCTGCTGCGTGGTTTTCGGTGGATGCGGTCGAAGACACGTCCGAGCGTGCTGTCAGAACAGAGCTGGATCGCGACGCGCTGACATGGGCGGACGTGGACACCAACGGATTGCAGGTTTTCCTGATCGGCACCGCCCCGACCGAAGCCGCCCGGTTTCAGGCGCTCAGTGCAGCGGGCCGCGTGGTCGATACCGCTCGCGTGATCGACCAGATCGACATCATCGACACTGACGGGATCGCGCCGCCGCGGTTCTCGATTGAAATGCTGCGCAGCGACAGCGGGATCTCCCTGATCGGACTTTTGCCCTTGGCCACGGATCGAGATCAGCTGATACGGGACATCTCCCGCGCTGTTCCCGATGCGCCGGTGTCGGATCTGCTTGAGATCGCGGATTACCCCGTTCCCGAAGGCTGGGACGATGCGTTGGAGTATTCGGTGTCAGTGCTCGACGATCTTGAGCGGTCGAAGATTTCTGTCGAAGCCGGTCGCGTCTCGATCAAGGGCGCGGCAGAAAGCGAAGACGCCCGCCGCCGGATCGAGGCTGATTTCGCCCGCCGTGCAGGCGACGACGTGCGACTGGCGCTTGAAATCACCGCGCCGCGCCCGGTCATTTCGCCGTTCACCCTGCGGTTTATCAAGGATGCCGACGGTGCGCGGTTTGACGCCTGTTCTGCTCCGACCGAGGACGCCCGTGCCCAAATCCTCGCCGCGGCAGGCGCAGCCGGGATCGAAGACAAGATCGACTGCCGCCTTGGCCTTGGCACGCCGACAAACGAATGGGGCACAGCAACCGCCATGGGAATCGAAGCGATCGCCGCGCTGGGCGGTGGCAGCATCACCTTCGCGGATGCCGATGTCTCTCTCTTTGCCCTGGAAGGCACCGATCAGAACCTCTTCGATCAGGTGGTTGGCACCTTGGAAGCCGACCTGCCCAAGGTCTTCGTCGTCAATGCGACCCTGCCGGAACCGCCCCCCGAACAGCCCGTGGGCATCCCGGAATTCACCGCGACCCACAGCCCCGAGGGCAGTGTTCAGCTCCGTGGCCGCATCAACAGCGAAATCGCGCGGCAGACGGCCGACAGCTTTGCCCGCGCCGCCTTTGGATCGTCCTCGGTTCGCATGACCGCCCGCGTCGACGAAACCCTGCCTGCCACGTGGTCCAGCCGGGTCCTTGCGGGTCTGGAAGCCTTGTCGCGGCTGTCGAACGGTGCGGTTGTCGTGACACCCGATAGCCTCGCCATCAGCGGAAACACCGGCAACCAGAACGCCAGTTCGGAAATCGCCGGGCTTCTGGCCGAGAAACTGGGCGATGCCGAGGAATTCGAGATCAACGTCACCTACCAGGAAAAGCTCGATCCGCTTCTGGGCATCCCGACGCCCGAGGAATGCGAGGCCCAGATCGTAGAGATCATCGGCGACCGCAAGATCACCTTCGAACCCGGCTCCGCGACACTCGACGCCGGAACGCGGGACATCATGGACGAAATCGCAGAGCTTCTGCAGCTGTGTGGCGACATTCCTCTGGTGATCGCCGGACACACCGACAGCCAGGGACGTGAAGTGATGAACCTCCAGCTCAGCCAGGACCGCGCACAGGCGGTGGCGAACGCTTTGCGCGACCGCCGCGTGCTGACGTCGAGCTACGAGGTGCGCGGCTACGGTGAGGAACGTCCCATCGCGTCCAACGACACCGAAGAAGGCCGCGAGGCCAATCGACGTATCGAATTCAAGCTGCGGCAACCTGAACCCATCCCCGAGGTCGAAACCACGCTCGAAAGTATTGAACAATCGGTCCCTACGGGCGAAACAGATGGCGGGGCAGAGGGACAGTCGGATGAACAGAACTGAATTCGTCATCACCACAGCCATTATTCTGTTCGTGGCGTTCTGCCTTGGCTGGTTCGCCAACTGGCTCGTGCATCGCTTTACGCGCGTCAGCCAAGCCGACATGGATCAGCTCGAAAAGATGAGCCAGGAATTGCACGAGGCCGAGGAAACCCGCGATCAGGCGATCACTTACCTGCAGCAACGCGAGGCCGAGCTGACCAATCAGCTCGCCCAGACCGAGGCCGAACTCGCCGCCGCGATGGAAGGCTTGCGCGACGCCCGGCACGAAGCCGAAGAGATGCGCGCCTATGTGGAGCGCATGAACGCGTCCTGATTGCGTTCGATCGGGCTTTGCGCCACGGTCCCGGCATGAAGCTCAAACTGCATCACATCAACCTGTGTTCCGCCAACGTGCCAGAGATGGACCGGTTTTACCGGGACGTCCTGCAACTCGGCGATGATGATCCCACGAAGCTCCCACCGGTCAATGCGGACAGAGGATTGGTCGGAGACGTCTCTTTTGTCACGGACGGAGATATCCAAATGCACCTGACCCCGCGCGACGTGCTGAACTCGTTCCGGTCGGGGCATGTGGTCAACCCGCTCGAACGCGGGCACATCGCCTACCGCACCGACGATATCGCGGCCTTCAGGCAGCATCTTGAAGACAAGGGCGTGCCCTATTCCGATTGGGGCAGCGACGCGGTGAAAGGCTGGCACCAGATCTTTTTCTATGACCCCGATGGCAACGTGATCGAGGTCCACCAGATCGTCGACGAAGACTGACCCAGAGGCACCACATGACACTCGCCCAAATCGGCCGCGTCCAATCCCCACGCATCATCCGCATCGGCGGTGGCGTTGCGAATGAGCTAGCCGAGGTGTTGCAACAATTGGGCCTGACCCGCCCGCTGATCGTGACCGATACGGGTTTGGTGCAGCTTGGCCATGTGCAGACCATCACCGATGTGCTCGATAACGCGCGGATCGGTTGGACAGTCTTCGATGGTGTGGTCGAGGATCCCACCGATACCTGCCTCGCCGAAGGGCTCGCGGCCTTCAACGCAGGCGATTTTGATTGCGTGATCGGGTTCGGCGGCGGCAGCCCGATGGATACGGCCAAGGCCATCAGCTTCATGTCCGTCAATCCCGGCCATGTCCGCGACTACAAGGCCCCGACCCAGATCGACCGCTGCGGCCCGCCAGTGATCCTGATCCCCACGACAGGCGGGACCGGGTCCGAAC
This sequence comes from Marivita hallyeonensis, assembly GCF_900129875.1. Taxonomy (GTDB): domain Bacteria; phylum Pseudomonadota; class Alphaproteobacteria; order Rhodobacterales; family Rhodobacteraceae; genus Marivita; species Marivita hallyeonensis. The sequence continues at coordinate 38,317 of NZ_FQXC01000008.1, read as the reverse complement.
TCACCCGCTGGTGCGTCATCACCGACACTGAGAAGACCGAGAAATACAACCTCTCGGGCCTTGCCTGCGTCGCCACTGCCGCGCTCATCGACTGGACGTTCACCACCACGAAACCGTGGCGTATCACCGCCGACACCGCCGTCGATAGTCTGACCCACGCCATTGAGGCCTATGTCAGCCGCAAAGCCTTTGCCTACACCGACGCTTTCGCGCTCGCCGCCATGCCCGCCATCGCGCGCCACGTCCGCACCGCCTGTGCCGAACCTGAAAACGCCGAAGCGCGCGAAGCCCTGATGCTTGCCGCTTCGCAGGCCGGGATGGCGTTCTCGAACGCCTCCGTCGCGCTGGTCCACGGCATGAGCCGCCCCATCGGCGCGCATTTCCACGTGGCGCACGGGCTGTCCAACGCGATGCTCCTGCCGGAAGTCACCCGGTTCTCCGTCGACGCGGCGTCGGACCGCTATGCCACCTGCGCCCGCGTGATGACCTGGGCCGACGATACCGACAGCGATGCGGTCGCGTGCGGAAAGCTGGTCAAGAACCTCCAGAGGCTGAACGACGACCTCAAGGTCCCGAACCCCGGCAGCCTGGGCCACGCGAAAGACGCGTCGACCTTTGCGACCATGGCGGATCAGGCGCTGGCGTCTGGTTCCCCGCAGAACAATCCGCGCGTGCCCACCGCAGAAGAGATCGTCGCGATCTACGACCGGATTTGGTGAAATCCCATTCGTTACCAAAACCTTAAAAGGTCCGAACCGGTCCCAATGTTTCGCGCGCGAAACAATAGGATCAGAACGGACCTATCTGCGCTTTCGCGACCGCTGCTTGCGGACACTACCCCGGCTGCGCGCATGAAAGTCCGGGGGGCGCTTTCCCACCCAATTGAAGAACGCGCCAAGCTGTGGATGCGCGCGCAACGCCTCGGGCGTATTGTACTCCCGCGCCAGCTCCGCCTCGGTCAGCGTCGCATGGATCTCGTTATGGCACATCTGATGGATCAGGATCGTCGGCCCGCCCTTGCCGCCCTTCAGCTTCGGGATCAGGTGATGCTGGCTCTGCTTCACGCCGGGCGGGATCGGGCGCAGGCAAAGCGGGCAGATCGGATCGGTCTCGGTCATCGGACAGTCTTGCAGTCACGGCTCTTGTGCGAAAGCGTGGGTCAAGGCATCTAGCTGACACGACGCGACGAGAATTCAAGGGAATCGCCATGGACTGGGACCTGTCTGCGCAACCGCCCATTGTCCAACAGGCGGTCGGTTACCTCGAACAGGCCTACGCGCTTGCCCTGTCGTGGCTGGTCTCTCCCGCTGCGTGGTCGCAATTTGCGGTGCTGCTTGCCGCGTTCCTTCTCGCCCTCGTTATCACGCGTCGCTTGCGGAAGACGCTCACTGGTTGGCTGACTCCGAAAGAGGGCGCGACCGACATTTTTGCATCCGCGCGGCGCTTCCTTCTTCTGTGCCTGCCGCTGCTCTTGCCGATCTTCGCCTACGCGTTGACGGCCATCGGGGAAGAGATCATCCGATCGGTCTTTGGCTCGGGTGACATCATCGCCTTCGGCAAACGTGTCTTCCTGTTCCTTGCCGCGCGCATCCTTGTCCGCGAGATCGTGGCGGATCCGTTCCTGAAACTGCTGGGCCGCTACGTGCTCCTCCCGGTGATGGCGGTGTATGCGGTCGGGCTTCTTGACCCCCTGTCACAGTTCCTCAACGAAACAACCGTCAACCTTGGAAATATCTCTTTCTCGATCATGGCGCTTCTGCGTGGTGTGATCGCGGGGGCGCTCCTGTTCTGGTTTGGGCGCTGGTCCAACGACCAATCCGCCGCCTACATCAACAAACAGGAAGAGATGCGCCCCGCGACCCGGCAGCTCGCTGCGAAAGCGGCGGAGGTCGTGATCTTCGGTGTCGCGTTCTTCTTGCTGATGAACATCATGGGCGTGCCGCTGACCTCGCTCGCGGTGCTGGGTGGTGCGATTGGTGTGGGTCTTGGCTTTGGCCTTCAGAAGATTGCGGCGAACTATATCTCGGGCGTGATCCTGCTTCTGGAAGGGCAGGCGACGATTGGGGATTACGTGGAACTCGACAACGGAGAGGCGGGGACGATCGTCCAGACCACCGCGCGGGCGATGATCCTCGAAACCTTCGATGGCCGCTGGATCGTCGTCCCGAACGAGGACTTCATCACCACCCGCGTCATCAACTATTCCGACCAGGGCAGCGCCAACCGCCTCGAAGTCGGGTTCTCCGTCAGCTATGACACCGATATCAATCTCATCCCCGACATCATCGCGGAGGCGGTCGCGAAGCACCCCGGCGTCCTCGACGAGCCTGAACCGCCAGACGTGGAACTGCGCGGGTTCGGGGACTCGGGCATCGACTTCGGCGTCGAGTTCTGGGTGAACGGCATTGACGATGGCCAGAACAAATACGCTTCGGACGTGCTCTTCCTGATCTGGAACGCACTGAAAGAGCACAATATCGAAATCCCGTACCCCCGCCGCGTCATCGAGATGCGCAATACGCCGGAGGCATGACGGACGCGCTGGTGATCGGTGGTGGCCCGGCGGGTCTTATGGCGGCGGATGCGCTGCTGACGGCGGGCCGCGCCGTGACGCTGGTCGAGGCGAAACCATCCATCGGACGCAAGTTCCTGATGGCGGGCAAATCTGGCCTGAACCTGACCAAGACGCAGCCCTTCGGGCCGTTCCTGTCGGCCTATACCGGCGACATGCATCCGACCCTGAAACTGGCGCTGCATGCCTTTGGCCCGGACGAGGTGCAAGCGTGGGCTGAGGGTCTGGGGCAGGCCACGTTCACCGGATCAACCGGACGGCTGTTCCCGAAAGTCATGAAAGCCTCGCCCTTGTTACGGGCATGGCTGGCGCGGTTGAATAACAGGGGCCTAACCAGCCACACCCGCTGGCGCTGGACCGGGTGGGACCACAACGCCTGGGTTTTCGAAACGCCCGAAGGCACCCGCGCGCTGACCCCGCGTGTAACGGTTCTGGCTCTGGGCGGTGCCAGCTGGGCCCGCTTGGGGTCGGACGGGGCTTGGGCCGATCTGTTCGCTGCGAACGGGATCGCAGTTGCGCCGTTCCAACCTTCGAATGTCGGGCTGCTGGTCGATTGGTCGGACCACATGGTCGCGCATTTTGGCAAGGCGCTGAAGGCGGTCGCGTGGCACGCGGGCGATCAGGTTTCGCGTGGCGAGGCGACGATCTCGAAACACGGGTTGGAAGGCGGCGGGGTCTACACGCTTAGCCCCGCTCTGCGCGATGGCGCGCCGCTGACGGTTGATCTGGTCCCGGACCTGACGGTGGATCGACTTCGGGGAAAGTTGCCTGACACGCCGAAAGCCGGTGTCGGCAAGATCCTCCGCAATGCGTTAAGGTTCACGCCCGAGAAGATCGCGCTCTTCAACGAGTTTCGCCCCACGGGGCCACTCGTCTGGGACGATGTGCCTGGGCTATTGAAAGCCCTACCGGTCCACCATGCGGGTCTGCGCCCGATGGATGAGGCGATCAGCACCGCTGGCGGTGTGCCGTTCGCCGCGCTGGACGAGACGCTTATGCTGAAGGACCGTCCCGGCACCTTTTGCGCGGGCGAGATGCTGGACTGGGATGCACCGACGGGTGGCTACCTTCTGACAGCCTGTTTCGCGACGGGCCTCTGGGCCGGGCGGCACGCCGCCGAGTTCAACCGGCCGTGACGTGACGTTGGGGCGTGACACGTCAACCGCGCCCGTGTCAGGTGACGGGAACGGAGGAGTTCTGCGATGACCGATTACCCCCAAATGCTGGCCCCGCTCGACCTTGGCTTCACGACGCTGAAGAACCGCGTGCTCATGGGGTCGATGCACACCAACCTCGAAGAGACGGGCGACTGGAACCGCGTGGCCGAATTCTACGCAACGCGCGCGCGGGGTGTGGTGGCTTTGATGGTTACCGGCGGCATGGCACCGAACCGCGAAGGCGGGGTGTTTCCGGGGGCGTCGGGGCTCTTTACCGATCAGGACATCGCCAATCACCGCATCGTGACGGAGCGGGTGCACGAGGCCGATGGCAAGATCGCGATGCAGATCCTGCATGCTGGGCGCTACGCCTACGGCAAGGAATGCGTCGGGCCATCCCCGATCAAATCGCCGATCTCTCCCTTCCCGCCGAAAGAGCTTGATGAGGACGGGATCGAGAAACAGATCTCGGACATTGTCACCGCTGCGACCCGCGCGAAAGAGGCGGGGTATGATGGCGTCGAGGTGATGGGGTCCGAGGGGTACTTCATCAATCAGTTCCTCGTGACGCACACCAACAAACGTACGGATCGCTGGGGTGGATCGTACGAAAACCGGATGCGTCTGCCGATCGAGATTGTCCGACGCGTGCGCGAGGCGGTGGGGCCGGAGTTCATCGTGATCTACCGTCTGTCGATGATCGACCTCGTGCCCAACGGGTCGACCCACGAAGAGGTTGTCCAACTCGCGAAAGAGATCGAAAAGGCGGGAGCCACGATCATCAACACTGGCATCGGCTGGCACGAGGCGCGCATTCCGACGATTGCCACAAGCGTTCCGCGTGCCGCGTTTGCCTGGGTGACCAAGAAGCTGATGGGCAAGGTGGGCATTCCGGTGATTACGTCGAACCGGATCAACACGCCCGAGGTCGCCGAGCAAGTGCTCGCCGATGGCTGCGCCGACATGGTGTCGATGGCGCGCCCGTTCCTGGCCGACCCGGATTTCGTTGCGAAGGCGATGGCGGGCAAGGCGGCGCAGATCGCGCCGTGTATTGCGTGTAATCAGGCATGCCTCGATCACACCTTCCAGATGAAGATCAGTTCCTGCCTCGTGAATCCGAAGGCGTGTTTCGAGACGGAGCTGGTGGTTGAACCAACCGTTAACGCCAAGCGCGTTGCCGTGGTGGGGGCCGGGCCTGCGGGTCTTTCGACCGCGATCACGGCGGCGGAGCGTGGGCATCAGGTGACGCTCTTTGACAAGGCGGACGAGATCGGTGGCCAGCTCAACATGGCGAAGCAAGTTCCGGGCAAGGAAGAGTTCTGGGGACTGGTCGACTGGTATCGGACCATGCTGGAGGAGACCGGCGTCACGGTGTCCTTGGGCAAAGAGGTCTTGGTGGACGATCTGGACGGGTACGATGAAGTGATCATTGCCACTGGCGTGGTGCCACGCGATCCGGAAATCCCGGGTCAGGATGGCGATAACGTTCTGGGCTATATCGACGTTCTGCGTGGCAAAGCGCCCGTGGGGGAGCGCGTGGCGGTTGTCGGGGCCGGGGGCATCGGCTTTGACGTGTCGGAATACCTTGTCCACGAGGGTGAAAGCCCGACCGAGAACCTGCCCGAATGGATGAAGGAATGGGGCATCACCGACCCGGCCGAGGAACGTGCGGGTCTGTCGCCCGAGGGTCCGCAACCGACGCCGCCCGCGCGGCAGGTGACGCTGTTGCAGCGCAAGGCCGAAAAGCCGGGCAAGCGGCTGGGGAAAACGACCGGCTGGATTCACCGCATGAGCCTGATGATGAAGGACGTGCAGATGAAGGGCGGCGTGAACTATGAGCGGATCGACGAAGACGGCCTGCATATTTCATACGGGGAAGCGCGGGAGCGGCCTGAGGTGATCGAATGCGATACGATCGTCCTTTGCGCAGGGCAATTGTCCGAGAGGTCACTAGCGGACGCGTTGGAGGCCAAGGGCATCTCGTGTCACGTGATTGGTGGCGCGGATGTGGCTGCTGAACTCGATGCAAAGCGCGCGATTGATCAGGGAACACGGCTCGCCGCGTCGCTGTAACGGAACGGCAGCCCCGTCTGTGCGTTGATGATCTGAAGGGCCGCGCGGTCGGCGCGGTTCAGGAGATCCAAACGTATAGGAGGCAGTCATGCCGAATATCGAAAAAGCGAAAGTCCTGATCATCTCGTCCAATGGGTTCGAGCAATCCGAACTGGAATTCCCGCGCGACCAATTGCGCGCCAAGGGCGCTGAGGTGCATGTTGCAACCCAAGATGGCAAGGCCGTCAAAGGCTGGGAAGGTGACGACTGGGGCCGTATGGCAGATGCGGATTTGAAGATCGCCGACGCCAAGCACGAAAACTACGACGCGTTGGTGATTCCGGGTGGTCAGATCAACCCGGATCTACTGCGGGTCGATGACGACGTTCTGACGCTGGTGAAGGCGTTCCACAAAGCTGGCAAACCGATCGCCGCTGTCTGTCACGCGCCGTGGGTCCTGATCGAAGCCGGCATCCTCAAGGGCCGTGATGCCACATCGTACCACTCGATCAAGACCGATGTCATGAACGCAGGTGCCAATTGGCATGACGCGGAAGTGGTCTTTGATCACGGCATCATCACGAGCCGTCAGCCAGAGGACCTCAAGGCCTTTGTCGAGAAGATTGTCGAGGTCATCCAGAGCGGAGATGCTCACCGCGCTGCTGCCTAAATCCAGTAGGAGAAAGCCGGGCCATACGCCCGGCTTTTTTCTATTCCGACACGGTGATCGTGATGCGGTCACTGACCACGGGAGGGTCATGCGGGACGTGGAACTGGTCACCCAGCACGAGTTGGATCGTGTGTGTGCCCGCCGGCAGATCAAGAGTGGCCTGCGTTTGACCGCCGCCGAAATGCAGGTGGTTGTCGTCACTTGGCACCCCGTTCGCCGCGATTTCGTCATCGCCCTCGGCCTCACCGAATGCGGGGCGATTGAGGTAAATGTGATGATGTCCGGTATTCTCGCGCTCCACCCCGGCCGGGGCCACGCCCATGCCGCTGAGTCCGAAGATAACGGTCACGGGGGATTGAACGCTGGCCCCGTCTTCGAGGTTGACGACATAGAGCGATGCCCCCTCCGGCGCTGGCGTGCCTTCGGCGGATACGGCTCCGGTGGTGGTCAGCGCCAGAGCGGCGGCGCAAATCAGATGTTTCATGGTGGTCCTCCCAAATGAACGCGCAGTTCTGACGCGCTTTTGCTTCCGTGAGGTAAGCTTAGGGCGAATGGCGCAACTGCCAAATTGTGACCGGGCAGACAGGAAAATCAGGGCTTTCCCGGCATTAAGGCTGTTTCCCTTAAGGCGACATTGTCCAAGAAAACCCAGATATTGTCTGCAGCGCGCCCAAGTCGCGCCTGATTTGAACATCATACCCTCCTCAACACGAAACGAGGAATACGTATGGACCGTCTTACCGAAATGGAGGCCTTTGCCACGGTTGTGGATCAAGGCGGCTTCACCGATGCGGCCAAGAAGATGGGGATCTCGAAATCCGCTGTCTCCAAGCACGTGTCCAGCCTTGAAGCCCGTCTTGGGGCGCGTCTGTTGAATCGCACGACGCGGCGGGTCAGCCCCACGGAGATCGGTCTGGCCTATTACGACCGCGCGCGTCGCGTGTTGAACGATGCCGGTGAGGCGGACGCGCTGGTGACGTCCATGCAGTCTGCGCCGTCGGGCCTGTTGCGGATTTCGGTGGCGACGGATTTCGGTGTGAACCACCTGTCGCCGGTCTTGGGCGAATTCCTGTCGGATTTTCCGGACATTACGGTGAACATGGTTCTGAACAACCGGTATGTTGAGCTGATCTCTGAAGGGTTCGACATGGCGGTGCGCATCGGGGAGCTGGAAGACAGCACTCTGCGCGCCCGCAAGCTGACCGAGACAACGAAACGCATGATCGCGGCGCCGTCGTATTTCGAGAAATACGGTCGTCCGCGTCGGATCGACGATCTGAATGAACACAAGCTTTTGCATTATTCGAACCAATCGAGCGGTAATGTCTGGAAGGTCACCGCACCCTCCGGCGAAAAGCGCCAGGTGCGCACCGCGGGCTGGCTGTCGGTCAATGACGGACAGTCGCTGCTGAACGCCTGTATCGCGGGGCTTGGGATCGCTTACCTGCCGTCTTTCCTGTATTCCGACGCCATGGACCAAGGGCTGATCGAGGACGCCATTCCCGACCTGCCCGTCGACACCCAAGGCATCTACGCCGTTTACCCGCCGGGGCGCTTTACGCAGCCCAAGGTGCGGGCCTTCATCGACTTCCTCGTGCACCAGTTCGGCGACAAAGGTCCAAAGGACTGGTGATCTGACTTCCCTCGTCTGTTCGCAGACACACCTCACGCCCCGGCTGCCATAGCCCGGGGCGTTTTTTCTTGTCCGATTCCGGGTTGCGGGGCGCGGCTGGCACGGGCAGGCTCTGGCCGAACAAAAAGCCGGAGCGTTGCGATGCCGTTTACCCTTGCCACATGGAACATCAACTCGGTCCGCCTGCGCGAGGGGCTGGTGGCAAAGCTGATGGCCGAGGAAGGCCCGGACGTTTTATGCCTGCAGGAGTGCAAGAGCCCGGTCGAGAAGATCCCCGTGGAGCAGTTTCGCGCGCTGGGCTACGGCCACATGGTGGCGCGGGGACAGAAGGGCTACAACGGGGTTGCGATCCTGTCGAAGCTGCCGATCGAAGATGTTGGCGATATGGATTTCGCCGGTCTGGGCCATGCGCGCCATGTGGCGGGGCGGTTGGAGAACGGGGTGACGATCCACAATTTCTATGTGCCGGCAGGCGGTGACGTGCCGGATCGCGAGGTGAACGAGAAGTTTGGGCAGAAGCTCGATTACCTGACGGAGATGCGTGACTGGTTCAAGGCTGAACAGGTCTCGAAATCGGTACTGGTCGGCGACCTGAACATCGCACCGCGTGAGGACGATGTCTGGTCACACAAGCAGTTGCTAAAAGTGGTGAGCCACACGCCCATTGAAGTGGAGCATTTGTCCGACACGCAGGAGGCCGGGCGGTGGGTCGATGTCACGCGACAGGATATCCCAGATGGACAGCTCTACAGCTGGTGGAGCTACCGCGCGCGGGATTGGGACGCTGCTGACAAGGGGCGACGCCTAGACCATGTCTGGGCCACCCCGGATATCTCGAACGCGGCGCATTCCAGCCGGATCATTCGTGACGCGCGCGGATGGGACCAGCCCAGCGATCACGCGCCGGTGTTTGCGACGTTTGATCTTTGACGGCACGCGCCGTGAGGTGCTTCAGTCGGGCTTAATGGCGGTGCGAGTTCGACACCTGACACGTGGGTGAGGCCCGGAGATATCAACCTCATACAAGTTTTGACGTGACTGCAGGTATTTTCGCCAATTCTTGCCGGGCAGGGCCTCGCTTCTGACGCCATGCGCGTCATACATTTTTGCACCGAGCTCCGCCACGCTCAGGCCGTCTCGGGCGCCTGAGATGATTTTCTGAATGCGGGCGTCCTGTTTCGTTGCTGCGTGTGTTGCGCACGGCTTGTTGGTTGGGGAAAGGTCGTGAAATTCGTGAAAGGCCTCACGCAGATCACGTGGTGCTTTGTGATCGCCCAAGCCGACGACCAAAACGCCGTGTTCGCGCAGTTTTACCGCAAGGTGTGTGTAATCCCGGTCTGACGCGGCAATGACGACCGTATCGATCCGGCGCACCAAGGCACATTCCATGGCGTCGACACTAAGCATGAGGTCCGTCGCGTTTTTCCGCGTCGTACTGGCAAAGATTGGATGGACGCCAGCGCACTCCGACCAAGGCGACGTTGACTGCGCACGCAAATACACGCGGGCGATGTCGATTCGACCAGCAGCGCCTGCATGCGTGAAGATACCGGGGGCGTAAGAGGGGTCAACATTGTCGCCATCAATGAAAAGGGCGGTGCATCGGTTTGTCGGGGCAACTGAATCGTGTTTGGACATGACATTTTTGCTAATCAGCCACTGCGGCAAGAGTATGATCGCAGAGAGGTTTGAATCGTATCGCGGAGTTCAAGTTCCGATGCGATGCAATTTGTCCTGTTGTCGGACCCCGGGGCGGCCTTGTTAGGCTGAGGGTCGTGACGAGGGGGACGACGGATGACCGATAACGATCTTCTGAAACGTCTGCGTGAGGTTGTGGGCGCGCGCCATGTGTTGACCGGGGCGAAGCGGACGGAACGGTTTCGCAAGGGGTTTCGGTCCGGCGAAGGAGAGGCGCTTGCGGTGGTGCAACCCGCGAACGTGTTGGAGCAGTGGCACGTGCTGCAGGCCTGTGTCGCGGCGGACAAGATTGTCATCATGCAGGCGGCGAATACTGGATTGACCGAAGGATCCACGCCCAAGGGGACGTATGACCGGGACGTGGTTCTGATCAATACGCGGCGTATGGATGCGATCCATAAGGTCAAAGGCGGGGAGCAGGTTGTCAGTTTGCCGGGGGCGACGCTGTTTGCCTTGGAGAAACTGCTGAAGCCACTGGGGCGTCAGCCACATTCGGTGATCGGGTCGTCCTGTATCGGCGCGTCGATTGTCGGCGGGGTGTGCAACAACTCGGGCGGGGCGCTGATCGAGCGGGGGCCGAGCTATACCGAGTTGTCGTTGTTTGCCCGGATCACCGAGGACGGGCAGCTTGAGTTAGTCAATCATTTAGGGATCGACCTGGGAGAGACCCCGGAAGAGATCCTCACGCGGGTGCAGACGGGATCGTTCACGGAGGCCGACCTTGAGGCAACCAACAAACGCGCGTCGGATACGGAGTACCACCGTCGCGTGAGGGACGTTGATGCCGACACGCCCGCGCGTTTCAATGCCGACAAGCGGCGGCTTTACGAATCCGCCGGATGCGCGGGGAAGTTGGCGGTGTTTGCGGTGCGGCTCGACACCTACCCGATCAATCAGGATGAACAGACCTTTTACATTGGGACCAATGATCCCGATGCCCTGACCGATCTGCGGCGGCATATTCTGACAGAGTTCGACAGTTTGCCGGTCTCGGGCGAGTACATGCATCGCGATTGTTTCAATATCTCGGAGACATACGGGAAAGACACGGTGCTGATGATCGACAAGCTTGGCACCGACAAGCTGCCCATGTTCTTTGCGCTCAAGGGCGCGGTCGATGCACGGTTGAACAAGGTCTCGCTGACGCGCGGATTCACTGATCGGTTCATGCAGCTGGTGTCGCGGTTCACACCGAAGTTGCTGCCGAAGCGCCTGACCGATTTCCGCGACCTGTATGAACACCATCTCATTTTGAAGATGCGGGACGGTGGCGTGGCAGAGGCGCGGAGCTTTTTGAAGGAGTTTTTCGCGGCGCGGGACGGAGACTTCTTTGAATGTACGGAGCGTGAAGGCAAACTGGCCGGGCTGAACCGCTTTGCCGCCGCGGGCGCAGCCATTCGGTACCAGAACGTGCATCGGGACGAGGTTGAGGATATCCTCGCCTTGGATATCGCGCTGAAACGCAACGACCGGGCCTGGCTGGAGGACCTGCCCGCTGAGATCGACGAGAAGATCGTGCACAAGCTCTACTACGGGCACTTCTTCTGCCACGTGCTGCATCAGGACTACATCGTGAAGAAGGGTGTGGACGTTGCAGCGTTGAAGGCCGAGATGCTGGCGCTTCTGGACAAACGTGGGGCGGAGTATCCGGCTGAGCACAATGTCGGTCATCTCTACAAGGCCAAGTCGGACCTAGCCGAGTTCTACAAATCGATTGATCCGACGAATTCGTTCAACCCGGGAATTGGCAAAACGTCGCGCCGCAAGCACTACGCGTAGAAATTGTTCAACTCTAAACTATCTTGCTATGCGCAAAATGCATGGACGCTATGTATCGCTGCCCCTGCCGTAAAGGAACTTGTCGTGTTAGGGAGCGTTATCCAAAGTTGAGCCATGTTTCCAGTTCATATGGTTCAGCGATGAACTAAAGGCCAGAGCGGCCAGACCAAGGGAAGAGGGAATATGAAAGACAGCCCGAACGATATTGACCCGGTCGAATCTCAGGAATGGCAAGACGCGATTGAGGATGTGATCCTTCGGGATGGCGCCGATCGTGCGCATTTCCTGCTCGACAAGGCGGTGCAACAGGCCCGTGCACATGGCACGCGATTGCCGTTTTCCGCCACGACCCCGTACCAGAACACGATTGATCCTGACGACGAAGTCGACATTCCCGGCGATACCGAGATGGAATGGCGTATCCGCACGATCAATCGCTGGAATGCGATGGCGACCGTGGTCAAGCGGAACAAGGAAAGCAGCGAATACGGCGGGCATATCGCGTCTTTTGCCTCTTCTGCGGCGCTCTACGATGTAGGGCTGAACCACTTCTGGCGATCGAAATCGGCGATCCACGGTGGCGATCTGGTGTTCTTTCAGGGCCACGTGATCCCGGGCATTTACGCGCGCTCTTTCATGGAGGGCCGGATCAGCACGGAACAGCTTGAGGCGTTCCGGTCGGAGGTTGATGGCGGAGGGCTGAGTTCTTACCCGCACCCGTGGTTGATGCCGGACTATTGGCAGTTCCCGACCGTGTCGATGGGACTTGGCCCGCTGATGGCGATCTATCAGGCGCGGTTCATGAAATACATGCACAACCGGGGTCTGATCGACGCCGGCGACCGCAAGGTGTGGTGTTTCCTCGGCGACGGCGAAATGGACGAGCCTGAATCGCTCGGCGCGATCAACCTCGCGGCGCGGGAAGGTTTGGATAACCTGATCTTTGTCGTGAACTGTAACCTGCAACGCCTTGATGGTCCGGTGCGCGGCAATTCCAAGATCGTGCAAGAACTTGAAGGTACGTTCCGTGGCTCGGGTTGGGACGTGATCAAATTGCTGTGGGGTCGCGGCTGGGATGAGCTGCTGGAGAAGGACACCAGCGGCAAGCTGCGCCAGTTGATGGACGAGACCATCGACGGCGACTACCAGACGTTCAAATCCAAGGACGGTGCCTACATCCGCGAGCATTTCTTTGGGAAGTACCCCGAAACCGCCGAATTGGTGGAAGACTGGACGGACGACCAAATCTGGGCGCTGCGCCGGGGCGGGCATGATCCGAAGAAGGTCTACAACGCGTTCCTGCGGGCGACACAAACCGAGGGTCAGCCGACCTGCATCCTCGTCAAGACCGTCAAGGGCTACGGCATGGGGACCGCTGGTGAAGGCCAGAACACGACCCACCAGCAGAAGAAGATGCAGTTCGACCAGCTCAAGGCGATGCGGGATCGGTTCCAGATCCCGGTGACGGACGAAGAGCTCGAGAAGGATGTGCCCTTCGTCAGCCTGAACAACGCGCAGAAGGCGTATCTGGCGGACCGCCGTAAGGATCTGGGCGGTTCCTTCCCGGTGCGTCACTGGAAAGATACGCCGAAACTCGAGGTGCCAGGTCTCGACAAGTTCAAGGGTCAACTGGAATCGACCGGCGACCGAGAAATCTCGACCACGATGGCGTTTGTCCGCATCCTGACAACGCTGTTGCGGGACAAGCAGATCGGCAAGAACGTCGTACCGATTGTGCCGGATGAAAGCCGCACCTTCGGGATGGAGGGGTTGTTCCGCTCGGTGGGTATCTACAACCCGCTGGGGCAGAACTACACGCCCCAGGATAAAGACCAGATGATGTTCTATAAGGAATCGAAGGACGGACAGGTTCTTCAGGAGGGCATCAACGAAGCGGGCGCCATGGCGGACTGGATCGCGGCGGCGACGTCGTATTCCAACCACGGCGTGCCGATGATCCCGTTCTACATCTACTACTCGATGTTCGGCTTCCAGCGGATCGGTGATCTGGCCTGGGCCGCAGGCGACAGCCGCGCGCGGGGCTTCATGTTGGGCGGCACCGCCGGGCGGACGACGCTGAATGGCGAGGGCCTGCAACACGAGGACGGGCACAGCCACATCCTCGCCGGCACGATCCCGAACTGCATCAGCTATGACCCGACCTTCTCTTACGAGGTTGCGGTGATCGTGCAGCACGGTCTGAAGCGGATGTATCAGGATCAGGAGGACGTCTATTTCTACCTGACGCTGATGAACGAGAACTACCAGCATCCCGATATGCCGATGGGTGCCGAAGAGGGCATCATCAAAGGCCTCTACCGGATGCAGAAGACCACCAAGCCGGGCAAGAAGCACGTCAACCTGATGGGCTCTGGCACGATCCTCGTGCAGGCGATCAAGGCGGCGGAGATGCTGAAAGAGGACTTCGGTATCACGGCGGATATCTGGTCGGCAACGTCGTTCAACGAGCTGGCCCGTGATGGTCAGGATTGTGCGCGGCACAACCGGTTGAACCCGCTGGACGACGAGAAGGTCCCGTACGTCACGCAGACCTTGGAAAGCGCCAAGGGGCCGATCATCGCCGCGACCGACTACATGAAGAACTATGCCGAGCAGATCCGCGCCTTTGTGCCGGGCCGCTTCACGGTTCTGGGTACCGACGGTTTTGGCCGGTCGGACAGCCGGGTGAATCTGCGCCGGTTCTTCGAGGTTGACGCCAACCACATTGCCGCCGCCGCCATGGTGGAGCTCTACCGCGAGGGCAATGTGAGTGAGAAAGACCTCAAGACGGCTTTGAAGAAATACGACATCGACGGCGACAAGCCGAACCCGCGTCTGGTGTGAGCGGGAGGAGACCAACAACATGACTTCAGAAGTAAAAGTGCCGGATATCGGCGATTTCACAGACGTGCCCGTGATCAGCGTTCTGGTCAGCGTGGGCGACACGATTGCCGAGGAAGACCCGATCATCGAACTCGAGTCCGACAAGGCGACGATGGAAGTGCCAAGTTCGGCCGCCGGTGTGGTGAAAGAGATCAAGGTGAGCGAAGGGGACAAGGTTTCGGAAGGGTCCGTTGTTCTTATCGTCGAAGGTGAGGGATCGGGCGACACGTCGAGCGATGCGAAAAAGGATGACGCGAAGTCCGACACCAAGTCGGAGCCGGTGAAGACCGAGTCCAGCGAGCCGCCGAAGCAAGCCGACACGCCCGCAGCCGCACCAGCCAAGACGGATGCTGGGTTCGGCAAAGTCCACGCCTCGCCTTCGGTTCGTGCCTATGCGCGCCGGGTCGAGGTGGACCTTGCCAAGGTGAATGGGTCTGGCCGCAAGGGCCGCATTCTGCGTGAGGACGTGGAAAAGGCGCTCAAGGCGCAGACCGTTCCGGCGGCAGCCTCTGGTGGCGCTGCGCAGGGCGGCATGGGAATTCCGCCCATCCCGGCGGTCGATTTCTCAAAGTTCGGGCCGATTGAAGAAGTCGAGATGTCCCGGATCAAGAAGATCTCGGGTCCGGCGCTGCACCGGTCCTGGCTGAACATTCCGCATGTCACGCATAATGACGAGGCGGACATCACCGAGCTCGACAAATACCGCAAGGAAATGGACACGATGGCCAAGGAAGACGGCTATCGCGTGACGCTTTTGTCCTTCGTCATCAAGGCGTCCGTGTCGGCTCTGAAAGAGCATTGGGAGTTCAATTCGTCGATCCATCCAGATGGTGACAAGCTGATCAAGAAGGATTTCTACAACATCGGCTTTGCGGCTGACACGCCGAACGGTCTGATGGTTCCGGTCATCAAAGACGCCGATCGCAAGGGTCTGGTGGAGATTTCCAAAGAGCTTGGTGAGCTATCCGGCAAGGCCCGCGCGGGCGAATTGAAATCCGGTGATATGCAGGGCGCGACCTTCACCATTTCGTCGCTCGGTGGCATCGGCGGCACTAGCTTTACCCCCATCGTGAATGCGCCCGAGGTTGCGATCCTTGGCCTGACGCGGTCGAAGATGGCCCCGGTCTGGAATGGTGAGGAATTCGTGCCGCGCCTGATGCAGCCCCTCAGCCTGTCCTACGACCACCGTGCCGTCGACGGTGCCTTGGCCGCGCGCTTCTGCGTGACGCTCAAGACGCTGCTTGGCGATATGCGCAAGTTGATGTGGTAAGGGGGGCGATCTGATGGATATCAAGGTACCCGATATCGGGGATTTCACGGACGTTCCGGTGGTTTCTGTTCTGGTCAGCGTTGGCGACGAGATCAGCGAAGAAGACCCGCTGATCGAGTTGGAGTCCGACAAGGCCACGATGGAAGTGCCCTCGCCCGCCGCAGGCAAGATCACAGAGATCATGGTCAGCGAAGGCGACAAGGTTTCCGAAGGCACCGTGATCATGGTGCTGGAAGGCGCCGATGCCGAGGATGGCGCGACCAAGGCGAAAGACGCGGTCGGTCAGGGTGGCGAGGTCAAGGGCGGCTATGGCGGTCGCGGATCGGAACCGCAGGCAGACAAGCCGCAATCGGTCGAGGCGACGGGCACTGCTTCCGGCGAGGGGGACATTCACGCCGAGGTGGTCGTTCTGGGCTCTGGCCCCGGCGGCTACACAGCAGCGTTCCGCGCGGCGGATCTGGGCAAGAAAACGGTCCTGATCGAGAAATACGCCCAGCTTGGCGGTGTATGTCTGAACGTTGGTTGCATCCCGTCGAAGGCGCTTTTGCATGTGGCGAAGGTGATCACCGAGGCAGAGGAAATGTCCTCGCACGGGATCAGCTTTGGTAAGCCGAAGATCGATTTGGACGAATTGCGCAAGTTTAAGGATGACGTGATTGGCCAGTTGACCGGCGGTTTGGGCGGTCTGGCGAAAGGCCGCAAGGTGACGACCGTTCAGGGCTACGGCAAGTTCACCGGTCCGAACATGATCGAGGTCGAGACGGATGACGGCACCAAAACCGTCAGCTTCGACCAGTGCATCATCGCCGCCGGGTCCGAGCCGGTGCAGTTGCCCTTCATTCCGCATGACGACGAGCGGGTGATTGATTCAACCGGGGCGTTGGAGCTTAAGGACATTCCGAAGAAGATGCTCATCCTTGGCGGGGGCATTATCGGTCTGGAAATGGCCTGTGTGTACGATGCGCTGGGATCCAAGATCACTGTGGTCGAGCTGATGGACCAGATCATTCCGGGCGCGGACAAGGACATTGTCAAACCGCTGCACAACCGGATCAAAGGTCGCTACGAGAATATCTTCCTCAAGACCAAGGTGACGGATGTCGAGGCCCAGAAGAAAGGCCTCAAGGTGACCTTCGAGGACGACAAGGGCGAGACCTTTACCGACACCTTCGACAAGGTTCTGGTCGCCGTTGGGCGTAAGCCGAATGGTAAGCTGATCGATGCAGAGAAAGCCGGAGTCGCCGTTGACGAGCGCGGGTTTATCGCGGTCGACAACCAGCAGCGCACCGGTGTTTCGCACATCTTTGCCATCGGCGACGTCGTGGGTCAGCCGATGCTGGCGCATAAGGCGGTGCATGAGGGTAAGGTCGCGGCAGAGGTGTGTGCGGGTGAGAAGCGGTTCTTCGACGCGCATTTGATCCCTTCGGTGGCCTATACCGATCCGGAAGTGGCGTGGTGTGGACTGACCGAAACCGAGGCGAAGGCCAAGGGCATCAAGTACGAGAAGGGTGTCTTCCCGTGGGCCGCATCTGGCCGGTCCTTGTCGAACGGGCGCAGTGAGGGGATCACGAAGCTCCTCTTCGACCCAGAAGACGACCGCGTGATCGGGGCCTGTATCGTCGGCACGAATGCCGGGGATCTGATTTCGGAAGTGGCGCTGGCGATTGAGATGGGGGCCGATGCGGTGGATTTGGGCCACACGATCCACCCGCACCCGACGTTGTCGGAGACGGTGAACTTTGCCGCCGAAATGTTCGAAGGGACGATCACCGACCTGATGCCGCCGAAGAAGAAAAAGGCGTCGTGATCGGAATGTGTCCCTGCGGGACGCATGATGTGAATTTTGGGGGGCTGTCTGCCCCCCAAACCCCCCGAAGGTATTTGTAAAACAGAGAATGGTTTTGCGGTTATTTCAGGAAGACCCGGAGGATCGCGAAAACCACGGCGGTGATCGCCATGGCGGCGAAGATGAAACTGAGCGGTAGGAACAGACTTTCCTGCACCACGCCGTTTTCATCCAAACGACCACCAAAGAAGAGCACCTCGAGCGTGCCGCAGACAACGGCCAGCACGGTGAATCCGAGAGCCATTTTGAGGATCGGTTTCGGGGTCATCGGACACAATAGAGCCGTCGCACGTGCGACGGCTTCCGTGTTTTATATGCCAAGGAATGGCTGCGCGATGCGCGGTACCAGCCCTTTGAACTTCAAAGGCGCATCGGTCACTGCCAGGCAAATGCAGTCTTCGGAGATGTCCGCTACCGGTGTGTGATGCACATCTTCGCTGGCGATCTCGATATCGCCGCGGCCGAAGTATCCGTCTTCGTCCTGAAACGCGCCCTGTAGAACGAGGGTCAGTTCCATGCCCTTGTGCCCATGGTCGGGAATGGCCGTGCCGGCAGGGATGTAAAGCAGCCGCGCGCTGGCCTCGGAAGATGTGTTCAACACAGCTTGCTTCACACCCATGCCGACCGACCGCCACTTCACGTTTTCCAGACCGCCGTCGACATAATCGGCGAGCGGGGTGGGCAAAACGCTATCTTTGGCAGGCGCAGACCGATCATTCACGACGATGGCATTGTCCTGTGTGTGGATCATGTCCAGCACAGAGGTCAGGCTCGTCTCGGACAGTGCGACGCTGTCGCACGTGTCAAGCACGGCGCCTCCCAGTGCTTCATACGCTTCGAGCGCGGCGCGACATTCATCGCAGAGCGAGATATGCGTCGCGACGATCAGGTTTACAGCCTCGGGAAGATCGCCAACCGAGTAGGCCATCAACAGATCATCCGTCAGGTGGTGTTTTACAGTCATGGTGTCCGTCACTTCAATGAATGGCGCAGTCGATCAAGCGCCAGTCTGATACGGGATTTGATCGTGCCGAGCGGCAGACCGGTCTGTTCGGCGATTTCGCTGTGCGAGAGATCTCCGAAATAGGCCTTTTCGATCAGTTCCCTCTGTTTCTCGGGCAGGTCGCGTAGTGCACGACCCAGTTGTTCGCTCTCCTGTTGCAACCCAAGGACATCGGCCTGATCGGGTTCCGCTTCGGGCCCCCACGGCAAGTCTTCGGGTTCGGGACGCTTCTGCTTGCGCAGCACGTCGATTTTCTTGTTGCGGGCGATCGTAAAGATCCAAGTCGAAGGACTTGCCCGGCTCGCATCGTAGAGATGCGCCTTGTTCCAAACCGTGACGAGCACCTCCTGGGCGCACTCTTCGGCGAGTGCAGCATCCATACCCGTCCGCATGAGGAACGCTTTCACCCGCGGACCGAAATGCTGAAACACCCTGATAAAGGCCGCTTCGTCGCGCTGGTCGCGGACCCGAACGAGCTCATCGACCCATTCGGCAATCTGTGATTGCGTTCCGTTACTCAAAATCTTTAGTCCGCCAACATCCCTCACGCTGGAATCGCGCATTTCCATGCCGCTGACAACGGGCTTGGGGTCGCACTCCGTAGAAGGGGTTGTCGACATCAACATGTGTAAGTTACGCCTCAGCGGTCCCGTTGGATCAAAGAAAAAAGATTTTCTTTTTGCATCCGGTTTGGAACTCGGGCCGTAAACCAAACTAGACACCAATCACAGCGAGATCATTATGCCCTTTGAAGCCCGCGCCAGCGCATCCAAGAAAATTGCCGTCATTGGCGCAGGGATTTCCGGGATGGGAGCCGCACATATGTTGGCGGCCGACAATGACGTCACCCTGTTCGAGGCAGAGCCGCGTCTGGGTGGTCATGCGCGGACCATCATGGCGGGCAAAAACGGGGACCAGCCGGTCGATACAGGCTTTATCGTTTACAACTACGCCAATTACCCGCATCTCGCGCGGCTCTTCAAAGCGCTCGACGTGCCGGTGACCAAAAGCAACATGAGCTTTGGTGCGAGCCTTGATGGTGGGCGGATCGAATACGCGCTTGCGACGCTGAATTCCATCTTTGCACAGCGCAAGAATGCGCTGAACCCGCGATTTCTGCGGATGCTGCGCGACATCACGCATTTCAACAAGCACGCGATGGACGCGACGCGCGACCGGAACCTCAGCCTTGGCGATTTTCTGGCGCAACTTGGTACCGGACCGTGGTTCCGCGACTATTACTTGTTGCCGCTGACCGGCGCGATCTGGTCGACACCGACCGAGAAGGTCATGGACTTCCCGGCGCATGCGCTGGTGCAATTCATGGAGAACCACGCGCTTTTGTCCTACTCGGGCCAGCACCAGTGGTACACGGTGCAAGGTGGGTCCATCGAATACGTGAAGCGGCTTGAGGCATCCTTGCGGGCGCGCGGTACGACCCTGCGCCTTGGCGCGCCAACTGACGGTGTCCGCCGCGATGTGATGGGGGCGGAGGTCAAAGCCAAGGGCGCTGAGTGGGAGCGGTTCGACGAGGTGGTCTTCGCCACGCATTCCGACGACACGCTGCGATTGCTGTCGGATGCGACGCCGCTTGAGCAAAAGGCGCTGGGCGCGATCACGTATCAGCCGAACCGCGTGGTCCTGCATGCAGACCCGAACATCATGCCGAAGAAGCGCCTTTGCTGGTCGTCGTGGAACTACACCGAGACGGCGCAGAAAGAGATGAACACGATTGATCTCACCTACTGGATGAATTCGCTGCAACCGATCCCGGAGAGCGATCCACATTTCGTGACGCTGAACACGACGCGACCCATTCGCGAGGAGCTGATCTACGACGAATGCACCTTGCGTCACCCGGTCTATGACCTTGAGGCATTGGCGGCGCAGGAAACCGTGCGCGATATGAACGGGACGCATCGCACGTGGTTCTGCGGGGCGTGGATGAAGAATGGCTTCCACGAAGACGGGCTGTCGAGCGCGGTTGACGTGGTCGAAGCAATCCGCGCGCGCAGCGCGGTTGCGGTGGCGGCCGAGTGATGAATACCGTCGATCATATCGTCGGCCACACCTATCACGGTCGCAAGGGGAGCAACGACAATGCGTTTCGCTACTCTATCGACTACGTGATGCTGGACGCTGAGGAAGAGCCGCAGACGCCGTGGTTCTTCTCGCGCAACGGGCGCAATCTGACGAGCCTTTACGACGTCGATCACGGTGGCGCGCCGGGGCAGGGCCGAGGCGCGACTTGGGCGCGTGAGGTTCTGGAGGCGCATCAGGTACGGGCGAAGGGGCGGTTGATGCTGCTCGCGCAACCGAGGGTTCTGGGCCATGTGTTCAACCCGGTGTCCTTCTGGCTGGCGCATGACGCGCACGACAATCTCGTCGCAGTGATAGCAGAGGTGACGAACACGTTTGGGGACCGTCATTCTTATCTCTGCCGCAAGTCTGACGGATCGCCGATTTCACCGTCCGACCGGCTGACCGCGACGAAGATTTTCTACGTTTCGCCGTTCCAACCGGTCGAAGGTGGGTACGAGTTCCGCTTCGATATCCGGCCGGACAAGATCGGGATCTGGATTGATTACAGCCAGACCTCGGGCGGTTTGATTGCCACACTCACGGGACCGCGCAAGGCCATCAGCAACGGGTCGATTTTGCGGTCGCTTCTGCGTCGACCGCTGGGGTCGCGGCGCGTTCTGGCGCTGATCCATTGGCAGGCGCTGAAACTCTGGTGGAAGGGGTCGCGCTATCGTACGCGGCCGGAGCCGCCGATGGAAGAAGTGAGCCAATAATGCAGGCCGTTCGGCAGAACCTCGGCGGCTACGCCGTCTTTGCGGCTGTCCTCGCGGCAGCCGGTTTGCCGATCTATATTCACGCGCCGAAATTCTATGTCGACGAATACGGCGTGAGCCTTGCTGCCCTCGGGACCGTCTTGTTCGGGTTGCGCTTGCTTGACGTGGTGCAGGACCCGCTGTTGGGGAAACTTGCCGTCGCCGTGCGCCGGTTTCAGGGACTTGCGATCGCGCTGGCGCTTGCGATCATGGCGGTGGCGATGTTCGGGTTGTTCGCCATCGATCCGCCGACCAATCCCGTTTTGTGGTTTGCCGTCATGCTGACGCTGGTGTTTTCCGCGTTCAGTTTCCTCACCATCAATTTCTATGCGCGCGGAGTGCAGAAGGCTGAAGCGCTGGGCAGCGGCACCGGCCACATCCGATTGGCGCGGTGGCGTGAGACCGGGGCCCTTCTGGGTGTCTGCGTCGCGTCCGTGATGCCATCGATCTTTCTTGCACTGGCGTGGCCTGAGTTCACCGCTTACGCCATCGTTTTCGCTTTGGCCTGTGTGCTGGCTGGACTGGCGATGCAGAACGAATGGCGCGGCCGCGCGACGACGTTGTCGGCGGGGTTCGGGCCGGTCTTGAAGGACGGTGTCTCGCGCAGGCTTTTGCTGATTGCATTGGTGAATGCCGCGCCAGTGGCGGTGAGTTCGACACTGTTTCTGTTCTTTGTCGAAAGCCGTCTGGATGCGCCGGGTTGGGAAGGTCCGCTTCTTCTCTTGTTTTTCGTATCTGCTGCAGCAGCGGCGCCCGTTTGGGGAACGCTCGCCGAAAGGATCGGCGCGAAGCAGGCGCTGCTGGCCGCGATGGTTCTGGCCATCATCGCGTTCAGTTTCGCGCTTTTTCTCGGCAGTGGCGACACGCTGTTCTTTGCTGTGATCTGCCTTGCCTCCGGCGCGGCGGTGGGCGCCGATCTGACGCTTCTGCCTGCGATTTTCGCGCGGCGGATGGAAACGGTGGCGCCGAACGCGACAGAAGGATTTGCGCTTTGGGGCTTCGTGTCGAAGTTCACGCTGGCCTTTGCGGCGATTGCGCTACTTCCGATCCTCGAGGCAAGCGGTTTTGTCTCGGGGACCGACAATTCTGAAACCGCTCTTTGGACACTGACACTGCTCTACGCAGGAGTTCCCTGCGCGTTGAAACTGGTGGCGATCGCTTTGCTGGTCGCAACACCACTAGGGAAGGAGTGACGTCATGGAGACTGTCTTTCTCGTCTTTCTAGGGGCGAGCATCATGCTCATCCTCGGCTACCTGAAAAGCCGGTATTTCGGCTTCATCAGCCAAAATCCGACCGATTACGCCGATGCGCAGGGCGAGGTGTTTGACCTGCGGTCGCATCTTAACGGGCCGATTGTCTGTGAAGGGGTCATCTATGGACCGACCGGTCGCGTGACGTCGCGCTTTGTTGGCGACTTCCAAGCGGAATGGACCGGCAACAAGGGCGTCATGAGGGAACGGTTCGTCTACGACAACGGCGAAGAGGCCTTGCGCGAGTGGAACCTCACGGTGGGTAATGACGGTCGCATTCGCGCGACGGCCTCAGACGTGGTCGGCGAAGGCGAAGGCATGCAAAGCGGCCCGACCGTTAAGTTGAAATACAAGTTCAAGCTCCCCGAGGCGCAGGGCGGGCATGTGCTGGATACCACCGATTGGATGTATCTGGCACCGAACGGAACCATCGTGAACCGCAGCCAGTTCCGTAAATACGGAATCAAGGTGGCCGAGTTGGTGGCCACGATGCGACGGAAGGAAGCTGCGTGAGCGATTGGGCTGGAAAACGGTATTGGTTGGTCGGGGCGAGTGAAGGCCTGGGACAAGCGCTTGCGAAAAAGATGAGTGCGGCAGGGGTGCATCTGATCCTCTCTGCGCGAAGTGAAGACAAGCTCAAGGAACTGGCCGACCAATTGCCCGGCCGCGCCGATGTGGTGACCGTTGATGTGTCGGACATGGACTCGGTCAAAGAGGCTGCTGACTCGATAGGGGACATCGACGGCGTCATCCAGATCGCGGGCGTCTACTGGCCGTTCGGCGCAAAAGAGTGGGATGCGGATCAAGCCGTCGCAATGGCCGACATCAATTTCACAGGTGCCATGCGTTTGATGGGCGTCGTCGTTCCGAAGTTCGTGGAACGGGACGCCGGGCATATTGTTCTGACGGGCTCTCTGTCCGGGTTCCGTGGCTTGCCCAACGCGGCGGCTTACACGTCGTCCAAGGCGGGCGTCATGACACTTGCCGAGTCGCTTTATGCCGATTTGCATAAAAGCAACGTGAAGGTGCAGTTGGTGAACCCGGGCTTCGTGAAAACGCGCCTCACCGACAAGAATGATTTCAGCATGCCGTTTATCATGGAACCCGACGAAGCGGCGCGCGAGTTTTTCGAACATATGAACACCGACAGCTTCAAGCGCAGCTTTCCAACCGTGTTTTCCTGGGTGTTCCGCGGCAGTCAATTCCTGCCGGATTGGCTTTACTATCGTTTATTTGCTTAAGATCAAAGCCGACCCGCGGTAATCCTTTCATTCTGAGCGAAACCGGAAGGGAGAGTCGGCATGGAACAGATCAGCGTCAGGAAGGTCGCCGCAGTTATTGTGATGGCGCGCGAGCTTGAGCGCGCGGAGGGCGAGATGCGGGCCTTCATCGACCGGATGGACGAGGAAGAGCAAGCCGCGCTGGTCACCATCATGTGGATCGGACGAGGCGCGTTCGAGGTCGATGACTGGGACGAAGCCTACGCGACAGCCATGCGCGAAGCGACGACGCCGACTGCAGACTACCTGATTGGTACGCCTCATCTGGCCGACCATCTGGAAGCGGGGCTTGAGGCTTTGGGTATCTCGGCGACCGACGAGGAAAACCAGTTGATGTGAATGTGGTAACGGCCGCACCTTAGCGTAGGGCGCGACCCTTCAGGATGGCGTCGGGTCCAAACCGGTCCCGAATGGCGTCCGTCGCCCGTTCCGCCTGTGCCCGCTTCACGCCCTGAGGATCAAGAAGATCGCCCGACAGGTCAGCTCCGTCTGCGGGGCTGAGATCGCTGATGCCTGCACCCAAGAGCCTGTATGGGCCCTTATCTCCGACTTGATCGAAGAGCCCGCGCGCGATGCGGTAGATGCGGTCCGCGATCTGGGTGGGATCAGTCAGCGAGGTGCGCTTGGTCACCAGCGCAAAGTTCGACCGTTTGAGTTTGAGAGTGACAACGCGCCCCGCCATCCCCTTGGCTTTCGCACGGTCAGCCACTTTTTCGCACATCCGCCAGAGATGGCCGTCCAGCAAGTCGGGGTCGTTGGTATCTTCGTGGAAGGTTGTTTCGTTCGAGATGGATTTCATCGGTGCGTTGGCCGAAACGCGTCGATGATCTTGTCCACGTGCGAGGTACCAAAGACGTTCTCCCATCCCGCCGAAGCGGGCGGTCAGATCCTCTTTGTCCCAGCGATGAAGGTCTTCGAATGTGCGAATGCCCGCTTTTTCCAAGGCCTCCTGAGTGGCGAGGCCGACACCCCAGATCAGGCGCACTGGTTTGGGGCGCAGGAAGGCCTCGGTTTCGGCCTTGCCGATCACCGAGAATCCACGCGGTTTGTCGAGGTCGGAGGCGATCTTGGCGAGGAACTTGTTGTGGCTGAGCCCGATTGAGCCGGTCAGACCGAGTTCTTCGCGCATCCGCTTCACCAGCCGCGCCAGCATCACCGCTGGCGGATGGCCGTGCAGGCGAGCGGTGCCGGTGAGGTCCATGAACGCCTCGTCGAGTGACAGGGGTTCGACGATGGGGGTTAATTCGTCCATCATCGCGCGGATGGCCTTGGATGCGGCGACATAGGCGTCAAAGCGTGGTTTGATGATCACCGCGTCCGGGCAGAGCTTGAGCGCCTGGAACATGGGCATTGCCGACCGGACACCGCGAATGCGTGCAACGTAGCAGGCGGTGGACACGACCCCGCGCCGACCACCGCCGATGATGACGGGTTTGTCTGCAAGCTCTGGATTGTCGCGCTTTTCGACGGACGCATAGAACGCATCGCAATCCATATGCGCGATGGTCAGATCGTAAAGCTCATCATGCGCGATAATGCGCGGGCTCCGGCAGGACGGGCAGCGGGGTCCGGTGTCGAATTCGGTAAGGCAATCGCGGCAAACGGCAGGCATGGTGTTGGCGTTCCGGTCGGGTGCGGGCAGAGTACACCCACGGCTGAGAAGGCAAAAGGGTCAAGCGGTGACAGAGTTCGGCGGGGCGAAACTGATCCTCTTTATCGGTCCGCAGATCGTGGTGCTCAAGCGTGACCACACGCCCGGTATCCCCTGGCCAGGGCGGCTCGACCTGCCGGGTGGCGGGCGTGAAGGCGACGAGACGGCGGAAGCCTGTGTCTTACGCGAGACTCACGAAGAAATCGGCCTTCGATTGGAACACGACCATCTGGTCTGGCGGGCAAGGTACAAGCGCGGCGTGTTTTTTGCCTCGCATCTTCCCGATGGCGCGGACCGCGATATCGTGTTCGGCGGTGAAGGGCTGGGCTGGCACCTCATGCTGCCCCAGTCGTTTATCAGCCATAGAGACGCCGTCCCGCATTTCGCGATGATGGTGCAGCGCTATGTGACCACGCGTCCGCAGGATTAGGCGTTGGCTTGAACAGCTTGCGGCGATTGCATCTCGGCGACGATGGCGAGGGCGGCTGCACGCGGGTTGGTCGCGCGCCAGACCGGGCGTCCGACCACGATATGGTCGACGCCGCTGGCGATTGCATTGGCCGGGGTTGCGACACGTTTTTGATCGCCAAGATCGGCCCCCGCAGGGCGCACGCCGGGCGTGACGATCAATCGACCCTCGGCCTCGGGCAGAGCACGGATCATGGCCGCCTCGTTGGGCGACGCAATTACTCCATCGGCACCTGCCTCGAAAGCTTTAACCGCGCGCTCGGCCACGATTTCGGGAATGTCGCCTTCGCGGATCAGATTGGCATCAAGATCGCTCCTGTCGAGCGAGGTCAGGATCGTGACAGCCAGAATTTTCAGGTCCGACCCTGACGCGCCTTCTTTTGCAGCACGGACAACATGGGGATCTCCGTGCACCGTCAGGAAATCGAGATCGAACTGCGCGAGGCCACGTGTTGCCGCTTCGACGGTCGCGCCGATGTCGAACAGTTTCATGTCGAGAAAGATGCGTTTGCCGTGGTCCTGCTTCAGCTCATTCGCCAGCGCCAGACCGCCGCCGGTCAGCATGCCAAGGCCGATTTTGTAGAATGACACCGCGTCCCCAATCCGGGCCGCCAGTTCAAGACCGGCAACGGCATTCGGCACGTCCAGAGCAACGATCAAACGGTCATCGGTCATGGGGTGAACTCCCTCTGCAAATTTGCCTTGTCTTACAGGGTGGTTTGTTCGGGTCAAGGAACTCTGACGCAGCTCAGCCGTTGAGAAGGCAACGAAAGGAACAACCAATGACTGACTTCCACAAACCAAGCTTTACGCGCACCGCGCTGTCGTTCACCGCTGTTTCGGTGGTGTGCCTTGGCCTTGTCGGTGTCGCAGTATGGGTCTTTGGCCCGACACCGTACTCAGAGACCAATCCTTATGCAGATACCGTTGCACAGAATCCGACAGGGGCAGGAAGCAACCCTGAAGGGACCGTTGCGTTATCGGATGACGGCGTCGTCATGCATGTGGACACTGGATCGCTTATCGACGGCTCTGGTGACGCGTCTGACCTAACGGCGATAGAGCGTCCGGGATACGAAAACACTGTCGCAGATGAGGGGCGCCGTCTTTTGTCGCCGAGCGACGTACATGACCTTGAGAATGGCACGGTAAGCAATGACACGGGTCTTATCCGGGCCGACGAAGTTGAAGGGAGCTCAGGATGACGATGCCACGCACAGTATACGTCCTCATTCCGCTTGGATTTGTTGCCCTCGCGGGCGGTATGGTGCTCGTCGGTGAGCGCACCGGCGGCCCCGCAGCGCCCCCTTCGGCACAAATCGAGACAAGCCCTCTCGATACGGGTGTGGCGCCTCAGACTGCGCTTGAAGTGGTTGACGACCCTGACACAGACGGCAGTTTCATCCCGAGCCCGTCCGGACCGGAATACGGCGATAACGAAACCGTTCTCGAAGAAATACAGAACTGAGCGATCACGGCCCCTTGAAGGGGTCGTTTTCGTTTCCCATCTCTTTATCCGAAGGCCCTACACAAGACGTGCCGCCAAGCGGGCGTTTTCAGGTTTCAGGGTGCTTAGGAGAAGGAGAAGGCCCATGAACTTAGAGAAGTTCACGGAGCGGTCGCGCGGCTTTATTCAGGCCGCCCAGACGATCGCGATGCGGGAGAGCCACCAGCGGCTGGCACCCGAACACATTCTGAAAGCATTGATGGATGATGAGCAGGGGCTGGCCTCCAACCTCATCACGGCTGCCGACGGTGCGCCGCAGCGCGTTGTTCAGGCGCTGGATGGCAAGCTCGCCAAGATCCCGCAGGTATCGGGTGATGCCGGTCAGGTATATCTTGATTCAGCAACCGGCAAAGTCCTCGACGAGGCCGAGAAGATCGCGAAAAAGGCGGGCGACAGCTTTGTCCCGGTCGAGCGCATTTTGATGGCGCTGGCGATGGTGAAATCCCCTGCGAAAGAGGCTTTGGACGCCGGTGCGGTCAATGCACAGGCACTGAATTCTGCCATCAATGACATACGCAAAGGGCGTACAGCGGACAGCGCGAGCGCTGAGGATCAGTACGAGGCGCTGAAGAAATACACGCTGGACCTGACCCAACGGGCGCGCGAGGGCAAGATCGACCCGATCATCGGGCGCGACGACGAAATCCGGCGCGCGATGCAGGTGCTGTCGCGCCGGACCAAGAACAACCCTGTTCTGATTGGTGAGCCCGGTGTGGGTAAGACGGCAATCGCCGAAGGTCTCGCGTTGCGGATCGTCAACGGTGACGTGCCCGAGAGCTTGCGCAACAAGCGATTGCTTGCGCTCGACATGGGTGCGCTGATTGCCGGTGCGAAGTACCGCGGTGAGTTCGAAGAGCGACTGAAAGCCATCCTGTCCGAAGTCACCGCAGCTGCCGGTGAGATCGTCCTTTTCATCGACGAGATGCACACGCTCGTGGGTGCGGGCAAGGCCGATGGCGCGATGGATGCGTCGAACCTGCTCAAGCCTGCGCTTGCGCGGGGTGAGTTACACTGTGTGGGTGCGACGACGTTGGATGAGTTCCGCAAGCACGTGGAAAAAGACGCGGCTTTGGCCCGCCGGTTCCAACCGGTGATGGTTCTTGAGCCAACAGTCGAGGACACGATTTCCATCCTGCGCGGGATCAAGGAAAAGTACGAACTGCACCACGGGGTGCGAATTTCGGACTCGGCCCTGGTGTCTGCGGCCACGCTTTCGCATCGCTACATCACGGATCGCTTTTTGCCTGACAAGGCCATCGACCTGATGGACGAGGCCGCGTCGCGGTTGCGGATGGAAGTCGACTCCAAGCCGGAGGAACTGGACGCGCTTGACCGTGACATTCTGCAAAAGCAGATCGAGGTCGAGGCGCTGCGTCTGGAAGACGATCAGGCGTCGAAAGACCGGCTTGAGAAGCTGGAAAAGGACCTCTCCGAACTGCAGCAGCAATCGGCGGAG
This sequence comes from Marivita hallyeonensis, assembly GCF_900129875.1. Taxonomy (GTDB): domain Bacteria; phylum Pseudomonadota; class Alphaproteobacteria; order Rhodobacterales; family Rhodobacteraceae; genus Marivita; species Marivita hallyeonensis. Next base: position 9,307 of record NZ_FQXC01000008.1, on the reverse strand, counting down.
ATGACGGCCAAGTGGCAGGCGGAGCGCGACAAGCTTGCGTCGGCGCGCGAGTTGAAGGAACAGCTCGACAAGGCACGGGCCGAGTTGGAAATCGCCAAGCGCGAAGGCAATTTGGCGAAGGCTGGGGAGCTGTCCTATGGCGTGATCCCGCAGCTTGAAAAACAGTTGTCCGAGGCCGAAAGCGCCGATGACGACGTGATGGTAGAAGAGGCTGTGCGCCCTGAACAGATCGCTGGCGTCGTCGAGCGTTGGACCGGTATTCCGACGTCCAAGATGCTTGAAGGTGAGCGTGAGAAGCTCTTGCGCATGGAAGACGGTCTGCACAAGCGGGTCATCGGTCAGGATCAGGCGGTGCGTGCCGTTGCGAATGCCGTGCGGCGCGCGCGTGCGGGGCTGAACGACGAGAACCGTCCGCTGGGCAGCTTCCTGTTCCTCGGGCCGACCGGTGTCGGTAAGACTGAGTTGACCAAGGCTGTGGCCGAGTTCCTCTTTGACGACGACAACGCCATGGTGCGCATCGATATGTCGGAGTTCATGGAGAAACACGCGGTGGCCCGTCTGATCGGCGCGCCTCCGGGCTACGTCGGATACGACGAGGGCGGTGTGCTGACCGAAGCCGTGCGGCGGCGTCCGTATCAGGTGGTTCTGTTCGACGAAGTCGAAAAGGCACATCCGGACGTGTTCAACGTGCTGTTGCAGGTGCTCGATGATGGCGTACTGACCGATGGTCAGGGCCGGACGGTGGACTTCAAGCAGACGTTGATCGTTTTGACGTCGAACCTTGGGTCTCAGGCGTTGAGCCAGTTGCCCGATGGCGCTGATCCGAGCCAGGCCAAACGCGACGTGATGGACGCTGTGCGGGCGCATTTCCGGCCGGAGTTCCTGAACCGTCTGGATGAGACCGTGATCTTCGATCGCCTGAAGCGTGAGGATATGGCGGGGATCGTCGATATTCAGATGACGCGGCTGCTCAAGCGGCTGGCGGCGCGGAAGATCGACCTGCAACTCGACGACGGTGCTCGCAAGTGGCTTGCCGAGGAGGGCTACGACCCGGTCTTCGGCGCGCGGCCATTGAAGCGCGTGATCCAGCGCGCTTTGCAGGATCCGCTGGCAGAGATGCTGTTGGCTGGCGATATCGCGGACGGCGACATGGTACCGGTCACGGCAGGGGCTGAAGGGCTCATCATCGGTGACCGTGTGGCGGCGTCGAACCGGCCACGACCGGATGATGCGGTCGTACACTAACCAATGATCTGTAGGCCGGGCATTTGCCCGGCCTACGATTTTTTAGGACTTCTTTGGGAAAACGCTTTCGTGCGCAGGGGAATCCCGTTTACTGTCGACTAGATGTTGCGGTAGATGTGGCAGACCACACAAGCGGAGGCAGGTATGACAGCGGCAGACGATCTGCGCGGTTTCTTGGGCGAAGACCGTTTTGGCTGTGTCATGGCCGATCCTCCTTGGCGATTCCAGAACCGCACCGGCAAGGTCGCGCCCGAGCACAAGCGGCTTGCCCGTTATCCGACGATGGAACTGGGTGAAATCTGCGCGCTGCCCGTGGCTGAGCATCTGGAAGACCGGGCGCATTGCTACCTTTGGGTGCCAAACGCGCTTTTGCCAGAGGGCTTGCAGGTGCTGGACGCGTGGGGGTTCGAATACAAGTCGAACATCATATGGGAAAAGGTGCGCAAAGACGGCGGCCCTGATGGCCGCGGTGTTGGTTTCTATTTCCGCAATGTGACCGAGATTCTCCTTTTCGGCGTGCGTGGAAAAGATGTCCGTACTCTTGCTCCCGGCCGGAGCCAGGTGAATTACATCGAGGCGGAAGAGCCCGACGGCGATGTGCTCAAGACGCGCAAGCGCGAGCACAGCCGCAAGCCGGATGAACAGTACCGGATCATCGAAGGCTGTTCCTGGGGTCCGTATCTTGAACTGTTTGGCCGGGGACGTCGCGATGGCTGGACCGTTTGGGGCAATCAGGCTGACGATGACTACAAGCCGACCTGGAAGACCTATAAGCACAATTCGAGCGTCGCGGCCGAGTAGGCGGGACCAAGAAAGCACCCTGAGCAGTCAGGCACTGCGTGCTTTCCATTTTGTCCATATCCAGTCTGTGGCGACGTCAAGCGCCATCACCGCGAGTGTTGCGAGAGTGAACGTCACGCAGAACGTGCGGATGGCATTGACGTAACCGCCGACCTCGGTTGCTTTAAATAGAGCGACTATGAGACCGATGAACAATGCGGTCGACAGTCGTTCGCGGCGTTTAGGAGGCACCTTGAAATGCTTGAACACTACGAAAGGCCGAATTTTGCAGGTAGTGCCGTCAAAAGTGTTAGTGAAAGCGCTTTGTCTTCTCTGCTGAGTTCGTCAGGGGGGAGAAAGGCGATCCACACGATCAGCAGCGCGTATGCGATCAGAGCGACAAGTGCCGCAGAGATGAAATAGGGTCTCAGCCCATGATCTTCGAATCCGTGCCGCATACAAGGATTATGCCTGGATATTACGGCAAATCGATGAAGGTCATGCAGTGATGATCGATGCGGGCAAGCCAATCAGGAGCAAAGGGCACGGGTTGCCGACGCCACGGTCGATCCGGTCTTTCAGCTTTTGCCAGTGCGTTGTCGCGGCCCCGAATTTGTCGCTGACGAATTGCTTGGCGAACGCATCGGGGAAGGGCAGACCGGATGCCATCAGTCGGTCGACCGCTTCGCGCTGACGTTTGGTGCGGTCCTTCATGTTGAACGCCTCGACGAGTGCAACCTCGTTTTCGATCCCGTGACGGATGATGCAATTCTGGATGATGTTCAGCATCTGGTCTTGCAGGCTTGCGCCACGGGTGATCAGGACGCCGACGGAAATGGCTGATTGCGCGTGCAAACGCTGAAAGTTTTCCAGGTCACGGTCGAAGAACGGGTCCTTGTTGTTCCATTCGATCTCGAGCGCGACGGTGCCGGCATGGGCGCGGCGGACGTGGTCGATCTCGTGGCTATGCGAAACGGTTTCGCGGCCATCGACGATCAAACGGAAGTCGAACGTGTGTTTTGGCCAGCCCGCTTCGTAGAGTCTTCGGCGCAGGCGTTGCGTCGACGGAGCTTCGCCGCCACCTGAGCCGATCAGTTCGGTGTCGGGGATCGTCAAATCCTCTAGCGCGCCAACCAGTTCGCGGGTCACGCGAGAGAAATCCACCGACAGGATCGCGCCTGCGTGGTTAGAAATGGCGATGTCATAGCCTTTGTCGGTGAGCGCCTGGAACATTCCCTGCTGTTAGCAGGCGATGCGCGTGAAACCCAGAGACAAGAAAGGGGCCGCCAGTTTGGCGGCCCCTGAAGGTTTTGTGCGAGTGGTGGATTTAACCTTCCGGCAGGATCACCTTGTCGATGACGTGAATGACGCCATTCGACGTTTCGATGTCTGCAGTCACGACAGACGCTTCTTCGACCATGACGCCATTGTCGAGATCGATCGTCACGCTAGAGCCCTGAACGGTCGCTGCTTCCATGTCGTCGGTCAGGTCCGTGGACATGACGGTGCCCGGCACGACGTGGTAGGTCAGGATCGCGACCAGCTGATCCTGGTTCTCCGGCAGAAGGAGGTCTTCCAGCGTACCTTCCGGCAGAGCAGCGAACGCTTCATCAGTCGGTGCGAACACGGTGAACGGGCCTTCGCCTTTCAGAGTGTCAACGAGGCCAGCTGCTTCGACTGCCTGCACGAGCGTGGTGAAGGAACCTGCTTCAACGGCAGTGTCCACGATGTCTTTCTTGCCCATGGAGCCTGCGATGGCGGCTGTGCCCAGAAGAGCGGCTGCGGTAGTGACGGCGATTGTTGTCTTACGAAACATTAGGGTCGTCCTTTTGATAACGTTGTGATGTGTGTCATCCACATCTGTCCATATAACGATGGTAAAATCGTTTTGGATGACCGGGGATTTTCGCCGATATGGCTTGACGGCAAAGCCTCGCCGCCTAAGCCGCAGGATTTTGCGCAATCAACTGATATTCTTGTGATATCGCGTGTGAGGTCCGTTATTCATCCAGCCCGATTGCGGCTCGACTGATGCCGTCGAGAAGTGCCTCGATCTGCTTCATCGGCCCATCTGGAAAGGTGCGGAACCCAATGGTGGTGGTGTCGGGCGTCTCGGGACGGACCATGACGAAAATGTCGTAAGGGCAATAGATGATGTTCATCGGATCGACCTCCATCACCTCGCGCGAGAGCTGAGCCGAACAGAAGCTGTAGACATCGGCGTGCAGGTACAGCGTCACGTCGGATCCGACGTCGCCCTTGGTGCGTTCGAGCATGTCACCCGTGTGGCTGATGCTGTCGATCACCAGACCACGGTCTAGGATCGCGCTTTCGAGGCCGAAGATGACATCGTCGAAGGATTGGTCCGTGTCGTAGGTAATGACGTCTTTCGCCACGGCACCGGAGGCGAGGACGGTCAGGATGAGGCAGGCGAGCAGACGTTTCATGGGATCACCATTTGTGGCAGGTGTGGCAGGTTTCAGGTCGACAGAGTCGGAGCGCTGTGCCGATAGTGTAGTCTGGATGTTGCAATAAATGCAATGAATCGAATGTGAGGCTGTGATGGGCGCTGCAATGTACGCGTTGAATTTTCTGGCAGTGCTGTTTGTCGGCCTGATCGGCGTGGCCGTGTTGATCGGGATCGCGCTGCTGATTATCGACCGGTCGCAGACAAGCGACGCCATCCGCCGGAACTATCCGGTTATCGGTCGGTTTCGCGGGCTGTTCTCGACCCTTGGGGAGTTCTTTCGGCAATACTTTTTCGCCATGGACCGCGAGGAGCTACCGTTCAATCGGGCACAGCGGGAATGGGTGAAACGGTCAGCAGAGGGCCATGGGAACACCGTGGCGTTCGGATCGACGCGGAACACCTCGATCGTGGGCACGCCGATTTTTGTGAACGCGCCATTTCCGCCGGTCGACAACCAGTTTGCGAGTTCTGAGCCAAAGGTGATTGGTCCGGGCGCGAGGATGCCTTTTACAGCGCGGTCTTTCTTCAATCTGTCCGGCATGAGCTACGGCGCGATCTCAAAGCCGGCTGTGCAGGCGCTGAGTCGAGGAGCAAGGCGCGCGGGCATCTGGATGAATACCGGCGAAGGCGGTTTGTCCCCCTATCACCTTGAAGGTGGCTGCGACATCGTCTTTCAGATCGGCACGGCCAAGTACGGAGTTCGGGACGAAAACGGCGCGCTGGACGAAGACAAGCTGCGCGAGGTGGCGGCGCACGAGACAGTGCGCATGTTCGAGATCAAGCTGAGTCAGGGGGCGAAACCGGGCAAGGGCGGCATCCTTCCGGGCGCGAAGATCACGCCAGAAATCGCGCGCGTGCGTGGCATACCTGAGGGACAGGATAGCATCTCGCCCAATCGGCACGAAGAGGTCGATGATTGGGACGACCTCATGGACATGATCGCGCGTGTGAGGGATGTGACCGGCAAACCGGCGGGCATCAAGATGTGCGTCGGGTCCGAAGACGGTGTTGCCGCGCTGTTCGACGCCATCTCGAAACGAGGGGCGGATGCCGCGCCGGATTTCATCACCATCGACGGCGGAGAAGGCGGAACAGGCGCGGCCCCGATGCCTCTGATCGACCTTGTCGGGATGAGCATTCGCGAGGCGCTGCCCATGGTCGCCAACATCCGCAATGCCCACGGTCTGCGCGACCGCGTTCCACTGGTGGCAAGCGGCAAGCTGGTCAATCCAGGGGACGTGGCATGGGCGCTTGCGACTGGGGCGGATTTCGTCACCTCGGCACGGGGCTTCATGTTTGCGTTGGGCTGCATTCAGGCGCTCAAGTGCAACAAGAACACCTGTCCCACCGGCATCACCACGCACAATCCACGCTTTCAGTCAGGGCTTGTTGTCGAAGACAAGGAACTGCGCGTCGCGGCCTATGCAAAGGAGATCGTCAAAGAGGTAGAAACCATCGCCCATTCCGTCGGAGTGGCTGAACCGCGCCTGATGCGACGTCAACACGTGCGCGTCGTGCAACCGGACGGTCGGTCCATTCTGATGTCTGATCTCTGGCCGCAATCCGCCGCGTAGTGTCAGGCGGTGGTTGCCCACCGCCCAAGTTCGGTCAGGCTGCCTTGGCGGTGCGCAGCTCTGTCATCTTGAGAGCCGCTTGGCCAGCTTCGCGGCCCTTCAGGACGAAGTGCTCGCGATAGATGCGGGTGTGATGTTCGGTCTCCTGATACTGATGCGGGGTCAATGAGACGGACAAGACAGGCACATCGGTTTCCAGACCGACCTGCATCAGACCGTTGACCACGGCTTGCGCCACGAACTCGTGCCGGTAAATGCCGCCATCTACAACGAAGGCCGCCGCAGCGATGGCAGAGTAGCGCCCTGTACGTGCCAGATCGCGGGCCAAAAGCGGCATCTCGAACGCGCCGGGCACGTCGAACACGTCAACGCTGGTTTTTGGAACCATTTCCAGAAATCCGACCAGTGCCTGATCGACAATCTCGTGGTGCCAGTTGGCTTTGATAAAAGCGTATCGGGTGTGTGTCATGTGGATCTCCTTTCGTAGTGACACGTCACCCAAGGCGATCACATGCAAACCGAACCCGCAGATGCGGGTCGGCCACATATTCTCTTTCATCCGGACTTTGACCGTCGGCTCAGGAATCGCACCTGATCTGCTTGACCCTCTCAACGCGAGAGGCGCTCGCGGGCTTGCAGGTTTCCCCACTTACCGCCGGTGGGGAATTCCGCCCCGCCCTGAGAACGGGCCCTCGGTCGCAGAATTCCTGACCCATGGCAAGTGCGCCGTGCAGCCAGCCATTGCCAAGCGGCGTTGCGTCTCGCAGGCTGCGGCTGTGTCACAAACCGCATGACAGGACCTTCCCATGGCTTATCCCGATTTCATCCAATCCTTCCCGGCGCTCGACGTGCCCTTCCCCGACGACGTCGTTCAGAGCAACGTGATCCGATCCGATAGCGGTCTGGTGGCCTTCTTTACATTTCACAAGGATATGGAGCTGCCGCCGCATGCGCACGGCGCGCAATGGGGCACCGTGATTGAAGGAGAACTTGAATTGACGATTGGCGGAAAGACGAAAACCTACCGCCCTGGTGAAAGCTACGATATCCCCGCAGGTGTCGAACACGGCGCCCGGATCAAGGCGGGCACATGTGTGATCGATGCTTTCGCGGAAGCGGATCGGTATCCGATCAAAGCGGGGTCTTGACCGCAATCCGCTGCGACTTTTGCCAAACATTTCAAAACCACCACGCCAATGTGAGACGAGTTGGTTTGGATGACGCGCATCCGCTTTCTATATCCTGTTGGAAATCAAAGCAGAGGACCTCATGGCATTTCGCTGGAAAAACACGCTGACGTCTGACGACGTGACCCCCTACGCCGCATACCTGAACCGACGCCAGTTGATGGCGGGCGCCGCGGCGGGGGCCATTGCCGGAGCGATGCCGATGGCATCCCGCGCTCAGGACGCGCTGGAGCCGAACACTTGGGAAGAGATCACCAGCTACAACAACTACTATGAGTTCGGCACCGGCAAGGACGACCCGGCGCGCAATGCCCATCGCCTCACGATCGACCCATGGACCGTGCGGATCGATGGTTTGGTCGACAAGCCGGGCGATTACAGCTTTGCCGATATCCTGTCCCAGATGACCGTCGAGGAGCGCATCTACCGGTTCCGCTGTGTCGAGGCGTGGTCAATGGTGATCCCATGGAACGGGTTTGAACTGGCCGATCTCCTGGATTGGGTCGGTGTTCAGTCTTCTGCCAGATACGTCGCCTTCGAGACAGCCATGCGCCCCGAGGAAATGCCCGGTCTCGCATCGCCCGTTCTGGACTGGCCCTATGTGGAAGGTCTGCGTCTCGATGAGGCCATGCATCCGCTGACGATGATGGCGACCGGCATCTACGGCCGCGACATCCCCAAACAGAACGGTGCACCGATGCGTCTGGTGGTGCCGTGGAAATACGGTTTCAAATCGATCAAGTCGATTGTCCGTATCTCGCTGGTGGAGGAAGAGCCGCCCGCAAGCTGGAACGTCACCAACCCGCGCGAGTACGGCTTCTATAGTAATGTGAATCCGAACGTGGATCATCCGCGGTGGTCACAGGCGACCGAACGCCGGATCGGCGGCGGCCTTTTCGCCAAGCGCCAACCGACCCTCATGTTCAACGGCTACGAAGAAGACGTTGCCAGCCTCTACGACGGCATGGACCTGAGCGAGTTCATCTGACCATGGTGGCTGCGCTCAACTCTGGTCTGCGCCGCGTGCACGCATGGGTGCTGTATGCGGCGGCGCCATTTCCGGTGCTCTGGATCTATTACCTGGGCCTGACCGGGCAGTTGGGTGTGGACCCTGCCAAGGTGATCGAACACCAGCTGGGCCTGTGGAGCCTCTGGCTGATCATCGCGGGTCTGGCCGTGACCCCGTTGCGCCGGTTCGCAGGCGTGAACCTTCTCAAGTTCCGTCGGGCGATCGGCGTGATCACGTTTTTCTATCTGCTGGCCCATCTGCTCACGTGGCTGGTCTTGGATGTGCAGTTCCAGAATGTCTGGGCCGACATCGTGAAGCGATGGTACATCACCGTCGGTATGCTGGCCTTTGTATTGATGGTCCCGCTGGCGCTGACATCGAACAATTGGAGCCTGCGGAAACTGGGTACTGACACGTGGCGCAAGCTGCACAAGCTGGTCTATCCGATCGCCATTCTGGGCGCGCTGCACTTCCTGCTTCTGGTCAAGGGCTTCCAGTGGGAGCCGATCCTGTATGCACTGGTCATTCTGGGGCTGCTGGCCACGCGCATCCGCGAGTTACCTTGGGCGAGTCGCTCGACACCCGCCCGGGGATAGGCTGATCCACTTCACGCGAGCGCCAGCTGTAGCGGTGTGGTTTTCACAAAGCCCAAGATGTGGGCATGATCAGAAAATTCAGCTGTATCGACGCGGACTGACGACACATAATTGCGTCAAACCCATGTTTTCATAAGCAAAATGAAAAAATGAAAAAAAGTGCAGTTTGGTCGAATTTTCCTCTTGCACCCCCACCGCCCTAACCGTAAATACCCCTTCACCGGCGCTGCTGAGGCGGACGTTGGGACGCGGATCGGAAGCGGGGCTGAGCTTCGAGGCTGATCTAGCGGATAACTTTAGAGGTTTATGTCAGGCGGGCGCGCCGGTTCTATAGGGCGCACTGGTCTGGTATTTGTCTCTGGGGTTTGGCTCTTTGACATTGATGATATCTGAAGAGATATGCGGGCGGTTTGGTTTGTTTCGGCGAACGGACGTCTGGATATCGC
>NZ_FQXC01000011.1 GCF_900129875.1 Marivita hallyeonensis | reverse complement strand
GCAGCTTCATCACCGCGTCGCTGGCCAACCGCACCGACAAGCGCGGGATCAGATAGGAGATGATCGCGCGTGTCGTAAAAAGCCCGAACACCACGGCGCAGACCCACACCAGATCGGACATCGCGCCACTTTCGAAAATCACCCGCAACCCGTCTTCCGTCAGTGCCAGGAACTGCTGGTAGACCACCCCCTGCACGGTGATCATCCCCAGCACTACCAAAAGCCAGGGCGCCTTGGATTTCAGGTAGTTGTCCCAGAACCAGCGGATATTGTCGCGGTCCAGCTCCGAGAACATTGGCCGCTTTTCCCGAGGCTCTTTTGGCGGTTTGGACTGGGCCATGCGAGGTTCCATCTGGATCGTGGACCTGCCTCTATCGCGAAAAGTAACCAAGGTCAGCCCCCGCCGTCGCCGCTTGCCATTGCCACAGAAACACCCAAGAACAGGCGGACACCATAAAGGGTGGCGAAACAGGCCGATGTCCCTGCGCAGACGGATCGAAAAATCAGCGGCATTCTCCGGCATTCCCGGCCGACTGGTCACACGGTATCTGGCGCTGTGTGATCGCCGCATCCGTTGGCAGGTCGAGGGGCGTGACGATCTTCTGGCGGCGCTGGCCGAAGGTCCGGTGCTTTTGATGATGTGGCACAGCCGGATGGTCATGGGTGCGCGTCATTGGCCCGACGACACAGCCCCGGCGTCCAGCCTACATCATCGCTCGCCCTTGGGGCGCATCTCGGGCGTGATGCAACACAAAGAGGGCATGACCCCCTTCGAGATGTCGGCCAAACGCTCCAACCTCGTGGCCTCGCGTCAGGTGCTCAGGCGGTTCCAAGATGGCATCAGCATCGTGATGACCGGTGATGGGCCGGTGGGCCCGGCTCACCAGTTACAGGACGCCGCACTCGATTGGGCCTGCCGTCTGGAAGCGCCGATCTTTGCCTACGCCTTTTCCGCCACACGCGGCTATCGAGCCAAAAGCTGGGACCGGCTGCTCCTGCCCTACCCCACCGGCCAGGGCGCCAAGGTCTTCGCCCGCTACACCGGCTCCCGCCCCGCCAATCGCGAAGAGCTACGCGCGCCCCTCACCGATTTCCTGACCGCCACCACCGCCCGCGCGGATAAATTAGTCGGTCGGCAACAGGCACTCTGAGACGCCCTGTTCTTTCGCGGCTCAACAGACACTCAGATTTGGACATTTCGAGGCGCCCCTATCGTATGTTCTCAGACCATCTCAACCGAGGGTGTCTTGCCGCACAGGCTGAACAAACCTGTGGGCGGAGAGGCCACACCAAACTTGTGCAACAATCGCACGGCGCATCATTGGTGCTTTGCAAGAAATCAAAAGCAGGGTGGAACTGGTGTTGGGAAAATCCTTCATGTTTCAATGGATCAGAAACGAATCATTTCCAAAGTGAGAACGCTGCTTCGTAGCATCGGCAAATGCCCCATTTCGCGCCAAATTTGTGGCTCTTCCACATCCAACGCGCCGAATATGACAGGAAATTGCGCATTCGCAGACGATTCTCTCCGCGCAAGACTGCGACATTTGCCATCGGCGAAATCCTGCTATATAGTGAACCACTGAACACCCCTGTCTCCACTCGGCAGGGTTGTGACCCCATTGCTGCCATTTGAGGGTAAACCCATGCTTGCAGAGCTGCATAAATCGACGCCCGAGGAAGCCAAGGAACAGCGCGCTACCCTTGGTATCTGGCTGAAGTCCCTGCGCGAGTCAGAAGGCCTGTCGCAGCGTGATCTCGCTGACCGGCTGTCGCTGGACTACTACACCTTCATTTCGCAGTTGGAGAACGGTCGCGGCAAGATCCCGGCGCACCGCTACGCGGAATGGGCTGTGGCGCTTGGACAAGAACCGAAAAGCTTCGTTCGGGAGCTTTTGCGTTACTACGAGCCGCTGACCTACCAGATCCTCTTTGAAGACGCGGGCTGACGTGAAGTCGGGGGCGTGATGGTAACGTATCCTGGCTGATACGGTGCACGGCCCAAGGCTCATCTTTACTGGATCGACATCACGATCAGCGGTACACTGCGAGACGATTTGAGACTGATCGGGACGATCCTTCCATGGCGAAAATCCTCACCTTCCGGAACAATGACGGGTCCACATCCGATCAGGGCTTTCTGACGGACGAAAACCAGACCCTGTCGTTCCGTACAACAGAGGATGGCGGGATCAGCCTCGGTCATTTGCAGGGTGGTGAGTTGTCCACGCTCTTCCCGGATCCCAAAAAGGACTGGAGCAATCAGGAACTGGCGGATCTCTTCCGGGTACGCCAGCTTCTCAGCGGGGCCAACGTGCCCGTGGAGACCGATCGTGGCATCACCGACGAAGGAGACCCCTGGTTCGTGTTCTGCCACGCCAATGGCGAGGTCTTCATCCACCTGTGCCGGATTGACGGGTGTTACCTGTTGGACAGTCCAAACGTCCTGCGTCCACTGCGCGGCGCGGATTTCAACGGCCTGATTGCCGATTTCACCAATCAGGCCCTGCCAACGCAGGACGGCGAAGAACCAACACAGCGCCGCGTGATCAAGCTCGAGCGCGGTGGCAAGGTGCGTCTGCATCCGTCCGCGATGCTGGCCGCGCTCATCTGGACCTTGTTTCTGGCCTCCGAAGAACTGGTGCTGCTGGCACCTGAAGATCCGGACGTCGACAGTGACGCATTGCTTGATTTCGACGGCATTTTCGCGGTCGAATCGTCGGAGGACACCGATCTTGACGTGATGTTCGAAGACGGCGTCGTGGACGTGGCACGTCTCTTGAACGACGAGGGTGACGAGGCGGAGCATGCCGCACCGGAAGTCCAGGGCCAGATGCGCGAGGCGATGCTGCAGCAGCAAGGCCTCACTGTTCAGAACAATGCCTTCACCATGGGGTTGAGCACCATCGCGATCGCGATGGGTTTCATGTCCGAAACCGTTCTCCTCGACAATCAGCGCAAGGTTCTGGAGAGCCTCAAGGAGCTGGGCTTCTCGAAATACGGGGCCGACGCCGAGCGGGTGGCCGAACTCGACATTCCCGCCGATGAAGAAGGCAGTGCGCTCCTGGCGATGCTGGCCGATTTCCTTGGGCTCGACCTGTCCCTCAACACCGATATGGCGGAAGCGCCCGAAACGGACGCTGACCCGTCGCAGCTACAGCAGGACCTGGCCGATTTAATGGGCAATGGAACGGCCACGGATGCCGCTCTGCCGTCTTCTGCCAAGGCGGCAAACTTGACGGCGGTCCGCAAAAAGGACGTCGATGCAGACGTCCCGATCGAAGTTGCCAAAACACCATCCGATGCCACCGACATGCTTGTTCCCGCAACAGGGGAAGACACGCTCTCGGCCGAAGCGGCACAGGACGGGGTGCCGTTGACGCTTTCGCAAATCGTTCAGGCTTGGCAGCCCAAAATGGAAGAATTCCAGCTGGGTCAGACCACGGTCAAAGCCAGCTTCGACATGTCAGACACGGACGCTTTCGCACTTTTCGACATGATCGACCGGCGTACCACGGACTTCCGCGAATTCGACGAAACGGCACAGCGCCTGATCGACTATCTCGAAGCCAAAGACGGCGAGTTCGGGATCATCGAACTGGCCAATGAGATCATCATGATCGACCGCACCGCCGTCACCGGCGGTGAGATCGAATACATGCACTGGGAAACCAACGATGGCATGATCATCTCATTGGTTGGACTGGCCTCTGATTTCGCCCAGTTCGATATGATCGCCTGATCGGGTCCACATGACGACAAGTAACTGGCGACCCGATTAGGTGCCGGTTTTTTTGTTTCCGGACGGGTCGGTTCCGACCCTATTCCTCGATCATGCTCTTGCGCACCGCATCCATCAGGGGCGAGACGATAAAGTTGGCCACCGTGCGCTCCCCGGTTGTGATGATCACATCTGCCGGCATACCAGCCGTCAGACGGCCCGCGATTTCCTCGGGAATATCATTCTCATCCACAGTGATCCGCGCCAGAAAATACGGTGCCTCATTTGTATTTTCCGGCGTGATGACATCCCCCGAAACCGTCTCGACCGATCCGAGCATGATTGGCGTGAGTTTCGTCTTGAACGCCGTGAAGCGCACTTCTGTCGCCAAACCTGGTGACACATTATCCTTGTCGATCGGGGACACCCGCGCGTTAACGATCAACTCCTCGTCCTCGGGCACCAGCTCCATCAAGATCTCGCCCGGACGGATCACCGATCCGACCGTATGCACCTTGAGGTTCTGGATGGTCCCGGATCCAGGCGCGCGGATTTCTGTCCGGTCGAGCACATCCTGAGCCACCTTGCGACGCTCCTGCAACTCGCTGATCTCTGCGCGGATCTGCTCCAGTTCGGTATTGGCGCGCTCGCGGTATTCCTGTGTCAGCTGCAGCACCTGCAATTCAGTTTCACCAATGCTGGCGCGCGCCTGCGCAATGTCCGAGATCACCTGACCCAGGTTGGCCTCGATCTCGATCAGTTCGTCCTCGCGCTGGCTTAGGACATTGCCCTGAATCAGACCGCGGCTTTCACCATCCCGCATCCGGTCCAGCATCTCGGTATAGTTGGTGATGCGGCGTTCAAAGGCGGATTTCTGAAGCTCCAGACCTTCGATCTGCACTTCGATCTGATCCACCCGTGCCGACAGAATATCCTCCTGCGATCTGAGGATCGAGCGGCGATCAGCAAACAGATCGCGCTGGTCCGCAACTACGGCGGTGACAGCCGGCGTGCCCCTCTCCACCACGTCAACCGGAAAACTCACGCTGTCATCCAGAGCACGTTCCGCCAGCAGACGGGCTTCTACGAGCCGTGCCACGTCCAGCCGGGTCGAAAAGACTTCAAGGTTCGACCGGGCTTCCACAGCGTTGAGGCGCAGGACCACTTCTCCCTGCTCGACCACGTCGGCCTCGGAAACGAGAATTTCCTCGACAATCCCACCCTCGAAATGCTGCACCACGCGACGATTGCCCTCGAGCGAGATCGTCGCCGGGGCAACGATGGCACTGTCGAGCTTGGCCACAGCGGCCCAGCTTCCCAGAACCCCGAAGGTGAGAAAGATCAGGACGTAACCTGCCAGCGCGACAGGCTTCGGACTTGGTTTCTTGGCCATGGGCGTTTCAGCTCCTCAAGAGCGGGTCGTCATTTGTTTCGGATCGGATCAGGCGCGTGGCTTGTCCGTCATGCTTACGACAGCCGGGGACTCCGCCGCCGCTGCCTCTGCCTTTTTTTTCTCGGCTGCCTGCTTGGCTTGCGCCTGTTGCTGCGCCTGCTGGGCAAAGATCTCGCGCGTTGGGCCAAATTTCTCGATCTGTCCGTTTACCAGCATCAGGGCCTTATCCGACAGGGCCAGAAGGTTGGCTTTGTGCGTCACAAGCACGATGGTCTTGCCGCGCTTCTTCAACTCCTGAATGCAGTTCGCTAGCGCCTGTTCACCATGCGCATCGAGATTCGAGTTGGGCTCATCGAGCACGATCAGGCTGGGTTCGCGGAACACTGCTCGTGCAAGGCCCACGCGCTGACGCTGACCGCCGGAAAGACCGTTGCCGCCATCCCCCACATCCGTGTCATACCCGTCGCTGAGCGTTGCAATCATCTCATGTGCGCCCGACAAAGTGGCCGCCGCGACGATCTCTTTATCCGCCACATTCTCGTTGAAACGCGCAATGTTTTCGGACACCGTACCGCGGAATAGCTTCACGTCCTGTGGCATGTATCCCAAGTAGCGGCCGAGTTGATTGCTATCCCAGTGGTGCAGCTCTGTCCCTTCGAGACGCACCGCGCCAGATTGCGGCTGCATAGCCCCGACAAGATGTCGGACAAGCGTCGATTTGCCGGACCCACTTGGTCCAATAACCGCCAGCACCTCGCCCTGATTGACGTTGAACGAAATGCCCTTGAGGATCGGCGCTTTTCCGCCCGGAGCCGTGGCGATCAGGTTCTGCACCACAAGGTTGCCCTTGGGGGCAGGCAACTCCATCCGCTGCTCTTCATCCCCAAGGTTGTCGAAAATCTCACCCAATCGTTTATGCGCCTGCCGCGCAGCCACAAATTGCTTCCACTGGCCTACAGCTTGTTCGACAGGGGCCAAGGCCCGGCCCATGACAATCGAAGCCGCAATCATAATGCCCGGCGAGATCTGTTGTTGGATCGCCAGATATGCGCCAGTACCAAGAATGGCGATCTGCAAGGACATACGCACGAACTTGGTCGACGCCATGATGGCACCCGCGCGGCCAGACGCCCGCGCCTGCGCATCAAGCACGTTGTCATGCTGCTTGAGCCAACGGTCTGTCAGCGGCTTTTCCATGCCAAGCGCGCGGATCACCTCGGCGTTCTGCACCGTGGTGTTGACGAAATGCGCGGCCCCCATATTGGCCGTGCCCGCCTCTTGCAAAAGACCCCTAGTGGCGAATTCGTTGGTTAGCGCGAGAACGAAGATGATGAGCGCACCAGCGGTCGCCACCCAGCCAAGCCACGGATGGAAGAGGAAACAGAGCGCCAGGAAGAGCGGCACCCATGGCGCGTCGAAGAAAGACAGGATGCCCTGCCCGGTCAGGAACTCCCTTACGCGGTCCACATCCTGCAACGTGGTATGCGCGCCTGAATTCGGCGCCAAGAGTTGCTTACGCACCACCCGGTTGAACGCCGGGTTGGCAAGCATGTCATCGAACTGCAACCCCGCCCGCACCAGCATTTTGGATCGGATGAATTCAAGGAATCCATAGGTGACCAGCAGCGCGACCGCGATGCCCGAGATCATCAGAAGCGTTAGTTCGTTCCGGCTCGCTAAGACGCGGTCATAGACCTGCAGCATGTAGAGCGGGCCGACAAACATCAGGAGGTTCGAGAAAAAGCTGAACACCACGGTGGCGAAGATAATCGCCTTGAACCGCCCGTATGCTTTTTTGAGGGGTGACGTAGCTTTCATGACAGCGAACGTCCTTTCGGCTTAAAGCGACCGAGGCCCACACAACCTGCGCGGGACACTCGAATATTGCGAACTCAATACACCAGACAGGGGTCCCATGCAATTCACCTGCGCCCCCTGCCCTACTGACAAGTGATGAAAAAACCGTATCCGCGCGTGCAGGCCTCAGACCACACGCAAAAGGATCAGGCGTCTTTCGGCAACGCGTTCTTCAGAGCTTGCGCATAGGCATTGCGCGCGGTTTGGGCTATTGCCAACTCGCGCTTCAGGTCTGCCACTTTGTCATCGCAATACTTGACGTTCAACATGTTGGTCCGCGCGTCTTCCGACAGAGCGTCGCTGTCATATTCCTTTCCATCAATGTTGATCTTGGCCATTTGTTGTCTCCTTGTGGTCAGCCACGTTCAAAACACCACGCTCTTAGACACTTCCGATTACGACCGCAAAGCGAAACTGGCCATTTGACTGTCTGGAGGCAACCACTCACTAAGACCTTGCGCTGCGATGTCTCGACGAAGAAGTCTTTCGTTCATCAGATCAGTCACATGACCAATTTTCAAAGGGTAAAACCCGTGTCATTCATGTCTAATCCACCACCCCCGACAAGAGGCGTTTGAACTGCGACTGCATCGTTTACCGAGAAGTATGCGGGAAAATGGGACATTGTCGGGTCGTTTCTGATCTGCAAGGTGTTGTCAGTCCCTGAGGTTTCAAGCTCCACGAAAGCGAATGTTTCGGTAACGCTATTAAAACGACCATACACGTCGTATTCGCCGACCTCCTCTCCCAACCGGGAGAAACCAGTTGCTTCTGCCGTTGACCCTTCACCTGGAGTCAGCACGATCGCCGGTATGTCGGCAGATGCGGAACCATCGTCTATGAAAGTGAAGTCGGTGATCGATGGATCAAGCGTCAGGGTCGTGCCTGATGGCAATGTTCCGTCCGCAATCAACGCCTGAAGCGGTGCTTGTAGAGCATTCACGAAACCTTGATGCGAACCAGCTAGGATCGCTTCAGGGGACTCTATTTTCACATCGATGGTTGAACCATCTGCATTGATGAAAGTGGCTCTTATACCATCAATGTCGATGTTGTTGAGGCGGTTTGGGTTACCGACCAACTCCGCATCCTCGTCCAATAAGAAATAGAAGAGCTTGTCATCGGAGAGGACGCGGCCGTAGACGTCGTACTCACCGATCGGCTCTTCGATACGCGTGAAGCCGGTCGCTTCGATGCGTGTGCCGTCACCCGATGTCAGAACGATCGCCGGAATGTCTTCCGAACGCGTGCCATCATCCGGGAAGGTAAAGTCGGTGACTGTCGGATCGAGTGTCAGAGTGGTGCCTGCCGGCAGGGTGCCGTCGGCAATCAGTTCCTGAAGACGCGGCTGAAGCGCGTTCACGAAGCCCTGGTGCGTGCCCGCCACGTTTGCCGCGATGTCGGACAATTCGACGTCAACCGCGCTTGCACCCTCGCCGATCGTGAAGCGGATACCGTCCACGTCGATGTTGTTCAGACGGTTGGGGTTGTCGACCAGTTCCGCGTCTTCGTCGAGGAGGAAGTAGAAGAGTCTTGAGACTATGTCTGAAGTATAGTTACTGAAGAATGCATCAATAGTCGATCTGGCAGCGATAATGGTCGTCGGATCATCTGTAACTGGTTCGATGACCGCAACCGCACTATTCTGTGCATCAGAATCATTCTGATAGTCGATATCTACATCGCGAGCCGCGTCAGTCCATGCAGAAGCCACTGTGACTTTGTTCAGTATTGTTGCGCGGTCGGTACCATCGGCATTATCGATGATCGCCAAAATTATCTCACCAATGTCGATGGAACCCGGTTCGCCATTTATAGCTCTGATCAGAACGGGATTCCAAAAATCCAAATCAACTGATGCAGGAGGACGATTAAAAAGATTGAGATACACCTCAGACAAAAATGCGCTAACCCCTTCAGTGGTCGGATTATCCAAGAACTCATACACACTGAGCGTTTCGGGTTGGGTCGAGAAATCTATTGCAACGTCCGAAAGGCTGATCGCGGGATTATCTACCGCGTTTTCCCAGAAGTCCTCGCCAGTTGGATCAGCAGCACGATCATAATAGCCGAGATAAATTATCGCCACCTGCTCTCTCGTGGGCAGCAAAGCAACGAGTTTGTCACCAATTGCGGAGAAATTGCCTAGTTGCGGCATCGTGGCAGACGGCATGCCAATATCAAAAATCGTGTCATAGCCAAGGTCCTCAAGCGAGGCGACGGTCATGGCGGATGTGAAATCGGCACTTCCACCGAAGCCTGTCATCAGTTCATCCGTGAACGTGTCTTCGTCCCAATGCCCGCCAGCGGTTCCCGGACCAAAGTCTGTTTCCACGGGAACTCCAAACGCTGAGTTCGCATCGGTAGCCGCAATACTGGCAAACTCAGCATTATAGGCGGCCACCGCATTCTCGCCTGTGAAGCGCAGATCCGGGCCTGGGGTGATCAAGCCAAGCAACTCCCAAATCGTTCCGTAGCCAAGTGCGTGCAGCATCTCGTGCGCAACGGTTTCTGCGAAAGTGCCATCGGCCAACTCCCGATCCACATCGGCTGTGTCGAAGATCATAGTGCCCGTCGTAGGCAAAAACGATCCAGGCCGCAGATCGTCTGGACCTGCGAAACCGACGGTGCCGAACGGACCGTCAATCGCTTCGACTTGAGCCGTAATGCGGATATCATCCACCAACCCATCGTCCGGGATGTCTCCAACGATGATTGAAGACAGATAGTCCGCAGCTGTCTCGAAAGCGGTGCGTTGTGCGGTCGAAAACGTGCCTTCGAAGACCACTTCAATATTGAAGGCCGATACCACACCATTTCCGCCCAGGCCCGAGACATAGCTGTTTCCCGGGGTCACCGATGTATCCAGAACGGAGATGTTGGCGGTGGCTTCCCCGTTGTCGAGGGATACCGTCAGCGTCTCAACACCTTCCGTCAACGCGTCGGCAACTGTCTGCACAGTGATATTGGCCGTTCCGCCGGCACCGACCGTCGCAATACCAGTTAACGGTCCTGAAATATCAGCAGCACTGATGCCGGTAAGTGTGTACGCGATGTCCGTGCCAGGGTCGACATTTGTCGTGATCAGCGTAAACGTGGCGGTGGCTCCCTCAGATACCGATGCGGTATCTGCCGTAAGCACATAGGTTTCCTGCGGTTCTACAGGCGGCATTGGACCTACGCCAACGGACCCGTCTTCCCTCACCTCCCCGACGTTTGACGCGCTGTTGGGCCCTGCCCCAGGCCCAGGCACACTGGTTCCAAACGCTGTGGCAGTCTCGAAAAACGTTTGCGGTGTGCCTGCGGTAGGGTCCAGCGGTGTCCCTCCGAACACAAACGTATAAAGAGCCGGATTTCCGATCAGGGTCACGGTATTCCCGTTGATCGTGAACTGGACACCATCAGACAAAAACAACGCATCCGTGATGGTCAGCCCGGTCGGCAGATTGATCGTGCTAAACTGGTTGTCGGTGAGTGTCACATCTCCGCTAAGCGAATTCAGGATCGTGTAGGTATCCGTCCCCCCGAAATCGATGAAGGAAGACGTCGCCCCATCGATATTGATGTTGTCGTTCCCGGTGCCAAGGGTTGCCATACCAATTCCTTTTTCAAATGAGGCACCTAAGACGGCGCTGTTTTGTATGCAAAAAGTCTAGACCAGGCACCCAAAAGCACCAACAGAATTTCAAGCTAAGCAGATGGACGTAAAAATAACGAACAAACAATTTTGCTTACGCATTTCGTCAGAAAAGAAAGTGACCGCACCTTCATTTTGGCACATGCAAAGAAAAGGGGCGCCGGAGCGCCCCAGATCATGTCTCGCAATGTACCGTCTTTAGAAGATGAAGTTGTCGCCCGACAGTTCGGTCACACCCGTCAGCTCAATCGCCATGTCGGCGTTGTCCAGCGTGCCGCTGCCGTCAATGTCAACGTACAGCGTGCTGGTTGACGTATCGAGAACCGCCTCGGCCGTTCCGCCACCGCTCAGCGATGTCAGAACCTGACCGTATCCACCGGCTTCACCAAGATAGGTACCGACACCAGCCGTGATGCCAAACAGATCGATGATATCGTCGATCACATCATCCGCGTCGACATCACCATCGGTGTCCACATCGTCTGTCGACTGAACCGCGACTTGGAAACCAGTGATGGTATCCACCATAACGCCCTGCGACTCAGACACAGCTGTGTAGATAATCACGTCGACATCGTCTTCGGTCACACCAGCGCCCAGCGTGATGTCATCAGCGCCATCGCCACCAGTGACGGAGTTTCCGCCGTTACCAACGGAGATCGTGTCATCCTGCGCAGAACCGATCACGTCGTCTTCACCATCGCCAACTGTGATCGTCACAGATTCGCCCGACGAGGACACGTCGATCGACAGCCCCGCGTCAAAGCCGGAAGCATCAACGGTTTCCAGCGCTGTCAACGTGCTGGGATTGGTCGTCATATCGAGGGACGATTCACCAGAGATGTTCAGTGTCACAGCCTCTGCTGCATCGATCTGAAGGTCGTTGAAATCAACAGTATCATCTGTGTCTTCTTCGTCGGACACAATATTGATGGTTTCAACATCACTGATATCGATGTCGTCAAAGCTGTCGCCATCTTCGCTCAGCAAGACGAGTGTCAGACTATCGTCATCGGATCCAGGATCACCGGCACCATCCACGATGATGTCGATATCGGTGTTACCCGTCCCGACTTCAGTGATGGTCACCGTCGCACCGTCATTCACCGTCAGGCTGCCGCCCGTGGTGTAGCCGTCGATTGTGACATCGTCTGCCAGACCCCAAGTCGTCGCATCAACGACGTCCGCGCCAAAGCTCACCAACGACAGCGCCTCGAAGTTCGAAATCGCATCGGTGACTTCAAGGCTTGCAGCAGCCACGTTGGTTTCCGACAATACTGCGTCTGAGGCATCGATTTCGAACGTGTCGAACCCGGCGCCGCCGTCGAAAGACTGCAGGATGAACGTGCCACCGGTATCCAGATCGAAGTCGTCAAATGACCCAATGATGTCATCGCCAGAGCCACTGACCACCGACAGAAGCTCATCCGGGCTCCCACCAGTGCCGACAGAAATGTCGAGCATACCTGTCGCCCCAGAGGCATCCAGATCGAAGCCTTCGTTGTCGCCATTGATATCGAAGACGACATTCCCGGCACCGGTGATGGTCATTTCGACTTCACCATCGTCGTGAACATCAAATTCACCGCTAGCTGTATCTGGATCGATGATAAAATCAGCATCCGCCACGATGGTGATGATCTGAGTCGTGTCATCATCGACGTCGCTATACACATCGAAATCGTCGAATTCGGAATCACCCGTCACGTTGATCGTGATGTTCTCGAACCCGTACATGTCGACTTCGTTGCTGTCGTCACTATCCATCACGCCATTCAGGTTGAAGATGACCGAATCCATCGTGGTGCCACCATCGCCGGAAGAATCGTCCGCATAGGCTTCGATGTAGATACCATCGACATTTTCGATGTTATATTCGAGGTTCACGGTGTCCGCAGTCGCAGCGGTACCGTTATCCTCTACATACGTGTAGATCTCAGAGTAGTTGTTTTCGGTGACGATGTTCGCGATGTTGTACTGAGCGAAGATCGATGCGTTGTCCGCGTCGAGATCGATGTATTCTTCCATGTAGAAGTCTTCGGAAGAACCATCGTCCGTCGTGAAGTTCTGCGCCGTTGTCGAGATGTTCAGCTCGGTTGCGTTGCTGAAATACGCGTAGTTGTAGAACTCGATATCGTCGTTGTTCGTTGCCGTATCGATGTTCTCGAAAAGGTTGTTCTGCGCGACAGACCCGGACAAAGAACTGTACAGGCCATCATCGTTGCGCGTCACATCAGAGTTGTCAGCGATCGCATTCGTGACGGTAAGATCGGCATCTTGACGCAAATTGTCGATGTCAACATCACTTGAATGCACAGTGTCTGCGAAATCAACAGTCGCCATCTCGATCATCTTGTTGGCAAAGTTGAAATCCTGAGTACCAGTATTCGGATCGACGTTGAGAATGGTGACATTTTCAACATTCGTCAGCGTCCGACCAGCAAGAGTAAAGTCTTGTTCGTCATTGGCCAGCTGCAGCGTGTCGATGCCGTCGCCGCCGTCGACGTTGTCGCCGACCGTCCATGTATCGTTGTCACCGAAGATCGTGTCGTTGTTGGCTGTGCCAGGAACAACGTCGACGCCGGTTGTCAGGATGAAGGTTTCACCGCCACCGTCGATAACTGCGGTTGTGACCGGAGCAAGAGCTGTGCCGTCAACCGATGCGGAGACAGAGAAGTTTTCCGACAGTTCGGTGATCGTATCGTTGAGGGATTCGACATCGAACTCGGCTGTTGTATCGCCAGCCAGAATGGTCACGGTGACTTCCGTGAAGGCACCCTGTGCAAAGTCATTCAGGTTGGTATTGTTCGTACCTTGATCTGGTGCGGCAGGATCGCCTGCGACCAATTGGAACGTAACATCCGTGTCCACAAGTACAGGCTTGCTCGCCGTCACTGTGAAGGTCGCACTTGCGCCTTCATCAACAGTAGCGGGGCCAGTCAGGTCAAAGGTCGGAGGCGCAAACGCTTCGACTTGTGCTTCTGCGCTGACCACTTCAGCATCTGCAGTTGCCTGAGCAGCTTCGGCCGCAGCAACAGCGGCAGCCGCTTCTGTGTCATCGGCGCCATCTGCTGTGTTTGCAGCAGCTGCAGCAGCTTCATCAGCAGCTGTTTTTGCGGCGTCCGCCGCCGCTTTAGCAGCATCTGCAGCAGCTTTATAAGCTTCGGCAGTCGCGAGATCAGTCACTGCTGCTTCAGCAGCGTCTGCATCCGCCTGAGCGGCAGTCGCCGCGGCAAGAGCCGCATTCGCCGCAGCAATGGCCTCAGCATAAATTTCTTCAGGAGTTTGCCCGGTACCGACAGTGCCATCATCATTCACATCACCTGTGTTTGTGGCGGCGTTCGGACCCTCGCCTGGTGCTGGGAGCGTCGTACCAAAAGATGTCGCCGTCTCGGCAAATGTCTGCGGTGTCCCCGCTGTCGGGTCGATAGGTGTTCCGCCAAACACAAAGGTCATGAGTGACGGGTTGCCGATGATTGTTACGGTGTTACCGTTGATTGTGAACAGTACACCGTCAGCCAAAAACTGAGCATCATCAACGGTCAGTCCGGTTGGTAGATTGATGGTCCCCCCATCATTATCGGTGATTGTGACATCTGCACTAAGCGTGTTGAGCAGTGTGTATGTGTCGGCACCACCAAAGTCGACGAAACTTGGATCGCCTCCGTCGATGTTGATGTTGTCGTTTCCAGTACCGAGAATTCCCATCTCTGATCCCTCTTTAATTAATCCGTTGGACTTTCTTACTGGCGACCGAGCGTAAGGCCGCCAGTAAGGTTTGTACAGCGCTTACACAACTTCGACGTATGCACCGCCGCCGAGCGTCGCGTCGGTGATGCCCACCAACGTTACGACCGCCGGATCAATCGTGTCGGCAGGATTGTCATCTTGGAAGTTGATGGTGGTTTCACCAGCGAACCCGTTGGAAGCAACAATTGCACCGCCTGCGCCGTTGATCAGGGTCGCCACAGTCTGCGGTGTTACGTTCGCATCGTCGAAGCGCAGGATGTCTTCTGCCGGATCGAAACCGGTGATGGAGACAACTGCATCGCTCGACAGTGCGCTGCCGGAGGTGCTGTCGTATTCGAGGACGAACACTTCAGCAGTTCCTGCAGCAGCCGTCACAGCAGCTTGGCCGGACAGGTCAACAACAGTGGCACCGCCACCGCCGCCGCCGCCGCCACCGCCGCCGCCACCGCCGCCCGGCGGAGGTGTCACGGCGCCGCCAAGACCAGCGGCCAAGAGGCCAGCGTAATCCGCCGAACCGACAAGGTTAGCTGCAGACAGACCGGTCAGCGAGTCGCCAAAGTCCATGCTGCCCAACAGGTTGGCCGAAACCTGACCGTTGTTGGTGCTGTCAGTATCGTTGGACGCATCACCGTTCCAGGACAGTTCGAACACCTTGTACTCACCATCGTTGTCCGCGTTCTCGACCATAAGGATCGATTTCGCAGCACCGTTGATAAGCTGATCAGTATTTGCAGTTTCCGCATACTCATCATCAGCGTTCGCAGCAGTCGCATTCAGGTTACCGAAGCTCGAGTCTCCGTCAAAGCCTGTGAAGCCGCCACCGTTATTGAACAGCTGTTCAATAACGCTCGCCGACAGAGCCGCGAATGTCTCGCCTGCGTCGTCGGTGTTGTCGAATGTGACAACGGAGACTTCGTTGGCTTGAACATCTGCAGTGTCGTTGTCGAGGGTGACCGGGATCAGCGTATCAGAGTCCGGACCAGGCGCCGCAGAGAGGTTCTGCATACTGGTCAGGTACGCGGAGAAGTCAAGGAAATCGATCCCAGCATTCACTGTCGACGCTGCACCCGCAGTGGTGAAGTTCATCACTGTATCGTCACCGATGTTGCTGCCAGTCAGAACAACTGTCTGGTTGCTTGCACCGTTGATGAACGCATTGTTGCTGCTCAGCGTGAACGGGATAACTGCGTCAGCAATTGCGTCTGTGGACAGAACGATCACATCATCGCCGGCACCGCCGTCGATCGTGTTGTCCTGCTCATAGATGCTCGCTGTGCCTGCTGTATGCAGGTTGTCATCCGCCGAGTTGGCACCTGTTGCAACACTCAGACCATCGTACCAAGCGTTTGCTGTTCCGCTGGAGGTCAGATCACCAGCTTCACCAGCAGGCGTTCCGGCCTGGTAGTTTGCAGGTGTCGCAAACGAGGTTGTGCCCCAGAGGTTTGTCAACGTCAGATCAGAGTTGCTGAACACTTGCTGTGCTTCACTCAGAACAGCGTTAGCGTAGCTTTCTGTATCTGCGTCACGCTGATCAATGTCGATACGAAGATCGATCGGTGCGAAGTTGCCCGACGTCAGCGAAGAGACGACTACGGTGTTATTCGCACCCATGGAAGCAACAAGAAGCTTACCGAGAACGTCATCATTGTTGATCGCGTCAATCACGGCTGCGTTCACATCACGCTGATCACCGTAATACTCATTACCGTTGATCAGAGATTCGATGGTCGAAGAAGCTTCGTAACCATCATCACCCGCGACAGCACCAGCAGCGGCAACAGCCATGACACCACCACCTGCCGCAAGATCAGCAAGACCTGCACCAGAGAGCGTGACAGTAACGGTTGCGCCACCGACGTAGGCAAGAGATGTCTGAACACCCGGCAAGTCGTCAGGTGCGCTCAGACCGATACCACCCTGAGCATCTGCACGGATGTTGTCGAAGTTGAACGCCCAGACCGCATTTTGGCCAGCTGGGTTTGCAGCACCATCTGTGTAGATCGTGTCGTTGCCTTCACCAGCGCGGATGTTGGCATTGCCCACGTCTTGACCGAACGCATCGTCGTCGATGGTGATCGTGTCATTACCTGCGCCAGTCTCAACAAGAACGTTGTCCAGAATTGCCTGGTTCAGCTGCTCGTTTTGGCCAGGAGTTGTGTCGAGGTCGAAATCGATCAACACGCTGTCGTCACCACCGCCGGTGGAGATATTCACGCTCGATCCGGCAAAATCCAGAGCATCGCCGTCAATAAGCATGTTGATCGAGTCATTGCCGCCACCGGTTGTGACGGAATAAGCCTGATCCACCTCATTACCATCAAGCAGAAGACCAAGAGTAACGTCTCCGCCACCTTGCGCAGTGATTGTGTTAGCGTTGGTGATACGGCCCGCATTGTTTGCCGCATCAATATCACCCAGGGTCAAGTCACCCAAGAACGCATCTGCGTTGATCAACTGGAGATCGCCGCTTTCGACGTTTGCATTGGTGTCCTGATCGAAGCCGTTCCGGACTGTCAGGCTGGCAAAAGTATCGCCTTGCGCAAACATTGCGTCTGTCGCGATGTAAACTTCGCGCAGCTCGTTCCCGGTGGAAGTGATGGTGCCGACGTTGGACGGCTTGGTCATACCACCGTTCGGGTCATCATTGCCCGCGCCCTTCACATTGATGTTGAACACCTCAATACCGTCGGCAATGCCGTCCGGAGTATTTTCGGATTTGCCGCCAACAACAAGGTCACCACCTTCACCGCCACGGCCGGCTTTATGAAGGTCAATATCGACAGAGATAGGCTGGTCTTCGACTTCATTGACCGAGTTGAAACGGCCGTAAACGTCGTACTCGCCAATTGGCTCTTCGATACGGGTGAAGCCGGTCGCGATAACCGGAGAACCGTCACCTGATGTCAGAACGATTGCCGGAATGTCATCCGAACGAGAACCATCGTCGAGGAAGGTGAAGTCCGTAACCGTCGGGTCTAGTGTCAGAGTTGTGCCAGCTGGAAGAGTGCCGTCAGCGATCAACGCCTGAAGTGCAGGCTGCAGCGCGTTCACAAAGCCCTGGTGGGTGCCCGCAACGTTGGCTGCGATATCTTCGATGATAACGTCAACCGGACCATTGCCGCGATCGATGGTGAAACGGATACCGTCCACGTCGATGTTGTTCAGGCGGTTCGGGTTATTTGCGAGTTCCGCGTCTTCGTCCAAAAGGAAGTAGAAGATCTTGCCTTCGGCTTCCTGACCCGACAGCAGATAGTCGTTGTCGAACAGAACTTCGAGGTCGGATGCGTCATCGTCTGTGTTGAAGTTGTCGGTGTGATCCATCGTGATGGTGATTTCGGACGTGTTGCGCGCCGAGCCATCATCACTTGTTTCTTTCGTGGTCAGGTTCTCGATCTTCAGATCGCCATCGGAGTAGTAGGAACCGATTTCATCGTGACCCACGATATGCTTGGCATCAACGATAATGGTATCAAGATCGTTTGCACCATCTTCGGTGTCATCACGGGCTTCAATATCGATCTCTTCGATGCTTGTCAGACGCGGCTGGATATCAGTCCGCGAAGAGGAACCATCGTCAGCAGTTGCACCCAGGAACTCTTTGCTCAGCTCCGCGTACAGGCGGTCGTTTCCGCCGGCGCCATCCAGACGGTCAGCGGACGAAAGCGAATTGGACACACCGCCAGCAAACGGGTTTTGCTGGATGTATCCCAAGAAGGAATCGTCGTCCGCTGTACCTGTTTCGACGTCGGTCGCCGATGTGAGGAAAAATTCATCGCCCTCAACACCGCCTGTCGGACCAAAGAAGGCATCAATGGTGGCCTTGGCTGTAACGACAGTCGAAGCTACGTCGGTAACACCCTCAATGATCGACTTCGCACTATTCTGAACCGATGTGCTGAGACTGCCGAAGGCATCCGTCTCGCCAGCCGCCTCGGCCGCGTCGGTCCAAGACGTCGCAACCTCGATCTTGTTCAGGATGGTGGTGAGGTCATTACCTTCCGCCGAGTTCTGAGCGCCACCGATGATCGACAGGATAATTTCGCCAACCGAGATGGCGCCCTGGTCCCCATTGATAGCGGCGATGAGAGCGGCGGACCAGAAATCCAAGCCAGCCTGATCGGGCGCGCGATTGAAGAGGTTCAGGAACACTTCTGTGATGAAAGCGTTCGCCTCTGCAACGGAGGGATTATCTAGAAACGGATACGCCGCCAGAGTTTCCGGCTGCGTCGCGAAGTCGCTTGCGATATCTTCCAGGCTGAGATTGGGATTGGCAACTGCCGTTTCCCAAAAGTTCGCGCCATCCGGTTCGGCTGCACGGTCGTAATAGCCGATATAGATTGCTGCAACCTGTTGGTCGGCTGACAGCGTGCTTAGGTCGAGAGCCATAGCTTATCTTCCTCTTAAATTTTGGTGCCCGATTTATTCGGCCCCATCAACGATCGTTGTTGTCCCTTCCTGCGCCTTACGCGACGGGTACAACCTCCAGAAGAGAACGCACCACGCCCTGCAAAACCGGCAGGGTTCAACTGGAATAGGCTTCTAAACGGTCGATTCCTATTCAACAAGGAGAAACGTATAGCAAAACACATACCCCTGTACAGTGGTTTATATACCCTTTTAGGGAGATACGGCAAGTTGTTGATTTAAAATCATAATTCAAATTTCACCCCGAACAGACGTGACCAATCCGCAACAATTTGCCTACCCGCGAGCCATGCGACGGGGCTGACACCGTGGTGCAAGGTGTCCCTGGAAGGCGGCTCAAACGCCTCTGGAAAATATTACCGGATATTTTAGATTACCGGATAAACAAAATTATTGGATATTCAAAATTATCCGGTTATAGGAATTATCGGATAATTACAAATGAGCAGGACATTTCCATGCCAACCATCGTCGTCGCATCGCCCAAGGGCGGTGCCGGAAAATCCACCACAGCCGTCCTCTTGGGCACTGAATTGGCACATGAAAACGTGCCCGTGACCCTGCTGGATTGCGACCCGAACAGGTCATTGACCCTGTGGGCTGACCAGGCGGATGTGCCAAGGAACATCACCGTACTGTCGGACATCACTGAGGCCGATATCGTGCGCACGATCAAGGCGCATGATGCGGACGGGCAGGTGGTGATTGTCGACCTCGAAGGGGTCGCTTCGCGGCTTGTCTCCCGCGCCATTTCACAGGCCGATCTGGTGCTGACACCGATGCGGGCCACCACGCTCGATGCCACCATCGGCGCGCGCGCGATTCAGCTCATCGCCGAAGAGGAAGAGGCGCTCGACCGTCGCATCCCCCATGCCGTCGTCTTCACCATGACCAAGGCGATCGTGTCGAAACAGCACAAGGGGATCGAGATATCGCTGCGCCAGCAGGGAGTCGACGTGATCGACCCGCCGCTGATGGAACGCGCGGCCTTTTCCGGGCTCTTCGCCTTCGGTGGCGATCTGCATTCGATGCCCCCCATGGGCAATATGGACAGCGCCCGCGACAATGCCCGCGCCTTTGCCATGCAGGTCTACAAACGCCTCGCGGGGGAGGGATAGGCGTATGTCCGACAAAAACCCCTTTGGCATCTCCATCACGCCGGGAAAGCTGCGTGCCAAACCCAAGGATACAAGTCCCAAAACCGTCGCCAAGACTGACGCCGCTGCAGAAAAACACGGGTTCACGGACCGCAGCCCGAAAAAACGCCGGGGTCGCAAACCCAGTCCGCGCACCGGGCAGGTTCACGCCAAGGTGATGCCTGACGTTGCGCGCGAAATTGGTGACGAGGCGCGCGCCCGCGGTGTCCAGCAAGGGGTGCTGATCGAGGAAGCCTGGGCGCTCTACAAGGCGGAAAACGACCTGTAAGACAGAGAGCCCCCTCTTGAATGGGGCGGCGGGATGGGCGATGGCCTTTGGCGCAGGCAGCACCTATGAGCAACCGCCTGCGCGCGACGCATCACGCTGGGCAGGGGGGCCTTTATGACATCCGACGAACCATCCAGACCGGATGTCGTGGTGACATCCTACACCCCGTCAGTTGAGGCGCGCCTGTCTGTGCCAGCCGTCCCGCAGGATGTTCCCTCCGGTGAGCAGGGTGCAGCCAAAGCCGGGGCCTTGGCCAATGTCGCAGCCCGGCTCAAGGGGACCGGTACCGCCAAAGCCTCTGCCAAGAAGAGCTCTCATTCAGGATCATCGGTCATGACCAAACGCCGCAAACTCACACCGCTCAAGCGGTTCGAACGCTACTTTTCGGCGATCTTCAAACTGGGCCGGACCGAATACATGGCCAAGGACGCCAAGAAACGCATCACCCATGCCGAACTGCGCATGGATGATATCGAAGGCGAACTGGGCCGCTTTGGCCGCGACATCCGCGAGATCTGGCGCTCCAACGAGGAATTCCGGCAGACGCTCGATGGGCAGGGGCCGAAAGGTGCGCGGCTTATGGACGACATCACCCGCACCGCGCAGCGGATCGAACAGCACCACGTGCTGGTGGACAGCGTGGTGCACGAACACCGCAGTGAACGGGCGCATTTGCTGAACACCCTGCACTCCGAGACCGCGCTGATGGCGCGGGTCTTCGCCGATCTGTCACGTCGGGTCGATGCGATTGCGGGGCAGGGTGGGGTAGGGGCCATACCCGACACCGCCCCCCGCACCGCGCTCGATTTGCCGCCATCGGACGGGTTCGACGCCTTCAAGGACAGTTTCTACCACCGGCTGGAGAACCGCTACCGCGGCTCGGTCGAGGAGATCGCCGACCGGCTGCGCATCTACCTGCCCGACGTCGAGGCCGCGGTGATGCGCACCGGGGGCAAACCGGTCATGGACATCGGCTGCGGGCGCGGCGAATGGCTGGGCTTGTTGAAACGCGCGGGGATCGAGGGGTTCGGTGTTGACACCAACGCGGTGCAGATCG
Organism: Marivita hallyeonensis; assembly: GCF_900129875.1. GTDB lineage: Bacteria > Pseudomonadota > Alphaproteobacteria > Rhodobacterales > Rhodobacteraceae > Marivita > Marivita hallyeonensis. Next base: position 21,195 of record NZ_FQXC01000011.1, on the reverse strand, counting down.
AAGCCGCAAAGGAGCAGGGGCTCGACGTGCGCCTCGGCGATGCGCTGAAAGCGCTGGCCGACCAGCCCGACAACAGCCTCGCGCTGATTTCCGCCCATCACCTGGTCGAACACCTGCCTTTCGATGCCGTGGCCTGGATCGCCCGCGAAGCGCAGCGCGTGCTGGCCCCGGGTGGGGTGCTGATGTTCGAGACGCCTCACACCCGCAACGTACTGGTCGGCGCCACCACGTTCCACACCGATCCAACGCATCTCAAACCGATGCCGGAACAGGTGCTGACCGTGCTCTTCGACACCGCCGGGTTCGATCCCGTGGAGGTGCGCGCGCTCAACCCGCACGAGCGGTTCAAGGAATTCCTCGACGCGCCCGATTTCAACGATGAGCTGGCCTTCCTGCTGTTCGGACCGCAGGATCTCGCCGTCCTCGGGACCAAACCCGGAGACAAAGACGCATGAGGATCGGCGTTCTTCGCACGCAGGTGCCCTTTGTCCATGGCGGGGCCGAACGCCACGCGGCCAATCTTGTCGCGGCGTTGAACCAGTACGGCCACGAGGCGACCGAGATCACGCTGCCCTTCAAATGGTATCCCGGCGAGGTGCTGGCAGATCACATCCTCGCGGCGCGCATGCACGACTTGTCGGAGTTCGAAGGGGTGCCGGTGGACATGGCCATCGGGCTCAAGTTTCCGGCCTGGCTCGCGCATCACCCGAACAAGCTCTACTGGATCCTGCATCAGCACCGCGCCGCCTATGACCTCTGGTCCACCGGCGATGCCGATCTGATGCACGACCCCGATGGCGACGCGCTGCGCGCGCTCATCCATGCAGAGGACCGCGCCGCCTTCACCGCCAGCCCTCACCCGATCTACGCCAATTCCGGCAACGTGGCGGGGCGGCTCAAAACCTATCTCGATCTCGACGCCACACCGCTCTACCACCCGCCGCCCAATGCCGAGCGGCTCTGGCAGGGAGACTACGGCGATTATCTTTTTGCGCCCGGTCGCATCAACCCGTCCAAGCGCCTCGAACTGATCCTGCGCGGTCTGGCCGCGACGCGCTCCAAGATCCCGCTGGTCATCGCCGGTGTCGCCGAGAACCCCGGCTACCAGCAGGACCTGCACGCGCTGGCGCTGGAGCTTGGGATCGCCAACCGCATCACATGGCTGGGCCGCGTCGATGACGAAACCCTGCTGCGCCACTACGCCGAGGCCCGCGCGGTGGTCTTTGTCCCACAGGACGAGGACTACGGCTACATCACGCTGGAGGCGATGCTGTCCGGCCGACCTGTCATCACCTGCACCGACTCCGGCGGTCCCCTGGAATTCATCACCGACGGCATCGAGGGCCGCGTCACGGCCCCCAAACCCGCTGATCTTGGTCAGGCGTTCGAAGAGGTCATGTCAGACCCCACCGGAGCAGAGCGCATGGGGCAGGCGGGTCTTGCCCGCTACACTGACATGCAGATCACGTGGGAGCACGTGGTCGACACCCTCGTCGGCCGGTCCGATCAGCAAGTGCACCCACTCCCTGTGGAGGAGGGCACCTCAGCGCCCGAGGACACCGCCACAGCGCCTGCTGAGGCCCCGCCAGAGCTGTCCCCGCAGGAACAGGCCGTCCAGACCCTCACAGCCGCCATAGCGCCGCCCTCGGCCCCCGAGGACCTGCCGTTTGCCAATATCGAAGAGGTTCTGGCCGCCTACGCCTTTGATGAACTGCCGGGCCTTTTGGGCGACCACGCGCCGCCCATCGACACCGGCCTCGCCAACTACCTCGGCACCCACTGGACGCGGTACATGACGACGCTTCGCGCGCTCGACGGCATTCCGGTCACCTCCGCTCTCGACGTCGGTGTCTTCCCGCCGCTCGTCTTCCAGGCGCTGCTGGCCAACCAGTTCCCCGGCATCCGGATGGCGGGCCTCTGGGAAGGCCCTGATCCGTACGTTCAAACCGTACGATCCGTACAAGAGGGCGCTTTCCCCGGCTTTGACATTCGCCTCGAGGCCGTAAATTCCGAACGCGACCCGTGGCCTTACCCCGACGACAGCTTCGAACTGGTCACGGGGATGGAGATCCTCGAACACTTGGCCCTCGACCCGTATTTCTTCTTCTCCGAAGCCAACCGCGTGCTCAAGCCCGGCGGGCATATCCTGTTGACAACACCCAATATTGTCAGCCACCGGGGCGTGTCGAAGATGCTCAACGGTATTGCCCCCTACTCCTTCGGAATCTTCGTGCCTTCAGGCGGCGTTTACGGCCGTCACAACCGCGAACATGGGCCAAAAGACCTGCCGGATCTGGGTCAGGCGGCAGGGTTCGAGACGGTTTTGATCCGTACGGTTGATGTCTACGACCGGACGATTGACCCCAAAATCGCCGAAATGCTGGTCGAACGCGGCGATGATCTGACCCTGCGCGGCGAGACGATTTTCTACCTCGCCCAAAAGGCCAGCGCCCCCAAAGGCCTGCCCAAGCGCTTCTACCACGGCGACCCGACCCGCATGACCGGAACGCTGTCGGTGGCCTCTGTTGAAAGCGCCACAGGCCTGACACGGATCACCGTTCAGAACGGCTCGAACCAATGGTGGTCCGTGGGCGGTGATCACGCCACCTGCATCCTTGCCGAATGGATCGACGGGGCAGGGGACCTGCGCCATCAGCACCTGATGCAGCCCATCACGGCCCCAATCGCGCCCCACAGCGCCGGCGAGATCGCGCTGCGACTGGACCCCGAAGGCATCCAGGACCAAGGCACCTTGCGCCTGCACCTCTACCAGTCCGGGGTCGGCACCATGACCGGATCAGGCCGTGCGCCCACGCTCACGCTGCCCTGTTCGCAGGACGCCTTCTTGCGCGTCGTGAAATCCACCCCGCTGCCGGGAGACGTCACGTGAAACCAAAGGTCCACTGGATCTCGCCCATCCCCGAGGCGACCACCGACATCGCTCATTACACCTACCGCATCTTGCCGGAACTGGCCGAGGCCACGGATCTGACCGTCTGGACCGACGCCCGCCACTGGGATCGTGCGACCGAAGCGTTCTGCCCCGTCCGAAAAATCAACCCTCACGAAACCCTGCCCCGCGATTTCGCCAAAGCAGGTCATGGCGACGGCCCGGACGTGATCTTCATCCATATCGGCAACTCCTGGGCCTATCACGCAGGCTTCCTGACACTGGCCCGCCGCATCCCGTCGATCATCGTGCTGCACGATCTGGCCATTCAGGAAATGCTGCACGATGCCATGCGCTTCGCAGGCTTCCCGCGCGACATCTACGAGGCGGAAATGCTGCGCTGGTACGGCCCTGAAGGTCTGGCCGCTGCGCAGGACGTGCTCTCCCGCCGCTCCGGCGCCAATGTCCTGTCGGAGACCTATCCCGGCTTCCACCTCTGCCTCGACCACGCCGCCGCCGTGCTGTCGCACACGCCTGCTGCGTTCGACGCCGTGAAAGCGACCGGCATTGTCCCGGCCTACCAGCTGGACCTGCCCTTCCGACCCTCCGCCAGTGCACCGTCAGCAAAGCGCGCCCCGGACGGCCCCTTGCGGCTTGTCCAGTTCGGCCATATCGGCCCCAATCGTCGCCTTTGGGAGGTGCTCGAAGCGCTTGGTCCCCTCAAAGGTGAGATCGACTTCAAACTCGATATCATGGGCAATGTCTGGGACCGCTCGGTTCTGAGCGAAAAGCTCGAACAGTTCGGCCTTGAGGCCCATGTCCAAGTCCACGGCTTTGTTCCTGAACCAGACCTCGACGCAGCCCTCGCGCAAGCACACCTCGTCTTCAACCTGCGCTATCCCACGATGGGAGAAGCCTCCGGCAGCCAGCTCCGCATCTGGAACGCCGCCGCCGCTGCCGTGGTCACTGATCTGGGCTGGTATGGCTCTCTACCTGACGACACGGTGTTCAAGATCCCGATCGACGGAGAAATCCCAGCCTTGCAGGATCTGATCCGCCGCGTGAATGCCGACCGCACCCTGGGTGAAACTCTCGCCCAGACCGGCCGCACCCGGCTGGAAGACCGTCACAACCCGGCGCTTTATGCCAAGGGCATCGCCGAGATCGCGCAGCACTTCCCGGAAGACGCGGCCAAATCCCTGCAAGCGCGCCGTGCGCGAGAGACCCTCGCCAAGGTGCCGCATCCTGCCCCACTCTATGACGCCGCTCTCAAAAAGCGGCTCTGATCTTTCTCAGTAAACCCAGACGTTTCCATCCTGCAGGTTCAAGCATTCAGGCGTACAGATGTCCGCCTTTGGGTGTTAATATGTGTTAGAGTCGTGTTAAGCCCCTTTAAAGGCCACTTTTTCGAAACAATCTCAAAGTCTTGCCAACACCCCCCGTGTGTAAAGTGGTGATTCTGCGTGTGTAAAGTGGTGATTCACCGTGTGTAGAGTGGTGATTCCCTTTTTGCCGAATCATTCCCGCTGAAAACCGCCCAATAACCCTTTGAGCCGACTCATGTTTTCCGGTCCAAGCGTGTGTGAAGTGTCGAAGGCCGCGTGTGTGAAGTGTCGTTTTTGCTTGGCGTGTGTGAAGTGTCGTTCTAGAAGGGGGTGTGTGTGAAGTGTCGTAAGGAGCTGCCCCTCATGAGTACCCCACCCGCAGCCTATCCGCTGCTGCCCGACCGCCATCCGCAGGGCGACTTCTTCGTCTGTGACATCCTCGATGCCGCCCCCAAGGGTGACATGGGCTCGATGGAGCATCCGATCTTCTCGCTCAGCACCAAACCCGACACACGCCCCCGCCGCTACGAACACAACGGCGCCACCGTCGAGATCAAACCCTCCGTCGACGGGCTGGCCACCGTGCATGACCGCGATGTGCTGATCTACTGCATCTCAAGCCTCATCAAAGGCATGAACGACGGCAAAGAACCCCAGCAGGTGATCCGCTTTCAGGCCGCCGATCTGCTCAAGGCCACCAATCGCATGACGACGGGACGCGGTTACAACCTTCTGAAGGCGGCGATGGAGCGTCTGGCCGGCACCCGCATCTCCACCAATATCACCACCGGCGGGCAGGAGATCTTCGAGACCTTCGGCCTCATCGAACGCGCCAGGATCGTCCGCGAAACCCGCGACGGGCGTATGCAGGAGGTTGAGGTCAAACTCTCGGACTGGGTCTTCAACGCGATCCGCGCGCAGGAGGTCCTGACGCTCTCACGCGAATATTTCCGCCTGCGCAAACCATTGGAGCGCCGCATCTACGAACTGGCGCGCAAGCATTGCGGACGCCAGAAGGAATGGCGCGTGTCGATGGCGGTGCTGCAGAAGAAATGCGGCTCGGGCTCTACCTTGCGCGAATTCCGCCGTCTCGTGCTCGCCATCGCCAAGGAAGACGAAGAGTACAACCACATGCCGGATTACCAGATCCGCATCGATGACGAGAAAGACCAGCTCTGGGTCCGCTCCCGCGGCACGGTCGGGGCCGACCCCACCGAGGCGGTCGACATCCCTCCGCTCGATCCGGATGTCTACGACATGGCCCGCGCCGCCGCCCCCGGCTGGGATGTGCACGTCATCGAAGCCGAATGGCGCGCCTGGGCCAGTACCAAACCCCGCAACCCGGAAATGGCGTTCCTCGGCTTCTGCAAGAAATGGGCGCAGCAGCGGGGGAGCGCTTAGCACGGCTGACGTTCTTCCTTGCGAGGACAGCCGAAGGCTTGATGAGCAGAAATCAACACCGGGTTAATAGGTCCGATGCGGTCCCAATGTTTCGCGCGCGAAACACTTTGCTAACAGAACCCTAATCCGCCAGAACCGCCAGCACGTCGCGCCCCACGTCTTCCCAAGAGCGCAAATCAGCCTCGGCAATCCGCGCCTGCAGCACGCTGCGATGTTCGGGATCGAGCAGCCGCAGCACCGCCGCTTCGATGCTCTGCATCGACGCCGGATCGCAGTACGCCACCAGTTCTCCACCCACCTCTGGCATCGACGCGGCCTGCGACACCACCCCGGTTTTGCCATAGCTCAGCCCTTCGCCGATCGGCAGGCCCCAGCCCTCATATAGGCTGACTGTCGCGGTGAAGAGGCAGGTCCGGTAGAGATGGTCCAGTTCGTGATCACCCGGCGCATCCAGCCAGATCACCCAGCCACCCAGACCACCCGTGCGCTCCAGAATCGACAGGAATCCGCCTGTCAGCCAGCCGCGCTTGCCCGCCAGCACGAGGCGCGGCAGCTCGATATCCGTTCGCTGCGAAAGCCGCGCCCAGACCTGCGCCAACCTCCAGAGGTTCTTGCGAGGCTCGATGGTGCCGACGCAGAGAACAAAAGGCAGCGTCGCCGCCTCATGCACCAGCGGATCAAGAGCCGGGGCAGGGCGATCCGCGACATGCACCCCAGCCTGTGCCAGCGGTGTGACATGTACCGTGCCTGCAAGCCCCTGCTGGTCCAGAAACGCCCGCAGATCTGCCGCCGTCGCTTCGGAATTGGCAAGATAGCCGCTCACATACTCCGCCGATCCCACAAGCCAGTCATGGTAGCTGCGCGCAGCCCGTGGATCGGCCATCCCGGGCAGTTTCATTGGAATGAGGTCGTGCACCAGCATGTACACCCGCACGTTCCGCTCTGCCGCTTGGCGGAAGGCCGAGAGGACCTTGCCGCGCCCCCAGATCGCTCCTAGCCCACAGAGCGCGTCGCCCGGTTGCGCGACTTTTTCGAACGGCTGCACGGTGACGGCCGCCGCTGCGGATCGGCGTCCGTAGAGGTGCTGCCAGCGGCGAAAATCGAGACCCCGACGGTCGAAATACCGCGACTGCCCCCGCGCCCCGGCAAGCCGCATCCGCGCGATATGAACCGCTTGCTTGACCGGTTGCCCCGTGTAGCGCTGCAGAAAGATTTCCGGGATGTCGGGCCGCCGCATCCGCACCCCGAACGCCCGTGCCAGACCTGGGGCATCGAAGGTTTCAAGTGTGGTCAGCAGATCCTCGGCAGGGCAGGCGACGTAGCTTTTTTTGACCGGATGGTAAAAACTCAGAAACACATCCCGTCCGCGCATCCGCACGGCTTCGGCAATGATCTTGACAGCGGCTCTCTGGATGCCGCTGACCGAAGCATGCTCGCGGATATAGGTGACGATGTCGCTGACATCGAAAAAGGTCTGGGTCATCGCGTTCGCCTGCACGGTCGTGGTCGTTCCGCGTGTTATGGCAAGTGGTCCGCGAGATCCATCACGGTTCCGTTGCGGCACACGCAGGGGACGGTGCCTAGGCCACAAATTTTTCACCTTTGAGAGATCAGGTTTCTTATTGCGACCATCTTTACGCCGAAGTTGGCCGGTACTTATGACAGGTGAAAAATCTGCCCTGCACTACCGCTTTATGGAAAACCATACGTTTTCATAACCCTGGGCCAATGGGGACTTTGTCTTGGGACGCGAACGCACATCCGATGGCTGTACCGACGGTTTAGAAATCCTTAAGGGATTTCGGCGACTGAATGTGTCTGCAGCGCGACCAATACAGACGGATCCCACTTTGACCGACACAGACCTTATGCTGCAGGTTCGCATGAAATCGCCGACAAGGACTGCCGACGCACTTGAAAAAAAGGCGTTTAATGGTACCACGGTATGTAGTGAAAAGGGCGGCGAGAACCGCTCTCGGTTGGGTTATGAGCGGGTAGCGAAGAGAGCAGACGAAATGGTTCGCGCATCACGCGTGAAACCGGCGGTTTTGACAGATAGTCCAGTGATCCGAACGCACGGGTCCACTCACCACGTGGGTCGCGATCATTCCGGCGTCCCGCGTGACGCGATCCGTGGGGCGGGTCATGGGAACAGTGCCCTGCGGAAAAACATATCTCGGTAGGAGACAGAAACGTGAGCAATTCATCCCCTCAAGGCCCTTTGGTCATTCTCGGCGATGCGCTGATCGGTGAAAAGCTTGTCGCGCGCCCCAACGGCGTCTCGGATGCGGATGGGATCAACTTTTCGACGCAGTCCTTTCAGTGGCTCCGTGACGGCCAGCCGATCTTCGGCGCCACGAACCAGACCTATTTCGTGAGTTCCAGCGATGCCGGCTCACGGATCAGTGTCGAATACAGTTACACCGACGGTGGCGGAACGCGCGAAACGGTTGTCAGCAATCCCGAACCAGCTGTGCCGAGCACCGGCTCCGGCGGCGGTGCACCGACTGGCCCAGTCATCATTCCTGACTCCGATCCCGGCAATTCCGTTGGTGACCTGCTGATCCTTGGCGAAGCCCTCGTTGGAGAGAAACTGGTTGCCCGCCCGAACGGCGTCACCGACCCGGATGGCATCAATTACGCGACCCAAACCTTCCAATGGCTGCGCAACGGAGAGCCGATCTTCGGCGCGACCGGTCAGTTCTACGAAGTGGGTGTTGCGGATCAAGGTACGCAGATCAGCGTACAGTGGAGCTATTTTGACTTCAGTGGCGTGCAGCAAACGCTTGTCAGCGATCCAGAACCCACTGTGCCGGGTGGCACCCCCACACCGCCGCCTCCGCCGCCGCCGACCACCCCCACTGTTCCAACCGAACCAACCGTTCCGACGACACCAACAGAGCCGGTGACACCGCCGCCGACGCCGGAGCCGCCTGCCGAATTCGTGAACTCGGTTCCGATCGGACTTTTCTACATCCTGGGTTTCCCGCGCGAGGGCACGACCATGATTGCGCGCACCGACTCGGTGTTCGACCGCGACGGCTTTGATCCCGACACGGCCACCTTCCAGTGGTTGCGCGACGGTGAACCGATCCCGGGTGCCACGGATGTCAGCTATGTTGTCTCTGTGGAAGATCGCGGCGCCGCCCTCAGCGTTCAAATGAGCTATGTCGATGGTATGGGAACGCTCGAGACAATCGTCACGGACGAAGAGCCGCCCGTTCCGTTCCCCGCGGGTGAAGAGCCAGAGCCGATCGTGGACAGCGGTGGCGGATCCGAGCCGCGCTCCAGCGGTGTGCTGACCGGCACCGAGGACAACGATATCCTGACTGCGACGGCAGAGTTCGGGCGGATCGACGGGCTTGAGGGCGACGACATCGCGCTCTTCGCTGGAGAACTGACCGACTATACCCTCACCTTTAGCCCTGACGGCGTCACGGTCACCGACCGCACCACCGACGGTCTGGGCACGATTGAACTCGACAATATCGAGCGGATCGGCTTCGACACCGGGCTGCCGGTCTTCGGCGACGCAGTCGATCTGACGCAGTTCGGCGGTCACGCCGGGCTTGACGCCGACGCGTTTGAGTCCTTCGTCGAGATGTATATCGCTTATTTCAACCGCGCGCCCGATGCGATCGGTCTGGCGTTCTGGGGCACCGCCTACGCCAATGGCATGTCGCTCGAGGCGATCGCGAACGAATTCGCGAACCAGCCCGAAACACTAATAGTATATCCTGAAGACGTAAGCAATATTAGGTTCGTCGCTGACGTATACGAGAATGTATTTGGCCGGGCGCCCGATATTGATGGCCTGCGTTTCTGGACTGATGCGTTGAACGAAGGCGAGGTTGGTCGGAGCGAGTTCATCATGACGCTGCTGGGTGGCGTGCAGGATGGCAGCGCCGACCGCGCGTATCTCGATCAGAAAACCGATCTGGGTGCCTATTTTGCCGTGCACAAAGGCATGTCGAACACCGACGATGCCGCCGATGTGCTGGCGCTGTTTGATGGGACAGGAGGCAGTGTGCAGACGGTGGTCGATGCCATTGATGCGCTCTACGCTGCCTCGCTGGATGCCGAAAACGGCGACTTCCTGATGCCGCTTGTCGGCGTGCTGGACGACCCGTTCGCGCTCTGATCCACCACCGACCGGGCGCTCCGGTCACGCATAACAAAAGAACCCCCGGCGTCCAGGTGACGGTGGGGGTTTTTCGTGTCCGGTCGTGTAGATTACCTCGGGTCATCGGCAAGATAAAGTCAGGAAATCAAGACCTTTACAACATTTCAAACAGCCCGGCACGATGCGTGTATCGTCCCAAATCATGTGTAGAGAGTGCGCTTCATGTCCCCTAATTCTGCCACGGGCACCGGTTCGGAAGACACGGAAACCACAGCCTCTGCGTTCCGGGCTTTGTCCTTGTCAGGACCGTATGAAACCATCGTCTACTCGGTCGGTCCGTCCTCTGCGCCGAACGAGGTCTATGCGCTTCGGGACGGACCGGACGAATTGCTGTTCACCACCGATGGTCACAGCACGACCTTCATCGAACCCTATCGCGGTGGCTTTTCCTACATCGCCGAAGGGGTGCGCTATGCCTATGACAGCAACGGGCTGACCAACCTTGTCGACATTCTGCCGGATGAGCCGGAGTTCAACACGCTCGGCAGCTTCGGGTTCGCGTTTGAAGACGGCTTTGTCTACGCGCTCGGGTTTGATACCAACTCCTCGGTCTTTTTCTACGAAAACGGCGCGACCACGCGGCTGACCGAACCGACGACCAACGTATTTCTCAACAGTGCCTTTCTGAGCGACGAAAACGGCGCCGCCTTCCCGGGCGGATTTGCCTTTGGGGGGGCTGCCGGGTTTCAGGACAGCCCCGATATTTTCCTGTCTGATGGTACGCCAGTGGGCACGGTCAGTTTTGGGCTGTCTCCGACCAATTTCCTTTCACCGGCAAAGGATTTCGTAAAAGCTGGCGATGTGGTCTATTTCATCGCCGAGACGTTCGAGGGATCACAACTTTACACGTTGGACCGGATCGAAGAGCCGACCGAGGCAGTGCCCGCGACCGCGCTTGATACGGTGATCGACATCGAGGCGTCGGACACGACCGTGTTCATCAGTGGGGCGCTGTCGCAGGATGATCCATCGTTTTCGGGTAGAACGGGCATCTACACGTTCTCGAACAACGTTTTGACCGAAGTTGTCGATCCGACATTGAACAACATGGCCGCGGACGCCCCCGGGGCACGCCCCGCGTCGCTGACGGCGTTCAACGGGGGTGTGTTGTTCGATGCGCAGTTCGATAGCCCGCTTGGGGCTGACGCAAGTCTGTACTTCACCGACGGGACAGCGTCCGGAACCATTGCGCTTGCCAGCGGCACCGACCTTGCCGACGTGTCAGACATTCGCGCGGGCAACACGGTGGCTTATATCAGCGGCTTCACCTCTGGCTTCCTGCCGACATTCCTCGTCACGGACGGGACACCCGAAGGCACGCGCCCGGTTCTGAACCCCGAGGGCGATCCGGTCTCGACCAGCGTTGCAAGCACGTGGACGGTTCTTGGCGATACGGCCTACGTCATCGATTTCTCGGTTTCGCCGCCGCAGCTTCTCGAAGTGGCCGCCGACGGAACAGCCACCGTGATCGCCACCGGCGTGAGCGCCGTGGGACTGTCGGGACTGAACCTGAACGGTGAAGGCGGCGAGGGCAACACGCCTACGCCCACGGATGGACCGGACATCCTTGATGGCGGCACCGGAGCGGACACCATCGACGGCGGCCCGGGCAACGACACCATCACGGGCGGCCCGGGCAACGACACGTTATCGGGGGGCGATGGCACGGACACGGCGGGGTATTCCGGCGGGCAGGGGGATTACACGCTGCAGATCACGCCGGACGGGATCATCCTCGATGATCGGCGTGACGACGCGGACGGAACCGACACGCTGACCGAGTTCGAATTCCTCGACTTCGCACAGGGCAGCTACTTCGACACGGGCGATGGATCCCTCACGCTTTTCGACCTCGAGCAATTCGCCGATTTCGCAACGTTGCAGCCGGACGACTTCCGCACCTTTGTCGAAATCTACATCGCCTATTTCGACCGTGCTCCGGATGCGGTGGGGTTGTTCTTCTGGGGCACCGTGTTGGCGCAAGGCGCGCGTACGGTGGAAGAGATCGCCGATGAATTCTTCACCCAGCCAGAGACGCAGGCCACCTATCCCGACCTCGCCGACAACGTGGCCTTCGCCAGTGCGGTCTACGAGAACGTGCTGGGCCGCACATTCGATCAGGCAGGGCTCGATTTCTGGGTTGATCTTCTGGATCGCGACATCATCACCCAGGGCCGCTTCATCCTCGATATTCTCGAAGGGGTGGACGCCCCGCCGCCATCGGGCGCCAGCGCCGATTTCATCGCGCAGCAAGAGGCGGATGCCGACTACCTTGAAAAAAAGACCGATCTCGGCATCTACTTCTCGGTCGTGCTGGGCATGAGCGATGTGGACGACGCGCAGGACACGATGGCGCTTTACGACGGCACGGACCCCAGCATCACCGCCGCCCGCGCCGCGATGGACGAAGACTATACCGAGGCGCTCGACCCGGCATCGGGGGAGTTCCTGATGCAGCTCGTCGGCGTGTTCGACCAGATCGGCACCCTATAGGTCGGGGATGCACGATCCAAGGCCCATAATGTGATGGATTGGATGCCCCTCCTGCCGGTTCATACTGGAACCGGTTGAGAAAGAAGGAGGGAGACCCATGTCAGAGCTTCATATTTTAGGCGTAGATTTGGCCAAGCGGACGTTCGCGGCCTGCGGTACGTGTAATGATGGTTATGTTATATTCAGGAAGAAACTGACCCGATCTCAGTTCCAGAAAATGCTGTCAGACCTGCCGCCTTGCATTGTTGCCATGGAAGCATGCAGCTCGGCTCACCACTGGGTACGCATGGCCCGCGCTGCCGGTCATGACGTGCGCTTGATCCCACCGCTTTACGTCAAACCGTTTATAAAGCGGCACAAGAACGATGCCATCGACGCTGAGGCGATCGCCGAAGCAGCCTCCCGACCCTCGATCCGAACGGTTGCTGTGAAGGATGAAGATCAGCAAGCGCAGGCGGTGATTTTCCGCACACGTGAACTCTTCGTGCGCCAGCGCACGCAGCTGATCAACGCGGTGCGAGCCCATCTGGCGGAGTACGGGATCATCTTGCCCCAGCAGCGTCGCAACGTGCACGCCTTCGCATCACGGTGCCGGGCCGAATTGGACGCAGCGCCCTCTGACGTCGCGAACACCGTGCAGGCGTATCTGCGCCAGATCGAGAGTGTCGACACGGAGGTTGCCGCGCTTGATGTGAAGATCAGGAAAGGGGCGCTGCGGAATGAAAAGGCGCGACGCATGCAAACCATGCCGGGTATCGGCCCCATGTCAGCGATGGCCATTCAAGCCTTTTGTCCACCGACGGAGAATTTCCGCAAAGGTCGGGATTCTGCAGCCTGGCTTGGATTGGTGCCGCGACACTGTTGTCTCGGTTTTATACCTGCATCTCTGCCGCAAATCCCTCCAGGCTCTGTTCCACCGCTGTCAGGATATCCCTGACCTGCGCGGCGGTGATGATGAGCGGCGGGCAGAAGGCCATGGCGTCCATCATCGCGCGGGAGATGAGCCCGTTCTTGAGGAAGTGCTTGTTCATCGCGGCGCCCAACTGTCCGGGATTGAAGCCTTCTTCCCGGCCCTCCGGCGCAACAATCTCCAGTGCACCGATCAGGCCCACGCCGCGCGCTTCGCCGACATGCGGGTGACCTGCGAAGCCGCGAAGCCCGGCCTGCAATTCGGCTCCGCGCTCGGCCGCATTGGCGACGAGGTCTCGCTCCTCGATGATCTTCAGGTTCTCCAGCGCCACCGCAGCGCCCACGGGATGTGCACCGCCGGTGTAACCATGGCCCAGCACGCCGATCCGGCCCGCCTCATCGGCGATGGGTGCATAAACCTCTTCCGTCATCATGAAGGCCGAGAACGGGAAGTAGGAGGAGGTGATCTGCTTCGACAGGGTCATGATATCGGGCCGGATGTCGAAGGTTTCAGAGCCGAACATCTTGCCCGTCCGGCCAAAGCCGCAGATCACCTCATCGGCGATCAGAAGAATGTCGTACTTGCCCAGAACCGCCTGGATCTTTTCCCAATAGGTGACGGGAGGGACCACCACACCGCCGGCCCCCATCAGAGGCTCCGCGATGAACGCCGCGATGGTGTCGGGGCCTTCCGACTGGATCATCGCGTCGAGGTCTTCAGCGCAGCGGGTGGCGAAGTCTTCCTCGCTTTCGCCGTCGCGCCCCTCGCGCCAGTAATGCGGGCAGGTCGTGTGCAGGATGCCATCTATGGGCAGGTCGAAGGATTTGTGGTTGTAGGGCAGCCCGGTCATCGAGGCCGACGCAACCGTTACCCCGTGATAGCCCCGGATGCGCGAGATCACCTTTTTCTTCTCGGGTTTGCCGAGCGCGTTCGAGCGATACCAAAGCATCTTGAGGATGGTGTCGTTCGCCTCGGATCCGGAATTGGTGAAGAAGACCTTGCTCATGGGCACCGGCGCCATGCCGATGAGCTTTTCAGCCAGGTCAATCGCCGGTCCGTGCGAGCGATGTGCGAAATTGTGGTAATAGGGCAGCTTGGCCATCTGCTGCGTGGCGGCATCGATCAGGCGCTGTTCGTGAAAGCCCACGGCGACGGACCAGAGCCCCGACATGCCCTCGATATAGCGGTTGCCCTGTGTGTCGAAGACATAGATGCCCTCGCCCCGGTCCATGATCAGGGGGCCCTGCTCCTCGTGCACACGCGGGTTGGTGTAGCTGTGGAAGTGATAGGCGATGTCGCGGGCTTCGTCGGAATTGGGGCGCAGGTCCATGAGGGGTCTCCGAAGGGATTTGTGCCAGCTAGCGGGATTGCAGTGGGCCTTTCAAGCAGGTTTGATGGCGCGACACAGAAAGGTCTGCCATGAACGCCTATTTCGACCCGCGCCAGCTTGACCATGCGCCCGAGACCTATTTTCGCGGTGGCGCGCCGATGCCGCATCCCGAACAACCCGAGCGCGCAACGCTCCTGCGCGCCCTGCTCGAGGAGATGGGCGTGCCGGTGCTGGCTCCGAAGGATTATGGGCTGGACCCGATGCGGACTACGTGGCGTTCTTCGCGGATGCGTATAATCGGTTTCGGGCGGAGTTCCCCGAGGGCGCGTTGGGTAGCACAGCACAGACCTGCAGACCCTCGTTATGAACGAGGGTCCACCGGGGGGGCAGGTCAAATCCTTTATCCTAAGGACAAATATTCGGCATCTTCAGAAGGTCGGTATGTCGTTTTCAATGGGTGAAACTGAAATGCCGATAAGCGAAGCGAGAGCAGCAGTTCCGTCAATAGTCCCATCGTCTTGTATTGCGCCCGTGATGGTCGCAGCGTTGGCAGCTTCTCCTGGAGCTGGAATAATGGTTCCAAAGGCATCCGCTGTCTCGGTATAGCTCTGCGAGGTCCCCGCCATTGGGTCAATCGGTGTTCCACCGAATACAAACTCAAAGCTGGCAGGGTCGCCTAACAACGTGACAGTATTATCATTGATGGTGAACTCAACTCCATCAGCAAGGAAGAGAGCTTCTGAAACGATTATACCTGTAGGCAGATTGATGATACTAGGATCGTTGTCAGTGATTGTGACGTCTGCACTTAGAGAGTTCAGAATTGTGTAAGTGTCTTGCCCGCCAAAATCTAAAAACACATTCGTTGTGCCGTCCACATTGATGTTAGAGTTTCCGCTGTTGAGAACGGTTGTAACAGGCGCTGGATCTGGATTCGGGTTAACAGTGCTTTCACCAGGATTTGTGATCAGGAAGCTTGCGCCGATATCAAGCCCCTCACCTGGATCGACACCTGCGGTCGGACCGCCCGAGACGCCCAGATCAGCGGCAACACCTTCCAGAGTGGCAACAAGCACACCGTCCACCGAGATGGTTAGGTCATTCCCGGAAGCGCCCTGCTGGATCTTCTGACGGTCTGCCAGTTCATCAACGTCAAACTCAGCCAGAGCGTCAAAACCAATCAGCCCGAGCTTGTCTACACCAACTTCGAAATCCTCAACCACACTTGCGGTCACGGTCTCTGGCCCTTCTGCCGACACGCCATATGAAAGAACGAACAGGTCTTCACCAGCACCACCGTTGAAGGTGTTGCCGTTGACGCCGACAAGGAAATCAGAATCCGCCGTACCGGAGATGGTCGTACCCGCGGCGTTGATCTCGACCGCTTCATAACTCATTACCAACTCGGTGCTGTATAGCGTCGCTGGCTTGATGTCTCCTTTGACATAGAAAGCCACGTCGAAATTGTCCGTCATGTTCAGGCCATTACCGGACACGGTGCCCGAATTGTTCTGCCAGCCGGCACTGATCGCCAGAGGTGAAATCGGTGTCGCCCAGTCAAGCAGATTGATGACGGTTTGCGTTTCGGCCCCGACTTCGTATTTCTCTTCGCCATTCTGAATTGGCAAAGGATCACTCGGGTCTTCCGGGATGACCACGCTCGGCAAGTCCTGGCCGTATTTGTCAGGTTTCAGACGCCAGCGAGGACCTGTTTCGTAGTCGCCGCCCGGTGTCAGGACCGGTTCGAACGGCTCGCGATCCATGGTCGTGTACCAGGCGTTGGTAAAGCCCTGTTCGAGATCTTTGGACGTGGCCCCGATCTCCTGCAGGATTGTTGCCGACAATGTGCCCGCAAGCGCGGAATCCCGCAAAATGGTGCCGGCAGGGTACAAGGTCCCATCGCCCGCATAATAGTCATCGGTGGATTCCCAGACGGTTCGACCGGTTTCGCCGTTGTAATTCTCGACAATCTGATAGGTCGGCAAGGTCCCGATGGCGGATTCGTTTTCGTAATCCTCCGGGCGGATCTGGTCGTTGGGGTTGTTGGTGATGGTGTGATGCGTTGCCAATTCCGCTTCCGTGATGCGGAACAATTGCTTGAGGCCCGACCCCGCGTCGGTGAAGTTGAATTCTTCAGGTAGCGGCAGTTCGACCTCAATGCGCACATCGTTTGGGCGCTTGACTGCGGTCCCCCAGCGATAAAGCAGCTTGCCGTCATCCTTCATCGTGACCGAGTAGTCATTGCCGTAGGCGATGTCGTATTCGATCGTGCTTTCATTGGGGTTCAGCAGATCGCGGATATCGACCACGCCGTCTTCGTTGGCATCCGTGACGCCATAGGTCGTTTGGTCAGCCAGCAGAACCCGGACATATTGTTCGTTCCAGAGCGGGTTCTGACTCAGCAGGATCAGATCGTCGTCAAGTTGATAGACCGCGCTTGGGTCTTCGGGGAACATCTGGTCCGACAACACGTTCTGCATTGTCACGTAATGCTCGGTCGAGGCCTTGACGGTATTGCTGCCAAGCCCGGTCAGCCATGTCCCCAAGACCGCGGGTGTCTTGAACACGTCCGTCGGCGCATCCGACACCACGAGCCCGGCCTGTTCCCCGCCGATGGTCAGGTCACCAGCCCAGCCTTCGGTATAGGATCCATCAATGGCCTTTTGCTCGGCCCCCGAGAAATCGGTCACGATGAACCCGAATTCGCTGTCGATCGGATACAACGTGACACCTTCCTTGGTGGTCTTGGTGCCGTTGGCGCCGCTGAAATCGATATAGGTGGCGCCAGGATCGCCCTGCGTGCCGCCGTCGAAAGTCGCAGAGATATCGTCGGTGCTGAAAATATGACTGACCGTATAATCGGGGTCCGTATTTAGCGGTTGATCAAAATCTTGGGCTGTGCCTGGGTCGATTGGCTCTGGCATTTCGCAATCCTCGTTATTGACATGAATTTTGAATGTTTCGGGGTCACAGAAGCATTCAAAATTCATTATATGTATTGTGCGAATGGCACTTTGATTTATGTCAACACGCCCGTAGATCTTCGATAATGGATTGCACGCCGACCGGGTGTATTGAGGCCGCGCTGCCCACGGTCTGACTTGCCGCACGCGCTTTCAATACGCTAGACCGAAGCCAGCCCAACCCCCGGAGGCCCATGTGACCAACGCCGCCCTTATCGTCGCCGCCGGCCGGGGCAGCCGCATGGGAGCGGAAACCCCCAAACAGTACCTGACGCTTGGCGAGCACGCGGTTCTGACCCATACGATTCAGGCCTTTCTCGCCTCCGACCGGATCGACTGTGTTCGGGCCGTTATCCATCCCGAAGACTACGCGCCTTACACACAGGCCACCGAAGACGTTACCGACCCGCGACTGCTCCCGCCGGTGCCCGGCGGTGCCACCCGCGCGGTCTCTGTCCGGTTGGGGCTGGAAGCGCTGGCCGAGGTCCGTCCAACCCACGTGTTGATCCACGATGCCGCCCGGCCCTTCTGCCCTCCGGACCTGATCACCCGGGTGATTGATGCGCTGGCGACGGCCGAAGGGGCCTTCGCCGCCCTGCCGGTGGTCGATGCGCTTTGGCGGACCGATGGCACAAAGGCGACCACGCCTGTCTCGCGTGAGGGACTGTGGCGGGCACAAACCCCGCAGGCCTTTCGCTTCGATGCGATCCTCGCGGCGCACAGGTCCGGGCCGGAAGACGCCGCCGATGATGTTGCCATCGCCCGGCGCGCCGGACTCACGGTCGCGGTGGTCGATGGCTCCGAGGAAAACTTCAAGATCACCCGCCCCGCCGATCTGGACCGCGCCGAACGGCTTCTGGCAGAATGGCAGTCATGAAACGCCTCGTCACTCTCACCGCCCTCGCCCTGTTGCCCACCATGGGTCACGCCGCCTGTTCCGGCGACCTGACAGATCTTGGCAGTCTCAACGTCTTCACCACCGCCACCTCGGAGGCCGTGATCGGCGGGATCGGTGCCAATCAATGCGGGATAGAGGTCACCGACTTCTGCGAAGGGGATCGCTGTCTGGTGTTCTATTCAGGATTGAGCGGATATATCGACATTCGCCGCCTTGTCAGCGGCACGTTCGACCCACCTCCCGCAGAATTCGTCTACACCGTCTCGGACGCGCAGGGCACCGTGACCTTCATGGGCCGCGAACAGCCCTTTGGCATGGACGACGACACCCGCCCGCTGCGCGTGGTGCCGGCGGCGGATCATGTGATGCTCTATCTGCCCGCGCCACTGACCAGCCCGGTCCGCATGACCAGCACCGGCAGTTCCGGCTGGGAAGGCACCCTGCCCGACTGGGCCGGTCTGCCCATCCCCGTCTCGCTCTATCTCGACCAGCTGAGCGCACCGCAGGCCCGGATGGAGCTTTTCGCCGACAGCGACATGGTGAAGATGAACGTGATGCTGTTTCTCGACCGCGACGGTGGCCCGGAGCTCAAACCGCGAGAGCCGTAAGTGCTTGCAAAAAACGCAAGCGCTAACTAATGTGTTCAAATGAACAGCAAGCATCGCAAGACACTGGAGGCGGTTTTCACCGATCCCGTGTCCGGCACACTTGCCTGGGCTGCGATTGAAAACCTTTTGCGTGCCGCCGGGGCGCAGGTGATCGAAGGGCGGGGTTCGCGGGTGCGGTTTGAAAAGGATGGCGAGATCGCAACCTTCCATCGTCCGCATCCCGCCAAGGAGGCGAAACGCTATCAGGTTCGGGATGCGCGCGATTTTCTGGAACGGATCGGGGTCACACCATGACCAACACAATGACATATCAGGGGTATTCGGCCCGCGTTGCCTATGACGACGCAGATCAGATTTTCATCGGTCACATCGCAGGCATTCGGGATCGTATCGGGTTTCATGCCGATACTGTCAGCGATCTGCGTGACGCCTTCCACGAAGCCGTCGATGACTATCTCGAAACCTGCGCCAAGGTCGGAAAAGAGCCGCAGAAAGCCTATTCCGGTCAGGTGATGTTCCGGGTCAGCCCTGAAGTTCACCGTAAGGCTGCGCTGGCGGCAGAGCTCGAAGGAAAAAGCCTGAATCAGTGGGCTGAAGAGGTTCTAGAACGCGCAGCGCAGTGACGCAGATCGGACAAGACTGAGCGGCTTACCCGTAGCTTTCCTTCTGGGCACCGTACATGCCGGCATAGAGCCCACCCTTGGCCATCAGCTCGGCATGGGTGCCTTGCTCCACGACGCGGCCCGCGTCCATCACGTAGATCCAGTCGGCGTGGGTGATCGCCGACAACCGATGCGCCACGATCAGCGTGGTTTTGCCCTGTGACAGCCGGTTGAGCGCTGCCTTCACCTTGTCCTCGGTCTTCTGGTCCAGTGCCGAAGTGGCCTCGTCCAGAAGCAGGATTGGCGACGCGCGCAAAAACGCCCGCGCGATGGCGATGCGCTGTTTCTGCCCGCCGGAAAGCTGACTGCCCTTGGGACCCACCGGCGTGTCGCCCCGGCGGTCCATGAGATCCGCGATCTCGGCTGCTTCGGCCGCCGCGCGCACCTCGTCGTCTGTCGCATCCGGGCGCACGTAGCGGATGTTGTCGGCAATCGAGCTGTTGAAGATCACGATATCCTGCGCCACGACCGAAAAGGACGACCGCCACGCCTTGATTTTCAGGTCCGTGATCGGCACATCGCCGATCCGCACCTGCCCGCCTGTGACGTCGTACAGCCGGGTGAGCAGGCTGAGCACGGTGGTCTTGCCCGATCCGGTGGCACCCACGATGGCGCTGACCTTGCCGCCCGGGAAGGTCATGTTCAGACCCTCAAACAGCGGCTCCTTGGGGTCATAACCAAAGGCCACATTCTCCAGCGCGATGTCCGCGCCCGTGTCAAAATCCGCATGCGCGCCGTCGCGGTCGAAGATCGTCGGTGTCTCTCGATACAGGCTGCGCACGCCGTCCAGGATGATCAGGTTCGCCTGCAACTTGGTGAAGAACGCCGCCAGCGACCGCGCCGGATCGAACACCAGCACGAGCCCCAGCAGATAGGCGATGATCCCCGCCCCATCGAGGCCGAAATCGCCCGACAGCACCATGTAGCCGCCACCGCCAATCACCAGCACGTAGACCAATGCCGCCATCATATCGATCGCCGGCAGCACCAGCGCCTGCGCCGATTGCAACCGGATCGACAGACTGCGGATGTTCTTGGTGGAGGTCACCAGCCGGTCGCGTTCGATGGGCTCCTGCCCCGCGATCTTGACCGTGCGCATGCCCGACGACATTTCCTCGATTCCGGTCATGTAGCCGCCAAGCGCGTTTTCCGCCGTGGCCTGAATACCCTTGATCTTGGCGGAGACACGCTGAAGCAGCAGCAGGATCGTTGGCAGCACGATCACGGCAGAGAGAAACAGCAAGGGCGATTTGTAGATCAGATAGCCCGACACGATGATCACCGTCGCTGCATCGCGCACAGCGTTCACCGTGGATTGCCCGACAAAGGTGCTCAGACCCTGCGCCTGATTGACCAGCCGCAAAATGATTTCGCCCGATTGCGTGCGTTCAAAAAACGCCAGATCGAGCGTCATCAAATAGTCGATCAGGTCACGGCGCAGCTTCATCACCGCGTCGCTGGCCAACCGCACCGACAAGCGCGGGATCAGATAGGAGATGATCGCGCGTGTCGTAAAAAGCCCGAACACCACG
>NZ_FQXC01000012.1 GCF_900129875.1 Marivita hallyeonensis | reverse complement strand
GTGGAGCGAGTATGATTGGCACGAGGACAAAGACTGGGACCCGTTCGCTAAGATACATGGCCTCATCTGATCAGGCGGAGTTTTTCACCGGTATCGGTCGTTTTTGTCACGTCGCCCAACTGCAGAAAACCAATGCCTTACCCCTGTCAAAACCCTGACTACTCCGTCCCCTTCGACGGCGGGGCTGTGAGGATGGCGTTGTGTTCGTCGCTGTCGAGGATGGCGTAGATGCTCGAGACAACTTTCCAGTCGAGATGCCCGTGCCGGCGGATGATCGAGTAGACCGGGTAGGGTTTGCGCGGGGTCTCGACATTGCGCTGGATGGGCCGGGCGACATGGGTCGAGCCGATCGTGTCGGCATCCAGAAACCGCGCCTCGACGATGGTGCGCACCACGTCGATCACGCCCGCGTCCCGGTGGTAGCGTCGGACCTCATCGAAGACGGCACGCAGGGCCTCCATGTCCTTGATCACCCGGCGGCCCTCGGACGTCTCGATCACATGCGGCACGCCGAAACAGGCACCAAAGCCGTCGAAATCCCCGTTGATGAGCGCCTTGCCCGTCTTGAACAGCAACTCATCCGCGATCTCTTCTGCGGCGGAATCCTGGGACATGCGGCGCACTCTCTACTCTTCTGCTACTCTCACTGTGGGATGAAAGCCGGCCGAGTGTAGACCGTCTCTCCCCGTTTGCCATTACAGCAATTCCTTACCTTTTGTCCTCCGCGATCATCGCAATCATCTCGAACATCACCGCCGCCGCCGTGAGCGCGGTGATCTGGTTGCGGCTGTCCTTGGTGGGCATCATGCAGACCACGTCACCGCCGACGATGTTCAGCCCCCGCGCGGCGTGCAGGAGGCCCACCGCCTCGTCGATATCGAAGCCCTTCTCCCCGGGTTCGAGGTTCGACACCCCCGGCGCGACGGTCGGGTCGAGGCAGTCGAGATCGAAGGTGATATAGACGGGCCGCCCCGCCAGCACCTCGCGCGCCTGCGCCACCACATCCGCGAGACCCCGCTGGCGAAACTCCTTCATGGTGACGACATTGTAGCCATAGTCATAAGACGGCTGCAGCCAGTCGAGCGTGCGGGGATGGCCCCTGAGCCCGATCTGCATCGAGGTGGTCGGGTCCACCTGACCCTGATCCGCCAGATACGCCCCCCAATGCGCCGCGGACTTCTTCGCGCCAAGGAAATGGTCCACCTTGGTGAACACATCCGTATGCGCGTCGAGATGCAGGAAACTGATCGGCTCCCCACCCGCGATCTTGCCGCGCCCCAGCGCCTGCACGATGCCCCCTGTGATCGAATGGTCGCCCCCAACCGACACCGGCCGCGCCCCCGCCGCGTCGATCCGTTCGTAAAACGCGGTGATGTCCGCGATGCAGGCCTCGTTGTCATTGGCCCGTGGCAGAGGCACATCGCCCACATCGACAATTCTGGCCGCCGACCACGGGTCGATCCCGAAGCCTCCATGCACCCGCCGCTGAACGCTCGAGACATTGCGCAAGGCCCGCGGCCCCAGATGCTGATCGCGCTCGGTGGTACCGTTGCCCGTCGAATGCGGCACACCGACAAGGGCGATATCCGCCCCCTCGGGGCCTTCGTTGGGACAGCGAAACAGCGTCGGGATCCCCCACCAGTAGAGGTTCTCCATCATCGAGGTCTGGTAGGGGTCTGACATGGCGTGGGCCTTTTTGTGGATGGATCACAGCCACCCTAGCGGCGAAACCCGGCCCCGAACACTCGGAGCCTGTAGGGGGCGTGCCAAAACACGCACCCCAACCGTCTCACGCCACCGCAAACGGGTCGTCGATCACGCCAACAAGCTGGAAAGTGAAAGAGGTATCGCCATCTGTCCCATTTGCATCCGCCGCCGCGTCGGCGATCAGCGCCTGCGCCTGCGCCAGACCCGCATCGCGATCATCAAGCGTATAGGCGTCCATCACATCCTCGGCATCCTCGACATCGTTCAGGCCGTTGATAAGCGCAAAGGACACGCCGATGTCGCCCTTGTCCTCGATCGTGCGGACATCGTCCGGAGACCCGGTATCCGCCCGCGCGCCTTCGATCAGCGCCAGCATGAATTCGGGGCGTGAGACATTGCCCGCCTCCAGATTGCTCACCCAGAATGTCTTGCCTGCTTCGTCCGGCTCGCGTTCGAGGAAGTTCTGGTAGGCCAGGTCGACAAATTCGGCCGCCGTCAGGTTGGGTGGCATCTTTTCCTGCGTCTCGGGCTGGTCAAAGAACAGCTTCGCGATCTCTTGCAGGGTCACGCCATTGTTCAAGGACGTGCCCCAGAAGAGCAATCCACCGGCATCCGGGGCACGGTCGAAATAGGCGACGTAAAGCTCAGCCAGCAACTGCAGCTGGTCGGCATCAAGCTGTGCCGCGCCGTCAATGACACTGAGGTTGAGCGTGCCATCATCCAACGCCACGAATTCCACGCCATTGAGGAAATCGGTGCCACTCGACACATCGGTCTTGTCGGTCGCATCGACCCCGTCGCGTGAAAAGACGAAGTTGAAATCGTTGAAATCCCCCTCGATCACAGCTGTATCGGTCCCTGCCCCGCCGAGAATCACGTCGCTGCCATCATCGCCGGTGATGGTGTCATCTCCCGCTCCGGCATCGACGAAATCATCGTTATCTCCCAGCGTGAAGACCTCACTGGTGTCATCCCCGATCAGAAACGCCACATTGTCATCCGACCCGTTCGAGGGCAACAGATCCGCCGGGATCAATACCCCGTCGATCACATGCACAAAGCCGTTTGCGGCGGTGATGTCGGTGGCGATGATATTGGCGTTGGGCAGGTCGGGTTCCGCATCGACAAGGCTGGTGCCGTCAACCGTCAAATCAGCCCCGAGCAGCGTCTCGATCGTGGTCGATCCCAGCACCGCCTCCGCGTCGAGCGCCCCCGGCGCCACGTGATAGAGCAGAATGTCGGTCAAAAGCGGTACCGGATCTCCACCCCGGCTCAGAAGGGTCACCGCCTGCACGATGTAGTCAAAGGCCGCAGCCTCATCGGTGCCCTGAAAGCCAAGCTCCTGCGCAGCGGCGAGGAATGCCGCGTCGTTGGGCGCGAAAGCGGTGAGATTGCTGTCGGGATTGTCCAGCGCCGCAGTCAGACCCGCCGCCGTCAGCGCGTTCAGCAAAAGGTCAAAATCCCCCGGATTGGTATCGAAATCACCGCTGCCTGCAACGATCTCGGTGATGGTATCGACATCGTTGTCCAGGACATTGATCGGCACCAGCACCCGGTCGATGCCCTGAATGATGCCATTATCCGCCGCAATATCGGGGGCCACAACCACCGGGTCGATGAAATCGGGTTCCCCGTCCACCAGCGCACCAGCCGACGGCGTGATGGTGGCCCCGTCAAACAACGTGGAAATGCTGCTGCTGGCGTTGATCTGTGCCTCTGTCTGTACCCCAGCCGACACGTGATACAGCAACACTTCGTTCAGAAGCGGCACCAGATCGTCATTGGGGTCAATCGTCTCGAGCGTTTGTGCGATGAAGCCCAGAACCGCGGTCTCGTCCGCCGTGTCCCCGTCAAACCCCAGATCCACGGCCAGCCGGGTGAAGGCGGCATCGGTGGGGGCAAAGACGGTGATGTCGGTGGCGTCACGCACCGTGCTGGTCAAGTCCGCGGCGTTCAGCGCGCCCACCAGAATGTTGAAATCATCCGATCCGGCGGCAATATCGACAATGTTCATGAGGTCGTCTCCCTGTTGCTGTCACAAGGGCTACGGTCGCGATGCAACAGCGGATGCGCGTCTGGCGAAAACGTGAGGCGCATGTCATCGCCAGATCCAGCGAAGTGCGCGGGCTGTCGCCGATCGATATGCTGATGCGCATGAAACCGCGCTTTCTTCTGCACATCGGCGCCAACAAGACCGGCACCTCGTCGATCCAGCGCATGTTGGTAGACAATGCGCCCGCCCTCGACCGCGCGGGCTGGGTCTACCCGGATTTCCACCTGCAGCACTGTGCCCATCACGCGCTGGCCTATGCGCTGGCGGGGCATCCGACGCGGGGGCTGCCCGAAGGCTGGCGCGGGGCGTTCACGAAAACCACCGCCGACCCGTCCAAGGCCTACGTGATCTCGTCCGAGCTCTTCTTCCGCAACGTGCCGCCCCGGGCCGCCGCGCAGCTTTTTCCGCCGGGGCAGACCCGCATCGTTCTCTACCTGCGCGAACACCTGAGCTACCTTGCCAGCTGGTACGCGCAGGCGGTGCAGGAACGGAACCTGACCGCGAGTTTCGACGACTACATCCGCCTCTTTCCGCAGGCCTTCGACACCTTCCTCAAACGCTGGGAGGCTGTCTATGGCGCGGATGCCATCACGCTGCGCCCGTTCCGCCGCGACGCCTTCCCGGGCGGCGATATCCGGCAGGACTTCCTCGCGCAGATGGGCGGCGTGGACGGTATTGCCATGCCCGCTGCCGACAGCAACCTGACGATCTCGGGGAACCTTCTGTTCTTCAAGCGGCTGCTCAATCACGTGATGACCTACGAAGAGGCCCATGCCCACCCGATCCCCGATGAATTCGGCGCCTATGCAGAGCTGACCGAGAGTTTTCGCGGCCGGTTCGAGACCGGCCCGGAGACCGCCGCGCTGGTCTCGAACCTCTTCGCCAAAGACCGCGCCGCCCTGCAGGCCCGCGGCCTCGACCTCGGCCCGGTGCCGGACCGGGTCAACGGCCACCCCTGCCCCAACCACGACACCCTGCAAACCGAGGTGTCCCTCATCGCCCGGGTCGCCGAAGAGACCGGCAAAGCCTTCCTCCCCTACGCAAGACGCCTGCCCGTCTGGCCCCACTGACCCTCAAAGCTCGTCCGCCAGATGCAGGTCGAACTCCACGGGTGTGAACCACAGCGCGGCGTCGTCACGCCCCAGAATGACGACCGCCCGCGCCAGGGGGCAATGCAGTCTCTGATCGCGGTCGATCTGTGTGAAAAACGCCCGCACCTCTGAAACTCCCCGATTTGGGGGGAGGCTCCGCCCCCGGGTCTTCTCTGTTTCAAAAATACCTCGGAGGGTTTGGGAGGCTGGCCTCCCAACCGTTTCCGGAACCGGAAACGCCCGGATGCGGTGACGCATCCGCCGCCTTTCACCGACAGGGCAGCGCGCCCGCCAGATGCACCCAAGCCACCCGTTCGTCCGCGTGATACTGCGCTTCGGGGACCACCGCGTCCGGGGTCTCCAGAAGGGCCGCATAGAAATGCGTCTCGTTCGGATAGCGATCGGTCCGGAAATAGAGCGGCGAGCCGCAGGTGCCGCAGAAACCGCGCTCCACGCCCGGGCTGCTTTGATGGCTCCGCAGCGTCGCGCCGGTCATCTGCCAGCGCCCGTTCTCCTGCCCGATCCATGTCGTCATGGCCGAGGCCGTTGCCCGGCGGCAGCTTTCGCAATGGCAATGGCCCACCCAGTTATGCGGCCCTGTCAGCGTGAACGCGCAAGCCCCGCACAGGCAGTGGCCGCGCAGCACCGTTCCGACCGTCTCCGACATCTCCCCGTCTCCCCTGCAGCTTCATCACCTCGATAGATCACCGCACGGAAATCGCAAAGCGCCGTAACCCTTCGTTAACCTTGATGAAGGCAAATGATCCGGATGGCCGCTGACCCGAAAGTCCCACCCGATGCAGATCCATGTTCCTGACCCCGGACACCACGCGCTCTCTCTCCGGGGCCGTCTCCTTGGGGACAGCCTGCGCACCCATCTGCAGCGGCGGGGCGACACCGTGCTTCCGCCGGTGCCACGCCAGACCGGGACGCGCGCGGTGCAGGACACGCTCACCCTGGCCGCGCTGCCGCCCCGGCCGCATGCGCCACCGACCGCCTCGCTTGGCCTGGGCCTGCCCGGGGCGCTGCAGCACGGCCCGGTGACGCTGCTGCTGACGCAGTCGCTTTCGGCAGAGTTAGAGACGTTTGGTGGCCCGGACGCGTGGTCCGCCGCGGGCACGCTGCCTCTGGTTCTGCAAGGCTACACACGGGCGATCCTGACCGATCGCGCGGATGTGGCGGCGTCGGTGGGGTTTGCGCCCTGGATCCCGCTTGCCCTTGCGGATCGCTTCCCGGTCGAGGTGCCGGTGCCAACGGTGGCGCCGGACACACCGCCCCGGCTGCTGATCTTCGATCACGGCGCCCCGGCAGGTCAGGCCGAGGTGCTGCGCCGCAGCCTGCACACCCGCGACCTGCCGCTGCGCGTCGTCACGCAGGACAACGACCCCACCGCCACAAGCCCGGGGCTGGTCGCCGATCTGCACCTGCACCTGGGCTATGGCCCGGGGCGGGCGGTGGCCGGGCTGTCACCGGTCGACAGCCTGCTGTCGGGGGCCTACACGCTGATCCTTCCGGCGGCGGGCCTTGGCGCGGGCAAGACCCTGCGCACACTCTGTACCGGGCGGTCCTACGGCGATCTCGCCCCCAACCTGTCAGAGCTGGAGGCGCGCGCCGCTGCGATGCTGGACCGCCTGCAGGCCATCCGCAGCGCGGGCGAACGCCAGAATCCCGAGATCGCCCGCTTTGCCGCCGCCAACGCCGCGGCCCGCGCCGCCGATTACGCCCGGTTCGACGCGGTGCTCGACGCGGTGCCCGCACCGGGCCTGCCCGCGCAGGACGCCGCCTGATGCGGCTGGCCTGGGTCTGTCCGATCTCGGCGCGCACCGGGGTCGGCACCTATGCGCAATCGGTGCTGCGCGCGCTGACCCGCCGCAAGGGGCTCGAGGTGGTGGTGCTGCACCCGCCCTGCCCGGCGGAGGAGCGGCTCGAGATGCCCTGCCCCACCCTGCCCCTGTCGGACGCGCTGGTGGCCTCGGACCTGCCCGCGCTCTTCGACCTGATGCTCTACCATCTGGGCAACAACGACCGTCACCACGGGCTGATCCTGCGGGCGCTGATGGCGCATCCCGGGCCGGTGGTCCTGCACGACCATGTCTACCAGCACATGCTGGCGGGGCTGCACCATGACGGGCGCGCGCCCGCGCCGGGGTTCGGCGCACTGATCCACGCGGTCTCCGGCGCGTCGGGCTTCGATTACCTCTCGGCCAGCGGGGTCCTGCGCGCCTCAAGGGCCGTATCCTACGTGCCGTGGGAAAGCAGCTGGGCGGCACAGGTGCCGCTTTCGGACGTGCTGGCGCGGCTGGCCACAGGTGTGATCACACATTCCGACTTTGCCGCCGCCGCGATGGGAGACGGCTACCCCGGATCGGCCACAACGCTTTTCATGCCGCGCCCCGACGTGCCGGTGGACCCGCCGGACCGCAGCCCCGGCCCGGGAACCCGGCTGCGGCTGGCGGCAACCGGCCATATCGGCCCGACCAAGGGGCTGGAACTGCTGATCGATGCGCTCGCCAGCGCGCCGGATCTGGCCGACCGCTACAGCGTCACCATCGCGGGCCATTCGGGCGATGCCGCCTACATGCAGGGGCTGGAGACCCGCGTCGCTGCGCAGGGGCTGGACAAAAATGTGCGCCTCGTACCCGACCCGGATGCGGCCGGTTTCCGCGCCGTCATGCAGGAGGCCGATCTCTTCCTCAACCTGCGCCGCCCCAACACCGAAGGGGCGTCGCTGTCGCTGGCCGAGCAACTGGCGAGCGGGCGTCCCGTGATCGTGCAGAATTCCGGCTGTTTCGCCGAGATGCCCGCCACCTGCGGCTGGCACCTGCCCACCGGGGCCACGGCAGGCGATCTGGCCGCAACGCTGCAGGAGATCGCGCGGGATCCAAGTGTGATCACAAAACGCGGGCGCGCCGCTGCCCGCTACATGACCAAGCGCAGCGCGACCGTCTACGCCGACAAGCTGGCCAGCTTCCTCTATGCCGGGCAGGCCCGTCTGGCCCGCCGGGCCGACGCGATCCGGACACGCACGCTGTCGCCCGATACGCAGGATGGCGACTGGCACAGCACCTATATCCAGGTGCGCGGCCTGATGTCGGGCATCCTTGCAGGGCGCGGCCTGCTGCCACCCGATCTCTGGGCCTATCCCGACGGGGATATCGGCCAATATGTGGCTCTGAACCTGCTCAATACGCCCGTGTCCGACCCCGCAACCTTCGCGCGTGCGCTACAACAGGGCGGACCGCTCCCCGCCACCCGCCGGCTGGGGCTTTTGCGTCAGCTTCTGGCCCGCGCCTGCGCCACGCCGGGCGATACCGGGCACCACATCTCGGATCTGGCGCTGCCGGTCACCGACCCGGCGCTCTGGACGGCGCTGCTGTGCCTGCCATCCGACACCGCCCTGCCGATGGCGCTGCAGGCGCTTGGCCAACGCACGAACCCCGACGCGCAGGCACAGCTGACCCGGCTGGCCGCGCGCAACGGCACCGGCGCGACGCTGCTCACCTATCTCGACGGGCGGGGGGATCCGGTGATGAACCATCCCGACATGGCCGCCATCCACCGGCTGCTGCAGGACCCGGACGGGCCGCGCCTGACGCTCCTGCCGCCGCTCGCTCCAGAGGCGGATCTGGTGCAGATCGCCGCGAAACCGCAAGCACAGGCCCTACAGCTTTCAGGCTTCCACCCGCCGGATCCTGCGGGGATCTGGACGGCGGATCCCAAGGCCACCCTGCGCACGGTGATCGCGGCGGATCATCCCGTGACCCGGCTGTCGGGGGCCGCCTCCCTGCTCGAAGCGGCGCTGGCACAGGCTGCACAGACCGTCACGGTAGAGACCACCGAAGAGACCACCGGCCGCAGCGCCCGCTGGAGCGACACCCGCCCCCAGGGCGGGGATCCAAGCTTTGACTGGGTCCTCCCCCTGCCCCGCTTCACCGGCCCGGTGCGGATCGATCTGACCTTGCCCGCCTGTTACAGCCCGCACGCGCTTGGCGTATCGCCGGATCCGCGCCCCCTGGGAATACTGCTCCGCTCTCTCCGCCTGGAAAGCGCCCCCGCTCAGCTGGAGGCGGCGGAATAGCGCAAGCCGGGCACCGCCAGACCGGGGGATGGCGATCCCCCTCAGAACAAAGCACTTTATGCCAGCCAAACCCGCAAGCAGATCGAAAGTCGCGCGCAGGGCAGCCAAATCGCCAGCCCGCTGGGCCGGTCTGGCGATGCCCGGCGCCTTCGGCGCGCATCGGGCCGGGCAAGAACCCCCCGAACTCACGCAAGCACCCGTAGGGTGGGTTTCCAACCCACCAGCACCCCTACGCCAACTTCCGCGCCAGCCGCTTGGTCATCCAGCGCCGCCAATAGGCCTTGTAAAGCAACCGCCGCAGGCTCTTCCGCCGCCGGTGCCTGTGCTTGCGCCGACCCGCCTCGAGGCTCGAAGTGCCCACCGCGCGCCCGCGTTGCGTGATCACACGCGGGTCACAGGCGTAGCTGTCGAATTGCAGGATCGCATCGGGCCAGTCCGAGGGCTGCACGACGGGGCCGTTGCGAAACGCCAGATGCGCCGCAACCTCGCGCGACACCATGTAGCCGGTCGCCAGAAACGGCGGCAACGCCACGCGGAAGGCCTGCACGCCACCGGGCAGGATCAGCCGGTCGCGCACCCGCACATAGGTGTTCTTGTGGTCGAACAGCAAAAGCCCGCAGGGCGGATTGACCAGCGCCGGCCCCAGATCGAAGAACGGCAGCGACGGGTCGGCATCGTCCTCCAGAACGATGGCGGACGGCGCATCCCCGGCGGCGATGCGCTCGTAGATGCCGCGATGCGACAGGGCGCAGGCGAACTCGCCATCCGACATCGGCCGCCCCATCCGCGCCTCCGCACCGGCGCGGTCCACCCGCGGCTCATACGCCTTGGGCAGACGCTCGCGCCCGTCGATGCCCCAGAAGATCTCGTAGTCCAGCCCACGCGCCTCCAGCGCCTCCACCAGCGGGGCGAACCGCTGCGCGCCCTTGAGGCTGAGGATGTAGATCGGAGGAAACTCCATCAGGCGCAGGCCTTTGTGGTCAGAGTGGCATCACCGGCCCCGCGGCGGGGTCCGCACGCGACCCTAAAGCGGAAGACCCACTGCCTCAAGCACCGCCGGTAAAACCTTGCTGACGCCCGCACGGCGCAGACCCTCGGGCGGCAGAGCGAATTTTTGTCGCGGGGCGCGGCAAAGCACTCTACCCAAGGTTGTAATTCGAGGAGAAACACCCATCCTCTCCCCATGGCCACCCTGCCCCATATCACCGTGCTCATGGGCACCCGGAACGGGGCCGCCTATCTGCCCCAGCAACTGGCAAGCCTGAGCGCGCAGGATCATGCCGACTGGTCCCTCTGGGTCAGCGATGACGGCTCCTCGGACGCCACCCGGTGCCAGATCCGGGCCTTCGCCGAAACCCAGCCCAATCCGGTGCTGCTTCTGCCCGGTCCGCAGCGCGGCCTGACCGCCAATTACCTGAGCCTGCTCTGCCATCCCGATCTGCCCCCCGGCCCGGTCGCCTTTGCCGATCAGGACGATCTCTGGCTGCCCACCCATCTGACCCGCGGACTGACTGCGCTGGTGCGTGAACCCGGCCCCGGCCAGGCTTATGTCGCGCGGCGGATGGTGCTGCGCGCCGGGCGCACCCCGCGCCTGATCCCGCACCGGCTGCACCGCACCCCGGGCTTCCGCAACGCGCTGGTGGAATGTCTGACGCCGGGCAGCGGGTTGATCCTCGATGCCGCCGCCACCCGCTTTGCCCGGCAGATTGGACCGGTCAAGGTGCCCTTCTGGGACTGGTGGCTCTACCTGATCCTGACCGGGGCAGAGATGCGGATCCTGCACGACACCTATCCCGGCATTCTCTACCGCGCCCATGCCAGCAACCAGCTTGGTCCACGCGTCGGATCCCGCGCCGCGCTGTGGCGTGTGCTCAGGTTGATGGACGGCACCTATCGCGACTGGGTAAATGCGAATCTGGCAGCGTTAGAGCCACATATCGGCCATCTCACCCCAAAGACGCAGACCATCCTGCAGCCTCTCCTGCCGCTTCCTCCGGGCTCCCGCTTGCGCGCCCTCAGCGCCTACCGCCAATGGCCCCGCGACCGGCTCGCCCTGTGGCTGGCGGGGTAGATGCCGGGCTGACACCCGCCTGATACACCGCAAGCGCCACGTCGAGATCGTCGAACATCTCGAGCCGTCCCTCCCGGAGCACTGCCCCCGCCGTACAGATCTCGCGCAGCTGTGCGGGCGCGTGGCTCACCACCACCGCGCCCGCCTGCCCCAGCCGCGCGCGCAGAAGCGCCGATGTTTCGCGGCGAAACGCGGCGTCGCCCACCGCCGTGACCTCGTCCACCAGATACATGTCGAAGGGAATGCCCATCGACAGCGCAAAGCCCAGCCGCGCCCGCATGCCCGAGGAATAGCGCCGGACCGGCTGACCCATCGCCCGGTCGAGCCCCGACACGTCGCGCACGAAGGACAGAAGCGCGCCGCTGTCCACGCCATAGACCCGCGCCACGAAGCGCGTGTTCTGCGCGCCGGTCAGATCGGGATGGAACGCGCCCGCGAACCCCACGGGCCAGGACACCGTGCCCTGTCGCACCACCCGGCCCGCATCCGGGCGCAGCGTGCCCGCGATCATCGCCAGAAGCGACGACTTGCCCGCCCCGTTGGCCCCCAGAAGCGCGGTGGCCCGCCCCCTTGGGAACACCGCCGAGACACCCTGCGCCACCGGCGCCCCGCCGGGAAAGCGTTTCCAGACGTCCTGCAAGACGATCATCCGCGCCGGTCCAGCGCCGCGTAGACCGACAGCGCCGCCAGCGCCCAAAGCAGCGCTGCGAACCCTGCCACCAGTGCCAACAGGCGCGCGCGCTGCGGGTATTCCGCCGTCTCGGGCAGGGTGGGCGCCTGCCATGCGGCAAGGTAACGGCTCTGCCGCCGCGCTTCGGCCTGGGCCAGATCATAGGCCCCGCGCGCCGCCGCATAGGCGCGTTCGGCGAAATCGCGATCGGCCACCAGCGCCTCGTAGGCGCCCACCACATCGGCAAAGGCCGCGCCGTCCCCTTCCAGCCCCAGCTTGGCCCGTTCCGCCGCGATCCGCGCCTCGATCACCGCCACCCGGCGCGCGCCCTGTTCCAGCCGCGGGTCATCGGCGCGGGTCGCCTCGCGCAACAGATCAAGCGCAATCAGCGCCTCGGCCAGTTGCGCCTGCAACGTGCCCAGAAGCCCCGCCTGCGCCTGCAGGTCCATCGCCGGATCGACCAGCTGATGGCGGTTGCGGAACAGCGTCACCTCGGCCCGCGCGAGGCGCAGCCGGGTCTCCGCCGCCTCAAGCTCCGCCGCCGCATCGCGCACCGCATCGGCCTGCGCCACATCGCTCATCTCGTTGATGAGCGCGGTGGCCCGCGCGACGATCCCGTCCGCGATCCGCTGCGCGTCGTCCGGCGCAAAGGCGGTCACGCGCAGCTCGATCAACCCGGCAAGACTGTCATAGGACACCTGCACCCGGCGCGGCCAATAGGCATGCAACGCCTCCAGAGATCCGTCGGCATCGAAGGCAAAAACAGGGTCTGTTTCGCCACGAAACGCCTTTGTGCCCGGTATCGACCAAAGCGCCGACAGGCCAAGACCGGCCTCCAGTTCCGCCACCAGCCGGCGCGAGCCGAGATACTCGTACAGGATATCGGTGTCGCGCGAACTGGCCCCCGACAGGCCCGCCAGACCGCCCAGCATCTCCACCGCCGCGCCGGTCTCTTCGCGGCGCACGGCAAAGCCCGCTTCCGACGCGTACTGGTCCGCCGCGCGGGCCCAGAGATACCAGGCGCTCAGAAGCACGGGCAGCAGCACGCAGACAAGACCCGAGAGCAGCAACGCCACGTGACGCATGCGCCAGCGGGCGGATGGCGCGGGCAGGCGGGTGACCGGCAGGACCGGGTCAGACGTGCCGTGGAACGGGGCGGTCGGGTCAGATGGGATTGATTTTACGAGAGTCATTAAGTAGATTTTCCCGCATAGCGTGTTTCCCTTGATCGGACACTCCCATGACCGACCCACCCGCACGCTTGAGCCGCCACACCGCGCGACCCACCCTGTGGCGCGCGGTGTGTGCGTTGATGCTGCGCGAAATGGCGACAAGCCATGGCCGGGTCCCGGGGGGATATCTCTGGGCCGTGGCAGAGCCGCTGTTCGGCATTGCGCTTTTGTCGGCGATCTTTGCCATCGGCTTTCAGGCCCCGTCGCTCGGCACCAGTTTCCCGCTCTTCTACGCCACCGGGCTTCTGCCCTTCCTCGCGTTTTCCGATATCACGAACAAGCTGGCGCAGGCGCTGACCTTCTCGCGACCTTTGTTCGCCTACCCCGCCGTTGGCGTGATGGACGCGATTTTGGCGCGGTTCCTCTTGGCGGCGGGCACGCAGATCGCCGTCGCGGCACTGCTTCTGGGCGGCATCCTGTTTCTCAGCGAAACACGCGCGACACCGGATATCGCCACGCTGGCGCAGGCCGCGGGGTGTCTCATGGTGCTGAGCCTCGGGACGGGGATGCTCAACTGCCTTCTGATCGGCCTTCTGCCGCTCTGGCAGCGGATCTGGGCCATCGCCATGCGCCCGATGTTCCTGATCTCGGGCGTGTTCTTCGTGTTCGAGGCCGTCCCCCTGCCCTGGCGGGATCTGTTGGGGTGGAACCCGCTGATCCACATCGTCGGCCTCGTGCGGCGCGGGCTGTATCCGGGCTATGACGCCGGTTACGTGAGCGTGCCTTACGTTCTGGCGCTGGGGCTGGGTGCGGCGCTGCTGGCGGGGATCGGGCTCCTGCGTTGGCACAGGGACATTCTGAGCGATCTGTGACCCGCCCGAGAAATAGGTCCGAAACGGACCCAATGTTTCGCGTGCGAAACAATAGGACCGATCCGGACCTAATTTGGTCCCCCGAACCGTCACGCGCCCGCCCGCCTCCAGAACAGGGGTCGCGGCGAAACAGAGCCTGTATCTTCCCGTATCGCCGGCCAATCCGGCAATCCGCGCAGCGCCGCCAGAAGCCGGTCGAGATCGGCACTGCCATCTTTTCGCAGCGCAACGACCTGCCCGTTCTCCGCCGCCCGCAGCGCGTCGCCCTGCCCGCCCAGATCGAAGCCGAGACAGGGCAACCCGGTCGCCAGCGATTCCTGCGTGACATAGGAAAAGGTCTCGGGCCAGAGCGACGGGATCAGCCAGCCACCGATCCCGTGCCGCGCCACCAGATGCGGCAGGTCATCGAGCCGGTAGCCACCCAGCACCGTCACCGAACGGGGCAAGGCGCAATCGGGCGCCACCTCTCCCAGCACGACAATCCGCGCCTCCCCGGTGCGGGCAAAGACCCGCGCCAGATCGGTCACCACCTGCGCACCCTTCTGCGCGTTGAGATTGCCCGGCACACCGATCACCGGACGTCCCGCCGGGGCCGGGGTCAGCGGCGGCACCGGACCAAGCGGCCCGTGCGGGCGCAGGCGGATCTTGTGGGCAAGGTCGGGATGACACGCGGCCACGATATGGCGCGACGCCTCGGAGAACACCGTCAGATGCTCCGCCCGGTCGAGCGCCGGACGCCAGAGCGCCTGCCAGTCCGCCTCCGCTTCGCTGCGAAACGTGTAATCGCGATTCACGGGGAAGTAATCGTGGAACAGGATCTCGAGCCCCTGCCCTCCGGCGCACAGATCAAGCAGACGGAACGGCAACCCTTCGGGCGCCGGATCACCGACCCCGCAGACATACGCGACATCCCGCGGACCACCCAGACGGATCAGCTGCAGGATATCGGCGAACCGGTCAGTCGCGCCCCGTGTCACCCCGGCAGGGCTGTGCAGTTCAAGCTGCCAGCGCAGCGGGCCGCCGACCCGCAGCACCACGGCCAGGTCATGCGACGCCAGCCGCTGCGCCAGCCAGCGCTCCGTCCCGCCGCCAAGGCTGTGGGCGAGGTAGACGGGCAGGAGCGCACCCTTGCACCGGATCTTGGCCCAG
Source organism: Marivita hallyeonensis (assembly GCF_900129875.1). Lineage (GTDB taxonomy): Bacteria > Pseudomonadota > Alphaproteobacteria > Rhodobacterales > Rhodobacteraceae > Marivita > Marivita hallyeonensis. Next base: position 25,392 of record NZ_FQXC01000012.1, on the reverse strand, counting down.
ATCAGTCCGGCGCGCAGACGGTCACCGGCCAGCGGGTCACAGGACAGGGTTTGGGCCACATCAGTGTCGAATCTCGGCCAGCGCTGCGACAGGATGCGGCCCGCACGGACCCGCAGGTCCTGACGCGCGCGGCGGCCGAAACTCGCGGCGCCGACATGGCCGACGAACAGCCCGGTCTGGCACACATGTTGACCGCCCAAGGCGCGGGTGCGCTGGCACCAGTCCACCTCTTCGCCGTAGCCGCGCCCGAAGCTTTCGTCGAAGCGCGGCACCTCGGCCAGCCAATGCGGAGACAGCGCCATGCAGAAGCCGGTGCCGGTGGGCAGGGCGGGCAGGCAGCTGTGCCGCGCGTAAGGGGCCAGCGCCGCATCCACCGCGTCGACCTCCCCGTTTCGCAGCGCAACACCGGTGCTCATATGCGGCACCGACATCAGTTCGCCCTCGTTGGAGAGCGGTGTGACGCTGGCCACCAGCCCGTCGGCCAGAATCGGCGCGACAAGGCGCGAGGCCCAGCCGTCTGGCAGCGTGATATCGGAGTTGAGGAGCACCACCGGCCCATCGAACCCGCCAAGCTGATCGAGCGCGGCGTTGACCGATCCGGCGAAGCCTTTCGGGCGGTCATGGCGGATCAGCGTCGCACTCTGCCGCGCGGCGACCCAGCGCTCCAGCATCGGGCGCAGGCTGGGATCGGTAGAGCCGTCCTCGACGATCACAAGCTGCCAGAGCAGATCGGTCGTACGATCGATCCGGGCAAGACAGCGGGTGACGTGATGGGTCGCATTGTGCACCGGCAGGATCAGGGCGATGGGCGTGGCCAGCGACCGGAGCGACGCCCGCTCCGGCGGCAGGTGCAGGGGTGGGGCAGGCGGATCGGAGGCAAGGCCCAGCCGCCGCACCGCCCGGGCGCGGATATGCGGATCGCGGGACCGTGGCAAAAGCGGCAGCACCTTCAGCGCGCGCAGGCACAGCCGGGGCCAGAGCGCGGCATGCGCCCGGATCAGGCGGGGCAGGGGCAGGGCGGGCAGGATCTCGGCCTCGAGCGGTTGTTTTCGCAGCGAAACGCGCGTCTCGGCCCCGGGCGCAAAGGGCAGGGACCCGGTTTCCGACCGCGCGCCACCGTGTTCGAGCACCACATCGCCCGCATCGATACAGACCCGCCCCTGCCGCAGCCAGAGCGTCATCTCGGGATGGCCGACAAAGCGGACCGCGCCCAAGGGCACCCGCAAATGGTGCAGGACATAGCGGCGATAGAGGGGCCGCAGGCGAAGGAACATGGGCACACCCCTTTTCCGGACGTCAGAACGGCGGAAAGGATGGCTTAAAGACGGTTAACGCGGGCTTAACCGGGGGAGAGTGGTTTCCGTGGACGGAAACCCGCGGAGGCGACAACGCCTCCGGGCCCCCGAATTAGGTCCGGACCGGACCCATTGTTTCGCGCGCGAAACATTAGGGCCGAAGCGGACCTATTTTTCGACACGATCCGATGCGGCCTTGAGCAGCATCTTGAGGTCCGATTCCATGCGTTTGGGCCAGGAAGCTCCGAGGATCGACAGGGTGCCATCCGCGTGACGGCGCAAGGTGAACGCGCCGATGGTTTCGTCGCGAAACGCGGGTCCGGATGCCTTTGATTTCGTCTCTGATGTGCCTTTTAGAGACTGATCCTGACGGGCCAGCGCCTTGGTCAGCACCGCGGTCTCGGCCTCTGCGCTGTCGGCATCGGCCTGCGCCAGCGCGGCGTGCAGGCTTTGGGCAAACTCCGGATCGTCGTTCAGCGCCTGCGCCAGGCTCAGCCCCAGCCGTTCGCTCAGCACATGCGGGAAGCGCAGATGCCCGTCGAGCGCGCGCACGACCGGAAGAAAGCTGCCGATCTTCGACCGTTTGGCGCGCGACGCCGAGCGGAAGAGATCCTGCAGCGCGGTGCGCTCCATTGCGAAAACACCCTCTTCGACCGCCTTCGCCACGATGCGGGCGCGTTCGAAATAGCTGAGATCGACGCGGATCTCGTTTTCCTCGACCATGGCGAGATAGGCCTCGGCGGCCTCTTCCGGCTTGCGCAGAAGCGCGAGCACGGTGGGTGCGTCATCACGGTCTTCCTCGGCGATCTGCGCCAGCGCATGACAGCGCCGCCAGCCCGAGATCAGGCCATAGCGGTCCCCCCCAAGCGCCACGACCTCGATCGGGGTCTGCTGGCCGCGCGACCTGAGCGACGTCTTGAGCGTGCGCATCTCGGCCTCTTCCACGACGAGACGGTCGCGCACGAGATGGTCCATGTCGATCTGGTCGAGCGGCAGCTCCACCACCATGCGGCCATCCTCGCGGGCGCGGGCCAGCGTGTCGGCCATCTCGTTCAGCGCCGCGGTGCTGGAGGCGTCGCGCGCCACATCGGCGATGGGCGCGGCGCGGGGGGTCTGGAACATCGACTTCGTCTCGGGCGCGGGCGTGTCGAGATAGGCCGGGTTGGCGGGTGTCAGGCGTTTACGCTTGGCCATGGCGACCTCCTTTTTCCGGGTGGGAGGCTTTGCGCGTTTGGTAAAGGTTCGGTGCATGTGGCGCGCGGTGGATTGGGGCGCTGCCCCAAACCCCGGAGTTTACGGGCAAGATGAAGCAGGGGCGTTTCGCTGCGAACATGGGCTCACTCCGCGGCATGGGCATTGGTGGCCTGCACGTCGCGGTGCCAGCTGCCGATGAGCAGCTGTTTGAAGGCGGCGTAGGTGGCATCGAAGGTTTCGCGGCCGCGCACATAGGTCTCGCGGTTGAAATCGCGGTAATCGGCCTCGTAGATGCCCTGCACCTGTTCGCCGGCCTGACCGATCAACGCGGTGAAGCCCTGCCGGTGGGGCGAGAGCGTGGGGCCGAGATAGGCCTGCATCAGAGCCGCAAGTTCGGCCTGCTGGCTGGGGTCGAACCGGGTGACCACCGCACGCACCGCGTCCCATTGGAAGGACAGACCTTCGCGGCCAAGCGCGCGGGCGGCCATGTTTTCCGCCTCTTCGATGGAGCCGAAGGTGGAATGCAGCATGTCGAAGAAGCGGCCCGTCGAGTCGAATTCGAGGAAGGAGGCGCCCAAGGGGACCAGCAGGATATCGGCGGCCGCAAGCCCGTTGATGGTGAGATAGCCAAGCGCCGGGGGGGTGTCGAGAAAGACCACGTCGTACTGATCGAGGATGCCGTCCTGATCGAGGCTGTCTGTGAGCGCATCCCAGAGCTTCCAGCCCCGCGCGGCCATGCGCCAGACGGGGATCTGGAACTCGGCCCAGTAGAGGTTCAGCTGCGCGCCGATGAGATCGATATTGGGCCAGTGGGTTTTCTGGATGAGGCTGTGCGCGTCGGTCTTGAGCGCATCCGACAGAGTGTCGTCGAGCGGGGTGGGGGCCTCGCCCCGATCGAGGCGGCGCTGGTTGTCCCCCTGCAGGTGGCGCGCGTAGTGGCGGGCGAGCAGCGGGAAGACGGTTTGCCATTCGTCCTGGACCTTGCCGCCGAAGATCGAGCTCATGGAGCCCTGGGAATCCAGGTCGATCACCAGCACCTTGTAGCCGTCGAGGGCGGCGGACATGGCGAGATGCGCGGCGGTCGAGGTCTTGCCGACGCCACCTTTGAAGTTCGCAACCGCCACCAGTTTGGCGGGCTGACCGGCGGGGCGGTAGGGGAGGTATTCCTTGGTCTTCGATCCTTCGGCGGCGAAATGGGCGCGCAGGCGCAGCACCTCGTCAAAAGTGAACCACTTGGCGCCTCCGGAGGTTTCGCTGCGGCCTTGCGGCAGGTCGGGGTTCTGTTTGAGCACGCGGCGGAAATGGCCGGTGGCGACGGGGATCAGGTAGCGGGTGATTTCCCAGGTGGAGAAAAGGCGCAGGGTGCGCTGGCCGTTGTCTTCCAGGCCACGGCTGGCGAGATCCTGACGCCCGGCTTCGCAGGCCTTGGCGATGCGGGCGAAATCCTGTGTGGTGGTGGGGGCGCCCAAAGCGCCTAACGCGTCGTCGGGATGGATGTTAAAATACGGAGGAAGGGCCTGATCCGGTGTCATCTGCTGCTCTTGTCGCCTGATCCGCACCTCTGCGTGTGCGCTCTTTTCGCCAGACTACCAGAAAACCGCGCACATGGAAGAAAAACCGCAACACGAGTGGCTTTTCTTTGCAAATCCAAAGGGTTGGTATCGAAGTGGGGGCCTTTGGAGCGATGTGCGACTGGATATCGGTGCTTGTTAAGTATCGTTAGTTATCCGTTACGGTCCAAGTTCGATCTCGCTATCCCGTTCCAATAAAAGGAAAAAACAGCACTTGATCGAAGCGTAGCGACTCTGAACCCCCGAAAGGGTGACTCCGAACCTCCGACCGGGCGACTCCAATCCGACGCTGTTGTCTCAAGAATCGTGGACGGGGTCTGTGGATAACTTTACGCTGGGTGTCACTGAAACCCCGATACCGAGTCGGCAGATAAGCGGACCGCGGGATACGAGCAGAGCAGGAACAGGCGCACCCTATGGCAGGGACAGAGGGGCTTTTGCCCGACCGGCACCCGACGGGCGATTTCTTCGTGTGTGACCTCTTCGGGGTCTCGCCCAAGGATGATCTGGCCAGCATGGAGCATCCGATCTTTTCGCTGTCGACGCGGCCCGACACCCGGGTGCTGAGCTACGCCCATAACGGGGTGGAGGTGCAGGTCACGCCGTCGGTGAAGGGGCGGGCGACGATCCATGACAAGGATATCCTGATCTATTGCATCAGCCAGCTGGTGGCGGCGATGAACGCGGGTCGGGCCGTGAGCCGGACCCTGACGCTCAAGGCGCATGATCTTCTGGTGGCGACGAACCGGGATACCGGGGGCGACAGCTATGCCCGTCTGCGTGAGGGGTTCGAGCGGCTGGCGGGGACGCGGATCACCACGAACCTGGAGACCGGAGGGGTCGAGGCGACGCGGGGCTTCGGGTTGATCGAGAGCTGGGAGATCCTGCGCCGGTCGAAAGGCGGGCGGATGATCAGCGTGACGGTGACGCTCTCGGACTGGCTCTACCGCGCGGTCTGCGCGCGCTCGGTGCTGACGCTAAGCCGGGATTACTTCCGGCTCAGGAAACCGCTGGAGCGGCGGGTCTACGAATTGGCGCGCAAGCATTGCGGGCGGCAGGCGGAATGGGCGATCTCGATCCCGGTGCTGCATCTCAAGGCGGGCTCTGCCGCGCCGGTACGGGTGTTCCGGGCGGCGGTGCGCAAGATGATCGCGACGGACCATTTGCCGGACTATTCCCTGAGCGAACGCGAGGGTGATGTGCTTGTTGTCACGCGGCGGACCAAACCGCGCCCGATTGAGGCCCCGATTTTATCGGAGGACACGCTGGAGATGGCGAAAGCGCTGAAGCCGGGGGCAGATGTCTACGGGTTGCAGGCGCGCTGGCTGACATGGTGGGATGACACGGGGCGGGTGCGGTTGAAAAACCCCGATGCCGCGTTCCTTGCCTGGGTGAAGACGCAGAAGGACGGCTGATGTTGACGGTCGAGAAAACCGCCCTCGAGGGGCTTTTGATCCTGACGCCCCGGCGGTTCGGGGATGACCGGGGTTTTTTTGCCGAGACCTGGAACAAGGCCCGCCTGCGCGAGGTGGCGGGGATCATGCCGGAGTTCGTGCAGGACAACCATTCGCTCTCGGCCGAGGTCGGCACCATTCGCGGGCTGCACTACCAGGCCCCGCCCAAGGGGCAGGGCAAGCTGGTGCGCTGCGGGCGCGGGGCGCTCTGGGATGTGGCGGTCGACATAAGGCGCGGGTCTCCGACCTATGGGTCCTGGGTGGGCGTTGACCTGACGGCCGAGAACGGGCGGCAGCTTTGGGTGCCGGAGGGGTTTGCCCATGGGTTTGTGACGCGGGCGCCTGACACCGAGATTGTCTACAAATGCACCGGCTACTATGCGCCCGAGGCCGAAGGGGCCGTGCGCTGGGACAGCGTCGGGATTGACTGGGGTCTGACAGGGGACCCGATCCTGTCGGAGAAGGATGCAGACGCGCCTGCCTTGGCGGATATCGACAGCCCGTTTGAGTGGAGTAAGACGTGAAGCTTTTGGTGACAGGCGGAGCGGGGTTCATTGGCTCTGCCGTGGTGCGGCAGGCGATCGGGCAGGGGCACGCGGTGGTCAACCTCGATGCGCTGACCTATGCGGCCTGTCTCGACAATGTGGCCTCTGTGGCGGATGCGCCCGGGTATCGCTTTGTGCAGGGCGATATCCGCGATGCGGCCCTGTTAGAGACTGTGTTTGCCGACCATGCGCCGGACGCGGTGATGCATCTGGCAGCGGAGTCTCATGTCGACCGGTCCATCGACGGGCCGGGGGCGTTTATCGAGACGAATGTGATCGGGACCTACACCTTGCTGCAGGCGGCACGGGGGTATTGGGAAGGAAAGGGCCGGTCAGAGGCGTTCCGGTTCCACCATATCTCGACCGATGAGGTCTTCGGCTCTCTGGGCGCGGAGGGCCAGTTTTCTGAGACGACGCCCTACGATCCGCGCTCGCCCTATTCGGCGTCCAAGGCGTCCTCCGATCATCTCGTGCGGGCATGGCATCACACCTATGGGCTGCCGGTGGTGCTGTCGAACTGTTCGAACAATTACGGGCCGTATCATTTTCCGGAAAAGCTGATCCCGGTGGTGATCCTGAACGCCTTGGCGGGCAAGCCGATCCCGGTTTACGGCGCAGGCGAGAATGTGCGCGATTGGCTTTATGTGGAGGATCATGCCGATGCTTTGCTGACGGTGGTGCAGCGGGGGCAGGTGGGCCGGTCCTACAATATCGGCGGCGAGAATGAAGCGCGGAATATCGACCTGGTCCGCATGATTTGCGCGCTGATGGACGAGATGGTGCCAGAGGGCGCACCGCATGATCGGCTGATTACGTTTGTCACCGACCGCCCCGGGCATGACCTGCGCTATGCGATTGACCCCAAGCGCATGCGCGACGAGCTGGGCTGGCGCCCGTCTGTGACCCTGGAGGAAGGGCTGCGGCGCACGGTGCGCTGGTATCTCGACAACCGCGATTGGTGGCAGGCGCTGCAGGACCGCGATGGGGTTGGCCAGCGTTTGGGGGTGAAGGCGTGAGGTTTGCTCCGCAGCTCCCCGACCGAAGGTCGAATCGCACCCGACCCCGCCCCCCAGGGCGGGTGCGATTTCTCCAAGGCGGCAATCCATGTTGCGGTAAGACCGTTGAGGTCACGTTGGCATTACTGGCAAGCCCGCCCTCGGGATCGGCTGCGATCCTTGCGATTTTGGCGACCCCATGATCCTCGTCTTCGGCAAAACCGGCCAGGTCGCCACCGAGCTGCAGCGGCAAGCCGAGGTCACGGCTCTGAGCCGCGACCGGGCGGATCTGTCGGACCCGCAAGGCTGCGCCGCGATCATCGCGGACCTCAAGCCAAACGTCGTCATCAACGCCGCCGCCTATACCGCCGTCGACCGCGCCGAAGAAGACGAGGCAACCGCCCAGACCATCAATGCCGCCGCACCGGGGGCGATGGCGGGGACCTGCAAACATCTGGACATCCCCCTCCTGCATGTCTCGACCGACTACGTCTTTGACGGGACGGGCGACAGGCCGTGGTGCGAAACAGACCCTGTTCAGCCACAAAACGCCTATGGCCGCACCAAACTGGCGGGCGAAGAGGCGGTGCGGGCCTCTGGCGCAAGGCACATCCTCCTGCGCACCGCCTGGGTGTTTTCGGCCCATGGGACAAATTTCGTGAAGACGATGCTGCGGCTGTCGGAAACGCGCGATGCGCTGACGGTGGTCGAGGACCAGATCGGCGGCCCGACCCCGGCGGCGGATATCGCCGCCACGTTGCTGACGCTGGCGGACGCCATGCGGGGTGGCGCGGAGGGCGGCACCTATCACTATGCAGGCGCCCCGCACACCAGCTGGGCCGGGTTCGCGCGCGAGATCTTCGCCCAGGCCGGCAAGGACGTGACCGTCACCGGCATCCCGTCCAGCGACTACCCGACGCCCGCACACCGCCCGCTCAATTCCCGGCTCGATTGCGCCAAACTGACGTCGGATTTCGGGATTACCCCTGCCGACTGGCAGGGTGGCCTGTCCCGGGTTCTGAAGGAGTTAACCAGTGAAGCGTAAAGGCATCATCCTTGCCGGCGGGTCCGGCACGCGGCTCTACCCGATCACCATGGGCCTGTCGAAGCAGCTTCTGCCGCTCTACGACAAGCCGATGATCTACTACCCGCTGTCGGTGCTGATGCTGGCGGGCATCCGCGAGATCGCGATCATCACCACGCCGCAGGATCAGGACCAGTTCCAGCGCCTTCTGGGCGACGGGGCGCAATGGGGGCTGAGCTTTACCTGGATCGAACAGCCCTCGCCCGATGGTCTGGCCCAGGCCTATCTGCTGGCCGAGGACTTCCTTGACGGAGACCCAAGCGCGATGGTGCTGGGCGACAACATCTTCTTCGGCCATGGCCTGCCGGAGGTTTTGGCCAGCGCCGATGCCACGCAAAAGGGCGGCACCGTCTTCGGCTACCGCGTGGCCGACCCCGAACGCTACGGCGTGGTCGATTTTGCCCCCGACGGCACGGTGCGGCAGATCATCGAGAAACCGACCAAGGCACCGTCCCCTTACGCGGTGACCGGGCTCTACTTCCTCGACGGCACAGCGCCCGCGCGGGCGGCCAAGGTGCAACCCTCCGCGCGCGGCGAGTTGGAGATCACATCCCTTCTGGAAAGCTACCTCGCCGATGGTCAGTTGAGTGTGGAGTTGATGGGCCGTGGCTATGCCTGGCTCGACACCGGCACCCATGGATCGCTGCTCGATGCCGGAAACTTCGTGCGCACGCTGTCTGACCGGCAAGGCCAGCAGATCGGCAGCCCCGACGAGATCGCCTATCAGCAGGGCTGGCTCAGCGCCGACGATCTGCGCAAACGCGCCGAGATGTTCGGAAAGAACGGCTATGGGGCCTATCTGCTGGGGCTTTTGGATGGTACCTAGACGGTATGTCGAGGGTCATGTCGCCACAGGAGGGGGTATGCGGTTTTTTGGTTTTTGGTGCGGGCTGCTCTGTGCTGTCCTTCTGACCACCACGCTTTCTGCACAAACACCGCAAAGCTATTCGGACGGAAAACGCGGAGAGGTTGTCCTGCCGCAAGGCGATTTGTCATTTGCCGACACGGTTCTGGCGTTCGAAATCGGCGATGCCGTACCAACCGCCAGCGCCCGCAACCCTGACGCTGCCCTGGGTCCGCCGACCTATGTCGGTAACAACAATGACGGCAGTTTTACCACCCTTGGCTGCAACGGAATGCTGGATGTGCAATTCACCGACAACGCGCTGATCGACCTCGAGGGCCCGGATCTTTATGTCTTTGAAGTCGGTCCCGATGTCGAAGGCACGCAACTGGCCATTTCGCAGGACGGGATCACCTGGATCGATGTCGGCGGCATTGCCGGAGGGCGGTCCGAGGTCGACATCGCAGGCGTCGCAACCCCCGGAGCCAGCTATCGCTTTGTCCGCCTGATCGACGATGGCGAGGACTGTCGCGGCAGATTTCCCGGAGCGGATATCGATGCCATTGCTGCGATTGGTTCGGCGACACGGTTCGTCCTTGACGGGTCTGTTCTTTTTTCTGTCGACAGCGCGGTTCTCAAACCCGATGCGCAGGCCGCCTTGAACGATCTGGCCAACGAGATTGCGCAGGCTGGCATCAGTGCTTTCGAAATCACCGGTCATACCGATTCCGACGGCAGTGCTGAGTATAATCTCGAGCTGTCGAATGCCCGCGCTACGGCCGTCCGAGAGTACCTTCTGAGCTTGCCAGCCCTCGCAGACGCCACCGCAACAGCGCGAGGAGCGGGAGAAAGCGAACCCGTGTCAGACAATACGACAGAGGCCGGGAAGGCAGCCAACCGGCGTGTCGAAATTATTGCCACATCCGGGCAATAGCGCGGATCATCTGCTGTGGTGGCACGTCATGCGAGGGTCTAAATCCACCGCCCGATCGCACAAAGCCGCAGGTTCAGCCCCACGCCGATCGACACGATCGAGGTTGCCTTGAACCCCGTCGACAGCACCCCGTGCGGCGCGAAGGTCGGCCAGGCCCCGGTATTGCCCGACTCGCCCACAAGGATCGGCGGCACCCCCGGCGCAAATGGCGCGGGGAAGGTCCACGCGAGGTGGTTCGACTGAAAGAGCGCGCCCGTCGGGTTGGTGATCCCGCCGGTCGGAATATCCCCCGACGTGCAGATCTGCGTCCCATCGGCGAAGCGCACGTAGTCGCCATCGGCGTTCGCGCCGCGCTCGATCACTCCGCCCGTTGGTACACCGTTCCCATCCTGCGCCACCGCATCAAGGATTGTGCCCTTGAGGTATCCATCCCCCGCGCGCACCAGCGCGTCGGGATTGCTCTCCTCCGGCCCGGCGCTCACCGCAGCGCCGCTGGCCGCGCCAGTCACTGGATCGAAGGACAGCGCCGTGGTCCAGCTGGTCCCGTCGCTCACCTTGATCGAAAACGCCGTATCCCCCGCCAGCCCCATCTCGGCGTGGCCAACCCAGTTCGACTGGAAGAGAAGGCTCGCCGTATCCGCATCGCTCGCCTTGTTGATCTTGAGCTGATGGTCATCCCCTTCATGGCTCAGCATGGTGGCCGGGGCTGCGATGCTGAGGCGGCTCACCGGGTCGACGGGCGTGCCCAGCCCCAGACGGTCGGGCAGGGCTCCGCTGCCACCGGCCTGCCACAGGCTGCCGGTCCAGGTCACGGTCGTTCCCTCATCCGCCACCCAGGCCTGCCAGCCCACATTCGGGGTCAGGAACAGCCACCCGCCGCCCGCATTGAGCGCCACCGCGAACTCCTGCCCGGCCCAGTCCCCCGTCGCACCGGACGCCACGATGTACCGCGCCCCATCCGCCGGGTTTGCGGGCGGTTCGGCCAACGTCCGGCTCTCCACCGACAGCTGCACCAGCGCATCGAGCCTCCGCAGCGCCTCGTTATGGGTGACGTGTTTCTGCGCCTGTGCCGGCTGGATATAGGGCAGCGACAGGAGGGTGGAGGTCTGTGACATGGCAAGGCCCTTTCAGCGATCAAAGTTGGGGCCGGACGCTAGGGGCGGTTTGGTAAACGCACTCTCAACCCTGCGTGCGTTGCGCAAAGGGGCAAACCGCGTGTTTGCATATTTTTGAAAAGAAGAAGCAGCACCGTGCGGCGTTTAACCGGCGATTAACCTTAACGCGCCATTTCGGGTATGCGGCACAGGCAGGCATGCCGATGACCGTAAAAGGAGAAGCCCCGATTCAGGTCTGACCAAGAGCCGCGCTCGCACAGGTGGCCTGAATCGGGGTGGACCGCGCAGACTTCTTCTTTTTCCAAATATGCAAACGTGACATCGGCCTCAGGCGGTTGCACGGGGGTGGCGCGCAAGGGCATACCACGGTCCAAAGACACCCGGAAAGGATCATCCATGCCCCCCAAATTCGGCACCAGCGGCCTGCGCGGCCTCGTGACGGAACTGACCGACGATCTGGTCGCCGATTACACACGCGCCTTCCTCACCGCCTGCCCGCATGGCGGCGCGGTGCATGTGGGACAGGACCTGCGCACGTCCTCGCCTCAGATTGCAGCCGCGGTGATCGGCGCCGTGCGGGGGATGGGGCTGACCGCCATCGATCACGGCGTATTGCCGACCCCGGCCTTGGCGCTCGCGTCCATGGGGGCAGGGCAGGCGGCCATCATGGTGACGGGCAGCCACATCCCGGCGGACCGCAATGGGCTGAAATTCTACCTGCCCGGTGGAGAGATCGCGAAATCCGATGAGCAGGCAATTGGCGCGGCGCTCGGAACAGTCTCTGATACGGCGGAAGACGGCGCATACATCCGTGAAGTGGGCGCACTGCCCGCCTATGCTGTGCGCTATGTGCAGGCCTTTGGCACGGGTGCTCTGAGCGGGCTGCGCATCGGGGTTTACGAGCATTCCTCGGTTGCGCGGGATGCGCTGGTCGACGCGCTGTCCAGAATGGGGGCCGAGGTGGTGCGTCTTGCCCGCGCCGATCACTTCGTGCCCGTCGATACCGAGGCGGTGGATGCAGACACGCGCGCCATGCTCGAAACCTGGTGTCGCGAACACCGGCTCGACGCGCTGGTCTCCACCGATGGCGACGCCGACCGGCCGATGGTGGTGGATGCGACCGGCACGCTGGTGCCCGGCGATGTGCTGGGGCCGCTGACAGCGCAAAGCCTTGGGGCGGAGGTAATTTGTACGCCGGTGTCCTCCAACACGCTGGTCGATCAGTTGGGGTTTGCAGCCGTGATCCGTACGAAGATCGGCTCGCCTTTCGTGATCGCCGCGATGGAAGAGACGCAGGTCCGCGTTGTCGGATACGAGGCCAATGGCGGCTTTCTTCTGGGCTTCGACGCGCGAGGCCCCGCAGGTGTGATCACAAAGCTGATGACCCGCGACTGCCTGTTGCCCATCGTGGCCCCCTTGGCGATGGCCAGGACAAAGGGCGTCAGTTTGCGCGATTTAGTCTCGGATCTGCCGCCCCGTTTCACCGCAGCAGACCGCATCGCGGGGATCCCGACCGAGGCATCGAGGGCCTTCATCACGACGCTGATCGACGATACGGACGCGCGCGCCGCGTTCTTCGCAAACCGCGCCGCCGAGACGGGGGTCGATCTCACCGACGGGCTGCGCCTGTCCTTCGCCGACGACACGGTGATCCACCTGCGCCCGTCCGGCAACGCGCCGGAGTTCCGCTGTTATGCGGAGGCGGACAGTGTGGAGCGGGCGGAGACCTTGATGCGCGAGACCCTCGCGGCGGTGGCGAAGCGGGTGGGGTAAGTCCCAACTCTGCCAATCATGGCCAGAGCTGTGCAGCATGCAGAATACGTAGAATAGTCACGTTTCCTGACACAGGGCGATAGACGACGATGTAATTTGGGTGCACCACCATCTCGCGCGTTCCGTCGATACGGCCCGCACGATAGAGATGGGGATTGTCTGGAAGTTGCGCGGTTTTCCGCATTATCTCATTATTTAGAGACTGTGCCGCCTCCGGGTTGTGGTCCGAGATGTAGTCAACAATCGCTAACAGATCTGCGACAGCCGTGGCCTTCCATTCAGGATCGGGCACCGCGCTTCCCGTCGATCAACGCCTGAATATCCTGCATCACCTGTGCTTGGGGCAAAGTAGGGCGCATGTCGGCCAACGCATCCTGAACCTTGGCGCGAAACCAAGCGTCATATGTGTCCGGATCCGTGGTAAGACCGGCAGGAAGACCGCCCTCTGCGGCAACGCGCGTCAAGAGGATGCGCACCGCATCAGATAAGGTCAGGCCAACGCCTGCCAGCGCTTCGGCCGCTTGCGCCTTGAGCCTGTCATCGACGCGGACATGAAGCATGGATGTCTGAGCAGGCATCGAAATGAACCTCCATAGATGCGTTCACCAGATGTATCTCATTTGCGATACAAATCAACTGCTCAGAAGCTTCTTGAAAGCGACGTCTTTCAGTCACCTCCGCGAATAGATGTCCTCATAGCGGATGATGTCGTCCTCACCCAGATACGTGCCGGTCTGCACCTCGATCAGCACCATCGGCACCTTGCCGGGGTTGTCCATCCGGTGCACGGCGCCGAGCGGGATGTAGACCGACTGGTTCTCGCTCACCAGCCGCACCTCGTCATCGACCGTGACCTTGGCGGTGCCTGCCACCACGATCCAGTGCTCTGACCGGTGCACATGGCTTTGCAGCGACAGGGCCGCGCCGGGATGCACGTGGATGCGCTTCACCTGAAAGCGGTCCTTGAGGATCAGCGTCTCGAACCAGCCCCAGGGGCGGTAATCGACGGGCAGTTGCACCGCCTGTTTCGCATCACGCTCTTTCAGCATATCGACCGCGCGGCGCACGCTCTGGCTGTCGGACATATCGGCCACCAAAACCGCGTCGCGCATCGCTACCGCAACCACGTTCTTGAGGCCAATGCCCACCAGCTCGATCTCGTCGCTTTCGGACCTGAGAAGCGTGTTTTCGCAGTCGATCGCGGTCGAAAGCCCCGCCAGCGCGTTGCCATCGCCGTCCTGCGGGCTTTCCTGCCAGACGGCCTCCCACGAGCCCAGATCCGACCAGCCGCCGGCGAAGCGCACGACGCTCACATTCGCCGCCTGTTCCATCACCGCATAGTCGATGCTCTCGGACCGCACCTGCCCCCAGAGCGCGGGGTCGATGCGCAGGAAGCCCAGATCGGGCTCCGCCGCATCCATCGCCGCGCGCGTGTCCTTGAGAATATCGGGCGCGTGTGCCTCGAACGCCGCGATCAGCGTATCGGCGCGGGTCAGGAACAGCCCTGCGTTCCAGAGATAGCGGTCGTCGGCGAATAGCGTCTCTGCCGTGGCGGGATCGGGCTTTTCGATGAAGCGCTCCAGCGCATTCACGCCGGGATGGGTGTCCTGCCCCGCCTCCAGCCAGCCATAGCCGGTTTCGGCCCGGGTGGGCTGGATGCCGAAGGTCACGATCTGGCCCTGGGCAGCAGCAGGCGCACCCGTCATCACGGCGTCGCGGAACGCATCCGGATCGGGAATGGCATGGTCAGCCGGAACCAGAAGCATCAGGGCGCCGGGATCGGTTTCCGCCAGATGCAGCGCGGCGGCGGCAGCGGCGGGCGCGGTGTTGCGGCCCTCGGGTTCGATGAGAATGCCCGCGGGCCGGATGCCGCAATGGTCAAGCTGCTCGGCCACGATGAAGCGGAACCCGTCGCCGGTGACCGCCAGTGGCGCGGCGAAGCCTTCGCCCGAGACACGCTTGGCGGCCTCCTGAAACAGGCTCTCTTCCCCCAGAAACTGCGCGAACTGCTTGGGGTAGCTCTTGCGCGACAAGGGCCAAAGCCGGGTGCCGGACCCGCCACAGAGCAGGACGGGGGTGATGGGGGGAAGGTTGGTCATAAAGGGCACTCGTCCGGTCAGGTCAGACCGCCCGCAGCTTGCGCCCCCGGGCAGCGTATTCAGGTGAGCCGAGGATCATCCGCTCGACCTCCGCGACCGACGGGTTGGTCTGCAGGGCCAGCATGTTGTCCTCGGCGGCGTCCCGGTCCAGATGGCGGCGGAACACGTCCATTACCTCCTGCCGGGTCAGTCTCAGTTTGTCCAGATAGCCGAACACCCGGGCATCGTAATGGCGGAATTGCGTCACATCCCTGGGCGCATGGACACCGGTGCCGGGGCGGGGGCGAATGCGGCGATGCGCGACCTCTTCCCCGTCGACCCGGGCGATGGCGGCCTGCACGCGGGCCATGTCGGGCGGTGTTTCCCCGAACGCGTCGAGGGCCGCGCTGAGCGCCCTGGCCGGATCGCGGATCAGCGCCTCGTAGGGGATCACCGTTTGCGCGCGGCCGAAGGCCGAAGTCACCCATTTTCCCTGGAATGCCCGGTACGCCGCGAACTGCGCGCTGGCGAAACGGGCAAAGCTCTGCGCGTCGTCACGACCGCCCTCGCGCAGGTAGAGCTCGAAGTTGGACACCACCGACGGCGCGAAGGCGCGGGTCTGGATCAGGTACCTGCGCGACGGGTCCTGCGGCAGCGTGCCGTCGAAATCGTGGTTCTTGGAATACCGGATCTCGCCGGCCCGGGCGCAGGGCGCCTTTCCGCAGCATCCCGCCTGCCCGTAAAACCCGCAATAGGTGAAGGTTGGGCCGAAATAGAGCCTGAGAAGCCGGGCCAGAAGGTGATGCCCCGATCGTGGCCAGCTGACCCCGATCACGTAGGAGGGCCGTCTTCGGAAGGGCAGCCCTCCTTTCATGCGGCCCGGTCCGTCTTCGGGGCCTTGCCCTGCCGCAACATCGTCTCGATGCGGGTGGCATAGCGCTTGCCGATCGCCTCGGCGCTGAAATCGCGCAGCACCCGGGCCTGCGCCGCCCTGGCCTTGCGGGCGCGCAGATCGGGTTCGCCCTGCATCTGGCGCAGGAGCGTGACGGCAGCGCGATGATCGGGTTCGCCCCACAGCCCGCCGTCGGGGGTGAACATGTAGTCCTGAGGGGCCGGGGCCACCTCAGCCGCAGGGACCAGCCAGGCCGTGCGGTCCTCGCAATAGGCCAGGTTTCCGGAATAGCCCGTCGCCAGCACCGGCACACCCAGAGCCATCGCCTCGATCATGCCGAACCCCCAGCCCTCGGCGCGGTGCAGCGACAGATAGGCGTCGGCCCCGGCGGTGAGGGCGAGCAGCGCGTCCCGGTCCAGCGTTTCGTCGAGAATGCGGAACCGTGCATCGCCCTTTGTCAGCGCATCGATCTCGGCCCAGACCTTGTGCTGTGCCAGATCGCTCACGCGGGCCCGGTTCTGCGTCTTCAGAAGCAGCTGCGCCCCGCCCTGCGGGAAGGCGTCGCGGAAGGCGCGGATCAGCCCCAGCGGGTTCTTGCGCTGGACGAAGGAAAAGCTGTCGAAACTCGCCATGCAGAGAAAGCTGTCGGCGGTGAACCCGGTGCGCGCCACGAACCCGGCGCGGGCGCCGAGCGGGTCGGCGGCGGGCGCCACGGTATTGGCCAGCCCCATCACACGCACCGGACCATCGAAGGCCTCCGCGTAGATCGCCTTGCCATGGTCCGAGGCGGCCCAGATCTCGTCCACCATCTTCAGCGCCAGCGCATGACAGGTGGCGGGTCTGGTCAGTTCCCAGAACATGTAGGCCGCGGTGTAGCTGCCATCCGTGAGATCGGGCGCATAGGCGGTGAGCAGAGGAAGGCTCTCGGCGTTGAGATGCACCAGCGAGATCCGCGCGGGCCGTGCCTCGGCGAACGGCACATGCGGCACATCCGTGTCCGGCGCCGGATTGTCGAGGTCGAAATTCACCACCTGCACGTCCATGCCGGTCGTCTGCAGCGCCGCCACCGCCGCCCGCATCGCCTGTCCCAGCCCGCTGGCCTTGGTCACCGGGCCGATCACCTGCAGATCGACCGGGACCGCGTCCTGCAGCGCAGGTGCGGGCAGGGCGGCGGCATGCAGGCGGTGCCCCTCGGCCGTGCGCGTGGTGAACCGTCGCGCGTCCATGTCGTAGCCCCGCCCGCGCAGACAGGCGGCGTAATCGCGTGGCGTGATCCGGCGGTCCTGTCGGTCCAGCGTTCTGGCATACGCGCCAAGCGGTGTCTGCCCGTCGGAATCCTGCACCAGAAGCGTCTCTATGCTGGCCCAGGGGATGTATCTCAGCGTGTCGGGCCGTTCCGCCGCCCGCACCATCGCGGCCAGCGTGATCTGCCGCCGGTCCTCTTTCCGGGTGGTAGAGAATTGTGCCATCGCCGGGGTCTCCTCGACCCAGCGCAGCAGGTAACGCGACAGGGGGAAGGGCCCGTCCTCGGGCCGTCCCGCAAGTCGGGTGACATAAGCATCCGGCACCAGACAATCCTCGGCCGACAGGGCAGGGGCCTGATGCACCGCCCACCAGTAGATCACGCTGTCCACCCATCCGGGATTGCCAAAATCCATCCCTTGCCGCAAATGCGGTACCGCTTGCAGGGCGGCCCAGGTGGCCCGGCTGAGATGGGTGCGCTGGCCGGGGATCACCACGGGCGCATTGAGCCACCCGATGCAGCGCGCCGACAGGGGCGGCCTGAGCCCCGCCCGCATCGGGGCATAACTGGTGAGCATCCAGTTGAGGAAATGCGCCGCCTCCTCGGGCGCGCTGTCCCAATCGAACTGCGTCTCCAGACGGTGGCGCGGACGCAGATATGCCAGATAAGCGCTAAGGGGCCCGGGCAGGGGCGCTCCCGTCTCCGGATCCGTCTCGTCAAACAACAGCGCCTGCCGCGGGGTCAGGGCGGTGCGCCCGGCGCGCGCGGGGCGGGGCGGCGCGCGGAGCGCCGCCAAACCCGGCATATCGTGCCGCGGGGACGCAGGCCGCGCGGCCTGCACCCGCGCGGGGCTCGCGCGCGGATCGCGTGGATCCCACGCGAGGCGCCCGATCTCAATCGGGCGCGGGCCGTCGAGACGGCAGACACGCAGATCCTGCGCGTGCTCCGGCAGGGCAAAGGCAAACCCGCAGCGCCCCTCGGCCAGACCGGCATCGCGCAGGTCCGCCCGGAACTGATGCGCCAGGGCGTCGGCCAGCCGCACCGGCCCGTCATAAAGCGCCACCGGCACCGGGCCTGCGCCCGGTTTGGGCAGGGCCCAGCCGACAATGGCCCCGCCCTGGATCCCGTCGAGATAGTCGCGCCGTCCGGTCAGCCGGCGCAGCGCGCGGCCCAGCCGGTCAGGCCACCGCATCGTAATCCGCCCGCGCCATCATCGCGGCCAGCCCGCGCACGTCGACCCTGGGGCGCCAGCCCAGCTGTCGCCGCGCCCGCGCCGCATCACCCACCAGAAGGTCCACCTCGGCGGGACGGAAAAAGGCGGGGTTCACCTCGACCACCCGACGCCCGGTGCGGCGGTCGGTGGCCACTTCCTCGACCCCCTCGCCCTGCCAGTCGAGCTTCATGTCGAGCGCTTCGGCGGCAAAGCTCACGAAATCCCGGATCGGTGTCGTCACGCCCGTGGCCAGCACGTAATCGTCGGGCTTGTCCTGCTGCAGCATCCGCCACATGCCCTCGACATAGTCGCCAGCGAAGCCCCAGTCGCGGCGCGCGCTCAGATTGCCCAGCGGAACGGGCGCATTGCCACCACGGGCGATCCGCGCCAGCCCCTTGGTGATCTTGCGGGTGACGAACTCTTCGCCACGCAGCGGGGATTCGTGGTTGAACAGGATCCCGCAGGAGGCATGCATGCCGAAGGATTCACGATAGTTAACGGTGATGTAATGGCCGTAGGCCTTGGCCACGCCGTAGGGCGAGCGCGGGTAGAAGCGGGTCTCTTCGGTCTGCGGCACCGCCTGCACCAGCCCGAACATCTCCGATGTCGAGGCCTGGTAGAACCGCGTCTCGGGCGCGAGGCTGCGCAGCGTATCAAGAAGCCGCGCCACCCCCATCCCGTTCACATCACCCGCATAGACCGGCTGGTCCCAGGAGGCCCCCACGAAACTCTGGGCCGCAAGGTTGTAGAACTCGTCCACCGGCACATCGCGGACCAGTCGGAAGATGTTGTTCATCTCGCTCAGATCGAGGTCGTGCAGGATGACCTGATCGGCGATCCCAAGCGTCTCTAACCTGGCCCGTTCCGCCTGTGCATTGCGTCGGATGCCGCCATGCACCTCGTAGCCTTTGCTCAGCAGAAGCTGCGCCAGATAGGCTCCGTCCTGACCGGTGATCCCGGTGATGAAGGCCCGCTTTCGGGCCGGCGTCGGTACCGGAACGGGCAGGTCGGAAAAGGCGGTCGCAGTCGCTGGGGGGGTCATGTCAGGGCCTCACGCATAGGTTGCATTTGGCCTGTTATCCCCAGAGGCTGGTAAACAATGGGTTAAGGTTAATCGGCGAGTAAGGAAAATTTCCGAGAACTGAATTTTGCACTTGATTTGTATGTACATTTAGTGCATACAAATTCTGCATTGGCCTGTGAGGGAGAACACGCAGGCCTGTGCATTGATCGTTGATGGGGCCGATTTATCGTGCGCCAAAATTTAAGAGGAAGAAACGCTATGGCTCTCGACCGCAGCACAATCCGCCCACATCAACAGGACTTAAGCTATGACCTTCGAGTGGAACGAAGACAAACGAAACCAGAATTATGACAAACACGGTGTCGATCTCCTAGAAGCCGCCCTCATCTTCGAGTGACCAACCCTCACCCGGGTGGATAATCGCCGCAACTATGGCGAGATCAGATACATCTCCCTCGGCCTGGTGGATGACGTGCCCTATGTGGTCGTCCATACCGAGCGTGGCGAGAACACCCGGCTCATCTCCGCCTGGAGAGGCGGTCGTAAAGACTATGAAACGTATAAAAACAGCTTCCCTTGACGAGATCCGCGCCATGAAGGCGCGCGGTGAGACGCGCCCGACACGCGAGGATGCGCCGGAACTGGATCTGCCGGACGGATTCTGGGACGACGCCACGCCGGAGCCGCCCAAAACCAAGCAGCCCGTGACCCTGCGGGTGGATCCCGACATCCTCGATTTTTTCAAGTCCCAGGGCCCTAAGGGTCATCTGACCCGGATGCACGCGGTGTTGCGCTCCTATGTCGATGCGCAGAAGAAACGGTCTTCCTGACCAGTTCGGCCTTCTAAGCGACCCGAAACCGCGTATCCTGCCGCCAAAACAGATAAGGCAGGCGCGCAGTGAACTACCTTCTGGAACCCGTGATCGGCATTTGCCGGTTCTCTTTCTGCGGCAACGGCGATTGGGCCGCCTATGCCAATCTGGACTCTGACACGGATATCGACCTGCTCCGTCTCGAACAGGCCGAGCGGCTATACGATGATGCCCGGATGGCGCTGCGGTTTCACCTGTTCGAAACCTTCCTGCTGCCGTCGCTTCAGGCACAGAAAGACCCGAACTTCGTCCTGATCGTTCTGACCTCCGACATCATGCCCGCCAAACATCTCAAACGCCTGCACAAGATCTGCGAGGCGGATGACCGGCTGCTTCTCGTGGTCTCGGATGCCACCTCGGTGCATGAGGCGCTGATGCCCGAGATCACACGGCTCAACAGCGGGCTGTCGCGCCCGCTGGTTCAGTTCCGGATCGACGACGACGACTGCCTCTCGGAGGACTATGTGAAAGAGCTGCGCGCCTACATGCTGCGCCTGGGCGATGTGATGCCGGTGTCCTACTCCCGGTCAACCGGGCTGGTGGTGACGTCATATGCCGCCGACAACGCCACGCATGTCTACCGGGCCAACCTGCCGTTCAACTCCATGGGAACGGCGATCCGGGTACACGGGGAGCGCACGATTTTCTCCTTCGGTCATGCCGCGCTCCTGCGGCGCTTTCCGGCCGTGGTGGACAATTCCGGCATGGGGTTCCTGTCGATCAAGATCGACGGGCACGATTCACGCCCGATCAACGCAGAGGAACATGGCTTCAAGCGCGCCCACGCACCACTGAAAGAGGCCGATACAGAGACGATCCTGTCGAAATGGTTCGGCTTTCTCCACGAAGAGGGACAGGCTCGCAAAGACACCTTGGTGCGCCGGGTTGAAGAGGCGGCCGGACTGGTGCGGGAAAAGTCGGCAAAACGGCCAAGGCTCAAGGCCGTCTGACGCCGCCATGCGCGCTCCTTTGCCACCCCGACTTGCCCGCGGGGGCGCTTGCGCCTATTGAGATTGCGTTGTTCACGCGTGTATTTTCGATGGCCCTGATTACGCTCTCTTCTATTCCGCCGCGCTTTGGGCTGATTGGTCCAACGCTCGAGTCGCTTCTGGCGCAGACCGGTGTGGACGGGGTCGAGCTCTACCTGCCGCAGATCTACCACCGGTTTCCCGACTGGGACGGGGCGCTGCCGAGCGTACCCGAGGGGGTCACCATCCGGCGCTGCCGCACCGATTACGGCCCGGCGACCAAGGTGC
The DNA here is from genome assembly GCF_900129875.1 of Marivita hallyeonensis. Classification (GTDB taxonomy): domain Bacteria; phylum Pseudomonadota; class Alphaproteobacteria; order Rhodobacterales; family Rhodobacteraceae; genus Marivita; species Marivita hallyeonensis. The sequence goes on along the minus strand of NZ_FQXC01000012.1, from coordinate 4,010 downwards.
TCTGCGCGGCACAGCGCTACCGGGGTCAGGATGTGCGGCTTCTGTTCTGCGACGATGACCGCGATTACCGGCCCGGCTGGGCGCAGGGGCTCTTGGCCGAGGCGGATCGCTACCCGGATCGCGCGGTGGCACTGGCGGGCTGGGACATCGCCGGGCACACCCGGCGCGCCACCCATGCGCAGCCCCGCCATGAACGGCGCTCGCGCACCTGGGACATGACCTATCGCAGCCAGCGCCTGAAACAGATCCTGTCGGGACAGGCCAATGTCACGCTGGCCGAGAAACCGCCGCGCCGGATCATCGCACAGGCCGGCTTTGCCGATGTGTTCGAAGGCTATGGCGGCGTTGTGGTCCGGCCCGAATTCTTTGACGATCTGGTCTTCGATATCCCTTCCGAGGCGTTCCATGTCGATGATGTCTGGCTGTCCGGCGCGCTGGCGCGGCAGGGGATCGGCATCTGGCTGGCTGCGGGCCTGCCGGAGCCCAAGACAACCGCCGCCGACCGCACCGCGGCACTCTACCGGCATCGGGTGGCCGAGAAGGGCCGGATGGAGCTCGACGCCGACGCCATCGCCATGCTGCGCCGCCGCTGGGGGCTCTGGGGCGGCATCGACACCGCCATCCCGGAAGGGCGCGCCCGACAGGTCTAGCATCGGCAAGCGATTTCGAAATCGCTTGATCAAAGGCGTTTCGAAACGCCTTCCGCGTTGGACACCGCCCCCGCCACCGGCTATCACCGCGCCCGAAACCCTGCCGCAGGCTGCCATGACTGACACCCCCTCCGACACCGCCCGCACCGTGCTGGCCACCGAGGCCGCCGCGCTGACGCGGCTGGCCGAAGATCTGCCCGCCGATTTCGACGCGGTGGTGTCGCGCATCCTTGGTATCCCGGGACGGGTGATCGTCTCGGGCATGGGCAAATCGGGCCATGTGGCCAACAAGATCGCCGCGACGCTCGCCTCCACCGGCACGCCCGCGCAAGGGGTGCATCCCGGCGAGGCCAGCCATGGTGATCTGGGCATGATCACCCGCAACGACGCGGTGATCCTGATTTCCAACTCGGGCGAAACCCGCGAACTGGCCGACATGATCGCCTATGTCACCCGGTTCGAGATCCCGCTCATCGCCATGACCAAGCGCGCAGGAAGCACGCTCGCGCGCGCCGCCGATCATCTGCTCCTTCTGCCCGACGCGCCCGAGGCCTGCGCGCTGCGGATGGCACCCACCACCTCGACCACGCTGACCATGGCGCTTGGCGATGCGCTGGCCGTGGCGCTGATGGAGGCGCGCGGCTTCGACCGCGAGAGCTACCACGCCTTCCACCCCGGCGGCACGCTGGGGGCGCAGCTTCTGCGGATCTCTGCGGTGATGCATCGCGACGACGCGCTGCCGACCGTCACCCCCGACACGCCCATGGGCGAAACGCTGGTGGTGATGAGCCAGAAGGGCTTCGGCGTTGCCGCCGTGGTGGACGGGGGGCGGCTCACAGGCGTCATCACCGATGGCGATTTGCGCCGCAATCTCGACGGGCTGACGACCCGCACCGCCGGTGACGTCGCCACGCCCAACCCGCGCTCCATCACCCCCGACGCGCTTCTGACCGAGGCGCTGGCCGAGATGAACGCTCACAAGATCAGCGCCCTGATGGTGACCAATCAGGGGCAGCTCGTGGGGCTCATCCACATCCATGACCTTCTCCGAGCAGGTGTCGCATGAGTGCCGTGATCTTCATCCCCGCCCGCTACGCGTCCTCGCGCTACCCGGGCAAACCGCTGGTGGAACTGACCGGCGTGAACGGCGAGAAAAAGACCCTGATCCAGCGCGCCTGGGAAGCGGCGCAAGGCGTATCTCGCATAGACAGGGTCTATGTGCTCACCGATGACGACCGCATCGCCGAGGCCGCCACCGGGTTCGGCGCGGACGTTCTGATGACCTCGTCTGAGGCCCGCAACGGCACCGAACGCTGCGCCGAGGGGCTGGCGCAACTGGACACCGACCCGGACGTGGTGGTGAACCTGCAAGGCGACGCGCCGCTCACCCCGCACTGGTTCGTCGAGGCGCTGGTGAGCGCCATGGACGGCGAGGTGCAGATGGCCACGCCCGTCCTGAAATGCGACCGGGCCACGCTGTCGAACTTCGTGACCGACCGCCGCGAGGGCCGGGTGGGGGGCACGACCGCTGTCATGCGGTCCGACCACAGCGCGCTCTACTTCTCGAAGGAAGTGCTGCCTTACGTCGGGGATCTGAGCACCCCGCCGGAAGTCTGGCACCATGTCGGCGTCTACGCCTACACACCCCATGCGCTGCGGGCCTATGCACAGTGGCCCGAAGGCCCGCTGGAACGCGCCGAAGGGCTCGAACAGCTCCGCTTCCTCGAAAACGGCACGCCCATCACCTGTGTCCCGGTCGAGGCGCGGGGCCGGGTGTTCTGGGAACTCAACAACCCGGTCGATGTGGCCCGCATCGAAGAGGTCCTGAGCAAGGAAGGCATCGCATGAAAACCGTCTCAATCGGTGAGATATCCGTCTCTAACACAGCCCCTTTCGCCCTGATCGCGGGTCCGTGCCAGCTCGAAAGCATCGACCACGCCCGGATGATGGCCGAGCACATTGCCGCCGCGGCCGAGGCCACCGACACGCCCTGGATCTTCAAGTCGAGCTACGACAAGGCCAACCGCTCGTCCCTGTCCGGCAAGCGCGGTCTGGGGATGGAGGAAGGCCTCACGATCCTGTCCAAGATCGGCGCGGAATTCGGCGTGCCCGTGCTGACGGATGTGCACGGCCCCGACCAATGCACGCCCGTGGCCGAAGTCGTCGACGTGCTGCAGATCCCCGCCTTCCTGTCGCGCCAGACCGATCTTCTGCTCGCCGCAGGCGAAACCGGCGCCGCGATCAACGTCAAGAAGGGCCAGTTCCTCGCGCCCTGGGAGATGGAAAACGTCGCCGCCAAGATCTCCAGCACCGGCAATGACCGCATCCTCCTCTGCGAACGGGGTGCCAGCTTCGGCTACAACATGCTGGTCTCCGACATGCGGTCGCTGCCGATCATGGCCCAAACCGGCTACCCGGTCGTCTTCGACGCCACCCATTCGGTGCAACTGCCCGGCGGGCAGGGGACAAGCTCGGGCGGCCAGCGCGAATTCGTGCCGCCACTGGCCCGCGCCGCGGTGGCCGTCGGCTGCGCGGCGGTCTTCATCGAGACCCACCAGGATCCCGACACCGCCCCCTGCGACGGCCCCAACATGGTGCCCGTCGACCAGTTGCAGGGGCTCCTGTCCGTGATGCGCCAGATCGATCGCGTGGTGAAAGGGTAAGCGTCTTCGAAGACGCTTCGACACGGCGCGTCGACGCGCCGTCACCCGCCTTAACACCGTTTTCATTGAACACGACCAGACTGTTGCTACATGAATTTTTGTAGTAACATTAAATGAAGATCAGCTATGATCCGGCCAAGCGCGCGATAACACTGGACATGCGCGGTCTGGATATGGCTGACGCGGAAGCCGTGTTCGAAGGCGCTTGCATCACCTTCGAAGATGACCGCCGCGATTACGGAGAAACGCGTCACATCACAGTGGGGTATCTGCGCAACCGCATGGTGATCGTCGCCTGGACAGAGCGTGACGAGACCCGACGCATCATCAGCATGAGGAAAGCCAATGGCCGCGAGCAAAGAACATATGGAGCAATACTTGGGGGACACCCCGGATGAAGACCTGCCGGACATGTCCTCAGACTATTGGGTCAAACGCATTCCGAAAGCCAAGGTCTCTCGAGGTCGCCCCAAGGCGCTGACCCCGAAAGTCTCCACAACCCTGCGCCTCGACCCGGACGTGATCGAGGCCTTCAAAGCCGACGGCCCCGGCTGGCAAAGCCGCATGAACGCTGCTCTGAGAAAGGCCGCAGGACTAGGCCCATAATGTGATGGATTGGATGCCCCTCCTGCCGTTTCATAATGGACTCGGTTTAGAAAGAAGGAGGGAAACCAATGTCAGAGCTTCATATTTTAGG
>NZ_FQXC01000007.1 GCF_900129875.1 Marivita hallyeonensis | reverse complement strand
GGGCGCGACGAAAGGCGAAACTCAGAATGACATCCCCCTGAACCAGCCCCAGCATCTGCTCTGCCATGCCGCGCGGATCGGTCTCTAGCTGGTGGACATCGCGACCGAACCGGCGGAACCGCTTGACCATCATCAGTGCGAGAACCTCGGCATTGCCGTAGCCATAGACAAAGATGCGGCGTGCGCTCATGAGCAGATCCGCAACTGTCGTGATCTGCTCGGGACTGATGAATTCCTCGATCCGCTCCAGCGCTCTTGCTTCGTCCTGCATCAGCTTGCCGAGGATCGTGTCCGACGAACTTCCTGCCATTGTTTTTTCGAACCGTGTGGCGGTTTCGCGGGTGGCAATGAATTCCTCGCGCAGCGCGTCCCGGAAGGAGGCATAGCTGTCGTAGCCTAGCTTTCTCGCCAGTCGAGATGCAGTCGCTTCATGAACACCAACTGACTTGGCCAATTCGCCGGCGGTCCCGAGGGCTGCCACCGCCGGACTTTCGATCACCGTCTCGACAAGCCGGCGTTCGCTTGGTGTTAGGCTCGGCGCCTGGTCAGAGATCTTTTCGATAAGTGACATGCAAGTTTCAATCCTCTTTGCAGGAATACTTGCATTATTCATTTCTTTCTGCAAGTAGGCTTGCGGAAGGCCGATGAAATAGTATCAGCATCGCGAACGCACTTGCTTCGGGCGTGTTCGGAATGAGATACAAAAAGGCGGTATCATGGTCGATGCCGCGGTTACGGCCCAGAGCGGACCTTCACCTTGGCTCCTGTATGCTGCCGCGCGGCCCGTCAGAGGAGACATTCGCTGTGGATGCAGAACCTTAGCTCCAGCGGATAGACACATCGCGGGACGAAGCAGGCTTTCGCCTCTCAAAATTGAATGACCGCTCCTTCAAAATCAGATCAGCGAACCCGCTACTTTGCTGGCAATGTGGACACGAAATCCCGACTGCGCCCGATCCAGCGAGCCAGAGCTTCCTCGGTTTCAATGCCGGGCGGATCGACAAGTACAAACCCGCGCGGTCTGCGCCCACCGGCCATCTCCATCGGGCGCACATAATCCTTGGTCAGCGCAACTTCATAGTCGTCACGCCCGACCCGGACCATGAGCGCATCACCGGTGACACCGCAGCACATATGATCGCCGACCATGAAACACAGCGCCCCCATCATCTTCTGCTCCCGCAAATCGCCCAAGTCCGACAAAGCGTTTCGAACGCGGGCGGCAACCTCTTCATCGTAGGCCATGCTGGGTTCAGCCCTTTTCGGCTGCGATGATATCCTGAAGCCGCATAAGGCTGGTTTCCCATCCGGCGCGAGTTTTCTCGCACACGTCCTCGTTCGGCAGGCCGCTATGGCGCAGGGTCAGTTGAACACCGTCCGCTTGCGGCTTCAAATCGTAGGTCAGTGTCGCAGGCTTGAAGGGTGCGCCGACAGGTTTCCAAGTGTGTGCGAGCTTGTGCGGTTCCTCGACAGTGATGAACTCACCTTCGAGTTGGTAGGCCTGTCCGCCGCCGATCCCCGCAGCGGCCCAACGGCCACCTTCCCGAACATCGCCGCTCCATTCTTCTGTGTTGAACACTCCAGGCCGGACCCACCAGTTACAGATTTCCTTGGTCGAAAGCGCCCGGAACAGGCGTTCAGGCGTCGTGCCGAAAACAGCAGATGCTTCAACCTCGCCGGTCTTCGGGTCCGTTGTTGCGGTCACCTCGCCTTGGCTATCGAATGTATCGGTGTTTGTCATCGTAGTTCTCCTCTTTGCCATTGATTACAGGCTACATGGGGTAGTACGTTTTCGTAAATACGGACAAAAACGATAGTATGGAGATTTTTCATGGCGCTGGATGACGACACTCACCGGGGACCGGGCGTTTCCCTTCTGACCGGCCTCGACATGAGCCATATCACGCTTTGCCCCGCCATTGCGTTCAACAAGATCGTGGGTGGCCGATACAAGCTGCACATTCTCTGCGTGCTGCATCGTGGTCCGCTGCGCTTCGGCGAGATTGGGCGATCGCTGGTCAAGGGGGGCCTCGGCAAGCCAATCACGCCGCGCATCCTGAGCCGAGAACTGAAGGACATGACCGAATTGGGCCTGCTCGACCGCAAAGAGTATCCGGTCGTGCCCAAGAAGGTCGAATACTCGCTCGCACCGCGCGGCAAGGCTCTTCTGCCGATCCTCTCCGAAATCGTTCGGTGGGGCGCGACCGGGGTTCATGAGGAAATGCTGGAGGTTCCGCAGAGCCGACATTAGCCGCGCGGCAGAAACCTTGCAGTTTGGGCTCTTCGCCGCCATCGGGGGCCGCGCAGCATCTAACCGCAGCCGTAAACTCTCTTCACCGTTGACGGCCCCAAACGGCTCTTGATCCAGCAGCATTTCGCTGCGTTGCAGTTTCGCCGAAGCAGTCGTTCCAAAATGGATGAAATCGCATCAAATGGTTGCTGTAGCTTTGGTCATCCGATGTAACCGAGTTGTGAAAACACTAAACGCTTCCCTCAAGAAATGCATCGCGTCAGCGGTCAGTGGCCTTTTTCCCCTGTTTCAACGAGCCTCGTTCATTCGTTGAAACAGGGGCTATAAATGAACTTCAACTGTCTTGCCGGGATTCATGATGTTTTTCGGATCAATCGCGCGCTTCAATGTCGCCATGATCGCGTAGGCGGCGCCGTGTTCTTCCTCCATGTAGCGCTTCTTGCCAATGCCCACGCCATGCTCGCCGGTAACGGTCCCGCCAAAGGACAGAGCGAGCTTGTTGACCTCCGAGGCCAGTGACTTGGCCCGCGTCAGTTCGTCGGGGTCGTTCGGGTCCACCAGGATCATGAGGTGGAAATTGCCGTCGCCGACATGACCGACAATCGGGGCGATCATGCCGGACTCCGCGGCCATTTTCTTAGACTGCGAGATGCACTCGGACAGGGCCGAAATCGGCACACAGCAGTCGGTGATCAAACCCTCGCAGCTTTTGCGCAGAGATTTTCCGGCGTAGTAGGCGTTGTGACGTGCAGTCCACAGCCGGTTGCGATCTTCGGCATTTGTGGCCCACTGAAGGCCGGACACGCCGAACTCCTCCCCGACGCTTTCGAACATCTCCACCTGCTCTTTCACGCCGGTGTCAGACCCGTGAAATTCCAGAAACAGGTGCGGTTTTTCGGGCAGGCTCAAATCGGGGTTGAAGATGTTCATACCTTTCATCTGGACCTCGTCCAGCAATTCGATCCGCGCCATCGGTATGCCCATCTGAATGGCCATGATCACCGCGTTCACGGCGTAATCGACGGTCTCGAAAGAACATGTCGCGGCCAGGATGGTGTCAGGCTGGCCGAACAGGCGCACCGTCAGCCTGGTGATGATGCCGAGCGTGCCTTCTGAACCAACGAAGAGGTGTGTCAGGTCATACCCGGCCGAGGATTTTCGTGATCGAGAGCCGGTTTCGATGATCGTGCCATCGGGCAGCACGACCTCGAGCGACAGGACGTTCTCGCGCATGGTGCCGTAGCGCACGGTATTGGTCCCCGAAGCTCGGGTGGCAGCCATTCCCCCCAATGTCGCATCCGCGCCGGGATCGACCGTGAACATCAGGCCCGTTGCGCGCAGCTCATCGTTGAGTTGGGTCCGCGAGACGCCGGGCTGCACGACGGCGTCCAAATCGCTTTCATGGATTTCGAGGATCCTATTCATGCGGCTGGTGTCCACACTGATCCCGCCGTGAATCGGGATCACGTGGCCTTCGAGCGACGTGCCGATGCCGAAAGGGACAGCCGGAACCGCGTGGCGCGAACAGATCTTCATGATCCCGGAGACTTCTTCGGTGGTTTCAGGAAAAGCGACCGCATCCGGCAATGCGGGCGCTGAATAGGCCTCGTCCCGGCCATGCATTTCCCGGATCGACTCGCCGGTTGAGAGGCGCTCGCCCAACAGGTTTTTCAGTTCGGAGATGGCTTGAGCGGTCGGGTCCGTGGTCATGGAAGGTCTCTTTGAAAAATGGTCTACTGGTGTGGTTCCGGCTTGCTTGACGTGGGCCGATCTCAGTCCAGCTGCGTGTCTGCGGTGTCGATCTGGTCCTCTCCGGCCCAACGCGCAGCCAGGTGCAAGAGTATGATGATCATGGCAATCGGCACCGACATGGAGATCCAGACCATCGGAATGCCGAGCGTGTCGGCGGTCAAGCCGGCTTGGCGCGCGAGGTAGCCTTTGGCAAAGCCACCTTTCAGGCCGATGAAGCAGAAATAGACCACTGGCAGGACAAAGATCAGAACCGCCGCGCTTTGAACCGCTTCAGCAAGATGGCCCAGCAGGTGAGGCCGCTCAGGCGCGACGCTTTGCATCAGCACCGCATCGGCGCGCGTCTTGAACGACAAAGTGGCTCCTAGCAGCCCGGTCCACACCATGGCATAGCGGGCGACGTCCTCGGTCCAGACGGGCGGCGCGGAAAACACGTAGCGGGCAATGATCTGCAACACCACGGTCAAGAACATGAGGCAAACGGCGAAAACGGCGGCCCCGCGCGCGACGAGATGAACGCGGTTGCTTGCGGCGATGATGGCGTTGCGCATGTGTAATATCCTGCCGAAGGAGCCGGGCCTCGTCAAAGGCCCGGCAATTGCGGGTCAGCGGTTGGCGTCGGACAGTTCGGTCCAGATTTTCACATCTTCTGAAGGCATCAGGCCGGAATCGTAGACCGGCTTGGAGGCCTCACGGAACACCGCGCGTTCTTCCGCGCTCAGGCGTTGTACGGTCACGCCTTTTTCCTCCAGAGCGACGAGACCTCGCTCGGAGGCTTCTGCCAGCCATGCGCGCGCTGCCGAATCCGCCGTTTCGACTGCGCTGTCCACGGCGGCCCGGTCGGCCTCTGACAACCCGTCATACCAATCCTTGGAGGCGAGGACGGCGCGCATCGGGATGATCACACCGGCATCCGAGAAGTTCTTGACGAAGTCGGTCTGCCCGAACATCACTGGCACGAAGGGCGAGTTCAGGTAGCCGTCGATTACGCCGGTTTGCAGACCTGCCGGCACTTCGCCCCAAGGCACGATAGTGCCGCTGGACCCCCAGGCTTGGTACATGGCGATCTGCGCATCATCGAGTGCGCGCATCCGCAGGTCGGACATGTCGGCCGGTGAGCGGACAACCGCGTCGGTGGTGATGATGCCCGAAAGCGGGCCTAGCGGCGCCAGCGCCAGCACGACGACATCCTGATCGGCCAGCTTTTCGTTGACGCGGTCAAAGACCTTGCCTGCGTCCAGGACGCGGTCCATGTGTTCAACATCGTCGAAGATGTAGGGCAGACGGACGCCATAGATGAACGGATCGACCTGCGCGATGGCGCGTACGTCCGACAGCGACACCTCGAGCAGCCCGGTCGATACCTGGTCGAACTTCTCGGACTCGTTGCCGACCGCGCCGCGCGGAAGTTCGCGGACTTCCATCCCGGCCTCGGTCAGCGCTGCGCCGAAGGCATGCGCCCAATTGTAAGATCCGCTGGTTTCAAGATCCGGCGCGCTGTCCAGCGCGATCTTGACTTCCGCGCTGACCGCGGTGGACATGGCCAGCAATGCCGCCAGTGAGAGTGCCTTGAGTTTCATGATTTTCTCCTCCGTTGTAGGTCTAGTTCACTGAAAAACCGAGCAGGCGCGGCAGTGTGAGTGAGAGAGCCGGCCAGTAGACCAGCGCCATCAGCAGCAGCACCTGAACGACGATGAAGGGCAGCGCGGCATAGGCCAGCCGCCAGTAGTTGAGGTTTGTGAGGGCCGAGACGACCACCAGGCATTTGCCCAGCGGCGGCGTGATCAGCCCGACACAGAGGTTGAAGCACAGCACGATGCCAAGCTGGATTGGGCTGATACCTTGCTCCAGAGCCTGCGGCGCGAAGAGCGGAATGAGCAGCGTCAGGGCCACCGGCGTGTCCATGAACATGCCTGCAATCAGGAAGATCGCAACAAGGAAGAACAGGTACTTTGTGCCAGTCAGCCCGAAGGACCCGACCCAATCCGCAAGAGCACTGGACCACCCGAGTTGCCCGGCCAGGTAGCCCAGCACCGAAATCGCCGCGAGGATGATGAAGATCGTACCGGTCATCTTGGCCGTCGCCTCGACAGCGTCGAAGATCATGCGCAGGGTCAGTCCCTTGTAGAACTGGCCCGCCATCAGCGCGACTAGCACCGCGATGGCCGACCCTTCGGTCGGTGTCGCCAGGCCAAACACCAGAGACCCGAGAATCACCAAAGGCAGGCAGAGCGCCGGAGCGGCGTTGAGCAGGCTGGGCAGGAACGGCGGCAGATCGTCCGATCTCCCGCCCGGGTGTCCCTTGACCGCCGCGATGATGGCATTCAGCGCCATCAGGGACGCGGCAAGTAGCAAGCCCGGCACCACGCCCGCGATGAACAGGGCGGCAACCGAAGCTCCGGTCAGGCCGCCATAGATGATCATGATGATCGAGGGCGGAATGATCGGGCCAATCATCGACGAGGCGGCGGTGATCGCGCCTGCATAATAGGGGTCGTATCCGCGGGCCTTCATTTCGGGCACGAAAGTGCGGGACAGGGCGGCGCTGTCCGCGATGGCCGAACCTGAAATGCCGGCAAAGAACACGCTGGTTAGGATGTTGACATGCCCCAGCCCGCCACGAAAGCGGCCGACGATGGACATGGCGAAATCGATCAGGCTGCGCGTGACGCCCGCGCGGCCCATGATCTCGGCGGTCAGGATGAACAGCGGCATCGCCATGAAGGCAAAGACATCGAGCTGGGCAAAGATGCGCTGCGGCAGGATCGACAGGAACTGGCTCTTGTCGAGGGCCACGAAGGTCAGCACCGAAACGGCCCCCATCAGATAGGCAAAGGCTGTTCCGCTGATCAGCAGTATGATGAAGACGATCGGGATCAGATACATGGTGCTACACTGCCGTCCGCATGGCAGCCGTCTCGGACTGACCAGCTCCGTTCAGGATCGGCGGATGGGTCACGATAGAGCGCAGGTCGGTGTCAGACGGCGCAAGCCCCGACATATCGGGGCATGGTCGCTCCGTTTCCGGGTCTGCCGCGAAAAAGGCCTCGACCGCCTTGGCCGCAGCCAGAACAGCCTCATCCTTCCGGACCGGCCCCAACATCTGCAGCCCGAACGGCATGCCGTAGGGATCACGGCCGCAAGGTAGCGTGATCGACGGGCCGCCCATAAGCGAGCCGCGATAGTTTAGAGCCAGCCAGCGGTAGTATATATCCATGCTTTGGCCGTCGATTTCAGTGGCGTGCCCTTGGGTCCAGGGAAACGGAGAAACCGGCGAGGTGGGAAGCAGGATCACATCGACATCCCGCATCACCTCGTTGAACCGACGCAGGGTGTGGGTCTGTTCGGCATGGGCCCATGCCCGGTCGGACAGCGACATGGACAGCCCCAGTTCGACATTGGCGGCGATATCGGGACCGAAGGCGTCCGGGTCGGATTTGATAACCTCGCCAAAGGACGAGACGAAACTCTCGGCGCGCAATATGTCGAAGCACCGGTCCATCTCTCCAAGCGCCAGATCAACCGCGCGGCAGTTCCGAACATGCGGCGCGATCTTCTCGACACGCGCGCGGAACGTCGCCCGAATGGCGGGGTCCACCGGCGCCCCGCCGAAATCCTCACTAAAACCGACGCGCAAGTTTGAGAGGTCGACCACCGGCAGCGTCGCAAAACGGTCCGGCGCGGCCGGTAAAGACAGCGGATCGTCGGCGTCAAACCCTTGGCAGACTTGCAACATCAGAACCAGATCATCCATCGTGCGCGCCATCGGACCCAGCACCGAAATGCCCGACCATCCCAAAGGCCGCGTCGGATGGGAGATGACGTCGACGGACGGCCGATAGCCTACGATACCGCAGAGTGCCGCCGGTAATCTGAGAGACCCGCCCGTGTCCGACCCGGTGCAGAGGGGCAGAAGATCTGCCGCCAACGCCGCCGCCGATCCGCCAGAAGACCCGCCAGCGATCAGGTTGGCGTCGAACGGATTGCCTGTCGCGCCCCAGACCGGGTTGCGGCTGTTGCCGCCGGCGCCACATTCCGGAACATTGGTCTTGGCCAGAATGATCGCGCCCGCGGCGCGCAGCCGCGCTACCAAGGGCATATCCACCTGTGGACAGTTGGCCCGCATCCGAGGACTACCATGGGTGGTCAGCAACCCCTTGGTGTCCTGAAGATCCTTCACACCCACCGGCAAGCCGTCCAGCGGCCCCTTGGGCGCTCCGGCCCGCCATCTGCCTGTTGCCTGGACCGCTTCGCCGACCGCCCGTTCGGCATCGATCGCGGTGAGGGCGTTGATCTTGGGATTGACCTGCGAGATCCGCTCGAGGCAGGCCGCCAGATACTCGCTCGGGGTCAGCCTGTGGTCCGCAAAGCGCAGCAACACCTCGTGTGCAGACAGGGCCATCATTGTGTCCCCTCTCATGCGCCTACACGGACCGACCCTAGCCAGATCGAACCTGTCATCGCCTTCCCTCCCCAGAAACGATTTCAGTTAAGATAAAGCGGGTCGTTCCTGAAGGATATTGAAAGTTCCGTCAGTAACCTTAACCAAAAGGAATGGTTTTCAGGTCTTCCGTCGCCTTCTCCAGACACTTCAAGAAGAACGTCAGGGTCGGATTCGTGTCGACCTGTTCGCTGCGCCAGAAGCAGCGCGCTTCGGACAGGAGACCGCGGGTGTCCAATGGAAGCGAAACGATGTCGCCGCGCGCTGCATGGGCCTGAGCCAGGCGTTGCGGCATGAGACCCAGTGCGGGGATCGCCTCCAGCAGGGCGAGGTTTAACGTCAGCGATAGGGAGGCAATCGTGTTGGCCGGTGGGGTCAGCCCGTACCCGGCAAAAAGCGCATCAATCGCGCGCCGTGCAACCGAGTTTGCCTGAGGCAGAATCCACGGAAAATCCACGACATCACCCCAGTCCAGTTCAGCCAGTTTTGCCAGCTTGTGATTGCGCCCGGCCACGACGACCACCGGCTCCGCAAACAGGCCGAGCTGCGCGATACCGGGCAGTTCCTGGGGTTGCCAAATCCGGGCAATGAGAACATCCAGCTCACCGGTCTCCAACTCGGGCAGAAGTTCGACGAAATGGCCTTCCTTTACCGAGATGCTGGCCTGCGGCGTACTGCCTTTGAACAGCGCAATTGCGCCGGGCAAAAGGGTGGGAGCAACCGAGCTGACAACCCCCACCGAGACCGATCCGGAAACTCCGCTCGCCATGGCCTCGATGTCAAAGGCGGCCCGATCCAGCTGATTGAGCGCCTGCCTCGCGTATTCTGCAAGCCTTTGCCCGATCGGCGTCAGAAATAGCCGGTTCCGCTCGCGCTTCACGATGGGAGCGCCGACAATCCTTTCCAGTTCCGCAATCTGCTTGGACACGGCGGGCTGTGAGACATTAAGCGCTTCGGACACCCGCGCGACCAATTTCAGCTCTGACAAGGCGGCAATCACCCGCAAATGGCGAATTGTGATCGCCTTCTGGAACGCAAGGCTTGGAATGGTCAATACTCCCGGAGCTCTTTGTGTCGACACTACCATCATGTCTTGCTTGAATGAATACTGGTCGAGCAGCGGCTCAGCTGGGATGACTGGAGAGAACGGAAACCAGTGGGCGGAAGAGCATGCCTTGGATAGGACGCCGCTCCCACACAAGATTTTCATCAAAGCCAGCTTGTTTTCGGCCGGACGAGGGCGATGTCCGCTCCCCACGGAGCACTCTTGTGATCCCGCTTCTGCCGCAAATCTCTGCTTTCCACCCGTCGTGTCGATCTGGCCAGCGCCTGAGTGACGACTGGCTAAATGTCCGCTCCCAGCTTTCTCGCATCTTCATATCGCGGCTGCAGCGAAAGTCCGGACTCCGCCCCGCCTACTGACTATCCCCGAGCAGTTCGTCGATGAAGTCACTTTGCTCGCGGAAGACTTGCTCCCACTTTTCTGGGACCGGGTCCTCCCGATCCAAGGTTTCCGGACGCAGCTCACCTGCAGTGTTTTCATTCATTTGCGTCTGCATGGATCGCGATTGCCGTCGGCGTGCACGCTCGCTTGTTGCAGTGGATTCGACAGATGCAGGATGCAATGTCGGAGGAGCGGGTTTCGGTTCTTCGAACCAGGGCCCAACGCCGTCAACACGTGGCGGGTAAGGGAAGTCGCGGCCCGCCTGGCGATCCGCCAGAGTGATGAAAAGAGAATCCTCGAAGTATTTGATGCGCTGCGCGCGGATCGGGTGCTGCGGTGAGGCCAGAATAATCACCTCATCAGGATCCATGGTGCGCGCCTCGGTCTCGGAGAGGAGTGGACGTTCCTCCAGACGTGAAGTCGTTGAGGTCGCGCCCAAGATGCCCTTGTTTCGACCATACATGCGGGTAACCGCCTCCCGCGTGGTGCTGCCGACGGCCGCCGAGACCTCGCGCACAGTACGCTGGTCGCGGGGGGTTATGTACAGCTTAAGCCCTGCACCGTTCTCAAGGCTTTCACGCCCCTCGGGTCCGTAGATGCGATCGAGCGAGGCCAACGACTGCGCAATCATCGCGACACGCCCGCCATAGGCAGCAAGCGAATGGATTGCCCGCTCGAGATAAGGCATCGCACCCATTTGCTGGAACTCGTCAATCATCATCATGACCGGCCACGGCTCGTCATGACCCGGCTCGTTCTGCCGCAAACTGGCAATGAGATCCGCGAACATGAGCCGCAGGAGCGGTGCCAGCGTCGCAATGTGATCTTCCGACACCACGATGTAGAGCGCGTGCGGTTTTTTCCTGAAGTTCGTGAACTCGAAGTCGCTTGCATCGGTTGCCGTCCGAACCGCCGGGTTGTCCCACTGCTTCAGACCTGCCGTCATCAAAGCCTGGATGTTGGACGTCAGCAGCCGCGACGACGCGCTGGCCGCATTGATCCAAAGCTCGCGCACCGTCGCTTCCTTCGCCTCGTCCGCATAGGCACTGTACTGTGCGTTCTTGTAATCCCCACCGGTCACGATCTTGTTGACCTCGCCCAAGGTCGGCCTGCCGCGTTGGATCGCCAGAAGGCAGGCCGCGACGAATATCGATTTGCCTGCCTCGGAGAAGGTGTCGAGTGTCTTGTTGTCCTTGTCGAGGAAGAGGTCCGCCAGGATCGAGACTTCTGTGAACTGCTGGGCGAAACTGGGGGCGGCCGCGATCCGCGCGAGCGGGTTGTAGCGATGCGAACTGTTCGCCCAATCGAACGGACTGAAGCGAAAGACCTCATCGCCGTTGAGCGCCCTCAGCCGCGCCGTCTTCTCGAAATTCTCGCCTTTCACATCCAGAACCACGACCGAACCTGCGAAAGACAAAAGGTTCGGGATCACGAAGCCCACGCCCTTGCCGGCCCGGGTCGGGGCCACCATCATCACATGCGGGATATCGCTCGCAGAGATGTAGGGCGCCTTTGACGCGGGCATTCCCAGCTTACCACAGACAAACCCGGATCCCGGTGTCTGGAGCATGCCGTTCGCCTTGAGTTCACGTCTGGTCTGCCAATGTGCGGACCCGTAATCATCCCGGTCCTGGGCCCAGGTCCAGCTGAAGGCCAGAACCGCCAGTCCAATGGCCCCGAAGCCAACGGCGCCGAACGCAACCTTGAATGCCTCGGGATGCGCCGCGCGCAGACCCGCGCTGGCCGTCCAGACGGCAAACATGTCAAACTCGGCAAACCCCGTTCTCAACGCCAGTGCGAGATAGAAGCTCGCCGCGATCGTGCCGAGGGCCGTTCCACAGAGAGTCCCGACTGGCACGGCAGCCCAGAGAGGAAGCCGGGTGCTCATCAGAAGCTGATCTCATCGTCGAGATCGCGCGATAGCCCCCTGCCCCGCTGCATCTCGAGATGGGTGTCGCGGGCCAACGCCTCGACCTTGTCCTGCTGCAAGGCGGAAGCACGGTCGGTAAAGACCTGATCGCCGGTCTCCTCATGGGTCAGCTCGAGAAACTCCTGCGTGACCGTGATCTGATCAATCCGGTTGGGAAGCACCTCTGCCAAAACCTCGTAATTGCCGCGCCGCAGCTCCCCGAGACCTTCCTCGCCCAGTTCCTTGAAAAGTTCGGCTCTGAGGGTGCGTTCGACGGTCTCTTCCTGAGCTTCTGAGAGGGTGCCGTCACGCAGCATGTCCGAGAGGTCCTGCAGATACGGGTTTGGCCCACGGTCCTCGTCATCGATCACCTGCAAATCGTCCGATGCGCGTGACAGACCCGTCGCTATGCCGAGCTCCTTCGCGCGCTCCAGCAATCGGTCCATGAACCGATCGACTGTTTCCAACGCGCGATCTTGTTGATCGTCACTGGCCTGAGCGAGATCGATGCCATCCTTGGCCAGAACCGCCGCCATGTCGCGGTCCACCCAATCTTGGGCAAGCCCATAGTTCGTCGTCCCACCGGCTTCGATCCGGGCAGCCATTTCTTGCGGATCGAGACCGGCCCTTGCGGCATCCGCCTTCAAGGCTCCCAGAACAGGGTCCTTGCCCGATGAGAACGCAGCGCTCAAACGCGCGTCTCCGGCGCCTGGCGGATAGGGTTCGGTCAAATCGCGCCCGAACCTAGCACGCAGATCGGGGTCCGGCACCATCTGCGAGAGATCACGAACGACACCCGCCGCCTTGGTCTCAAATCCCGGGCGTTCGGTGGCATCAAGTTCTTCTGCCTTGAGCCTTAGCGCTTCGATGGTTTTCTCGGCATAGTCGATAGCCTCACCGACCGTACGAATGGTCTCCATATCGATCTCTCCTGCGGTGAACCTGTAGGGTGTGTCCGAGCCGATTGAGGCCGCCATGCGGCGCATCGCGTAGGCCAGATGTTTCTGATCCATGCGATCCAGCACATCGGCGAGGGCGCGGTAGTCCTTGGCAAACGCTATCACCTGCGCCTTGGCGATGGCCCGCTCTTCGGGCGACGGCGCGATCTCGCGCGGCAGACGCGCCTCGTCCTTTGCCCGGTAAATTTCAGCGATACCGGGGGCCTTCTCGAAGATGCCGCGCTCGAGCCGGGTCGTGGCCTCAAGCAAGACACCGTAGCGTTCGGCGATCTCCGCCTGCTTTTCCCGCATCAGCTGGGGCGACATCACGCCCTCGGCCCAGCAGGAGAACCAGGTGCCGTTGGTGAGGCCCCGGTTGTTCAGCAGGACATGCGCATGCTTGTGGGCCCGGTCATCATGCACCGAGAGCACGTAGTCCCACTGATCGCCGTAGTCGCCACTCTCAAAGAAATGCTCGGCCCAGTCGAGTGCGATCTCGCGTACCTGATCCACCGTGACGTCGGTCGGGAACGATAGCAACATATGCGAGGTAAACCCGAGCTTCGTCGTACCCCGCCAGGATTGCGCCCAGGCCTCCACGATCTCCGCCTTCTGCGCCTCGGTCAGCACGGCCTCAGACGTCAGCGGGTTGGTCATCGTCGCGTAGGTATAGACCGCCTTGTCGTTCACATAAGACAGCTGGTTGCCAAGGCTCTGCTTCGTCTTGCACCCCCCTGCCCTAATCCGCTTGAACACCGCGGCGCGGCTCTCCGGCATAACTGATTTCATCAGATTGCGCGCCGAGGCCCGGCCCACGCGCTGGTAACTGCGACCCTGCCGCCGCCCTGCCAGCCGCGCGTCTATGCGCGCCTCGCGCTGACCCTGGATGCGCTCCGTCTCCCAGAGCTTGCCCATGACGGCGTGATAGAGGGCAAGCGGCTCAGACATGGTCCACCAACTCCTCATGCACGTCTGACGCCTCGGGATCCGCCGCGTCCCACCCCACGCCCCGTCGCTGACAGGCCGACGCTTTCAGCGCGGCCAGATCGCGATAGGTGCGCTGCGCGAGATCATACAGCGCGACAAGCGTTGCACGGTTCTCCGGCGACAGCGTCAGCTTTCCGCGCTGCACCGCCTTCGCCAGAACACGGCCGCTGTCTGCAACGTCTTGTGCCTGCTGCAACGTCTCCGAGAACGCCCGGAGATCGTCTCGCATCAGATCAAGCAGCCCACACCGCGCCCGCACAACCGCCTGCAAGGCCTGGCTGCGGCTTGTAAAGCCGCGGGCCTGCCAAGCCGCATCGAAGGCGGCCATCTCAGAGGTCGCCGCGCGGAAACTCACCGCGACCGAAGGGTCCCGGACCTCCTGCCCGTCGCCCTGCTCCTCCTTGGCCAGCCGGGTCACGTGCCGCCGCGACACACCGTAGGCCTCCGCCAATACCCTCGGCGTTTCCCCGGCATGATAGCGCCGCGCGAGTTCGATCCGCTCTTCGAGTTTCAGGCGTTTTGGGCGTCCCGGTTTCACGTCTCAGACCCCTCGGACAAAAGTCGCAGACATTTGGCATATCCTGCCAACGTCCCTCTCATTTCATCCTCAGGGATACATCAATGCGTGAATCTGCGCAATTTGTCTTTTTGCGCATCGTGTCACTGCGCAAAATGCTGCCGAGTCGTCGGGATCAGTCTAGCACGGTCCGAAGCCCGCACTCATGCTGAGCACAAGAGTGAAGCAACTGCACCGAGGCGCCATCGATGCGGGACCACTGCGGGAAGAAGAATTGCTGGCGACACGCGTCTATTCAGGAAAAAGTCCGGCGTGTCGCGCTGATGCTTGGCGGGTCACCGGAGCGGCCCGCAAGGCAATGTCAGGCCGGTCTTCCCCCGTGGTCAGTGACCACCATCGTGTCGGTCACACTGACGAATAGTGGCGTGATGACATATTCGCCGCCTGCGTCTTCAGGTGCTGTTACTGCGACGATAGCCGAGGCCGGCGCACCGTCCACGAAACAGGAGAAGAGCGCGAAGTTCTCGAAACGACCGGATGTCAGCGCCTCGAAGGCGCTGACATGATCTCTGCGGATATTGGTGCTCATGCGACGATCCCTCCGGCTTTGCGGGCGCTCTCGGCATAGGTGCTGAGGGTGCCATCGGCCTTGAAGTGAAGGTCACGTTCTACGGGCAATCCGAGACGACCGCGGACGGCTCGGATTTCGCTGAGGCGGACCGCGCCGATTTCAGGAAAGCCGAGACCGAGGTCGCAAAGGCCGTGCGCGATATCCGGGTCTCCCGGATCGGTTTCTGAAAGCAGCCAGGTCGCTGCGGCATCGGGGGTGAAGAGTTTGACCACAGGTTCGAAGTCGAGGGTGTCTTCGCCTGCTTCGATGCGGTCCTGGTTGGCACGCCCGTTCGCAGCGAGCTGATCGAGGATGGATTGTGGCAGAAGGTCCATGAGGTGTCTCCCGGATGTTGGTGTGAAAAAGGCCGGGACGGCAGTCAGCGTCCCGGAGGACAGTTCATTCAACGAGGGCCGGGGCATCACCCTGCCCGTCTGGCTTCGGCTCAAAGAGGACGAGCTGCCCGGTCACGGGCGTGGCGAAGAGCTGGATGGTCAGGAAGGATTTCGCGTCGGGCTTCTGGAGGAAGGCAACGCCGATCTTGTGGAAACGGGTCTTGCCGTCGTTTCCTTCGTCGGGTGTGGTGACGGTGTAGTAGCGGGTCATGTCGATCTCCTCTCGTTTTCGATGCAAGAAGAGACCGGGACCGTCCGGACAGGCTGTCAGGCGGAACTTTGCTGCGCGAGGAATGGCCGCGTCAGCGGACAGGGGAAAGTTCTGCTTGAAGAGAGCAAGCCCCGCGCGCGACCGTCAGTCGGGCCAGGTTCCGGAGATTGCATCCGGAAGAAAACGCGAGGAGATCGACAGCTCGTCATCTTGGCACGGCACACCTGACTCCAGGTACGGTAGAGGCGCTAGCGAAGATGCATCGGAGCTAAACGACAAGCCCCGACGCAAAACCCTTTCATGGAAGCACGCAAATCGCAGCTAGCTCACCTTCTGTGGGTGCAGCCGAACACTGGGGATTGTGGCATCATTGGAATTCTGATGGTGACGAGTCCCGTTGGATTAAAGCAAGCCGCCAGAACCAGCGAAACTGCAAGCGGACCTTTGTCGGACATGCAGCTTACGGCTGGCTTGAGCCCAATCCGGACCTGTTAATCTTGTGCTGCATGCGCTCGCAGCGTGAATATGCCACCAATAGCACGCAACCTTACGCCGCTGCGCTGCGGGAAAACCAGTCATTCACGCCACGCGAATCCTGGCAACCGCGTACCATCAAGAAAATTCGTCAATATGGGTGTCGAGGGTGGCCGCGAGCACGGAAAAGGGAATAATTAAAAACGTCTCCAGCCGTCGGTCAGCCAGATTGCTACGGCTGTTAGTTAGTGGCCATTCCAACCACAGCTATTATGTTTCCGGTTGGGTCAGCAATGTCAAAAATGCGCGCTTCCCGTCTTATTGAATTGGTAACATAGTGTCCCGCGCCATTCAGTTCCTGATAGGCTGTTTCGAAATTAGTGACATGAAGTGCGAGCCCAGTTCTTCCACACACAGGCTTCTCCCGCGAGAATATGATCTCAATAGTTGTGGGAGTTTTCGCTGGAATTGAAACAAATAGGGCGTCGGATGTTCTGCCGGTAGATGCCAATCCAAGCTCTTCAAGGTAAAACCGCGTAACCGCATCCATCAAATTGAACGGCGCGAAAACTTGGACACTTTTCGTGGTCATGAGTTTTCCTTAAGTGCCGAAACGTATTGATCGACAACCAGGGTGGATACTGCACGTCAATTGCGTTGGTCGTGTTGCCAATCTTGTTTCAGGCAGCTTTCATCAACCTACATTGACGCGTACGGAATGGTTTGGTTACACCGTTAGCCCCGGCTGAGAACGAAGCCAGCTTGCTCTCGATCCCAGGTTGTTGGTGTCACGCCTTCGGCGCGCAGCTTGTATTTTTCGACGCGGAACGTTGGCGTTTTGGGGAACTCTGCACGCACGTCGACGTAGCGTGGAACGGCAAAATAGGGCATTTGCTTTTGGCAGTACTCCATGAATTCGATCTCATCGAGTGCGGCGTCATCCTTAAGGATCAGGGCCACCATCACCTCGTCTTCACCGACATCCGATGGCACGGCAAAGGCCGCAGATTCCAGCACCGCAGGGTGTCCGTTGACCGCCTGCTCTACCTCAAAAGCTGAGATGTTTTCCCCGCGCCTGCGCATCGCGTCCTTCTTGCGGTCGTGGAAATAGAAGAAGCCGTCCGCATCCCGCCAGCCATAGTCACCGGTGTGGAACCACAGGTTTTTGAAGGCCTCCAATGTCGCCTCAGGCATGCGGTAATATTCCTGCATCATGATGTCCGGGAACTGGGGACGCACGACGAATTCGCCAATAGTGTCGTCTGCCACAGGCAGATCATCATCACCGACCACCTGCATCTCAAAGCCCCAGATGGGCTTGCCGATGGACCCGATTTTCATATCTCCGGGCGTGTTCGCGGTCGCCACACCGTCCTCGCTCTGGCCGTAAACTTCGAACAGCTGAATACCGAAGCGCTCTTCAAAATCTGTCCATTGATCCTTCGGTGCAGCAGCCCCCAAGGCGAGCCGCACGGAGTGATCGCGGTCCGCAGGAGACGTAGGTTGTTTCATCAGGATCGGAATGATCCCGCCAATATAGTTGAACTGTGTGGTGCCGTAGTGGCGCATCCGGTCCCAGAAACCGGAGGCGGTGAATTTGTCATCCACCACCGCCGTGGCACCCGCCAGTATTGCAGGCATCACTGTGATGCCTTGGGCGTTTGCGTGAAACATTGGCAGGCAGGTATAGAGCACGTCATCCGCGGTCACCCCGCGCAGGGTGCGTGCGCGGTCACCATGCCACCACAGGTAATTGTGGCTGAATACGGCACCTTTGGACGGGCCGGTGGTGCCCGATGTGTACATGATACCGAGCGGATCCTGCGGTTTCACGCCTTGATCAGGACATGCGCCGCGATCTTGGTCCAGTACATCGAAGGACAGGACATCGAATGGTAGATCAGGTTCCGTGCCATCGAGCGCGGGCCAGACAACAACTTTCTCAAGTTCTGGCAGTTCATCCGCGATCTCGGCCAGACGAGGCAGGAACTCGTGCGCCATGACCGCCAACTTTGCGCCCGAGTTGGTCAGCAAGTGGCGCAGGATCTGCCCCTTGTAGGCCACGTTGATCGGCACTTCGACAATGCCAGCGCGTCCGCACCCGAACATCAGCGCTACAAACACCGGATCATTCGGCAGCATTAGTGCGGTCATGTCTCCCTTGGCGAGACCCTGTTCCAAAAGACCCGTCGCCATGCGATCCACCCAGGCGTCAAGAGCGGCATAGCTCCAACTGTCTGCTTTGAAGCGCAGCGCCACTTTGTCAGGATGCGCCTCTGCCCGGCTGCGCAACGCGCCACCCAATGTGCGTTCAGCCTCTTCGGGCCAAGCCTCGTTCAACGCTACCATGTCATTGCCTCCCGTCTTTGCTTGCCTTGTTGTGCCCTGCAACGCTCCTTGTGCGCAATTTCGGTCAACGGATGGGACCATTCACACTTCTTATGGTCCAATGGCATTTACGCGATGGCAGCCAAGCAAGATGTAGGCGAGGTTTGTGCCAAAAAACAGGAGGACCAGATCATGAAAGCAGCGTGGTTTAAAAAACAAGGAGCCGCCCGCGATGTGCTTATGGTTGGAGAACAACCCAAGCCGTCGCCCTCAAAGGGTGAGGTCTTGATCCGGGTGCATGTCTCTGCCGTCAATCCTTCTGACACGAACCGTCGAGCAGGCCGCGTGGGCCATAGCACAAGCGGTCTGGTGATCCCGCATTACGATGGCGCGGGCGTGATTGAGGCCGTCGGAGAGGATGTAACCGACGTCTGGGTCGGCAAACGGGTCTGGACCAATATCGGCAGCACGTATCCAATCCTCGGCACGGCTGCCCAATATGCGGTCCTTCCAGAGGAAAACGTAGCAGTGCTGCCCGATGCGGTCAGCTTTGAACATGGCGCTTGTTTAGGTGTGCCAGCCATGACGGCATGGTGTTGCCTGTTTTCGGACGGGTCGATCAAGGGCAATACCGTGCTTGTCACCGGTGGCGCGGGGGCTGTGGGCCACTATGCGGTGCAACTGGCAAAATGGGCGGGGGCCCGGGTGGTTGCTACGGTCAGTTCTGACAGCAAAGCGGAGTTTGCGCGCGAGGGCGGGGCAGATCACATCATCAATTATCGTGATCAAGATGTGGCAAGCCGCGTGATGGAGATCACAGGCGGCGACGGCGTCGACCGCGTCGTTGACGTAGATCTTGGGGCGAATGTAACCGCGCTTCTGGGCGCGTTGAAGATCGGCGGTGTTATAGCGACCTATGCCTCTCAGGCGGAACATTTTCCGTCCATTGATGCCTATGGTGCCATGCGCAAGAGCATGACGTTAAAATTCGTTCTATTGCCGATGGAAGCGGCGGAACAACGCCGCGAGGCCCGCGCTGGGATCACACAGTGGCTGCAGTCTACACCCGCGATCCATCAAATCCACCAGAGCTTCGCGCTGGAGGACATTGCCGACGCGCATGAAGTGGTGGAGGCAGGACAAAAGCGCGGCTGCGTTCTGGTTGCCCTGCCATAGGTCTGCTTAGTCGACTGCCACGACGGTTTGGCGCTGTGTCCCAAGCCCTGCGATGGAAAGTTCCACCACGTCCCCGACATCCAGAAACTGAGGTGGCTTCATGCCCATCCCCACGCCTGGGGGGGTGCCCGTTGCGATCACGTCGCCGGGATGCAAGGACATGAATTGGCTCAGATGCGAGACGATCTCGGCCACGCCAAAGACCATCGTTTTGGTCGACCCTTTTTGCATGGCCGCGCCGTTGACCGTCAGTTCCATCACCAGATCATCCACCGGGCCAAGGGTATCAGGTGTCACCAGCCATGGGCCAATCGGACCAAAGCTGTCTGCGGATTTCCCCTTTGTCCACTGACCCGCGCGTTCGATCTGAAAGCTGCGTTCGGAGACGTCATGCGCGATGCAATATCCCGCAACATGGTCCAGTGCTGCGTCCTGATCCACGTAGCGTGCGGTTTTGCCAATGACGATGGCCAGTTCGATCTCCCAATCAAGCTTGGTTGCGCCACGCGGCTTGATGATCGGATCATTTGGTCCAGTGATGGCGGAGGTGGCTTTCATGAAGATCACCGGCTCCTCCGGCACCGCCATGCCCGATTCCGCTGCATGATCGGAATAATTCAGCCCGATGCAGATGAACTTGCCAACGCCTGCTATACAGGGCCCAAGCCGGGTGTCTGCCGGTACTTCGGGCAGGTCTATGGTGGGCAAGGAGGCAAGTTCAGTCAGCTTTGCGGGATCAAGGGTATCATGGGCAACATCGTCCACATGAGCACTTAGATCACGCATCACGCCGTCCGCGTCCAGCAAACCCGGCTTTTCCTGCCCCGCAGGGCCATATCTCAGCAATTTCATTTTGGTCCTCTCGCCTTGTTTTCGCTCTGATCATTCCGAAAATATGCGGGCGAATACCACCCAGCAGCTTTGATCCCATTATTGACGGATCGCATAATGGTCGTCAGGGTGCTGTCCTCGGAGGAACAATGTCCCACAAAGTCGACGTCCATCTGTTTTCCTGCCTCGACGCATTGGTCAACGAGGCCCATGTGACCCGTGCAGCGGAACGTATGAACATGAGCCAGCCCGCCATGTCGAATGCACTTGGGCGATTGCGTGATCTGTTGGGCGATCCTCTGCTCGTGCGCACTGCCAATGGCATGAGCCCGACAGAACGGGCCGAAGAGATTGTCGCCATGTTGCGCCCCGCCATTCGCACGATAGATACGGTTCTGAGTTCCACGGGTCCGTTCACTCCCGCTGATGCTGCGGTCACGTTCAACATTATGACGACAGATTATGGCGCTCTGACGGTCCTGCCAAAGCTGATGGCAACTTTGGAGCAGGACGCGCCGAACATTCGGGTCGGTGTGCGCCAATCTCGCCCGCTTCAGATGCGCGAACAGCTTGAGACCGGGGATACGAGCATCGTTCTGGGGTTCTTTCAGGACTTGCCCGAAGGTCTTTATTCCTCCGTTGTTCATACCGATACGATTGCCTGCATCGCCGGCGAGAACATCGTGCCGAAGGGCGACGCGCTGACGCAGGCTGACTATGGCAAAGCCAAACATGTCTACCTAGCGGGCGCTGGTCCCGATGTCGTCTCGACCATCGAACGGATCGTAGATGAACAGCTGGCGGGCGTGGGGGTACGCCGCGACGTCGTTCTGCGCATCGCCAACGTGATGGTGATGCCCCACATTGTTGCACAAACCGATATGCTGGCTGTGTTGCCCCGCCGCGCGGCGGAACAGTTGACTAGTGGCCTGCCCGTTGGCGTACATGACCTTCCGTTTGAGACACCCGAATTCAAGATCGCCATGGTCTGGCATGAACGCACGCACCGCGACCCGGCGCACAAATGGCTGCGCCAGACCATTCGCAAGGTGGTGCGTGAACAGGGGCTCTAGTTTGCCATGAGCGATGGCAAAAACAGGCTGATTGATGGAAACAGGATCAGGATCGCTATGACGATGATCTCGGCTCCAAGGAACCAGCTGGCCCCGCGAAAGATCTGCCCAATCCGCACGCTGTCGCCGGTGACCGATTTCATCACGAAACAATGAAAACCCACAGGCGGTGTCAGCATGCCGACCTCCACCAGCTTGACCACCAGCACACCGACCCACAGCAGGTTCATATCCAGCTCGCGGCACACCGGCAGCAGGATCGGCAAGGTCAGCAGCATCACCCCGATGGGATCAAGGAACATGCCAAGCACGACGAAGATCACGATCATCGCCAATAGCACAAGCCACTGACTGTCCAGATCGGCCAACACGCCCGCCATGTAATTGGGCACCCCGGACACCGCGAGAAAACGAGTGAAGAGCACCGCACCGATCACAATAAAGAACAGAGACGCCATCGTCACAAGGGTCTCGCGCACAGCCACTGTCAGTTTCGAGACCGAAAACGACCGTCGCGCCATCCCGATCAAAAGCGCAAGCGATGCGCCCACTGCGGCAGCCTCTGTCGAGGTGGCCATACCGCTCCACATGGCCCCGACAACCCCCATGACCAGAACAGGCAATGGCCAGACGGAGATGAGCAGTTTCAGCTTTTCACCCAGCGGCATCTCGATTTTCTTGCGTGGTGCAAGTTCGGGCTTGAGCGTGCAAATCGAGATGATCAGGACCGAGAACACCACTGCTGTGAGGATACCAGGCAAAATGCCGGCAATTAAGAGTTGGTCAATCGGTTGCTCGGCATACCATCCAAAGATCACAAGCGCGATCGAGGGCGGGATGAGCGCGGCGATGGTGCCCGCGGCCGCCACGCTGCCGGTTGCCAAGGACGGGTTATAGCCCGCGTCGAGCATTTCCTTGACAGAGAACTTCCCCATCGCAGCCGTCGTTGCCACACTCGACCCAGACGCAGCGCCAAACGCGGTGCAAGCCCAGTTGGACGCAAGCGCAAGCCCGCCGGGTAACCGGCCCAGCCAGGCGCGTGCCGCAGCATAGAGCCCGTTAGTCAGCCCCATATGATAAGAAATCGCACCCATCAGCAGGAACATCGGCACCGCCGACAGGACCCAGCTGGAGGCAAAATCATGCGGAATGTTGGCGACCGCACTAAGTGCTGCGTTGGAGTTGCGGATCGCCCAGATGCCCACAAAGGACACGATGCCGAGGGCCGCGCCAATTGGCACGCGCAGCCCCAGAAGGACAAGCAACACGCCAATGCCGGAAAACCCAATCTCAAGATTGCTCATTGTTCTTGCCCCTTGGAACCCTGCACCATTACCTTCAGATCGCCCCAGAGCTGGATCAGGAGATAGGCCAGCATGGCGGCGTAAGCGACCACAGGGAACCAGCGGGTTGGCCAGATTTCAAAATTGGCAATGGTGGACCAGTTGGTCTCACGGTCCAGAGTGTTCTGGATGGCCTGATCGGTGCCCATCCACACCAGCAGGGACGCCAGTATGATGGTCACCCCACCTGAAAAGATGTTGACCGCGGCGCGGTGGCGGCCCCGTAGGCTTTCGGTAAAGAACTCAACCGCGATCTGCTTGCGTTCACGCTGCACCACGCCAAGGCCCAGGAATACGCAAGCCACCATGTAGTAGCTGGAAACCATCTCTGTTGTGCCTTGCAGCGGCGTTCCGAAGACGCGCTTAAAGATCACATCAGCGCTAACATGGACCATCATGGCGAGAAGAGCGATGCCGCCAAGGATCAGCAGAAAGGTAGAAAGACGGTCAAGCAATACCATGGCATATTTGGGCGACCCATTGCCGGGTCGCCCCCTCCTGGCTGGGGTCTGGTTACTTCAGGCGATCATAGATTTCGCGCTGAAGGGCGGCTTCATATGCGGCACGGTCGTCGCCCACGTCTGCCATGATCCCGTTCCACTTGTCGAGATTGGTGCGGAAAGTGGCAACCAGTTGGTCCGCACCGTCGACCCCCATGCCCGTCGCGCCTGCAACTACATAGTCATACGACGTGTCGCGGAACCTGTTACCTGCATCGCGCATATCATCGGCCATCGCGACAATCTTGATGCCTTTCCCGACCCCTTCCTCTACCGCTTGCATGGCAAAATTGGTGTTAGCGGCGTTGGCTTCGGCGTGCATGAAACCGAGGTTGGAGATAAAGGCGTCCTTGTGGGCGTCCGAAAGGCCGTCCCAGCTGTCAGAGTTCATCACCAGCGGCATGCGCACGTGGTCATAGCCAAGGGGTTCATCCACGATATGCTCCACCACATCGCCAAGGCCGAATTGGCGCAGCCAGCCGACGCCGCCAAGCGCACAGTCAACCTGACCGCGCTGCAATGCTTCAAAAAGCTCGCTGGGTACGATCGAAACTGGTGTGCCACCAACGGCTTCGACATATTTCGCGAAGGGCCCGGCTGCGCGGACGGTTTTGCCTTCCATATCCACCAAGGACGAAACCTCAGGCTTGCACATCAGCTGGAACGGGTCCGAGCCAGAGAACAAGAGCGGCGTGATGTTGAACTTCTTCCACTCCTGTTGACACTGCGGACAGCCAAAAAGCGCCGTTTCGGCCACTGCTGCGGTGCGCGCATTCAACTCGCCGGGGGCGGCGGCAAGCAGGATAAAGGCAAAGGTCGCAGGCAGCTCTGATGGGTTAAACGCAGGCGTCAGGAAAGCGCCATCCACCAGACTGTCTCGCACGCCCGTGAGGGATGTGCCCCAGGACACAACGCTGCCGGAATAACTGTCGTCAAAGGCGATCTCGCCGCCGGATGTCTCGGTGACACGTTCCGCGAAGGCTTTGAATGCTGTTGCTTCAGGTCCGTCCGGGCTGGATGGGCTGCCGTAAACCAATGTGGTTTGAGCTGTTGCTGCGCTTGCAAGCGCCATCGCGCCTGTCAGGCCAAGTGCTGTAATCAGTCGTTTCATAGTGTCGTCCTCCCATTGAATAGACTTTGATGGGCGCAGGGCCCACGGTTCGTGTTCACCCGGCATCCATACGTTGCACAGGTATCTTTCCGTCCCAGGTCAGGGACTTTTCCTTGATCATGGCAAAGGTCTCTTTCTTGGCACCAGTGAGCGCAGAAAGCTCAACCATGACGCCCGGCTGCGGTGCCGCTGTGTCATCGAAATAGGCAAATAACCCGTCCTCCTGCACAGCGTAGCCTGACAGGATCACCTTGAACCCAGCCGTTTGTGCGTGCGCCAGGTCAGCGTCGAAGGTCTCTGACCAGAACGCCAGATGTTGCAGTCCTTCGCGGCCTTCATTCAAGAAATCGCGGTACGGGCTTGGCTTGTCGTCGCGCGGCTGGATCAGCTCGATCTGCATGTCGCCGCAGTTGGCCAGCGCGAGGCTGATCTTGGCGTCGGTTTCTACACCGTAGTATTTGAAATCCCCCACCGGTGCATTTTCGAAGTGAAAGAACGGGCCAACACCCATCACATCGCGCCAGTATGTCATGGCCGCTTCAAGGTCTTTGACCACATAGCCAAGCTGGCGCACCTGTCCAAAAAAGCTCATCTCGTTCTCCCTATGCAGCCTGCGGCGGCGGCGCGACCATGGAACAGGACATGCCGCCATCCACGGTCACCACTTCGCCGGTGATGTATTTTGCCTCGTCTGAATTGAGGAACGCTGCTGTTTTGGCGATGTCCCACGCGCTGCCCAAGATCTTCATCGGGATTTGCTGGCGACGGGCTTCGCGCATGCGCTCGAAGTCGCCGTCGCCATAATGTTTGGCCAGATGTTTGTAAGTTTGCGGCGTGTCGATCAGCCCGGGCATGATGGCGTTGCAGCGAATGCCATGGCGCGCATACTGGCCGGCAATCACCCGGGTCATTTGGTTTACCCCCGCCTTCGAGGCGTAGTAGCCGACGTAGGAAACCCCGCTCCAGCGAATACCGGCGATGGAGGATATGTTGACAATGGCCCCCGCGCGCTTGGCCTCCATAATAGGCAGAACATGTTTGGTGGTCAGAAAGACTGACTTCATGTTCACATCAAGGACACGTTTCCAGCTTTCCAGCGTCGTTTCCACAGGGCCGCCCATCTCGCCGATACCCACATTGTTGTGCAGCACGTCAATGGCGCCGTAAGTGTCCAAGCAGGCCGCAACGGCCTCCTGAACGGATGCATTGTCAGCGGCGTTGGCCGCAAAGCTTGTCGCCTCAAACCCTTCGGATCTTATGATCTCCTGGGTTTCTGTGGCCGCGTCATCACGCAGATCGACGGCCAGCACTTTGGCCCCTTCGCGGGCGTATTGCACCGCAGCTGCCTTGCCATTGGACCAGCCTTCGCCGTCAGAACCTGCGCCGAAGACCAGCACGGTTTTGCGTGCGTATCTTTGCAGTTCACTCATGCCGCTGCCCCCGCTGTGGCGATCGTGTTGCCGATCCCGCCATCCACGCGCAATGTCGTGCCAGTGATAAACCGTGCATCATCGCTGGCCAGAAAGACCGCAGCACCCGCTACGTCCCACGGGGTTCCCAAATGGCCCATTGGCACCAGATCACTGGCAACCGGCGCATTGAAGTCAGTATCTTTGGCCGTCTTGGCCACAACCGAGGGTACGGCCATTGCAAAAGGTGTCGCGATCAGGCCCGGCAGGATTGCATTGCAGCGCACCCCGTTGGCGGCATTGTCGATAGCAACGGCCTGAGCCAGTTGATCCATCGCAGCCTTGCTGGCCGCGTAATCAATATAAGCTGAACCGCTGTCGACCTGACCCGCAAGCGAGGAGATCATGGAAATCACACCTGACTTCCGGGCGGTCATCACAGGCAGCGCATACTTGCACGCCAGAAACGCAGTGGTCAGGTTGATCTCCATCACACGGTCCCAGTCATCCTCGGATATCTCCACAGGGCCGCCTGCGGTGGCTGTGCCGATATTGTTATGCAGGATGTCGATGGTGCCGTAGGCACGCACGCAGACCTCAACTGCTGCCGCCACCTGCGCTTCATCCGTCATGTCAGCAACATGACCTGTGCCCGTCACACCGTCCTCTGAAAGTGCGGCGAGCGTCACGTTCAACGCCGTCGCGTCACGGTCTACCGCAAAGACCCGGGCCCCTTCACGTCCGTAGGCCACCGCGCAGGCCATTCCATTGCTGACGCCCGTGGATGCAGAGCCTGCACCGGCCACAAATGCGGTCTTGTCAGTCAATCGTCCCATTGCAGTGCTCCCTTCCCGTTGACTGTTTTGTAACCCGGCCTTCGAAGGCAGGCCGTATTGCTGCCGTAATGGCATCATTCACGAAGCTGATACTCAGGGTGTCAGAACGATTTTTCCGAAGTGTTTGTTCTGTTTCATGTACTGCTGCGCTGCATCCGCGTCGGCCAGGGGAAAGACCCGATCAACCCTGGTGGTGTACGCTGCGCTGGCAAGCAGCGGGTACATGTCCTTTTCTGCGGCCGACGCGACAGCTGAGTGTTCTTTGACGTCACGTGTGCGGAAAGTGACGCCAATCATCTGGATGCGCTTGGCAGAATGCTCGTTCAGGTCAATCTCGCCAGTCCATTTGCCCAAGCGGCCCACGTTGATGATCCGACCCTTGATGGCGGCAGAGTTGATCAATTTGCCCGCCGTTTCACCGCCGATCTGGGCGATGGTCACATCTGCACCGTGCCCGTCCGTCTCATCTTGGACGACAGCCACGAAATCCTCTTCACGCGTATTGATGCCACGGGTGACGCCCATCTTGTCCATCTGCACCAGTTTTTCCGGTGATCCGGAGGTGCCGAACACGTGACAGGCACCGAAGGCTTGCGCGATCTGGGCAGAGGCCTGTCCGATCCCCGATGTCGTCGCCTCAATCAGGACCACATCCCCCTTGGACAACCGTCCATTGGTGATCAGCGCATTATGGGCCGTCATCAGGGCCACCGGGGTGGCCGCCGCCTCTTCCCAGCTCAGGTTTTCCGGCACTCGCATCACCAGACGGTAATCCACAAGGCATTCTTCGGCGTAGGTCTTGGCCGCCATTGCCATCACCCTGTCCCCAACGGAAAAGCCACGCACCTGCGCGCCCATGCCGATAACCTCGCCCGCCATCTCAAGCCCTGCGACCGCATGATCTGCCCCTGTGTCATGTCCATAGTGACTGACAAAGCGGTAGAGATCCGCAAAATTCAGCGCCGCACCCCGTACCTTGACCAACAGATCGGTTGGGCCCGGCTCAGGCTCGGGTATATCGCGTAGAAACAGTTCAGGTGCCTCGCCGACTTGCTCGATACAGATGGCTTTCATGATGCGGGTCTCCGGTTCGCTGCTGTTGGTGCCGAACCTGACGCGAAACTCTAGCGCGCTCCATATGCTTTGTCTTACGAGGTCATGCGTTTCGTGAATGATCCCATCATTTCTGGGAAATTGTGTGTAAAGGCCGGTGCCGCATATCCCTTATCTCAGACAAACGACACCACCATTCAGGGAGCCTTTATATGCCGGACGCTTATGATTTTAACGATGCACGGGACTACATGAAGCGCGCAGGTACGGCGAAGATGCCCCCACTGATCATTTGTTCGGCCATGTCTGGGGGGATGCACGGCAAAGAGCTGAACCCAGCCTTGCCCGAAACTCCGGAAGAACAGGCGGCGGAGGCCAAGCGTTGCTATGATGCGGGCGCCTCGATGGTGCACATTCATGCCCGCGACCCGGATACCGGCTATGCGCGTCCCGCGCGGCGGACCGAAGATTTCCTGGAAGTGAACCGCCTGATCCGTGCGCAGTGTCCTGATTTGATCATCGACAACACGTCGGGCGGCGGCATGGGGCTGGAGCTGGAAGAGCGCCTCAGTTCACTGGATGCGAACCCCGAAACCTCTGACATTGACATGGGCCCCTTCGCGATTGCGCTGAAACTCAAGGCCCGCAAGGCCCCGCTGTCAGGACGCGACGCGGATGAAGTGTTGAACGACGTGCTGCCCGTCACCGTGCATGAAACCGAAGAACGTGCGCGGCGCATGAAAGAAAAGGGCATCAAGGCAATCCCGGCGTTGTTTCATCCTGGCCATTGGAGCATGGTGCACAACCTTATCGATAAGGGGCTGATCGAGCCGCCTTACACCTTTGCCATGATGCTTGGGATGATCTCTTCGTCGTTGCCAACGCCCGACGCTTTCCTTTCAATGTTGCGTGACGCGCCCAAGCCTTACCAGATGTTTGTGATGTCCGTGGGCCGCCATGATCTTCCCATGTCCACCATGGCCATCCTGACCGGCCAGCACGTGATGATCGGGCTGGAAACGAACCTGTCCCACGCACCGGGTCAAATGGCCGATAGCAACGCTCGCTTTGTCGAGCGGACGGTGCGCATTGCCAAAGAGCTGGGCCGCGAGATCGCCACGCCTGCGCAGGCGCGCGAGATGCTGGGTTTGTCCGCAACTCCGACCTCATACACCTAAGGAGCCGAAAGATGCTGTCTACTAAAGAGCAAGTCATCCGCGCCGCCGATGCGCTGCACGAAGCCCGGATCACGAACCAGCCGACCACACCCGTCCGCGATCTGCTCGCACCCGGAGATGTGGAAGGTGCCTATGCCGTCCAGCGCCACAATATCGACCGACGCCTCACCGAGGGTGCGCGCATGGTCGGCCGCAAGATTGGCATCACGACCAAGGCCGTGCAGGCCCAACTGGGCATTGATGAATGCGACTACGGCGCGATCTTTGCGGATGATTTCTTTCGCGAAGATGAGGTCATTCCGGCAAACCGTGTGATCCAGCCCATGGTTGAGGGTGAGATTGCCTTTGTTTTGGGCCGGGACCTGACGGTTGGACACCCCACCCTCGCGGATGTGATTGGCGCCATCGACTATTGTCTGCCCGCCATTGAGGTTGTGGACAGCCGCGTGCGCGATTGGGACATTCAGATTGTCGATACGGTAGCCGACAATGCCTCGTGCGTCTTTGTTGTTCTGGGCGGCAAGCCGGTGCGCCTTTCGGACGTCGACCTTGAGCTGTGCGGCATGAAGATGGAAATCGACGGCGAGATCGCATCGACCGGCATCGGGGCGGCCTGTCTTGGCTCGCCGCTGAACGCGACCGCTTGGCTGGCGAAAAAAATGGTCGAGGTGGATCTGCCGCTCAAGGCTGGTGACATCGTGCTCAGCGGCGCGCTTGGGCCGTTTCAAAGGGTCAATCCAGGCTCACATGTGGAGTTGCGCATTGCGGGGCTGGGCAAAGTTCAAACCCGGTTTGCTGCTGTATCCGAGGGCACGATATGAATAGCTATGATCTGAACGGTCGCGTGGCCGTCGTGACCGGTGGTGCGCAGGGTCTTGGCCTTGCCATTGGTGAGCGATTTATGGCTTCGGGCGCAACGGTTGTCTGCTGGGACGTGGATGACGCGTTGCTGGACGCGCTGCCGGCTGCTTTGCACTCTCAACGGGTTGATGTGTCTGACGTCGCCAGTATCGAAGCGGCAACCGCCGATGTGCTCAAGGCGCATGGCAAAATAGACATTCTGGTCAACAATGCCGGCATCACTGGCCCCAACGCAAAGACATGGGACTATGCGCCCGAAGACTGGTCGCGGGTCATGCGCATCAACCTTGACGGCCCGTTCCTGACGGCACGCGCCATTGTGCCACAGATGATCGCGCAGAACTATGGCCGCGTGATCAACATCGCTTCCGTCGCGGGCAAGGACGGGAACCCCAACGCGCCCGCTTACAGCGCCAGCAAGGCAGGCGTGATCGGGCTGACCAAGAGTCTCGGCAAAGAGCTTGCCGACACCAAGGTGACGGCCAATTGCATCACGCCGGCAGCGATCAAGACCGCGATCTTCGATCAGATGACGCAAACACATATCGACTACATGCTGTCGAAGATCCCGATGGGTCGCTTTGGCACCACCGACGAACTGGCTGCCATGGCCACATGGATCGCATCCGAGGAAAGCTCGTTCACCACCGGCGCGGTCTTCGACTTCTCCGGCGGCCGGTCGACCTATTGAACCTAGTGAGGCAGAGATGAATACGATAGCCAAAGACCATAATTTCAAAGCCCGCATGTCCGACGAAATCTACCATGACATGCTGTCGCCCGAGGAAACGCAGAACATCCGCGCCGAGGTACGGCGCTTTGCCGAAACCCATGTTGCCCCGCGCGCCCGTAAGATCGGCGAGGCGGATGAAAGCGTGGAAGGATTCGCCTTCGACCTCTACCGCCGCATGGGCGATGAGGGGCTGTTCGCGATCCCCTTCGGCACTGAAAACAAGGGCCGCGGATTGGCCCACCGCGTCGCCGCCACCGCAACCACGATTGAAGAGTTGGCCTATTTCTCAAACTCTGTCGCGGCGGTTTATGACGTGAACTGCATCCTTGCCGGGCGTACGCTTGAGCGGGCTTCCGAGGAGGTGCGCGAAGAGTGCCTGCACCCGCTCATTCGAGGGGAAAAGATTGGCGCATTTGCCACCACCGAACCTGAAGCAAGCACCGATCTTTCGCCCAAAGCGCTAAAGACACGCGCCACGCTGAAAAACGGCATCTATACCGTCAACGGCCACAAACGCTGGATCACCAACGCACCTGTGGCGGACTTTGTGACAATGCTTTGCACCTCCAAGGATGGCCTCGTAGAGTTGACGATTGACCTTCACGCCAAGGGTGTCACCGTCGGCAAACCCGACCAGAAGCTCGGCAATCGGGGGCAACTGACCGGCGATATTTACCTTAAAGACGTCGAAGTACCCGAAAGCCGCCGCATCGGTACGCCCGGAGAAGGGTTGCGCATCGCGCTGCAAACCCTGACCTATGGCCGCGTTGGCATCGCCGCAACCGGGGTCGGCATGGCGCAGGCCTGCTTTGACGAGACGATGGCACATCTCAAGACTCGACACGCCTTTGGCAAACCCATCGGTGCCAACCAGTATTGGCAGTTCAAGATGGCGGAACGCGCCTGTCACCTGGAGAACGCGCGCAGCCTCTACCTTAAAGCTGCGTTGCGTATGGACAGCGGCGTGGCCTTTCCCGAACCCGAAGCGGCGATGGCCAAGTTCTATGCCACGGAGTTGGCCGTGGACATGGCGCGCGATGGGATTCAGGCGATGGGTGGCTATGGCTTCATGCGGTCACTCAGCCATGACGATCATCACAATCCGGTTGAGACCCACTACCGAGATGCCAAGATCGCGGAAATCTATGAGGGAACCAACGAGATCCAACGCATGGTCGTGGCACGCACACTATTCGGGAAAGAAATGACGGGTTAGCGGCAGATGCGCTACGGTGCATGTTCGGCTGGCAAGTATGCAAATAGTTTCAGTATCTCGACGTCTGCATCCCTGTATCCATTGTCGCCCTTGCCGCGGGTAGTTTCCGCGGCGTCTGCTCAAGAAACGTCCGACGGGCCTTAACAATCATTGAGCTTCGACCTTTAGGTGCAAGAAGTCTCCGGCCAAGTTTCATTTACGCGCGAATAGACTTTCTTGTTCATGCCTGTGGCAGCTGATGCATAATGGCTCCCGACATTGCGCTTCGTATCGAAAGCTTTCTCGATGCCCTCCGTGGCGAGAATGCAGTTAGTAACTAAGCTATTGTGATCTCCCCGAATGACCGGTTCGGTGGATCTTGCCTCGCCTCCTGATATGCTCTGCCCCGCGTGCAAAGAAATGCTGCGTCAGCGAAGACCAAAAATCCAAGGCCGGGTTTGTCCGTGTTGCCGCCACCGATTATTGGCGCGATGAAGGTCCGGAAACGTCACCTGCGAACCCTTAGGCAGGTCTGTTTTGAGACCGCCTAAGCGACGGCCTCGTCCCGATACGGTTGCAGATCATGCAGAAAATCGACTGCACGCTGCGCATGGGCCGCGGCCTGGAAGATATATCGCGTGTCGCTCCGAAGACCGCGAAGCCAATAATCGATATAGGCGGCATGCTCCGGGCGCGGATCCGGCGACAATCCCAGATCGGCGGCCAGAAACGCAGCGCCCAGTTCCGCGACAAGCTCCTCTTGCGCATAGCCTTCATCGCCCCAGCGTTTTCGACCGAAACTCCGGTCCAGGCGATCGGGATGGCGGGTCCAGTGGGTGATCTCGTGACCGAGTGTGGCGTAGTAGCTCTCTGGGTCTTCGAACGTTTCGAAGGGCGGCATCTGCACGTAATCCGGCTCAACGGCGTAGTAGGCCTGGGTTCCCCCGTGACGAATGTCGGCCCCCGTGGCTCCAAAGAAGGAGTCTGCAGCTGCATCGCGTGCGACTGTGTCGAGCATCGGCTCCGGGACGGCGTAGAACGCCGCGGGAAGGCCCTCGATCTGGTCGACGTTGAAAACCGTGTAGCCTTTCATGAAGGGGATCACGACTTCACGGTCTTGA
Source organism: Marivita hallyeonensis (assembly GCF_900129875.1). GTDB lineage: Bacteria > Pseudomonadota > Alphaproteobacteria > Rhodobacterales > Rhodobacteraceae > Marivita > Marivita hallyeonensis. The sequence continues at coordinate 62,864 of NZ_FQXC01000007.1, read as the reverse complement.
CCGGCGGCGTCGGTTTCGGTCTTGCGAAAGGTGTCTGCATAGACGACCAACTCGCCCTTCGCGCCCTTGCGCACCTGGCCGCCGAGTTCTGACGCTTGACGATAGGTCATCCAGGTCGGCGCGGCGAAGCCTTTGGCGACCGAGGCGATCCAGAGCAGGACGATGTTGAGACCGCGATAGGCGACCCCGTTGTGCCGCAAGGGTCGGGAAACCCGCCCCGCAAGATGCTCAGTGCTCCAAGGCTTGTGCCAGGGTTGGGTCCCGGCTTCGAGATCGGCGATGATCTTCGCCGTGACGCGGGTGTAGATGTCGGGCCGTTTTGCCATGATGTCCTCCTTTCGGCAGGTCCCTCGTGCGGGACGCGGAAAGGCAGGACGGACGCTGTGAGCCGACGGCGCATGGTCAACACGGGGGAGCGTCCGCGACCGGCGCGGGCAGGCCATTGCGCTGGCGGCGGCGTCTGTCACGCCCGCGCTCCCCTGCTCGCACGGGGGACCTGACGGGAGGCGCAACTGGCAGGCGGGTCGAGGATTGATCAGCCCCGTGTCATCAGGGCTTGGGCCGCGGATTGGCCGGGAACCCAGGCGGAGACGCGCTCCTAGAGCGCGCTCAGCCAGTCGATTGCGGCCGAGAGCGGCGCGGCACGGAGCCCGCCTTGCCCCGGCACTTCGCGGGTCTCGGCATAGACCAGAAGCCGCTCCGCCACGTCGAGATCGTCGGCGGCGATATGGAACCCGCGGGTGACCTTGGGACTGGTCGTGCGTTTGATCTCAATGGCCCAAAGCGCCCCGCCGGGCAATTTCAGGATCAGGTCGATCTCGGCCCCGGCAGAGGAGCGGTAGAAACTGGCTTCGGTGCCCCGCGGGGCCGCCGCGATCAGGTTTTCGATGCAGAAGCCTTCCCAAGAGCCGCCGACCACCGGATGACCGAGCAGCGCCTCGGACGTCTCAATCCCCAAGAGCGCGTGGGTTAGACCCGCATCGCGGATGTAGACCTTGGGCGATTTCACCAGCCGCTTGCCGGTATTCGCGTGCCAGGGCGGGAGCCGTCGCACCAGCATCAGGTCCACCAGCAGATCGAGATAGCGCGCAATGCTTTGGCCAGAGACGCCGAGGCCCGCCGCCAGCTTCGCCGCATTCAAGAGCCCGCCCTGCTCATGGGCCAGCATGGTCCAGAACCGCCGCAGGGTTTCGGCCGGGATGCGCAGGCCGAAGCTCGGGATGTCGCGTTCGAGATAGGTGCGAATGAAATCCTCGCGCCAATTCAGGCTGGCCCGGTCCGATTGGGCGAGAAAGCTGTCGGGAAAGCCGCCGCGTAGCCAGAGCCTCTGCAAGGCCTCCTGTCTCACTTCATCCAGCGTGAACGGCGTCAGTTCGTGATAACTGACCCGGCCTGCCAGCGATTCCGCGCTTTGCTGTAGCAGCGTATTGGAGGCCGACCCCAGGAGCAGGAATTGCCCGGTGCGGTGCCCGGCCCGCCGTCGCCGGTCGATCTGCCCCCGAAGGGCACCGAACAGCCCCGGCATCAGCTGCACCTCGTCGATGACCACCAGCTTGCCCATCTGCGCGTCGAGATAGAGATCGGGCTCCTCGAGGATCTGCCTGTCCGCGATCCGCTCCATGTCGAGATAGATCGCCTCGCGGGTTTCTGCGATATCCTGGGCCAGCGTGGTCTTGCCGACCTGACGCGGCCCGAGAAGGACGACCCCCGCCTGGACATCGAGGGCGTCTTCGACCCGTTTGAGGTGATTGCGCACGATCATACCTTGCATTTATTCTATCTCGTGGAAGATTTGCAAGGTTTTCGAAAAGCAAAGCCCGGTCTCACGCCGCCATCTCGCTCAGCCGACCGAAGAAACTGCGCTCGAGATGCAGCTCCCCTGCCCCGGCCTTTTCGACCATGCCCCGCAAGTATCCGCCCGGCGAGTTGACCTCGCCTGAATGGACCTTCTCGAAGACCAAGGCAAATGCAGCCGCAGCGGCGGGTTTGCCCATCTGCTCTTGTGCGGCGATCCAGGCGTGTTCCGAGATCCCGATCATCGGCCGCAATTCACCGGCGACCCGCACGAAATCGCGCCAATCGCGGATGTAGCCGCCCAGATTGCGCCCCCAGGAAGTGAATTCCGGGCAGGCTTGCAATATCGTTCCCAACTCGATCCCGACCTGCGGCTTGTTTGCCTCCCCTGCCCCACTGTCCGACGCTGTCCGTGCCACAGGCACTGGCTGTGCCGGTCCGGGCGGTTCGCCCGCCGCTTCCTCATTTTCTGAGGAATTACGAATTACATGATGAAGCTGTTTTGTAATTGGTATGTGAGGTCCGGAACTGACCTCCCTGGGGTCCATATTTTCCATTTCCTCGGTCATCTCTGTGCTTTGATCCACAGGTTTTGCCTCCCGCAGAAATACCTTCTCGACCCGCGACAGCAGGTCAGCGAAGCGATTTGCCAGTCGCTGAAGCATGTCGGCCCCCGCACGCGGGCCTGGCAGACACGCCAGAAGCGCCTCGAAGGCCTGTTGCAGGCTCCGGAGCCCCGGCATGTGTTCCGGGCGCTCCAGCACCGCCTCGAGACGCGCCCGGATACTGCGCCGGGCTATTGTGATCTGACGCCGAAGACGCTGACAGAGCGCCCGCTCCGCTGCCAGATCAGCCGCCAGTGCCTCGAACTCCGCGGCCCGGGCGCTCAAGGGGGCGAGATCGAACCCGTAGGCCTCGACAATCACGCCATCGGCATCGCGGCGGCCCCAGCGTTTGCCATTCGGGCTGTCCCGGAAAGTGATCACGCCGACCTCTGCCAGACGCCGGGCGTGGCGTTTGAGCGTCGACAGGGAAAACCCGGTCCGCTCGATCAGATAGGCGTTCGACGCCCAGACGATCGGACGCCGCCCCTCCTCCCAGTCCTGGGGCTGGGTGAAGGCCGCAAGCGTATCGAGCAGCAGAAGATCCGCCGCTTTCAGCCCGATATGGGCCCCCACACGTTTCGCCGCGACAACACTGCGTGTCTTGGCAATGAAAATCTGTTCGCCGTCTCGGGCCAGCTGATCCGCGGTCCCGAGAGCCGGCGTCGGCTTGCGCCAACCGCTCTGTGTCATGCCTGTATCTCACCTCCGGTTTTGTGGAGGCAAAAAGATTCCCGTGCGCCAAAACGACGTTCTTTCGTTGACAGTGATTCGCGGGAGCGGTATCCAGAAGGTGTCTAATCTATTTGGATAAGCTCTCGGGCCGGATCGGCTTGGGGGCTTTTCTTTTGCCTCAGGTCATGATGTCGATGTCTCCTCCGATTGAGACAGATACTCCGCATAGAGCTGGTCGAGGTTCTCCGAGAGAAACGCTCCAAAGCCTGCGGAATCCTTGGATGTCAGCGAGATGGTATAGGCGCGGCCCGCGCGTCCGATGACGCCCTTGATCCGGCCCTCTCCGGCGGTCCAGGTGCGCTTGGCCGGGGTGGCTTTCGCCGCCCGGCGCCGGGGTGCCCTGCCCGCCTCGGTCACCTTGCTGTGCAGAATTTCGAACTTTGTGTCGCTGTCGAGCTGGTCAAACCCCTCCGTGGCCAGGATACGGTCGGCCACTGTGACATTGCTTTTGACTGCCATCAGCTTCTTGAAATCTTCCCAACGGTCGCGCCCGATCTGCTTGGCGGGTCCGATCGCGGCGATGACATGGCCGGGCACCGTCCCCGCCACCGACAGCATGCGCGACAGGAGCGTGCCGTCGATGGTCAGCGCCTGCTGGATCACCTCCTTGGCCTGGCCGAGATCATGCAGGTTCCTGGCAAAAAGCGCCTTCTCGATGAAGGAGAGGTCGGCCCGGGCGGTGTTCTCCTGGCCCTGCGCCAGCACATGGGCGACATCGTCCATCTCCTTGACCACGGCGCGGACCGGACGTCCGAGCGCGCGCGCGACACGCACCCGGCGATGCCCGAAGACGACCATGTAGCGATTGGCGGCCTCCGGATGCGGCCTAAGCAGGACCGGCGTGTCCTGTCCGCTTGATGCGATTGACGCCTTCAACTCCTCGAAGGCCTCGTCATCGCCGCTGAGCCGGTCATTGACGAAGGAGGCATCGATCAGGGCGGGATCGATCTCGACGATGGTTTCGCCTTCGAGAAGGCGTTTGGAGTTTTCGGCGAGACTGTCGATCGAAACCTTCATGGATTTCGAAGCACCGCGCATCGCGTAGCTCGAGCGGCCCCCATCGACCGGCGGGTCGGTCGGCTGTCCGATCACGGATTTCAACAGGTCTTTTCTGGCCATGATGCCCTCCTTTTCGGGCCACGAGACCCCTGGTCTGCACGGCTGTCAAAACGCATCTGCACGGCTGTCAAACTCATGGGCTTTCGCGCCCCCAGGCCTGATGCACGAGACCGGCGATTTCATCGTTGACGGCATTCAGAGAGGTGATCGCGCGGTCATAGGTCGACCGCACGAACTGCGCCCGCTCGACCTCGTAAAGCGTCTGCTTGGTGATCCCGGCATCCGAGATCGCCGTCGATTTCACCATCTGCGCTTCGAGCATCTGGTTGGGGAACATCGCCTGCAGGAAGCCGACCATCTGCTTTTGCGGCCCATCGGTGGGTTCGAACCGTGTCACCAGATAGCGGAACCATTTGAGCCGCATCTCGGCTCCGGCTTCGCGGATGGTGCGCAGGATACCGCCCAGCATCAGGAGGAACTGGCTCATCGACATCACGTCGAGCATCTGGGGATGCACGGTGATCAGCACCGAACTCGACGCTGTCAGTGCCGTTAGAGTCAGATATCCAAGCTGGGGCGGGCAATCGATCACCACCACGTCGTAGCGGTCTTCGACCTCTTCCAGCGCTTTTGAGATGCGGGTGAAGAAGGCGCGGCCTTCGGAGGGATCGCGGCTCGTGAGGGCCACCGGCGTGTCGTATTCGTATTCCTGCAAATCGAGGCTGGCCGGAACGATATCGAGGTTCGGGAAGTTCGTGGAGCGAATGACTGCGCTGATCGGCTGGCGCTCCGCGTCATAGCGCAGGGTCTCGTAGAGCGAGGAAACAGAGTCTAATTCAGGCTGAATTCCATGCAGCGCGGTGAGCGAGGCCTGCGGATCGAGATCGACCGCCAGCACCCGATGGCCCTTGAGCGCCAGGTGTTGGGCCAGATGGGCGGCGGTCGTTGTCTTGCCGCTGCCGCCCTTGAAGTTGACGACGGAGATGACATGCAGCTCTTCGCCTTCGGTGCGATGGGGCAGGTAACGCCGCTTGCCCGGACGGCCATGGGCATCGAGATAGGCGCGCAGCTCGAGCATCTGTGCTGCGGAATAGGATCGCCGCCCAGAGGCCGAGGTTTGTGGCTCCGGTCCCTTGCCCTCCAGATGCAGCTTCTTGATCGTCGACTGCGTGACGCCGAGAAAATAGGCTACTTCGGCGAGAGAAAACTGCCGCAGACCCTTCTGGGCATCGGGGGGGTATTGTTCCTGACGCAAGATATTGAGTCGATCGGAAATCAGTTCTCCTTGCTGGAGGATGATTTCATCGAAGGCCAACTCGCCTGTATCTTGCCGGAATGGTGCTGTCGCCATCCTGCCGCCTCGCCTAATATCGCTTTTATCGCGATTTCTTTCGTTAAACTGTGACTACAGCGGAAGTGGGTTATCCACAACGATTTTTTCAGCGGGCGGCAAAGCGCTGCCGGATCATGGCAGAGATCGGTGCGACCACAAGACCCCGCAGATAGGGCAAGAAGGACCGCAATATCTGGTAGGGTGCAATACCGATCCAGTCCTTGCGTCTTTGCGCAGACGGCGGCAGAATTACTATAGATTGTTGTTTTTAATAATGTTTCCCGATTTGCACGGCTGTCAAGAAAGACAAACCACGATCTGCGCACATGGGCCGTGGAGCCAGATTGCCGTTGCCTGCGACCACCCGTGCAGGCTTGCGCCACAATCACGGTCTTCCGCGCGGCGCGCACTGGGGTCACGCTCGGAGGATTCCGGCAAGAAACACCCCCAGCACACCCATTCGGGAGAATCGGTGCCCGATTCTCAGGTCCAAGCCCGGGTGGGTTGGCCGGGTGTCCCGGCCAACCGTGAGTTCACGCGGCCTCTTTCGGGCCCCAGGGGATCACCGCCTGCAGGGTCGGGTCGTCCTGATGCGCCGCCTGACCGAGATTGGCATTGAACCCGTAGTCCCGGATCGTCAGCGTGAAATAGTCCGCGCCAGTCTCCCGGTTCTGTTTGCGCCAGATGCCGCCGCATTCGACGAGACGGCCGCGGGGCGAGCGGCCGAGCACCCGGTGGGTGGGTGCCATCGGATTGTCGCTGGTCACGGGTTCCACGGAGATGTCGAGATCGAAGGTCAGGGTCGAGATCGACCCGGTGCCCTTGGCGGTGCCGATCTCGGCGGCGTCGAATTTGATGCAGTTCGGGGTCATTGCGTGTCTCCTTGTCTGGTGTTGCAATGCCGGTGACCAGAGCAGGGCGTCCGAGGGACAGCACCGCAGGCGCAGCGCAGCGCAGAAGGGCAGGGGGCCGCGCTTTTTGATCCGCGCGGAATGCCCGGCACGGGCAGGGGAAAAAGACGGCCTCCAACCTTTGCGGCTCCCGGAGCGCCCTGCCACCGGCGACGCTCAGCAACACCAATCGGAGACGGGCCGGACCCCCGGACAACAACAGGTGACCGCCACGATGAGCGCCAATGGCTCGGACAGGATCTGCGCCTCGGTGATGCATGTCGCCGGGCACCCAAAGCGGCACGCCATCCCGCGTCTCGCCCAGGAACCGGCCGCCCAACCTGCGGCACCAGTCACCGCCATGAGTTCCATGCCGCAAACCTGCGAGGCGGCGTCAACCGGTCGTCGCCCCAAGACGATCTCGTGAGATACCAATCAGGGTTTCGGCACGGGTCGCAGCGGGCAGGCCACCTGTCTCAGCGCCATGCCCGGCGCGCCGGGTGTCACGCGCCCGCCCCGCCTCATGGGCCACCGGGGCGATCCACTGGCCGCAACGGCACGCCCCGGAGCTGCCACCAGTGGCCGCTCCACGCCCCACAGACGTGACGTCCCCCACTGAGTGCCTTCCCGGCACCTCCCGTCGCGCAGCGACCCCCGCGCGGGCAGCGCCGGTCCGGCGGCGGGGCAGGGGGCATTCCTCTGCCCCGCCGCCGGACAATTTTGGGCCATCTCGTTCCCGTGCTTGCCGGAGCACAAAAAAAAGTCCCCGCCGGAGCGGGGCCAGGTGGTCTTCCCACGAAGGAAGGCTCAGACACAATCCGGGACCCAGATCGCCAGCTTGTCTTTCTGCTCGGAGGTCAGCCCCATGAGTTTCTGCGTGGTCGCATCGCCGATCAGCTTTTCCAGCTTCTCGGCCTTCTCCGCCTTCTTGAGTTTGCCGAAGGCCACCACGCGCGCGTCGCGGGTATCGCAGTCGAGAAAGGTGCAGAGCAGGTCGGTCAGCACCCCGGCGGAGACGCGCGAAAAGAAATTCTCCGCTGTGGGCGTCCAGTGGGCTCGAATATCGGCCTTGGCCTCGGCGGCAATGGCTGCAAAGAAACCTTCGTCCCCGGCCTGATCAGGCAGGGCACGCGCGAAGGCCTCGGTGAGGACCGCGTTGCGGGCCTTCTTGCCGCTGGCCCGAAAGGCGGCGAAGGCCTCCTCCAGATCATCGACGCGGGTACCGGTCGGCCACGCGGCGGTCGGGTCGAGACCGTGATCAAGCCGCGGCTCGCGGTCAAACCCATCCTCGATGCTCGGGACGTTGTTGGGACGTCCGAGGCGCAAATCAAAGAGGCTTTCGAACGACCCGGAGGCTTCCGACAGGCCGAAGGCCAGAAGATCAAGCACAAGGTCCGGCTTGGCGAGAAGGGCCGATTGCACCGCCGCCAGCCGGATCGCCTGCATGTCGGCCCTCAGCTTCTGGGAGTAGGGGGATTTCGGCGCGGGGGCAGGGCGGTCGGGGGCGGTGAGAACGCCCGCCGCAAGCGCCGCGTCCTTGTCTTCGGAGCGCACCAGACCGGCGGTGATCTCCACCTTACCAGATTGATTTACCAGCACAAAGCAGCCCGAGACGCGCTTCTGGTCGTTGGTGTATGAGCCGTCGAGAGTGGCCTGCAGATCGGCCAGCCGCGCCTCGCCGTCCGCGTCGAGCACACCCGCCTCGCACATCTCGGCCAGCCGGTCGTAATCCTCGGCCTCCGCGTCGCTCAGATCGCCCTCGACCGGGTAGAGCCGTGTCAGCTTGGCTTGGTCGATTTCATAGTAGTTGAGCCATGGCTCGCGTTTGGCCTCGGCCCAGAGCCAGCCCGTATCCGCCACCAACGCGGCACGCGCCGCCTCGAGCCGTTCGTCAAAGAGATCATCCAGCAGAGCCGGATCGGTGAAATAGACCGCCTGCGAAAACAGGTCTCGCGTGACCGCGCCGCCTGCGGCCTCATAGGCCTCTTGGCCGACAAAGAGCGCGCGGCGGTCACTGCCGGTCACCGCTTCGGGGGTAAGCGCGGATTTCAGCTGCGCCTCGGAGATCGGCTGCCCCTTGATCTGCTCGAGAAGCGTGAGCGTCAGCGCCGCATCCTCCGACAGGGTGAAGGCCTTGGCCGCGCCGAGGGTGATCTCGCCTGCGGCAAGCGCGTCAATGACCGGAGCGGGCAGGGCGGCCAGCGCCAGCCGCTGATAGACGCGGGCCTCGCTGGTGGCGAAGGCCAGCGCAATATCGGGCACCGTCGCGCCCTTGGCCGTCATTGCCCCAAAGGCGCGGATTTCATCCGCCGGGGTCAGGGCTTCACGCGCGGCATTCTCGGCATTGGCCCAGATGGCGGCTTCCTCGGCATCTTCGGTGATGCGCACCGGGACGGTGACCGGGGCAGGGGTCTCGGCCTTGGCGGCGATCTTCTGCAATGCCCGCAGGCGGCATCCGCCCGCGACGATCTCGACGCGGCCTTTCTTTGTGCGCAGGCCCGCAAGGTTCTGGATCAGACCGAAACGGGCGATACTGGCTGCCAGCGTGTCGATATGCGCCTCCGAGACGCTCTTGCGCGGATTGAGGTCCGAGAGCGTGAGGGCGTCCAGCGGCACCAGTTCGATGCTGCCTGTGTCGGTGGGGATGGGGTGTTGCTTGGTCATGGGGAGGGTCTCCTTTCGGTTTGGATGGTCAGAGCCCCCCTGCGCCCTGAGAACGGCGCGGGAGGACGATGGAGGGGTAAGGGGGCAGGGGACAAGCCCCAAAAGACGCTCAGGGCGTCTCCGGGGCGCTGTCGGGCGACCTACCACCAGCAGGAATAGACCACGGTCGATCCGGCCTGCATCTCGGCCCGTGCCCATGCGCAGAAGTCCAGGTCGTAGGTGCGGCAGTCGGCAGCCTGTTCGTCCTGAAACTGGTGCCCGTAGAAAAAGCCGCCCTCGCACCGGGGCAGGGTGCCGTCGGTGACGGCCTGTTCCAGACGATCGATGTCCTCCGGCGCGAGGATCAACTCGCCGCAATTGAGGTCGCTGGCCGAGAGGCCGGTGCGGGCGACATAGAGGGATTCCATGAATGTCTGCAGTCTGGAATGCTTGCGCCAGACAAAGGCGGGTACTTCCCCTTCGTCTCCGCTTTCGGGTGTCTTGAGATAGGCATATTGGTCGAGGCCCATGGTCTCGCTCCTTTCCTTCGTGGTTGGCACGGCATGGGTCTTTTGTGCAGTGGCCCATTGTCCGCCTTGGGCGCGGGCCATCCCGGTCTCTGACGTTCGGAAGACCCCCGCGTCTTCCGAAGGGCAGAGCAGGGAAGGGCACAGCCCGACCTGCGGCCGGGCGGCGGCGGGACACAGGGGGCCGGAGCGGTGAAATCGGGAGGGACCCGGCGGCATCAGCCGACGGGAGGCACCGGATTTCTCCGGCGCAGGCTGACGCGCCAGCGGCACCCGAGCCCCTGTTCGCGCCGTCGTCCGGATGTTAGGCGGATCTCAATTAACGATGTGCCCGGCATCGCCGGGCACGCCTTCGACCTCCGCGCCACGGATCGTGACCCGAAGGGCGGAGACAGGGATGGCTCCGGGGCAGGCGCCTAGAGCCGGATCGGCGCCCTCTGGGCGCCGGGGCGCAAGGCCAAACCTCCCCCTCCTGCGATACCGGTATCCTGATGGCTACAGCTCAGGCAGCCGGGATCGAGAGACGCCCGACGCGAGGGCGACCGATTTGCCTTGGCCGTGCTCGTGATTCCGAAAACGCCGCGTTCGGCCCCGCCGTCGCTTAGCCGGTACGTCCGGGCGTGTCGAACAGCGCACCTTTCAGGACCTCCCCCTGAGAGTCGATGGTGAGACGCAACGCCCGTCTATTGTAGAAGAACGTGATACGCCAACGACCTGCATCCTCCTCCACCCCGGTCTCACTGCGGCTCGTAATCGATCCGTGCCGCATCAGGTCGGGGACGTCGGCGGGTGCCAGATCAAACGCCGTGGCGATCAGTTCGGCCGGGACCAGAAAGCGGTCACCGTCAAAGGAAATCGTGCCCGGTGTTGTGGTCGGCCTGCAACGTGATGTCGTCATTATCCTGTCTCACATGCTCTGCGATTGGCGCAGTGCGATGTCGGCGAGCGTGCTGCGATCGAGCGATTCCAGAAAAGCGGTCTCGGCCACACGCAGGCGGACCTTGAGACCGCAGGAGCCATCGAGCGTGCAGGCATTTCCGGTCGAGAAGCATTCGACCAAGGGCTGATCTTCCTCCAGCAGCTTGATCAACGCCCCGAGCGGGATATCACTCGCCGGTTTGGCAAGCCGTGCACCGCCGCCTCCCCCGCGCCGCGTTTCGACGATACCGGCTGATGACAAACGTTGCATGATCTTGCTCAGATGATTGCGAGACAGACCGAACTCATCTGCCATCTCGGCCGTGGAGTGGGCGCGGTCCGGCGCACCAGCCATGCGCATCAGCATGCGAAGGCCGTAATCGGTAAAAGATGTGAGACGCAAAGGGCTCTCCGCTGCATGAATAGGTATTTACAATACCTATTAACAGGTCTACGCCTTGAAGCAACGGAAAAACCCTCAGGACGGCAGAATGGCCGGCATGCAATCAGAACAACCGCGCTTTTCATCAGCACGACCCGAGATGACCCGCGCGATCATGGACAAGACCGGCCTTGATCAAGGGATGCTGACGGATTTGGTACATCGATTTTACGGTAAGGTTCGCGCAGACAGTGTTCTCGGACCGATCTTCGCAAGCCGCATCACCGACTGGGAGCCACATCTTGCGCGGATGATAGCCTTTTGGTCGTCCGTCGCTTTGATGACAGGGCAGTATCACGGTGCACCAGTGCCAGCGCATGCGCATCTGCCGGTATCACGGTCGCATTTCGACCGTTGGCTGAGCCTGTTTCGCGAGACCGCCTATGAGACCTGCCCACCTGCCGGTGCCGCGCATGTGATGATCCGCGCCGAGCGGATTGCACACTCTTTGCATATGGCCGTGGAGGACACGGCTCGCGCCAACTCAAAAACCGTTCCTAACTTACGCTGAAGAAAGGATGCTGCAATGCCTGATACAAGCCCGCCACAAGATCCTGCTGAGCTGACCCGGTACATCGAAACGCGTTATCATGAGCGGCACCGTGAACAGCTGCCCCTGCTTGCACAGATGGCCGAACGGGTTGAAACGGTGCATTTCGGTGATGATGATGTGCCGGAGGGTTTGTCCAACCTGTTAGAGCGGATGACCGGCGATATGGAAGTGCATATGAAAAAAGAGGAACTGATCCTCTTCCCCGCCATCCGCAAGGGGGGGATGCCCGGCATCGAAAACCCGATTGCGGTCATGCGTGCTGATCACGACAATCACGCCACCGAAATTGCCGATATCCGCCGTCTGACCTGCAATTTGACCTTGCCGGCGGGGGCCTGCGGCACCTGGACTGCGCTTTACACCGGACTGGCAGAGTTCCTCGGCGACCTGGAGGAGCATATGCGCCTGGAAAACGATGTCTTGTTCCCACAGTTCGAGCCGGCTTGAGGGCGCTCGCGAAATGGGGATCACAGACACTGGAAGCCGTTTCGCCTCGCCGCCGTGCCTCGCGGGCGAGATCGCGCCAGACTATTTTGATCCGATGGCGGTGGATCCCGAACAGGCGCGGGACGTGGCGCGATGGCGAACGTCGGAACGTACGCGACTGCGCGCCGAACGCCAAGCGCTCAGCGTCAGCGACCGTGCAGCCGTGGGAGCGGCGGTCGCCAGGCATCTGCGAGAGCTGCTGGTCACGCGCTTTGACGGCGCGCAGGGCAGGGTGATCTCGGCGTATTGGCCAATCAAGGGAGAGCCCGATCTGCGACCGCTGATGGCCGATCTGCACGCGGCAGGTGTCACACTTGCTTTGCCAGTGGTCGATCAGGAGGCCGCGCCGCTTGTTTTTCGGCGCTGGACCCCCGACACAATCATGGTGCTGGGGAGTTGGAACATTCCCGTCCCGCCGCCCGAGGCAGATGCGCTGACGCCCGACATAACGCTTGCGCCATTGGTGGGCTGGGATAGCCAGGGCTGCAGACTTGGCTATGGGGGTGGCTATTTCGACAGAACGCTGGCCGCATTGACGCCACGGCCGTTTACCATCGGAATAGGGTTTCACTCCGCCTACCTGACAACGATTTTCCCACAGCCTCACGATATTCCCTTGGACGTCATCCTGACCCAAGAGGGCGTGCAAGTTTCCAGGCAAACACCATGAGCTCCACGGCTGAGCGAATGCGCGCTTGGCGCGGCCCGGCACTGCTCACATTCGGCTTTCGCCCCTTTTTCCTCGGGGCTGGGGTCTGGGCCGTGCTGATCATGGCGCTCTGGGTGCCAATGCTGTCTGGTGCTCTGACAGTGCCGACGGCCTTCGATCCGGTGTCATGGCATGCGCATGAATTCCTGTTCGGCTATCTCTCGGCCGTCGTTGCGGGGTTTCTGCTGACGGCTGTGCCGAACTGGACCGGTCGTCTGCCGATTGTCGGCTGGTCGTTGGGCGGGCTGGCTGCGCTTTGGGTGGCAGGGCGCGTTGCCGTAGGGCTGTCGCTGCTGCTGCCGCCTCTCGTGGTCGCCGTCGTCGACCTCGCGATGCCGGTCGCCCTTGGGTTTGTGATCGCGCGCGAGATTGTCGCGGGCAAGAATTGGAAGAACCTTATCGTTCTCGGCATGCTGGCCGCGTTCACGCTTGCCAATGCGCTGTTTCATTGGGAGGCCGCGACTGGCTCCTATGCCGCGCAAGGCTATGGCCTGCGCCTGGGGCTTGTCGCTGGCGTGATGATGATCGCCGTGATTGGCGGGCGGATTGTGCCGTCTTTCACGCGCAACTGGCTCGTCAAACGTGGTGACGGACAATTGCCGACACCGCCGATGCAGAAACTCGACAAGGGCGCCCTGCTGCTGCTTCTGGCGGCGCTTCTGATCTGGGTCGTCTTGCCGGACCACTGGGTCGCGGGCCTCGCGCTTCTTCTGGCGGGGATTGCACATGCCCTCCGTCAGGCGCGGTGGGCCGGGTATCGCACGGGACCCGAGCCGCTGGTTGCCGTTCTGCACGTCGCCTATGCCTTTGTGCCGCTGGGGGCACTCGCCATCGCCGCGGAAACTCTCCGGCCGGACCTCTTCGGGGCGGCAGCGGCACAGCATATTTGGATGGCCGGGGCGATCGGGCTGATGACGCTGGCCGTGATGACCCGTGCCACGCTGGGGCATACGGGCCAGCCGCTGACGGCCGGGATCGGAACGATTGGTATCTATGTCGCTGTGATCGTGGCGGTTCTGGCCCGGGTGAGTGCAGGGGTCTGGCCGTCCGAGGCGGACAGGCTGCACCTGCTCGCGGGCCTTGGCTGGATCACGGGCTTCGGCGCGTTCGTCATGATCTATGGACCACTCCTGCTGCGATTGCCTCCAGACAAGCAGCGCAGAGGGTAAGGATGTGGGCTGGCTGGAATTCACCTTGGCCTGGGTCGGTTTTCTTGTCACACATTCGCTCCCCTTGCGCCCTCCCATACGGCCGTGGTTGCAGGCCCGGTTGGGCCAACGCGGGTTCACCATTGCCTATTCTGCTTTGTCGCTGGCCGCACTGGTCTGGCTGATTGGCGCCGCCGGGCGCGCGCCTGTCGTGCTGCTGTGGAACTGGACGCCGTGGCAGGGGCATGTGCCACTTGCTGTGATGCTGCCCGTCTGCGTGGTCCTGGCGCTTGCCATCGGGCGGCCGAACCCGTTTTCCTTCGGCGGCGCGCACAACGACCGCTTTGATCCGACGCACGCTGGAATAGTTCGGATGACGCGGCACCCGATACTTCTGGCATTGTCGCTTTGGGCGTTGGCGCATGTCGTGCCCAACGGCGATCTGGCGCATGTGCTCTTGTTCGGGTTTTTCGCGATCTTCGCCGCGATCGGCGTGCGTCTTGTCGACCGGCGGCGGCAGCGTGACATGGGGGTGGCGTGGCACCGTCTCCATGCCGAGGTGACCTCCAGCCTTGGGACTGCCAGACCGACGTCCTGGGGCGGGGCGATCGCCCGCGGGATCGCTGGCGTCGCGTTTTATGTCGGCTTGATCTGGGTGCATCCATGGTTGTTCGGTGTCAGCCCGCTGGGCTGAGAAAACCCATGATTGATTCCGATCAAGGCGCGCGCACCGGGATCGGCTACAGTATCTTGCAGCAGTTGATGCATGGAACCGCTTCCGATGAAAACGCTTCGGCAAATCCTGGACGAGAAGGGCACGGAGGTCTTCAGTGTGACGCCTGATGCCACCGTTCTTGATGCCATCCAGGCGATGGCCGATCATGACATCGGGGCGCTTGTTGTTCTGGATGGTGAGATGCTGGTCGGGATTATCACCGAGCGGCATTACGCACGAAGGGTCTTTCTGAAAGGCAAATCTTCTCCAAAAACCAAAGTCAGGGACATCATGACAACCCCGGTTGTCTGCGCCGACCCCGGCCAGTCAACCGATCAGGGCCTGGCTTTGATGACGGAAAAGAAGATACGTCATTTGCCGGTCATCAATGAGAACCGGGTCATTGGCATTGTCTCGATCGGCGATCTGGTAAAAAGCAAGATCAGCGACCAGCGCTTCGTGATCGACCAACTGGAGCGATACATATCCGGGTAGCGAGCGCTTTTGTGGTGCCCGGATAACCGGTGACGCCGCGCGTCTCATTTTGAGCCGAATTGCGCCAGATCAAGGTATTCAGTGATTCTACGCGTAAGGTGAGCATGTGCAACACAGGGGAGGTGTGTCTGCCATGACAACAAGCTTGTTCGAGACAACGATTGGTGCCTTCGAAGAACGCATGGCGCTCAGGCGGAAAATGCTCAACGTCACGGGTGTCACGCTCCCGAAACGGCGTATCCCGAAGGACGTGGAAGACAAAATTCGCGACACCATTATCAACTGCTACGAATGCAAGAGCGGCGAAACCTGCGCAAGCTGGCTTGCGACAGCGGAGGATGGCGTGCCGCCGCCCGCGTTCTGTCCGAACCGGGACACGATCCTGCGTTTGAAGGCAGACGGCTACACACAGGAACCGGGCGCATGACCATTCGCGAGGCACTTGGCAGCTTTTACGCGGTCCGCGAGGCGCGGTTGGGCCAGATGGGAGATATGCTTGATATCACCGGCGCGATGACGGCCCTTGAACGCGGGCTGTGTGGGGACTCGGAGCTTCAGTCAGCCGTCATCAGATGTCTGAACTGTCGGAATGACGAGGCCTGCAAGGCTTGGTTGGCAAAGGCCGAGCACGGTGCTCCGCCACCGTCCTTCTGTCCGAACGCACAGCTGTTTGACGGGCTGAGACCGCGCTAAGTCACTTTACGCGCCGAGAACGTCCTCGATCCAGGTTTTGGCCGCCACGGCCCGCGGCAGGCCCAGCGTGCCGATCGCCAGTAGCGCCACCTGCGTGAGCGCTGCATTCTCGACGCCCTCGGTCTTCGCGCGGCGGCTGTGCGAGTGGACAGCCCCTTCGGAGCCCGCCCCGATCGCAAGCGCCAGTTTCACCAACCGTTTTTCGCGATCCGTCAACGGACCCGCACCGGCGCAGGCTGCGCCGAGGCTGGAATAAGCGCTCCAGATTTCGGGGTGCTGCTCTGCAAGGTCACCGGCTGCGCCGGGCATGGATTTTGTCATCGGGAGTTCCTCACGTTGTATGATCATCGATCAGGGGATTGGGCTTTGCGAACCGGGCAAGGTCATCGGGATCGGCGATCGTGATATGGTTCGAGGAGACCTTTACGCCATAGGGCTCCAGGCCTTTGAAGGCGCGGCTCAGGTTTTCCGGGGTCATGCCGAGAAAGGAGGCCAGGCGCCTTTTCTCCATTGTCAGGTCGAATTCGGTCGATCCGGTCCGCGCTTGCTGACGCAGGATGTAATTGGCTAGCCGCTCCAGCGATGTGCGCAGTTTCAGATCCTTGGTGTTCTTGACGACCGACCGATAGCACTGCGCCAGTTCAGTGACGATCGCCCGCGCAAAGGCGGGGTCCTTGGAAAAGACTTGCCGCACGTCCGTGGAAGGGAGCAACACGATACGGCTTCTTTCCATTGTGCGGGCGGACATCAAATAAGGAAGGTTGTTGATGGTTGCCGCAAGGATGAAGGTCGAGATCGGCCGCACCGTGGCCATCGAACTCTCGCGGCCGTTCCAGGACGAATAAAGATCTACGGATCCGGTCAGAACGACATGTAGGAAATCAGGCCGGTCTTTTTCGTGGATTAGATCGATGCGTGGCGGGAAATTCTGCACATAGGCCCCCCGCATCAAGGCATCGAAATTTGCTTCCTCCATCTCCGCGAACAGCTTGAGCGCGCGGATGTCTTCCTTGTAAGACTCAGGCATGTATACTTTGTGTCCCCCAGTTCATTTTTGATTTATGTTTTCCTACTAATTGATAAATGTCAATCGAGCGTATGACCTCTGCTGGACCTGACTTGATAACCGCGCGCGCAGATTTGATAAATCTGCATAACCCATTTATTTCGCAGCAACTTCCTGTTTTATTGATCCAGATCAAGCACCGTTCACGCGACCTCCGCCACTCCTGTCCGCAAGCCCGCAAAGGGCATTCTTGCCGTACAGATGCCAGGAGGACACGCCATGGACAGTGCCGGAACCGTCCCAAGATCAGACCAGAACAGAGCCCTCGCGCTCAGCACGATCGCCTTCACAGCCTGTTTTGCCGTCTGGACCATTTTTTCGATCATCGGGGTCGGCATCAAGGCCGAGCTCGGTCTCAACGAGGCTCAGTTCGGCCTGTTGGTGGCAACACCGATCCTGACCGGCTCGATCTCGCGACTGTTCCTGGGGGTCTGGACCGAGAAATACGGTGGACGTCTGGTATTCACCGCACAGATGCTGCTGACGGCGCTGGCCACATGGGCGCTGACATTCGCGTCAACCTACATCATGTATCTGGTCGCGGCGCTCGGCATCGGTTTGGCTGGCGGCTCCTTCATCATCGGCGTGGCCTACGTGTCTCGGTTCTACGATGCGGGCCATCAGGGGACGGCACTCGGCATATTCGGAGCGGGCAACGTGGGGGCCGCAGTCACCAAGTTCGTCGCTCCCTTTGTGATGGTGGCTTACG
Organism: Marivita hallyeonensis; assembly: GCF_900129875.1. Classification (GTDB taxonomy): domain Bacteria; phylum Pseudomonadota; class Alphaproteobacteria; order Rhodobacterales; family Rhodobacteraceae; genus Marivita; species Marivita hallyeonensis. The sequence continues at coordinate 45,347 of NZ_FQXC01000007.1, read as the reverse complement.
GCTGGCAGGGCGTCGCGCATGTCTGGGCGATCGGGCTGGCGATCATGGCCGTCATCTTCTTCCTGTTCGCCAAGGACGATCCGGAATTGGTGGCGCGGCGTCAATCCGGCGTCAAGGCGCCGAGCCTCACGCAGCAGTTCGCACCGCTCCGGAATCTTCAGGTCTGGCGCTTTTCGCTCTATTATTTCTTCGTCTTCGGTGCCTTCGTGGCGCTGGCGCTCTGGATGCCGCACTACCTGATCGATGTCTACGGGCTTGATGTCCGGGCGGCCGGTATGGCGGCTGCGGCGTTCTCCCTCTCGGCCTCGCTCTTCCGCGCCTATGGCGGACATCTCTCCGACAAGTTCGGCGCACGCGCGGTCATGTACTGGACCTTCGGGTTCAGCCTGGTGCTGCTCTTCATGCTGTCGTACCCGCCGACGGACTATGTCATCCAGGGCAAGGACGGCGCCATCACCTTCTCCACCGAGATGGCGCTCTGGCCGTTCATCATCACGCTCTTTGTCCTCGGCTTTTTCATGAGCCTCGGCAAGGCGGCCGTGTTCAAGCACATCCCCGTTTATTATCCGCACCATGTCGGCGCGGTCGGCGGTCTTGTGGGCATGATCGGCGGCCTCGGGGGATTTGTCCTGCCGATCGGCTTTGGTGCCCTGCTCGAATTGACGGGGATTTACACAAGCTGTTTCGCGCTTCTGTTTGCGCTGGTCGCGATCGCACTCGGCTGGATGCACCTGTCGGTGCGCGCGATGGAGCGGGCGGCGCATGGTCCCGAACTCGATGCCCTCCCCGAACTTCCCGAGATGCAGGAGATCCACTCGCCCGAGAAAACGGCCATGCCCCGGACGCTGACCGAGTGGCAGCCCGAGAACGCCGACTTCTGGCAGCAGAAAGGGCGCGCCGTCGCCCGCCGCAATCTGTGGATCTCGATCCCGGCGCTGCTCCTGGCCTTCTCGGTCTGGATGGTCTGGTCGATGGTTGTGGCCCGCTTGCCCGCCATCGGGTTCGACTTCACCTCGTCCCAGTTGTTCTGGCTGGCTGCCCTGCCGGGCCTGTCGGGCGCGACTTTGCGCATCTTCTACAGCTTCATGGTGCCGATCTTCGGCGGCAGGCTTTGGACAACTCTGTCAACGGCATCGCTGCTGCTACCGGCCATCGGGATCGGCTATGCCGTTCAGAACCCCGAAACGCCCTATCTGATCTTCCTCGCGCTCGCGCTTCTGTGTGGCCTCGGTGGCGGCAACTTCGCCTCCTCCATGGCCAACATCGCCTATTTCTTCCCGAAAGCAGAGAAGGGGAATGCGCTGGCACTGAATGCGGGTCTCGGCAACCTCGGTGTCTCGGTCATGCAATTCCTTGTGCCGATCGTGATCACCGCCGGTGTATTCGGTGCCATGGGCGGATCGCCCGTCACTCTGGATGACGGCAGCCAGCTCTGGATGCAGAACGCAGGCTTTGTCTGGGTGCCCTTCATCCTCGTCGCCACGGCGGCAGCCTGGCTTGGCATGAACGACATTGCCGACGCCAAGGCCAGCTTCCGCGATCAGGCGATCATCTTCAGCCGCTTCCACAACTGGGTCATGTGTGTGCTCTACACCGGCACCTTCGGCAGCTTCATCGGCTACTCGGCCGGGTTTCCGCTGCTGACACGGTTGATGTTCCCGGAAGTGAATGCATTGCAGTACGTGTTCCTTGGACCCCTCGTTGGAGCGCTGAGCCGCGCGGGCACGGGCTGGATCAGCGACCGTTTCGGCGGCGGGCGTGTCACTTTCTGGACTTTCCTCGGTATGATCATTGCGGTCTATGGCGTGATCTTTTTCCTGCCGTCGGACGGGCAGGGCGGCAGCTTCATGGGCTTCTTTGCCTGCTTCATGGCTCTGTTCTTCCTGACCGGCGTGGGCAACGCCTCCACCTTCCAGATGATCCCCGCGATCATGGGACGCGAGATCCCGCGCCTGATGCCGGAACTCGATGCGGTGGCAAGCCGTAGGCAGGCCGAACGCGAAAGCGCTGCCATCATCGCCTTTACCTCGGCGATCGCGGCTTACGGGGCCTTCTTCATCCCCAAACTCTACGGCACGTCGATTGCCATGACCGGAGCCCCGAATGGCGCGCTCTGGGCCTTCCTCGGCTTCTACGTGATCTGCCTGGTCGTGACCTGGGTCTACTACACCCGGCCCGGCGGGCTTCTCTATGACATTGAACGCGGTCGCGGCACAGGTGCCGCTGCGCAACCTGCTGAATAAGAAAGGACGCCAGATGAGCCACCTGCTCGACAGATTGAACTTCCTCCAGTCCAGGGACCTTGAACAGTTTTCCGATGGCTTTGGCAAAGTCACCCGCGAGAACCGCGACTGGGAAGATACGTACCGCAACCGCTGGCGTCACGATAAGGTCGTGCGCTCCACACATGGGGTGAACTGCACCGGGTCGTGCAGCTGGAAGATCTACGTGAAATCCGGCATCGTCACCTGGGAGACGCAACAGACCGATTATCCGCGTACGCGGGCCGACCTGCCCAACCATGAACCGCGCGGCTGTGCCCGCGGTGCAAGCTACAGCTGGTATCTCTACAGCGCCAACCGCGTGAAGAACCCGCTGGTCCGCGGACGGCTGATGAAGATCTGGCGCAAGATGCGCGAAAACATGAGCCCGATCGAGGCCTGGACCAAGCTGCAGGCCGATCCGATCCTGCGGGCCTCCTACGTGGAGACCCGCGGCAAGGGCGGGTTCGTGCGCGCCACATGGGACGAAGCGACCGAGATCACGGCGGCTGCCAACGCCTACACCGCCAAGACCTACGGCCCCGACCGCGTGTTCGGGTTCTCCCCGATCCCGGCCATGTCGATGGTCAGCTACGCCGCCGGCTCGCGCTACCTGAGCCTGATGGGCGGCGTCTGCATGTCGTTTTACGATTGGTATTGCGACCTGCCGCCGGCCTCTCCGATGACATGGGGCGAGCAGACGGATGTGCCTGAAAGTGCCGACTGGTACAATGCGGGCTACCTGCTGCTCTGGGGATCAAACGTGCCGCAGACGCGGACGCCGGACGCGCATTTTTATACCGAGGCCCGCTACAAGGGCACCAAATCCGCCGTCATCTGCCCCGACTATTCCGAGGCCGCCAAGTTCGGCGATGTCTGGCTGAATGCCAAGCAGGGCACGGATGCAGCCTTGGCCATGGCCTTCGGTCACGTCATCCTGCGCGAATTCCACCTCGACCAGCAGTGCGAATATTTCGAAGAATATACCCGCAAGTACTCCGACTTCCCGATGCTGGTGAGACTGGACGAACGCAACGGCAAGCTCGTCCCGGGCCGCTTTCTGCGCGCCGACGATCTGGACGGCAAGCTCGGAGAACAGAACAACCCCGAATGGAAGACCGTCGCCTATGACGAGAACTCCAAGGGGCTTGTCGCCCCCAATGGGTCGGTCGGCTATCGTTGGGGCGAAGACGGGGAGTGGAACCTCGAAGAAAAGGCACACGAGGCGGACACCAGCCTGAAGATGTCCTTCGTTCTCGACGAAGACCATGACGATGTGGTCGGCGTTGATTTCCCCTATTTTGGCGGGGAGGCGTACGGTCAGTTTGCGACCGACGCCGATCACCCCAACGTGCTGACCCGCAACATCCCCGTCAAGAAGATCAAGACGGCGGATGGCGAGATTTCCGTGGCCACGGTTTTCGATCTGTTCTGCGCCAACTACGGTCTGGATCGTGGACTGGGCGGGGACTGGGTCACCTCGGACTATGCCAATGACATGCCCGGCACCCCTGCCTGGGCAGAAAAGATCACCGGGGTTCCGGCCGATAAGATCATCCATGTCGCTCGGGAATTCGCGGACAACGCCGAGAAGACACAAGGCAAGTCGATGATCATCATCGGGGCCGCGATGAACCACTGGTTCCACATGGACATGAATTATCGCGGTGTCATCAACATGCTGGTGATGTGCGGCTGCGTCGGCCAGTCCGGTGGTGGTTGGGCGCATTACGTGGGGCAGGAAAAACTGCGCCCGCAGACTGGCTGGCAACCTCTGGCCTTTGCGCTCGACTGGAACCGTCCGCCACGCCACATGAACTCGACCAGCGCGTGGTATGCCCATACCGACCAGTGGCGCTACGAGACGCTTGAGGCCTCGGAGATATTGTCACCGACCGCCCCCGAGGGGGATTGGGACATCAGCCTGATCGATTACAACATCCGTGCGGAACGCATGGGCTGGTTGCCCTCGGCACCACAGCTCAAGACAAACCCGCTGGAGGTCGCAAAGGCCGCGAAGGAAGCGGGCAAGGAAATCCCGGCTTATGTGGCCGAGAACCTCAAGTCGGGCGATCTGGAAATGTCCTGCGAGGACCCGGACAACCCCGCCAACTGGCCACGCAACCTGTTTGTCTGGCGCTCCAACCTGCTGGGCTCCTCCGGCAAGGGCCATGAATACTTCCTCAAGCACCTGCTCGGCACCGACCACGGCGTTATGGGCAAGGACCTGGGCGAAGACGGTCGCCAATTGCCCAAGGAAGCCAAGTGGCATCAAGACGCGCCGCGCGGCAAGCTGGACCTGCTGGTGACCATCGACTTCCGGATGAGCACCACGGCGGTCTACTCCGACATCGTTCTGCCGACGGCCAGTTGGTACGAAAAGGACGACATGAACACGTCGGACATGCACCCCTTCATCCACCCGCTGCAGGCGGCCGTGGACCCAGCCTATGAAAGCAAATCCGACTGGGAGATCTTCAAGGCCATCGCCAAGAAGTTCCAGGAGATCGTGCCGGGCTATCTGGGCAAGGAGACCGACATCGTCGCTCTCCCGATCCTGCATGACACCCCTGCCGAGATTGCACAGGACCAGGTGAAGGACTGGAAGAAAGGCGAATGCGACCTGATCCCCGGCAAGACGGCGCCGGCTTACGTGGCGGTCGAACGCGACTACACCGCGATCTATGATCGTTTCACGGCGCTTGGACCCGCGCTCGACAAGCTGGGCAACGGCGGCAAGGGGATCACCTGGAACACGGAGGAGGAAATCGACAACCTAGCGGCATTGAACGGCCTGCAGTTGGACGGAGCCGCGGCCGGACGGCCGAAGATCGACAGTGCGATCGATGCCTGCGAGGTCATCCTGATGCTGGCCCCAGAAACCAATGGCAACGTGGCCGTGAAAGCCTGGGAAGCGCTAGGCAAGGCGACAGGTCGCGAACACGCGCATCTGGCCGAAGGTGAGCATCACCAGAAGATCCGCTTTCACGACATCGCCGCACAGCCGCGCAAGATCATCTCGAGCCCGACATGGTCAGGGATCGAGAGCGAGAAGGTCAGCTACAACGCAGGCTATACCAACGTTCATGAACTGATCCCCTGGCGGACACTGACAGGACGGCAACAGCTCTACCAGGATCACCTGTGGATGTTGGCCTTCGGCGAAGGGCTCATGTCCTATCGACCTCCGATCGACCTCAAGACGATCACCAAGGAGGTGCAGGACGAAGGTGACACCCTTGTGCTGAACTTCATCACACCCCACCAGAAATGGGGCATCCACTCCACCTATACCGACAACCTGTTGATGCTGACGCTGAACAGGGGCGGGCCGGTGGTCTGGATCTCCGAAGTGGACGCCAAATCCGCCGGTATCGTCGATAACGACTGGATCGAGGTCTACAACACCAACGGCGCGTTGACCGCTCGAGCGGTTGTGTCCCAACGGATCAAGGAAGGCACGACCTTCATGTATCACGCTCAAGAAAAGATCGTGAACACACCGGGGTCCGAGAAGACCGGACACCGGGGAGGGATCCACAATTCGGTCACCCGAACGGTCCTGAAACCCACCCATATGATCGGCGGCTACGCCCAGCAATCCTACGGCTTCAACTATTACGGCACCGTGGGCGCGAACCGGGACGAGCTCGTGGTCATCCGCAAAATGAAGAAAGTTGACTGGCTCGACCGCGAAGAGAGCTGGAAAGCGCCTGCACAGGAGGCCACGACATGAGAATCCGCGCACAAATCGGCATGGTGCTGAACCTCGACAAATGTATCGGGTGCCACACCTGTTCTGTCACCTGCAAGAACGTCTGGACGAGCCGGGATGGCGTTGAATACGCTTGGTTCAACAACGTGGAAACGAAACCGGGCACAGGTTATCCGACGGATTGGGAAAACCAGAAGCGTTGGAAAGGCGGCTGGGAACGGACCAAGGCAGGCAAACTGCAGCCTAAGCAGGGCAGCAAGTGGCGCATCCTGTCCAACATTTTCGCCAACCCATCCATGCCGGAAATCGACGACTATTATGAGCCGTTCGACTTCGACTACGATCATCTGAAATCCGCCCCCGAGATGGAGGCGTTTCCGACGGCACGTCCCCGCTCCAAGATCACCGGCGAGCGTATGGAGAAGATCGAGAAAGGTCCGAACTGGGAAGAAATCCTGGGCGGCGAATTCTCCAAACGGTCCGAGGACTATAACTTCGAAGGCATCCAGAAGGAGATTTACGGGGAATACGAGAACACCTTCATGATGTATCTCCCCCGCTTGTGCGAACACTGCCTTAACCCGGCCTGCGCGTCCTCGTGTCCATCGGGTGCGATCTACAAGCGCGAGGAGGACGGCATCGTCCTGATTGACCAGGAGAAGTGCCGGGGCTGGCGGATGTGCGTCTCGGGCTGTCCCTACAAGAAGATCTACTACAACTGGGAATCCGGGAAATCCGAAAAATGCACCCTGTGCTATCCGCGGATCGAAAGCGGCAACCCGACTGTCTGCTCGGAAACCTGCGTTGGGCGCATCCGCTACCTCGGCGTCATGCTCTATGATGCCGACAAGATCGAAGATGCGGCCAACATGGAGAACGAACAGGATCTCTATGATGCGCAGCTTGGTGTCTTCCTCGACCCCAGAGACCCGGTGGTTATTGAGACGGCCCGTGCCGACGGCATTCCCGAGGATTGGATCAAGGCCGCGCAGGAAAGCCCGATCTGGAAGATGGCAATGGAGTGGAAGGTCGCCTTCCCGCTGCATCCCGAATACCGGACGCTGCCAATGGTGTGGTACATCCCGCCACTCAGCCCGATCCAGAACGCGGCGGAAGCCGGGGCGATCGGGACCGATGGTGGCATGCCCGACGTCAAGAACCTGCGCATTCCGGTGAAATACCTCGCCAACATGCTGACGGCCGGAGACGAAGAGCCGGTGGTGCACGCGCTGGAGCGTATGCTGGCCATGCGGTCCTACATGCGGACCAAGACCATCGAGGGTGTGATCGACGAGGCCATTGCGGCCCGCGTCGGCCTGAGCGGTCGCGTAATCGAGGACATGTATAAAATCATGGCCCTTGCAGATTACGAAGACCGGTTCGTCATCCCGACCACGCACCGCGAGCAGGTCGAAGAAGCCTATGACCTGCGTGGCGGCTGCGGCTTTACCGACACCAATGGATGCGGCGGCGGATCAACCAAGGGTTCCCTCTTCGGTGGTTCCAAAAGGCCCCTCAAGATGCCCACGGAGGCGATGTGATATGGACCGGACTTTGAAAGCACTCTCGCTCATTCTGAGCTACCCGACACGCGAGCTGCAGCATGCCATGCCCGAGATCGGCGCCGTTCTGGCCTCGGACACGCGTTTGACAGCAGCAGCCCGTCGGGCGTTGCGCCCGCTGGTGGAGGAGCTTGGCGGGCGCGACATCTATGACCTCGAAGAACAGTTCGTGCTGCTCTTCGACCGATCGCGGACCCTGTCGCTCAACCTCTTCGAGCATGTCCACGGCGAAAGCCGGGACCGGGGCGGGGCGATGGTGTCTCTGATCGAGACCTATCGCGCGGGCGGCTTCGAGCCGAATACATCGGAACTGCCTGATCACCTGCCGGTCCTGCTGGAATTCCTGTCGACGCGTCCCTTCTCGGAAGCACAGGACATTCTCGCGGATGCAGCCCATATCTTTGAGGCGTTGAACGCACGACTTGGCCGGCGGGAAAGCAACTACGGTGCTGTGTTTGCCAGCCTCTTGCAGCTGGCAGGCGCAAAGGCCGACCAGGGCGCAGTGGCCGAGATGCTGGCGCAGCCCGATGACGATCCTTCCGATCTGGAGGCCCTCGACGAGGTTTGGGAAGAAAGCGAAGTGCTTTTCGGCCCAGACCCGAATGCGGGGTGCCCGCAAGTTCGTGACATGCTTTCGCGCATGGACACACCCGTCAATCCCGCACCGCACCACGCGGCCGAATAGGGAGAAAGCACCATGTTTGCCAATTTCGATATCGATTTCATCATCTTCGGCATAATGCCCTATGCCGCGTTGACCATCCTCGTGGTCGGCTCGATCGCCCGCTACGATCGGGATCAATTCACGTGGAAGAGCTCATCGAGCCAGCTTTTGCGTCGCAAGCAACTGATCTGGGGGTCGATCCTGTTTCACGTCGGCATCATCACCGTCTTCTTCGGGCATCTGGTCGGGCTCTTTACCCCGGTCTGGGTGCTGGACGCGATTGGCGTGCCGTACTGGGTCAAGCAATGGATGGCCGTGCTCATTGGCGGCCCTGCGGGCATCGCTGCATTGATCGGTGCGACAATGCTATTGCATCGCCGCTTGGGCGACAGCCGTATCCGGATGACATCCAGCTGGGCTGACATCATTATCATGGTATTGATCTGGTGGCAGCTGGTGATCGGCCTTCTGACCATCACGCAGACCCTGCAACACATGGATGGCGCAGAGATGGTGCGTTTCATGACCTGGTCGCAGAGCATCGTGTCATGGAACCTGAACGCCTGGGCCATGGTGGTTGACGTGCACTGGCTCTACAAACTGCACATCTTCCTCGGGCTCATCATCACGGCACTGTTTCCGTTCACCCGGCTGGTGCACATGGTGTCCGGTTTTGCCGCGCCGTTCCGGTACCTGTTGCGCCCCGGATACCAATTGGTGCGCTCGCGGCGGCAGAAACCACTGCCCAAGCGCGCTGCGCCCAAAGCAACGCCGGCGGAGTAGGGATCATGAATGCAGCAATGTTTCCCGATCTGATCGTGAACGGCGAGCATGTGCCGCACACGCTCGTCGCCGCAGAAACGCAGAACCAGGACGCCCCAAAGGGCAAGCCCGGAATTGCCTGGCGGAAAGCGGCCAACGCAGTTGCGATCCGAACGCTGCTTCTGCAGGAAGCCCGATCACGCGGCATTGCCGCTGACCCGCAGGAGGTGGGGCCGGGCCGTTTCGAGACCGACGAGGAGGCCCGGATACGGGGCCTCCTCGAAGAGGCCATCGATGTCGGAGCCCCCGATGACGCTGCAATCGAGGCCGAGTGGAGCAAGGATCCCTCGCGCTTTCGGTCCCCGCCACTTTGGGAGGTGTCACATATTCTCATTGCCTGTGATCCAAGAGACGCGGAAGCCCGAGACCGTGCGTTGAACCGCGCCAAAAAACTGTTGGACATCGCGTCAAACGATCCGAAAGCATTTGCCGCCCTGGCCGCCCGCGAAAGTGACTGTGGGTCGAAATCCTCGGGCGGAGCTTTAGGCCAATTGGGTCCGGGAGATACAGTTCCGGAATTCGAGGCCGCACTGCGCACTCTGGCTGAGGGGGAGGTCACATCCGAACCGGTCCTGACACGGCACGGGTACCACATCATTCGCATGGACGCTCTGGCCTTGGGACAAGTTCTCCCCTTGGCTGCGGTGCGTGCCAGGATTGCGGAGGCGCTCGAAAAGGCCGCATGGGCGCGCGAAGCGCGGCGGTTCGTCGACCAGTTGGTCCAATCCGCAGATATCGAAGGGGCGGATTTGAAGCAGGTCTGAACGGGAGGAAGGACCGATGGCGCGAGATCGAGACAGACGTCTGAACACGGCACGCAGCGCAACACATCGCCTTGTGACGCTAGAGAATCCATTGGATTTCATGGCCGAAGACCACCTGCGTGAGCGGGAAGTCTGCACCCTGATCGATCGCATGGTGGAGGGAGAACCGGTCGATCACGAAGACATCGCAATGATGCGCACATTCCTGATCGACGATTTGCCAAAGCATCTTGCGGACGAGGAGAGTGACCTCTTTCCCTTGATGCTGGAACGATGCGATCCGGACGAGGAAATTGACAAGATGATCACGCGTCTGCAAGCCGATCACCGCCATGCGATTGGCGATTCCCCGGCTATTGCCGCGTTGATCGTGGCCCAAGCGGATCGCAAAAAGCCGTTGTCCGAAACGGACTGCGCCAAGATGTCGGACTTCGCCACGCATGCGCGGCGCCATCTGATCCTCGAGAATGCCATCCTCCTTCCGCTAGCCCGCGCGCGGCTGACCAAAGCAGATCTCGAAAAGATGCGCGCGCATATGTTGGAGCGCCGTGGACAGGCAACCGAACAAGGAGCGGAACATGCTGGCTGATCTTCTGGAGCGGAATGCCCGGTGGTCTGACACGATCAATGCCGAGGAGCCGGGTTACTTCCCGAGGCTGGCACAACAGCAATCGCCCGAGTTCTTCTGGATCGGCTGCTCTGACAGCAGAGTGCCTGCCAATGTCGTCGCCGGGCTGGATCCCGGCGAAGTGTTTGTCCATCGCAATGTGGCCAATGTGATCCACTCGAGCGACATGAACATGCTTTCGGCGCTTGAGTTTGCCGTCGATGCGTTGCGTGTTCGCGAGATCATTGTCTGTGGCCATTATGGCTGCGGCGGCGTGAAGGCCGCCACGGAGGACCTACCGCATGGCCTGGCCGACCATTGGTTGGAGCCGATCCGCCGCCTGGCCCGCGCCTACGCCGTGGACCTCGCGCGGGAGGATTGCGCGGAAGCAAAGCAAGACAGGCTGGCCGAATTCAACGTCATCGAAGGGGTTCGGCGTATTGCGGAAACGCCGATCATGCAGAGAGCTTGGCGCGCAAAAGCCAACATCCGCATTCACGGGCTCATCTATGGCCTGAAGGACGGGCGGTTGCGCGATCTCGACAGCACTGTGGGCCCGGGGCATTTCCAACAGGAGGCTGCAAAATGACTGTTCTCACGAGGATCGAAGAGCAGGGGTGCGGATGCGGCACTGCTGATCAGCCGGGGGATTTGATATCAATCGATGAAGCGGTTGCGCAGATTTTGCGGAACGCGGGACACGTTCGGGAGTCCGAAGAGGTGGCGCTTGCCGGGGCGCGTGGCCGAACTCTGGCCGAACCTATTGCTGCAATCGCGGCCGCACCCCCGTTTGACAATGCCGCGATGGACGGGTTTGCGCTGAACACGGCCTGCCTGGTCGGGCCGGGACCGTGGCGGCTTCCCGTTGTCACCCGCATTCCGGCAGGGCAGCGCGGCTCGGAACCGCTGCCGATGGGCGCGGCAGCACAGATCTTTACAGGCGCTCTGATGCCCGATGGTGCGGATGCGGTCGTGATGCAGGAAAACGTCCGACGCACAGAAAACACCATTATCGTTTCGCATGAGATTCTGGCAGGCGCGCATGTCCGGCGCAAGGGCGAGGACATGGCGGCGGGCGACATGGTTGTCCCTGCGGGCCGCACCCTGACGGGGCGTGATATCGCAGCCTGCGCGGCAGCAGGGCGGGCAACCGTTTGCGTGCGCCGTCGGCTTCGGGTTGCGCTTGTTGTCACCGGTGATGAAGTGAATTCCCCCGGCCGGACATTGAGCTCTGGCGGCATCTGGGATGTGAATACGCCGATGCTAAGCGCTCTGATCCCTGCTCCGGAGATCGAATTGGTCGATGTCCTGGGGTTTCGGGACAATCGCGCAGCTCTGCGGCAGCAGCTCAGCGCGCTTGCTGACGAGGTCGACCTGATCGTCACCACCGGCGGGATATCGGTGGGTGAGGAAGATCATGTCAAACCCGCCTTGAGTGATCTTGGTCTGGATATGGTGTTCAGCGGCGTTGCGATAAAACCCGGCAAGCCGGTCTCGTACGGTCGTTTGGGACAGGCGCATTGGCTGGGGCTGCCAGGCAATCCGCTCTCCGCATTCGTCACCTGGCAGCTTTTCGGAACGGTGCTTTGCCAGTCCCTTGCCGGGAACAGCGCGTCATCGCCCGACCGCCGTCATGTGGTGCTGTCACAGGAGTTGCGCCACAGCTACGGGCGATGCGAAGTGCGGCTCGCGGAAATCTCAGGTTTCGACAGCACAGGCCGTGAGATCGTCCGCTTTGACAAGACCACCCATTCCGGCCGCGTGGCGCGGCTTCCCGCAGCAGATGGCGTCATTTTGATTCCGTCGGAAGTTGAAGTTCTGCCGGAAGGTGCGCTGGTCGAGTTCCAGCCCTTCCGTGATTGATAAAGGAAGAAAGACCATGAAGATTGCTTATACGATGGGCCTTGGGCGCGGTGATACCGATCAGTTGCTTTTCACTTTGGCGCAACACCTCGCGTCTGACGGGTATCGCACATGCGGCACGGTTCAGATCAACACGGATTGTGGCGCGCATCCGTGTGACATGGATGTCAAGGTGCTCCCGGACGGGCCTGTGTTGCGAATTTCCCAGAACCTCGGGGCCGGGGCGAGGGGATGCCGACTGGACCCTGCCACTCTCGAAACGGCTGTTGGACTGGTCGAGACAGGGCTTGAGGCCACCCCGGAGCTGCTGATCGTGAACAAGTTCGGAAAGCACGAGGCCGATGGTCGGGGGTTCCGTTCGGTGATCGCAGAGGCCATTGCGCGCGATATGCCCGTTCTTGTTGGGGTCAACGCATTAAACTTGGAGGCCTTTCAAGACTTCGTGGGCCCTGAAGCAACAGAGCTCGAGCCTTCCCTGGAGGACTTGGTCCGTTGGCTACAAACTGTGTTGAACAAGGAACGGGATGTGGCCTGAGACCTTTCACGCCGCATCTGTGATCTCGGTCAAGGACGGATCAAGGGTTGTCGGTGAGAATGATCAGAACATGAGCTGATTGAAATGGCTTTTGGAAGACAGGCAACAATCGCGCGACATTTTTTCCCGGAATCAAGTCGGGGCATGATCGGAGCAGATCGGAACATCAATGACGGACACGCTGAAAACCTACATGAGCCGCAATGTACCGCGCTACACGAGTTATCCGACTGCCCCGCACTTCTCCAAGGCGGTAAGGCCAGCGGATTACGCCAACTGGCTCTCCTCGCTCTCTCCAAAGGAACCCGTATCTCTCTATTTGCACGTTCCCTATTGCCGCGAGCTTTGCTGGTATTGCGGGTGCAACATGAAGTTGGCCCGAAAAGATGCGCCTGTCGCGCAATACGCGCAGACGCTCAACCAGGAAATCCGTCTTCTGGCCAAACAATTGCCGGACCGCATGTCGATTTCTCATCTGCATTGGGGTGGGGGGACACCGACGGCGCTGGTGCCGGATGATCTGGAGCGCGCGATGCAGAGCGTCCGGGACAATTTCGACATCACCGCTGACGCCGAACTTGCCATCGAGAGCGATCCGCGCACGCTCACGGATGAAATGATCCGGCGGATCGGACAGTTGGGCTTCACCCGCGCCAGTTTCGGCGTGCAGGAATTCGATCCGAAGGTTCAGAAAGCCATTAATCGCGTCCAGCCACCCGAAATGGTGCGCCATTCGGTCGAAGAGTTGCGCCGGGCAGGGGTGGCGGGCATCAACTTCGATTTGATCTACGGCCTGCCGCACCAGACTGTCGCCACGCTGCTGGAAACGATCCGCCTCTGCATCGACATGCGCCCGGACCGGATTGCGCTCTTCGGCTATGCACATGTGCCTTGGATGGCCAAGAAACAGCGACTGATCGATGAAACCGCGCTGCCGGGGAGCGCAGAACGGCTTCGACAATCACAATCGGCCGCCAGCGCGCTGGTCGAGGCGGGGTACGTCGCCATCGGACTGGATCATTTCGCACTTCCAAACGATTCCATGGCGAAAGCCGCCAAGGCAGGCACCCTGCGGCGCAATTTCCAAGGCTATACCACGGATCGTGCCGAAACCATGCTCGGGGTTGGATCGACATCCATCGGTCGCACCCCTTCGGGATATGTGCAGAACCTGTCGGAAACCGGTGCTTGGGCACGGTCCATCGACGCCGGTGTTTTGCCGGTCGCCAAGGGCGTCGCCCTGAGCCAGGATGATACTTTGCGGGGCCATGTGATCGACCGGCTGATGTGTACCGGCGAAGTTGATCTTGATGCGGCGGCCCTGCGGGCCGGTGTCTCGCAGAATTGGTATCACATCCATGAGCAGGAGTTGGCCACGCTCGAAGCGGACGGACTGATTGCGCGCCGTGCTGGCCGGATCTCTATGACCAAGGAAGGCGCGCCGGTTGTGCGAGTGGTTGCAGCAGTCTTTGATGCCTATCTTGCGACCAATATCGCGCGGCATGCAGTGGCGGTCTGATGAACGTCAGGTCCTCCGGGCGGGGGGCCGCAGAACGGCACTTGAAGAACGAAAGGAGAGATATTAGTTAGTAATAGATAACTAACTTAGGACAACGGAAATGCCGCGCAAATCCGCCGATGATCGCAAGGCAGAGATCGTTGCAACCGCCCTGAGGTTGGCTGATGAGCTTGGGCCGGACCGGCTGACGACCCAGGCAGTCGCGGATGCCGTTGGGCTGACCCAACCCGCGATCTTCCGACATTTCCCGACGAAACAGGCCCTTTGGCAAGCGGTGGCAGAGGTCATCACTGAAAGGATGACAAACGCATGGCAGGGAGCACTGGCGAAAGAGCGTGAGCCGGATCGACAGCTGGTCGCGCTCGTTCTCGTTCAATTTCGCCAGATCGAAGCCAATCCCGCGATCCCCGCGATCCTGCATTCACACGAATTGCAAACCGAAAACAGCGATCTGCGGCAGAGTTTCCGCGTACTGATGACGCGGTTTCAGGGACTGCTGCAGGCAGAGCTCACCCGCGCCCGTGATACGGGGCGCGTTCGCTCCGATCTTGTCCCGGAAGATGCCGCGGTCCTGTTGATTTCGCTGATTCAGGGGATGGCGCTGCGTTGGTCACTCGGCGACCGCTCGTTCCCGCTTGCGACAGAGGGCGAGCGACTTCTCGACGCGCAGATGCGCCTGTTTCGGGGCGCCCCAGACGGGGAGCCAAGCTCATGAAACGCAGAACACGCCGAAGCCTCGTTGCCATTGCCGTCATCGCATTGATCGTCATGGCCGGTTGGTTCTTTCTGACCGAACGCCCCATCGCGGTGCAGGTGGTCACCATCGATCGGGATGTTCCGGTCCGGATCTACGGACTTGGCACGGTGGAGGCGCGCATCGTTTCCCGGATCGGGTTCGAGGTTGGCGCCGCCTTGACCGGTCTGGAGGTCGATAATGGCGATGCCGTTGCGCGGGGTCAGATACTGGCGCGACTGCACGCCGCCGAACAGGAGGCCCGGGTGGCACGTGCCGCCGCATCCGCCGAAGCGGCGGACGCGACACTTGGACGAACCCGCGCGAACGTCGTGCGTGCACGTGCCGTTCTTGCACAGCGTGAGGCGACCAATACCCGTCAACAAGCCTTGGCCGTCCGCAACACGATCTCTGCGCAAAGAGCGGAGGAAGCGCAGCGCGACGTGGACGTCGCGGCCGCGGAGCTTGCCGTGGCCGAAAGCGATATCGCGGTCGCGCTGGCACAACGTGCCGATGCCGAAGCTGCATTGCGCTACGAGCAAGCGCTCCTCGATCATCATGTTCTGAGGGCACCCTTCGACGCGATTGTCGTTGATCGACATGTCGAGGCGGGCACGGTCGTGCGTGCGGGCGAGCCGATTTTCACGCTGATGGACCCCACAACCGTTTGGACACTGGCTTATGTCGACGAAGCGCGTGCCGGTGCCATTGCCTTGGGCCAGTCGGCAGAAGTTCGGCTGCGGTCGCTGCCACACGAGGTCTTTAGCGGCACGGTGGCGCGGATCGGTATCGAGAGTGATCGCGTCAACGAGGAGCGGCGCGTCTGGATCGCCTGCGACCGCTGTCCGCCGCAAGTCTATCTGGGAGAACAGGCCGAAGTCAGGATCACCGTCGCTCTTCTGACCGAAGCCTTCCTTGTGCCCGAGATTGCCGTCAGCGGTTTCGATGGGCACCAGGGCCGCGTCTGGGTGGTGCGGGACGAGAAACTGACCGAGGTTTCTGCGGTGTTCGGCCACCGCACGGAAGACGCACGGCTGGAGATCGTGAGCGGACTGGCCGAGGGTGACCAGGTGGTCTCGGCTCCCGCGAAAGGCCTGTCCGAAGGGCGGATGGCGCGTGTCTTGGGGGGAGGGGCATCATGAACCTCGCCTACCGCGATGTGCGTCACAACCTGTTTCGATTTGTGCTGACCTGTCTTGGCCTCAGTCTGCTGATGGCGGTCGTGCTGGCGATGATCGGGATCTACAATGGTCTGGTCGCCGACGCATTAAATATCGTGAAGGCACCGCAAGCCGATCTTTGGGTGGTGGAATCGGGCACGCAAGGCCCATTTGCGGAGGCCTCAAAGATCCCCGGCAGCACGCGTGATGCCGTCGCCCGGCTGCATGGCGTGGCAGAAGCGGGCAGCATCACCTACCAGACCGTCGAGGCGCGCCATGCGGGCGACACACTGCGCCTGTATGTCATCGGCTATGAGCCAGGGCGCCCCGGCGGGCCGCAGGCAATTGCCGAGGGGCGCGGTATCACGCAGACCCATTTCGAACTAGTGGCCGACCGGCAGACCGGGCTTGTGGTCGGCGACCGCATCCGCCTCGGCCGCAACAGCTTTGCTGTCGTTGGCCTCGTCGAGGATACGATGAATTCGGGCGGCGACCCTGCCGCGTTCATCACGCTTCCAAATGCGCAAATCCTGCAATCGCAACTTGCCCCGCCGGCCCAGCGGATCCAGACCGCCCGGGGCGCCGGTTTGCTGGAAAGCGCCGACACCGTTGCGGCGGTCATCGCGCGGCTCGAACCCGCGGCCGATCCGCTGGGTGTCGCCACCACTGTTCGCCAATGGAAGCACCTCGGCGCGCTGACGCAGGCAGAGCAGGAGGCGATCCTGATCGGGTCGGTCGTGGACCGCGCCAAGCGGCAGATCGGCCTGTTCCTCGGTATTCTGCTGACGGTCTCGGCCGTGGTGATCGCGCTGATCATCTACACGATGACCATGGAAAAACTGAAGCAGATAGCCACCTTGAAGCTGATCGGCGCACCCGATCGCACCATCGTCAGCCTGATCGTGCAACAATCGCTAGCCTTGGGCATGGTTGGCTGGAGTTTCGGCCTGATCCTGATCCTCCTGGTCAAGGACTACTTCCCCCGCCGCGTCGTGCTGGAGCCGGTGAATGCGGCGGCGCTCGGCGGGATTATCATCGTGGTTTGTATCGTCGCCAGCGGGCTTGGTGTCCGCGCTGCGCTAAAGGTCGATCCGGCAACAGCGATCGGAGGCTGAACAATGGATGAAGCGCGCCGGCCCCTGATCGAGATCGCCGGCGTCTCCAAGCATTTCGGAGAGGGCGAGGCACGCGTCGATGCGCTGCGCGACATTGACCTGACCGTACGCCGTGGCGAGGTCGTGGCCCTGCTGGGCCCGTCGGGGTCGGGCAAGACCACCCTGCTCAACGTCATCGGCTGCATCATCGCGCCGACCGTAGGCCGGGTGACGCTCGACGGCGAGCTCGTCTATGACAACCGGGCCCTGCGCGGCGATCTGCGCCGCCTACGGCTCGACAAGATCGGCTTCATCTTCCAGTTCCACAACCTGCTTCCGTTTCTCAACGCCCGTGACAATGTCGCCTTGGTGTTGACGCTGGCGGGTCGATCATCCGCGGAAGCTCAAGAGCGGGCTTTGGAATTGCTCGATTATCTGGAAGTGGGCCATCGCAAGGACGCCATGCCGGCAGTTCTGTCGGGAGGTGAAGCGCAACGCGTGGCCATCGCACGCGCCCTCGCGAACAGCCCGCGCATCATCCTGGCGGACGAGCCAACGGCGGCGCTGGACAGCAAACGCGCGGGGATCGTGATGGATCTGTTGCGCAAACTGGCTGCCGAACACGATGCCTGCATTGTCGCCGTCACCCATGACGAGAAGATCTACGACCGCTTCGACCGGTTGTTTCACCTGCGCGATGGGGTTCTGGAGGATCAAGAGGAGGAAGCGACATGAGAAACCGTTCACCCAAGAACTGGCCGATACGAACAGCTGCCAGCGTAGCCGTTCTGTTTGGCATGCTGACGATCCTGTCTGGCGGGCGCGTGCTGTTTGGGGATGACGCGGCCCAGGCAGCGGCGGGAAACGCCGTCTGGTTCGTCCTGTGGTTCAATTTCCTGTCGGGCTTTGCCTATGTGCTGGCGGGTGTTGGAATTGCGATGAGACGTCGCTGGGCGGTCTCACTTGCGATCCTCCTGGCGATCTCTATCGCGGTTGTGTTCGTGCTTTTTGGTTTGCACATCTTGTCTGGCGGAGCCTTCGAGATGCGCACAGTGTTCGCAATGACCCTACGCCTGGTCGTATGGGTTGCCATCGCCATCGTGGCACGCAACAGCATGATCGCGACGTAACTCCTGGAAGCAAGGTTGCAGCCCATGCCCCCAATGCCTCCCATTCCATTGGACGATTGGCGAATTGGGTCCCCCATCGAAGGGCGGAAAGGAAGTCTCCCGCTCAGTAAAGGCGGGCGTCTTCATCCGCTGTGTGGTCTTTCTCCACGTTATCGGCTCATATGTATGTACCGGCTGCTGTTCGCAAATGATATCTCGCATGTTCTCGGAAGTCGCTCATATGTATCCGGCCTACTGATCGACACGCGGGTCGTGGCCTTGTTGGGGTTACGCTCGCACCGTGATCTCATTAGCGGACAGGTCGATAATGACCATTAGGGCCGTCAGATTCTGGGGGCGTAGTTTTTCCGTTCCATGCTGTCGATCTGTCGCGAACTCCTTTGGACTGCCTCGGCTCAGATGCCGATAGCAACCTCGTCTCTTTGCGCATCAAACGCCGTTTTGTGCCTCAGTATGCTCCAAGCCATGCGTGCGAGCTTGTTCGCAAGCGCGACGGCAGCCTTGTTGCGATGCATGCGTTCGGAAGCACGTGCCAGCCAATCGCCGAAGCTGAAGTCAGGCCAACGATGCGGTCGCATCATGATGATCTTCGCCGCCTGAACAAACAGCATCCTTAGATATCTGCTGCCGCGTTTAGTGATGCGGCCGAGGACCGTTCGTCCTCCGGTGCTGTAATGCCGAGGAACCAACCCCACCCAAGCCGCGAAGTCGCGACCGCGATCAAACGCCTCTCCTTCACCGATGGCGGCAACCATCGCTGTCGAGATCATCGGGCCAATGCCAGGGACAGTCATGACGTTGACGCAGTTCTCTTCTGTTCGACTGATCTCTTCGATCTCCTGCGATACCTTGTCGATCCGATCATCCATCCACATCCAGTCGCCATAAAGACCGATCAGGATCGAGCGCATGCGCGGCGATATCTCGTCTTTGCGCTCTTCCAGAATTGTCTCGAACGAGTTCTTCAAGGCGCGTAGCCCTTTGCGCACAGTGATGCCCTGCTCAATCAAGAACGCGCGGATCTGGTTGATCGTGGCAGTCCGGCGCGAAACCAGACGCGACCGCACACGATGAAGGGCCTGGAGGTCCAGCTGATCCTGGCTCTTCTCAGACACGGTTTGCAGGTTTGGCCGAAGCGCGGCCTCGGCGATTGCCTCTGCATCATTGTAGTCGTTCTTCTGCCCCCTATTGAACGGCTTGACATAGATCGCCAGAATGATCCGAGGCTCGGAACCCATCTCGCGCAGCGTTCGACTGACAAAGTGAGCGCTCAGGCATGCTTCCATTCCCACGACACAGCGCGGCAACTTCTCGAATGTGGCGACCAAGGCAAGTCGCTTGATCTGTTTGCGGAGGACGCGCTGTCCAGACAGATCGAAACCTACAATGTGGAATGTGTCCTTGCCGATATCGATGCCGATCGACATCAGCTCATCAAAGTCGTTCTTCGCCATGCTACTTCTCCAGTTTGCAGAAATAGGCAAAGCCTAACCTGCTGGGTGGAGCAGCCGGTACATCCCATTAGCGGACTTGCCGCGCTGCGGCATGCCTGAATGCCCTCGGCATGACCGCAATGCGGACAAAGCACCATTTCGCTGCGGCTGCGCCAATGTCGGCAAAACGGAAATCATTCTTTGGCTATATCCTTCTTTGCCGAAAGCATCATGTCTAAGGCGACATCGCCCCCATCTCTTGCTTCGTCAAAGACATCACGACCATATCTTGATCGCAAATCAAACATCAATTTGTGCACGTCCTCATCAATGTATGCGTCGAACCAAGTTCGGATACCAAGTTGGGTAAGACGTCTTTGATGTTGAAAATCCAATTCGAAACTGAAGCATTGGAGATTGTGGCTTACGAAAACCATCCGCACATCGTAGTCGCCATTTAGGCTTTGTAATGCAAGCTCACGGGTGCGTAGTCGCCGTAAGATCGCCTCGACATGGATGTTTAGGTCTTCTGTTTCGGGTATACCGCTATTGAGCTTCCAGTTCGTGAACCAGCGCTTCTTATGAGGGCCTTTCGTTTGCCAAGGGTCGCCCTCAGACCATTCGTCATCAGGATCAATCCCCAAAACGTCCGTAATATGTTTTGAAGGTCCTTTGCCTTGAATCCCAAGGTAGGCATACTGACGATAAGTTTGTGGTTCTAATGGCATTTAGTTCACTGCTTTTTGGAGGACGGAGCTGATGCTTCGTATCCATACCAGACCTTCATAGATTGTGCAGCATCGGTCAAGTTGGTCTCGAAGCCGACATTGGTTTCGCGCTTGCAGTAAGAAAGCAGGGCGTGACAAAGCAGCTGTTACCCCGCCAATAGGCGAATGCCCCGGTTGGCCTTCATAATGGATTTAGATGCGTCGGTCGGTTAGCCGCATTGACTAGAGGCGTCACCTGCTGAAACAGAATGTCATGACTGTCCCTAGCCATATCTTCGCACGCGTACCTCTAACTTCGGGCTTTCTGTTTGGCGTGTTGCCGCTACCGATACACGTCTTCCTCCCGGTTGTGTTGTCTTATCAGCTAGCCGCTATAACGCTTGTGCTCATAGCCGGAATCTACATTGGCTATGCGTTTAAGGATGGGCGACCACAAACAATACTTCTGGAGTTTTCTGTTGCTCTCGCATTCGCCACCGCCGCTTGGCTTGGTCTGAACGGCTATCCTTACGTCATAGCAGCCGCGCTTGCGGCGCATGGTCTATGGGACCTATTACATCACAATTTGGTCAAAACTGACGTGCCACGTTGGTTCATTCCATTTTGCGTCATTTGCGATTGGATAATGGCTACAGGTCTCATTCTGATCTGGGGCTTTCAAGGTATTTGAGTCAATGGTCAGATGGTGCGATACAATTGCGCGATTGGAACGAAGCAATATGGTCCCTTTTGGCTTATCAGCGCGGTATCGCGCTCGACGTCTCATGGCCAGGAAATCCGACGGACAACGCCTTCAGTGAAGCCTTCAGAGGCTACAAAAAAGAAGTGCCGCACAGCGCAGTCGGGAACAACGTCCCAGCCGCGCTTTTGTAATTGCCAGGCGCGACCAGCCAGTCTGTGTTATCAAACAGCCGAAAATCTACACCCCCAAGCGGGGGCAGTTTTGTCAGCACTTCAAGACTTCAACAGACCTAACCTACGAGTACCGGTTCAAAATGTGAGCAGATCATGGGTTCCGCTTATCTTGGCCGGTTTTCATAAAAGTCACTGAAGCCGATATTCATTCTCGATGCAGCATTAGGCAAGGTGGGCTCGAAGCCGTCGATCGCTGTGTCCGCGGCCAGGGTTGCTTCTTCCCAGAGCAGCCGTACAGCTAGGGTTGGACGGTCGGCAGTTCAGCGGACAGAGTGAGCCTTTGCTGCGGTTTTTCCAGAGTATGAATCAGCGAATGACGCGAAGATCGCTTATCTCTGACTGGAAGCGGCTGATCAAAGCGCCAGACTGGTCGTACCAGCGATACTCCAGCCGTGTCGGCAGCATGAAGCCTCCGATCTCACGGTACTGCGATTTACCGCCAACCTCGCGCTGCATCGTCTCGTTTCCTTCCATCAAGAGCCTGTCACCATTCATGGAGACGATTTCCCCGTCGGGGCCAAAAGTCACAAGGTATGCTCCTTCAAGATCGCGATGGGTAATGCGTAGGTAAGCCGAGGTCTCATCGTTCTCCTCCCAGACTACGAAGTCGTTTGGGAGAAGTGCCCACGGCATCAGGGGGGCTTGGCCGTAGTAGCGCAGCACCAGGTAGCTGTGGAGGGAATCGATCTGCTCAGCGGATTGATAATCGGTGTGCATGACCGTCATCCACCCCAGGAGTTTCGCGCGCATGTCGTGTGTGTCTACAAAGAACGCATCGCGGCTTTCGATGAGCGGTAGCCCGTAGCGCCAGAACCATCCGGTGCAGGCATATGCGGGCCGGTTCGGATGGCTGACCTGTCGCCCATCCGCCACGAATTGGCCAACCACCGGTAACTTGAAGTCGCCATCCTGGCTCCACTCGACGCCGCGCAGCGTGACGCTTATTTCGCCGTTGAATGCGTAGGCGAAGTAGCGCCGTACAGGTGCCGGCAAATCGGCATAGACCTCAGGTCTGAGGTCTATCGTGATCGGTTCATCCGCCAGCACGCGGGTGTCGATGATAGCGGCATTCTGGCCATGCGCCCGGTAAAGGCCAATACCCGCGACGAGTGCGATGCAGAGAACAAGGCCGACAAGAATTACAAGTGTCTTGAGTAGCATGGTTATGGTTCCTTTACGGCCTATTCGAAAACGATGCTGATGATCTGAGCATCGAAGAACGGATAAATCTCGCTTCCGGCCATCCTTGAGATGACAAAAGCATGCGGGATCATGACGCCGCCGACGTTGCGGTAGTCGGATCGGGTCACATGCTCTCCTGACCCGTGGTATGGCGTGTTCAGATCGCCATCTTCCTCGGCGACCATGTGTGTGATGCCGCCCGTCTCGCCGAAGTGCACGATCATCGAGGATTGCAGGCCATCGGCTGCGACGACGGCACGGGCTGTTTGACCGTCAATCACCTCCCATGTCACCGGCCCACCCGGGAGAAGGGCATGGGGATAAAGCGCACTTTCCAACAACCAGCGGCGCAGTGAGATTACATTCAACTCAGGCGTTTCGTGTTCGTCCACAACGGTGATGGTGGATAGCACTTTGGCCTTCATTTCCATCTCGCCATTGGCAAAGAAGTCATAGGCGCGCGCCCAGACGCCACGGAGGATGGGTGTTGTAGCCGAGAACATGAGCGCAGGCGTGTTTGTCGCAATCACCTGCTCGGATGTCGTGAAACTGAAGCCGTCAGTTTGTGGGCGACGGAACTGACCTTCTGACGTCAAACGCACCAGTCGCGTTTCTGGAATGCCGTCGGGAAAGACGAAGCCGAAATAGCGTTGCACCGGTTCAGGCAGGTTCGAGATGGCTGCCTGTGCAGCCACCGGAGCCGGTGCGCTGCGTGCAATTTCCTCCACCTGCTCCTGAAACTGTCAAATGTCACGCTTGGTCAGGTATGTGCCGATACCGATTGTTGCTGAGGTGGCGATGAGAGCGACAAGCGCCCCTCCACCGATCCATTTCAAGATGGTCATATGCGACTCCTTTCCTCGAGAAGCAAATCAACCGTAAACACATGTACGGTCATTTACTCATGCCGTAAACCTATGTACGGTTCGAGTCAACAGAAATCCGGAGACCACGATGAGTGAAGATCAGACGACGCGTCGGGCCGAAATCGAAGCAGCCGCATTCAAGGTGCTCGAGCGGGTCGGCTACAAGAAGGCCAGCATGCTGCAGATCGCCAAAGAAGCGAAAGCATCGAACGAGACACTCTATGCTTGGTATGGCAACAAGCAGTCCTTGTTTCAGAGCCTTATCGTGGCCAACGCCGGGGCAGTTGAGGAAGCTCTGGAGAGTACATTCACCGGGGACAGCGACGATCTTTTTGCACTGGGAAAGCTGGTTCTCGGTTTCACAGCCACGCAAAAGGCGATCATCATCAACAGGGCGGCTGTTGCAGATGTGCAAGAAACGGGACTTCTGTCTCAGGCAATTGAAACACATGCACGCCAGGCGATGCTTCGTTGTATCAAGGCACAGCTGGCGGGCATGGAGGCGTCAGGGAAATTTACTTTCGAACACGGCGTCGCCGTCGCAACCGAGGTGTATGTCAGTCTCCTGATCGGCGAGTTGCAAATGCAGCAATCTCTTGGCTCGGTCCCGGCTTTGTCTCAAGACGAGATTGAAGCACGATCGCGGCGAGCCAGCAGCCTTTTTGGTAAGCTCTTCGAGAATTAAACGACACAACTGGCGCTTAACCAACTCCGAGTTGCGGTATACATAACCGACTTTCATTAGCAATGCAGCATCGATTAAAATGGGCTCATACCCGCCGTTGGCTGCGACCTGTTTGAATAGCAGCTTCCAAGAAAGCATATGATGAACATTTTGATGAGAAAGTCTTATAATTAACATAATAAATCTTATCAGACTCAGAACACCCGTTGGGAGCGCGCTACCCTGAAGTGCGACTCCTATTAGAAAACAATGAGTTATCTAATAGGAGACCATGGCATGGGAGCTGTTTATTCGCAACTGAGCTTGAAAGAACGCCGGAGAATTGAGGATTGGTGGCACGCAAAGGTCCCCGTCCGTGAAATGGCGCGTGTTCTGAAGCGCTCGAAGTCGACCATTCATCGCGAGATCAAACGCAATTTCTGGGCGGATGATGCCTTCCCGAAGAAGTATGCTGGGTACTTCGGTCATGCCGCTCAACTGCAGACGCTCAAACGTCGGTCGGTGCAGCGCAAACTGATCCGACATCCAGACCTGTGCAAGACGGTGATCGCGCGGATCAAACAAGGTTGGACGCCCGAGCAGATCGGCAACCGGATGATCTATGAAGGCGCCAAACTGCGCGTCTGTCAGGAGACGATTTACCGCTACATCTACTCCAAGGAAGGCATGGATCAGGAGCTGTGGTGGTACCTGCCCGAACATCGCAAAGCCCGCAGGCCGCGTCGTGCCAGAAAGCGCCAGAAGCCCAAATTCGACCGTGATGTCAGCATCCTGTTCCGCCCGGATGATGTCGCGCACCGGCGCCAGTTTGGTCACTGGGAGGCTGATCTTGTCTTGTTCAAACAACGCTTTGGGCAATCAAACGTGACCTCGCTGGTCGAGCGTGTGAGCCGGTTCACCGTGCTTCTGAAAAACCCGAACAAGCGCACCAAACCGGTGATGGGCAAGATCATGAAAGCGGTGCGCGACCTGCCCTACATCGCGCGTCGTTCGATTACTTTTGACCGTGGCACCGAGTTCGTCAGTTGGCCGCACCTTCAGGCCGAGATCGGGACGCAAACCTGGTTTTGTGATCCGTCCTCACCCTGGCAAAAAGGCACCGTCGAAAACACCAACCGGCGCGCTCGAAGATGGCTGCCGAGAAAGCGCGACATCACGGCGGTCACAGATCATGAATTGAAAATGATCTGCGACCGCCTCAACGCGACACCCAGAAAATGCCTCGGATGGAAAACACCCGCCG
This sequence comes from Marivita hallyeonensis, assembly GCF_900129875.1. Taxonomy (GTDB): domain Bacteria; phylum Pseudomonadota; class Alphaproteobacteria; order Rhodobacterales; family Rhodobacteraceae; genus Marivita; species Marivita hallyeonensis. The sequence goes on along the minus strand of NZ_FQXC01000007.1, from coordinate 19,866 downwards.
AGGTCTTCCGTGAAAACATGATGGAAGAGATGGGCCAACGCCCCTACCCTCGAAAGGAATAGGAGTCGCAGTTCAAGTATCGCTCACAGCATCGTGCAAGTGTGAACCGCGGCTATGTCGGCAAGATCGAAAATGCCAAGTATTCCGCTTCGCTGACAACGCTCGAAAAGATCGCCCAGGCTCTGAACATCGATCCTTCGGAACTTCTCAAACCCCGCAGCTAGGAGGCCGGACGACACCCTGCTCCGGGATGGCGGGTGGATGATCGTCCGCTCACAGGCGTGCCCGTGCGCGAAGGCGTAGCAATCGTGAACGGGTCGGAACTTGTCGTCTGGCAAGAGCATCTCTGGAACACCGGCGACCGCACGCGGGTCTGGCTCGTAAGGCCCGAGGAGATTTGCGTAGTCAATATCATCGAACGAGATATCGATCTCGATAGATCCGGACCCGCCTAGTCTAGCGCGCCTTGTTCGATTGCGAGAGAACCGTTCCTGCCAACGATTTCGTGTCACTGCTATACTTGTCGCTTTGCAGGACCTTGGAGGCTTTGTCCTCCATCGCCGCCCCCGTCTGTTTACCAGTCCCGGACTGCGCCAGCGCCGATGCCGCCAGGCTCTTGGCGGTTGCGGAGGCGTTCGGGTCGCTTAGCGTGGCCGCTGCCTGCGACGCGACTTTGCGCGAGGTGCGTTTCGTGTTCTTGCCCATGAGACTGCTCCTTAAGGCGATTCTGTTCCTGTTTTGTTTACACTCGATGGCGCGACCCGTCTATCAAAATCGTTACACTTATTTCACTTATTCCGTTTATTTCTCTTGCATGCGTGACTCCCTGGGTACATCTAAGGGGATGAACCGAGGAGAAAAACCATGGCCGATACCGCGGAAAGACCAGCCCAGAGCGGACTCATGGAGCGCCCGCCGACCCCGGAAGAAATCGACAGTGCCGCGCATGCTGCGACAGCCATCGCCGTGGCTATGGAACTGGACGGAGGCTTGAAAGTCTCGGGAGAGAACGGCGATCCGGTCTCCATCGCGCCAGAGGTTGGAAAACTGATCATCGAACTGCTCGGCCATGTGAGCAATGGCAACATGGTCACGCTGGTTCCGGTCGGCACAATGCTCACAACCCAAGAGGCCGCCGACATGCTGAACGTATCCCGCCCTCATCTCACGAAGTTGCTCAAGGAGGGGAAGATCCGATTTGAAGAGGTGGGCAAGCACCGGCGCGTGCCTCTGACGGCGCTCATGCAATACCGGGAAGAGAAAGAGCGGCGCCAGGAGCAAGCGATGCGCGACCTTGCGCGATTGGGTCAGGAGTTCGACAACGCATGAGCTTTGTGGCCAACCCCTTCGTGGTTGTCCTCGATGCCAACGTCCTGTTTCCGTTCCGGGTTCGGGACGTCCTCTTGACGTTCACACAAGAAGGCCTGTTTCGGGCCAGGGTCACAGATGAGATTCTCGACGAATGGACACGCAACCTGATCGCGCTCAAACCACATCTCGAAGAGAGCATTCGCCAGCAGGAAGCCGCGATTAGAGAGACCTTCGAAGAATGTTTCGTGACCGGATACCAGCCCTTGATTGCTGGTCTGGACCTGCCGGACCCGGACGACAGACACGTTCTCGCGGCAGCGATCCGATGCTCGGCACAGGTTATTGTGACAGAAAACCATCGAGACTTCCCAAGCGAAGTTCTCGACGATTATGGCGTCGAAACGCTCGGCGCGGATGACATGCTCGCCAATACCTACGACCTGTATCCATCCGGCGGTGCCCGTGCACTCCGCCGCGTGAGAAAAAGGTATGAAAACCCGCCGATGACACCGTCCGAGTTCCTGCTCGACCTGACCCGGCATGGCCTGTCGAAACTGGCGGCGCAGGCCCGTGCCGATATCGAATACCTTTAGTTGCCGAACGACGCCTCAGTATCTGACCCAATCGGTGTAATCCATGGCGCCGTCGTAATCGCCATACTCCATCATGACGGCGCGGCTATAGAAGGTCCAAAGCCCACCGGAGCCAGGTGTCGGGATCTCCTGACCGTTTTCCGACGCGAACGAAGCCGGCCAAGGCGAATGTGAGCCGTAGACGCGCACGATGTAATGACAGTTCTTGTTTTCATGATCGCAGGATCTGATGGACCAGTCCCACTGACGTGGTTCATCGCGCGGCTCATAAGACCGACCGCGCCACCAAAGCACGCGCGTTCGGCGTAGCCATTCGTAGTCCGGTGTCGAAATATCGAGAGCATCCTCTCCACCCGGTCCGCCCAAAGCAACCGGAACGGCAGCATAGGTGCAGACCCCAAAGGGTGGCCGGCTCGGCCAAGGCGTAATCCGCCGGATCATTTCGGCATAGGCGGCGGAACACACAGCACTCGACGGAAACCCCCCGGCCATACACAGCATGATGGCGCAATCCATATCGTAGGCACGGGCTTTCTGGGCATCGACCGTCAGCCCGGCTGCCAGAACCAGTGACGCAAGGCGGGTGTGTCTCATATCGGCCTCCTGGAGTGATTAGGCCAATTCTCGCTCAAAATACGTATTGCGCATTATTATATATTGCAGAGTGATGGCTTTCTGCGGAATGCTGCCGATTGTAGAAGGACTCCCAGTGGGGGAGTCCGGTGCCGATCGCAAGAGACCAAATCTTGATTACTATTGATGGGGTGAAGGACCTCATCGGGTCGGGAGTCGACTTCCGCTGTCGGTACGAGCTTGTCGAGTTCACGGACGATGGGAAGCCCCGCTATCAGTGTGTCTACCTGCGCGAAGGAGAGCCCGAGGCGATCCTCGTCTCTACACGGTTCGGACCCTACGGACCAGAACCCCGCCTCTTCAACATCTGGCCCGGCCTCTTCAAACATCACCACGAGTTCGGCGATGGTCGCACTCTGTGTTTTGACAGCGACTACTCTATCCCCTTCGACGCTCCCGGCGGAGGCGATGATCTTCGGAGCGGACGGAAGCGTCAGAACGACTGACGGCTGGACGGTTCACGGCCAGGTAGACAAGAACCCCCCGCCCACACACTCTCAGAACTTTGCGACCACGGCCCCGTCGGATGTGCTGGCGGCCATTCATGCGACAGCTTCAAGACATGAACGCAACCGAGCCCTACGAGCACTCGAGATCAGCTCCGATGACTGGCTGGCTCTATTCCGCGCCTTGATCGAAGCCGAGAGCGCTTATCGCCCTGACGCCATCAGTGACAAAGGCGCTTATGGTCTTGGCCAACTCATGGCCGCCACCGCACGCGACCTTGGCGTAGACAGAACCGATATCGCGCAGAACCTCGACGGGTCCGCACGGTACCTTTTGGCGCAGCTGGCATCCTTTAACGATGTCGATCTGGCGCTGGCGGCCTACAACGCCGGGCCGCATCGCGTCGTAGAATACGGGGGCGTGCCACCCTTCACGGAAACACGCGACTACATCGCCCGGGTGCATCGCATTCGAGCGCACCTTTCCGGCGCAGCCACGCAAGACCTGACCGGACCGACGATGCGCGACGCCACGCGTCCCGTCGTCGTGCTCGACCTGAAGTAAGACCTGAAACGAGGGAAACCGATGCGAAGATTGCCTCCAGGATACCTGCCTCCAATCATTGGCCTTCTGGCCTTATGGGCCTCCCCTGCCCTTGCCCAGGACCTCTCGCCCATCCAGACAATGCTCGAGACAATCGAAGCGGCGCTCACCGGCCCAATCGGCATCGCGGTCGCGACGCTCGCCGTCATCGGCACTGGCTTCATGTGCATGATGGGGCGGCTCAACTGGGGATGGTTCGCCTCCGTGGTGATCGGGATCGTCCTGATCTTCTCCGCGGGCACCATCGTTGACGGGTTTACCTGATGGCCATGCGATCCCCTCTCTTTCTCGGGTTGGCCCGCCCACCGAAATATCTCGGCTTGCCGGTCGGATATCTCGTCGTGCTCACGCTTGGCGTGGTCCTGCCCTTTATCTGGACGAAGTCACCGGTCTTCTTTCTGGTCGGCGCGCTCGCCTATCCTGTCCTCTGGTTTGTTGCCGACAAGGAACCGCATTTCTTCGAAGTTCTGCGAGTCTCCTACGGCACGGTGCGCGGCACGCGCAATCGAGCGCTTCACGGCGGAGACAGCTATGGCGCTTGACGGGATAAAATACGCAAAGCCCAGCCCGGCGGTCATTGAAACCAGCGGCACAGCCTTGGCACGCGAAAGCCATCTCGCCGAGCATTTGCCCTACGTCGCCTTCGCCAAACCCGATGTCATGGTCTTGCGGGAGGGCGATCTGATGGCCACGCTCCGTCTCGAGGGACTTGCGGCACCGACAACGCCGGACGCCGATCTTGATGCCATGAAACGCGCGGTCGCGGCCGTCATCGCGCAAACGGGCAATCTCTACGGCTTTTATGTCCATCGCATATTTGTCCCTCAGAAGCTCGCGATGCGTCCTGTACAAGGCGACGGCTTTGCAGCGGAGATCGACCGACGCTGGCAAGCTCACATCGCGCAACTCGCGCCCAAGAAACCGCAACTTTATCTGAGCATCTTGCGACGTCCGGAGATCGGGGCACGGGTCCCGCTGCTCAACGCCTTTGCCAAGCGAACCTGGATGAAAGACCGCGCGGGCCGTGCGCGGGAACTCGATGAAGTGGCCGGATTCTTCGAGACTGCGCTTGCACCTGCAAAACCCGTTCGTCTCGACAACATCACCGGCGAATGGCTCGGGTTTCTTGCGACGCTGCTCACCGGCCAATACGCCCCGATTGCCCGACCAAACGCCCCCCTGCCCCTGGCCTACGCGCTTGGATCCTGCCGAGCGACTTTTGACGGAGATACGGCCCGGATCGCATGTGGCACGACGGGCGAGACACGATATGCGGCCCTCTTCAGCATCAAGAGCTATCCTGCGCTTACGGATGTCTCTCTGTTTGACGGTCTCGACCTTCCGCTTGATATCGTGCTGACCAATTCCTTTACCCCGATCCCCACAAATATCATGGCAGAACGGATTCAACGGATCGTTCGGCAGATGCGCGCGGCCGATGACGCGGCAGTCTCCTTGCGGGATCAGCTCATGGAAGCGGCCGATGATCAGGAAGCTGGGCGCATTGCGTTCGGCGATCATCACTTGTCCATCGCCGTCCACGCGCCCGATCAACCGACGCTCGAACAGGCCGCAGCCGAGATCAAACGTCTGGGGCAGGAAATCATGGCCGTGATCGTACGAGAGAACATGGCCCTCAAGGCAACCTATTTTGGGCAGGCTCCCGGCAACTACGGCTACCGTGCTAGAAAGACACCGATCTCCACGATCAACTTTGCGGATTTCTCGGCGCTGCATGGATGCGTCGAAGGACGTTCGGATCGAGAGACGCCGTGGGGAGCGCGCGTGACAGTCTTCCCGACGACTGGCACCTCTTCCTACGGCTTCAATTTCCACGAACCCGGGTCGCCCGAGCGCGAACCGACCGTTGGCCATACGCTTGTTCTGGGTCGCACGGGCAGCGGCAAGACCCTCACGACTGCTTTTCTCGCCGCCCAAGCGCAGCGGGTCGGCGCGCGGCTGTTTTTCTTCGACAAGGATCGCGGGCTCGAGATGGCGGTGCGCGCCCTGGGCGGTCACTACAATACGATTCTTGCCGGTATCCCAACCGGCCTCAATCCGCTGCAGACAGAAACGGATGAACGCGGACGGGCCTGGCTGTCGGACTGGCTGGCGACGCTTCTGGCGCGGGCGGGCGATCTGTCCGGAGAGCAGTCTCGGCGCGTTCAGAGCGCGGTGTCGCAGAATGCGGATGCCGGCCCCTCGCTGCAACGGTTTGTCTCGTTCCAGACCTTGTTTCAATCGCTCGACGACGACGGCGAGGTGCAGGCGCGTGTTGGGGAATGGGCACCGGGCGGTCGTTATGGCTGGGTCTTCGATATGCCGCAGGACAACGATGCCCTGCATATGGAAGGTGACATTGTCGGATTCGACATGACCGAGATCCTCGACATGTCGACCGAACGCATGGCCGTCTTGTCCTACATCCTGCGCCGGATCGAGCGGATCGTAGAAGATCGCCGACCGACAGTGATTGTTCTGGACGAAGCCTGGAAGCTTCTCGACGATCCTTATTTCGCGGCGAGACTCGAGAACTGGCTCGTCACCCTCCGCAAGATGAACTGCGTCGTCGTGATGATGACCCAATACCCCAGTCAGTTGCGAGAGGCTCGGGTCGGCAAGACCATTATCGAGACGGTACCGACCCAAATAATTTTCCCCAATGAACGGGCGACCCCCTCCGACTACGACTTCCTGCGCGTGAACGAAAAGGAAGCCGAACTTCTGACAAGACCCACAGCAGGCCAGCGCATCGCACTGGTGCGATCCGCAGGTGACAGCGTCTTTGTCGATGCGGATCTCACAGCGCTTGGACCGCTTCTTACCATTTTGGGAGGCGGACGGTCCGCTGAGGCCCAGCTCGGCAACGACTGGCGCGGCACCCCCGACTTCTGGAGGCAGCTATGCGATTAATACTGATCCTTCTGGCAACCATACTCACCGCCTGTGAACGCTACACCGATGCCACCTCGCCGTGCTTTGGCCGCGACGGCGCGCCTGCCGTGAGCCGGGCCAGCACAGAGGTACTCTCCTTTGCAGCGCAAGGCACCAAGGACTGCGACTTCGAAGCGATCGGGCGCAACCCATGAAACCAGCGGCCTCTCTCATTGCCATTCTGGTCTGCTCGACGCCCCTCGCCCAGGCGCAAGGCGTGCCGACGCAAGACAACGCAGGGCTTGGGCAGCTTTTCACCATCCTCTCGAAACTGGGGGACGATATGGAGGCGCAGCGCGACCAATTGGGCACGGGAGAAACGCTCTCATCGGTTCAATCCGATCAGCTTCGAGTGCTGGAGGCAATGTCAACTGCACTCACCGGCCCGGGGCTCGACATTCGCGCGCTGGAAGGAAATGCGGACTTCCCTGCGGGCGATGTCTACCCCGTTGCCGCCAATCACCCTATGGACGGCCGCCTCTTCGGGGAGGGACGCGAGACCATCGAGATGATGATTGTGCGGGTGGCCGATGAATATGCCGGAGCGGCCGGAGTGCGGCGGGCTGGCCTTTCAGCCACCCAGTGGCGCTGCCTTTTCCAGGCGCTGATCAAACAGGAAAGCCGGTTCAGCGTCACCGCGCAAAGCCCCGTGGGCGCCTATGGCCTGACGCAGCTCATGCCGGGAACAGCGTCTGACATGGGCGTTGATCGATACGATGTTATGGACAACCTCCGCGGCGGCGCGCGGTACATCACGACGCAGCTGAACACGTTCAGAAACATCCCGCATGCACTTGCCGCCTATAACGCCGGACCTGGCCGGGTCCATGAATATGGCGGCGTGCCACCCTTTGCCGAAACCCAGGGATATGTTCGGAATATCTCGCGGTTCTACAACGAATATCTCGCCGTTGTTGGTGGGGCGGATGCGCTCGGCACGCTCTCGCCGTCGGACATGGCGCTTGCGGAGTACAGCAGCATCTCAGAAGCCAGTGTTTACTACGCCGCCGATAGCCACGCCACGACCGAGCAAGTCATCAATCGGCTCGCCTCGATCATCCGGCAGATCGACGAGACGCCGGACATCAAGCGGGCCTTCGAACTCAATACTTACGCCAAGGCCGAAATAGGCCGCATCCTCAACCTTCGCGTTCGTCTGATGGCTGCCAACCGTCAGCGCGAGGCAGCCCATGGCCAACATCTGGCCGCGGACCGGCTCTCTGAGCGCGACTTCATGCGCATGGGAGTCATCCGATGAAAGGAAAAACCTTCGGCACCGCCTTCGCCACGCTTCTCGCCGTCACGCCCGCAGATCAAGCCGATGCCCAGGGTGTCCCGACATTCGACAACTCAAACCTTCGGCAATTGGTCTTGCAGCTCGAACACATGGCGGAGGATCTGAATGTCCAGCTGCAACAGCTCGCGACGATGCGGCAGGAGTTGGAAACGCAGTTGAGCCAGCTTCTGAACCTCGAGGGCCAACTAGCCTCTCTTATCGATGGCAATGAATTGGGCCAACTCTTTGCGACCGTCGAAGAGTTCGAGAGGGTCCGTGGCAAGCTGACGGCACCACTCGCGACAGCCGAAGCCATTTCGAGCGGTGACTTTCTGAGCGGCTTTCGACCGGGGGCGGAGCTGGATGCTGCCGTTGAACGGGTTCTGTCCGGCAGCGGGTTCACCCAAGAGCGCCTGACATCCCTGGCGACCAGCGGTGAGCCCGCAGACAATCGGATCGCGACGCAAGCCGGGTCCAGCGCGATGCTGTCGGTTGCCGCTCAGGAAAGCCATGTCGAAGCCGGGGAAAGCCTTGGCCGTCTTGAGACCATGGTGGGGCTGATCGACGACCAAGGCGGTCTGAAAGCCGCGGTCGATCTCAACACGCGCGTGACGGCCGAACTCGGCATCATCCTCACCCAGATCTGGCGTCTGGAAGCCGCCGCCGGCGTCAATGGCGGGCAGTTGGGTGTTGTTGATGCCGCAACCCTCGCCGAGGAGCGAAAATTCCGCTCCATGGAGGTGCCAAAATGATCCGAGTGGCTCCCATTTCCCTGACCGCGCTGACGCTGGTCTGCATGCCGCTGACGCTGAGCGCTCAAACCTCCCAAGGTGGGTTCGAAACCATGGTGCAACCGACCGATGACCAAACAGAATGCAAAGCTCCGCGGCCGCCGAAGGACCTTGCGGAAACCGCATACATTCGTAACGGCTACCGCGCGATTTTGCGCATCATCGCTACAGAGCATTGGAGGGAAACGGGTGGCTGCGACTGCCAGATCGCGGAGTTTTCGTGGCGGGAGGTCGTTGAACGTTCCGAAGAATTTGTCATCTCTGGCAACCCGCGCTTGCCGTTTGACGTCGTTAAATTGGACGAAATGGCAACTGAGTTCGAGGAAGCCCGCACTGCGGCATGCTCGGCAGACTGATGGGAATAATAAGGGACATACTCGAACAAGTCGATGACGCCATCGATACGGTTTCGCAGGATGGATTTGTCTCTTCCGCAGGTGCCGTCGGTGATGTTCTTTCGATTGGGTCAGCTGTCTTGCTCATCTTGATCGGCACCAATGTAGTAATGCAAATCAGACCGATGACCTTTGGAAGTGGTTTTGCTTTTGGAATAAAGATTTCTTTAATTGGGATATTTGCCCAGAGTTGGGACAACTTCCAAGTCGTGTACACGATTGTCACAGAAGTCCCAGAAAGCATTGGTGCATCGATTCTCGCGCTTACGGATTCCGGGAATGAAGCAGGGGTCTACGAAAGCCTCGACAGCATGGTGAACCGGATCACCGCCTATGGTGACGCCATCGGCGACCGTGCAGGCTGGGTGTTTGGCGCAGTGCTCGGAGCGATCTTCTTCGTTCTGTCCGCCATCTTCGCAGCCGTCACCGCCGGGATCATCGCCTATGCGCGTATCGTTTTCACACTGATGATCGTTATCGCGCCCTTCATGATCCTGACGTCGCTCTTCAAACCGACCCAATCGCTTTTCGAAGCCTGGACCCGGGCAACCATCGGCTATGCCTTGATGCCTGTGGCCGCTGCCGGAGCCGCCGGGATCATCGTCGCCATCGCTGAGTCTATTGGCGACGCCTCCGCCGACCCGGACAACGTCGAAACGGTCAGCCTGATCCTGCCGTTCCTCGTGATCTTGCTCCTTTCAGCTGGCGTGATGGCCGCCGTCCCGTTCATCGCATCCAACCTCACAGGTGTCATGGGCATCGCCTCGAATGCGATCGGCCTGACGGGATTGGCGCGACGCGGCGTGGTCAACGCTGGAGAGTATGGCGCGGGTGGTGCAGGACGCATCTTGACCGGCAGAACGCCGTACGAGCTACGACGCGAAGTGAGCGGTGCGGCCACGAAGAGCAACGAATTGATCCGCCGGACGCCTGCAGCCGCGCTCGCGCTGACAAAATCCTTTCGCAAGACATGACCCGCGCGGAGTTCGATCAGGACGCTTTCGAGGCCGACTTCATCTTTGGGCCACGCAGGCGCGAGCGTTTTGCCTACTTTGTCGCCGCTGCTGGTGTGATCGTCGGTTTGGTCGGTTTCGTGGGAGCCGTTGCTTTGTTCCCGCTCAAGACGGTCGAGACCTTCGTGGTCGTCGTCGACAAGGAAACCGGCGAAATGGACCGTGTTGCCGCTGTCGAGGCGCTCAGCCTCGACGAAAGTGATGCGATCATTCAGGCTAATCTGGTCGCCTACGTGGATGATCGCGAAACCTACGACCTGACCGACGGTGAAGAACGGATCAATTCGGTCCTGCAAAGATCCGACGAAGACGCCGCACGCACGCTTCGCGATCTTTGGTCTTCAACCAATCCTGCCTATCCGATCTCAGTCTATGGACGGGACGCGAAAATCGATGTGGTCATCCGGTCTGTGAACCAGGTCGAACCCGGGGTGGCGCAGGTGCGGTTCACGAAAACGCTTCGAAAACCCCGTGACAACAGGACTGTGACACGGCCCTACGTCGCTACGCTGCGCTACGAGTTTCGCCCGGAAACCCGTCAGCGGTTGCAGCAGGTCTGGGCCAACCCGCTCGGATTTGTCGTCACGTCTTATCGTGTCGACGCCGAAACGTTGGAGAACTGAGTGATGAAGCTGCGCACCGCCCTGCCCTGTTTGCTTTTGGCTCTTGCACCTTCTCAAGTGCTTTCGGAAGCGACGCCTCAGGGTGGGCCGAAAGATATCCGCATACGATATGCGGTCTACGACGAGCAGCAGGTGTTCCGTATCGAGACGGATCTGCGGCACTCGACCACGATCCAGTTTGGAGACGGGGAGCGGTTCGAGGCTGTAATCGTGGGAGACACCGAAAGCTTTCAGGTCGATCCAATTCCCGAGCTTGGCAATGTGCTGACGATCAAGCCGCATGTCCAAAATGCTTCGACCAACATGACCGTGATCACCAACCGTCGCAGCTATGCATTCCATCTCCGGGAAGGCTCGATTCCAGGTCGCACGGGCATGTTCTTCGAAGTGCGGTTTCGCTACCCGAGCGAAGAGCGCCTTGCCACACTGACGAACGCACAGCCCAAAGGGCTCAAAGCGCCGCGCAACTACAACTACAAGATCGCCGGCGAAGGCGACTTTCGCCCAGCCACGGTCTATGACGACGGTCGGTTCACCTACTTCAGTTTTCCCGAAAGCGGACGGCAACCCGCGATCTTCAAGGCTGACAACCGCGGTCGCGAGCGCACGGTCAATTGGACCCAGAACGGCAACACCGTCCGCGTCTCCGGTGTCAACGACTTCTGGACACTGCGGCTGGGTGAAGAAGCGCTCTGCATCTACCGAGACACCTCCGCGATATACGTGAGCGACTGAGCCATGTCGGATGATCCCAACCTGAAGAACCGGCTGGATACATTCAGCAAGGCAAAACGTTCCAAACCCAGATCCGGATTCGGTGTCACTGCCCTGGCGCTCGCTCTCGGCCTCGGCGGTGCGGGCGTTGCGTATTTCCTGTCGACTGACTGGCAAGCGGATCCAGACCAACTAGAGACTTCGGGTGTCGAGCCATTTCAGAATGACGGTATCTCAAATGGTGGTCGGCTGGAATTTCCCGCCAATGAAGCGGACCAGCGCGTGAACGATGCCCTTATCGCTGTGGAAGAAGCCCTTGAAGCCCCCGAGCCGGTCCCGCCCGCGGCTGAACCAAGCGCTGATATCCTCGCCGAACTGGCTGAGCTTCGCGAAGCACTCGCCACTACTCAAGCCGAGCGAAACGCCGAGATTCAGTCAGCCGTCACCGAACTGCGCAATGCCTTCGCAGATCAAGCACAAGCCCTCGAAGCCGCTGTCGCGGAACGAGACGAAAAACTTGCGGCCCTGGAACGCGACAGCGAGACTCGGCTGAACTCTCTTCAGAGTCTTCTGGACGCAGAACGCGCGCAACGCGAAGCCCTTGAAGCGGAACGCGCCAATGACGCCCTGATCCGCGACCAACAGCTTCTAGAGGAACGTCGCAGACAGGAAGAGGAGCAAAAGCGCCGCGAAGCCGAACAGCAGGCCGAACAACTATTGAGGGCCCAGATCCAGTCTCCTGCCGTAGTCTATTCGACAGGATCATCGGTTTCGGCACCAAACGCCAGCGGCCTGCAGAACGGCGCGCCAGGCGCAGATATCCCACTGAATGAAAACGAAGCCTATCTCAGAAGCGCGGCGCGGCCGCTTGAAATCGATGAGGCGGCGCAGATGGAGCGACCCGAACGCACTCTCGCGCAAGGGTCCGTCATACAGGCGGCACTGCAAACGGCCATCAACAGTGATCTGCCCGGAAACGTTGTCGCGGTCGTCGCGGAACCTGTCTACGCGTTCTCCGGCGACGCAGTACTGATCCCACGAGGTTCGCGGTTGTTCGGGCAATATCGATCTGGTGTGGAAGTGAACCAGAAGCGCATCCTCATTCTATGGACGCGCGTCCTCACGCCGGACGGTACATCCATGCAGATCACCTCAGTCGGGGGTGATCGACTCGGACGCTCCGGCCTGACCGGTGTGGTGGATACGAAGTTCGACGAACGCTTTGGAGGAGCTGCTCTGATATCGATGATCGGCGCAGCCCCCGCCGTCGCCGCCAACTCCACGGAAGACGAAGTAACCCGCGAGGTTCTGGAGGAGGTCGGCAATGATCTCGAAGACGCGACAAGTTCGGTGATCGCCGATCAGGTCTCGATCTCGCCAACCATCTACGTCGATCAGGGGGCCATGGTAACCGTACTGGTCGATAGGGACATCGTGATCTATTGAGCGAAGCGTCCCTCCCCTCCTCGTATCTCGAGCAATACCTAGAACCCTACCGCGATTTGATCCTGGGGGACGACATCATTGAGTTGGCGATCAACCCGGATGGTAATGTCTGGATCGAACGCCAAGGTGCCCACGCCATGGAGAGAATTGACCGGACTGTAGAGGTGGCCGCAGCAGCAAATCTGGCTGCCACATTGGTCGGTGATGCGCGCGCGCGAGTGTCGCAGAAGTCGCCTTTAGTTTCTGGTAAGATCGAATACCTTGAGCGCCCGCTACGCATCCAGGTTGTTGTGCCACCCGCGGTAGAACACGGCGCAGCGATCTCCATTCGGCTATTTGGCGTTGGTGGCCAGACAACCTTCGATCCTGAGTATCTGTTCGGGAAACCGGTCTCGCTCGATGATCGGCGGCAATCGAGAGTCTCAGAAGTCGAGGAAATTGCAAAGAGCGACCTCTCCAGAGCCTTGTCGTCGCTCGTCCGTCATCGTTTGAACCTCTTGGTCAGCGGTGGGACGTCCACCGGCAAAACCACATTCGCAAGGCATCTGCTGAAATCGGTCCCGGACGACGAGAGGCTTATCACCATAGAAGACGCCTTCGAGCTTTTCCCTGGCCAGCCAAATACTGTTTGCCTGCTGGCTGAACGCGTTCCGACATCCCAGCGGTCTACAAATGCTTTGCTACAGGCGAGTTTGCGCATGCGCCCGGATCGCATCGTTGTGGGCGAGTTGCGCGGTGCCGAAGCGCTGACATATCTGGAAGCCATAAACACGGGTCACGGCGGATCGGTGACGACAATCCACGCCGAAACCGCTGAGCTGGCGATAGACCGGTTGGCGATCATGGTCTTGCAGGCCGGGACACCTTTGACCTTCGCCGAGGTACAGAGCTACATCCGCCGATCTATCGATGTCATTGTTCAGCTGGGACGCGACAGCGGTAAACGCGGTGTCTCGGAGGTCTTGGTTGTTGGGACACGCTGACGGCCCAAAGCCGACTTTCAACAACGGCGATGTATGCTGCATGTGCAGCCCCCATAGCGGACATTGGAAAGGTATCGAAATTACAGGGACGTCTAGAACGCGATAATGCGTCCCATTATCGTGCAGCACGCCCAAAAAAAAAGTGTCTTTGGCTCATGCTTCAGCCTGCAAATCCCGACTTTCGCAAGTCAAATGGACAGAAACACCGCGAAATACCCAATGAGCATGATCGAGGCCTCGCGACGGCTTAGCACGAACCCGGACCTAAGGAAGATCAGAGTTATCACGGAACCGACAAGCATCACCGGGATCCAGAACCCCGTGAAGTCTGGCGAAACCGGCAGAGGAACGGTCAGAGCGGCACTTCCCAAGACAATGGTGCCGTTGAAGACGTTACTCCCGAGGACGCCGCCGAGAACCATGTCGGAATTTCTTCGCAGGGCCGCCGCCACGCAGGATGCCATTTCCGGCAACGATGTCCCGAGTGCCACGACGGTCAGTCCGATTATCGTTTCAGACACTCCAACTAGTTTTGCAATTCCGACCGCGCCGTCGATGAAAAGATAGGCGCCAACTGGCAAGGTAACCAGCGCCGTGACACATCTGAAAATCGATACGGAATGACCCTGCGCAGGGTTATCATCAACCGCGGCACTCTCCGGAAGCGTCCAGTATCGAGATCCAAGGTAGCTTAGCATGCCCAATATCAGCATGAGTGCGTCGCTCCTAGAGACCATTCCGTCCCATGCGACCGCACAGAGCGCCAGGGCCGACAAAAGCATCGCGCCGCCATCGATCCGAAGGACGTTTCGGTCGATGGCCAGCGGCATGACCAGGGCCGTTACCGCGAGCACCAGAAGCAGATTTGCGATGTTGCTGCCAACAACGTTTCCCATGGCGATGTCGGGCGCCCCCGCCAGTGTGGCCTGCACCGCGACAAAAAGTTCAGGTGCGGAGGTTCCAAACCCCATGACCACGAAGGCCACGAGGACAGACGGGAGGCGACAACTGGTGGCGAGCCCTTCGATACCGTCCACCAACCAGTCTCCGCCATAGAACAGAAGTGCACCACCGATGCCGAGAAAGAGGATTTCCAGGCCCATCAGTCGGGTGCCCCAAAATCCAGATCGGTGGGGCGGTAATTGAAAAGCTCAAGCCGCGGCGGCTTTCCGTTGCCGAGGCGAAATGCGCTGAGGCTTGCCGGGGCGACAGGGATGATATGTGCCGGTTCCAGCCCGATGTATTTCTGGAGCAGCGCCCGGATCACGCCCCCATGGCAAACAACCAAGAGATTCTCGCATGGCTTCGCCCGTTCTTGCTCGATGATCCCCGAGACGCGGAACACAAAGTCGCCCCATGCCTCGCCCCGGGGCGGCGCCACTGTTCCGGCGCGCCAGCCGAGATAAGCCGCCTCGTCCTCGGCCACGATCTCCTCAATCGGCCGTCCGGTCCAGTCTCCGACATCGATCTCGCGAAGACCCATCGTGTGGCGGGGTGCCTCGGCACCGATGCGTGCGGCGGTTTCGCGGACACGCTTGAGGTCGGATGCCACGGTACGGCAGGGTCCAATCCTCTCAATCACGGGACGCAGAGTATCGGCTTGAGCCTTGCCCAATTCGGATAAACCAATATCGGCTTGACCCTGCAACCGGTGGACCGCGTTCCATTCCGATTGCCCGTGGCGGACCAGTAGTAACCGCATCAGTCGATCCTCTCGCCGTCGGGGGCGAACCAGCTGTCCGGGCGCTCGGGTAGGCGGAACTGGACCGTCTCGCCGATACGGGCCGCGGGTGGACGGTCAACGATTGCCGTCAGGCGTAGCCCGTCGCGCAATCCGGTCACCATGGTGCGCCCTGCGATGGCGCTCGTCTCGACAAGTTCCATGGGCAGGGTTGTTTCGCCCTCGGTCTCCGCCAGCGTCATCTTTTCGGCGCGGTACATTGCGAGGCACTCGTCCGCAGGCGGGGTCACAGGCATGTGCCGCCCGCCCACCTTGTAACCGATGCCGTTTTTCACCACGGGCACCATGTTGTTGGGCGGCGTGCCGACGAATGTCGCGACAAACGCCGTCTCGGGGTGGTCTACCAGATCGGCCGGGGTGCCGAACTGCTGGACACGGCCCTGATTCATCACCGCGACATGGGTCGCCATGGTCATCGCCTCGATCTGGTCGTGGGTCACGTAGACGGTTGTCGCGCCCGTCGCGCGATGAAGCTTCATCAACTCGGTCCGCATCTCGACGCGAAGTTTGGCGTCAAGGTTCGACAGCGGCTCGTCGAACAGCAAGACCGAGGGCTTCGGCGCGATGGTCCGCGCGATGGCGACGCGCTGCTGCTGGCCGCCCGAGATTTCGTTCGGGTAACGCTCGGCCAGCTGTGCGATGTCGAGAAGCTTCAGCACCTCGGCGACCCGCGCAGCGCGCTCGGCCTTCGGCATCTTCATGACCTTGAGCGGCCATTCCACGTTGCCCTTGACCGACATGTGCGGCCAGAGCGCGTAGGACTGGAAGACGAGGCCCGAATTGCGCTTGGCCGGATCGACAGACCAATTGCGATCGCCGTCCGAAACGGTTTCGCCGTCGAAAACGATCTGCCCCGCCGAAGGCAGTTCGAGCCCCGACAGCATGCGCAAGAGCGTAGTCTTGCCGCAGCCCGACGGTCCTAGCAGTACAAGGAAAGCGCCGTCTGGGACGGAGATCGAGACGTCCTTGACCGCTTCGAACGAGCCGAAGCGTTTTACGAGGTTTTGGATTTCCAGCATGGGTTACCTTTAGTTCTGCAGCCAGGGCTGGGATTTCGATTGCAACCGGTTCGCGATGAGCGTCGCGGCAATGGAGAGGAACAGGATCACGACCGTGATTGCGTTGGCGAACTGGCCGAAGCCTTCCGACGCATAGCGGTAGGCCAGCACCGACAGGACCGGCATCGTCGGGGTGAACAGAAGCACAACGAGCGATAGGTCGCGGATGATCTTGACGAAGATCAAGATGCCGCCTGCCGCCAGACCCCGGATCGCCAGCGGCACAGTGATCTGCGCCAGCCTGCGGGCGAAACTCGCCCCGGTGATGCGGGCCGACTCCTCAAGCTCTCCGCCAACCTGCTGGATCACGGCGCGCCCCGTCTGCACTGAAAATGGCAACAGGTAGGCGGTGGCGGCAATGACCAGCAGCGCGAAAGTGCCGTAGAGCGCCGGGAAGGGTCCGATCGGCGCACCGAGATAGGCGATATAGGCCGCGCCGAAGGCGATGCCGGGCACCAGCAGCGGCAGGAAACTGACCTGCGTGATCGCCGCCGACATCCAGCCCTCGCGGTAACGCGCCGTAGTGTAAGAGGCGAGCAGCCCCACCGCCATGCCGGTGAAAGCGACCGCGAAGCCGAGGGCCAGCGTGATTGTCAGCGCTCGCACGATATCCTCGTTGTAGGCGATGCCTGGGATGCCTTGCGCAAAGGACGGATCGCTCTGCCCGATCCAGAAGTGCAGCGTCCAGTCCGAGAAGAGATTGGCCGAAGAGGGCGCGTGGCTAGATGCGGTCAGCACGATGACCGGCACGATTGTGGAACTGAGAAGGATTACCATCGCCACCGCGAAGAGCGGCCAGCGCGCACTGCGCAGGTCGAAGCGCTTGGCCCGCCCGCCCTTGCCGGTGATCGTGGCGTAGGAACGCCGCCCTGAGACGATGCGGTTCCCCGCCCAGAGGAAGGCGCCCGAAATCAGCACCAGTAGTATGCCGATGACATAGCCGCGTCCGACCTGCCCCACCTCGATCATACCAAAAAGCCGGGTAGAGAGCGTCTGCATCCGGACCGGCAGTCCAAGAAGCGCGGGCGTCGCAAAGTTCGACACCGCTCCGGCGAAGCAGAGCGACCCGGCGGCGACCAGCGCGGGCGTCGTCACTGGCAGGATGATCCCCATCAGGATGCGCCTCCCCTTGGCACCAGCAATCTGGGCTGCCTCGACGAGGTCCGAGTTCACGGTCGCCAGCGCGGCGGCGATGATCGTGAAGGCAAGACTGAAATAGTGCAGCGTCAACACGATCAGGGTCGGCACCATGCCCCAGGCCAGCCAATCGGGGATGTCTGCGCCCAAGCCCTGCAACCAGCCGATCTGACCGCCGACGCGATCATTGCGAAAAAGCGATCCCCATGCCAGCGCCGCGGCGAAGGATGGAATCATGAACGGCAGCGTCGCCATCACGCCGATAGTCTTGCGGAAGGGTACGTTCGTCATCACAACAAGCCAGGCCAGAAATCCACCGATGAGCACACAGCCCGCTGACACGACGAAACCGATAAGCAGCGTGTTGCCGAGCGGCTTGTAGAAGAGATTGGTCGAGAGCCGTCCAACGAGCACGTCCGACCAGGCGCCGACAGTGCCAGGCTGCAACGTGAAGAGCACAGTTCTGAGGAGGGGCAGAACGATCAGTGCGATCAGGATCGCCAGAACCACTGTCTTCAGAACGGTTCCCTGTCGAAAGAACACGCGCCGTCCCTGCCCGCTCATGGCTGTATCCGCCATCCGAGGTCACCTCTATAGATTGAAGTCATGATAATGCGGGGGCGGTCGCTACGTCACGCCCGCCCCCACCAGGGAGGCCCCGTCTACTGAAGGGTCAGGATCAGGTCGCCAATCTCGGCGCGGATCTTGGCGGTTTCCGCCGGGGTGATCCGCCAGGCGGTGAAATCGTCGAGCGGCACGGCGTCGGGATGCGGAGGGATGTCGGTGCGGGTTACGTAGTCGCCTGCGACATAGAACGGCGCGAGGCCGGGACCGCCGGTCTCTGTCTCGTCTCCCATCAGGAAGTCGATAACCAACCGCGCTGCAGCAGGGTTGTTCGGCTCAGTAGACAAGGCCAGGATCGCCGGGAAGATGATCCCCGGAGCGGGCTCGACACCGTTCGCGACCTGGAGCGCCCATCCCTCGTCCTCATTGTCGCGGCGGTCCGAATAGCTGGTGAAGCCCACAGGCGGGTTCTCCTGCCCGATCGCACCCACCGCGATGTTCACATCATCGGTCGATCCGACGAGGATCAGGTCATTGGCGAAAAGGTCCATAATGAAGCGCTCGCCTGCATTCGCGGCCCCGTCGAGATCGATGGCCTGCCCGAACTGGGCCTCATAGGCCTCGTCCATCTCCCCGGAGCGCAGCACGATTTCCGTCATCAGGTCTAGGTAGTCGCCACGCTGTAGCGGATCGACCATGACGACCCGGCCGCGCCAGTCATCTGTGGTGAGTTGCCACAGGTTCGTGATGGGAGACCCTTCGGGATTGGCTTCCTCGTTGTACATCAAGACTTTGGTTGAAAGCCGCTGTGCCAATAGCGGCGACTGGAACTCCGCCGAGACGCGATCGGCTACCCGGGGCGGCACATAGTTGGCTATGATCCCGGCCTCCAACAATGCAGGCAGAACAACAGGCACGTCCGAGACGTAAATGACATCCGCATTCGTCACGCCGGCCTGCGCCTCGGCGGTCAGGCGCGCGATCTGTTCGGTAGACGAGATGTCGAATCCTTGCAGGTCGATGCCCGGATACGCCTCCTCGAACGCAGTCTCGACGCGGCCTATCCGGCTCGTAAATGAATAGACCGTGACGGTCCCTTCCTCCTGCGCCAAAGGCAACAGCTCTTCCGGTGTCATGGTGTCCAGATTGTCCTGAGCCAACGCAGCCGTGGACATGAGAATACTTATCGCGCCGAGGCGCGTTGCAGTCAGAACCTTCATGTGATCCTCCCTTGGGTCCTTCGTTATTCGAACCGCTCGATCAGCTGTCCCAGCCGTTCGAGCTTCTTCAGCGATTCCTCTTTAGCCGTAAGACCGGCGGCGATGACGATGGCATTGCACACCGTCATCGGCACGGTCAGGGTCTGAAACGCGTCGGGGTCACCAGACCTCGGCGCGGCCAGAATTTGGTCAGGCCGCGGCGCGAGAAGCGCACCCGACTGGCCCGAAATCATGATGGTTGTGGCACCGGCCTCGCGCGCGGTCTCGATAAGAGCGGCATAGCCACGTGGGGCGCGACGAAAGGCGAAACTCAGAATGACATCCCCCTGAACCAGCCCCAGCATCTGCTCTGCCATGCCGCGCGGATCGGTCTCTAGCTGGTGG
>NZ_FQXC01000010.1 GCF_900129875.1 Marivita hallyeonensis | reverse complement strand
GTGGAGCGAGTATGATTGGCACGAGGACAAAGACTGGGACCCGTTCGCTAAGATACATGGCCTCATCTGATCAGGCGGAGTTTTTCACCGGTATCGGTCGTTTTTGTCACGTCGCCCTCCTAGGCTAAAAGACCAAATGCTTACCCAGACCACAAACCCCATGCGAAACCTTTGGGGTTTTGCGAGGTTTCTGACACCGACCCACCCTCCCGAACTGAGTTTCCGCTAGCCTGGGTTGGTCCCCTCAGACCCGTATTCCAGCCACGCCCGCTCCTCTGGTGGAAGGTGGGCGTCCATCATCGCGTTGTAAGCCGCCAGTTCGTCGGGTGTCAGAACGCCGTGCCATTTGCCGCTGGTGCCGCTGTGGAAGAACTCCGCATCGGATTTGAAGAAGCCTTTGCCGCCCGAGGGGGCGAAGCGGGTGGCGTTGGTTTTCATGTTGTCGAAGGTGGCGGCCTGAATGAGCTTGTCCACAAGCGCGCGCGGGTGAGAGATGTCGAGCAGCGCCGCAACGGTCTCCATCGTGCCTGCCAGATCGCGCGTCATGTCGGCGTAGTGAAAGAGCGTCACGTTGGGCCGGTCGGCCAAGGCCTTTGCGGCTTTGTAATGCTGCAGGATATGCGCCAGCGGCATTACGTCGGTGTCGAAGCCCTCGGCCCCGCCATCGAGGAAGCGGCGGAAGGTGATGCCGTCGGTGTCGTCCTCGGGATACCACAGATCGAACCACGGCAGCGGCACGTTGCGGACGTGTTTGCGGTACGAGAAATGCGCATCCAGCGGGTGCCGGAAGACGCAGAGATACTGCGCCTCATCGTGGAGCGGCAGGCCGTCCATCGGCGTATGGCTTTTCATGCTGCGCCGGTGGGTCATGGCGTCGAGCCGGGCGGCGACCTCGGACATCTCGCGGACGCGGATATCGACCCAGGGCATCTTGACGGAGAGTTCGGTCTCGACCTCCGGATCACCCGAGAACAGCAGGGCGACGATGGTCTGCATCCAGGTCGTTCCACATTTCGGCGGGGTCACGACGATCACGTCGTCGGGGCGGATGTCGACGCTGTCCCAGCGGCGGTTGTCGGTCAGCGGGCCAAGGTAGAGCTTTGGTGGCGACATATCTGGCAGGCCTCCCACGGGTTAAAACGGTACAACGGTACAAGGTGATGGATCGATCAGCCTTCCTCTGGTGGGACGGCCCGCTGATAGAGATGCCACGTGGTGTGCCCGAGGATCGGCAGTGTGACGATCAGGCCCAGAAACGCCGGAACCATCGACACGACCATGGTGACCGAGATGATTGCCGCCCAGGTGAGCATCACGAAGGGGCTCTCCGCGACGACGCGAATGGACGTCAGCATGGCGGACACGAAATTGGTCTCCCGGTCGAGCAGCAACGGCATGGCGATCACGGTTACCGTGAACAGGGCAGCCGACAGAAACGCGCCCACGCCGGTGCCAATGGCCAGGAAGGTCCAACCGTCCGGGGTGTAGAGGACCGTGTTCAAGAACCCGTCGAAATCCGAGAAGGAGGCGTCCTGCAGGATGATCGCCAGCCAAAGCCGGACCTGATACATCCAGACCCAGAAAATGAACAATGTGACAAAAGCCATCCAGCCCATTTCGCGATTGCGCTGATCGGCCATGACCGTGAGGATATCAGACCAGCCGAACTGCTCTCCGGTTTGCAGCCGGCGCGACATTTCATAAAGCCCCGCGGCGGCGAAAGGCGCGACCAGCGGAAAGCCGACGACGGCGGGAATGATCATCCAGATCATGTTGAACCAAATCAGGCTCCAGACGAGCAGGAGTCCAAAAACCGCGTAGAACAGACCTAAAAAGCCGCTCATGACGGGGCGTGCCAGAAAGTCGGAGACGCCGGCCTTCAGCGCGGCGGCGATATCGGCCGCGGTCACCGTATTGACCTTGGGCATGGCCTGCTGCGGCGTCAGATGATCCGGTGGTGTGGACCCTGCGGTCTTGGACGTCATGGCACCCTCCTCCCGAAGCATGGCACAGGAGTGGCCCGTTTGCCAACAATGGTGGCCGTTGTCGCCCTCCCTTTCCTGCGACCCGTTTCGTGGTACATGCGGGGACGACCGAAGATGACCTGAGAGACACGCCATGACACATGTCCCTGACACCCGCCCCCTCACGCTTTTATGTGTCGGGGAATGCATGGTGGAGCTCGCGCAGCTCAGCTCGGACACCTATCGGCGCGGTTTTGCGGGGGACACGTTCAACACGGCGTGGTATGCGCGGCGGCTTTTGCCGGAGAATGAGGGCATCGGGTATCTGAGCGCCATCGGCACGGATACGGCCAGTGCCGAAATGCAGGCTTTCATGGGCAGTGCAGGTATCGACACCTCGCCTTTGCGTGAAGTGCCGGACCGGACCGTGGGGCTTTACATGATTTCGACCGACCATGGGGAGCGCAGCTTTTCCTACTGGCGCGGGCAATCTGCCGCGCGGTTGCTGGCGGCGGATGAGGCGTGGCTGTCCACCCATCTGGGTTGTGCGCGGATGGTCCATTTCTCGGGGATCACGCTGGCGATCCTGTCGCCTGACCATCGGCTTCGGCTGACGGACGCGTTGAACGCGGCGCGGGCATCCGGAGTGACGGTGTCGTTTGACACCAACCTGCGGCCCCGGTTGTGGGAGAGCGAAGACGCGATGAAAGCGGGATTGGTGCTCGGGGCGTCAGCGGCGGACATCGTGCTTCCGAGCTTCGACGAGGAAACGGTGCTTTTTGGCGATGCAGGTCCGGACGACACGATTGCGCGGTATCGCGAGGCCGGTGCGACCACGGTGGTGGTCAAGAACGGCGCAGAGCCGCTGGTGGCGACGTCGCCCGAGACGGGTCAGTTCACCCTGACGCCCACACCTGTTGGCAGGGTGATCGACAGCACCGCCGCCGGGGACAGCTTTGCCGCAGGTCTACTGTCAGGTCTTGCCATGGGTCAGCCTTTGCCCGAGGCCGCGCAACGCGCAATGGACTTGGCGGCCCGGGTAATCCAGGCGCCGGGGGCGTTGGTTGAAGACGCGGTCTAGACGGTTTGTCTGCGCGCCAACTGATGCCGGATGAACGGGAACAGCAGGGCGATCACCGCAGTCACGCCGAGCACCAGCGCAATGGGATGGCCGGTGAAGAAGGCAAAGAAATTGCCGTCGGTCAGGATGAGCCCCTGACGAAGCGTAATTTCCAGTGTCGGGCCGAGGACCATACCGATCACCAGCGGTGCCATCGGAAAGCCTTGTCGGCGCAGGATGAACCCGACGACGCCGGCGGCACCCATGACAAGCAGATCGAACGGGTTGCCGCGCACGAAATAGACGCCGACGGCGCAGAGAAGCACGATGGCGGTCATCATGTAGGCCTCGCGCACGCGCAGGATGGGGGCGGCGACGCGCGACAAGAGGATGCCAAGCGGCAAAAGCAGCAGGTTGATGATGAAGAAGCCCGCGAAGATGGCGGCGATAAGGGTGGGGTTATCCTCGACCAGTTTCGGCCCGGGCGTGATGCCGTGCAGGGTCAGCGTGGCCAGCATCACGGCGGTGATGGCATCGCCGGGGATTCCAAGCGCCATGGTCGGCACCAGTGCACCCCCGGTGACGGCGTTGTTGGCTGCCTCGGAGGAGACGATACCGTCGGGTTCGCCAGTGCCGTATTTGTCGCCATTGGGTGAGGACCTGCGCCCTTCGGCGTAAGAGATGAAGGCGGCGGTCGCGGCGCCTGTCCCCGGAAGAACGCCGATCAGGTTCCCGATGAGAACGGATTTGCCGAGGTTCTTGTACCGGCCTTTCCACATGGCGAGGCTTGGGAGTTTCACGCCCTTAAAGTCGATCAGCTCTGATGTCTGGGACAGCTTCGCGCTCGCCCGCATCAGGACTTCAGACAGGGCGAAGACACCGATCACGACCGCAAGCAGGTTGAAGCCCGCGAAGAGCTGCCAATTGTCGAAGGTAAAGCGCATCTCTCCGATGATCGGGTCGCCGCCGACGGTGGACAGGAAGATGCCGATCATCCCGGCGAGAAGTCCTTTGATCACCGACCCGGTTGAGACCGAGACGATGCAGGTCATGCCAAGCAGGATGAGGGCGAAGGTCTCAATCGGGCCGAACTCAAGCGCAAAGGCGGCGAGTTGTGGCGCGGCGAAGATCAGGACAATGGCCGAGACGAGACCGCCGATGACGGACGCGACCGTGGCCCAGCCAAGCGCCAGACCGGCCTCCCCTCGTTGCGCCATCGGGTAGCCGTCAAGGCAAGTGGCAGCGGATTGGGGCGTGCCGGGCGTGTTGATGAGGATCGCGGCGATGGAGCCGCCATAGACCGACCCGGCATAGACCGCGAGAAGCAGAAGGATCGCAGGCGCCTGCCCCATGGTGAGCGTGAATGGCAGGACCATCGCGACCGCAACCGTCGACCCGATACCAGGCATGGCCCCGAGGACGATGCCAAGCACGGTGCCCATCACCAGAACCAGCAGCCCTTCGAAGGTCAGCAGGATCGCAATGGCGTCGGGAAGGGCTGACAGCATCGATGGGCCTCAGAACAGATGTGTGAAGCGAGACACCGGCAAGGGCATGCTCAGCATGTGGTTGAAGAACAGAACCAGCGCGCCGGGAACCGCTATGGCGTAGAGCGCGACGAGAAGTGGATTGCGCACGCCAAAGATCGGCAGGCTGATGGCGGCGAAAATGACTGAAGGGATAAAGAACCCTTCGCGCCCGATCACGTTGGTGTAGATGACCGAGGCGACAATAAGCAGACCAAGTCTGGACCAGCTTGCGACAGGGGCATTGGCCTCGGTCCGTTGCATCGTTTGAACAAGCGCGATCAAAGCGAGGCCCATCCAAAGGGTCAGGATGATGCGCGGAAAGAACACTGGTGATTGCGCGGCGACGCCTGCGGTGAAGGTCTGCTGAAAGGTCGACGCATAAAGCCCTGCCCCGACCAGAAAGAGGCCGAGCAGGACGAAGACCCGTTCGTTGAGGATGCGATTCATGGGCATATGGGGCGGTCCGCTTTGGGACCGCCCCGAAGACCTCAGAGACCCGCCGCTTCGATCAGCGCGCCGTTGGCTTCGTATTGCTGACGGAAGAACGCTTCGAACTCTTCCGCGCCACGGAAATTGATCACCGTGCCGGAATTGGCCGCGAACTCCTGGAAGCCTTCGGAATTGACGGCAGCCTCACAGGCCGCTTCGAGCTTGGCGGTCACCTCTGGCTCAAGCCCCGCTGGTGCGAAAAGACCGCCCCAGAGATAGAGCTCGTTCAGGGGCGGTTCGATGCCGACTTCGGTGGCCGTCGGCACATCGGGATAGGTTTCAAGCCGTTCGTTGTTGAACACCATCAGCGGGCGGAAATCGCCCCGGCTCATCAGGATTTCAGTGTCGCCGAAGAACTGGATCGTG
Organism: Marivita hallyeonensis; assembly: GCF_900129875.1. Lineage (GTDB taxonomy): Bacteria > Pseudomonadota > Alphaproteobacteria > Rhodobacterales > Rhodobacteraceae > Marivita > Marivita hallyeonensis. Next base: position 50,282 of record NZ_FQXC01000010.1, on the reverse strand, counting down.
CCGGCGGTCAGTTCCTTTACGGCCGGGCCGGAGCCCTGGAACGGCAGGTGCTTCAGCTTGTCCAGAATGCCGAGACCGGCGAAGGCGGCCACCGTCGTCAGGTGGGTCATCGCGCCAGGACCGGAGGAGCCATAGACCAATTCGCCGGGGTTGGCGTTGGCGGCATCCACCACATCCTGCGCGGTCATGTAAGGCGTGTCGGCATTGGTGAAGAGCAATGTCGGCGAGGCCGCGACAGAACAGATCGGCGTCCAGCTATCGACGCCATAAGGCACGTTCTTGATCTGCGGCTGGATCGTGGACACCGTAATCGAGAAGTAGCCCAACTGATAGCCATCCGGGCGCTGGCCCTGCAGGGCCGAAGCGGCGACCGTGCCGGACCCACCCGCCATGTTCGACACGAACGCCTCACCGCCGATGGCTTCGGCGAAATGCGGGGCGAAGCCGCGCAGCAGAAGGTCGGTGCCGCCACCCGCATTGAACGGCGCGATCAGGTTGATCGGGCGTTCCGGAAATGCGTCATCCGCAACAGCGGTCGTGGCAATGAATGCACTGGCGACGATGCCAGCAACGGCTTTGAAATTCATGAAGTGTCCTCCCTGGACGGGACGTCATTGCGTCCCATGGTTTTGTTTTTGAATGACGAAAGAGTAGAGCAGTTTGGGCAAAGGGAAACCATAAATGCGCGTCTGGCTTGGTTATTCCATCATGGCTTTCTGCTCTGTACGCAGCGCGACGATGTCCTGATCCTCGGTCAGATCGACATCATCGAAGGTGACGACATGGTCTTGCGCGACGTCTCGTTTGAGCCGCACGTGATGCGCCAGACCGATGGGCAGCGCGTCCATCGGGGCCGCGATCCGCGCGGGGATGGCTTTGGCCCAGACAGTGAAGCCGCCTTCTCCGTCGAGCCAGTCTCCAGCCTTCAGGTCACGCTTTGCGGTCGCCACGGCATCGGCGCGGTAACGGGTGGAACTGCCGGTGGCCTCACCCCGGAGGCAGGCCGAGAGGACGGAGACGCTGGTCTCCAACCCGATGAGGTGGAAGGGCCGCCACATCGATGCGTACCAGCCGCTGTCATCGGTGAGCAGCCCGTATTGCTGGAAACAGTCGCGCGCGTAGGCGTCAGGCGCTTTGAAGGTCACGAACATGCCGTACTGGATGTTGTTCCAAACCACCCGTCCGTCCGGTTCGCGGCTGGCGGCGATATCGACGAGACCGGTACTGTCGAGGCGTCCACCCTCGGAGACCGGTTTGAAGACTTGCGCCAGATCGTGCAGCCCGGCGGGCGGGAAGGCCAGCCCGTCATCGGGGCAATCCAGCCCGGTCGCATTCGCGACGGCGGCCATCTCGATCGCGGCTTTGGTGCCGTCGGTGAAGGAGTTGTACATCTTGGGATTGAAGTCGCCCTTCGCCACCTCCTCTTCGGTCCAGCCGAAGAAGCTCCAAACCGTGTCCGGGGTCGAATAGCGGTAAGGCGGCGCGAAGTTCATGCCTTTACCCGCCGCGACCAGTTCGAACCCGGCGGTATGGACCCAGTCGACCAGTTCACAGATTGCGGCGGGCTGGTCGCCATAGGCCATCGAATAGATCACATCGGCCTCTTGTGCCCGCTTGGAAAGGATCGGGCCGCAAAGAATGTCGGCCTCGACATTCACCATGACAACGTGCTTGCCGTGCTCAATGGCGGCCAAGGCATGGCGGACCCCGGCAAGCGGATGGCCCGTCGCCTCGATGAGGCAGTCGATCCCGTCAAAGGCACAGAGCGCCTTCGCGTCGTCCAGCACATGCGTTTTGCCAGTGGAAAGCGCGTCGTCCAGCGACGTGGCGAAGCGGTTCTCGGTCCAGCCGACGCGGGCCAGCGACGCGTGCGCCTTCTCGATGTCCAGATCCGCGATGCCGACCACGTGTAATCCGTTCAGGTACTTTGCCTGGTTCAGGATCATCGACCCGAACTTGCCCGCACCGATCAGGCCGATGCGGACCGGTTGCCCGGCGTCGGCGCGTGCTGCCAGCATGGATGACAGATTCATCTTTCTCCCTCCCCGACCTTTTGGTCTTGCACCCTAATCGTGCTGTGGGGAAATGGTATACCAAATTTAGATTGCCAAAACCTGCGCGTGGTGCTTCCCTGCCGCGCAAACAGGGGGACGATGGGGAGGAGCGCGTGACGGATGCAGCGGCGGTATCGCGGCCCAATGTGAGTCTCGCGCAACGTGCCTGGGCAATCCGGCGCAATGCGCTGCTCATGGGCGAGGTGCAGGGTCAGGGCTATATCGGTCAGGCGCTTGGCGCGGCCGATCTTCTGGCCGTCAGCTATTTCCACGCCCTGACCTATCGGCCGAATGATCCCGAATGGGAGGGGCGCGACCGGTTCTACCTGTCCATCGGCCATTATGCGATTGCTTTGTATTCGGCGCTGATTGAGGCGGGTGTCTTGCCCGAAGGCGAGATTCCCACCTACGGCATGGATGACTCGCGCATGCCCATGTCCGGCATGGCCGCCTACACGCCGGGAATGGAGATCACGGGCGGGTCTTTGGGCCACGGCCTTGGCATTGCGGTCGGCGCTGCGATGGGTCTGAAGCGGAAGGGCAATCCGGCCTTTGTCTACAACCTCATGTCGGATGGAGAGCTTGGCGAAGGATCGACCTGGGAAGCGGTGATGTCGGCGGTGCAGTGGAAGCTCGACAACCTGATCTGCTTGGTCGATTTCAACGACCAGCAGGCCGATGGCAAGACGACGGATGCCTTGGCAAGCGGCCCGCAAGCGCCGCAATGGGAGGCGTTCGGCTGGCATGCGCAGGAGGTCGATGGCAACGACCTCGACGCATTGGTCAGCGCGTTCGATACCGCGCGTCATCTCAAAGAAGCGAAACCGCGCGTCATCATCTGCCGTACGAAGATGTGCAAGGGCGTGCCCTTCCTCGAAGAGCGCGAGATGGCGCATTTCGTGCGTGTCGAGCCCGAGGAGTGGGCCAAGGCCTTGGCCATTCTGGACGAGGGCAAGCCCGTATGACCGAGCATTTCCCACCCCATTCGCGCCGCAAGTCGAAATACACGCCACGCACCGTACCAGAGAGCAAGGTCGCGACATCCGCTATGATCGCCTCGCTCGATTCCGAAGGCCGCGACACCATTGCAGCGCCATTCGGAAACGCGCTGATCGAGTTGGCCAAGACCCGAGACGATATTGTCGGGCTGTCCGCAGACCTGTCGAAATACACCGACCTGCATGTTTTCGCGAATGCGTATCCCGACCGCTTCTACCAGATGGGCATGGCAGAGCAGGTGATGATTTCCGCCGCCGCGGGCTTGGCGCGCGAAGGGTTCACGCCCTTTGCAACGACCTACGCCGTCTTCGCGTCGCGTCGGGCCTATGACTTCATCTGCATGGCGATTGCCGAGGAAAACCTGCCCGTCAAAATCTGCTGCGCCCTGCCCGGCCTGACCACGGGCTACGGTCCCAGCCATCAGGCGACCGAGGATCTGGCGATCATGCGCGGAATGCCGAACCTGACGGTTCTGGACCCCTGCGATGCCATCGATACGATGCAGGCGACGAAGGTAATCGCCGACCATCCCGGCCCGGTCTACATGCGCCTTTTGCGCGGCCAAGTGCCGAACGTGCTGGGCGCTTACGATTACCAGTTCAAGCTCGGCAAGGCGCAGATGATCCATGATGGATCGGATGTTTTGTTCATCGCGTCCGGCTTCATGACGATGCGGGTTCTGGACGCGGCAAAGGCGCTTGCCAAAGATGGCGTGTCCTGCGCCGTGCTGCATTCGCCGACGATCAAGCCGCTGGACGCAGAGACGATCACAGCCGAAGCCGCGAAGGGTGGGCGGCTGGTTGTGACGGCGGAGAACCATTCGGTCACGGGTGGTCTGGGCGAAGCGGTTGCAGCGACCCTGATGCGCGCCGGTGTGCATGTGCCGTTCCGCCAGATCGGCCTGCCGGACGAGTTTCTGGATGCGGGGGCGCTTCCGACACTACACCAACAATATGGGCTGACGGTCGATGCAGTCTGTCAGTCGGTTAAATCCTGGGTGGCGCAATGAGCACTTCAATCATCGGGCTGGGTGCCATGGGCCTTGGTATGGCGCGGAATATCCTGAAGGCGGGGATCGATCTGAAAGGGTACGACCTGTCGCCGGAGGCACGCCAGCGTTTCAGCGATGCGGGTGGCGTGCCATGCGATACGGCGGAGGAAGCGGCGCAAGAGGCCGACCTTCTTCTCATCATGGTGGTGAACGCCGATCAGGTGCGCGCGGTTCTGTTCGATACAGGCCTTATGGCTGCCCTCGCGCCGGGTGCCACGGTCATGCTGTCTTCGACAGTTGCGCCATCGGATGCGCGAGAGATCGCGGCGCGGGTGGCCGAGGCGGGGCATGTTCTGCTGGACGCGCCGGTCTCGGGTGGTCAAGTCGGGGCGGAAGCCGGGACACTGACCGTGATGGCGTCCGGTCCTGCGCAAGCGTTCGATCGCGCCGGGCCCGTTCTCGATGCAGTGTCGGGCATCGTGCACCGCTTGGGCGATGAGTCCGGACAGGCCGCGACCTACAAGGTGGTACACCAACTCGCAGCGGGTGTGCATCTGGCGGTGGCGGCTGAACTGATGGCGCTTGGCGCAAAAGCCGGGTGCGATCCGCAGACGCTTTACGACATCGTCACTAATGCGGCGGGCAATTCGTGGATGCTCGCCGACCGGGGGCCACGGATGATGCAGGACGATGCGCCGGTTGCGTCGAGCGTTGACATCTTCATCAAGGATCTCGGATTGGTCCTGCAGACCGGCAAAGACGCGGGTGTGCCCCTGCCCCTGTCCGCCGCCGCGTACCAGATGTTTACCGCCGCTTCGGCCATGGGACACGGGCGACAAGACGACAGCCGCGTCATCCGCGCCTACGAGGCGTTGATGGGACAAAAACTGAAGGACACACCATGACAGCTCTTCTCACCGGCAAGACCGCCATCATCACCGGCGCCGCAAGCGCACGGGGTCTGGGCAAGGCGACGGCGCTTCTGTTTGCCGAACACGGTTGCCGTGTGGCGATCCTCGATCTGGACGGTGACGCGGCACAGGCGGCGGCGAATGATCTGAGCGGCGACGGGCATATCGGACTTGCCTGTGACGTGACCGATCGGACAGCGTGTCTGAAACTGGCGAGCCATGTGGAGGCGAAGTTTGGCGCGGTGGATATATTGGTAAACAACGCGGGCATCACCCAGCCGCTGAAGCTCATGGAGATCGCGCCGGAAAACTACGATGCCGTGCTCGATGTCAATCTGCGCGGGACATTGTACATGTCGCAAGCTCTGATCCCGCACATGCGCGCGCGCAAATCGGGAAGCATTGTCAACATGTCTTCTGTGTCTGCGCAACGCGGCGGTGGCATCTTCGGCGGGCCGCATTACTCGGCCGCAAAAGCGGGTATCCTCGGCCTGACCAAAGCCATGGCGCGGGAACTCGCCCCGGACAACGTGCGGGCCAATGCGATCTGCCCGGGCTTCATCGACACCGACATCACGGCGGGCAAACTGACACCCGAGATGCGGCAGATGGTGCTGGATGGCATCCCGATGGGCCGCGCCGGGGAAGCGAAAGACGTGGCGGGCTGCGCTTTGTTTTTGGCGTCGGATCTGTCGGCTTACGTCACCGGGTCAGAGGTTGATGTGAATGGCGGGTCTTTGATTCATTAAAGTGCTCGCCAAACACGCATCGCGTCCGTCGTGCTTTGCTGTCAGATAAGGAAATAGCCGTCATCTATAAGCGGCGCGAGATTTTGCACGTTCTCTGGACTCTCTGCGAACCGCGCGAGAACTTGTGCCCGGGTGATATCTCCACTGTTCAGGTCATCGCGCCAAAACGCAAACCCCTCAGGGTCTCCGGGGCGTTGCAGTACGTTAAGATAGAGTTGGTTCACAAAATCCGAATTTGAAAGACTTGTGCCATATGTCCTTTCGAATTCATCTGATGTCAGAAAGAAACCAGCGACTTCATCAATACTCATCCCGCCGTCCATCACGTTTAACCAGAATTCGAGACCGTCATTGTCTGGCGTCCGGCTGAAGGCTGCTTGGTAAATGCGATACGCTTCGCCAGCCGTTTCGCCGGCACCGGTGTCTAGAACGAGTGTGCCATCGACAAATGTGATGCGTTCGACGCTATCAAGCACGTAGGTTTCTATGCCGTTCGATAGCTCAATCGAGTCAGCGGAGACTTCCGACGTGAAGCTATCTGATCGAGACGAAATGATGAATCTGTCCAACCCATCACGTAGATCGAGACGTTCACTACGACCCAAGGATCCAATTGTGTCATCGTTCGGCGTGCCGGGGTCACGGCTTCGGATGGTTCCGACACCTGCTGCATCTACGACACCGCGTAGAGGACCAAGTCCTTCATTCAAAAGCCTTATAGTCTGGTCATCTTGACCAAGTGTTACGGCAACAGGCGTGCGACCTCCTGCAAAAACGAGTTCGGTTCCAATTTCGGTGCCATCCGATGCAAAGAGCCCGGCCACATTATCTGCAAACGCCTGAAAATGCGCGACATCATCCAGAACCGTGATTGCAAGACCTTGCTGTCCGGACGTGCCGGGATTCAGGTCAGTCACAAGAGATGTCCCTGCTACTGTCCCATCGGTCACCCAAAGTTCTTGTCCTGCCTCAGCTGTGGTTCCCCAGAAGAAGGCTTTGGAGGTGCCTGAGACGACCGTTTGCAGCCCGGTCAGGTTTGATGTCAGCTGTTGAGTCCCCGCACCTGTCCCATCCGAAATAAATAGGTTGTTGTTGGAGACAAATAGCAGGTTTTCACCGAAATCGACCAATTGACTTGGAGTGATCTGAACACCGTTGATGACCGACGCGATAAGTTCCAGGGCAAACGGTGCGTTTGTGTCCAATCGGAACAGTCCTGTATCGGAATTGAACGTATCTGTTGTAGATAAAGGCCTCCGACCCGACACAAACAGAGTGTCACCAGCGTATTCGATGTCACCTATGAACGGACTGCCGCCGGGATCGTCTGGCTTTGTTAAAACATTGACGTTACCGGCCGCATCACCGAAGACAATGCCGCTACTACCTGCGAAAAACCCACTGCCACCACCATTGGGGAAGTTGGCGACAAAGTAGACACCGCCATCACCCATGACAAAGTCACGCGGGCTGCCGTTTTCAGAACTGGAAGTCACGTGAAAGTCTTCGTATACCGTGCCACCAATGGCACCGGTCCTGATTGCGAGTTCATTACCGGCGTTACCGCCCGCCGCATAAATCGCGTCTCCGGCAATGCCAAGCCAGTCCATATAATGTCCGCCACCGTTGAAGCGATCGTTGAACGGTGACTCGCTGTCATCGACGAGCGTTATCGTCGTGCCTTCGTTCAAGAAGCGAATCGGCTCGCTGCCCGCGACTGCGTAATCCTTGTAAATGACGCCGCCTTGGTACTCAGTCAGAAACGGCGCCCCCGATCCTGCTAGGGCATCCTCGGTATGAATGGTCGTCACCGAGCCGGATTGTGCATCATAGACGCGGAGTTCGTAGATCGGATCGGTTGCGGAGCTTTCATAAAACGCGAAGCCGTTCGACATATCCTCGGCTGTTCGCAATGTGCCGCTAATGTCGAATAATTCGCTAACAGCTACTCCGTCATACGCGTAAATCTTCTTGTTGCCAAAATTCCCGGCTTCGAAAATGATCGTATCTTTCACAATTCTGTTTCTCCAAAAGTGGGAAGAGGCTTTGTGTTCAAGTCGGACAGCGGACGAGCAAGCGGTAAACAACCTGCATCGAGTACGGCTCGGAATAGTGAGCCTATGCACTCTAACGATGCAGCGTCTGGAAACAAATTACAATCGCTGCGAAGGTCGCGTTATCTGAGTACGCTCCAAGCCGAATCGCCAGAGCGCAATTCTGGAAAGATGCGGTTTGAGTGGCTCAAGACCGCACTTTTTTTAACGAACCAGCGTCTCTGATGTGAGAGAAGCAGTCCGCGTTCAGCCTTTAGATTTCTGCCGCCTCTGCCACCTGACGCTGACGGCCCAGCCCTTCGACCTCGACCTCCATCACGTCTCCGGGTTTGAGGAAGCGCTGTGGTTTCATGCCCATGCCGACGCCAGAGGGCGTGCCGGTGGCGATGATATCGCCGGGTTGCAGCTCCATGAACTGGCTCATGTAGGACACGATTTCACGCACGGTGAAGATCATGTCGTCAGTGTTGGAGTCCTGCACCGTCTCTCCGTTGAGGGTCAGAGTTACGCGTAGATTCTGCGGGTCAGGCACCTCATCGGCCGTCACAAGGTAGGGGCCTGTCGGGCCAAATGTCGGCGCGGATTTGCCCTTCATCCACTGGCCGCCCTTTTCGATCTGAAACTCCCGCTCGGAAACGTCGTTGATCGTGCAATAGCCCGCCACGTAGTCCAGCGCGTCGTCCTCGCTGACGTAAAGCGCGGTCCGGCCGATCACGACGCCGAGCTCGACCTCCCAGTCACCTTTGACCGACCCGCGTGGGATGATCACCGGATCGAACGGACCGGACAGGGCCGACGTGGCCTTGGAGAAGAGGATCGGCTCTTTCGGCGGTTCGGCCCCGGTTTCCTCTGCGTGTTTGGCATAGTTGAGGCCGATGCAGAAAAAGTTCGGCACCGCGGCGAGGCAGCTTCCGATGCGCCCCGGCTCGGACACCAGTGGCAGGGCAGCCACGTCCACGGACCGCAACGTGTCGAGCGCTTCGAGCGACACGGTCGCTCCTGCGAAATCGGTCACGTGGTCGGACAGGTCTCGCACATGTCCATCCGCATCCAGAATGCCGGGTTTTTCCTGGCCCTTGGGACCAAATCGCAAGAGTTTCATGTCAGCCTTCCTGTTCAGTAGATGGTCTTTTTTTGGGGTTACGACGCTTCGGCGGTTTCCGCTTCTTCGTGTTCAAAATACTCGCGCACCTTGATGAGGATGTGTTCGAGATGGTCGGACAGGATCCCGCGCACCGCGTCCGCGTCGCGCCGTTTCAATCCTTCAACGATCAATGCGTGCTGGCGCAGCACGCGATCCCGGCTGTCCTGTCGGCGCGCCGACAGGAAACGGGCGCGCCACATGCGGCCGAGGATGCTCCGATGCGTTTCAATCAGCACGTCGTTATTCGAAGCGCGTGCAATCGCGAGATGCACCTGCATGTCCAACTCGAACACCTCGACCGGCTCAAGGACATCGTATTGCGACGCGAACCTGTCCTGGGCCAGAACGATTTCGTTGATTTGCGCGTCGGTCGCGGTTTGACAGGCCAGGTCGGCTGACAACAGTTCAAGCGCCGTCAGCACCTCTATGTTATCTGCAATCTGTTTGAACGACGGTTCCGACACGATGGGGCTGCGGGCGGGGCGCAGAACCAGAAGCCCCTCTTTGGCGAGAATACGAATCGCCTCGCGCATCGGGGTTCGGCTGACGCCCATCTCGGCTGCGTTGTCGCGTTCCTTGATCGTGGTGCCCGGCGCGAATTTCCCGTTCAGGATATCGCGACGAAGCTGCGCGGCGATGCGTTCGGGCAGGCTAGCATCGGTATCAACATCAAAATTTCCGTCGTCCGAACCGACCACTTGCGCACCCTGTGCCAGAATTCAAATTTTGGTATACCAAAAAATATTGATTGTCGACATGGCTTTCGCTAGCGTCGTTTCAGGATGGTATACCATCCATCGGAAAGACTTTGGTCAGACCAAACACAAAACAAGCGGTCGCAAGACTGCTACGGGAGGAAAATACATGAATTTCAAGTCCATTTTCATGGGAACAGCTGCGGCTGCGATGGTGGCAGGCGCTGTGAGCGCGGAACCGGTAACGCTTCGCATTCAGACACATTACGCGACAGAGCATCCGACAGGCCAGTTCCTGCAACGCTGGATCGACGACGTGCAGGTGATGTCGGGCGGCGATATCACCATCGAGATGTTCTATTCTTCGTCGGTTGTCGCGACCGTGGAAACCTTTGACGCGGCGATCAACGGCATCGTCGATTGCGACGCGACCGGCGGCGCCTACCAGACCGGCAAGAACCCGGCATTCCAGTTCGTCGGCGACATCATGGGTGGCTACGACACCCCGTGGCAGCAGTATAGCTGGCTCTATTACGGCGACGGCTACGAAGCCGCGCAGGCGCTTTACAACGAACAGAACATGCAGCTCATCGGTTGGTCGATCTACGGCCAGGAATCGCTGTCGTCCTCGCGCCCGATCGCTGGGTTCGAAGACCTGAAAGGCTGGAAGTTCCGGTCGCCCCCGGGCCTTGAAACCGAGATCTTCGAAGAACTCGGCGCCTCGCCCATCGTGATGGACTTCACCGAAATCTTTACCGCTCTGGAAACCGGTATCATCGACGGCGCAGACGCATCAGGCCTCGCCAACAACGTCGGCCTCGGCATCTATGACATCGTGAAGCACGCCACCTACCCCGGCTTCCACTCCATGCCGTCGGACCACCTTGCCTGTAACCTCGATGTCTGGAACAGCCTGACCGACCAGCAGCGCCGCATCATCGATACGGCCTGGCAGAAGCTGAGCTTCCAGATCGCGCTCTTCAACGAAAAAGCGAACTCCGAAGCCGCAGCAGCGCTGCAGGAACAGGGCGTCACGCTTTATGACTGGTCTGCCGAAGACCGCGCGACCTTCCGTCAGGCCGCACAAACAGCCTGGGAAGGCTGGGCCGACAAGAACCCGGAAACCCGCGCGCTTGTCGAAAGCCACAAGGCCTATCTGCGTCAGCTTGGTTTGATCAACTAAGCCTGCGCCGCCTTTGACTAAAGGCTGCAGCGGGCCCGCCATTGGGCCCGCTGATCCAAGAACATCCATCATCGTCCGCGAGGGGGAGCGCGCGTTATGACACAGGAAAGCCTGTGGCTGGGATCGTATCGAAAACGGGTGCGAACGGCCATGATCGCGAGCATAGTGATCACGCTTGCCCTTTATGCCTGGCTTGTCTTCAACCGCATTGCCTTCGGCGACGATGCACTTGGCATGCACGAGATGATCCGCCCCGTGGGCCGCCCTGTTGTCTGGGCCATGCTGACATTGACCTTCCTGTCTTTGCTGCTGGGATCGATCTACCTGTCTGACTGGGCCGTCTCGATCGAAACCAAGCCTGACGGGTTCTTCGACATCTTTTCGCTGATCTGCTCTCGCCTTGCCATGATCGCCACCGCTTTCATCGTGCTGGTCATGTTCTACGAGGTCGTCTCGCGCTACGTGTTCAGTCGACCGACGCTTTGGGCGAATGAACTGTCGCTCTGGATCGCCGCGTTCGTCTTCCTGTTCGCTGGCCAATACGCCATGCAACAGCGCTGCCATATCCGCATCTATATCATTTACGACATGTTCCCGCGCTGGCTGCAGAAACTGTCCGATCTGATCTCAGTTGCGCTGATCTGTGTCTTCACCTTCGCCATGATCTGGGGCGGATATAACGACGCGATGCGCCGGATGCTGCGGATGGAGACCTTTGGCACGGCATGGGATCCGCCCCTGCCCGGCACCGTCAAACCCGCCATCCTGATTATCATCCTTGCCGTGACGCTTCAGGCCGTGTCCAACCTGATTGCCGACTGGGACAAGGAACCGGGCGAACACACGCCGGCGGACGATATCGACGAAGAAGAAATCGAAAAGATCAAACAAACGCTCGGCGAGGTGAAGTAAGATGGTCGATATCGGCACCCTCAGCCTCATTATCCTGCTGGCCATGTTCGCGCTTCTGGCCATCGGGATGCCGCTTGGCTTTGCCTCTGCCTTCCTTGCGGTGGTGACGCTGGTTCTGAAGTTCGACTTCGACATCCTGTTCCGCACCTTCGGACAAGGGCCGCTTTCGGTCGTGGGTCAGGCGGTCTACCGACAGATGACGAACTACGTCCTGATATCGGTCCCGTTATTCATCTTCATGGCGGCCTTACTCGAGCGATCCGGCATCGCGAAGGACATGTATTCCTCGCTCAATGTCTGGCTGTCCCGGACACGCGGCGGCATCGCCATCGTGACGTCGATCATGGCGGTAATCATGGCAGCGATGTCGGGCATCATCGGCGGCGAGGTGGTTCTTTTGGGCCTGATCGCCCTGCCCCAGATGCTCCGCCTCGGCTACAACCAGAACCTCGCCATTGGCACGATCTGCGCGTCGGGGTCTCTGGGCACGATGATCCCGCCGTCAATTGTTCTGATCTTCTACGGGCTGGTGACGGAAACCTCGATCAAGGCGCTTTTCACCGCGTCCTTCCTGCCCGGCTTCATGCTGGCCACCTTCTTTATCGTCTACATCGTGGTGCGCACGAACCTGAACCCATCGCTTGCGCCGCTGCCCGAACCCGTACCGGGTGAACCAGAGGGCAACGAGAAGCGCATGATGTTCCTGGGCTTCCTCGCCCGGATGGGCATGTGGATTTCCGGTGTTCTCTTGGGACGCGCGCTGTTCTTCACGGCCACCGGCGACAATCAGGTGGTTGAGAATACCGACCCCATTCCGCTCGGCATGGTCGCGGATATCCCCTACCTGATCGGCGCCTTCGCGATTTTCGCAGCCATCGCCTACCTCGTCGTCGGTGCGGAACGCACGCGTAGGGGCTGGCAAATGGGCAAGGGCCTCGTCGCGCCTATTGTTGTGATCGGGGTTGTTATGGGCTCGATCTACGGCGGGATCACCGGCATCACCGAAGCCGCTGGCATGGGCGTCGTCGCGGTCTTCGTGATTGGCCTTCTGCGGCGCGAGATGAATTTCGAGATCGTCTGGGATGCGCTGGTCCGAACCCTGCGATCCACCGGGACGATCATCTGGGTCACCATCGGTGCCTCGGCGCTGGCCGCCGCCTACACGTTGGCGGGCGGTCCCACCTACGTGGCAAACCTGATCGTGGGCTATGACCTGCCGACCATGGGTGTGATCCTGATGATGATGCTCATCTTCCTTATCATGGGGATGTTCATGGACTGGATCGGGATCGTGCTTCTCATCATGCCGGTCTTCCTGCCGATCGTGGTCCGACTTCCGGCCGAGGAAATCGGCTGGCTCGGCACCATCGACCCGCGCATGATCCCGATCTGGTTCGGCGTGGTGTTCTGTATGAACATGCAGGTCAGCTTCCTCTCGCCCCCGTTCGGCCCGGCGGCCTTCTACCTCAAATCGGTGGCGCCGCCCCATATCTCGCTGACGGACATCTTCCGGGGCTTCCTGCCGTTCATTTGCCTGCAGCTGCTCGCTCTGGCCGTGCTGCTGGCCTATCCGCCGATCATCACGGTGTTCCTCTAGTGCCATGGCAACGCTCGACAGGGTTCAGACCGATCACTACCTGATCCCCCTGCCCCGGGCGCTGGAGGACTCGATGCACGGCACCATGACCGTCTTCGAAGTCGTGACAGCACGGGTGACGGACTCCGACGGCGCGACGGGTGTCGGTTACACCTTCACCTGCGGCGTGAATGGTGGTGCGATAGCCGACATCCTCGCCCGCGAGATGACACCGATGGTGCTGGGCCGCGATCCCGCGATGATCGAGGCGATCTGGAAAGACCTGTGGTGGGCGTTTCACTATGGCGGGCGCGGCGGGCCGACAGCTCTTGCCTTGTCGGCTCTCGACATGGCGCTTTGGGATTTGAAAGCGGTCAAGGCGGGCCTGCCGCTTTACCAACTCCTTGGCGGATATGATCCCAAGGTGCCGTGCTACGCGGGCGGGATCGACCTTGATCTTACGCCTTCTGAACTTGTCGATCAGACCCACGAGAACATCGCGAACGGTCACCGCGCCATCAAGATGAAAGTGGGCCGCGACCTCTTGCGGGAAGACGTCGCCAAGATCGTCGCCATGCGCGACGCCTTCGGCCCCGACCTTCCGCTGATGGTCGACGCGAACATGAAATACACCGTGGACGCCGCCGTGCGCGCCGCCCGCGCCTTCCGTGAATTCGACCTTGTGTGGTTCGAAGAACCCATCCCACCAGAGGACCCGGCAGGCCACCGTCGTATCCTGACCGAGGGCGGCATCCCCATCGCATCCGGCGAAAACCTACGCTCGCTGTGGGAATTCCGCACCGCCATCGAAGGTGGTGTCACCTTCCCCGAACCGGACGTCACGAATTGCGGCGGGGTCACACCCTTCATGAAGATCGCGCGCCTGGCCGAGGCGTTTCACCTGCCTGTCACCAGCCACGGCGCGCATGACATCACCGTCCACCTGCTCGCCGCCTGCCCGAACCGGTCGTATCTCGAAGCGCACGGGTTTGGCCTCGACAACTATGTCGAAACCCCGCTTGCCATCACCGAAGGCCACGCCATTGCCCGCGACGTGCCGGGGCACGGCGTGGCGTTCGATTGGGACAAACTGGAAAGGGTCCGCGCATGAGCCTGTTTCTGTCCGCCGACCAGATCATAAGCTTCGAGCGTGACGGCGTGCTGGTTGTCGAGGATGTGCTTCCGCCCGACATGCTCAACGCGGTCAAAGCCGAATACACCAATTTGCTGGACGAGATGTACGACGCCTGGCACGCCGAAGGCCGCGTCCCGCCGCCAGGCGACATGGACTTCTTCCAAAAGCTGCTCGTCGCCTACGACGCCGGTTGCGAATGGTTTCAGCCCATGGACATCACCCTGCCGGGATCAAAGATCGAAGCAGACACCCCGTTCCACATCGGGCCAGAGGTGTTCAACATGCTCACCTGCCCCCAACTGCTCGACATGGTCGAAGATCTGATCGGGCCAGAGATCACGTCGAACCCGATTCAACATGTACGATTGAAACCGCCGTCCCGTACACTTCGTACAACGGAAACAACGGCGCATATCATGGCGACCGACTGGCATCAGGACCGCGCCGTAGCGCATGAAGATGGCGACCATACGAAAATGGTCACAGTCTGGCTCGCCATCACGGACGCGACGCTCGACAATGGCTGCCTGCAAGTCATTCCCGGCAAACCGCAGATGTATCCGCATTGTCCGAAGCGCCAGACCTCCATCGCGGATGGCTTTATCGACGAGTCAAAGGCGCAGCCTTTACCCGTGAAAGCCGGTGGCGCGGTGATCTTCCACCCGCTCACACCGCACGCTGCCCTCGACAACACGACCGACGGTTTCCGCTGGTCCTTCGACATCCGCTACAACGTGACGGGCCAGCCGACAGGGCGCGCGCATTTCCCCGATTTCGTTGCGCGCTCGCGCGAGAACCCGAACTCCGAACTCCGCGACTGGCGCGCATACAAACAGATGTGGCTCGACGCCCGCACGAACCTCGTCCCGAAACCGCATATTCCCATCCACCGATGGACCTCCGACAGCCCGGCTTGCGCCTAAGCCTGCCTCTTCATCTTGCCAAACAAACTCCGGGGGTTTGGGGGCTGGCCCCCAATGAGACATAGACATGAACACCGTCCGCCTGTCAGACCAAGACAACGTCGTCACCGCGATCCGCCCGCTTGAAGTTGGCGCCGAGGGCGCGATCCAACTCATCCCGCGCGGACACAAGATGGCGACAGAGGCCATCGCCAAGGGCCTGCCTGTCCGCAAATACGCGCAGATCATCGGCTACGCCGCCGAGGACATTGCCAAGGGTGCCCACGTCCACACGCACAACCTCGAATTCCGGGGCGTCGAGACAGAGTACGAGTTCTCGACCAACCTGCGCCCTGCCCCGCCGGCGGAGACCTTTGACACATTCATGGGCTACAAACGGGTGACCGGCCGTGTCGGCACACGCAACTACATCGCCGTTCTGACGAGCGTGAATTGCTCGGCCACCGCCGCGCGGATGATCGCGGCGCATTTCACGCCGGACAAGCTCGCCGCCTATCCGAATGTCGATGGCGTCGTCGCCTTCGTGCATGGCACCGGATGCGGCATGGCCGGGAGCGGCGATGGGTTCGAGGCCCTGCAGCGCGTGATGTGGGGCTACGCCCGCAACCCCAATGTCGGCGCGGTCTTGATGGCGGGTCTGGGCTGCGAGATGAACCAGATCGACTGGCTGGTCGAAGCCTATGGCCTGACGCCCGGCCCACTTTTCCAGACGATGAACATTCAGGATGTGGGCGGACTACAAAAGACGATCCAACTCGGCATCAAGAAGATCGACGCGATGCTGCCCATCGTCAACGAAGCGAAACGCGAAGAGGTCCCGGCCTCTGAACTGATGGTCGCCCTGCAATGCGGCGGATCGGATGCGTGGTCGGGCGTGACCGCGAACCCCGCCGTGGGGTACGCCTGCGATCTTCTCGTGGCCCAAGGTGGCACGGGCGTGCTGGCCGAAACGCCGGAAATCTACGGCGCGGAACACCTGCTCACCGCCCGTGCCAAGGATCGTGCAACGGGCGAGAAACTGATCGACCTGATCCGCTGGTGGGAGGACTACACCGCCCGAAATCATGGCAGCATGGACAACAACCCTTCCCCCGGGAACAAGCAGGGCGGGCTGACGACGATCCTTGAGAAATCCCTCGGCGCGGCGGCGAAAGGCGGAACGACACCTTTGACTGGCGTCTACAAATACGCCGAACCCGTCACCGCGAAGGGCTTCACCTTCATGGACAGCCCCGGCTACGATCCGGTCTCGGTCACTGGCCAGATCGCCAGTGGCTGCACTCTTGTCTGCTTCACCACGGGGCGCGGATCGGCCTTTGGCGCAAAGCCCAGCCCCTCCATGAAAGTCGCCACCAATACCGAGATGTACAGCCGCCTGTCCGACGACATGGATATCAACGCGGGCACGATCCTGTCCGATGGCAAATCCGTCGAAGAGGTCGGCCGCGAGATCTATGAGATGTGGCTGCGGATGGCGTCTGGCGAGCCGTCCAAATCCGAAGCGCAGGGGCTTGGCGATTACGAGTTCGTTCCCTGGCAAATCGGCGCCACGATGTGAGCCAGCCCGTCCCCCTTGTTGTAATCGGCGCAGGCTCCATCGGTCAGCGCCATATCGACGTCGCGCAGAGCAGCGCGGCGGTCGATCTGGTAGCGGTTGTGGAGCCGCACGACGCCACGCGCGACCGGTTGGCGCTGCAGGGACTGCCCGTGGTGGCCGATCTGGAGGATGTACCAAGCCAGACAAGGGCGGCGATCATTGCCACGCCGACACCGGATCACGCGCCCACCGCGATGCGCTGCTTCGACAAAGGCTGGGCCGTTCTGGTCGAAAAACCAACCGCGCACACCGTGGATGCTGCACATACGCTGATCACGGCGGCGGCGCAGAAGGGACTGCCGTTTTACACCGGCCACCATCGGCGCTGCCATCCCTTTACCATCCTCGCGCGGGAGATGCTGGCGGATTTGGGCGATCTCGTCGGCCTTCAGGCCTTTTGGTCCCTCCGCAAGCACACTGCCTATTTCGATGCAGAGTGGCGGCGACAGCCCGGTGCCGGTCCGCTGATGACCAATCTCAGCCACGAGATTGACCTCCTGCGCTTTCTGGTCGGTGACATTATCGAAGTGACGACGCTTCTGTCCTCGGCGCGCCGAAAACTGGCCATCGAAGACACCGCCGCGCTGGCCTTGCGCTTTGCCAATGGCGCGCTGGGATCGGTGCTGATGTCCGATGCAGGCGCGTCACCCTGGTCTTTCGAATCCGGCAGCTACGAGAACCCCGCCATCGCCGGCTCGGGCGAAGACTACCTGCGCGTTACAGGCACCGATGGCGCGCTGGCCTTCCCGTCGCTGACCCGCTGGGGGCGCAGCGACGACAGCGAAATCGAATGGTCCAAACCCCTGCACCGGCATCCGCCCGTCGCGCTGCCCAGGATTGACCCGATTGCCGACCAGCTGACCCGATTTGCACATGTGGTGAAGGGCGGCGAAGATGACGTGCTCTGCACTGGCGTGGACGGGGCGAAGGCATTGCAACTCACACTGGCCGCTGCCCTGTCGGGGCGCACGGGCCAACCGGTGCGCGCAAGCGACGTGCCCGGGGACTTTACCGGCATTTGAAAGGGAGACGAGAGATGAAGGTTGGATATATCGGATTGGGTCTGATGGGCCGCGCTATGGTCGACTGCCTGCAGAAGGCGGATTATGATGTCATCGTTCTTGGCAACCGCGACCGCACCGGCGTCGAAGAAGCGCTTGCGCGCGGCGCGACTGAGGCCGCGCATGCCCGCGAGGTGGCAGAGCAATCCGATGTTGTGATGTTCTGCATGGGCACCTCGGACCACGTCGAATCCCGCGTCTACGGCGATGACGGCGTGCTGGCCGGGGTGAAGCCCGATCAGGTTGTGATCGATTTCGGCACGTCCCTGCCTGCGTCAACGATCAAGATCGGCGCAGATATGGAGGCCAAGGGCGCCGCCTATCTGGACGCACCTTTGGGACGCACGCCCGCGCATGCGGTGGACGGGTTGCTCAACATCATGTGTGCCGGTGACAAGGCCGCCTTCGACCGGGTGAAACCGGTACTGGATGTGCTGGGCGAAAACGTCTTCCACCTCGGCAAGCTCGGCAACGGTCACACGATCAAGCTGATCAACA
Source organism: Marivita hallyeonensis (assembly GCF_900129875.1). Lineage (GTDB taxonomy): Bacteria > Pseudomonadota > Alphaproteobacteria > Rhodobacterales > Rhodobacteraceae > Marivita > Marivita hallyeonensis. The sequence continues at coordinate 31,800 of NZ_FQXC01000010.1, read as the reverse complement.
ACTACTTCGGCATGACGACGGCCTGCGCGATGGCCGAAGCCTTTGCCACCGCTGATGCGGCCGGCATCGACCGTCAAACGCTGTTCGAAGTGATGGCCGCAGGCCCATTGCGCTCTGGCATGATGGAGTTCGTGCGCAATTATGCGGTCGATGGCGATGTGAACCTCGCCTTCTCGATTGCGAACGCGTCGAAAGATGTTGGCTATTATCGGCAAATGACGCAGGATTTGGGGCTGCACAGTCGTATGTCCGGATGTGCGGATGACGCGTTGAAGGCGGCCAAGAATGACGGTGACGGCGACAAGATGGTGTCAGAGATGGTCGATTGGATGAGCAAAAACCTGAGCACGTCATGACCGGGCGGCTTTCCGGAAAACGCGCCTTTGTCACGGCGGCCGGTCAGGGTATTGGCCGCGCCTGCGTCGAGGCCTTGATCGCCAACGGAGCCGAGGTGGTCGCTACGGATCTGCGCGGCGACCTTCTTGACGGGCTTGATGCGACACGAGCGTTCGCGCTCGATGTGCTGGACAAGGCCGCGCTGCAAAGCGCCGTTAAGGACGCAGCGCCCGATATCCTCGTCAATTGCGCCGGGCACGTGCATGGCGGTTCTGTGCTTGACGTCACGGATGATGAGTTCGCTTTTGCGATGCACCTGAACGTGCGCGCGCAGATGCACGCCATTCAGGCCGCTTTGCCGGGCATGCTCGATGCGGGCCGCGGATCCATCGTGAACATCTCCTCTGTCGCCTCAAGCGTGCAGGGCCTCCCCAACCGCTGCATCTACGGCACGTCGAAGGCGGCGGTGGTCGGCCTGACCAAATCGGTGGCCGCTGACTTTGTGACCAAGGGGATCACCTGCAATGCCATCGCCCCCGGAACAGTGGACAGCCCGTCCCTGCATGAGCGCCTCAAGGCCACGGGCGACTATGACGGCGCCATGAAGGCTTTCGTCGCGCGGCAGCCGATGGGCCGGATCGGCACCGCGCCCGAAATCGCCGACCTCGTGGTCTACCTCGGTTCGGATGAGGCGCGCTACATGACAGGTCAGTGCATCAGCATCGACGGCGGTATGACAATATGAGGCGCGCTTGGTAGGCGTTCTTCCCCGCGAAGACAAAACCGCCGCCGGCATTGGCGTCATGCTGCTGGCGGTGGCGCTATTCACCTGTATCGACACCTCGGCCAAATGGCTTCTGATCGCGGGTCTGCCCGCGCTGCAGGTCGTGTTCGCGCGCTACGCCGGGCACCTGATCGTGGCGCTTCTCGTCTATTTGCCGCAAGAGGGGCGCGCGGCGCTGCGCTCGCAAAGTCCGAAACTGCAATTCCTGCGATCTATCTGCCTTCTGGGCAGCACGATTCTCAATTTTCTGGCGCTCAGCTATTTGCCGATCACGCTCACCACCACAATCCAGTTCACGATCCCAATCGTCGTCACATTGCTGGCCATCCCGATGCTTGGTGAAACCGTCGGCATCCGGCGCATCGTGGCGGTCTGTGTCGGCTTTTCCGGCGTACTGGTGGTCACCCAGCCCTGGGGCGCGGAGTGGCATCCCGCGATGCTGTTCTCAATCACGTCGGTGATCGTGGCATCGCTTTATTTCGTGATGACCCGCATGCTCGCGGGCATCGAAAGCAACGCGACCCAACAGGTGTGGTCTTCCGCCGTTGCCACCGCCGTCCTGTTGCCCTTTGTCATCAAAGGCTGGACCTGGCCGTCCGATCCGACCGCCTGGGTCGTCTTCTGCGGGATCGGCTTTTTCGGAGCCACGGGCCACATCGCCGCCACGACAGCGCATCGCTGGGCTGACGCCTCGCTCCTGTCTCCGATGTTCTACGCCCAGATCGTCTTTGCCGCGTTTGCCGGGATCGTCGTCTTCAACACATGGCCCACGATTTACACGCTTGGCGGTGGCGCGATCATCATCGCCTCCGGCCTCTACATCTGGGCGCGCGAGCGCAAGGTGAAGGGCGGTTGATTTTTGCGCCGCCTCTGCCACTGTCACCGGATGAAATTCGCTGTCCTTGCCGATATCCACGGGAACTCTGACGCTTTGAAAGCCGTGTTCGCGGATATGGACGCGCTTGGCCTGACAGATGCGGTCAACCTCGGCGACCATTTCAGCGGCCCACTGGATGCGCATGGTACGGCCGAGCTTCTGATGTCGCGCGATTTCCCATCCATCCGCGGCAATCACGACCGATGGCTGATCGAAAAAACCCCCGAGGACATGGGCCCGTCCGACCGCGTCGCCTACGATCAACTGCGCCCCGAACACCTTGATTGGCTCCGCACGCTGTCGCCGACCCTGACGGTCTTCGAGGATGTCTTCCTCTGCCACGGCACACCGGCAAGCGATCTGGCCTATTGGCTCGAACGTGTCGAAGACGACGGCACGATCAGAGCGTCCACGCGTGCGGAAATCGAAGCCGAGGCGCAGGGGATCGATGCCAGCCTGATCCTCTGCGCGCACACACATGTTCCAAGGGTCGTCCGCCTCACCGATGGCAGAGTTGTCCTCAATCCGGGGAGTGTCGGTTGTCCGGGTTACGATGACGATCATCCGGTCTATCACGAGATGCAGACCGGAACGCCCAATGCTTCATACGCCATCGCTGAACAAAAGCATGCCGGTTGGCTGATCACATTTCGTTCGGTGCCCTATGATCCGCGCGGGATGGTCGCCCTTGCCAAGGCGCAGAACCGCCCCGAATGGGCCCGCGCGGTGGGCACCGGCTGGGTGTCAGCCTAACCTCGACCGATGTAGGGCATCGCTGACGCCATCACCGTCATGAACTGCACATTCGCCTCCAACGGCAGCGACGCCATGTGCAGCACCGACTTGGCCACATTGGACACGTCCATCACCGGCTCCACCGCAATCGATCCATCCGCCTGCGGCACGCCCTTGGTCATCTTCGCCGCCATGTCGGTCAGCGCATTGCCGATATCGATCTGGCCGCACGCGATGTTGAACGCCCGCCCATCCAGAGAGATCGATCGAGTCAGCCCGGTGATCGCGTGTTTCGACGTGGTGTAGGCCGCCGACCCGTAGCGGGGCACGTAAGCCGAGACCGAGCCGTTGTTGATGATCCGCCCGCCCTGCGGATCCTGCGCACGCATCAGGCCAAAAGCGACCTTGGCGCAGATGAAGCTGCCGGTCACGTTGATGTCGATCAGGTTGCGCCAGTCGGCGACGTCGATCTCGTCCACCGTGGCGGCGCCCAAAGACACGCCGGCATTGTTGAAAAGCACATCAACATGCCCCCAGGTCTCGGCCGCCTTGCCAAACGCATCCGCTACCGAGGCTTCATCCGTCACATCGCAGGGCATCGCCAGCGCGTTCTCATGGCTGTCCGCCACGTCCTGAAGCGCCGAAGCCGTGCGCCCGACCACGCCTACATGCCAGCCCGCGTTCAGAAAAACCTCCGCCGTCGCCTTGCCGATCCCGCGCCCGCCGCCTGTGATGATGATGCTCTGTGACATGAGCGCAGGTCCTTATCTTCTCTGGTTCAAAAATATTCCCGGGGGTTTGGGGGCAGCGCCCCCAATCCGATCTCAGTGATTGTCGCGCGGCAGATCATGGCGAATGCGCTGATACGCCGTCGCCAGTTCGAGGCAGCCTCCGTCGGACAACTGACCGACATGCTTTCGGTAAATCTCCTGCCACGGCGTCTGGTGTTTCAGCTCCGGCGCTTGCCACGCGTCGATCCGCGCCTGCCAATCGTCATCCGACACCAGCGCGTTCATTGTGCTGTTATTGAGGTCGAGCCGCACGCGGTCGCCGGTCTGCAAGAACGCCAATCCGCCGCCCACGACCGCCTCGGGCGAGGCGTTCAGGATCGACGGGCTTTCCGACGTGCCGGACTGACGCCCGTCGCCCACGGTGGGCAAATGGTTGATCCCCTGCTTCACAATCGCATCCGGCGGCAGCATATTCACCACCTCCGCCGATCCGGGATACCCGACGCATCCAACCCCACGAATGAACAGGATCGTGCGGTCGTCAATCTCGAGCGACGCGTCGTTGATCCGGTCGTGGTAATCCTCGGGGCCCTCAAAGACGACAGCGCGGGCCTCGAACACACCTTCGTTGCCCGGTTCCGACAGATACCTATCGCGGAAATCTTTGGAAATGACGCTCGTCTTCATCAACGCGGACTCGAACAGGTTGCCCGACAGCACCTTGAACCCGGCATTCGTGCGCATCGGCTTGGCGTAGGTGGTGATAACGTCGGTGTCTTCGCTTTCCCAACCTTTCAGGTTCTCACCCATCGTCTTGCCGGTTGCGGTCATCACATCCAGATGCAGGCGGTCGGCCTTGACCAACTCGCCCATCACCGCAGGCACACCGCCGGCGCGGAAGAAGCTCTCACCAAGGTATTCTCCGGCGGGCTGCATGTTGACCATGAGCGGTACGTCGAAGCCATGCTTCTCCCAGTCCGTCACGTGCAGGTCCACACCGATATGCCGCGCAACGGCTTGCAGATGCGGCGGCGCGTTGGTCGATCCACCAATCGCGGCATTCACCACAATCGCGTTTTCAAATGCCTCACGCGTCAAGATATCGGACGGCTTGAGGTCCTCATAGACCATCCCCACGATCCGCTTGCCGGTCTCATAGGCCATCGCCATCCGTTCGCGGAAGGGGGCCGGAATCGCGCTGTTGCCGGTCAGGCTCATGCCCAACGCCTCGGCCATCGCGTTCATCGTGCTGGCGGTGCCCATCGTGTTGCAATGCCCGTGCGACGGCGCAGAAGAACAGACGCGCTTCATGAACTCTTCGTAGTCGATCTTGCCCTCGGCCAGCAGGCGACGGCTTTCCCAGACGATCGCACCCGATCCGGCGCGCTTGCCTTTCCACCAGCCATCCAGCATCGGCCCGCCATTCAGCGCAATCGCGGGCAGGTCCACAGTGGCCGCCCCCATCAGCATCGCTGGCGTGGTCTTGTCGCAACCGGTCGTCAGCACAACACCGTCAATCGGGTAGCCGTGCAGCACTTCGACGAGGCTCAGATATTGCAGGTTCCGGTCCAAGGCGGCGGTCGGGCGCTTGCCAGTCTCCTGGATCGGATGCACCGGGAATTCCATCGGAATGCCGCCTGCCTCGCGGATGCCCGCCTTGATCCGGTCCATCAGGAAGACGTGGATCTTGTTGCACGGCACAAGGTCGGACCCGGTCTGCGCGATACCGATCACGGGGCGGGCGCTTTGCAGCTCTTCGCGGGTGAAGGTGCTGTTCTGATAGCGCTCGGTATAGAGCGCGGTCATGCCCGGGTTGTTGGGGTTGTCAAACCACTCCTGCGAGCGGAACCGCTTGTTGGCGCGGGTGTCCGACATCTTACCCTCCCATGGATTCTGTCCGCCCTCGTGGATGGGGCGCTTGGCATAGCATTTCGAAATGGTATACCAAATGCAAGGGCAAATGACGCCTGTGTAACGGGGGAAACAGGATGTTCGCAGTTTTTATGCGGTGGCGGAAAACGGCGAGCGCCCTGCTCTGTATCCTGTCTTCCTCCGCCTCTGCAGACGTCAACCTGGTTGCCGCTGACGCGTGTCTGGCGGCGCGGCTTGTCCAGCAGCAAAATCCGGCCTCTTGCGTGGATGAAGCGCATCAGCGGTGCCTGACCACGCCGGACGATATGACCGCCTCTGCGGTGCTCTGTTACAATCAGGCGCGCGAGGCGTGGCGCATCGGGATTTCCGCGGAAATGGAGCGCATCGCGGAAACCGCCGATGACCGGATCGCGGCGATCGCAGGGGTGGAGTTGAAATACGATCTGCTTGCCAACCTCATGCAGTGCGACCGGATGGAGGAGCTGGCCAAGGTCGGGTCAGAGGCAACCGGAAACCAGATCGCCCGACAGCGCGCGCAATGCGAAGCGTCGGCTTCGGGCTTGGCCTATCTGCGGGTCAAGATGCGGGCGCAAAGCCTGCGATGACCCCAACCAAAGCCTTCTGGCGCGGCTATCTCGACTGCGCGCCGTTTATCCTCATCGTCGTCCCTTACTCCATGTTGTTCGGTGTCGTCGCGCGGGATGCCGGGCTGGACGTGTTGCAAACCATGTCGATGTCCGTGCTGGTGATCGCCGGGGCGTCGCAGTTCACCGCGCTGGCGCTCTTGCAGGATCAGGCGCCGGTTTTCATCGCACTTCTGACCGCACTGGCGGTGAACCTGCGGATGGCCATGTATTCCGCCGCCCTCGTCCCGCATGTCGGCCACGCGCGCTTTGGGACGCGTGCCTTGATGGCCTACCTCATGGTCGATCAGGCCTTCGCGGTCGCGGTCAAAACATATGAGGACCGGCCCGAGATGACGCCGGACGCCAAGGTCGCCTACTACTTCGGCGCGATGATGCTGATCTGCCCGATCTGGTACGGCTGCACCTTTCTGGGCGCGGTCATGGGACAGGCGATCCCCGACAGCTGGTCGCTCGATTTCGCGGTGCCGGTCTGCTTCATTGCCCTGACCGCGCCGCTCTTGCGGTCCCTGCCCCACGTCGTCGCTGCCCTGACCTCCTGCGCGATGGCCATCGCGTTCGGATGGGTGCCATGGTCGCTCGGCATCATCTTCGCCGCTTTGATCGCCATGGCAGTCGGCGCGCAGACCGAGCTTTACCTCAAACGGCGCGAGGCGCGGGCGGCATGATCGACGACACCACGTTTTGGCTTCTGACCATCGGGCTGGGCATCGGCACGTTCGCAATCCGGTTCTCGTTTCTTGGCCTGTTGGGCGGCAAAGAACTGCCCGACTGGGCGCTGTTGCATCTGCGCTATGTCGGGGTCGCCGTTTTCCCTGCGCTTTTCACGCCGCTCGTGCTCTGGCCCGACGCCACCGGGGGCGAGGTCGACCCCGTGCGCATCCTCGCCGCCTGCGCCGCCTTTCTGGTCGGGCTGAAAGGTTCCGTCATCGGAGCCATCGTCGCCGGGATGGGCACATTTTATGCGCTTCACTTTCTGACGTGATCCGCGACACTAGGGCAACCGAGGAGGACCCACACCATGATCGAAGAACCCCCGAAGCTGCAGATCAAATCCGACATCCGCCGCCCGAAACAGGCCCAGATCGACGCGTTCAGGAATATCCCAACCGGGTTTCTGTGCGACGCGATGGAGGGCCAGGGCGCGCTTGGCATGGCGATCCAGCCGGTCTGTACCGATGGCTCCCTGCCGCTGCACGCTCACGGCCCGGCATTGGTCGCCGATAATGGCCCCGCCGAAATCCTCGCCACGATGGGCGCGCTGCACATTGCGCAACCGGGTGACATCATCGTCGCGGCGGTGCATGGGCACAAAAACTGCTCGGCTGCGGGCGACCGTTTCTGCGGCATGATGAAGAACAAGGGCGTCGCGGCGTTCGTCACCGACGGCCAGATGCGCGACTATCCCGGCATCGTTGCCGCAGGCCTACCCGCTTGGTGCGCGGGGCTCAGCCCGAACTCGCCCTATTCCAACGGACCCGGGAAGGTCGGCTTCGGCGCGACGCTTGCGGGGCGGCATGTCGAAACCGGCGACATTATCGTCGCCGACCATGACGGCGTGGTCGTGGTGCCCTTCGACCGGATCGACGCGGTCATCGCGCAGTTGACCGCGATTCAAGAGCTGGAAGTGTCGCTCGATGCCAAGGTGCAGGGCGGATACTGCGAGATGCCCGCGGTTGAGGCGATGCTGGCGGATGGCAGTGCCAAGATGATGTGACGTTGACCGCTACAAGGCTAAATGCTACTCAGTAGCATATCCGAAGAGGTACTCCCATGTCCGTCAAAGCGTCGGTTTCCATGTCCGAGCAACAAGAAGCATTCGCGCGGTCCCTTGTCGAAGAGGGCAAATTCTCCAGCGTCAGCGCCGTGGTGCAGCACAGCCTTGACCTGCTGAAGACCAAGACGGAACTGGAGGAAGCCGAACTCAACGCGCTCCGCAGCTTCTTTGCAGACCGGCGTGACGGCGGTTTCGAAACAACAGACGCAGCGCGCTCTGCGACCCGTGACATGATCACCCGCAAGCGCCGCGCGCATGGGCTATAGGGTTCTCAGATCGACCGCAGCGCGGGACGATCTAGAGGCGATCTTCGATTTTCTGGTCGACGCCTATGTTGCCTTGGGAACAGAGATCGGAGACGCGCTCGATCAGGCGGAAACGCGTCTCCTCGGGATCGAGGACGACATCGACGCGTTGGGTGATACCCCGCATCAAGGCACACTCTGGCCCGAGGTCATGGATGGCCTGCGCTGGACCACCAAGAACCGCGCGATCCTCTATTTCACCGTCGATGACACGTCAGAAACAGTCTTTCTGCTCGCCGTGTTCTTCGGAGGTCAGGATCACAAGACACATATCCTTGAGCGCATCCGTTCGGATTAGGGTACGCGCGCTTTCGAACGCGCGGACCCGTCAACCAAACGCGCTTTTCGCACCCGCGCTTTCCTGTGTCTTGAAAATCGACCCGGTGTCGGGCGCAGGTGGCAGCGGCATCACCACTGGCACGTCTGCCATCCGGGCCTGAAGCTGCGGCTCACCTGTGATCTGCCGCTCCTGCACATCGTCCCAATAGGCACGCTGACCCAGCGAATGGATGTAGCTCGACGCGCCAAGGATCGGCCACGCGTCCGACGCGCTGCATTCGTAGAACAGGATGAGCCGGTTGCGGTCGCTCATGTTCGGGGCCGAGCCATGCAGGATGCGCGCATGATGCACCGTCATGTCGCCGGCCTTGCCGGTCAGCGTCACCGCCTTCGCCCGCTCGAACAGCGGATCGTCGGGATCAATCGCCCCGGCGAAATAGCCGTTCGCCATGTGGCTCAGAATCGGGCCTTTATGCGTGCCCGGGATCACCATCAGCGGCCCGTTGGCCTCGTCCACATCCTCCAGCATCAGACCGAAGGCCAAAAGGCTGTCATTCGTCGCGGGGTAGAACGCCCAGTCCTGATGCCACTCAACCGCGCGCCCACCACCCGGGGCCTTGGTGTTGAGCTTGGAGGTCAACAGGTTGGTATGCGGCCCCAGCAGGTCAGTCAGCACCTCGGTGAGCTTTGAGTCGCGGATCAAATCCCAGAAATACGGGTCGCGCTTGTGCGGCAGCTTGATCCGCGTCAGGCGCGGGGCCTCTGCAGAGTGACCGGCGTCGAGGTCGTAGACCTCGTTGCTCTCGGTCACCTCCCGCGACGCATCGATCAGGCGATAGGTGATCTCGCGCAGTCGCTCAAGTTGCTCGGCCGTAACCGCGTTCTCGACCAACAGATACCCGTTTTCATTATAGAACCGCTTCTGCTCCGCGCTCAGCATCAGCTTTGGCCTTTCTTCACCGCCTCCGGAAGATCGACGCCGTTCAGCCCGGCGATGTGATTGGCGATGGTCGGCACGTAATCCTGACCTTTCCCCGCCGCCTCGGCCTGATCGAAATAGTTGCGCACAGCCGCACCCATGGGGTTCATTACACCCGCCGCCATCGCCATGTTGGCCACGTAGCGCACGTCCTTCGCCGCGTTGGCGATGGCGAATTTATGCGCGTTGGGATCGCCCCCCACCGCTGCCGAAAAGAACGTGTCGAAGAACCCGCAGCCCATCCGCGACGGCCCCATCACGTCGCGCACCGTTTGCGGCGTCAGGCCCGATTTGACGGCCAGGCTCAGCGCTTCGGAATAGACACTGGCATACGACATCGACATGAAGTTCATGATGAGCTTCATCTTGTGGCCCGAGCCGACCGGGCCGATGTGATTGATCGACCCAGACCAGCACTCGATGATCGGCTTGACGGTCGCGAACGCCTCGTCCGACGCGCCCACCATCGCATCGAGCGTCCCGGCCTCCGCCTCTTTCGGCGTCCGCCCCAAGGGCGCATCGACCATATGCACCCCCTGCGCCACCATCTCCTCGGCCAGCGCCATGGTCGAGGTTGGATCAGCGGTGGTCGTGTCCACGACGATCAAACCGTCTTTGGCGCCCGCCAGAATGCCGTCCGGCCCGCGGATGATCGCCTCGACCTGGGGCGAGTTCGACAGGCACAGATGAATCACATCACACAGCTCCGCCATCTCGCGCGCGGTCTGCACCTCGGTCGCGCCCATGCCGACAAGGCTCTCCACCGGTGTTCGGTTGCGATTGCCCTTGATGACCAGCGGGTAACCGCCTTGCAGGATGTTCTTTGCCATCCCGTGTCCCATCAGGCCCACACCGATAAAGCCAACCGTCAGTTTCTCGCTCATATCCCCTCTCCCCTCAAAGGCTTGCCGTGATGCCACCATCGACAAACAGCGTGTGCCCATTCACGAAACTCGCCGCGTCCGACGCCAGAAATACCGCCGCGCCCTGCAGTTCCTCGACCTTGCCCCACCGCCCCTGTGGTGTGCGCTTGGCAAGCCACGCCGAGAACTCCGGATCCGCCACCAGCGCGGCGTTGAGCGGCGTCTCGAAATAGCCCGGCGCAATGGCGTTGCAGTTCAGCCCATGCTTCGCCCAGTCCGTCGCCATGCCCTTGGTCAGATTTCCAATCGCCCCTTTCGACGCCGTGTAAGGCGCGATGCCGGGGCGGGCGAGACTGGTCTGTACGGACGCGATGTTGATGATCTTGCCCCGCCCCCGCCCGATCATGTGCCGCGCAACCGCTTGTCCGACGTAGAAGACGGAATTGACATTGGTCCGCATCAGCCTGTCGAAAGCATCGACTTCGAACTCCTCAAGCGGCCCGCGATGCTGCATCCCGGCGTTGTTGATAAGGATATCGATCTGGCCGTCCGCCTCGTACCCGTCAATCGCGTCGCGCGCGGCCTGCGCATCCGTGACGTCGAATGGCAGCGTGTCCACCTGGGCACCAGTCCCACGCAACCGCTCTGCCGCAGTCTCCAGATCGTCGAGTCCGCGCGCATTCATCACGATGCGCGCGCCCGCCTCGGCCAAGCCTTGCGACAGCGCAAAGCCAATGCCCTTGGACGACCCGGTGACAAGTGCCACGCGGCCGGTGAGATCGAAATTCGGCATGTCTCCTCCCGGTCGACCGCCGTGTCAGGGTGTTTGACAATTCCCTGCCGACGCTCTTACTTGGCAAAAATGGTATACCATTTGCCGCGCGACGCAAGCCGCGTTTTCGGAAGGCTGGGGAGGGTCGTCTGATGCAAGCACTCTACGCGCACGGGCCGAAGGATCTGCGCCTTGGCGATGCTCCGGCCGAAGCGCTTGGCCCGGGTCAGGTGCGCATTGCAATGGCGCGCGGCGGCATTTGCGGCAGTGACCTGCATTACTTCAACCACGGCGGGTTCGGCACGGTGAAACTGCGCGAACCGATGATCCTTGGGCACGAAGTGTCCGGCCACGTGTCCGAAGTTGGACCCGACGTCGAAGGACTAAGCGTCGGCGACCTCGTCGCTGTCTCTCCCTCACGCCCCTGCGCCACTTGCACGGAATGCCTGCGCGGCTTGCCGAACCAGTGCCTGAACATGCGGTTCTACGGCTCGGCCATGCCCTTCCCGCACATCCAGGGCGCGTTTCGCGAAAGCCTGATCGCCGAAGCCAGCCAATGCGTCAAAGCCGATGGTCTGACCCCGGCCGAGGCCGCAATGGCCGAACCGCTCGCCGTCTGCCTGCACGCCATGACGCAAGCCGGAACCGTACTGGGTAAGCGTGTTCTGGTCACCGGCTGCGGCCCCATCGGCGTTCTGGTGATCCTCGCCGCCCGTCGCGCCGGAGCGGCCGAGATCATCGCGACCGATATCTCGGACACCGCGCTTGAGCGCGCCAGGGCGGCGGGTGCGGATGTTGCTCTCAACACCATGTCAAACGCCGAAGCCCTGACCCCATACTCCGCCGCAAAAGGTTCTGTCGATATTGGGCTCGAATGCTCTGGCGCCGAACCCGCCCTGCGCGCGATGGTCAGTGCTCTGCGGCCCCGCGCAATTTTGGTACAGTTGGGCCTCTCGGGAGACATGACCCTGCCGATGATGCAGATCACCGCAAAGGAACTGTCGCTCCAAGGCTCCTTCCGCTTCCACGAGGAATTCGCCCAAGCCGTTGCTTTCATGCAGAAAGGCCTGATCGACCTTGCCCCGCTCATCACGCACAGCTTCCCGCTGGCCGAGTTCGCGACGGCTTTCGCCACCGCGAATGACCGCACGCAGGCGATGAAGGTGCAGTTGGAGTTCGCCTGATGGGAACCTTCGCTCTTGCCGTGATCCTGCTCATCATCACGCCCGGACCGGGTGTGCTGACCACGGCAGGGTTCGGCGCGGCTTACGGGTTCAAGCCCTCACTCAAATACGTGCTGGGCCTCTTCATCGGCACCAACCTCGTGCTGCTGGCCGTCATCACCGGTGTCGCTGCCGTCGTTCTCTCGGTGCCATGGCTGCGCACGCTTCTGCTGATCGCCTCCATTGGCTACCTGCTCTACCTCGCTGCGCGCATCGCCTTCGCCGGATCAAAGATCGCCTTCATGGAAGCGAAACAGCCTCCCGGCGTATTTGGCGGCGTGGCGCTTCAGGCAATCAATCCCAAAGCCTATGTGGTCAACACCTCGCTGATCTCGGGGTTCAGCTACGCGCCCGACAACCTGACGTTCGAGATCATCACCAAGGTGATCATCATGAACGCCATCTGGATTCCGATCCATCTTGCCTGGCTCTGGGCAGGCACCGTGCTGCACGAGCTGAACCTCAGCCACGCCGCCCAACGCGCCATCAACATCGGCATGGCGCTGGCCATGTTGGCAGTCGTGGGCCTTGCCGCATGGACGGCAACAACATGAGCATCGCGGCTTGCATCGACGCGCTCAAGGCGCAGCTGGGCGACCGGATCAGCACCTCCGCCGCTGACCTGACGCTGCACGGTCAGAACGAGACGTATTACCCCAACACGCCCCCCGATGCCGTCGCCTACCCGACATCGACCGAAGACGTGCAAACCATCGTCCGCACCTGCGCGGAACATGCCTGCCCCATCACACCCTATGGCGCGGCGTCGTCTCTGGAGGGACAGCACCTCGCCACCTCCGGCGGGATAAGCCTCGATTTCCGCGACATGAATCGCGTGCTCAAGGTGCATCCCGAAGACCTCAACTGCGTCGTCCAACCCGGTGTCACCCGCAAGGCGCTGAACGAAGACCTGCGCAGTACTGGCCTGTTCTTTCCCGTCGATCCCGGCGCCGATGCCAGCATGGGCGGCATGGCAGCCACCCGCGCCAGCGGCACCACCGCCGTGCGCTACGGCACGATGCGCGAAAACATCCTCGCGCTGGAAGCGGTGCTGGCCGATGGCACGGTGATCCGCACCGGCAGCGCCGCGCGCAAGGCGTCAAACGGTTACGACCTCACGCATCTTCTGATCGGCTCCGAAGGCACGCTGGGGATCATCACGGAACTGACGCTCAAACTGCACGGCCTACCCGAAGCCATCACCGCCGCCACCTGCCGCTTTGCTGATGTCGAGGACGCGGTGAACTGCGTCATCACCACAATCCAGTGCGGGATCCCGATGGCGCGGATCGAACTGCTCGACCACATGATGGTGCGCGGGTTCAACCGCTACTCCGACGCGGGGCTTCCCGAACTGCCGCACCTCTTTCTCGAATTTCACGGCTCCCCCGCCGCCGTCGAGGACCAGCGCAAAGCCTTCGCCGAGATCGCGCAGGAGTTTGGCGCAGAAGGCTGGCAAACCGCCGACACGACGGAGGACCGCAACGCGCTTTGGGCCATGCGCCACAATGCACATTACGCCTCTGCCGCGTTGGGCAAGGGCAAGCATATCTGGCCAACGGATGTTTGCGTGCCGATCTCAAAACTCGCCGAAGCGGTGCGCCAGTCCCAGGAAGACGCAGTGAAACTCGGGCTGACGGCCACCATCGTCGGCCATGTCGGCGACGGCAATTTTCACGCCGGTTTGTCGGTCGACCCGAACGATCCCGACGAGATGCGGCGCGCCGAGCAATTCACCAGCGATCTGTGCAAGACCGCCCTGCGCCTTGGCGGCACGGTGTCGGGTGAACACGGCATCGGCCTTGGCAAACAGCGGCATATGGAGGCCGAACACGGCAATGCCCTGATCCCGATGCGCGCGATCAAGGCGGCGCTCGACCCGAAAAACATTCTGAACCCCGGAAAAATGCTGCCACCGACGAACGAGGTGCCCCTTGCTGCCCAATGATTCCAACGCCCTTCTCGCCGGTCGCGTCTGGCGGCCCAACATTGGCCCCTGCGTCGTGACTGTCCGGGGCGACCGGGTGATCGACATCACGTCGAAATCTATCCCGACGATGCGCGACCTCTGCGAGGGCGACAGCCCCGCCGATATTCTTCGCACCGCACCGGGCGAGGATATCGGCAGCGTCGCTGACATGACCCCCCATCTGCTCGCCCCGGTTGACCTGCACGCCATCAAAGCCTGCGGCGTGACATTCGCCGACAGCATGGTCGAGCGCGTGATCGAGGAACAGGCCGATGGCGACCCCGAACGCGCCAACGCGATCCGGCAAAAGGTCGGCAAGAACATCGGCGACAGCCTGTCGGGTCTGAAACCCGGATCCGCCGAGGCCGAGAAGGTCAAATCGGTCCTGCAAGCCGAAGGTCTCTGGTCGCAATACCTGGAGGTTGGCATCGGCCCCTACGCCGAGGTTTTCACCAAATCCCAACCGATGAGCGCCGTAGGCTACGGCGCGGATGTCGGTCTGCACCCGATCAGCAAATGGAACAACCCCGAACCCGAAGTGGTGCTCTGCATCACCTCCCAAGGCACTATCATCGGCGCAACGTTGGGCAATGACGTCAACCTGCGCGACGTCGAAGGCCGCTCTGCCCTGCTCTTGGGCAAGGCCAAGGATAACAACGCCTCCTGCGCCATCGGCCCGTTCATCCGCGTCTTCGACGATCACTACACGCTCGACGACGTGCGCCGCGCCGAACTGACCATGACGGTGACCGGAGAGGATGACTTTATCCTCGACGGCACGTCCTCCATGACGAAGATCAGCCGCGATCCGGCAGATCTGGCGCAGCAGACTATCGGGCGGCACCACCAGTACCCGGATGGGTTCGTCCTTTTCTGCGGCACGATGTTCGCCCCCACCAAGGACCGCGACGCACCGGGACAGGGCTTCACCCACCACACCGGCGACGTGGTCGAGATCCAGGAACCGCACCTCGGAACCCTGCGCAACACCGTGCGACTGTCCACCGAATGCCCGGAATGGACCTTTGGCACAGCCGCCCTGATGCGCAATCTCGCGGGCCGCGGCCTGCTTTAGACATTGAACAACGGAGAATCGCGATGAACATCCTCATCCTTGGCGGCGGCGGCGTGGTCGGCCAGAAACTGGCGCAGGCGCTTGCAAAACGCGGAACGCTGCGCGGGCAGGAGATCAGCAAGATCACCCTCGCCGACATCATGGACCCGACCCCGGTCGAGGCCCCCTTCCCCGTTGAGACGGCAACCTGCGACATCGCCGATCCGGCGTCGGTGGAGGCCTGCATCGGTGCGGATACGCACGTGATCTACCTGCTCGCCGCCATCGTGTCGGCCCATGCCGAAGAAGACTTCGACCTCGGCTATAAGATCAACATGACCGGCACCATCAACGTCTTGGAACGCGCCCGCGCGTTGGGCACCAAGCCCGTCGTCGTCTTCACCTCGTCGCTCGCGGTCTTCGGCGGAGAGGTGCCCGATCCGATCACCGACCACACCTTCCTGAACCCGCAAACCTCCTACGGCACGCAGAAAGCCATCGGGGAACTTCTCCTCACCGATTACAGCCGCAAAGGCTTCATCGACGGGCGCGGGTTCCGCCTGCCCACGATCTCGGTCCGCCCCGGCAAACCCAACCGCGCCGCGTCAAGTTTCATGTCCTCGATCCTGCGCGAACCGCTGAACGGGCAGGAGGCGATCTGCCCGGTCGACGACGATTTCCTGCACTACTACCTCAGCCCCCGGAAATGCGTTGAGAACCTCATCAAAGGCGCGGAGTTGGCCGAGGACGACCTCGGCATGAACCGCAACATGATGATGCCCGGGCGCATCTGGTCGGTGCGGCAACTGATCGATGCGATGACCGCCGTCGCCGGGCCAGAACCCGCGAAACTCATCCGGTTTGAGGCACAGCCCGACATCCAGCGCATCGTCAAAGGCTGGCGCTACGATCAGGCGCCCGAGAAGTCCCTGAAGCTGGGCCTGACGGCCGACGACAGCTTCGAGGACAACATCCGCTACTACCTCGAAGACGACAAACCCGCCTCATGAAGATCACGCGCGTCACCAGTCACGTCTTGGGCTACGACCTGCCCGAGGAACTCGGCTACTCGCAGCAATACTATGCCCGCCGCACCGCGCATCTGGTCGAGGTCGAAACCGACGAAGGCGTCACCGGTTGGGGTGAGTGTTTCGGCCCCGGCCCGGTGGCGGTGGCGAACAAGGGGATCGTCGAAGGCGTCATCCAGCCGATGATCCTTGGGCAGGACCCTCTCGACCGCGACGTGCTCTGGCACAAGGTCTACAACCTCCTGCGCGATCACGGGCAGAAAGGCATGCCGCTCCAGTCGCTATCTGGCGTCGACATCGCGCTTTGGGATATCGCCGGAAAGGTCGCAGACCTGCCGCTGCACAAACTCATCGGCGGCGCGCATCGCACCCAAATCCCGGTCTACGGCTACGGCATGATGCTCAAGCGCGAAGGCATCGCGGACCATGTCGCCCGGTTTAAGGACGAGGCGGCGGCGATCCGCGATATGGGCTTCGTTGCCACCAAGATGAAGGTGGGCCTCGGCGCGAAAGACGATGTGAAACTCTGTCAGGCCGTGCGCGACGGCATCGGCCCCGACTTCGAATTCATGGTCGACGCCAACCATTGCTACACCACGTCCGATGCCTTCTATGTCGGTCGCGCCCTCGACGACCTGAACGCCTACTGGTTCGAAGAACCCATCGCCCCTGAAGACCTCGACGGCTACCGCGAATTGCGCGCGGGGCTCAAGGTGAACATCTCGGGCGGAGAGGCCGAATTCAACCGCTGGGGCTGGCGCGCGATCCTTGAAAACCGCGGCCTCGACATCGCCCAGCCCGAGGTCTGTGCGTTAGGCGGGATCAGCGAATACCTCCGCGTCCTGGCGCTCTGCCACGCGCACCACACACCGGTCATCAACCATGTCTGGGGCAGCGCCGTTGCAGTCGCCACCAACATCCAGCTGCTCGCCGCGATGCCACCCCTACCCGGTGGCCTCTTCCCGCGCGCGCCGTGGCTCGAGTTCGACACAACGCACAACACCTTCCGCGACGACCTTCTGCAAGAGCCGCTCAACATTCAGGATCAGGTCGCGCGCAAGGGCACCGTATCCGTCCCGACAGCCCCGGGCATTGGTGTCACTCCCGACGCGCAGGTGATTGCCAAGTACAAGATCGCCTGACCCTTCATCTTGCCCAATAAACTCCGGGGGTCTTTGGGGGGCTGGCCCCCCAACCGGTCGGATGGGCAAAGCCCATTCGACCCCAGATCAATTCACCGGCGTCAGTAAATCTTCTCCAGCGAGATACGCCAGAACGTTGTCCCGCTGCAGCTTCGCCATGGCGGCACGCGTCTCGACCGTACCGGACCCCTGATGCGGCTGGATGACGACGTTCTCCAAGGCATAGAAGCGCGGGTCGATATTCGGCTCGTTCTGGAAAACGTCCAACCCAGCACCTGAAATCGCGCCGCGTTCCAGCGCGTCCAGAAGCGCACCTTCTTCCACCGTGGACCCGCGAGAGATATTCACCAGAATCCCGCGCGGACCAAGCGCGTCGATCACCTCTTTCGACACGAAACCTTCTGTATCCGGCCCGCCCACAAGCGCCACGATCAGGTAATCCACTGCCCGCGCGAGCGAGACCGGATCGCCGTGGTGCGTCCAGCCGGGCGTGTCCTTCGCCGACCGCGACCAGTAGTGGATGTCCATCTTGAAGGCCGCTAACCGGTCCGCGATCTCGCGCCCAATACGGCCCAGCCCGACAATCCCGGCGGTGCCACCACTCACCTTGCGGTTCAGCCGATACTCCCCCTGCTCGGCCCATTTGCCGGATCGCGCCCACTGGCTTGCATGCTCCATCTCGCGGCCCTGCATGATCAGCATCGCAACGGCAAGATCGGCCACATCGTCGTTCAGAACACCGGGCGTGTTGGACACCGTGATCCCGCGCGCCGAGGCCTCGGCGACGTCGATCGCGTCGTATCCCACGCCGTAATTCGCGATCACGCCGACATTCGGCAGAAGCGCCATTTCAGCTGCGCCAAAGGGGTGGTGGCCTTTATACGCGACCGCCGTGAACGCCTCTCGCTGCGCAGCATCGAGGTCGGAAACGCCCGATGGGCCATCAAGGTAAACCGGCGCAAGTTCCTGTGTCAGGCCAGCTTTTTCGCTCTCGTTATATGGCCCGATTGCCAGCGTTTGTGTCATTGCCCACCCCTCATGCGCAGTCTTGGAAAATGGTATACCATCTGCAATGGTGCTCGGGGGCGGGGAAAGTGTCAACAGCGCGCGACCGACCCGAACCACAAGATGTCGCCACACAGGATCCGCGCGATGCCCGACATTCAATCCATGGCCCACGCCATCCGGTTTCTGGCCCTCGACGCCATCCGCAACGCCGGCGAAGGCCATCAGGGCGTCCCCCTCGGCATGGCCGAGATTGCGGCGACGCTCTACGCCAATCACCTCAAGGTCGACCCGAAAGACCCGCTCTGGCCAGACCGCGACCGTGTGGTCCTGTCCAACGGGCACGGCTCCATGCTGCTCTACGCGTTGCTACATCTGTCGGGTTGCGAGGCGGTGTCGCTCGACGCGATCAAAACCTTTCGGAAGCTCGGGTCCGTTTGCGCAGGTCACCCGGAGATTGAACAACATGCCGGGATCGAGATCACCACCGGGCTCCTCGGTCAAGGCATCGCTTGCGCCGTCGGCATGGCCGTGGCGGAACAACGCTTGCAGGCCGAATTCGGCGCAGACCTCGTCGATCATCGCACCTGGGCCTTCGTCGGCGACGGGTGTCTGCAAGAAGGGATGGGACAGGAAGCGATCTCTCTCGTCGGGCACCTTCAGCTTGGCAAACTGACCTTCCTCTGGGACGACAACCAGATCACCGATGACGGCGCGACGTCTTTGTCCATCAGCGAAGACATCCCGGCCCGCTTCCGTGCCGCGCAATGGCAGGTGATCGAAGTCGATGGCCACGATATCGACGCCATTGATGCTGCGCTGACCAGCGCCAAATCCGATCCCCGCCCCAGCCTGATCGCCTGCCGCACCGTAATTGCGCGCGGCATCCCCCGTCTCGAAGGACAGCGCGGCGGCCATAGCGCGCCACTGACCGATCAGGACAGCATCGAGATGCGCGCGGCACTCGACTGGCCGCACCCGGCGTTTCACATCCCTGACACGATCTACGCGGACTGGGACAACGCCATGCAGCGCGGGCGCGACGCGCAGGAGGCATGGCGCACCCGCAAGCAGGACCACCCCAAAGCGCAGCCCTTCGACAGCTGGCACCAAAGCCCCCTGCCCGCGCCATGGCCGTCCCTGCCCCATCCCAACGCGCCGACGCCGACAATCCAGTCCTCCGGCGACGTCTGCGATCAGCTCATGGACGCGATGCCGAATACCCTGGTCCTCTGCGCCGATCTGGAGGCGCCGACCAATCACAAACGCCGTCGCAGCGCATTCACTGCGACGGACCGCAACGGCAGCTATGTGCATTGTGGCGTGCGCGAGCACTTGATGGGGGCGATGGCCTGCGGGATCGCGGCGCATGGCGGGTTGCAACCCATCGCCGTGACGTATCTTGCCTTCTCCGACTACGAACGCGCCGCAATGCGGATGGCTGCGTTGATGGCGTTGCCGGTTCTCTTCGTATTCAGCCACGATTCCATCGGTGTCGGCAGCAATGGCCCCACGCATCAGCCGATCGAAGTGCTCGCCAGTTTCCGCGCGATGCCGAACATGCGCGTCTTCCGCCCCGCCGACGCTGTTGAAACCGCAGAGGCCTGGCAGATCGCGTTGGAAACGCGCAACGGCCCGTCGCTTCTGGCGCTCTCTCGTCAACCGGCCGACCAAGTCCGGCAGGACACAGACACCAACCGGTCCCGCTCCGGCGCATATGTGCTGTCCGAGCCCTCCGCATCCCGTGCGCTCACCCTGATCGCGACGGGCACCGAGGCGGGCCTCGCGATTGAGGCACAACAGGCGCTTGAGGCCGAAGGCATTCCAACCGCCGTCGTTTCGATGCCCTGTTGGGAGCTCTTCGAGACGCAACCCGCCGCGGCCCAGACCGAAATCCTTGGCACCGCCCCCCGCATCGCCATCGAGGCGGCATCCCCCTTCGGCTGGACCCGCTGGCTCCGCCCGCAAGACGCGTTCATCGGAATGACCACCTTCGGCGCGTCGGCAACGGCGGATGTCCTCTATGAGCATTTCGGCATCACCGTGGATCGGATCATCGAGAAGGCACGCGAATTGGTCAAATCTGACTGAGCTGTACAAGTTGGCAATGAGGCCATTCCAGATGCATTTCTATTAAAAGTCAATTGTTTACACCACTGTCACGCCCCCTGCCCGCTCAATCGCCCGTAGATGCTGCGTTCGAGATTGAGGTCTCCGGTTCCGGATTTACGGGCCATGCCGCGCAGGTAGCCACCTGCAGAGGAGACTTCACCTTTTGCGTGTTTGTCGAACACAAGCGCCATCGCCGTCACGGCGGTTTGTTTGCCCATAATGGACTGGGTGGTGTGCCACGTTCTGTCTGATACGCCGATCATCTTGGTGAGGTCACAGGCCGCGCGGAAAAGATCGCCCCAATCGCGCAGGCAACCGACCATGTTCCGGGCCCAAAAGGCGAATTCCGGACAGGCTTGCATCACGGTTCGAATGTCCAAAACCCTTTCAGAGGGTGGTTTCGGCGTTGCTCCCCTATCCTCGTTTTCAAAGGCAGGTTTCACTGGAAGTGTTGCTGGTGGCTCGTTTCCTTTGGGATTACGGATTACAGATCCATGATATTTGGTAGTTTGTATGTGCGGTTCATAATTGGGCTCCTTGGGGTCCATTTCTTGGGATTTTTCCAAGCTTGCCGCGGGATTTGGCCGGGGGTTTTCCAAGGCGTTGTCCACTCGCGACGCCGCAAGATACGCGTGTTCGACCTGTGCCAGGAGGCTGTGAAAGCCTGCCAGGAGGTGTTCCAGTCCCTCTGAGCCCACTCCGCGTCGGGGCAACTTTCCCAACAGGGTCTCAAAGCCAGCCAGATATCGCTCCCAAGGGCCGTTCAGCCCGTCGGTGAGCGCGGCCTCGATCCGCGCGCGGATCATGCGGCGGGTGACGGTGATTTGCCGTTTCAGGCGTTGGCAGAGGGCGCGCTCGTTCTGAAGCTGCGTGTGCAGTTCTTCGAATTCCATCGCGCGGGCGGCCAGTGGCGACAGGTCGATGCCATACGCCTCCACAATCACGCCCTCCGCGTCCCTGTGGCCCCAGCGCTTGCCATTGGGGCT
The DNA here is from genome assembly GCF_900129875.1 of Marivita hallyeonensis. Classification (GTDB taxonomy): domain Bacteria; phylum Pseudomonadota; class Alphaproteobacteria; order Rhodobacterales; family Rhodobacteraceae; genus Marivita; species Marivita hallyeonensis. Next base: position 10,327 of record NZ_FQXC01000010.1, on the reverse strand, counting down.
GTCGCAGAACGCAATCACACCCGCGTCGGCCAAACGCCGTGTGTGGCGTTTCAGGGCGGAGAGGGAAAAGCCGGTTCGATCAACCAGATAGGCGTTCGACGGCCAAACAATGGGCCGCCTGCCCTGCTCCCAATCCTGCGGCTGTGTGAACGCAGCGAGTGTGTCCAGAAGCATCAGATCGCCCGCTTTAAGACCGATCTGTGCGCCCACACGTTTCACCGCCAGAAAGGCCCGTGATTTTGGGACCGTAGCGTTTACACCGGCCTCTGCCAGTTTTTCGGCCACCGCCAAAGATGCCGTTGCCTTGCGCCAACCTGTCGGACGCGCGGACATACGGGTTTCGTCCGGCGATATGCGAGTCGCCGGTGCCCCATAGGGGGTGTCGCACATATTTTTCATAGCCTTTGCGCACAAAAAAGCTGTTCACCCAGAGGCGTTTTTCGTTGTTCTGTGATTCGCGAGCTGCTATGAAAGTTGTGTCAAAACATGTTGCGCTTTTTGCGCTGCAGCCCTCGAAGCCTCGGTTTCGGGGGTTTTTTGTGCCTGTCTCCTCTTGTTGCTCGTGTCCTCGTTTCACCGCAGCGATGTGCGGCCCCTACTCCTTGCGGGTTTCTTTTTCGAACCTCACAAAGGCAGTCTCGATCATGGTGTCCAGCTGGCCATCCAGCCATTCCGCGAAAGCCGCTGTGTCGCCGGTTTTGCGGACAGACAGCGCGACGGCAGAGCCTGTGCTTTTGATCTGCACTCCCGAGACCGGGCTGCGTTCCTTGGCGGGCGCACGCTCCTGTCGGCCACGTTTCGCGATGTGATCCAGAAGCGCTTCAAGCCGCACGTCCGAGGGTGCATCGTCGTCCAGCGCTTCGAAGATCGCAGACGCCTGGCGGTCGGTCATGCTCTTGGCCTCAAAGGCTGCGGCAAGTGCCATCCATTTCGGTCGCCCGGATTTCGGGGCGGCCCCGATGGCGTCGCCGACCGCATCGGGTACAAGCCGGGTGACTCGCTCCATCTGCGACAGTGTGTTCTTGCTGATCGCCAGCGCCTGGATCACCTCGGCGCGGTCGTGGCCCATCGCTAGGCTTGCCTTCGCAAATCGGGCGCGCTCGTAATAGCTCAGATCGGCGCGGCTCGCATTCTCAAGCCCTTTCGCCATCAGCGCATCGGAGTCGTCCAGCGTCCGGATCAAAGCTTTGACCGGGATGCCGATCTGGTGGCAGGCCAGAATGCGGCGGCGGCCATAGATCACTTCGAAATGCCCATCCCGATTGGGCGACGGGCGGAGCAGCACTGGCACTTGCTGCCCTGACAGGCGGATGGAATCGCGCAGGTCCTGCACATCCTCGTCGCCGCTGTTAACAGCTGTTAACTCAAGCCGGTCTTGCGGCCCCCAAGACAGGATCTTGTCCGTATCGACATCCTGAATGCCGCCAAGCCCGGCGCGCACCGATCCGATGGTGCCTTTCGGCAGAGACGGTTGCGCCCTGCCCTGCCCGCCGGTTTTCGACACCTCGTTGGCCGCGGTGATCGCAGCCATGATGCCCGTCTTGTTCTTTCCCATTGCCATCGGTCTATCGTCCCCATGCAGATTGAATCATCCGCGATACGTCCGCCCCAACCGCATCCATGCTGTCGCGCGCCCGGTCATAGGTCGACCGGATCATGTCGGCGCGCGCCACCTCGTAGATCGACATCTTGAGCATCGCCGCGTCGGCAACGGCCGTGCTGCGCAACGAGGTCGATGGCACCACGCGATCCTGAAACAGAGCACGCATGAGCGTCACGATCTGCTGGCTTGGAATATCGCTTGGGTCATCTCTTGCGATGAGAAAGGAAAAGAAATCGTGACTTAACCGAACGCCGGTTTCCTCGATCACACCAAGATAGGCCGAGGTCATCTCGATGAACTGTTGCGTCGACGCGAGGTCGAGCATCGAAGGCGTCATCGGCACCAGGACCGAGGTCGCGGCATATAACCCAGTGAGCGTCAGGAACCCAAGGGCAGGGGGGCTGTCGATGATCACAACGTCAAAACGGTCGTCCACCGTGTCGATGGCATGTTTCAACCGCTCGAAAAACGAAATCCCACGGCCCGCATAGACGGCGGTTTCCGTCTCGAACTCGCTCAGAACCAGCTTTGCTGGGGCAAGCGCCAGTCCCGGGAAATAGGTGTCGACGATCACCTCCGACATGGGCAGCGGGTCTTCGTAGCGTAGTGCGTCGTAGATCGACGTCCCTTCGAATTCGATCTCAGGCTGGATGCCACAGAACCCGGTCAGACTGCCCTGCGGGTCCAGGTCGATGGCCAGCACGCGATAGCCCTGCAGGGCGAGATAGTGACACAAATGGATGGCAGAGGTCGACTTGGCCGACCCGCCCTTGAAGTTCATCAACTGAACCACTTGCAGCTTGTCGTCGCCGCGCCGTCCCGGAACGTACTTGCCCGGCGTCCGCGCCGTTTCCTCAAGCGCGCGGCGAATGGCGAACAGCTCTTCGCCAGAATAGAACCGGCGTCCGTTCCGGTTCACGTCGGGCTCGGGCAGGGTGCCGTCGCTGTGGCACTTGCGCAGGAACTGGCCGGTCACGCCCAGTAGGTCAGCGGTCTCTGTAGCGCTGAATAGTCTCAAATATTTGCGGTTGTCCGGGGCGTACGCCTGCTCCAGATGCGTTGACAACGCCACCTCTAGACGTGCGGCCATCTCGCGTGTAAGCTCGGTCTGCGACGTTGCCTCTATCGGGGCCGTCTGGAACATGGTTGCCTATTTCCTGCTCGAATGCGCTTATTTGCGCAACTTGGCACGATAGGTCGCGATTCACCTTGCTAAGTCAAGAAAAATATCCACAGGTCGCGGGTGCGCAAGCGGCCGCTACAAAATCCAGTGGCGTGCATATCGGCTGTTAACAGCTGTTAACTCCGCATCATGGACAGCCAGCCCAACGTGTCCTCTGTCGGACCGCCGGGCTTGTACTCTGCCCCAAGCGGCGCGTCGTACCCCATGTCGCGGATCACATCGAAGACATGCCCGTAATTCACCTCACCCCGATCCGGCGCGCCGCGATCCGGGACCGAGGCGAACTGGATGTGACCGATCTGCGGCTTCAGACGCTGAAGCCGATGGGTCAGATCGCCCTCCATGAGCTGGATGTGATAGCAGTCGAACATCAGTCTGAGGTTCGACGCGCCGACCTCCTCGATGATGCGGATCGCTTGCCCGGAGGTTTTCAGAAAATAGCCCGGCGCATCGTAGTGGTTCAGCGGTTCGATCAGGATCGTCCGATCCGGCGCGGCGTCGCAGGCGTACCGAAGGTTGCGGACGAAGGTGTCATGCGCGTCTGTCCCGTCCGCGAACCCGGCCATCAAATGGATCGCGTCCGCAGTGACGGCTTGGGCATACGCAACCGCTTCATCAATCGCCAAGCGCGCGTCGTCGTCGCGGCCGGGCAGGGCGGAGAGCCCGTTTTCCCCGCCGGCCACATCGCCGCGACGGGTGTTGAGACCCAGCATCGGCAGCCCGGTCTCTTTCAATGCAACTGCAACCTCGGCCGCGGGTGTTTCGTAGGGCCAGTGGCATTCGACCGCGTCGAACCCGGCAGCTTTGGCGGCGCGGATGGCGTCGGGCAGCGGGCGGTCCTGCCAAAGAAAGCCCAGGTTGGCCGAGAATTTCATACGTCCCACTCCACATCGAATTTCATCACCACCGCGCGCACCTGATCGTCGGTCAACGCGCGGGGGCTGAGGCCGCGTGTCAACATCGCAAGCCGGGCCGTGTCTTCCAGTTCTTCCACCGCATTGCACGCAGCCTCGACATCCTTGCCCGCCACAACCGGCCCGTGATTGGCCAGCATTACTGCACTGCGCTTGCCTGCGAGCCCGCGCACGGCTTCGCCCATCGCTGGATCGCCGGGTAGGAAGAACGGCAGGAGCTTCACCTTGCCCAGCTTCATGATCCCGTAGGGCGTGAGCGGCGGCAGGAAGTTGTCCTCGTCGACATCCGGCATCATCGACAGCGCGACGGAATGGCAGGAGTGCAGATGCACCACGGCCCCGGCGGTGCTGCGCGTGTCGTAGAAGGCGGAATGCAGCGGCATTTCCTTGGTCGGTTTGTCGCCGCCGATCAGCGTACCTTGCGCGTCAAAGCGGCTGAGCCTGCCGGGGTCGAGCCTGCCGAAGCTGGTGCCCGTGGGGCTCACCAGAAGCCCGCCATCATCGGTCCGGGCCGATATGTTGCCGGTGCTGCCACCGGTCAGCCCGCGGTCGAACATCGATTTGGCGAGCAGGCAGATCTGTTCGCGCAGTCGGGCCTCGCTGCTCATGCCGCGTCAAGCCTGTCTTGCGCGTCGGTGAAGAAGGTCTCAGCCCCGAAGTTCCCGGATTTCAGGGTCAGCGCGAGGGTGTGCCCGTCCGAGGTGCAGAAGGTCCACGGCACGCCCGGTGCGATCTCGGCTCCGATGTCGAGCTGCGTTACACCAAGCGCCTTGGTCACCGCGCCGGATGTCTCGCCCCCCGCTACGATCACCCGCCGCGCGCCCATGTCCCGCGCAGCGACAGCGCAGGCGGCCAGCGTGTCTTCGATGAGCACACCCGCCTTTGCGGTGCCAAGCGCCTCTTGCGCCGCCTTGACCGACGCCGGGTCCGCCGTGGCGTAGATGAGGGGGGCTTGGGTAAGGTTCTGCCCGGCAAGCCAGTCCAGCGCCGGTTGCGCGCCGGTCTTCGCCACCTCTAGCGGATCAAGCCGGAACGTCGGCGCGCCCGTATCGACGTAGCGCGCGACCTGCGCGTTGGTCATGGCGGAACAACTGCCGGACAGGATGATCGTCTGCTTCGGGATGTCCGGCTTTGGCGTGCTTGGCGCATCCTCGGGCAGCAGTCCTTGCGCCTTGTAGAGATGGGGCAGGGGCATCGCGACCGCGGATCCGCCGGTCATCAGGGGCATGTCCTGGCACGCCTCGGCGATGATGTGCAGATCGTCGTCAGCCACCGCATCGACGACCACATGTGCATACCCCCCGGCCTGCAAGTCGGAAAGCCGCGCGCGCAACGCCTCCACGCCACGCGCAACCGTCAGGCGGTCGGCGAGGCCCACGGGTCTGGTCACCTGCGGTTCCAACAACCGCATCAGGTTGCTGTCGCGCATCGGCGTGAGCGGATGATCCTTCATCGGGCTTTCCGCCAAAGGCTGCTGTCCGACGAACAGATACCCCATGAAGATCGCACGTCCGTTTTCGGGGAAGGCGGGGCAGTAGATCGTTTGGCCGGTCCCGAGCGTCTTCATCAACGCCTCCGCGACCGGGCCGATATTGCCTTCCGCCGTGCTGTCGAAGGTGGAGCAGTATTTCCAGAAAAAACGTTTTGCACCAGAGGCTTGCAACCATTCGAGCGCCTTCTGCGTCTCCGCGACTGCCTCTGTCACAGGCGCGGTGCGGGACTTGAGCGCGATCACTTCGAACGGGCTGGTCTCCTCAGGCGGCTCGGTCGGCACGCCGATGCGAAGTGACACGCGGACACCGCTGCGGGCCAGCAGCCCGGCCAGATCCGTCGCGCCGGTGAAATCGTCGGCAATGCAGCCGAGCAGGGTGGTCATGTATCTTCCCCGGGCAAGGTCAAGCCTGCGTTACGCGCATAGACCTTGGCGACCGCTGCGTCGTCCTCGTGGCCCAGCCCCATCCCGGCGGCGGCCACGAATTGCTGAAGCGCCGCGGCGGTGATTGGCGCGCTGAATTTCGCGTCCTTCGCGATATCGAGCACGATGCCCAGATCCTTCGGCCAGATATTGACCGAGCTGTGCGGCGTGTAATCGCCCGCCACGATATGCGGCGCGCGGTTTTCCAGCATCCAGCTGCTCCCGGCGCATTTGCTGATCACGTCTACGAACTTGTCCGGGGTCACGCCCTGCGTCATGCCAAAGGTCAGTGCCTCGGCCATTGTCGCGATATGAACGCCTGCCAGAAGCTGGTTCACCGCCTTCATCGCACTGCCCGCGCCAGCGCTGTCACCCAGTTCGAACACCGTCTCGGCAATGCTGTCGAGCACCGGGCGGAGCGCGGTGAACGCGTCGGGCGTGCCGGAGGCCATGATCGACAATTGTCCGTTCGCCGCCTTGACCGACCCGCCCGAGATCGGCGCGTCGAGATAGTGCAGGCCAAGGGCTTGGCAGCGCGCCTCCATGTCCTTGGCGAAGGCGGGTGGGACCGTTGCGCAGGACAGGATCGACGCGCCGTTGGTCAGTTTCGGTGCGATCCCGTCTTCGCCGAACAGCACCGCCTCGGTCTGTGCCGCGTTCAGGACGCAGACGATGACGCTGTCCAGGTCCGCGAAGGGCAGGGGGCCGTCCTGCCCGCCCTCGTTCACCAAACGTGCCATCTGGTCGGTGTTGATGTCAACGCCCCAGACCATGTGCCCGCCGCGCAAAGCTGATTGCGCGATGCCGTAACCCATCGAACCAAGGCCAATGGCCGCCAATTTCTGCTGTGTCATAATGCTCCCCCCGATGGTCAGTTTAGCCGCCCGTCAGATCGCCGGGCAAGAGCGCGTCGGGGATATCCTGGTAGCAGACCGGTCGCAGGAAGCGCCGGATCGCCAGCGTGCCAACCGAGGTGGCGCCGAAATTGGTCGAGGCAGGGTAGGGGCCGCCGTGCACCATCGCGTCCGCGACTTCGACGCCGGTCGGGAATCCGTTGGCAAGGATGCGCCCCGCCTTGCGTTCGAGAATCGGCATCATGCAGGTGCCAAGTGCGACGTCCGCCTCATCGAGATGGAGCGTGCAGGTAAGCTGCCCTTCCAGCGCGCGGGCGATGTCGGCCATCTGGTCTTCGTCGCTGGCGCGGACGATCAAGCCCAGCGGGCCGAACACCTCGTGGTGCAAAGACGGGTTGGCGAGGAACGTGTCCCCATCGGTGTCATAGACAAACGGCGCGGCGGCGCGACCCTCGCAGGGGGACGCGATCACCTCTTTCACCGGAGCCTCTGCCACGTCCGACTGACCCGCGCGGAACGCCTCGGCGATCCCTTCGGTCAGCATCGTCTGTGGTTGCACCTCGGTCAGGGCGTCTTTCGCGGCGCTGATGAAGCCGTCGATGGCAGGGTCGTCGATCATCACGAGGATACCCGGGTTGGTGCAGAACTGCCCCGCGCCCATTGTCAGCGATCCGGCCCAGCCTTTGGCAATCGCCTCGGCCCGGTTGGACAGCGCGTTCGGCAGGATGAAGACGGGGTTCACCGATCCCAATTCACCGAAGAACGGGATGGGTTCCGGCCGTGCCGCGCAGAGATCGTAAAGCGCCCGTCCACCGCGCAGCGATCCAGTGAAGCCGACGGCCTTGATCCGCGGATGCTGCACCAGCGCGGTGCCGACATCGGTGCCGTTGCTCTGGAGGAAGGAGAACACGCCGGGGTGCACACCTTCCTTCTGGATGGCGGCATGGATGGCCTCTGCGATGATCTCGCCCGTACTGGGATGCGCCGGGTGACCTTTGACCACCACCGGGCAGCCCGCCGCCAACGCACTTGCCGTATCACCACCGGCGGTCGAGAAGGCCAGCGGGAAGTTCGATGCGCCGAACACGGCGACCGGGCCGATTGGGCGTTGCACCATCTTCAGATCGGGCCGGGGCAGGGGGGTGCGATCGGGCAGCGCCTCATCGTGACGCCGGTCGAGGTAGGCGCCCTTTTGGATATGCGTCGCAAACAGGCGCAACTGCCCCACCGTGCGTCCGCGTTCACCTTGAAGGCGCGCCTCGGGCAGTCCGGTTTCTTCGGTCCCGATCTGGGTGATGGCCTCGGCACGGGCGTCGATCTCGTCAGCGATGGCGTTCAGAAATGTCGCGCGGGCCTCGCGGGGGGAATAGCCGTAGCTCCAGAAGGCCTCTTCCGCCGCTTCGCACGCGGCGTGAACATGATTGGCTGTTCCGGCGCTGAAGCTGTGCGCGGTGCCGTGCGCGGGCATGGAGGTGAAGGTTTTGTCGCTCGCGGTCCAGTTCCCGGCGATGAGGTGTTTCCCGTGGGGCGTGAAGCTCATGGTCAAAGTCCTTTTGGTCTTGGTCGTCCGGCGCATCGCGTCAGACGTAGAGTGCGGTCGGGGTCCTGTAGATCCGGCGGTTTCGAAGCCTCAACGGCCCCAACGCAGAACCACCGGGTCAAGCGGGCGGATCAGGCGCAGAAGTGCTGCGCGGGTGTCGGGATGTAACGGCGGGATTGGATGGCGGCAGAAGTCGGATGTGATCACACCGCCCTCGACCATGGCAGCCTTTGCGGCGCGGAAGCCGCATTGGCGGTTTTCGTGGTTGATGGCGGGCAAGACGCGGGCATAGGCGGCCTCCGCCTGTGCAAGATCACCGGCAGCGAAATGGGTGAGGACCGGCTTGATCTGGTCGGGGATCAGGGCGCTGGTCATCGACCCGGTTGCCCCCGCTTCGAGATCGGCGAGCAGGGTGATGGCTTCTTCCCCGTCGAACGGACCTTCGATGGCATCCCCGCCTTCGGCGATCAGTGCGCGCAGCTTGGCGGCGGTTTGCGGGCATTCGATCTTGAAGAGCTTCACCATCTCGATTTCGCGCGCCATCCGCACGAGGAGCGGCACAGGAAGATCGACACCTGAGAGCGGCGCGTCTTGGATCATGATCGGGATACCGACCTCTCCAACCGCCTGAAATTGCGCGAAGGTTTGCTCTGCCGTACCTTTGAGCAGCGCGCCGTGATAGGGCGGCATCATCATCACCACATCCGCGCCGAGCGATTTGGCAAAACGCGCACGCTCGACTGCGATCTGCGTGGCGAAATGGCTGATCGTGACGATCACCGGCACGCGCCCCGCGATGTGTTCGACCGACAGGCGCGTCAGGCGTTCACGCTCTTCGTCGGAAATCAGGAACTGTTCCGAGAAGTTCGCCAGCACGCAAATCCCGTCAACGCCCTGGTCGATCATGCAATCGAGCACGCGTGTCATCCCGTCATGGTCGACGCTGCCATCGTCGTGAAACGGCGTAGGCGCGACGGGCCAGATGCCGGAATAGGCAGTCATGGGGCAACCTCCACAGATGGTCTTCTTGGCGCAGGGCGCGGTGACTTGGCTAGCACATTCGCGCCGATTTGGTATACCAAAATTCCGAACAGGGGCAGGAGGAGCAGCGCCATGATGGAGACTGTCACAGTCGATCCGGCAGAGATCACGCAGACCATGGTCGACATCCTGCGCGCGGGCGGCTGCGCGGAGGACGAGGCGCGTTGCGTGGCGGAGCATCTGACCGACGCCAGCGCCACGGGGCATGACAGCCACGGCATCATCCGAATCCTGCGCTATCACCAGTGGTTGCAGACCGGGCAGATCCGGGCGGGGCAGGGTCTCACCCCGATGGTGGAGCTCGATGCATTCACGCTTTTCGACGGCAACAGCGGCATGGGGCAACGGCTTGCCCGGGATGCGGTGGCGCGCGGGATCGCGATGGCGAAGGACAGGGGCTTTGCCGGAATCGGCTTGCGGCGGGCCGGGCATATCGGACGGCTCGGCGCCTATACCGAACAGGCGGCGGCAGAGGGGCTGGTGTCGATCATGTTCGTGAACGTGGCCGGGTCGCAGCTGGTGGCGCCGTTTGGGACGGGTCAGCGCGCAGCCTCCACCGCGCCGGTGTCGGTGGGCGTGCCCAATCCGGGCGGCGACGATTTCATCCTCGATTTCGCGACCTCGATGGTGGCCGAGGGAAAGGCGCTGGTGGCGGCGCAGGGCGGCGCGCCTTTGAAGGTCGATGCGCTGGTGGACAGCGACGGTCGCCCGACCCGAGACCCGGCGGTGCTTTATGGCGAGAGCGTCTCATCCGCGGTGCCGGACCCGCGCGGCGGCGACGGTGCCCTGCAGGCCTTCGGGTTGCACAAGGGGTCCGGGCTGATGCTGGCCTGCGAGCTTCTGGCGGGCGCGTTGACCAGCAACGGCACCAACGGCGCGACCGAGCATCCGTTCGGCAACGGGCTGCTGGCAGTTTTCATCGACCCCGCGCGTCTGGACGCCGAGGGCGCAATCTTTCCCGAGGTGGCAGGCTATATCGATTTCGTCCGAGGCCTGACCCCCGGCACCGACACCGACCGCGTCCTCATCCCCGGCGACCGCGAACGCACCCTGCGGGCCAAGCGGATGCGGGAGGGGATTCCTCTGCCAAAGCGCGTGGCGGAGGAGATTGAGGCGCTGGCGCGGAACGAGTTGGGCTGAGGCTTATTGAAAGGGAGTGACGAGGTTTGGGTGCTTTTTCGGATAATGTGATGGATTGGATGCCCCTCCTGCCGTTTCATAATGGACTCGGTTTAGAAAGAAGGAGGGAAACCAATGTCAGAGCTTCATATTTTAGG
>NZ_FQXC01000006.1 GCF_900129875.1 Marivita hallyeonensis | reverse complement strand
GCGCGGCGGTGCTGATCAAGTTCTTCCCCAACGGCAAGGGCGCGGGCGCGGGGCCAGTCGGCTACCTCGTGGCCGAGCGCGTGCTGGCCTATGACCGCAACCGCGACCTGATCCGCGACGCCGATGGCCAGCCCTTGATGGTGACGCGCGAGCCTTTGCCCGAGGTGCTGCGTGGTGTTCCCAGTCGCACCGAGGCGCTGATCGACGCCAGCCGACACCAATGGACCTACCGCGCGGGCGTGATTAGCTTTTCCGCCGAGGACGCGCCGAGCGAGGCGCAGCAGGCCGAGGTGATGGACGCCTTCGAGCAGTTGGCCTTTGCCGGGCTGGGCGGCGAGCAATACGACATGCTCTGGGTCCGTCACAGCCACGAGGACCGCGTCGAGCTGCACTTCTGCACCCCGCGGCTGGAGCTGACCACCGGGCGCAGCCTGAACATCGCCCCAACGGGGTATCAGGACGCCTTTGACAGCCTGCGCGACCTGATGAACCAGCGCCACGGCTGGGCTGATCCGATGGAGCTGGAGCGCGCGCAGGAGGTCCGCGACACCATAGAGACCCCGACCCGCGCCGAGGGCCGCGACGAGTTGCATGCGTGGATCCTCGATCAGATATCGATGGGTCTGATCGAGGATCGCGCCAGCATGATCGAGGTGCTCACCGACGCAGGTTTCGACCTGCCCCGCGCGGGTAAGGCCTACCTGACCGCCCAGGACCCCGAAACCGGCGAGCGCTGGCGCCTGAAAGGAGAGATTTTCCATGAAGACTGGCAAGCCGACCCGGCTGAGCGAGAAATTGAACACGGAGCTGGACACGATACGCCAGGACCACGCCGCCTCGATGGCATCCCAGCTGGAGAGCTTCAGGACCGATTTGACGGGTATTGCGAGCGACGCGCGGCGTACCATCGAGAACGATACGCGCCACTTCCTGAATCAGAACAGGAGCTTGTTCGAGACGCGGACCGAGCAGATCAGGCGCTGGCTGACGATCTCGCCCTAGGTGATCTCGGGACTGGTCGTGACGGGGATCGCCTCGATAATGGTCGCGAGCTTCTTCTGGACGTCGCTGCTGACGCGCTTGGAGCTGACGGAACTGGGCCTGACACGGATCGACCAGGGGGAGCAGACCTGGCTGACGCTGGACCCCGCCAGGACCGAGTTGAAGACCTGCACACTGGCCGGGACGCCGGTCATCTGCATCAAGATCGAGGAGAGATGAATGACGGCACCCATGACAGCCTTGGAGCGCGACTTGCTCGCCTGCGTCGAGCGGTTGGTGACGGCCTGCGAAACCTCAGCCGCGGAATTGAGCGGCTTGGAAGCGCGCTCGACGAAGAGGCTGCAAGCCCAGTTGGATGGTATCGCGGCCTGCGCGACGTTGCTCATACGCTCGCAGATCGCGTCAATGCAGGCGTTGCGTGGCTTGTTGAGCGAAGAAGCCACCTACAACGCGCTGGACGCGAAGTTGAAAGAGAGCTTGACCTTAGCGAGGGACGCCGAAGAGAGGCTGAGACAGAGCTAGAAGCGCGGGAGCGGGACATGGACCGGGGGCTTACGCATTGAGGGGTGGCCGTGCAAAGTAGACCACCGATCGAAAAGGAGATTTGACTTCATTGGATAATGGAAGTTCCATGAAGGCCTCTAGGCGGTGGCAGCCGACCCAGAGTGGCGAATGAGAGTTATGACTTGCAAAGTGCATCCAAACTCAAATGATCGCTACATCTGACCGCAGACGGTTGTGTTTGCAGCTTTAACTCTGCCAGCGCAGCGTTCGATAACGGAAATCTCAAATGGGAAGACCAGCATTCAAAGGCCCATTTTCTCGAGGTGATTTCGGTATCGATGGAAATCTGTCGAGGACAATGACCGGCGATGTGGCTGTCGTTCGATTTTGTTATGAAGATAACAGCTTTGTGTCACGTGCCGAGCGCGTGGTTCTTGAATGGCTCATGGATGAATTCGATTGTGAGATGGAATCGTGGGCGGGGACGAACGCATCTTATTGGAAAACTAGTCACGTACAGCAAAATGTAGAGTTCATGTTCTTGCCAAGCAAGGCTGGTTTTCGGGGAAATAGTGCCTGGACACTTAGGGTCGATGAACGTGGCTCAAGGCTATTCTGCAAGTCATTGGCGCCGCTCTTTGGTGGGTTTCCAGACCCTGTCAGAACTCTACCCGACGGAACACTAAGAACTCATTTTTCTTCCGAAAGTTTTGAAGAAAAGGCTTTGGTGAATAACAGGATGAGGAATTCCGAAGGGCTTCATGGAGATTTCGAGCGTGTATTGCGGCAAGAATTGGACCAGCGGGAAGCGGATTTCATTGAAGCGCTGAAGGAAGATTATCCCAACTTTGGAGGTTCTTGGCATCACCTCTTGGCACTACTGATAGCCACTGACCCAAGCAAAGATGGTCATGATGTTTTTGAGGATAGCTGGAATAAGAGGGCCTTGCTCCGGAAGGAAAAAGAACACTTGAACCTCAAAGGTTTAGATTTTTCGACCGTAGACATTCAACGAGTAAGCCTAGTTGATCTCGACCTACGCGGTTGTAGTTTTGATGGCTTGGACCTGCGTGACCGCGATCTTTCTTCGAACAAGATGGAAAAAACTAGCTTCAAGAGTTCGAATTTGGGAAAGACGAATTTTTCAAACTGCAACTTACGAGATGCGAATTTCGAAGGCGCAAACCTCATTCAGTCAGACCTGTCGGGCGCAGATTTGATTAGAGCTAGATTTGTGGATGCATGCCTCAATGGAGCGAACCTGAATGAAGCCAGAGCAAGCCAGTGCGATTTCTCCGGTGCAGATTTAAGTGTGGTGAAAGTACTTGAGTGTGATTTTGCAGCATCAAATCTAAGCAAATGCGACTTCTTCAACAGTGACTTTTCGCGAACCAACGTCGAGTTAGTGAATTTTGAGGGCGCGAACTTAACGCGTGTGGAGTCGGAGATCTATTTTGATGACTGCAAAATCCGTGGGGCACTTATTTCTCCGAGGTCCAAGGCGCCACTGATGGTGTTACAACGGACCTACACGGGCCCTTGGTTTATCTTGACTTTTCTCCTCGCCGTGTTTGCTTTGAGTCCATTTTTCTTGGAAGCAGTTTTTTGGTCTGTCGTCGCTGATGCGTTTTCAGCTGCGGAGAGAGTGAATGGAGCAACGCCTCACTTGAGGATTCCAAATGAAGCGATAAAAGGATATCATACCACTTACGTTGGCCTGATTGTACTCGGCCTACATGATGGCTATTTTCAAGCATTTCTCACAGTTTTTGCTTATTGGGTACAACGTTTCTAGAGGATATTTGACGATTAGAGTAAACGAGCTGCGAGAGCTGACACTGTTGTCGGGAAGTACTCCAAAAAGATCGGAATACGAACGATTATTCATGGTGCACAGAATCAATAAATTTGTCGCAGTAGCCGCTCTACTAGCTTTTGCTTTTTCTTGGGGTCGGCTGTTGCTCAAGCAGGTGTTCATTGCGGCGTAAGAGGCGACCTTCGACGCGCTGGACGCGAAGTTGAACGAGAGCTTGACCTTAGCGGGGCACGCCGAAGAGAGGCTAAGACAGAGCTAGAAGTGCGGGTTCGGGACATCGATCGGGGGTTGACGCATCGAAGGTGGGGGGCCGATACGTGCCATGCTAGAGCTTCGCAAATTCCGCGATTTGCCATGCTTCGGCATTGCAAGTCCGACCGTCGCCCTTGACAAATGGTAACACATATGTCACCAAAATGCCAAGCGTACGAGCTTGTTCTATACGTTACCGAAGACGGCACCGCGCCCTTCGAGGACTGGTTCGACAACCTCGATACGGCGGCGGCGTTGAAGGTGAGAACCGCCCTCGCCCGGATCGAGACCGGCAACCTTGGCGATGTGAAGCCGGTCGGGCAAGGCGTGTCGGAACGGCGCATCCCATTTGGCCCTGGTTATCGGGTCTATTTTGGGCAGGACGGGAACACGCTCGTGATCCTGCTCTGTGGCGGGACGAAGAAGCGCCAGTCGAAAGACATCGAACAGGCCAAGCGCCACTGGAACGACTACAAGAACCGCAAGAAGCAAGGTGACTGACATGGCCCTGACCAGAAGTTTCAAGGAAACAATCAAGGCGCGCGCCGAGCGCGATCCCGAATTTCGCATGGGCCTCTTCCGCGAAGCGATCGAGGCCATGCTGAGTGACGACCTGGAGACCGGCAAGGTCCTGCTGCGCGACTACGTGAATGCCACCGTGGGCTTCGAGACCCTGGCCCAAGACATGCAGAAAGACCCCAAGAGCCTGATGCGTATGCTCAGCGCAAAGGGCAACCCGCGCGCGGACAATTTGCTGGCGATGGTCTCGAAGCTGAAGAAGCGGGAGGGTGTTCAGCTTTCGGTGCAGCCGGCTGGGGAATTGCACGCGGGATAAAGAGCCGTCACTGGACCGGCGTATACATTAAAGATGTTTCTTTGCCCATCGATGTGCGGCGATCCTGTCAGTCGCATCAATCTTGCGAAATGCTTCCTGAAGCCTCTTCTTGATTCCCGCCTCTGTGGTTCCAAGACGCGCCGCCAACTCTAGATTTGTTCGTTTCGGACCGAGCATCGCCAATGCTTCAGCCTGGCGAACGGTCAGACCATTTGGAAGAGTTGGCTGCTTACTGTTTCCAACTACAGTGTGAGATTTTGCCTCGATGAGCACGGTCGCTTCGGCACTCAGCCTCTGCATTTGCGCGCTATCTTTGAATTGGGCGGCCATGCCGACTATTCCATGCAGGAACGACAGTTGTTGCCTTGTCAGACGAGGAGCCAACCCGAGCTTGTGGATTTTTGCCCTTGTGCGTTTGCGCCAAGCACGAGGTGGCTGCAACTTGTCGTTGATGACAACACCCGTGACCTCCATGCGTCCTTCGAATCCAGAAAATCTGGTTTTTTCCGGCTTTAGCTCGAACCCTGCTTGTTCAACTGCTTGCTGGACTTGATCAAGAAAATCGGCTTCGATTCGTTCCTGTGAGCTGAATGTCAGATCATCCGCATATCGCGAGTATCGGTGACCTGCTTCGTCGGCCAAACGTGACAGTTGCTCATCCAGTCCGCGTAGAACCAAATTGGCAATAGCCGGACTTGTAGGCGCTCCTTGCGGTACACGGCCGTCCAGACAGCACAACTCTGCCAGCATATTCGCCACATCTTCCGTGTAACCGAGCGAAACAAAGATTTCACGCACCTGTTCAATCGTGATCGACGGAAAAAACTGCCTGATATCAACGTTGAGAACGTGCTTCGCGCCAAAATGGTATTCAGCGTTCTTTACGGCACTTCGCCCGGCCACAAATCCGAAAACATTCTCGGCGATTTCGACGTGATTCAAGACGTTGTCCAAGATCCACCACTGGATGACCTTGAGGTAGGTCCGAGGTGTATCAATGTCTCTTTTGCTCCCGTCCTTCTTCTTCAAAGGAAAGGAACGGTAGTGTTTCCGAGGACGGCGGCGGATTGAGAAGATCGTTTTGGGGCTGATCCCAAGGAATAGCGGCAATGCACCAGCGGTGGGTATAGGCGGTAACCCGAGGTCCCTGAACCGAGCAGCTTCCTCATCGGGAAAGCCGCCCTGTTCAGCCCGAAGAATCTCTTCGAGGTGATCAAAGTCCTTTGGAAAATAGTATGAGCGAGTTGGCATCTACAGCAACTTCCAGTCTCTGAAGTGAAGACTGCCTTGAGCGCGTGGCCTAGGTCGAAGAGGCATTTTGGCGGCAAGGTCCGGCAAAATGCCTCTTCGACCTAGGCCACGAGCCCCTTCAAACCAAACCTGAACAACGGCTCGCCGAAGCAGCGAACAAGCTGAACGCGATACCAACTCGCACATCACTTGTACCTCCTACGCTGGGCCTTCATCAAGAACAAACGCCGGTTGTCGATCGAGCGCTCAAGGCCCTCTCGCCGCACCAGATGTCGTGCTTTGGGTGCCGTGAAGTAGACGCCACGACGAACTTGTATGACCAAGCCACGTTCGCGAGCAGTTTCATGCGCCGCCCGAAGATGCCCTGCCTCTACGAGCATTTTGGCGTAGTCTGGGCTGAGAAGCTGTTGCGCGCTGGCTTCGATATCCTGGATTCGTGCAGGCTGAATTACTGCTAGAATTGAGAAGTAGGCAAAGAGCGGGTCAATCTTTTTCATGGCGCTAGCAACTTGTTTTCGGCCACTCTGTGGCCCTGATCGATAACGAATTCCTCGACGATTGCCCAACACTGATCATGGTCGTCATAGTCTATGAAAGCGACCTTTGCGCCCTTTTTTTGGGCTGCGGGGATCGGGCCAGTGTTCAAGTAGTTGGGATCATCTGCCTCATGCTTCTTGTCGATAATTATCAGCATTTTAAGACAGACATCCGCGTGTAGCGAAAAAGCACCGAGTTCCAAGAAAGAGCCGGGACTACTCGGCAGCATCACAATGGCGTCGGTCGAATGCTTCGCGTGGAGAAGTTCAGCGCTTGCTGCATTGTTTCGCGCTCCCAAAAGCGGATTGGCTGCGTTGATTAGGTTCTTGTATTCTCCCATAGTCACAACCCAGCCGAAGTCTGAGAGCCGATGATACAACGCATACCTTAGTCTTTTGGCCTTATTCTTGGCTCCTCGGCCTGGCTTCTTCCCGGTAGACTCTATGTATGGTCCTGCGAGGAAGACCTTAAATTGAAGGCCTGCTGCGGTTGCCGCGTTCTGAAAGGCTTCCTGATCTAGCATCATGAGCGTACGGGCAGGTGGTTTATTCGCCGTCATGCTGCATACCTCCCCTCTTCGACCTTCTCGGCTTGTCCCAGTGCGGCCAAGCTATCCAGCAACGGCTGCACGCTGGTCGTCCGCGCCCGCAGGAAGCGGCGGGCGATCTGTTCGGGGGTGGCTTCGCCCATGTCGGCCAGGGCCTCGCGGACGGCGGCGATCTGGTCGGGGAGGGTTTTAGGCCAGGGGGCTTTTTCCACCTTGGCGGCGGGGCCGACGTCCAACTCGGCCTGCGTGCCTTTGGTGGTCTGGCGGCCTTCGGGGTTCTGGTAGTCGGGGCGGAGCCAGCGGATGTGGCCGCGCGCCTCTTCCTCGGCGCGTTCCTTGTTGAGCGCGACGAGGCGGAAGAGGATGTCTTCGTCACTCAGGTAGTTGGGCCAGCCATAGGCCTCGGCCACGGCGGCGTCGACCTGGTCGTGCAGGTCCTTGAGGATGCCGATCAGGCCCTGGTCGTAAATCTCACGGTCCTTGCCCTCGATGGTTTCCCCGGCGCGGAGCTTTTCCAGCACGTTGTACATGCTTGTCAGGGTCAGCTTGGGGTGGGCGGCCTGCTGGCGCTTGCGGTGGGTGTCGAGTTCCTCGCCCAAAGCGCGGAGGCGGGTGCGCTGGTCGTCGGTGAGGTCAGGGAAGGGGAAAGGTGAAAAAGTGTTGGCGCTGTTATAACGCGGGCGATCCTCAAGAGTGCCTGTGCTGCCTTTGCACCAAGTTAAGTGTACCCTAGACGACAAACAGGCAAGAAACTCGGGTCTATCGGATGCAATGGCATAAACCATTGCATCTGGTACGATATTGCTGTCGCAGAACTGGAAAACCCGGTGTTTAGCAGTGTATGTTGTTCCGATGAAGCTGTCTATCTCCCGCAAGGCGTTGCGCAGAGCCGGACGGGGCTCGGCGAAGATCCACCAGAGCTTTTTGTACTGTGGGCGCGGGTTTTCGTCACGAATTGGTTTCACACGATCCAAGAGATAGGCATGAAGCGTTGGCATCTCTGATTTTAGCTGGCCATAGTCGACGCCAAATAGGTCAATAATGAACTGTCCCCGCGGGCGATCAATGATGTCCTTGCCAATGTAGTAGCGCTTGATCGAGCTTTTCTCTTTTTCAGTTAATCGACGACACAAGCCCAATCGATCGGCATCTGAGAGTTTAAAGCCGTCTCCAGCTGGGACTACCCCTTGAAAGCACATACGGAAATTGGCTTCCAACGCCTTCATATCTGAGAAGTCAGGTACATCGGCTAGACGACTATTAATCCGTTGAACCACCACTTCACGTTCAGCTTCCGTTCCAGCGGCTTCCAGGATTCGAGGATGCTTTGCCTTTCGAACTGAAGCGACCGTCATTGCAATGCGAACTGCTGCACCGTCAGCAGCGTCGACCCAAGGGTGATTTGTGGTGGCGAATATCAGGTTGAGCGCTGGCTTTTTGCCTGAGATGTAATTGTCGACCAGTTTTCTAGAATAGTCTTGGGTTATGCTGTTCGTCGTAATAAGGCCAAAACGACGCGCCGTTCTTTTCTTGATGGCCTCAGCTGCTTTGGCCCACCAATACATGACAAAATCGACTGTGTTCGGGACATCCTGGTACGCTTTTCGCAGAGCTTCAACATACTCCGGAGTGAGCGCAGCTTTGATCTTGCGCATGCCAATGAACGGCGGGTTGCCTACGATGAAATCGGCACGAGGCCAGACCGTCGCTTTGGGCTTGGCATAGTCAAAGACCTGTACCCGCGCGGTGGGGTCCGGCACCCCCTCCCCCGTCACAGGATGGTTCATGGTGGTCACGCCGTCCCAGCGGGTAACTGGGTTGCCGTCGGCATCCATGCGCGGCGCGCGGTCGGACCATTCCAACACCGCATCGGCGTTGCGAATGTTCTTGAAGTCGCGCAGCACCGGCTCGGATGGGGCAGCGGTGCCATGGGTGCGGTAGTGCCATTGCAGGTAGCCGATCCACAGCACCAGCTCGGCCACATTGGCGGCCCAGGGGTTCAGTTCGATCCCCAGAAACTGGTGCGGGTCCACGGTGATCAGCGGGCGCGTGTCGCCCAGTTCGATCATCAGCGACGTGACCTCGCCTTCGAGGCGCTTCATCATCTCCAGCGCGACATAGAGGAAGTTGCCCGAGCCACAGGCGGGATCGAGCACAGTGGTCTCGCACAGCTTGTGGTGGAAGTCGCGGACGAGTTTGAGCGCGTCTTCGGTTTTGCCATCCTCGGTCAGGCGCTGGACGGCGGTCTGCACATCGCGCCAATCCTCGCGCAGGGGTTCGATGATGGTGGGGGTGACAAGGCGCTGCACATAGGCACGCGGCGTATAGTGGGCCCCCAGCTTGTGGCGCTGGCGCTTGTCGAGTGCGCGTTCGAGCAGCGTGCCGAAGATGGCCGGTTCGACCTGTTTCCAGTCGGCTTCGGCAGCTTCGATGAGGAGGTTGAGTTGCAGTTCGTTCAGCGGAAGCGCCGATGGGTCCCTGAACAGGCCGCCGTTGAATTTCTTGACCTTGGTCAGCAGCGCATGGGCGTATTCGCCCTTGTCCATGGCCTGCCACAAACCCGCGAGCGCGTGTTCAGCATCCTGAGGATGACCACGCAGCTTGCGCAGCAGTTCGGTGAAACTGCCGCGCGGGATCAGGTCTACATCCTCAGCGAACATCGAAAACAAGCACCGCATCAGGAACCGGGCCACGGTTTCGCTGACATGCCCCTGACCTTCGAAGCTTTTGCCCAGTTCAGCCAAGTGGGCGGCGATGTCGCGCGTGACCTCGGCGGATTTCAGCGAGGGGTCGAGGCTGTAGGGATCGGTCCAGATCGTGCAGAGCAGGTCGCGGATTTCGTCCTTGCGCAGATCGTCGAGATAGATGCGATAGCGGTTGCCATCGGGGAATTGGTTATAGCCCTGCCCCTGTTTCGAGAAATCGGCGTAAAGCTCGATCACATGGCCCACGTCCACTATCATCAGGAAGGGTGGCCAGCCATCCTCGCGCGCGACGGCGCGGGCGTAATTGTCGGCCTGATTGCGGGCCTTGAGCATGGTGTCGTCCCAGACGGCGGTGCCCCGGACGCCATGGCCGATGCGTTTCTGGCTGCGCGCGGCAGTGCCCTTGGCCAGATCGGCGGCGCGGTTCTTTTTCTGGTTCACGCCCTGCTTGGTTTCCAGCACGAAATGCCCCGCGCGATATGCGTCGATGAAGCCTGTTGTGCGCTTGTGCGTGTGGGTGAAGGTGACGGGCCGTTCGAACCGGTAATGGTCGTTGCTGTCGTCATCCGTGGCCGGGTTGGGCCGGTTGAGGCCCAGCAGTTCGGTCAGCTCGATCACGAAGAGCTGATAATTGGCATGTTCGCTGCCGCCGGTGTCTTTCCAGCGGGCGATGAAGTCGTCAATCTGCGGGGCGCTGCTCATGTGAAATCAGTGACTCGGGACTGGAACGCGTTCGGACAAGAATTGCTCGAAAGTGGCGTTTTCCACCGCATGGGCACTCGCGTCACGCGCGGAGGTGATCCAAGTTTCGACCAAAGCGCAGAGACCCATGATGGCGAAACCGGGGATCAGCCAGAGCCAGATGGTGAGGGGCGTGCTTCCAGCGCTGAAAACGCTGTGAAGCAGGGGCCAGATGATGAAGGGGATACCGCTTGCACCGACCCAACGCACCGGCTTCATCTTTCGCTCGGCGGCAGCGGCCAAGCGATCACGCGTTTCAACCAATCCTCGCTCCCACGCCAGGAATTCGTCAATCACCTGCCCCGCGAGGTAGTGCCCGCACCGACAATAATCGCGGGCGATGTATTCGACCTCGCCGCAATCGGCACACCGGATCGCATTGATGCTGTCGACATCCGGGCGCAGGCGACTTTTGTGCGCAGATTTGCTGCGTTCGCCGTCGGTGCCGCAGACGTCATTCAGTAGACGTTCAGCGTCACGACCGAGCCGCAGCTTGCGCGGTCGAAGTTTCAACACGTCGTCGGGAAATTCTTCTCTCAGCATCAGCTTACAAGCCTCAAAACACTGTCAATTCTTGTTGTATCCGGTGGGCCGCTCTCGCCGGACAATGCATCGGTGTTCAGGACTTCATCGAACAGGAAATCGATGGCGTCCCATTTCTTTTCGGGCGTCACGCTCAGACCTCGATCCATGATGCGCCGTTCAACAGCGATCCCAATCTTGCGGTACGCGGTCGCTATCTCTTCGTGCCTGCGATTCTTTCCGTCTTCGGAGTCTCCTTCGAGCATCCACAGAGGATCGACGTCGAACTTCTCGTAGACTTCCAGAAGCAACTGAGCCGTCAGATCGCGCTGGCCACGTTCGTAGTTCTGATAGGCGCTTCGACTGATGCCAAGCGCCTGCGACATCTCCTCTTGGGAGAGGCGAGCCATATTTCGTACTGCCGCAAGGCGATGCCCAAGGCCAGAAACAGCCATGTTCAACTTTCGTTTGTATTTGTGTTGACCTCATTCGTAGTCATTTGTATCAAAAATAGATACGAACGATGGCGACACGCTTGATTCATGCAGTTTCAGCGTAGTTTTGTTTCATTTTGGACTCAAAACGATTTCTTTCGCTTCAGTTCGTGAGCAACGACGACAGGAGGCGAAGCGTGGGAAAGCTGCTTGAAACCCCCAAGGAACTGGCCGAGCGCGTGGGCATTCCCGTGTCCAACGTGCGCTACCTGATCCGCGAAGATATGTTGGATCACATCTTCACCGCACCAGGCCGCCGCAATCCCAAGATCCCGCAGGGCGCTTGGGAGCGATACGTTGAAAAATTCACAGTGAAAGCAGCCGTGAGCGAGAGGCCCGGTGCGGCCTCTGGCGCGAATTGATCGAGTGAAGGACACCCTATGGCCATGCCCCGCGCGACGCTGACGCAGAGCGAATTGACACGATACCTCAAGGCGTACAGGGACGCGGGCATTCCGGTCGTACGGTCCGAGATCAGCCGCGACGGCAAGGTCGTGATCTACAGCACCGAGAAGCAGACCGATGAGGTCAACAACCCGTGGGATCGCCCGTGAAACGCCGCAAGCAGTTTCCCGGCGCGACGGCTTATTTCGACCGGCACGGGAAGCGGCGTTGGCGGTTCCGGAAGGGTGGGTTTTCGGCGGAGTTGGGGAGCGATTACGGATCGGAGGATTTCGTTCGACGGTATGAGGATGCCGTAAATGGGCATAAGACGCGCGGGCTGATCGGGGCAGACCGGACCAAGCCCTACAGTGTCAGTCAGCTTGTGGCGCTATGGTATCGCTCGCCCGAGTTCCTCGATCTCTCTCCCAGCACGCAGAAGGTCTATCGCGGGATCGTCGAGAAGTTCCGGGAGGAACATGGCGACAAGCCGGTGCGATTGATGCAGCGGCGGCATGTGCAGTCGATCCCCGCAGAGAAGGCCGAGACACCCACCGCAGCAAACAACCTGCGCAAGCGGCTGATCCAGTTGATGGATTTCGCGATCACACTGGACTGGCGCGGCGACAACCCGGCACGAGCAACGAAGCCTTTCCGGGTGGGCGGGGATGGCTTCCATACGTGGGACGAAGACGAGCTGGCGCAGTTCTTCAAGGTCCACAAGCCCGGCACGCTGGCGCATACGGCGGTGACGCTGATGCTCTACACTGGCGCGGCGCGTGTCGATGCGGTCAAGCTTGGGCCGAAGAATGTCCGGAGCGGCAAGATCGAGTATCGGCGGCAGAAGACGCAACGGTCTGGCGGTGTTCTGGTGTCCGTGCCGATCCACCCGGACCTGGCGGAGGTTCTGGACAAGTTGCCGAAAGACCGGCCCTTTCTGGCAACCCAGAAAGGCACGATGCGCTCTGCCGGTGGTCTGGGCAATCTCATGCGACGTTGGACCGAAGAGGCCGGGCTGCCTCAGTGTTCCGCCCACGGGCTGCGCAAGGCTTGCGCGCGACGTCTGGCCGAGGCCGGAGCAACCGCGCACGAGATCGGCGCGGTCACAGGCCACAAAACGCTGGCCCTCGTGCAGCGCTACACCGAGGCCGCAGGCCGCGAAGGCATGGCCGATTCCGCGATTGAGGAACTGGTCGCCCGCCTGAATGGCGAGCGCAATTTGGCGAACCTTCCCAAGAGGTTCGTCAATTCTGCCACCAACCCCAAGCAGGGAAAGGAAATTTGATGATCAGTGGTGAGCCGTGTAGGATTCGAACCTACGACCCACTGATTAAAAGTCAGTTGCTCTACCAACTGAGCTAACGGCCCACTGGCGGCGTACTTAGAAAGTGGGCGAGTAAGGGTCAACCCCCCAAATGCCATAATGGGACGTGTCGTCAGGGAATTACGCGCTGCGTGTCGAGGCGTGTACTGGAAAGACAATTCGAAGAGGCGTATATGCGCGCGGATGATGGACCAGCGCGCAACCGGTATAGCCTTCATGAAGATGCACGGGCTCGGCAATGATTTTGTCGTGGTGGATGCGCGTGTCGAACCGGTTGTTATGACGGCCGCACTGGCAACGGCTCTGGGCGACCGGCATCGCGGCGTGGGATTCGATCAGTTGGCGGTGATCGAAAGGGATGAAAACGGCGCCGATGCCGCGCTAGTGTTTTACAATTCCGATGGCTCGACCGCTGGCGCGTGCGGTAATGCCACCCGCTGTATCGCGCGACATCTGATGGCGGAGTCCGGCGCATCCGAGGTGACTCTGCGCACAGAGCGCGGTGTTTTGGCAGCGCAGGACAGGGGCAACGGTTTGACAGCTGTGAACATGGGTCAACCGCAGCTTGACTGGCGAGACGTGCCTTTGGCGCGCGCGATGGACACGTTGGAACTCCCTATCGACGGCGCTCCGACGGCGACGGGTATGGGCAACCCACATTGCACGTTTTTCGTGAACGACGCGGAAGCGGTAGACCTTGCAACGCGCGGTGCTGAGATCGAACATCACCCGCTTTATCCCGAACGTACAAATGTTCAATTCGCAACCGTGGTTGGCGAAAACCATCTGCGAATGCGTGTGTGGGAACGGGGTGTGGGCGTCACCTTGGCCTCCGGCTCGTCGTCCTGCGCCACTGCCGTGGCGGCGGCGCGGCGCGGCTTGACCGGGCGCAGTGTGACCATCGACCTTGATGGTGGGCGAATAGACATCGACTGGCGCGACGATGGCGTCTGGATGACGGGACCGACGGCGCATGTGTTCAGCGGCGTGCTTATATCGGACTGGTTGGAGGCGTTGCGATGAGTGCGCCGAAATTCACCACGCTCGGCTGTCGTCTGAATGCCTATGAGACCGAGGCGATGAAGGACCTGGCTGCGCAGGCGGGTTTGAGCAACGCCGTTGTCGTCAACACATGCGCCGTGACGGCGGAAGCAGTGCGCAAGGCACGGCAGGAGATCCGCAAGCTGAGGCGCGAGAACCCGGACGCGAAGGTGATCGTCACCGGTTGTGCCGCGCAGACGGAGCCGGAGACTTTTGCCCGGATGGACGAGGTGGATGCGGTCATCGGCAATACCGAGAAGATGACACCCGACACCTGGACCGGGCTTGCCGCGGATTTCATCGGCCAGACTGAAGCTGTGCAGGTCAACGACATCATGTCGGTGACCGAGACCGCGCAGCACCTCATCGATGGCTTCGGTACCCGGTCCCGCGCCTATGTGCAGGTCCAGAACGGCTGCGACCATCGCTGCACGTTTTGCATCATCCCCTACGGCCGCGGTAATTCGCGGTCGGTGCCTGCGGGCGTGATCGTGGATCAGATCAAGCGTTTGGTGGACAAGGGCTTCAACGAGGTCGTCCTTACGGGAGTAGACCTGACAAGCTGGGGTGCGGACCTGCCGGCACAACCGAAGCTGGGCGATCTTGTCATGCGCATCCTCAAGCTCGTGCCGGACCTGCCCCGCCTTCGGATCAGTTCCATCGACTCGATCGAGGTCGACGAGAACCTCATGCAGGCCATCGCAACCGAACCGCGTCTGATGCCGCATCTGCACCTCAGCCTGCAGCATGGCGATGACCTCATCCTCAAGCGCATGAAGCGGCGGCATTTGCGCGATGATGCGATCCGCTTTGCCGAAGAGGCGCGCCGATTGCGGCCCGAGATGACATTTGGTGCGGATATCATTGCCGGGTTCCCAACCGAGACCGAAACGCATTTCGAGAATTCGCTCAGGCTCGTGCGTGAATGCCATCTGACATGGTTGCACGTCTTCCCCTACTCGCCCCGCCAAGGCACGCCCGCGGCGCGGATGCCGCAGGTGGACGGGCGCGCGATCAAGGACCGCGCCGCGCGGCTGCGTGATGCCGGTGCGCAAGCGGTGAGACAGCATCTGGCCGCGCAGACCGGACGCGCGCATAGTGTTCTCATGGAAGCGCCTGACATGGGCCGGACCGAGCAGTTTACCGAGGTACGGTTCAGCACACCGCAGCCGGTTGGAGAGATTGTTCCCACAACGATCACGGGCAATGACGGTGAGCGCCTCGTCGCATGAGCCGCATTCTGTTTCTGCATGGTGCGTCAAGCAGCGGAAAGTCCACGTTAGCGCGGGCAATCCGGGAGGTCTCTCACGAACCTTGGGCTCACCTGTCGTTCGACATGTTTCGGGACAGTGGTGCGCTTCTGCCTGGTGCCTATGCCGACTGGCCCGCGCGCCGCGCGACCGCGTTCAAAGCTCTACATCAGACATTCGCCACCTTTGCCGCCGCAGGCTTCGATCTCATCATCGAGCATATCCTCGACACCGAAGGCTGGCATACCGAACTGCAGAGGCTTCTTGCCGGTCATAGCGTCCTGTTTGTGGGCCTCCAGACACCGGTAGACGTGCTGACGCGACGCGAAGCAGAGCGAGATGATCGCGCCGATGGAAGCGCGCTGCGCGACGGCCAGACGATCCATCGTGGCTTGCACTATGACCTAGAACTGGACGGTACTGCTGATCCTGCGACCAACGCTTTGCGCGTTCTACAAGAGACGCCGAGCCCTGCCTCCACATTTTTTGACATCCGCCTGTCCTGAGAGGCTTTGAGTTTTGCCAACGCAATCAGCGCAGTGCATTGACGCTGCGCCCATCGCTTGTGCGCAGACGCAACGCACCCAGTGCGGCTTTGGGAAATTGATCGCCCTCCGATTGCGCCCATTTCGCAATTCGGTCACAACCGCCCAATGACCGACCAGTCCCGTGCCCTGTTTGTTCATTTGCTGACCGCCTCAGGGGCGGTTTTTGCAATGTTGGCCCTACTGGCCGCCGCGCAGGAAAAATGGTCGATCATGTTTCTCTGGCTGGTCGTCGCTTTCGCGGTGGATGGCATCGACGGGCCACTGGCGCGAAAGTACCACGTAAAGGCCAACGCGCCGCGTTTCGATGGGGTGCTGCTTGACCTGATCATCGACTATCTGACCTACGTCTTCATTCCGGCATTCGCGCTCTTCCAGTCCGGGCTGCTTCCAGGTTGGACGGGGTGGTTCGCGATCATCATCATCACCTTTGCCAGTGCGATGTATTTCGCCGATACGCGGATGAAGACCGACGACAACTCGTTCCACGGCTTTCCGGGCTGCTGGAACATGGTGGTTCTCGTGCTCTTTGCGATCGAGCCGAATTTCTGGGTGTCGCTTGCGCTGGTGGCGATTCTTGCCATCGCGATGTTCCTGCCGCTGAAGTTCATACACCCCGTACGCACAGAACGCTGGCGGAATATCTCGTTGCCCGTTGCGCTGGCCTGGACATTTTTCGCGGGCTGGGCGGCGTGGGTCGATTTTCACCCCGAAAGCTGGGCGCATTGGGGTTTGATCGCAACATCCGTCTACCTGATCGGTGTGGGTGTCGTTCAACAAATTGTGCCGACACAAAACCAATGATTGCCAGCTAGTCAAAAGCCGCGCATTGGAGCGGCATGTTCGTTCCCCGCGCCCAAAATCCGGTTCTTGCCGCCTGTTTGACCCTTCTGGCCTCCGGCTTCGTCGCGGGAACGACGCTTCTGGCCAAGATGCTCGGCACGGACGCGTTGGGCCCAGCGCTCCATCCCTTTCAGATCAGCCAAGGGCGGTTCATCTTCGCGCTTCTGGCCTTTGCGACAGCAGCCTTGGCCCTTCGCCTTCAATTCACCGAAATCGCCTGGAAAACCCATACCCTGCGCGTCTTTTGCGGCTGGGGAGGCGTCACGCTCATGTTCGCGGCGGCTGCATTCATTCCGCTGTCGGACGCCACGGCGATCAGTTTTCTCAATCCCGTCATTGGCATGTTGCTGGCCATTCCCCTGCTCAAGGAACGTGTCGGACCGGTCCGACTTGGTGCGGCGGCGATTGCGTTGGCGGGTGCGTTGATTCTCTTGCGCCCGACACCGGAAGCCTTCCAACCGGCGGCTTTGCTGGCCCTTGGCGCGGCGATTGCGCTTGGGTTCGAGATCATCGTGATCAAGCGACTGACCGGGCGTGAAGGTCCGATGCAGATCCTGCTTACCAACAACGTCATTGGCGTCGGAATTGCGTCAATCGCGGCGCTTTGGGTGTGGATTGCGCCGACGCCACAGCAATGGGTCGCGCTGGCGGGAATTGGCTTCCTGATGGCCGCAGCACAGGCCTGTTTCATCAATGCCATCGCCCGTGCCGACGCCAGTTTTGTCGGACCCTTTTTCTATGCCACGCTGATCTTTGCGGCGCTGTACGACTTCATCGTGTTTGGCGTACGGCCGGACAGCGTGTCGACCATCGGCACGTTGATCATCCTGTGCGGGGCGGGCTTGCTGATGTGGCGCGAAGGGCGGTTGAAAGCGGCCTAGGCTTTCAGGCGGTATCCTGTTCGGAAGAATTGCCACGCGACGAGATTGACGGCCACGGTTGCTACCACGGCCACCGTGGCACCAAGCAGCGGGCTGCTGTCTGACACACCGATCATCCCCCAACGCACGCCGTCAATCAGGTAGAAGATCGGGTTGAGGTGGGTGATGTCGTTCAGAAGCGGTGGCAATGCCTCGACCGAGTAGAACGTACCGGAGAGGAAAGCGAGCGGCGTGACGATGAAGTTGGTGATCGCGGCCATCTGATCGAACTTCTCGGCAAACACGCCCGCAACCATGCCGATCCCCGACAAAAGCGCCGCGCCGATGATAACGAAGAAAAGCGCGGTCAGCGGATGCTGTGGGACGATGTCAAGAAACAGCCAAAGCGCAACGGCAATCGCCACAGCAACAAAGAGCCCCCGCGCGATGCCACCGGCCAGATAGCCCAGCACCAGCTCTCCCGCCGAGAGCGGCGGCATCAGCGTGTCGACGATGTTGCCCTGCACCTTTGAGATGACGATTGAAGACGACGTGTTGGCAAAGGCGTTCTGGATCACGGTCATCATCAGGATACCCGGAGCGAGAAAGGTCGTGAAATCCACACCCATGACATCGCCGCGCCGAGAACCAATCGCGATGGTGAAAATGACAAGAAACAGCCCGGCGGTGACCAGAGGAGCAAGAAGCGTCTGGGTCCAGACGTTCAGGAACCGCTGGATTTCGCGTTGGGCCAGCGTGTAAAGGCCCAGCCAGTTCACGCGTCCAAAGCGACGCTCATGCGTGATTGATTGCCCCTCAGCCTGCATTGCTGCACTCTCCTGTCTCTGCGCGGGTTGTATCTCGTCCGCGCATGATTAGAATAAAGGACGACTTAGAGCTTACGGGCGGCCAACGCAAACGGCCGCTCTTTTTGATGGAGGGCCGAGATGTCCTGGACCGATGAACGCGTTGAATTGCTGAAGAAGATGTGGGGCGAGGGCCAGTCCGCGAGCCAGATCGCCAAGGAATTGGGTGGCGTCACGCGCAACGCGGTGATCGGCAAGGTGCATCGTCTGGGTCTGTCGAACCGCGCTGGTGCCGGTGGCGCCGCCAAAGCTGATACGAAACCTGCCAAGGCCGAAGCAAAACCAAAGGCCGCGCCAAAGTCGGCCCCGTCCAAACCGGCAAAGCCCGAGGTTGTGATGGAAACGAAATCGGCCACGCCGCCGCCCAGCCCGCGCAAGCAGATCATTCCAGCCGGACAACCCCTGCCGCCGCAGCCGTCGGCGAACGAAATCAGCCCCGAAGCGCTCGCCAAGGTGAACGCGGTCGAGAAAAAGGCGAAGAAGCTGTCGCTCATGGAACTGACGGAACGCACGTGCAAGTGGCCCGTGGGTGACCCGGCGACGGAGAATTTCTGGTTCTGCGGCCTCCCTGTTCAACAGGGCAAGCCGTATTGCGAGGCCCATGTCGGCGTCGCGTTCCAACCGATGAGCTCGCGCCGCGACCGGCGTCGGTAAACACTTTTCCGTTCCAGGTCGGATGACCGACCTGTTGAGGAAGCAAAATGAAGGGACGGTTCGACCGTCCCTTTTTTCTTCGTGACAGTGCAACGCGATCCTCACCAAATGTCAGGCCGGTCCAGGGCGGATACGCAGACCGGTGCGCCTTTCAGTGGTGACAGCGCGTCGTCGCTCAGTGACTGAGCGATCCAGCCTTGCGGCATCCTGAGGGGCGCAGGTGCTTTCGCAACATCTTCTGAGATCGGCTCGAAACCGACCCGCGCATAGTAGGCGGGATCGCCATAGGTGATCGCGACATCGACCCCTTCATTGCGCAGGGATTTAAGGGCTTCGGTCAACAGGGTCGTTCCGACGCCTTGGCCTTGGAATTCTGTCGCAACGGCCATGGGGGACAAGATGAAAACCGTGCGTGCGTCTTCCGGGTAGTGGATGCGTGTGAAGATGGCGCAGCCCATCAGCGTCCTCGTGTCCTGGGCGACAAAGACGCGGATGTCATCGGCTGAGGTTTCTTCAAGCAGCGCATTTGCCAAGCCACCAATGAGCGTGCCTTCGTCCGGGCCTTCGGACGCCGTGAACGTGTCTTCGAACAAACGGACAAGGTCTGCGTAACGGCCTTGTGGCGATTTCCGGATTTCCATGTTTCGGCTTCACCCCAGAAGAATTGTTCGAACCGTTATACCGCGTGGAAGGATCGGATGGATCACGCTGCGCCGTCACATTCCAGATCGACGACCATGATCCCGTCCGCACCGCCGACGCAAAGGTCACACAGCCTTTGTCCCAGCGCTTTGTGCGTCGGGTGTTCTGCATACGCGGACAAATCAGCTGTCTCCGAGAACCGGATCACAAAGCCATCTGTCACCTGCGGGGACTTCCCTTCGAAATCGCGGTTGGGACCGTGATCAAAACCAAGCACTCCATTGAGCGTTCGGCTGAACGCGGCGAGGTCTGACAGGATTTGACGTCTTTTCTCTGACGGCACATCAGGCCGGAAGGTGCAGAAGACACAGTGCAGGATCATGCGGTGCCCTTTCGACGAACCTCGAGATTGACCCGTCGCGCAGTGATCCAGAGAACGGCCCAGATTGCCGCCCCGACCACCGCATACGCGGCAAGAACCCGACCCAGGTCGGCGACCGGCATCTCGCCCACATCGCTCACATTGCGGGAGGCCAGCCAGAGGCTTCCGGCAAAGGCGATGCGCCCGACGAAACTCTGGATCGAAAGGTACGTGGCGCGCACACCATCGGACAGAAGCGGCTGCGTGGTGGCCAGAATGAACGGGCGCGACAGGCTGTCGGGCACCATGCGCAGGAACAGTATGGCAATGGCCAGCAAGCTTTGGTTGAACGCGAGAACGACGCATAGCGTGATCTGCAAGGCAAAGGCCAAAAGCAAGATCGCGGCCAACCCAATTCGTTCCCGGATTTGCGGTGCCGCGAAGGATGCCGCGACCGACACCGCCATCATGATGCTGGTGACGATGCCCGAAACCAACGGCGCCTCCCCTGACAGGCCAACAGTGTCCAAAGCGCGCAGGATGAAGGGCTGACCGAAGACGAAAGGCACGTGAGAGAAGCCGTACATGACGACGCTCAAACCAAAGAGCCAGAGCAGAACCGGCTTGCGAAACGCTGCGGCGATGGCTGTGGTGAACGGCACCGTGTTGCTCTCGGTCACCGTATGTGGTCCATCACGCAGGCGGGCGGCGAGGAAAAGCATCGCGAGGAATGCAACGCCGCTGAGAATGAAGGGCAATACCGGCAGCGCGCGGGCCATCAATCCGCCAGTGACGGCGGATACCATCAATGCAGCGAAGGTGAAGCGCCAAAGGCGCAGCTCAAAGACTTCGACCTCATCCTCGCGACCCTCGGCGGCCAGCGTTTCGAAAAGCAGCGAACTGTCGGTGCCTGAGGCAAAGGCAATCGAGATACCAAGCAGCACCTGCGCCAGCGCAAAGGCGGCAAAGCTGTCTCCTGTCGCGAAGCAGACCATCGCGGCCAATCCCGCCACGCCGGACGTAAGAAGCGTGATCCGCCGTCCGATACGGTCGGACATATAGCCCGAGGGCACTTCGAACACAGTCACGCCAATGTCGTAAATCGCGTAAAGCAGAACGGCCTCCGAGGCCGATAGCGTGTCTTGCAGGAACAGAAACCACGTGGCCTGCCAGAACAGCAGGTTCTGCGTGAACTTCATCCACGGCAGGAGGGTCAGGTTGCGGGAAAGGGTCGCGGTGCTGATCGGTTTGACTTTCGACGGACTGATCCGAGTGTTGATGCTCTGAGGCGCGCGCGCAAGCCCTTCCCTGCGCCTCTGTTAAACTCTATATGCCGCGCATGTCCCAGAACCCCCCTTCCCTCCGGCCTGATCTTGCGCCTTCCGCCCGGATCACCGCTGACACACGCGCCGGTCAGCCAACAATCGGCATGGTTTCGCTTGGTTGCCCCAAGGCGCTGGTGGACTCAGAGCGAATCCTGACCCGGCTCCGGGCCGAAGGCTACGGCATTTCACCGGATTACGCGGGCGCCGACGCGGTCATCGTGAACACCTGCGGATTCCTGGACAGCGCAAAGGCCGAGAGCCTCGACGCCATCGGCGAAGCATTGACGGAGAATGGGCGGGTGATCGTCACAGGCTGTCTTGGGGCCGAACCCGAATACATCACTGGCGCCCATCCCAAGGTGTTGGCCGTCACGGGGCCGCATCAATACGAGCAGGTCCTCGACGCTGTCCACGCCGCTGTACCGCCCGACCCGGACCCATTTGTGGACTTGCTGCCTGCATCCGGCGTGAAGCTGACACCGCGCCATTACAGCTATCTGAAAATCTCCGAAGGCTGCAACCACAAGTGCAATTTCTGCATCATCCCCGACATGCGCGGTCTGCTGACCTCGCGCCCGGCCAAGGCAGTGATGCGCGAGGCTGAAAAGCTGGTGGAGAACGGCGTCCGCGAATTGCTGGTGATCTCGCAGGACACGTCGGCCTATGGCACCGACTGGAAAGACCGGGAGGAGAAGTTCCCGATCCTGTCTCTCGCACGCGATCTTGGGTCATTGGGCGCATGGGTACGCTTGCATTACGTCTACCCCTACCCGCATGTGCGTGAACTCGTGCCACTGATGGCCGAGGGTCTCGTGCTGCCCTATCTCGACATTCCGTTTCAGCATGCCCATCCCGACACGCTGAAGCGCATGGCCCGCCCCGCCGCCGCCGCGCGCACCTTGGATGAGATCGCGGCATGGCGAGAGACTTGCCCTGACATCACCCTGCGTTCGACCTTCATCGTCGGGTATCCCGGTGAGACCGAGGCAGAATTCCAGACGCTGCTTGACTGGCTCGACGAGGCGCAACTCGACCGTGTCGGATGCTTCCAGTACGAAAATGTCGACGGCGCGCGGTCGAATGCGTTGCCGGATCACGTGCCGGAGGACGTGAAGCAGGACCGCTGGGACCGCTTCATGGCAAAGGCGCAAGAGATCTCCGAAGCAAAGTTGGCGGGAAAGGTCGGGCAACGGATGCATGTCATCATCGATGAGATCGACGAAGACGGGGTAGCTACCTGCCGCACAAAGGCGGACGCGCCCGAGATCGACGGGAATCTGTTCATCGACGAAGGCACGGATGGTTTGTCCGTTGGCGACATCGTGTCGGTCGAGGTCGACGAGGCGGGCGAATACGACCTCTGGGGGGTGCGCGCCTGATGCATCGACGCTTCAGGTCCTTTCCGTCGACGGAAACGTGCCGCGCGATCAGCAGTCGGGGCGCAGATCGGTCCTCGTGAACACCGGACCATCGTTAAGCAGCGTCTCGAAGAACGCCAACCGGTTGGGCATGATCGTACGGACACGTGTTTCGAAACTCAGCGGCAAGCGGCCCGGATGCTGCAAGAGTGCCCACGCAAACAGTGCGGATTCGGCGAAGTCCTCCTTGGCGGGATGACGCGCGGCATATTCCGTGATAAACGCCCCGTCTGCCGCCTGCGCTGCCAACCACGCAGCGTCGCGCAGAAACGGCACATCCAAGGTGGCGTGCACGCTTTCGTGGAACACGGTTTCTTCAAGGTCATTGTCGCGCAAGCGCGTTTTGATGTTTTCGGAATATAGCACGAAAAACCGCCCCTCGTCTTCTGCAAAGGCCGTCTCGTTGCCTGAATGAATGACCACATGATTCAAGCGACCGCGCATCGCCGTCGGTAGTTTGCCCAGCGCCTCGACGGCAGGCCGGGCAATGTCGCGCGCGGCTGCCTCGGACCCGATATCTGGGTGTATCCAGATCGGGACGTCTGTTCCGTCTCGGAAGCGCGCGAGATAAGCGAAGACGTCATCTACAAAAAGCACATCGCTGCGTTTGTCCGGCATCTCGGCGCGGATCACGCCGGTGTAGGCAAGGCAGTGAAAGGCAGAAGGATCGTCGCCGCGGATAAAGTCGATGCTGTTTGACACTACGGAGTTTGGGAACAGCGGTTCGGCCGCAACCGGCGTAGCGTAAAGAGCAGTGACAACCAAAATTCTGGAAAGCATATGCACTCGCGAATCTTGATGCACGGTTCAAAGATAAAGGTACGTCGCCCGTCGTCCAAGTTCGGACCTGCGACAGGCTGAACCTTGCCAATCGGCATCTCGATAATACTTCAGCGACATGGCCCAAACATCTCACACCAGAGTCCTTTTCAACGACGACTGTCCCGTCTGTTCGTTCGAGATCAACCACTACGCGGCTTACGCGCAAAAGCACGATCTTCCGATTCAGTTCGACGATCTGAACGGACCGGCACGTGCCGCCTGGGGGATTGACGAGGACACGGCGGCGCGGCGACTCTACGTGCTGCGCGATGGTGATCTGAGCAGCGGCATTCCCGCGTTTCTGGTTCTTTGGCGCGAAATGCCGCGCTATCGCTGGTTGGCGCGGGTGGTGGGGTTGCCGGGGATCACGCAGGTGGCGTCAGTGGTGTATGACCATGTCCTTGCGCCCGTCATCTATCGCTGGCATCTGCGCCGCAAGGCACGGCGCGTCAGCCAATCAGGATAATCACCCAGGCCACGCCGGCGGCGATCGAGGTCACGGCGACGCCTGCGCTGCCGGCATCCTTGGCGCGTTTGGCGAGCGGGTGTTGATCGGTCGAAATGTAGTCGATGGCGTCCTCAAGGGCGGTGTTGAGCAGCTCAGCCGCCAGAACCAGAATCCCCAAGGCAAGGATCAGGGCCCGTTCCACGGGCGACAGAGGCAGAGCGAATGCGAGGATGGCGGACACAAGGTTGGCCCAGACCCAGCTGCGAAAGCTGGGTTCGGTCCGCCAGGTGGACACGCAGCCCTCCCAGGACCAGATGATGCGCAGCTTGAGCCGTCTGAAAAACTCCACGCGTGGTCTCCTCAGGTGTGATCCAGATAATGCCGCACGCAGTCCTGCACGTGGCGAAACCGGTCGCCACCCAAGTGCTTGCCGCCGTACCAGCGTGTGACGACGATCACGTGGTCGGTCAGACCTTCGCGTTCGAGCATTTGCAAGATGATCTGGCCTGCGCCGCCCTCGCCGTCGTCATTCTTGAGAGGCGTGCCGTCCGAGAACACCACCGCCCAGGTGTTGTGAGTGGCCTTGGCATATTTCTTGCCGCGCTTCAGCTCTTTCAGAAATGCCGCCACGGCGTCGCGATCCGCTGCGGGGCCGCCGCTGACCGCGTATTTCGAACCGCGATCCGAGATGACACCTTCAAACTGTTTCATCTTCCAGATGCAGCTTCATATCGACCAGCACCTGCTGGAGTGCCAATGTTTCGCGCAGCAGGCGCCGGGCTTCGTTGGCGCTGATGACGCCGTCTTCGATGGATTGGTGGTATTCCGCCATCAGCATCGCAAACCGCTGGCTCAGTGCGACGACATCGGAATTGACGCCGCCCTTCTTGTCGACATTGCCGCGGCGTTCATCGAAGCTGAGCGTGATGCCACCAAGTTCGGCCAGGGCCGACGTGACATGCGGATAGCTGGATTCCTGTTCCAGAGCCGCCACCGCATCGACGGGCATGAAGCGTTCCGCGTGTTCTTCATGATCGGCATAGTACCGGCCCAGGGTCGCTTTCGACTTGCCCGTCAACTTGCAGGCCTTTTCGATGCCGACGTCCTTGACCAGCAATTCCGTGTGTTTCTTTAGATACGGACCAAACGTTGGCATCACCTTTACCCTTCATGTGTTCCCGCAAGTGGGAACGTCGCGGCTTCTTTCCCCTGCCCTTCATCGTAGCGCAATGGCACACCGGCACCAGACCCGAAATTGTCGGGCGTGAAGGCACACGGGCTTGGCCCGAACCTGGGATGCGCACCTGTCGCAACCGCATGGCATTTACGGTGAGCCATGCAAGTCACCACTCACGGATTACGGCGACTGCGCATCCCCCTTTTGCCTGCCCTTGCGCGCGCAGTTGGCTTGCGGCAAACCGCTGGCATGGCAAAGCTCTACTTCAACTACTCGACGATGAACGCAGGGAAGTCGACGCTGCTCTTGCAGGCCGCGCATAACTATGAAGAGCGCGGGATGCAGGTGTACCGGATGATCGCCTCGTTCGATGACCGCGCCGGTGCGGGGAAGATCGGTTCGCGCATCGGATTTGCGCGCGAAGCAGACACGTTTTCACCAAACGATGATCTGTTTGCGCGGATCGCGGGCGTTCTCACCGAGAGGGATCTTGCCTGCATCTTTGTAGACGAGGCACAGTTCCTGACACCCGATCAGGTCTGGCAACTTGCGCGGGTTGCGGATGATCTGGGTGTGCCCGTCATGGCTTATGGATTGCGAGTGGACTTCCGGGGCGAGCTTTTTCCCGGTTCTGCAACCCTGCTTGCGCTCGCGGATTCGCTGCGCGAGGTGCGCACGATTTGCCATTGCGGACGCAAGGCAACGATGGTCGTGCGGCAGGACGGTGAGGGCAACGTGCTGACCGAAGGTGCGCAGGTGCAAATCGGAGGGAACGAGACCTATGTCAGCCTTTGTCGCAAGCACTGGCGCGCTGCCGTGGGCGCATGACGTCGCCTGAAGTCGAATTTTTGGACGCCGATGCGGCAATGGCGCGGGAAGCAACACTGTTGGCGGACGTGTCGGAAAACCCGGACAAACGGGTCGTTTGGCTGTGGCGGTCGCCGCAATGCCTGATCGCACCGCGCAAGCTATCGCGACTTCCGGCCTATGGTGCTGTGGCACAATCGTTGACTGAAAACGGCTGGCCCGTCGCGTTGCGCAGCACAGGCGGCGATGTGACACCGCAAGGTCCGGGTATCGTCAATGTCACCCATGTCTATGCCCGCCCTTCAAAAGAGAAGTTCGATCTTGACAGGGAATATGACCGTCTGTGCCGCCCTATCGAGAATGCCTTGGGGGACGGTGCAACGCGTGGCTGGCAACCCGGAGCCTTTTGCGACGGGGCGCATAATGTGCAATGGAACGGGCTGAAATTCGCAGGGACTGCCATGCGGTTCCGTCCTTGCAAGACGGACAAGACGCGGTATGCCGTTCTGGCCCATGCGCTTATGCTGATGGAGCCGCCGACAGACGGGGCCATTGGCGCATTGAACGCTTTCCTGAGCGATCTTGGAGAGCCACGGCAGATTGATCTGTCTGCACACACCGGACTGCCCGAAAGTCTGTCGGAGGATGTGTTCCTGTCGCGCCTGCTCGCGGAATTCGACCGCGTCAGGTGAACACTGCGGGCGTTATCCGGTGCGTTCAATCAAGACAGATCCGACCGAGTACCCCGCGCCAAAGGAACAGATCACGCCCCGATCACCCGGTTTCATGTCGTCCGAGTATTTGGAGAATGCGATGATCGATCCGGCGGAAGACGTGTTGGCATAATCCTGAAGGATATTCGGTTGCTCGCCCGGTTCGGGCGTCCGGCCCAATACCTTTTTGCCGATGAAATCGTTCATCGTGTTGTTCGCCTGATGCAACCAGAGGCGCTTCAGGCTATCTGCGTCCCACCCCTCGTCCGACAAATGCCCAAGAATATGCGCCGACACCATCGGAAGCACTTCTTTGAATACCTTCCGCCCGTTCTGCATGAATTGCATGTCACGGCGATCTTCCATTTGATCGCGCGTGCGGCGCAAGAAACCGTTGTTGTTACGGATGTTGTTTGAAAACTCGGTGGCGCAGCGCGTGCCGTGGATGGTGAAATGCGCACCCTTGGCGTTTGCGTCAGGTTCGATCACCACCGCCGTTGCGACGTCTCCGAAAATGAAGTGGCAATCCCGGTCACGCCATTCGAGATGCGCAGAACAGATCTCCGGGTTGACCACCACGGCGCACCGCACGGAACCTGACCGCACCATGTCCGCCGCCGCCTGAATGCCGAATGTGGCCGAAGAACAGGCCACATTCATGTCGAAGGCAAATCCTCCGGCCCCGATGAGTGACTGGATCTCGACGGCAATCGCGGGATAAGCCCTTTCGTGATTAGACGCCGCGCAGATCACCAGATCGACTTCGGATGCGTCTCGCCCGGCCTGCGCCAAAGCCTTCGTGATCGCATCGACGGCCATCTCGGCCATGATTGACGGCGCATCATCGGGTCGCGGGTCTAGACGAGGGAACATGCGCGCCGGGTCAAGCACGCCCTCCTTGTCCATCACGTAGCGCTGCTCGATCCCCGAAGCGGACACGATAAACTCTGAACTGGAATGCGGCACCGCCTCCA
Source organism: Marivita hallyeonensis (assembly GCF_900129875.1). Lineage (GTDB taxonomy): Bacteria > Pseudomonadota > Alphaproteobacteria > Rhodobacterales > Rhodobacteraceae > Marivita > Marivita hallyeonensis. Next base: position 103,184 of record NZ_FQXC01000006.1, on the reverse strand, counting down.
TCTCGCCCACGGCAATAGCGTTGGCGTTTTCGGCATTCACGCGATCCGCATACGCATTGAACGCCGCCACCAATTCGTCATTGGTGATGATGTTGTCCGGTGTGAACACACCGCTTCCGGTGATGGCGGGCTGGATCATGGCGGGCTTCCTTCTGACGCCGAGACCAGACTGCAAGCGCCGCCGAGGGTCAAGTGGAACGCTGCGCACGTTTTCGGAACTCTCCGGTCCGACCCCGCGTTTCGTCCAAAAGGAGGCCACAGATGGACCGCTTGTCTTTGATCCTGTCGCTTTTGAGCGGCGCATTTATCACCGGGACGCTTGTTGTCACCGCGTTCACGCTTGGATTTTATAACTGGTGGGTCATCGGCGGCGCCGCCATCACCGGATGGGTCGCGGCTTGGCCCGTTGCGTATCTGATCTCCCGACGCATCAAGGCGCGCGACCGTGATTGGTCGCCGGACCGCAAGCCGTCAGACTATGCTCCGATGCCAAAGCTTGGCGCGAAAGAGGTCTAAACCGGGTTCGGAAGCGCGTTACCTCTTGCAAAGGCAATCGCGTTGTCCACGGCCATCATGCCCATGCTCTCTCGAACTTCTAATGCTGCTGTTCCCAGATGGGGCAGCAGTGTCACGTTTTCCATCCGGATCAGGGCATCAGGCACCTTGGGTTCAAACTCGTAGACGTCCAATCCCGCACCAGCGATCTTCCCGGTTTGTAGAGCGTCGATCAGATCAGTTTCTTTCACCACGTCTCCGCGCGCGATGTTCACGAAATGCGCGTGAGACTGCATCGCGTCGAAGATTTCGGCATTGATCAAATGCTTCGTCTCGGCGCCACCCGGCACAGCCGTGACCATCACATCAACTTGCGACGCAAGATCGGTGAGCAAACCGACCTGCTCCGACGGAACGTCGATCTTCTTTTGCGACCGGTTATAATATTTGATTGTCATGCCGAAACCGTAATGTGCCCTGTGGGCAATCGCCTGGCCTATACGGCCCATGCCCACGACACCGAGCGTCTTTCCCGACAGGTGAAGACCAAGAAGCTGGGTCGGGTGCCATCCCTCCCACGCCCCGGCCCGGACCAGCCGTTCGCCTTCTCCGGCGCGGCGGCACGTCATCAGCATCAGCATAATCGCTATATCGGCCGTCGCATCGGTCACCGCGCCGGGCGTGTTTGTCACCGCGATCCCGGCCGCGCGGGCCGCATTCACATCAATGTGGTTGTATCCAACACCGAAATTCGCCAGCAGCTTGCAGCGCGGGTTGGGTACGGCATCAAAAATCTCCGCCCTATAGAGATCACCGAGCGTCGGCAGAACGACGTCGTGGTCCTGCAAGCTGTGTCTCATCTCATCGGGTGTCATCACCTGAGGCCTGTCACGATAGGTGACGTCGAAGTACTCCCGTGCCTTCGCAATGACGCGATCCGGCAGGTTTCTCGTGATCAGAAGCTTCAGCACAAGCGCGCTCCATTCGGGACGTCCCCGTCCGGCACAGCCAGCACAATCGCGTCCGTGGCGTCATGAAATCCAAGCACCAGCGCCTCGGACATGAACGGGCCGATCTGGCGCGGCGGAAAATTGACCACACCCATCACCTTTTTGCCCACCAATGTCTCGGGGTCATAGTGCACCGTGATCTGGGCAGACGACTTCTTCACCCCGATCTCTCCACCGTAGTCGACCCAAAGCTTCAACGCCGGTTTGTGGGCTTCCGGGAACGGTTCCGATCTGACCACCGTGCCGACACGGATGTCGACTTTCATGAAATCGTCGAAACTGATGTCAGCCATTGGCCAGTTCCCTTGACCGCCTCGTGGCCGCATCCACGGTTTTTGCCATCAATGGTGGAAGTCCGGTCTCTTCATCCATCAGCACTTCCAGACCCGCTTGCGTCGTCCCGTTGGGACTGGTGACATTCACCCGCAATTGCGCGGGGGTCTCCTCGGCCTGCATCGCCAGAGCGCCTGAGCCGGCGACCGTGGCCTTGGCGAGTGTCATCGCCAGAACCGGTGCCAAGCCTTGGGCCTGCCCGGCGGTCGCGAGGCATTCGATCATGTGGAACACATAGGCCGGACCTGATCCGGACAGGCCCGTGACCGCGTCCATCTGGTCCTCGGTCTCGAGCCGCACGGTCTGACCGATAGCCGCAAGAAGCGTCTCGGCCATCTGCATTTGGTCTTCACTGACCTTGCTGTTCCCAATGAGCGCAGTGATGCCCTGCTTCACGGCGGCAGGCGTGTTCGGGATCGACCGGATCACCGGGGTGTCGGCTCCCAGCATGTCCTCGAAGGTGGCGATGGTGATGCCGGCGGCAACAGACAGGAAGGTCGTGGTCCCGTTCCCCAGTGGCGCAAGTGACGGAAGTGCGTCCCGCATGATCTGCGGCTTTACGGCGACCAGCACCATCGACGGATTCTCTGGCAAATCGGCGTTGAGATGAACCCCCTGTGCCTGCACCCAATCTGACGGGTTCGGGTCAATGACCCAAACCGAAGACGCTGGCAGCCCTGCGGCCAACCAGCCTTCAAGCATCGCCGATCCCATCTTTCCGCAGCCCAGCAGGACCAGACCGCGCTCAGCCACTTCGGAATTCTGCATACGCCCCCCAACTTTTTGCGTTGGGGGTCAGTGTTACGCGCGCCCGTAAGCCTCTGCAATGGCGACCTGAAGCGCGTCTTTCGGCGCACGATTGCCCCACACCACCAGTTGGAAAGCGGGATAGTACCGCTCCGCACTCATGACAGCGCAGTTGATCATCGTGTCGATCTGGTCCGCGCTGGCGACATTGCCACCGGCCAGCACGAGACCGTAGCGATAGACCATCAGCTTGGCCTCCTGCCAGTAGGTAAAGGCCCCGGCCCAACACTGGTCATTTACGCTGTTCAGACTTTCGTAGAGCGCGGGCATCCGCTCTGCGGGCGGCTCCATATCGAAGGTGCAGATCAACCGAAGCGTTTCGTCGTAGGGCGACCATGCGAGCGTGATGGAATAGGTTCGCCACTGGCCTTCGACGGCCATTGCAATCTGATCTTCCGCGATGCGGTCAAAATCCCAATCGTGATGCTCGGCAATGTGCTCAACTATGTCGATGGGGTGAATGTCTTCTTCAAGATACTGCTCGGACAGGGCCATACCGCCGTCTCCTTCTGCCTGTCGAAGGGGGGTCTTGTGACCTCAATCCCTCGGTGCCTGCTCAAGGGGCTGCGGACATTGTCTCATCCCCTACAACATATGCTGCAGGACCGCGCGCTTTGGGTAAAGCGATAATTCGGGGATAACCGCAATTAGTTGTGGAGAAGTCCACCAGATGTGGTGAGGGCGAATAGTGCCACAAATTCTGGATTTGTCACGGGATTTCGTCGATCTGTCATGGAATGCGGCAGAGTGGTGCCAAGACGCGCCAAAATCCCGCTGTTTCCGTCCCGGACAAGCCGCTCAAGAAACGTGCAGCTTTCGTCTTCTCTGTTTCAAAAATACCTCGGGGGTTTGGGGGCAGCGCCCCCATGAAAAACGGCGCGTCCTTACAGGACGCGCCGCTGATCGGATTGGCGAAGCCAATTCGAAATCGGGTTACTGAAGCGAATTCATGAAGTCGTTCACTTCTGTCAGCGAGATGTATTTCTGCTCTTCGATGCCATCTGCACCAAAGACCCAGGTCACGGCAGGGGCGGACACGTCGCCATTGGCGTCGAACTGCACGTTGCCCGTCGCTCCTTGGTACGACACGGTGCCACCACCATCGAGCACCTCTTTCGCCTGCGCGAAGCCCGTCGCATCCGCTGTCACCGGTGTACCGTTCGGATCGGTGATGGCCCCCACCTTGGCCGCAATATCGGTGCCGGTGGCGCCTTCGCCCGCCGCATGCATGGCCAAGAGCGCAATCATCGTCGCGTCAAAGCTATTGGGCAGACCCGGGCCGCTTGGCGGGCCGTCAAATCGCGCGGTGTAGGCGTCAACGAAGGCCGATGCGGAGTCTGTGCGTGGCGATGCGGTGTCCGTGCCAATGAACGACCCGAGGAATTCCATCCCGACATTTTCCTTGAACTCATCCGATTTCAAAGCGTTGGCCGCGATCATGTTCTGCGTCCCGCCGAGCGAGATCCACTCACGCACGACCTGAGTGCCCTCGTCCGGGTAAAGCGCCATATAGATCGCCTGGGGATTGCCCTTGAGCGCTTCGGTGACTTCCGCACGGTAAGAGGCCTGTGCATCATTGATGGCGATCTGTGCCGTGACCTCTATGCCCAGCGCTTCGAAGTCCTTGGCGATCAAGCCGCCGATGTCCTGACCCCAGTCATCGTTCTTGTAGAAGACCGCGATCGACTCGTAGCCCGCGTCACGCGCCACCATCGCGCCCACTGCGGCCTGAACACCGGATGTGGCGAAGGTGCGGAAGAACAGGCCATTTGTTTTGCCCTCTTCGGCCAGTCGCGTGAAGGCGGTCGAGGACGAGCAGCACGACATCTGCATCACGCCCGCAGGCACGGTGACCGAGGTGAGGATGGGCATGGAGACGCCCGAGGAGACCGCGCCCAACAGCAATTGCACTCCGTCCAAATCAACCAGAGCTTTCGCGGCGTCGACGCCCACCTTCGGGTCGACCTGCGTATCACGCAGCACCATCTCGATCTGGCAACCCGCAACACCCCCAGTCTCGTTGGCGATATCCACCGCGTATTGCGCTGTGGCCGCGATGGGCTTACCCCAATCAACCGAAGTTGGCAGCACCGCCCCAATTTTCGTGGTGCAGTCCTGCGCCGCGGCCTCTGTCCCGAAGCTGGCGCAGCCGAGCGCGACCCCGATGGCCAGCGCCGATGTCTTCAATCCGTTCATCTTCACAGTCTCCCTGTTCTTATCGTTTGGCCGCTGCCGATTGCGACACGACCAGTTTTTCCGGGAACAGCCCCTGTGGTCTCCACATGAGCATTCCCACAATCACAAAGCCGATCAGCACGAACTGAATCGACCCGGTGTAAAGCTGCACCTCGAGCGGCGCAAAGCGCGACAGCGCCCAACCGCTCGCGGTCCAGGCGGCCCAGATCAGGAACGTGCCCATCACCGCGCCCTTGTTGTTGCCCGCGCCGCCCACGATCAGCATCGCCCAGATCTGGAATGTCAGGATCGGCAGCACGTCTTGCGGACTGATGAAGGCATAGAAGGTGGCATAGAGTCCACCTGCAAGGCCCATGATAACCGAGCCGGCGATAAACGCGGTCAACCGGACGCGCGAGGGCGATTTGCCCAAGGACTGCGCTGCGGTCTCGTCTTCACGGATCGCCCGGAGCAGCCGGCCGAAGGGCGATGCAATCAGTCGCTCCAGAAAGAGATAGGTCAGGATCAGCAGGGTCAGCACGAACACGAAGAACGCCGCGTTGTAGGCAAGTGCGCTTTCGAACAGGTCACGCAAGGGCCTTTCGAACCCGCGTATTCCCTGCGCGCCGCCGAGGATCGCGGCGTTGCGGACCAGGTTCTCGAAGGCCACGGCGACACCGAAAGTGGCAATCGCGAGGTAATCGTGCCTAAGCCTCAGCGTCAGCAGACCGACCACCCAAGCGACAATGCCTGCTATCACCATGCCGCCGAACAGCGCGATCAGATAGGGCAGTTGGAACCCACCAATGAGACCGTCTTGCGGGATGCCTCCCAGGATCAGCGTGCCGTAAGCCCCCGCCCCGAAAAAGGCCACGACGCCGCCGTTGAAAAGGCCAGTGTTGCCCCATTGCAGGTTCAGCCCGAGTACCGCAATCGACAGGATCGACGCGACCGTGGCGAAGAAGATCAGGTACGACAGCACCCCGATCATGCGCGCTCCTCCCCGAAAAGGCCGTGTGGTCGGATGACGAGGACGGCCAGGATGATGAGGAACGGTACCGCCGGGCTATAGCCGGAGGGCAGGATCACCAGAGCGAGGTTGGACGCGAGCCCGACCAGAAACCCTCCCAGAACCGCGCCGTAGATGCTGCCAATGCCACCGACGATGGTTGCGGCAAAGATTGGCAGCACAAGGTCGCGCCCCAGCACTGGATTGATCTGGTTTGTCAGGCCGTAGAACACCCCTGCCGCCGCAGCGAGCCCCCCGCCGATGAGCCAGATCAACACGATCATGCGATTGAGGTTGATGCCAGAGACCTGCGCAAGCGTCGGATTCTCAGCCACCGCGCGCAGGGAATACCCGAAGGTCGTGCGCGACAGGACAAGGTGCAAGATGAACATAATGACCAACGCCGCAATCAGCGTGAACACCTGATCCGGCTTGACCAGCAAGAACGGTTCGCGGCTGACGACAATGGCGAAGACGATCTCCTGACTGTAAAGCACAGGGTCCAGTCCGAAAATGAGCCCGAGGATGTTGCGGATGATCATCGCGACGCCAAAAGAGGCGAACACCATCGACAGCTCCCCGCCTTTGGCGCGCACCCGTTTGAACACCAGTTTGTCGATCAGTATGGCCGACAGACCGGTGATCACCATCGAAACCAAGGTTGCAAGGGTCAGTGCCCACGTGAGGCTCAATGGCCCAATGGCGGCGTCGATCACGGGAAGCAAAGCCGAGAACAACGCGTCGAAGACCAGCGCGGCATAGGCTCCAACCGACAAGAGTTCGGCATGCGAGAAATTCGCAAAGCGCAGCATGTGCATCGCCATCGTGAGCCCAATCGCGCCAAGCGACAGGATCGACCCCACCAGAAACCCATCGACGATATTCTGGATCATGCGGGTGCCACCCGCTTGCCACCGAGGTAGATTTGCCCAACCACCGGATCGTTGAGCAACTCGTGCGCCGGTCCCTCGACCTGATTGCGCCCGTCGGCGAGGATGTAGCAGTGATCGGCCAGCCGGAGCGCCTGTTTGACGTTCTGCTCGACCAGCAGGATCGTTACGCCCTCTTCGGTCAGGGACTTCGCGTATTCCAGCACCTCCTGCGCCGCCTTGGGCGACAGACCTGCAGACGGTTCGTCCATGAGGATCACCGACGGGTTGATCGCCAGCGCCATCGCCACGGCAAGGAACTGGCGCTGTCCGCCGGACAAGGCCCCTGCGCGCTCAGATTGCTTGTCGGCCAAAGCCGGGAACTGGGTGAACAATGATTCTCGCCGGTCTGCCGCTTCGGCCCCTGCGTTGCGCAGGACGAGATCAAGGTTCTGACGGATCGTGAGCGAGCGGAAAATGTTGTCCGACTGCGGAACATAGGCCACGCCCAGAGCGCCCATCCGGTCCGGGCGCGGATTGGTGATCTCGGTCCCGTTCAGGTGGACAGACCCGCCGGACACCGGGACCAGCCCGGCCATCGCCTTGATCAGAGTCGACTTGCCCGCGCCGTTCGGTCCGATGATGACCGTGACCTTGGCGGTCTCCGCCGTGACCGACACGCCCTTCAGAATCGGCAGGTCCGGCACGTAGCCAGCAACGACGTTCCGCGCGACCAACGCGGTCATTCGACCTGCGCCCCGAGATACGCGTCGAGCAAGACGGTGTTGCTCTGCGCCTCTTCCGCCCTGCCTTCGAACACCTTACGACCCTCGGCCAGCGCGATCACCGGGTCGCAGTGCTGCATGACGAAATCCATGTCGTGCTCGATAATGACAAAAGTCTTGCCGTCACGGTTCAGCTCTTCGATCTTCTCGATCAGCGTTTTGGTCAGCGTCGGATTTACCCCTGCCGCCGGTTCGTCGAGCAGGATCAGCTTCGGGTCGCCCATCAGAATACGCGCCAGTTCCAGAAGTTTCATCTGCCCGCCTGAAATCTGACCCGCCGCGTTGTCGGCGAGCGGTGCCAGGGTCACGAAATCCAGAACCTCCATCGCGCGCCTGCGGATCGCAGCCTCCTGATCGCGCATTTTCCCCGACTGGAAAAACGGCCCCCAAAGCCGTTCCCCCGACTGCGCCAAGGGGGCCAGCATGACATTTTCCAGAACACTCATCTTGGCGAAGGGACGGGGGATTTGAAACGTGCGGCCGAGGCCCATCGCGAAAAGCGCGTCGGGCCGGAAACGCGTCACATCCTGACCGTCCAGATGTACCGTCCCGCTGGTCGGCGGCAGCATCCCGGTCAGCACATTGAACAGCGTCGTCTTTCCCGCGCCGTTGGGGCCGATCAGCCCGGTGATGGTGCCTGTTTGAATGTCGATGGACACGTCATCCACCGCGCGGAACTCTCCAAAATCGCGCGTCACGTTGCGAATGCTCAGGATCGGCTCAGCCATGCGACCCGTGCACCGAGTCGTTCGGATTGGTGTTGAGATTGTACTTCATGATCCGCCCGTGGCGGCTCGTCCGGTCCCCTTCGAGCGAATAGACATCACCGTTCGGCCCGTTGGCCTTATCCAATACCGCCTGAATGATCGCGTAGTCGTCGGGCATGAGTTTGAAGCCAAAGGTTTGAAGCGTCTGAGGCAAATGCCGGGCGTAGCGCGCGCCGACGATTGCGGCAGCGACATGCGATTGGTCGAGCACCCAGCGCGTTGCGACGGCCGACGGCGACACGCGGTGTTTGTCGCCGATGGCTTTCAACGCGCGCAGGAGGGTCTGAAAGTGATCCCAATCCCCAAATTCGTCGATGATCAGGCGGTACTTGATCAGGCTGCGGTTCTCGAACTCGAAGCCCGGGTCCGGCTCGCCCAGCCATTTCTCGGTGAGGAACCCGCCCGCCAGCGTGCCGTAGCAGATCAATTGCATGTCGTTCTGCGCCGCCCACTCAGTCAGGCCATTCTGAGGCCGGCGATCCAGCACGGAGTACTGCACCTGCGCCGAAGCGAGATCGAATCCGGCGTCGACAAACGGCTGCATCTTCTGCCGGTCCCAATTCGTCGTGCCGAGCGTCCTGATCTTGCCCTGTTGCTGCAAATCCTTGAGCACCGCGAGGCTTTCGACAGCATTCCCGAGCGACAGGTCCCACCAGAAGAACTGCACGAGGTCCAACTGGTCGATTTGCAACCGCTGCAAGGACCGATCCACGATGGCTTTGACCTCATCCGGGCGCAGTTCGGCCAGCCGGGTCAGGTCCGGCACCAGTTTCGTATGCACGCACACCCGATCCGCCACCGATGCCCCGCGCCGCGCGCGCAGGTCGGCGATGAACTCGCCAATCATCTCTTCGACACCGGTATAGATGTCCGCACAATCGAAGGTGAAAAGCCCCGCATCGACAAACGCTTCCATGTCCCGGATCGCCTGCGCGCGGTCTACAGGACCATGATCGCCCGCCAGCTGCCACCCGCCGCGGATGACGCGACTGATCGTGTGGCCGGGGCGGAGGTCAATCGTCTCTACCGTCATTCCGCGTCCTTCCAATAGGGCGTGTCGCGCTGATCGGGCAGACCTGTGGTCTCGGCATGACGGAACGTGCGCTTTCCCACGCGGGTCACGCGGAACCGCCCACCACAATGCGGATCGGGACAGGCGATTTCTGCATCGGTGGACATCCAGTCATTGTCGGACGTGGGACGTTGCTTGGCGGGCAGCAGAGGCAGCAAGGCTGCGAGCGCATACATCGAAACCTTTTGCTGCGGATCGAAGATCAGAAGCTCCCCTTCGACGCGGAAACTTTCGCCCTCGACATGGCGGCATACCGATTGCCGGTCGCCGACCACGGTTTCGACACGCAGATCGTAAAGCCAGAAATCATCCGCGTCCTGCGCCGCGCTCATCATTCCCCGTTGCGCAGTTCCGCGCAGTTGTTCCCTGTTGCGCCTATCGTTGGGCGGTTCTTTCAGGGTTGTCAAACCCGTTCGGGGCGGCAACTCATTGTCCGACAAGCGAAAGGACCGCATGTGACCGAACCCGACACCATCGCCCTGAGCAAGCAACTGACCATTCGCCGTGCCTTGGTGGGGCTATGGCAAGTGGCCGATATCGAAAAAGACGGGGATGTGATCGACCCGGAGACCGGGGCGGATCATCTGGCGGCCTATACCGAGGCCGGTTTCAATACGTTCGACATGGCGGATCATTACGGGTCGGCTGAACGCATCGCCGGGGCGCTTCTGGCACGCGGCACACAGGCTACGGTGTGCACGAAATGGTGCCCTGTGCCAGGACCCATGACCACCGATGTGGTGCGTGCGGGCGTGCAGGAGCGGCTGGATCGGTTGGGTGTCGAGCGGGTCGATCTGTTACAATTCCACTGGTGGAGCTTCGAGCATCCTGCTTGGTTGGATGCGCTGCACGAGATGGCGAAGCTGCGCGAAGAAGGCATGATCGGAGAGATCGGGCTCACCAATTTCGACGCGGCGCATTTACATGTGGCTTTGGCAGACGGTGTGCCAATTGTGAGCAATCAGGTGCCGTGTTCCCTCCTCGACCGTCGCGCCACGGGGCCGCTTTCGGAAGTTTGCGCACAGTGGGGTGTCAAGCTTCTCTGCTACGGCACTTTGCAGGGTGGATTCCTATCAGAGCGTTGGCTGGGGAAACCCGAGCCAACCGAAATCACCGACTGGAGCAAGATGAAGTACAAACGCTTCATCGATACGGCGGGGGGTTGGGACGCTTACCAGACGGTACTGCAGGCGGCGGCGGATGTGTCGGCCAAACATGGCGTGTCCATTGCCAATGTCGCGACACGCTGGGTGCTGGAAAACGAGGCGGTCGCTGGCGTCATCATCGGCGCGCGGCTTGGAGAGGCGCAACACAGCGACGACAATCTCAAGCTGTTCCAATTTGAACTGGATGCCGAGGATCACGCGCGTCTGAAAGCGGCTTTCGAGGTGACGACACCCCTGCCCGGCGATTGTGGCGACGAGTACCGCAAGCCTCCGTTTCTGACGGCAAGCGGCGACCTGAGCCATCACCTCGATACGATGCCCAGCGCGGTGACGGTCGAACACGTGCCGGGACGTTCTGGCGAGACACGCGTGTTATCGGGAAGCGAGTGGGAAGACATCGCGGGCTATTGCCGTGCGCATCGCGTTGGGGACCGCGTGCTCGTGTCGGGAACCACCGCGACACACGGTTTGGACCGGCCCGTGGCACCGAATGACGCTGGCGCTCAGACGACGTATATTCTGGACAAGATCGGCGCGGCTTTGACAGCCCTAGGTGCGTCAATAGAGGACGTAGTGCGCACCAGAGTCTTTCTGGCAGACGCCGACGATGTACTGGCGGTCTCTAAAGCGCATGGCCGTGTGTTCAGCGACATCAAACCGGCCAATACCTTGTTTCAGATCGGCCGGCTGATCGGCGACTACAAGGTCGAGATCGAGGCCGAAGCGATCATTCGGCCCCGAAGCTGACGCTTACTTCTTCGATGCTTCCATCGCATCGAGGCGCGCCTTCAGCGCTTCGTTCTCTTCGCGTGCCTTCTGAGCCATCGCACGAACGGCATCAAATTCTTCGCGGGTGACAAAGTCGCGGTCGGCAAGCCAGCGATCCATCATGGACTTCATCGCCGTCTCTGCCTCTTCCTTGGCACCCTGCGCCACGCCCATGGCGTTGGTCATCAGTTGCGAGATGTCCTCGAACACTTTGTTTCGCGTTTGCATGGTCTTCTCCGAATGATCCTTGCCATTTATATGGGCTGCCGGGGGCGTCGGCACAAGGTTGACTTCCCCCAGGAGCGATGAGCATTTGCGCGCATGTCGACCGGTCTACCCTTCCCCAACATCTCGCCCGAGATCTTTTCGATTTCGCTCTTCGGCATTGAATTTGCGCTGCGCTGGTACGCGTTGGCCTACATCGCGGGCATCCTGATCGGGTGGCGCATTGCGGTCGTGGCGGTGAAGAAGCCTGCACTTTGGGCAAACGATACGCCGCCGATGCGACCAGAACAGGTCGAAGAACTGCTGACCTGGGTGATCCTCGGGATCATCCTGGGCGGACGACTTGGGTTCGTGCTGTTTTATCAACCAGGTTACTACCTGCAGAACCCCGGCGAAATCCTTGCGATCTGGCAGGGTGGCATGTCGTTTCACGGCGGATTCCTTGGCGTCGTGATCGCAGCACTGATCTATTGCCTGCGCTCAGGCATTCCCTTGCGACCGGCAGCCGACATGATGGCTCTGGCGACGCCGGTCGGCCTGTTCCTTGGACGCGTCGCAAATTTCATCAATGCAGAACTATGGGGCCGCCCGACCGATCTACCGTGGGGAGTGCGGTTCCCCGGAGTGGCGGCGCAGGATTGCGGACAGGCGTTGGTGGAAATCTGCGCGCGGCATCCATCGCAGCTTTACGAAGCGCTGCTGGAGGGGCTGCTACTGGGCGCGGCGTTGCTTTGGTTGGCCTTTCGGCGCGGCGCTCTCAAAGCGCCGGGTCGCATCGTCGGCCTGTTCATCGGTGGGTATGGATTCGCCCGGTTTCTGGTCGAGTTCGTGCGCCAACCTGATGCGCAGTTCGTCTCGGACGGTAACCCTCTTGGCCTAGCCTGGCAGATCGGTGGGTATGGGTTGACCATGGGTCAGCTCCTGTCGATCCCGATGATCCTTATCGGAGCCTATCTCTGGGCGACCGCGCGCCGCGCATGACGGCGCTGGCGGATATCCTTCGGCGGCAGATCAGTATGACGGGGCCGCTAACTTTGGCACAATACATGACCGCGTGCCTTCTGCATCCGGAGCATGGCTACTACACAACGCAGGACGCGTTTGGGGCCGACGGTGATTTCACGACCGCGCCGGAGATCAGTCAGATGTTCGGAGAGCTGATCGGTTTGAGCCTCGCCCAAGCGTGGCTGGAGCGCGGGTCGCCAGACGAATTCGTCCTCGCTGAACTGGGCCCAGGGCGCGGGACCCTGATGGTGGACCTGCTGCGCGCGACGGCCCGCGTGCCCGGATTTCACGCAGCGGCCCGGCTGCATCTGGTCGAAGCATCACCAAGGTTAAGAGCGCTGCAAAGCGATGTGCTAGGCCCTTTCAAACCAGTCTGGCACAATACCATCGAAGACGTGCCGACCGATCTGCCCATGTTCCTTGTGGCGAACGAATTCTTCGACGCCTTGCCGATACGGCAGTTTCAACGTGATCCAAAGGGATGGCGCGAGGTGATGGTGGGACTGTCCGACACAGGTGGCCTGACCCTCGGCCTGAGCGCCCCGGCCCCGATAGAGATGCTCGACCATCGCCTCGACGACACCGAGGAAGGTGGCATCGTCGAAGCCTGTGCACACGGCACCGCGGTGGTTGACGCTGTCGCCGCGCGCATCGCAAAAAACGGCGGAGCAGCCCTGATCGTCGACTATGGCGGGTGGCGATCCGTCGGTGACACGTTTCAGGCGGTGCGCGCGCATAAACCCGTCGATCCGCTCGCTGAGCCGGGACAGGCGGACCTGACTGCGCATGTCGATTTCGAACCGCTGGCAGAGGCTGCGAAGGCCAATGGCTGTGGCGTGACCGAGATGACGCCTCAAGGTGTCTTTCTTGAACGCCTCGGCATCACGCAGCGGGCGCAGAGCCTTGCCGCCGGGTTGCGGGACGCGGCGCTGACTGACCATGTTGCCGCACATCGGCGGTTGACCCATCCCGACGAAATGGGAACTCTATTCAAAGTACTCGGTATTCACGCACGTGACGATTCACCCCTCCCCGGACTGGAGAGCCATGACGCTTGAGATCATCACATCCGACAGCTTGAGCCCCTTCCGGCACGGGTTTTTCACCCGTCGCGGAGGTGCATCTTCGGGTGTGTTCGCGGGTTTGAACTGTGGAACGGGGTCGTCCGACCAATCGGAGATCGTCGCCATCAACCGTGCGCGTGTGGCAGATGCCATGGATGTGCCAGTCGAACACCTGATTACGGTGCACCAGACTCATTCCGCGGACGTGCAGATCGTCGATGGGCCGGTGAGCGATCCGCGCCCCAAAGCCGACGCGATGGTGTCGAACACGCCGGGCGTTGCGCTGGCCATTCTGACAGCGGATTGCCAGCCAGTTCTGCTTGCCGATGCAGAGGCTGGTGTGGTCGGTGCGGCGCATGCCGGGTGGCGCGGGACGTTGGACGGAGTCCTGGAAGCAACCGTCGAGGCGATGGAAGCGCTGGGGTCAAATCGCGAGCGCATCGCGGCGGTGATCGGTCCCAGCATCAGTCAGAGGTCCTACGAGGTCGGGCCAGAGTTCCTTGACGAGTTTCTGGCCGATGATCCGCAGAACGCGCGTTTCTTCGCCAACGGGTCGGAAGATCGGTTTCATTTCGATCTGCCGGCGTTTGGCCTGCACAAGCTGCGTGCAACTGGCGTCACTGCCGAATGGACACGGCATTGCACTTACGAAGATGCGGACAGATTCTTTTCATATCGACGGTCTACGCATGCCAAAGAGGCAGATTACGGACGCCTGATATCTGTCATTCGGTTGTAAAGCGCTCTGTTAGAACGCAGACCCTGTCCTTTTCCGCCCGCTGGCCCAAATTGAAACTCGTCGCACACGCCAAAGGGTCTGGACGGGATGAGAACAAGATGACGGCTGGATACTTCCTTCTTTTGAGCGCTGTGCTGCACGTGATCGGGAGCTTTCTGTCCGGCTTCACAACCGTCGGTCTGTTTCTCCTGTTTCCAGCGGCGCTCTACACCGCGTTCTTCTTCGGATTGCGGCGCGGGCTTGATTGGGTCGCATGGCTTGCCCTTGTGTGCATGCTGGGCGGAATGGCCGGAACGGTCCTCGAACTTACGAAAGCGTCGAGCGTGTCGGGTTGGATTCTGTGGGGCATTCTAGCAGCGGATTTCTGTGCCGCGGTTTTGCTTGGTCGGATGATTTGGACGAAAGTCGCAGCGCGACAATCCTGAGCGGCTGATGGACGTTTCGCGCACGCCCGGACGTCTCGACGCCCGTGCCGCATAAACCTGACTGCCCAAAATCAATCACGACAATACACCGGGATTGTCCACGTTTGGTCACAAACGCGCCCCAATGCCGGGGTCAATTGTCATTAACGAAACAACAAAACCAACACATCGGAGCAGTCCCATGTCGCGCAGCGCAAAATTCGTCGCATCCGTCGTCGCAGCCTCGAAAGAAGAGCTTCCCATCCTACCGTTTCAGCGTGGCGCGGCTCGTCGGGCCATGTTTGCCCGCATCAAAGCCGAGGCGGCAAACGTTCCCGACCGCAAGCGCGCATAAAGCGAATCTGCCTCACACGGTTCGTCACAATCCAAACAGAATGTGACGTCACTGTTTGGCATCCCGCGACAGTTTTTCATCATTTCCCCGATTGGCCGCGATTTCGCGGCCAATTTTCATTGTTTTTTGACGAATCAAGAACGGATCGGCCAGATATTGCCTAACGAAATCGCACCGTCCTTCTGGTGTTGTTGGTGGGGGCCAACTCGGATGTGACCTAACCGAAAGGTGATCACATGGCTCCGACCCCGACCATTCGATCCTCTGAGGACGATTTCAACGCCTATGCGGTCTCCGGCGACAACATTGCCACGTTCGACGGGCAGGCTTTGCGCGATACGTCTCTCACGCGCACCATCGAGTCTGCTGCACTTCTCTCAAACCAGTCCATTTCCGAAGCCACGTATTCCGTCCCCGCAATCCCGACGTTCGAGGCCTGTGCTGCGGCCTTTGCGCGGGGCACTCTCATCACGACGGTCATGGGTCCCATTGCGGTAGAAGACCTCATACCGGGTGATCTTGTCGAAACACATCGCGGTCCGGAACCGGTGATGTGGATCGGAAGTACGCCATACACGCCGGATTTCCCCGGTCACGACACGTCTCTCACACATTTGCTCCGTTTGCCCGGACACGGGTTCGACCAGAGTGACCTTCTTCTGGGGCCCGCTGCCCGGTTGGTCATTCGGCAGGATCGGTTCAACGATTTGCTGAATTGCGATGCGGTCCTTGCGCCCGCTTCGGATTACGTGGACGGCGACCGCATTCTGAAAATCACGCCGCCAGGATCGGTGCAGCTATACCACTTTGCATTGCGCCGACATGGCATCGTCAAAGCGAACGGTCACGAACTGGAAAGTTACCACCCCGGACGTGTGACCGAGGCCGAACTCGGCACATCGGTCCGCGACATGATGCAATCCATGTTCCGCCACCTAAGAGAGCTTGAAGGCTTCGGCGACCTTGCCTTCCCGCGCACCACACGAGACGTGATCGAAACGCTGCGCGTCGCCTGATCAGCCTGCTTCAGTCAGACGTTCTTCAAGAATATCGAACGGAACACCGGGTTCGTCTTTCGCGCCCCGGATGACCAGAGAGGTTTTGACACTTCCGACATTCGGCGAAGTAAGCAATTCGCCCGTCAGAAAGGTTTGAAACGTGCTGAGATCCGGCGCGACGCATTTCAGGATGAAGTCGACCTCGCCGTTGAGCATGTGGCATTCCCGAACCAGCGGCCAGCTGCGGCATCGGTCCTCGAACGCGCGGAGGTCCGCCTCGGCCTGGCTTTGCAGTCCAACCATGGCAAAGACCTGAACCTCGAAGCCCAGTTCGCGCGGGTCCACTTCCGCATGGTATCCTCGGATGAAACCCTGCTCTTCCAATGTCCGCACCCGTCGCAGGCAGGGTGGTGCCGAAATACCCACCCGGCGGGCGAGTTCCACATTGGTCATCCGCCCGTCGGCCTGAAGCTCGGACAGGATTTTACGATCAATTGGATCCAGACGATGAGACGGCATCCTTAGCACCCCTGCTATTTCGTGTTATTATAACCTAGCGGTGCGCATACGCAATATTATTTCAATAATGCGCAAGAATATTAACAGTCGGTTCTCTGCGGCAGGATGACGCGGTCTGCGGCGGCAATGGTTTGCGAACACGACTGCGCGGGCATATATGGTTTCCCTAACATACCAAACATCTGCGACGCGAGGCTGCCCCCATGTCCGACACACGCCACACGAAGGTCCTGATCATCGGGTCTGGCCCGGCCGGATACACCGCTGGTGTCTATGCAAGCCGCGCGATGCTGGAACCCATTCTGATCCAAGGCATGGAGCCGGGGGGCCAGCTGACCACGACGACCGAGGTCGAAAACTGGCCCGGTGACACTGAGGTGCAGGGGCCGGACCTCATGGTGCGGATGGAGGCGCATGCCCGCGCCATGGGGTGTGAGATCATCGGAGACGTGATCACGTCGCTCGACCTCGACAATCGTCCGTTCAAAGCACACTCCGACAGCGGCACGATTTACACCGCGGATGCCATCATCCTTGCCACCGGCGCCCGTGCCAAGTGGCTCGGGTTGCCTACTGAGGATGCGTTCAAGGGATTTGGTGTTTCCGCCTGCGCGACCTGTGATGGCTTTTTCTATCGCGGACAGGAAATTGTTGTGGTGGGCGGTGGGAATACGGCCGTGGAAGAAGCGCTCTTCCTGACCAATTTCGCGTCCAAGGTTACGTTGATCCACCGCCGCGACGAGTTGCGTGCCGAGAAGATCCTGCAAGATCGCTTGTTCAAGAACCCGAAGATTGAAACGCTTTGGTTCCACCAACTGGACGAAGTGTATGGCTCAGACATGCCCAAAGGGGTCGAAGGCGTCCGGGTAAAACACGTCAAAACCGGAGAGATCACCGACATACCGTGCAAGGGTGTGTTCATTGCCATCGGTCACGCACCAGCGAACGAATTGGTGAAGGACAAACTGGAGACGCATATGGGTGGCTACGTCGTGACCAAACCTGACAGCACCGCAACCTCCATCCCCGGTGTTTTTGCTGCTGGCGATCTGACGGATCACATCTATCGCCAAGCGGTTACGTCCGCGGGCATGGGTTGCATGGCGGCGCTGGAGGCAGAGCGTTTCCTTGCAGAACAAGGTGACGACGCGGGCAAAGACGTGTCCGAACCGCTCGGCTACGGCGCGGAGGCACCGGCGGCCGAGTAAACGTGCGCGTGATCCGCTAGAGCAGGCGAAATTTGCCCCGCCGTCCAACCGGATTTGGTACAGCGTCGCGGGATTTGGCAAAAACTCCGCACATTTTCCTGAATTGACCTGCTGCGCACCCGTATCGCTGGACTTCTGTCCTTTTACGGGCGTAACCAGCGCGGAAAATTGGACAGTGAGCAGTTAGATGTATCCCCAGAACCTTGCCCCGATCCCGGAACTCTACGTCTCGTATGAGAGCGCGACAAAGCTCAAACAGGAAGCTGCAGACCTAATCAGTCACGACCTGACACCGCGCCAGATTTGCGATCTTGAGCTCTTGATGAATGGCGGTTTCAACCCGCTCAAAGGCTTCCTGAGCGAAGCGGATTACATCAGCGTGGTCGACAACATGCGACTTGCTGACGGGACGCTCTGGCCGATGCCCATCACTCTGGATGTGTCTGAAACCTTTGCTGAAGGCATCGAGATTGGACAGGATATCGCCCTGCGCGATCAAGAGGGTGTCATTCTGGGCACCATGACCGTCACGGACCGTTGGACACCCGACAAGGCGCATGAAGCCGAGAAGGTCTTCGGCGCGAATGACCAAGCACACCCCGCCGTGAACTATCTGCACAATGTCGCGGGTAAGGCGTACCTTGGTGGGCCAGTGACAGGCATCCAGCAACCGGTGCATTACGATTTCCGGGGGCGCCGCGATACTCCCAATGAATTGCGCGCCTATTTCAGGAAGCTGGGGTGGCGGAAGGTGGTCGCCTTCCAGACACGCAATCCGCTTCACCGCGCGCATCAGGAACTGACATTCCGCGCAGCAAAGGAAAGCCAGGCCAACCTGCTAATCCACCCCGTCGTCGGCATGACGAAACCCGGCGACGTCGACCACTTCACCCGCGTGCGCTGCTATGAGGCGGTACTCGACAAGTACCCGCAATCAACAACGACGATGAGCCTTCTAAACCTTGCCATGCGGATGGCCGGCCCGCGCGAGGCCGTGTGGCACGGCCTCATTCGCAAGAATCACGGCTGTACCCATTTCATCGTCGGCCGGGACCATGCAGGACCGGGCAAGAACTCCAAGGGCGAAGACTTCTACGGTCCATATGACGCGCAGGATCTTTTCCGTGAACATCAGGAAGAAATCGGCATCGAGATGGTCGATTTCAAGCACATGGTCTTTGTGCAGGAGCGCGCGCAATACGAACCGATGGACGAGATCGCGGATAAGGATGACGTCACGATCCTGAATATCTCCGGCACGGAACTGCGTCGTCGTTTGTCCGAAGGCCTGGATATTCCCGAGTGGTTCAGCTTCCCGGAAGTGGTGGCCGAGTTGCGCAAGACCCGCCCGCCACGCTCGCAGCAGGGCTTCACTGTGTTCTTCACCGGGTTCTCGGGCTCTGGAAAGTCGACGATCGCCAATGCCCTTATGGTCAAGCTTATGGAAATGGGCGGCCGTCCAGTGACTCTGCTTGATGGTGATATCGTGCGGAAAAACCTGTCATCGGAACTGGGTTTTTCGAAAGAACACCGCGACCTGAACATCCGTCGCATCGGCTATGTCGCTTCCGAGATCACGAAGAACGGCGGCATTGCCATCTGCGCACCGATTGCGCCCTACGCCACAACGCGACGCGCCGTACGGGAAGACATCGAGCAATTCGGAGCCTTTATTGAAGTGCATGTTGCGACGAGCATCGAAGAGTGCGAACGGCGTGACCGCAAGGGGCTCTACAAACTCGCGCGGGAGGGCAAGATCAAGGAATTCACTGGGATCTCGGATCCATATGATGTGCCTGAGGACCCTGAACTGCGAGTTGAGACCGAGAATGTCGATGTCGATAACTGCGCGCATCAGGTCATTCTGAAACTCGAGTCCTTGGGCCTCATCGCCGCAGATTAGCGACCGGTCGCAGCCGGATCCGTCCGAATGCAGAAATCTGCCAAGAAGGGCGCCACGCCACGCGAGTGCTTCTTCTTGGCGAAGGCTTGTGCGATGCTTCCGGCACCATGCTGACGATCTCTTTGACTTCCATCCCGCCTCGGTTCGACACACTGTGCGTTGTGGTGGAGCATCTGATGAAACAGAGCACTCCTGCGCGGGTCGTTGTCTCGATCCCGGAGGCGTACATGCGCTTCCCCGGGCCGGTGTTCGTTCCCGACCTTCCGGTTGGTATTGTTCTGCGCCGGTGCAGTCGGGACTTTGGACCTGCCACCAAGCTCTTTGGCTGCCTGGACGATCCCGAAGCGACCACGATCCTGTATTGCGACGATGATTGGGTTTATGAACCCCAATGGGCCGAAACGCTCTTGTCGGAGTGGAGCACGACAAAAACGGTCTTTGCCGGTTCGACCTTTCCAGTGACCCGACTGAAGCGCGCAGCACAAGCGCCGTTTGACAAGATCGCACAGGGCTTTGGCGGAGTGTTGCTGGACCGCGATCTGCTGCAGGCCAGTATTCTTGACATGCCCGATGAGGCCTATTCCGTCGATGATATCTGGCTGTCCGGCTGGATGGCCGCGCATGGTATCGAAGTCAAAGAGGCCGCTGCGGCGCGGTCTATGTTTCATCCGTTGCAAACGAACGGCCCCGAACTGCAGAGCAGCACCATCAACGGATTGACCCGGGCCGAGGCGAATACGGCATGTCTTGATGCCGTGTCCGACAGGTTTGGTATCTGGCCGGGAATCCCCAAGGTGCCATCGCGCGAGGAAGATGCGGGCGCGATGGGTTGGGCGGGAACCTGACATGAAAACGATTTGGCTGATCGTGTTTGCTACTCTGGTTGCGTGGGCGCTTCCCGCAAACCAAGCCACGGCCGATGTCACCTGTGACGAAGACTTTGGAATGGTTTGTATCGAAACCGTGACCAATGACGCGCAGATCACGTTTATCGCCGAGAACCGCCACGCCCTGTTGCCGGTGACGGTAGACGTCGAAATGAACCTTCAGAACTTGCGTCTGGCGGGCGGCGGTTCCGGGCCGTTTGTGCTGCAGGGGCGCGAAAAGGTGCAATTGTTCACTCTGACCACGGCCTCACAAGGTGGCTGGAGCTATCGGTACACCTTTTCTTGGAGCAGAGGAGACATCACCGCCCGGCACGATGACAGCTATCGCTACCGCCTGCCCTATGGATCGGATCAATCCTTCCCGGTTGGTCAAAGCTGCAACGGACGCTTCTCTCATATCGGCCCGCAAAAATACGCCATGGACTTCGATATGCCTGTTGGCACTCCTATCCTCGCGACACGGGAGGGGCGGGTTGTGGCCGTCAAAGAGGATTCGAACCGGGGCGGCCCGTCACGATCCTATGAGAACGATGGAAACTACGTGATCGTGGCGCATGGCGATCGAACCTTGGCGCAATACTTCCACCTGCGCCAAAACGGTATCGCCGTGCAGCTGGGCGACACTGTGCGGCGCGGCCAGCTGCTGGGGTATTCTGGAAATACGGGCCGTTCGACAGGCCCGCATTTGCATTTCGAAGTGATTAAAGGAGCCCGCGGTGTCGAAAGCGAAACGGTGCCCGTGCGCTTTGCGACCTCCGCGGGACCTGTGCAGTGTCCACGCCAGGGATCAGCGCTTAAAGCTGTTCCCTGACAAGGTTTAGTGGACGGTGACCGGCGACAGATCATTCTGGCGCGCGAGCATAAACGCGAGCTTACGGTTCTTCACCAAAGCCAGTCGTTCGCCGTCTGCGCGGTGGACGGCGTAGATCGTCTCTTGATTGCCGACCTCGTCTTGTACGTCGGCAGGAAGATCCGCCACTGCGACAGGCCGCACGTAAACCAGGTTCGACTGGTCAGCGTCTTTGAAATCAAACGGTGTATTCATGTCCTACCCCTTTTTGATCTGGATTGTCTGAACCACGGTCTCCGGACGCATCAGCGTCAGGTCGACATGCAACAATCCGTTTTCCATGATCGCTTCTCCAACTTCGACGCCGTCTGCGAGAACGAAACTGCGCTGGAACTGCCGCGCCGCGATGCCGCGGTGCAGGAATATCCGATCAGCGCTGTCGTCTTTTTGCCGACCCCGGATCACGAGTTGGCGATCCTCGACCGTGATACTCAGGTCCTGTTCACGGAACCCTGCGACAGCGAGGGTAATGCGGTATGATCCGTCCGAAGTCTGTTCGATATTGAACGGAGGATACCCGTCATTCCCCGACTTCGCGGTGCGCTCTAGCAAACGTTCAAGCTGCTCAAAGCCCAAGAGATGAGGGTAGGAACCCAAGGTCAGTTTCGTCATCGACACGCCCTTTGCGGAAAGCGACTGTGTGTTGTGCGGCCCCATTATGGCAACCGCCTTGAGTGAAATATGGGGAGCCTGCCCGCCCGACGCAAGGGCTTTGCGGAATCGACGTTTGCGGTTATTCTCTACCTCTCAGCTGCTTAGCCGGATCACGGGGACAAAACACCGATGAATGCGCCAACGGATCTTTCGATGAAGACGGACGACGTGCTGCGGGTCGAACTCGAAGTGTTTCGTCGCGAGCATCGCGATCTTGACGAGGCCATTCGCGCCATGCAGCAAACCGGGACGGCAGATCAACTGACCTTGCAGCGTCTGAAGAAGAAAAAGCTTCTTCTGAAGGACAAAATCGCCCTGATCGAAGATCGTTTGCTGCCCGACATCATTGCCTGAGTTGCCCCCGGATCCGATCTGGCTATAGTGCGCGCTCCTAGACCTGAACGAGTGCGCATGCTGTGGCAGACACAATAAAAATTGGGATCATCATGGGCAGTCAGTCCGACTGGCCGACCATGAAGGAAGCGGCGGATGTCCTTGACGCCCTGGGCGTTCCTTTCGAAACCCGGATCGTGTCGGCGCATCGCACACCGGACCGGTTGTGGGACTACGGAAAATCTGCGGTAGAGCGCGGCCTTCAAGTGATCATCGCGGGGGCCGGAGGTGCGGCGCATCTGCCGGGGATGATGGCATCAAAGACGCGTGTTCCCGTGATCGGTGTTCCCGTCCAGACCAAGGCACTCTCTGGCGTGGACAGCCTTTATTCGATCCTGCAGATGCCGCGCGGCTTCCCCGTGGCGACGATGGCGATCGGCGCGGCAGGCGCCGCAAATGCGGGCTTGATGGCTGCCGGAATTCTTGCGCTTCAGGATGCAGACCTCGCGGGGCGTTTGGATCAGTGGAGATCAGACCTCTCAGCCTCGATCCCAGACGTGCCTTCAGACGACGGATAGCACAATGCCAACACCTCTTCCCCTTGGATCGACGATCGGCATCATCGGTGGCGGACAACTTGGTCGGATGCTGTCCGTCGCGGCCAGCAGGCTGGGATTTCGGTGTCACATCTATGAGCCCGGCGCAGAACCTCCTGCCGGGCAAGTCGCGCATCGGGTGACAACCGCAGCCTATGACGACGAGGCCGCATTGCGCACCTTCGGGCAGTCCGTCGACGTCATCACCTATGAATTCGAGAATATCCCGACGACAGCGCTTGATATTCTGCAGGACCTGGCGCCGATCCACCCGGGCCGCGAAGCCCTTCGCGTGTCGCAGGATCGCCTGACCGAGAAGACGTTTCTGCAAAACCTTGGTCTGAAAACCGCGCCCTTCGCCGATATCACGGACGCCGAAAGCCTCGAGGCCGCGTTGCACGACATCGGCACCCCGTCAATATTGAAGACCAGACGGTTCGGATATGACGGCAAGGGTCAGGCGCGGATTATGGCACCCGAGGACGCAGCTGCGGCCCTCGCCGATATGCAGGGCGCACCCTCGATCCTTGAGGGGTTTGTCGAGTTTTCGCACGAGGTCTCCGTGATTGCCGCGCGCAGTCTGGATGGTGCGGTGGCGGCCTTTGATCCCGGCGAGAACGTACATTCCGAAGGTATTCTCCGTACGACGACCGTTCCTGCCCGGCTGACGGCCAGCCAGAGATCAGACGCCGTTCTGATTGCGGCGCAGGTGCTGAACGCCCTTAACTATGTCGGGGTTCTGGGAGTCGAGCTTTTCGTAACCGCACAAGGCCTCATCGTGAACGAGATCGCGCCGCGTGTGCACAATTCCGGACACTGGACGCAGAACGGATGCACGGTAGACCAGTTCGAACAGCACATTCGCGCAGTCACAGGATGGCCTTTGGGGGACGGACAGCGCTATGCGGATGTCGTAATGGAGAACCTGATCGGCAGTGACATGGATCGGGTGTCCGCGCTTGCCACTGACGCGGATACGGCGCTTCATCTTTATGGCAAGGCGGAAACCAAGCCCGGGCGCAAGATGGGACACGTCAACCACATCAAGCGCGTCTAGGGTACTTCCCTTTTCCGATTTCCCGGGACGTCTTTTGGTCTCGCCCCTCAGTTCGCGAAGAACCGCTCTGCCGCCGGGCTTGCAAGATAGGCAACCTTTCCTGCGGCAAGTGTCGCCATCACCCGGCGTGTTTCAGGGTCGAGGACGATCAGGTCTGCTCGTTGACCCGGGGTAAGATCGCCCCGATCGGTCAGCCCAAGAAGTCGCGCAGGCCCGCGGGACACCATGCGCCATGCAGTCGCGAGATCACACAGACCCAGCTCTTCCAGCCGGAACGCGGCGCGGATCGGGGATGGGTAATGATAATCCGAGGCCAAGGCATCGCACAGCCCTGCGCGAACCAGTTCGGCGGCCGCAATGTTGCCGGCATGGCTGGCTCCGCGCACGACATTTGGCGCGCCGAGGACGATATGTGCGCCGTCGGCTCTTGCTGCGGTCGCGGCTTCCAAGGTTTCAGGAAACTCACTGACCTGCGCGCCGCGCTTCGCCCAAATGGCGCGGTCGTCTGGCGTGCTGTCGTCATGGCTCCCCATGACAACGCCTTTTGCCGCAAGCCTGCCTGCGAGGTCATCCAATGCCGCCGGGACTTCGGCGCTTCGGGCGTGCAAGTCCTGCATCAAAGCCAGATGTGCCTCGGGACTGCGCCCACTCTTGAGCGCCTGACCGGTCAGCCGGGGTGGCTTGCGCCCCTCCGACAGCCGTTGGTGCGGCAAGTGATCGTTGAACACCACGTAGCGGATGCCAAAACGGTCAACCGCTGCCTCTGCGCGGGGGAATTCGTCCAGCAGATGGGTTTCAAGCCGCAGCTGCAGTTGCAGGTCAACGGCCACAGTCGGGCGCACCTTCGAGACCACGCCAAACACATGCTCGGCAAACTCCGGCCCCCGCATGCCACCTTCCCAACTGAAGAACTGGGCCAGAACCGCTGTCGTGATCCCGTTGGCGGCCAGTTCTGCCGCGCAGGCGGTCATACCGTGATCCGCCTCTCGCAGCGCACCGCGACGCGGGGCCATATGCCGTTCAAAACCATCGCCATGGGCATCTACAACACCCGGAAGCACGAGGTAGCCGGTCAAATCGACAATGCGCCCACCACTTGAAGCCTGCACGAGGCCATCGGAAATGGACAGAGGCGGGTCGCTCCATCCTTCGGGCCCAAGCACGCGTGCACCGAAGAAGGTGCAATCAATTGTCATCAATCAGTTCCGGACAGATGCCGAACATGCAGGCAAGCTCTTCAGAGTTGATACTTTGCGTCCAGTCAAGTTCTGCGTCGAACCGACCCGTCCGCAGAAACAGATCGACCTGAGCGATCACCGATGGCGCCTGCATGATGAAAGTGTGTGTCACAGGCAACGTCAAATGGGCGGCCATGCCCTCTACCCGTGTGGAAGCGACCGAGACTTTGCCGTCGTCATCGCCCGGAATGATCGCCGAGAAGAACGGATTGAGTGACCGAGTGCCCGCGATGATCCCCAGTTCAAAATCAACCGGTGGCAGGGATCGGGGCACATCATCGGGGTCTGTTCCAAGCTGCTGGCCCGCCGGCCCGTTGAGCCAGTCGAAGAACTCGAGCCCGCCCAGTTCGTCAACCAGTTCGCTGCCCTGGTTCGGCGGTGCGAGCATGACAACGCGCCCAAGCTGGTGCGGGCGGTTCTCCTGCAACCAGACCCGCAGCAGGATGCCGCCCATTGAATGGGTCACAAAGTGCACCTGTGTGTCGCCACAGCGGTCAACGGCGGCCGGCAGAGTGTCTTCGACCAACGCTTGAATGCGCGCGGTGGTCGAAGGGTAGCTGGGAGATTCAACGTGGTAGCCTTTGGCTTCGAGGACGTGCTCCATCACGAGGAAAGAGGTGTCAGTCCGGGCCAACCCGTGCAGCAACACAACGCAATCGGCCCGCGCCGGGGCGGCGGAGACCACACCAAGTGCGGCAAGCATAACCAGGAGAAAATCGCGAACCATGCATGGCAGATACGCTTTGCAGGTGCGTCTTGGAAGGGGCTAGCGTCGCGACGTTACGGCCAACAGCACGCCGCCAAGGACGATGCACGCTGCAATGATGAGCCTAAAGCCAACGGCTTCCGACAGAAACACAGCACCCGCCGCCATGGCGATCACAGGCACGGTAAGCTGCGCCACAGCTGCCGTGGTGCTGCGCAAGCTGGGCAGCACTGTATACCAAAGCGCGTACCCCAAACCGGACGTCACCGCACCGCAGAGGACGGCTATTGCCACACCGAACCCCGTGACAGTCGGAATGCCTGCGGACCCCGGCATCGCAAGCTGACCGAGCCCGAAAAGGCTGACAATCGCCGCTGCAATCACAAAATTCGCTGCGGTTGCACCGAGGGGATCGCGCCCGCCGCGACCGTTCAGGGAATACACGCCCCATGCGGCCCCCGCGACCGCCATGGAAAGTGCGTGGGCAAGGCTCGGAGCTGCGGCATGACCCGGCCAGAGGAGCCAAACGAGACCCGCGAATGCCAATGTGGCCCCGAACCATCGTTGTGCCGCGGGTCGTTCACCGCTGACCAATGCCCCGCCGAACATCGTGATCTGAACCATGCCAAAAAGGATCAGCGCGCCAAGTCCAGCATCGAGGCTTTCGTAGGCAAGGGAGAAACAAAAGGTGTAGGCCAAGAGCGAACTGACACCGGCCCAGCGCCGGTCGCCACCAAAACTCAACCGACCCGAACGCAGCATGACCAAGGCAGCCAACATGACGGCGCCCGAGATGAGGCGGAGAATGCCAAAACTCACCGCGTCCATTTCGCCGCTGGTAATGCCCACGCGATTCAGGATCGAATTCGATGCGAAAGCGATCATCGTGAGACTGGCGAGAAGGACGAGGCGCATACACCTCGGTACCCAAAGCTGCGTGACGCCACAATTGGGATGTTTCGGTCGACAACAAAATTTACTGGGCGCACCGAAGAATCTTCGTACGAAGATTCTTTCAACCGGTTAGAAAATTCTGAATTTGCGCGTCAGATCCAGAAAAAACAAAAGCGCCCGAAGGCGCTTTTGCTAAGTCTCACAAAGGCGTTGATTACATCATGCCGCCCATGCCGCCCATGTCGGGCATACCGCCGCCGGCGCCTGCGCCTTCTTTCTGCGGCTTGTCGGCAACCATGGCTTCGGTTGTGATCAACAGACCAGCAATCGAGGCCGCGTCCTGCAGAGCCGTGCGGACAACCTTGGCCGGATCAATCACGCCGAACTTGAACATGTCGCCATATTCTTCGGTCTGAGCGTTAAAGCCGAATGTCGCATCGTCGCTCTCGCGGATTTTGCCCGCGACAACAGAACCGTCAACGCCAGAGTTCTCTGCGATCTGACGCAGAGGCGCTTCGAGTGCCTTGCGCACGATGGTGATACCGACGTTCTGGTCGTTGTTCGCACCGGTCAGACCTTCTAGTGTCTTGCCAGCCTGAACCAGAGCAACACCGCCACCCACAACGATGCCTTCTTGTACGGCAGCGCGTGTGGCGTTCAGCGCGTCATCGACACGGTCCTTACGCTCTTTCACTTCGACTTCGGTCATGCCGCCAACGCGGATGACAGCGACGCCGCCTGCAAGTTTCGCAACACGTTCCTGCAGCTTTTCGCGGTCGTAGTCAGAGGTGGTTTCTTCGATCTGAGTGCGGATCTGAGCGACACGCGCTTCGATCTCAGCCTTCTCGCCGGCACCGTCAACGATGGTTGTCTCGTCCTTGGTGATCTGGATCTTCTTGGCCGAGCCGAGCATGTCCATGGTGACATTCTCGAGCTTCATGCCGAGGTCTTCGGAGATGACCTGACCGCCTGTCAGGATCGCGATGTCCTGCAGCATGGCCTTACGACGGTCACCGAAGCCCGGTGCCTTCACGGCTGCGATCTTGAGGCCGCCACGCAGCTTGTTGACCACGAGAGTTGCCAGCGCTTCGCCTTCCACGTCTTCCGCGATGATCAGCAGCGGCTTCTGCGACTGGATCACAGACTCGAGCAGCGGAACCATCGGCTGCAGCGAGGAGAGCTTCTTCTCGTGCAGGAGGATCATGCAGTCGTCGAGCTCTGCAGTCATCTTGTCGGCGTTAGTCACGAAGTAGGGGCTCAGGTAGCCGCGGTCGAACTGCATACCTTCGACGACGTCGGTCTCGGTCTCGAGGCCTTTGTTCTCTTCGACGGTGATCACACCCTCGTTACCGACCTTCTGCATAGCGTCTGCGATCTGCTGACCGATTTCCGCTTCGCCGTTGGCCGAGATTGTGCCAACCTGTGCGACTTCTGCACTGTCGGACACGTCACGCGCGGCGGCTTTGATGGCCTCGACAACTTTGGTTGTCGCCAGATCAATACCGCGCTTGAGGTCCATCGGGTTCATGCCAGCGGCAACCGACTTCATGCCTTCTTTGACGATGGCTTGAGCAAGAACTGTCGCAGTTGTTGTACCATCACCGGCTTCGTCATTGGTGCGGGAAGCAACTTCCTTCACCATCTGCGCGCCCATGTTTTCGAACTTGTCTTCCAGTTCGATTTCCTTCGCAACGGACACACCGTCCTTTGTGATGCGCGGTGCGCCGAAGGATTTGTCGAGGACCACGTTCCGGCCTTTCGGGCCGAGGGTCACTTTCACGGCGTCAGCAAGAATATTGACACCTTTCAGCATGCGCGAACGCGCTTCTGTATCGAATTTTACGTCTTTTGCAGACATCAGTGTTTCTCCACTAAATTAGTCAGAGTTGGTGTTGGCGATCACAACGGGCGTTCAGGCAGCTTTTGCTGCTGCCGCGTCTGTGATGATGCCGAGGATGTCCGACTCCTTCATGATCAGGAGTTCTTCGCCATCGATCGTCACTTCTGTGCCCGACCACTTGCCGAACAGGATCTTGTCGCCTTCCGAGACAGCCATCTCGATCAGCTCGCCGCTGTCCTTGCGTGCGCCTTCGCCACACGCGACAACCACGCCTTCTGCGGGCTTTTCTTTGGCGCTATCTGGAATGATCAGGCCACCAGCAGTTTTGTCTTCACTTTCGATCCGACGGACCAGCACGCGGTCATGAAGCGGTTTGAATGCCATCTTCGAGTCTCCTTGCTCAAAGGTTTCACTTAAGTCCCTCGCTCCCCGAAGGACTGTTGTCACTCACTATGCTAGAGTGCTAACGGCGCTTAGCTAAGGATCTGAAAACCGTGAGTCAACACGTAAGCGCAAGATTTTTTGAAGGAAGATACCTGGCTGGCTTAATAGCTCGGAGACCGTTCGGCCCAGCCCGCGAAAGTCTTTTCGAGTGCGACCACCACGTAGTAGAGCAGAATGCCCATCAGCGCCAACGCAATCAGAACCGCAAACATCAGCGGGTAGTCCGAGTTCGTCTTGCCGGAGTCAAATAGCGCCCCAAGCCCACGCCCGTGCGGAGAGACAATCTCCATCAGATTGGTGCCAATAAAGGCCAGCGTTACCGCGACTTTCAGCGCGCCAAAGAATTCTGGAAGAGTTTTCGGCAGCGCGATCTTCCAGAAGATCGTTGTCTTAGATGCGCCCAGCGACCGCAAGATGTCTCGGTATTCCGGCTCAAGCGTGCTCAGGCCGATCGACACCGACACTGCAATCGGAAAGAACGAGATCAGGAAGGCGATCATCACCGTGTTGAAGTTGTGCTGGCCTACGAAGAGCAATGCGATGATCGGCACCAAGGTGGCCTTCGGGATCGCGTTGAAGCCCACGAGAAGGGGATAAAGCGCGTCGCGCATGAGTTTGGAAAACCCCATCACCATGCCAAGCAGCACACCGAAGATGATCGCAAGGATCAAACCGACAACCGTGCGCCACAACGTCTGCCAGCCCATGACGATGAACAACTCCCAGTAGCGCGCATAGGCGGGCGGGAGGTCAGACGGCGAGGCCATGACAAAGTTCGGCCAGTCGTTGACCCAGACAAGGAATTCCCAGAACAGGCCGAAAATCACGATGGCTGCAATGGGGACGAGGACCTGGCGAAAACTCATTCTACCGCCTCCTCGGTCGCGCGGCCCTGGGCCACCTGAATCTGGTGCCGCAGAATGTTCAGCGCTTCGGCGGATTCGGGCGTATAGAGATGTTCGATGTCGCGCGCACCGGTGAGGTGCACGTCCATGACATATTGCGTCTTTGCCGGGCGGCCCGAAAGCACGACCACCTGATCGGCAAGAAAGATCGACTCTCGCAGATCATGAGTGATGAGAACGCCGGTAAACGGCTCCTCTGATTTCACCTTGTGCATGGTCTGCCACAAATCTTCGCGCGTGAACGCATCCAGCGCACCAAACGGTTCGTCGAGGATCAGAACCTCGGGCTTGTGCACGATGGACCGGCAGAGCGAGGCGCGCTGGCGCATCCCGCCTGACAGCTCCGAGGGGCGTTTTTCTTCGAACCCTTCCAGACCAACCAGAGCGAGAAGGCTGCGTGCCCGTTCTTCCTGCTGGCGTTTGGTCAGCTTCGTTGGCACAATTTCCAAGGGAAGCATGACGTTTTGAAGGATCGTACGCCATTCAAGCAAGACGGGGTTTTGAAACGCCATCCCGACAGTCGACTTCGGACCTTTGACCAGCTCTCCATGCAGCCAGACCTCGCCTTCGTCCGGCTTCATCAATCCTGCGATCAATCGGGTCAGTGTGGACTTTCCGCAGCCGGACGGCCCCACTACGGCAGCGAAGCCTCCTTCTGGGACAGACAATTCCAGACCGTCGAGAACCGGCAAGCGTCCGTTCTTGGTCTGGTACGCGTGGCGCACGTTCTTGATGTCTATGAGATTGTCCGACACGTGTTCTGCCCGAGTTCAAAGAGGCCGACCGGAGCGTCCGATCGGCCAATGGGTTTACTTCAGCATCCGTGCGCTTGCGTCAGGCAGATATGCATCTGTGAAGTAGAGGCTTGCATCCGGCGTGGTCTGGAACTCGTAGGTTTGCGCGAGCTGCTCAAGCGCCATTGCCATTCGGTCGGCGTCGATGCCGCCAATGCCATTCGCCATCACGTAGTCCGTGGCCACGTTCGCGTCGATGGCCAGTTGCAAGCGCCGCTCTTCCAAAGCGGCATCCGCTGCGGGGTTGCGCTCGATCAGGCTTTCAATGGCCGCGGCTGGTTCGGCAATAGCATCTTTCCAACCCGCGGCTACTGCGGTCAGGAAGCCTGTAATGAGCTCGGGGTTGTCCTGCGCAAAATTGGTGTTGGCGATTATAGCGTTGCCATAAAGCGCGAGCCCGTGATCGGCCATCAGGATGGTCGAGATGTCCTCTTCCGGCACCCCTAGCCGAACGAGGTTGAGAAAGGACGAGAACGAAAAGCCGGTCACAGCCGCGACATTGCCTTCGGCGAGCATTGGCTCGCGGGTCGGGAAGCCTACGGGTTCGACCGTGATCGCATCGACGTCCAGATCATTGGCAATCGCAAAAGCCGGGAATTGCGCCCAGGCTCCATCAGGGGGCGGCGCGCCAAGCACCTTGCCTTCAAGGTCTTTCGGGGCTTCGACACCAAGCGATTTGCGTCCCACAATGGCAAAGGGCGGCTTGTCATAGACCATCATGACCGCTGTCACTGGTGCGCCCGGGTTCTGGTCAAGGAATTTGATCAGCGAATTGATGTCGGCAAAGCCCACTGGAAACGCGCCGGTCGCAACTTTCGGAATCGCATCGAGCGACCCCTGACCAGCAGAGATTTCGACATCGAGGCCCGCCGCTTCGAAATGGCCGTTGTCGATGGCCACGAAATACGGTGCGGCAGGGCCTTCGAATTTCCAGTCGAGTGCGAACGGCACCTCGGCCTGAGCGAGCGCAGCGCTTGCCATGCTCAGGGTCGCGGCAACGGCCGCAAGGGTTTGTTTCAGCATCGGAGTCTCCCCAGTGTTATCGGCGTCAACCTGTTGCATCCGTCTTTTGAACGGAACGCAAAGCAGCGTATTGGCCCGAGCCAATCCAGATCGCGCAGCGTTATTGATCAAATTTGTGCCGTTTGCCCAAGGATTGTGCAAGCCCTGTCATCAACGCATTGAGAGAATCCAGGGGTGCGACCGACAGAGGGCTGTGCAGATCATCTCTGGCGTGTTTTTCTGATCGGAAATTTGCACGTTTGATTGAGGACGACCCGATGCGATTTACACTGGCTGCTTCATTTACGCTCTTCGCTACACTCGCCGCGGCGCAAGACCAGCCAAACACCGTTCTGGTGATGGATGGATCGGGCTCCATGTGGGGACAGGTCGATGGGGTCGCCAAGATCACGATCGCTCAGGAGGTGGTCGGAAATCTCTTGTCCGATTTCCCCGCCGAACAAGGGCTTGGACTGACAGTCTATGGCCACCGCGAGCGCGGCGTGTGCACCGACATCGAAACCGTTGTCGCCCCGGCGCCCGGCACGGCTGGTCAAATCACTGACGCGGTGAAGGCGATCAAACCCTTGGGCAAAACCCCCATGACGGATGCGGTGATCGCTGCGGCCGAAGCGCTGCGCTACACAGAGGACAAGGCGACTGTGATCCTCGTCAGCGATGGCGTCGAGACGTGCAACCCGGATCCGTGCGCCGCCGCGCGGCTGCTCGAAGAGGCGGGCATTGATTTCACCGCGCATGTCATCGGCTTCGACGTGGGATCGGACCCGGAAGCGCTTGCGCAGATGCAATGCATTGCCGACGAAACCGGCGGCCAATTTCTGACAGCAGACACGGCCGACCAATTGACCGAGGCGCTGACGCAGGTGGCCGTGGTCGAGCCAGAGCCCGAATCTGAGCCGGCACTGGTGCCGACAACCCTGACCGCCGTGTTCGAGGGGACGGAGACACTGGTACCCGATCCGGTCATCTGGGAGGTGTCGTCCGCCACCGAGACGGTCCTTTCCGATACGGACGGAAATCCATTGTCGATCGAGCTTGAAGAGGGATCGTACACATTGATCGTCTACAGCCCTGTTCTCGAGGTCGAACTGAACCGGCAGTTCATTGCCATCGGCGACAGCGCGACAGTCGAGGTGGCCTTCCCCGAACCAAAGGAAACCGCACGCTTGATCGCGCCCTCCACTGCGGTTGCAGGCAGCACGATTGAGGTTGGTTGGGACGGTCCGAATTTCGAGGAGGACTATATCGGGATCGGTCCCGTCGATGCCACCGGGGCGACACAATGGAAAAACTGGGCGTCCACGGCGTCTGGCAACCCGGTGTCTCTTCTTGTGCCTCCGGTCGCCGGACCGCACCTGATCCAGTATTTCAAACGTGAAGGACGCGAGAGTCTCGGCGCGGTCGAGATCATGGTCACTCCTGCCGAAGCCACCATCACTGCACCGCCCGAAGGCGTTGCTGGATCAGAGATCGAGATCGGGTGGACCGGGCCGCTCTACGCGGACGACTACATCGGAATCGGACGCGTCGATGCGGACGGTGCGAACCGCTGGGAGAACTGGGTCCCCGCGAGCGCCGATCAGCCCACGAAACTATTGGTTCCGGCAGAGCCCGGCGCGTACGAAATCACCTATTTCATGCGTCAAGATCGCACGCCGGTCACCACCGTTGCCTTTACCGCGACAGATGTCACCGCCAGTATCATCGCGCCGCAGCAGGCGGTGGCGGGGTCCGAAATCGAAATCGGCTGGACCGGGCCGAATTACGAAGAGGATTACATTGGGGTTGGCCGTGTTGACGCCACCGGTGCGAACCAGTGGGAGAACTGGGTGCGGACAAGTGAAGGTTCTCCGACCAAGCTCGTTATGCCCGCCACCGCTGGCGACTACGTCATCACGTATTTCCAGCGGCAGGATCGCACTCCGCTTGCGCAAGTACCGATCACACTTACCGAACCTGAGGCCCGCCTCGTCGCCCCATCCGAGGCGCAGGTTGGCAGCACAATCGAGGTCGGATGGGTCGGGCCGGACTACCCTGAGGATTACATCGGGATCGGCAAACCTGATGCGACCGGGGCGAACCAGTGGGAAAACTGGGCCTACACGCGTGATGGCAATCCGGCGGAAGTCAAGATGCCAGGAGAGGCCGGAGACTACGTCATCACCTACTTCATGCGGCAGGACAGGACGCCTTTGGCACAGGTGCCGATCACTCTGAAACCGGCCGAGGTCACGTTGAGCGCGCCGTCGCAAGCAGAGGTTGGATCGCGTATTGAGGTCACCTGGACCGGACCGGACTCACCGGACGATTACATCGGCATCGGCCATGTTGGCGCGAGTGGCGCAAATGCCTGGAAATCCTACGCCTACACCCGGGACGGCAATCCGGCGCGCATCAATGCGCCCGGCGAAACCGGCGACTATCTAATTACCTATTTCCTGAGCGAAGGCCGCACGCCACTAAAGCAAATACCAATTGCGTTGGTCGCGCCAGAAGTCACAATGCAGCCCCCGGCAGAGGCGTTTGGCGGCTCACTGATCGAAATCCCGTGGAGTGGGCCGGACAATCCGGATGATTACGTGGGGATTGGCAAGGCTGACGCAAGTGGCGGAAACCGGTGGAAGTCTTTTGCCTACACGCGGGATGGATCGCCGGCGCGCATCACAGTGCCGGCGGAACCGGGCGACTATCTTGTCACATATTTCCTCAGCCAAGACCGGACGGCGGTGCTGGAAATCCCGCTGACCGTCAAACAGTCTGACGCGCGCCTGATCGCGCCGCAGACAGTGGCTCCGGGTCAGCAAATCGAAATCGGTTGGTCCGGCCCGGACAACCGCGATGACTATATCGGGATCGGACCTGCCGATGCGGCATGGGGCGGAGGGCAGTGGCGGCGATATGCCTACACTCGCGACGGCAACCCGGCGCGCCTGACCGCGCCGACAGAGCCGGGCACCTATACCGTTCGGTATTTCCTACAGCAGGACCGCTACGCCATCGCTGAGGAAACGCTCATTGTGGAATAGGTGTCACCCGAGGCTGTCTCCCCAATCGGCCAATCCCTGTCGCCCTTTGGGTGACAGGGTGTAGACGCCTGTTTCCACTTTCTCGAACCAACCATAGTGATTGTCGCGCATCAGGGTTGTGGCGGTCTTCACACCGGTCGCTTTGGCGACAATCGCTCCTTTCTCAGCCCCGCTTTCGGCCAGGTACATGGCACAGCGCAGCGCATCCTGCCTGTAGGCGGTGACAATGCCGTGCCGCGTGGCACCTCCGTCGTTCGGGTCACCCTGAAGACGGTGAAATTCGCGCAGCAGTTTATTCTTGGATGCCTTCATTTTCCGCGGGGCGTACGGCCCCGGATCGCACTGCACCTCAACTGCGCCGTCCTGCCGGACTGTAATAAAACCCAGACCAAGGCGGCGGCAGAGCGACGTGTTCTCGCGCAAGGTGCGCCGCGCCTGTCGCCCCTTCGGCTTGGCAATGGCGATATAGACAAGATCGGTCACGGCCAATCGCGCAATGGCTTGATGGTAAAGTGTAAGGTTCGCGCGAAGCTTGAGCTCGACAATCACCGGGTCGTCTTCGCCGCGCACGGCGACCAGATCGGCGGCTCCCACCTCACCTTTCACGATGTAGCCTTGCCCCTCCAAAAAGGCTTTCACGTACGGATAAAGTTCGACCTCACGTTGCATACCCAATGAATGTCCCACAGCCTTGCCGCTGACAAGCGCAGCGCCTAGCTTTCCACCGGACCCAATCTGCGACAGGAGCGCCGCCACGATGATCCGATTGCTTGCCTTGCTGTGCCTCCTGTGTTTCGCCCAACCCGCTTTGGCGGAATGCGATGGAACGGATCTACGGACAACGCTGACGGATGAGGAAAGAGCCCAACTGGCCGCGGAACTTGACGGCGTTCCCTTTCCTGCCGGCAACCACTGGCGCGCCACGCGAGACGGGCGCGACATTCACCTGATCGGGACGATGCACCTTTCCGATCCGCGCCTCGACGCCCCCGTCGAACGGTTGCGCGGCGTTGTTGAACGTGCGGACTTACTTCTTCTGGAAATGACGCAGGAGGACGAAGAAGCTCTTCAGACGCGACTGGCGTCTGATCCGTCTTTCCTGATGCTGATGCTGATGGATACGACACTGCCTGAGCTTCTGGCGGAAGAGCAATGGCAACAGATGTCGGAAGCCCTTTCGGCACGCGGCATTCCGCCTTTCGTCGCGTCGCGGTTCCAGCCCTGGTACGTGTCGATGCTGCTTGCCATTCCGCCCTGCGTCGACCTGGAAACCATGTCTGGCAGCGGCATGGATGCGCGGTTGCAGGCCATCGCGCGCGCGGCCGGCATCCCACGCGCTGCGCTCGAAGATGCGGCCACGATATTCGCGGCGTTCACAGAGCAGCCACAGGAGATGCAGATCGACATGATGCTGTCAGCGCTTGTCGAGCCAGGGGTGAGCGAGGATTTGTTCGAAACCCTGCTCGCCAGTTATTTCGACGAAGCGCCTGCAGAGGGATGGGCGGTGTCAACCATTCTTGCCGAGCGCTACAGCCCCATCGATCCGGACGAGGCGGCAGCGATTTTCGGTGTTATGGAAGAGCAGCTTCTGGTCGACCGTAATCGCGCATGGATCCCCGTGTTGGTCGACGCAAGTCAAACCCATGAAACGGTGGTCGCCGCCTTTGGCGCAGCGCATCTGCCTGGAGCGGATGGCGTGCTGGCACTGCTGGAGGCCGAAGGGTTCACCTTGGAACGCCTACCCTTTTGACATCGCCGGTCCGCGCACTTGGCTGTCATCCTTCAGGAGAAGGGCCAACGCGCAAACCGTCATGAGAACGCCCACCAGGATCAGGAACGGCGGCAAGGGTCTGCCAAGTGCCATTTCCCAAAGGATCACCCAACTGGGCGTCAGGTAGGTGTAAGCCATAACCTTGGCCGACGGGATGCGCAGGCTTGCGAATTGAAGAAGAAGGAACGTCGCGGCGCTGGCGAAGACCGACGTGTAGGCAATGGTGATCCAGACAATCGACGGCAAACCGCGCCAATCCGTGTCGATTAGGGCGGGGGTGCCGACAATCAAAAGAAGCACGGCGCCCGCTAGAAGTGTTCCGAACGTAAACACGGCAGGGCGCTCGCCCCTGTTCAGTTTCGGCACAAGTGGCGTGTAGATCGCATGTGCGATGCAGCCGAAGAAAAAGATGATTTCACCGCGTCCGATACTGAACGCCAGAAACGCGGACAGGTCGGCACGGAAGATCACCCAAAGCGCGCCCGTTGCGCCGATGGTCAAGGCGAGGGCCATACGCGGCGTGAGCACTTGTCGCAAGAGGACCCATCCGACCCCTGCTGCGATCAGAGGCGTCAGCGTGAAGACCGCCGCCATCGACACCGGTGCGCCGGTTTTCAGGCCTTCAAACATCAGCACGAAATAAGTGCAGAAGAAGAACGCCAGCGCGAAGTATCGCCACGGAGCTTGGAAGGCGCCGCGGTCCAGTCCGCCTGTGGCCATAGCCAGAGCGAAGATCAAACAGGCCGCCACCACGAAGCGCACCGCGTTGAGCGCTTCCGGCGCGATATGAGGCGCGGCCATCGAACCAAGCGAGAACGAACCGGCCACGAGCGCCGAGAATGTTAGCATGGCAAGGTGACCGCGATGCGCCTCGGTCATGTCAGGATTTGGCCAACTCGCTGACCCGCACCGCCTCTTTCAAATGAGACACGAAGGCCTGCACCTTCGCAGTGCGATGCAGATCGACATGTGTGACAATCCAAAGCTGCGGCGACCATTCCTCGACCGGTGGCATCACCTCTGTCAGGCTCGGGTCAGCCTTGCCTCGGTGCCGCGCGACAAACCCGATGCCGGCACCTTCTCGGATCGCGTGCAGCATGCTCTGGGTTTCGGTGGTTCGGAACACGACGCGGTCATACGGGACATGGCGGCGCAACCACATCTGAAACGGCGCGCGGGAGTCCACATTGTCGCTGCCGACAAACCAGTGGTTGGCGAGGTCACTCTCGTCCTTCGGCAACCCGTGCCGCTTGATATACGCTTGCGAGGCAAACAGCCCGATATCGAGCTTCATCAACGGCTGGACGACATTATCCGGTTCTTCGGGCGCTGCTCCGGCACGGATCGCGACATGCGCCTCGCCGTATTCCAGCCGGAACACACGTGCATCGGTCAGATAGCGGACGGTCAGGTCGGAATGTGCTTCCTGAAAACGGGCAAGGATCGGCACTATGAAATCCGAGATCTCGATGATCGAGGTGACCATCAAGTCGCCACTGACATCCGCACCGCGTCCTTTGATCCGCCCTGCGAGCTGCGACAGCTGGTCTTCGGTGGCTTGTGCCACGCGCGCGAGGTCCTGCCCGGATTCCGTCGGTGTGTATCCGCGTGCGTGGCGCTGAAACAGTTTCACACCCAAACGGGATTCAAGCGCATCGATGTGGCGAATGACCGTTGCGTGGTGGACGCCCAGCGCATCCGCCGCGCCACTGACTGTGCCTTGCCGCGCCACCTGATAGGCCGTGCGGACCTCATCCCAGTGCTCCATGGAAAAACTCCTGTGCAAAAAACCACACTGTATGCGCATAACTTAGTATTTCGTGCGCTGGCGCAAGTCATATCTCTGTGACGCAGCAAGCTTTTGCAACCCGTTAGGAGAAACCATGACACATACCGTTCTGCGCATTGACGCATCCGCCCGCCACGTCGGTTCAGAAAGCCGTAAACTTGCCGATCGCATCATCGAGCGGCTTGACGCCGACACCGTCATTCACCGCGATCTTGCCGTCGCCGTGCCCGCCATCGACGCGGATTGGCTGACTGCAAACTGGACACCGGAGGCGGATCGTTCGGACGAGCAGCGCGAAAAGCTGGCGCTCTCCAGCACACTGATCGACGAGATCAAGGCAGCAGACACACTGGTCATTGCCACACCGATCTACAATTTCTCTGTTCCTGCCGCACTAAAGGCATGGATCGACCAAATCGCCCGCGCCGGGATCACATTTCAATACACTGAGAACGGCCCAAAAGGTTTGCTTGAAGGCAAGCGCGCGATCATCGCAATCGCATCTGGCGGCACGCAGGTCGGATCTGACATCGACTTCGCCAGTGGCTACCTCAAACACATCATGAGCTTCATCGGCATCACCGATGTCCAATTCGTCGCCGCAGACCAGCTGATGGTCGATGCCGACGCGTCGCATGCCAAAGCGGACGCGGCCTTGGAAGCGCTTGCCGCGTAAACAGTCAAAACACTGGACCAGGTTCATCGGGCGCGGCTAGGGTCGCGGCCGATGAAGGTCGTACGAAAAACAGACGAACAGCTGGTCCTGGAAAACACTCCGTGGCTTCTCGCGATTGGCCTGTCGCTGTTCATCCTTGTATTCGTCGGAGCAGGTCTGGCCCGCATGTCGGAAGACCTGTTCGAGGGCCTTGCGATGATGGGGATTAGCGCGGTCGGCGGTACCCTCTTTCTCGCAATTTTTGTGCGACGCACACAGCTCATTCTGGACCGCCAGACCGATAGCGTCCGTCTGCGTCGGCGGGGATTCTTCGGATACTCCGAAACGCGTTTTACGTTAAGCGACCTGTCACGTGCGCGGGTGCAAGTATCACGCAGCAGCAAGAACGGTGCGCACACCGAACGGGTGGCGCTAGTTTTCACGGAAGGGCCGGACGAAGGCACGCACCCCGTCACACTTGTCTACACGAACGGGAAGGGACCCCGTCGTGCCGAGACTGCCATCAACGATTGGCTAGAGGGATCGGCGGCGCGCGACGCTTGACTCCGACGTGGTCGCCGGGCTAGACGCCCATCAATTCCGGGAAGTCTGACTTTCCGGTCCCTTGGACGCAGTCCGGGATCGCCCTCCACCAGCGTGTTACGCCCGTGGGGGCGTTTGACGTTTGGTTTATGCGCCGTTGGCCCCTACATCGGGATCACATCCAGCGGTAAAGGAGGCGAAAGCCCATGTTTGAAAATCTGTCCGAACGCCTTGGCGGCGTCTTTGATCGGCTGACCAAGCAGGGTGCGCTGTCCGAGGATGACGTCAAGACCGCGCTGCGCGAAGTGCGGGTTGCCCTTCTGGAAGCCGACGTGTCCCTGCCGGTAGCGCGTGATTTCGTGAAAGCAGTACAAGAAAAGGCAACCGGCCAAGCCGTCACCAAGTCCGTGACCCCCGGTCAGCAGGTCGTCAAGATCGTCCACGACGAATTGAAGCATGTCCTCACCGGTGACGAAGACCCCGGCAAACTGAAGATCGACAACCCGCCTGCGCCAATCCTGATGGTCGGTTTGCAGGGTGGCGGCAAGACGACCACGACCGCCAAGATCGCGAAGCGTCTGAAAGAGCGGGACGGCAAGAAGGTGTTGATGGCGTCGCTTGACGTGAACCGCCCCGCCGCGATGGAGCAATTGCAGATCCTTGGCGTACAGATCGGTGTCGACACCTTGCCTATCGTCAAGGGCGAAGACCCGGTGGCAATCGCCAAGCGGGCGAAGACGCAGGCGAGCCTTGGCGGATATGATGTCTACATGCTCGACACCGCCGGGCGACTTTCGATCGACGAAGAACTGATGGCGCAGGTCGAAGCCGTGCGCGACGTGTCCAATCCGCGCGAAACGCTTCTCGTGGTCGACGGCCTGACCGGGCAGGATGCCGTGCATACCGCCGAGAATTTTGACGAACGTATCGGCATCTCAGGCGTGGTCCTCACCCGGATGGATGGCGACGGGCGCGGTGGTGCGGCACTGTCCATGCGCGCGGTGACTGGCAAGCCGATCCGGTTTGTGGGTCTTGGCGAAAAGATGGACGCGCTTGAAACGTTCGAGCCTGACCGGATTGCGGGCCGTATCCTCGGCATGGGTGACATCGTCAGCCTTGTTGAAAAAGCGCAGCAAACGCTCGAGGTCGAACAGGCCGAGCGTATGATGAAGCGCTTCCAGAAGGGTCAGTTCAACATGAACGACCTGAAGATGCAGCTTGAACAGATGATGAAGATGGGCGGCATGGAGGGCATGCTCGCCATGATGCCGGGCGCCGCCAAAATGCAGAAACAGATGGATGGCGCAGGGATCGACGACAAGATGCTGCGCCAGCAGATCGCGCTGATCCAGTCGATGACCAAACGCGAACGCGCCAACCCGCAAATCCTGCAAGCCAGCCGCAAGAAACGCATCGCTGCCGGCGCGGGCATGGAGGTCAGCGAGCTCAACAAGCTCCTGAAGATGCAGCGCCAGATGTCCGACATGATGAAGAAGATGGGCAAGATGGGTAAAGGCGGCATGCTGAAACAGGCCATGAAAGGCATGTTCGGCAAGGGCGGCAGCCCTGAAGAGATGATGGGCCAGATGGACCCGAAGGCGCTTGAACAGGCCGCCAAGGCGATGGGCGGTAAGGGTGGCTTGCCCGGAATGGGTGGCGGCATGGGTCTGCCACCGGGTCTCAGCGGGTTCGGCAAGAAGAAGTAGTCCGGACGCATACGCATGACACCTCCGACCTTGACCACGAAACGTCTTGTGATGCGCGCGCCGACTGACGGCGATCGCGCAGCCTATCATGCGTTCTATGCGGTAACGGATTTGGCGGTCGGCCATTATCGCGGCGGCCGTAGCGAAGCGGAAGTCGATGCGATCCTGCGGCGGGACATGGATCACTGGGTCAGGAATGGCTTCGGTATCTGGCTTCTTCGCACACATGGCGCGGATGCCGTGCTTGGCGGTGTCGGTCTCGATCACACGGACGGGTGGCCCGGCCACGAAGTGACTTGGTGGCTAATGCCGGACACGCGCGGACACGGTTATGCAACCGAAGCCGCGCAAGCCGCGATTGATTGGGCATACGAACAAAAACATTGGCCAAAGGTTCAAACGTTCTTCCGGGACGAAAATACCGCCTCCCGACGCGTCGCTGAACGCCTTGGCGGCACGTTCGATCGCCGCCTTCGTTTTCCCGATGGTGTCGAGCGCGACATCTATGTGTTTCCGCAAAGGGTGACGGCATGACCCTCACCAATGCTCCCATACTCGAAACCGAGCGCTTGATCCTGCGCGGCCCGCAA
Source organism: Marivita hallyeonensis (assembly GCF_900129875.1). Taxonomy (GTDB): domain Bacteria; phylum Pseudomonadota; class Alphaproteobacteria; order Rhodobacterales; family Rhodobacteraceae; genus Marivita; species Marivita hallyeonensis. The sequence continues at coordinate 61,207 of NZ_FQXC01000006.1, read as the reverse complement.
AAGCCCGACGCGGAGGCAATGATTGCGTTCCTTTTGGACCCTGTGCGTTCCAAAGGCTTTGGCGGCGAAACCAAGCGCGCGGACGCGTGGCGCTGGTTTACGCTGAACGTCGGACATTGGCACTGGCACGGCTACGGCTACTTCACGATTCAGGACAAAGCGACAGGCAAACCTGCCGGGATCAGCGGCATCTGGAACCCCGAGGGCTGGCCGGAACCGGAAGTCGGCTGGGTCGTCTTCGACGGCTTCGAAGGCAAAGGCATCGCCTATGAGGCCGCAACCCGCGTCCGGCAGTGGTCATACGAAGAGCTCGGCTTCACCACGCTGACCTCGAACATCGTGCCGGGCAACACCCGGTCCATCCGCCTCGCCGAACGTATGGGCGCGACGTACGAGCGGACCTATGAGAACCCGACCATGGGTGAAGACATGCTCTACCGCCACCCGGGGCCGGAGGCGTTGGCATGATTGAAACACCGCGCATCACCACGGATCGTCTGACCCTACGCTTGCCTGAAGAGCGGGATTTTGCAGACATTGCCGCCTTTATGACGTCCAAACAAACACGATTTGTCGGCGACATTGAGCCGGATCCATGGCGTCAGTGGCAAGCACTCTTGGGAAATCTTGGGCATTGGCTGCTGCGCGGCTACGGCTTTTTCGCTGTAGAGCGTATCGCTGACGGCGCCTTTTTGGGGCGCGTCGGGATCGTCAATCACATCATGTGGCCCGAGGCTGAACTGGGCTGGAACCTAAATCCCGGCTTCGAAGGCCATGGTTACGCGACCGAAGCGGCCGTTGCGGCGCGGGATTGGATGTTTGAGACACATGGTCAAAGCGGTCTGATTTCGCAAATTCATCCTGACAACACGCCGTCGATCAAGCTTGCCGAACGGATCGGTGCCATATTTGAGCGCGAAGACACGCTGTTTGATGCGCCGTGTCTTGTCTATCGCCACCCAAAGCAGGAGGTCGCGTAATGGGACATCGCGACATTCCTGTTCTCGAAACCAAACGCCTGCGGTTGCGCAGCCCCGAGCCAGAGGACTACCCCGATTTCAAGGCGACATTCGCCTCTTATCGTTCGCGGTTCATGGGTGGGCCGCTCAACGCCTACGAGACGTGGATGCTTTACGCCGCCGAGATTGGCCATTGGGAAATCCGGGGCTTCGGCATGTGGATGGTTCACCTGAAAGACAGCAACCAGACCGTCGGAATGGCGGGCGGCTGGTTCCCGGCGAAATGGCCCGAGCGCGAGATCGCATGGATCATCTGGCCGGATCAGGCGGGCAAAGGTTATGCGCTCGAAGCGACCAACCGGGTGCGCAAGCATTTTTACGACGACAAGGGCTGGGAGGGTGCGGTGAGCTATCTCGACCCGAAAAACCTAGACAGCATTCGGCTGGCGGAGCGGCTTGGCGCGAAGAAAGACCACGATGCGCCTACAGTGGATGGCAGCGACGTGGTCTACCGTCATCCATCGCCCGACGCGCTGCGCGGCACACAGTTGGCGCACGGCATCGACATGGAAATCGCGCATTACCAGGACCCTCTTTTCAAACCGAAAGGATGGGCCATTGACTGATTATCCCGTCCTTGAAACCGAACGCTTGGTCATGCGCGCACCGATCCTGTCTGACTTCGATGCTTACGCGGCCTTCTACGCGTCCGGCGCCTCGGCCACGATTGGCGGCCCAATTCCCAAGAGTGACGCATGGCGATTGTTTGCCTCTGACGCGGGGCATTGGGCGCTGAAGGGCTTCGGTTGGTGGACCGTGACAAAAGATGGCGACGTCGTCGGCAGTGTCGGTTTCCACGACTTACCGCAGCATGACGACATTGAGATTGGATGGAATGTCTACGTGCCGCGGCAGGGTATCGGTAAAGAGGCCGCGCAGGCCGCTCTGTCATGGGCGGCCGAGCATGCGCTGGCTGATCGGATCGTCAGCTATATCAACCGCGAAAACACAGCGTCCATCGCCCTTGCCAACGCTCTTGGCGCGCATCGCGAAGTGGATGTAGCCAGCCACAGTGACGGCTCAGCCGTCTACCTACACAACCTCGAAGGATACCGCGCATGACCGACGCAACGACCCGCGCCGCAGAGGTTCTTAAAGGCCACCGCGAAAGCATCGACCGGCTGGATGCGATCCTCGTGTTCACACTGGCTGAACGGTTCAAACACACACAGGCCGTGGGGGTTCTCAAAGCCCAGCACGACCTCCCGCCCTCAGACCCCGCGCGCGAAGCCAACCAGATTGCGCGGCTCGAAGAGCTTGCGGCTCAGGCCGACCTTGACCCTGAGTTCGCCAAGAAATTCCTGAATTTCATCATTCAGGAAGTCATCCAACACCACAAACAAAAGCAATCGTGACGGCCCTGCCCGTCCAAACAGACCCTTAGGAGAATACAAAATGGCTATCAAAATTCGTCTCGCCCGTGGCGGTTCCAAAAAGCGCCCGTTCTATCGCATCGTCGCTGCCGACAGCCGCATGCCACGTGATGGTCGCTTCATCGAAAAGCTGGGTACCTACAACCCACTGCTTCCGAAAGACAGCGAAGATCGCGTGAAGATGGACGTCGAGCGCATCCAGTACTGGATGGGTGAGGGTGCTCAGGTCACCGACCGCGTGTCGCGCTTCCTTGAAGCGGCCGGCGTCGTTGAGAAGAAAGAGCGCAACAATCCGAAGAAAGCTGTGCCGGGCAAAGCTGCTCAGGAGCGGGCTGAAGCAAAAGCTGCGAAGGCGGCAGAAGCCACCGAAGCCCCTGCCGAAGAAGCTCCGGCAGAAGAAGCGACAGCGGAATAATCACCGCCCACTCTTGCGAACGGCCAGCCCACTTGGCCGTTCGCACTCTTCCCGGTCTTGCAGTCCATTTGCGCAAACTGTCTGATTATTGTCACAAGCTGCGCCTTCCCGAAAAATTCGATAGCGCTCTACACCCTGCGCCCGGCCCGCGAACTTGACGCGTGCCCTGCACCGCACCATGTCGCGGATCAGGATAACTCAACCCTCGGGACCCATTTGTCATGATCGCGCGCATCGCTTCCACCACCAGTCTTCTCATCGCCACGGCTACTGCCCCGCTCCTCGCTGCAGGACCGACGGACATGGCAGACGATGCAGTCATGATCGCGCCGGCCCCCGCCCCGGCCGCACCGCGGTTTGTGTTCACCCTGCGCGGCGGCGTGTCTATGGACCCGGAATATTTTGGTTCCGAAGACTACGAGGTCGGCCCCGATGTGGGCTTCCGCTTCAACTATCTGTCGCTCCGCAATGGTCGCGAATTCGGCAACCCGGATCCCTGGGCCGAAAATCTTGGCTTCGGTGTCGGCGGGTCGTTCCGCTTTGTCGGCGAACGCGACTCGGGGGATTTCGACGAGTTGGCCGGACTTGATGACATCGACCCGGCGGTGGAGCTTGGCGTGTCGCTGAACTACGGCACCGAGAATTTCAACACCTTCGCGGCGGTCCGCCGTGGCTTTGGCGGTCACGAAGGCTGGGTCGGCGAAATTGGCGCTGATGCAGTCATGAGGCCCACGGATCGCCTGCGCCTGTCGCTTGGCCCGCGCGTGTTCTTCGGGGACGAGGAATACTCCAACACCTATTTCGGCATCACGGCTGATGAGGCAAGCGCCGCCCTGCCCACGTATGAGCTGGACGGCGGACTGGTTTCAGCAGGCGTCGAATTCGGCGCGCGCTACCAGATCAACGATGTCTGGGGCCTCGAAGGCGCGGTCACCTGGGAGAAATTTCAGAACGACGCCGCCGACAGCCCGATCGTAGAGCAGGGCGACGACGAACAGTGGGGCGTTCGGTTTGGAGTGACGCGCGTCTTCAGCATCGGCGGCTGATCCCAGCTTCCGGCAATTGCCCTTTGGCCCAACTCTGGTCTATCCCATCGTGTGAAGCGATCTGGAGCGACCCAAGGTGAGTGAAAAAGTCTGCGTCGGAGCGATTGCCGGTGCCTTCGGGGTACGCGGCGAGGTGCGGCTGAAAAGCTTCACGGCCGTGCCCGAGGATATCGCGAATTACGCGCCGCTAGAGACCGAAGACGGCGCACGCAGTTTCACCGTGAAAATCACGCGCCAGATCAAGAATGGTCTGGCGGCGCGGTTGTCAGGCATCGCAACAAAGGAAGACGCCGACGCGCTGCGCGGAACGCAGCTCTTCGTTCCGCGCGACCGCTTGCCCTCATTGCCGGATGACGAATTTTACCACGCCGACCTCATCGGTCTGACCGTCACCGACACCGGCGGCGCGCCATTGGGTAAAGTGCTGGCGGTCCACAATAACGGGGCCGATGACCTTTTGGAGCTGAGCGCGCCGGGTCAGAAGCAGACCGTGCTCTTACCCTTCACCAAAGCGATCGTCCCGACGGTTGACCTCGCTCAGGGCCGGATCGTCGCCGATCCGCCCGAAGGTCTGTTTTCGTGACGACAAAAGTCGTCATTCACGCGGGATTTCATAAGACAGGCACGACAAGCGTGCAGTCGATGCTGCGAGAAAACGCAAAGGCTCTGGAGCCTCACGTTCGGATCTTTCTTAAAGAGCACTTCGAAGAACTCACGACCGCCGCGCGAACATTCTCAATCGAACCGCGAGAAAAGACGCTCGCGCGCGTTGCAAAGGCGGCCGCAGCTTTCTTTGCGGGATTGGATGAGTCGGACCCACGCCCCATCCTGATGGCCTCCGAAGACCTGTCGGGGCACATGCCCGGGCGGCACGGTTTGTCCTGTTACGATGGCGCTGGCCTGATCATGCGCTGTATCTCTGTTTCGGCGTTCGCCTCTTTCGGCGACGAGGCCGATGTCACGTTTTACTTTTCCACGCGGGAACGGAAACCTTGGTTGCGCAGCACATGGTGGCAAAATCTTCGCAGCACGCGTCTGACACTCGATTTTGAGGCCTACCAATCGCAGTTCGATGACGCCGTGGGCCTTGACGACATACTCACGGAGATCGCGACAGATGTTGCGCCTGCAAGAGTAACTTCACAGCGGCTTGAAGACATCGGACAGGGACCTTTTGGACCACTCGATCCGATCCTCGACCTGCTGGATATCACAGAGCCCGAGCGGCTGAACCTGCGCGCTTTGCCGCCAGAGAATGTACAACCGGATATTGGCGTGGATGCCGTGTTCCTTGCGCTCAACCGAAGCGGTCTGCCAGAAGCCGATATCCGAGAGGCGAAGCGCAACATTCGCAAAATGGCACGACGCCTAATGCCTTGATGGCCACATTTAGGACATGAAGTGTTCCATGTTTTGCCACAATTTCGGCAATGAATCGCCATTGATTCACGATACGCCGACCTGTCAGCTCGGGGGAGCAAATCCGTTGAAACAGTTGGGTCGTCGCATACTGTTGAGTTTGGCTGCGCTGTCGCCGGGCGTGGTCTCTTTGACCATGCAGGAATTCGCGGTCTCTCTGGCCATCATGTTGCTGGGCATCACCGGGGCATTAAGCATGACCGCGGTCGCTATGGCCGTTTACCCCAAAGTGTCTGAAACCCTTGCAACATATGATGTTCCGAAAACGGGCTACCCTTCCTTGCTGACACAAGGCGCGTTGGACTTCCTGCGGACTCAACCCTTGGACCCCCGCCTGATCCGCGCTGACCTCGAAGGGCGGCTCAGCATCAAGAAACCGGGACCGGGATTTGTCACCCGGGAAGACCGGATCGATATGATCCTCGGCCAGATCACGGCGCGCTGGAACGTGTCTGAAATCCTGCAGTTGAGTGACGATCAGGCCCGCGAGCTTTGGCTGGTGGAACGGTTGGTGCGGGCGACACCTGCGGAAGCCGGTAAAATGGCCGAGCATTTCGTCAGCCCGAACGCCATGCTCGCCATGCGCGACCGCGTTGCTCAGACAGAAGTCGCCTAGCTGGTCATTTCCATTCAGCTTCTGTAGAGCCACCGTCACAGATGACAGGCCAGCCGATGGACGATCCGAAACCCAAACCGCTCAAATCGCACGGTCGAAAAACCATTCGGCCAACGCTGAAACCACGCGAATTGATGACGCACACGCCAGAGCTGGCCAAGATCTGGAAAGCGCAGGTGATCACGCTTTTGCCAGACGCCTTTCCGGGCATTCTTGGTCAATCTCTTACAGGTCGTGCGCTGAAAGACGGGCTTTGGCAGCTGGAAGCGATCGATCTGCGCCTATTTGGCGAAGGCAAGCATCGCAACGTGGACGACACACCCGCCGGAGGCGGCGCGGGTATGGTTTTGCGTCCCGACGTGATGGCCGCAGCCATAGACCATGCGCGACCCAAAATCGCGGCTCATGCCCATCTGATCTATCTTAGCCCGCGCGGGAAACCACTGACGCAGCATATGGCGCAGAGCCTGGCCGGTGGCCCAGGCGTGACCCTGATCTGCGGTCGGTTCGAAGGACTCGATCAGCGGGTGATCGATCACTACGGAATTGCCGAAGTCAGTCTTGGCGACTTCGTCCTCACCGGCGGCGAGATTGCAGCGCAGGCCGTGATCGACGCCACCGTGCGTCTCTTGCCCGGTGTTCTTGGCAATGAGGCGTCGACCGAAGAGGAAAGCTTTGCTGACGGGCTCCTTGAGCACCCGCAATTCACCCGCCCGGCCGAATGGCGCGGGATGACGATCCCGGATGTTCTGATGTCAGGGCATCACGGCGAAATCGCCAAATGGCGCAAGGCACAGTCAGAAGCACTGACCAAGGAGCGACGTCCGGACCTTTGGTCTGAGCGGAACGCGACCACTTCAGGAAAAGACATCAGCGAATAGCGCTGACCGTGTTAGCGTTCCCCGACGGACAAATCATGGGAGGATTCTATGCCGATGTCATTGCAGGTGATTTACCCGATCACCGGTGAAACGAATTTCGATTACGACTACTACACCAGCACGCATATGGACCTGGTGAACACGCATATGGGCCCGCATATCGCGACGACTCTGGTCACCAGAGGACTGGCCGGTGGGCCGGATGCGCCACGACAAAGCTACGCCGTGGCCACTTTCACCTTTTCCGACAAGGACGCGCTTGATGCGGCGTTGAGGGCTGCAGGACCGGTCATCGCCGACATCCCGAAGTTCACCAATACGCAACCACAGATGCTCATCGGCGAGGTCATCGGCTAGCTGGTCTCCGTCGGTGGCGTCGGCCGTGGAAAAGACAGCGATACCCCTTGATTTGCAGCCACGTCTCTGGTTTACGGCGCGTGTTCCGGGTGTCAGCCCGGTGCGGTGATTCCGTGTGTTCTTCGCACAGGGACAAGCCGTACCCCTCCCGGACGCGACAAGACAAAGTCGACCTGATCTCTGGCGGGCGCGGTTGCGGACCCGGACGAAGACCAAGAGCTCTGAGGCGTGCACACCTTTGCGGAGCAACCGCAAGCAGTATTAGGAGATGAAGCGATGGACCTGATCGCTCAGTTGGAGGCGGAACAGATCGCCGACCTCGGGAAGACCATTCCCGACTTCAAAGCAGGCGACACAATCCGTGTTGGCTACAAAGTGACAGAAGGCACACGCACTCGTGTGCAGAACTACGAAGGCGTCTGCATCAGCCGCCGGAATGGTGACGGCATCGCCGGATCGTTCACAGTTCGCAAGATTTCGTTCGGTGAAGGTGTGGAACGTGTGTTCCCGCTCTATTCCACCAACATCGACAGCATCGAGGTTGTGCGCCGTGGCCGCGTGCGTCGCGCCAAGCTCTACTACCTCCGCTCGCGCCGCGGCAAATCTGCCCGTATCGCGGAAGACAGCACCTACAAGCCGCTCAAGGGCGCAGACGCGTAAGGATTGCCGAGATGAAAAAAGACATCCATCCCGATTACCACGTCATCGACGTCAAGATGACCGACGGCACCATCGTTCAGATGCGCTCGACCTGGGGCAAGGAAGGCGACACGCTGTCGCTCGACATCGACCCATCGGCGCACCCGGCCTGGACCGGCGGCGGCGCACGCCTGCTCGACACCGGCGGTCGCGTGTCCAAATTCAAGAAGAAATACGAAGGCCTCGGCTTCTAAACCGACACCAGGTTGCCTTTTCGAAAGCCGCTCCTGTTTGGGGCGGCTTTTTTCGTCGGACTACCGCAAGCAAGTCCGGTCACGCCCGAGACGTCCAAGACAAGACCGGCGTGACCGCGGTCAACAACGACTACGCGTCGCAAGTCACCTTGGTCGTCTTATGGGTGTCGCGGGTCTTCGCTGAATTTGTGCGCAACGGCGACCCGAACACGCCCGACACCGGCGGAGCTTCGTGCGGCGATTGCCGTTTCCAATCCGACAACTTCATCAACTTGCGAATGTCTTCTATCTCGGGTTCGGGAACCCCCTGCGCCGCGATCTCGGCGTTGGACAGATGCTCATGAAATCCATCCACGACAATGTCGACATCCGCGTAATCATGGCCAATGCCAAATTCATCCGTGATGCCGTTCGCCATGTCCGGTGACGGAAGCTGACTGCGCACACGCTCGGGCAAACCAAGTTCTTTTGCCAATTGGCGCACCTGCGTTTTGTACAAACCTGTCATTGGCTGCACCGGCACATCATCGATCCCGTCTTTGACGAACCAACCAACCTCGCATTCAGACAGATTGGCGGCCCCGATGAGGGACAGATTTCGTTCCTGAGCCAACTTTTCCAGCACGGCACGCCGGAAAACGTGCCGTTGCGTGAACCCATTGTCGAGATGACGGATCGTGGTGTTGAACAAGAACCTTTTGTACCAGGGCTTCAAGACTTCGCCGCGGCCAACACGAAGCGTCGACTGAAACGGTGTTTCGCCGCATATCAACTTGTAGGAGCTGGCACTGATCCGTGCCATGAGCTTTGAAATCCGCAAGAGCTTCATAAACAGAGGCGAGTAGATTTTGAGGTTTTCCATGTCCTTGGTGATCTCGATCACCTCGAGATCCAGCCCCAGGAATTCCGCCATCAGGCGCGCATTGTCGGCGATGTCCGGATCACTGTCGTGATCGAAAAGATAGACGACGGAAACCGAGCCCGGCCCAAGGGCACGCACAGCAAGCGCCGCCATCACGCAGGAATCCAGACCACCGCTCAATCCAAGGATGACACCATCGGTTCGGTCCTTTGCAACGATGCCTTTAAGGTACTGTGAGATATCACGGATGGCCTTTTCCGCATCGATATTGAGGTCTGACATGATCTGCTCCCTTGTCTCAAAGACGGTTTCTCCGCGGTGCCAGGACAAAACCCACCCAGTTGGCTCTTGCGCTGACATCTTCTGATTCTCGCATACGTCTTCGACAGAGGCCTTGATGTTGATCAGTCTTCTGCAAGGAAACGTCAGGCTGACGGCGCAAGCGCTCTGAACCAGACCCATTAAGCGCAGCGCTTGATGTGAGTCAGGCATGCACCGCTTGCCGACAGATTTCCGGAAATCCTGCATCTCACGTTGCAACCGCGTACGTCTATGCGCATAGCTGGCCAAAACGGATCCAAGAGCAGGCGCATGGCACATATTATTGTTGTCGGGAACGAAAAGGGCGGTGCGGGCAAGTCGACTGTCTCCATGCATGTCGCGACGGCCCTCTCGCGCATGGGGCACAAGGTCGGGACGCTTGATCTTGACCTGCGGCAGAAAACGATGGGGCGCTATGTCACCAACCGCCGGAAGATGATGGAAAGCGACGGGCTCGACCTGCCGACACCACGCTATCTGGAACTGCCCGAAATCGATGCGGACACTCTGCAACCCGGTGAGAACATTTATGATCACCGACTGTCGGCAGCAGTGGCAGAGTTGGAACCCGGCAGCGATTTCATCCTGATCGACTGCCCCGGGTCCCACACGCGCCTAAGCCAGGTGGCGCACTCCCTCGCAGACACGCTCATCACGCCATTGAACGACAGCTTCGTGGATTTCGACCTGCTCGCCCACACCGACGCGTCCGGCGAAAAGATCGAAGGCCCGTCCGTCTATTCCGAGATGGTCTGGAACGCCCGCCAATTGCGTGCGCAAGCGGGGTTGCCGCCGATTGACTGGGTGGTCCTGCGCAACCGCCTCGGCGCGCAGCAGATGGTGAACAAGGCGAAAATGGAAAAGGCTCTGGACCGGTTGTCAAAGCGGATCGGGTTTCGTGTGGCCCCGGGATTCAACGAACGGGTGATTTTTCGCGAGCTGTTCCCCCGCGGTCTCACCTTGCTTGACCTAAAAGATATCGGGGTCAAACAGCTCAATATTTCAAATATCGCCGCCCGTCAGGAGTTGCGCGATCTGGTCAAGGCGCTGAATCTGCCCGGTGTGACGGTCACCTTCTGACAACTGGCCCGCGACCACACGCATCCTACCTTTGCACCCAGCAAAGGAGACTCCATGAACGGCCCCACCCGAAACGAGCTTTGGTTCCGCTTTGTCTTCAGCCTGTTCGGCCTCGCCCTGTTGGTTGTGGCCGTCGTTGTGCGCGGAATTGCAAACGCTCCGGCTCTGGTCGAAGTGGTCGGCATTGCCGGACTGTTCTTTGGTGGCACCGCCGTGTGGTCAGCGATGAAGCTCTGGCGCAATCGCGACTGACTTGAACCCTGGCGCGCGCTGCTGTCTGATCCTTTAAAAAGGAAACTGATATGCCCGCGCCCACCAATCGTTTCAAAGCCAACCTCACCGGCGACGCCCCGCAGATCGGGCTATGGCTGGGCCTCTGCACCGGCTATGCCGCGGAGATTGCCGCCGCCGCCGGTTTCGAGTGGCTGCTGATAGATGGTGAACACGCGCCCAACGATCTGGGTACGATCAATGAACAACTGATGGCTCTGTCGGGCCATACCACAACACCCATCGTCCGCATCCCGCACAATGATCCGGCGCTGATCAAACAAGTGCTGGACATGGGTGCGCAGACGCTTCTGTGCCCGATGGTCAATTCCGCCGAGGATGCCCGCGAAATTGTCCAAGCCATGCGCTACCCGCCGCGCGGCATCCGTGGCGTCGGCCATGTCTTGGGCCGGGCGTCAAACTTCAACGGCATTCCCGACTACATGGCCACGGTCGAGGATGAGCTCTGCCTCATCGTACAAGCGGAAAGCGTTGCCGCGATGGATGCACTGGAAGAGATTTGCGCGGTCGATGGCGTCGATGCAGTGTTCATCGGGCCCGCCGATCTGTGTGCGGACATGGGTCACCTGCCTGATATCAACCATCCCGAGGTGCGCGCAAAGGTGCTCGACGGGCTGAACCGTATTCGGTCCGCGGGCAAGGCCGCCGGGATCATCGATGGCGACCCGAAGCTCATTCAAGAGAACATCGACGGCGGTGCGAATTTCATCGCTGTAGGCGCGGACCTTATTGTACTTGCGGGTGCCCTAAGGGAATTGGTGCAGCGCTGGAAACCCAGCTAGGCAAGCGTCAATATCTTGTGGATAAGAACTGCGAATTTACCACATACGCCACACCCGCATTGACTCGAACGACCTGACCACCACAGACTGAATGCCAACCTAGGAATCACGCAGGCAGGCATAGTGCGCTTTTCCAAGCTTCGACTGACAGGCTTCAAAAGCTTCGTCGACCCGACCGATCTGATCATCGCAGATGGTCTGACGGGCGTTGTCGGGCCGAACGGCTGTGGCAAGTCGAACCTGCTCGAAGCCTTGCGTTGGGTGATGGGCGAAAACCGCCCGACCGCAATGCGTGGCGGCGGAATGGAAGACGTGATCTTTGCCGGCGCGGCCACCCGGCCTGCCCGCAACTTTGCCGAGGTGTCGATCCAGATCGACAACACTGACCGGCTCGCCCCGGCAGGGTTCAACGATCAGGACCAGCTTGACATCGTCCGTCGTATCACGCGTGACGTGGGCAGTGCCTACAAAGCCAATGGCAAGGACGTCCGCGCGCGCGACGTCCAGATGCTCTTCGCAGATGCGTCAACCGGCGCACACTCCCCCGCGCTTGTGCGGCAGGGCCAGATCAGCGAATTGATCAACGCCAAGCCCAAGAACCGTCGTCGAATTCTTGAAGAGGCCGCAGGTATTTCCGGCCTCTACCAACGCCGTCACGAAGCTGAACTGAAGTTGAAGAGCACGGAAGCGAACCTGCTTCGGGTCGATGACGTGATCGAACAGCTTGCCGCGCAATTGGCCCAACTCGCGCGACAGGCCCGCCAGGCCGCGCGCTACCGCGCGATTGGTGAGGAATTGCGCCACGCGGAAGGGTTGCTGCTGTACCGCCGCTGGAACGACGCGGATGTGGCAAGAGCCGAAGCGGACGCGCAGCTACGCGAACGCATCACTGAAGCGGCAAAGGCCGAAACCGCCGCGCAAGAAGCTTCGAAGGCAAGAGAGGACGCGGGCGCGGCCCTACCACCATTGCGCGAAGAGGCCGCCATCGCCGCCGCCATCGTTCAGAGGCTGACACTTCAGCGCGATACGCTGTCCGAGCAAGAACGCCGCGCTGAGGAGTTGATCGAGACACTGACCCGGCGCATCGACCAGATGGGCAAGGACATGGAGCGCGAAAGTGCTCTGAACCGGGATGCAGGCGAAACCATCGCACAGTTGGAATGGGAAGCGGCTGAACTGGCCAAAGCTGCCGAAGGTCATGATGAAAAACTCGCTGATGCCGCCGAAGCCGCGCGCGAGGCAGGCGCCGTTTTGCAAGCGCGTGAAGCTGACCTGAGCGAGAAAACCGAAGACGTGGCCCGCCTTGCCGCCCGCCACCACTCTGCCCAGCGCTTGTTAAGCGACAGCCAGAAAACCCTTGAGCGCAATGAGGCCGAAGCGAACCGTGCGCGCGCGGCGGTAGAAGACGCCAAAACCACGCTCAACCAAGCCAAGGACACGGCGGAGCAAGCAGCGGCGGAACAGCTGGCTGCCCGCGATCTCGCAGAGCGCGCCGAAGAGGTCTTGTCCGAAGCTGAAGCAGCGCGCGCGGAGACGCAATCGCGTGAGGCCGATGCACGCGCGGAGCGGTCGGAGGCCGAAGGTGAGCTTAGCGCGCTGTCTGCAGAAACCACGGCTCTTGCTCGGTTGCTGGACCGAGACACGGCAGAGGGTGGTCAAATCCTCGATCGCCTGCAGGTCGAACAAGGCTTTGAGAAAGCTCTTGGCGCGGCCCTTGCCGATGATCTACGCGCACCAGAAGTGGATGGGGACGGCCCGACAGGCTGGACGGTTCTACCCGCTTACGACGTCACGCAACCGCTCCCCGAAGGCGTCACAGCCCTGACCCGGCATGTCTCTGTGCCCGATGTGCTTGAACGGCGGATGGCGCAGATCGGCTTGGTCGATGCCGACGACGCACCACGCTTGCAACCGCTTTTGAAACCGGGCCAACGGCTTGTCAGCCCGGAAGGCGATCTCTGGCGTTGGGACGGCTATCGTGCCTGGGCCGAGGATGCTCCGTCCGCAGCAGCCCTTCGGCTGGAACAGCTCAATCGTCTTGAGACGCTAAAACAGGAAACGGCGCGCCTGTCTGCGCGGGTCGACGCGGCACGGGACGCGCATGACAGCCTGACCAAGCGCTTGTCCGATCTGACGCAGGGTGAAAAAACCGCGCGCCAGGCACGTCGAGATGCAGACGCCGCCGTCACGGACGCGGCGCGCAAGCTCAGCCGGGCTGAGGCGGATCGCGATATGGCTGAAGGCAAGTTGGAAAGCCTGTCGCTGGCGGTGTCGCGGTTTGAAGACGAGGCAACAACTGCCCGGACACAGCTGGTCGAAGCAAAACGCTCGTTAGGCGAGTTGGAAGACCTGGACAGCGCACGCGCCGAGGTGGAAGACCTCAAGATGACGGTCGAAGCCGCCCGGATGACGATGATGGCGCGACGGTCCGAACATGATGAACTGCGCCGTGAAGGCGAGGCCCGAAAGGCCCGCGCGCAGCAAGTCACCAAGGACCTGAGCGGATGGCGTCATCGGCTCGAGACGGCGGAGAAACGCAGCGCGGAACTGGCCGAAAGACGCGAGGCCGCTCAGGACGAGCTCGAAACCGCCTCGAACACCCCGGCCGAACTCGCTGCACAGCGCGACAGCCTTGGTCACGAAATCACCCAGGCGGAAGCGCGTAAAGCGGCTGCGGACGATGCGCTGTCCACGGCAGAGAGCGCCCTGCGCAGCGCGGATCAGGCCGAACGCGAAGCCGAACGCCACGCCTCCGAAGCGCGCGAAGCACGCGCCCGGTCCGAAGCCCGCGCAGAGGCGGCTCGGGAAGCGGTGACGCTTGCTGCGGAACGGATCGCAGAAGAGCAGGAAACAAGCCCGACAGCACTCTTGCAGAAACTTGGTGCCGATCCGGACAACCTGCCGAAAGCCGAGGCCATTGATGCCGACGTCAATCGCCTCAAACGCCAGCGCGATGCGCTCGGGGCGGTGAACCTGCGCGCCGAAGAAGATGCGCGGGAGGTCCAAGAAGAGCACGATACGTTGCTCTCCGAAAAGCAGGATCTGGAAGAGGCCGTCAAAACGCTGCGCTCTGGCATCTCAAGCCTCAACCGTGAGGGCCGAGAACGACTTCTGACCGCGTTCGAGCAGGTGAACAGCAATTTCTCGCTTCTCTTCACCCATCTGTTCGGCGGCGGCGAGGCAAGCCTTGTCATGGTCGAGAGTGATGATCCGCTTGAAGCCGGGCTCGAGATCATGTGCCAGCCTCCCGGAAAGAAACTGTCAACACTGTCGCTTCTGTCCGGAGGCGAGCAAACCTTGACCGCGCTGGCGCTGATCTTTGCGGTGTTCCTGGCGAACCCGGCTCCGATCTGCGTGCTGGATGAGGTCGACGCGCCATTGGATGACGCCAACGTGACCCGCTTCTGTGACCTCCTGGACGAGATGTGCCGACGCACCGAGACACGCTTCCTCATCATCACGCACCATGCGGTCACCATGTCGCGCATGGATCGCCTCTTTGGCGTAACGATGGCGGAACAGGGCGTAAGCCAACTTGTGTCGGTCGATCTGAAAAAAGCCGAACGCATGGTCGCGTAATCGTGTGAGACGCGCGGCAGCATTCCGCGCTAGGCTCATTGAATGATACGGTTTCTCGCTATCTTTGTGCTGATGCCATCGACTCTTGTCGCGCAGGATTGGTCCCCTCGCGACGGTGACAGATTGTTCGATCAGGCCACACTCGACACCAGATTGCGCGGGACCACGATCACCTTCTTTGACGATGGCCAGTCGCGCTTCTTCGAAGACGGTCGTTACACCTACACTTATGCCAACGACGGCGGCACCGGGTACGGCTATTTCGAGGTCAAGGATAACAGCACAATCTGCGTTGATTTCGTGACCGGTTTCTCAAGATGCGACATGTATGTCCTCGACGCGGCAGACCGGCTCGTCCTTATCACCGAAGCAGGTGATCGGTTTCCGATCCGCCCTTAAGTCACGGCCAATCGACAGCTTCATTTCAACCGCAACACATGGACGTGTTTTGCGTCTTATCGCGTTGTGGCGCATCCCATTTGCGAAACAAATGGAAAAGGAATGCCGATGCGCGCGGCCGACGTTGTTGCAAAACGCCTTTACGAAGCGGGTTGCCGGTGGGCTTTCGGCTTACCGGGTGGAGAGGTTCTGACCCTGATCGACGCGCTCGAAGCCGCTGGCATCACGTTCATCCTGTGCAAACACGAAAACGCTGCGGGCTTCATGGCGGAGGGCACCTATCACCGCACGGGCGCACCGGGGATCATGGTGGCGACCGTGGGTCCCGGAGCGCTGAACGGAATCAACGTGGTCGAAAACGCGCGCCAGGATCGTGTTCCGATGATCGTTCTGACAGGATGCGTCGATCCCGAGGTTGCCGAAGTCTATACGCATCAGGTGCTAGACCAACCTCAGGTCTTCCGCCCGATTACAAAGGCCAGCTTCACCCTGAATGCTGGTGCTGCGCATGTCATCGCCGACAAGGCTGTCACAATAGCCATGGAGGGGCGCCCCGGCCCGGTTCACATCGATGTGCCGATCTCAGTCGCCGACGCGCCAGCTCAGGGAACCGGCGTTCTGCGCACGCCGGCGGCCAAAACTGCCCCCTCCGGTGATGCGCTTAATCGCGCGCGCACCGCACTTGCCGATACAAAGCGCCCGCTTATCCTAGCCGGGGTCGACGCCTTGGCACCGGGTGGCGCAGACGCTGTGCAAAAGGCGGCCGAATTGCTCGGAGCGCCGGTCATCACGACATACAAGGGCAAGGGCTTGCTGCCCGAGGATCATCCCCTGTCACTTGGGGGTGCCGGGCTGTCGCCCAAGGCCGATGGTGTGCTCCTGCCTTTGGTCCGGCAAGCCGATGTGATCCTTGCCATCGGCTACGACCCGATCGAGATGCGCGCCGGTTGGCAGAACCCGTGGGATCCGCAAAACCAGATGGTGATCGACATCACGGCCGAGCCCAACCACCATTACATGCATCAATCGACGCTCAACATCATTGGCGATTGCGCGGCCAGCGTGGATGCGATCCTGCCGGACACCGGTCACCCTGTCTGGGAGAGCGGTCGCGTTGAAAAAACAAAGTCTGAATTGGCGGCCGCTTTCCCCACGCCCGACACCTGGGGTCCCGCGCAAGTCATCGCGACCTGCCAGCGCATCTTACCAAAGGACACTCTGGCCACGGCGGATAGTGGCGCGCATCGAATACTGCTGTCGCAAATGTGGCGGTGCAATTTCCCGCGCGCGCTGACCCAATCTTCCGGCTTTTGCACGATGGGATGTGCCGTGCCCCTGGCCATCGGAGCGCAAATTGCGGAACCGCAGCGTACAGTGGTGGCCTTTTCCGGCGATGCGGGCGTTCTGATGGTGCTGGGCGAACTGGCAACCGCAGCAGAGCTTGCGCTCAAGACCATCTTCGTGGTCTTCGTTGACGCGTCCCTCGCCCTCATCGAACTGAAGCAGCGCCAAAGGCAACTGCCCAATCGGGGCGTCGACTTTGACCGAACCGATTTTGCAGCCGTCGCCAACGCTTTCGGAGGCAAAGGTTACACCGTGCAGTCGAAAACTGAGCTGGAACAGGCGCTTACCGATGCGGTGGCCTCTGACACCTTCACGCTGATTGCAGCTGAGATAGATCGCGGAGCCTACGATGGCGCATTCTGAGATGCCCGGAGCACTTGACGGGCTTCTGGTTCTCGACCTGTCACGCATTCTTGCCGGTCCCACGGCGACGCAGATGCTTGGTGATCTTGGTGCAACGGTGATCAAAATCGAAAATCCCAAGACCGGTGGCGATGACACGCGCAGCTGGGGCCCTCCCTACGCCCCGACTCCGGACGGACGAAGCGACCTGAGTGCCTATTACATGGCCGCAAATCGGAACAAGTACTCTGTCGCGGCGGACCTTTCGAAAGCCGATGGTCAGGAACTCGCCAAAGCCATCGCCGCGCAAGCGGACGTGGTGATCGAGAACTACAAACCCGGCGGGCTTGAGAAGTTCGGACTGGACCATGCAACGCTCTGCGCGGCGCACCCGCGCCTTGTGTATTGCTCCATTTCCGGTTTCGGCCAGACCGGACCGAACCGAAATATCGCGGGATATGACCTAATGGCTCAGGGCTACGGCGGGATCATGTCCCTGACGGGTGATCCCGACGGACCGCCGATGAAGGTGGGTGTTGGCATCGCTGATGTGATGTGCGGGATGTACGCCACCATTGGTATCCTCGCGGCGCTCCGACACCGCGATGCATCTGGCGAAGGGCAGCATATCGACCTCGCGCTGGTCGACAGCCAGATGGCTTGGCTGATCAACGAAGGCACGAATTATCTTGCCTCCGGAACCGAACCCAAACGCCGTGGAAATGCGCATCCCAATATCGTGCCCTACGATGTGTTTGGCTGCGCGGATGGCCATATCATCCTCGCCGTGGGCAATGACGCGCAGTTCCAGCGCTTCTGCAAAGCGGTTGACCGCACCGATCTGGCGGACGACCCCCGCTTTGCCACGAATCCCGGCCGCATCGCACATCGCGATACGCTGACACCTCAGATCGCTGAAACACTTGTTGCGATGAAAACAGACGCAGTCCTGAAACTGTTACAAAAGGTTCAGGTGCCCTGTGGCCCGATCCATACCGTGGGACAGGCCCTGAACACGGATCAGGCAGAAGCACGTGGCGCGGTGATTTCGGTCGATCACCCGGAAACCACATCCGGCAAGGTAAACCTGCTTGGAAACCCGCTGAAACTGTCCCGGACGCCGGTTTCCGTGCGCCGTGCGCCGCCTCGGTTCGGGCAGGATACCGAGGCGCTTTCGGCGATTTTGGCACAGCACACCTCGCGCAAATCCTGAAACGCCAAGTCACCGAAACGTGAGGCATTCTCACGTTCCCGCGCGCTAGCGCGCCTGTGATGTGAGCGTGTTTGAAGAAGTGTCTACCAACGACGACAGCGCTCTGATCACTGCCACATCCACAAAGGACCTTTCATGCTGCACGATATCTGCTCTTGCGAGGTCAGCCTTACCGACGAACGCGCCCTGTCTGACTGGAATGCGGTGGTTCTTGGTATTCTCTCGCACGGGCAGAACGCCGCGACGCATCTCGGACGATTGCTTGACCGCGCGCCGGACTTTGCCATCGCGCATGCGCTCAAAGGTCTGGCCTCGCTCATGCTGGGGCGTCGAGAGCTGGTCGCGGTTGCGGCTGATGCGAACCGGACGGCACGGGCCAAACTTCAACTCGGCGGCGCAACAGAGCGCGAACGGCTGTGGTGCGCAGCGCTTGACGCATGGTTGGGCGGGCATCCGTCCAAAGCCATTGCGCATATGGAGGCGTCTTTGCGCCTGAACCCCGCGGACACCATCAGTATGAAGCTGTCGCATGGGATCCGGTTCATGCTTGGCGACAACCACGGCATGCGCGCGTCTGTGGAAGCCGTTATGCCCGCTCACGGCGCCGACCACCCGCTGCGCGGGTATGCTCTGGGGTGTCTCGCGTTCGGATTGGAAGAAACCGGCGAATATGCAGAGGCGGAACGCTTGGGTCTTCTTGGCCTTGAGCTGGCCGGGGACGACGCGTGGGGATTGCATGCCGTGACGCATGTTTATGACATGACCCATCAGGTCGGTCGTGGCATCACCTTGATCGACGAGAACACCTCGGCCTGGGATCACTGCAACAATTTCCGGTATCATGTCTGGTGGCACAAGGCGCTTCTCCATCTTGAAAAAGGGGACGTGGAAACGGTTCTTACGCTTTACGACACGCAGGTCCGGAGTGAGAAAACCGACGACTATCGCGATATATCCAATGCGACATCCCTGCTCATGCGGCTGGAACTGGATGGCGTCGATGTGGGCGACCGGTGGGAAGAACTCGCAACGCTGTCCGAGATGCGAAGCAAGGACGGGCTTCTCGTTTTTGCGGACCTGCACTACATGCTCGCCCTTGCCGGTGACCACAGGGCAGATGCGCTGACCCGAATGACAGCCCGGATCGCCCGCGATGCACAGAGGTCGGACGAAGGTGCAAAGGTCATGGATCGACCGGGTGTGTCCGCGGCGAAGGGCCTGTCTGCCTTTGGTGCAGGACAATACGATCTGGCGTTCAAACACCTGCAGAATGCGCAGCCGCATTTCCAGTCCATGGGCGGCAGCCACGCCCAGCGCGACGTGTTCGAACGATTGACGATCGAAGCCGGATTGCGCGCTGGACAGTTGGACCAGACAGACGCACTTCTTATCGCCCGCACATCCATTCGGGACGGTAACGAGGATTCTTTTGCCCAGTCTCGCCGAACACTGATTGCCGACACACGCGCCCTGCTCACGTCACTGGCCGCGGAATAGTACATTTGACATGACGCTTGCCGATCCGTCCATGACACTCTCGCGCCAATCAGGCACATCCGATGCGATGCCGCAGGCGGGCACACGCGATCCGCGCCTCGATTTCTTTCGCGGTATCGCAATGTTCATCATCCTGATCGCGCATATTCCCGGCAACTGGTTCACCCTCTGGATCCCGGCCCGGTTCGGATTCTCGGACGCCACGGAGACATTTGTCTTTTGCTCTGGCATGGCATCTGCCATCGCTTTCGGGCGCGCTTTCAGGGATCGCGGCCTGCTTATGGGCACAACCCGCGTCACTTTTCGCATCTGGCAGGTCTATTGGGCGCATATCGGCCTCTTCTTCGCCATCGCGGCGACCATGGTCGCTCTGAACGCCATGTTTCCCGATGGCCGGGACTATGTCGGGCAGCTCAACCTCTATCCGTTTTTCAATAATGCCCAGACCAATCTCATAGGATTGATGACGCTGACATATGTGCCGAACTACTTCGACATTCTGCCGATGTACCTCGTCATCCTTGCCATGATGCCGCTGATGATCGGCCTCGCCCGCATTCACTTTGGTCTCGCAGCGCTCGCCTCGATCACGCTTTGGGTTTGTGCGAACGTCCTGGGCTGGAATTTCCCGGCGGAACCGTGGTCCGAGCGGGGTTGGTTCTTCAATCCCCTTGGGTGGCAATTGATATTCTTCACCGGGTTTGCCTTCATGTCGGGTTGGCTTCCTGCACCCCCACGCGACAGACGGCTGTTCTGGCTCGCGGTGGCCATCATCCTCGTGACCATTCCATTCGCGTATTTCCGCGTCTTCAATGCGTTTCCGGTTTTCCTCGAATGGCGTCGTGACTGGTCATTCCTGTTCCAGAAAACCGAATTCGGCATTCTGCGCTACGTGCACTTCCTCGCCACGGCCTACGCGGCTTGGTTTCTGGTTGGACCAGCGGGCGTCAACATTCTGCCGGGATCACGCCCGGGTGCCCTGGCGCGTGCGTGGCAAGGTATCCTTGCGATCATCATGAAGGTTGGGCAGCAGTCGCTCGCCGTTTTCATAGGCTCGATGTACCTCGCCCGCGTCCTTGGTGCCTTACTCGATCAAGTGGGCCGGACTGGTTTTTCGATGCTTTGGGTCAACCTTCTCGGCTTTGCGCTTATCATCGGCGTGGCCTACGGCGCAGCTTGGTTCAAGTCCCACCCTTGGAAGAGGGCCGCCTGAGCATGTTGCGTCGGCAGGTACTTCAAGGCCTCATGGCCCTCGCGGCATCACCGGTGGTTGCCTATTCGGCTGGAGAGCCGGGACTGCAGCTTGGCGAAGCGCAACCCTTTTCCGCGAGTGACGTCGTTTCGCTTGCAAGAGGGCTTGCCCAGAAACCTTATGCGCCGCCTCGCTCAATTCCAAAAGCTTGGACCGAAATCACCTACGACGACTACGTGTCGATCTGGTTTGACGGCCGCAACGCGCTTTGGGCAGACGACAACAGCGCGCCCCTGCATGTCGACGTTTTCGCGCCGGGCTTGTTCTACCCTCACCCGGTTGCGATTTCGGTTATTGAGAACGGCACCGCCCGCCCGCTGAAATTCGACATGGCGGTCTTTGACAAAACCGACAAGTTTCCCGATCTCCCCATCGATGACACGCTGGGCTATTCTGGCCTTCGCCTGCGGGCCGAGATCGAACAACCCGGCATCCATCAGGAATTCGCGGTGTTTCAGGGCGCATCCTATTTTCGCGCAATCGGCACCGGCGATATCTACGGTCTGTCCGCGCGCGGTCTGGCAATCGACACCGGAGAACCGACCGGAGAAGAGTTCCCCGATTTCCGCGCGTTCTGGATTGAGACACCGGCTGCTGGCGATGCAACATTTGTGGTCCACGCCTTGCTCGACAGTCCAAGCTGCACCGGGGCATACCGCTTTGTCATCACTCCGGGCCAGCCTCTCAAGATGCTGGTCGACGCAACGCTTTTCCCACGCCGCGACATGGCGCATGTCGGGATTGCCCCTCTCACATCGATGTTTCAGTTTGACGAAACCAATCGTGATCGCTTTTCCGATTTCCGCCCGGCGGTGCATGACAATGACGGTCTCCTGATCCTGAACGGCGCGGGTGAGACGATCTGGCGTCCGCTTGCCAATCCAAGAACGCTCCAGATCAGTGCATTCCGCGATGACAACCCGAGAGGATTCGGCTTGATGCAGCGCGCACGGGCCTTTAGCGATTTTGCGGACCTGAGCGCACTCTACCACCGCCGGCCCGGTGCATGGATCACGCCGGGCGAAGACTGGGGGCCCGGCGCCGTCACATTGGTCGAGATTCCAACGGATCGCGAAATCTACGACAATATCGTGTGCTACTGGCGCCCCGACGGCGGCCTGACCAAGGGGCAGGAACACCGACTGTCCTACGGACTTTCATGGGGCTCCGAGAGCGACTTCGGGGCGGGTCTGAGGGTTCTGAACACGCGCATTGGAGATGCCTTCGAGGACGGCATCATCGTCGCCATCGATTTCTCAGACGGCCCCGGCGTGCCCAACGACCTGAGCAGACTCGAAAAACTGATCCGTTCCAGCACGGGCGAGGTATCGGCAGGCGTCGTGCAGAGAAATCCAGAAACCAACGGACCGAGACTGGCTTTCAAGTTCCACCCCGGCGACGCGACGCTCATCGAATTTCGTGCGCAACTCCGCCTGAATGGCCAACCACTGAGCGAAACGTGGCTGTACCGATGGACGGCGTGACGCCCTACTGCCGCGCGTTCATGCCGGCACGCGCGCCGTTACCGATGGTGAAGCAGGACTATCGTTCGCCCGCGCCACACCGGCACAAAATGGCAAGGCAAAAGGACACCGATGATCTCTGGCGCGTGGCCGCCTTCGCGCCTGCCCTCATCCTCAGCGCGGTGTTCAGCATTGGCATCGCACGCTGGATGTTTCAGGGCGGCGCAACCGCGCTCGAAGTCACAGTCGTCGCGCTCGTCGCGCTGACCTTTGTCTGGGTGTCCCTGTCAGTCAGCACGGTGGCGATCGGATTGCTGCGCCGCGCTATCCAAACTAACGTGGCCCAGCGGCATGGACACGTCATTCCTCAATCCATTGCTGTCGTAATGCCGGTCTTCAACGAAGACCCGGCAGCCGTGTTCGGCAACGCAGCGGCCATGCTCGACGATTTGAACCGAGGGCCACAAAGAGACCGTTTCACACTGTTCATCCTAAGCGACAGCAATGATCCAACGGTCACGGAACTCGAAGATCATGCCTTTGAAATCCTGCGACAGCGTGCGCCTGCGAACATAGCGGTCCACTACCGTCGCCGCGGACAAAACACAGACAAGAAGGTCGGCAACCTGACCGATTGGATTGAAAACTGGGGCGCAGGTTATGATGCGTTCATCATTCTTGACGCCGACAGTCTCATGAGCGGCGCTGCCATGCGTGAACTTGCGAGCGCTTTGGCCAATGATCCCGACGCAGGGCTGGTCCAAAGCATCCCCAAGCTGATCGGTGCTGAAACCCTTTTCGGTCGCATGCAGCAATTCTCGAATGCGGTGTACGGATGGTTGCTGGCCGAAGGGCTTTCCACGTGGTCGCAACGCGAAAGCAATTACTGGGGCCACAACGCGATTGTCCGCACGCGTGCCTTTGCAAGCAGTGCACATTTGCCCCGGCTTCGCAGTTGGCGAGGCCGTGAAAAACTGGTCCTCAGTCACGACTTCGTTGAAGCAGCGATGCTGCGCCGTTCGGGATGGTCGGTTCGGTTTCTCCCACAATCGGGGGGCAGCTACGAAGAGACGCCGCAGACCTTGATTGACTATGCCTTGCGCGACCGGCGCTGGTGCCAAGGCAATCTGCAGCATCTTCGACTTCTGGGCGCGCAAGGTTTTCACCCACTGTCCCGCTTCCACATGCTTCAGGGCGCAGTTGCCTTTCTGTTGTCCCCTGCGTGGCTGGCCTTGATCCTGATCTGGGCTTGGTTGGGAACGCAGTCGGAAGCGGCTGTGGTCTACTTCTCTGCTACGAACCCGCTGTATCCCGTTTGGCCTACACTCGGCAGCGTCGACGGGACCGCGTTCCTCGCCATCATTTTCACGATGCTCCTCCTGCCGAAAGCCGCGGGAGCAGTCGCCCTTGCCATGCACGACCGGACCCGCCGCGATTACGGCGGTTGGGCTTCATTCGCCATGACGACCGGATTCGAGATCATCTGCGCCATCCTGTTTGCTCCGATCCTGATGGTCCAGCAATCCATCGCGGTTGGGCGCGCTCTACTGGGACACTCCAGCACATGGATTCCGCAGAACCGGGTGGTCAAAGGCCATACTTGGTCCGAGTTGTTACGCTTTCATTGGATCGAAACGCTGCTCGGCATTGTTGCAGTTTTGGGGATCGGGCTCGGAGCGATCTCGCCCTGGCTACTGCCTATTGCCGTCAGCTTGGTTTTCGCAGTGCCACTCTCCAAGCTGAGTGCGCTTCCGTTGGGCAGAGCTCTTCCCCTGCCGTTTCGCCTTGAGACGCCTCAATCGCTACGGGAGCCGCGGATACTCAGGCAAGCCCGTTCCGAGCGGGCGCAGATGCTCCGGCGGTTGAAAGACGCGCCACAAAGACCGCTGGCGATTGCTGCAGAATAGCCCGAACTCGTGCCTCACTCCAGGTTTTCGAACCAATCCAAAGCCATGTCCGCCCACCCCGCAGGGATCACGTGCCCGCCGGGAAACAAGGCCAATTCAAGCGCCGACCCCGGCGTGCAGCGATCCCAGGCACGCCGCCAAAACGGGCTGCTGGTTTCGAAGCGGTCCGGTTTCAACTGAAAACATCCGTTGGTTTCACGCCAGATCGATAGAGCGTGGAAAACATCCCCCTGGATCAACGCGTCGAGGTCACGGCTGTCTTGGCCGCGCAAGACCCGCCCTTCGAGCGGCACGGTTCCGTCGCTCCAACCATGGGTGTGCAGCATGCGCACCGGACCTGCGCACTGCTCCGGATGCGGTCGCCAGAAGTTTCCCCCGATGGGCGTATAGGCTGCGAACGCGTCAGGATTGGCACAGGCAAGGTAGGCGGTCATTGAGCCGCCAATGGAAAACCCGGATAGCAACACGCGGTCGGGGTCCAATCCGAACCGTGAAATGGCGTCATCTCGAACCTGCGTGAGAAACGCGATTTCATCGCGACGTCGCGGTCGTTCCGGATGGAAAGACCATGATCCGCCGTTGCGACCGCTCATCTTCAGGCCGGACGGCGCGATCACCGCGTATCCTCGCGCGACCATCGCATCCACGAGGCCGCGATTGCGCATCACACCTTCGCCCGAACCACCGAAACCGTGAATGAAAACCACGGCGGGTACAGGCGCAGAGCCATCCTGCGGCAGTGCGATTAAGTAGTCGCCCTGATCTACCTTACACGGCGCAGTGTCTGAACACGCTACTGCGAAAGTTGCGGAAAGCAGGATTGTGATAAGCAGCATCCCGCCGCCGCAAACTCCGCGTAACAAGGCCGCTAGCCTGACCATGGAACCACCGGCAAATCCCGCGCGATCCAACCCGGCCCGGCGCGAGACCCGAGCATGCCTTCCGGCACGTCAATGACACCAGATAACCCGGCGTCGGTGAGAGCGGCAGCCAAACGGCGTGAGCGCACACCCCGCGCGCAAATCAATGCGACAGGCCGCGCAGAATTGCCCTGCTCCGCTTGAAGCGCGCTGATGAAATCCGACCGTCGCATGTCGATGGGTACCGCCCCTTCGGCCAAGCCCGTGGTCTGCCACTCTTCCGGCCGTCGGATATCGACCAGAATGACAGACCCGTCGCGCGCCGCCGCAAGAGCTTCGGGCGGTGTCATGCTGACGCCAGCACTTTGCCGTGCGCCCGGCCAGAACGCATAAGCTCCAAAAGCAACCGCCGCGGTGATTGCAATCCCGCCCAGAAACGTGCGACGGGTCAGCACCAGACCAACCTAGTTCGCGACAGGCGCAACCGACGAAAAGTTCGGAATTGTCCGGTCCGACGCATTCGCAGGCTCCAACCCGGGCCAGTTGTCACCGGCAAGTGTAAGGTTGCCGGGAATGTCTTCTTCCCAGAACCCCACGACATTTTCGGTGATGTTGAGATACAGCTTGCCATCTACAATCCGCCAAAGGTTGGGGTTCGCAGGGACCTTGCCGCCGCGCGATACACCATAGGCACAATGCCCATCGAACTGTGGCGCATATTTTGCCGGATCTGCAAGGAAACGATCACGGTTCGCTTCGGACGAAAACGCAAAGGTCGCGCCGTTGTACTCGGCCGTGATGTCGCTGCGCCCCGGCACCGGAGGCGTTTGCCGCGCCCCGATATCGGATTGCGGCAAATCGAAATAGGCGACCACGTCGAATCCCGACACGGCAAACCCGGTTTCGTCGACATATTGTGGACCCGAAAACGCTGCGCTGGCGAATACTGCAAAAGCGGCGGACAAAATCAATCGTTTCATTTTGGCAAAACTCCAAGAGGTTATGCCATTGACGCTACGCCAAGCGTAATTGCGAAGCATCCACCGCTCGCGCGGGTGTGATGGCTAGTGTGTCACGATGTCGTGCGCCGGTGATACAGCTACAACCGATCCAGAAGGGCTTTTGTCGGCCAAGCGTCAACCGGAAGTCCCAGCTCTTTCTGTACAGCCCGCACTGCGGCGCGTGTGCCCGACCCGAGGATGCCATCGATTTCGCCCACGTCGAACCCACGATCTTGAAGCTTGCGTTGCAGCAGCATCATCTGTTCCCCGCTCAGCGCGGGCTGCGGTGACCCGGCATCAAAGATTGGGGCACCGCCAAGGCGTGTCGCGAAATAGGCCGCGGTCAGCACGTAGGTGAAGCTCTGGTTCCATTCGAAGAATACGTTGAAATTCGGATACGCGAAAAAAGTCGGTCCGCCATGCCCCTCAGGCAGGATAAGCGACCCGGAATATCCCGACTGCAATGGTGTGCTACGTCCTTGCACGCCAAGAGCCTGCCACTCCGTGACTGGTTTGACGGTTGGGAGACCCGTCAGAGACATGTCGAATCCCTCGGGCAGGCGCACCTCTTGCAGCCATGGCTCTCCTGCCCGCCATCCAAGGCTTTGCAGCATTTTCCCGCCCGACATGAGAGCATCCGGAACAGACGTTTTCAGCGTAACCTGGCCGTCACCATCCCCATCGACACCGTTGTCCAATATGTCCTCGGGCAGCATCTGCACCATCCCGATTTCGCCCGCCCAAGCGCCAGTCGTGCGCTGCGGGTCAAAG
The DNA here is from genome assembly GCF_900129875.1 of Marivita hallyeonensis. GTDB lineage: Bacteria > Pseudomonadota > Alphaproteobacteria > Rhodobacterales > Rhodobacteraceae > Marivita > Marivita hallyeonensis. The sequence goes on along the minus strand of NZ_FQXC01000006.1, from coordinate 34,224 downwards.
TCACCCTGTGCAAAAAGCTCCATCGCGGCGAAGATCTGCGGCCGAAAGAGTTCCGGTCGTCGGCAATCATGCGCTAGCGTCACCAGCGCGTCCCGCGTGTTGAAATCGCCTTGATAGGAACCATAATCCGTCTCGAATGCCCAAAACGCCAACAAGACATGGCGAGACACGCCGTAATCCTGCTCAACTCGATCGAACACGCTGTCCCATCGCACCGCGTTTGCGCGACCGGCCTCGATCCGGTTGGCGCTGATCAGTCGCCGCGCGAATTGCGTGAACGGCAATTGAAATACGCCCTGGCGACGATCCGCCCTCAAAACCGCTTGATCCTGCACGACACCGTCGAAAAAAGCGGTTGTCACCGATGATGCAAAGCCTCGCGCCTGTGCCTCAGCCTTAAGGTCCCCGACAAAATCCGCGAATCCACCACCGCACTCTGCCGTCACTGGCCCAGTGAGCAGGAGGGACGTTGCCAATGCCGCACAAAACTTCCGCACCCGATGTCTCCGATTACGATACGCACAACCTATGCGTTTAAATCCGCACGCTTAAAGCGAAGATCGGCTAGCTTCCGCTTATTTTAACGGTTTCCAAACAAAGCTTACCGAGACGTTAACCCTTTATTATCTTCTGGGAACTGAGTCTGGGTTCACCTAGCGTAAGCCCCTTATGGTTTGTCTGTTTGATGAATGTCCTAATTGTGCAAAACAAGCCCTTCCTGGGAGAGCTGTGGCAGCGGCATTTGCAGCGTCATGCACACACGGCTGAGATCGCGACAGATCAGGAAAGCGCCATCGCCAAACTGTCCGAGACGTATTTCCCGATAATCATTCTGGACGTCGTGCTTGATGAGGGAAGCGCGTTCGCCGTGGCAGATTACGCCAGCTACCGTCACCCCGACGCCCGCGTGATCTTTGTCACCAACACCAGTTTCTTTTCGGACGGATCGATCTTCCAGCTTTGCTCGAACGCCTGCGCCTTTGTTCCCAGCGCGACGCAGCCCGAAGACCTCGCCGCGATGGTCGAACACTACGCAAAAACGTCCTAAGCCGCCTTTAATCGCTCCCGCCCGTGCGGCGCATCGAAATCCAAGACCGGATTTATCGGAATGATCCGGTGCGGATTGATGCTCTCGTGGCTGAAGTGATAGTGGCGCACGATGTGGTCCAGATTGACCGTCTCAGCCACGCCCGGCCATTGATAGAGTTCGCGCGTGTAACCCCAGAGGTTGGGATAGTCGATGATCCGCCGACGGTTGCACTTGAAGTGCAAGTGATACACAGAATCAAACCGAGCCAGCGTCGTGAACAACCGCCAGTCGGCTTCTGTGACGCGCTCACCCATCAGGTAGCGCCGCGTCGCCAGCCGGTCGTCCAGCCAATCCAGGCTGTCAAAAAGCGGCCCAACAGCTGCGTCATAGGCCTCCTGCGACGTGGCGAAACCAGATTTGTAGACACCGTTGTTGACCGTGTCATAGACCCGTTCATTCACCTCTTCGATCTCGTCCCGCATACGCTCGGGCCAGTAATCGTCCGTGTTTCCGGTGATGCCGTTGAAGGCGCCGTTGAACATGCGAATGATCTCGGAGCTTTCGTTCGACACGATGGTCTCGCGCTCCTTGTCCCAAAGGATCGGCACAGTCACGCGCCCGGAGATCTTCGGATCGGCCTTAAGGTAGATGTCCCGCGCAAAGGGCAGACCGTAGAGCGTATCACCCGTCGCATCCGGGAAATCCGCTTCGAACGTCCATCCATCCCCCATCATATCAGGATGCACAACGGACACGCCGATGTGGTCTTCCAGACCTTTCAGTGCGCGAAAGATCAAGGTGCGATGCGCCCATGGACAAGCCAGACTGACGTAAAGATGGTATCTCCCGGACTCAGCCGGAAACCCGCCTTCACCGGAAGGCCCCGCAGAGCCATCTGCCGTGATCCAGTTCCGAAATTTCGCGGTGCTGCGCTTGAACGCGCCGCCCGTGCTTTTCGTGTCGTACCATTGATCTTTCCATTCGCCGTCGACCAGCAGTCCCATAATGCGCTCCATATCCTTTATTCGGCATAACTTAGGGCCAAGGCCGCCCGCGCAAAACACATACGCCCGCGCAGATAATTCCCGATTTGCGCACAGCGGGCGCATCTCCGGATGCAGTGCAAGTCTGGTCGATCCCCGATCTCTCGGATGTCAGTGCGTGATAAAGGCTGATTTAAACGCGTCGGCGCATCATCCGCCCGAACGAAACAGGAAGGCCATTTGCGCCGACACCTGCCCCTCGCCCATCGCGACTGCATCGATGCATGTTTTGCCCAAATCGTTGGCCGCTTGCAAAAGCTGGCTCGTCTCGATGGCTCCAGCCACGTCGCAGACAACCGTGCTTGCGTCGATGGCCTCTGGTGAAAAAAGCGGTGGGGCGGATGCGTCTTTGCCGTTTGGAGTCGCGTCGATCAGGAAACTGGCGGTGTCCGACGCTGTTTGGATATTCGTTGCGGGCCAGAACCCACGGATCAGATCTTGGGTCTGTTCCAGGCGCTGCGCGTCATTGTCTTCAAGTAAGACGGACGTTAGCCCGCTTTCGCACAAGGCGTCCACGATGGCGCGGCCTGCACCGCCACCGGCACCGATGACATGGGCGGTCTCACCCACCAAATCGACGCCCGACGCTCGTATGGCGCGCACCAACGCACGCCCGTCAGAAGCATCCCCGTCCAACGCACCAGAAGCCACCCTTCGCACCGTGTTGAGCGCGCCGAGACGCTGTGCCCGTTCGGTCCGCGTGTCCACGATGTCGAACGCCGCCTGCTTGTGCGGATAGGTGACGGAACACCCCAGAAACGTGTCGGACGCGCGGAGCAATTCCCAGAACGCGCCAAGCACCTTTTCCGGCACCTCCAACGGCACCATGCGCGCGTCGATGCCGTTGTCGTCGAACCAGGCATTCACCGCAGGCGGCGACACCACGCCCATGACCGGCGCACCGATGATCGGGAACAGCTTCGTCTTTCCTGAAATCCGCATACCGATGCCCCCTGAATTCATGAAGCTTGACAGAATTCAGCACACATTCGTAAAAATATCCAATATTTTTGATTCTATGGAATGTGATGATCTTTTCCAATAAGACGTCTGAAGACAGTACGATCGTGGAACTGCTCGCGTCCTCTCTCCGGCGCGACATCGCTTTCGGCACGCTGCTTCCGGATCAGAAGCTGAAAATAAACGAACTTCAGAAACGCTACGGCGGATCGAACCATTCGATGCGCGAGACGCTGCGCATTCTGTCAGCCGAAGGTTTGGTGGAAGCAACCGCGCAGCGCGGTTTCCGGGTGACTTCGGCCACCGAAGACGATCTTCGCGATATCCAACTTGTCCGTGTCGAGATCGAAAAGGTGGCAATCTCACGGGCCATCACACGGGGCGATGTGTCTTGGGAAGGGCGCGTAATTGCCGCGCACCACGCGCTGCAGAAAGCCGAGGCTGCTGTGACCGAAGCTCCGGACGATCTGACCGCGCTGGAATGGGACGAAGCCTGCCGTGCTTTTGCCTCGGCGCTCGTCGAAGCTTGCGACAGCCCACGCCTGATCGACCTGCATCGCAAGTTCTTTGACCAAAGCCGTCGCTTTCGCTTGGCGCAATTGCGCGAAGGAAAGCTCGATTGGGCCACCAGAAAGGCACGCCAGAAGGCCTTGCTGGATGCGGTCCTTGCAAGAGACGAAACCGCAGCCTGTGCTTTGCTGCAGAAGGATATCGAGGCCGAGCTGAACTCAAATTAATGATCAAAAGGGAGGAGATCATGACCACACTTAACCGCCGTAAGGCTTTGGCGCTCATGGGCGCATCGGTCGCCGCATCGGGGCTGGCCGCTCCGGCTTTGGCCATGAACAACAAAATCAAGGTGGGCGCACTCCGCTTCACCTCGCATGCCGGGAACTTCGTTGCTTTCGAGCGGGGCTACTTCGCCGACGCGGGCTTGGACGTCGAATTCGAATTCTTCCAGGCGGCGCAGCCGATGGCCGTCGCCATTGCTTCCGGTGACGTCGACTACGCCGTCACAGCGGTCTCGGGCGGATTGATCAGCCTTGCCGACAAAGGCGCCATCAAGGTGATCGGCGGCGCCCTGAGCGAAGAAGAAGGCATCGACGGACAAAAGTTCCTTGCCTCGGATGCTGCATTCCAGGCCGGGGTGAAAACACCCAAGGATTTGGACGGAAAGAAATTCGCGGTCACGCAAGCCGGTTCCTCATTCCACTACATGGGCTCCAAGATGGCGCAGGCAGAAGGCATCGAGATGTCCTTCACGCCGCTTCAGAAGGTCGGTGCCATTATCGGGGCAATGAAGTCCGGGCAGGTCGACGGATGGTCGATTGTCCCGCATATTGCAAAGCCGCTGGCGGGTTCCGGCGCAGTCCACATCATCGGCAACGTGTCGGACTACCTTCCCGACTATCAGGTCACGACGGTGTTCACCTCAGCCAAGCATGCTGCCGATGAACGCGGTATGACTGAGAGCTTCCTCGAAGGGTTTTCGCGAGGGGTGGATGACTACGCAGCGGCCATGATCGACAACACAGCCGATCAGGATGCGATGGTCGATCTCATTCACAAATACGTCTACACGGACCGCCCGCGCGACAAGGCGGCCCCGTCGATCATCAACGGGACGATGCGTCTGAACAAGGGTGCCGCGTTGAACATCGCATCGATCCAGGATCAGCTGAACTGGTTCCAGTCCGAAGGATTGGTCGACGCCGACATCACCATCGAGAAGCTCGTCGATACATCCTACGTGGATATCATCGGCGCCTAAGTCTGAACCGGCGAGACCGGCCGCTGCCGGTCTCGCCAAAATCTGCGGACAGAGCGCATGGATATCCGTCTGGATGGCATCAGCCACTCGTACGACACTTTCGAAGTGATGCGGGACATATCGCTGGACATTTCCAGCGGTCAGATCGTCTGTATCGTCGGCCCATCGGGATGTGGGAAATCGACCCTGCTTCGGTTTATCGGCGGGTTGGAACGCCCGCAGTCCGGACAGGTGCTTCAATTGGGTGATCCACCAGAGGGATGTCTGAACCCGCTCACCTACATCTTTCAGGATTTCGCCTTGCTGCCTTGGCGCAGTGTTTCGGGGAACGTCTCGCTCGTGCTCGAAGATCATGGGATCAAGGGGTCGGCAGCGCGAAAGATCATCGAAGACGTACTTGCCCGCACCAAGCTCAGCGATTTCGCAAAGGCGCTTCCCAAACAACTCTCCGGCGGCATGAAACAGCGGGTGGCCATCGCGCGGGCGCTTGCCGTCAATCCCGCGGTCATGCTGATGGACGAACCACTCTCTGCGCTCGACAGCCAGACCCGAGAGTTGTTGATGGACGACCTGATCGACCTCTGGACACGCCAGCCGTTCACCGCCGTCTATGTCACGCACAACCTTGCCGAGGCCGTTCGGCTGGGTCATCGGGTTGTGGTTCTCTCAAGACGACCGGGACGCATCCGGGAGATCGTCGAGATCGAAAAACCTCTGAACCAGCGTGAATTCGGGGATCCTGACCTCGACAAAGCGCAAAAACACCTGTGGCAATTGATGCGCGATGAAGCCCGCGCTGCGGATGCGGAGCTGATCAATGTCTGACGTATCTCTCGGGAAATCCGTGGCATTCCGCGGCGGAGGCTTCGCGCCGAAACCACACCGCTGGGTCGGTGTCTTAGTGTTCATCAGCCTCATATTGTTTGCCGAATGGGGCACGCGCACCGGATGGATCTCGGCGCTCACCTTGCCGAAACCATCGGACGTCTTGCAGACATTCCAAGAACTTTACGACAGCGGATTGCTGTTCAAACATCTGGCGCCATCCCTGTCGCGCCTCATCGTCGGCGCCGCGATAGGCGCAAGCATCGGCATCAGTGTCGGCATCCTGATCGGGCTTTTTTCCTACATTCGCTCCGGACTCGTGCCGCTGGTCGCTGCCATCTTCCCAATTCCCAAAATCGCGCTTTTGCCGCTTTTCGTGATCTGGTTCGGAATCGGCGAAGGCTCCAAATACGCGCTCATCGCCTTTGGCACCTTCACCCCGACAGTGGTCGCCACCTACGGCGCGGTCGACAATGTGGACCGGACGCTGATCCGCATGGGCCAGAGCTTTGGTCTGTCGTGGTGGTCCATCGTCCGCAAGATCGTGCTGCCCGGAGCGATGCCGGGCATTCTGTCCGGCCTCAGGATCAGCCTTGCCATCGCAATCATCCTCCTGGTCGCTGCCGAGATGCTTGGGGCGGAATACGGGATCGGGGCGTACATCCTCGAAGCCGGGTCTCTGTACGACCTTGAACGCCTCTTCGCGGGTGTCGTCATTCTGTCGCTGCTGGGCGTTCTGGTGAGCGCCGTCATCGGCCTTGTCGAACGGCGATTGCTTGGCTGGCGCACATGACCCGCAAACCGGAAAGCGACTACGATGTCGTCGTGGCCGGTGGCGGAGCGGGCGGCGTTGGGGCTGCATTGGGCGCAGCCTGTGCCGGGGCAAAGGTCTTGCTGGTCGAGAAGTATGGCTTCCTCGGCGGAGCCGCGACCAATGCCCAGGTGCTGGCCTATTGCGGCTTCTTCCAACAGGGACCGAACCCGATCAAGGCCGTGGGCGGCGCGGCTGATCTTGTCCTCGATGAATTGCGCAGACTCGGGCTGAACTGCGATCCGTACCGGTCACCTACAACCATGAACTGGATCATCCTGCTTGAGCCGGAAGCCGTCAAACTTGCGCTCGACCGGGTGCTTGAGGCCAACGGCGTCGACGTTCTGTTGCACACGCGGGTCGCCGCGGCCACGCGCACGGCCGATCGCATTGAATCGGTGACACTTGCGGGGATGGACGGCCGCACGCGGGTCACGGCAGAGGCATTCGTGGATGGCACCGGCGACGCCAATCTGTCCCTCGTCGCCGGTGTTCCCTGCCGCATCGGCAACGCGGAGGGGCAGCTTCAGGCGATTTCGTCCCCGATCCGCATCGGCGGGCGGGACATGTCAAAGCCAATTGATCGGGCGGCGATAAAAGCGGCCTTCGCCAAATACAACGCGGATGGCAGATGGCCGTCCGCCCGCGATGACGGTGGCATTTACACCGAAGTGCCGAACACGGGTGAAATGTGGTGGATGATGTTCGATCACCCGCTTCCGGACCTGAGTTCCGCCAGCTTTACGAAAGCCGAACGCGCCGCGCGCGATGCGGCACATGACTACGTTGCGCTTCTGCGAAAAGAGGTGCCAGGGTTCGAAAACGCGTATCTCGTGCAAACCGGCCCCCAGATCGGGATCCGCGAGAGCCGTCACCCTGCCGCACGCTACGAACTGACCGGAGCGGATCTGGCGACCGGACGACAGCGCGACGATGGGGTCGCAAAAGCCGCGTGGCCGATGGAGGATCACAGCGTCGCTGGGAAACCCAAATACACGTCAATCGGCGGAGACGGTTGGGCGTCAATTCCGCTCGACGCGCTTCGGGCCAAAGGCCTCGACAATCTCTTTTATGCGGGCCGGACGATCGGGGCCGACCCTTTGGCCTATGCCTCGATCCGCGTCATGGGAACGGCCTTCGCCACTGGAGACGCCGCGGGCCAAGCTGCGGCGCAAGCGGTCTGACAAAAAGCGAACGGGCAAGCCGCTTCAGGCTCTGGACCTATGACCGTAGCTTCTGGATGACCCAAATCACGATCATCGCGCCAAGAACTGCCCCAACCAACCCTGCCAAAGCACCGGTGATCGACAAGAGCAGTCGGATCACCATCGCGCCGATCAGCGCACCGGCCACTCCAACGAAGACGGTCTGCAGGGTGCCCATTTGCACGCCCATGAAACGCGTTGCCAGAAAACCCGCTGCGGCCCCGACGATCACGAGCAGGACAATCGACATGTCTACCTCCGCCGCCTGTCGCGCACCGTACTACGCCAATGGGTCGGGACGATAATCAGCGCACCAAGGGACGAAGCTATGGCGTTGATGCCCGGTGACTGAAATCCGATACCGAACATGATCCGCACGAAATACGCAAGGAAGGCCCCGCCAACGCAGATGATGATGCTTTGCAGGATGCCGTTATTCGTAAAGCCAGTGCGTTCGCAGATGTATCCGACGATCCCTGCGATAATGACAGTGCCCATCAGGACCATGAACATACCTACTCTCCAAGTTGCGTCCCCGCAGGAACGGCCTGACCCCGCAGAAAGGTGTCGGCGTCTTGTGCACCTTTTCCGGCTCGCTGCGCGCGTGTGATGGTAACCGCTCCGCGCCCGCACGCAATGGTCAAGCGGTCATCCAGCGCCATTCCGGGCCGCCCAGCGCCATCAGCGAGTCTGCTATGCAACAGCTTGAGCCGATCCCCGTTGAGAATTGTCCATGCACCCGGGAATGGCGACAGTCCCCGTATCTGACGATCTACGAGGGTCGCCGGTTGTGTCCAGTCAACCTTAGCCTCGGATTTGTCGATCTTATCCGCGTAGGTCACACCCACGTCGGGCTGCGGGCGCGGTACCAGATCATCCAGCTTTGCGAGCGCCTCAACGATAAGCTTGGCCCCCATCTGAGATAGCCGGTCGTGCAAATCACCGGTTGTGTCGTCTGCTCCAATGGCGGTCGCGTCACACAACAGTACCGGACCTGTATCTAGCCCTGCCTCCATTTGCATGATGCAGACACCTGTCTCTGAGTCCCCCGCCATTACCGCGCGATGGATCGGGGCCGCGCCGCGCCAGCGGGGAAGAAGTGACGCGTGGATGTTGAGGCATTCGTGTTTCGGCGCATCCAGAATCGCCTGTGGCAGAATCAGACCATAAGCCACCACCACCGCGATATCGGCATTCAGATCCGCGAAAGCCTGCTGTTCTTCTTCGGTTTTCAGCGACGTGGGGTGTCGCACCGTCAGACCCAGCGCTTCCGCCCGCTGTTGCACGGGCGTCGGACGGTCCTTCTTGCCTCGTCCCGCAGGGCGCGGGGGTTGGCAATAGACCGCGGCAATCTCGTGACCCGCATTGACCAGCGCGTCCAGAACCGGAACCGAAAAGTCAGGTGATCCCATGAAGACGACGCGCATGGCGTTATTCTTCGTCTTCTGCGTCTTCGGCTGCAAAGACCTCGAGCGCCGCATTGAGGCCGTTGATCGCCGCCGGAAAGCCGCCGTAAAGCGCCATTTGCCAGATCACTTCGCCAATCTCTTCACGGGTCAACCCGGCTTTCCGGCCGCCCGCGATATTGACCTTGAGTTGCGGAGCCGTTTGCCCGCCCTGTGCCGTCAGCGCAGCAATGGTTGCGATGTACCGATCGCGGAGCGGCAATCCGGGGCGCGCATATTGGCGGCCATAGGCGAAGTCGACGATGCCTTCGGCCATGCCGGGAACCAGATGTCCGTAGCGCGCCTCCAGCGTTGCCTCCATTCCGGGGTTCAGCTCTTCGGAAAGGGCGCGCCCTTTTTCGGTGGTCGACGTCATGACTTATCCTTTGAGCTTTTTTGCGCGGCGTAGAAGGATGTCGCGCTTGGTTTTGCTGAGGTGATGAAAATAGAGTTTACCGTTCAAATGGTCGATCTGGTGTTGCACGGACGTGGCCCAAAGCCCGACGAGATCGCGCTCTTTGATGGTTCCAGTTTCGTCGATGAACCGTACGGTTACCGCCCGGGGCCGTACGATTGAAGCCGAGACACCGGGCAAGTTCGGGCTGGCTTCTTCGTGCTCACGAAACTCGACGCTCGCATGCAGGATTTCCGGGTTGGCCATACGGATCGCCTGACCCCGCTCGGACGACGCATCGACCACGGCCAGTCGCTGCATGATACCGATCTGCGGTGCTGCAAGCCCGACGCCGGGCATCGCCTCCATCGTGTCGATCATGTCCTGCCAGATGGCTCTTGTGTCTTCGGTGATCTCAGCGACAGGATCGGCCACGGTTCGCAGCCGTTTGTCGGGCCAGGGAATACACCGGCGAACCGTCACGCGGTGGCCTTGATATTGGAAACCGGCTCGCAAACTTGAGACAGGCGCTGAACCGGCCATGTCAGGCTCAGGCGCACCGTCATGCGCGCGCCATCTCGCGCTTCAGTTTTTGCATCTTGCGGGTGATCATCTGGCGCTTCAGCGGTTTCAGATAATCAATGAAGAGCTTCCCATCGAGATGATCGATCTCGTGCTGCACGCACGTGGCCCAGAGCCCGCCGAATTCCTCCTCGCGCGGGGTGCCGTTCTCATCGAGCCACGCCACCTTCACCTCGGCCGGTCGTGTGACATCCGCAAACTGGTCTGGGATGGACAGGCAGCCTTCTTCGTAGACGTTGGTCTCGTCCGACGCCGAGATGACCTCGGGGTTAAACATGATGAGCGGACGCGGGCTTTCCCCCTCTTCCTTCACGCAGTCGAGCACGATCAACCGCTGCAACACACCGACCTGCGGCGCGGCAAGCCCGATGCCCGGCGCGTCGTACATGGTTTCCAGCATGTTATCCGCCAGCGTGCGCAGATCATCGGTCAGATCGGGCACAGCTTCGCAACGTTTTTTGAGACGCGGGTCAGGGTGAATAAGGATCGGCAATTTCATGGTGGTCATGTAGGCGCATCTGCAAAAAAGCGCAACGTGAGGCGCTTTGATCGACCGCGTGATCTCGTGGCTTTTCACTTCTCCCTGTCCAGATTATTTATCCCGGGATCACGTCCACCGAGGGAGCCCGCATGACCTACCAGTTCAACACCATGAATGACCGCCGGGGCACAAATTGCTCAAAATGGGACGTTCTGGAGAGCAAGTTCGACGTTCCGAGCGAAGACGGTCTGGCGATGTGGACGGCGGATAGCGACTATCCGACCGCGCCGTGTGTGTTGAAGGCCTTGCAGGACGCGGTGGATCATGGCGTTTTTGGCTACTGGACCGACAACAGCGAATATCACAAGGCGATACAGTGGTGGATGAAATCCCGGCATGGCTGGGACATCGACACCGACTGGATCCTGACTTGCCAGGGTTTGGGCAACGCGATCGCGCTGTGTCTGGATGTCTGGTCCGCGCCGGGTGACCGGATCGTGACCTTCAATCCTGTGTATCACGAATTCGAATTCAAAATTCGCAAAGCCGGACGCGTTCCCGTGCAGTGTCCGCTCAAGCGCGACGGTGACACCTACGACCTAGACCTGGACACAGCGCAAGACATGCTGGACGGCACAGAAAAGATGCTGATCTTCTGTTCGCCGCAGAACCCTTCGGGACGCGTCTGGTCCCGCGAAGAATTGAAGCAAGTGGCCGAGTTTTGCGCGCGGAACGACTTGCTTCTAATATCCGATGAAATTCACCATGATTTCATCTATCCAGGGCACACGTTCGTCCCGATGGATGTCGCCGCGCCACAAATTCGCGACCGGTTGGTCGTTCTCACCGCTGCGTCCAAGACGTTCAACATCGCGGGTCAGAAGACCGGAAACATGATCATTCCGGACGATGACCTGCGCGCCGCGATGGCGCAGCGGCTGCGGTCGCTCGATTACTCGCCCAACGCGCTCGGATTGAAAATGGTCACCGCCGCCTATTCGCCGGAGGGTGCCGATTGGGTGGATGCGCAGATCGCGCATTTGATGGAGAACAAGGCCATCTTCGACGAAGGTGTCAACGCGATCCCCGGCGTGCGGTCCTTGCCACTTCAGTCGACCTATCTGGCTTGGGTCGATTTTTCTGGCACCGGCATGGATTTCGAAGAGATCAGCCGTCGTGTTCGCAAAGACGCCCGCATCGCGCCCAGCCCGGGACCGGAATTCGGTCCCGGAGGCGAGACGTTCCTGCGTTTCAACCTCGCAACGCAAAAGGCACGCGTCGTAGAGGCCGTGCATCGGTTGCAGACAGCGTTTGCTGACCTGCAATAGGCTCGCAGTGCCGCAACGCGGGTTTCGTCAGAGCCTGGGCGGTCGCGACTTGTAAACCGGCAATTTCCACCCGAACGCGATCGATCCAGCTCGCAACGCAAAGGTGGTCACCGCAGAGGCTGTGACGGTGACCAAAGCGGACGCGCCAAATAGCGGCGCCACCGCGACAACCGCTGCCCCGGCCACGGCGCATGTCACGTAAAGCTCGCCCTGCTTGAGCACCAAAGGCACCTCATTGGCGACCACATCGCGCATCAACCCGCCAAGACAACCGGTGATCGCGCCCATGACGATAATGATCGTCACGCTTTGATCTAGGGTCGCGGCAATCCGCGCACCCGCCGCGACGGCAAAGGCCAGCGCAGCGGCATCCAGCCAGAGGATCGCCTTGTATCGGCTTTCGATCAGATGTGCGGTGAAGAACACCAAGAATGCCGCAGCGGTGGCCGTGCCAAGGTATGTCGGATCACCCAGCCAGAACACCGGGTTCCTGTCCAAAAGCACGTCGCGCACCGTACCGCCGCCGACGCCTGTCAGGATGGCGAGAAAGGCAAACCCGATGATATCGAGCTGTGCACGGCTTGCCACCAGCGCGCCGGTCAACGCAAAGACGAGCACCGCCGCGTGATCGAGAACTGCGACCAGTGTCATTTTGACTTGAAGGGTTTCATCCCGGCCCGCGCCAGTTCATCCGCGCGCTCGTTCTCGGGATGTCCGGCATGCCCTTTGACCCATTCCCACGTCACGTCGTGCCGTTGCGCCGCCTCTTCCAGTCTCTGCCAAAGCTCTACATTTTTGACGGGCTTCTTGTTTGCGGTCTTCCAACCATTTCGTTTCCAGCCGTGAATCCAGCCGGTCACACCGTTTTTCACATAGGCGCTGTCGGTGACGATGGTGAGTGTCGAGGGTCGGTCCAGCGTCTCCAGTGCGGTGATCGCCGCCAACAGCTCCATCCGGTTATTGGTGGTCTCCGGCTCTCCCCCGCTCAACTCGCGCTCTTTCAGCACGGTATTCCCATCCTTGGCCTGCAAAAGCACACCCCATCCGCCCGGACCGGGGTTTCCGGAGCAGGCTCCGTCTGTGTAGGCGATAAGGTCAGGCATGCGCGGTGGTCGAAATCCAGTTCTCGTCGAGGCCGCTTAACCCCTTGTCCCGGCCACGTCGATAGGGACCAACGGTAAACCCGGCATCCTGCAAAAGCTCTGTCAGGCTGTCTTCCGTGTAATACGCGTAGTGCCGACCCATGCGATCGCGCGCCTCGCCTTCGCCATCCTTGACGGCGATATGGAACAGGCCGCCAGGTTTCAGCGCGGTGTGGATCGCGCGCAAGTGGCGCGGCAGATCGGCCCGCGGGGCGTGCAGAAGGCTGAAATTGGCCCAGACCCCGTCATAGACAGCAGCCCCGGTCACGTCATCGAAGGCCGCGACGCGCGCTGTGACGCCCGGAATTTGCGAAGCCAGTGCAATCATCTTTTCTGAAGCATCCAAAGCGGTCACTTTGAACCCAGCATCGACCATATGTCGCGCCGAGGTGCCGGGTCCGCATCCGAGATCAAGCACATGACCCCCTGTCGGAAGCTCCGACATGAACGCGGCCAGCGTTTTGCTTGGTCTTTCGGATGTCTCCAGCTGTGCATAGTCATCCGCGCGGGCGTCGTAGACCGCGATTGTCTTGGGATCGGTCACAGAAAGACCCCCACGCTCAGGCAAAGCACCACCAGACCTGTCAACAAGATGCGCAACTGCATCCACCAGGTCGGCGCCAACCCCCACCGCCAGAAGGCGTAATCAAGTGCAAGAAGTCCGACGAAGCCGAAGATCAGGTTCATCCCTGCGGTCACGGGTCCGCCGCCGGTCATAAAGAACGCCCAAAGCGCCGGTACGACAGAAAGCGCGTATCCCGTTGCCGCCTGGCTGCCGTCAGCCTTGGTGGCAAACCCCCACAACACGCCGGACATGAAGCTCAGGATCACCATACCGTAATTGAGCTGCACGAAAGGGCCGATGAAACGTGGCCCCAGTGTGCTTTGGCCCCAATCCGCCGCGCTGCCCGAAACCAGCGTGAGCGCGCCCCATGCAAACGGGATCACTCCGGCAAGGCCAAGGATCAGGGCGGAACGGGGTATCGCGGTCATACTGGCACCTCTGGCGGGTTACTTGGGTGCACCACCTAGGTCAGGCACGCTCCAGCGCCAACCGGCCGGCGAGCGCAGCGAAGATGCCGGCGAAGGTCCGGTTGAGCCAGATCATCACGCGTTCACTGCTTAGCAACCAAGTGCGCGCAGCTGCGGCGAAGACGCCATAGAGTACGAACACACCGAAAGTCATCGCCATGAACACTGCGCCGAGCATCGTCATCTCAAGCGTGGCCGTCGCCGGATTGCCACTGAGGAACGGTGGCAGAAGCGCGAGGAAGAAAATGGACAGCTTCGGGTTCAGGATATTGATGAGCGCGCCGCGACGGGCGATGCGAAACCCGTTTTCTGCGGTCTTTTCTGGCGACACCGCCAGCGCGCCACCGGATTTCAGTGCCTGCCACGCGAGGTACAGCAGGTAGGCGACACCGGCAAACTTCACCACGTTGAATAGCACCGCCGACGTGTGCAGCACCGCGGCCAGTCCCAGCGTCGCAGCCAGAAGGTGCGGTACGATGCCAAATGTGCATCCCAAAGCGGCCCAGATCGACGGCCAGCGCCCCTGCCCCAGCCCGATGGCCAGTGTGTAGATGACACCCGTGCCGGGCGCGACGACCACGACAAAGGCAGTAAGCAGGAATTGCATGGAAAGCATAACGGGTCCTCTTTGGGTGCGATGCCGTGACGCTATACATTTGCGTGGCAATGTTCTAGGTCGCAAAGCTTGGCGCCGTCGCCATATGTCCGATGAAAGATCCCTCCCCGTGAAGACCGCCTTGCAAGCCGCGCTGGATGCGCGTGGATACGATACTTTGACCCCTGTCCAGGAGGCCGTCCTGGCACCAGAGCTGACCGGTAAGGACCTTCTGGTCTCGGCGCAGACCGGGTCGGGGAAAACACTGGGTTTCGGACTCGCCATCGCGCCGACGTTGTTGGGCGAGGCGGACAGTTTTGGTGCTGCAGATGCGCCGCTCGCTTTGGTGATCGCACCTACGCGTGAACTTGCCTTGCAGGTCAAACGCGAGCTTGCTTGGCTTTACGAAAAGGCCGGAGTGGTCATGGCCTCGACCGTGGGTGGGATGGACATGCGCGACGAACGCCGCGCGCTGGCACGAGGAGCGCACATCGTTGTCGCGACGCCGGGGCGCTTGCGGGATCACATCATGCGTGGGTCGATTGATTTGTCGCAGTGCCGCGCGGTGGTGCTGGACGAAGCCGATGAGATGCTCGACCTCGGGTTTCGGGAAGACCTGGAATTCATCCTGGGCGAAGCGCCCAAAGACCGCCAGACGCTGATGTTTTCGGCCACCGTTCCCAAGATGATCGCGACTTTGGCGAAAAGCTATCAGCGCGACGCGGTGCGCATCGTCACGAAATCCGAGGCCAGCCAACACGCCGACATAGCCTATCGCGCCATGATGGTGGCTGACCGCGACACCGATAACGCCGTCATCAACACACTACGTTTCTACGAAGCGCCGAACGCAATCGTTTTCGCAAACACCCGGGCCATGGTGAACCGGCTGACAACACGTCTGTCGAACCGTGGCTTTCAGGTGGTCGCGCTGTCGGGCGAGCTGTCTCAGACCGAGCGCACCCACGCGCTGCAGGCGATGCGCGACGGGCGGGCGCAGGTTTGCGTCGCAACGGACGTGGCCGCGCGCGGGATCGACCTTCCGAACCTCGATCTGGTGGTCCATGCCGAGCTGCCATCCAACCACGAGACCTTGCTACACCGCTCTGGACGCACGGGTCGCGCAGGCCGCAAGGGCGTGTCGGCGCTGGTCTTAACAAAGAAGGTGCGCAAGAAAGCGGAACGGATTTTGCGGGATGCCAAATTGCGGGCCGAGTGGACCGATGCACCATCGGCCGATGAGGTCCTGGCGCGGGATGAAGAACGCATGTTCGCCGATCCCGCATGGACAGTGCCAGCAGAGCCGTCGGAAAGCGCCGTAGTGGACCGTCTTGTAGCGGAAATGACGCCCGAGCAAATCGCGACGGCTTACCTGCGGCTCTACCGTGAACAGCACACAGCGCCGGAAGACCTGTCCGACCCAAGTGCACCGCGTGCGCCTCGGACCGAGTTCGGGCCTTCGGTCTGGTTCGCCGTCTCAGGCGGGCGCGCAGCCGGTGCAGAGCCGCGTCGCGTGCTGCCGATGATCTGCGGCGCCGGAGGGCTGAGCAAGGAAGACGTCGGCGCAATCCGGATCCAGCAGGATCATTCGTTGGTGCAGATCAAGGAAACCTCGGTTACGCGCTTCCTGAATGCCGTCGGCCCCGAGATGGTCTTGGAAGAAGGTGTGAGCCTCACCCGGTTGGACACAGCGCCCGACCTCGAACGCGGCGGAAAGCCCGCGACTGCGCGCGGACCGAAACCAGAGCGAAAACCACGACGGGACGCACCCCGCGACGTGCACCGACAGAAATCCGCACCGCAAGTGGTCGACAGGCCCGCAATAGAGGACCGGCAAGAGGCTCCTCCGCCCAAGGCGAAGAAGCCCAAGTCAGCGGATCGCAGCCCGGCTCAAAAACCGCGCAAAACAGGCGGTGATGCTCCGCCCCGGCGCGCAGGCGATGGGCCCGCCAAAAAGCGCGACGACAAGCGCGACAAACCGAAAGGGCCGCCTCCGCCGAAAGGGAAACCAACCAGCAAAAAGAACAAGGCGCGCGCTGCAACCCGAACCGGGGCAAGCGACACGTCTAAGCGGATGGGAAAACCGCGTCAGAAATTAGGCGGCAAGCCAAGCCGAAAGCCGTGATCCATAGCGGCCGAACGCGTCGCGTCGCTGTCTAATCCGCGAAGCGCGCTGTCACCTTGACCTCGACCAAGGCGCCCGAGCGCCGCAATTCCGCGACACCAACGGCAGTCCAAGCTGGATAGGGTTCAACGACATACCTGTTGCGGACCGACGCAAAGCAGTCGAAATGCGTGCGGATGCCCACGTGATAGCTGGTCATGTCGACGACGTGACCAAAATCAAGACCCGCGGCCCGCAAGACCTCGGCGATCTTGTCGAACGCTTTGGTAAATTGTTGTTCGGGCTCGTTCGGCATGGTGCCGTCCGGAAGACTTCCCGTCATACCTGTCACGAACAGCAGATCGCCAGACCGAATCGCTGGGGACATCTTCCAAGGATTGTCTGCACCGGACATGCCATCGGGCCAAACCGCGAGAGGCCTACTCACTTACGCGGGCTCGCGCAGCACGCGAGGCACCTTGAATTCAACATTCTCGACGGCGGTCTCGACCAGCTCTTGCTTGACGTCGAACCTGTCGCGGAAGGCGTCGATCACTTCATTGATCAGCTCTTCCGGCGCGCTGGCCCCGGCGGTGATGCCGATGGACGAGATGCCCTCGAGAGCGCGCCAATCGATATCCGGCGCGCGCTGCACCAGTTGGGCATAGGTGCATCCCGCCTTGCGCCCGACTTCAACAAGACGCTTTGAATTGGACGAGTTCGGTGCGCCGACGACGAGCATGGCGTCGCACCGGGGCGCCATCGCCTTGACAGCTTCCTGTCGGTTGGTGGTCGCGTAGCAAATGTCCTCTTTGTGCGGACCGACAATGCTCGGGAACCGCGCCTGCAACGCGGCCACGATATCGGCGGTATCATCGACCGACAGGGTCGTTTGCGTCACGAAGGCGAGCTTTTCGGGGTCGCGCACCTTTACCGTCGCCACATCTTCGACTGTCTCGACCAAAAGCACTTCACCTTCGGGCAGCTGTCCCATGGTGCCTACCGTCTCGGGGTGGCCTTCGTGGCCGATCATGATCATCTGAAGACCGTTTTCGTGGTGCCTTGCAGCCTCGATATGGACCTTGCTCACCAGCGGACAGGTGGCATCGACGTAAATCATCTCACGCTTCGCCGCGGCGGCCGGAACCGCCTTCGGCACGCCATGCGCAGAAAAGATCACCGGGCGGTCATCCGGGCAGTCTTCAAGCTCTTCCACGAAGACCGCACCTTTGTCCCGCAACCCGTCCACGACGTATTTGTTGTGCACGATCTCATGTCGCACGTAGACAGGCGCACCCCATTTCTGGAGCGCCATCTCGACGATCTTGATCGCACGGTCGACACCGGCGCAGAACCCACGCGGCGCGGCAAGATACAGGGTCAGGGGCGGTTTGGTCATCTCGTGTCTCCTGTTGCTTCAGAGGTAAGGCCACTGATCGCAAGGGTCCAGCCCCTAGCGTTGATCACGCGGCTGTCACTTGACCTTCCAGCGCGACATGGTGGTTTCTTCGCGCAAAGACGCGAAATCGGAGATCAGAATGCGCCCCAGCCACGCAATTGCGATCCTATCCTTTGTAATTTTGTCGTCCGGGGCGCAGGCCTCTGGGTTGCTGCCTTATGAGGACGCCGAGCGTATTGCCAACGGATCAGTCGTTTACAACGAGTATTGCGCGGTCTGCCATGGTGCCGATCTTGAGGGGCAGGTCGAAGAGTGGCGTCAACCGGACGCAGACGGATTCCTTCCGGCACCGCCGCATGACGAGACGGGCCACACCTGGCACCATGCCGACGACCTTTTGATCAACATTGTCACCCGCGGGACCGAAGCCATTGTCGGCGGGACGTACAAGTCGAACATGATGGGGTTCGGCGACGTGCTCAGCCGCGAAGAGATCGAAGATGTCTTGGCCTTCATCAAAAGCACATGGTCGGACGAAGTGATCGAAATCCACAACGGCATCAACGAACGCGCGAGTCTGTACGGCAACTAAAGACGTTTCAGCTGACTTGTGCAGTGACCCATGCCAGCGCGATGTAGCGTGTCGTTTTTGAAATCGCGACCAGTGTGAAGAACAGCCACACGTTGGTGCGCATTACACCTGCCACAACGGTAAGCGCATCACCGAGTGGGGCCCAACTCAACAAAAGCGTCCAGACACCGTATTTGGAGTACCAGTTTTGGGCACGCTCCAGTTGCGATTCGGACACCGGAAACCAGCGACGATCCCGGTAATGCTCGATCACTCGCCCCAGCGCGTAGTTGACCCCTGACCCAAGCGTATTCCCGACGCTGGCAAAAAGGATGATTTCGAGCACAGGAATGTCGCCGCGCAGTTGAAGCGCGACGAACACAATTTCGGATTGGAACGGGAGGATCGTTGCTGCGCCGAAGGCCACGATGAAAAGCCCGCTCAACGCGAGTATGTCTTCCCACATGGGCCTATCGGCGCTGGAGCAAGATCAGTCTTGCTCGGCCGAGATCGGCTGGCGATCCGGCATCGGGTCACGCGGCGGTCGACCAATGACATCACGCAACTCATCGAGTTCGATAAAGTTGTCCGCCTGCCGACGCAGTTCGTCGGCAATCATTGGCGGCTGGCTACGAATTGTCGAGACGACAGACACGCGTACGCCCTTGCGCTGCAGGCTTTCCACCAACGGGCGGAAGTCGCCATCACCGGAAAACAGAACGATGTGATCGACGTGATCGGCCAACTCCATGGCATCGACGGTCAGTTCGATGTCCATATTGCCTTTGACCTTCCGGCGGCCCTGGCTGTCGGTGTATTCCTTTGCCGGCTTCGTGCGCATGTTGAAGCCGTTGTAATGCAGCCAGTCCACAAGGGGACGGATCGGCGAATACTCGTCGTTTTCCAACAGTGCCGTATAGTAGAACGCGCGAAGCAGCTTGCCCCGCCGCAAGAATTCCTGACGCAGAAGCTTGTAGTCGATGTCAAAACCCAGCGACTTGGCTGCGGCGTAGAGGTTGGACCCATCAATAAACAGTGCCAACCGCTCGTCTTTGTAGAACATGAATTGAGCCTTCCAAAACAATAACGCTGCCTGGCGAACCTTCGGGAGTGGTTGATCCGAATGTCTCTTGGCCAAGCCGCGACCGGTGATTTAATGGTTTGCCAGCGTACCGCAAGGTGCGATTTCCGGACAGAACCTCATATATGTGTTTTTATGAATGTTTTTTATATTGCCCTTGGCGCAAATCTCCCATTTGGCGAACACTCGCCGCTGGACACTCTCCAAGGCGCATTGAATCGCTTGAACGTGGCCTCGACACAGATGATCGCGGCAAGCGATGTCTACCGGACCCCGTGTTTTCCGGAAGGCGCCGGGCCTGATTTCGTCAATGCAGTGGCCAAGGTGATGTCCGATCTGAAGCCGACCGAGATGCTGGAACACCTGCATGCACTTGAAGGCGATTTGGGTCGGGAACGGAAAAGCAGATGGGGCGCCCGGACCGTCGATCTTGATCTTCTGGCGGCGGGCGATCTCGTCCTGCCGAACGCCGCGGTCTTTCGACACTGGATGGAGCTTGCACCCGATCAGCAACGGGTTCGCGCTCCGGACACGTTGATCCTCCCACACCCCCGGCTTCACGAGCGCGCCTTTGTGCTTGTGCCATGGCGGGACATTGCGGCAGACTGGGTGCACCCGGTCTTGAACAAGACCGTGGCTGAAATGTGTGCCGCGCTGCCGCCAGATGACGTGGCCGCAGTGATCAAGCTTGTCAATTGATATCTGCTTGTATTCGAGGCGCACGCGCTATATCTAACGGCTTCTTGAAGGTTGCCCGATGAATTGGAGTGCTCCATGGCCCGCGTCACGGTTGAAGATTGCGTTGATAAAGTCCCAAATCGTTTTGAGCTGGTGATGCTCGCTGCGCACCGGGCGCGGGAAGTCTCGAGCGGTGCAGCAATCACAGTGGACCGTGACAACGACAAGAACCCGGTCGTTGCCCTGCGCGAGATCGCGGAAGAAACACAATCGGCCGACGAACTTCGCGAGCGTCTGATCGAATCGAACCAGACCCAGATCGAAGTGGACGAGCCGGAAGAAGACGCAATGGCCCTTCTGATGGGGGCAGAACCCGACAAACCGGCGGACGACGATCTGTCCGAGGAAAAACTGCTTCGCGCTCTCATGGAGGCGCAAGGCCAGGGCTAAGCAGCGGCGCGATGCGGGCCGCATGAAAATGAGGCGCCGATGATCGCGGCTGACGACCTTGTTGCGCTGGTTCGCAACTACAACCCCAAGACAAACGAAGCGCTCATTCGTGAGGCTTACGAGTACGGGCGTGCCATGCATGAAGGGCAATTCCGGCATTCCGGAGAGCCCTATTTCTCGCATCCTGTCGCGGTGGCGGCGATCCTGACCGAGCAACAGCTCGACGATGCGACTATCATCACCGCCATCCTGCACGACACGATCGAAGACACGAAATCGACCTACAGCGAGATCGCCGACCGCTTTGGCGAAGAGGTGGCGATACTCGTCGATGGCGTCACGAAGCTGACCAATCTCCAGCTGTCCAGTTCCGAGACCAAACAGGCCGAGAACTTTCGCAAGCTTTTTATGGCAATGTCCAAAGACTTGCGGGTGATCCTCGTCAAACTCGCCGACCGTCTGCACAACATGCGGACGATTAAGGCGATGCGGCCCGAAAAGCAGATCCAGAAAGCCCGCGAGACGATGGACATCTACGCGCCGCTCGCTGGCCGCATGGGGATGCAGTGGATGCGCGAGGAATTGGAAGACCTTGCCTTCCGCGTTCTCAATCCTGAAGGCCGCGCAAGCATCATCCGCCGCTTCATCACGTTGCAGAAAGAAACCGGTGACGTGATCCACCGCATCACCAGTGACATGCGGTCCGAACTTGAGAAAGCGGATATCGACGCCGAAGTCTTCGGCCGCGCCAAGAAACCCTATTCAATCTGGCGCAAGATGCAGGAAAAAGAGATTGGCTTTTCCCGTCTCTCGGATATCTACGGCTTTCGGATCATCACACGGTCGATTTCCGACAGCTATGCTGCGCTTGGCGTGATCCATCAACGCTGGCGCGCAATTCCGGGGCGGTTCAAGGATTATATTTCCGAACCCAAATCCAACGGGTACCGGTCGATTCACACCACCGTTTCGGGGCGGGACGGAAAGCGCGTCGAGGTGCAGATTCGAACGCGCCAGATGCACGATGTCGCCGAAACCGGCGTCGCTGCGCATTGGTCGTATCGCGACGGTGTACGCAGCGAGAACCCGTTTGCCGTCGATCCGGCGAAATGGGTGGCGTCGCTCACCGAACAATTCGATGGTGAGGATGATCACGAGGATTTCCTCGAAGCGGTCAAGCTCGAGATGTATCCGGACAAGGTCTTCTGCTTCACACCTAAGGGCGATGTCGTCAAACTCCCCCGCGGGGCGACACCTCTGGACTTTGCCTACGCGATCCACACACGCATCGGTGCGGCCTGTGTCGGTGCCAAGGTGGACGGACTGCGCGTGCCGTTGTGGACACGGCTGAAAAACGGCCAATCCGTCGACATCGTGACCGCCGAAGGTCAAACCCCGCAGGCGACCTGGCTGGATATCGCCACCACCGGTAAGGCGAAATCGGCCATCCGCCGTGCCCTGCGCGAAGCCGGGCGCGAACGCTATGCGCAACTCGGTCGCGAACTGGCCCGCGCGGCGTTCGAAAATGTCGGCAAGAAAGCCAGCGACAAGGTGCTGGAAATGGCCGCACGCAACCTGCGCATCGAAAGCGCGCAGGAACTCCTCGCGCGGCTTGGCAGCGCAGAAATGTCCGCGCGCGAGGCGGTCGCCGCTGTGTATCCCGACCTCGCCCCGAAACCGCTGGATTTCATCGAAACGCAACGTGCGGTGATCGGGCTCAATCAGGGTCAGGCCTTTGACCGCGCGCCCTGTTGTCAACCGCTTCCGGGCGAACGGATCGTCGGTATTGCCCAGCGCGGCAAGGGGGTGGTCGTCCACAGCATCGACTGCTCCGCCTTGGAAGGGTTCGAAGACCAATCCGACCGCTGGATTGATTTGCACTGGGCGTCCGGAAACCACCCACCAGTCTACTCCGCCACGCTTGAACTGACCATCGGCAATGACGCTGGTGTACTGGGACGGATTTGCACATTGATTGGCGAACAGAAGGCCAATATCTCGGATTTGAACTTTGTGGATCGCAAACCAGATTTTTACAAGCTGCTGATAGATATCGACCTGAGTGATGCAAACCACCTGCATTCCGTCATGTCGGCACTGGAAGCGGAAAGCGATGTAGCGTCTGTCGTCCGAAGACGGGATCCCGCTTTGTCGGTGCAAGCGGCCGCGGCCGAGTAGAAAGATCGAAGGGACGAGATTTGGTTTTCAAACGGCGGGACAGGCGGTCGATTCTGACCACCCTCCGCGAGGCACTTTGGCCGCGTGGCGGCTGGGCCCGTGCGGCCCGTTACGTGCAGCACCGTTTGAACCGACTTCCCGACCCGCCCGAACGCATCGCGCGCGGGATCTTCGCTGGCGTGCTGACGACCTTCACACCTTTCTACGGCATGCACTTCGTCACTGCCGCGATCATCGCGTGGGTGATGCGTGGAAATATCCTTGCCGCGCTGTTGTCGACCTTCTTCGGCAACCCACTCACCTACGTTCCGATCAGCGTCGCCTCGCTCCAGACCGGGTATTGGCTTTTGGGATTGGGCGAGGTCGCGCATGAACATGGCAGCATCGGTTACAAGTTTGCCAAAGCGGGCGAAGACCTTTGGCAGAACTTCATCGCGATCTTCACGGATGCCACGGCGGACTGGTCCGCACTGCGCATCTTCTATGACGAAGTCTTTTTTCCGTGGCTGGTCGGCGGCATCCTTCCCGGCATTCTGACGGGGCTCGTGTGTTACTATCTTTCGGTTCCGATTATCCGCGCCTACCAGAACCGCCGCAAAGGTGTGCTTAAGGCGAAACTGGCGTCGCTGAAGAAAAAGAAAAAGCAAACCGACGAAAGCCAGGCAGCAGACTAGGATGGTTGCCCCACGGCCGATTGTATCGGTACGTGAAATTCTGTTCCCCCTCGCGGATTTGCGCCCTACCTTCACGCTCAGGCGAAGGAGTGCACTATGACGGATTATGTCGGGAAACTGCGGTTGGGTGTGAACATTGACCATGTTGCAACGGTGCGGAACGCCCGCGGCGGGGATGTGCCCGACCCCACACGCGCGGCGAAAATCGCCGAGGACGCGGGGGCCGACGGGATCACCGCGCATCTCCGCGAAGACCGGCGCCATATCCGCGACGAAGATATCGAACGCTTGATGGACACCCTTACCGTACCACTGAATTTCGAGATGGCGGCGACCGAGGAAATGCAGAAGATCGCCCTGCGCCACAAACCCCACGCCGTCTGTATCGTACCGGAAAAGCGGGAAGAGCGTACAACTGAAGGTGGCCTAGAGGTTGCCCGCGAAGAGAACAGGCTCGCGGGATATATCGCTCCGCTGCGCGAGGCGGGCTGCCGTGTTTCGATCTTCATTGCGGCGGATGAACGCCAGATCTCGGCCGCGCACCGGATCGGCGCGCAGGTCATCGAATTGCACACCGGTGCGTATTGCGATGCCCACGCCGAGGGACGATTCGACGAACGGGATCGCGAACTGGAAGCGATGCGGGACATGGCGGCATACGCGCACTCGCTCGGGCTGGAGGTGCATGCAGGACATGGCTTGACCTATGACTGCGTAACGCCCGTTGCGGCGTTGCCCGAAGTCATCGAATTGAACATCGGTCACTTCATCATCGGCGAAGCGATCTTTCGCGGCCTCGGCCCAGCCATTACAGAGATGCGCCGCGTGATGGACGCAGCACGCGCCTGACCTGCTGTCTGATCGTAGAATGATCCGTCCTTTCCTAACGGTTTTGACCCTGCTGATTGGACTGGTCGGGGTCTTCGTGCTCGAATCCGCGCGAAGTGGCGTTGCCTTCGACGTGACCTCGGTCGGCAACACTCCGGTCACCACTCTGGCGCAAGACGGCGCAAACGGACCGCACGTCGTGGTCGCGCATGGGTTTGCCGGCTCGCGAGAGATGATGCAGGGATACGGCCTTGTCCTCGCGCAAGCCGGATACAGGGTGCACATGTTCGACTTCGAAGGTCACGGCGCCCATCCACTACCCATGTCAGGTGACGTCAACCTCATCGAAGGCACCACGATGCGACTGGTGGATCAGACGCTGGCGGTGATCGATGCGGTGCAGGATGGCGAGCAACCTGTAGCCCTGCTCGGCCATTCGATGGCGACAGACGTGCTTGTTCGGGTGGCCGAGATATCCGATCGTACCGGCCCACTGGTCCTGTTGTCGGCGTTCTCGCAGGCAGTGACCGATAAACACCCCGCAAACATGCTTTTGATCTCGGGTCAGTGGGAGCCGCCTTTGCGCGACTTCGGATTGCGCGCGGCGCGGATGGTGGACGCCGACGCAGACGAAGGCGAGGTCGTGACATCAGAAGGCGTCATCCGCGCAACCAAGGTTGCGCCACACGTCGAACATGTGGCGATCCTGCAGTCCCGGGAAGGGCGCGCAGACGCTTTGGCCTGGCTCAACCGCGCCTATGTTCGCGACGCGACGGTTGCGGTTCCGCCGACGGGATGGGCGTTCCTTGCCGTTATGGCGGCAATCACGGCACTTGCCGGTCCCCTTGCGCGGCTCTTGGTGCACAAAGACGACCTCCCACCCAAGCCGGTCCTTCCAACTTGGAAATTCGCTCTGGTCATCGGAGGACCGATGGTTCTGACGCCGCTTTTGGCGACCCTCATCGACATCGACGCGCTTCCGGTTCTTGTCGCGGACTACCTCGCGGTTCATCTTGGGCTGTACGGGATTACAGGCCTCATCCTGCTGCGCTGGCTGACCGGTGCTGTTCCAGTGAATCGCGTCAACCTTATCGGCTTTACAGGCCTGCTGGTCTGGGGCCTCGGCGTCTTCGGCTTTGCGCTGGACCGGTACGGGGCAAATTTCTTCCCCGTGGCAGAGCGGTTGCCCATCATCGCGGCGCTTGCGCTTGGCGCGGTGCCCTTCATGGTCGCAGATGCCGCGATTGCATGGCGGGCCTCGATCTGGAAGCGTATCGCGTCCCGTGTCGCACTTCTGATCTCGCTTGGAATTGCCGTAACGCTTGATTTCGAAAGCCTTTTCTTCCTTGTGATGATTGCCCCGGTCATCGTTCTCTTCTTCCTCGTTCACGGAACAATGGGCCGCGCCTTTGCGAAACAAACCGGGCCGTTGACGGCGGGGCTGGCCTTGGGATTGATACTCGCATGGGCGCTGGGGGTCAGTTTCCCGATGTTTTCGGTGTAAGAGGGCAGCATGATCATCGGCATCGGCACGGACCTAGCGAATATCGACCGCATCGCCGGAACGCTGGAACGGTTCGGAGATCGGTTCCGCAACCGGGTTTTCACCGAAACCGAACAGCGAAAAGCCGAACGTCGCCGAGACGTCGCCGGGACCTATGCGAAACGTTGGGCGGCGAAGGAAGCCTGTTCCAAGGCGCTTGGCACTGGTCTGCGCATGGGGATTGCGTGGAAGGATATGTCCGTTCGGAACCTGCGCACCGGCCAACCGGTGATGGAGGTCACCGGCTGGGCCAAGGCGCGGCTCGAGGAACTGACCCCGCCCGGACATGAGGCGATCATTCACGTCACGCTCACCGACGACCATCCCTGGGCACAGGCCACTGTCCTGATCGAAGCCCGCCCAAAGTAACGGCCGCGTTGCTTGACACCCGGGTCAGCCCCGCTCATTTACCGCGGGAGGTTTGGGTAAAAGGCGGGCACATGGCGACAGAAACAAAAAAGGGTGGCGGGATTGTCGAAACGATCAAGACCGTTGTCTATGCGCTTTTGATCGCGGGTGTGTTTCGGACCCTGTTCTTTCAACCGTTCTGGATTCCGTCCGGGTCGATGAAAGACACTTTGTTGATCGGTGACTTCCTGTTCGTCAACAAAATGTCTTACGGCTATTCCTACGCGTCTTGCCCGTCCCTCTACCTTCCGAATTTCGGGATCGATATCGACGCGCGAGACATTTGCGGTTGGGCGGATGGCGACAACAGCCGTCTGTTCGGTTCGGAACCCGAACGCGGCGATGTCGCGGTGTTCCGGCATCCGGTAACAGGCCGTGATTTCATCAAACGGGTTGTCGGCCTGCCCGGCGATCAGGTGCGGATGATCGGTGGCGTCCTGCATATCAACGGTGATCCCGTCGAGCTTGTCCCGCAGCCGGTATTCGAAGAAACCGCCGCGCCGCAAGGCCCGCAGCGCCTGCGCCCACGCTGCGCAAATGGTCCGGTTGGCAATGGCGGCACCTGTGTCAAAGAGCGGTTTTTAGAAACGCTGCCGGATGGCACCACGCATTCGATTCTGAATATCGGCAACCAGGGGTCGGACAATACGCCCGTCTATACGGTGCCTGAGGGCCATTACTTCATGATGGGCGACAACCGCGACAACTCGTCTGACAGCCGGGTCCCCGCCGTCGCCGGTGGCGTCGGATTTGTTCCGTTCGAGAACCTGATCGGCAAGGCCAATCGCGTGATGTTCTCTTCCGCCGGATCGTCCATGCTGTATTTCTGGACCTGGCGCGGTGACCGCTTTTTCGAGAAGATCGAGTAATGAAACTCTCGGCGGATCTTCAGGCGCTGAGCAAGCGCCTGGGGCACCGGTTCGAGCGCCCGGAACTGCTTGTGCGGGCCGTAACCCATTCCTCGCGGGCGGGCGTCAACCGGGACGACAATCAGCGTCTCGAATTCCTGGGCGACCGTGTACTGGGCCTCGTGATGGCCGAGGCGCTTCTGGCCGAAGACAAAAGCGCGCGTGAGGGTCAGCTTGCCCCGCGGTTCAACGCCTTGGTTCGCAAAGAGACCTGCGCCGACGTGGCGCGCGAAATTGCGCTTGGCGACAGTCTGAAGCTCGGGCGGTCAGAGATGATGTCTGGCGGTCGCCGAAAGCAGGCGCTTTTGGGAGACGCGATGGAGGCAGTGATCGCCGCCGTCTATCTGGACGGCGGGTTTGACTCGGCGAAAACCATGGTCCTGCGCCTCTGGGGCAAACGGATCGGTTCGGTGGAAGACGATGCGCGCGACGCGAAAACTTCGCTGCAAGAGTGGGCACAGGCGCGTGGGATGCCGCCGCCGACCTATGATGAGATAAGCCGGGACGGCCCCGATCACGCCCCGCGCTTCGTGATTTGTGCCAAGCTTGAGAACGGGCAATCTGCCGAAGCACAGGCCGGATCGAAGCGACAGGCAGAGCAGGCTGCGGCAAAAGCCTTGCTTGCAGCGCTGGAACGGACCGCTTCTTGAGCAACAACCTGCGCGGCAGTCTGTTCATGGTTCTCGCCATGCTCGGCTTTGCCATCGAAGACGCGTTTTTCAAAGGGGCAACGGCGACCGGAGGCGTTTCGCCCGGTGTTGCAACCATCGTTTTCGGCACGTTCGGAACAATGGGCTTTGCGCTATATTGTCTGTGGATCAAGGACCCTCTGTTCACTCGGCGGTTTGTCGAAGGCCCGCTTTTGATCCGATCCGGGTTCGAGATCATGGGTCGGCTCTTCTTTGCCCTGAGCCTTGCTTTTGCGCCCCTATCAACCACGTCTGCCATTTTGCAGGCAGCGCCCTTGGTGGTCACGCTCGGGGCGGTGGTCGTTTTGAAAGAACCGGTGGGTTTGCGCCGATGGGCTGCCATGCTGATCGGGTTCCTGGGCGTTCTGTTGATCGTACGCCCTACACCCACTGGGTTTGACGCGACCGCTATCTTCGCGATCCTTGGCATGATCGGTTTCGCCGGGCGCGATCTGATGACCCGGGCTAGCCCGCCCGAGGTATCGGCGGCGCAATTGGGTGTTCTTGGATTTCTTATGGTGTTCATTGCCGGTGTCATCATCACGATATTCGAGGATGCACCAGTATCCGCCCCAACGTTGCCAGCGTTGACCCTGCTTCTTGGCACTGGCCTTGCCGGTCTGGTGGGTTACAGCGCGCTGACCGTTGCCATGCGCACGGGCGAGGTGTCTGTCGTGGCCCCATTCAGGTACTCCCGGCTTTTGATCGCGCTGGTGATCGCCTATTTCGTTTTCGGCGAACGACCGGACGCTGTGATGCTTGCTGGCGCAGCGCTCATCGTGGGGAGCGGCACCTACACGCTTCTGCGCAGCGGCCGCAAACACGGGGCTGGCTCTGCCGCCTGATCTGGCGTATGAGGCCGGTCTTCTAGGAACGGATGCACCCCGATGACCACACGCGCCGGCTTCGTCGCTTTGATCGGAGAACCCAACGCAGGCAAATCGACGCTCACCAACCAGATGGTTGGGGCGAAGGTGTCGATTGTCACGCATAAGGTTCAGACAACGCGTGCTCGCATTCGCGGCGTTGCGATGGAAGGGGACGCGCAGATCGTGCTGGTGGATACGCCGGGTCTGTTCAAACCACGTCGCCGACTGGACCGCGCGATGGTCGCTGCCGCCTGGGGCGGGGCCGCGGATGCAGATATCATTGTGCTTCTGATCGAAGCGCACCGGGGCATCACGGACGGCGTAGAACGCATTCTAGAGAACCTGGGTCAGGTCGCGGGCAAACGCCCGGTGGCGTTGGCCATCAACAAGATCGACCGCGTCGAAGCGCCGGTCTTGCTCAAACTGTCCGAAGACATGAACGCACGATACGATTTCGCGCAGACCTTCATGATTTCGGCGGAAAAAGGGTACGGCGTCGCGGATTTGCGCAAATGGCTGGCGGCGGAACTTCCCGAAGGGCCGTGGCTTTACCCCGAAGACCAGATCGCCGATCTTCCCTTGCGCATGATCGCGGCGGAGATGACCCGCGAAAAGCTCACGCTGCGGCTGCATCAGGAGTTGCCCTACCAGCTCACCGTCGAGACCGAGAATTGGGAAGAACGCAAGGATGGCTCGGCCCGGATCGACCAGATCGTTTACGTCGCGCGGGACGGCCACAAGGGGATCGTGCTGGGCAACAAGGGCGAGACGATCAAGGCGATCTCCAAGGCGGCGCGGGAAGAACTGGAAGAGTTCCTTGGGCGGCGGATCCACCTGTTCGTGCAGGTGAAAGTGCGCGAAAAGTGGTTGGACGAAGCCGAGCGCTATTCCGAGATGGGTCTGGATTTCAAGGATGGTGCGTAGAGACGCGACCCAACGCTGGTTCTGTGCTGTTCGTGGCGACCAAGTCCTATTGCCATTCGATCAGAGTGCTGACCCTGACCAACTGCCAGCGCCGGTCTGGCGATCGCGCGGTTGCCTTCGGACTTGTTCCGCGCGAGCATGCTGATGACCCGCCTCACTGCCTCATTCTGGGTCCAAGCCTACCTGCGCCGCCTGTCGCTGCATGACATCCCTGCCTTTGTGACCGCGCATGGCGACGACACAGCTGGCGCCGTTCTGGTGAAGCTCAACACGCTCAATGGGCGGGCCAAAGCCTTTGTCCGCCAATTCGACCTCATGACCGGCGAACGCAGTTGGCAAGTGCTGGCCGAGGGGGCTGAACAGGATGTCGATGCCAGTATCGCGAAACAGCGCAGCTTCGACGCCGATCTCTGGGTGATCGAGGTCGAGGATCGGGACGGTCGGCACCTGCTGGATGAAGACGGCCTGTCGGGATAGCCTCCGGTCATGGACTGGCGCGATACGGGCATCCTTCTGAGCAGCCGACGGCACGGCGAAACTTCGATGATCATCGAAGTATTCACGCCCGAACGCGGTCGCTACGCCGGTGTCGTGCGCGGAGGCGCGTCGCGGAAAATCGCCCCGATCCTGCAAACCGGCGCGCAGCTTGACCTCGCATGGCGGGCGCGGCTGGAGGACCACATCGGCAGTTTCACGGTCGAGCTGCAGCGCTCCCGCGCTGCCGTCGCGATGGGGCAACGGCTGGCGCTTGCGGGGATGAACGCGGTTCTTGCGCTTCTTGCCTTTGCCCTGCCCGAACGTGAGGCGCATGAAGCGCTTTACCAAAAAAGCCAGAACCTGCTGGATCTTCTGGACCAACCCGACCTGTGGCCCTTGGCCTATCTGCAGTGGGAAACCGCCCTTTTGGACGATCTGGGCTATGGCCTTGATCTGAAGCAATGTGCCGTCACAGGGTCAACCGAGGACCTGATCTATATCTCACCCAAAAGCGCGCGCGCCGTGTCGTCCAAGGGCGCGGGCGATTGGGCCAACCGCCTTCTGCCCCTGCCCCCCGCGCTGCAGGGTGCGGCAACCGATGACACTGACATCGTGGAGGCGCTGCGCGTGACGGAATACTTCCTTGTCAACAAGCTCGCAAAAGACCAGATCGGCAAGCCACTCCCGCAAGCGCGCGCGCGCTTCATCGATGCATTGCAGCGCCGCGCGACGTCAGCATCGGCTGAATAGGGCGTCTCAGGTCAAACCTGCCTTTTCACTGTCCCATTGCCGCGTTAGGTAGTGTCTCATGAACATGACAGTGCCCAATATCCTGACGGTTCTGCGCCTGCTTGCGGCGCCGGGAGTGGCGTTGATGTTTCTCTATTTCTCGCGCCCGCTCGCCGACTGGTTTGCGCTTGTGCTCTTCGTGCTGGCCGCCGTGACCGACTGGTTCGACGGCTATCTC
Organism: Marivita hallyeonensis; assembly: GCF_900129875.1. Taxonomy (GTDB): domain Bacteria; phylum Pseudomonadota; class Alphaproteobacteria; order Rhodobacterales; family Rhodobacteraceae; genus Marivita; species Marivita hallyeonensis. Next base: position 2,832 of record NZ_FQXC01000006.1, on the reverse strand, counting down.
GCCCGCGCGTGGAAGCAGGAGAGCAAGCTCGGTGCGATGCTCGACCCGATTGCGGATAAGGCGATGGTGGTGATCGCCTTGATGGTGATCGTGGGCTATTCGTCGATGTCGCCCTGGCTGGTGCTGCCCGCGACATTCATCCTGTTCCGTGAGGTCTTTGTCTCGGGCCTTCGCGAGTTTCTGGGCGACACGGCGGGCACGCTGAAGGTCACACCTTTGGCTAAGTGGAAAACGACCTTGCAGATGATCGCCATCGCGGTGCTTTTCGCCCAGGGCGTTTTCGAGCACTATCTGGGTATGTCGATCATCGGCATGTCGCCGGAGATCGTGGATGGCATCATGACCGGCGAGATTGAAGACCTGCACGGGTTATGGTGGAAAGTGGCGGGCATGGTCTGGGCCGGGAATCTCGGGCTTTTGCTGCTCTGGATCGCGGCATTCCTGACGCTGATGACCGGTTGGGACTATTTCCGCAAAGCAGTGCCGCATTTGAAGGATTGATCGGATGGATGTTCTGTATTTCGCATGGGTCCGGGAACGGATCGGGTTGCCGAAAGAGACCGTGACGACCGACGCGGCGACCGTGGCCGATCTGGTCGAGGAACTGCGCGCGAAGGAAGAGCGCTATGCGGTGGCGTTCTCGGACCTGTCGGCGTTGCGTGTGGCTGTCGATCAGGAACTGACCGATTTCGATGCGCCTTTGGCAGGCGCGCGCGAGGTCGCGTTTTTCCCACCCATGACGGGCGGCTGATGCGAGTTGTCGTTCAGGAAGCGCCGTTCGATTTCGGGGCGGAGGCGGAGGCATTTGCCTCTGGCCGCCACGATATGGGCGCGGTTGTGACGTTCACCGGCGTGGTGCGGGACTTCGGCGGCGGCGGCCTCGATGCGATGGAGATCGAGCATTACCCGGGGATGACGCAGAAAGCGCTGGAGAAGATCGCTTCGGAGGCTGTGGAGCGCTGGTCTTTGGGAGATGCGCTGGTCATTCACCGCTACGGGCGGATGGAGCCGGGGGAGAAGATCATGATGGTCGCTACTGCCGCGCCGCACCGCAAGGACGCGTTCGAGGCGGCGGAGTACCTGATGGACTACCTCAAATCCCGCGCGCCGTTCTGGAAGAAAGAGCATTCTGCGTCGGGCGAGACCGATTGGGTCGCTGCGAAAGACGAAGACGAGGATGCTTTGACGCGCTGGTAGGTTGTTTGGGGCGCGCTTTGGTCATATCATTTGACCAATTCAGCTTGAGGCCCCTATGCCCTTTACTCCCGTCACCCCCGAGAAACTCTCCACCGCCGTTGTCCGCCAGATCGAACAACTGATCCTGCGCGGCATCCTGCGGCCCGGAGAGCGGTTGCCGTCGGAACGGGAACTGTCGGACCGGCTGGAGGTCTCCCGCCCCTCCCTGCGCGAGGCGATTGCCGACCTGTCGGAGCGCGGGCTGCTGACCAGCCGCAAGGGCGCGGGGGTCTATGTGGCTGATGTGCTGGGGTCCGCCTTTTCGCCCGCCTTGGTGAAGCTCTTTGCGAGCCATGACGAGGCGGTGTTCGACTACCTCTCCTTTCGCCGCGACATGGAAGGGCTGGCCGCCGAACGCGCGGCGCGGTTGGCGTCGGACACGGATCTAGCTGTGATCGCGGCGGTGTTCGCCAAGATGGAAGCGGCGCACCAGAAGCGCGACCCGTCGGATGAGGCCGAACTCGACGCCGAGTTTCACCTGTCCATCATAGAGGCCAGCCACAACGTCGTCATGCTCCACATGATGCGCTCGATGTATCAGTTATTGAGGGAGGGCGTGTTCTACAACCGGCAAATGATGTTCCGACAGAAGACCACCCGCGCGACCTTGCTCGACCAACACCGCGCGATCAACGACGCGCTACAGGCGCGAGATCCGGCAGGCGCCCGGCAGGCGGTGGTGGATCACCTGACCTATGTCGAGAGCTGTCTGGCGGACAGCCGCAAGGCCGAGGCGCATGAGGTCGTGGCTCGGCAGAGGTTGGAGCATGTTGGGGGGAAGGGGGGCGGAATATAATCTATTTGCACCAAGCAACCGCTTCGCTTTTCAGGATGTCGATGCAACCCATGTCAAACTTGGTAAGCGCATAAATTTCAATAAATGAAATATTGATTTGAATGCATACGATCACCTCTTTGCACAGTAGTTCCCCAAGCCATATTGCACTAGCGCATTTGCAATAGTTGCGGCAGGTACAATCATACCACCAGCCATAACGATTGCGTCTGTGGTTGCGGATACAACATTTCCAGCGGTCTGAATGCTCAACTTTACGTTCGTGCCATCGCATACAGATGCTCGCACTTCCGGGCCACGTTCACGCAGAAACGAGATAGCTTTGCGGATTTTGCCTTTCTTTTCATCGGGGGCCATCTGATCAAATGGCGCTGCATCCGGAATTTTAGGTTCCCACCCGACCTCTTCGAGCTTGCGGCCAAGTTCTTCGAACGCTACCAATTGTTCAGAAGTCAACTTCATGGTGTGCCCTTTTTTCGACTATGCATAAGAAGAAGCTTATTTGTAGAAATCATGACAAACAACCAATCACCGGTTACGTCGAATTTGTATACACCGAACACAGTCACGCAACCATAGCTGAAATATCGAGAAATGGCGAAGTCGAAGTCCCGACATTCCAAAGTTTGGAGCCAAAGATTGCTGTCGTGAAACCGACAGATGGTCACTGGCCTGTTGTTGTGGACCTAAATGAAAAAAACGAATGATACCGGTGAAAAACTCCGCCTGATCAGATGAGGCCATGTATCTTAGCGAACGGGTCCCAGTCTTTGTCCTCGTGCCAATCATACTCGCTCCAC
>NZ_FQXC01000003.1 GCF_900129875.1 Marivita hallyeonensis | reverse complement strand
GAAGACGAAGGTCTCCGTCAGCGGCTCTTTTGCGCGGGCTTTTCCCGCGCCGGTGGGGTTCGAAGGGGAGGCTTGCCGCCCCTCGCAAGGTCCCGTGTCATCGGCGCAGCCGTATGACATGGGTCGCCTTGCTGTTTGCGCTATGGTGGGATCGGTGACGCTCATGATCTGAGGCCTGCCGCCTGGATTTGCGCCTGTGTCACCAGCTCTGCGGTCAGCAGAGCATCGACTTGGCCCGGTGTGATGTGGCGGCAAAGTGGATGCTTATCTGTGACCCAATTCGCCAGGCCTGCCAGCATCTCGGCTTCCTTGACCTTCGCCTCTTCACGGCCCTTTGCGATGTCTTCGACATAGGTGCGCCAGCGTCCCGACTTGAACCAGTTATCCGAGAAACAGACCTTGGAACGGGTGAAACCCGCGCTCTCGGTCGCGTAGGCCTTTACAGCCTGCAACAGGTCCTCGACTTCTGTTCCAGCATCCAAGATGTCCCTGATCCGCCCGAGACACTCGGCCTTGCCCCGCACCCGGTCGGGCGGATAGGCGGCCAAGACTCTCTCAGACTCTTCATCCTCCAGCGCCGCGCGCTCGCGCGTAGGAGGTTTATGGATGGTTTTAGGATGGTTTGGGGGCCGTGGTGGCCCCGGTACCCCGGCCACTGTGGCCCCCGTTCCGGGTCCAGTCTGGACGGGGTCCACTGTGGCCCCCGTCTCGATGTCGGGTTCTGCGGTCAGTTCTAGCGCTTCAATCCGGGTAAGATCGATCCTGTAAACGACCGTGAATCCGTTCTTGCACCCGCGCGCACCTGTCTCGACCAGGATGCCTTCCTTCAGAAAATCCCGGATCGTTCGCTTGACTGTGGTCTCGCCCAGCTCAGTGTGCCTTTGGATCGTTCCCTTCGAACACCAGATGCCCGACCCGTCATCCGACGCCTTGTCCGCCAAGAACATGATGATCTGCTTGCGCGTCGCACTCCCGAACTTCCGTTCCGCACATGCATTCGCCACCCGCCAGCTCATTGGAAGGCCTCAAAAGCCGCACGGACGTGCGAATTTTGTACAGGCTTTGTACGAGAATTCGGTCGTTTTCGGAGAATTCGGCGGAAAACGAAACGGGCGTTTCTGCACGCTTCTGCGCAACGCCTTGCAAATAAGTCATATTTTTCAGGCAGTTTTGGCGATCCCGGCAGGATTCGAACCTGCAACCTGCCCCTTAGGAGGGGGCTGCTCTATCCAGTTGAGCCACGGGACCGCACATCCAATTGCATACTCTTCGCACAACCGCTTGTCATCTCCGGCCAGCGACTTTTTCCAAGGTGCTGCAATCGCTTGCTGCGTCCTCGAAGTTTGCGGTAACGTCGATCCGAATACACAAGGATGACGCATGTGGCCAATGACGATACCCGCCCGCTGACATTGCGAGATGTGTCGGAGGCGTCCGGCGTGTCGGAGATGACGGTCAGCCGCGTTCTGCGCAATCGCGGCGATGTGTCGGATGCCACGCGTGAGCGGGTGCTGTCCGCAGCCAAGGCGCTTGGATATGTGCCCAACAAGATCGCCGGTGCCCTCGCCAGCCAGCGCGTGAACCTGGTTGCTGTCATCATTCCCAGTCTACGGAACATGGTGTTCCCCGAAGTGATGTCGGGCATCAGCAGCGTTCTGGAAGAAACTGACCTGCAGCCGGTTGTGGGTGTGACCGACTACCTGCCGGAAAAGGAAGAGCGCGTCCTTTACGAGATGCTGTCATGGCGACCCTCGGGCGTCATCATTGCCGGTCTTGAACACACGGACGCCTCGCGCGCCATGCTGAAGGCAAGCGGCATTCCCGTGGTGGAAATCATGGATGTCGACGGCACACCGATCGACGCGATGGTCGGGATTTCGCACCGGCGCGCGGGCCGGAAGATGGCGCAGGCAATCATGAAGGCGGGATACGAACGGATCGGGTTCCTCGGCACGAAAATGCCGCTCGACCACCGCGCGCGCAAACGGTTCGAAGGTTTCACAGAAGCCCTTGCCAAAGGCGGGATCGAGATCGCGGATCAGGAATTCTATTCCGGCGGTTCCGCGCTCGCCAAAGGGCGCGAAATGACCGAAACCATGCTGGAACGCGAGCCGGACCTCGATTTTCTCTACTTCTCCAATGACATGATCGCGGCGGGGGCGTTGCTTGCCCTGTTGGAGAAGGGCGTTGAAATCCCCGAGCAGATCGGGCTTGCCGGCTTCAACGGCGTTGAACTGCTCGACGGGTTGCCGCGGAAACTTGCCACGATGGATGCCTGCCGGACCGAAATCGGCGTCAAGGCCGCTGAAATCATTGCGGAACGTGTGAATAACCCTGACGCGGAAACGCCAAAAGTGATCGAGCTTACGCCAAAGATCAGCTACGGCGACACGTTGCGCAGATAAAAAGGGCCCCGCAGGGCCCTTTCCAAAACCACGACAGGGTCGCGCGGTCAGTTGAGAACGCTTGAGACGTCGTGCGTCCAGGCTGCGTCACCCGGATCAGCGGTGATTACTGGGTCAGAGCCGCCTGCCAACAAAGTGGCGACCGTCCGCGCGAAATCCGCCGGGTCCAATGTCCCGTTCGATCCAGCTGTCAGCTTGGCGATCTCACCCATCATGCGCTTTTGATGTTCTTCGGTCTGCGCACCGGTCTCGTCATACTCCAGAACGATCATCGCGGCCTCGTCCGGGTTCTCTTCGGCCCATTTCCAACCGCGCATCGACGCCGCGACGAAACGCTGCATCTTGTCGACAAAGGCCGGGTCGTCCAGCCGGTCTTCGAGAACGTACAACCCGTCCTCCAGAGTGGCGACGCCCTGATCCTCGTATTTGAAGGTCACGAGGTCATCCGGGCTGACGCCCGCGTCGATCACCTGCCAATACTCGTTATAGGTCATGGTCGAAATGCAATCGGCCTGCCGTTGCAGAAGCGGATCAACGTTGAAGCCCTGCTTGAGGACCTCGACACCGCTTTCGCCTTTTCCGTCTGTCGAAATGCCAAGCTGGCTCATCCACGACATGAAGGGAAATTCGTTGCCGAAGAACCAGACACCCAGCGTGCGGTTGGCGAGGTCTTCCGGTGTTGCGATGCCAGCATCTTTCCAGCAGGTCAGCATCATGCCAGAGCTTTTGAAAGGCTGCGCAATGTTGACCAGGGGCAGACCCTTTTCACGCGCAGCAAGCGCGGCCGGCATCCATTCCACGGTCACATCGGCCCCGCCGCCTGCAATCACCTGCGTTGGCGCGATGTCCGGGCCGCCCGGCTGAATGGTGACATTGAGATCGGCTTCTTCGTAGTAGCCGTTTTCGAGTGCCACGTAGTAGCCAGCGAACTGGGCCTGTGTGACCCATTTCAGCTGAAGCGTGACGTCGTCCGCAGCCCATGCCGGGGCCGCAAGACCAAACGCCGCAAGAGCGCCAAGAATTCGAGAGTTCATCTGTTAACCTCCAAGTTGTTATGCGTCGTCTTTTCTTCTTCAATTCGAACGATGGGACGGGTGCCAGAACGTCACCCGTTTTTCGATCCAGGCCACCAATCCGTAGAAGGCTGTTCCAGCCATCGCGGCAACGGCGATTTCCGCCCAGACAAGATCGATCGACAGGCTGCCGACCCCGGTCGAAATGCGAAACCCCATGCCCCGGGTCGGCGACCCGAAGTATTCAGCAACGATTGCACCGATCAATGCAAGCGTTGTCGCGATTTTGAGTCCGTTGAACACGAAAGGAAGCGCCGCAGGCAGGCGGAGCTTGATCAAAGTGTCGAAATATCCGGCAGCGTAAGTGCGCATCAGATCGCGCTGCATGGCATCGGTCTCACGCAGGCCTTGCACCGTGTTCACAAGGATCGGGAAAAAGACCATCACCACGACGACGGCGGCCTTCGATTGCCAGTCGAAGCCGAACCAGCTGACCAAAATCGGCGCGATACCGACGATGGGCAGAGCGGCCACGAAATTCCCGATGGGCAAGAGCCCACGCGTCAGAAACGCGGATCGGTCGATCAGGATCGCGGTCAGAAAGGCCGCGAGAACGCCAATGATGAACCCCGAAAGCGCGCCTTTCAACACGGTCTGTCGGAAGTCCTCCCACAGGATATCGGTCGATGCCGCAAAGGTGCGCGCCACATCCGTCGGGGCTGGCAGGATCACCGGTGAGACACCAAAACCGCGCACGACGCCTTCCCAAAGGACGATGAGCGTGACGCCGAACAAGACCGGAATGGCCACCCGCACAGGCACCGATCCCGACCAAGGTGAATGCGCGAGGTACGCGTTAAGCGCCCATGCCCCGACCCAGAACAGCAATGCGAACACCAGCCAGCTCATGCCTGCATCCCCATGCGACGCAGGGTGATGCGCTGGAGCAGATCAAGCAGAGTGACCAGCAGCCCGGCAAGAATTGCCGCAGCCGCGAGCGCCGCCCAGATCGCCAGTGGTGTCCCGAACTGGTCCCCGATCAGGATGCGCGCGCCAAGCCCCGAGATCGCACCCGTGGGCAGCTCTCCAACAATCGTGCCCACAAGCGCCGCCGCGATGCCGATCTTGAGGGACGTGAAAAGATAGGGCATCGAGGCCGGCAGCCGCAATTTGAGGAAGGCCTGCAAACCGGACGCCGAATAGGTCTTGAGCAGATCAAGTTGCGCCGTGCCCGGGGATCGCAGACCTTTCACCATGCCGACAAGAACCGGGAAGTAGCACAGGTAAGCTGAAATGATCGCCTTCGGCACGCCGCGGCCTTCGATCCCGACCTGGCTCGACAGAACGATGATCATGGGCGCAAGCGCGACGATAGGCACGGTCTGCGAGATGATGGCCCAGGGCATCAGGCTCATGTCAACGACGCGGCTGTAGACGATGGCAATCGCCCCGGCCATGCCAAGGGCTGTACCAAGGACAAAGCCCCACAGCGTCGACTGCAAGGTGATCCATCCGTGATAGATCAGGGACCGCTTCGACATGGGCCGACCCTTGAGCGCCATCTCTCCTGTGGTCTTCCAAAGCTCCTGCCCGACCTGTTGCGGGGTCGGCAGTCGCGGTCGGTCAAGGCTGTACCCTGCCGCGATGTGCTCAGGGTTGTTCGCCATCAGAACCCAGACCGACGTGTCGAACCGTGCACGCGCGTCTGGCGGCACCACCTCTGCGCCTGCGCGCTCGGCCACGTCCAACGCACCCCGAATGTTCATCGGCGCCACAGCCGCGTACCAGATCGCGATGAGCACCGCGAGAACCGACAGAATGGGGAACAGGGTTCTCATGACACGTCAGTCGTCATAGGCATGCCCAGCGCGCAGCCCTTCCCGCACACGGTGCGCCACAGCGAGGAATTCGGGCGTGTCCCGAATGTCGAGCGGCCGTTCTTTCGGCAGCGGGCTGTCGATGATGTCGGTGATCCGCCCGGGCCGCGGGGACATCACGACGATCTTGGTCGAAAGATAAACCGCTTCCGGGATCGAATGCGTGACGAAGCCGATGGTCTTGTCCGTCCGTGCCCACAGCGCCAAAAGCTGTTCGTTCAGGTGATCGCGCACAATCTCATCCAGCGCGCCGAAAGGTTCGTCCATCAGCAGAATGTCCGCATCGAACGCCAGCGCCCGGGCGATGGAGGCGCGTTGCTGCATCCCCCCAGAAAGTTGCCAGGGATATTTCTTGCCGAAATTCGACAGCTCCACGAGGTCCAGAACCCGCACGATGCGCTCTGCCTGCTCCGCCTTGGAATACCCCATGATCTCCAGCGGCAGCGCGATGTTCTTTTCAATCGTTCGCCAGGGATACAATCCGGCCGCCTGAAACACATAGCCGTACGCCCGTGCTTTTCGCGACTCATCAGGCGACATGCCATTTACGGTCAGCGAACCACCCGTCGGCGTCTCCAACGCCGCAACGCAGCGCAGGAAAGTCGTCTTTCCGCAACCGGACGGGCCGATGAAACTGACGAACTCGCCCTTGCCAATGTCCAGATCGATTCCGGACAAGGCATGCACGGGACCATCGTTGGTCTGAAACGTCAGATCCAGCGACTTGGCGGAAATCACAGGCGTTGATGTGCCGTGGTCGATGACCGCAGCTTGGGCGTGGTCCTGCATCAAACCCCCGTCGCAGGGATCCCGGTGCGCTCAACCGGGCGCGGAGCGGTCAGGTCTTTCCAAGTGCTCAATGCCTTGTTCACCGTGCCGTTCGGTTCGCGCGCAACGAACTTGCCGTGGCCTTCCTGCGTGCGGATTTCTCCGTCATGCACCGCAACCTGCCCGCGTGTGAGCGTAAAGCGCGGCAGGCCTTTCACGTGATGCCCTTCGAACACGTTGTAGTCGATGGCGGATTGCTGAGTGCTGGCCTGGATCGTTTTTTCCTTCTTCGGATCCCACACCACCAGATCGGCGTCGGCCCCGACGAGAACAGAACCTTTCTTCGGATAGCAGTTCAGAATCTTCGCGATATTGGTCGACGTGACCGCGACGAATTCGTTCGGCGTCAGACGTCCGGTTTCGACCCCGTGGGTCCAAAGCATCGGCAGTCGGTCCTCAAGCCCGCCGGTGCCGTTCGGGATCTTTGAGAAGTCGCCAATCCCGGTTCGTTTCTGCTCGGTCGTGAATGCACAATGGTCGGTTGCGACAACCGACAGGGACCCGGACATGAGACCGGCCCAGAGGCTGTCCTGATGCTGCTTGTTGCGGAAGGGCGGCGACATCACCCTCCGAGCGGCGTGGTCCCAGTCCTTGTTGAAGTACTCGCTTTCATCCAGCGTCAGGTGCTGGATCAGCGGTTCCCCCCAGACGCGCTTTCCCTGCATCCGCGCGCGCCGGATCGCCTCATGCGCCTCTTCACAGGATGTGTGCACGACATAAAGCGGAACACCCGCCATGTCGGCGATCATGATTGCGCGGTTGGTCGCTTCGCCTTCCACCTGCGACGGGCGGGAATAGGCATGCCCCTCTGGCCCTGTGTTACCCTCGGCCAGCAGCTTGGCCGTCATCTCGGCCACCACATCGCCGTTCTCGGCGTGCACCATGGCGATGCCACCGAGCTCGGCCAGACGGTTGAACGACGCGAAGAGCTCATCATCATTGACCATCAGCGCGCCCTTGTAGGCGAGGAAATGCTTGAAGGTGGTGATCCCACGATCCTCAATCACCGACTTCATGTCGTTGAACACCTGCTCGCCCCACCACGTCACCGCCATGTGGAAGGAGTAATCGCAATTCGCGCGGGTCGATTTGTTGTCCCACCGCTTCAGCGCATCATGAAGGCCCTCGCCCTGGTTCGGGAGGCAGAAGTCGACGACCATCGTCGTTCCGCCCGCAAGGCCAGCGCGCGTGCCGCTTTCGAAGTCGTCGCTGGAATACGTTCCCATGAACGGCATTTCCAGATGCACATGCGGATCGATCCCGCCCGGCATCACATAGCAGCCGGTCGCATCCAGTTCCTCGTCGCCCTTCAGATTTGGCCCAATCTCGGAAATCACGCCGTTCTCGATGAGAACATCCGCGTCATAGGTCAGGTCCGCTGTAACAACCGTTCCGTTCTTGATGACTGTGGTCATTTCTCGCTCCGTCGTCCTGATCTTCTCTGTTTCTAAAATACCTCGGGGGAGGCCGCAGGCCGGGGGCAGAGCCCCCAATCAGCTTACGATCTCCGCCGTCTCGACAACCGCATGGAAGAGCACATCCGTGCCAGCTGTTGCCCATTCCTTCGAGATCTCCTCGGCCTCGTTGTGCGACAGCCCGTCGACGCAGGGGCACATCACCATCGCGGTCGGTGCGACGTCATTGATCCAGCAGGCGTCATGTCCAGCACCGGAGACGATATCCATATGGCTATACCCCAACCGCTCGGCCGCTTCGCGGATCGCGGTCACGCAGCCTTCATCAAAGGCCGGCGGGTCGAACTGACCGACGATGTGGCAGTCAAACGTGACGCCGATGTCTTCGCAGAGCTTCGGCGCGCGCTGCATGAATTCGTCGACCATGCCGTTCAGCTTGTCGATGAGATGGGTGCGCATGTCGACGGTAAACACCACCTTGCCCGGAATGATGTTCCGCGAGTTGGGATAGACGTCGATATGGCCGATGGCTCCCACCGCGTTGGGCTGGTTTTTCATCGCGATCTCGTGGACGAGTTCCGTCACCAGCGCCAGCCCACGCCCGGCGTTCTTGCGCATATGCATCGGCGTGGAGCCGGTGTGGCTTTCCTTGCCGGTCACGGTGCACTCGATCCAGCGCAAACCCTGCCCGTGGGTGACGACACCAATGTCCTTGCCCTCAGCCTCGAGGATCGGCCCTTGTTCGATATGCAGTTCGAAGAACGCATGCATCTTCCGGTCGCCGACCTTTTCATCGCCTTTCCAGCCGATCCGCTCAAGCTCATCGCCGAATTTCTTGCCTTGCGCGTCCTCGCGGTCGAACGCCCAATCAAGCGTGTGCTTGCCCGCAAACACGCCGGAGGCCAACATCGCCGGGGCGAACCGGGTGCCTTCCTCGTTGGTCCAGTTGGTCACGACAATCGGGTGTTTGGTCTTGATCCCCAGATCATTCAAAGACCGGATGATTTCCAACCCGCCCAGCACACCCAGGACGCCATCGTATTTCCCACCCGTCGGCTGCGTGTCGAGGTGTGACCCGACATAAACCGGCAGCGCATCCGGGTCGGTGCCTTCGCGCCGCGCGAACATGTTGCCGATCTCGTCGACACCCATGGAACAGCCAGCGTCTTCGCACCATTTCTGGAACAGGGCGCGCCCTTCGGCATCTTCATCGGTCAGGGTTTGACGGTTGTTGCCACCTGCAATGCCGGGGCCGATCTTGGCCATCTCCATAAGGCTGTCCCACAACCGGTCGCCATTGATCCGCAGGTTTTCGCCCGGAGCCGCCATCACATCCCCCTTGCCTTTGCTGGTCTTGCGCGGACATGCTAGAGGCACACCGCAGAATTTTTTTACCAGTTGGTAAAGTGACGATTGCAATGCACCCAGTTCCTGTCAAGCATTCAAATACGAAGACTTGCCCGCAGAATTGGCACTCATCCGGATTTGCCCGCAAATGAAGCACGACACCGCCACGTCCGACACACCGGATCGCAAACCAAGCCGCATCCAGCTGGAGAACCGCAAGCGTATTCTGGACGCGGCGCTTGGATTGTTCTCGTCACAGGGGTTTCGCGGCACCACGCTCGACCAGATCGCCGATGCCTGCGGGATGCACAAACCGAACCTGATCTATTACTTCGAGAGCAAGGAAGCGATCCACATCGCGCTGCTGAATTCGCTGATGGCGGAGTGGCTGTCACCTTTGGAGGCCATGGATCCAGACGGTGACCCGCTTGAGGAAATGTTGCGATACATCCGTCGGAAGATGGAGATGAGCCGAGAATTTCCCCGTGAATCCAGGCTTTTCGCCAATGAGATCGTGCAAGGCGCCCCACGCATGCTGCCGCATCTTGAAAGCACGCTGAAGCCGCTCTTCGATAAGCAATGCGGGATCGTCAATCGCTGGATGCACGAAGGGAAGCTGACTCAAATGCATCCGGCGCACCTTATCTTTTCGATCTGGGCGGTCACCCAGCACTATGCTGATTTCGAAGCTCAGATCGCGGTTCTGTTGCCTGGCGACACCAAACGCGCACGCGGTGCGGAGACTTTCGTCGAAGACATGTTTCGAAAACTCCTTACGCCCTGAATCGATTCATCGGGTGGTAAGATCTGTGCTGCACATCTGAGCACATGGATATGCAACATGCTTTTAACAGCCCCGTCGCTTTCAACCCCCACTGGCGCGCGCAACTGTTCAGCGCAGACGCCGTTCGACGCAAAGGTGTGGTCCGACGAAAGAAAGGCGCGGTTCATCGCGAGATCGGGTTGGACCTTCTGAAAGCCGAGGTGCGCGCACCGGGGCTTTCAGCTATACGACGTCGGCACGGACTACATGATCGTGTGCCACTCGACTCCGATTCGGCGGATCGGCTAATCGAACCCTCCGACAGTCGCGGTAACGCCTTTTTCGCCGCGACAACAGAATTTACTGGAGGAGCCCAAGAAACTTCGTACGAAGTTTCTTTGAGGCTCCCTAATAAATTCTAAAACGCACCGGGAGAAATCCGCAATTATTCTGCAGCTGTCCGCACCGCGGGATTGTTCGGATGCGTTGTCCAATCGCCGTGCTCCGCGGCAACTTTCTGACCCGTGCGTTCATCTAGGGCACCGGCATCCAATGCGACCATCGTGATGCAGTCCTCGACCGGGCAGACATTGACGCACAAATTGCACGCCACGCACTCATCATCCTTCACCGTGAACACGCGGTCCTCGGACATCGCAATCGCCTGATGCGAGGTATCTTCGCAGGCTGCGTAGCACCGTCCGCAGGAAATACACAGGTCCTGATCAATCCGGGCCTTGGTGACATAATTGAGGTTCAGATGCTGCCAGTCGCTAATGTTTGGCACAGCACGACCGACCAATTCCGCCGTCGATGCAAACCCCTTTTCGTCCATGTATTCGGACAGCCCCGAAATCATCTCCTGCACGATCTTGAACCCATAAGTCATCGCTGCCGTGCAGACCTGAACGTTGCCCGCGCCCAGCGCCATGAATTCGGCCGCGTCCTTCCAGGTTGTCACCCCGCCGATGCCGGAAATCGGCAGATGCGCCATCTCGGGTGACCGCGCGATTTCGGCCACCATGTTGAGCGCGATCGGCTTCACCGCAGGCCCGCAATAGCCGCCATGCGCACCTTTGCCATCAATTGTCGGCTCCGGCGCGAACAGGTCGAGGTCTACGGACGTGATTGAGTTGATCGTGTTGATCAGGCTCACCGCATCCGCCCCGCCTTCCAAGGCCGCCATCGCTGGCTTTCGGATGTCTGTGATGTTGGGCGTCAGCTTCACGATGCAGGGCATGCGCGTGTTTTGCTTCACCCAGCGCGTGACCATCGTGATGTAGTCCGGAACCTGACCAACCGCGCTGCCCATGCCGCGTTCCGACATCCCGTGCGGGCAACCGAAGTTCAGCTCGACCCCGTCAGCGCCGGTTTCTTCGACCAGAGGCAGGATCGCTTTCCACGCCTCTTCCTCGCAGGGCACCATGAGCGATACGATCATCGCCCGGTCGGGATAATCCCGCTTCACCGCCTTGATCTCCTGAAGGTTTACCTCCAAAGGCCGATCCGTGATCAGCTCAATGTTGTTCAACCCGAGCAACCGCCGATCCGCGCCCCAGATCGCGCCGTAGCGTGGGCCGTTGACGTTGACGACGGGCGGACCCGCCTCACCCAGCGTCTTCCAGACCACGCCACCCCACCCGGCCTCGAAAGCCCGGCGGACGTTGTATTCCTTGTCTGTGGGCGGCGCGGAGGCCAGCCAGAAGGGGTTGGGGCTTTTGATGCCCACGAAGTCCGTCATCAGATCAGCCATGAACGCCTCCTTCGATGCGTGTATCAGGATGCCCCGGCCTGATGCTCGGGGCAGTAGTAGGACGTGCGACCGCCTACGGTTTTCTTTGCAATAGTCCCATCGCACCGCGAGCAGGCCTCGCCTTCCTCACGGTGATGGATCAACCAGTCGTCCGGCAGCTTCGCATACGTGGCGTTCGTATCGACCACCGCCTGTAGGATGCTCTGCATGTTTGCGTGCATCTCGGACACTTTCGCCTGCTCCAAGGTGTTGGCCGTCGCGTCGGGGTCGATGCCGGTTCGATAAAGCGTCTCGTCGGCCCAAAGATTGCCGACGCCGGCGAGTTTCTTCTGGCTGAGCAACGCGGATTTGACGGCGCCGCGCGTCTTGCCAATCGTATCCGCGAACGCATTGTCCCCGATCTCCAAGGCATCCGGCCCGAGCCCCTTGTCGGCAATGAAGTCATCGACATCTTCGACGACAGTGACTTTGCCGAACTTGCGCGGGTCCCGGAAGTGCAGACGTGTGCCGCCCTCGAATTCAACTGTAAAGCGGATGTAGTCGGCAAGGTCGGCGTCGTTCTCCATCACACGAACCGATCCGGCCATCCCCAGATGGATATGCAACCACGGACCGTCTTTTGACCCGATGAAGATGTACTTCCCGTGCCGTCTCGTGCGGGTGAATTGCGTCCCGATGAAACGCGCGCGGTCCTCTTCGCTCGGCAATTCGACATGGCTCACTTCGCCTAGACTGAACCCTTCAATGGTGCGGTTCAGCGCGCCGTCCGCGATGCGCTTTCGCGCCGCCTCGCATTCGGGAAGCTCTGGCATCAGCGGCCCATCAGCTGTGCGTGGATGTCTTCCGCCGCATCGCGCCCTTCGGCAACGGCTGTCACGGTCAGGTCATCCCCGCCAGCCGCGCAATCGCCGCCAGCCCAGACACCCTTGACCGAGGTGCGCCCGGCACCCGTGACGGCGATCTTGCGCCCGTCGAGGTCAGGCAGATTATCCCCGTCCAGCTTCTGACCGATGGCCTTGAAGACCTGATCCGCCGCCAGGCGGAAGGTTTCCCCCGTGGGGTCCAGATCATCATCCGTGAATTCGAATTCGATCTCGCGCACGGTGCCGTTGCCGTGCACGGCAACCGGCGAGGCATTGGTGATGATCCGCACGCCCTTGGCCGAGGCCAGATCCTGTTCCCAAACACTTGCGTTCATGCGGTCGCGCCCGCGCCGGTAGACGATGGTGACGTTGAGCGCGCCCAGGAGCTTTGATTGCACCGCCGCGTCAACCGCGGTCATGCCGCCGCCAATGACCACAACATCGCGCCCCACCGGGAGCGTCGACAGGTCCTCGACCTGCCGCAGATCGGCGATGAACTGAACCGCATCCAGAACACCGTCTTTGTCCGAACCTGGTGCAGTCAGCGCATTCACGCCGCCAAGTCCCATGCCAAGGAAAACCGCGTCATACTCCGTCGTCAGATCATCGAGAGAGACGTCCCGCCCAAGCGCCGTGTTGTTTCGGATCTCGATCCCGCCGATCTTTAGAAGCCAGTCAACCTCGCGCGCCGCGAAATCGTCCGTCGTCTTGTAGGCCGCAATCCCGTACTCGTTCAGCCCGCCCGCTTTTGGCCGGGCATCGAAGACTACTACATCGTGTCCATACATGGCCAACCGGTGCGCGCAGGACAACCCTGCCGGACCGGCCCCGACGACAGCAATGCGCCGCCCTGTCGAGGCCGCCCGGGAGAACGGGTGAATGCCCTTTTTCATAAGCCCGTCAGTGGCATAACGCTGGAGTCGACCGATCTGCACCGGCTCGCCTTCGGCCGCTTGGCGCACGCAGGCTTCTTCGCACAGTGTCTCGGTCGGGCACACGCGGGCGCACATGCCGCCCATGATGTTTTGGGTCAGGATTGTCTTGGCCGCCGCATCCGGCGTGCCGGTGGCGATTTGCCGGATGAAGAGCGGGATGTCGATGTCGGTGGGACAGGCGGTGATGCAGGGCGCGTCGTGACAGAAATAGCAGCGGTCTGCGGCGACGAGCGCTTCGTGATCGCTCAGCGGCTTGTGCAAATCGGCGAACCCGGATGCGAGCGCATCACTGTCCAGTCGGCCTGCAACCACACCCTCTTTCAAAGTCCTGGCGTCCATCTTCGTTCTCCGACCTCAGCTTGAACTTGGGTTGACGCTCTCACGGGTTCAAAATTTTATCAACTGGTAAAATTTTGCATCGGTCCGATTTCCGAACACGGATACCACCGCATGGTATGCACTGCGGTTTTGGCGGGTATGTGGAAGAGGTGGTACCCCTCGGTATTTCAACGGCTTACATCCCGGGTGTTGAAAAATGATGCAAAATGAAGGCACCCCATGGCACTGACAAACACTTATCAGCGCGCGAAGCCCGGATTTCTGAGCAACCTGGTCGACGGATTGGCGCGCGGCGTTCATCAGGTGGTCGAAGCCAACTGGCGTATCCGCGAAGTCGAGCGGCTTCAGGCTTTGTCCGATGACGCCCTGAAAGCCCGCGGATTGCGGCGCGAGGATATCGCGCGGCACGTCTTCAAAGACGTGTTCTGGACGTAACTCCCGGATTGACCACTTGAAAAAAGGGCTGCGCCTTTGGCGCGGCCTTTTTTATTGCAGCCCCGAACACGAAAAAGCCGCCCAGGTCGGGCGGCTTTCGTTTTGTATCACTCGTACGGGAAATCCGTACGGAAGGATTTCTATTAGTTCTGCGCGTAGTATTCGATGACGAGGTTCGGTTCCATCATCACCGGGTACGGCACGTCACCGAGGCCCGGCGTGCGGACGAAGGTCGCGGTCATCTTGGAGTGATCCGCCTCGATGTAATCCGGAACGTCCCGTTCAGGCAGCTGCACGGCTTCAAGGATCGCCGCCATCTGCTTGGACTTCTCGCGCACTTCGACAACGTCGCCTTCCTTCACACGGTAGGACGGGATGTTGACGCGCTGGCCGTTGACCAGAACATGGCCGTGGTTCACGAACTGACGCGCGGCAAAGATCGTTGCAACGAACTTGGCCCGGTAAACAACCGCATCAAGACGACGCTCCAGCAGACCGATGAGGTTTTCGCCGGTGTCACCCTTCACACGTTCGGCTTCGCCGTAGATGCGGCGGAACTGCTTTTCGGTCAGGTCGCCGTAATAGCCCTTAAGCTTTTGCTTGGCGCGCAGCTGCAGACCGAAGTCGGACATCTTGCCCTTGCGGCGCTGACCGTGCTGGCCGGGGCCGTATTCACGACGGTTGACGGGGGATTTCGGACGACCCCAGATGTTTTCGCCCATCCGGCGGTCAATTTTGTACTTGGCAGACGTGCGTTTTGTCACGGCTGATCTCCTTCTCAGAACGAAGCCCGTTCGGGCAACTATGAAGGGCGTTGTCCTCTTCCAGCCGCGTCAGAGACGCTTGAACCGGCTGGATGACAGGGTTCCTCTCGCGAGGGCCACCAACACCAATGAAGCCGCGCTTATACGGTTGGATTTGCCAGAGTCAACAGCGGTCCTGCGTTCCGTTCCGCCTTTAAATCTTGCTTAAGGGCTGTCGCATAGACAGGGCCCGACCGCAGACAGGAAAGGGCGCCCATGGCACATCACGCAGTCTCCCAATTCACGGCCCGCACAGCGCTTGATGCGGCGGCGGATGTCAGGGATCGCGATATCCTGTCGATTGTGGAAGACGCCGTCGCGCATCGGGAGGTCAAGCTGGCCTTCCAACCGGTGGTTCACGCGATGCAGCAGGATCGGACGGCCTTTCACGAAGGCCTGATCCGGGTGACCGATCCGACCGGCCGCATCATTCCGGCAGGTCAATTCATTTCCATGATCGAGGAACGGGAAACCGGGCGACTTCTGGATTGCCTCGCCCTTGAACATGGCTTGCGCACGCTTGGCCGGAACCCGGATATTCGGCTTGCCATCAACCTTTCGGCGCGTTCCATCGGGTACCCGAAATGGCGCAAGGTGCTTCAGCGCGGCCTTGCGCGGGATGAAACCATCGCGGAACGGCTGATTCTGGAGATCACAGAGGCCTCTGCCATGCTTGTGCCCGAGCTTGTCGTGCAGGCCATGCGGGATCTGCAAAGTCTGGGAATCAGTTTCGCACTCGACGATTTCGGCGCGGGCTACACCGCCCTGCGCTATCTGAAAGAGTTCCAGTTCGACATTTTGAAGATCGATGGCCAGTTCGTGCGCGGCATTGCGGACGATGCCGACAACCAGGTGCTGACACGCGCCATCCTCGCCATTGCCCAGCAGTTCGACATGTTCACGGTCGCCGAATTCGTGGAATGCAATGCAGACGCCAATATGTTGGCTGATCTTGGGGTGGACTGCCTGCAAGGCTACTATTTCGGCGCGCCAACCCTCACGCCCCCTTGGGAAATGCCCGCGCAGCACACGTCTGTCCTGTGACCTCAGCCATGCCCTAGCGTCAACGCCGCTTTGCGGAAAAGGCCTGAGACACCCTGTCCGGTAGGCGAAACTCCACCATTGCTTTAGGCAAGCGCGGGAACGGTTGCGGGGACCGTAGGCGCATTCGTGCGAAAACCACTGCGGATACCTCCCCGGACCAAGATTTTGGTGGAGGAACACATGACCAACGTCGTTATCGCTTCCGCCGCGCGCACGGCCGTTGGGTCGTTCGGCGGCTCTTTCGCAAACACACCCGCACATGACCTTGGCGCAGCTGTTCTCAACGCTCTTGTTGAACGCGCTGGCATCGAGAAGGACGCCGTGTCCGAAACGATCCTCGGGCAGGTTCTGACAGCCGCACAAGGCCAGAACCCGGCGCGTCAGGCGCATATCAATGCCGGTCTGCCGAAGGAAAGCGCCGCCTGGGGCATCAACCAGGTCTGTGGCTCGGGTCTTCGCGCTGTTGCGCTGGGTGCACAGCACATCATGCTGGGCGACGCAGAGGTCGTGGCTGCCGGTGGGCAGGAAAACATGACGCTCTCCCCCCACGCTGCGCATCTGCGCGCCGGTCACAAGATGGGCGACGTCAAATACATCGACACGATGATCCGCGACGGGCTTTGGGATGCGTTCAACGGCTACCACATGGGCCAGACCGCCGAAAACGTCGCCGAGAAGTGGCAGATCAGCCGCGAACAGCAGGATGAATTCGCCGTTGCCTCGCAGAACAAGGCCGAGGCGGCCCAGAAGGCAGGCAAGTTCGACGACGAGGTCATCGCGTTCACCGTGAAGACCCGCAAGGGCGACATTGTTGTCGACAAAGACGAATACATCCGCCACGGCGCGACCATGGAAGCGATGCAGAAACTGCGTCCTGCTTTCACAAAGGACGGCTCTGTCACGGCGGCGAACGCCTCTGGCCTGAACGACGGCGCGGCCGGTGTGCTCTTGATGAGCGAAGAGAACGCCGAGAAGCGCGGCATCACCCCGATGGCCCGGATCGCATCCTACGCCACGGCAGGTCTTGACCCGTCGATCATGGGCGTGGGCCCGATCCACGCGTCGCGCAAGGCGCTTGAGAAAGCCGGTTGGAAGGTTGACGATCTCGACCTCGTGGAAGCCAACGAAGCCTTCGCCGCGCAGGCCTGTGCCGTGAACAAGGACATGGGTTGGGACCCGGCGATCGTGAACGTCAATGGCGGCGCGATTGCCATCGGTCACCCGATTGGGGCCTCCGGTGCCCGCGTTCTCAACACGCTGCTCTTCGAAATGCAGCGCCGTGACGCCAAGAAGGGCCTCGCCACCCTCTGCATCGGCGGCGGCATGGGCGTGGCGCTCTGCGTCGAACGCCCCTGATCTGTGTGGCCCGGCGCGCTGTGACGCGTCGCCGGGCCATGTCTTCATGACAGCGAACACACCTCACTTCGACCAGCTGGTGTTTTCCGGCGGCGGTCTGCGTTGCTTTTGGCAGGGTGGATTCCTCGAAGTTGTCCGTGACGCCATCTCACTTGATCCCACCCGGATCACCGGCGTGTCCGGAGGCGCTTTGGCGGCATGCTGTTTCGTGGCGCGCAAGGGGCGGACGCTGCTCGACGTGATGACCGACCGGTTTGCGGAAACGTCCTCTAATATCGCGTGGGACACGTTTGATGAGGACGGCGTCACACCGCATCAGCGCCTCTACCGGGAGTGTGTTGAGGAGGTCCTCGACCAAGAGGCGCGGCGCGCAATCGCAGATGGGCCGTCGCTCATCATCCTGCTCGGACATCCGCCGCTCACGTCTGCGCCGAAGCTGTCCGGCACTGCTGCAACGTTGGCCTACGAGGCCGAGTTGCACACCATCGCCTCGCCGCATTTCAACTGGGCCGAAAAGATGGGGCTCACGTCTTCGCGCGTTGATGCGCGGGTCGCGGCGCGGGACGGGACCTTGCACGATCTGATTTCGGCCGCAGCCGTGATCCCGCCGGTGTTCGAGCCGCCGACATGGGACGGTACACCGGTGGTGGACGGCGGGATGGCGGATCAGGCCCCGATGCCCGATCCGGACGAGGGCGACACGCTGGTCCTGTTGACCCGGCACTACAGCGGCCTGACCAAAGTGGACGGTCGCACCTATCTTGAGCCATCCGAGCCTTGCCCGGTGGACAAGATCGATTTCACTGACCCTGACAAGCTGCGGGACACATGGGCCTGCGGTGAGGCGGACGGTCGAACATATCTCGAAACCCTGAATCACACCTAACTGAGAGGAGACAACTATGGCACGTGTAGCACTTGTCACCGGCGGCAGCCGCGGCATCGGTGAAGCCATTTCGAAAGCGCTGAAAGCAGAAGGCTATAACGTCGCAGCGACCTACGCTGGCAACGACGAGAAGGCGGCGGCTTTCACCGAAGCGACGGGTATCAAGACGTACAAATGGGACGTCGCGAATTACGAAGCGTCCGAGGCGGGCATTGCGCAGGTCGAATCCGATCTGGGCCCGATCGACATTGTGGTCGCCAATGCGGGCATCACCTGGGACGGGTTCTTCCACAAGATGAAGCCCGAGCAGTGGCAGAAGGTCATCGACACGAACCTCACCGGCGTGTTCAACACCGTGCGCCCTGTGTGGCCGGGCATGCGCGAGCGTGGCTTTGGCCGCGTGATCGTGATCTCTTCGATCAACGGCCAGAAGGGCCAGGCCGGTCAGGTCAACTACGCCGCGACGAAGGCGGGTGACCTGGGCATCGTGAAGTCGCTGGCGCAGGAAGGCGCGGCGAAGGGCATCACGGCCAACGCGGTTTGCCCGGGCTATATCGGCACCGAAATGGTCCGTGCGATTCCGGAAGAGGTTCTGAACTCCAAGATCATCCCGCAGATTCCAGCGGGTCGTCTGGGTGAACCGGAAGAGATCGCGCGTTGTGTGACTTTTCTTGCCTCTGACGACGCGGGCTTCATCAACGGCTCGACCATCTCGGCCAACGGCGCGCAGTTCTTCGTCTAAGGACGAAGACCGCCCCCGGTCAGACGGGGCGCTCCAACAGCGGCAACCTTTCCTTATCCGAATCCCCTGAGAGTGGAGGGTGGTAGGGAGAGGGACGCCGGGACCAAGGCCCACGCAATGCGGTGGGCCTTTTCTTTTGCTCGGTCCGGGATTAGCCGGGGACCATGACCCGCGCAACCGCCACCGCCATTGGATTCATTGCCGTCCTGCTTTGGGCGCTTCTGGCGCTGTTCACCGCGGGGTCTGCGCCGGTGCCACCCTTTTTGCTGAATGCGCTGACCTTCGCGATTGGCGGTGCGGTGGGCGTGATCTGGGTGCTGGCTCGCGGTCGCATCGCGGTCCTGCGTGGCATCCCGTGGCGCATTTATGCGTTCGGCACGGCAGGCTTGTTCGGCTATCACGCGCTTTACTTTTCGGCCCTGCGGCTTGCCCCTCCTGCCGAAGCCGGGCTGATTGCGTATCTTTGGCCGCTTCTGATCGTCCTGTTGTCCGGCCTCCTGCCTGGCGAACGCCTCCGCGCCGGGCACATCGTGGGCGCGTTGATTTCTTTTGTCGGGGCCGCGCTCATCGTTTTGCGCAACGGCGCCAGTTTCGATGCAAGCGCGACGCCGGGGCTGATCCTTGCCGGGTTTTGCGCCCTCACGTGGAGCACGTATTCGGTGGTGTCGCGTCGGCTTGGCAGCACGCCGACCGAAGTCGTTGCGGTGTTCTGCGTGTTCACCGCGATCCTGTCGGTGCCGGCGCATGTCATATTCGAAACGACGGTTTGGCCCGAGACGACATTTGGCTGGTTGTCGGTGCTGGCGCTCGGCCTTGGACCAGTTGGGTTGGCCTTCTACGTCTGGGACATTGGTGTCAAGCAGGGCGACATTCAGGTGTTGGGCGTCGCCAGTTACGCCGCACCCCTTCTGTCGACAATGGTGCTGATCGCGGCCGGATTTGCCGAACCATCGCCGATTTTGCTGGGTGCAGCCTGTCTTATTACGTTTGGTGCGGGCGTTGCGGCGCTTGCGTCCCGCATAGCTTCGGTGCGATCACGCACAGAATAGGCGCGTTATCACGTATTTATGTGCGCAAAAAGCCAGCTAAATACAGGGGCAATCGGGCAAACGCCCCTTCCACATTTGGAGACCTGCCATGTTGAACCAAATCAACGGACTGCACCACGTGACGTCGCTCGCCAGTGGGGCGCAGTCGAACAACGACTTCTTTACAAAAACGCTCGGCCTGCGCCGGATCAAGAAAACCGTGAACTTCGATGCGCCGGAGGTGTACCACCTTTACTATGGCGACGAAGCGGGAACACCCGGCACGGTGATGACCTATTTCCCGTTCCCCAATGCACGACGCGGTCGCCCGGGGACGGGTGAGGTCGGC
This sequence comes from Marivita hallyeonensis, assembly GCF_900129875.1. Taxonomy (GTDB): domain Bacteria; phylum Pseudomonadota; class Alphaproteobacteria; order Rhodobacterales; family Rhodobacteraceae; genus Marivita; species Marivita hallyeonensis. The sequence continues at coordinate 706,122 of NZ_FQXC01000003.1, read as the reverse complement.
ATCACGGGATTTGCCGTTCCGAAAGGCAGCCTTGGCTTCTGGAAAGACCGCCTGTCCATGCTGGATGTGCAGAACATCAAAGAGGAAACCACCTTCGGTGAGGATCGTCTGCTGTTCGACGGGCCGGACGGTGATGGCTTTGCCTTGATCGAAACCGACGGCGACACGCGGACACCATGGACCAACAACGGCGTGTCCGAGGACGTGGCCATTCGCGGCTTCCACAGCGCCGACATGCGGCTGCGAGATGCTGGGGCCAGCGCCGAATTGCTCAAGTTCATGGGCTATGAAGAGATGGACCGCCAGGACAATGTCACGCGGTTTCATGTGCCGAACGGGAATGAGGCCAACGTGATCGACATCACCCAGGTCGATGCACCCATGGCGGATCAGGGTGCCGGGTCGGTCCACCATATCGCGTTTTCGGTCGATAACCGCGACACGCAGCTCGAAGTGCGCAAGGCGCTGATGGACACCGGGTACCAGGTGACCCCGGTGATCGACCGCGACTACTTCTACGCGATCTATTTCCGCACGCCGGGGGGCGTCCTGTTCGAGGTGGCCACCAACGAGCCGGGCTTCGATCGTGACGAAGACACGGCCCACCTGGGGGAAGCGCTGAAGTTGCCGACCCAGCACGAGCATCTGCGCACGGTTCTTGAGGAGAAGTACCTTGAGCCCATTGTTGACTGAGTACGTCTACGCAGAAACCAAGGGCGCACCGGGTGCGCCTTTGGTCTTCACCTTCCACGGCACGGGCGGGGATGAGCATCAGTTTCACGGCTTGGCCAGTCAGCTGATCCCGGACGCCCATGTGGTGTCGCCGCGCGGAGACGTCTCAGAACACGGCATGGCCCGGTTCTTTCGGCGCACGGGAGAAGGTGTTTATGACATGGAGGACCTCGCCAAACGTCGCGATGCGATGGCGGCGTTTCTTCGGTCAAAGATCGCGGACACGGGGGCCAGCCGGGTCATTGCGCATGGCTACTCAAACGGCGCGAACATCGCGACTGCGGTGGCGTTGACACATCCGGATATCTTTACGGATGTCATCGCGATGCATCCGTTGATCCCGTGGTCGCCGGATCCGCAACCGGGCCTGAACGGCACGCGCTGGCTGATCACGGCAGGTGAACGGGACCCCATCTGCCCCGCACCTCTGACGCGTGACTTGATCGGATATCTGAAAGGCCAGAAAACCGAGGTCGCCGAACACTGGCATCCCGGCGGTCACGAGTTGGTCCAATCCGAACTGACCGCCATTCAAGACTTTCTGAAATAGAAAACGCCCCCGGAGCCAATCGGTTCGGGGGCGTTTTCAAGACCGGCGGACCGGTGTGGTCTGCGGTCAATCCTACTTTCCGGGACGGAAGAAGTTCAGGATGTCGGCGAAAGCCTTGCTGCGTGCGCTGTGGGCTGCACGGATGGCGTCGCGGTGGCGGGCGTTTGTCGGTGTCTCGAACATGGGGGCTGTCCTTGCTTCAGTAAATTTCAACTGTCCTGAATATGGGCGCAAATCTTTTATGGGACAAACGAGACTTTTCATCCCTTCAGTTAAGTAATACTTATCTGATTATGAATGACCGACTTCCCCCTTTGACCGCCCTTCGCGCCTTTGAGGCGGCCGCGCGGCACATGTCCTTTGCCCAAGCTGCCGCTGAATTGAACGTGACGCCCGCCGCGCTGTCCTTTCAGATCAAATCGCTTGAAGACCATTTGGGCGTACCGGTCTTTCGCCGCCTCAACCGCGCGGTCGAATTGACGCCCGAAGGCCAGGCCTTGCGCGGTGGGGTGCAGGACGGGTTCGACCTGATCACCTCGGCATGGCGGTCCGCCCGGCGGCAGGCGCAGTCGAACGTGCTCACGGTGACGGCGGGACCTGCCTTTACGGCGAAGGTGCTGGCGCCCAAGCTGTTCGAATTTGCGCAGGACCATCCCGATGTGGATCTGCGCTTCTCGGCCAGTCTGCGCCTACTCGATTTCGCGCGGGACGATGTGGATGTGGCGATCCGCTATGGCTATGGCCGCGACGGGGGGCTGTATTCGCGGGTCCTGATCGACGAATGGATTGCACCGATGATGTCGCCTGCGCTGGCGGCACAACATGACACGCCGGAAAGCCTTTTTCGCGCGCCCTTGCTGTTTGAGGACAGTATCGACTTTCTCAACCCGAAAGCGGATTGGACCACGTGGTTCAACGCCAATGGCCTGACAGCGCCGCCCCTGAAGGGTGCGCATTTCTCGCAGGCCGACCACGCTGTGGATGCCGCGATCAATGGTGGTGGCGTTGTTCTGATGCGTAGTACGCTGGCCGCCAACGCCCTGATTGACGGTCTTCTGGTGGCCCCGTTCGACATTGCCCTGTCGACCGAAGCGCATTTCCGGTTCGTCTGCCCCAAAGGCCACGAAACGAAACCTCAGGTCGCAGCTTTTTCCGATTGGCTGGACCAGAAGATCGACATGATCAAGGCACGGCTTCCGAAGAAGACCGTGGTTCCTGTCACCGAGATATAAAAAAGCCCGGGTAAGACCCGGGCCAATCGCTTATGAGAGACGCTCGATCTCTTCTTTTAGTCTGAGCTTTTGTTTCTTGAGGGCGGAGATCGCGAGATCGTCGACGCCTGGCGCGCGTTGCGCCTGTTCCACTTCTTCAGCGAGGGTTTGGTGCTTCCGCTTCAGTTCCTGAAGGTGTGAAGTCAAGCTCATAAGGTCCTCCTGCTAATTGGATAGACTCCCAGTCGATCACAGAAATCGGATTCTGTCACGCTGCACCCGCATTGTCGGTAAAGCTATGCCGATGATGCTGCTTTTAGCTGCGCCTTTGGCTGGGAAACGGCAAAGGATGCGCAGATCTTAGGACTTTTGATACCGCTTCGGTGTACGAATCGCCGTCCTTTTCGTGTTTTTCGCCGCGGTGCAGCACGAGTGGGGGGTGCGAAATAAACGCCGCCCGCGCGCCTTTGCGACCGCGCAGCAGAAAAAGGCGGGCGGGGCGCGTGGTACGCGGCTGGATCAACCAAAGCTCCAGCGCGCCAAGCGTGTCGTGAAATGCGCTCATCAGTTCAGGCAGACGGTCGATCCGCTGGATGAAGGTGGCCATCCCGCCGGGGGCCAAGCGCTTGGATGCGACACTGACCCATTTCGCCAATGGAAGTGCGCCTGATCGCGCCACGGCCCGGTCAGGAGCGGTCGGAGCAACCGCGCGGAGATCCTCGAAATAGGGCGGGTTGGCGAGGACGTGATCGAAGCGCCGCGATTTCACGGCGGTGGGCAGCGCCATGAGATCGGCACAGTGGATCGTGCCGGAAATCCCATTGTCATCCAGATTGCGCTGCGCCAGATCTGCGTAGGCGGGTTGCATTTCCACACCCGTCGCCTCGATGCCAGGAACACGTGCGCCAAGGCAGGCCAAGGCGGCACCGCCGCCGCAGCCTAATTCCAATACGGCATCGCCCTGAACCGCTGGAACCGTCGCAGAAAGCAGTACCGGATCGGCCCCGGCGCGATAGCCTTTCTTCGGTTGCCAAAGGCGGACAGCGCCGCCCAGAAAATCATCCCGCGCGAGGTCTTCGGGGGCGAAAGGGTCAGTCCTCAAACCGGACCCCGTATTCGCGCAACACGCGGCGGGCCTTGTCCAGCTCGTCGGTCCGCACCATCAGACGACGCGGCAGAATACCGATAGAGCCTTCGAGAATGCTCATATTTACGTCCAATTCAAAGCTGTCTATACCCTCGTCCTCAAGCACGGCGCGGGCGAGCGGGATCAGGGTAATGTCGTTGGTCCGTAGAAGCTCTTCCATGACCAAGATGTAGGAACACCTGCCCCGCTTTGTCGAGGCTTCCACAAGGAATGGTGATGAGTTTGGACAAACCAGCCATCAAACCGCATGATCGTTTGGCAGACGTGCTGTCAGATGACATGGCGTCGGTGAACGCATTGATCCGCGAGCGCATGGCGTCGGAACACGCACCGCGCATCCCGGAAGTCACGGCGCATCTGGTTGAGGCAGGTGGCAAGCGCCTGCGTCCCATGCTGACTTTGGCGTCCGCCCGGATGTGCGGCTATGAGGGCGACAACCATGTTAAACTGGCGGCGACGGTGGAGTTCATTCACACCGCGACGCTTTTGCATGACGACGTCGTTGATGAGAGCGAGAGGCGGCGCGGGCGACCCACCGCAAACCTGCTTTGGGACAACAAGTCGAGCGTGCTGGTCGGCGACTACCTTTTTGCGCGGTCGTTCCAGTTGATGACCGAGACGAACAACATCCGGGTGCTGCGCATTCTGTCCGATGCGGCAGCCACAATTGCCGAAGGCGAGGTCCTGCAGATGACGGCGGCGCAGGATTTGCGCACGACGGAAGAGGTCTACCTTCAAGTGGTGCGCGGCAAAACCGCTGCACTGTTTTCCGCCGCGACCGAAGTGGGCGGCGTGATCGCGGGCATGGACGACGCGCGGGTCAAAGCACTTTTCGACTATGGTGACGCCCTTGGGATTGCGTTCCAGATCGTGGATGATTTGCTGGATTACTGGGGTTCGGACGCCACCGGGAAAAACGTTGGCGACGACTTCCGTGAGCGCAAGCTGACCCTCCCGGTGATCAAGGCCGTTGCTCTGGCCGATGATACGGAACGAGAGTTCTGGAAGCGGACCATCGAGAAGGGCAAGCAGGAAGACGGTGATCTTGAGCACGCCATCGCGCTCTTGAACAAGCACGGCACGTTGGAGGCGACGCGGGCCGAGGCGAATGACTGGATCGCCAAGGCGCGGACTGCTTTGGCCACGCTGCCGGATCACCCGATCCGCGACATGCTGGACGATCTTGCCGATTACGTCGTCGCGCGCGTGAACTGACCGATCAGGGCAGGATGCGGGCCGCGCGAACCCACCATTCGGGACGCTTGGCCGCGATACGGTCGGCACATGACTTGGCTTTGTCCTCGGACGTAAACAACCCCCAGCACGTGCTCCCTGAACCTGACATATCGGCATTGCGTGAACCGACACGGAGCTCTTTCAGGACGTCCTGAACAACCGGCGCGATGGAGCTGTCGCTGGCGACCTTCGTCAGGTCATTACGCTGACCCAGAAGCCACATGTCTAAGTCGTCGTCATCCTTGATCCAGTCCATCGGCTCAAGATTGGCGGGAGTGAAGTCATAAAGCGCATCATGCCGGGCAAAGACCTTGCCGGTCGGCACGACAACGCCCGGATTCACCAGGACGAGCCAGCCCTTGAGTTGATATGGGGCCGTTGCGAGCACATCGCCGATCCCGCGCATCTGGGTGGCCGTAGGCGCGCAGAGGCACACAGGGACGTCGGCGCCAAGCGGCAAAGCCTCCTGCCCGCTCAAGGGTGCAACACCCCATAACTCTGCCAGCCCACGAATGGCGGCAGCCGCATCACTCGACCCACCACCGATACCCGCACCATGCGGCAAGGTCTTGGTCAGGTTTATCGTGGCGCCCTGTGTGATCCCGCGCAGGTTCCGCAACCGTTCGGCCGCCTGCATCACGAGGTTACTGTTGTCGGTCGGCACACCCTGTGCGAACGGGCCATCCACTGTCAGCGACAGGCTTTCCGATGGCGAGACCAGCAGCCTGTCGCCGCAATCGGCAAAGACCACGAGCGACTCAAGCACGTGATACCCGTCGCTTCGGACGCCTGTGACATGCAGCGTCAGATTGATCTTTGCTGGCGCAAACGCCTCAATCGCCGTTGTCATTAGCCACTTGCAGCGGCGGAGCACCCTCTTCCGCCAGGACCTGATCGAGGCCAACGTCGAGTTTACGTCGGATACGGTCTGCGTCCACTTCCTCGGCCGTGGTGCCGTAGACGGTGAACGACAAGGCGCGACGCCACTGGAATCGTGCCTCGGTCTTGCGCCCGACGGCCCAATAGACGTCACCCAGATGGTCGTTCACGATCGGGTCGACCGGCATCAGCTCCGCCGCGCGTTCCATGTGGCCCACGGCCTCTTCATATCGGCCAAGCCGGTAGAGCACCCAGCCCAAGCTGTCGATGATGTAGCCGCTGTCGGGTCGTGCCGCCGCCGCGCGTTCAATCATGTCGAGCGCTTCGTCCAGCTTGATCTGCTTCTCCACCAGCGAATAGCCGAGGTAGTTCAGCACCTGAGGCTGATCCGGGTTCAATTCGAGCGCGGCGCGGAAATCGGCCTCGGCCTCGTCCCACCGATCCAGCCGTTCGTAGCTGATCGCGCGCGCATAGTGCAGGAACCATTGGTTGCGGCCCTCCACCTCGAATAGGTCAAGCGCATTGGTGTAGGACACGACGGCTTCTTCGTAGCGCTCTAGCTGGCGCATGGTGTCGCCCAGCGTCGAATGCACGAGCGGCTGATCCGCGTGTGTCTTCGACAGGCGCTCGAGCACCTCGATGGCCGCATCGACCCGGTCACTGTCGCGCAGGGCCGCCGCACGACCCAGTTCCGCCGCATGGTACGCCGGATGGTCGTCAGGCACGCTGCCGTAGGCTTTTACCGCAAGCTCCGATTGGCCCATCTCGTCCAACAGGCTTGCCGAGAGCAAGATCGCATCGACGTGCCCGGGGCGCAGATGCTCTGCCACGCGGGTGTAGAGCAGGGTGAATTCGTCATTCGCTTCGTTCGCGAGCGCGGCCGCCAGTGTGTAGAACACCTCGGCCAGACCATCACGGGCACCGCGGATATGGGTGAACGGCAAGGCCTCACCCGCTTCGAGTGCTGTCTTCATCTGTGACAGACCGGGATCAAGCTCTGAACCGAAGGCCGTTTCGATCAGGGTCAGCGCATCGTCGTTGCGGTCAAGCTGGCTGAGCACCTCGACATGCGCCATCACACCGCGACGGGTCAGTTGCATTGCGCCGGTGCCCGCGTCCTCGAGGATTGCGCCAGCGCTTTCGAAATCGCCCACCGATGCCAGCGCCAGCGCCTTGTGGTACATGGCGAAATTGGCGAGGCCTTGCTGACCGGCAAGGTCGTCGAACTGAACCAGTGCCGCTGACATATCACCTGTGCCAAGGCGCGCCCAGGCGATAAGCAGACCATCGACAAGCGGACCGACACCACGGTCGTCTTCGACCATGGCGATCAGGGTTTCGTAGTCTTCGGCTTCCGCGACCTGCGCCACCAATGCCATCTGCGCAACCTGGCTGCGGTGCCCGTCATCGACGAGTTTCGACGCCAGAGACGCGGCCCGCTCCAGATCGCCCAGCGAAATCTCAGCCAGTGTGGCGCGTTCCAGAAGCAGTGGATTTGTTGCGTCGAACATTACGGCGCGGCCGTAATGCCTGGCTGCGGCCTGGATGTCGCCGTCAAAGCTCGCCTGGCGGCCGGCCAGATAATCGCCTGCAAGGCTGCTGGCGACAACACCTCCGGGAGTCATAAGGCACAGCGCGACGGCGGCTGTTCCCAAGAGGCGTTTCACGTTCGAAGAAGGCATGCATGTCTCCCAATCGGACAATTTCGGCGGAGCGTAGCGCGCGCTTCTTGCACACGCAACCAACGCAAAAGGCCGGGCACTCGCCCGGCCTTCGTGATCTTACATGTTCGGGTAGTTCGGCCCGTCACCCCCCTGCGGCACCGTCCAGTTGATGTTCTGGCTCGGGTCCTTGATATCGCAGGTTTTACAGTGGACGCAGTTCTGGAAGTTGATGACGAACTTGTCGTCGTCATTTTCGTCCTTCACAAATTCGTAGACCCCCGCCGGACAGTAACGGGCGGAGGGCCCACCGTACTTCGGCAGGTTGACCGAGACCGGAATCGACGGGTCCTTGAGCTTGAGATGCGCCGGCTGGCTTTCCTCGTGGTTGGTGGCCGAGAAGGACACGTTGGTCAAACGGTCGAAGGACAGCTTGCCATCGGGTTTCGGATACTCGATCGGTTTGAACTTGGACGCTTCGCCGGTGGCTTCGGCGTCGGTCTTGCCGTGACCCATCATGCCGAACAGTGAAAAGCCCAGAGTGTTGGTCCACATGTCGAACCCGCCAAGGGTGAGCGAGGCCGTAAGACCGTATTTCGACCACATCGGCTTCACGTTGCGCACCTTCTTGAGGTCCGCACCGATGGCGCCTTCGCGCACGTCGGTCTCGTAATCGGACAGCTCATCCGACGCGCGACCGTCCTTGATCGCCGCATAGGCCGCCTCTGCCGCTGCCTTGCCGGACAGCATCGCGTTGTGATTGCCCTTGATGCGCGGCACGTTGACCATGCCCACCGAACAGCCCAGTAGCGCCACACCCGGCGCCACCATCTTAGGCATCGACTGATACCCGCCTTCGCTGATCGCCCGCGCGCCGTAGGCCACGCGCTTACCGCCCTCGAGTAGCTCTTTCACCATCGGATGATGCTTGAAGCGCTGGAACTCCATGTAGGGGTAAAGGTGCGGGTTCTCGTAGTTCAGGTGCACCACGAAGCCGACATAGACCTGATTGTTGTCGAGGTGGTAAATGAACGATCCACCGCCCGCATTCGATCCAAGCGGCCAGCCCATCGTGTGCGTGACAGACCCTTCCTTGTGCTTGGCCGGGTCGATCTCCCAGATCTCTTTCATGCCAAGGCCGAATTTCTGCGGCTCCTTGCCTTTCGAGAGATCGAACTTCTCGATCACCTCTTTTGACAGGCTGCCGCGCACGCCTTCACCGAGGAAGACATACTTGCCGAGCAGTTCCATCCCCGGCTCGTATCCGGGGCCAGGGGTGCCATCCGGGTTCTTGCCGAATTCCCCGGCAACGACGCCTTTGACCTCGCCGTTTTCGCCGTAGACGATCTCGGAACACGCCATGCCCGGGAATACCTCTACGCCAAGTTCTTCGGCCTGCTCCGCCATCCAGCGGCACACATTGCCCATCGAGACGATGTAATTGCCATGGTTGTTCATCAGCGGCGGCATGGGCCAGTTGGGAATACGGATCTGGCCTGCCTCGCCCAGCATGTAGAAATTATCGTCCTTCACGGGGACGTTCAGCGGGGCGCCCTTTTCCTTCCAGTCCGGGATCAGCGCATCGAGACCTACCGGATCAAGCACCGCGCCCGAAAGGATATGCGCGCCCACCTCGGAGCCTTTTTCAAGCACCACAACGTTCAGATCCGCATCCAACTGCTTTAACCGGATCGCGGCTGACAAGCCGGCGGGGCCTGCTCCGACGATGACAACGTCGTACTCCATCGCTTCGCGCGTCTGTTCGCTCATGTCTGGCTCTTTCCTAGAAAAATCGCGTGTCGAAAACCTGACAGGGGACGTAACCCGCGCATGATAAGGGGTCAATCGCGACACCGCGTTACAACCGACGATTCGCCGTACCTGCCCCATTTTCGTGCGCCGACGGACGCCGACGACACGCAAGCCCCCTTGCGTTTCCCAAAAGGGTCGGGTCAGTCTTGTGCCAACGCAGATGACATGTTTAGACCGCGCCATAACATATGGCACGTGAGCGCAAGCTCAGACGACCAGAGGGGACCGTCCCATGGAAAAGATACCGATGACCCGCGCGGGCCATGCCGCGCTCGAAGCCGAATTGAAAACGCTCAAATCCGAAGAGCGTCCGGCGATCATTCAGGCCATCGCCGAAGCGCGCGAACTGGGCGACCTGAAGGAAAACGCCGAGTATCATTCGGCGCGCGAAAAACAGGGGTTCATCGAGGGCCGGATCAAGGAACTCGAAAGCGTGCTGGGGCTGGTCGATGTGATCGATCCCACCAAGCTGTCGGGTGCGGTGAAGTTCGGCGCGACGGTTACGCTTGTCGATGAAGACACGGACGAAGAAAAAACCTGGCAAATCGTCGGAGAGCATGAGGCCAATATCGAAAAAGGTCTTCTGAACATCAAATCCCCCATCGCACGCGCGCTGATCGGCAAGGAGGAAGGCGACAGCGTCGAAGTGCGCACGCCCGGCGGGGAGAAATCCTACGAAGTGCTGAAGATCGAATATATCTGATCGGTTGGGCCTTACGATGACAGAGCAAAAAGAGGTTCGCCCGAAACCGCCCGCCACCCTGATGCGCCCAGGTGAGCGTACCAATAGTCTAAGCGGCATCGAATTGACCGCCGCCGCGCTCAGCGTCGTGTGGCTTATCATCTCGACATTGTTTCTGGCCTTTTCGGACAGCGAGGGTGATGGCGGTCTGCGCTTTCTGCTCGTGATCCTGGTTGTGTTCTTTCCCGTCGGCATGATCTGGGTCGCCGCCGTGGCCGTGCGCGCCTCGCGCATCATCCGCGAAGAAAGCGGACGCCTGCAGACAGCGATCGACGCCATCCGCCATGCCTATATCACGCAGAACCAGGCCGGCGGGCGCGACCATCATCCACATCCGTCGATCGTGAAAAAGCTCGAAGAGATCGCCGACGCGCAGAAAAAGGCAGAGACCACGCTGGCGATGTTCACCTCGACCCGCGCGGCGCAAATCGCGGTCCAGGCGGCGGCGCCCGACCCTGACATTGGCGATCAACCGACGCTGGCTCTTGGCACCCCCGCGGAGGCGCTCCAACCGCCCCTGTCGACGTCGGATTTCATCCGCGCGCTGCATTTTCCGGAGACCGCGGACGATCAGGAAGGGTTTGCCGCGCTGCGCCGCGCGCTCAAGGACCGTCCGTCCGCCCAGCTGGTGCAAGCTGCGCAGGATGTCCTGACCCTGCTCAGTCAGGATGGCATCTACATGGACGATCTGCGTCCCGATATGGCGCGACCCGAGCTGTGGCGGCGATTTGCCAAAGGCGAACGCGGTCGCACGATTGCCGCCCTTGGTGGCGTGCGAGACAGGTCGTCTCTGGCACTTGCGGCGGGACGGATGAAACAGGACCCGATCTTCCGGGATGCCGCGCACCATTTTCTGCGGCTGTTCGACAAGGGATTTGCCCGGTTCGAGGAAACCGCGACCGATGCGGAAATCTCGGAATTGGCCGGCACCCGCACCGCACGCGCCTTCATGTTGTTGGGCCGGGTGACGGGCACGTTCGACTGAACGATATCTTAACGAAATTCCCAGAAATTACTGGAGAGGCACAGATTTTTCTTACGAAAAATCTTGGCGCCGATCAAAGGAACGCAGAGAACGGAATGTAACGGACCGGGTCACCCGGGCTGACATGGACCGCGCCGTCCGGCAATTCGACCAAGCCATCCGCCCAGCTCAGCCCGCTGATCCGGCCCGATCCTTCCGACTTGAACACCTCCACCGCACCGTCCCGCATGCGCGCGCGAAGGTATTCCCGCCGTCCCGGTTTCTTTTTCTTCTCGAACGCGGCGGGCACGCTAAAGCCTTGTGGATCCCGCCACTCTGCTCCGGCAAGCACACCCATCGCGGGGCGCGCAAAGATCAGCGTACAGACCAGCGCCGCCACCGGATTGCCCGGCAGGCCGAAGACCGGAGCATCGTTCCATAATCCAAGCGCCAGAGGCCGCCCCGGTTTCAGCGCAATCCGCCATTCCTGCATCGCGCCGGTTTCGCGCAACAGCGCCGAGATGTGATCTTCGTCACCCGCCGATGCGCCACCGGAGGTCAGGATCACGTCGGCCTGCGCTGCCGCCATATCCAAGGCGTCCCGCACGGCGGAGCGGTCATCCGGCGCGCATCCCATGTCCACAGCGTCAAACCCGAAGCTGGCGCAGAGGCTGAGAAGCATCGGGCGGTTGGCATCGAAGATCTGACCGTCACCGGCCGCCGTCCCCGGCTCCACAATCTCGTCCCCGGTCGAGAGCACCGCCACCCGCAATCGCTTGCGCACGTCGAGCGCGCCATGCCCCACCGCCGCCGCCAAAGCCAGGTCCGCCGGGGTAAGACAGCGCCCGGCACGCAGCGCATTATCGCCTGCAACCACGTCCTCCCCCGCCTTGCGCGTGTTCGCGCCGCGCTTGAGCGGACCGCGAAACGCGACCTGACCGTCGCCGATGCGCACGTCTTCATCCAGAACCACCGTATCGACGCCGTCGGGCAAATCCGCACCCGTCAGAACCCGGATCGCATGGCCGCGCGGAACCGACCCCGCAAACGGCGCACCCGCCGCAGCGCGTCCATTGACCAAAGGCATGGTCTGAGGGCCCTCACCGATCGCGTCGCCGGCAAACCCGTACCCATCAACAGCCGTGTTGGGATGCGGCGGGTTGGACCGTTTTGCCACCAGATCGCGGGCCAGAACCCGCCCCTGCGCCTGCATGAGCGGCACCGTTTCGGTCCCGACGACCGGCGTCATCCGGTCCCGCAATAGCGCCAGCGCATCATCCACCGGCGTCCAGTCCACGCCGGCGGGCAAGGCAAAGCAATCGTTACGAAGCGGCGGCGGTTCAAACGGCATGGGCGCGCAACACCTCCTCGTCTCCATTCCCGACGCCGAGGATCCAACCCTCTTCGGGCGCATCGACGCACAACATCCGGCCAACGGTCTCTTCCGGCAACGCCGACACGACGCGCGCGACCTCCTGCACTTGCCACGCATCCTTGACCATGTCACCCGGCGGCGGGCCCACGAAAAGGGACGGCCAGATTTCAACGAGAGCAAGTGATGTGTCCAAGGCCTCGAACGGCCAGACGCGCGCCTGTGACGCAAATCGTCGGCGCAGGCGGGACAGGACCGGCAGACCCATCATCACCTGAGACCCGACAGACCCGGCCCCGGCCAGTTGCCAGACAGAAAACGCCCCCTTCGCCCGGCGTTCGACCCGTCGCTTTTCGGACAGTCCATTGGGTCGCGTAAGGTGTTTCTTGCGCGGCAGGTGCGCGATGTCGCGCTTGAGCGCATTTCCCCAGAACGGCCCCTCGGCCGGATAAAGCGCGTTGATCTCTCCGGCTACGTCAAAGCGGTTGTTGGCTTTGGGACTGTCTTCAATCCGCGCCTCGAACCAGCTCCAGAGGATCAGCGGATTGGCGGTTCCGACCAACGCACCGGCAAAGCCTTCCGGGTAGCCAAACGGAAAGTCGAACCCCGCGATGACCCGACGCCCGGCGGTCAGTTCACGGTCGATCACGTCGGTGATCCACGCCTCGGCCTCTTGCCGATTGCGCAGGTAGACTGGCGCATCTGTGACACCAGCGCGGGCAAGGCAGGCCCAGATAGCATCGGCCTTCGGCACCGCACCGCGATCGTTGCCACCGGACCAATCGACCATGAGCGCCGTATCGAACCGGGTCACAGCCCCACCTCGGCAAGGATGAAATCGGCGATGGCAACCGTGTCGTTAAGGTCGAAAACCGGGCGGTCCAGATCGAGCGGCGTGTCGCTCGCCACGGCACGGATTGTCGGGTCCCCCGGTGCGATCAGTTCGTTTCCGGTTTCGCCGCGAAACGCTTCGATCTTCGGATGTCGGTCGCGCTTGTAGCCTTCGACCAGAACCAGATCGACGGGCATCAGCTTCGACAGAAGCGCGTCCAGTGTCGGTTCCTCTTCCGCGCGCAACTCATGCATCAGGGCAAACCGATTGCGCGAGGCAAGCAGCACCTCGGTCGCACCAGCCACACGGTGGCGGTGGCTGTCCTTGCCGGGATGGTCCACGTCAAAGGTGTGGTGGGCATGTTTCACGGTCGACACTGTCAGACCGCGGCCCGTGATGTCGGTCACCAGCCGCTCCATCAGCCCGGTTTTCCCGGCGTTCTTCCACCCCGTCACACCATAGAGCTTCATGCCAGCGCCTCTGCCGTTTCAAGGTCCTCGGGGGTGTTGACGTTGAAGAACGGATCGCCACCCTCGGTCGGAAACACCGCTTCGCGCCCGCCATGTTTCTCTGTCCAGATCACCACCTTCTTGATCCCATCCTGCAGGGCGGTGCGCAGATCTTCGCGCAGAGCAACGGGCCACAGGCCGAAGGTCGGATGCCGGATCAGACCGGACTTGCTCATGGATTTGGTCTTTTCCTCCCCTCGGGGCGTGGCGGCAAGGACCAAGGGATGCGCCATGCCACGCGCCGTATCTTCCAAACGCGCCACCAGGGTGTCCGGAAAGAACGGTGTGTCGCCCGCGACGGTCACGATCCGGTCCGCCCCCTGCTCTGCCGCCCAGTCGAGCCCGGCGAGTACACCTGCAAGTGGTCCGGGAAAGCCTGAAATGCTGTCGGGCAGCACCGGCAGGCCAAAGGCCTCGAACCGCGCGGGGTCTCCATTGGCATTCAGGGCCATCCCCGCCACCTGCGGCGCAAGCCGGTCGATCACCCTCTGCAACAGCGTCTTGCCACCGACGGTCCGCAACGCCTTGTCCCCGCCGCCCATGCGGGTGGCCAGCCCGCCGGCCAGAATGACACCCACCGGTTTCGTCATTCCACGCTCTTTCGACGGTGTTTTTTGCTTTCCTCGGGCACCGCGTCCGGATCCATGTCGCGGACCAGCCGCTCTTCCCCGGACAGGCAGACAAACCGCTTGCCGCGCATGCGCCCGATGCAGGTGAGCCCAACCTGACGCGCGATCTCAACGCCCCAGGCTGTAAAGCCCGATCGGGAGGCAAGCACCGGGATACCCATCAGCGCGGTCTTGATCACCATCTCCGACGTCAGCCGTCCGGTTGTATAGAGGATCTTGTCGCCAGCACTGACGCCTTCCTGAAACATCCATCCGGCAATCTTGTCCACAGCATTGTGGCGGCCCACGTCCTCCATGTAGACCAGCGGGCGGTCTTGGTGACACAGAACCGTGCCGTGAATGGCCCCTGCCTCAAGATACAAAGACGGGGTCGTGTTTATCCTGTGCGCCAGTGCATAGAGCCACGAGGTGCGCAGTTCGGTTTGCGGCAGAACGACCTTGTCCAACCCCTCCATCATGTCGCCGAAGACCGTACCCACCGCGCAACCGCTGGTGCGGGTCTTCTTCTTGACCTTCTCCTCGTAGGTCGTCTTGCGCTCGGTCCGGACCACGACGACCTCGAGATCCTCGTCATAGTCGACGCGGGTCACGACATCGTCGTCGCGCAGCATGCCCTGATTGCGCAGAAATCCGACTGCAAGGTATTCGGGATAGTCCCCGATGGTCATCGCCGTCACGATCTCCTGCGCATTCAGAAAGATGGTGAGCGGCCGTTCCTCGACCACGCTGATCTCGGTCTCGGCGCCGGTGTGGTCGGTGCCCACGACACGCCGCGTCAGCCGGGGCGCGGCCGGGTCCGGCGCAATCACGTAATCCTTGGCAAGGTCATCCGGCACAGATTGCAACTCTCCCATCCAGCAGCTACGTCGCGGCGAGCGCGTGAAACAGGAGACAGTGATGGCGGGGGACGGCGTAATGTCAAGCTACTGGCGCGGCGTCCGGGACGGTCTGCCCTTCCTGTTCGTTGTCGGTCCGTTCGGTATGCTGTTTGGCGTGCTCGCGACAGAGGCGGGGTTGTCGGTCTATGAGACGCTGGCGTTCTCGGTTGTCGTGATAGCGGGGGCGGCACAATTCACCGCGCTGCAGCTGCTGACCGAAAACGCACCGACCCTCGTGGTGATCGCGTCTGCCCTTGCTGTGAACATGCGGATGGCCATGTATTCGGCCGCCATCACCCCGCATCTTGGCCCTCTGCCGATCTGGAAACGGGGGATCGCGGCGTATTTCCTTGTCGATCAGACATATGCCGCATCCGTGCTCGAATTCGAAAAACACCCTGACCAGACACCCGCGCAGAAGTTCGCGTTCTTCCTTGGTGTGATGACCCCGATCTGTCCGCCCTGGTACGTGGTCACGCTGCTGGGCGCGATGTTGGGCACCAGCATTCCGCCTGACCTCGGGCTCGACTTCGCCCTGCCAATTGCCTTTCTGGCGATGATCGGCCCACTTCTGCGCACGCCCGCCCATCGCATTGCGGCGCTGGTATCGGTTGTGCTGGCGCTGTCCTTTGCGTGGGTGCCTTACAATCTTGGCCTGATCATCGCGGGGCTGGGCGGCATGATCGCCGGGGCGCAGGCCGAGCAGCGGCTGGGAATCACGCCATGACCGGCACGGCAGAGCTTTGGATTGTGATCGTCGCACTGGGTCTGGGCAGTTTTGCCCTGCGCTTCGCCTTTCTGGGTTTGGTGGGTGACCGGACGCTGCCGGACTGGCTCTTGCGGCACCTGCGCTACACCGCGGTCGCGATCCTGCCCGCGCTGGTCGCGCCTCTGGTCATCTGGCCAACCGCAACCGGTGGCACACCTGACCCGGCGCGTTTGACGGCGGCGGTGGCGACCTTTGCGGTGGGGTATCTGACAAAGAACGTCTTTGCCGCGATGGGTGTCGGCGCGCTTGTTCTGGTGACGTTGGGCTGGCTGCTCTGAAGGCTTATTGCGGGTTCGCCTGACGCCGGAATTGCGCAATGGCGACGGCCTTGTCGTCGTCGTCATTCTCGAACAGCTTGCGCGTCTGAACCCCGGGGACTTGCGCAAAATCCTCCATCAGACGTCTGGGGAACCAGGTGGAGCCGACGCTGCGGAAACCCGGCAATTGGCGCAGAATGGCGGCCGTGCTGACAGCACATTGCGCCGACGCCACCGGGCCGTTCGACATCGCCAGTTGAAGCGCCTGTTCGGCGACCGCGGGCGGCACCTGCACTTCCTGGATCACGACGTGGAAGGTCTCGCGCGCATGGGCGCGTTCATAGAAATCGGCCACGGCAGGCGTGATGCCGTACAGGACATCGCCTCTCTCTGGCACTTCACTCAGTCGAACCGTGCCGGCGGGATCAAAGATCACGCGCTGCGACCCGTTGATCATCAGGCTCGTATGCGCCCCCGCGCCCGAGCGGTTGTTAATCATCGTGTACAGCGTTAGCGTGGACGGCCCGTCGTGGCGGTACGATGCGCTGCTGATCACCTCAAGCGACGCGTCGGGACGGGTGTCCGTCGCAGCGGCGCAGCCCACCAGCGCCAGCATGGCGCAAGCGGCGAGGATGTGCCGACGGACCCGAACCATCATTTGCGCAATGCCCCAGATCAGGAGTTGAAGATCGCGAGGAAGATCAGAACCGCGATGGAAAAGACAACAACGCGAACGCTCCAGCGCACGAAGCCTTCAAAGGTCTTTTCCTGCGCCTTGATATCCATCGTGCCGTGCTTGTGTTCAGCCATGTGTGACATCCCTTGGTGATGTTTGCTCAATCGCTATCCGATTTGCCTGACGCTGTCAGCAATGCCAAGCGCGCAGTGTGTCGCGGTCTAGTCGGCCTGTTCCAGTTCCGCCGCAAGCTCGAACCCGATCCGACGCGGTTCCACGTCCTCGCGCGGCACCGGCAAGGCGCGCAACGCGACATTGAGCTGCGACACATGCTGAATCAGCTGCATGCGTCCGCCCATTTCGTCAGTGCCGTAGAAGGTGACGATATCGGGGTCGAAAAAACCCAAACCCTCGATTCGAAGTACGCCGGTTTCGTTCCCGGCAAACCCCATCGCCACCTCATGTTCGTTGTCGAGCTGTTCCTCGAAGTTCTGGATGTAAAGGATCAGCCGCTCATAAGCCCATTCCGCGGCGCTCTTCTGCTTGATCGGGCGCCGCGTTACCGACTCGGGTAACTGTCTCTCACCGTTCTCGCCGCAGCCTTTGGCGTGGGCCTCCACCTGACGGGGAAGAACCTCGTTCTCGGCCGCTTCGGCGGTGGTCTGTATCGAGTCGTTCATCGCGTAATCCTGCCCCCTCTGGCGTGGTCATACCATGCCTTTTCCCAGAGGGGGAGGTCACGCGCGCAATGTCACCGCGCGCTCACTCGGCCATATCCGCGAAGAAGACCGGTCGAATGACCCGCAGTGTGATCGCGCCGATTCCGGCCAGCACCAGCGCCAGAACAAAGAGCCAGCCAAAGAACGGCACCAGCCCGATGATCCCGGCCGACAACGCACCGACACCTGCCGCCAAAGCGCGGTCACCAATGACCTCGGGTTCCGGTTTGCCAAAGGCGGTCAGAAGGCCGACGCCAAAGGCATAGGCGGCAACGACATAGCCGCAGAACCCGCCGACCACCGCCAACAAAAGCATCGCAGGGGTGAAGAGCAGCCCAACGATCGTCAACGCAAACACAACGCCCGCGCCGATCACCGCCGACTGTGTCAGGAACCCGAGCCACAGCGTGTGGAACGGCCGATCCAGGATCAACCGCCGCATGTCAGCAAGGCGATCCGGCACGAGCGCCGCGATGAGCGCGGCCAGACCGGCGACGACGATCACACCAAGGACAAAGCTCGCCACCGCCCGGCGCAGGCTTGGCGGTTGGGGGCCTTCCCATTCCTCGATTTCGAGTCGTTCAATCCGGTCGCTTGGTACGAGGTCGCCGGGCACCTCAAGCTCGCCCGGGTCCTCTTCGTAAAGGATCAGTCGCCCCCCGATCGTGGCCGCGCTGCCCCAGTCCACATCGTCCGCCGCAAGTCGCAGATCACCGGCAATGCGGCCGTCGATGCGCACATCTTCCCCAGCGATCATGGCATATCCGCCGACATCGCCGGTCAGATGCAGCTCCGATCCGGCAATCCGCAGATCACCACCGACCGAGCCCACGGTCAAGGCACGCCCGATCACGGTCACGTCCCCCGAGACGTCGCCGGTGATCTCGATCTCTTCACCAGCGGCATAAACGTCGCCACCGACCGCCCCGTCATAGGACACCGCGCGTCCGGCAAGATGGGCCGAGCCGGTGATATCCGCCGACCCAGACACGGTTTCCCCCGCCATGAACAAGTCATCGGTATCGTTGGCGCTGTGCACCACGGACCGCCCGCCGATAAATGTATCGTCGCCCATTCGAAGAGAGGCCGACTCGTCGTCTGCCAAAACCGGGAAGGCGAGCACCCCGGCAACCAAGATAGAAAGAAATCGTAACATCATCCGCCTCCAGCACACCAAATCAGAAGATTAGCAAGTTGGTGGGATCATGCTTTGCGCCACATCAAGCGATCGCGAAGTTTCGCCGGATCGGTAGAGCGTTCGTGGAATTCTGTTGATGAATGGTTAAAGGGTCCGGACCGGACCCAATGTTTCGCGCGCGAAACATTGGGGTGCACTCGCTGACCTATTCGCCGGCCGTTTTGGCCAATTCGGGAACGGGGCTTGGCTCATCTTTGGCCAATTCCTCGAAATCGAAATTGTCGAGCCGCCGCGCCCGGCGACCCGCCTTGTCGGCGCTGATCTTGATATCGGCGATATCCTTTGCCGCCTGCCCGAAATGCCGGTCGAGGTTTTCGACGCGGCTCCCCAACCTGTCTACATCCGCATAGAGCAGGTGCAATTCCTTGCGGATCGCGCCCGCCTGTTCGCGCATCCGCGCATCCTTGAGGATCGCCCGCATCGTGTTGAGCGTCGCCATGCAGGTGGTCGGCGAGACGATCCAGACCCGGGCGTTGAAGCCTTCGCGCACGACTTCGGGGAAGTTGGCGTGCAGTTCCGCGTAAACCGCCTCGGACGGCAGGAACAGGAGCGCGCCATCGGCCGTCTCGCCCTCGATGATGTATTTCTCGGAAATGTCCTTGATGTGCTTCCGCAGCGAAAGCCGAAGCTGCTGCGCAGCGCGGTTTAATTGGTCTTGCGAGTCACCTTTGCGCAGCTGTTCGTAGGCTTCCAGCGGGAACTTGCTGTCGATGGCGATGGGACCCGGCGGGTTCGGCAGATGGATCAGGCAATCCGCACGCTTGCCGTTCGACAGGGTCGCTTGCAGCGTAAAGCTGTCCGACGGCAGCGCTTTGGTCACGATATCGGTCAGCTGGATTTCCCCGAACGCCCCGCGCGTTTGCTTGTTGGACAGGATGTCCTGCAGGGACAACACGTCGCCCGACAGCTTGGTAATATTCTCCTGTGCCTTGTCGATGCTTTGCAGCCGTTGCTGCAATTCACCCAGGGACTGCGCCGTGCGGCGGGCCGAACCGTGCAGGTTCTCGTTCATCTGCTCCTGCACCTGCGCCAGCCGCCGCTCCATCAGTTGCAGCATCGCGGTCTGGCTTTGCGCGGTCGCTTCGCTGACATGCGAAAGACCGCCGGACAGACGTTCCTGCCCGTCGCTCAGGGATTGCACACGCTGACCGACCTGCGCGAGCTGGTAGACCAGCGGTTCGCTAAGTTTCGCCGCGCGCCGCGCCGAGAGGAGCGACATGACCAGCAAGAGAAACACCAAGGTGCCCAGCCCGAGGGCGAGAAGCACCACGGGGTCGTTCAGATCGAGAGTGAGGTCACCGATCTGGATCATGTGCGCCCGAACAGCTTTTCGATGTCGCTGAGTTTCAGTTCGACATAGGTGGGGCGGCCGTGGTTGCACTGGCCGGAATAGGGTGTCGATTCCATCTCGCGCAGAAGGGCGTTCATCTCTTCCGCGCGCATCTGGCGACCCGACCGAATGGAGCCGTGGCAAGCCACGCGGCTGAGGATCGCCTCGATCCGGTCCTGCACTGCGCTGGTTTCTCCCTGATCGTCGAGTTCATCGAGGATGTCGCGCAGAAGCGCTTCGGCGTTGACTTCGCCGAGGATGGCCGGGGTTTCCCGAACCACCACCGCGCCATTGCCGAACGGTTCCACGGTGAGGCCCATGCGCGAAAGATCACCCGCTATGGCCAGCACGCGCGAGGAGTCGCTCTCGCTCAGGTCCACCACGTCGGGGATCAGAAGCGCCTGTGCTGCAACGCCGTTTTGCGCCATTTGGGTTTTCAGCTTTTCGTAGACCAGCCGTTCATGTGCCGCGTGCTGATCAACGATGACGATGCCGTCTTCGGTCTGGGCGATGATATAATTCTCGTGCACCTGTCCGCGTGCGGCTCCGAGCGGAAGCGATTCAATGGGCGTCTCATCACTCTCGGGCGAGACCTCCTCGACGACGCGGCCCGAGAAGCTCTCCTGCATCTCGGCAAAGCCCGGGGCTTGCGCCTGGTAGGCCGTCTGTTTCGCCGCGAAACTCGGGCGGTCCATCTGGTAGATGCGCGGGGTGTGCGGCTGTTCCGGGCGCATCGCGCCGAGCGTGGCACCTGCGATGGTCGAGGAGGACCGATGCCCCGCTTCGGCCAGCGCATGGCGCAGGGCCGAGACGATCAGCCCGCGCACGAGGCCCGGTTCGCGGAAGCGCACTTCGGATTTCGCGGGGTGGACGTTGACGTCGACCTTGTGCGGATCGCAATCGATGAAGAGCGCAACGGCGGGATGCCGGTCGCGGCTGAGAAAGTCAGCATACGCCCCGCGGAGTGCGCCGATCAGCAGCTTGTCCCGAACGGGTCGACCGTTGACGAACAGATACTGGGCCACCGCCGCGCCACGCGAGTAGGTCGGCAAACCGGCGAGCCCGGTGAGATGAATGCCTTCGCGGTCGGCATCGATGGGGACAGCGTTGTCGATAAACTCGCGGCCCATGACCTGCCCAAGTCTGCCGCGCAAGGCGTCGAACAGATCACCCGTCACCGCATCGGCACGGAAGGTCACACGACCTTCGCCACCACCAGACACGTCGCGCAGGGTTAAGCTGATCGACGGCTCAGCCATCGCAAGGCGTTTGACGACGTCAGAGATCGCCTGCATTTCAGCGCGGTCCGAGCGCAGGAACTTCAGCCGCGCCGGGGTGGCGAAGAAAAGGTCGCGCAGCGTGACGACGGTGCCTTTGGACAGGGCGGCGGGTTTCACCGATCCGGTCTTGCCGCCGGTGACGCTCAATTCCGCAGCGTCCGTCCGATCCGTACGGCTCGTCAGGGTCAATCGTCCAACTGCGCCAAGCGAGGCCAGTGCCTCGCCGCGAAACCCGAAGCTGTGGATGTTGAGAAGGTCCGATCCGTCGATCTTGGAGGTCGCGTGGCGCGCAACTGCGAGTGGCAGTTCCTCGGACGGGATACCGCAGCCATCGTCGGTGATGCGGATGACGGTCTTACCACCATCGGCGACCGCGATCTCGATGCGGGTGGCACCCGCGTCGATGGCGTTCTCGACCAGCTCCTTCACCGCCGACGCCGGGCGTTCAACCACCTCTCCCGCCGCGATGCGGTTGATGGCGCTTTCCTCAAGCGGTTGAATTGAGGCGCGGATATTGGGGGCGAGGCTGTTCATCGCACCACATCTAGCATGCGTGCTGCGATTCTTCTACGGGCTTTTCCCGACGTGACGGGCTGGATCAGCGCCCGGGAATGTCGGTGCGCGGCGGTGCGGGATCCCAGTTTTCGATGATCTGCGCCGCGTCTTCCGCGTTTTCGACAAATCGAAAGAGGTCGAGATCCTCGGGGCTGATGGTGCCCGCGTCCTTCAGCGCCTCCCAGTTGATGATCTTGTCCCAGAACGATTTGCCAAACAGCAGAAACGGCACACGCTCCATACGCCCGGTCTGGATGAGGGTGAGGGATTCAAACATCTCGTCAAGCGTGCCGAAGCCGCCGGGGAAGACGCAGATGGCGCGGGCGCGCATCAGGAAGTGCATCTTGCGGATCGCGAAGTAATGGAAGTTGAAGCAGAGGTCCGGTGTCACGTATTCGTTCGGCGCCTGTTCGTGGGGCAAAACGATATTGAGACCGATGGATTTGCCGCCCTCGTCCGCTGCACCGCGGTTGCCCGCCTCCATCACGCCGGGGCCGCCGCCGGTGGCGACGACGAATTCGCGGCCTTGGGACGCAAGGGATTTGCGGGTCATGAGCCGGGCAAAGGCGCGTGCCTCGTCGTAGAAATGGGACAGTTCGGCAAGCGTTTTGGTACGGGCGGTGTCCTTGTCGGCCGGGCGCGGGATGCGGGCGCCGCCGAAGAGAACGATGGTGCTTTCGATCTGGTGTTCATCGAGCAGGAGTTGTGGTTTGAGAAGTTCAAGCTGCAAACGCACGGGGCGCAGCTCATCGCGGAGCATGAACTCGTCGTCTGCAAAGGCCAGCCGATAAGCGGGCGACTGCGTTTGCGGCGTCTGCGGCACGTGGCTGGCGGTGCTGCGGTCGAGTTTGGCGTCACGGAAGGGGCTAGCGCGGTGGTCTTGCATCGAATTCGGTTCCTTGTTCGCATCTGCGCGGGGCGGTAGCGTCGGTGTTCGGGCACCAAAGAGGGGATGACATGGATTGGCAAGCCGAGATTGAAGCCGCAGCGGCGCGTGTTCGGGATCATGTGGTGCAAACGCCCGTCATGACCACGGATGCGTTTGGCCGACGGATCGAGATGAAGCTCGAACAGGTGCAGCACACCGGAAGCTTTAAGGCGCGCGGTGCGTTCAACACGCTTCTGGCGTCGGATGTGCCCGAAGCCGGTGTTGTTGCGGCGTCGGGGGGCAATCACGGTGCGGCGGTGGCCTTTGCGGCGCGGCATCTGGGGCATCGTACCAAGATCTTCGTGCCCGAGATCGCGGGTCCTGCGAAGATTGCGCTGATCGAGCGGACCGGGGCCGCATTGACGGTGGTGCCGGGGGAATATGCCAACGCGCTTGAGCTGGCGGAGCGAGAGGCGGCAGAGAGCGGCGCGATGCAGATCCATGCCTATGACGCGCCGCTGACGGTGGCCGGACAGGGCACGATGGTGCGCGAATGGGAAGCGCAAGGATTGGAAGCGGATACGGTGCTGATCGCGGTTGGTGGCGGCGGTCTGATCGCGGGGGCGTTGGGGTGGCTAAAGCGTCGCCGCAAGGTGGTTGCGGTGGAGCCGATGACGGCCTGCGCATTGCACGCCGCTTTGGAGGCGGGTGAGCCTATCGACGTGCCTGTCTCGGGCATCGCGGCCAACGCGTTGGGGGCGCGACGGATCGGCGGGATCTGCTTCGAGTTGGCGACAGAGATCGGCATCGAGGTTGTGCGGGTCACGGATGGCGCGATTGCAGAGGCGCAGACGGCGCTGTGGCAAGCGCATCGCCAGCTGGTGGAACCGGCGGGCGCGGCGGCTTTGGCGGCTCTGATGTCGGGGGCGTATGTGCCCGCGCCGGGTGAGCGGGTCGCGGTGTTGGTCTGCGGGGGCAATATTGCGCCGGATCCGCTTTGAGCCGGAGCTGACCCATCTTCGCCAGAATGCACGCATGGCTGACATGACCCTGCATCTTGATCCGACGGGTACAAATGCGCCGAAGCATCAGTTCTCGGACACGGTTGTTCCGGGCTCATACACCGGTTCCGTGCACCTTTGCCTGCCCGCTGTCACGGATGTCTCTGCGACCGCCTCCGGTGAGGTCCTGCATTGCGCCCGGGACCCGCGCGAATTATACGCCGCGTCAACTTGGACCCTCGGAACAGGATTGCCGCATGTCGAACGCTCAGCTTGAAACCGCCATCGAAGCCGCTTGGGATGCGCGCGACACGATCACTCCGTCGACCGGGGGCGAGACCCGGGAGGCGATCGAAGACACGCTGAATGCACTCGACAGCGGTCAGCTGCGGGTGGCCGAGAAGCAAGACGATGGCAGCTGGCATGTGAACCAGTGGGCCAAGAAAGCTGTGCTTCTGGGCTTCCGGATCAAGGACATGGAGCAGCACGATAACGGGCCGCAAGGTGGCGGCTGGTGGGACAAGGTCGACAGCAAGTTCAAGGGCTGGGGCGACAACCAGTGGCGCGCCGCAGGGTTTCGTGCCGTGCCGAACTGCGTGGTGCGCAAATCGGCCTATATCGCGCCGGGCGTGGTGCTGATGCCGTCTTTCGTGAACCTAGGCGCTTATGTCGATGAAGGTACGATGGTCGACACCTGGGCAACCGTCGGGTCGTGCGCCCAGATCGGCAAGAACGTCCACCTTTCCGGCGGCGTTGGTATCGGCGGCGTGCTCGAGCCGATGCAGGCGGGTCCAACCATCATCGAGGACAACTGCTTTATCGGTGCGCGGTCCGAAGTGGTCGAGGGGTGCATCGTGCGCGAAGGTTCGGTTCTGGGCATGGGCGTGTTCATCGGACAGTCGACGAAGATCGTCGACCGCGAAACCGGCGACGTCATGTATGGCGAGGTGCCCCCCTATTCGGTGGTGGTAGCCGGGTCGATGCCGTCGAAGAACAACGTCAACCTCTACTGCGCGGTGATCGTCAAGCGGGTGGACGAGAAGACGCGGTCGAAGACCGGGATCAACGAATTGCTGCGCGATTGAGTTGAAACCCTACCCTAGGCTTTTTTCGCGGGCTTTTCGGCAATCGGACCGCCCGCGTTTTTCCAACCGCTGAACCCGTCTGAGATGTGGCTGACATTTTGCAGCCCCATCTCTTGTGCTGTCTTTGCAGAAAGCGCGGACCGCCAGCCGGACGCGCAGTAGAACACGAAGCGGTTGCCGCTTTGAAACTGAGGTTTGGCATAGGGGCTTTCCGGGTCGATCCAGAATTCGAGCATGCCCCGTGGGCAGTGAAAAGCGCCCGGGATCATGCCGTCGCGTTCCAGCTCGCGTGGGTCGCGGAGATCGACGAAGGTCACGTCTTCTTGACCGGCGAGGTCGAGCAGGTCTGCGGCAGGCGCGTGATCGACAACCGCGTTGGCGTCGGCGACCATGTCTTTGACGGATTTCATGGGTGCGTGCTCCTCATGTTCGGCGCGGTCAGACAACACCTCTCGACCCGCCGGGTCAATCATGGCAGATGCCGATGATCCAAAATTGAGTGCTGCCATGACCGAGAAACCGAAAAAGCCGAAGAAACCGCATTCCGTGTTCACGCTTGTCGTGGAGGTCGGACGGAAGTCGGGGGATGGTCTACCGGACAAGGCCACCGGCGCGGCTCTGATGTGTTACGCCTCGGGCGTCGACGAGGCCGAAGCGGTGCGGGAGACGGTGGCGATCCTGAAACAGGCGGATATGGCACCGCTGGATGTGACCGGGTACGGCACGCTTGAGGATCGGCGGGCGCAGGGGCATGAGATCGAGGAGGATGAGATCGAGCTCATGCAGAAAGCGTTGGATGAGAATGCGGTGATCGTGGCGCAGGTGACGCCATATTTCGACAAGGACGGCGCCTAGGCGGCACGCGCTTCGGCGAGGGAAATGGCCTCGAACGCGCGCAGGACCTGATATCCGGCGCGGTGGTGTTCCGGCAGCAGGTTTCGCGGGATGTCGGCGAGAAGCGACGCGCCGAGCCGGATTTTGTCACGGCGCATGCGACCAAGATACAGCGTCTCCAGCGCGGCATCCGGGATACGCACCGCGTCATGATGCGGGAGCAGCAGCTGATGATAGGTGACAAAGCGCGGGGCCGGTTCAACATGGCCCGCGTACCCGTTCACCAGCGTCGAGGCGGGGATTAGCACGTTTTCGCGCCCGAACAGGTATTCGACTTCGGGACCGCTGACCAACAGACGTTGGTGCAGGGACACGACCACGTCCTGGGTCAGACCGAAATAGGGCGCACGCACCCGGACCGGGCGGAAAGAGCCGAGGCTTGGCACCGTCCGACGCACAACGTTCAGAACCGGCACGAGCGCGCCGCTGGCGGCCCGGACCACGTCGCCCTGCCGTAGTTGGGTGGCCATCTTCAGCCCCTGCGCGGTTTCCACGGGCACCGAGGGCGACAGGGTTGGCATCGGTCCGACGGGCTCGATCTCCGTCGACAGGGCAACGAACACGACATCCGGGTCGACCTCTGTCAGGCCCTGTGGACGCGCGATGGCACAGAGGTCGGTCAGCAGCGGCGCGTTGGTCATCGCGAAGTGCCGGATGATGATGTGCTCGGATTCGGGACGCGCGACGACGAAGCGGCCCATGCCGCGCGCGAGGTCCCAGCTGATCGTGACTTGAAGCGTATCGGTTCTGGCTTCACGTCCGCGCTCCACCACTTCGTGCACGACGTCATTGTCACGAGCCATGACGAGAACGACGCTGCCATGCGGGGTCGACATGAGCGACAGGGTGGCCGTGCTTGTGCCGCCGCGCCTGAAGGACAGCAGGGTCTGCGGACGGGCATCGGGGGATAGATGCGTCTCGAGCAGGATGGAGCCTTTCGGCACACAGGCGCGGGGACGGCTGGACAGGATATCCTCAACATCCTCGCGCAGCCAGGAGTCGTGGGCGCGGCCATCGAGCAGCGCGAACCAACTCATGCCGCTGCTCCGAGCAGGAGTTTGACTTCATGTTTCTTGAGGATCTGGCGCGCCGCGTCGCCATAGCCCTCGCCGGTTTCAAGATCGAGGTCCGGGAAGAGTTGGGCGATCTCTGCGGCGGTGTCGTCTTCGAACACGTCAACGGTTTGCGGGCCGGGCAGGAAACTTTCGGTCGCCAGGCCGTTGGCCATGACGATCTCGTGCTGGTCGAACAGCAGGTGCACGTAGGTGACGCTGCCGCCTTCTTTCAACAGGACGGACGTCCCGTTTACGAGATGTTTGGCGGCCACCAGAACTTCTGGTGTGCCGAACACGAGATCGGCGACCGGGTCCCGCAGAAGAATGCGATGTTGGGGTGACAATTGCAGGCTGGTGTGATCACCGAAGGTGCCGGCCTTGACCTGTACTGGCGCAAAGGACCCGAGCGCGGCGACGGTGCGTTGCCCGATCCATCTCAGCGGTTGCAGGCCACGGTCCATCGTCCAGACCATGTCGCCGGGACGCAGGTCTTCAACCCGGACATGGCCGTGTTCACATTGGATGCGCGTGCCCGCGACGAAGCAGGGCACGGTGGCGATGGTGACAAAGCCGACATCCACGCCTCCGCTGGAGCTTTCGACTTCGTAAGTGAAATTGACGGTTTCGAAGTCGCCGTCGGACGTCACAGACAAGGTGCCGTCGGCGTTGAGCGTGACGGTCTGCCCGGTGTTCAGGGTGACGCTGTCCCCGGCGGTAACGGCAATGCCGTTGATATGGGTGATGACCAGCGACCCGGCGGTGTTGTTGATGTCGTTGGCCAGGACGTCGAGGGTTTTGGTGGTGTTCGTGAACAGAGAGACCGTGTCGGCCTGAGCGACCAGCGTGGTCTGGATCGAGTCCCCGGCGATCAGGAGATTGGAGTCGTAACTGGAGTCGACCACATCCGCGATGCCGATGCGGATCGAATTCACCTGGTCCGGAATGACGTTCATCGTCAGCGTGAGAGTGACGGTGAAGCCGTCCATCTCGGTGTTGTAGTCATCGCCCATATTGTCGATGAACAGGTTGGAATTCTGTGTATCGTTGAGGTTCGCCGGGTCGATGTCCCCGTTGCCGGGCAAGATATTGACCTGCTGGCCGTTGACCCAGACGCCGACGAAATCCTGGTACACGGAGTTGGTGAATTCCGGATATTCCTCGGAAGAGAAGACGAACCGCATCGTCATGGTGTCGGCGTCTGGGATGAAGTCAACGTCGAGGAACGACGCATCGAATGTGCTGGCGCCAGCGGCTGCGTTGAAGTCTGCGTTGTTGTTCGGGCCGTTCGATCCAGAGGTCGTCGACGCGCTGCGGTTCGGATCGCCTCCGGATTGCGTGAAGCGCGTTGCGCGGCCTGTGGACAGGATCACACCGGTGTCGCCGGGTGTCACACCGGGGGCGAGCGCATCGCCGTTCTCGTAGATCGCGGAGGACCGGTTGTCGCCGGTATAGCTGGCGTTCACCACTGTGACGCCATCACCAAAGATCGCCTCGGCCATAGCCGTGGCGCTTGCATTGGTGGTGTATGTCAACTCTGCTCCGGTTGCCATGCCTGCCTCGTGTCTTGCCAAGGCAAACGGCCCACAACTCGTCAAACAACGGTGCCACCGGTGTTTTCACCGTGTCGCACGCATGTTGGGGTACTCGCCTGCCTCAAGACGAATTTTTATTATTAGTGATTTGGTAACACAGCTTTTGGAGGCCGTCATCTTAAACGCGTGGTCCGTCGGGGCGAGGCACGCATACCTTGAGTCCTTTTCGTCACATTTGCCTCTGACCGCGCAGAACGATAGCCATGCTGCGACTCGCATTCCGAAGGTTTTGACATGTTTGACACCGATCCCGTTGATCTCACCACCGCGCTTGTGCGCTGTCCTTCCGTGACACCGGAAGAAGGTGGCGCGCTTGTGCTTCTGCAAGAGCTTCTGGAAGGTGCGGGGTTTTCCTGCACCCGCGTGGATCGGGGCGGGATATCCAATCTGTTCGCGCGCTGGGGCGACAAGGGCCACGCCAAGACGTTCGGCTTCAACGGGCACACGGATGTCGTGCCCATCGGCAATCCGGACGACTGGACCATGCCACCCTTCGGGGCCGAGATCAGAGACGGGATGCTTTACGGCCGCGGGTCCACTGACATGAAATCGGGGGTCGCGGCGTTTGCCGCAGCGGCGGTGGATTTTGTTCGCAACTCTCCGCCCGATGGGGCCGTGATCCTGACCATCACAGGCGATGAAGAGGCGGATGCGCTGGACGGGACGGTGGCGCTTCTCGACTGGATGGAAACCGAGGGCGAGCGGATGTCGGTCTGCATTGTCGGAGAGCCGACCAGCCCAAACCACATGGGCGAGATGATGAAGATCGGGCGGCGCGGGTCGCTGACCGCGTGGTTCAGGATCACCGGCAAGCAGGGCCATTCCGCCTATCTTCACCGCGCGCTCAATCCGATGCCTGCGATGGCGCGTCTGATGGATGTGCTGTCGTCGCATGAACTGGACCAGGGGACCGCGCATTTCGATCCGTCAACTCTGGCCGTTCTGACCATTGACACCGGCAATCCGGCCACAAATGTCGTACCGGCAGAGACACGCGCCTGCGTGAACATCCGGTTCAACGACACCCATACCGGGGCGCAGTTGACCGATTGGCTGCGCGCCGAGGCCGCGAAGGTGGATGAGACCTTTGGCACGAAGACAGACGTGAAGGTGAAGATCTCGGGTGAGAGCTTCATCACGCCGCCCGGGCCGTTGTCGGATCTGGTGGCGAAGGCGGTCGAAGCGGAGACCGGGGTCACGCCAGAGCTGTCGACAACCGGCGGCACGTCGGACGCGCGGTTTGTGAAAGACCACTGTCCGGTGGTGGAATTCGGGCTAGTGGGCAAGACGATGCACGCGGTCGACGAACGGGTCGAGGTGGCGCAGATTATTGAGTTGAAGCGCATCTACACGCGGATTCTGCAGGACTACTTCGCGGAATGACGGTTGAGATCACGCAGGTTGACGACCTGACAGACTGTCTTGCTCTGCGGCACACGGTGTTTGTCGAAGAGCAGAACGTGCCTCTTGAACTGGAACAGGATGAGTTTGACGCGACCGCGATCCATCTCTTGGCGCGGGTGGATGGCGTGCCGACTGGTACGGCGCGGATCGTGGTCATGGACGGCACTGGCAAGATCGGGCGGGTTTGCGTCTTGAAACCGGCGCGCGGCACTGGTCTTGGGGCCGCTTTGATCCGGGAGGCATTGGATATCCTGAAGGACACACAAGGTGTGACACGCGCGGTATTGGGCGCTCGCACAGACGCCCTGGGCTTTTACGAAAGGTTTGGCTTTACCGCCTATGGCGAGGTTTTCGATGATGCCGGGATCGATCACCAGATGATGGAATTGCGCTTCGACACCTGAGAGTGCGCGTGCTACCTCAGACCCATGAGCAAACTGCCGACCAAGGCCGATATCCTCGACTGGATTTCCGCCAACCCGACCCTCACCGCAAAACGCGACATCGCCAAGGCCTTTGGCATCAAGGGCGCTGCCCGGATCGATCTGAAACGGCTTTTGAAAGAGCTGGAGCACGAAGGGCATCTTGAGAAGCGCAATAAAACCTATCGCGACCCGGATCGCCTCCCGCCGGTGAGTGTGTTGCAGGTCAAGGCACCAACGATTGACGGCGATCTTTTCGCGCGCCCGCTGGAATGGCATGGCGAGGGCGTGGAGCCCATCGTCCTGATCATCCCGCGCGCCAGCGATCCGGCGCTGGGGGAAGGCGACCGTATCCTTGCGCGGTTGCAGGTGGTGCATGCTGAGGACCACAATTACGAGGCCCGCCTGATCCGGCGGATCGGATTCAACCCGCGCAAGGTGGTCGGCATCTTCAAGAAAAGCTCGGACGGCGGGCGCATCAAGTCCATCGACAAGGGATCGGACAAGGAATGGCAGGTCACGGCCGACGCCATTGGCGGTGCGAAAGACGGGGAACTTGTCGAAGCTGAGCAGATCGGACCGGCGGGCCGTCTGGGCCTGCCCCGCGCGCGGATCACCGAACGGCTGGGCGATCCGTCGGCACCACGGGCGGTGTCGCTGATTGCGATCCATCAGCACGGCATCCCCGACAGCTTTCCCGATGCGGTGATTGCGGAAGCGGACGCCATGAAACCGGCGGGACTGAAGGGTCGGGAAGATCTGCGGGAAATGCCGCTGATCACCATCGACCCGGCCGACGCGCGCGACCATGACGACGCCTGTTACGCCCATGCCGACGATGATCCGAAGAACGAAGGTGGCCATGTCATCTGGGTCGCGATTGCGGATGTGGCGCATTACGTGACGCCGGGATCTGCACTGGATACCGAGGCGCGCAAGCGGGGGAATTCGAGCTACTTCCCCGACCGCGTGGTGCCGATGCTGCCGGACCGGTTGTCGGGTGACCTGTGTTCGCTGCACGAAGGTGTGCCGCGTGCCTGTATCGCGGTGCGGATGCAGATCGACGCGAAAGGTCAAAAGCTGAGCCACCGGTTCGTCCGGGGGCTCATGCGGTCGCCAGCATCGCTCAATTACCGCGAAGTGCAGGATGGCATGGATGGCGCGCCGAATGACAAGATCGCGCCCTTGATGGACGACGTGATCCGACCTCTCTATGCGGCTTACGAAGCGCTCACCAAAGCACGCGCCGCGCGGCAGCCGCTGAACCTTGACCTGCCGGAGCGTAAAATCGTTCTGGGCGAAGATGGTCATGTCACGTCGGTGAATTTCGCGGACCGGCTGGATGCACATAAACTCATCGAGGAGTTCATGGTGCTGGCCAATGTGGCTGCGGCCGAGACGCTGATATCCAAGCGCATGCCGCTTCTTTTCCGGGTGCATGAGGAACCGCCGCCCGAAAAGCTCGACAATTTGCGCGAGACGGCGGATGCGGCGGGGTTCACGCTGGCGAAGGGGCAGGTTCTGAAGACCTCACATCTGAACCGGCTGCTCGACGACGCGGCCGGGTCTGATGATGCGGAACTCATCAACCTCGCGACGCTGCGGTCGATGACGCAGGCCTATTACAATCCCGAGAATTTCGGGCATTTCGGACTGGCATTGCGCAGTTACGCGCATTTCACATCACCGATCCGGCGGTACTCCGACCTGATTGTGCACCGCGCGCTGATCAAGGCCTACTGTTGGGGCGATGACGGGCTGTCGCCCGAAGATATCGAGCGGCTTGAGAACACTGCCCAGCATATCAGCGACACCGAGCGCCGGTCGATGATGGCGGAACGGGACACGACCGACCGCTATCTGGCCGCCTATCTGTCGGACCGAATCGGGGCGGAGTTCACCGGGCGGATCAGCGGGATTGCGCGGTTTGGGGTGTTTGTGAAGCTGGATGAGACCGGCGCGGACGGGCTGATCCCGATCCGGTCGCTGGGCAACGAATACTTCCATTTCGACAAAGACGCGGCGACGCTGATGGGGGCCGATACGGGCACGCTCATCACGCTGGGTCAGCGGGTGACGGTGAAGCTGATTGATGCGGCGCCGGTCACAGGCGGCATTGGGTTGGAGCTTTTGACGCTTGAGGATGCGAAACTGCCCGGCGGTTCCGGTAAGGGCCGCATGGGGCGCAACTCGCGCCCCACGGGAAAAGGTGGTCCGAAACGCAAAGCGGCCAAGGCGAAGAAGAAAGACGCCAAGACCAAGCGCAAGGTCACGCGGCGACGGCGTAGCAGCTAGGCTCGGGATACAGCGCGGCGCGTCCACGTTCGATATAGGCCATCAGCGTCGGATTTTCGCGCACGGCCCGACGTAAGGCGGTTTCCTCTGGGAGACCGGCAATCATGCTGAGCACCGGAACCGCGATTGTGTCGGGTGCGGTGGGGTGATCGCCCAGCAGGTAGCGTGTTTCCCACAGATGATCGGTCAGGCAGTCGAGATCTGGCAGAAAGCACTCCATCCGCTGGTCTTCCGTCATGCGTGCGCATCCCTGACTGAGCAGCCCGGCGCGCACCTGCCGTCGTGCCAGCGTTGCAACAGCGGGGCGCATCAGCGCGGGAACCTCGGCAAAGATCACTGGCCCCAGGTGGGTCCAGTTGGCGTCGACGAGCCAGCGGTCATGGGCCAGACCAAGCCGCAAGTGCTCTTCGATCATGCGGATCAGGGCCTGTCCCTGCGCCCGCCTGCGGGCCGACATGCCAGGGTAGAAATCTGCACCTTTGCCCTCGAGATAGGCCTGAATGAAGGCGGATTCAGGGATGACACCCTCGGGCGTCCGCAACGCGGGCAAGCGGTTGAGTGGTCCGGCGGCGGGATTGCCGGTGTATTCCGGGGTCCAATCCTGACCCGACATCTCAAGCTGGATCATCGACTTGAGGCAAAACGGGCTGAGGCAGGGTTCGTCGAGGCCTTCGGGAAAGGTGATGAGGGTCAGCATTTGGGTTCTCCACTTTCAGGTTCGTTAGCCCGTGTCTAAAAGACCGTCCTGTCAATTTCTGACAGTATGCGCGAAGATGATCGGATCATGAGCCGGACCCATCGACTGTTCCAATTGATGCAAGCCCTGCGCAGCCTGCCTCCGCCGGCGACGGCAGGACAATTGGCCGAAGCTACGGGTGTGTCCGCACGCACGCTGTATCGCGACATCGATACGTTGCGCGAATTGGGCGCGGTCATCGATGGCGAGGCGGGGTTCGGCTATACGCTGATCGAGGACGCCCATCTTCCACCGCTCGGCTTCAAGGATGATGAGCTTGAGGCGCTGGTTCTTGGGCTGCGCGAGGTTGCGGCGGTCGGTGATCCGGCCTTGGCGGATGCGGCGCGGTCGGCGCTGGTCAAACTGCGCGCACGGTTGCCCGAGCGGCAAGCGCACAGGCTCCGGCATTCCGTGCTTGTTGCACATCGGTTCAATCCGCCACCTGCCCCCACAATCGACTCGCGTGTCCTGCGAGAGGCTTGCTGGGAAGAGCGCGTCGTGACGTTTGATTACACGGACAAACAGGGGGTGCCGACGCAACGCAGTGTGCAACCCCTGAGCATCGTGCTTTTCGATCAGTCGCATTGTCTGCTGGCATGGTGCCTCAAACGCGATGACTTCCGGGCGTTTCGGCTGGACCGGATGAGCGCGCTGCACGTGACAGAGACGTCATTCCGACCGGCGCGCGCGCCATTGCTCAAGACGTATCTCGAAAATCTGACGGCGGCGGGGGATCGCTTGGTTCCGTTTTGACCGCTTCGCAAATCGCGGCAATCGCGGTAGGATTGCATCAAGTCCGGGAAACGGACACGAGCAGCGGGAAAACGGATCATGCGGTTTCAGGGTCTCACCTTCATCTTTGCACTTATTGGGACGGTTGCGGCGGCCGGGTCTGTCGATCAGTCGCTCAGGCCAATGCCGAGGATCGCCACGGCGGATGAGGTTTCACGCAGTTCCGTGAACCTTGTGTCGGTTGTGGCGCCGCAAAACTCGCTGCGCCCCGCCTTGCGGCCCGTGGCCTCTCCAACGCCTGAGACGATTGTCCCTGCGGCGACGCAGGCGGGCTTCGAGGCGTGGATTGCCGGTTTCAGGGTTCGGGCCTTGCAGCAAGGGATTTCATCCGCCGTATTCGACCGCGCGTTGGCCAGCGCCCGCTACGATCCAGACGTGGTGCGACGCGACCGGACGCAGTCGGAATTCACGAAGACGATCTGGGATTATCTGGACAGCGCGGCCTCGGACGCCCGGGTGCGGAACGGGAAAGAGGCATTAAGGACGCATGCGGCGCTCCTGGACCGGATCGAGGCGCAGTATGGCGTGGACAAGGACGTGATCGTTGCGATCTGGGGGCTTGAATCGGCGTATGGGACGTTCCGTGGATCGAACTCGGTGATCGGTTCCCTCGCGACGCTGGCCTATGACGGGCGGCGTGGCGCGTTTTTCGAGGGCGAGTTGATCGCGGCCTTGCGCATTCTGCAGAGCGGGGACGTTCGGCTGGCGAACTTCACCGGAAGCTGGGCCGGGGCGATGGGGCATACACAATTCATTCCGACCTCGTACCAGCGTCTGGCTGTCGATTTCACCGGGGACGGCAAGCGGGATATCTGGTCGGATGATCCGGCGGACGCACTGGCGTCGACCGCGAACTATCTGGCAAAGAACGGATGGGTGAAAGGCGCGCCATGGGGCGTTGAGGTGCAGGTGCCGTCTGGCTTTGACTACACACTGGCGAACCGGGACATTCAGAAAATGCCGTCGGACTGGGCGCAGATCGGTGTGGTTGGCATGGATGGGAAACCGGTGCGGGACTACGGTTCCGCGTCGGTGCTGCTGCCCGCAGGGGCGCAGGGCGCCGGGTTCCTGATCTTCAAGAATTTCGACGTCATCGAAACTTACAACACCGCCGATGCCTACGTGATCGGGGTCGGCCATCTGAGCGACCGCATCACCGGAGGCGGGCCGATCCAATCCGACTGGCCACGCGGGGACAGAGCGTTGAGCTATGCCGAACGCAAGGAGATGCAGCGTCTTCTGACGGCCAAGGGGTTCGATACGAAGAAGATCGACGGCAAGATCGGGCCATTGACGATCAACGCGGTGCGACAGTTTCAACGGTCCGTCGGAGATGTGCCGGACGGGTACGCGTCTTTGCGGATCTTGGAGAAGTTGCGGTAACGCGCTCCGCAGCGGGAGCCCGGCCTACGGATTTTCCGCCTCGCAGGCCTCGCCCACGAAACAGCTTTGAACCTGAGACAGTTGGTCCTCGGTCGGGTTCTGGTAGGTCATACCCGGACAGGGGCTGAGTTCCATCACCCATTGCTGATCTTCCTGCTTGAGGAAGGCGAGATGATCCCCCTTCGCAGTGCCACCGCACCAAGGGCCGAGGCAGGACACGCGCAGGATCACGTCGCGCTCGAAGGCGCGGCTGAATCCATCGGCGGTCAGGGATTGGCCCGCCAGCCATCCCGGAATGTCGACGCTATCGCCGTTGCGCGCGTTGCGTTGATCGACGCGGTTCGGCAGTTCGGCTTCGTCGAAGAAAAGCTGGCCCTTGACCACGATATACGTGTCTTCTGACGCAGCCGCGTTGGCGTAGTCACGGGCGATGTTCGGCGCGAGGCAACTGAGTGCGGCAGCCTGTTGCACCATAAGAAGCGATAGGATCAGGCCCCAAATCACGCGCATCAGAGATGATCCCGGAAGGCGGTCAGCACGCGCTCGTACACGTGGCGTTTGAACGGTACGATGTGGTTGATCAGTTGCTCGGGCTCCATCCATTTCCAGCGACTGAATTCCTGATGCTCGGTCTCTATGTTGACCTGCTCATCGGTGCCGTGAAAGCGCATGAGGAACCACTTCTGTTCCTGCCCGCGGTAGCGCCCTTTCCAAAGCTGGCCGATCAGGTCGTTCGGCAGATCGTAGGGAATCCAATCCTTGGTTTCGGCTTCGATCCTCACGAGGTCCGACGTCACGCCGGTTTCTTCCCAGAGCTCGCGCATCGCGGCGTCACGCGGGGCCTCGCCCTTGTCCACGCCGCCTTGGGGCATCTGCCAGGCTGGGCCGGGGTTGTCGATGCGCTGGCCGACAAAGACCTGACCGTCACGGTTGATCAGCATGACCCCCACACAGGGTCGATACGGCAGGCGGGCGATGTCTTCGGGGCTCATTGATCGGGTATCCGGTTCCAGCTGTGTGCCACATCCAACGCGCGCGGCAGATCGCGGGCCAGACGGGTGGCACGCTCTGGTTCGATACACCAACAGGTGGCGATTTCAAATGCTAAGGCGGCGGCTTGCGTCACCGGGTCTTTGACCTGCCTATTGGCGTGATTGTCGAAGTCGGCCTGATCAACGCGCGAGAGCCAACGCAGCTGTTCTTCGGTGCGGTGTGTGGATTTGAAGACATGGCCTGCGCCGGGCCAGGTGCCGCGCAAAACGGTGTTGCGTTCCCCTTCGCCGATGGGTTCAAACGAAAAACCCGGAAGCCCCCAGGCTTCCGGGTCGGGTTTGTCCAACCTGTCTGGCACCCTTAATCTTCGGCGGGTTGCAGTGCAGTCAGGCCCTTAAGGATATCGATGGCGTAGGCGAGCTGATAGTCTTCCTCGCGCAGCGCCGCTGCTGCTTCGGCCTTGGCACGATCCGCTTCGATCTGTTCGATCTCGTCTTCCGTCAGGCTGTCATTGTCGAGACTGCCGCGCAGATCCGCTTCGGAGCGGTTGAAGACGTTGGTTTCTTCCTCTTCCTCCGACTCCTCGGCCCGGCGGGGCTGTTCGACCACGATATCGGGCGACACGCCCAGCGCCTGGATCGAGCGGCCCGACGGTGTGTAGTAGCGCGCGGTGGTCAGGCGCATGGCACCATCGCCCCGCAATGGCATCACGGTCTGGACGGAGCCTTTGCCGAAGGACTTGGTGCCGACGACAATCGCCCGGCGGTGATCCTGCAGAGCGCCAGCGACGATCTCGGATGCAGAGGCCGAGCCACCGTTGATGAGAACGACGATCGGTTTGCCCTCGGCCAAATCACCGGGTGTCGCGTTGTAGCGTTCGCCGTCTTCCGGCTGGCGACCGCGTGTACTGACGATCTCGCCCTTGTCGAGGAAGGCGTCACTGACGCGGATCGCCTGGTTCAGCAGGCCGCCGGGGTTGTTGCGGAGGTCGAGAACGATGCCTTCGACGTTTTCCATACCACCCGCCGCTTCGACCTGTTCGGCGAGGCCCTCTTCGAGGTTCGGATAGGTCTGGTCGTTGAACGTGGTCACGCGCAGGACCACCGCTTCGCCCTGCAAGCGCGAGCGCACAGCGGTCAGCTTGATCGTGTCGCGAATGATCGACACCTCGAACGGTTCCGCCTCGCCTTCGCGCACAACGGTGATGATGATTTCGGACCCGACAGGGCCGCGCATCATGTCGACGGCTTCGTCCAGGGTCAGGCCGAGAACGGAGTCTCCATCGACATGGGTGATGAAGTCGCCCGCTTCGATGCCTGCCTCGTCGGCGGGTGTGCCATCGATGGGCGAGACCACTTTCACGAAGCCGTCTTCCTGGGTGACCTCGATCCCGAGACCGCCGAACTCGCCTCTCGTCTGAACGCGCATGTCGGCGGCGTCATTCGGGGACAGGTAGCTGGAATGCGGGTCCAATGATGTCAGCATGCCGTCGATGGCCGCTTCGATCAGGTCCGCTGCATCGACCTCTTCCACATATTGCCCGCGAATGCGTTCGAAAATATCGCCAAAGAGGTCAAGCTGTTCGTAAACACTGGTCGAGCGCGCGCTTTCCTGCGCCACAAGCGGACCCACGAGCTGTGTTGAGGCCACGACGCCGGCAATCGAGCCGCCTATCGCCGCCATGAGAACTTTCTTCATTCGGTCATTCCCTTGTCATCTGCAAACCACCCGAGGGGGTCTTCCGGCGTTTCGCCTTGTCTGACCTCTATATAGAGCGTTTCGGACAAAGCTGCGCCAGTCCTTTCACCGGATGGTGATAGAATATCGTCGGGTTCACCTTCGGGACCGCCCATGAGACCGACGGGGCTGCCCTCGGGCAGAACCTGTCCGGTTTCGCCGAAGACTGTCTCAAGTCCCGCAAACACAAACAAAATATCGGGTTCGGGTTCGAGGATCGT
Source organism: Marivita hallyeonensis (assembly GCF_900129875.1). GTDB lineage: Bacteria > Pseudomonadota > Alphaproteobacteria > Rhodobacterales > Rhodobacteraceae > Marivita > Marivita hallyeonensis. The sequence goes on along the minus strand of NZ_FQXC01000003.1, from coordinate 667,706 downwards.
GACCAACCCGTAGTCGAGCAGCGGGCCGCGGTAGCGAATGGTCGCAGCCGCTGGCGTGGTCACAAGCGCGCGAGGACGGGTGGCGATCAGCACGCCGGGCCGCGTGATCCCGGCGGCGTCGGTTTCGCCGGCGCGCCTGAGCACTTCGCCGGCCACTGGCAGCGGCAGTGCGCCCTTGCGATCCCGGATCTCCGGCAGATCGATCTCGGTTTCGCCCTCGGAAATCTGTGTGAGCCCGCTGGCAAACCCGTCGAGCGTTTCGCTGGCAGCGATCAGAAGGGCGGTTCTTACCGGGTCTTCGGTGAACTTGCGCGGCAAATCGGTCCGGTCCGCCATCGCCTGGCTGAGCGCAGTGCGGGCGGATTGCACACCGCTGAGGCCAAGGCGCAACGTGTCCGCGGCGTCCTGCTGTAGTTGGCGCAGAACCGTGGCTTCCTCGACATCGGCACGCAGATCGGCAGCGGCCTCGGACAGCGCGGGCGTAACGGATGCCATCAACAGACCGGCGCGCGCGGCCCCGACGGGGCCGTCGGGATGAACAAAGGATTGCGGAGACGCAGACGCGCCAAGCGCCGACAGGGCCGCAAGAAGGCGGGTGACTTCGGCATCGCGCGCATCAAGGTCGCGGCGCAGCTCGGTTTCGCGGATGGACGCGACGCGCAACCCGTCGCGCATGGCGGCCAGCCCGGTCTCGAACGCCTGAACCGCCTCCGTCAAGGCACGGACTCGGTCACGGGCGCTTTCCGCGTCGTCGAGTTTTTGCGTCGCCTCTTCAAGTTGGGCCATCGCCGCGCGTGCGGCATCCGCCGGGGACTGCGCAACAGCGGGACCAACCAAAGCCAGACAGAGGCACGTGGCGAGCGCGGATCGGATCATGTTTGAATGAGGCTCTTGCCTGTCATGTCGTCTGGCTGGGGCAAGTTCATCAGCTGCAGCAAGGTGGGAGCAAGATCGGCAAGTCGGCCGTCGCGCAGCGATGCGCCGTCCGGCCCGCCATAGAGGATGACAGGCACAAGATTGGTGGTGTGCGCGGTGTGCGGGCCGCCTGTTTCGGGGTCGATCATCGTTTCGCAATTGCCGTGATCGGCGGTGACGATCATCGCGCCGCCCGCGTTTTCGAGCGCGGCCAAGACCTTCCCCAGTCCGGTGTCCACCGCCTCGCACGCCTTGATCGCTGCATCGAGATCGCCGGTATGGCCGACCATATCCGGATTGGCGTAGTTGGTGACGATCAGGTCATAGCCCGCCTCGACCGCCGCGACGAATTTCTCGGTCACTTCCTCGGCAGACATCTCGGGCTGCAGGTCGTAGGTGGCGACGTTCGGGCTTTTGGGCATATCACGGTCTTCGCCCTCTTCGGGTGTCTCCTGCCCGCCGTTGAGGAAGAACGTCACGTGGGGGTATTTCTCGGTCTCGGCCAACCGGTACTGTTTCAGACCATGCTTGGCGACCCATTCGCCCAGCGTGTTCTTGATCTCTTGCTTCGGGTAGGCCGTCGTCATGTAGTCGTTGTGGCTGGTCGAATAATCGACCATGCCAAGCAGCGCGGACAGATTGGCTTTATCGCGGTCGAACCCGTCGAAGTCGGGAGCGCCGATGGCCGCAAGGATTTCGCGCGCGCGATCGGCGCGGAAGTTGAGGCAGAAGAAACCGTCGCCGTCGCCAAGGCCGGCATACTCTCCGATCACGCGGGGCTCGATGAATTCGTCGTTCTGGTCATCCGCATAGGCGTCTTCAACCGCGCCAGTCGCCGTTTCGGCAGAGGCACCCTGCCCGAGGATCATCGCGTTGTAGGCGCGCTCAACGCGGTCCCAGCGGTTGTCGCGGTCCATCGCATAGTAGCGGCCGATCACGGTGCCGATCGTCGCCTTATCGGGAAGGCCGTCGGCAAGTTCGGCGACAAACCCTTCGGCAGAGGTCGGCGCCACATCGCGACCGTCGGTGATGGCGTGGATGACAACCTCGACATCCTGATCCGTCAGCAGTTTCACGGCTGCCTTGATGTGGTTGATGTGACCGTGCACGCCGCCATCCGAGACGACGCCCATCAGATGCGCGCGACCACCCGCATCTTTGACCTTGGCCGCGAAATCAAGGATCGCGTCGTTTTCGAAAAAGCTGCCATCCTCGATGGCAAGATCGATCTGGCCGAGGTCCATCGCCACCACGCGCCCGGCACCGATATTGGTGTGCCCAACCTCGGAATTGCCCATCTGTCCGCTGGGCAGGCCCACGTCAGGACCGTGTGTGACCAGGGTCGCGTTCGGGCAGGTCGCCATGAGATGATCCATCGTCGGCGTGTTCGCCAGCTTTGGGGCGTTGGCGGTGGCGTCCTCGCGAAGGCCCCAGCCGTCGAGGATCGTCAGAACAACGGGTTTCGGGGTGGTCATCTGGGTGCGCCCTCTGCTCGGGTTTTTGTTGACGAGCGGTGTAACAGAGGTGGTGCGGGATGTGGAGAGGGCGCGACTGGATTGATCGCAGCGCGATCAACTGGGGGCGCTGCCCCCAGACCCCCGGGATATTTTCAAACCGAAGAAGACGGGAAGATCATTCGAAGAGCCGCCAACCGGCAAGCCAGCGTGTCACAGTGGTGATCGCGCAGAGGACTGCGAAGAGGTAGGCGAGCCAGGGGAAGGCCATCGGGAAGAGGCACATCGCGATGAAGAGGGCGATGGTTTCGGTGCCCTCGGTCAGACCGCCGAGGTAGTAGATGCCCTTGGTCGGGTATTGCTCGGACGTGATGCCGCGTTTCTCGGCGACGATGGAGAAGGCGAGGAAGCTGGAGCCGGTGCCGATGAAGCTGCAGATCAGGACGGCGGCGGGAAGGGCATTTGCAGACGGGTCGTGCAGCGCGAAGCCCAGAGGGAAAAGCCCGTAGAACATGAAGTCGAGCGCGATGTCGAGGAAGGCACCGCGGTCGGTGGGGGTAGTCAAGCGCGCGACCGCACCGTCCAACCCGTCGGCGAGACGGTTGAGGACCAGGCAGAAGAGCGCCAAACCGAACGCACCGGTCGCGGCGGCGAGCACGCCCAGCAGACCGATGCCGAACCCGACGAACGTGATCTGATCCGCGGTGATGCCACGGGCGACAAGGCCACGGGCCGGGCGGTCGAAGGCGCGTTTGAGGAAGGGCAGGATCCTGGCGTCGATCATCGGCAAACCGGGCTATGGAAGAGACGAAACCGGCCATAGCGCCCGTTGAACCGGCCGTATACTGAAATCTTGCACACCTGTTTGTCATTTGACCGATACCGGGTAACGCTGGTTTCTACCGCGACGACCGGGGCGTTTGCGCCCTTTTGACCAAGGAACACCACCTCATGCGCACATTTCTCGCTGCCGCCCTCGCCTCCTTCACCGCGTTTGCCGCGGTGGCCAATCCAGATCCCGCCAACTGGGACGCCGTGACAGAAGAGGCGCGCGGGCAGACGGTGTACTGGAATGCGTGGGGCGGGTCGGACACGATCAACAGCTTCATCGGCTGGATCGGAGACCGGGTGCAGGAAGAGTACGGAGTGACGCTCGAACATGTGAAGCTCTCCGACACTGCCGAAGCGGTCAGCCGCGTGGTTGCTGAAAAATCGGCGGGCAAAGACGACGGTGGCGCGGTCGACATGATTTGGATCAACGGCGAAAACTTCGCCGCGATGAAGCGACAGGGGCTGCTGTTCGGGCCATGGGTCGAACAGATGCCAAGCTGGGCAAATGTCGATGTTGCTGGAAAGCCAGCGGTTGTGTCGGACTTCACCGTCCCCACCGATGGGCTGGAAGCGCCGTGGGGCATGGCGCAGGTGGTGTTCTACTACGACACCGCACGGCTTGAGGCGCCGCCCAAATCGATGGAAGCGTTGGCGGCCTATGCAGCAGAGAACCCGGGGCGGTTTACCTATCCGCAGCCGCCGAATTTTCTTGGGTCAACCTTCCTGAAGCAAGCGCTGATCGAGTTCGTCCCGGATGCATCTGTCCTGCAGGCGCCGATCGATGAAGCGGACTATTCCGCTGCGACTGCGGAGTTCTGGGCGTTCCTCGAAAATCTGACGCCCAACCTCTGGCGCGCGGGACGGGCCTATCCGCAGAACGAGTCGCGGCAAATCCAGCTGATGGCCGACGGGGAGATCGACCTTGCGATCAGTTTCAACCCGAACGAGGCGTCGAATGCGATTGCGAATTTCGAGTTGCAGGACAGTGTGCGCACCTTCGTGATGGACGCAGGCAGTATCGGCAATGCGAGCTTCGTCGCGATCCCCTACAACGCAAACGCCAAGGAAGGCGCCATGGTGGTGGCCAACTTCATCATGTCGCCCGAGGCACAGGCGATGATGCAGGACCCGGAGGTCTGGGGGCTGGGCACGGTGCTGGATCTGGAAAAGCTTTCGGACGACGACCGCATGTTGTTCGATGCGCTGGAGTTGGGTCTCGCCACGCTGCCGCCGGATGAGCTGGGCGCGACCCTGCCGGAACCGCATCCGAGCTGGATGGTGCGGCTTGAGGAAGACTGGACCGAGCGGTTCGGCGTCGCACAATAGGCGCGCTTTGAGTGGCGGTTCCCGCTGAGATCCGACCAGCGCGTGCGCGATTCCTTCCGTGGGCGCCGCTTCTGACGGTCGCGATCATGGTGGGGCCGGTGCTGGCAGGAGTTCTGGGAACGCTGGCACCTGCTTTCGGGTATATGCCCGCGCTCGGCGGTGCAGGCCTGTCCCTCGACGCGTTCGGGATGCTGTTCGACTGGCCGGGGATCACCCGTGCGAGTGTGCTCAGTGTGACAACCGGGTTGGCTGCTACCGCGATTTCACTCTTGTTGGTGGCCGTCATCTGTGCGGCGTGGAGCGGGTCCACCGCATTTCGGGTGATCGAACGCGCGTTGTCCCCGCTTCTCTCGGTGCCTCACGCAGCCGCGGCGTTTGGGCTGGCGTTCCTGATTGCGCCGTCGGGCTGGGTCTCTCGGGCAATCTCTCCCTGGCTTTCGGGATGGGAACGCCCACCTGACCTCTTGATCCTGCAGGACCCATACGGTGCGTCATTGGTGGCAGGTCTGGTGGTAAAGGAAGTGCCGTTCCTTTTGCTGATGACGCTGGCGGCGCTGTCACAGGTCCGCACGGCTCAGGCGCGGGACACCGCGATGGCGTTGGGATACGCCCCCGTGACCGGCTGGTTCAAGACCGTGTTCCCGCGTGTCTATGCGCAAATCCGGCTCCCGGTCTACGCGGTGCTCGCATTTTCGATGACGGTCATCGACGTGGCGATCATTCTTGGGCCAACCACGCCGCCGACGCTTGCGGTGCAGATCCTGCGTTGGATGAACGATCCCGATTTGAGCTTGCGATTTCTCGCGTCGGCGGCGGCGGTTTGGCAGCTTTTGCTTGTCGTGGGTGCTTTGCTGATGTGGCGGCTTGCCGAGAGCGTCGTGGGGCGACTTGGTCGCCGATGGGTGGCGTCCGGTACACGCGGCGGGGCGACGCGGACGATCAAGGCGGTGTCGCTTGCCGCCGCGCTGGTCAGTGCGGGTGCGGTGATCTTCGGACTGCTCGGATTGGTCGTGTGGTCGGTCGCCGGGCTGTGGCAGTTTCCTGAACTTTGGCCGGACGGGTTTTCAACGCGCACCTGGATGCGACACGGCCCCGGTCTTGGGTCGATCGTGGAAGAAACGGTGATTACTGCGAGTGTCGCCACCGCGGCAGCGCTGCTCTTGACGCTGGCCTGCCTCGAGGCAGAGGAACGGCACGGCCTGAAGCCCAGCACGCGGGCCTTGTGGCTGCTCTATGTGCCGCTGATCGTGCCGCAGATCGCGTTTTTGACCGGCCTTCAGACCCTCGCGATTTTTGCGGGGGTGGACGGCAACAGGTCTGCGGTGATCGCTGTGCATGTCATTTTTGTGCTGCCCTACGTGTTCCTGTCGCTGGCCGATCCGTTCCGCGCATGGGATGCGCGCTATGGCGAGGTTGCACGGGCTTTGGGTGCGTCGCGTGACGGCGTTTTGTGGCGCGTGCGGTTGCCGATGCTGTTGCGCCCGATCCTGACAGCGGCGGCCGTAGGCTTCGCGGTGTCCATCGGGCAGTTCCTTCCAACGCTGCTGGCCGGAGCGGGGCGCGTCCAGACCTTGACCACCGAGGCGGTGGCGCTGGCTTCGGGCGGAGATCGGCGTGTGATTTCGGTCTATGCGCTGAGCCAAACAGCCGTGGCACTTTTGCCGTTTGCGGTGGCGCTGTTTGTACCAGCCGTGGTTTGGCGCAATCGCAGAGGTTTGCGGCATGGGTGAGCTTGGTTTGACACTCGATCACGTGGTGATCGGTCGCGAAGGACGCACGCTCGTCAAGATCTCGGATCACGTCGCGCCGGGAGAGGTGCTGACCGTGATGGGGCCAAGCGGATCGGGCAAGTCGACGCTGCTGTCTTACATCATCGGCACCTTGGACCCCGTGTTCGAGGCGCAAGGCCGCGTGATCCTGAACGGCACGGACATCACCGATACGGCGCCGGAAACACGGCGCGTTGGCATCCTCTTTCAGGACGAGTTACTGTTCCCGCATCTGTCTGTCGGCGAAAACCTTGCTTTCGGTTTGCGCGCTTCGGTCAAAGGTCGGTCCGAACGCGCGCGGCAGATCGAGGCGGCGCTGGACGATATCGGGCTCTCCGGGTTTGCCAATCGCGATCCTGAGACCTTGTCTGGCGGTCAGAAAGCACGGGTGGCGCTCATGCGGATGCTGCTGTCCGGGCCAAAGGCCTTGCTCTTGGATGAGCCGTTTTCGCGGCTGGATACCGAACGGCGTGGCCAAATCCGGGACCTTGTCTTTTCACAGGCGCGGGCGAAGGGGCTGCCGGTGCTCTTGGTAACGCATGACCACGCCGATGCCGAAGCTGCCGGCGGGCGGGTACACGAGTTGACCGATTAACGCTCGGATGCGGTGCGCTGTGTCGCGCCATCTTTGCGCAGTTGAAGCGCGTGGAGCGTTTCGGTGGGCAGGATCGTAAAGCATTTGGCATAGCGTGGGATCAACCGCGCCGGTTGCGATAATGCGCGCCAGAGCCATTCCATCGCGATGGTACGCACCCACGCCGGCGCACGGGTTTGTTCACCCGAGAAGAAATCCAGCCCGGCCCCGATGGACACAAACCCGACGGATGGGAGGGTTTTACGCCCGTGCGCTGCGAAAAGCTCTTGTTTGGGGGCGCCCAGCGCTAGGAAGGCGATGTCCGCGCTTGCATCTTCGATGGTGGCCAGAACGTCGTCGGCACTGGCCCCTGTCGGGTCAAAGCCCATAGGCGGGGCGATGGTAGCAACGATGCATGTACCGGGAACCTCATGCTCCAGATAAGCCTTGGCCGCCATCAGCGTTTTTTCGGTACTCCCGACAAGCGCGATGGTTTTGCCGTGTGCAGCGGCGATGCGGGTCAGCGGCAGGATCGCGTCCGAGCCTGGGATCAGACGTACCGGGCGACCGGCGAGTTTGGACATCCAGACAATCGGATTGCCGTCTGCAACGATCATATCCTGATCGGCGTATGCCGCGCGAAAACGGGCGTCTGTCCGAAGTTTTACCAGATGGTCAAGATTGATCGTTGCGAGCGAAAAGCCATCGCCCGACCGCAGACGCGAGGACACCTGACGCTCCAACGCGACCCAGTCGGGCACGTTCACGGTCACGTCGTAATCTTCACCCCAAAAGCGCATCTGCGCCTCCTTTTGCGTCGTCGGAGCGGGGTTTACTGTTGTCATGCGGCTAAATCGGGGCGAGAGCGCTGCAATATCAAGACAGGATGCACATAATTGACGCCTCTGACGCGAGAAAAACCAGTTTTGCCAAAATATCACCGTTATTGATTGCTTTAACGCCGCCCAATCACGTGCAGGACCCAGAGCAGACCCGTGCCACGCCGAAAAACACCGCCCCAGCGCAGCCACAGCTGCGGCATCATTCCTAATGGGGATGTGTGATGAGCGGTGTGGTGTCGATCGTCGGCTGCGGGTTTGTGGCGGATCTTTACATGCGGTCGCTTCAGGTGATGGACGGGATCACAGTGGCCGGTGTCTATGACAAAGACGCGTCGCGGCTGACGCAATTCTGCGCTCATTGGAATGTGCCCAAGGTCGGGTCTTTGGACGCGCTTCTTGAACAGCATCCCCGGAACGGCGTGGTGTTGAACCTGACCAATCCGTCGGCGCATTTCGAGGTCAACTCCGCTTGCCTTGCCGCCGGGTGCCATACCTACTCGGAAAAGCCGCTGGCGATGACGCTGGAAGAGGCCAAGGTCCTGCATGCCCAGGCCGACGCCGCGGATCTCATGCTGGCCTCTGCACCGTGCAGCGTTCTTGGCGAGGCAGCGCAGACCTTGGGTCATGCCCTGCGCACCGGCATCGCGGGCACGCCACGGCTGGTCTATGCCGAACTGGACGACGGGTTTGTGCCGCAGGCCGCCTACAAGAAATGGCTGTCGGAGTCTGGCGCCCCGTGGCCGTTCGAGGATGAGTTTCGCGTGGGATGCACGCTCGAGCACGCGGGCTATTACCTTGGCTGGCTGATCTCGTGGTTTGGTTCGGTGCGTACCGTGGTCGCGGCCTCGGCCGAGGTGGTGCCGGACAAGGAAGGGGATGGGCCATTTGCCCCGGATGTGTCGGTCGCGACGCTGTTTTTCGAAAATGGCCCGGTGACGCGACTAACCTGTTCCATCGTTGCCCCGCATGACCATCAGATCAGGGTTGTCGGCGACGAGGGCGTTCTGTCCTGCAAGGCCGCATGGGACAATTCCGCGAAAGTGACGTTCGCGAAACGCATGACGGTGCGGCGGCGTCTCATGGAGTCGCCGTTGCCGAAGGCGGTAAAACTGCCTCAGCCGACGCATCCCAAGGTCAAACGGTGGGGCGCGGCAGCGATGAATTTCATGCTGGGTCCGGCAGAGATGTTGGACGCATTGCGCGCCGGGCGGCCATCGCGCCTGTCCAACGAATTCGCGCTGCACATGACCGAGGTGACGCTGGCGATTCAGAACGCCGGCGAGACGACGGGTGCTCAGCCCATGACGACGCGCTGCGACCCCATGGAGCCGATGCCATGGGCGCGGTGAAACGGTTGCTCATCACTGGTGCATCGGGCTTTATCGGTCGCGCCACTGTCGATGCCGCGGTTGAGGCGGGGCTGGACGTCGTTGCCGTGCAGCGGCGGGCGGGGTCGCAGCGGGACGGCGTGACATATGCCAAGATTGACCTGACAGCGCGAGATGCACTGCAGTCTTTGACCGCTGCACTGGCGGGTTGCGACGCGGCAATTCATCTGGCGGCGTCGATGTCCGGCGATCCTGATGCGCATAAAAAGCTGACCATCGGTGGGACCGAAACGCTTTTGCAGGCAATGTCTCAGGCAGGCGTAGGGCATCTGACATTGGCAAGTTCGCTGGCCGTCTTCGACACGTTCGAAGTGCCGGTCGGGGGCGATTTGACGGATGCGTGTCGTTTGGAGAACCCGACTATGTCGCGGGACGCCTACTCCGGTGCGAAGGTAAAGCAAGAGCAACTGGCGCGCGCCGCACGGCTCGATAGTGTTGCGATGTTGAGGCCGGGGATCGTTTACGACGATGCGCATCTCTGGAACGCGCATCTGGGCATTGGCGTGGGACCGGTTCTGATCCGCATCGGTGATGACGGGCCCCTGCCGCTTTGCCATGTAAAGCGATGCGCCGCCGCACTCGTGCATGGAACTGTCAAAAGGATGAACGTCACCACCGCTGTTCTTGACCCGGTTTTGCCAAACCGCAGCCAAGTCATCCGCCAACTGAAACGCGGCGGGTGGCCCAAAGTCGTAGTGCCGTTTCCCTGGCAAGGCCTTTGGACGTTGGCGCGGGTGTTGCGGCCTGTGTCGGCAAATTTGCCGGGACTGCTCAGGGAAGCCGTGCTGCGTCAGCGACTACTTCCGATGGGCTACGCGATGCAGATGCCTGACGCGTTCGCGGGCCTGCCTAATCCCGCACCGGACTGGGAGCGCTGGTCGTGACGCTGCCAAAGCTTGCATATCTCACGGGCGAGTATCCCCGGGCCAGCGATACCTTCATTCAGCGCGAGGTCGCCCAATTGCGGGCTCTTGGGCACGAGGTTCTCACCTGCTCGATCCGGACGACCGGTAATGAGCATATGGTTGGTCCTGAACAGAGGGACGAGCACGCGCGGACCTTCAAGGTGATTGACGCGGCAAAGAACCCGACGACCCTTTTGAAAGCGCATTTGCGGTGGATGAAGACGCCGGGGCGGTACCTGTCGGCGCTGGCGCTCGCGTGGCGTACGGCGCCCAAAGGCATCAAAGGTCGGCTTTATAACCTGATCTATTTCCTGGAGGCCGGTGTGTTGGCCGACAAGCTGGCTGCCGAGGGCGTGACGCATCTGCACAACCATATCGCCAAGGCGTCTTGCACGGTCGCGATGCTTGCGGGTGCGCTGTCGGGGATCCGATGGAGTTTCACAATTCACGGACCGGACATCTTTTTCGAGCCTCACCATTGGCGCATCGACGAGAAGGCGGCGCGGGCCTCTTTCGTGGCCTGCATCAGCCATTTCTGTAGGTCACAGCTGATGTGTTTCGCGGATGCGGCGCATTGGGAGCGGTTCCACATCGTACATTGCGGGGTGGACCCGTCTCGCTACGCGCCGTCTTCGGATCGCGACGGCTTGCGGGCGGTGTTCGTCGGGCGGTTGGCCGGTGTGAAAGGTGTGCCGATCCTGATCGATGCGATCGCGCAACTGGCTGAGACGCATCCGGATGTGTCCTTGCGGCTGGTCGGCGACGGCCCTGATCGCAAGAACCTCGAAGCAGCGGTGAAGCGACAGGGATTGTCCGATCGCGTGGTCTTTCTGGGCTACCGCTCGCAGGCGGAAGTGGCCGAGGAACTGGCGCAAGCGGATGTTTTCGTGCTGCCAAGTTTCGCAGAGGGCGTTCCTGTCGTGCTGATGGAAGCGATGGCGGGACAGGTGCCGGTGCTCACGACACGGCTCGCGGGCGTGCCGGAATTGGTCGAAGACGGGGTCACCGGGCGACTGGTGCCGCCGGGCGATGCGGCGGCGTTTCGCGATGCGCTGGACGAGATGCTGCGCGATCCAGAGATGCGCGCATCTTATGGCGCAGCAGGGCGCAAGAAGGTCATCGCCGACTATGACGCGGCGCGGGAAGCGGCGTGGTTGTCGGACCTTTTCTGCGCCTACGCCGATGGCTCGGACCGCCCAGGGCTGAGGCCGTCGTGATGCAGGTGGACGTGGTTCTGATCGGTCGGAACGAGGGCGACCGGCTGGTGGCGTCGTTGGCCTCGGTCGTGCCACAGGCCCGTCGGGTCGTGTATGTGGACAGCGGATCGACGGATGACAGCGTTGCGAATGCACGCAAGGCGGGGGCTGAGGTGGTGAACCTCGACATGTCCGTGCCCTTCACCGCCGCGCGGGCGCGGAACGCCGGGTTCGAGGCGCTGATGGCATTGGGCGACGCGCCGGACGCGGTGCAGTTTCTGGACGGCGATTGCGTCATGGCTGATGGGTGGCTCGCGAAGGGTTCTGCGCACATAACTGCGGATGACACCCTTGGGCTGGTGACGGGGCAAGCCGCCGAAATGCGGCGCGATGCGACGGTCTATAACCAGATGTTCGATGTGGAGTGGAAACGTCCTGCCGGAGACATCCTTGCCTGTAGCGGCAACATGATGGTGCGCCGCACTGCGTTCCGGGAGGTGGGCGGTTTCAATCCCGAAGTGATCGCGGCTGAGGACGACGAATTCTGCACACGGTTGCGCAAAGCCGGGTGGCGGCTTGAGCGCATCGCAGAAGACATGGCGACGCATGACGCCGACATGACCCGCTTTGCGCAGTGGTGGAGACGGGCCGAACGCACGGGGCATGGGTTCGCGCAGGTGGGGGAGCTGCATCCCGACTACTTCGTGCGGGAACGGCAGAGAGCGTGGATCTACGGGGTGATGCTTCCGTTTCTGGCGGTGTTCGGAGGCATGGTGTCTTTCGTTGTACCGTTCCTTGTTCTGGGCGTGTACGGCGTGTCGTGGTTGCGCACAAAACGCGGGCTTCGGGACGAAGGTTTGCCAGAGCAAGAGGCGGCGCGGCACGCGGTGTTCCTGACCCTGTCCAAGTTTCCAAATGTCATCGGCATGGTCCGCTATCACTGGCGGCGATTGAACAAAGCGCAAATGCGCCTGATTGAATACAAGTAAGGGGTACGGCGAATGGCGTCTTCGACGGTACGTGTGGGTCTGATTGGTGCGGGGTACATCGCGTCATGGCACGCGGATGCGCTTCGCGCGACGGATGGGGTGGAGATCACCGCCGTCTGCGATCCATCCGAGGCCGCGGCCAAGGGGTTGGCGGATGGTCTGGGCGTGCGCGTAGTCTCGGAAGTTGCCGACCTGATCGAGGCCGGTGTCTGCGACGCGGTGCATATTCTGACGCCGCCAAACCTGCATCACGCCTTGGCGATACAATGTCTTGAGGGCGGCTTGCACGTTCTTGTTGAAAAGCCGGTTGCAACGTCCGCTTCCGAGACCGCCGAGATCGAGGCAACGGCGCAGAAGCATGGTGTGCGGTTTCATGCCGGGCACAATTTCATGGGCCTGCCATCCTATGATCGTCTGAAGGGCATGTTGGCGAAGGGCGAGCTTGGACGTGTGTCGGTGGCCGAAGTGCATTGGTGCCTGCCTCTTGCGCCCCTGCGGTCCGGTCCGTTCGGGATCTGGCTATTGCGCGAGCCGAAGAACCTGCTTTTAGAGCTTGGGCCACATTTGATGGGGTTCATCGTCGATCTGTTCGGCGTGCCGCACATCCAGTCTGTTCAGTTATCCAAGCCGATTGATTTGCCCGGTCACGACACACGGCATCAGGCTTGGCGCATCATGGCGCAGGCGGGAGACGTGGATGTGACGCTGACGATCTCCATGGTGGAGACGATCGACGACCGGTCTCTTACCTTGCGCGGATCGTCCGGGCGCGCGCGGTTGGATTTCGCTGCAGATACGCTGGTCGTGGAGCGGGAGAACGCGTCCGATCTGGTCGTGAACCCGCTTCGACATCAGCTGGATCTGAGCTGGCAGCACCTGCGCGAGGGTGTTGGCAACGCGGTCACGCAGGTGACGTCATTGAACCGGAAATCGCCCTATGCGCTCAGCTTTCAGGGCATGAATGCGGCGGTCTATGGCGCGCTACGGCGGGATAAGGACGCGGACGCGCGGTTTTCGGGAAAGAGCGCAATAAAGGTGATGACGGCGCTGGATCAGGCTTTGGCCTTGGTGCCTGATGCTGACCTGACCCCAGCCCGGCCGAAGGTTAGGACACGCGACCCAAAGCCTACTGCGATGGTCATCGGTGGAACCGGGTTTATCGGGCGTGCTTTGACGCGCGCGCTTGTCGCCAAAGGCCAGGATGTGCGTGTGCTGAGCCGGGGGCGGTTTGGCCCCTTCCCCGATCTGCCCGACGAGGTCGAGACCGTGGGCGTTTCTTTGTACGACAAGGCGGCGCTGATCGAAGCGATGCAGGGGATCGACGTGGTCTACAACCTTGCCCGGTCGCTGGAAGGCACGTGGGAAGATGCGCTGGAGCACGACGTGGGCGTGTCGGTCCGGATAGCCGAGGCTTGTCAGGAGGCCGGGGTCAAGCGGCTGGTCTATACCGGGACAATTGCAAGCTATGACATGTCCTCACCGCTGCAGAAGATCACCGAGGACGTTCCCTTTCCCACTGACATGAGCGATCGGAACATGTACGCCCGGTCAAAGGCGGAATGCGAGAAGCGGTTGATGGAGATGCACCGGCGGGACGGTTTGCCTCTGGTGATCGCTCGGCCTGGGATCGTGGTTGGCCATGGCGGGCCGCTCCAGCATTGGGGCATCGGGCGCTGGCACGGCGCGGGTGCGGTTCGAATCTGGGGCAATGGCCTGAACATCCTTCCCTTTGTCCTGATCGATGATGTGGCGGATGGGCTGATCCTGATGGGGGAACACCCCGACGCGGTTGGTCAAAGTTACAACCTGATTGGCGAGCCGATGTTGAGCGCTCGTGGGTATTTCGACGCGATCCACAGAGCGTTGGGCGCGCGGGTGCGGGTCAGTTCCGGGAACCTGACCGTGTTCTGGGCGGCGGACGCGGTGAAACATGCGCTCAAAGTCTACGCGCTGCGGCGGCGTGGGCTGAGCCGTCCATCGCTGGCAGACTGGAAAAGCCGTGCGCATCTGTCCCCATTCGTGAACGCAAAACCAAAAGAGGAATTGGGGTGGAAACCGGAAGCTGACAAAGCCAGGTTTATCGAAAAAGCGATTGGGCAGGCGAACCTGTTCGGGTTCTGATCGCTTTCATTTGATCAACAATGCCCTCAAATCGGACGTATTCTTGACAGAATACCCTGTCATCAAGACCAGTGCGCGGATCCGTTCGCGCCAACGATAAGTGGAATTCGTGAATGTCGTGCAACGAGGCTGAAACATGACAGAGCAGCCAAAATTCCAGCGCCGCAAACGGCGCGGGGCCGTTGACGACGTGCCGACACCCACGCCAAAGGCACCGAAAAAAGCGACTCCACCGAGGAAGGATATCAACGCGCTTCTGGCCGAGAAAGAAGCGTTGCTTCAACGCAAGGCGGCGTTGAAGGCCGAAGTTGCGCGGAAAAAAGCTCAGGCGACACAGGTTTCAGAGCGCCCTGCGCCCACGGTCACGACTACGGACGCAAAGCCGCGCACGAAGTCGCGGCCTCTGGTTCTTGCCAGCCCGCCCAGACCGAAGGCCCCGAAGACCCCCGAACCCAAGCACGATCCAGAAGCGGTCTGGTCACAGCTGGACCGCTTTGCATTAAATCCAAAGCGATTGGCCAAGCACAATGTGATTACCGCGTTGCGCGAAGACCCGGCTCATACCCGGTTCGACATCCTGCGCACACGCATGCTGCAGGCGCTTGCGGAAAACGGTTGGAGGCGCGTGGCCATCACCTCGCCGACGAAGGATTGCGGCAAGACGTTTACTGCCGCCAATCTTGCCATCAGCCTGTCTCGGCATGAGACCTGCAGGACAGTCTTGCTTGATCTGGATATGCGCAGCCCGAGCCTTCACAAGATCTTCGGCGTCTCGGATTGTGGCGTGATCGGTGACATGCTGCGTGGCGAGATCTCTCCCGAGCGGCATCTTCAGGGTTTTGCCAACAATACGATTTCGGCGGGGTCCCATGTCGCCATTGGGTTCAATGGCATGGTTGAACCCTATGCGGCGGAGCTTTTGCAGGATCCCGCGACCGAAAAGGCGTTGCAGCGGATCGAGAAAAGCCTTGAACCGGATGTGATGCTGTTCGACTTGCCGCCCGCACTGTTGAACGATGACGTGCTTGCCATGCGGCCGCATTTCGATGCGCTTCTGATCGTTGCCGGAGGCGGCACGACGCGGGCCAACGATATCAAGGAAACCGAACGCCGGCTGGGCAGCACTGTTCCTTTGCTTGGCGTGATACTGAACAAAGCCGACCAGTCGGAGGCCGGAGACTACGCCTACTGAGCGTCGCGCGGTGCCATGTTCTGAGCTGCCATTTCGACAATCGGGCGAACAACCGCGGCAATCAAGCCGACGAGCACAGCGACGAACACGCCCAAGGCAAACCGCAATCCCCTGCCGCTGCGCTTCTTGCGTGACGGACCGGTCGTGTTCAGCACCGGGACAGAGATGACAGGCCGTACGCCAAGCGTACGTTCCATCTGTGCAGCCGTACGGATCGGCGGGTTCAGCACCTCGAGCAAGAATGCGACGCCAAGAGCGACGAGACCACTGGCAATGCCCCCAAGCATCGCGATGGAGCGCTTGCTGCGCGACACCGGGTAAACCGGGACAATCGCTTCTTCCAGCACTTCGAAGCGGGCAAGCTGACGCTGCTCTTCGAGGCTCTGGCTCATTTCCGCATCCGCTTTGCGCCGGGAGATCACGGTGAACTGTTCATTGAGCTGCGCCACTTCGCGCTCCAGCGCCACGAGTTCGCGTTCAACCGCCGGGGCGCGGGCCAGAAGGGTGTTCACCTCGGCCATGCGCGCCTCGATCAGTCCGATCTGTTCCTGGACCGCGCTGAGCTGACGCTCTAGCGCCTCTGGTCGGCTACGGCTGCTGTTGGATTCCAGAGCGAGTGCTTCCTGGCGCAGTGACAGAAGGGCGCCGTTCAGGGTTGTCAGTTCGGTTTGCAGAACCGAGACGTTCACCGGCAGGGACTCGGCATTCGCGCTTTTGAAGTTTGCCACAGTGGCTTCGGCGGCCACGATCTCTTCTCGGATACGCGCCTCTTCCACGTTGAAGAATTCAAGTTCGATCTGCGCGCGGTCAACGCTGCGGGTGCGCGCCTCTTCAAGCACACGGGCCAGCATATCGTTCGCCACATCGGCGGCCTTCTGGGCATCGCCAAGGTTCACATCGATGATCATGCCGGACACCGATGGGTTTGGCTCCCACGCTTCACCGGACAGGATTGCGCTCACGGTCACGGATTCGCGCATCGCGGTGATCCGTTCGGTGACCGTCATGCTTGGGTCTTCATTGAAGAGGTCGTGGGTTTCCATGACTTCGAGCAACGTGCCACGCGACATCACGCGCTGTTCGATAAGGCGGACGGTGCGGCGGGCATCGAGACTGGCGCGGTCCTCAGTGGACACACCGACACTGGTGTTGGCGCCTGAGACCTGCGGATCTTCGATCTGCACCACGGCAATGGCGTTGTAGGTGGGCTTTTGAAATAAGGCCACGACGACGGACAGAATGCAGCCGATCACAGTGATGATGATGATCAGTTCCAGCCGCCGTTTCAGCGCGGAGAAGACCTCATCAAATGACTGAAAATACATCATGTTTTCAGCTCCAGTCCAAGGCCCCCGCCTTATCTGTAGGTTCCGGGGTATAGACCGGTTTGTCACAGACAAGCCACAATTTAGCCAAAAGTCGCCCCAATTGCCAACGCAATGCGCGTCGAATTTGGAAACAGCGTGTTTCCGCCCGATCTCAGGGAGCGGGGGCAATTCCGGTGGCAGGCAAGGTGGTGACCACGTCCCACACCGTCTTTTGCATCAAAGCGGCGAGTTCGGGGCCAGGGGCATCGGCCGGGCTGCCATCGGCGCGATCGAGTTGTGCCGGCAATCCTTCGGGCGAGCGGTGGTAGAGCACCGCGTAATGCGTCAGCGCCACGAGGTACGCGCCAAGATCGTTCACATGGATCGTGTCGACGCTGCCGTCTTCGGCACGGGCGAAGAGGTCTTCGCGAGAGTCGACACCGTCGATGCCTCCGCTGGCTTCGATCCTGCGAACGAACTCGGCCAGAACGCGCCCCGCCGGGATCACGTAGATCGGGTCTGCCTCGGGTTGTGCCGCCGTGGCCTGCGCGATCAGCACGCCTTCCCAGTACCGGGCCGGGTCGGTGTCGAGACGGTTCAACCAGTCTTGCGGATCGTCCAAACGGTGCCATGTCTCGTACAGGTATGTGCGGATGCCTGGGTTGCCAGCGCGTGCCGCCTCCACCCATTTCTGCAGGTAACGCGGCGCATCAAAGTATTCGATCGCGGCTTCGATCTCGACCATCTCGGTGATGACGAAAACATCGTACTCGCCGCTTTCAAGCGCCGATTTCGCATCTCGAAAGTTGTCATGCGCGTTTTCGACATCGAAGCCCTGGATCGGTTCGTCAGGATACCAATGACTTCGTAAAGGTGTGCCCCAGCCAAGCTGTGAGGCGTGGTCGTGGCCTGCGAGTTGGGCGAGCATTGCGGGCATGTCGCGCCCGACAAGGGAATGGCCAAGGTGGTACACCGTCAATGGTTCGCTCGGCGGCGACAGCGGCGTTTCATAGAGCGCAGACAGTTCCTCTGCGCTCAGAGATTTCGGCGGTTTAAGCATGTACCATGCCAGCCCGCCCAGAAGGACGAGGGTCAAACCCGCGAAGATGCGCCAGTGCGGGGCCATGCCTCAGGCCTGCCGACGCGCCCGCATCGCGCGACGCCGCGCCATCGCATCGCTGCGCGCTTTGGCCCGGTCCGTTGCCGCAGGTTTTGGCATCGGTGTGACGGTGGCTTTTGCGGCGGGTTGCGTCGGCTGCTGTGGGCCGCCGCCAAGTTTCGCGACCCGGTCGGCCAACGCTCCGAGCGTCGGGAACTGGAAGATGTCGGTGATCGACAGCTTTGGCAGGGACAGGCGATCCCGGATCGCGCGATGCGTCTGCACGGCAAGCAGCGAGTGACCGCCAAGATCGAAGAAATTATCCTCTGCTGCGATGTCGCTGACGCCAAGGACTTCCGACCAGATATCGGCGATATCCCGGCGCAAACCTTCGTCAGCCTTGCTGGTGCCGTTGCTTGGCGTCTTGATCTGAGGGGCCGCACGCATCGGTGCCGATTGTGGCGCTGGCAACGCGTTGCGGTCGATCTTCTTGTTCGGAGTTACCGGGAAGGACGCGAGCGTGACGAAATGGGATGGCACCATGTAATCGGGCAATCGATCCGCCAAAGCGGTGCGCAATGCCTTTGTGTCAGGCTCAGATGTCGCGGTGACGTAGGCGACCAGTCGCGTGTCCCCGGGGGTGTCTTCGCGCGCGAGCACAACGGCCTGCGTGATGCCTTCCACCTCTTCGAGGATACTTTCAATCTCCCCCAGTTCGATCCGGAAGCCGCGCAGTTTGACCTGGTGATCGACCCGCCCGAGGAAGTTGAGACGTCCGTCAGGGCGTCGCTGAACCAGATCGCCGGTCCGATACATGCGTCCGGGCGCAAATGGATTGTCGCGGAAGCGGTCTGCGGTAAGTTCAGCCCGGTTCCAGTAGCCCCGCGTTACACCCTGACCGCCGATCCACAGTTCACCCTCTTCGCCGATCCCGACCGGCACCAGGTCAGGATCCAGGACGTAAAGCTGCGTGTTGGCGATGGGTGTTCCGATGTTGACCGTGGAGTCATCTGCGGTTGCAACTTCGGTCGAGGACCAGATCGTCGTCTCGGTTGGGCCGTACATGTTGGTGACAGTGGCCGTCGTCGCTTCGCCCAGATCAGCGACCAATGCGCCGGGTAATGCTTCGCCTCCGAGGAAGATATGCTTGAGACCCTTGAGGCCGGCCCGTGCATCATCGTCCATCGCGATCATGCGGGCCATCGACGGCGTGCATTGCATGTGGGTGACGTTGTGGCGGCCGAGCATAGCGGCGATCGAATAGTCGTCGTCGTGGTGGTCAAGAGACGGTGCAGATTGGCGAACCACATCTGCCAGCGGCTTCAGCCCCTCAAGCACCTGATCGGTGGCGATGCCGTAGTCGATGAGGCATGCGATTTCCGACACGCCGATGGCTTGAAGTTGTTCGACACGCTGTAGCGCGTCTTCGATGGTCCCGAAGAGGCCGGAATCGTTGAAATAGCGCTCGAACGCGAAATCGAGGATGCCTTCAAGATCGTCTTCGCTGAGGTCTCCGAGGTTCAGCTCGAACGCATTCTTGACGCCCTCGGGGCGCTTGAACGCGGGGAAGGCCCAGGCGTATTGCTTGATCAAACCAGCAGCCGAGCGCAGGTAGTCTTTCATCGGTTCACGGGCGATCTCGCGGGCTTCGTCGCGCGTCCCGGCAAGGCAGGTGTGCAGCATCAGCGTGACGGTGAAGCGGTGCGGATCATGCCCGGCTTCGCGCAGCGCGTGGCGGTAGATGCCGATCTTCTCGGACACCTCTTCGATGGATTGCCCAAGCAAATGCGTCAGCACATTCGCCCCGTTGCGCCCGGCTTCGCGCCAGGTTTCGGGGTTGCCTGCTGTGGTCACCCAGATTGGCAACTCTTTCGACACAGGGCGCGGTTGGGTCACCACCTCGTGCATCTTCCCGTCTTTTCGTGGGAACGCGACAGGCTCGCCGCGCCAAAGCTTGCGCACCTGCTCAATCGCTTCGAACATTGCAGGCTTATTGTCCGGCGGCGTGTTTTCAGGGCGCAGGACGAAGTCATCCGGTTGCCACCCGCTTGCAATGGCGAGGCCCGCACGCCCGTTGGTCAGGTTGTCGATCACCGACCATTCCTCTGCAATGCGAGCGGGATGGTGAAGTGGTGCGACACAGCTTCCGGCACGCACACCGATCTGTTTGGTCACGCCGGCAACGGCTGCCCCAGTCACCGACGGGTTGGGATAGGGACCGCCAAACGCGTGAAAGTGGCGTTCGGGCGTCCAAACGGCGCAGAAGCCATTCTCGTCGGCGAATTTCGCACCTTCGAGAAGCAGTCGATACTTGTCGCGCCCGACACCATCGTCGTTGCCCCAATAGTAGATCGAGAACTCCATGCCGTCGCTGCTTTTGCGCGACGCGCCGCCCGAAATGATGCCGCGATTGCTAGCGCTTGGAAGGACGACCTTGATACCGCGTGTCATGGTGTAGAACAGCTCAAGCACCGAGATATCGAAGCTCAGGCTGGTCACGGCGAGCCATGTGGCATCTTCGCGGTCAGGCACGACCGCATCCATACCCGCATAGAAGTTCATCACGTTGCGATGTTCGATCATCACGCCCTTTGGCGTTCCGGTCGAGCCAGACGTGTAGATCACGTACGCCAGGTCCTTGCCCGTCGCCACGGGTTCGGGGTTGGTTTTGGGTGCGGCGGCAAGGCGTCGGTCGCGATCCATCACCAGCCGGTCTGCTTTGTTCGACGGAAGGGTGTCTTCGAGCGCAGTTTGGGTGATGACAACTGGTGCGCCACTGTCTGAAAGGTAATGGGCGATGCGATCCGCAGGGTAGTCCGGGTCCAGCGGCACGTAGGCGCCACCTGCCTTGAGGATGCCCAAGGCGGCTGCGACGAGGTCAGGGCCCCGATTGCAATGCAAACCGACCATAGTGTCCGCCGTGATACCCATGTCACGCAATGTGTGCGCGATCCGGTTTGCGTGTTCGTTCAGTGTGGCGAAGGTGATTTCAGTGTCTTCATGCACGACCGCAATGGCATCCGGGGTCTTGTCCACCTGCGCCTCAAAGGCGGCATGCATGGTTTCCGGCCCGTCAACCGTCTGTGTCGTTGCGTTGAAGGTTTCGATGATCGCGTTTCGCTCGGCTTCGGGAAGCGATTGCTCGGTCGATAGGTCGTGACCTTCGGCGATGTGCTGGGCGATCCATTCCAGCCGTTGGATCAGGATCTGCGCGAAATCCGGCGCGATGCGGCCAGTGTCGACATGCGCGTTGACCTGATCGCCCGACACTTCAAATGTGATGGCCGCGCCCAAAAGCGGACCCGCGGCGTGTGATATGGCAAGTGCCGGTGTGTCGATGGCCCCGAGACTCGCGTCGCGCAGAGCGAGGTCGGTTGCGAAAGACACGGAGGGGTTTGGAATTCCGCCGTCGAGAGCGTCGACCGAAACCGGCACCCATGCGCTGGCAAGGCCAAATCGCGCTGACGCCTGTAGGTCGGAATTGGTCAGAGCGATTGCCGCATTGGCGCCGCGGGCCAGACGCTTGCACAAGACTGTCAAGGCGGGAGCCAGTTGCGCGGAATCGGCATCGATCTGGGTTGTTTTCACGTCCCCGGTTTTGGTGGACAAGAACGGGAGTGCGAGCGGATGCGTCTCGGCCAATATGCCCCGCAAATACCCATCTCTCTTCGCGATGGTGCGAAATGTGTCAGTGATGGCTTTCCGATCACGATCCGAGAGTGACGTCAGTGTCTGACCAAGCGCGATGTAACGCGTGGGGTCAGCGGGTTTGCCGTCGGACGTTCTAAGGCCCGTCAGCTTCAAAGCACCGTCTGCAAAGGCCACGGTCAGGCTTTCAGCGTCGATTTCGATCACAGTGCCCGGTACGGCGCTGGTTTCGGTCTTATTGGCCTGTCCAAGGTGAAGAACGGTATCACCCGCCAGGACCTTGGCGGTGCACAGTGGATTCCAGTAGCCACCATGGTCCAACGCCCGAACGATCCGCAGGGCGGTGTCAGCCGAGTCATCGAAGCTCAGCACCCCGTTCGCTTCGGGGCGGTCCGCAAGCGCGTGCAGCGTCCTTTGTGACGTGTCTTGCGCGCGCCGCGATGGAAGTCCTGTCGTGAGTTCCGTCAACAGATCGGGAAAGCTCGTCAGGCCCGCCTCGTAGCATTTGGTATTCAGGGTCAGCGCTGTGTCTTCGGGCGACACATCGATCGCCTTTTGAACAAGGATGTCGCCGGTATCGATCCCATCATCGATCAGGTGCCACGTGATGCCGTGCGTCGCTTCGCCATCGATCAACGCCCAGACCGGGGCGTTCAGGCCAGCCCGACGCGGAAGTGGGCCGTCGTGAAAATTCACCGCGCCTTCCCGCGCAAGGGCGAGCACGTCGGGCGGCAGGACTTTGAGGTTGGCGATACTCAAAAGCCAATCGACCGGCGCGTCCTGCAATCGCGCGGCAAGATCGCCGCCATGTGCCTCGACCCGGATGCCGCGTTTCTGCGCCCAGGTGACCAGATCCGGGTTACCGGTGACAAGCGCGCTTAGCGTGTGTCCCTCGGCCAAGAGCGTGTCAGCGCAATGCTGCGTCAGGCTTTCGTCTCCGATGATGATGGTTTCGAAATGGGTCATGGGTCAGTCCAAGCTTGGCTGGAGGGCGGTTTTGGGCAGCGCGGTCATCTTGCGGATTGCGGTCTTTGGCGTTGGTCGAAACACCGCTTTCGCCGCGTGGGCGATCATGTCGCGCAAATGGCGATGCGCGTCCGTGTTTGGTTTGCCTTCAAGACGCCGTCGGAGGCGCCAGAATGCGGTGCCGATCGCGCTCAGCACCGTCGCGGCCACAGCGTAACTGCGCCCGTAATTCTTGCTGTAGTAGTACCAACGACTGTCGAACCAGTATGTCGGCGTCCGCTCCCACGTTCCGAGGCCCGTCGAGACGGAGCCGATGTGACAGGTTCGGCTCTCGCGCACGAAATGGACCTCATATCCCGCGCGGTGCGCCCGGAGGCAGATGTCGGTTTCCTCGAAATACAGGAAGAAGGTTTCATCAAAGAGGCCGATTTCCTCAAGCACGCTGGTTCGCGCGAGAAAGGATGCGCCGACGACCCAGCCGACCGGGCCGGACGTCTCGGGGATGTGCAACGGCAGGACGTAGCTTTTCAACAGTCGCGTGACCGGACCGAAGCGCGTGGCACTTTCGAACTCCGAGGCGAGTCCCGGCAACCGAAAAGCACTGCAGTGGTCTTCGCCATCGTCGCCGTAGATCCAGCTTCCGGCGAAGGCCACCTTTGGCCGCGCTTCAAGGTAATCGACGAGGGCCGAAATTGTGGTGTCATCCACGCAAGCGTCGGGATTTAGGACATAGACGTAGTCAGCTTGAGGGCAGATCGCGAGACCTGCGCGGATGCCGAAATTGTTGCCCGCACCAAATCCACCATTGTGACCGGATTGGAGGACCTGCACGTTCAAATGCGCTGGCCAGTCCGCAGCCAGCACCGCGTCCTGCATTCTTTGAAAGCTGTTATCAGGGCTGTCGTTGTCGACCAGCAGTATCGCACCGCTGTAACCTGACATACCCCGAGCGGCGGACTGCGCCGCCTGGACCGCAAGATCCGGGGTTTTGTAATTCAGAACGACAACGACGATCTCCGTCATAAACAATTACTCCGCGGCTTGGGTCGCCTCAAAACTCAGTACTTTTCCATTGCCCGCAACCTTGGCCTCGGTTGTGACAATGACGTTGCGCATCTGGCTTGCAAGAACACGCACATTCGGCTCGAGCACCATGCTGTCGTGATCGCCCGGTACTTCGTACACCTCGATCTGGGGCGTGAATTGACCCCAGTCGTTGTCATCGAACAGGTAGGCCCGTTCGTGGTTCACCCAGCGGTCTTTCGACACTTTCCACGTCCCCACCAACGGCGGCCGGAATAGGGCGATGCGACCGTGCCAAGGGCGCATCCCGTAGTCGGCAACCGCGCTTAGAAAGGCGCGCTCGATTTCAGCGTTGTGGAAACTGTGTGTGGTCGCTGCGTCTTCCGAGATGCGGCGCTTGTCGATCTCCCAGCGGATCCGGTTGCGCAGCCAATGGAACGGGTAAGCCACCCCTCTGCGGTGCGTCTCGTGAAGCTGGATCAGGAGCCTGTCCTGACGGCTGAGCGGACGGCGTTGCGGGAGCGGCGTGTCCAGAAGAACGATGGCCGCCACCTCATCGCCCATTCTTTCCAGCTGGTGCGCGATCTCGTAGGCGGTGATCCCACCACCCGAGAAGCCACCGACGAAATACGGGCCATGCGGCTGCACGAGCTTCATCTCGGCGATATAGTCGCGCGCCGCATCCTTTATCGAGGTGTGCGGGTCTTCGTCACCGTAGAGCCCCTTGGCCTGGAGGCCGTAGAATGGTCGGTCCGTGCCCAGAAGCTGCGCGAGATGGCGCAGGTTTAGGACGTTCCCGAACATGCCTGCGACAAGGAAGAAGGGCATTTTCGGACCGCCCTCGCCGTCGTGCATCGCCACGAGGTGTTTGAAACGCCGCTTCTGCTTTGCGGGTCTTTTCGGCGCGTCTTCGACACTGTCGGTAATGCCGGTGCGTTCCTGAATGAGGGTCGCGCAGGCACGGATCGTCGGGGCCTCGAACAGGATCGAGATAGGAAAGTCGACGTCGTAGGTCTTGCGCACCTTGGCAAAGAGGCGCACCGCGATCAGGGAATGCCCGCCAAGGTCGAAAAAGCTGTCTTCGACACCGACGTTTTGTACGCCGAGCAGGTCTTCCCAGATGCCGACGAGAGTACGCTCGACCTCGGTTTCCGGGGCGACGTAATCCCCCTCGAGCTTCGGGCGGTCGAATTTCTGAGTGTCAGACGATTCCGCAGTGCTTGCGCCGACCTGTTCGATCAGGGCGTCCATGTCCAAGGACGACACCACAATCTGCGGCTCTTTCAAGGCCAGAGCGCGCTGGAAAGCTTCGGCACCGTCCTTTGGTTCAATGCCTTGCGACAAGTTGTATTGAAGCCGCTCCTCAGCTGCGGACAACGGTTGTGCCTTGCGGCTGAAATCCTCGGGTTCGAATTCGGCTTTCACGATCTTCGCAGGTTTGGTCAGGGCGCCCAGATCATCCAGGCGTTTGATCGAGAATCCCGCGATCTCCATGCAGACTGTGCCATCCGGCATGGCGAGGGTGATGTCGAAAGACGCGGTTTCGTCATCATTGCGGTTTGCACTCGCCGACCGCACCCAGCTGATCACGCGTTCGGGCAAGCGATGGAACACACGCACATCAGCGTACGAGACCGGCACCCAGAGCCTGTCGGCGCGGTACCCTTCGATCAGTTCCATCGCCCAGCCTGTGGCGATGTCCAGCAGGGCGGGATGGAAGTGCCAGCCATCATCGTCTTTCGCGGCAGCGTTGAGAGACAGTTCTGCAATGCCTTCGCCGTCACCAAACGCACAGGTGTCGAGGGTTTTCCAACGCGGTCCAAAGGCAAGTTGGGTTTCCTGCGCGGCGGCGAGTTTTTGTCCGTTCCGCGCCGTCCGTGGCGCGCCACAGCGTTTGCGGATCGCCTCGATATCAAGCGATTGAGGCTGTGCTTGCGGGATCAGTGACAGTTCGGCCGTGACCACGGGCGCAAAGCCCTTGGTCCCGTCAAGCGAACCATCGCCCATCACATCCATGTGGTACCCTTCGTCCCCGCGGGTCAGGCGCAGACGGATGTCGCGGTGACCGGTGTCCGCGACGTGGAGCGGGCGAAGGAAGGTCATATTGCGGATCGCGAAAGCGTCTCCTTCACCTTGGCCGCGCAACGCCTGCGCCGCGAGCGTAAGGTAACCCGCGCCGGGGAACAGCGCATCACCCCGCTTGGTTCGGTGTTCGTCGATAAACCAATCCTGCGTCGAATACCGCGCGTGGAAGACGCGGTGACCGGAAGGATCGAACCCGGTGGACTGCAGGAGCGGCAGATCAATGTCGGTGAATTCACTCGCGCTACGGTCTCCGGTTCGGTCGGCCAAGGCGTCTGCGGCCATGCCGACCTCTGCCCAGATGCCCCAGTTGATCGCGACGACAGAGGTCGACCCGCCTTTGCGGGAGCGAGCAAACGCGTTGAGATACTCATTCGCTGCAACGTAGTCGACCTGACCCGCAGGCGCGGTCTGGGTGGAGGATGACGAGAACAAGACGATGAAATCTGTTTCACCATCCGGGAACAGGGCATCCAGCACTTTCGTGCCATGAATCTTGGCGGAAAAGACCTGTTCGATCGCGCTGGTTGTCTTCGACAGAAGCGGCGCGTCGTCTATGATACCCGCCGCGTGGATGACGCCGTCGATCCGACCTGCGACCTCTTTCGTTTTCGTGACCACGTCAGTCATGTCGATGAGGTTGCACACATCCGCAGCGAATGTGAGCACCGTCGCGCCCAGCGCTTCCAGTTCTTGCACCGCTTGAATGCGCCGCACCGCTTTGTCTTGCGGGGCATGGCGTTGGACGATCCGATCCCAATGCGCGCGGTCAGGCAAAGCTTCGCGCCCGGTCAGCACAAGGGTGCAGTTCTGCGCCGCAAGGGATTTGGCAATGGTCAGGCCAATGCCGCCAAAGCCACCGGTGATGAGGTACGTCCCGCCCGGTTTGAGGGCCGGCGTCGTCGTCGGGGTGAGCGGCGTTTTCCGAAGGGACTGTTCGTACCGACGTCCGTCTCGCAACGCGGCGGTGCATGACCTTGGCTCGGCGATCAGGTCTTCGAGCACCTGATCGGTCAGCGCGTCCATCTCGGCCTCGAAAGCGGCTTGCCCGGCGGCGCGACCGAACAGGGTGTTTTTCGGCGGCATCGGCACCTGCACGTCTATGCTCGACACAGTCAGGTTCGGGATTTCACGTGGAATGACGCGTGCGGGGCCGGAAAGAATAGCCTTTTCCGGTGTCAGCAACTCATCTGCACCAAGCGCCGCGGCGTCGTTCGTGAATACGTTGATATGCGCTGGTTTCGGCAGCGTTTCGTCCGCAATCGCCTGAGCGATGAAGAGAAGCGAATAGAATCCGTGTTCCTGAACCCGGTGAAAGAAGCTTGATCCCGGACGATGGCTTTTGTCCTTCGTCACACCCCAGAAATGCGCGATGCGACTTGGCACCAGTCCATGCGAGAGCATGTCCCGGAAAAGAAGGTCATACCCTTCGCGACCCCGCTCAGGTGCAAGCGCGTAGGTCGTCTCATCTAGACGGGCGAAGCTGTCGCCAGGCCAGACTTCGACCACGGCATGTCCCGCCGCTCGGATGCGGCGCGCTGCTGCGGCCGCAACACCGCAATCATCCATGAACATCAGCCAGCTTTGCGGTTCGGCCTTGCCCAATTCAGTGCGGACGTTGACGGGGGCATCGGCGTATTTGGGCCGCCATGATGGGGTCCAACCCCAATTTTCGACGCCATCGATGCGCGACAGGAACGTCGGCGCGGTGCTTGTGGTTTGTTCGCTGCGCTCAATAAAATAGCGGGAACGCTGGAAAGCGTAGGTGGGCAGCGGCACACGGTTGCGACGTGCGTCACCCCAGATCTGCGCCCAGTCGAATTCGCCGCCTAGTGCCCAGATGCGACCAAGCACCTCGAGCAGGTGCCGGTCGTCCGCAACCTCATCCTCGGGATGGCGCAGGCTGGACAGGACCTGTTGTGGCTTGATGCCCTCACACTGCCGGGCGAGCGCAGAAAGCGCCTTGCCGGGGCCGACTTCCAGATAGATGCGGCTGGGGCGGTCCGAGAGCGTATCGAGACATTGCGCAAAGTGCACCGTGCCGCGAAGATGGCCGACCCAGTAATCGGGATCGGTGGCCTGTTCGTCCGTCATCCACGTACCCGTCGCGTTCGACGTCATCGGGATTTGCGGTGGATGCAGATCGATCGATTTGAGATAGTCGCGGAACCGGTCAAGGATCGGTTCCAGCATGTGCGAATGCGCTGCGATATCAATTGGAATCCGCTGAAAATCAACGTCGCGCGCCTTCAGCTCTTTCTCAAGTGCCATCAGGGCCGCGTTCGGCCCCGAGGCCACGCTGAGGCCCGGACTGTTTATCGCGCCAAGATCGATGGGACCTTTGAGAAACGGCTTCAGTTCTTCTGCTGGCAAGGCCACCGACAGCATACCGCCTTTTTCCACGGTATCGAAAAGGCTGCCGCGCAGGTGGACGAGCCCGATGCAGTCTTCAAAGGACATCACGCCAGCAACGCAGGCCGCCGTGTTTTCGCCCATCGAATGGCCCGCCAAGGCCGAAGGTTCAACGCCCCAGCTCATCCAGAGCTGCGCCAGCGCATACTCGACGATCATGATGAGCGGTAACTGCAAGGACGGTTTGCGCAACGCCTCTGACGCAGCGCGGGCCTTGTCCGGTTCCGGCAACCAGAGGGCGCGGATATCCCGGTCTTCAAGCGTTTCGAGATGCGTCAGCCCGTGGTCCATCCATTCTGCGAAAACCGGCTCTGTTTCGTACAGGTCACGCGCCATGTTGACGTACTGCGCACCGCCACCGGGGAAGAGGAAGGCAACGTCTGGGTCCTTCATCGCTTCATGGGAATGGACACGGCGGGTGTCGTCTTGCTCTAACAGCCGCGCGGCCTCGAGATGGTCGGCGGCAACAACGATCCGGCGTTTTTCAAACGCGCGGCGGCCTTCCTTGAGAGTCCATGCGACGTCAGCCAACGGCTGATCCGCGTTCGCCCGAAGATGCGCCGCAAGCTGCTGTGCGTTGCCATCCAGCGCGGCCTTGTTGCGCGCCGAGACAGTGAGGATCTGAAATGGCCAATCGCTGTCTTCCGATGCGGCCACGTCCGGCGCTTCTTCTAGCACGACGTGGGCGTTGGTCCCGCCGACGCCAAGTGAGTTGACGCCCGCGCGCCGGGGATGACCTGTTCTTGGCCAGTCGGACAAGCGGTCGTTTACCCGGAACGGAGAAGTTTCGAAGTCAATCGTCGGGTTCGGCTTCTCGAAACCAAGGCTTGGCGGCATCTGGTGGTTGTGCAGCGCCATCGACGCTTTGATGAGGCTGGCAACTCCAGCAGCCGTGTCGAGGTGGCCGATATTGGTTTTGACCGACCCGATGCGGCAATGTCCAACCTTGTCGCTGGTTTCCTGGAAAGCCTGTGTCAGCGCCGCGACCTCAATCGGGTCGCCCAGATACGTCCCGGTGCCGTGGCATTCGACATAGTCGATGCTGTCGGCAGTCACGCCGGCGATTGCGTGTGCTTCGGAAATGGCTTCGGATTGCCCATCCACAGATGGGGCCAGGTAGCCCGCTTTGGCTGCGCCATCGTTGTTGACCGCGCTGCCCTTGATGACCGCCCAGATGTGATCACCATCGGCCAGAGCGTCCGATAGGCGGCGCAAAACGACGATACCGGCGCCGGAACCAAAGACCGTCCCCTGCGCGCGATGATCGAACGCGTGGCACTGGCCATCGGGCGACAGGATTTCGTTCTCCTTGTAGAGATATCCCTGCCCCTGCGGCATCTCTATGGTCACACCACCAGCCAACGCCATGTCGCATTCGCCGTTGAGAAGCGATTGGCAGGCGTAGTGCGTCGCGACAAGGGAGGTCGAGCAGGCGGTCTGCACACTGACGGACGGACCATCGAGGTCAAAAATGTGACTCACACGTGTCGTAAGAAAGTCCTTGTCGTTGCCGGTATGGCGCAACAGGAACATGCCCGTATTGTCGACAAGGTCGGTGTTCGAGCACAGGTTGAAGTAAAAGTAACTGCCCATACCGCAGCCACCAAAGACACCGATCCGCCCATCGTATCGTTCCGGCATGTGCCCCGCGTTTTCGAGCGCTTCCCACGCGCATTCGAGGAACTGCCGGTGTTGCGGATCCATAATGGCCGCGTCTTTGGGTGAAAGGCCAAAAAACTCAGCGTCGAACTGGTCATAGCCGTCTAGAAGGGCTGCGTAAGGGACGTAATCGCGGTGGCGCAAGAGCCCTTGCGGGACGCTTGCCGAGATAAGTTCGTCTTCATTCAAACGCCGGATCGAGGACACTCCATCGCGCAGATTGCGCCAGTATTCGGCAAGCGAGGATGCCCCCGGCAAATGCGCGGACATGCCAACGATGGCAATGTCGGTTTCGGACGCCGCGCCAGGCGCCGTAGTTTCCATGGTCATAGTCGTACCCTAAACCCTTGCAGGGCTGCGTATCGGAAAATTATGATAAAACTAGGGCATCATAGTTCACGGACTGCGGCAATGATGCGGGTCAAATACGGTAAAGATCACATCGCAGCGAGGGCCGAGACGGCATCTGCGTTCATCCAGAACGCCACGCTCACGGCGATCAATCCGAGAAATGCATATGCAACATCGTGGATGATATCCCACGCCTTCACCTTGCGCGCGACATGCACCACAAACGGATAGGCCACGACTCCGGCAAGGCCTTGCCCGATCAGGGCCCAGAACAGTCCACCATATAGAAGGCCGGCAAAAAGGAAGCCGAGCGTGAGGGTGGCGCGCACGGCGGACAGGATGAAATAGCTGCGGGAATCCCCTGCCGCCAAAGACGCCTGATCATAGGTCAGTACAATGATTTGCGGGATTTGCATGGCTGCGATCACGACAACGACCGCGCCTGCCATGGCGTAACGCGGATCGTACATCACGTCGATCAACACCACCCCGGCCATCGAGACCGCAGAAGCGAGGCCGAAGATGACCGCAGTCAACAGAAATCTCAGTTTCTGGAGTTTCCGGAAGTTGGCCACGCTCTCGGCAGGCGGAGCCTCACGATACAGCGGGATCAACACTTTGCGGATGAGCACACCCCCCATGAGCAACGGAAAACTCGCGAGAAAGAATGCGATGTTGTAGATACCGAATTGATCGAGCGGCAGATATTTCCCAAGCAACAGCTTGTCGCCCTGTGCGGTCAGAAACCCAAAGATTGTGCTGAGGAAGATCCATTTCCCAAAGCTGATGAGTTCCGCACCTGCTGCCGCTTCCCAATGAAACCGGTTCGACTGCCCCGGCAGAAATCTGTGATAGAGCCACAGCAAGATCACGGACGCTGCCACGCCGCTGATCACAAGCGCCCACACCGACTGCAGATACCAGGCTAGACCGACTGCGATCACGATCCCCGCAGACTGGGCAATCAGGTCGAGCGCCGTTAGCCGACCGACGAGAAGGTGGCGGTTCGCCGTATCCATGCGCGTCGGATTGAACCCGGAAACCAGAAGGCTGATGCCCGCACACGGGAGGATCCAGGCAAGCAGCGGTTCTTCATAGAACCGCGCCACCGGGATCGCGATCAGACAGGCGAAGAGCCAAAGCAACGCCCCGCGAATGACCTGAATGGTCCACGCCGTGTCGAGAAACCGCTGATCGTCCCCGCGCTTTGACTGCATGATCGCGGGGCTCACGCCGACGTCGGAAAACATGGAGAGGCCCTGGATGATCACCGCGACAAGCGCCATCAGGCCGAACGCCTCGGGGAAAAGAAGACGCGTCAGTATCAGATTGGACGCAAGGCGCAGAACCTGTCCGGCGGCATAGCCGCTCAGCGTGAACGCGGAACTGCGCATGAACCTCGCGGTCAGCGAAGTTCCCTGGAACTGGGAGGCGACGGCTTTGATCACCGGCCCCGGCTCCACCCCGTTGAACCCGCTGGCATGAGCCGAACGACCAGAGCGACACCACCGTAGACGGCAAAGCCAACGGGATCGCGCAAAGCGAGGCGCAGTTTGTCGGCCATCCCGAACACCGGTTTGTCGTCGTTTTGCAGAAGGTCGGGGTATTTCGACCGGATCTCGTCAACTCCGTCATTCTGTCGTTTGCGGACCCGCACAAGGTTCCGCCATCCTTCAACCAACGGCCAGACATAATGCGCATCGACGCCCACCCGTTCTTCGGGGCGAAAGCTCAACCGGACAAACGTATCGTCCGAGATGATGGCCGGGAAGTCGCCCCACCGCAATCGACCCGCAGCGTTCACCGCAAACAACCCGGCACCTGGCACACCCGTCCTCATGAAAGGCACCTGTTGGTAGATGCGCGCATAAGCCCGGGTGGCCCAGGATTGTGGATCAGCAAGCCGAATGCGCCCACTCGCATATCGCGGTCGCGGCGTATCGAGGGCGGTGAACAGATCGTTGAGCAAGCCCTTGGACAGTTCGACATCCGCATCCAGATAGACCCGTATCCGCGCGCGGGCGATCCGGTCACCGGCATTCAACGCCGCCAATTTTCCACCCTCCGGGCGGTCAAGTACGCGCAAATCCCAGCCCTTTTCGGTATAGCTTTCCGTGTGTGAGAGGGCGACCTGAACGGTGTCATCCTTGCAACCATTGGCGATCACGATGACCTCAACAGAACCGCTGTGCCACCAATCGCTGTTCAGGACAGACTTCAGGCAGGCGCCGATCAATCCCGCTTCGTTAGAGGCGGGGATCAGGACGCTCATTGCCGGTCGGAACACGGAGGCGTCTTTCTGACTGGTGATCGACATGTCTGCTCATTCCATGGCGATGAAATCGGACGTTGGTTTTTGGTTCGGCTGTCACAGAAACATGTCAATTTTATGGATTGTAACGGATCTTCACATCTACTCTGCGCCTGCCTGGTCAAGTTGGCGACGCAGACTGCGCCATCTTGGATTGTCATCATTCAAGTGCCGCAACGCCCCCCAGCTGCCCCACTTGCTTGGCGGCGCGACGTCGACGAAAGCATGAAACGAGGAGCCGCTTATCTCTTCCCATGATGCGATGGCCTGCTCATAAAGCGCGCCCATGTTTTCGGAGTAATTGAACGCGAGCAGGAAAGAGACCAGCCGCTCATCATCGACATCGGACCATTGCGGCGTCGCATGTGTGCCGCCTTCATACATGATCAAATCCAGACCCAAGTCCCGCGCAACACGCGCGTGATAAGGCCAGACGTCCTGCTCCAGTTCCCGCAAGGAACCTTGGCGGATCATGTCTGCGGCGCGCGCGAACACCGGTTCGAACTGCCGAGGTCGCACATATTCCCGCAGCGCCACGCGCGACAGGCCAAGCGCCTTCCCGTCCGCTTCAACCTGTTCTTGCGCAGCGTCCAGAAGGGGATGCATTATGCCCGGCACGGCCACGTCATGTCCGAAATAGCCCGTCACCGCGTAGGCATCGAAAGACTCAGCGGGCGAGCGTCCCAACTCTTGCGTCGCATGTTTTCCGAACAACATGGACTGCTCGAGCTCTGGCCATCCGGTGTGCACCGCGATAACGCGATTCAATCGCTCATGATCTGGTTCTGCGAACACGTCGGCCCAGATATCCATGATCTGAGCCGCGCGCAGGCCGTAATACTGCACCCAACCATCACCCTGTTCGCCCCACAGCTTTTCAGCCTGCGCCTGCGCCCATCGCGACTGTTCGAATATGAAGTTCCAGACCTCGTTCGAGTATTCGACATACACCGCGCGGCCCGGATCGAGATTTGCAACCGTGTCTTCGGCGAATTGCCGGACAAGCGCATCGTCCGCCTGATGCGGGATTGTGAACCAGGGATTGGCCTCAATCTGGTTGGCCAAGGCAATCATGACGCCGAGCGGAACGCCACGCCACCCGTAGGAAAAGTCGTCTGCCTGCGCAATCTGCGCCGCGTTGGCTACGGGGGAATTATTTGTGTCCATCCAATCCATGAAGCGCAGCGTTTCGACACCTTTGAGGTGTGATAGCCAGAGTGGGTGGAAAAGCTCACCATTCGCATGTGCATCCAGATAGTCCGCGTGGACAACCGAAATGTTGCGCAGCGGATCCGACGGGTCGACGTCTTGTACTGAAATCCCAACAGAACCTTCGCCAGGGCGGTAGGAAAAGACGATGTGCCCGGGCCGTCGGGTTTTGGTCCGGCCAAGGCCTTTGATCTCGATCGTCGCCTCCCCTTTATAGAACACATGGTAGTCGCCAGACAGATGCTCGGCCTCCTCTGGCTGATCGGTTAAGATCAACGCCTCCAGTCGCCTCGCAGGGTCTGGCACATGTGTGGGCCAGCCGTTGGCATCGACGGCCCCGACCGCAACAAGCTCTTCGAACTCGATACCGCCCCACTGCCCCGGAAGATGCCCGACCCAAGGCCGCGCTGTTTTCATGTGGTCGATGAAGGGGTGTTGCGTGGACCAATCGGAAATGCCGTTTAGGCCAAACCACACCGTTCTGCGCGATTCCGAACCTTGCACAATCGTAGCGGCCAACATCAGCTTCAAGATCAGAACGCATCTGAAAACCAAAGCGGCAGACATCAAAACGTGGCCTCGTTATGCACGGTTCGTCCCAAGCGAGTTGTTGTATAAAGGCTGAAATCACACATGAAAGCGTTCACTCGTTCTGCAAAAGTTCGGCTAGACTCTCTCGTATGGCACGTGCTTTTGCCAACTGATCTTTTGCCACAATAACGGAAATCTCGTCGATAAAGCCGGTATCGCCTTCTTCATCCACAAGAAGCCCGGACACCCGGCCAAATTTGGAGTCCGTTTTCGCCAAATCCTCAAGTTGATCGCTCAACCACGCCAACTGGCGCGCCGTCTCGGGTGGAGCGTGAACGGCGGCTGTGTTCAACGCGTCCTCGTAGCGTTTCGCCTTCATGTGAGCCTCGATGCGCAACGCGGACACCTCAGCCTCGTTCGTCCTACTCAGGATCTCAATGGCCTCCTGCGGTTGAGACAAGGCAAGCTTCGCGGCAGCAAGAGTCGCTAGTAAATCGCTACGCGCGCAAAATGACGGATATAGCTGGCACATTGCGATAATTTGTTCTGGAAAACCCTCTTCGAGTAGTCGCGTGCCGATGTCACGGACGGGTCCGAACGGTAAAAAGGGCTCCTCTTGTCTGACATGCTCCAGAACGAAATACAGAAACGTCCCGACCGGCGCACGGTCCAAGAGCGCTGCAAAACCTTCGAATCGTGCCCGGGCCCGCAAGTCACCGAAGGCCGCGCTTTCTTCGTTCAGAAGACCCATGGCGTCAAAGAACCGATCCTGAATCAGATACCCTCTGAAAGCATCGAATAACTCAGCGCTTTCAAGGGCAGTGCCGCGCGCTTCCCGCGCAACCGCTGCCTGTCCGTCCGGTGAAAAAGTGGCTTCGTCGATCCGCCCTTCTTCGGATGTGACAACTACCTTGTCACCATCAAAGTCGCTTTCAATCTGCGGCTCCAAGTCGAGACCGACCGTGATACTGTTCATCAAGGGTGCGACGCGATCTTCAAGCGCCATCCGCAGTCCGGGCGTCAAATCGTCAAAGCTGTGTTTCAGTTCAAGCAACTCAAAACCGGTCAACGCATCACCGCTCTCCGCACCCTGAAGAACCGTCAGAAACCGCGTAAAATCATTGCATTCACGCTTTGACGCAGGCAGACGATCAGCAGATCTCGCTTCGATGGCAGCCACCATGGCAAAGGCATCGGCTCTTGCACTTGATTGCAGCATCGCATCAGAAAGCAATGACCTTGCCTCGGCAAGCAAACCTTGGGCCAGGAAATCGATTAATAACGCGCGTGAGGTGAATTCGGTACTTTCAAGAGTTACCGGCGAAGATAGGAATACAGGCTTCTCGTCGGATTGAGGTGAACTGACGCTGAATTCAGAAATCCGCAAATACAGATCATCGAAGAAATCGCACGAAGCATCCGGGGACGGTGTGCCAGCACATGTATCGGGGCGCAATTCCGAGTCATTTTCACATAAAGGAGAGGTTTCAAGTTTTGGCATCTGAAAATGAGTGTCTAGCCCTGATCTTTCAAAAACAGATTTGAGCTTCGGAACATTGCTCTGGCCGAGAGACTCCCAAAATGATCTGATTTCCATCGCACCAGAGAACGGATCGCCGCGAAGATGATCCAGTATGTGACCACTGGCTCTAATATCGTTACCAAATTCAACGTACTGAGTATCTGCGAGCAAAAGGCTCGTGCCGAACAAATACGCGAGAATTATTGAAACTAAGGGGAATCTAGACAAATGACACCAAGTTTCTGATGGAAGCATCGAGATCTTCAAATTCAGGCCGATTGTGATGTGGAATATTCTGCCGTGCGACTTCCAAGCAGATTTTTGGTGGGTGCTGTCTCATGTGTGAAATCAAGACGGTTTTGATGACCTCGTAAAAATTGATATCTTCATCGGCCACAACCTTCATCTTCGAAGCGAATGGCGCAACCAGACAGTACGCGAGAAACACGCCGAGAAATGTCCCGACAAGCGCCCCTCCAATGAGCTTTCCAAGAACTTCCGGAGGTTGATCGATGGAGCTCATCGTTTTGATGACGCCAAGTACGGCCGCAACGATGCCGAGGGCGGGAAGCGCATCTGCAACGCCCTGCAAGGCGTGAACTGGTTGATATCGATGGTGTTTTATCTCGGAGATTTTCTTCTCAAGCACTTCTTCGACATGGTTGGGATCGTCGAAATTCATAGTCGACGCGCGAAAGGTATCACACACCAAGCTCACGGCTTCGTGGTCTTTGAGCAGTTTGGGAAAGCGTGCAAACAGCTCCGATCCATGTGGGTCGTCAATATGGGTCTCAAGAGCGACGGGATTCTTTTTTGCAATCTCCAGTAGCTGATACAAGACCTCAAGCAGGAGTTGGTAATCCTCTCCTGTCCAGGCCCCGCCTTTGAATATGAATGTCAGGTCTTTTGCGGATTGTTTGACGGTGCTCAAGCTGTTCGCAACAGCGAACGAACCAACAGCAGCCCCTCCAATCATCATCATTTCGAATGGAAGTGACTTGAGGATGATACTCAACTTTCCGCCGGCGAGCATATATCCACCAAAAACCATGAGAAAGGTGAATACAATTCCAAACAGTGTGATCATTTTTTGTGCTTTCCTTTACATGACCACAAGTTCTGCGTGCAAAGCGCCGGCTGCCTTGATTGATCTAAGGATATCGATGAGATCTTCGGGAGTAATTCCAAGCGAATTCAAACCGGTGACGATATCGGACAGACTTGTGCTCTCAGGAACCTCGGCCAGGTAACGTTGGCGGTCCTCCTCTATTTGCGCAGATGTTCGAGGCACAACGAGGCTTTCACCTTCGGCAAATGGGTTGGGTTGAACGACCACCGGGTTCTCTTGAACGGTGAGTGTCAAATCGCCCTTGGCGACCGCTACCCTTGAGACTTTCACATCTTTGCTGATGACAACTGTGCCGGAGCGCTGATCGACGACAACCCGGGCGAGCGTGTCGGGTGTGATCAACAGGTTTTCGATGCTGGCAACAATGTGTGACGCGGACAGGTTATCCGGTCCATTCAACTGCAAGAGTACCGTTCCGGCATCCGCCATACGGGCGGAATTT
Organism: Marivita hallyeonensis; assembly: GCF_900129875.1. Classification (GTDB taxonomy): domain Bacteria; phylum Pseudomonadota; class Alphaproteobacteria; order Rhodobacterales; family Rhodobacteraceae; genus Marivita; species Marivita hallyeonensis. The sequence goes on along the minus strand of NZ_FQXC01000003.1, from coordinate 630,513 downwards.
CTTCCTATCGCGGCATTGATGGCCCGCTCGATCCTGGCGGCAGTTGAAAAGTCCGCGGTCTTCAGAGAGATTTTCAAACTTTGTCGAGCAGCGAAATCGAATTCGATCTCCTTTTCGACCGTCGCCCCGGACGGGATACTTCCTGCGGTCGGCACGCCTTGCACGACACGGGCGGCATTACCCTCGGCTGCGACACCTCCGGCGATGATCGACCCTTGAGCTACGGCATATATCTCCCCGTCTGCCGCATGCAGCGGGGTCATCACGAGCGTGCCGCCGCGCAGGCTGGACGCATCGCCGATCGCTGACACGGTCACGTCCATTCTGTTCCCGGCCCGTGCAAAGGCTTCGAGGCGACCTGTCACAATCACCGCCGCCACGTTTCGGGCCCGAAACTGTTCTCCGGTGACATTCACGCCAAGCCGTTCAAGGATGTTTGACATCGTGTCTTCGGTGAACGGAGCATTGCGAAGCCCATCTCCGGTTCCATCCAATCCGACAACCAGACCGTAACCGACGAGGTCGTTTCCGCGCACGCCCTCGAAACTCGCCAAGTCCTTTAGACGCACGCCGTGGGTATCTGCCTGTAATGCCGACGAAAACAGGATGACGAACAGAGATAAGAACCTGAATATCATCTGAGGTACTCGGCGAGGGATGTTCGACCCTGTCGCGCGGCGATTCTGTAAAGGATGTCGAGTTTTTGCTGAGCCGCTTCGAACTCCGAAATCGCTTCGAATTGGTCGACTCCGATCAGCTTGAGTTTTTGCTGCTGCAAATTCGATTTCTCGAAGGACGTTTCATGTCCAACGGTCTCAAGTGTGGCTTCGAGAAGCCCTATGCTGGCTCTTGCCTCGGAAAACCGATCCGAAACGCTGGCAAGACCTCCCAGAGCGCGCTGCATGAATTCTTTGGTATCGGACACTGTCTGAGTTGGCAGGAACTCCTCCGACAATGCTGCAAGTGCCAGTGATTTGAGAACCTGACGGAACGCGTCATCGTCGGAGCGCAACTCGATAGAGGCGGTTGTGTCTTCACCGAGTGCAACACTCACAAATGCACTTCGCGACCCTTGATAGGCAACAGCGTCAAACCCGCCGGTTGGGGTCTCAAACCAAGTGTCCAAAGCTGCAAGAGCATCGTTCACGGTTGTCGCACCCGCAAGATCGGACTTAATGGTGTTCAGCAAGGTTTCACCGTCGGGAAGTGGCCGCGTTTTTACGGCAGCACCAGAAAAGATGTGATGACCCGCGACCTTTGTGTTCAGCGCGTTCACGGTGTCGAAAAACGCAGACTTCGCTTCGTTCGAGAGGATGGTAAGCTCACTTGGATCATCAAGTTGACTGGCGAGAGCCAGGGAGTTGACGATATCACCCATGCGCGTCTGGATCTTTTCCAAGGACGCCTGCATCCCGCTCACTCGGATTTCGGTCTCTTTGATGGTGCCCGCATATTGATCAAGGAGTGTGATCTTTCGGTCCATCAGAGACAATTCGAATGTGGCACCACCAACGTGCTTGGCCTGGTTGCCGGCAGTGCCCGTCGATGCGGCGTTGGACGCTGATCGGACGACGTGTTGAAGGTTTGCCTGTTGATTTCTCGACAAAAGAAATGAGGCCAGATCACCTATCGCGCGCATGAGTGTGTTCCTTCACATTTTGAGAAGTTCAGAGAGCATGTCATCGACGACACGGATCACTCTCGCATTGGCGGCATACGACTTTTCCAACTCGATGAGACGTTGGAGCTCTTCATCTGTATTGACGCCATCGGATGCCTGCAGGTTCTCAAACCCGTTCAATCGATCTGTTGCGAAAGCACTGGCATCCGTCGCCCACACCCGTTGAGACGCCAGATCGGCCGAGAGACCGTGAATGTGGTCCACGAAGGACTTTGGCGATGGCTCAAGAGCCGCGGAATTCGGAAGCGCTTGATTGGTGAGTTGTTGGCTGAGCGCGCGCAAAAGGTCCGAGGCGCCTGCATCGGTTGGCGTGAGCGCATTGATCCCATGCCTCCATCGCCAGATCTCCGGACTGGTTCCGTCAAGTACGCTATTCAACTCCAGACGACCTGCGAGTCCCACTTCATCAGCTGCAACGAAAGCGTTGCCGGCATCCGTAAAGACACCGCTGTCGCCCATCGAAAGGGTCGTATCCGGCCCGCCCGGACCAAACCGTTCGACAACGTCACGAGCAATACCATCGAGTTGCACCTGCAACCGCACGGCATCCATGTCACGGGTCTCGAAATGCGCAGCAAGCGCGCCGCCCGAGAGCATTCCTCCATTGCCGGGATCAATCCAATCATCCCCAATGCGAATGCCCGACAACAGCCCATTTCCCATAGTCATGTGCGGTTCCACGGACGGCTTTCGGTCAAACTCAAGCTGGACCGCTTTACCATCGAGAAGCGTGCGACCCTGGCCCGTGAAGATTGATACTGCACCGCTTTCGCGGGCAATCACGTGTAGCGGAAAGAATGCGGCAAGCTTATCGAGCACGGCGTCGCGTTCGTCCTGCTGATTGAGCGTATCAAGCCCAAGGTGCCGCGCGCCCACGATGTGATCATTCAACTCTTCCAGCCGAAGGAGACTGGCGTTGATATCACTTACCGCGGCCTCGATTTCCCGCTCGGCCTGTTCACGAAGGTTTTGAATGCCCGCACTCGCCGACCGAAATGAGGATGCCAATGCATCTGCTTTTTGACCAACCGTGCGAAGACGCGTGCCAGAGGAGGGGTCCGATGACGCTGATAGAAGCGCGGCTTCGAAATCCGTCAACCGCGCGGCGATAGAACTTGGTGTATCAACGCTGCCAATCAAAGCCTCCGCTTTCGTCGCAAAGCCTGCGTGAATCGATGCGGCACTGGCAGAAGCCATCGCGTTTCGCGCTTGATGACTCAGAACAGGATCGGAATGTCGGTCTATCGACGCGATCCGCACACCGCCCCACGAAGATGTGCCGTCGGTTGCAACAACAACTTCACGTCGGCCATACGTTTCGTTCAGGGCGTTCGCGATGTTCGAGGACACGACGATTGTCGCCCGGGCATTCGCGGTGAGTCCGCTCATGGCGTTGGACAGAGCACCAGAAAGGCTCATGCAGAAATCCTTTTCAAATCAGTCGATCAGCGTTTGATATTTGTGGCTTCCTGCAGCATCTCATCCACCGTCTGGATGACTTTGGCGTTCGATGAGTAGGCGCGCTGCGTGCGGATCAGTTCGGTCAGTTCGTTCGCGATATCGGTCGCGGACTCCTCAAGAGCGAAGGACAGGATGTCGCCGGTGGACCCATTGCCAGCGTCCCAGAGGAAGAAACTTCCGCTGTCCGGTGTCGGCATGTAAAGCTGACTTCCAACTGCAGCCATTCCATTTGGGTTCGGGATATCGACGAGCGGAACCTGGTATAACGTGCGCGTGGTTCCGGTATCGTAGACGGCGGTGACGAGACCCAATTCATCCACTTCTACTGATGTAACTTTTCCGACCGGAGCACCGTCGCGGCTGATGTTAAAGGGAGCAAAGAGATCAGACAGTTGAGACAGACCTTCATTTTGCCCCAACCGACCGATCCGAATGTCAATCGGTCCACTCGGTGCAGTAACGGTTAGAACCCCTGTTGCAGGATCATAGGGCCCACCGGAAATATCGGTGACACCGGCGAGCGTTCCACCAAGCGTGCGCGCATCATCGAACTGAAGTTCATATTGCCCCAGGATTGTCCCGGGATCGGCACTGTCCACGATTTCGACTGTCCACAGATTTGACGTTCCGGTGGCCGGGACTGACGGGGTAAATGTGAATTGGAGTTCTTCCGCACGCCCAAGGTTGTCATAGTATTCAACCGATTGCGTGAGGGGGTCGCCATTTGCGCCGGCTTCGGTTTCCGTGGCGGGCAGGTTGATGCCCAATTCAATCCGCGTTGTCGGTTCTCCGGAGAACTGATTGACGTTCACGCGGACCGGCTCCAACGCTTCATTGGTGGCGCGGGGATAGTTCGGGATGCTGCCGTCAAGGCTTGCGGGCCAGCCCAACAGAATTTGGCCGGACGCAGTGCGCAGATATCCGTTGGCGTCCGTACGGAAGGAACCGGTTGTCGTCAGGAACATCTGCGGGGTTTCGGAGCCGGCCAGAACCTCTGTTGCCTGGGCAACGGGCAGGAAACCGCGACCGCTCACCGCAAGGTCGGTGGCGTTCGAGGTCGTCGTAATCGCGCTGTTCTGGTCGATGTAGCGTTGCGTTGTCGTACGCACGCCGCCGGCAGTGTACGTTCCACCACCGGAGGTGACGACCATCGAATGAAAGTTCGCCTCGACCCGCTTGTAGCCGGGGGTTTGTGAATTGGCGATGTTGTCCGAAATGGTTGCAAGACGTGTGGCATTGGACGCCAGGCCAACAACGCCCGCGCTGAGAGATGAGGAAATCGACATGAATCGCCTTTCTGGAAAGAGGACCGTTTATCTACCAGAAGCTTTACGGTCGCGGATTTAACGCGGACCTAACGAATAAAAGTTGATCAATTTTCGCCAAACCTCAATGGCGCAAGAATATGATCACCAACCGATTGTTCCGCGCGGCCATCAAGTTATCCACGACGGGTTCACGATCCCCGTAGGCGGTCACCCGACGGATTCGATCGCTTGGAAGGCCGAAACCTTGCAAGACATCGGCCAGCTTGAAGGCCCGATCCGATGATAGATCCCAGGTAGGGTCAGTTTTTTGGACGACCGGAACGGTAGCGACGTGGGCTTCTACTGCCATGTCATTCGGCAGCAGTGCAGCAGCTTCTAGAACTGCATAAGCTATGGAACGAAGGAGATCTGTAGCTTCAGCACCATTCTCGAACAGCGCCGCCTCGGCGGTGTCGTGAAATTCGAGAACGAGACCTTCGTCCGTAATTTCGGACACGACATGCCGTAGCCATTCATCTTCAAGCAGGCTTTCACCACCCAGTGCGAGCAACACCTCTTTGACTTCGGAAAATGCATCCGTCTGCGCGTCTGCCTCGGGATCGGTCTTGTTGTCCCCGCCGCTGGCATCGCCGTCTGTCTCGTGAAGCGAATTCGCCCCCACACCCATTTGCGGCAGGACATCGGCTGCGAACACGCTGTCGCCCATGAACATGTCGTCCGATCCGCTTGACATGCGGCTGATCGGGGCGACCGGGCTGAAGTAATCTGCAATTCCTTTTCGTTGTTTTTCGGTTGTCGCATTCAACAGCCACATCAGCATAAAAAACGCCATCATTGCGGTGACGAAGTCGGCATAGGCCACCTTCCAGGCACCCCCATGATGCCCGTCTTCGACGACCACTTTCTTACGCTTGATGATGACTGGCGCGACATTGCTGCCGGACGCCATTCCCACTACCTTTCACTACGCCCCACAGAACTCCTAGCGCTCGGACGTAAACCCCAGCTTAACAATTAAGAGTCGAGCTATTTAATCTTGGCAGTATCCGAAATAGGAGAAGGCCACATCGGACACGGGTTTTTCACCGTCTTCCATCTCGGATTGCCTCGACCGTCGTTGAAACACACCCAGGTCGCGTCACACTTTGGAATGAAGAGGAGATGTCGATGAGAGACACGGTTCTGCCAGCGACGATCGTTTGCCTATCTCTGATCGCGGCGATGCCCGCGAAAGCAGATATCTTTCACTGGGAAACCATCCCGAACTTCAGAGCGGTGAGCCTTGCCTACGATGCGCAGGTCTGCGGACTCTGGGTCGCCAACGAAAGCCGCGAGATCATACTACTGTCGACATTCGGAAAAGAGCTTCGCCGTCTCGAAACCGGTATGTCCTCGGTTCGTAGCCTGACAGTCGAAGAAGACGGTATCCTCATCGCCAACGGATGGGGTGAGTTCCGTCGCCTTGATCGTGACGGTCGTGCCATAGACGATCCGTTTCGCCTCAGTGAAACCTTGTTCGATACCGAAGGTCTGCACCGGGATGCGGATGGCAGTTTCCTAATCGTGGAAGATGACCCATCCCGGTTGATGCGGATCGCCCCGGATGGCCGCGTTCTGATGGAACTGTTCGGCGATACCTTCGATCCGCCGATGACCGAACCGCAAGGCGTCACGCGGGACCCCTATTCCGGCAACATTCTCGTTGTTGACGACAATGAAGGGCTGAACAGCCTGTTCGAGCTGGCACCGGACGGACGTGTTCTGTCTGTCTCTCCGCTTTCGCAGTACGGCTTCGATGCAGAGGGCGTGGCACTTCAGCCAGAGACGGGGACGCTATACGTCGGGTTCGACGGCGGGCAGGCCCTTGCTATCTTTGACTGGATCCCGACAGAGATCACAATCGAAACGCCATTGGAGCGCGGACCCGATTGCGCGTATTCCTGAGTCCGAAAGCGTTCTTGGTTAACCGGGTCGCTTGAACTAGCGTGACGCGCAGGCTTGAAATCTCATGGAACGCTTATGACCAACTTCGTCATCCCCGCACCCCCTGTCGTCACTGTCCCCGTCGCCAGTGGCGGCGTATTTCCTGTTCGTCGCGTGTATTGCATCGGTCGGAACTACGCCGCGCACGCCGTTGAGATGGGACACGATCCTGACCGCGAACCGCCGTTCTTTTTTCAGAAAAACCCCGATGACCTGAATACGACCGGCGAATTCCCGTATCCACACCAGAGCGAAGATGTTCATCACGAAGCAGAGGTTGCCGTTTTCCTGAAATCCGGCGGCACGGACATCTCCATCGAAGAGGCCCTGGACCACGTGTTCGGCTACGCGCTTTGTCTCGATATGACACGCCGGGATCTACAGGGCGTGGCGAAGAAGATGGGTCGTCCTTGGGAAATCGGAAAAGCCTTTCACGGCTCGGCTCCAGTTGGACCTGTGCACACGGTCGAAGAGGTGGGGCATTTGGCCAGCGGTCGGATTACCCTGTCCGTGAACGGCGAGGAACGGCAGACCGGCGATCTGAACCAGATGATCTGGAAGGTGCCCGAGATGATCAACTATCTGTCCCGCTTTTACGTCCTGGCTCCGGGCGACGTGATTCTGTCGGGAACACCAGCTGGTGTCGGGCCGGTGCAGAAAGGTGATGTCATGGACATCTCGGTCGAAGGGCTGGGGTCCATGTCGGTGGCCGTAACCTAGACGGCAGGCGCAGTCTCGGCGCGTTCCGTATACTTCACGTTCCAGAACAAGAGCGCGCAGACAGCAACAACGCCGGCGATGTTCGCCAAAAGCGCTTCCGGCCACAAACAGGCGAGCCCCGCAATGAGACAGAGCAACCTCATGAGAAAGCCGAATGGCTTTTCCATACATCCTTGCAGAGCTGCGGATAGGCCGTAAACCCCTACAACCGCGAAGATGAAAACCTGGATCATCGCGGGCCAATCGCCAGACAGGAAGGGCGTGTAAGCGAAGAGGACCGGGACAATGTACAATCCTTTGGCCAGCTTCCAACTGGCCACGCCAGTGGCCATGGCCGGAGCTTTGGCAATCGCCGCCGCTGTGAAGGCTGCCAAGGCAACCGGCGGTGTGACGTTGCTGTCCTGAGACAGCCAGAAGATGATCATGTGCGCAGACAAGAGCGCACTCATGGCGACCGGTTGCGGCACCACGAGATCTCGCAAAGGCGCGGCGATCTCAAGGGGAAGCGACCGGATCAAGGCAGCGGATTCCGCCCATGTCAGTTCACGGCTCAGCATTTCTGCCTGTTCGGGCACGCCAAACAGAAGAACGGCCTTCGCAGCCTCCGGCAAGGTCCCCGCAGCAAGTTCGGCGATCACGAACTGATCGCTGATCATCCCGGACAATGCCGGGGCCGAAAGAGTGGCGAGAACGATGTAGGCAGCGGTGACCGGGAGGCCCATGCCCAGTACGAGACTCGCAAGCGCAATCAGGATGAGCGCGACCAGGATGTTTCCACCCGCCCAACTGGCGATCATCAGGCTGAACGTGTTGCCGATACCCGCGGTCGCGATCACGTTGACGATCAACCCGACGGAACACAGAAGCACGGCAGTCAGCACCATGCCTTTCGTCCCCATGACGAAAGCTTCGAAGACGGCCGTCGGACCCATCGGGTTCTTGGTGAGCCAGCTTGATCCGATGACGGCCAGAATGCCGAACACCGCCGCATATGTGGGCGTGAAGCCGGTCACCAGAAGCGCGATCAGTGTTGTGATGGGAATGACGAAACTGGCACCGCCCTCCTTGAACGCAGAGGTCATCGTCTGACCTTCGTCGGGCATCGGCGGAAGATTATTGCGGCGGGCCTCGATCCGAACGAAGAACGCAACCGACAGAAAATACAGAAGCGCCGGCAGTGCGGCGACGGCCACGATCTGCTCGTAGGGAATTTGTGTGAAACTCGCCATCACAAAGGCCCCTGCCCCCATGATGGGCGGCATCAGCTGTCCCCCGGTCGACGCCGCGGCCTCAACCCCACCCGCGAATTTGGGCTGGAATCCTGCGCGTTTCATCAGCGGGATGGTGATCACGCCTGTGGATGCCGTGTTCGCCACAGCTGAACCAGAGATCGTGCCTGTCAGACCAGAGGCGATCACGGCGACGATCCCCGGACCCCCAACCAGGCGACCCGCCACAGCGCGCGCCATGTTGATAACGAACTCGCCTGCGCCCGAGCGCAAAAGAAACGCGCCGAAGATTATGAACAGGAAGACGTAGGTGGACGAGATGCGCGCAATCGTCCCGAACATGGCGTCGTCGCCATAGATGGAACGGAACGCGACGGTCTCCACGCTGAGACCGGGAAAAGCGAAGACCCCTCCGACGAATTTTCCCCAGAAAGCCACGTAGCTGAGCGCGAGAACGATCAGGATGGGGATTATCAAACCCGCCACGCGCCGTGTGAGTTCAATCGCGCCGATGATACAAATGACGGCGGCAATCCAGTCTGGAAGCGCAAACTTCACGCCCCGGTCATAAATCGCGTTCTCGGCCATGGTGAGCCAAACCGCAGACGCGGCGACAAGCACACCAAGGATCAGGTCAATCCACAGTGGCGATGGCTTGTCCTGTGCATTGCGCCACATCGGGTACAGCACAGCAGCAAGAAATGCGAAGCCAGCAAAGTGAAATGCGTTGCGCTGAAGCTCTGAGAGGATCGGGTCGAAGGCGACGTAGATATGCCCAACGGCAATAAGAAAACACAGGATCGACAGCGCGCCATTGGCAGTGCCCGTAAAAGAGCGCAGTCGTTTGCTGTCGTCGATCTCGTCGGTTTCCGCCATGACGTCGCCGTTCCCCCCAAAAAGCGAAAGGGCCAGTCGATGCTTACGCGCTGACTGGCCCTTCTAACGTTTATTGAGCGATCAGGCGCTCAGGGATGTCGAGACCGACCTCCTGATAGTAGCGCAACGCGCCGGGGTGCAACGGCAGGGGAAGCCCCGCAATCGCACGTTCGATGGCCATGGCCTTGGTTGCTGGATGGATCGCCTGCAGGAATGGCAGGTTTTCGTACATTGCCTTGGTGATCTCGTAGACATGATCGTCCGGCAGATCGGCACTTGTGGCGAGGAAGTTTGGCTGCGCGATAGTCTGCACATCCGCATCCTGTCCGGGATAGGTTCCCGCCGCGATCGTATACGGCGTCCAGAGACCCCGATCCCCGTCGGCTTGCGCCATCTGTTCTTCGGTGAAGCCCAGCAGTGTCACGCTGTCGCCAGCGGCAGCCATCAGCTGGCTCACGGCACCAACAGGGACACCCGCGGGCGTACCGATGCCTTTGACCTGACCGTTCTGCAAGGCTTCGGCCGATGGGCCGTATCCTGCAAAAACGAGTTCATAGTCATTTTCGATGTCCACACCAAACCCGGACAAGATTGTCGCGTTCGATCCGATGGTCCCAGAGTTCTGACGGCCAAGCGCCATCGCTTCACCTTTCAGGGCAACCATATCTTCGATCGTGCCTGTGGGTGCCGAGTCTGAGGCCACGATAAAGTGCTCGACGTTCTGCCACAACATGCTGACTGAACGCAGGTTTTCTTGCGGCCCAACCTCGGCGAGCGGTCCCGTTCCCGTCGCGGCATAGTAGCCGAACAGGCCCTGCATGATGCCGAACTGCGCTTCACCTTCACGGATCAGGCGCACGTTCTCGCCGGATCCGGCAGAGCTGATCGCGGCCATGCCGATCTTCTGGCTCGGCTCCAATTTGACTTTGACCAAGGTCGCAAGCGCAACGCCCACGGGATAGTACGTCCCGCCTGTCGAGGCGGTCGCGAGGACGTAGTTGGCGCCCTCATCCTGCGCATAAGCTGTCGCGCCGGAAAGCGCGATGGTCGCCGCGAGCGCGACGGTCTTGAAGTGTTTCATAAAGTCCTCCCACTTTGGACACACCCAGTCATCTTTCGGACTGATCCTCGAAATATGTAAGCGAAAACCACTTTAAGCAACGTCAAGACCGCAGAAAAGCATGCGGCGTCCTTACCATTCCATTGAATCGCCAAATGATTTTGCTTGGTGACGCGACCTTTGCGTGACCTGTCATTCAGCGGCAACCGGGTTAACCGCCGGGTCCGCATCTGGCGTCTTCACCGTCAGCACCAAGCGCAACAACGGTGGCACCGTCAGCAACGTCAGGAAGGCGGACATCGACAGGCCACCCACAACAACTGCACCTAAGCCGCGGTAAAGCTCAGACCCGGCCCCGGGAAAAAGAACGAGCGGAAGCATACCGCACACCGAGGTCAGAGTGGACATAAAGATCGGACGGATGCGATTGCGCGTCGCTTCCTCGATCGCATCGACGGGGTTCATACCTTCTTCGCGCAGGTGGTACAGAGACTGGTGCACGATCAGGATCGCGTTGTTGACGACAATGCCGACGAGGATGACAAAGCCCAGCAAAGTAAGCATGTCCAATGGCTGTGTCCCGATCATGTTGAGCACTGCCAGCCCGCCCACGCCTCCTGCGGCGGCGACCGGGACCGAGATCATCACAACAAGCGGAAGAACAAAGGATTCAAACAGGATCGCCATGACGAGGAAGACAATGACCATCGCGACCAGGAGATTGATCTGAATGGCATTCCACGTCTGAGACAGTTGGTCAGCCGTACCGGAGACTGACAGCCTGACACCCGGTGGCAACCCTTGCTCTTGGAGCGCGGCGATCACTTCGGTCTCAAGCAGCTCGACAGCGGCTTCCAGTGGCAGGGCGTCTGACGGACGAACCTCAAGCGTGACAGTACGCAACCGTTCGAGGTGCCGAATTTCGGTCGGACCGGCGGTGACCCTGACCTCCGCCAGTTCGGATGCGGGAACGATTTGGCCGGACGGCGTCACGACAGGAAAACTGCCCACATCCTGGGTGCGCAAGCCGCTCAGGATTTCGCTGTCACCCTTCAGGGTCAAATCGAGACGCCGGTTTCCGACGTTGATCTCGGCCACACGAAGACCGTCATTATAAGCATCAACTGTCGCGGCAAGGTCTTGCGTTGTCAGTCCCGCATCCGCCAACCGCACGCGATCCGGGATCAAGCGCACTTCGGGCGCGCCCAGTTCCAGACCCGGTATCGGCCGGAATTGATGCCCCTCGGACCGGGGCAAAAGTTGCCCAATAATGCCGGCCGCCTGCCCGGCCACGCCCAGGATATCCTCCAACTCATCGCCAGACACGTTGAGCTCGATCGTACGTCCACCGCCGACGCCGCGCCCGAAAAGCGAGGGTTGCGTCATGAAACCGAACGTGCCGGGTTCGGCGAAGATCGGGCGCGACAGGATCGGGATCACCTCTGCCACGCGGCTGCCGTCCACCGTGGCAGCGCCTACAAAACTGTTGCCGGGGGTCGCGACAAAGAAGAACGACTCCAAGGCCGGACGCCCGTCCTCCGTCTCGGTCGCAGGGCGCGCTGTCCACATTGGCTCGGCCACGGCCTCGATCCGCTGTGCAATCGTCTCTGTCGTTTCAAGGTTGTATCCGGGCGGCGGGATGATCAGACCGAAAACAAGGTTGCGGTTGCCCTCCGGCAGATATTCGAGCTTGGGCAAGAACATCCATGCTGCAGCGGCTGCGCCCATGCCGATCGCGGCCACCGTGACCAGACCTGCGGCCCGGAACCGCACCGTGAATCGGACATAGGCCATGATGAGCCACGTGAAGCCGCGACCGAAGTGATCGATCCCGGGCAAGGCGAATTTCTTTGGCTTGCCCCCGGCAAGAAGGCGGCTCGACAATGCAGGTATCACCGTCACAGCCACCACCAGAGAAAGGAGAACAGAAACCGAAATCGCCACCGCAATGTCACGGAAAAGCTGGCCCGCTTCGAGCTGCATGACGAGGATGGGGATGAACACCATGACCGTCGTCAGGGCCGAGACCAGAATGGCGCCCCAAACCTGCTTCGCACCAATATACGCGGCCTCTCGTCGCGATTTGCCCTTCTCTCGCAATCGGAAGATGTTCTCCAGAACCACAATCGCTGCATCCACGATCATGCCAACCGCGAACGCGATGCCTGCGAGCGAGATCACGTTGAGCGTTCGACCCGTGGCTGCCATGGCGACAAAGGTGGCCACGATCGATACAGGGATCGCCATGCTGATGACAAGGGTCGCACGCGGACTGCGGAGAAAGATCAACAGAACTGTCGCGGCGAGGACGCCGCCGATCCATATGTTCTGCGTTACAAGATCAATCGCGCCCTCGATATAGATCGTCTCGTCGTAGACTTGCTCAAGCGTCAGACCATTGGCGACGACCGGCCCGGCCTCCAGTTCGGAAATGACGGCTTTCACCTCTGCCATGGTCGAGATGACATTGGCCCCTTGTTCGCGCACCACATTAAAGGCAAGCGCCGGTTCGCCCCGGAACCGCAGTCGCGCGGTGTTTTCCTTGTAAGAGAAGCCGACCTCGGCAACGTCACCGACCCGCACGCGACCCAGCGCACCGTTCTCGCCCTGGCTTTGGCTGCGTAGAACAACGCTGTTGATGGCCTCGATAGTGTTCAGATTGCCGTCGGCCCGAACGGTGTACCGCCGCTTGCCCTCCTCTACGTCGCCCGCCGAAATACTGATGTTCTCGGCCCGAAGTCGATTGACCACTGCGGGGATGGTCAAACCAAGCCGAGCCAGCTCTTCCGGACGGATCACGATTTGCAGCTCGCGCGCTACGCCACCGAACACGTTGACGGTGGAGACCCCGTTCACCCGCTCGATCCGTTCCTTGATCACGTCTTCGACAAAATCACCGAATTCCGGCAAAGGCTTCGTCGTGCCTTCCAGCGCTTTGACCATGACCCACGCGATTGGGCTGTCGTCGGACCCGGAAGTGTTCAGGGTCGGTTCGCCAGCTTCGCTCGGATACCCACCAACACGGTCAAGGCGGTTTGACACGAGAAGCAGGATATCCCCCATGTCTGACCCGACCGCGAACTCAAGCGTCACCGATGCCTGCCCCGTCCGGGCACGGCTGGTCATGATCTCAAGCCCTTCGAGCCCTCGGAACGCATCTTCCTGAGGATTGATGATCTCGCGTTCGATCTCTGCCGGAGCGGCCCCGGCCCAAGACGTTTCAACCACCACAACGGGCTTACGCACATCCGGCGCGAGTTGCACCGGGATGCGCGACAGGGCCAGCGCGCCAAAAAGCACCGCCATGATGACAATGGCGAAAACGGCGATAGGTCGATCAATCGAGGCGCGAATGAGGTCCATTGGAGTTATCCGTTCTCGTCAGACGCCTCAGCGCCGTTTGTCTCGGTTTGGGTGTCTCCGTTCTGAGGAGCCTCCGACCGCGGAGGGCCAGACGGCTCGATGTCCTGACCCGGCCGCAATCGTTCATTGCCGCGCACCACGACTTCATCCCCGGGTGCAAGACCGGAAATGACCTCGAACGCATTGTCGAGCGCCGCACCAATTTCGATGGTCCGTGGAGTGGCCTTGCCGTCCTGATTGAGGAAGACACTCCATCCGCCCTGCGCCTGCACCAGAGCGTCCTTTGGTACGGTCGTCACCTCGCGCGGAGCGCTGATCGGAACGTCCAACGTCACGGTTTGACCAACGGCAATCGCAGCGTTTGGTTCGATCAACTCAAACCGGACGGGTCGCGTCCGCGTGGCGGAGAATTCGGTCGGCAGGATTGCCCGCATGCTCAACTCTACCGTTTCGCCAACGTCGGTTGTCGCGGTCACGGTCTGATCTGCGCGAAGCGCGTTCACGAACCGCGCGGGCACGCTGGCCTCGATTTCCAGTGCGGCGGTGTCGATAAGGGTCGCGACCTGACTTCCAGCAGAGATGAACTGGCCAACCTCGGTCGCCACGTCGAGGATGATCGCCTCGAACGGCGCACGAATGACCGCGTTTTCAAGCCGATAGCGAACCTCGCTCAGCGCGGTTTCAGACGCCTTGATGCGCGCCTGAGCCTCTTCGAAAGCGCCCCGTGCTTCGGCAAAATCGCTTGCCCGCTCCTCTAGTTGCGCCTCGGCTATCGTTGAGTTTTCCCGCAAGGTTTCCGCGCGGCGGAACGCTTTCTCCGCGCGATCCAAGCGCGCTTGCGAAACTGCGATTCCCGCCTCCGCAATCGCGATCTGCGCCTCGGCTTGCGACAGCTCGATTTCAAGCAATTCAGTGTCGAGCCGTGCGAGCACATCGCCCTGCTCAACGTGGTCGCCCACACGGATCGGGACAGTTTGCGCCAATCCCGCGACACGCGCGGCCACCGCACTTTGGCGACCTGCGACCACCTCTCCGAAGACCGAAACGGTTTCGGACATGGTGCTTGTCGTCACGAATTCTGTGGTGACGCCTGCCGGACGCCCCTGCGCCGACGCGATCAGGGGGAGGGCCAAAAGAAACATCCCCAGGGCTGCTCTCGCCAAGATGTGCATTCCGCCTCTCCTTACGTCACATGGCAGCATAGCGCAGAAAGTAGAGCGATTCCCTTCAAAGGCAGCGTGGATTCGCGTTTTGGTGTGCTTCCAGCACTCGCAGGCACATTTCGTTGACTCGGAAAGCGGCAAGACCCCCGTCGATCCTTGGTTGCCAGAGGTCAGCAATGCGGCCGAAGACAGCACATGTCCCGTCATCGCCATTTTGCGCGGAACCACTCTGGGCGGAAGTCTTGAAGTCGCTATGGCAACGCATGCCCGCGCGACTTCGCACTGAATTCATTGCACAGGATGACCCGAATTCCCGGTAGGTCCCCAATGTGCCACGAAAGCTCGCCACAAAAAGGCGCAACGTTCTCGACGTGCAACTAGACGGAGTTTGCCGCCTTCAGTCCTCCGGCCGCGAATGCGGGGACAAAGGTTCCTAGTTCCAGCGCACGCTCCGGGTTGGATGCGTTGCCGTCCAAGGCCCGCTTTTTGACGCCCTGCAGGATCGCAGCCATCCGGAAGAAACAGAAGGCAAGGTAAAAGCCGAACCGGTCGATGCCCGGAAGACCCATGCGCTCACAATAGGTGTCGATGAACGCTTGATCCTCCGGGATGCCGAGCGACTTTCGATCAACTCCCGCCAAGCCCCGTCCGGCATCGCCCGGCGGCAAAGACCACTGCATGATCACCCCAGCCAGATCGGCAAAAGGATGACCCAGGGTGGACAGCTCCCAATCGAGAACGGCGACACATCGCGGCTCGCCGGGTGCGAACAAGAGATTGTCGATCCGGTAGTCGCCATGCACCAGTGACACACGGCCATCATCTTCGGGAACCGCGCCTTTCAGCCAAGCCATCAGAGCATCCATATCAGGGATTGGGTCCGTTTCGCTGGCGCGGTACTGCTTGGTCCAACGGTCGATCTGCCGTTGGTAATAATTCCCGGTTGGTCCGTAATCCGTCAGTCCGGACGCTACCAGGTCGACGGCATGGATTGCGGCCAAAACGCGGTTCATATCGTCAAAAATCGCCTGTCGGTCTTCAAAGCTCACATCCGGCAAACGCGGATCGACGAAAGTTCGGCCTTCGACGAATTCCATCACATAGAACATGGACCCGATCACGGACTCATCTTCGCACAACGCATGCATACGGGAGACAGGAACATCGGTGTCCAAGAGGGCGCTCTGGACGCGGAATTCCCGGTCAACAGCGTGGGCGGATTTCAGGAGTTCGCCAGGCGGCTTGCGTCGCAACACATAGGCGCCCGAAGGTGCTGTCAATTTGAATGTCGGATTGGATTGCCCCGTCGCGAACTTCTCAACTGTGATCGGGCCTCTGAAACCGTCCACGGTCTTGCCCATCCAGGCTTCCACAGAAGCGACATCAAGGAGCGCCGTGCTCATTGGTTCGTGTATTTGCGCAGTTCCGCCCGGGCCACCTGACGTCGATGCACGGCATCGGGCCCATCGGCAAAACGCAGCGTTCGCAAATGTGTCCACATCCGCCAGAGCGGAGTGTCCTGACTGATCCCGGTGCCGCCGAAAAGCTGCATCGCCTCGTCGACCACCTTGAGCGACATAAGCGGAGCAACCACCTTGACCTGGCTGATCCACGGTTGCGCCGCTCGCGTGCCTTGCGTGTCCATCATCCAGGCCGCTTTCAGGCACAGCAGGCGCGCCTGTTCGATCTCCATCCTGGCGTTGGCGATGATGTCGTAATTGGCGCCAAGCTCCACCAGAGGTTTGCCGAAGGCTTCACGGTGAAGCCCGCGTTTGCAGAGAAGTTCCAGCGCCTTCTCGGCAAGTCCGATAGAACGCATGCAGTGATGGATACGCCCGGGTCCAAGACGACCCTGGGCCACTTCAAATCCACGCCCCTCACCAAGGACGATGTTTTTCGAGGGGACGCGCACGTCTGTAAACCGCAGATGCATGTGCCCATGGGGCGCATCGTCCTGACCGAACACGTGCATGGGGCGCAAGACCTCGATCCCGGATGTGTCCGCATCCATCACGAACATCGTATGCCGACTGTGCTTTGCGGCGTCCGGTGCGGTACAGGCCATGAGGATATACAGCGCGCACCGCGGGTCACCGGCGCCTGAGATCCAGTACTTTTCCCCGTTCAACACCCAATCATCGCCGTCTTTCCTTGCCTCGAAGGCAAGCTGCGCCGCGTCCGACGACGCCACGCCGGGCTCCGTCATCACGTAGGCCGATCGGATCTCACCATCGAGCAATCGGGTGAGCCAGCGCTCTTTCATCCAGGCTTCGCCGTACCGCTCCAAAACCTCCATGTTGCCTGTATCGGGCGCCGAGCAGTTGAAGATTTCTGCGGCAAGATGCACTTTGCCCATCTCTTCGGCGAGATACGCATATTCGACCGTCGACAGGCCGTGACCCTTGTCGCTGTCAGTCAGCCAAAAGTTCCAGAGCCCCCGCTCTTTTGCCTTGCCTTTGAGTTCCGCCAGGATGTCTAGCTGCCGATCGGTGAGTTGAAACCGATCGCCGGACGGGTGCTTGCCGACTTCAGCGTGGTATTCTTCGTCAAGCGGCGCGATTTCGGTGTCGACCATGCTGCGCACCTGCGCGACCAAATTCTGCACGCGATCCGTCAGTCCCAGATCCATCGGGCGATCCTCCCTCCCATGATTGGCTTTGATGTTACGGCCGCGTCTCCGCGACCGCCAGAGCAGATACTAGGACGGATCCAGCTTCTCTGTTTCAAAAATACCTCGGGGAGCGCGAGGGGCAGAGCCCCTCGCACGGATCGGATTGGCAAAGCCAATCCGATGTCAGAAATCGAGGTTCTCCACACTCAGTGCGTTCTGTTGGATGAACTCGCGCCGCGGCTCGACGACGTCACCCATGAGCTTGGTGAACAAATCGTCGGCCTCGGTCATGTCGTCGATCTTGACCTGCAAGAGCGTCCGCGCATCCGGGTCGAGCGTGGTTTCCCAAAGCTGGTCCGGGTTCATCTCGCCCAATCCCTTGTACCGCTGCAGCGACAGCCCTTTTTCACCTTCCTCCAGAATCGCATTCAAAAGGTCGAGCGGTCCGTGGATCATTTGTCGCCGGTCTTTGCGTTCCAGCGTTGCGGGCTGGTTGTAAACGGCTTGCAAGCTTTCAGTAAAGCTTCCCGTCTTGCGCGCCTCGCCCGAACGCAGCATCAGCCCATCCAATGTGCGCACCTCTTCAACGCCGCGCAGGATACGTGCCAGACGGACACCGCGGTCCTGCGTGATCCGACCCTGCCAACCCCGCTCGTATTCGAGCGCGATCAGATCCAGCCGTTCGGCAACCTTATCGGCCACGCCTTGCAAGTTGGCATCAACTGCGCCTTGGACAAATGCACCCGCAATGGCAGCCTGCTCCAGAATGTGCCGAGGGTAGTGCGTCGGGAAAGCGTCCAGCACGCGCTTGAGTTGGCGCGCTTCGTCGACAACACGGGCAAGATCCTGTCCGCTGATGGTTTCCCCATTGCCTTGTTTGAGCTGCGCCCCGTCAATGCCCTGTTGGATGAGGTAATCATCAAGTGCCGCCTGGTCCTTCAGATACACCTCTGACTTGCCGCGCGCCACTTTGTAGAGCGGGGGCTGGGCAATGTAGAGATAGCCGCCCTCGATCAGTTCCGGCATCTGCCGATAGAAGAATGTAAGAAGCAGCGTCCGGATATGCGCCCCGTCCACGTCTGCGTCCGTCATGATGACGATCTTGTGGTAGCGCAATTTGGAGATGTTGAATTCGTCCCGACCAATCCCGGTGCCCAGCGCCATAACAAGGTTGCCGATTTCCTGGCTGCTGAGCATCCGGTCAAACCGCGCGCGTTCAACGTTCAGGATCTTTCCTCGCAGCGGCAGGACCGCCTGCGTGCGGCGGTCGCGGCCGGTTTGGGCGGAGCCCCCGGCGCTGTCACCCTCAACGAGGAACAGCTCGGTCAGTGAGGGATCCTTCTCGGAACAATCCTTGAGTTTGCCCGCGAGGTAGTTCACGTCCATGGCCGTCTTGCGCCGGGTCAATTCGCGCGCCTTGCGTGCCGCTTCCCGCGCCAAGGCGGCCTCTATGATCTTGCCGACAATGATTTTCGCTTCGTTCGGGTTTTCTTCGAACCATTCGGCCAGCTTTTCGTTGACGAGGCTCTCGACCGCCGGGCGCACTTCGGATGAGACAAGCTTGTCTTTCGTCTGACTGGAAAACTTCGGGTCAGGCACTTTGACCGACAGAACGCAGGTCAGTCCTTCCCGCGCGTCGTCACCGGTGAAGCTCACCTTCTCTTTCTTGGCGATACCCGAGGACTGCGCGTAATTGTTGATCGTGCGTGTCAGCGCGCCGCGGAAGCCCGCAAGGTGCGTTCCGCCATCGCGTTGAGGGATGTTGTTGGTGAAGGGCAATACGGTTTCGTGGTAACTGTCGTTCCACCACATCGCGACCTCGACACCGATGCCGTCTTTCTCGCCCTGCATGAATACCGGCTCCGGCATCACAGGCGACTTCGACCGGTCGAGGTATTTGACGAATTCGCGCACACCGCCTTCGTAGAAAAGCTCGGATTTGAGAGGCTCGGCCGGGCGTTCATCTTCCAGAATGATCCGCACGCCGGAATTCAGAAAGGCAAGCTCGCGCAGGCGCTTTTCCAACGTGTGGAAATCGTATTCGAGATTGCTGAACGTGGTGGTTGAGGCCAGGAACCGCACCTCGGTTCCCTGTTCGCCATCGGCGTCACCGATGACTTCGAGGTGCCGGACCGTTTCACCACGTTCAAAACGCGCGATGTGCTGTTTGCCTTTGCGCCACACCTTCAGCTCAAGCCAATCGGACAGCGCATTCACCACCGAAACGCCCACACCATGCAGACCGCCGGACACCTTGTACGAATTCTGATCGAATTTCCCGCCGGCATGAAGCTGGGTCATGATCACTTCGGCGGCAGAGACACCCTCTTCCTCGTGAATGTCGACCGGAATCCCGCGCCCGTTGTCCCTGACGGAGACACTGTTATCAGCGTGGATTTTGACGTGCACAAAGTCCGCGTGACCCGCGAGAGCCTCGTCAATTCCGTTGTCGACAACTTCGTAGACCATGTGATGCAGGCCTGACCCGTCGTCGGTGTCACCGATATACATACCGGGACGTTTGCGAACAGCCTCCAAGCCCTTGAGAACTTTGATGGAATCCGCGCCGTATTCTTCAGGAGCCTGTGCTGGGTCTGCCATACGTTTACCCTTT
The DNA here is from genome assembly GCF_900129875.1 of Marivita hallyeonensis. Lineage (GTDB taxonomy): Bacteria > Pseudomonadota > Alphaproteobacteria > Rhodobacterales > Rhodobacteraceae > Marivita > Marivita hallyeonensis. Next base: position 610,484 of record NZ_FQXC01000003.1, on the reverse strand, counting down.
GTTTTTCTGCTGATTTTATACGCGAACCCGACAGTGTTGTCACGCAACTGACACAAGATTTAGCGGTTGTCGTTCTGGTTGAGCGGACGATCTAACCGGTCGCGTTTATCGGCGTCACGATTGACCCCTCGGCCGCGTCAGTCACTTCGAAATATTGCGCGCGTGATCCAAGCTCTGTGAACAGCTCGAGGCCCGTGCCGGTCATCCAGGCCTGAGCGCCCAAGGCACAAATCTCGTCGTAGAGTGCCGCCCGTCGCGACGCATCCAGATGGGCCGCGACTTCGTCAAGCAACACGATTGGTGGTGACCCGAAATCGTCCACCAGTGCCCGTGCATTTGCAAGAACGAGCGAAATAAGAAGCGCTTTCTGCTCCCCGGTGGAGCTATCGCTGGCCGGAACACCCTTTGCGGCAAACACACCGTAAAGATCGGCACGGTGGGGGCCCACCAATGTGCGACCTGCGGCCAAGTCGCGGAACCGACTTTCTTCCAACGCGGCACGTAGTTCCGTTTCTCCGTCCGGCATTTCGCCTTCGGTCTGAACAAGATCGAGCTCGGCCGCCGGGAAATGGGTGCTCGCCATATCCTGGGCGAGAAGAATCCGCTCAAGCGCCTGTTGCCGGTTCGCATGGATTTGTGCACCCGACTTCGCCATTTGAGCCTCGATCGCCTTGTACCAGATCGGATCGCGCACTTGGTCCTTGAGCAGACGATTGCGTTCGCGCATCGCTTTCTCGTAGGTCAAAGACGCTTCGGCATGGCCGGGAAAAAAACTGAGAGTCATGCGATCAAGAAACCGCCGACGCCCCTCGGCCCCTTCAATCCAAAGCCGATCCATGGATGGCAGAAGCCAGAGAACGCGCACAAGCTCGCCCAAACGCGTTTGCGGTGCGGGCTTGTCATTGATCTTCACCTGCCGGGGTTGGCCCTGTTCAGACACAAAAGAAATGTCCTGCAGGCCGTCGGGCGTCTGAACGAGGCCATCGATCTTCCAGCCTAGTGCCTCGGGTCGGCGTGTCATATCCTGCGCAGACGCACGGCGCATGCCCCGTCCCGGAGAGAACAGAGATACCGCTTCGATCAGGTTTGTCTTACCGGCTCCGTTAGGTCCGTAAAGCACCACGGGTCGCGCATCCATTTCGATCACGACGTTGAAGTGCGACCGGAAATGCGACAGCGACAGGCGGGATATGCGAAGCGGCAACAGCGCCCCCGTTCAAAGGCGCTCTTGGCTCACACGCGCATCGGCATCACGACGTAGACCGCGCTGGTGTCGCTGCCTTCGCGCATGAGCGTCGGATCGCCCGCCGAATTGAACATGAAAACGGCGTTCTCGCGATCGACCTGACTCGCGATTTCGAGGAGATATTTGGCGTTGAAGCCGATCTCGAGCCGGTCGTCGCCATATGCGACGGCGAGTTCTTCCTCGGCCGCACCGCTATCTGGCGCATTGACGGACAGGATCAAACGATCCTCATCAAGCTGCATCTTGACGGCGCGAGAACGCTCGGAGGACACGGTCGCAACGCGATCCACGGCTTTGGCGAATTCAGCGGCGTCCACTTCAAGGCGTCGGGTATTCCCCTGCGGGATCACGCGTGTGTAGTCAGGGAAGGTTCCGTCGATGACTTTGGACGTCAAAGTGATGTCTGGTGTTGCAAAGCGAACCTTGGTTTCAGACACCGACACGGCGATTTCCATGTCGTCATCGTCCAAAAGCTTGCGCATCTCGCCCACGGTTTTGCGCGGAACGATCACGCCGGGCATGTCAGCCGCGCCGTCCGGCAAGGGGGCATCGATACGGGCCAGCCGGTGCCCGTCTGTCGCCACACAGCGCAGGACTTTCCCGTCTTCGCCGTCAGCAACGTGCATGTAGACGCCATTCAGGTAATAGCGTGTCTCTTCGGTCGAGATGGCGAACTTCGACTTGTCGAACAATCGCCGCAACATCGGCGCGGGCGCAGAGAAGTTGGCGCTGTACTCCGACGATGCCATCACCGGGAAATCTTCTTTGGGTAATGTCGCGAGCGAGAAATTCGACCGTCCCGCTTCGACCGTCAGTCGCCCCGATGCACTGTCCTCGGACACCGAGACAAGCGCCCCATCCGGCAATTTCCGTACGATTTCGTGCAAGGTCACCGCCGAAACCGTCGTTGCGCCTGCGCGCTCGACCTGGGCGACGGCGCGGTCCACGACTTCGATGTCGAGGTCGGTCGCGCGAAACTGAACTGTATCGCCCTCGGCTTCGATCAGGACATTTGCAAGAATTGGAATGGTGTTGCGCCGTTCCACCACGGACTGCGCTTGCGAGACGGCTTTGAGCAGCGTCCCTCGTTCCATGCTGAATTTCATGCGTTTATCCTCCGACCGGCCGGACGCCGACAGTAACCCCCAGAGGGGCTGCACTCCAACCCCTTGTTTTGCAATTTCTTGGCTGGTTTACGCGCAGGGTCAAGTGCGGGCATGCAGTAAAGCACGCCACGCTTCATTCTGTTGTGTCAGGGACTCAGGCTTCAAGCGCTCTGCGCAATAACTCAACATCTTCGGCGATCTGAGCGTCCTGCTTCTTGAGCTCTTCGATCCGGCGCACGCCGTGCATGACCGTTGTGTGGTCACGACCACCGAAATGCCGCCCGATTTCCGGCAAGGACCGTGTGGTCAACAGTTTGCACAAATACATGGCGATCTGGCGCGGGCGGGCGAAGGTGCGCACACGCTTTGGACCAACCAGGTCTGTGTGCCGGATCAAGTAGTGATCCGCGACTTTGCGCTGAATCTCTTCGATGGACACTTTTCGTTCAGAGACACGCAGAATGTCGGTCAGACATTCCTGCGTCAGGTCCATGGTGATCGGTTTTCCGACGAGCGAAGCAAAGGCGAACAAGCGGGTCAGAGCCCCTTCCAGAATGCGCACATTGCTGACGATCCGCGCCGCCAGGAATTCAAGAATGCCCGGCTCAACGCTTAGTTCCGGGTACATGCGGGAATAGGTTTCGGACTTCGATTGAAGGATGCCGAGACGCAGCTCGTAATCCGTGGGGTGAAGATCAACGACAAGCCCGCTTTGCAGACGGGACCGGATACGGTTCTCTAGATCCTTGATTTCATCCGGCGCACGGTCGGCCGAGATGATGATCTGCTTATGCTGGTCGACCAGCGCATTGAACGTGTGGAAGAACTCTTCCTGCGTACTGTCCTTTCCGGCGATGAATTGCACATCATCGACCATCAGAACATCGACAGAGCGAAACAGCTCTTTGAAGTCCATCATCTTTCGGTCGCGCAGCGCTTGCACGAAGCGATACATGAACTGCTCGGCGGACAGGTTGAGAACATTAAGATGCGGATGGCGCGTGCGCAGCTCCCACGCGATGGCGTGCATGAGGTGCGTTTTGCCAAGTCCGACCCCACCGTAAAGAAACAGCGGATTGAATGTGACCGGGCCGCCTTCTGCCACGCGTTTGGCAGCAGCATGAGCCAGCTCGTTCGGCTTGCCGACAACGAAGTTATCGAAGGTAAAGCGCTTGTCGAGAGGAAGACCATGCAGGGGATCGTTCTGGACGCGATCGTCCGAATACGGGTGCTCTTTCGGCGGCATGGGTTTCGCCTCTTTTTTCTTGGCCACTGGCTTTGCGGCATCGGTACCAACAGGGTGGAAGGCAATACGTCTTACGGAGGAGTCGATCTTTGCAATCTTCGTGAGGATCACGTCACCGAAATTCTGCGACACGTAGTTGCCCATAAAGCTGGTGGGCACTTGAAACCGCGCGATGCCGTCTTCCAAGCCGACAAAGCTCAGTGGTTTGATCCAGTTCTTAAAGCTGCTTGCCCCCAGTGTCTCGCTAAGTTCATCCCGAATTGATCCCCACTGTTCGCCAGTCATTTTGTCCCCTGTCCAACTAATACGCACGCTCGCTCGCATGCTTTCCCGTATCCGAGTCATCCACAGCCTGGTTTTCGCGCGGCTGAGGATGAAAGACGCGATCAACGTTTGAGGCTGACTCAAACGCACACGATCTCAGGCCACAAAAACGCGTGCATACACGTTCCGTGCGACCGGTCTCACAAAATGGACAAGGCAAGCGATCAAAGATCAGTTTGCGTCGCAGGGTCGGTTTCGAGGCAGTTTTTGAAGTTCTACTTCGACCCAGCGGAGCCTGTCCCCCCAAGCGCGATGTGACTCGCAGGAACAGTGTTAGCAGGCTCAAATTGATCGCATCAACAGAACTTAATTATTGACTCTGGGAATGCTGAAAAAGAATCTCTGACCGGTGCAAAGCTGCGCAAGCCTGAGCAAAAAACGCCGCCCTGATGGGGGCGGCGTCTTGATTTTCCGATGCGGTTTTGAAAGCCGCCGATTCTCAGCCAAGCGATTTGACGCGTGCTGCAAGACGCGAAATTTTCCGCGATGCTGTGTTCTTGTGGAAGACGCCTTTGGTCACGCCGCGCATGATTTCAGGCTGCGCTGCGCGCAGGGCTGCGGTGGCCGCATCCTTGTCTCCAGAGGAGATAGCCTCTTCGACTTTGCGCAGGAATGTACGGATGCGCGAACGGCGCGCTTTGTTGATAGCGAAGCGCTTTTCGTTCTGACGTGCGCGCTTCTTGGACTGGGGCGAATTTGCCATGTGATCGATCCTGGTTCTTCGGTTCCAATTTCAGTTGCACAATGATGGCCTGCCCGGAACCGAGACCGGAACGAATCTTGCCAAGCGGGCATCACGCGCATGTATCGGCGGCGTATAGCCGGAGATGCCTTCGGTGAAAAGGCCTTATCTGTCGCGGAACTGGGCCGTGCGTTTTTCCAGAAACGCCGCCATGCCTTCCTTCTGATCCTCGGTCGCAAACAACGAGTGGAAGAGCCTGCGTTCAACAAGCAGTCCTTCGGCAAGCGTTGTCTCATACGCACGATTGACCGCTTCCTTCACCGCAAAGGTGGCAAGCATCGACTTCTCGGCGATCTTGGCAGCTGCGGAGTAGGCTTCTTCCATCAGCGCTTTTGCAGGCACCACGCGGCTGACTAGACCGGCACGTTCGGCTTCTTCTGCATCCATGAAGCGGCCCGTCAGATGCATGTCCATGGATTTGGATTTGCCGACGAACCGTGTGAGTCGCTGCGTGCCGCCGATTCCGGCGACCACCCCGAGGTTGATTTCCGGCTGGCCGAACTTGGCCGTGTCCGACGCGATGATAAAATCGCACATCATGGCCAATTCGCATCCACCGCCCAGCGCGTAGCCAGACACGGCTGCAATGATGGGCTTGCGCACCTTGCAGACCGCTTGCGATTCGGAGCCGAAGAAATCCGACATGAACATTTCGACAAAGCTCTTTTCGGACATCTCTTTGATGTCAGCCCCGGCAGCAAACGCCTTGGACGAGCCCGTCAGGATGATACACCGCACTTTTTCATTGGCGTCAGCATCTTCTAGCGCACTGGCCAGCTCTGAGAGCAGTTGGCTGTTCAACGCGTTCAGCGCGTCGGGGCGGTTCAATTTGATGGTAGCAACGTGATCTTCGATTTCGACGATGATCGTCTCATAAGCCATGAGTGAGGGCTCCGTTCGGTGATCTCAGGCGTGCAGCCTTACGCATGTGATTGGTGCCATTCAAGCTATCTTTGACAGGTCGGGCAATAGAAGGTCGACCGACCTGACTGCACGATACGGCGAATGTTCGAAGTGCAGTCGGGCGTTCGACATGGCGCGCCTTCGCGCCCGTAGACATCGAAGCTATGCTGAAAATATCCAAGTTCACCATCAGCTTGGCGGAAATCGCGCAAAGATGATCCGCCAGCCTCGATCGCATCCGACAGGACATCTCGGATGACCGGGACCAATCCCGCAATCCGGTTTTTCGACACACGACGCGCGGGCCGCGTTGGATGAATTTTTGATCGAAACAGCGCTTCGCAAACATAGATATTCCCCAGTCCCGCAACTGTCTTTTGATCCAGCAAAGCGGATTTCATCGGCGTATTCCGACCAGAAAGTGCCGTTACGAGATAGCTTTCGTCAAAGCTGTTGCCCAAAGGTTCTGGCCCCAGACTCGCCAACAAAGGATGCTGGTCCGCCGTATCGGTGGCAAACACATCCATCGCGCCGAACCGCCGGGGATCGTTGAACGTGATGCGCGCGCCGTTCTCCATGTCGAGAACGACGTGATCGTGCTTTTCCGGGGCTGGATGATCATGCACGAATTGGCCAAGCGGATCGCCCGACACCAGCATTCGTCCTGACATGCCCAGATGAATGAGCAGCGTCTCAGCACTATCAAGATCGGCAAGGATGTATTTTGACCGTCGCCGCAGGCGCAAAACGCGTTTACCTGACAGCCGATCGGCCATGTTGTCCGGAAATGGCCAGCGCAAATCAGGACGGTTCACCTGCGCCCGTGTGATCACCTGTCCCTCCATCGCAGGAGCAAGCCCGCGTCGGACTGTCTCAACCTCGGGCAATTCGGGCATTCTGGCTATCCTGTCTCGTGTGGTCGCATTGTAACGTCTGTCCGGCGCTCTATAAGAAAGTCTGGCAGGAGAAACGACAAGACGTATGGCAGACGAAAACCAATCCACCACACATTTCGGATTTCAGGATGTCCCGGAAAACGAAAAAGCGGGCCGCGTTCAAGGTGTGTTCAGTTCAGTAGCGTCGAAATACGACGTCATGAACGACGCCATGTCGCTAGGCATTCATCGTCTCTGGAAAGACGCGATGATGGATTGGCTTGCACCGCGCAGAGGGCAGAAACTTCTGGATGTCGCTGGCGGCACCGGCGACATCTCCTTTCGGTTTCTCAAACGCGCCGGACAAGGACATGCGACGGTGCTCGACCTGACAGAGCCCATGCTCGTCGAAGGCCGCAAACGGGCCGAGGCAGCGGCGATGGGCGACAGCCTTGATTGGGTTGTTGGCGATGCGATGAAACTGCCGTTCGAGGACAACACATTCGACGTCTACACCATCTCTTTTGGCATTCGAAACGTCACACGTCCGCAAGAAGCGCTGAACGAAGCGTTTCGGGTGCTGCGTCCCGGCGGACGCCTGATGGTGCTGGAGTTCAGCCAGATCCCGAATGATCTGATGCAGAAGGTCTACGACCTGTATTCTTTCAACATCATTCCGCGCATGGGCCAAGCCATCGCAAATGATCGCGACAGCTATCAGTACCTTGTCGAGTCGATCCGCAAATTCCCCGATCAGGAGACGTTACTCGGCATGGTGCGCCAGGCTGGATTCGAGAACGCGAAATACCGAAATCTGAGCATGGGAATTGCCTGCCTGCATTCGGGGTGGAAGATCTGACGTGAGAGGTCCTCACAACATTTTACGGCTGATCCGTACGGGCGCGACGCTGGAACGTACAGGAGCCATGGGCGTCGTGCTGGATGCGTTCGATGCGCCAAAACCTCTGCGCATGGCGGCGCGGTTGCTCGGCTGGCCCTTCAAGTGGCTCGGCTATAACGGGGATCCAACAACCCCCGCGGCACCGCGGGCGCTCACCGCTTTGGGTCCGGCCTATATCAAGTTCGGACAGGTGCTCAGCACGCGCCCCGACGTGGTAGGCGACACCATGGCGGCGCAGTTGCGGGTTCTGCAGGACAAGCTGCCGCCGTTTTCCGTGACTGAAGCCAAAGCCATGGTCGAGTCCGAGCTGGGCATCGACGTGGACAGCGTCTTTTCCGAGTTCAGCGAACCCGTGGCCGCGGCTTCCATTGCACAGGTGCATAAAGCCAAGCTTGCCCAGACCGGCGAAACCGTCGCGGTAAAGGTACTCCGCCCAAATATTGAAAAGGATTTCCGCAAGGACATCGACGCTTTCTATTTCGCGGCGGGCATGATCGAAGGGCTCTCACCGTCCTCGCGCCGCTTGCGTCCAAAGGACGTGATCACGCATTTCGAGGGCGTTGTGAAAGGCGAGCTTGATCTTCGCCTCGAATCCGCAGCGGCCTCTGAATATGCGGCAAACACGAAGAATGATCCCGGATTTCAATTGCCCGAGGTCAAGTGGGAGCTGTCCGGTCGTCGTGTCATGACACTTGGCTGGGCGGAAGGTTTGCCCTTGGGTGACAACGCGGCGCTCGACGCGGCGGGCCATGATCGCGTCGCGTTGAGCGAACGGGTGCTGCAGCTTTTCCTGCAGCACGCACTTCGCGACGGGTACTTTCACGCGGACATGCATCAAGGCAACCTGAAGGTCGCGCCGAACGGCGATATCATCGCGCTCGATTTCGGAATTATGGGGCATATCGACGAATACACCCGGCGCGTCTACGCAGAGATCCTCTACGGGTTCATTCGCCGGGACTACAAACGTGTTGCCGAAGTGCATTTTGAGGCGGGTTACGTGCCCGAAGACCGCGACGTCGATGAATTCGCGCGTGCCCTCAGGGCAGTTGGCGAACCGATTTTCGGCATGGATGCCACGCGCATCTCGATGGGGCGCTTGCTCAGTTATTTGTTCGAAGTGACGGAACGCTTCGGCATGGAAACACGAACCGAGTTGATCCTTTTGCAGCGCACGATGGTCGTGGTCGAAGGGGTTGCCCGGTCTTTGAACCCGAAGATGAATATCTGGAACGTCGCCCAGCCGATAGTTGAAGACTACATCAAGACAAGCATCGGGCCCCGCGCATTTGCGAAAGACCTTGGGAAAACTGCGATGGTCCTCGCACGCTTTGGTCCCCGTCTTCCCGGATTGGTGGAACAGGTACTTATTGCTCAGGCACAAACGCAGCCCGAAGCGAAATCCCATCCGCTGCGCACGGCCATTCTCTGGACGCTTGTCGGCGCGTTGATTGGCGGAGGGGCGGTTGCCGCCTTCGAGGCCTTCTTCTAGCTCAACGCGCTAACCAAATCGTAACGCTACGGGTCCTAGTGTCCTGCGAAATCGCAGAACGCGAGGGCTTACATGCGCGTCTTACGCCGGACGATACATCTCTTTCTGACAACGGTGACAGCTTGTCTGGCGACGGGCGGTATCGCATCGGCCAACATCTGTGATGCGGCGGCGTTTCGGGCCGCCGATGCCCATGGGGTGCCTGCCAAGGTTCTGCTCGCCATCACGCGGCTGGAGACAGGGCGCGGCGGGTTACGAAACGATCCCTGGCCTTGGGCCGTGAACCACGCCGGTGATGGCACTTGGTTTCAGACCGAAGATGAAGCCCGTTCCTATGTGTTCTCAAAGGTGAAAACCGGCGCCTCAAACATCGATATCGGCTGTTTCCAGATAAACTATCGCTGGCATGCCGAGGGATTTCGCGATCTGGACGAAATGTTCGATCCAGTGGCAAACGCTGCCTATGCGGCGCAGTTCCTCAAGGCGCTGCACGCGGAATTCGGGAATTGGACGGATGCTGCAGGGGCATATCACAGTCGGACGCCGGAATATGCCGACAAATACAAGGCAAAGTTTTCAGAGTTTCACGCGTCCCTCGACAACGTGACAGCACCAATAAACGAGGTGGTTTCACAGGTTGCCCCGTCGACCGGAACGCGCAGCGCAGGCTCACTTTTCCTGTCGTCCACGCAAAACACCCGACCGTTGATCGACTTCCAAAGGTCGAACCGATGACGGGAGGTCTGCGCGAGCTTTTCGCCAAACCAACCGTCGTTCTGGCCGTTGCTCTGATGGCCGTCATCGTCATGATGATCCTGCCAGTTCCGGCCTTTGTGCTTGACGTGGGACTCGCGGCGTCATTTGCGCTCGCAATCCTGATTTTCACAGTCACGCTCTTTGTTGAAAGACCACTCGATTTTTCCGCTTTCCCGACGATCCTTCTGGCCTCGCTGATGCTCCGGCTTTCGCTGAATATCAGCTCGACCAAACTGATCATCGGACAAGGGCATACCGGAACAGATGCAGCGGGCCATGTGATTCAGGGCTTCGCAGACTTCGTCATGAGCGGAAGTGTTTTCCTGGGTCTGGTCGTTTTTTGCGTTCTTTTGATCGTCAATTTCATGGTGATCACAAAGGGTGCCGCGCGTATGGCCGAAGTCGGCGCGCGATTTGCTCTGGATGGCATGCCCGGCAAACAGTTGGCCATCGACAGCGATATGGCCGCAGGCGCGATCACGCACTCGGATGCCCGGGCACGCCGCGAGCGTGAACAGCTGGAAACGACATTTTTCGGCTCACTCGACGGGGCGTCGAAATTCGTGAAGGGCGACGCCATCGCTGGTCTTCTGATTACCCTGCTCAACCTGATCGTTGGCTTGATCATGGGCACCATCGTTCATGGGATGCCCATCGGTGCCGCTTTCGAGACCTACGCCATCCTCACCGTCGGCGATGGGTTGGTGACGCAAATCCCGGCGGTGATTATCTCGATTGCGGCTGCGCTTTTGCTGGCGCGCGGCGGCGCTGTCGGGGCGACTGACATAGCCATCACAACCCAACTTGGCCGGCACCCGGCAGCACTAGCGACTGTGGCTGTTCTGATGGTCCTGTTCGCACTGGTTCCCGGCCTACCGTTTCTGCCGTTCCTTGCCGGAGGGCTCATCCTCGGGGGCCTGGCGTACTGGGTCAATGCCACGCGGCAAGACGAAGAGGACGAAGCCGACGCAGCCGAAGCTCCTCTTCCCGCCCGGGATCGTCCCATTGGGGATTCGCTCGACCTCGACGATGTGCATGTGGAATTCGCGCCCGATCTCGTGGATATGGTTCTCGATCCTGCGAACGGTCTTGATTCACGGATCGTGAACATGCGGACGCATATTGCGAAAAGCTTTGGCATCATCATGCCAGAGGTGCGTCTGACAGACGATGCGACCCTCAAAGACGGCACGTATGTTGTCCGTCTGCACGGCGTTGAGGTTGCGCGCGGCGTGCTGCACCCGGACCTCGTGCTTGCCCTCATACCGGAAGACGTCATTTCGCTGCCCTCCGGTCGCGATGTGGAAGAGCCGGTCTACGGCGCTCCAGCCCGGTGGATACAGGCCGCGCAGCGCGAGGATGCCGCGATGAACGGCGCGACCGTCGTACTGCCCAGCGAAGTTCTTGCGACCCATCTTCTCGAAATCATCAAACGCAACCTCGGGCGTCTGTTGACCATGAAGTCCCTGCGCCGGTTGCTGGACGAATGGGGCGCTTTGTCGAACCCGACGCGTGCAGAGGCCAATCGGCAGCTCATCGACGATGTCGTGCCGGACAAGGTGCCTATGGAAACCCTCCTGCAAGTGCTGAAGCTGTTGCTGGACGAACAGGTGTCCATCCGCAATTTCCAACTGATCCTCGAAGCCATCGCAGAGGCCCGGGGACATGGATTCACGTCCGAAGCGCTTTGCGAACATGTCCGGCAGCGGCTTGGGTTTCAGCTCGTCGCATCGCTCCGACGTGAAGACGGCACCATCCCGCTGGTACAGCTCGCATCCGATTGGGAGAAGCGCTTTGCGGATTGCGAAATCGCCAATGAGCGTGGCGCGCCGGACGTGGCGCTTCCGCCCAAGGATTTCGAACAGCTGACCTCCAAGATCTCCGAAGAGTTTTCGAGGACAAGCCAGAAAGGCATCTTTCCAGCGCTGATAACACAAGGCCGCCGCCGGCGCTTTCTTCGCAGCGTGTTAACCGCGAAGGGGATCACAAATCCTGTTCTGGCTTTTGAGGAAATCGGTATCGATGCGAAGCCTGCGCTCGTCGGGACGATTGCGGCATGACCGGTCTGGACGGGTTACTGAACGATGTTACGATCGAACTCTGGTACGTTTTCGCGGTGTTCCTTCGCATCGGGCCGGCCATGGCGTCGGCTCCGGGGTTCGGGCACAACCTTGTACCGGTGCGAAGTCGCCTGCTCACGGGTCTGATGTTGTCCGCCGCCCTTGCCCCGGTGGTTCAAGAGAGCTTGCCAGCAACCCCTCCCGAGTTCGACAAACTTGCCCGCTTCATCCTCTTCGAAACGATGATCGGGCTCTTTTTCGGTCTCATCGCAAGAAGCGTTCTGCATCTCTTGGAGATGGCCGGGATGATGATCAGCCAGTCGGTTTCTCTGTCCCAGATGCTTGGCAACACGGTCGAGCCGATGCCGGTCATCAGTCACATTCTGACTGTTTCGGCCCTTGCGATCATTTTCTCTACATCGCTGGCAAACGAGATTCTTGTAAGCTTTGTTCTGACCTATGAGCTCGAGATACCGAGCGTCAGCGACGCCCTCGCATTCGCCGCAATGACTTGGACAAAGCTGATCAATTACATTTTCGTCCAAGCCTTCGTCCTCGCCTCGGGCTTTATCAGCATCTTCCTGATCTACTACCTTGCCATCGGCTTTTCGAACAAAGCGCTGCCGCAGTTGATGGTGTCCTTTATCGGTATCCCCTTCGTCAGCCTTTACTCAATCTACCTTCTGCTGAAGCATTCAGAGCCGATCCTGAGCGTTTGGCAGCAAAAAGCGTTGCAGATCCTCGAAATGCCGATGAGCGCGTTCAAATGAGCGGCGGGGATGATGCCGACAGCGACAAACCGTACGAAGCCTCACGTCGAAAACTCGAGGATGCACGCAAGAAAGGCGAGATTGTCCGGTCACAGGACGTCGTCTCACTTGGGCTTTTCGCGTCCCTTTTGGTCGGGCTGGCGATTGTCACGAAGTCGCTGCTTTGGCCGGTCTTCACAGATCTGCGGGCCTTATACTTCGAGGGTGTCTGGGAAGAACATGGTGAGGGTTTCGACGGTCTGTTCACAACAATCGTCAGTTCCCTCTTGCCGCTTCTGGCGGCGATTTTTGTGCTTCCCGTCGTCGCAATCATTGCCGGCCTGATCGCCGGCCGGCAGATCATTTTCACACCGAGCAAACTGGCACCAAAGCTTTCGAAAGTATCGCCGCTCGCCAACGCAAAGAAAAAATTCGGCCCCTCAGGGCTTTTCGAGTTCGCGAAGAGCACGCTGAAATTCCTGTGTTACTGCCTGCTGGCGTATCTGTTCTACGACACATTTTCGGGTTTCTTCGGTCAGACGATCCTGTTCGAGAGCTATGGCGTGCTCCAGAGGATGTATCACGTCACGGCGACATGGTTCTGGAGTATCCTTGGGATCCTCGCCGTATTCGCCGCGATTGATGTCATGTGGCAGGTGCACGCGCATGCCAAAAAGAACCGCATGTCGCACAAAGAGCTGAAGGACGAGCACAAAAACGAAGAAGGCGACGAGTCGATGCGGCAACAGCGCCGCGCCCGGGCCGAGGAGATAGCTACAAACCGCATGCTGCTCGACGTGCCAAAGGCGGCCGTGGTCATCACCAATCCGACGCATTACGCGATTGCGCTGAAATGGGACGGCGGTACCGAGGAAGTCCCAAAACTGGTGGCAAAGGGCGCGGACGAAACGGCGCGGAAGATCCGTGAACTCGCCATACAATCCGGCGTGCCGATCTATTCTGACCCACCTACCGCAAGACTACTGTACGCGACCGTCGGCATCGGCAGCTTCATCAATCGCGATCACTACAAGGCCGCTGCCATTGCGATCGGCTACGCGCGCCGCATTCAGGGGATGCAAAAGCGATGAGCCGAACCAAGAACCTTTCCAGGATGCTTTCTGTCCTCGACGCGCGGATTGAGCAGATGCAACTTGCCCTGGCATCCGCATCTGCCGACAAAAGGCAACTCGGTGAACATCAAAAGCTCCTCGTGTCGGACGCGGCCCGCTCGGCACAATCCCTCGATGCATTCGGCGGGCTGAATGCAGCCAGTTTTCGGTTTCACGAGAGCCGCATGCTCCGGCTCAGGCAACGCATCAACGAGTTGCAGCCTGCTTTGGCGCACTCTGCCATCGCTGTTGAAGAGGCAAAGGCGGACTTGAAGACCGAACTGCGGAAACAGCTTGGTGTGCAAATGTTGATCGAGCACGCATCCCGGGCACAAGACTCCGTGCGCGACGAAGGTACCGAGTATGCAACGCTGTTTGAACTGAGGAAGCGTCTTTAGCGGACATCCTGTCGGGCCATGTCGGTAATCAGAACCGAGACGTCGTCGGTCTGAAGCAAAGCGCGTGCGCGTGCCGTCAGAGTGCTTCTCACAAGGTCCAGCGTCTTCTTGGTGATCAGGTCGTCCTTGAATCCGTCCAGCGCCGCGAGGTTGAACAGTTCCTCTAGGAAGATGTCGCGCATTTTCGGCTCAAGAGACCGAACGGTGTCAGCCTGAGCCGGATCGATCTCAATGGCGACAGCCAAGATCAGCATGGAACGGACCCGGTTGTGGACGATGACCGGGATCACAAACTGATTTGGTAACTTGACGATCTCGGCCGAACCCGGCGCGGGTTCGCCGTCGCTTTCAGCTTCTTGCTCGTGCTCACTGTCTTCGTGTTCGGCATCCGCGGACTGTTCTTCGTGATGCGTGTCGTCTTGCTTGTCCGGTGCAAGAACCATTGCTGCACCGACACCGCCACCGAGGCCGATCAGAAGGGAAATGAGCGGCAGAATTTTCTTCAACATGATGAAATGTCCCGGCGTCAGAAAGGAAGGATCGCATCCAGCACTTGCTGCCCAATGCGTGGTTGTTGAACGTCACTGATGTGTCCCCGCCCGCCGTACGAAATCCGGGCGGACGCAATCTTGTCGTAGGTGATGTCGTTTTGACGGCTGATATCCGCCCGACGCACGAAGCCGGACACCAAGAGCTCCCGAAGCTCGAAGTTGACGCGGACTTCCTGTGACCCCTGGATGCTCAGAACGCCATTGGGCAACACGTCGACGACCGTCGCGGCGACCCGCAGTGTCAGGCGTTCATTGCGCCGGACGGACCCATTTCCCTTGGATTGGCTCGACGAGTCAAATTCGACGGCCGTGTCCAAACTTGCACCGTCCGGAAAGGATTTGTTCTTCCTTTGTGGCAGCCCGAAAAGCTGGGGCACACCAAGGCTTTCCTGAGCGCTTCTGGAGCGCGATGAGGAATTCGAGAACTCGGCCTCGTCATCTATTTCGATCAGGACAGTCAGGATATCCCCTGTCTTGAAGGCCCTGCGATCGCCAAATAGCGAATTGTGATCACCACTCCACAGGGACGCCTGACGGTAGGAGGACGTGTCCTCGGTGGTCAAGGGCAGTCCGGAGAAGATCATCGCCTGTCTCTCGGTACTCTCTGCTTGCGGTGACAATTGCGGAGCGCGTCCCACGTGATCGATGCGGTCACATGCCGCGCTGGCCCACACAAGGGCACACAGGACGAGAGCGGACAAACGAGACATGTTAAGGCAGGACCTTCAATTCGCCGTTGGCCAAGACCTCGGCCCGGATGGATTTGCGTGACGTGAGGTTCATGGCGTTGATGACGTCGCCGAGACGACCGCGCTGCAAGGCGCGCGCCTCGGTTTCGATGGTGAGCCCATTCAGCGTGAACACGGCGCGCACGACTTCATTGCGGTCGA
Source organism: Marivita hallyeonensis (assembly GCF_900129875.1). Lineage (GTDB taxonomy): Bacteria > Pseudomonadota > Alphaproteobacteria > Rhodobacterales > Rhodobacteraceae > Marivita > Marivita hallyeonensis. Next base: position 595,133 of record NZ_FQXC01000003.1, on the reverse strand, counting down.
CGAGCGTCGGTTGTGCAAGATTGTCGAGCAGGATCGGTCGACCAGCATAGACGGAGCGAAGGAGCTCTGCCCCAATAACACTTTCCGGATCCGATGCGGCACCAGCGATAGTTTCCGATTTCAGGAGAACGTCCTCGGCGGTGAGCACGTGACGCGCGCGCAAGGTCTTCGTCGCAAAAAGCGTGTCGGCTTGGACACCATGCGCCATAACCGCAATCAGAACACTCAGGACCATTCGCATCAGCGAACCTGGGTCGTGGCGCCGAGCATCTGGTCGACTGCAGAAATCACTTTCGCGTTCAGCTCGTAGCCCCTTTGCGCTTCGATCAGCTCTGTCAGCTCGCGCACGGGATCGACGGAACTGTCTTCGAGATAGCCTTGCCGCAAGGTGCCCAACCCGTCTTCACCGGGGGTTGCCACAAGCGGACCGCCGGACGCCTCTGTTTCGCCAAAGAGGTTGCCGCCCAGTGCCTCGAGACCCTTGGCATTTGCAAATCCGACAAGGTTGATTTGACCAAGGATTTGCGGTTCGGCCGCATCCGCAAAATATGCGTAGACCTCACCTTCAGGATTGATCGAAATGCTTCTGGCGTCCTGCGGAATGACGATTTCAGGGGCGATGGTGAAGCCCTCGGATGTCACGATCAGCCCTTCCGCGTCACGTTTCAAAGACCCGTCGCGGGTATAGGCGGTTTGGCCCGAAGGCATTGTCACCTCAAGGTAGCCATTGCCGTCGATGGCAACGTCTAGGTCGGAATTCGTTTGTGTCAGCGACCCTTGCGCAAGATGCACAGAGACTGCGGCGGGGCGTACACCCAAACCCACTTGCACACCGGTCGGCAGAACAGTGCCATCCGCAGCGTTCACCGTACCCGCGCGTGCGATCTGTTGATAATGAAGGTCAGAGAACTCTGCCCGGCGTGCGTTGTACCCTGTCGTGTTCATGTTTGAGAGGTTGTTTGAAATGATCTCGACGCGCATCTGCTGCGCCGTCATTCCTGTCGCTGCAATCTTGAGGGCTCGCATGTTAAGCCTTTCATTTTATGAGAGTTTCGAGGGTCGCCTTGGATCTTTCGTGGTCCATGTCCAAAAGCTTCTGACCCATTTCATAGGCGCGCTGCACTTCGATCATCCGTGTTAGCTGCGAGATGGCATCCACGTTAGAGCCCTCGAGATGACCCTGCAGAATCTTGCCATCGGTCGACGGAGACAACGGCGCGTCGGTTCGGAAAAGCACACCTGCTTCACGGATCAGATCAGCGCCCTTCTCGGGTTCGACGATCCCGATCTGTCCGAGAAGCCTTTCACCCGCGCTGACTGTGCCATCGGCAGCGACCTGAACGGATAACTCGCCCGGAGGGACATTGATCGGGGCGCCGCCCAAATCCAGGACCCGGTGTCCGTCGGATGAGACGATATCGCCTTCGGAGCTGACGTTGAAAGCACCGGCGCGTGTCAGTCGCACACCATCGGGCGTTTCAACCTGAAAATATCCAGACCCTTCAATCGCAAGGTCCAGCGTGTTTCCGGTTTGCGTCAGAATACCCTGCGCCGTCGATGTCTTTTTGACCCGCGCGGCAGCCATCGAAAGGCTGTGTCCGCCTTCAACTGCATGGACGTATTCCGAGAAGACCAAGCCTTGCTGGCGGAAGCCGGTCGTCGCCGCGTTCGCCATGTTATGGGCAATCGTTTCCATCTCGCGCATCAATCCCGATTGCCGCGCCAGCGTGACGTATCCAGTGCTTTCCATTTTATCCTCCTGCGATCGCGGGAATGACCACGACATGAAAGAAGTCTGTGAGATTGCGCGTCATGAAGCTCATCGACATCCAGAACACGGCGAGCATCGCCATGAGTTTGGGCACAAAAGTCAGCGTCATTTCCTGGATCGAGGTCAGCGCCTGGAACAAACCGATCGAAACACCCGTCAGAAGGGCAACAATCAGAACCGGTGCCGAGATGACGACTGCGACGCGAAGGGCTTCGCGTAGCGTGTCAAAAACGAACCCTTCGGAAAACAACATGTCAGACAGGCATGCGCAGGATTTCCTGATACGCCTCAACCACCCGGTTGCGCACGGTCACCGCCGTTTCGACAGCGAGTTGCGACTGCGTCAGGGCTTCAACAAGCGCGTGAGGGTCGGCATCACCGGACATCGCGTTCAGAGCCGTCGCTTCGGTTGTTCTTAGCGTCTGCGCGAAGTCTTCGGTAATCTTCGCAAAGCTTTCGGCGATCGCGTCACGCGGATCGGGTTTCGTCGCTGGTTTCAGTGCGTTGTATTGCTGCGTGGCAAATAGGGATTTAACGTCCATGGGTGTTCTCCGTTCTGGAAATTTTACTTGCGCAAGAGGTCCATCAGCCCGGTCGACATCTGTCGAACCTGGTCGAACATCTTGAGGTTGGCTTCGTAGCTGCGTTGTGCTTCTCTGGCGTCGGCGATTTCGATCACGAGTTCGACGTTGGAGCCGGTGAAGTGGCCGGTCGCATCCGACATCGGGTGACCCGGGTCGTAGATGCGCTCCCCTTCGCGCCGGTCGAGCGACACTCGGTCGATTTCAACCTCTGCGACCCCAGAGATGCCGGGCGTCGTGCCGAATTGAACGGTTTTCCTGTGGTATCCGGGGGTGTCTGTATTGGCGACGTTCTCGGCCACGATGCGCAAGCGTTGGGATTGGGCTTTGAGGCCACTGGTGGAGACGCTGAGAGCGTTGGTAAACGCGGACATTGAGCAGCTCCTATTGCTTGCTTAGCGTGCTTCGCAGCATGCCAAGGGACGCCCGATAAATCGCGAGCGCGCGATCATGCTGACGCTTTGCGTCAACCGAGGTCAGGACCTCGTCAGCCAACACCACACTATTGCCGTTGGGTTCACTATTTGTTCCAGACACAGTCGCAACAGGCACGGCGTGTGTCCCGAACCCGAAATGGCGACTGCGGGTCGATTTCAGAGGAAATCCCATGTCCCTTTGAGGGACCAATTCACTGAAATCTTGCAAAGACCGCCTGCGGTAACCGGGTGTGTCGGAATTTGCGATATTCTGCGACGTCAGCGCCTGCTTATGGCCTGCATGGCGCGCCATCGACATGGCTGTTTTGAACATATCCAAGTTTTGAAACATAGCGGGGCTTCTCCCTCGTTGCGTTCAACAAAGGCTTAACCCTGATTCCTTTATAAAGGGTTTGCGAAACCGAAACGGAGCGCACGATGCAGAATGCCGCCCTTAAACACTTGTTGGATCGCGTATCCGAGATTCCGCAAAGTCGCGCGTTCGGGAGGGTGCAATCTGTGGATGGGCACCTGATCCGGATCGCCGGACTTGAAGATCGGGTACAGCTTGGTGACAGGTTGCGTTTGTTCCGACGCGTCGCTGGTGCGCTCGACGGCGAGGTTCTCCGCATCGACACAGAGACGATCACCATGCTTCCGGACAAGGCCGCCGACCAGGTGTCCTTGTCGGATCAGGTGATTTCGCTGGGGCGTGCTCCGATTTCGCCCTGCGAAGATTGGCTTGGACGCATTCTCGATCCGTTTGGCAGCCCGTTGGATGATGGCCCATTGCCTGTAGGCGATCGCGCCCTGGATGTGGTTTGCGATCCACCACCGGCCCTTGCGCGAAAACCGTTCGGTGGACGCCTGGAAACTGGATTCCACATCTTCAACACCATGCTTCCCATTGCACGCGGTCAGCGGATCGGGATCTTTGCGGGATCGGGCGTGGGGAAATCCTCGTTACTCGCTGATTTGATGAAATCGGTCGAGGCCGATGTCGTCGTGCTTGCGCTGGTCGGTGAACGGGGTCGCGAGGTGCGGCACTTCACCGAGATGGTGCTGGGTATGGACGGGCTGGCCCGTTCGGTTGTGGTTGCAGCCACGGCCGACGCGCCTCCGACGGTCCGGTGTCGCTGCGCACTGACCGCAATGCGCGTTGCTGAGTATTTTCGGGATGAAGGGAGGCATGTGCTGCTGGTGATCGACTCCATCACCCGGTTTGCCGAAGCGCATCGCGAAGTTGCGATTTCGGCGGGTGAGTTTCCAAGCCTTCGTGGTTTCCCAGCCTCAACACCGGCAAAAATCGCCGGGCTGGTAGAGCGATCCGGCACAGGGCGAGTCGGTGGAGGCGACATCACGTCCATTTTTAGCGTTCTTGTCGCAGGATCTGACATGAATGAGCCTGTGGCCGACATGCTGCGCGGCATCCTTGATGGCCACATCATTCTGGATCGGGCCCTTGCAGAGCAAGGGCATTTCCCCGCCGTAGATTTGCTTGCTTCTGTGTCGCGGTCATTGACGGACGTCGCCTCGGATGCCGAGAACGAGGTTATCACCAAGGCACGCGCTCTTGCCGCACGCTATGCGGAGTCGTCTCCCTTGATCCGAACGGGTCTTTACGAGGTGGGCTCGGATCCCGAGATCGATCAGAGTGTGGCGTTTCACACGCTTTTCCAGGACTTCTTGAAAGGAAAAACCGATGCAGGCGTTGCAGGCAGCTTTCAGAAACTCTCCTTGCTTCTGCGGAGATGCGGCGCCCTCGGCCAATCCATGACGGCTGACCCGTCTTTGGCGCTAGATCCTATTCGAGCATCCGGATCAGGTGCGCTTCTCACGACAAAAGAATGAGCGCCGTTTGCAATGAACTTTGGTGCCCGAAGTTTGAGACCTGCTGCGCAAGGATGAACTTGTCGATGATCTTGTCACGAACTTCGTCCGAAGCAATTGCGGCAACGTCGTCCGTTCCTAGAACGGACTTCGCTTTGTCTCTGATCCGGCTGTGCTGATCGTCGATATCAAGATTGGCGAATTCTTTGGGCAGACCAAGCGCTTTTTCCATGACCAAACGCAAGGGTGGTGTTCCCAAGATCTGAAACCATGCCGTGGCTGTACCACTTGCACCTAGTCCGATATCCCCGATCTTCCTATCGAAGTTCAAGGCAAGGCGGATATTTTCATCAACCTCTCCGATGGCCGCTTCAAACGAATCGTCCCGATAGCCGTCGATGATGCGCGACGCCAGTTGCGGATTTCGGTCAAACCACGCAACATCTTGGGAATAGTCAATATCGCTGGCAAGCTCTCTGTAGCGCCGGTCGGACAGTTTCGTGGCCAGTGCGCCCTCTCCAGTTCCGTCAGACATGATCTTCCGGATAAGAAACTGGTGATCGGTGTCCTCGGAAAGGCCATACGCACCGAGGACGACCCGAAGAGCTTGCGGGTGAGACGTCAACGCGTCCGCTGTGAAGAAATCGCGGTGTGATTTCGCAAAGAAAGCGATGTCTCGAGTGAGCGAGGGTGTCGTCGCGTGCATGTTCTTCTGATGCGCGAGCGTCCGCTTGACAAAGTTCCATGCCCCAAGTCCGCTCCCAAGTACAACTGGCTGAAAGCTCACCCGCGATAGCTCCGTAGGATCGATTGCTCCAACGGCAGCAGTTCTCTAAGCCGCTTCAAGCAGATGTAGTTGTTCTGTGCTCGGAGTGCTGTGAGCGCACTGGCAAGCACGTCAGCACAATGCGTATCCCGGAAAACCTCGGTTAGGTCGGTGATCTGCATCTCCAACCGAGAGGTGACAAGTCCTGTGTCAGCATCACCACTCAACAAGAGTTGAGCGAGGTAACACGCTCTCTTCACTGGCGTGTTGGCCTCATCAGGATGTATTGCATCTTTCAAACGAAGAATATTTGCCTTTGGGGTGAGGACATGAATGCGGCTTCGACGATCGCCATTTTCAATCACCGCGCCATTCACCAAAAGCCGCTCTTTTGGTGCCAATTTCAAAACCAATCCACTCATGCATCAATGTCCTTATTCCTCAATCCACGCAGAATGGACATGTTCACATCAAGCAAAGGTGAAATAGAAAGACGCTCCTTCAAGGCGCGGCGTGAGTAATCCTGCACAAATTCACCAAGATAGAACAGTTGGGCCTTCAATTCTTTTGGCAACTGATTGCCAGGTTGCAACAAGTCTGACGCGAGTATGGTCCAAAGATTTCGATTTTTGTTTAAGGCGTTCACAAATTTTGGATAATCTTCGTATCTCACCAAAAATGCCTGTTTGAGCTCTCGTGTAATGCGGAAGATAATATCGTATTCGTTCTCCCGCTCGGATTTGATTGACTGTTGGGCATGATAGTAGTTTTGACGGGAACCTTGCTTATTCAAAACGCCACTCCTTCACGAGACCGTTATGTGCAGAAAGTTCGAGGGGCCAAAAGGCCCCTCGTTTGTTTCACTAGCGGAACAGCGATAGGAGCGACTGCGGCGCCTGGTTTGCGATGGACAAGGCCTGCACACCGAGCTGTTGCTGAACCTGAAGCGCCTGCAACCGGGCCGACGCTTCTTCCATGTTCGCATCAACCAAAGTGCCGATGCCCGATTTGAGGGAGTCAGTCAGGCTCGAAATGAAGTTCGACTGGGTTTCGATCCGCCCCTGCGCGGAACCAAAGGATGCTGCAGAATCGATCGCATTCTGAATCATGAACTCGATAGAGACGAGCGCGGCATCGGCACCGGCGTCACTCGTGACGTCGATGTCGTTCAGCTTTTCAAGACCTCCGCCAATGGTAACGCTTGTTGGCGATGTCAGAGTGTCGATCCGCGCTGCAATCGTGTCCGTGGCATCAGTGACGGTCGAGGCGACGGTCAAATTGCTGCCCGACGCGGTCACGTTCAAGACGTCTGTATCGAGGCCTTGCTCCGCGGCATAGATCGCGAAGGCCTGTGCCAATCCTTTGGCGACGTCTCCGGCAGTATCCCCATCCCGGGCGATGTACATGATCTTCTGTGCATCTGCCGCCGTGGTTCCTGTCGTGTAACTTGCAGGTGTGAATGTGCTCCCATCCGCATCGGTGCCTGTAAGGCCAATGCTGAAGACCTGCCCTGCGCCCGTGGGCGTTGTAACGGCAAGGGTCGCAGATTGGGTTGCATTCAGCGTCGCAGCGGCGGTCAAATTGCCAACCGTGCCACCGACGACAGAGCTTTCGGCAGTTCCAAGATCTTTCTTGCCGACGGCAATGTCGCTAGCCGCGACACCTGTGGAAGATCGATCAAGAGATGCCAGAACATTGACGGTACCCGATCCGGCATCGGTTTCGCGATTCGACAGCAGGTTCAAACCGTTGAATTGCGCCGCTCCAACGACGGCATTGATCTGCTCCCGGAGAGCGACGATATCCGTCTGGATCTTGTCACGATCGACGTTCTGCTCCTGCGACGCGACGATCTTTCCCTTCATTTCGGTCAGAAGATCGGTCACCGTTTCAGCGCCATTGCGCGCCACTGCGACGGTAGACTCTCCCAAGTTGAGGCTGTCCGAAATACCTTTGAAGCCCTTGACGTCAGACTCCATGACTTTCGAAATGGCCCAAACCGCTGCGTTATCGCGCGCGTTCGCAACCGATTTGCCGGTCGAGATCTCGTTTTGCGTATCGGTCAATCGCGAGTTGATCGACTTCAGCGTTTGAAGCGCAACCATAGCGCCATTGTTGGTCAGAATACTGGACATTGTGTTCCTTTCGATGTGCTTTTGCACAAGAATTTCGTGCAGGACGGAAGTTCCCGCACCGATGTGATTGACGTCATTCTGACAGAAACGAGATGCACCTCTCGCGCCACTCTTGCGAATGCCGATGCAGATGAAGCCTTCGGGGTAAATATTGGATGAACCAAATAGATCAGAGCGTTATCAACTATTGAAAATTATCCGCTATTTGTCTCGTTAATTACTTCTTTGCATTCTCAATGATAGCTTTTCGGAAAGTTTCGAGGCCAATTTTCATGATAACAGACCTACGTTTACATAATCAGCTGAAACTGGAAAAAGAGCACGTAATTGATGAAGAAAGGACATTCATTGAGGAGAGTGGCGATGTCAAATTTTCTATTGAAATGAATGCTCAGAGCTCTCGACGTATAATTGACAGTAAAGTCGAAATTTCTCCTGCACTTGGCTTTTTCGGCCTAGAAAAATTCGGCGTCGTACTTTCTGATAAGGGCAAATTTCAAGAAATTTCTTCTTTCCCAGTATATGAACTCCCAGCCGTCCATATGGCCGCTCCATCCTTGGTGAAAACCAATTCTGCCTCGGACACTGTGGCCAGTACTTCAATTCTTTTTCCTGAACAACCACAGCGGCATGCAAGAGAAAACAGCATCACGTCCGTGGCGAATTATTCGCATGCTTTTCTTTTTGACACTGATTCGAAGCAGGCATCGCCGAAAACGGCGACACCGACAGGTTCACTGGATATCACTCATGTTCCTTCTCCCTTATCTGGTTTCCCGAAGCCCACTCTCGAGGACAGGAATTTCGAATTAGTCACAAATTTTTCCGTTGCTGAAAGTCTTTCCAGTAGCTGGAGCGGCGACCAAATCGCCACGGGAAAAACATCCGAGGGATTGCCGGTTGCCGTGCAAGGGACAACTGCATCAGCTGAATTTTCTTGGAGAAACCTTAAATCGAATGGCGATCTCACAGATGCATCGCCCGGGTACGCCGTCGAAAGGTATTCGAATCTCGAGAACTCGGCAGTTCGCTACATGGGCTTCTCAAACATCTTCAAAGAAGTCTTGAACTCGCCAGAACCTGATATTGGCGCGCCCAAATATCGGAATCGGCCGCTAGAACAAGTCAACGAAATCCGTCCTGCCCAGCCAAGCGACGCAAAACTGAGTTCAGGGGATACAAATGAACAGATAAGCTGCTCGGCCTCTGCCTCGGGCGTGGACAAAGAGCCTCTGTTTATGTCAATCGAAGCCTCTAACAAACTGATGAATAAGACAGTTTTGCACCCCTTCGAGGCGGTCGGCACGTCGAACGCGACAGTCTTCTCACCAAACACACCAATGCAAGTTGACGCTCGCTTTAACGCAATTGAACAATCGGTGCGGCAAGCGCTCCATTCGCTTCTGGCATCGCCAAAGATGGTTGCCGATGCGTCGGAGTTCGACCGCGAAACGCGATTGGTTTCACCGGATAAATCGGGGATCAGCGTTCTAGTCGATGTCGACCGCATGGACATTCGGTTTCTTGCCGAACGCAGGGATGCAGCAGACTTGCTCTCGCGGCACCAACACCAACTGCAGGAGGAACTGCGTCGCTCCGGCGTTGACGGATTCTCGTTTTCTTTTGGTTCGGACGAGAACAACAAGGAGCACTTGCGCCATCGGCCAACGGAGACGGTAGACGGTGTTTCGCCAATTATTCACGTTGATGGAGGCGACCCGAATCACGGCGAGAATGGCTTCTCAGCCTCAGGCATCGATCTACGGTTATAGGACGTCACAATTATGCAAGTGAACTCAATGAGTATTGGTCAAACGACAACGTCGTCGGCATCCCGGCAGAGCCCATCAACCGACTTCGAGACTTTTCTTCGAATGTTGACCACGCAGATGCAGAATCAGGATCCACTCAGCCCGATGGAGGCCGATGCGTTTGCCAGCCAATTGGCCACCTTCAGTATGGTGGAACAGCAGACCTTGACCAATCAGCGGCTTGAAGACCTTGTGCAGGGCCTGTCCGGGCGGCATTTGCCGGACTTTGCGGGCCTTGTCGGGATGTCGGTGTCTCATTCCGGCCCATTCAAGTTCAATGGAACAGCGCTTGAATTTGAAACGGACACGCAAGGTTTGAGCGGCCGTGAAATCGTGATCCTAGACCGCCAGGCGAATATCGTGGCGACGCAGGTCGTTGGTCCAGATGACGTTCGGATCACATGGGACGGGAAGGACGCCGAAGGGCGCTTTGTGAACGCAGGCACGTATAGCGCTCAGGTTAGGATCGCAGCGACCGGAGAGATCATGGAAGACGTGAGCGTAACAACCAAGGGCACCGTTGAAGAAGTCGTCATCAAAGACGGAGACGCCGTTCTCTTACTGGAAAACGGCTCTGAGGTCGCAGAGTCGTTGGTTAAGAGGATTCGTTGATGTTCGCTAGCATCGAAAAACCGGCTTCGTGCCGATCACCTGCCGCGAGCCATAGGTCAGATCACGCCTGCAGGCTCTTCACCGTCAGTTCGCCGTCTCCCTGCGCCTTGATCGCCAGCGCGGCGGCATAAGCGCCTGACGCGGTCGTGAAGTAGGGGATCTTGTCAAACAGCGCGACAGATCTGATTTCCCGGGAGTCTTCGACGGCCGCGGCGCCCTCTGTGGTATTAAAAACCAACGAGATGCCGCCGTCTTTCATGACGTCGACGATATTCGGTCGCCCTTCATACACCTTTTTCGTCACCTCGCAGGAGATGCCGTGCTCTTCAAGGAACTTGGCAGTCCCCCGCGTTGCGATGATGCGAAAACGCATATCCGTCAGGACTTTGGCAGTGTCCACAAGTTGATCGGTCTTGTCGCTGTCCTTGATGGAGAAGAACACGGTACCACCTTCCGGAAGCAGCGTCCCGGCACCAAGTTGCGCCTTCAGGAAAGCGCGGGGGAAGCTGCGATCCCATCCCATCACTTCGCCAGTCGACCGCATTTCGGGTCCGAGGATCGTGTCTACCCCGGGGAAACGGGCAAACGGCAGGACCGCTTCTTTCACGCTGAACCAGGGCATGTTCGGGTCGGCCAGCGTCATCGGATCGGCAAGCGGCAGGACCGTATCGTAATCGGCGTTCTCGGGATATGGGTCACGCATCGGGAAGGCCGACAGGGACTCGCCCGCCATCACGCGCGCCGCGATCGACGCGATGGCCGAGTCGGTGGCTTTGGCCACGAAGGGCACGGTGCGCGACGCGCGCGGGTTGACCTCGATCAGGTAAATCTCCCCGTCTTTTATGGCGAATTGTACGTTCATCAACCCGCGCACGTTCAACGCCAGAGCCAGTGCCACGGTCTGCCGTTTAACTTCGTCCAGCAGCTCTTGCTTCAAGGAAAACGGCGGCAAGGAACATGCGCTGTCACCGGAGTGGACGCCAGCTTCTTCGATGTGCTGCATGATGCCAGCCACGTGCACATCGGTGCCGTCACAAAGCGCATCCACATCCAGCTCTGTCGCGCCCGATAGGTAGCTGTCGAGAAGAACGGGGCTGTCTCCAGAGACGACGACGGCATCTTTGATGTATCGCTCCAACTGGCTCATATCGCGCACGATCTCCATCGCACGTCCGCCGAGGACGTAGGAAGGACGGATCACCAGCGGGAACCCGATGTCATCCGCAATTGCCAACGCCTCTTCATCTGTCGATGCGATACCATTGCGCGGTTGCCTCAGCCCAAGCTTGGTCACAAGTGCCTGAAAGCGTTCGCGATCTTCGGCCAAGTCAATGGCGTCCGGGGAGGTGCCGAGGATCGGAATACCCTCGGCTTCCAATGCGTTCGCGAGTTTCAGAGGCGTTTGCCCACCGAACTGAACGATGACCCCATGCAGCGTGCCTGCCTCTTGCTCTACACGCAGGATCTCGAGCACGTGTTCGAGCGTCAGCGGTTCGAAATAAAGGCGGTCGGAGGTGTCATAATCCGTCGAAACCGTTTCCGGGTTGCAGTTGATCATGATGGTTTCATAGCCGACGTCCGTCAGCGCGAAACAGGCGTGGCAACAGCAGTAATCGAACTCGATCCCCTGGCCGATCCGGTTCGGGCCACCGCCAAGGATCACCACTTTCTTGCGGTCCGACGGGCGGGCTTCGCATTCGACCGCTCCCATCATCGGGGCCTCGTAGGTCGAATACATGTACGGCGTCTGCGCTTCGAATTCCGCAGCACATGTGTCGATGCGTTTGAAACTCGCCTTCACATTTAGACCAAGCCGATATGCGCGCACGTCGCGTTCCGTGCGCCCGCTAAGTTGCGCCAGCCGCGCGTCGGTGAAGCCGAGCATCTTCAGCGCACGCAAGCCCGCCTCGTCCCCAGGTAGACCATTTGCGCGGACGACCTCCTCTGCCTCCACGATCTCGCGGATGCGGGCCAGGAACCACGGGTCAAACATGGTGGTGGCGTGGATGTCATCGTCACTCAGCCCGTGCCGCATGGCCTGCGCAATTGTGCGCATCCGGTCCGGCGTTTGTTGCGAAATGGCTTTGATGACAGCCGATTTTTCCGGCGCGCCGTCAATCTGCACCTCGTCGAACCCCGTGAGGCCCGACTCCATCGACGCCAAGGCTTTTTGCAGCGACTCGTGGATCGTCCGACCAATCGCCATCGCTTCACCGACGGACTTCATGGCGGTCGTCAAATGTGGTTCGGCACCGGGAAACTTCTCGAACGCGAACTTCGGGATCTTTGTCACGACGTAATCGATGGTCGGCTCGAACGAGGCCGGCGTCACCTTGGTGATGTCGTTGTCGAGTTCGTCAAGCGTGTATCCTACGGCCAGTTTGGCGGCGATCTTTGCAATCGGAAAACCGGTGGCTTTCGAAGCGAGGGCGGACGACCGGCTGACCCGCGGGTTCATTTCGATGACCACCATGCGGCCATCTTCGGGGTTGATCGCCCATTGCACGTTGGAGCCACCCGTTTCGACCCCGATCTCGCGCAACACGGCGATGGAGCCATTGCGCATGATCTGATATTCCTTGTCGGTCAGCGTGAGCGCAGGCGCAACGGTGATAGAGTCGCCGGTGTGTACGCCCATCGGGTCGACGTTTTCGATGGCGCAGACGATGATGGCGTTGTCGGCCTTGTCGCGGACGACCTCCATCTCGAATTCTTTCCAGCCCAGAAGCGACTCGTCGATCAAGATTTGATTGACCGGCGACGCATCCATGCCCGAGCGGCAGAAATGCACGAAGTCTTCCCGGTTATACGCAACGCCACCGCCGGTCCCGCCAAGGGTGAATGCGGGGCGAATGATGGCCGGCAGACCAATCTCTTCAAGCTCAGCGAGAGCAAGCGCAACCCCGGCGTCAAGGTCTGTCGCGCCGCCCGGTTTTTTCGGTGCCGTCACAATGGTCGCTTTCGGATTCTCCAACCCGATCCGATCCATCGCTTCACGGAACAGTTTGCGGTCTTCTGCCATTTCGATGGCGTCCCGCTTGGCCCCGATCATTTCGACGCCGTACTTTTCGAGAACACCCATCTCTTCGAGAGCAAGCGATGTGTTCAGACCGGTCTGCCCACCCATTGTCGGCAACAGCGCGTCGGGGCGTTCTTTCTCGATGATCTTCGCGACCACATCCGGCGTGATCGGCTCGATATAGGTTGCATCGGCGAGCTCTGGATCCGTCATGATCGTGGCAGGGTTCGAGTTCACGAGAATGACCCGGTACCCTTCTTCTCGGAGGGCCTTGCACGCTTGCGCGCCAGAGTAGTCGAACTCGCAGGCCTGACCGATGACGATGGGACCGGCTCCGATGATCATGATCGACTTGATATCGGTACGTTTCGGCATTGATCGGCCCTCATCATGCAAACTGGCTGCGTTATAGGGATGGCGCGCGCGACTGCAAGCGGCGGCCTTGGTTTTTTCGCCTTTGGTCGGATGCTTGGTCGGAACGAATGCAGACGCCGGACGTTGGCTTTCATCATCCACAACCCATTTCGCGAGGCTATCTCATGTATGACGCGCTATTTCTCGGCTCGATTGGCGTCTTGGTCGAAACGACGGATATGCAACGCCGTGCGTTCAACGCCGCATTTGAAGAGGCAGGTCTCGACTGGCACTGGTCGCCAGAGGACTATCTGCCAATGTTGCGGAAATCCGGTGGCCGGGCCCGGATCGAACGCTATGCCAATGCGATGGGCGACACCGTAGATGCCGAGGCACTTCACGCATCGAAAGTCCGGCATTTCGCCCAGATGATGCAGAAACAGGGATTGGAACTGCGCCCGGGCGTGGGCGAGCTCATCGAGGCAGCGAAATCCAAGGGCATGAAGGTCGCGTTTGTCACGAGCACCGGGGCCGACCAGATCGACGCGATCTTCAAGGCATTGAATGGAGCACTGACACGCGAGAGTTTCGACTACGTTGGCGACCGGCGCTTTGTGGACCGCAGCAAGCCCGCGCCCGATATCTATCTCGACGCGCTGCAAACCCTCAATTTGAACGCCAGAGACGTGCTTGCCATAGAAGACACACCGATCTGCGCCGATGCGGCGCTGGCTGCCCGCATCGCAACGCTTGGTTTCGCAAACGACGGGGTGGGTGATCAACCGTTTCCCGACGGTGTCACCGAAGTCAAAACGTTGTCGCCCGATTTGTTGCAACGCGACGTGGCTGTCGCATGAGCACGCCTTGACTTCCCAAGTGCGAAAGGGTGTATCGGGCAAAATCTCCGCCCGAGGACTGTTGATATGCACGCGTTTCGCACCCACACCTGCGCCGATCTGACATCGAAGAATGTTGGCGATACCGTTCGCCTGTCCGGCTGGGTGCATCGCATCCGTGACCACGGGGGCGTTTTGTTCATCGATCTGCGCGACCACTATGGCATCACGCAGGTTCTGTGTGACCCTGACAGCCCAGTCTTTGCCGAGGTCGAGAAGGTTCGCTCCGAGTGGTGCATTCGGATCGATGGTAATGTGAAGGCGCGCGACGAGAGCCTGATCAACCCAAAGCTTCCGACAGGCGAAATCGAGGTATTCATTCGCGATATCGAAGTTCTGGGGTCCGCCGAGGAGCTACCGCTCATCGTGTTCGGCGATCAGGAATACCCGGAAGAAACCCGCCTACGCTATCGCTATCTGGACCTGCGCCGCGAGGCGATGCAGCGCAACATGACGCTTCGCTCGGATGTGGTGTCGTCGATCCGCAAGCGCATGTGGGACAGCGGTTTTCGCGAATTCCAAACCCCGATCATCACCGCGTCGAGCCCCGAAGGTGCGCGCGATTTCCTCGTGCCGTCGCGCCTGCATCCTGGTAAATTTTACGCGTTGCCGCAGGCCCCGCAACAATTCAAGCAGCTGATCATGGTCAGCGGCTTCGACAAATACTTTCAGATCGCCCCCTGCTTCCGGGACGAAGACCCGCGCGCCGACCGGTCTCCCACCGATTTCTACCAGTTGGACATGGAAATGTCCTTCGTCACCCAGCAGGACGTGTTCGATACGATTCAACCCGTGATGCAGGGCGTGTTCGAAGAGTTCGGCGGCGGACGAAAGGTCGACACCGACTGGCCACAGATATCTTTCCGGGATTCGGCCTTGTGGTATGGCACCGACAAGCCCGACCTGCGCAACCCCATCAAGATGCAGATCGTGTCCGAGCATTTCCGCGGCTCGGGCTTTGCCATCTTCGCTAAGCTTCTCGAACAGGACGGCACCGAGATCCGCGCCATCCCTGCGCCGGGCGGCGGCAGCCGCAAGTTCTGTGACCGCATGAACGCTTTTGCGCAGAAAGAAGGCCTGCCGGGCATGGGCTACATCTTCTGGCGCGATCAGGGCGACGGCATGGAAGCCGCCGGGCCGCTGGCCAAGAACATCGGGCCTGAACGGACCGAAGCAATCCGGCAGCAGCTTGGTTTGGGTGTCGGTGATGCTGCGTTCTTCCTTGGCGGCAAACCGTCGGCATTTGAAACGGTCGCAGGAAAAGCCCGCGTCGTGATCGGGGAAGAACTGGGTCTGACCGATAAAGAGCGTTTTGCGTTTGCCTGGATCGTGGACTTCCCGCTTTACGAAGCCGATGAGGAGACCGGGGCCATCGATTTCAGCCACAACCCCTTCTCCATGCCCCAAGGCGGCATGGACGCGCTAGACGGCGATCCGCTTGAGGTTCTGGGCTACCAGTACGATCTGGCATGCAACGGCTACGAACTGGTGTCAGGCGCAATCCGAAACCACAAACCCGAGATCATGTTCAAAGCGTTCGAGCTGGCGGGTTATGGCGAAGATGAAGTGCGCAAGCGCTTTGGCGGTATGGTCAACGCGTTCCGGTTCGGTGCGCCGCCACACGGTGGGTGCGCGGCCGGCATCGACCGGATGGTGATGCTGCTGGCGGATACCGCGAACATCCGCGAGGTCATCATGTTCCCGATGAACCAACGGGCAGAAGACCTCATGATGAACGCGCCGTCCGATCCGAGCAGCGATCAGCTCATGGAACTTCGGTTGCGAGTGATCCCTGAAGAGAGCTGATCGCGCCCATGGTTCAGATCGCCACGGTGTCCTGAAGGCGCGCATCGATCAAACCGGCCAAACGCATGACCTGACCGCCGAGGGGTGTACCGTTCGCGCGGGCGTCCGCCAATTCCGATGCCGCCCTTTCCAGCACAGCATCCTCCGCCGTGCGCGCCACCCCGCGCAGGAACAACGCGATGTAGTCCGCCATGCGATTGTCAACAGGACCATCCAAAATCTCGGCCATGTGCGCCATGTCTTCCCGAAAGGCGATCGGATCGGGCTGGAATGTCTGGTTGCTCACGGTGCGAAGCCGATAGGGTTGCTGATCGTCCGGCAGGTGCTGAATGATGGCGTTCTGAAAG
The DNA here is from genome assembly GCF_900129875.1 of Marivita hallyeonensis. GTDB lineage: Bacteria > Pseudomonadota > Alphaproteobacteria > Rhodobacterales > Rhodobacteraceae > Marivita > Marivita hallyeonensis. The sequence goes on along the minus strand of NZ_FQXC01000003.1, from coordinate 578,789 downwards.
ACGCCAAGGTTCGCAATCGGTTTGGCAAGAAACCCGTCCGCACCCGCCGCGTAGGCGACATCTTCCGCGAAACTGTCACCACTCGTGGCCAAAAGAACCCCGACCCGCGGCGCGGCACGAGACAGCTCCGACACAAGCTCTGCGCCACTCCCATCGGGCAGGCCCATATCCACGATGACCACCGACGGGCGGTACACCTGCAGATGGCGCCGTGCCGATTTCAGACAGTCGGCCCTGCGAAGCCGTGCGCCGCTGTGCAGGCACATCAGCCGCACGGCGTCGCAGGCGAACTTGCTGTCTTCCACCGCAAGAACGGTCAGGCCAAGCAGCGGTCGGTTCAAAGTTGGTTTGTGGATGTGATCCAAAGCGTCGTTGTCAATCATCTCGCCCTCCGTGAGTCGCTTCACTGTGCGCGGGCTTGGCTAACAGCCGGTTAATTCGACACACCCCTTGTCTGACCAATCCGCTCAGGTGATAAGCGCACCGATCAAAGATGGAGACCCCGACATGATTGGACGTTTGAACCACGTGGCTATTGCTGTTCCCGACCTAGAGGCAGCCGCAAATCAGTACCGATCGGCGCTTGGCGCAAATGTCGGCGACCCCCAGGACGAACCCGATCATGGTGTGACGGTGGTCTTCATCGAACTGCCCAACACCAAGATCGAATTGCTTTACCCGCTGGGCGATGAAAGCCCGATCAACGGCTTCCTCGAAAAGAACCCATCCGGCGGCATTCATCACGTCTGCTACGAAGTGGAAGATATCATCGCGGCACGGGACCATCTGAAGGAAACCGGCGCGCGCGTTCTTGGCGACGGCACTCCCAAGATCGGTGCACATGGCAAGCCCGTTCTGTTCCTGCATCCGAAAGACTTCAACGGCTGTCTCGTGGAACTGGAAGAAGTCTGAACACGCCCCATGTAGAGGCCAAAGGAGCCCCGCATGTCCATCACCTCAGCCCTCGTTTTGTACGCCGTAATTTGGTTCATGCTGTTCCTGATCGTGATCCCGATCAGGCTTCAGACGCAGGGCGATGTGGGGCAGATTGTACCGGGAACGCATGCGGGTTCACCCGAGGTTCATAACCTCAAGAAGAAAGCCTGGATCACCACGTGGATCAGTCTCGTGCTGTGGGTCATCATTGCAGGTATCATCGTGTCCGGTTGGATCAGTGTCCGCGACATCGACATGTTCAACCGGATGGGGCCTGCCCCTGTATCTGATGGTACAGGTGGGTAAAGGTCGCCGCGCCGAGAATCGGAATCACCAGGTTCACCAGGGGCAATGACAGCGGCATCGCCATCAACGTCCCTGCCACCCAGATCTTTCCCGAATGCCGCTTGCGCAATGCCTTTGCGCCAGCGCGGCCTTCGCGCCGCATGGCGGCCAGCGTGAAGTATTCGCGCCCGAGCAGGAACCCGTTCAATCCCCAAAAGATGAAAAGCGAAAACGGTGGGAACAGGATGTAAAGGACCACCGCAAACACATTCGCCGCGACCAGAACGCCCAGAAAATTGACCGTGTCGCGCAACGCGTCAGACCACGGAACGCGGTCCGCTTTGGGCAGATGCGCATAGTGCCTGTCCTCCACCGCGTCGGCGACATCATCGAGGAACATCGACGTGATCGCGGAGGCAACCGGCACCATGAGGAAAACCGACAGGATCATCATCGACAGAAGTGCCGTCCAACTGATCAAATCATCCAGCCAGGTGACCTCACCGATGAACGGCAAGGTCGCCTCCGGTCCAAGCATGGCCCCGAGAAGCCACATCAGGCCGGCGAAGAACACGACCAGAAGCGCGAAGCCCAGCCCCACACCCAGAAACAACACTTTGCGAAACCGTGCGTCCCCCAGTTGCCCGAGGGTCAGGAAAAAACTGCGCAGGATCATGTGTCGACCCATGTGGTGATCGCCCCGATATCGGGCCGTGGCCGTTCCGGCGGAATGGCAGTTGCCGTTCCGATATGGATGAACCCCGCAATGCGCTCGTCCCCGGACAGCCCCAGCGCGTCTCGACAGAACACGGTGTCATGAGCGACCCACCCGGTCAGCCAATTGGCACCCCAGCCGGACGCCAACGCAGCATTGAGCAAGGCAAGACACACGGCCCCAGCCGAATAGGTTTGCTCGATGGCGGGAATCTTTTCGGACGGCTTCTGCACTTCGATGACCGCCACACAGAGTGGGCTGTCATCGAATTGTGTGCGCGCTTTGGCGATGTCTTCTTCGGATTTGCCAATCGCCTGCCCATGCGCCTCGATCGCACCGGCGATCCGTTTTAGCGCAGCGGGCCACAAAACAATGAAGCGCCACGGTTCAAGCTTGCCATGGTCAGGCGTGCGCCCTGCCGCAACAAGCAAGGGTAAAAGTGAATCCTTATCCGGCGCAGGCGCGCGCAACAGTTTCGCCGGACGTGACCGGCGTGTTTGCAGGAAGTCAAGAACGGCCTGGTTCGCCTGTGTCATAAAGCCTCTGGAAGTCGCATCGGTCGGTCATTGACCCTTCGACGATGGAGATAAGATCTTCCGGCCCAGAAGAACACCCTTGGGAAGAAGATCCAGAATTGGATCTATCCTTCGGCAAGGGCCCTGCTCGTCTCAGTCAGTGTCGGCGCTGCGGGAATACACACCTTCCGGTAATGAGATCGCCGCCGCCAGATCTCGCATTTGGGACATCGACAAGGTGACCTTGTTCACACGGTCGGTTCTGGGGTCGTACTGCTCGACCGTGATGCATTCCTCGAACCCGTTGACGATCACGTCTTCCTGCAAGGGCTTTGGGCCTTCATCGACCAGCGTGACAACGGTAGAGTCGAATTCGTGTTCAATCGTAAACATGGCTACGACCGTATCTTGCCTGATTTGGTCGTGCCAGAGTGCATTCGCGAAAAAACACCGACCGTAAATCGACACTGGTAGGCGCTGCGTCCTCCGCCTATTTCTTAGCTTACGGTTTTGCTCTTGGAGAACACGATGCGCTGGTTGATGGTCGTAGCTTTGGTCGTATTGGCGGCCTGTGACGTGCAGACAGTCACAACGTCCGCACCGGCACCTTCCCGCCCGGCAGGCGCACCCGAACTCACCGAAGGTGAAGCCCGAAACCGGGCCGGAGTCGCAGCGCGCCAATTCGTGTCGGTTGTCGAAACCGTTGAACCCGTTGCCGAACGCGAATGTCGGCGGCGCATTCCCCGGGCAAATTGCGATTTCCAGATTGTAGTGGATGACCGCCCTGGCCAGCCACCCAACGCCTTCCAGACAGTTGACCGCAACGGACGACCGATCCTCGCCTTCAATCTCGCCCTGATTGCTTCGGTCGATAACGCAGACGAGCTGGCCTTTGTCATGGGGCACGAAGCGGCGCATCACATCCTTGGCCATCTCGGACGGGCGCAGCAGAACGCAGCTGTCGGTGCCGTGATCCTGTCCGGACTTGCAGCGCTTGGTGGGGCAGACGCCGCCGCCGTCCAATCGGCCGAGCAAATCGGCGCAACCTTGGGCGCCCGCACCTATTCGAAGGATTTCGAACTGGAGGCCGACCGCCTCGGGACGATCATCACGGCCCGCGCCGGGTACAACCCGGTGCGCGGCGCACAGTTCTTCAACAAAATTCCCGACCCCGGAAACCGGTTCCTTGGCACGCACCCACCAAATGCGGCGCGCATGGAAATTGTCAGGCAGACCGCAGCGGGTCTCTGACCCGAAGATTGACTTGCATCAAGGATGCTCGATCGCAGGCCCCCTAGCCTAAGGGGGTGTAGCGATGAGGAGTCATGCGATGCAATCCAAGTCCAGATACGCGGAGCACACCAAACTGGTCTTGAACATGGCGGATCAGCAAGGTCTTGATCTGCCCGAGCTGTTCATGCGGGCCGAATTCTCACCCGATGATCTCGACGAGGCGGTAGACAGATGCCTTGGTTGCACGCAACCCCAAGCCTGTACAGACGGCCTTGCTCGTGGCCGTTTTGAAAACGCGGTCCCCGGCTATTGCCGAAACAGCGACATGCTCGACATGCTGAAAACACCATGATGCGCCCTCCGACATCCGTACCCTGGAAGCCGCTGGGCAACACTGGCGTTCATTATTGGTTGGTCCAACGCATGGCAAAACGATGTGGCATCGACACGGCGCAGCTCTTTGCCGATGCGCAGATCGATCAGGATGATTGGGCGGCCATGGTGCAGACCTGCCGCGCCTGTGATTGCGTCAGTGGGTGCAAACGTTTGCTGGACCAACCCTCCGACACGCAGCTCGACTCAGCGCCGGATGAATGCCTCAACGCAGAACTGATTGCACTTCTCAAGACGGGGCATCGAAAACCATGACGTCACAGATGGGAGACGAAGAATTGCATTTCTGGATCACGCGCAGCGTGGCGCGGGTGATGGGTATCAGCTTTTCTGACGCCATCTCCAACGGACACATTTCTACGCAGGATTATGCAGATATGGTCACCAATTGCCGGATGTGCGCCCGCGTGAAAAACTGTCAAAGATGGCTCGCCGAGCAATGCGATCTGTCGCATACCGCGCCTGCGGGGTGCTGCAACTCAAAGGCTCTCGAAACGCTCGCGCGCCCGCACTAGGCGCGCAGATTCTTCGCACTTTCCTTGATCTCGGAATACTGGCCCGAAGGACGGAACCGCCACAGGTAATCCGGCAGTACAGCTTCCAAAGCCATCGGTTTGATCCCGAGGTCCGAAAAGGTCTTTGTGTTGCCTGACACCACGTTGTCGTTCCGAAGGTTCTTGACCTGATCCCGCGTGATTTGCGCAGGAATCAAACCAAGCGAAATGGCGTTCAGGAAATCGAAAAAACCGCCCATGATGGACGCGGCAAAGAACGGAATGTTCAGCACAAGCCGACGCCGGCGGACCACATCAAGCATCTGGTTCATCAACTCGCGGAACGTGTCGACGTCGGGACCACCAAGTTCGTAGATACCCGGCTCTGCGTCACCTGTGACCGCCATACAAGCTGCTTTTGCGACGTCATCGACATAAACCGGCTGGAACTTTGTCTCCGCACCGACCACCGGCAGGACCGGACCAAGCCGCGTCATGCTCGCAAAGCGATTGAAGAACTCGTCTTCCTGCCCAAAAACGATGGAGGGACGCAGGATCACGGCGGTGGGCATGTGCTCAAGCACGGCGGCTTCGCCCGCCGCCTTGGTGACCTGATAAGCGCTCTCTCCGTCCGCATCCGCCCCGATTGCAGAGATATGAACCATCTTTTCGACGCCCTCGGCCGCAGCCAAGCGCGCAATGCGCCCCGGGCCCTCGGCCTGGACCGCTTCGAACGTGTTTTTTCCGCTTTCGGCGAGAATGCCCACGCAATTCACAACCGCATCCGCGCCTTTTAAGGCAGCCCGAACGCTATTGTCATCGCGGATATTGCAGAGGATGGGTTCCACCTGCCCAACCGCGCCATAGGGTTTGACGAACAACGCCTCATTCGGACGTCGCACCGCGACACGAACACGCCATCCCGCTTTTGCCATGCGCCGCGCGATATAGCGCCCGACAAATCCTGATCCGCCGTAAATCGTGACGAGGTTGGACATCTGCGTGCTCCTGATCAGACCTGCCAAACCTCTAGCTGTCACACCGATCAGGAGCAAGGTGCAGGATTGCCGCAAAGGCGCGCTCCACCATCGTCAAAAAGCCCGTTGACACCCTTCGGGGACAAGATTAAACGCCAGCCTCATTACACCTGCCCAGGTGGCGGAATTGGTAGACGCGCTAGCTTCAGGTGCTAGTGTCCGTACGGACGTGGAGGTTCGAGTCCTCTCCTGGGCACCATTTCTCCAACAAGTTTGCTTCCGAGTCGCTTGAGGCAGATATCGGGACGGTCCGTCCTGACATAGTGGTCGCATTCTGAACCGCGGTCAGCATGGCCCTCACCGGATAGTCGACATCTTTTTCGTGAAAACTGGTCGGGCTGAGAGGATTCGAACCTCCGACCCCCTGCTCCCGAAGCAGGTGCGCTACCAGGCTGCGCTACAGCCCGACCGTGGTGGCCCAACTACTGCCGGGACGGCGGTTTGACAAGCCTTGTTTTGCACAAAACCGGCGCACTGGTCCGCGCTATTCCTCGACCGACGACGGCAGCGCGTCCCGGACCCGTCCCGACGTCATCAGATCGCTGACACGCGCTGCAGCGGGCGTTCCAACCCTGCTGCGCGTCCTCAGAACCGGGGTGTTTTTCGATGTTCCCGCCTTGCTCTCGCGGAAGACGATGAAGACACCGGATGCAATGATGATTGCCGCGCCAACACCGGTGTAGAGATCTGGCACCTCATCAAAGAAGAACAGGCCATATACCGTCGCCCAGAGGATCTGCGAATACTGCATTGGGGCGACGATCGCGGCCTCACCCGTCTGATACGCCGCGATGATGAAGCGCGCTCCGATCCAGGCGATGACCGAAATGAGCGCAAGCATCCCCAGATGCTCGATCGGCATCGGTTTGTATACGAACCCCAGCGCCGCACCCATCACGGCGAAATTCGCGACCATCGGATAAAGCAGCATGACAACGGTCCGCTCTTCTGCACCGATCTTGCGCACGACGATGGAGGCGAACGACCCCGCAACCGCGGCTACGATGGCCGCTGCGTGGCCAAGCGTGAGTTCTGTCGTCCCGGGACGCAGCACAACGAGGACGCCCGCCAATCCAACGATCACCGCCGCCCAGCGCATGATCCGAACCGTCTCGCCCAGGATCGGAATCGACAGAACGGTGATAAGCAGCGGCGTGGCAAAGAGGATCGCATATGTCTGCGTCAGTGGCAGGTTGGCAAAGGCATAGAACGCCGAAACGCCGGTGATGACCGCCGCCGCGGTGCGCACTGCCATCCACCACGGATGCACCGGAAGCAGCGTCCCGGGCTTGGCATCCCGCATCAGCATCACGGTTGCGAGCGGAAAGCTCAGCAAGACGCTGAAAAAGACGATCTGGATTGGCGAGTAAATCGCACCAAGCGTCTTGATGAAGACGTCATGGGTTGAATAAAGGCCAAAGGCTATGAGGGCCAGAAGTGCGCCTTTGGCATTGGACGACATGACTGGCACCCGTGTGACTTAAAGGCTGGCGTCGAGGGCCGCCACGATGGCATCGCCCATCTCGGATGTGGACATCGGCGTGCCACCTTCGGGACCCATCAGGTCTGCGGTGCGCGCACCGTCAGCCAGCACTGTCTCGATAGCATTTTCCAGGCGCGTTGCCTCATCGCCCTGATCAAACGAATAGCGCAGCGCCATGGCGAAGCTGAGGATACAGGCAATCGGGTTTGCCTTGCCCTGACCCGCGATATCCGGTGCCGACCCGTGAACGGGTTCGTACAGCGCTTTGGGGCGTCCATTCGCCATGGGCAGACCAAGGCTCGCCGAGGGCAACATGCCAAGCGACCCCGTGAGCATCGCCGCCGCATCGGACAGAAGATCGCCGAACAGGTTGTCCGTGACGATCACATCGAATTGCTTGGGCCAGCGGCAAAGCTGCATCGCGCCTGCGTCAGCGTACATGTGGCTCAGCTCGACATCCGGGTAATCCTCGTCATGCACCTTCTGGACCACCTCGCGCCAAAGGATGCCCGACTCCATTACGTTGGCCTTCTCCATTGAGCAGACCTTGTTGTTCCGACGTCGCGCCAGCTCAAACGCCGACCGCGCGACACGGTCAATTTCACTCTCAGTGTAGCGCTGGGTGTTGATGCCGACGCGTTCATTGCCCTCTTCGATGATTCCGCGCGGTTCACCGAAATAGATGCCAGAGGTCAGTTCACGCACGATCATGATGTCGAGGCCTGCAACAACCTCTTTCTTGAGCGACGAGAAGTCTGCCAAAGCATCGAAACACTGCGCCGGACGGAGATTCGCGAAAAGGTCCATTTCCTTGCGCAAACGCAGCAGACCGCGCTCGGGCTTCACGCTGAAGTCGAGGTTGTCGTATTTCGGTCCACCCACGGCGCCCAGAAGCACTGCGTCGACTTCTTGCGCTTTCGCCATCGTATCGTCGTGGAGAGGCGTGCCATGCTTGTCGTAGGCCGCGCCGCCAACCAAATCTTCGCTGACGTCGAAAGTCAGATCCCGTTTGGCCCCGTACCAGTCGATGATCTTGCGCACCTCGGTCATCACCTCGGGGCCAATCCCGTCACCGGGCAAAATCAGAAGCGAAGCGTTGCTCATGGTCGGGTATCCTTGTCATGCACTTGGTTGCGCATCGGGTAGACGCGCATCGCGCAAGGGTCAAGGCACCGGCGCGTCGGGCAGGGCAATGTCCACGGTAATGAGGCGATGCGTCATCCCGTCCAGGAGCGGCCAGACACGGGCGTCCATCACGGCGGAGCCCTGCGATGGCAAGACGTAGGACACACGCATGGGTCCGGGTTTTTTCCACATTGCCGTTGGTTCGTCGGGTAAGGGATCCTGAAAGTCGTGCGTTTCGATGAAGTCCGACATGGCGGTACGGTACCCATCGCCGCGATCCGGATCGAGGTTGGTGTTCGCGGTGAAAATAACCCGTGAACCCAGCACGGGACCGTACGTGCCGTTGAGTATCTCCGTCCAGAGGTGCAGTTCGTCCAGGTTACGCCGCCCGTTTCGATCCTCCGGACCATCGAAGATCGGCGGCGCGGAGTGGCCGATCAATAACCACAAGGGCTGAGCGTCCTGCGCCACGACAACCGGCACGACCCAATGCCCTCCACTGGACAGTCGTTGTACATGATACCCAGGATCGCTTTCGCGCATGTGCGTTCCCGGCAGGTCTTTCCAAAGCACCTCTGAAAACGATCGGAGGCGCGATACGTCGATGGGCCAGCGCGAGATCACGCCAAGACCCCCTTGCCCTGGGAAACGACCGTAACCCTGCGCATCACCCGGACCGCTATCTTTGCCGTCGCCATCAAGGTCCCACCCGGTAGGGATACCCTCGTTCGGGCGAAGCGGCGCAAGAAAGGGGTATTCCGCAGGCGAAAGCAAATCGGCAAACGCACGCATCGCTAGGCCCCCTGCATCATAATCGATTTTCGTCAGGACCAATATGTCGGGATCAGCCGCGCGCACGGCGTCGGCCATCGTCGAAAGCGCTTCGTCGCCACGCTGAAGGTCCCGCACCAGAAGCCCTGGCCCATCGCGCGACATGGCTTCATGCCATAGAGCAATCCGAAGTGTTTCGGCCGCGGTCGAAGATGCGATGCAAAGGATGAAACCCAGCGAAAGGATCAGGCGATCTGGAAATCGTCTTCCTGGGCATAAGCGCGACGGCGCTTTTCCTCGATCAGGGTCGCAACCCGGAAAAGCGCGATACCACGCATCATCAGGGATAATGGCAAGAAGGCCCACGCGCTCATCACCCAAACCAGAACATCCGGCATCGCGAGCATCTCTGGATCGAAAGCGCCCATCCAGATGCGCAACAACGCCGGGATCAGGAATGGCAGGAGAAAGCCTAACGCAAGGTTAATGTGCGCGTCCCGCTTGAGACGGAACAGGACGTCTTTGCCCGAGGTCGGATCAAACAACGGCAGATTGATCCAGAAGTTGAACGCCTTCTTCCGGATCGGCCAAAAGATGAACCGCGCGTGAAGGTAGAACACGATCAAAACGATAAGCGACACGGCGAACAGAAGGCTTGCCATGCGGGTGATCGCGGTCACATCGAACAGGGTTGGCGCGTCCCCGAAGGCAATCGCCATCAACCGCACCGGTGAGAACGGGAAATCCAGAACGTCCATCGCATTGGACGCCAGGCTTTGCAAAAGCGTTGGCGTCGCCAGGAAGCCCCGTTCGCCATGTACGATCAGCATCGACCCGAAAAGAACGCACAGGAACAGCGCGATGAACCGCAATCGGTTGAACGGAGGCGCGTCGCGGAATTCGAGGAATGTGGGATACTCGCTGAAATATTCGGCAAAGGTCACCACCGCCGCGACAAGCGCGATCAGCGCAGCCATCTGCGCGGCGTCGCTTGACGTCGTGGTGAGGATGAGCGACGGAATCGCCACCAGCAACGCCATTAATAGCGCGCGCAAAGCTGATCCCATGATCCGCTTGACCACTCGATGCTTCCCTTCAACTTGGACGGACGCGATTCTATGCCGCTTCCTTGTTCCAAATTTGAGCCGCTGGTATGGCGGCCTGCCTCAATCTTGCCCCAATGTTGCCCAAGTTCTCAGGACGGCTCAACGGTCGAGGTGAGGCGACTCTCGGAAATACCTGATTTCGCTCAAAAACTGGTGCGCGATTACATCAAACCGCGTTTTGGAATGTGGCACGTTGTGTGGTTAACACCACATCTTGTGCGAAGAAAAAAACGAAAGCCGCCCGACATGGGCGGCTTTCTTCTCATGTTTCGAGAAACACTCTGTATCAGACCCAGGGCCGCGCTTGCGACGCCTGCGCTTCGAAAGAATCGATGGCGGCCGCTTTTTCCATGGTCAATCCGATGTCGTCCAGACCGTTCATCAGGCAATGCTTCTTGAAGCTGTCCACTTCGAACGAGAACGTCTCACCATCGGACGATGTGACTGTCTGGTTCTCCAGATCGACGGTCATCCGCGCGTTCGACCCTTTCTCGGCGTCCTTCATCAGGACGTCGACGGCCTCCCGAGGCAGCACGATCGGCAGAATGCCGTTTTTGAAGCAGTTGTTGAAAAAGATGTCCGCAAACGACGTCGAGATCACGGACCTGATCCCGAAATCCTTGAGCGCCCAGGGTGCATGCTCTCGCGATGAACCACAGCCAAAATTGTCACCCGCCACCAGGATCTCGGCCTCGCGGTACTGCGGCTTGTTCAGCACGAAGTCCGGTATCTCGTTGCCATCGTCGTCGTAGCGCATCTCGTCAAACAGATTCACACCCAAACCGGAGCGTTTGATCGTTTTCAGGAATTGCTTGGGGATGATCATATCGGTGTCGATATTCACAAGCGGCATGGGTGCCGCGATCCCCGTGAGTTTTTCGAATTTGTCCATCGTCTCTATCCTTTGGTGCCGACGCTTGTTGAGACTGTGGCTCTCCTTGCGAGGAAAGCCATCAGGCTTGACGAGCTGCCGGTCACATCATGTCCCGCACATCAGTCAATTTCCCGGTCACCGCCGCTGCCGCCGCCATTGCAGGCGACATAAGATGCGTGCGCCCGCCCCGGCCCTGCCGGCCCTCGAAATTGCGGTTCGACGTCGCCGCGCAGCGCTCTCCCGGCTGAAGCTGATCGGGGTTCATGGCAAGGCACATGGAACAGCCCGCAAGCCGCCATTCGAACCCGGCTTCCTTGAAGATATCCGCGAGCCCTTCTTCCTCGGCCTGAGCACGTACAAGGCCAGAGCCCGGTACCACCATCGCGCGTTTCACGGCAATCTTCTTGCCCTTGAGGATCTCCGCCGCTGCGCGCAGGTCTTCGATACGGCCGTTTGTGCAGGACCCGATGAACACTGTATCGATCTCGATATCCGACAGCTTCTGGCCGGGGGTCAGCCCCATGTAATCGAGCGACCGCTGCGCCGCGCCGACCTTGCCACCTTCAAAGCTTTCGGCCGCTGGAACCTCGGCAGTAATCGGCAGCACGTCCTCGGGCGACGTGCCCCATGTGACGACGGGCGCAATGTCTTCGCCCTTGATCGTGACAACCTTGTCCCAATGCGCGTCGTCATCGGAATAGAGTGTCTTCCACCAGTTCAGAGCCGCTTCCCACTGCGCACCTTTGGGCGCGTGCGGGCGGCCTTTGACGTATTCAAACGTCTTCTCGTCTGGCGCGATCAGGCCAGCGCGCGCGCCGCCTTCAATCGCCATGTTGCAGACGGTCATTCGACCTTCCATCGACAGATCGCGGATCGCTTCACCGCAATACTCGATCACGTATCCGGTGCCACCCGCTGTCCCGGTTTCCCCGATCACGGACAAGGTGATGTCCTTGGCCGTCACACCCGGACGCAGTTTGCCGGTGATCTCGACCTTCATGTTCTTGGACTTCTTCTGGATCAACGTCTGCGTCGCAAGAACGTGCTCAACTTCGGACGTGCCGATGCCGTGTGCCAGCGCCCCAAAGGCACCATGGGTCGCCGTGTGAGAGTCACCGCAAACCACGGTCATCCCGGGCAGCGTCCAGCCCTGTTCAGGGCCGACAATGTGTACGATGCCCTGACGCACGTCAGACACGGGGTAGTAGTGAATACCGAAATCCTTGGCGTTCTTGTCGAGCGCCGCCACCTGAATGGCGCTGTCTTCGGTCATGTTCTTCGGATCTTCGCGGCCCGGCGTGGTCGGTACGTTATGGTCCGGCACGGCGATCGTCTTGTCCGGTGCGCGGACGGACCGGCCCGCCATGCGCAGACCTTCGAATGCCTGCGGGCTGGTCACCTCGTGGACGAGGTGGCGGTCGATATACAAAAGGCAGGTGCCATCGTCGGCTTCGTGCGCGACATGGGCATCCCAGATCTTATCATAGAGCGTTTTGGGGGACATCGGTCCTCTCCCTTACAGCTTGGCAATGTCAGTGGTGTGGTCAGGCGTGTTCAATCGCAGGCGAATAGCCGTGCGAGGACAGTGTGCGTGGCCCCGAAGAACCGTTCGCGCAAACGAGCACGATCATCCATGTCGAAAACCATTTCCATGCCGTGGGGTGTACATCATCGGTCCCCAACGCCGCAAGAGCGGCAAATGACCCTCGCAGACGCTCGAACCATTCGCAACTGATCCAAATATCCGCTCGGCCCGTAACAGTACGTGCGAGGGATATTATGCTGACGAAATTGAACATCTTGAACTTGGGTCTGATCGCTGTCTTGGCGGCAGGTTTGCTTGTGCACACCGCTGGCGCAGAAACGAAGATCGCGCCGCTGGATATCGAACTGCCGTTCTGATCAGTGTAAGCGGTTGCGCTCGACCAAGAGCAGTGCAACGCTGCGCAAACGCTGTGGGCCGGGCAAGTCATGGATCCTGACGTCGTTTCGACAGAAAACCTGACCGAAGTCACGCTTGACCTTTTCACATGGGTCGAGGCGTTCGTCACGAACCTGCTGCGCCCGTGGAACGCCTATCAGCTGCTGATCGCCCTCAGCGTTTTTATGCTGGCCTTTATCATCTCGGCCTTTGTCAAGCCGCGGATGCACGACTGGATGCGGACCCGGGAAGGCTGGCCGAAGTGGCGCATGCGCGCGCTCGTCGTCTTTCATCGTCGGCTACGGATGGTGCTCTTTGTCGCGCTGATCTGGCTGACCGTTTTCGTCATGCGCGAAATCACATGGCCGTCGCGATCCTACCTGCTGGCCATCATCGCAAACCTCGCCACGGCTTGGCTCATCATCGCCTTCGCGACGCGACTGATCAAAAACGCACTTCTGCGCGGAATCGTGCGCTACGGAGCCTGGATATGGGTTACACTGTCGATCACCGGGCTGGCGGACGAGACGCAGGCCCTTCTTGACAGTGCGGCCATTTCCTTTGGTGAAACGCGGCTCTCGCTATGGCTGGTGCTACAGGCGATTGTCATAGTCGCGACGCTCCTCACGGTCGCACGCCTTGTCAGCAGCACCACCGCAGCCACGATTCGCCGCAACGAAGATATCTCGCCCTCGATGCAGGTGCTGGCGATCAAGTTCCTGCAAGTCCTGCTCTTCGGTGCGGCCTTTTTCCTTGGCCTGCGGATTGTCGGCGTCGACCTGACCGGGCTTGCGGTTCTGTCCGGCGCCATCGGTGTCGGTCTTGGTTTTGGTCTGCAAAAGGTCGTGTCGAACCTCGTCTCAGGCATCATCATCCTGCTCGACAAGTCGATCAAACCGGGCGACGTGATCTCGCTCGGCGATACGTTCGGATGGATCAATTCGCTGGGCGCGCGATACGTGAGCGTGGTCACACGCGACGGCAAGGAATACCTGATTCCGAACGAAGACCTCATCACCGGGCAGGTGGTGAACTGGTCGCACTCGAACGAATTTGTCCGTTTGGACATTTATTTCGGGACGGCCTATGCCGACGATCCGCACAAGGTGCGCGAGATTGCGATCAACGCCGCGAAATCCGTCGACAGGGTGCTCAGCTTCAAACCTCCGGTGTGCCATGTCGTTGGCTTTGGCGATAGCTCGGTCGACTACATTCTGCGTTTCTGGATCCGCGATCCAACGGGTGGACTGACCAATATTCGCGGCAATGTTTACCTCGCTCTCTGGGATGCATTTCAGGAGCACGGCATCTCCATTCCGTTCCCTCAGCGCGAAGTCAAAGTGCTCGACGGCTCGCGGCTTGAGACGACGTCCCTGCCGGACTGACGGCACGTTGCGGCTGACACTGTCGCACGGCTGGCTCATACTGCGCGCAACAGACTTAGGGAGGCCCACATGGCAGACGATATCGTACTTCTCGACGGCGCACGCACAGCAATTGGAACTTTCGGCGGCTCACTTGCCGCCACACCGCCAATTGAACTTGGTACAGTGGCCGCAAAGGCGGCGCTGGAGCGGTCTGGGGTCGAGGGTGGCCAGATCGGGCATGTCGTCTTTGGTCATGTCATCAACACCGAACCGCGCGACATGTACCTCAGCCGCGTGGCCGCCATGCAGGCGGGCGTTCCCGACACGACGCCCGCGATGAACGTGAACCGTCTTTGCGGTTCTGGCGCGCAGGCCATCGTTTCCGCGATCCAGTCTCTGATGCTCGGCGATGCGGATTTCGCACTTGCCGGTGGGGCCGAGTCGATGAGCCGCTCGCCATTCATCATTCCGGACCAGCGCTGGGGCGCGAAAATGGGTGACATCCGCACGCTCGACATGATGCTGGGCGCGCTGAACTGCCCGTTCGGCACCGGGCATATGGGCGTAACGGCCGAGAACGTGGCGGCCGAGCATGACATCAGTCGTGACGCGCAGGACGCCTTTGCTCTGGAAAGCCAGAATCGTGCGGCAAAGGCTATCGAAGAGGGACGCTTTGCAAGCCAGATCGTGCCGGTCGAAGTTAAGATGAAGCGCGAAATGGTGCAGTTTGACACCGACGAGCACCCCAAGGCGACGACGATGGACGCGCTCGCAGGACTCAAGACCGTATTCCAAAAAGACGGCACCGTGACCGCTGGCAATGCGTCCGGCATCAACGACGGCGCTGCGGCGGTGGTGCTTGCGCGTGCGTCCGCGGCGGAAAGCGCCGGTTTGAAACCCAAGGCGCGTATCCTCGGCTACGCCCATGCCGGCGTTCGGCCCGAAGTCATGGGGATCGGTCCCGTTCCAGCGGTCGAAAACCTGATGAAACGCACCGGCCTTTCGATCACCGATTTCGACGTGATCGAATCGAACGAAGCCTTCGCCGCGCAAGCCTTGGCAGTCAACAAGGGGCTTGGCATCGACCCTGCAAAAGTAAACCCGAATGGCGGTGCGATTGCTCTGGGGCATCCGGTCGGCGCGACGGGCGCGATCATCACCGTGAAGGCGCTTTACGAACTTCACCGTATCGGAGGCAAAAAGGCGTTGATCACCATGTGCATCGGCGGTGGGCAAGGCATCGCCTTGGCGATTGAGGCTTTGTAAGCTTCTATTTTGAAACGCAAAAGCTGCCCTCTTCCGAGGCGGTGTTACCCATGGAATGTTGCTTGCCTGTTCCATGGAAAAGCCGCCTCAACCTGTTTCGGTTAATCGCTTTTTCACCCTGTTATCCGAAAGTCCGCTCGCACCGGGACGGAGACTTGGATGAGCCTTGCCAATAAACTGGCCGACGAACGCCGCGCGCGGCTGGCGGCGGAGCGTCTGCTGGAACTGAAACAGGCCGAACTTTTCGCGGCCAATCGAAAGCTTGGCACCCGGGCACAACAGCTCAGCAACGAGATTGTGGAAACCCGCGCCGAAGTCGCAATGGTGCGTGGCGAAAACCAGCGGGTTAAGACCGAGCTTGGCGTCGCCAACGAAAAGATCCAGATCGCCGAACGCCGCCTCTGGCACTCGATCGAAACCATTCAGGACGGTTTTGCTTTCTTCGATGCCGATAATCGGATGATCGTGGCGAACCGCGCCTACCTGGCTGTCTTCGAGGATCTGGAAGAGGTGCAACCCGGCATCACCTATCCGCGCATCCTGCAATTGCTGACCGAAGAAGGCATCGTGAACATCGGCGATGAACCCCCGGCGGACTGGCGCGCACGGATGCAGGATCGCTGGCAGCAGGACGTGCCGGAACCGATGGAAATACAGCTCTGGAACGGGGAACATGTGCGGATCTTCGACCGGCGCGGTCCCACCGGCGACGTGGTCAGCCTTGCGCTCAACATTACCGCCAGCGTCCGCTACGAGGAACAGCTTAGAGAGGCACGCGAACGAGCCGAATCCGCGAACCGCGCGAAGTCGGCCTTCCTCGCGAACATGAGTCACGAGATTCGGACACCAATGAACGGTGTCGTCGGAATGGCGGACCTGCTGACCGAAACTGATCTCGACAGCGAACAGCGCCTCTTCGTTGATACCATCAAGAACTCGGGTGAGGCGCTTTTGGTCATCATCAACGACGTTCTCGACTACTCAAAGATCGACGCGGACAAGCTGGTCTTGCATCCCGAACCCTTCGATCTTGAAAAGACGCTGCACGAGGTGGTGATGCTTTTGCAGCCCACCGCGCGGGCCAAGGGACTGACGCTGGAAGTCGACTACGACACATTCCTGCCGACACACTTCGTAGCCGATCCGGGACGCGTTCGCCAAATCATCACAAACCTCATGGGAAACGCCGTGAAGTTCACGCTGGAGGGCGGGGTCTTGCTGCGTGTTGTGGGTGCGCCAACAGCAGAAGGAAAGACAGCCCTGCACATCACGGTCGAAGACACCGGCATCGGCATCGCTGCGGACAAGATCGACCACGTTTTCGGTGAATTCAATCAAGTCGAGGATGACCGCAACCGGCAGTTCGAAGGCACCGGCCTGGGCCTAGCCATCACCAAACGTTTGGTCGAGATGATGGGGGGTGAGATATGGGTCACATCCAAGGAAGGTGAAGGAAGCTGCTTTGGCGTGAAGCTCACCCTCTCACAGGAGGATGCGGTTCAATCCCTGTTGGAACCCGAAGAACCCGCAAAGTCCGATGATCAGACGACATCATCAAAGACCATCCCGAAGGTTCTTCTGGCCGAGGACAACAAGACCAATCAGATGGTGTTCGGCAAAATGGTCGGCAGCCTGAACATTGACCTTCGCACAGCCAATGACGGGTTCGAGGCCGTCGCAGCTTTTGAGGCGGATCGCCCTGACGTCATTTTCATGGACATCTCGATGCCCGGTATGGACGGCAAAGAGGCCACCGCAAAAATCCGAGAGATGGAAGGCGACGGCCCACAGGTCCCGATCATCGCGGTGACGGCACACGCCATGGATGGCGACCGGGACATGATCCTTCGGGCGGGTCTGACCGACTATCTCACCAAACCGCTCAGGAAGGCAGCGCTGCTTCAGAAGCTCGAATTCTACTGCCCGGATAGTCAGGCGGCGTCGTAAGGGCGCACGAAAACCGGCTTGTCGGCCTCTGACAGGTCCTCGCGATAGGCGTAGCCGCCCAGATCGAAATCCGGAATACCCTCGGCGTCTGTCAGGCGCTTCTGGATGATGAACCGTGCCATCGCGCCGCGGGCTTTCTTGGCAAAGAAGCTGATGATCTTCGGACCTTTGCCATCACCCTTGTCTTCCATGAAGGCGGGCGTGACGACGCGCAGACCCAACGCCTTTGGCGGAACCGCGCCGAAGTATTCCTGGCTCGCACAGTTGATGAGCGTATCGGTCCCCAGATCGTGCGCTTCGCGCTTGAGTTCCTTCGCGATCTGATTGCGCCAGTAATCATACAGATTTCCGCCGCGACGGGTCTTCAGGCGGCTTCCCATTTCAAGGCGATATTCCTGGATGCCGTCGAGGGGACGCAAAAGCCCGTAGAGCCCGGATAAGATGCGCAAGTGATCCTGCGCCCAGCGCATCTCGTCCTCGTCCAGCGTTTCGGCTTCCAGGCCCTGATAGGTGTCGCCCGCAAAAGCCAGCGCGGCGGGGCGCAATTCATCCGGTGCAGGCGCTTCTTCGAATTCGCGGAACCGGTCACGGTTGAGCTTGGCAAGATCATCACTCAGATCCATCAGCGACTTGAGGTTGCCAAGCGTCAGGTTGCGTGCAGTCTTGGCCAGACGATTGGCGTCGTCCAGAAACACTGGCGTGGTCATGGCAACATCACGTACGGACCAGTCAAGACGTTTGGCCGGAGAAATCACGACAAGCATGGCAGCACCTCTGGATTGATGATCCCGGTGGATTTAGTCCGCCGCACGCAGGACGTCCAGAAACCTCTCGGCAAAGCGCTCTGCCCGGCGGTCACCGATGATCCGCGCGATGCCGTCCGTGTCGCGCGGTTTGGTCTGCGCGAGCTTCGCCAATTGCCCTGCATCGCAGGACATCGGTTTCAGCGTACCGCACGCACCCCGAACAAGCGCTGCCTGCCCGTCGAGCAGCGCATCGTAGATCCCGCCCGCGCCCTTCCCGGCCAGCTTGCGTCGCGCGGGATGCGCGGCGGGCACGTCGCCAGCGATGATCTCCAGAAACGCGCGCCCATATCTTTCAAGCTTCTTCGCACCGACCCCATTGATGCGCGCCATATCGTCAAGCGTCTGCGGCCGCGCCTCGGCCATCTCGATCAATGTGCGGTCCGGGAAAATGACGTAAGCCGGAACCGATTGTTCTTCGGCCAGCGCGCGGCGCTTCGCCTTGAGTGCGGAAAGCAGCGGCGCGTCTTCGTCACTCACCAGCGTACGGACTTTCGGACGGCGCTCACTTGCCGCTTCGATACTGTCTTTTCGAAGCTGGATTGACTTATCTCCGCGCAATATGGGCCGCGCTGCCTCTGTCATGACCAAGGCACCATGCCGTTCGGCGTCAGGGCGCATTAGGTCATGGCCCATTATTTGCCGGAACACCGCCTGCCATTCCCCCCGCTTGAGGTCTTTGCCCACGCCGAAGGTCGGCAGCGTGTCATGGCTGCGCTGAAGCACCTTTTCGGTCTTCGTGCCCAAAAGCACGTCGATCAGATGCCCGGCACCAAAGCTTTCCCCGGTGCGCAGCGCAGCAGAGAGCGCTTTACGAACGGCCTCTGTCGCATCGAACACTTCGGCCGGTTTATCGCAAAGATCGCAATTGCCGCAGCTCACCTCGGCTTCCCCAAAGTAGCCAAGCAGTGTTTTGCGGCGGCACTCCAGCGCTTCGGCAAGTCCCAGCAGGGCATTCAGACGCCCGTGATCGGCATGGCGGCGCTCTGGCGGGGCAAGGCCTTCATCGATCTGTGATCGGCGCAGGCGAATGTCATCCCCACCATAGAGCGTCAGCGTTTCGGCTGGTGCGCCATCACGCCCAGCGCGGCCGATTTCCTGATAGTAGGCTTCGATGGATTTCGGCAGGTCCGCATGTGCCACCCATCGAATGTCAGGCTTGTCCACACCCATGCCAAAGGCAACCGTGGCGACGACGATCAGCCCGTCTTCGGTTGCGAACCGCGCTTCAACGACGCGGCGTTGTTCTGCCTCCATCCCGCCGTGATAGGCGCATGCGGAATGTCCCTCGGCGACAAGAGCCTGTGCCAGCGTCTCGGTCTTCGCGCGCGTGCCACAATAAATGATGCCGGATTGCCCTTTGCGCGCTGCGGCGAAGGATATGATCTGTTGCCGCGGCTTGTTTTTGGGCGCGAACATCAGGTGAATATTCGGCCGGTCGAACCCCCGCAGGAAGGAGCGTGGCGATTGCCCGTCAAAAAGCCGCGTGACGATTTCGTCCTGCGTTTCGGCATCGGCAGTCGCGGTGAAGGCGGCCAAAGGCACGTCGAGTGCGCGGCGCAACTCGCCAATCCGAAGATAATCAGGGCGAAAGTCGTGGCCCCATTGGCTAACGCAATGCGCCTCGTCGACCGCGATCAACGATACACCGGCTTGTTGGAGCATCCGCTGCGTCCCGCCAGAGGCAAGGCGTTCCGGCGCAAGGTAGAGCAGCTTGAGATCACCGGAATGCAGCATATCCCAAACGGCGTCGTTTTCTTCTTCGGTGTTGGCCGAAGTCAGCGCGCCCGCCGCGACGCCCGCTTCGCGCAGTCCGCGCACCTGATCGCGCATCAATGCAATGAGCGGCGAAATGACAACGGTCACGCCGGGGCGGACAAGCGCGGGCAGCTGGAAACACAGCGACTTGCCACCGCCGGTCGGCATGATCGCCAACACGTTCTCCCCACGCGACACGGCATCCACGATCTCGGCCTGGCCGGGACGGAAGCTGTCGAATCCAAAAATGTCGCGCAGAATGGTATCTGCGTCGGACATGTCGCGGGGCATGGGTGACCTGTCAGGTTCTACTATATCTGCTCTTATTCTGACAGTCTCACACTAAGGATGCGTGAACAAGCCTCTCGCACCTTGATGACCGGACAATTCCGATGGACCGACATGCCGAGGTCAGAACCCGTAGAAGAACCCGGCGTTGTTCTGGAGAATGATACGAAGAATGTAGACACCGATAAGCGCGACCAGCGGGGCAAGGTCGATCCCTGACATCGGTGGCAGGATGCGCCGAAGGGGCCGGTACAAAGGCTCTGTGACGCGATTCAGCGCATCCCAGATTTGTGCGACGATCTGTTGGCGCAGGTTGAGCACCTGAAAATTGATCAGCCAGCTCATGATCACATGCGCGATGATAAAGAACCACACAATGTCGAGAAGCAGCATGAGGATCTGGTAGAGCGATTGCATCGGTCGGACTTTCCTTTGTGGTTCGCACGCACAGAGGTAGGCGCAACACGACCCGAGAACAAGTCAGCGAAGTTGCCGCGAGGTCGCGGTTGACGTGATTGTCCGTAACGTCAACTAAGGGCACAGGAGGTGACGCCCATGTACCCGTTTCTTCGTATGGCCCACAGCCTCTGGCAGGCACGCAAGGCTCCGGCATCCGGACCGTTTGACACATATGTCTCGCATCATCGCTGCTGGCCATGGGATATCGACATGTGGATGGAGCTGAACAACGGTCGGACCCTGACGCTCTACGATCTTGGGCGCATTCCCCTCGCGCAGGTCAACGGCCTGCTTGGTGTCGTGCGGCGCGAAGGCTGGGGCCTGACCATGGCGGGCGTTGTCGTACGCTACCGCCGCCGCATCCGTACGTTTGAGAGCTTCGAGATGCGCAGCCGACTGCTGTGTTGGGATCACCGGTTTTTCTACCTCGAACAAACCATGTGGAAGACAAACGGCGAGTGCGCCAATCACGCGGTCTACCGCGCGGCGGTGACAGATCGGAACGGGATCGTCGCATCGGAGCGCGTTGTCGAAGCCATGTGTCTGACCGGGATGACATCACCCGAAATGCCCAAATGGGTGGCACACTGGCTAGAGGCCGAAGACGCCCGACCGTGGCCTCCAATGCAGGACGCCACCTGACGCTTGCCGCCTCTTCATTTCACGACCATAACGCCTTCAGGGAGATACTGAATGGCGGATGGTTCACTGCGCAAACGCATCTGGGGATGGTTTTTTTTCGATTGGGCGAGCCAGCCGTACAACACTCTTCTCATCACCTTTATCTTCGCCCCTTACGTGAAAGAACTGGTGGGCGATGGGACCGCTGCCCAATCGGCTTGGGGGTTCGGGATTGGCACCGCAGGACTTGTCATCGCGCTTCTTGCCCCTGTACTTGGCGCGTTGGCGGACACCGGGGGCAACCGACTTCGCTGGATCTGGCTGTTTTCGCTGATGTACGTGGTCGGATCTGCAGGGCTCTGGTTCGCGGTCCCCGGTGATTTCAGCCTGATCCTGATCTTGACCTTTTTCGCGATCGGCATGATCGGGATGGAATTCGCAACCACGTTCACCAATTCCATGCTACCGGATCTTGGCACACGAGAGGAAATCGGGCGCATTTCGGGGAACGGTTGGGCGTTCGGCTATCTCGGCGGTCTGGTCGCTCTGGTCATCATGCTCGCCTTCTTTGCCGACAACGCCGAAACTGGACAAACGCTTCTGGGTCTGGAACCTGCGCTGGGATTGAATGCCGAGATGCGCGAAGGCACGCGCTTTGTCGGACCCCTGACAGCGCTTTGGTTCGCCGTTTTCATGATCCCGTTCTTCCTGTTCGTGCGCGATCCGCGCCGAAAAGCGGCCCCTGCAGGTGCGGTAAAACGTGCGCTCACCGACTTGCGCCAGACCCTTCGCGCGCTACCGCAAAACAGATCTCTTTTCGCCTATCTTGGTTCTTCGATGTTTTATCGCGACGCACTGAACGGCATGTACGCGTTCGGCGGCATTTACGCAGCAGGCGTCTTGGGTTGGTCGGTGCAGAATGTGGGCATCTTCGGCATCATCGCCATCATCACCGGCGCAGTTGCGGCTTGGCTCGGTGGCATGGCCGATGCGCGGTTCGGGCCGAAGCCGGTGATCGTGGCCTGCATCCTTGCGCTGACCCTGGTCGGCATCAGTATCGTCCTGATCTCGCGTGAGACCATGTTCGGGGTTCCGATCCCGGCAGGATCAGCCCTGCCGGATATTGCTTTCTACGTCATCGGGGCCGTGATCGGCGCGGCTGGCGGCGTCATCCAATCGGCAAGTCGGACCATGATGGTGCGGCAAGCAAACCCGGACCGCATGACCGAGGCGTTCGGTCTTTATGCACTTGCAGGCAAAGCGACCAGTTTTTTGGCACCGCTCCTGATCGGGATCACGACCTATGCCACGGGTTCACAGCAATTGGGGGTCAGCCCCGTGATTGGGCTTTTCCTGATCGGCCTTGTGTTGTTAGTCTGGGTCAAACCAAACGGGCAGCAGGCAGTGGCATGAAACGAGTTTTCTTGGCTTTGGGACTGGTGGCCGCGTTGGCCGCCTGTGGTGACGGCGGCGGCGCACAGAACGGAGGCGACACCGCCTCTGCAGAAACGCTGCGTGCCGCCGGAATCATCAGTACACGGCAGGCAAAGCAGTTGTTCGGCAATGTCCCCAACGCATCGCGCCAAGCCCCGGCCGCTATCGGCGGGTACGCCAAGGGGTGCATGGCCGGGGGCGTAGAACTGGCCGAGACAGGGCCAACCTGGCAAGCCATGCGGCTGTCCCGGAACCGCAACTGGGCGCTACCGACCACGGTGGATTTCGTACAGGACCTGTCGCGCATCGCGGCCCGACAGCCCGGGTGGAACGGGCTCTATGTTGGAGACATGCAGCAACCGCGTGGCGGCCCGATGCTGACCGGGCATCGCAGCCACCAAAGTGGGCTTGATGCCGATATCTGGATGCGCCCGGCCGATCGGCTGAACCTGACCCGGACAGAGCGCGAGAATATCTCTTCCATCTCGATGCGGCGCGCGAACGGAGCGTTCGTGAACAGCAGCTGGACACAGGCGCATCGCAACATCCTGAAAGCCGCAGCGCAGGATCCGCGGGTCGATCGCATCTTTGTGTTTCCCGGCGCCAAGGTCGACATGTGCAAGGCCGAAACCGGCGACCGCAGCTACCTGCGCAAAATCCGGCCGTGGTGGGGGCATCACTACCATTTCCACGTGCGCTTGAGCTGCCCGCGCGGCATGCGCGGATGCGTGTCGCAGGACCCTGTGCCACGCGGTGACGGCTGCGCCGATGCAGAGCGTTGGGTGAACAACATCCTCAACCCGCCGCCGCCCGATCCGAATGCGCCACCGCCGCGCCCTCGACGTGAACTGACAATGGCGGATCTGCCTGCGCAGTGTTCGGCTGTTCTTGCGGCAAACTGACTTGTGACTGCCGAGACTGCTCGCGGGACACAAAACCCAGCTGCGCGGTTTCTGTCGTCTTACCTCTGGACCAAGGATCAGGACGACTTTGGCGGGTATTCGGCGATTTCGCTTTCGCCGGATGGCGCATCATTCCTCATGCTCAGCGACCGGGCACATGTGATCGAAGGCACCATCCTCAGGCATGGCGAGCGGATTCTCGGCGTGCGCAGCAAAGCGATGTCGCCGCTGGATTTTTCGGACAGTTTGTTCGAGGAAGAACCAATCCGAGACACCGAAGGGCTTGCCCGCGACACGTCGGGCGGAATCTTCGTGTCCTTAGAGTCGGACAACCGAATTTTGCATCTGACAGCCGATGGCACTTGGTCTCTCTTGCCGGAGTACGCGGGCCTCGCCGGATTGCCGTCGAACAAGGGTGTCGAGGCCTTGGCCGTTGGATCTGACGGTGCGCTTTTCGCGGTGCCGGAAACATCGGCGGGTTTGATACAACCATTTCCGGTCTTTCGGTATCGGGAAGGGATCGGTTGGGACACCCCATTCGAGATTTCGCGCGGACCCGGATTGTTGCCGGTTGGTGCGGATTTCGATCCGATGGGGCGGTTGTACTTGCTGGAACGAGGGTTCAGCGGCTTTGGTTTCTTCAGTCGGGTGCGCCGGTTTGATCTGCTCGATGGTCCTGTTCTTGAGGGGGAGACTCTGCTGGAAACGAAACAGCGTCGCCACGACAACCTCGAAGGGTTGTCGATCTGGCAAGCCGAAACCGGAGAATTGCGGATCACGATGGTGTCTGACGACAACTTCAGCCGCTTCCAGAAAACCGAAATCGTGGAATACGCGATCAGCAATTAGCTTGTGCGTGTCGTTTTGTCGCTTTATGCGTCCGGCCATTCCCACCGTTCCGGGAATCAAGTCCCCGCAACCTTGGAAAAACGGGAGCCGACATGGACCGCTCACACATTCCCGGCATTCTTGCCATGGCCATCATCGTGGTGGCGTCGAACATTCTTGTACAGTTCCTCTTCGGAAACTGGCTCACCTGGGGGGCGTTCACGTATCCTCTGGCCTTCCTCGTCACCGACCTCATGAACCGGCTTTACGGACCCGGTCCCGCGCGGCAGGTGGTGTTCGCAGGTTTCGTCGTCGGTGTGTTCTGCTCTTTGGTCGGCACGCAGATCATGGGCGAGTTCGGCCCGCTGGTGACCTTCCGCATCGCAATGGCTTCGGGCATCGCCTTTCTGACGGCGCAACTGCTGGATGTGGCGATCTTTGACCGGATGCGCGAAGGCACCTGGTGGCGTGCGCCTCTGGCGTCGACGCTGATCGGCGCGACAGTCGACACCGCCTTGTTCTTCAGCATCGCGTTCTCGGCGTCTTTGACATTCCTGGAGCCGGAGAACGATGTGTCATGGGCCGGTGAAATCCTGCCGATGCTGGGTCTTGGACCCGAGGTTCCGCTGTGGGTGTCGCTGGCTGTCGCGGACTGGATGGTGAAGATCGCACTGGCGCTGATCGCACTGGTGCCGTTTCGACTCATCGTTTTGCGATTTCGCGGAAACGCTGCAGTCTCGTAAAGATTCTTCTTGCAGTTATCAAAAACCGTGCCACGCTGAAGGTGCGTTTTTAACAGCTGAAAGGAGGTGATCCAGTGTCGAGAGAGGTATTGGAGAGAGGTGTCGGAACAGTTCGGGAGGCACACATCTAGGGCAGCCCCTGGGTGTTGAACCCACTGAATTGGTAGGAACCTAACCGGGACCCACCTCCTTAAGTCTCGAAGGGTCGCCGCATCGGCGACCCTTTTTGATTGTCTCATACAGCGCTAAGTGACCGGACATGATCCGCATTTCCGACACCATCACCATCGAAGACTGGGAACTGACCGAACAGTTTATCCGCGCCTCCGGGCCGGGTGGTCAGAACGTCAACAAGGTCTCTACTGCCGTAGAGTTGCGCTTTGAGGCAGAACGGTCGCCGAACCTGCCTGGCCCCGTCAAGTCGCGCCTGAGGCGGATCGCGGGGCGGAAATGGACCAAGGAAGGTGCATTGGTGTTGCAGGTGGACGAGACACGCTCCCAAGCGCGTAACCGCGACATTGCGCGGGATCGGTTGAAGGACATGATCATTCAGGCGCTGCGCCCGCCAAAGCGGCGCATTCCGACGAAACCCACCCTTGGGTCAAAGAAGCGCCGGTTGAAGGCTAAGAAAGTGCGCGGCGAAGTGAAAGCGCTGCGCGGGAAGGTCGATCCCGGCACGTGATTTGAATATCGAATTGGCTGCGCCAATCCGATCTGCTGGGGGCTCTGCCCCCAGACCCCCGGGATATTTCTAAACCGAAGAAACCAAGATACCGTCTTGGCCGCGACAGTTCGCTTAGAAACGATCCAAGAGACGTTCAAGATATTCAAGCTCTTGCTCGGGGCGTTCGCCCTCACCAGAGCGACGGCGGATTTCGTCGAGAAGTTCGCGCGCACGGCGGTAGACGTCTTCGCCCTGTAGCAGATTCTCGTTCGACCCAATCTGGCCATTCGTCCCGACATTGCGACCCAGCGGGTCGCGCTGCTGACCGGGGTCGGCTCCGTCGGCAAGGCCTTGCTGGCCCTGCCCCTGCTGTTGCTGCTGCGCCATCGCTTCACCAAGGTTCCGCATGCCTTCTCGGAGCGCTTCCATGGCCTCTGACTGGTTGTCGATGGCACCGGCCAGATCGTTTTCGCGCAACGCCTCCTCGGCGCCTTCCATCGCGCCTTCTGCACGACCGAGCGCGTCTCGGGCAGCGTCGCCGGCTTCGGTGCCTGCACCGGGAAGGTTCTGGGACTGGCGATTCAGTTCCTGACGCAAGGCGCGTTGACGGTCGGCGAGACTGTCTTCCAGACTTTGACCCTGACCATTCTGGCCCTGTCCCGGTTGTTGGCCTTGCTGGCCCTGCTGACCGTTCTGCCCTTGCTGGCCTTCGCCCTGTTGGCCTGGCTGCTGCCCCGGCTGTTGGCCCTCGCCCTGTTGCTGACCCGGTTGCTGGCCCTGCTGTTGGCCGGGATTAAACTGCTCCTGCAGATCGCGGAACGCCTGATCGGACAGGCCCTGCTGCTCGCGCAGCGTCTCAGCGAGGCCCTCCATCGCCTGTTCGCCCGGTGACTGACCCTGCTGACCCTGACCTTGGGTGACCTGCATATTCTCCATCATCTGGCGCAGCTGTTCGAGCGCTTCCTGCGCTTCGGCCATGCGGCCCTGTTCCATGAGCTCTTGAATGCGATCCATCATCTCCTGCAGATCGCTCTGGCTCATTTCCATCATGTTCTGGTTCTGCGTCATCTCCTGATCGGGATTCTGCTCGGCCTCCTGTTGGGCCTGCCGTGACAGTTGACGGAGGTAGTCATCGGTGGCCTGCCGCAACTCTTGCATCAGCTCGGCAATTTCCTGATCGGACGCGCCGTTGCGCATCGCTTCGGACAGGCGGTCTTGCGCGCGCTGCAGGCGTTCCAGCGCATCTTCGAGGTCGCCTTCCTCAAGACGAATGGCAAGGTCCCACATGGCTTGCGCAATCTCTGCCTGCTGGTCGTCTGTCATCCGTACCTGAGACAGCGCCTCCACACGACGCAGGATCGCCCTTAGCCGCAGGTAGTCGGTGCCGGAGCGGAACACGTCGTCCGGGCGGTGCGAAATCGCCCGCAAAAGCAGCGAAATGTCGCCCACATTGTCACGGTTCCACAAAAGGGAGCGGCGCAGATCGATCACTGCCGCCGCCATCGGATCAAAGAACCGGCGCCCGGGCAAAGTGATCACTTCGGTCGCGGCCTGTCCGCTCTGGTCGGCCTCGTCGGTCACCGTCAGGTCGAGCGACACCGGTAGATTGGCCCAAGGGTGCTCTGAGAAATTGTCGACAAGCGTTTCCGTGAATTCGGACCGGTCGCCTGCGATCGGCATGGGCAACGGCAATTCGATTACCGCGCGCGGTTCGGGGTCGATCCGCAGACCGTATCGACGATCAACGTCCTCCAGAGCAAGCTCGATCCGGGCGAAACCATCGGCGACGGAATAGTCGTCACTGGCAGTGAAGGGGATTTGTGCCTCACCTTCATAACTTACCTCGATATCGCCATCGCGCATCACTTCGGGCGCACGGTCCGGTGTGGCGACCACTTCCCAGTACCGTCCGCCGGGTCCTTCGATCTCGATACTGCCGGAGCGGACAACCTCGAATTCCTGCGCGGTCTGGATCGACGCCTCGATCACTTCCTCCGCCGTCGCGGTGGGCGACACACGGTTCGAGAGAGTTTCATTCACGCTCAGCGCGCCGACTTCTCCGTAAAAACGTAGTGTCACACGACTGCCTACGGGCGTTTCGAGTCGGGATGCGTCGATGTCGTTCAGATATATGGACGGCAGACCGGTGTAATGCGGCGGTTCCAGCCAGCCTTCCCATGTCGGGCCGGACGCCAGATCAAGACCCCGTGGGCCCATCGCCGAGACCGATTGCACACGCAAGACCGAGCCAAAAACAACCGCCACAAGCAAAGACAGAAGCGCCACGTACCTTAGCGCGAAGGGATCCGCCTTGGACACACGCAGGTCCGGCTCGGCGGCTTTCGCCTCTTTGAGCCGCGCCGTCATGCGTGTCTGGTGCGCTTTCCAGACGGCAAGCGATGCCTCATCGTCGGCACCGATCGCCTGACTGTCCATGGCCGCCAGAATCGGATTGCCCGGCATCGTCGCATCCAGACGCGCCAAGGCGGCAGATTGTGTTGGCCATGAGAAGCGACGCACGCCGCGCACCAGTGCCCACAGTGCTCCAACGCCGAACGCCGCGAGGATCGCCCAGACAGCTTCGGTCGAAAGGTAATCCTGCAAACCCATCATCAGGAAGGCGAGAGCGGCAAAAACGACTGACCACAAAGGCCAGAAGGCACGCACGATCGTCTCAGCCCCCATGCCGAGACGCGTCAAGGCAAGCGGCCATTTGATGGCGCTGTTTATCTCGTTGGGCAGGTCATCCCGTGCGGTCATTCCAGTCTCCCGGCGTGCGGACCGCAAGGAGATGCCTCACAGCCATGGCGGAATGGTATCTCGGTTTATGATTTCGTCAAAGTCGGGGCGGTGCCGAATGACGGCGAATTGATCACCTTTTGCCAAAACTTCGGGCACAAGTGGTCGCGTGTTGTATTCGCTGGCCATGACGGCCCCATAAGCACCGGCCGACCGGAAGGCCACAAGCGCGCCATCCTTCAACGGCGGCATCATACGATTCTTGGCAAATGTATCGCCGGATTCGCAGACCGGCCCGACGATGTCATAGGGCTGATACTCGATACCTGCCTCGGGTTCGACCACCGGGACGATGTCGTGATACGCATCGTACATCGCGGGGCGGATAAGATCATTCATCGCCCCGTCGAGGATCAGGAACTGACGACCTTCTCCCTGCTTCACATAGATCACGCGACTGACGAGGATACCGGCATTGCCTGCGATCAGGCGGCCGGGTTCGATCTCGATCTCGCAGCCAAGATGCCCCACCGTGCGTTTGATCAGCGCACCATAATCCGATGGCAGCGGCGGCGCCTCGTTGGACCGGGTGTAGGGGATGCCCAGACCGCCGCCCAGATCCAGACGCTTGATCGTGTGCCCATCGGCACGAAGTTGCTCTGTCAGCTCGGCAACCTTCTGGTACGCCAGCTCATATGGGGCCAGATCGGTCAGTTGCGATCCGATATGGACGTCGATTCCGATCACTTCGATCCCCGGCAGCGCCGCAGCCTCTGCATAGACCTCGCGCGCTTTGGCAATCGGAATGCCGAACTTGTTCTCAGACTTGCCAGTCGCGATCTTCTCGTGCGTCTTGGCATCCACATCCGGATTCACACGCACGGTGATCGGTGCAGTTTTGCCCAGGGCCGCCGCGACCTCAGATAGGATGCGCAATTCGGGCTCGCTCTCGACGTTGAACTGACGAATGCCGCCTTCCAGCGCCTGCCGGATCTCGGCCCGGGTTTTACCGACACCGGAAAACACGATCTTGTCGCCCGGTACGCCTGCGGCCTTGGCCCGCGCGTATTCACCACCCGACACCACATCCATGCCTGCACCCAACTCGGCAAGAGTGCGCAGAATCGCCTGGTTCGACGCCGCCTTCATCGCGTAGCAGACCATGTGGTCCATACCGGAGAGCGCCTCGTCGAAAAGCTGGTAATGGCGCGTCAGCGTTGCTGTGGAATAGAGGTAGAACGGCGTTCCGACAGCTGCGGCAACATCCGCAATGCGCACGTCTTCCGCAAAAAGCTCACCATCGCGATAGAGAAAATGATCCAAGACCGCCTCCAGAACAGACCGCGCCGCAGTAGCGCATGGGATGGCGTCACGCCACCCTCCGAATCTTCTTTTCAGAAATACGCCGATCCCGTCAGTCGATCGGGCGCGACCGCAGGTACAGGTAGAGCGGCAAGCCGCAGCTGACACCGATACAATAGGTCGCCGGTATCGCAAACAGGGCGGACCAGTTTCGTCGCACCGCGACTTCGGCAATGATCCAGATCGTCAGCGTGATCGCCGCGATGGTCAGGTCCCAGGTAAGGCCGGTGGTGGAGTCGTTGACGTACCATGCATCGATCAGCGCCCCGAGGCTCCAGTCGTTCGCAGCGAGGTAGGACATGAAGTAGTACATCGGGTGCACCGCGCCCCAGATGGCGAGCCCAAGGTAGATCCAGCGCATGAACGACATCAGAACCCAACTCCAACCGTTACCGGCCCGGACTGCACGGTCACGCCGGTCGAGGTTTTGATCCCGTCAGAGCCGACAGTCACGGTCGAATTGACTGATGGTCGGACCGGGTCCCCATCCGCACCGCAGGCGGCCAATGCGAAAAGCGAAGCGATGAGCGATGCGCGGATCATCCAAGCGTCTCCTTCCACCGTGCGATCTGTTCTCGCACCCGCACCGGCGCCGTGCCGCCAAAACTGGTACGGCTTGCAACCGAGTTATGCACACCAAGAACGTCGAACACAGCTTCGCTGATCCCGTCATGGACCGACTGCATGTCCGCAAGGCTCAAATCCGGCAAATCGCATCCTTTCTGTTCCGCCATCGCCACCAAAGACCCGGTGACATGATGCGCGTCCCGGAAGGGTAGGTCGAGTTCGCGGACAAGCCAGTCAGCAAGGTCCGTAGCGGTCGAAAACCCGGCTGAGGCTGCCGCTTCCAAAACTTGGGTGTTGGCCGACATGTCCTTGACCATGCCCTCCATCGCAGCAAGCGCGAGCATCCAGTTGTCGGCGGCATCGAAGACCTGCTCTTTGTCTTCCTGCATGTCCTTGGAATAGGCGAGCGGAAGACCTTTCATCACCGTCATCAGCGCGACATTGGCCCCGAAGATGCGCCCGATCTTCGCGCGGATCAGTTCGGCCGCATCCGGGTTCTTTTTCTGCGGCATGATCGACGATCCGGTTGAGAACCGATCCGATAGCGTGACAAAGCGGAACTGGGCCGACGACCAGATCACCAACTCTTCTGCCATACGAGACAAGTGCATGGCACTGATGCTTGCGACAGACAGGAATTCCAGCGCGAAGTCGCGGTCGCTGACCGCGTCGAGGCTGTTCGCCATCGGGCGGTCAAAACCCAGCGCTTTTGCCGTCATGTCCCGGTCAATCGGGAAAGATGTTCCGGCAAGTGCTGCCGCACCCAGCGGAGACTCGTTCATCCGCCGGCGTGCATCCTCCACCCGGCTCAGATCGCGCGCGAACATCTCGACATAAGCCATCATGTGATGGCCCCACGTCACGGGCTGCGCGGTTTGCAGGTGGGTGAATCCGGGCATGACCCAGTCGGCTCCCGCCTCGGCCTGGGCCAGCAAAGCCCGGATGAGGGCTGTTAGGCCCGAAGATGCGGTATCCAGTTGATCCCGCACCCAAAGGCGGAAATCCGTTGCCACCTGATCGTTGCGCGACCGACCCGTGTGCAAGCGACCGGCCGGTTCTCCGATGATCTCTTTCAGGCGCGCTTCGACATTCATGTGAATGTCTTCCAGCGCAGTCGAGAAAACGAATTGGCCTGTTTCAATCTCTGACAATACGGTGAGCAAGCCTTCCCGCATCGCCTCTGCATCGCTAGGTGTCACTATACCCTGCGCGGCAAGCATTGCGGCGTGGGCCCTCGACCCGGCGATGTCCTGTGCCGCCATGCGTTTGTCGAACCCGATCGAGGCGTTGATTGCCTCCATGATCGCATCGGGCCCGGCGGCGAAACGGCCACCCCACATTTGGTTCGAGGATTTGTCGGACATGTCTTACCCCTTCGGAGGGAAAATGAAGAAAACGCTTGCCGCCATCCTCTATACGGGCCTCGTGACGCTTGCAAATCCGGCTCTGGCCGACCTCTCTGCGGCCGAGGCGATGCGCCAAGGGGACATGAAGAAGCTGACATTCCACAGCGAAGCGCAACAGGCTGGCACGGCCGAATTCACGACATTCGAAGGCGAACCTGTGTCATTGGCCGACTACCACGGAAAGTGGGTCCTTCTGAATTTCTGGGCCACATGGTGCGCGCCCTGCCGCAAGGAAATGCCTATGCTGTCCGAACTTCAGACAGAGTTCGGCGGCGAAGATTTCGAGGTGGTGACAATCGCGACCGGACGGAACCCGCCCCCGGCGATGAAAACATTCTTCGACGAAATCGGCGTTGGAAATCTGCCGCTGCATCGCGACCCGAAATCGGGCCTTGCGCGCGAGATGGGTGTGCTCGGCTTGCCGATCACTGTCATTCTGAACCCCGAAGGCCAGGAAGTCGCCCGTTTGCGCGGGGATGCAGACTGGGCGTCCGACAACGCCAAAGCCATCCTCAGAACTATTCTGGGACGCCCCACATCAGGCTAATCGTCTGGTCGGCTTTCGCAGGAACTCTTGTGCGGCCCCCGCCGCAAGAAACTGGCACGCAGCACTTCACCTCGGATCGGAGTTGTAGCTGCAAAGTCGCGCCCCCGCGCGTGCCATCATGTTTCAGACAAGAGCTCCTGCGTCGCAGCGAACGAAAGGTCGTGCATCTGTGTTCCGAGAAACCCGGCATCCGTGAGCAAAGAGAGAGATTGGACGTGGTCAGAGACCAAACGCATGACCTTCACCTGTGTTCGAGCCCCCGCCCGACATGTCTCTCTTTGTCAGAAATGTGGCGAACCACCGAGCACTTTGCCATCTTTTAGCCAGATTTCGCACGGCCCGATGACAATCAAATCACGCCGTCCAGACTGTCGCAGAAGGTGACGGAATACTGCCGCAATCGACGCTTGTAGCGCTAAAAGTTATGTCATCGGGTCGAGAATCGGACCCGATCAGGCGTACCCTGTTCGACCGATGCTCTCATACGCCTTGAAACCGGCATCCCGCGCCACGGCGGAATTGTAGATGTTCCGCAGATCGGCTAGGGCCGCATGGTTCATGGACGATGCAATCTGGGCCAGATCAAGCGCCCGGAACTCGTTCCACTCTGTCAGGATCACCAGCAGGTCCGCATTTTTGGCTGCCGCGTACGGATCCTCGTTCCAGGTCACACCGGGCAAGAGCGCTTCGCCCTCGTTCTGGCCTTGCGGATCGCACACACGAACCTTGGCACCGCCACCAACGAGTGCCGGAATGATCGTCAGTGACGGGGCATCGCGCATATCGTCTGTGTTGGGTTTGAAGGTCACGCCGAGCACTGCGATGGTTTTGTCGATGAAAGACCCATCACAGAGGTCCTGCAACTTGTCGATCATCCGGCGCTTGATGCTCTCATTCACCGAAATCACAGTCTCCGTGATGTGCATCGGGCAGGAATGGTCTTGTCCGATCCGGGCAAGCGCCTTGGTGTCCTTGGGAAAGCAGGATCCGCCGTAACCGGGTCCGGCATGGAGGAACTTGTTGCCAATACGGTTGTCCATGCCCATGCCTTTGGACACCTGCTTCACGTCCGCGCC
Source organism: Marivita hallyeonensis (assembly GCF_900129875.1). Taxonomy (GTDB): domain Bacteria; phylum Pseudomonadota; class Alphaproteobacteria; order Rhodobacterales; family Rhodobacteraceae; genus Marivita; species Marivita hallyeonensis. Next base: position 545,124 of record NZ_FQXC01000003.1, on the reverse strand, counting down.
GACTTTCTCGCACAGAGCTGCGATTTCGTTGATGAACGTGATTTTCGTCGCCAGAAAGGCGTTCGCCGCATATTTAATCATCTCGGCGGATTCGAGATCGGTCGTGACGATCGGGAAATCCCGCAAGTACAGCGGTCGGTAGATCTCGGACATCACCTGTGCGGCACGGTCTGTCTCAACACCAACGACGACGCGGTCTGGCTTCATGAAATCGTCGATCGCCGCGCCTTCGCGGAGGAATTCCGGATTTGATGCCACGTCGAAATCCAGATCAGGATTGGCCGCTGCCACGACCTCTCTCACCTTGCGATTGGTCCCCACAGGCACGGTCGATTTGGTGATAATCACCATGTAATCCGTCGCCGCCTTGGCGATTTCTTCCGCGGCGGCCATGACGTAGGTGAGATCCGCATGCCCATCCCCACGGCGCGTGGGCGTTCCAACGGCGATGAAAACGGCCTCTGCACCGTCCAGGGCCACGGACAGATCGCGGGTGAATGCCAGGCGACCGGCATCGACGTTCTTGGCCATAAGGCTACCCAGCCCCGGCTCATAGATCGGAACCTCACCGCGCTCCAGCATATCGATCTTGCGCTGGTCCTTGTCGACACACACCACGTTGTGGCCAAAATCCGAGAAACACACCCCAGAGACGAGACCCACATATCCGGTCCCAATCATCGCAATCTTCATTCTACCGCCCTTTGCTTGCTGGGCCTGTTTTGCGTTTGCCGCTGAGCGTGGTCAACTCTGTTGCCGCACACCGGGCAAAAGAAAAGGGCGTGCTGTGGCAGCACGCCCTTCTCTGAACTGTCTTGGGCCAGTGATCAGGAACCGGAGTCCGGACCAACCGACACGAGATAGGCGTAGACATCTTCCATGCCCGACCGCAACCGGTAGGACATCTTGGACCGTGCGCCATCATCCTCGAGGTACTCACGCAGGAAACCGCGCGGGTCCTGAACGTAGGCCACAAACGTCTCTTCGTCCCAAACGAGACCGGCTTCCCCAGCCGCGACAAGGCTGTCACCGTAGCGGAAATCCTCAACGCTGCCGGCCTGACGACCGATGATGCCGTAGAGGTTCGGGCCGGTGCGGCCGCCCTTGACGATTTCGGTTCCGTCATCGGCCACGATCATGTGGCACGACTTGCATTTATTGAATTCGGTTTCGCCGGCAGCAGCGTCACCGGACCCTGCGTGGCTCTCCGCGAACGCCGCGCCAGCGAGTGTCAAAGTAGCGGCGGCGGTTGCGATCATAAGCTTCATGTCGAACTCCCTTTTCGTGTTCGGATGCACACTATCGCACAGTCTCCCCATAAACCAATGGGAATTCCAAACGTTCGACACCACCTAACTGCGATGACAGAAAGGTCAAGCCACCTGATGTGCGATTGCACATTGTTTCCAGAGGGTTGCCAGCGCCTGAACCAGGTGTTCGATATCCGCGTCGGTGTGCAGCGGACCTGGCGTAAAGCGCAACCGCTCCGTGCCTTTAGGTACCGTCGGATAATTGATCGGCTGCACGTAGATGCCGTAATCCTGCATCAGAATATCCGCGAGCATCCTGCACTTGACCGGGTCCTTGATCATGACAGGAATGATGTGGCTCGGGTTTTCGAGATGCGGAATGCCATAGTCATTGAGACGCTTGCGCAGATGCGCCACCTGCGCTTTCTGCGCATCACGCTCTACGCGGCTTTCCTTGAGATGCCGGATTGACGTACGCGCAGCCGCGGCAACCGCTGGCGGCAGGGCAGTGGTAAAGATGAAACCGGACGCAAAGGACCGGACGAAATCGCACATCGCCTCTGATCCGGTGATGTAACCGCCCATGACACCAAAGGCTTTGCCAAGCGTCCCTTCGATCAGCGTGATCCGATCCGCCAGACCTTCACGCTCGGACACACCGCCGCCGCGCGGGCCGTACATGCCAACCGCATGCACCTCGTCGAGATAGGTCATGGCGCCGTGCTTTTCGGCAACTTCGACGATCTCTTTCATCGGGCAGATGTCACCATCCATGGAATAGACGGATTCAAATGCCACGATCTTCGTCGCATTGGACGGGAGCGCCGCCAGCTTGCGGTCCAGATCTTCGGGATCGTTGTGTTTCCAGATGACCTTATTCGCACGGCTGTGGCGAATGCCTTCGATCATCGAAGCATGGTTCAACTCATCCGACAGGATCACCGCGTCCGGCAAACGCGACCCAAGTGTCGACAGCGCCGCCCAGTTGGAGACGTAGCCAGAGGTGAACAACAGCGCGCTTTCCTTGCCATGCAAATCGGCGAGCTCCGCCTCAAGCAGTTTGTGCTGGTGGTTTGTGCCCGAAATATTGCGCGTTCCGCCCGCGCCACAGCCGTTTTCGGCGACGGCGTTTTGCATGGACTGGATCACCTTCGGATGCTGGCCCATGCCAAGATAATCGTTCGAACACCAAACGGTCACCTCGTCCGGGCAATCCTCGTCGTGGCTTTTCGCCTTCGGAAACGCGCCGCACTTGCGCTCAAGCTCTGCAAAGATACGGTAGTTGCCCTCCTCTTTAAGGGTGTCGAGCTGGGCATTGAACAGGCAGTCAAAGTCCATGGGCGTCCTCCGTTCTTCTTATCGTCTTGTCTTTTGTTGTTGGTTTCGGCGCGGGCAGCATCCAGCGCCAGAGTTTCTCATCGGGCAGCGGCAGCACCATGAACCAGTGTTCGAGCAGGGCCAGCGCAGTCATGGCCGCCAAAAGGGCGAACCCCACGACATCGCCTTGAGTGGTGGCCGAATAGATCCGCTCCAGCCAGCAGGCGACGGCAAAGGTCAGCGCCGTGATGGACAGCGGGAAAAGCCAGTTCATCTTTGCGTGGCGGAAATGGCTGGGCAGATGCGCCAGCGCGGCAGGCAGGAATTCCGTATTGATCTTGGGCACGCCAAGAAACAGGTTCAGCTTGGCCGACACGCGGGCAAAGAACAGCACCGCGAAAGTCCAGAATCCGAACGTGTTCTCCGCGCCGTGCGTGTACAGCCAGATACCCACAAGTGTCGCGGCGAGCAGCATCTCATGATAGGCAATCGTCCCCCAGGCCCGGATGAATCGTTCCCATTCGGGGATCTCATCGCGGCAGACATGCGTGTTCGGACCCGTGATCGTGCCCGTCAGAAAGGCCGTCTCGATCCAGCCCCACAACGCCAGCGCGGCAAGGAATGCGTGATAGGCCGCACCGACATCGGTTCCGTCTGCGCTGAACCAGACACCGTAGGCACCCAACAGAAACACAGGAAACGCGGCAATCGTCAGGACCTGTCCAAACCGGAACCCGCGCCGGTCCGCGAATTTCACGAGCCAAAGGATCGCCCCGGTGGAAAACCACCAGAGGAACAGTGCCACCAGGGCCGCGATCCATGGGTCATTCAACACGCGTGTCTGTCCTTCTTCGGTTCAAAAATTATCGGGGGTGTGGGGGCAGAGCCCCCACGCGGTCGCCGCCCGAAGGCGGCGAAACCGCTTAGTATGCGGGCACCAAACGTGTGTTTTCAGGCACCTGATGTTTCTTGGCCGGGATCGTATAGAGCGAAGCAAAACACAGCGCCGCCTTCGCCGATCCCGCGATTTCCTTGAGCTTTCCAGCCACTCCGCCTTGCGCTTTTCCTTCAGCAATCTGCACATTGGCGCGTTGCAGCCTTTCCAGTGTCGGCTGCCAGCGCGGATGGTCGATATCCAGCGTGATCGGGAATATCTGCTCACTCAGTTTGGAGGTCTTGGTAAAGACCTCATGCGCATACCAGTCCGGGTCCACGCCCAGCGCCTCGTGGAAGGCAGGCCGCTGGTGGTCGCGGACATACATCGTGGCGTAGACCGCGGTGAGGAAGAACTTGATCCAGTAGACGTTCCGACCAGAGGTCAGCTTCGGATCGGTCTTCATCAGAAGCGCGAACGCTTCGCCATGGCTGAACTCGTCGTTGCACCACTCCTCGAACCACTTGAAAATCGGGTGAAACCGATGCTCCGGATGCGCCTGCAAATGACGGAAAATCGTGATGTAGCGCGCGTAACCGATCTTCTCGGACAGGTACGTCGCGTAGTAGATGAACTTGGGCCGGAAGTAGGTGTACTTCTTCGATTGCGTCAGGAAGCCAAGGTTCACGCGCAAGCCCGCTTCGCGCAGCGCATCATTGATGAAACCGGCATGCCGCGCCTCGTCGCGCGCCATCAGCTGGAAAAGCTGCGTGATGTCCTTGTTGTTCCCACGCCGCTTCATTTCCTTGTAAAGCACGCAGCCCGAAAACTCGGCGGTACAGCTCGAGATCAGGAAGTCGATGAATTCCTTCTTCAGCTGCGGCTCCATGTTCTCCCAATCGACATGGTCCCAGTCTTCGTTTTTCTTGAAATGCCCTTTGTTCGGGTCACTTTCCATCTGAGCGATCAGCTTGTCCCACTCATCGCGAATGTCCGACACATCAATAGCGTCCAGTTCATCGAAATCCGTCGTGTAAAAGCGCGGCGTGAGCAGCGTGTTTGCCATCGCGGTCTCAGTCGCGAAGTTGTCGTCGTACTTCGCCTGCTCTTCCTGAATGGCAAGGCCTTCTTCGACAGACGTGGCGTCTGCGGTGTGTTTTCCAGTGTAGGCGTTCATAGCGTCACCTCTTCCGAGAAGGAGAACTCGCAAAGCTCCATCACCTCGAAGTCACCGGTCAAGCGCGTCCAGAGCTGTTCGAGCTTTGACGCGCGGACGATCACCGCCTCGCGGTCTTCGCTGACGACCTCTCCAAAGGGGGCCATGATCTCCGGCCCTTGGACCTTTACCTCGTCACCGGGATAGATCACCGCGCCGTTGTTGAAGCGGACATGTGCATGAAGGCTCTCGAAACAGTGGCTGATTTCCACCGTGCAGGGGGCCCGTTCGATCTCTTTGGTCAGTAAACCCATTTTGGTTCCCTTTCGTTTACTTCAGCAACTTGGCGAAAGCGGCTGAATTGTCGGCGCCGAACCCCATCAGGTCGGCCCCCCATCCCGTGCTGGGATCAAAGATCTCAAGACGGTTGTTTTCGCGGGCGCGGACGATCACCGGACCGTCAAGCGCCACGCGGGCTTTGGTGCGTTCACGTTGGAGAACGCGCCACATGCCCGACAGGAATCCTCCCTCCTCCGGGCTGTATTCGGCGATCAGCGCGCGGTCCTCGGTATAAACCTTGGCCGACCCGCTCATGTTGCCCTCAAGATAGAGGGTCTTTTCAATCACCACCGGACTGTCCGGAGCGGTGTATTGGGCCGGGCCGTCCAGCCAGGTGTAGACGCTGACCATGATCAAGCAGATCATGACCATCGCGAACATGGCCCGCACAAGCATGCGCGGAACCAGTTCTTTCTCGGTCGCGTGGATGCGTGGTTTGTCGAGGGCGTTTGTCGTCATGTCAAAGCCCCCCTTATTCCGCTGCCACGGCGGCCGGAGCCGCGCTGTGCCGCTCGACTTGCGGCATGGACACCCGGGCCTGAGCCGCTTCCGAAATCATCGCAGCGATCTTTTCCGCCTCGGGAATGCAGCGCAACGCGGGTTGCGTGGGCGAGATTTTCCACGGGCGCACATGCGGCCAGCAGACAAGGTAGCTGATCCGTGTATCCCCCATCAGATCGAAGGCGATCGTGCCGGTGCCCGACTTCCGCAGGTCAAGATGTGCATTGGCAATCTGCGTATAGGGCAGGTTCAGTGTCACATTCAGCGCAGCGCCGATGCGCATGGCGACACGACGGTTGGTGACCGTATAGACGGTGTAATGCGCCTGAACCCATGCGATGGCCACCAGGATCGCGCAGACGATCCCGCCAAGGATCAGGAACGGCACCGAAGCACCAATCGCCTGTTGCAGCGGCATCAGGTCGATCACCGCCACAAAACGCCAGCACGCAAGAAACACGAAGTAACCCGCGACCCAGAGAAGGTTCAGCGACTCTTTCGCAAGAGGCCACCATGCCGGTTTGCCCTGCCAGAGGATCACCTCCCCCTCGGGAGGCGCCTCGGGCAAACCCTTTACGGGTTCGATTTCAAAATCGTCATGTGGCATGGTGGTTCCCCTTTTTGATTGGCGAGATCAAATTTGCGGTTCGAGGCGGGCTTTGCTCGCGTAGAGGGTCCCACCGCCGTAATAGGCACTGATCTTGTCCTCTTCGAGCTTGGTAACCTGCTGGGCTGCCGCGAGTTGGGGAACACCAGCGAAGTGCTCACCGAAAATCGACCGGACTTTCACGCGGTTGCCCCAGATGCGGGTGAAGGTGATCGGGACAAGGCGCGTGCCGCTGCCATATTCCCCGTCAAGTTCGATCTCGAGATAGCGAACAAGCTGTTCCGGCTCGTCGATCCACATGTCGGTCACTTTGCCGACAATGGCGCCGTCGCCGGCGACAACGGGCAATCCGCGCGGATCACGGCCCGCCGCGACACGGAAGCTTTCGCTGCCTGACATCGGAATGATTTTCGGGTGCCCGTGACCGTCCAGCTCGGGCTCATCGCGGCGCGGAGCCCAGCTGCCCGGTCCAACACCATCGGCCAGCGGATCGCCAACCGGATCAAACGGAAAACCGCCACTGTCGAACTGCTTTGTCAGCTTGGCATCGATATCCGTACGCTCCGGCGTCTGGCCGGACGGCACTGTGTAGGTGCCACGACCGTGGGGCAGGAGGAAGGTTTTGTCTTCGGGGTTCGGGAATACGCTACCCGCATCCGCCTGGGTGCCGTCTTCGTCCAGAAGCGGGTACCCTTCGCGTTGGTTTTCGCGCTGAATCCAGATCACGAGACCGACGAAGAAGATGAAAAACAACCAGAGCGAAATGCTCGCGAGGTCGAGGTTTCCAAGGATATAGTCTTCGGTCATCTGAGTGTCCTCCTTGATGGGCCTTGGTCAGGTTGGGAAATCGGCAAGGCCCAGCCCTGTCGGTTTCTGGTTGAGGGTTGGCGCGGTCCGGCTTTGGCTAACGAGACGGCCCAAGACGATGAGCGTCGCAAACAGAAGCGCGATTTCGATGTGGTAGACGACCGAATAGCCGGTCGTCGGGGTTTGCAGGGCCTCGCCCCAGGCACCGGACATGGCGATCATGTTGACGCTATCGCGGGTCGCGCCGCCAATCAGAGTCGACAGACCCGCAGCGGTGGCCTGCGCAGCGCCCCAAGCGCCCAGCGCGAGGCCGCGCCCGGCCAGTCCTTCGGCGGGCAGGGTCATGGCGGCCGTGAGAGTCGAGATGGCGAAGTATCCCCCACCAAAACCGATCAGGCTGGCTCCGATGAAAAACAGCAGTGTCGAGTCCATCGGCGCGGCAAAGATCACCGTACAGAACGCGGCGATCCCGGCGAGAAGCCCCATCGACGCCATGCGGTACGTGTTGCCCCCTCTGGACAAAACGCGCGCCGCCAGCGCGAAGCCGGCCAAAGCACCGGCCGCCCATGTCGCCGTGAGAAGCGTGGTTGCGGACACGCTGAGGCCAAGAATTTCGCCGCCATAGGGCTCAAGCAGCACGTCCTGCATGTTGAAGGCCATCGTTCCAAGGAAGACGACGGCCAGAAGACGCCCGGCAGTGCCGCCGTGGGTCAGGTCTGTCCAGGCGTCCTTGAACGAGGGCGTCGGCGCCGCGCGCTCTTCCTTCGACATGGGGTTGACGCGCTCTTGCTTCCAAAGCGCAATCACGTTCAGGACCAATGTCATCACGGCGCAGCCCTGTACGACACTGATGAGCAGCACGCCAGAAAAGTCGCGCAGCAGCCAGCCGATCACGATGGCCGACACACCCATCCCAACAAGGAACATCACGTAAAGCAGCGCCACGACACGCGGGCGTGTCTCGTCCGTGGCACGGTCGGCGGCCAAGGCCAAGCCCGCCGTCTGGGTCATATGCATGCCAAGGCCCGTCATGATGAATGCCAATGCTGCCAGCACTTCGCCCGCGAAGGGAATGTCGTGTGTGACGTCACCGCCCAGAACGAGAAGGCACGCAGGCATGACGGCCAACCCGCCGAACTGCCACAGCGTCCCGAACCAGAGGTAGGGGATCCGCTTCCAACCGATGGCCGAGCGATAGTTGTCGGACTTGAACCCGAGCAGCGCCCGGAACGGTGCGATGAGGACAGGCAGTGCGACCATGATCGCGACCAGCGTCGCGGGGACGGATAGCTCCACGATCATGACGCGGTTCAGCGTGCCCAGCAGCATGACACCCGCCATGCCGACCGACACCTGGAACAGCGCCAGTCGCAGAAGTTGGCCCAAAGGCAAATCGTCGGACGCCGCATCCGAAAACGGAAGCAAGCGAACGCCAATCGATTTGACCTGAGAGCGCGTGACGATCATGGGCGGAACTCCAGCGCCTGGCTGATGTAGAAGCCCGAATTGATCCGGCCAAGATCGTTCAGTATGCCAATATCAGAGACGGTTTTTGACAGTCTTGACGGCCCGTGCGGGATCATCGTCGGGGAGCGATCCGACTTCGGAAACGCTTTGCCGGTATACCACATCGTCATGAGCAGCGGTGTGCGTGGGGCAACCGTGAACGCCACCGAACCGCTGGTCCGCTCTCCCAGAGTCGCGAGTGCAGTGCGGATGTCGGCCTCGGTGTAATAGATCAGGCTGTCCATCGCGATCACGTGGTCAAAAGACCCGAGTTCAGAGGAGAGCATGTCGCCACTGGCAAACGTCACCTTGTGCTGCAAGCCCTGCGGCAAGCGCTCTTCGGCGATCTTGACCAGCGAGGGAGAGATATCCACGGCTACGACATCGGCGCCACGGCACGCCAATTCGTAGGTCATCTGCCCGGCGCCACAGCCCGCGTCCAGAACGCGCACGCCGTTCAAATCCGCAGGCAACGCCGACAGTAGCTTGTCACGCATCTGGTCACGACCTTTGCGTACCGTCTCCCGAATACGGCTGACGGGAGCGTCTGAGGTCAGACGCTCCCATACCTTGGTCGCCGTGCGGTCGAAATAGTGTTCGACCCTGTCGCGGGTGGCGTCGTAACTCATCAATCGAACCCCAGAAGTTCAAAGATATCGCGGTCTGCAAGCGGCGTCGGCGTCATTGCTTCGGTGCCGTTCCACAGAGTCTCTGCCAGACGGATGTACTCTTTGCGTGCCATGACGATGTCTTCCTCGTCGGGCATCTCGAACAGCGTCTTCTTCTTGAGCCGCGACCGGCGAATGGCGTCGTAGTCGGGCATGTGCGCAATGCGCTTAAAGCCGACCTTTTCGCAGAAGCGATCCACCTCATCGGTGTCCTTGGACCGGTTCGCCACACAACCCGCAAGGCGCACCTTATAGTTGGAAGATTTCGCCTGAACGGCCGCGATGATCCGGTTCATCGCGTAGATGCTGTCGAAATCGTTTGCCGTGACGATCACCGCGCGGTCCGCGTGTTGAAGGGGCGCGGCAAAGCCACCACACACCACATCTCCCAACACGTCGAACAACACGACGTCTGTATCTTCCAGCAGGTGATGCTGCTTGAGCAGCTTCACTGTCTGGCCAACCACATACCCGCCACAGCCCGTGCCCGCAGGGGGACCGCCCGCTTCGATGCATTTCACCCCGTTGAAACCGTCCGCCATAAAATCCTCGGGGCGGAGTTCTTCGGCGTGGAAGTCGACCTCTTTCAGAATGTCGATCACGGTGGGCTGCAACTGGCCTGTCAGCGTGAATGTGCTGTCATGCTTCGGGTCACACCCGATCTGCAGCACGCGCTTGCCAAGTTTGGAAAACGCGGCCGACAGGTTGGACGATGTGGTCGATTTGCCGATGCCGCCCTTGCCATAAACGGCAAAGACCTTGGCCCCCTCGATTTTCATCGAGTTGTCCTGATGCACTTGCACCGATCCTTCGCCGTCCTGTCCTTTCAAAACGGGCGGGGCAGACAGGCCACGCGCTTCCAGACCTGCGGCTTCGCGCATGGCGGCCTTGGCGGCGGGCGGGCTTTTTGCGTCCAGTGGACTCATGTCGGGCTCCAGTTCATTCGGCTGCGATCCCCTCAAGGCGATCTTCAAGCGCATCGGCAGCGTCTTGCAGCGCCGCCAGCGTGTCTTCGTCGGGTTGCCAGTAATTGCGGTCGTGTGCTTCAAGCAGGCGGTTTGCCATGCGGCTCGATGCAGTCGGGTTCAGCTCTGCCAGCCGCTTGCGCATGTCGTCATCGAGGACAAAGGTTTCACTGAGGCGTTGGTACACCCAGGGCTCGACTTTGCCGGTGGTGGCAGACCAGCCCATCGTATTGGTCACCTGTGCCTCGATCTGGCGCACGCCTTCGGCTCCGTGCTTGAGCATGCCTTCAAACCATTTCGGATTGAGGCTGCGCGACCGCGTCTCAAGGGCGACCTGTTCCTGCAACGTGCGGATCTTGCCATTGCCGCGCGTGGTGTCGGAGATATAGATCGCCGCCTCTTGCCCACCGCGCGCGCGTTTTACGGCGCGAGAGATGCCGCCAAGCGTGTCGAAGTAGTGGTCGACTGTCGTGACACCCAATTCGACGCTTTCGAGGTTCTGGTAGGCCACATCAACGGTTTTCAACGTGTCCTGCAACAGCGCCGCGTTCGACACAGCTTTGCCATTCACGCCGTAAGCAAACGACTTGCGCGCCTCGTACGCATCCGCGAGTTCGTCTTCGTCCCCAAATGCTGAACTGTCGACCAGCGCGTTGACGTTGGCACCATATGCACCTTCGGCATTCGAGAAGACACGCAAGGCGGCGGTTTCCAGATCGACGCCGTTTTCCTGCGCGTAGACCCACGCATGGGCACGGATGTAGTTGAGTTCAAGTGGTTCATCCGCTTCGGCGGCTTTCTTCGCCGCTTCAGCCAGCATGCGGGTCTGCAACGGCAGAAGATCGCGGAAGATGCCCGAAAGGGTCATCACCACGTCGATCCGCGGACGGCCCAGTTGTTCCAGCGGAATCAGGTCAGCGCCGGAAATGCGGCCAAAACTGTCAAAGCGCGGTTTCGCACCGATCAGGGCCAGCGCCTGCGCCAGCGGAGCGCCATCGGATTTGATGTTGTCCGATCCCCACAATACCAGCGCCACGGTGCGCGGTAGGGTGTCATGGGTCTCCAGCAATAGCTGCGCCTGCTTAGCACCATCGCGGCAGGCGTATTCGGTGGGCATCCGGAACGGATCGAACGCATGAATGTTGCGACCCGTGGGCAAAACATCGGCTGAACGGATCAAGTCCCCGCCCGGAACCGGCGCGATATAGCGACCGCCAAGGGCACGCATCAACGCGTTCAGCTCGGTTTCCTGCTGCAAGAGCGCATCGACCCTGGCGCGGGTGTCATCATCCGCATCCTCAATCAGCTTGAGATAGTCGGCGCGGGCGTCATCGCTGAATGTCTTACCGACGATGTGCAGGCCATCCGGGATCAGCGCATCTTCGGTTTCGAGAAGCTTGAGCCACAACGCCTCTGGCGCGGTGCCGCCCATATCGACCGCTTCGGCCTGTTCGGCGATAAGCGTCTCTAACTCTGCCCTTTCCCGGTCAGCCGTATCGAGCGACCGCCAGCGTGTCAGGCTATCTTTGAGTTCCTGAAGTCCCTTGTACAGACCCGATTGCGCAAGCGGCGGTGTCAGATGTGTGACCGTCACAGCGCCCGACCGGCGTTTGGCCAGCGATGCCTCGGACGGGTTGTTCGACGCGTACAGGTACACATTTGGCATCTCGCCGATGAGACGATCCGGCCAGTCGCGCGCGCCGAGGCCAGCCTGCTTGCCCGGCATGAACTCGAGCGCACCGTGCATGCCGAAATGCAGCACGACATCGGCCTGGAACGTATTGCGCAACCAGAGGTAGAACGTGACGAAAGCGTGCGTCGGCGCGAAGCCTTTCTCGAACAAGAGCCGCATCGGGTCGCCCTCGTAACCGAAGGTGGGCTGCACACCGACAAAGATCTTGCCGAATTGCGCGCCCAAAACGAACACACCGCGTCCGTCGGACTGAATTTTGCCCGGTGCCGGACCCCAAACCGCTTCGATGGCTTTCAGGGGTGGCGTGTTGCGAACTATGTCGTCCGCGCTCACATGCGCCGCAACGTTGGCCTCCTGCCCATACTGTTTCGCATTGCCTTCAAGAACAGCAGCCCGCAGAGCATCGACGCTTTCAGGTGGGTCGAGGTCGTAGCCCTCGGCCTTCATCTGGTGGAGCGTGTTGAAGAGTGAATTGAACACGTCGAGATACGCCGCCGTGCCGACAGCCCCGGCGTTCGGCGGAAAGCCAAAAAGGACGATCCCTACGTTTTTCTCGGCGTTCTGCTTGCGGCGCAGCGTTGCCTGACGCAGTGTCTTTTCGGCAAGGCTGTCAATCCGTTCCCGGCACGGAGCCATCGCCTTGCTCGACGTGTCGCACGGGCATTGGTACTGGCAGCCGTTGCATCCATCCGGCCCATGCCGCCCGCCAAAGACTGTTGGGCAGGTCGCGCCATCCAGTTCGGGCAAGGCAATGAGCATCGTGGTCTCGATCGGACCGAGACCCTGCTCACCGCTGGCCCACTGCCCAAGTGTCTGGAACTCAAGCGGATGCGCGGCAATGTACGGGATGTTGAGACCCTTGAGCACTTCAACCGCTGCGGAGCTGTCATTGTAGGCCGGCCCACCAACAAGGCTGAACCCGGTCAGAGACACCATTGCGTCGATGCGTGGTCCGTCCTCAGTCTGAAAGAACTCGGCAATCGCGGGGCGGCCATCGAGGCCCCCGGCGAAGGCTGGTAGCACCGCCATGCCCCGCGCTTCGAACGCACGGATGACAGCATCGTAGTGCGCGGTGTCGTTTGCCAGCACGTAGGAGCGCATCATCAAGAGGCCAACAGTCGCCTTCACCTTCGCAGGACGCGGAAGTTCGGCGATGTCCGTGGTGATCCGCTTGGGCAAATCCGGGTGATACAGAGCCACATCCGGGTACTCGATCGGCGCGTCGGCCTCGGCCCCCAGCCATTCTTCCCGGCCTTTGGCGTACTTGCCCAAGAGGTAGCGCACCATGGATTCGATATTGTCGTCCGAACCGCCGAGCCAGTACTGCATGACCAGGAACCAGGAGCGCAAGTCCTGCGCTTTTCCCGGCACCATCTTCAAGAGTTTCGGCAAACGGCGCAGCTGCTGCATCCGCTTTTCGCCCTTCTCCACTTCGGAGTCGGTCGACTTTGGCTTGAGCGATTTGAGGATCTTCATCAAGCCAGATGCAGGCTTGCTCATGTCAAGCTTGCCCAGCTTGGTCAGCTTGATGATCTCGGCATCGGCAATCACACCGATCATACCATCAACCTTGTCACGCACGGCGTGCAGGTCTTCGAGAATTGGTTTGATATGTTCTTCGAGGAAAAGCAGGTTCGCGACGACCATATCAGACTCAGCGATGGCCCGCTTGGTTTCATCGAGCGCCTTGGGAGTCTCGGCCCATTCAGCGGCGGCGTGGACGGTGACGGTCAGGCCGGGGAAGTCCTTCGCAAGGTTCAACGACGCCCGCGCCACAGGACCAGCGGCGTGGCTGTCCAGCGTGATAATGGCGATTTTGTACGCCCGGGCTTCGTCGAAACTATCGCGCATAATGGGCCTTCGCTTCGTAAAGCGTATCGACGCTGATCTCATTCACGCCACGTTCCGACGCGAACGTCTCGGTGTTGCGCTTGGCCTTACCCCGCACGAAGAACGGGATTTTCTTCAGTTCTTTTTCGGCGGCCGGGAGCCAGACGATTTCAACGGGCCCAGTGTTGGGCTGGGCAAGTTCAGGTGAAACAGTCTCTGTTTCCGATGCGTCGGTGATACCGATCTCGCGCAGTTTTGCCTTGTGACCGTGATGGCTGGCGCCCGCGTCGTCGTGGAATTCAAAGTCCTCGCGGAACATGGTGAGCAGGTGCTCTTCCAGACCCATGACCAGTGGATGCACCCAGGTGTCAAAGATCACATTTGCGCCTTCGATGCCCATCTGGGGGCTGAAGCGCGCGGGGAAGTCCTGAACGTGCACAGGCGCGGAAATCACAGCGCAGGGAATGCCCAGACGCTTGCCGATATGCCGTTCCATCTGGGTGCCGAGGATCATCTCGGGCGCAAGTTCTTCGATCCGGCGTTCGACTTCGAGGTAATCATCGGTGATCAACGCTTCGACACCATAATCCTTGGCCAAACCGCGCAGCATCCGGGCCTGTTCGCGGTTGTAGCAGCCCATGCCGACCACTTCGAAACCCATCTCATCGCGGGCGATGCGAGCACATGCGGCAACATGCGTACCGTCGCCAAACAGGAACACGCGCTTGCCAGTCAGGTAGGTGCTGTCGACGCTGGCCGAATACCACGGCATCCGCAGGCGGCTCTCGTCGAGTTTAGGTTCTAATCCGCAGATCTGGGCCACCTCCAGAACGAAATCACGCGTAGCACCAACGCCAATGGGAACAACCTTGGTGTAGGGCTGACCAAACTCCCGCTCCATGTATCGCGCGGCGGTCTCAGCCGTTTCGGGATACATCAGGACGTTGAAATGCGCCTGTCCCAGCTTGGCGATATCCGAAGGCGATGCAGGCATTGGCGCCACGACATTCACCTCGATCCCCATATCCATGAGCAGACCGGTGACTTCGGTAATGTCATCGCGGTGACGGAAGCCAAGGCCGGTCGGGCCAATCAGGTTCGCAGTGACGCGCGCGGTCTTTTCCATCGGTTTCGCGAGGTGACGGACGATCTGGAAAAACGTCTCATCTGCGCCGAAGTTTTCCTTGCGCTGGTAGCTGGGCAATTCGAGCGGGATCGCCGGGATCGGCAGACCGAGTGTTTCGGCCAGACCGCCGGGATCGTCCTGGATCAGTTCCGCGGTGCAGGACGCGCCAACAATCATCGCCTGCGGCTTGAAGCGCTCGTAAGCGGCCTTGGCGGCATCTTTGAACAGATACGCCGTATCGGCGCCCAGATCGCGAGCCTGAAACGTAGTGTACGTGACCGGCGGACGATGGTTGCGCCGTTCGATCATTGTGAACAGAAGGTCCGCGTAGGTGTCACCCTGCGGCGCGTGCAAGACGTAATGCATGTCCTTCATTCCGGTCGCGACACGCATCGCGCCGACATGCGGCGGGCCTTCATATGTCCAAACGGTGAGCTTCATTCCGCCGCCTCCAGCTTGAGGAGGTCGCGGCGACGCACGGCGCGCGAAAAGAGACCGGCAAGGTCACCTGCCTGTTCATAGAAATGCACGGGCGTGAAGACCAATTCGATGGCCCACTTGGTCGTCAGTCCTTCGGCTTCCAACGGGTTCGCAAGGCCAAGGCCGCAGACCGTCAGGTCCGGGCGTGCATCGCGGCAGCGGTCAAGTTGCTTGTCCACATCCTGCCCCTCGGCGATGGTCGGTCCTTCGGCCAATAGATCGAGGTCTGATGACATCACCGCGCGGTGGATGAAGGGTGTGCCGACTTCGACGGCCTCCATCCCACATTCGCGGGTCAGGAAACGCGCCAGCGGGATTTCCAACTGGCTGTCGGGGAAGAAGAAGACCGACTTGCCACGCAGCGCTTCGGACGCTTGGGCGACGGCTTTACGGGCACGTGCGCGCGGGGCGTCTGTGACTTCGGCGAATTTCGCTTCGGACACGCCAAACTGGTCGGCGATGGCACGTAGCCAGGCGGTCGTGCCCTCTTCACCAAACGGAAAGGGCGCTGCGATATAGGTTGCATGGCGACGTTGCAGCGCTTCGTGTGTGTCGGTCAGGAAAGGCTGTGTCAGCGCGTACAGCGTGTTGGGTCCGATGCCATATTCATCGTTGACGCGGGATGCTGGCAAAACGCGGATCGGGCCGATGCCCATCGCCTCTAGCAATCCGACAGCCTGTTCTTCGACCACGTCCGGCAGCGCGCCTACTAACAGCAGCTCCCGCGCGTCGGTCTGCGGCAAAACCGGCACCATAGCCGCGAGACATGCATCTTCGCCCTGCGTAAAGGTCGTTTCGATCCCCGAGCCTGAATAGCTGAGCACCCGCACATTTGGAGCAAACTGCGCACTCATCCGCTCTGCGGCTTTGGCCAGGTCGAGTTTGATCACTTCGGACGGGCAGGACCCGACAAGGAACAGTTGCTTGATGTCAGGACGCCGTGCCAACAATTCACTAACCACGCGGTCTAGTTCCTGCTGCGCGTCAGCCATGCCGGCGAGATCGGTTTCTTCGAGGATTGCGGTCGCAAAGCGTGGTTCCGCAAAGATCATCACGCCCGCGGCGGACTGCAGAAGATGCGCGCAGGTGCGGCTTCCGACAACAAGGAAGAACGCGTCCTGCATCTTGCGGTGCAGCCAGATGATTCCGGTGAGGCCGCAAAACACTTCATGCTGCCCCCGCTCTTTCAAGACCGGGGTGTTGGAGCAACCGCGGGACGGCGGGGGCGCGAATTGCTCCGTCATGCCGCGGCCTCCTCTGCAAGCGATCCATGCGCCGCCTGCAAACGAGCGACCCGCAGTTTCCAGAGGAACTGACCAGCATTGATGACGTAGGCGGCGTAGGCGGCAAGCGCGAGCCACATTTCCTCGGTTGTGGTCAGCGCCCCGGTCCATAGCGCCCAGACGTAAGCAAGGTGCAGCGCGATCACGAGGAACGAGAACACGTCCTCCCAAAAGAAGGCGGGCGCAAACAGGTACTGTCCAAAGACAACCTTTTCCCAGATCGCACCGGTCACCATGATGGTCAGCAGAAACGCCGTCTTTATCAGGATCGAGAGCGTTGCTGCGTCATAACCAAGGCCGGTCACAAGGTAGCGGACGACGAGAACCAGAGACACGATGAATACAAGGAACTGCAGCGGCGCCAGCACGCCTTGAATGGTGGTCCAGACGCTGCTGTCACGGCGCGCGCGTTGCTCCTCCGTATAGAGAAACACCGGCTTGCCAGCGGCGCGATGCGATCCTGTCATTGTCACGATTCCGTCCTTGTCACTGAAAAAGTATCGCTGTGGACGGGGAAGTGTCAATTAAAACTTACACTCAGGAAGTGCGGCCGTGGACACATCCGGAAAAGGCCAGCGATTCTCTGAAGCGCCGCAAATATCACTGTTTTATTGGTGTTTTCCCACCTATAGGTCCTTGAAAGGACTATGTAACAAAGGACAGTGTCAATTCTCTTTGACATTCAAAGGAAAGAATTGGACACTAAGAGTGTCTGACCTGCCTGACATTGTCTGCGCGGTTTCAGAAACGAGGGTTAGCTATGGCAAATGACCATTCCGACGACCGCACCTCTTCCGACGAAAACCGCCCCGATATCTCTTCTTTGGCATCGGCGGTGATTTCCGTGCTCAGCGACAAGGGTGACGAAGGCGTGCAGACCATTCGGAATAGTGTTGTTCAGAAATTGATTGACGCTTCGCTGCGTCCGGGCGTCTTCAATGCGGAAGAGCTGCTTGAAGATCTGCGCGACCGCCGGATCAGTGCGGATCAGATCGTCGACATTTATATCCCGCAGGCCGCGAACGAGATGGGCCAGATGTGGGTTGAGGATGCCATTGGCTTTGCCAAGGTGACGATTGCCACGGCACGACTTCAAGGAATGCTTACGCTTCTGGCACCGCCGTGGTCGGCGAAACCCAGTGACGCCGGGCATGACACAAACATCCTTTTGCTGCTGCAGGGCGATGACAGTCACACCCTCGGACCGCACGTCGCCACCGCACAACTGCGCCGGATGGGACCGTCGGTCCGCATCATGTTCGGAGCGTCCGCTGACACTGTGATCCGCACATTGTCGGAAGAAAGCTACGATATGATACTCTTTTCGGGCTCTCGCCCGGACTCTCTTGCATCAATCTCAAAGATGGTTAAACGAATTCGAACCGGAGTTTTGTCGCCACCTCCGATGGTTTTGGGCGGAATTGTTCTGAACCTTGCGGACGGCGTCAAAGAAAAGACGGATGTCGATCTGGTAACGAATGACGTTAAGGTGGCTCTGAAGCTTTGCGAAAAGAAGAAGTCCAGAACCAGATCTTTGGCACGGTAGATGAATAGTAGTGGGTCCAGTTTCTGGAGTAGCGGTTCCGTACCTCTCATCGACGCTGGGGTCCTCTCGAGCATTATTGCCGTCGCGTCCGACATCGCACTCGTCGTGTCACAGAACGGAGAAATCCTGTCCGTTCTGGTCAATCCCAACGAGACGTCCTTCGGGAAACTTCAGCATTGGGAAGGCCGCCCTCTCAAAAACTTCCTGACGCGTGAAAGCATCCCGAAGATCGAAGCGGTCATGGCGGCGATGCACGATGGCGAAGCGCCCGCCAGATCGGTTGAGTTGAACCATTCGGACAATGCCGTATGGGAATTCCCGATCCGCTACAGCTTTCATCCATTCGGGTCCGACGGGTCATTTCTCATGCTGGGTCGCGATCTGCGGCCAATCGCCGAAACGCAACAACAGCTTGTCCAGGCGCAGATGTCGCTTGAACAGGGCTACGAGGCGCGGCGCGAGTTCGATGCGCGTTATCGTCTGTTGCTTCGTACCGTGCGGGACAGCATTGCCTTCATTTCGGTGAGCGACGGAAAGATCAAGGATCTCAACGATCCTGCAGCCGCCCTGCTTGGATCGACGCGGGAGGATCTGATCGGGTCTTCCTTTGCGCAGGAATTTCGCGACAAACGGCGCGAAGAGTTCATCGAAGCGCTGATCAATGCCGCGATCTCGGAGAATACGACGGGACTCGAAGTGCAATCGCGCCGCGGACGCCAGCGCATCATCATCTCACCGAACGTCTTCCGCGCGGCAGGAGAGCGTATCCTCATTTGCCGGATGAGCACGGCAGAAGAGACCGCCACGCGCTTCGACAACCTGAGCAACAGCCTTGCCAGTGTTTTCGAGAAGGGGCCGGACGCCATAGTATTCACCAGCGTCACGGGCACCATCGAAGCGTGCAATGACGCGTTCCTCGATCTGGTCGATGCGGCGCATGCTGTCGACGTCCGCGGGCGCAGTCTTGCCGACTTCCTCGGGCGCGGTCAGATCGACATGAGCGTCCTTGTCGAAAACGCACGTCGCACCGGGCAGATGCGAATGTATTCCACCAAACTGCTGAACGATTTCGGGGCAAAAACGCCAGTAGAGCTTTCGGCAACATTCCTCGAAGACCGCGGTGAGCCCGAACTTGGGTTCATCATCCGCGACATCAGCCGCGTTGACGCAATGCGTAAGGCACCCGTTCACACGAGCGAAGAATCAAGCCGCAATGTGATGGAACTTGTCGGCTCTGCAACGCTAAAGGAAATCGTTTCGGAAACCACGGATGTCGTCGAAAAGATGTGCATCGAGACCGCGGTGAGCCTGACACGGAACAACCGTGTCGCAGCGGCGGAGATGCTGGGGCTGTCGCGTCAGAGCCTCTACGTCAAACTGCGCAAATACGGCCTGCTGAACCGGGACGGCGACGGCGATTAATCCCCGCGTTTCGCCGGTCAGATACGGCCATCTAAGTGACAATGGATCCTCGCAGTATCGCTTGATGTGAATCGCTTTGTCGTGTTTAGTTGACACATGACTGTCAGCGTAAGTTTACACCAGGATCGTTACCCTGCCCCTTCAGCCATGCTGGAGCTGATTAAGCCTGTCACATGGTTTCCGCCGATGTGGGCCTATACCTGCGGCGCGATTTCTGCCGGGGTCCCGATCAGTGACAATATCGGTCTTCTGATCATCGGCATTATTCTTGCAGGGCCCGTGGTCTGCGGCATGAGTCAGGCCGCGAACGATTGGTGTGACCGGCATGTCGATGCGATCAATGAACCGGAAAGACCAATCCCGTCAGGGCGCATACCAGGCCGGTGGGGCTTGTGGATCGCCCTTGCGATGTCCGCGCTGTCTTTGGCCTTGGGTGCCTTGCTTGGAACCTGGGGCTTCATTGCGACCGTCGTCGGTGTCATCGCGGCTTGGGTGTACTCTGTTGAACCGATCCGATTGAAACGATCCGGCTGGTTTGGCCCGGGTCTGGTAGGTTTGTCCTATGAATCGCTGCCTTGGTTCACGGGAGCGGCTGTTCTCAGCCAGACACTGCCTTCCACGCCGGTGATCTTCATCGCCCTTCTTTACGGACTGGGCGCGCATGGCATCATGACACTGAACGACTTCAAAGCGCTCGAAGGCGATCGGCAAATGGGGGTGAACTCCCTGCCCGTGACTCTCGGGCCGGAAAAGGCGGCGAAGGTCGCCTGCGTCGTGATGATCGTTCCTCAGATCCTTGTCATCCTTGCCTTGGCGCATTGGGGGCAATCCTGGCATGCATCGGCGGTTTTGGCGCTGATGCTGGGCCAGCTTTGGGCAATGTCCGTCATGCTGCGCGATCCAAAGGCCAAAGCGCCTTGGTATAACGGCACCGGGGTTCTGATGTACGTCTCGGGCATGATGGTCTCTGCCTTCGCGCTTCGATCGGTGGAGGCCTTCTGGTGACACTCGGCTGGCTCGCTATTGTTCGACTGGGACTGGTGCAGATGGCGCTGGGCGCCATCGTTGTCCTAACGACGTCAACCCTGAACCGGTTGATGGTGGTCGAACTTGCCCTTGCCGCAGTTCTTCCCGGCGCACTCGTCGCGCTGCATTACGGCATTCAGATCACCCGCCCGAATTGGGGATTCATCTCGGACAAGGGCGGCAACCGGACGCGATGGATCATTCGCGGGATGTTCATCCTTGCGGCGGGCGGCATTCTGGCTGCCCTGGGCGTCGTTCAAATGGAAACCCAGTATTGGTCTGGCCTGATGATCTCGGTCTTTGCCTATGCCCTTATCGGGCTGGGCGCAGGGGCAGCAGGCACGTCGGTTCTCGCTTTGCTCGCCACGGCCACTGCGCCCCATCGGCGCGCAGCCGCCGCAACCATTACATGGCTTATGATGATCTTCGGCATCGCCATGACTGCTGGTGTGGTCGGGCAGCTGCTCGATCCCTATTCCCCTGCTGTGCTGATCCGTGTCGTGTCGGGCGTCGCCCTGACCGCCCTCATCATCACGTTCCTCGCCACTTGGCGCGTCGAATGCGGGGTTGAGGCGGAATCGGAACCCGACCCTGTCCCCTTTCGCGAAGGACTGGCAGAGGTTTGGGCCGAACCCAAGGCCCGAATGTTCACCATCTTCGTGTTCCTGTCGATGACCGCCTATTTCATGCAAGAACTCATCCTCGAACCCTACGCGGGTCTTGTCTTCGCTTTCACACCCGGCGAAAGCACCACGCTGTCCGGCATTCAGAACGGCGGCGTCTTCCTTGGAATGCTCACTGTCGGGTTCGCGGCGACCGCGCTGCGTTTTGGATGCCTGCGCAACTGGGTGGTTGGTGGATGTCTCGGGTCCGCAGCCAGTTTGTGCGTGATCGCCATCTTGGGCGGCTATGCTTTGCCTGACACCCTTTTGCCTGCAGTGTTCGCACTGGGCTTCTTCAACGGCGCGTTTGCGGTGGCGGCCATCGGATCGATGATGGCATTGGCTGGCGAAGGCCGGGAAAAGCGCGAAGGCACCCGCATGGGGCTATGGGGCGCGGCGCAAGCGATTGCGGCTGGTTGCGGCGGCCTGACTGGTGCCGCCCTGGCAGACGTGATGCGCACCGTGACAACCGACGCACCCGCCTTTGGAATTGTATTTGTGATTGAAGCCGGGCTCTTCCTCTGCGCCGCCCTGATGGCGATGCGCATTATGGAGGGCAGCCCGCGCCAACCCGAACTGATCGCAGGAGAGTGACCATGTATGATGTTGTTGTTGTGGGCGGAGGCCCGGCCGGAGCAACCGCTGCCGAAGACTTGGCCCGCTCGGGCTACAAGGTTGCGCTTCTGGATCGCGAAGGTCGGATCAAGCCTTGTGGCGGGGCAATTCCACCGCGTCTGATGCAGGACTTCGACATTGGCGAAGAACAGCTCGTCGCCAAGGTCAACACCGCGCGGATGATTTCCCCGACAGGTCGACATGTGGATATTCCCATCGAAAACGGCTTTGTAGGTATGGTCGATCGAAAGGATTTCGATCCGTTTCTGCGCGCACGGGCCGAGGCGGCGGGTGCCGAGCGATTTACCGGAACCTACGTCCGGATTGACCGGGACAAACCCGCCAAGAAGCGTAGCGTGATCTACCGAGACAAGGAATCCGGCGAAGAGCGCGCGCTGCAGACCAAACTCATTATCGGGGCGGACGGTGCAAACTCCCGCGTTGCGCGCGATGAAATCCCGGGCGGTGACAAGGTGCCATTGGTCTTCGCCTATCACGAGATCATCGCGGCCCCGGAAAAGAACGACGTCTATGACCCGGTCCGCTGCGACGTCATCTACGACGGTGCGATCAGCCCTGACTTCTACGGTTGGGTCTTCCCGCATGGCGGCACGACCTCGGTGGGGATGGGCACCTACATTCAAAGCGTGAACCTGAAAGAGGCGACCGCCGCATTGCGCCAGGCCTCCGGCCTAGCCGACTGCGAAACCTTGCGTAAAGAAGGCGCGCCGATCCCGCTGAAGCCGCTGCGCTTCTGGGACAATGCGCGCGATGTGGTTTTGGCCGGGGATGCCGCCGGCGTCGTTGCGCCGTCCAGCGGTGAGGGCATTTATTACGCGATGATCTGCGGCCGTTTCGCCGCTACCGCCTGCGCCGCAACGCTGAAATCAGGTCGCATCACCGATCTGGCGCTGGCGCGCAAGCTATTCATGCGCGAACACAAGACCGTCTTCCGCGTGCTGGGTCAGATGCAGGACGCGTATTACAAAAGCGACTCCCGCCGCGAACGCTTTGTCTCCCTGTGTCACGATGTCGACGTTCAAAAGCTGACCTTCGAGGCGTATATGAACAAAAAACTCGTGAAAGCGCGGCCCATGGCGCATCTAAAGATCGGCTTCAAGAACATGCGCCACCTTCTGGGTCTTGTGCGGGAGACGCATGTATGACGGAAACCCTGATCCCGGCATGGCTTGGCGACACGCTCAGCCCGGTTGAGAAACTGGACGCACATATCCGTGGCCTCAAGCACAAGGCGATTTCCGTCTTTGTGTTGAAGGGTGACGAAGTGCTGATCCAGCGACGGGCGATGGGCAAGTACCACACGCCGGGGCTTTGGGCGAACACCTGCTGCACGCATCCCAACTGGGAGGAGAGCAGCATCAACTGTGCCCAGCGCCGCCTGCGTGAGGAGCTGGGGATTGAAGGTCTGAACCTCGAGTATCGGGACCGCGTCGAATACCGTGCCGATGTCGGCGGTGGTTTGATCGAGCATGAAGTGGTCGATGTCTTCGTGGCCAAGGTCGACAAGGCACCAGAGATCAACCTGAACCCGGACGAGGTCATGGCGACTCGGTGGGTGCGCTACGCCGACCTGATCGATGAAGTGGTAAACGATCCAAGCCGCTTCACCCCCTGGTTGCGCATTTACCTTGACACATATGCGTCACAAATCTTCGGCGAACTGGCGAAAACCTGCGTAAACCCAGCGTGAACTAGCCAATTTTAAACACATTGGCTCCTGTTTGTTGCCCTAGTCGTTGCCTACACGTCTACGTGGGGCTCGAACTGGGGAGTTTGAGATGTCTGCTGCCACCATCGCCGTTGCCAGTGATCTGGAACGGTACATGCTGGATCTGGTCAACGAGGAACGCGCAAGCCGTGGCTTGAATGCGCTCGTTCTGGACAAGACATTGAACGCATCGGCTGATGCGCATTCGTTGTGGATGCTAGACAACAATGTGTTCAGCCATACCGGCGTTGGGAACTCTACCCCGACGGCACGCATGGAAGACGCAGGCTTTGACTTCTCTGGGTCTTGGCGCACGGCAGAAAACATCGCGGCGCAA
Organism: Marivita hallyeonensis; assembly: GCF_900129875.1. GTDB lineage: Bacteria > Pseudomonadota > Alphaproteobacteria > Rhodobacterales > Rhodobacteraceae > Marivita > Marivita hallyeonensis. Next base: position 521,385 of record NZ_FQXC01000003.1, on the reverse strand, counting down.
AGCGAACGTGGCGAGCCTGGACTGTTCGATGATGTTTACGATCTCCATCTCGCCCTGATGAACAGCCCGGGTCACCGGGAAAACATCCTCATGCCGGATCTGGAGGTTGTGGGGATCGGAATTCAGACTGGCAATTTCGTCTACGAGTCCGGCACCTACTATTCGGTCATGGTCACGCAGAACTTTGCCCGCACCGGGGGGCAAACAACGCCCGACTTTGGCCCGGATGAAACCGGCGGCCCGTCAAACGACGACGGCAATCCCGACCCGTCAAATGTGCTGGTCGGCACAGCCACAGCGGAAAACCTCATTGGTACCGCACAAGACGATACGATCACCGGTTCAGGCGGCAACGATATCCTATCCGGCGAAGGCGGATTCGACACGGCCGTCTACATGGGCGATGCATCGGACTATGCGATCACGATCAGCAATGGATCGATTATGATTGAGGATCGCACCGGGGGCGATGGAACCGACACACTCAACAGCATCGAAGCGCTGGAATTTGACGATTCAACTTTCGCGCTGAGTCTCTTCACCAATGTGAGTTCCCTCACGGATGCCGATATGCTGGCGTTCTGTGAATTGTATGTCGCGTATTTCAACCGGGCGCCCGATTCCGCGGGGCTGTTGTTCTGGGGGTCGCGCTTGGCCGACGGCATGAGCATGGAAGACATCGCACGCGAGTTCTTCGATCAGCCCGAAACGCGTGCCCTGTACGGGACATCGACCGACAACGGGGCCTTCGTGACCGCCGTCTATTCGAACGTCCTTGGCCGTGCGCCCGATGGCGCGGGCTATTCCTACTGGGTGAACATCCTCGATAGCGGTGCCGTTGAGCAATCCGCTTTCATTCTCGCGATGCTGGATGGCGCAAAGGCGGCCACGGGAAGCGCCGCCGACGCACAGTACCTTGAAACGAAGGCCGAGATTGGTGCCTATTACGCCGTCGTCAACGGTTTGAATAATGTGTCCGTTGCCAACACAGCGATGCAGGCCTTCGATGGATCGAACGGATCGGTGTCCGTCGCCAAGGGCATTATCGACAGCCACGCAGCGACGATCGACAGCGCGCAAGGCTCTGAATTCACCATCAGTGTCACGGGACTTGTCGAAGACGCGCTCGACTGGATTTAGCGGTTACGCCCCTTTGGTCAGCGGAACGACCTTGCCATCACTTGATGTCAGGGACACCGCCAGCTTGAAGATATCGAACCGTGTCAGACCCGCATCGGCGTACATGTCGTCTGGCGATGCCTGATCAATAAATCGATCGGGCAAGGTCATGGTGCGCATCTTCAGCCCATGATCCAACGCACCGCGATCCGACAGTTCGTGCAAAACCATCGCACCAAAGCCACCACGGGCACCTTGTTCCACAGTGATCAAGGCTTTGTGCGTCGCGGCAAGCTTCATGATCAGATCAATGTCCAACGGCTTGGCAAACCGCGCATCGGCAACGGTGACCGACACGCCCTCCGCCTCCAACAGTCGCGCCGCCGCTTCGACTTCGGACAGATGCGCACCGAAACTAAGCAGTGCGACGTCAGACCCGTGTTGCAGAATACGACCCTTCCCGATTTCGAGCACCTCTCCGCGCTCCGGCAGTTCGACCCCGGTCCCGGATCCTCTGGGATACCGGAACGCAATCGGACCGGACTCATGTGCGACAGCGGTTGCCACCATGTGCTTCAACTCCGCTTCGTCAGCGGCGGCCATGACGGTCATGTTCGGCAAGGCTGACAGGTAGCCAACGTCAAACGCCCCGGCATGGGTTGCACCGTCCGCTCCGACCAAACCCGCGCGGTCGATGGCAAATCGCACTGGAAGGTTCTGCAAGGCAACGTCGTGCACGACCTGATCGTACCCGCGCTGCAGGAAGGTTGAGTAGATGGCGCAGAAGGGCTTGAGCCCGGAGGCCGCCAACCCGGCAGCGAATGTAACCGCGTGCTGTTCCGCAATGCCAACGTCGAAGACACGGCTTGGGAACCGGTCAGCCAGAATGTCGATCCCTGTCCCACCCGGCATGGCGGCGGTGATTCCCACGATATTCGGATCGCGCGCGGCCTCTTCGGTCAGCGTGTCTCCAAACACCTTGGTGTAGCTCGGCGCGTTTGGTTTGGATTTGGCCTGAGTGCCCGAGACCACGTCGAACTTGGCAACACCGTGATACTTGTCGGCGCTGTTCTCGGCGTGGGAATAACCCTTGCCCTTAACGGTGCAGCAATGGATCAGAACCGGACCCGTCGCCCGCGCGCGTGCCGCACGCAGGACCGGAAGCAGCTGACCCATGTCGTGGCCGTTGATCGGGCCGATATACTCAAAGCCCAGTTCTTCAAAAAGCGTGCCCGACGCCGTCAGGTTGCCCGTCACCAATTGGCGCGCGCGCTTTGCGCTTTCGCGCATGGGTTCGGGCAAGGCGGCCTCGAACCCTTCGGCAAGGGACTTCATCTTCGCCAGCGGTTCATTCGCGTAGAGACGGCTCAGATAGGATGACATGGCACCCACCGGTGGCGCGATGCTCATCTCGTTGTCGTTCAGGATGACGAACAACCGGCGGCCTTCGTGTCCGGCATTGTTCATCGCTTCATAAGCCATGCCAGCGCTGATCGATCCATCGCCGATCACCGCAATCGCGTCGCCGGTCGGGCGTCCCATGTCCCGGCCCACCGCAAAGCCCAGCGCGGCAGAAATCGAGGTCGAGGAATGCGCGGCACCAAACGGGTCGTATTCCGACTCGCTGCGCTTGGTGAACCCTGACAGGCCGTCTTTCTGGCGCAGGGTCGTCATCCGGTCCCGCCGTCCGGTGAGGATCTTGTGCGGATAACACTGGTGCCCCACGTCCCAGATCAGCTTGTCCATCGGCGTGTTGAACACCGCATGGATCGCAACGGCCAGCTCGACAACGCCGAGGCTTGATCCAAGATGCCCGCCGGTTTGGGAAACGGCGGAAATGACCTCGGACCGGACCTCGTCCGCCAATGCGGCTAGCGTGCGATCATCCATGGTCCGAAGGTCAGCGGGACCAGCGACCCGATCAAGATTGGGGGTGGTTGAATGTGTCATGTGGCAGTCTCCTCGGGGACGTGAGGGAAGAGAGGCGCCACGTTTGCCAGGGGGTGCCCAGAAACGTGGCGCCAGTTCCTGTAGCCAACAGGAAGGGAACCGGGGTGTTGAGCCCCGTATCCGGTTTCTTGTTTGGGAACCTATGAAACCGGATCTGGCGCCGGTGGGGCGGCGGACCGCCCCGACCGATCATTCGTAAACAGGCGCACCCGTTGTCGCGAGCTCGGGCCAGTCAGCGATGACGTTGGTCCCTTGCAGCGGTTGGATGTAACCCTTGTGGCAGGTTTTGCAGGCGGCCTTCGGCGCGTCGGCAAACACCGGTCCAAGTCGCTCAGGCGGGTAAACGCCTTCCAGCGGCACCAGCCAGTCATTGTTGATCTCGAGCACCATGGAAATACCGAGCATCTCGGTCGACCATTGCGGCGTGACTTGTTCCACATCGTAGAACGCGCGGCTGTTGTGACAGAAGTTGCAGTTCACACCGAGCGAATTCGAGACGTAGTTCATCAGGCTGAACGTCCGCTCTGTATGCTGCCAGGTCTGAATGCCGTCAGCCGGATATTCCGCCACGTGGCTTTCCAGGTCGTGCACGTTGATCTGGCCGTAGTCGAGCAGATAGGTCTCGAGCGCGTCCGACGGCAGCGATGTGAACTGCGATTGAACCGTTACGCGGTTCTGGATCGCGGCCCAGCCTGCGGCGGCTTCGTTCACGGAACCCATCCGGAACCAGATGTCCGACGGGACATTCTGGCCACGGTGGCAGGTATAACACTGCACACCCACCTGCTTGTTGGCGTTGACGTGCCCATCCCAGTTCTCGTTGATGTTCTGGGTCATCTGGATCATGTTCCGGGCGACGACCTTGGTATACAGATCGTCATTCCCGTACTCTTCCAGCGCCACGTCACCGTGACAGTAGGCACAGCCCTGTTCCGGAGACACCCAATCGGTGATGGCCAGCATCACGCGGTTGAAGTTGTCTTCGGTCAGATCACCCAACACCTGCACGTTCTGGTAGATGTCGCGCGCCAAAGGCTCCCCGCCTTCGGGGATATAGGGCGCTTCAGTGTACATCACCTCGATTGTCGGATCCGGCGTCAACCGTTCAGAGTTGAACTCCGGGACCGACATGCCGGTGCCACGCGGGCCGGTTTGCAGGCTTTCAGTGGCGAAAGGCTGACCGACAACCACAAGGAACGCGGCCACCGTGACGGCAACACCCGCCGCACCGACCAGGATCGCCGGACCGTAGATGTTGGTCGGGTTTTCCGAGTTCCATTTATTGAACCAATTGGGAAGCATTACTCTGTCTCCTGTCCAATAAAGGCTTCGTAAGACCCGTACGCCTCGTAGCCATAAGAGCCGTCATACATCGGAGCAAAGTGATGCTCCTGGGCCCAGATGAACCAGTTGTCGACGACGGTTCCGGTCAGCAGGATGCCGATGCCGCCTGTGATCGGGGTCAGGACCGCGAACCACCATGCCCAGCGGTGAATGCCTTCCATTGTGGCGTTGAACCCCATGGTCCAGCGCCAGAAGAGCGCTGCACGTTCGGTGGCGGTGCCACGGTCTACGATCTGTTCCAGCTCGCGGTCGCCGCCGTAACGGGTCACTGCCAGAATGGTCGCGCCGTGCATCGCAAATAGCAGGACGGAGCCATAGAGGAACACGATCGAAAGCGCGTGGAACGGATTGTAGTAAAGGTTGCCGTACCGGATCGAGAACGCGGTGGTCCAGTCAAGGTGCGGGAAGATGCCGTAGGGCACGGCCTCTGACCACGATCCCATCAGGATCGGACGGAAAAGACCCAGCACCAGGAACAGCCAGATCGCCGATCCGAAAGCCCAGAAGACGTGTTTCCCCATCTTGTGCTCTTGCGCGAGGATATAGGTCCGCGCCCACCAGCTCATCACCGACACAAGCAAGAAGAAGCTGGCGATGATGTACCAGCCGCCGTCTTGCAGCGGCGGGAAGCTGAGGCCGTATTCCGGGCTTGGCGGCTCAAGCGCCAGCCAGAACAATTGGCGGATGAACTCGGGGATCGACCAGCCGACTTGCGCCAGCATGTTGAGCCCAATGATGTTCAGCGCGAGGATACCTGTGGCAAGGGACACCATCCCCGTCCAACCGAGCCAGACCGGGCCAAGCTGTGCGTTGCCGATCCAGCCGATCAGGGTCGAGAAGCCGGGCTTCCCCATCCGTTCGCGGCCTGAGTCCGGTGTCTCCATGCCCCATTCCGGGGTGCCCTGAACCTGAACCTGTGTGAAGATATTCTGATATTCAGCCATGATTACATCCCCACATTGGCGCCCCAGATGGGCAGTTCGAGCCACCAGTTCCACCACTCGGGCCAACCCTTCGTCCAGACGGGGCCGGAGATGATGATACAGATCGCGGACCAGAAGCCGGCGTTCAGCGCGAGAAGCAAACCAACGCGGTGGATGCCAAGCGTGCCGACCGAGTAGCCGATGAAGTCGCGGAAGAACGTGTCTTCGTGATCAGGCGTCAACATCTCTTCACCCTTTTCAGGGTTCGCCGCCGACAGGATCAGACCGCCGTGCAGCGCGAGCGCCAACGTCGTCGTGAAGAAGAACGTCACCGCCAGCATATGCGCCGGGTTGTAGTGGAAGTGCAGGTAGGCGTAGCCGGTGTTCGACACCCAATCGAGATGGCTGAAGATTCCGTACGGGAAACCGTGACCCCAAGCGCCCATGAGAAGCGGACGGAACACCACCAGCGTCACATAAGCGAAGATCGCGACGCTGAAGGCGAAGGGAACATGGTACCCCATGCCAAGTTTGCGGCAAATCTCGACCTCGCGCAGCGCCCAGCTACAGAATGCGCCGACCGCACAGATCGTGATGATCTGCCAGAGGCCGCCTTCCATCAGCGGTGCCATGCCCAGACCGTAACTCAGGTCAGGCGGCGCGATGTTGATGAGCCATGGATTGAATGTGCCCTGGTCTGCCGCTCCCCAAAAAATGAGGATTGTGCCGAGCAGAGCGAAAAAGGCGGTCGTGACCCCGAAGAAGCCCACATAAAATGGCCCAACCCAGAAGTCGAACAGATCGCCGCCGATCAGCGTCCCTCCGCGGACGCGATACTTTTTCTCGAAGCTGAGCAGCGCCATCTTCTTTATCTCCGCGTTTGCCGGCATGGCCCGTCAGGGTCGAAGCCGTCATGTTTCAGTTCGGTTTTGCCGCGGGCGGGTCACGATGCACGCGCCGCCCGCAGCGATGTTGTTGGCTCTGCCGAGCAGGCTGGCTTACATGCCAGCCGCAGCTGCGGTTTCGAACCAGTTGATGCCGTTGGACAGCACCACCAGGTGAATCATTGCAGCCAGCAGGAAAAGGAAAACGCCTTGTGCGACAAACACACGGCGTGGATCGAAGACGAGCCAGATCTTGTAGAACTTTGCCATTTTCTAATCCTTCCTCAGAACCACGGGCGCCAGATGAAGGTTGCAAGGTGTGCAACCACTGCAACCGCCGAGAACAGCCAAAGGCCGCTCATGTAGACGGAATGCAGCTCCTGGGCCTGCTCGTCAGTAAGACCTGTGAAGGACAGGTCGGTATTATCAGCCATGAACTTTCCTCCGGAACGTTATGCTGACGCCGCACTCCCTGCGGCCGGGTCCCTTGGAGCCAAGGCTCCGCAGGTCCTGTCCGCCCCGCCGGGCAGACAGTCTCGCTCCCCAACCCTTTCAGGCTGAGAAAATCAGGGGTGTGATCCGATCCGCTTCACACCACGCGCGCGCCAGCGGCCCGCGCATGTTGAGCGTCTGTTTCTGGAACACTTCGAGCATCCAGATCACGAACGCGAACGGGATCGCGACGATGAAGATGATGCTGAAATAAACCAGGAACTCGGTTCCCCGTTTTGTGTGACCGTGCTTGTGAGAGCGCGTGTCAGAAGAGGTGAAATCCGTCATGTGGTCGGTCCTCCTTGGGTGTTTGACAGGGCTTGAACCGTCTCGAAGACGACGCGTTCAGCGCCTTGTTTCAGGGCTGCGGCCTCTGCGGCGTCGCGCAGGTTCTTGGCAGCAGAAATTCGGGTGAGAACGGGATGCTCGGATACGATCCGGTCCAGTTCGGCTTGCGCATCGGCGTCCCAGGGGAAATCGCGGCGCAGTGGTGTAAGAGTGGCGTCCGCCTTGTCCATCTCCGTGCCCAGCGGCAGGATGTGGAAAAGCGCGTCGAACAGTCCGTTGCAGACCTCCTGCAGCAGATAGGTCGCCCCCGCGTAGCCCATCATCGGCGTCCCAGTATGGCGGCGGATGGCAGCGCCGGGAAATGACGCCGGAATGAAGGTTGGCTGCGGGCCATGCCCGGCCTGCATTTCGGCGAGGTACATCTTTTCGTTGATTGACCCCATAAGCACCAAAGGCTTCTTGGATTGGATCATCGACCGTACTTCTTCGTTGTTGGTCTTCGCACCGGCCACACGTGCAACGGCAAAGGCGCAGGGCAGACCCAGATCGCCTTCAAGGTAATTCCGGATGCCTCGCGCGTAGGTTTCGTTCGCAACGATCCCGAAAGAGGCCGTTGCAAAGAAGTCCTGCGTAACCGAGCGCCACAGATCCCAGATTGGCTTCAGCGTCGAATGCTTTTCCTGTTCGATGAACGGGTCCGGGTCGAGGCCCAGCATATCGCCCAGCTTGCGCAGGAACTTCGTCGTTGAATCCATGCCAATCGGCGCTTGGAGATAGGGTTTGCCCAAACATTCGCAAAGCCCGCGACCAAATTCGCGATACATACAGATGTTGACGTCAGCGTTCACAAGGTTCCGCATCTCGGCCAGATGCGCGCCCAGCGGCATCACCATGTTCACCTCGGCCCCGATGCCTTCAACCAGACGCCGAATTTCGGCAAGGTCCGAGGGCATGTTGAACGTGCCGTACATCGGTCCGAGGATGTTCACGCGTGGCTTCGCACCCTCTTCACGCTTCTTCTCGGGTGGCATCCGGCCCTTGGTCATGCCGAATTCCGTGAAGATCCACGTCATTGCACGATCCGCACTTTCCCACTGATCCTCATCAATGGTGCGCGGCAGAAAGCGTTGGATGTTAGTCCCCTGCGGAGTCACCCCACCACCGATCATCTCGGCAATAGACCCAGTCACCACGACCGCAGGGAGAGCTGGATCGAGAACACTCCAGGCGCGTTTCATCGCCCCCTCGGTCCCCTCCCGACCCAGCTCCTCCTCACCGAGGCCAGTCACCACGATGGGGAGCTCGTGCGGCGGTAGCGCATCTGTGTAATGGAGAACGGATGTGACAGGCAGGTTTTCACACCCGACCGGCCCATCGATAACAACTTGCAGGCCCTTCACGGCGGTAAAGGCGTAAACCGCCCCCCAGTAGCCGCCCGCGCGATCATGATCTTGAATAAGCATCAGATCATCTCCTGCGCTTTGGCGGCACGCGCCTGTTTGTCGAGTTTCTTCTGATGCGCCGCGCGGAAGTCGGGCCGCAGGTTCGGAGACCCCTCCCAGACTCCAGCGGTGTCACCATGGCCGACGCCTTCGAAGAACGCCTTCATCTCGTCCATGCGGGACTTGCCCGCGATGGCGGCGTTGATGACTTCGGCAAGAGACCCGGCACCGGCAGGACCCATCAGAGGCCGCGCGGAAATCAGGTTGGTGTAGTAAAGGCCGGGGATGCCAAGCTCCTTGGCCTTCTGAACCACGGGTGTCGTCCCGATGGCGAGGTCCGGTTGCACCGCTTCCATTGCCGCGCAATCGTCTTCGAGCGACGCGCGATAGGTGACCTTGATGCCCTTGCTTTCCAGCCAATCCCGGTCTGGGTCTGACCATTGCGTGCGCGGGCAAGCCGTTCCGACGTACCGTACATCCGCACCGCTTTCGACGAGCAGGCGCGCGACCAACAGCTCGGACCCTTCGTAGCCGGAAAGGGTGATCGTGCCTTTGATCGGCGCCTGTGCCAGCGCACCTTTGATCGCCGGGAGGAAAGCGTTTTGCGCGGCGGCAATCTGGTCTTTGGGGATGTTGAACGCATCGCCGATATTCGCCAACCAAGCGGCCGTGCCATCATGACCAACCGGTGCAGAGCCAACAATCGGACGACCGGCGGCTTCAAATTCGCGGATCGCGGCGGTGTAAAATGGATGGATCGCAGCGACGACACCACAGTCCAAAGCGGCGTACAATTCTCGCCACTCACGGCACGGAACAACAGGACCAGCAGCAAGACCCATAGGGGCAAGCATTGCACCGATCATCATCGGGTCGGCCGGGAACATTTCGCCTAGTAGCGCCACCGTCGGACGATCCGATTTGCCACCTTCGGGCGCTTGCACCGGACCTGCTTTGATCTCTTCCCGCGCGTAGTTGAGCATCGCGCCAGCCAAGACGTCCTTTGCCTCGGCATGTGTCGGAATGCCAAATCCCGGCACATCAATGCCGACGATCCGGACGCCGTTGATCTCTTTCGGAAGTAACCGCAGCGGCACCCCGGACGCGGTGGGCACGCAGAGGTTTGTGACGACGATCGCGTCAAACCGATCCGGGTCGGCCATCTCATGTACGGAATCCCGGATGTCTTCGTACAGTTTGCCGGTGACGAGCGTTTCAGAATTGAACGGAACGTAGCCAACCGACCGGCGCGCTCCGTAGAAGTGGGACACGAACGTCAGGCCATACACACAACAGGCGGACCCCGACAAAACTGTCGCCGTCCGCTTCATCCGCAAACCAACTCGCAAGGACCCGAAAGCCGGGCACATGCTTTGGGGCTGATCATGCGGACCCACGGGATAGTCCTTGGCAAACTGGTCGAGCATCTCGGAATTTCCGGCAAGACGCGCCGCCTTTTCCAACTCGGATCCAGAGTGGCACCCCAGGCCATCCGCAGGCATCGCCACATCGGTCTCGGCCCGCGGTTCACCGCGGATGACCTCAACCTCTGCCGTTTCGTCGTATGTTTCTTCGTTGCTCACATCGTCTCTTTCGTTCCCATCACGCTTGGGTGGCTGGCCCTTACGCGTCGTCGTAAATCACTTCCAAAGTTTCTTTCGGCGCCGCGTTCTTGCCGCGCATATCTGTGTCGGTGGCTGGTTCGAGCGTGATGCCCGCCCCGGTTTCGGACCCATCGAACAGTTCAAGCAAACCGTCTTGGCTGAGCGGTGCCGGACGCACCGGAGGCGCTTTGGCAACGTTCATGCCAAGCTCGGCAAACAGCGCGCCCCAAGGCGACGCATCGGTGCCGACGATCTGGTAATTCGCGGATTTCTTGCGCAGGTCGTCATCCTGCGGGATCGACGCCAGCACGGGGATGTTAACCGCTTCGGCAAAGGCTTGTGCTTCGCCCGAGCCATCATCCTTGTTGATGACAAGACCCGCGACCCCGACGTTTCCGCCCAGCTTGCGGAAATACTCCACGGCCGAGCATACGTTGTTCGCCACGTAGAGCGACTGCAGATCGTTCGATCCGACAAGGATCACCTTCTGCGCCATGTCCCTTGCAATCGGCAGACCGAAGCCCCCGCAGACCACGTCACCGAGGAAGTCGAGCAGGACGTAGTCGAAATCCCAATCGTGGAAGCCTAGCTTCTCCAAAAGCTCGAAACCGTGAATGATCCCGCGTCCGCCACACCCGCGACCGACCTCCGGTCCACCAAGCTCCATCGCAAAGACGCCACCGCGCTTGAAGCAGACGTCGCCGATCTTGACCTCTTCGCCAGCCAGCTTTTTCTGGGTCGAGGTCTCGATGATTGTCGGGCAGGCCTTGCCACCAAACAGAAGGGACGTCGTGTCGGACTTCGGATCACATCCGATCAGCAACACGCGTTTGCCCTGCTCCGCCATCATGTGGCTGAGGTTCGCCAGCGTGAACGATTTGCCGATCCCGCCTTTGCCATAGATCGCGATGATCTGGGTTTTCTTTGTTGCCTCCGCCGGAATGACATCGGCGAGGTCTTCATTCGCTTCGTCGCGCAGACGTTGGTCGAAGTCTTTCAGGTTCGGAACGTCATCTTTCACGAAGGCGTCTCCCAGTTGAGGATCATTTTCAGGCAGGTCGGATCTTCGAACGCGGTGCGATAGGCACCGGGCGCATCCTTAGCCGCAGCTTGATGTGTGATGAGGCCGTCAAGGCTTAGCGCGCCATTTTCGACAAGGGTGCGCGTGGCAGTCAGATCTTCGCGCGTCCATTCGGCGGCGACACGGAACCGCGCCTCTTTCATGAAGGCCGGCGGGAAGGAGAATTGCAGCGGTTGGGTGTAGAACCCGGCAAGCACGATCTCTCCGCCCTTTGTAATGCGACCCACAAGATCGTTGAGCAAGCCGCCATTGCCACTTGCGTCGTAAATGGAGGTGTAATCCCGACGCTCGTCCTTGTCGGGGTGGACGACGTCGTATCCCTCGGCCCCGGTCGCACGGGCCGGATCAATTTCCCAGACGGTTGGAGCGGGCGCTCCAGCGGCAATCGTCAATCGGGCCAAAAGGCGGCCAAGAACCCCATGACCAACGATCAGGTCCGGCACTGCCTTGTCCAACCCGGCCATCGCGTGGCGCGCGGTTGCGGCCAAGGCGAGAAGTGCGCCCTGCGCCCCGAGGCCCGGATCGATGCGCGTGACACGATCCTGATCGGTCACAAGCCGCTTGGTGGCTCCGCCAAACAGACCGAAAACACCATCGTAGCAATTCGCGCCGGGAACGAAGACGTGGTCACCCACCTTATACCGGCTGTTTGCACCCACCTCGACAACTTCGCCCGAGGCCTCGTAGCCGGGGATCAGCGGATACCCCATGCCCGGAAACGGCGGCATATCGCCGGACCAGAAAAGCTTTTCGGTTCCGGTAGAAATGCCGGAATGGGCGATTTCAACAACAAGGTCTTCCGCGCCCGGATCCGTAAGTTCGACAGTTTCCAGCGCAAGGGTTTTGGGGGCGTTTAGAACGACGGCGTGGGTGTGCATCCTGACCTCCTGCGGTGGACGCCGCGCCAAAACCGAGAATCAATTCGGGCGAGACAGATGTAATTTTTGTTGGTGTCAGTTTATTCTTACACTCGTATCTGTCAACTATAATGGACACCTTGGAGTGTAAACCTGAATTGTTCCCGTTCAGGTTGCCGTTTTCAAAGCGGTCAAAACCGAGGTCACAAAGGGACGGCGCGAGGGGTAGGTTTTGATGCCCTGAAACCCGGCATTCCGACACAGCTCGCCAATCCGCTCGGCGCTGCGCACCGTGCCCGTCTGCATCGCCATGCAGTAGAAACTGAAATACACGTCACCCGCGATTTCGGGCTTGGCGCCGCCGGACATCGGTTCGGAAACAAGAAGCCGGCCGCCTTCAGGCAGCGCTTCAAACACCTTGGCCAGCAATGCCGCCACGGTGTCATCCTCGTGGTCGTACAGGACACGGATCAAAGAGATAGTGTCCGCTCCCCGCGGCAGAGGATCATCGCGGAAAGACCCTGGTACAAAGGACAAACGGTCCTTGGCTTTCGACGCCTCAATTCGCGCTATCGCATTCGGGGCTACGGCCGGAAGGTCGAACACGGTTGCTGTCAGATTCGGGTACTTCAAAACCAAAGCTTCGGCGAAAACGCCGTATCCGCCGCCGATGTCGAGAAGTGATTTCGTTTCATTGAGCCTGACCGTCGCCAATGTGTCCGCCGCAACAATCTCTTGCGAGCGGGCCATCAGGTCGGAATAGCGGTTCGATACATCGGAATCCGTCGCATTCTCTGCGCCGAAGACATACGGCCAGAATTGCGCAAGCTCTGTCTGCACATCCCCGCGCAAGAGCGCGACCGGATCGTTCAGGTCGCGATAAAACGCGGCGTGGTGTCGGATCATGTCTTCAAGCCCGGGAACACCCACAAGCGCTGCCCCCTGTCGGGCAAGACCGTACCGTCCTTTCCGATCCCGCCTAAGAAGATCCATCGCGACGCCCGCCTGAAGCAAGCGTTCCATCCGGTCGAGCGGCAGCACGCAGAGCCCCGCAAGATCAGTGGCAGAACGCGCCCCGTCCATGAGCCGATGCAGTACGCGCAGTTCTACCAATGCAAACAGAGCTTGCGACTTCACGAAGCCCTGCACGATATCGAAAAGCGCGGCCCCGTCTTTCGCCGCGACGCCACGGGTCAGCGGAGACGTCGATGCCCAGCGCTGAAATCCTGGTCGCGCGATCAGGCGCATCAGGCGCGTTCGAAGGCCAACCTTCGGCGTATGTGTGGCCGGCGGCGTATCCGTCGCTAGGGCCATCTCAACCGGCTTTTGCCGCGCGGCTTGCCGGGACGGGCGTCAAGGCTTCGGCTTGCAGACGAACCATTTCAGCCAGTTGCGCCTCACCCGGGCAGGATGGGATCGACGAGATGGCACCGGACAGAATGTCCCGCAACCGTGATATCGCGCCATCGACGCCAAGCTGTGACACGGCATTCGGCCGACCATGAAGATCGTCCTGCCCTGCCGGTTTGCCAAGCGTCTCACTATCGTACAGCGCATCCCGCAGGTCATCGGCGACCTGGAACGCCTCGCCAATGCGCGCGCCAAGTTCGAACCACGGCTCTTCATCCTGTCCGGCGGCAATCGCCCCCATCTGGGTTGCCGCGATGAATAGGGCACCGGTCTTGGAACGGTGGTAGGCGGACAGGTCGATCTTCGCTTCGCTTTCCCAGCCTTGCCCGGCACAGATGCCGTTCGGCATGCCCGATTGATGGGATAGCGTACGGATCAACCGTACGGCCCGATCCGGGGAATGTACGGCGGCGCGGGCGAGGATCTCGAACGCGAGGATGATCAGGGAGTCGCCGGTCAGCACTGCCAGGGGTTCGGAATAGGCGCGATGGACCGACGGTTTGCCGCGGCGGATATCTGCGTCATCGAAGCAGGGAAGGTCGTCATGCACGAGACTGGCACAGTGGATCAATTCCAGTGCTGCTGCGGCGGCGTTGGTGATTTCCGGCGCGTCATCACCACAGGCCATCGCCACCGACAAAAGGATCGTCGGTCTGATCCGCGCACCTCCAGGTGTGCAGGCGTAGTGCAAAGCGTCCGAGAGCTTTGACGGAGCGCTCCCGCTTTGTCCGACGTGAATGGCCGATTCGACGGCGGCATTGATGCGGGTCTGAAGTCCCATCGGACGCTCCTTGGCAAGGTGTTGTCATATTTATCTGACACACTAGTGTAAATCATACTGGACACTTGGCAAATGTGAGTCAACAATTCGATGATGAAAAACCCGCGTCATAGCTCTGACCGCGTGATCGTCATCGGGTCAGGTATCGGTGGTCTTGCCACGGCCCTGCCGCTTGTCCACCGCGGGTTCGATGTCACCATTCTGGAACGCCACGCGACCGTTGGTGGAAAGATGCGCCAGGTCGATGGCGTCGATGCGGGTCCGACGGTACTCACCATGCTGGACGTTTTCGAAGACATGTTCGCAGATGCGGGTGAGGCCCTGACCGATCACGTGTCGCTTGTCCCGCAAGACATCCTCGCGCGCCATTGGTGGCCTGATGACGGACCGCTTGACCTTTTTCCCGATCAGGATCGCAGCGCTGACGCCATTGGGCGATTTGTGGGGGCATCGGCAAAGGCCGAATTCATCGCCTTCTCAAACCGTGCGAAACGCCTGTTCGAGGGATTTCGCGACCCGATGATGCGGGAGGCAGAGCCTCGCATCGGCAGGCTGGCCTCGCATGTTATGCGCCACCCACACCTGATCCGGGACATGGCCCCAACCAAGACGCTGAAGCAACTACTGACGTCGAGCTTCACAGACCCCCGGCTGCGGCAGCTCTTCGGTCGGTACGCAACATATGTCGGCGGTTCGCCGGACAGGTCCCCCGCTCTGCTTTCCCTGATCTGGGAAGCCGAGGCACAGGGTGTCTGGTGCGTCAAAGGCGGGATGCATGCCCTCGCCTGCGCCTTGGCGAAGCTCATCGAAACCAAGGGCGGTACGATCCGAACTGGCGCGCATGTGGCGTCTATCGATGTCGGCACAAATGGTGTGACAGGCGTTGTGCTGGAGACCGGTGAGCGATTGAGTGCAGACAGGGTTGTCTTCAATGGTGATCCCCGCGCGCTTGCTCTTGGGCTGTTGGGAGAGACCACCAAGACAGAGGCGCAAATCACCACCAAACGCGCCAGAAGTCATTCGGCGAATGTCTGGAGCTTCAAGGCCGTTCCCTCTGACGTGCCGCTCGTCCATCACAACCTGTTTTTCTGCGATCCGACGAAGAACGAATTCGAGGAGATCGCAAAGGGCGATATCCCCACCGAACCGACGCTTTACCTTTGCGCCGAGGATCGCGGGCTTGGCGCCTTTCCACCCGGCGCGGAAGAGCGCTTCGAGATCATCATGAACACCCCGCCGCTAACCGAACGCGCGGCACACCCCGAGGACTTTGAGATATGTCACACACGGACTTTTCCGGCGCTTCGCCGCTTTGGGCTGACCTTCTCACCGGAGCCGGGACCGGCCGCGCTGACGATGGCGAAGAGCTTCGACGCTCTCTTCCCCGGCAGCGCCGGTTCGCTTTACGGGCAGACCCCGCACGGAATGACAGCCGCGCTGGAGCGCCCGACCGCACGGACAAAGATCAAAGGGCTCTATCTGGCGGGCGGCGGGACGCATCCGGGGGCGGGCGTCCCGATGGCGGCGCTCTCCGGGAGGCACGCGGCCGCGGCGATAGTGACGGACCGAACTTCAACCTCAAGGTCCCAGAAAACGGCTACGCCTGGTGGTATGTCGATGGCATCTCGGACGACGGCAAACGCGCTGTCTCGGTCATCGGGTTCATAGGGTCGGTCTTTTCGCCCTGGTACCGCTGGTCGGGCCGCAAGAACCCCGAAGACCATGTGTGCATCAATGTCGCCACCTATGGTCCCGGCGGTCGCTTCACCATGACGGACAGGGGCACATCTGCGCTTCGTCAGACCGCGAACGCCTTTACGGTCGGTCCGTCCTCCATGCGATGGGCCAACGGGAAGCTGATCATCGACGTCAACGAGGTATCTTCGCCGCCCTTGATCAGTCGTGTGCGCGGCACGATCACGGTCACGCCCAGCGCGATCACGCAAGTGGAACTGCCACTGACCGAAGACGGCGCACACGTCTGGCGACCATTTGGTCCGGTCTCGGACATCTCGGTCGATCTTGATGCGCCGGGATGGCAATGGAACGGGCACGGCTACTTTGACGCCAATTTCGGCACTCGCGCGTTGGAAGAAGACTTTTCCTACTGGACCTGGGGCCGGTATCCGGCCGCGGGGGGAAGCACCTGTTTCTACGATGCCACCCGGCTTGACGGGACAGAATTGGGATCGGGGTTTCATTTCACGGAAGGCGGAGCGGCGAGCGAGATTCCTTTGCCGCCGCAGCTCGAGTTCAAGCGCTCCCTCTGGGCCGTGCGGCGGGAAACGCGCGGGGATCTGGGATGCAAGCCCAAGCAAGTGATGAGCATGCTGGATGCACCCTTTTATTCGCGCGCGATGGTCGAAACCCGTTTGAACGGAGAATTAACAGTTGGCGTTCACGAGGCGCTCGATCTCAGGCGTTTCCGGTCACCTCTGTTGAAACCCATGCTTGCCGTGCGGGTCCCCCGCCGCAAGAACTGGCGTTTCGATTAGGTCGACGCAGGTCTCGGGGAATTCGCCTCTTCCTTGTTCAAGCGCCAAACGCTTGCGTTCAACGCGCCGGCGATGCTGACCCAGATGAGGTAGGGAACAAACAGCAGACCCGCGATCAAATCGACCTGCATAAGTGCAAGAAGCGTTGCCGCCACGGATAGCCACAGCGCAACTAGAACGAACATCCCCAATTTGATGCGCTTCAACCCGAAAAACACCGGTGTCCAAAGCCCGTTCAGTGCGATCTGCAAAGACCACAGGGCCATCGCCACAGCATTGTCCGGGCTGAGTGCGACCCGCGCGCCTGCGGCGGACATACACAGATACAGCGTCGTCCAGGTCACGGGAAACACCCAGTCCGGGGGCGTCCAAGAGGGTTTGTTCAGATTGCGGTACCACGGACCGGGAGGGAACAACCCTCCGGTTGCACCTGCCGCGAAGCAGGCAAGTAGGAAAATTCCGAACAAGAGCCAAAACATGATGGTCAGGTAGGCCGACGGTGGGCGTCTATCAAGGCATCGCGCCGGGCGCGCTCATGCAAGGCAACCTGTGCCAGCGCTTCGAACACAGTGTCGGACCGGGTTCTGCGTTCGGTTGCGCGGCCTGCCGCCTGAACCAAAAACTGCGTCTCGGGAAGGCAGCGTGCAAAGAGAACGGCGGATTTCGGCATGACAACTGTGCCAGCGGCTTTCATCGCCGATACGGCCACCCAGGCCAGCTTTTGCGGTTTGGATGTATGGGCCCGCGTCGAGATGGAATCGTACCCGGCCTTCTGCACCTGACCGCCAATCCCGGCATAGATGAAGCGGGCGGCGTAAATACCGGTGCGGGACGTCATCGGAAGCGCGGCGACGCCTGCTTCGGACCGCATGTAAAGCCTGTTGGCTTCCATCACGAGGCGGCGCGTCATTTGCCGGATCGCCTTGGTGGGTTTGGGATTTGCCAGGAACTGATCTTTGGTCAGCCCCGCCTCTTTCAGCCAGTCAAGCGGCAGGTACACCCGGCCTTCAAGCGCATCTTCGCCAACGTCGCGGGCGATATTGGTCAGCTGCATCGCGACGCCAAGATCGCAGGCACGGGCAAGCGCATCGGGGTCGCGGACGCGCATCAGGACACACATCATCACGCCCACCGCAGAGGCAACCCGGGCGGAGTAATCGAAAAGGCCGGACAGGTCGTCATAGGTCCGCCCGACCGCATCCCATGCCAAACCCTCAAGCAAAGCGTCCGGCAGCGCGCGCGGCATCTCGAACTCATCGACCACACGCGCAAAGGCACGGTCCGCGGGCGCATCATCGGGCTTCCCCGCGTAAATACGCTCTAACCGGTCTTGCAAGCGCAGAACTGCAGCGCCCTTTTCCTGCTGAAGATCAACGGCGTCGTCCGCCAGACGGCAGAAGGCATAGAGCGCAAGCGCGGGATCGCGGACCGAAGACGGCAACAGCCGGGAAGCGGCATGGAACGACAGGGAGCCGTGCCGGATCGCTTCACGGCACGCCTCCATATCCGACTGATAGCCGCTCATCCGCGCACCATGGCCGGATCGGGCACGAGCTGCGCCAGAACTTCCGCCGATGAGATCACACCGGGAAGCCCCGCGCCGGGATGTGTCCCCGCCCCGGTCAGGTACAGGCCACGCATCTCTTCACTCACATTATGAGGGCGGAACCACGCGCTTTGGAGAATGCGAGGCTCGATCGAGAATCCGGAACCGTAAGGCGACAGGTAGCGGTTCTTGAATGTCTCGGGGGTGAAGACCTCGGACGCTGTGACACGGCTTGAGAAGCCGGGCAGGAGTTCTTCCTCAAGCGCTTTGGTCAAGCGGACGCGGTATTCGCGCTCCATCTCGGACCAATCCACTGAATCCGCGTGACCCAAATGAGGAACCGGGCTCAGCACATAGAAAGTGTCATCGCCCTCGGGTGCTGCGGTCGGGTCTGTCACGGTAGGGCGGTGAACATAGAGCGAAAAGTCCTTCGCAACCTTGCCCTTCATGAAGATGTCGCGCACCAGACCTTTG
Source organism: Marivita hallyeonensis (assembly GCF_900129875.1). Taxonomy (GTDB): domain Bacteria; phylum Pseudomonadota; class Alphaproteobacteria; order Rhodobacterales; family Rhodobacteraceae; genus Marivita; species Marivita hallyeonensis. Next base: position 502,695 of record NZ_FQXC01000003.1, on the reverse strand, counting down.
TACCGCGGTCCGTTCAGGATCGTGTGGTGCCCCACATCGCTCCACATGTCGCGCGTACCTTTCGTCCCGAAGTACCAGACATAAAGGCCCATCGACCAACGGCGGCTCTTCAGTTTGCCGGCCGTCCACCGTTTTCTTTTCTGATTCCGCAGCAAGTGGTCATAGGTGAACCCGGCATCCGCGTTCGACACCACGATATCGGCCATCAGAACGTCACCGTTTGTCAGCCTGACGCCCCGCGCGCGGTTGTTCTTGACGAGGATTTCATCCACCTCGGTTTCCATCCGAAGCGTGCCGCCCTGATCCTGGATGATGCTCGCCATGTTTTCGGCAATCGCCGCGACGCCGCCCATCGCATAGTGCACCCCGAATTCCTTCTCGAGGTGAGAGACGAGGATGTACATCGACGTGACGTTGAAGGGATCGCCACCGATAAAGAGCGGGTGAAAGGACAGCGCCATGCGCAAACGCTCATCTTTTACGCGTTTCGCCGCGTGGGCGTAGACCGACCGGTCGGCGCGCAGCATCGCAAAGCGGGGAAGCACGCGAATCAGATCCATCAACCGATGCATGGACCGGCGGCCCAGATCCTCGAACCCGAACCAGTAGCGCTCCTCACTGTCATCCAGAAATTTGTCGTACCCGGCGACGTCATTCGGTGACAGACGCGCAACCTCTGCGCGCATCGCATCGGTGTCCTGGCGCGCCGTAAAGTGCGATCCGTCCGGCCATCGAATCTCGTAGAACGGGTCCAGCGGTCGAAGGTCGACCTCCTGATGGAAATCCCGCCCGCAGGCGGCCCATAACTCTTTGAAAACCTGCGGCACGGTGACGATGGTTGGGCCCAGGTCGAAACGGTGTCCGTTTTTCCAGATGCAGGACCCACGCCCGCCGGGGACATCCAGCTTGTCGATCACGGTCACCCGGTAGCCCAGAGCGCCCAGGCGCATGGCAGATGCCAACCCGCCGAGGCCAGCACCGATGACAATCGCGTGCGCGGCAGAAAGTTTGTCGGAATGCGCCGCGAGGGCGGTGTCTAGCTTTGTCATCATTGCGACCATGATATACTGTCAACTTAGATTTACAATCTTATCGCTGTCGCAGCTTCCAGTAAATTAAATATCTTCCCTGTTTCTACGAAATGTGTCAGACTAAGTTGACACTATGGGAACCCACATGCAGACCGTCAGCCTGAGCTTTTATCGCTTTGACACACCGCTTTCGCGCGTGTGGGCGTTGACCATGATGGGTGCGGCACGCCTGTCGCTTCCTCGAATCGCCGGCCTGCAATTCTGGAAACTCTGCGGCTCTGGCACAGGCGAAGGCTTCACGCCCATTCCGAACACGGCCGTCTACGCAATCCTTGGTGTTTGGCGCAGTGAGGATCGTGCGCGAGAGGCCATCGGGTCCGAACCGCTGTTCGCAAGATACGGGAAACATGCCAGCGAAGCGTGGACCGTTTTTCTGACTCCCTATTCGTCACGCGGCGCGTGGTCAGGACACACCCCGTTCGTGGAAGAATCTCCACCTCCGACCGGTCCGATTGCGGCACTCACCCGCGCGACAGTGAAGCCCAAAGTGGCAGCACAATTCTGGAAGCGCGTTCCGGATATCAGCGGGGTCATAGGTGACGATCCAAACGTCATGTTCAAGATCGGCATTGGTGAGGTTCCGCTTCTTCAGCAGATCACTTTTTCGATTTGGCCTGATGCCGATACGATGGCCAATTTCGCCCGCAAAGACGGACCCCACGCCAAGGCCATCCGCGCAGTGCGCGACGGGAAATGGTTCCGTGAAGAGCTTTACGCACGTTTTCGCGTCGCCGGTGAAACCGGCAGATGGGAAGGCCAATGCCCCCGCATTCTGAAGGACATCGCAGCATGAAACATCCTTTCCCGTTCTCCGCCATAGTCGGCCAAGAGCAGATGAAGCTGGCCATGATCCTAACCGCGGTCGATCCGGGCATCGGCGGTGTCCTTGTGTTCGGGGATCGCGGCACCGGCAAATCGACCGCCGTCCGCGCCCTCGCCGCTTTGTTGCCACCGATCCGCAAGTTAAAGGGCAGCAGCACCAATGCTGAAAGGCCCGAGGACCAGCCCGATTGGGCCGACCCCTTGTCAGGCGAGGTTATCGAGGCGCCGACACCGGTCGTTGACCTTCCACTCGGGACAACCGAAGACCGGCTGGTCGGCGCGCTCGACATTGAGCGCGCGCTGAGCCGTGGGGAAAAAGCGTTTGAACCCGGTCTGCTGGCCCGCGCCAACCGCGGATATCTTTACATCGACGAAGTGAACCTGCTCGAGGATCACCTTGTCGACCTCCTCCTCGACGTGGCGCAATCGGGGGAGAACGTGATCGAACGTGAAGGTTTGTCCGTCCGACACGACGCGCGGTTCGTGCTTGTCGGTTCCGGCAACCCGGAAGAAGGCGAATTGCGCCCGCAACTGCTTGATCGGTTTGGGCTGTCTGTCGAAGTGCGGTCTCCGGACGACATCGAGGAGAGGATCGAGGTGATCCGCCGCCGCGCCGCGTTCGACACCGATCCTGACATGTTCGTCAAAAAGTGGTCCGGCGAAGATCAAATCGTGCGTGACCGCATTCTTGCCGCCCGTGCGCAGCTTGCCCAGACCGACGCGCCCGACGACACGCTGCGAGATTGCGCCGGGCTGTGCGTTGCGATCGGGTCTGATGGGTTGCGCGGCGAGCTTACGCTTCTGCGAGCCGCGCGTGCGCTTGCCGCCTATGAAGGTAGCAACGTGGTGACGCGCGAACATCTACGGTCCGTCGCTCCGATGGCGCTTAGCCATCGCATGCGCCGCGATCCGCTCGACGACGCGGGTTCTTCGACACGTGTCATGCGCACGGTCGAGGAAGTCTTTGCATGATCGAAGACCCTTCTGCCGTTCAGGTGCAGGGCCAATTGGCGCTGACCCTGTTGGCAGTGGACCCAGCCGGGCTTGGCGGTCTTCACCTGAGGTCACGCGCCGGACCGGTGCGCGAGTCCTTCACCGCCCCGTTCAAAACGCTGTTCCCCCAAGCGCGGCGCATTTCCCCGTCGATCAGTGATTTGCAACTCTTTGGCGGTGTCGATGTTGGCGAGACGCTCACACAGGGGCGCATCGTCATTGCGAAGGGACTTCTTGCGACCCCGAAGCCGATCATCTTGACGATGGCGGAACGGTGCGAAGCGGGTCTGGCCGCCCGTCTGTCGCAGACATTGGACGCAAAAACCGGACACTGCCTGTTGCTGCTGGATGAAGGCGCCGAAGAGGATGAGGTTGCCCCGCGTGCGATCACGGAACGCCTTGCCTTCCGGGTCGACCTTGAGGGGCTGCGATACGTCGAATTGGCCAGCATGGTCATTCCGCCCGAGAGCCTGACCCAGGCTCGTGCAATCCTGAACGATGTCAAAATTCCGGAAGGCACGGTGGATGCCCTCGCCATCACAGCGGCGCGGTTTGGGATTCTATCGCTGCGCGCACCGCTTCTGGCTTTGGCCGCTGCGCGGGCGAATGCGGCTCTGAATAACCGGAAAACGGTCACCGATGAAGATCTACAGATCGCGGTGCAACTGGTCTACGCGCATCGCGCAACTCAGATGCCGGTTGATGAAGACCCGCCTGAGGATCAGGACACTGAGACGAAACCGGACGACACTCCGGACGCGCAGTCGCCGAAACAGGATGAGTCGGAACTGACCATCCCGGACGAACTTTTGATCCAAGCTGTCAAAGCCATTCTGCCGTTTGACGTACTTGCAGCGCTCGAAGGATCGGGACGCACGAAGACCGCGTCCGGATCAAGCGGCGCAGGGGACAAGAAGCGCGGCAATCGCCGGGGTCGTCCTTTGCCGTCTCGTCCCGGACGGCTGGATGGCGGCAATCGCATAGACATTGTCGCGACCTTACGGGCCGCAGTGCCGTGGCAAACCATTCGCCGCGCACAGTTTCCTGACAGGCAAGGTGTACTGATTCACGCTTCCGACGTTCATGTCCGCAGGTATCAGGAAGTCTCTGACCGTCTGGTGATCTTTGCTGTAGATGCCTCCGGGTCGTCCGCCGTTGCGCGACTGGCAGAAGCAAAGGGCGCGGTCGAACTGATGCTTGCCGACGCCTATGCCCGACGCGATCACGTCGCGCTTATTGCGTTTCGCGGCGAAGGCGCCGACCTGATCCTGCCACCGACACGATCCCTCGTTCAGACCAAACGCCGTCTGGCGGGACTGCCCGGGGGAGGTGGAACACCGTTGGCCTCGGGTCTGAAGGCCGCCGGAGAATTGGCGCAACGTGTCCGGGCGCAAGGACTTTCCCCTTCGCTTGCCGTCCTGACCGATGGTCGCGCCAATGTCCCGCTGCCCGGCAAAACCGGACGCCAGGCGGCGCAGGAAGATGCCCACACCATGGCCCGTCACATCAGAAATATGAGCCTGCCCAGCGCGATGATCGACACATCGATAAGACCGCACCGGGATCTGCAACAGCTATGCGGGGTCATGGCGGCCAAATACATCCCTCTGCCGCGCGCCGACGCGATGGGACTGAGCCGCGCCATTCATTCGGCTCTCGGTGAATGATGCAATGGGTGTGGCGCAAACACTGACCGCGTGGCCACATGCAGAGCATTCCCGCTTTGTATCGGTGCGCCCGCACGTCTGGCATGTTCAGGAAATGGGAGAGGGCGAGACGGTTCTGCTTTTGCATGGCGCAAGCGGATCGACCCATTCCTGGCGCGATGTGATGACGGATCTTGCCAAGGATCACCACGTCATCGCGATTGACCTTCCGGGTCACGGTTTCACGAAACTCGGGTCTCGTCATCGATCTTCCTTACCGCTCATGGCACAGGATCTTCAGAGCCTCATCGATGATCAGGGCTGGCAACTGAAAGCCGTTCTCGCACATTCCGCCGGGGCGGCTTTGGCGCTCCGCCTTTTGCAGGAAACAGGCTCTAACACACCGCTCATTGGGGTTAACCCGGCCTTAACCCCCTTTAAGGGAATAGCGGGTGTTCTGTTCCCTATGGCTGCCCGAGTCGTCGCGATGAGTCCTTTGATGACGAACATGATCAAGCGGCGCATGTCCGGGCCGGAACAGGTCATCTCTCTGATGTCGACCACGGGATCGAACATCTCGGCCGAAGGGCTCGATCTTTACGCCAGACTGTTCCGAAACAAGGATCACGTCGACGGCACGCTGATGATGATGGCGCAATGGAAGCTCGATGGGCTCATGGCCGACCTTCCAAGGATCGAAGTGCCCTGCGTTTTCCTTGTGGGCGAAAAGGACAAGGCGGTTTCACCGAAATCCGTGAAAGACGTGGCCGCGCGGATGCCACATGCGACTGTGACATCGTACGAAGGTTACGGGCATTTGCTACACGAAGAAGCACCGGGGTTGGTCGCCGATCACGTGCGGGATGTTCTGCGCAAGTAAACGTAATACGCGCCACCACCCCCGTGGCGCAGATGCGCTTCGGTGACTTCGAGAACGACAGACGCAAGCGGGGCCATCTTCAACCACATCGGTACTTGTCGCTTCAGGACCCCTCTTTGGCGCGGCATCGGATCATACGGGTCTTCGCTGCGGCCCTTGCCCGTAATCACAAGAACCAGACGAAACCCGCGACTATGCGACGTAAAAATAAACCGCGTCAGTGCAGGATGGGCCTGGTCAAGCGTCATACCGTGCAAATCAATCCGGGCTTCGGGCACAAGCTTTCCACGGCGCATCTTGCCGAAGGTCTTTTTGTCCATGTTTTGCGTAGAGCGGGTGGTCGGTTGGGGCGTCGTGATCTGCCCATGTGGCAAAGCCGATTTCGCACCAACACCGAAGGCTTTTAGCAAATCCATCGGTTGCGGCTCCGGTTTCTGTCGCAGTGTCGGCGCGGTCTTGACGGCCTTCTCGCGATGCAGAGCCTCGGGAAGCGGCTTCGTTGAATGCGCCACTTTCTGCCAAAGCTCGCGCTCGTCCGCTCTAAGTTTCCGTCGGCTCATTGCAGATCCTCGGGCAGATAGGCGTAGGCGCGCTGGATCGGCATCAGCACAACCATGCGACCGGGGTCCTTGATGCGGCCCGCGATTCCACCCGCCTCGTCACCCGTTCCGACAAAGATATCCGCCCGTTGCGCACCTTTGATGGCAGAGCCGGTATCCTGCGCGATCATCAGGCGGTTCAGCGGGTCTTTCCCCGCCTTTTCGATCCACACCGGAGCGCCCAATGGGATGAATGCCGGGTCCACCGCAATCGTCCGCATCGGAGTGATGGATCGGTTCATCGCGCCCAACGGTCCCTGATTTGAAGGGACTTGGCTCACCTCACGGAAAAACACGTAAGACTTGTTGTGAAACAGAAGCTCTTGGCCTTCGACCGGGTTTCGACGGACCCAGTTTCGGATCACCTGCGCCGAGACCTGATGCGCCTGATACACGCCGCGCCGGACAAGTTCTTGCCCGATCGATCTGTAGTTATGGCCATTCGCGCCGCCATATCCAACGCGGATGACTCGCCCGTCAGGGTAACGAATGCGGCCAGACCCCTGCACCTGCAGGAAGAACAGCTCGACCGGGTCATCCACCCAGGCAATCTCAAGCCCGCGACCCTGCATGACATCGCTGGTCAATATCTCGCGCCGGGTCAGCCAAGGCCGCGCTTCCAACGCCTCGGGGGGAATTCGGTACACCGGATGACGAAACCTATCGGTGCGCACGGGTGAGCCGTCCAATTCCGGTTCGAAATACCCGGTGAAGAGGGGGTCCTGACCATCGGTGATCAGAAGCGGACGAAAGAAAAGCTCAAAGAACTGCCGCGCATCGCTGGCATCGAAGGCAACCGCGCATAGCGATGACCAATCCGGTTCATCCAGATCGGCGCATGTGTTTTTGAATACCGAAAGGGCTGCGGCGTGGTCATCGTCAGCCCAACCCTCAAGGTCTTCGAAGCCCAGAATGGAATAATGCGTTTCGATCTCGGTAGGCACGGCTGGTCCTGTACTCATGAAACTCAGGAGTATCGCCGCGCCCAGCCGTCGGATCATTCGCCCGTGGCGACAAGCTGCCAGTTCGGGTCGTCCACACCCATGCGACGCGCGAAGGTCCAGACGTCTTTCTGACGTTTGACCTGCGTCGGCGATCCCTCGACAATCTCGCCAGCGCTATCACGGACAACGGACGTCAGCTCACCGATATACTTGACCGAAATTTCCGCCATGTTGGTGTCTTCGTCGTAGGTCGCATCGACCAGCGACAACTCACGCACGCCGATGAACTCTGCCTCGATGGTGAGACCTTGTTCCTGACGGGCTTCGACGACTTCGGCGAATGTTTCGTAAACGTCATCGCTCAGGAACGGTTTGATCTCGGCAAGATCGCCACGCTCGAACCCCATAAGGATCATCTCGTAGGCACCGCGCGCACCGCCAAGAAAGTCGGCCACGCCAAAGGAAGGCTCGGCGCGCTTCATCCGGGCAAGGGCATCCGCCGCATCGCTGTGTTCATCGACGTGATCCACGATGTCGCGATCCGGTCCGCCATCGATCACTTCGAAGTCACGGCGCGACGACGACCCCGAGTCCTGACGGGGCAGGGGCGGCTTTTCAAAACCTTCCCGCGTGCCCAGAACGCTTTTCAAGCGCAGGATCAGAAACACGGCGATGCCGGCAAGCACCAAAAGCTGTATCAGCGGAGAATTCATCAGGACCTCGCCCAGACCAAAGTGGAAACGTCTTCGTTGCATCCTTATGTAGGTGTTGGGTGATGCATAGTCCACCGCACGCCCGTCGAAAGGAGTCTTCCGAAATGTGGCTGTTTGTGGCTTTTTTGCTCGTCCCTTTGATCGAGATCGGTTTGTTCATTCAGGTCGGAGGGTGGATTGGCTTGTGGCCAACGCTGGGAATCGTCGTTCTTACAGCGATTCTGGGCACCTTTCTTGTGCGATCGCAGGGGGTGATGGCGATCAACAACCTGCGTGGATCATTCTCGCGCCTGGAAGATCCGTCCGAGCCGCTGGCTCATGGCGCAATGATTTTGATCGCGGGTGCATTGCTGCTCACGCCCGGGTTCTTCACTGACGCCGTCGGCTTTGCCCTTTTGACACCGCCTGTGCGACTGACGCTGATTTCATATCTGAAAAAGCGGATCAAGGTGCAGCGGTTCGAGATGGGTCCAGAGCCCGATCCGTTTCGGCGCGATCCCCAACCCCGTCCGCAACCGCGCGATACGGTGATTGACGGCGACTTCCGGGACGTGACGGAAACCAAAAAGCCGACACATCAAGGATCGGGGTGGACCAAGCATTGAGGCTCTGCGCAGCGGCTGTTATGCAGCGCGGGATTTGAATGAACCCGCGATCCCAGGGAGAGAAAAGATGGCAGATACGCCAGAAACCGCACCAGACGCCAACGCCAACGGCGCCGCCGCACAACCGACACCGGTAAAGATGAACGTGCTCGCGCAGTTTGTGCGTGACATGTCATTCGAGAACATCCTCGCGCAAAAAGGCGTGCAGGGCGACGTTCAACCCGACGTGCAGGTTCAGGTGAACCTCGATGCGAAAAAGCGGACGGTCGAAAACCAGTACGAGGTGATCCTGAAGATTCAGGTCACATCGAAAGCCCGCGAAAGCGGCGACACACTTTTCGTGATTGAGCTGGAATATGCTGGCGTCTTCCACGTCGAAAACGTGCCGGATGAGCAATTGCATCCGTTCCTGCTGATCGAATGCCCGCGGATGCTCTTCCCGTTTGTGCGCCGCATTGTAAGCGACGTCACGCGCGACGGTGGGTTCCCGCCGCTGAACCTCGAGACTATTGATTTCCTTCAGCTTTACCGCACCGAGCTCGCACGCCGCGCGCAGGCGAAGCAGTCCGAGACAGCGAACGCTTAAGCGTCAAAGACGCTTCCACAGCGCTTCATCACCAAGGCGATCGACAAAGGCGGCGTGAGCCGCCTTTTCCGTTTCAGAAATCCGAGAGGGCAAAGGTGCCTGTCGCGGCTGAGGACGCCAATCCGCGGCTTTGTCGTCACCGTCAGATTTGCCCTGTGCGACGTTCAGCCCGAAGTCCGGCTGCTTGCCACCGATCAATTCAAGATAGACCTCGGCAAGAATCTCGGAGTCGAGCAAGGCGCCATGCAGCGTCCGCGCAGAGTTATCGATCCCGAACCGCCGGCAAAGCGCATCAAGCGATGCCGGTGACCCCGGAAACCTGCGCCGCGCAATCGCCAACGTGTCAATCGCCCGGTCAAAAGGAATCGCCGGACGCTTCAACCAGCCAAGTTCTGCGTTGATAAATTTCATATCGAAGGCAGCGTTGTGAATCACAAGCTTTGCATCGCCGACGAAATCCACGAAAGCCTGCGCAATGTCAGCAAAAAGCGGCTTATCCCGCAGGAAATCATCGCCAAGGCCGTGGACCTCGAACGCCTCCTGGGGCATCGCGCGTTCGGGGTTGATATATTGATGGTATGTCTTCCCAGTCGGAACGTGGTTGAACAATTCCACCGCACCGATTTCGACGATACGATCGCCTTGTTCCGGTTCGAATCCGGTGGTTTCCGTGTCGAGAACGATCTCACGCATCGCTAAGCTTGCCCCGTATCTGCTCGATCACATCGTGGACCTGACGGCGCGCATCTTCAAGTGTCTCAGTTGTGATCACAAAATCAGAGCGAGCACATTTTTCATCGTTCGGCATCTGCTTCGCCCTGATCGCCAGGAACTGGTCTTTCGTCATCGTACCGCGCTGCAGAACGCGTTTTTCCTGAAGTTCCGGTGAGACAGTGACACATGCAACCGCGTCCATCTCTTTCTCGGCGCCGGTCTCGAAAAGCAGCGGAATGTCGAAAACAACGATTTCTGAGTCCTGATTGGCGGCAAACGTCTCGCGATCTTCCCGCACTAAAGGATGAACGATCTGCTCCAATGCTTTCAGTACCGTCGGATCTTCTGAAATCAGCGCACGCAACGCCGTACGATCCACGGCGCCGTCCGTGACCGCGTCAGGAAACTGCGCTTCAATCGCAGCGACTGCTACACCGCCCTTAGCATACAATCGATGCACCGCCGCGTCTGCATCCCAGACCGCGCATCCCGCTTCCGCAAACATCTGCGCAGTGGTCGATTTGCCCATGCCAATCGACCCGGTCAAACCCAACTTGAATGTCACCTGAGAACCGCCGCGCGGGCGTTTTCGTCAACGACAGGCCGTTTCCCGAACCAGCGTTCGAATCCGGGCACCGCCTGATGCAGCAACATCCCGACGCCATCGACAACGCGGCAACCGTTCTTTTCCGCCTCTGTCAGCAATCGCGTCCGCAGCGGCGTATAGACCAGATCGTTCACAATCGCACCGCGCCTGAGCCCGTCCAGTGGCACGCGCATCTCTGGTTTTCCGACCATGCCCAAAGATGTGGTATTAACCACGAGATCGGCTTCTTCCAACACATTCCCGGCCTGCACCCATTCCACGACCTGAATGCGGTGACCGAAATCCTCGCGCAGCTTCTCGGCTCGAATGCGGGTGCGATTGGTCAGCAGGATCTTCGGCACACCTACATCAAGCAAAGAAGCGATGACCGCCCGCGCCGCGCCGCCAGCCCCAAAGACCACGGCCGGTCCGGTTTTCGGGTTCCAATCCGGGATCGTCTGGCGGATATTTTCAATGAAACCATAGCCATCCGTGTTGTCGGCATGGATCCGGCCATCCTTGCGAAAGATCAGCGTATTCGCCGCCCCGATTAGCGTCGCCCGATCGGTGATTAGATCGGCAAGCTCCATCACCTTTTCCTTATAAGGGATGGTCACGTTCGCGCCCACGAAGCCGAGGTCTGCCAAACGCGGCAAGAGATCGGCAATCTTTTCGGGCGCGATGTCGATGGGGATGTAATGCCCCTTCAAGCCATATTTGCGAATCCAGTAGCCGTGCAGATGAGGGCTTTTCGAATGTGCAATCGGATGCCCGATCACACCCGCCAGTGGAATTCTCGTATCACTCATCCGTCGATCCGTCCGGTCAGGGTCAGGTGGTTCAGGAGTTCCAGTAACGGAAGTCCAAGCACGGTGAAATAGTCGCCTTGCACCTGCGTAAACAGCCGCGCGCCTTCTTCTTCAAGTTTGTAAGCCCCAACTGAGTTCTGCACGCTGTCCCAGTTCCGGTCGAGGTAGGCTTCAAGATAGGCGTCCGAGAAGTCCCGCATTCTCAGACGCACAACACCCACGTGCCGCCATTTCGGTTCGCCGTTCTCATAAAGAACCGCGGCAGACAGCAACGTGTGGGACTGATTGCGAAGATGTTGCAGCTGAACGCGCGCTTCGTCTTTGTCACGCGGCTTGGCAAAGATGGTTTTACCCAAGGCCAGAACCTGATCGCAGCCAAGGACAAGCGCACCTGGCATTTTGTCAGACACTTTCCGTGCTTTCATCTCGGCCAATGTATCGGCGATATCCCGGGGCGGGGCGTCTTCTGCTTCCAGGGCCTGGCGCACAGCGTCTTCATCGATTCGCGCGACCGCCACATCGAATCGCAGCCCCGCGTTACGAAGCAGGTCCGCGCGGATTTCGGACCCGGAAGCGAGGACAAGATCAAGATTCATGTGGAAAACTCCTTGGACAAACCGGGGCATTGCCCTGAACGATTTGCGGAAAACCACGAGCAGCCGCAAGGGAAGGATGGGTTATCCTTTCTGTCCCAACTCAGTCACACCGGTTTTTAGCATGTGGAAAGGATAAGTGGATGACTTGGAAAACCCCAAAGCAGTGCGATCTGTCCCCAGCTCTTTTGAAGAGTGCACAGAGTTGTCCCATGCCGAAACGCTTAGATTTTCGAGTGCTCGGCCGATTACCCACATTTGTCCTCCCGTTTGTCCACGACACTTCTTTGATGCGCAGCCCCTTGAATAAGTCGAGGACAATTCCGAAATCCACAGGACGCCCTTCTTTCTACAAAAATCAAAATCCTTTCTTTCTTTATCTTTTATTTAGAAAGACAGGGATGTTTGACAGGGTTCGGCCCCTCCGCTAAGAGCAGCACACTCCAGTTCTGGATGTGACCTTCCAAAGACCACATAGATGAGACCGCTCCAACCGTGCGGTCCGGGATTTTCCATGAGTGAAAAACTGAACCTTGCCGATTTGAAGGCAAAAAGCCCCAAAGACCTTTTGGCGATGGCCGAAGAGCTCGAGATCGAAAACGCGTCTACGATGCGTAAGGGCGAGATCATGTTCCAAATCCTGCGCGAACGCGCGGATGAGGGATGGCAGATCTTCGGGGATGGTGTGTTGGAGGTTCTCCAGGACGGGTTTGGCTTTCTGCGCTCACCAGAGGCAAACTACCTGCCGGGTCCTGATGACATCTATGTCTCGCCTGAAATGATCCGCAAGTTTTCGCTCCGCACGGGCGACACCATCGACGGAGAAATCAAGGCGCCGGAAGACAACGAGCGGTACTTCGCGCTGATGAATTGCAGCCAGATCAATTTCGAAGAGCCGGAACGCGCCCGTCACAAGATCGCCTTCGACAACCTGACACCGCTTTATCCCGACGAGCGTCTCAAGATGGAAATCGAGGACCCGACGATCAAGGATCGCTCGGCCCGCATTATCGACCTTGTCGCGCCCATCGGAAAAGGTCAGCGTGCGCTGATCACGGCGCCGCCCCGGACCGGTAAGACGGTGTTGATGCAAAACATCGCGCATTCCATCGAACGCAATCACCCTGAATGCTATCTGATCGTTCTTCTCATCGACGAACGCCCGGAAGAAGTCACCGACATGCAGCGTTCCGTGAAGGGTGAGGTCGTGTCCTCCACATTTGACGAACCCGCAACACGCCACGTTGCCGTGTCCGAGATGGTGATCGAGAAAGCAAAGCGTCTTGTCGAACATAAACGAGATGTTGTTATTCTTCTCGACTCTATCACAAGACTTGGTAGAGCTTTCAACACCGTGGTTCCGTCCTCGGGCAAAGTTCTCACCGGTGGTGTGGACGCCAACGCACTTCAGCGACCCAAGCGTTTCTTTGGTGCGGCGCGGAACATCGAAGAGGGCGGTTCTCTCACCATCATCGCCACAGCGCTGATCGATACGGGCAGCCGCATGGACGAGGTGATCTTTGAGGAATTCAAAGGTACGGGTAACTCTGAAATCGTTCTGGATCGCAAGGTGGCGGACAAGCGCGTCTTCCCGGCGATGGACATTCTGAAGTCCGGCACGCGGAAAGAAGACCTGCTGGTCGACAAGATTGATTTGCAGAAGACCTTCGTGCTTCGTCGTATTCTCAACCCGATGGGCACCACCGATGCCATCGAATTCCTGATTTCGAAACTCAAGCAGACTAAAACGAACTCGGAATTCTTCGATTCGATGAACTCGTAAGCCCGACGCGATTGACCGGCCATGGACACCATCTTCGCGCTGGCCACTGTTCCAGGCAAATCAGGCGTTGCCGTGGTGCGGGTTTCCGGGGCCCAGGCCTTTGAAAGCTGCCGACTGTTTGGTTTCGAACCTGTGCCACCGCGCCGCACCGCCTTGCGGCGTCTGGTTCACAAGGATCATGGTTTCCTTGATGAAGCGTTGGTTCTGACCTTTGCAGAGGGCGCAAGCTTTACGGGGGAACCGGTTGTCGAGTTCCATTTACATGGCAGCATTGCCATTGCTCAGGCAGTTCTGACCTGTCTGTCGGACGTGGATGGGTTTCGAACAGCGGAGCCAGGAGAGTTCACCCGTCGTGCCTTGGACAACGGACGGCTTGATCTCACACAGGTCGAAGCACTGTCGGACTTGATTGATGCCGAAACCGAAATGCAGCGGAAGCAGGCGTTATCTGGCTTTTCCGGCCGCCTGCGTGACGCGGCCGAAACATGGCGGACGGATTTGATTCACGCCTTGTCCCTGCTTGAGGCCACGATTGACTTCGCGGATGAGGAGGTGCCAGTCGACGTGTCGTTGGACGTGTCAGCCTTGCTCGGGCGGGTATCCAACGATCTTGATCGAGAGATTTCGGGGTTTTCGATTGCTGAACGTGTGCGGACCGGCTTCGAAGTGGCGATTGTCGGGCCTCCTAATGCAGGAAAATCTACCTTGCTCAATGCCTTGGCGGGTCGTGAAGCGGCGATTACGTCGGAAATTGCCGGGACAACACGAGATGTGATCGAAGTCAGAATGGACCTCGACGGTCTCCCGGTCACGTTTCTGGATACCGCCGGTCTCCGCGACACCGAGGACGTGATCGAGGCGAAAGGAATTCAGCGGGCAGTGGACCGGGCCAGCCGAGCCGACCTCCGGGTTTTTCTGGCCGGGTCTGGAGAGGTGTCTCAGGTCCAAAAACAAGATGGTGACCTGGTTGTTCAGGCCAAATCCGATCTGACGGACGACGGAACTGGTGTGTCCGGCAAGACGGGTCAGGGTATTCCCGAGCTGATTTCTAATGTGAAGCGCGTCTTGCAGGACCGCGCGACAGGGGCGGGTTTGGTCTCGCATGACCGACAGAAAGACGTCGTGATACGCGCGCGGTCGCATCTGGCAGAAGCTTTGACCTTTGCTGACAAAGGTCCGGAATTCTATGATCTTGCGTCCGAGGAACTTCGTGCCGCTGTGTTTGCTCTTGAACGACTCGTAGGTCGTGTAGATGTAGAAGACGTGCTAGATAAGGTGTTTTCCAGCTTCTGCATCGGAAAGTGAGGAGTGTTTCACGTGAAACAATTTGATTTCGATGTCATCGTTGTCGGTGGTGGTCATGCGGGCTGCGAAGCGGCGCATGCTGCCGCGCGGCTTGGTGCCAAGACAGCACTTGTCACACTCTCAGAAGCTGGCATCGGCGTGATGTCGTGCAACCCGGCTATCGGCGGGTTGGGAAAAGGGCACCTTGTTCGCGAGATCGATGCGTTTGACGGGGTCATGGGTCGCGTTGCGGATAAGGCCGGTATCCAATTCCGTTTGCTCAACCGTCGCAAGGGGCCGGCGGTACAAGGCCCGCGGGCACAGGCGGATCGAAAGATCTACCAGCGTGAGATGCTTGCAGAAACGAAGTCACGGAAGGACCTGTCGATCCTGGTGGGCGAAGTCACCGACCTGGTCATCGACGACAATAATGTAAGCGGTGTGGTGATTGATGGGGATCAGACCGTCACTGCGCATTCTGTTGTTCTTACGACGGGCACCTTCTTGCGGGGCGTCATCCACATTGGGGACAGACAAATCGCCGGTGGGCGGATGGGTGAAAAACCCTCCATGAAGCTAGCAAAGCGTTTGGATGCGTTTGACCTGCCGCTTGGGCGGCTGAAAACCGGAACGCCACCACGCCTCGATGGTCGCACGATCAGATGGGATGAACTAGAGGCTCAGCCAGGAGATGATGACCCGACGATGTTCTCTTTCCTGTCCGACGCGCCGACAGCGAGGCAGGTGTCCTGCGCCATCACGCATACAAATGACCGCACACACGAGATCATTCGCGACAATCTGGACCGGTCAGCCATGTATGGTGGGCATATCGAAGGCGTGGGGCCGCGATATTGTCCATCGATCGAGGACAAGATCGTACGGTTCGCCGACAAATCCTCGCACCAAATCTTTCTTGAGCCAGAGGGTCTGGACGATCATACGGTGTACCCGAACGGGATCTCGACATCTCTGCCGGAAGAGGTGCAGATCGAGTATGTCCGGTCTATCGCAGGCTTGGAAAACGCCGAGATCCTGCAACCCGGATACGCGATTGAATACGACTACGTTGATCCGCGGGCGTTGAACCTCGATCTGTCGCTTAAAGCCTGCGATGGGCTGTACCTCGCTGGCCAGATCAATGGAACGACCGGGTACGAAGAAGCAGCGGCGCAAGGGCTTGTGGCCGGATTGAATGCCGCTCGTCGTGCCAAATCACTCGATCCTGTCTTTTTCAGCCGGGCTGACAGCTATATCGGTGTGATGATTGACGACCTGACATCGCGCGGAGTGGCGGAACCCTATCGTATGTTTACATCCCGCGCTGAATATCGTCTGTCACTTCGCGCTGACAACGCGGACCAGCGCTTGACGCCATTGGCCGAAGCTTTGGGCTGTCTTTCCGAAGAGCGGAAGTTTGCGTTCGACGCGAAGATGTCAACGATCAATGAGGCGCGGGATCGTTTGGACGCGCTGTCGGTCACTCCAAAAGATCTGATTTCCGCTGGAGTTGCCGTTGCCAAGGACGGAAGTTGCCGCACGGGCTTTGAAGCATTGGCGATAGAGGCGGTGTCGTGGGATGTGCTCACCCATATCGATCCCTCGCTAACAGATGTGGACGACAAAACCCGCGACCAGTTATCGAAGGACGCTTTGTATGCAAACTACATAGAGCGACAGCGAAAAGATATTGAAGCTTTGCAGCGTGATGAAGCGCGTCTTATTCCGGGTGCGTTCGATTTTGATGCGATCGAAGGTCTTTCTAATGAGCTCAAGCAAAAGCTCAGGGCGTCTCAACCCTCGAATATTGCCCAGGCGTCGCGGATTGATGGCATGACGCCCTCAGCTTTGCTCCTCATCCTGTCGCGCCTTCGATCCAAGAGCGAAAACCTGCGAGAAGCTGGATGAATGTTTCACGTGAAACATCTGAGCGCCTCGCAACCTATCTTGAGCTTCTTAAAAAATGGTCCAAGAAAATCAACCTTGTGTCCCCTGCGTCCTTAAAGGATGCCAGGTCGCGTCATTTCGCGGATTCCATTCAGCTGGCCCGTCTTTGCAAGGAAAGCGCGAAAACATGGGTTGATCTCGGGTCCGGTGGTGGGTTCCCAGGTGCTGTCGTGGCTATTGTTCTTGCGGAAGAAAGACCGGATCTTTCGATGACCCTGGTCGAAAGCGATCAAAGGAAATGCGCGTTTCTACGGAGTGTTTCACGTGAAACATCCGTGCCCTTCAATGTCATCGCTAAACGCATAGAAGACGTTGCACCCTTGAAGGCTGACATGCTGAGCGCCCGCGCCTTGGCGCCTCTCACCGACCTTTGTACGTTTGCCGAACGGCATTTGCACAAAGATGGAACGGCGCTGTTTCCAAAGGGTGCAAAGTGGGTAGACGAAGTGAAAACCGCACAAAAGAAGTGGCGATTCAGCCTCCAAACACATACAAGTGAGACAAGCCCAGAGGCCGTGATTTTGGAGATCGGAGAGCTTTCACGTGCATGACCCGACGCGTCCGTCCGGACCAAAGATCATCGCAATCGCCAACCAGAAAGGCGGCGTTGGCAAGACCACGACCGCGATCAATTTTGCCTCCGCTTTGGCAGAGATTGGGCAGAATGTGCTGCTTGTCGATCTTGACCCGCAGGGAAATGCGTCCACGGGGCTTGGCATCATGCCGGAAGACCGCCGGGCTACGACCTACGATCTTCTTTTGGACGACTTCCCGCTAGCAGACATCATTTGCCGGACGGAGCAAAAGAACTTAAGCATCGTGCCTTCGACCACCGATCTGAGTTCTGCGGATATTGAGCTGATCGCAAATGAAAAGCGCAGTTTTCTGCTGCATGACGCGTTGCGGCAAACGGATATCGACCAATTCATGTTCGATTACATCCTGATCGACTGTCCGCCGTCGCTAAACCTCTTGACCGTAAACGCCATGGTCGCCGCGCATTCGGTGCTGGTGCCGCTGCAGAGTGAATTCTTTGCGCTTGAAGGATTGAGTCAGTTAATGCTGACCATCCGGGAGGTGCGTCAGACCGCGAACCCCAACCTTCGGATCGAGGGGGTGGTCCTGACGATGTATGACTCGCGAAATAATCTGTCCCAACAGGTCGAGATGGACGCGCGCGAAAACCTTGGGGATCTGGTGTTCCAGACGGTGATTCCCCGGAACGTCCGTGTGAGTGAGGCTCCGTCTTACGCGGTGCCGGTTCTGGCCTACGACACGAATTCCAAAGGCGCGCTCGCGTACAGGTCTTTGGCGCGCGAGTTTTTGGGCAGACGCGACGCGATGACAGCAGCATAGGACACAGGAATGGCCGAGAAAAAAGAACAACGACGCGGACTGGGGCGCGGTCTGTCGGCCTTGATGGCCGACATCGAACCCAATGCAGAGGCAGGGCAGGCAGCCGCACGACCAAGTCGCACGCTTCCCGTTGAACAGTTGTTTCCGAACCCCGATCAGCCGCGGCGTCACTTTGATGCCGATGCGCTGGATGAGCTCAAGGCGTCGATCAAAAGCAAGGGCGTGATTCAGCCGCTGATCGTTCGACCGAAAGCGGGCGAAACAGACGCCTATGAGATCGTCGCGGGAGAACGCCGTTGGCGCGCGGCGCAGGCGGCCGGTGTGCATGACGTGCCGGTGGTCGTCCGGGAGTTTTCCGACGAGGACGTGCTTGAGATCGCGATTATCGAAAACATTCAACGTGCTGATTTGAATGCGATTGAAGAAGCGGCTGGCTACGAACAGCTCATGTCGCGATTTGGGCATACGCAGGAAAAACTTGCGCAGGCGCTGGGCAAAAGCCGGAGCCACATCGCCAACCTTTTGCGGCTTCTTACGCTGCCGGATGTTGTGAAGAAGGCGGTTCAGGATGGTAAATTGTCCGCCGGACATGCGCGTGCACTGGTGACCGCCCCAGACCCGGTGTTGCTTGCCGGTGATATCGTGCGTCGCGGGCTGTCTGTGCGCGAAACCGAAAAACTGGTCAAGGATGCTCAGAACCCGCGTGCCGAGAAACCTGCGAAGGCCAAGGGCACGTCTTCGAGCGGAAGCAAGGACGCGGATACGAAGGCTTTAGAGGGCGATCTGTCTGCAGCTTTGGGCATGAACGTGTCGATCAATCACCATGCCGGCAAGGAATCTGGAGCGGTCACGATCACATACGAGACCCTGGAAGACCTGGATTCTCTCTGCGCCGTGTTGAGCGCCGGGCGCTAGGTCAGGCGCGCGCGAGCTGCGAAATCAGATGGTTCAAAAGCGGACGGCCTTTTTCGGTCGCTCCGATATGAGTGTCAGATTTCCAAACAAGCCCATCTTCAATCAACGCATGAAGGCGCGGTTCGTCGAGAATTTCCGATACGTCATCAATATGTAGACCTTCGGACAAACGAAGCCCCATGATAAGGCGTTCATCTGCTATATCTTGCTGATTCAAACTGCTGGATGATCGAATGCCGGTACCGTCAGAAACGGCTTTCAGCCACGCCTCCGGTTGTTTCCAGCTTTCGGTGGCCTTTCGGATGCCATTCACAGTCACGCGACCATGCGCGCCGGGCCCGACACCTACGTAATCGCCACCGCGCCAGTAGATTAGATTGTGTTTCGACTCGGCCCCGGGACCCGCATGGTTCGACACTTCGTACGCGGGAAGCCCCGCCGCTTGGCAAAGCTCTTGGGTCAGATCATACATGTCAGCGCCGAGATCATCGTTCGGCAATCCCCTGAGCATGCCGCGGGCGGCGCGATCCCAGAACGCGGTGCCTTCCTCGATGGTGAGTTGGTAGAGCGACAGGTGATCGACCGCCATGTCCAGCGCCTGACTCAATTCTGCGCGCCAGTCGTCGAGGGTTTGATCCTGTCGGGCGTAGATCAGGTCAAAACTCACACGGTCGAAGTATTCCCGCGCGACGGAAAATGCGGCCTGCGCTTCTTTTGCGGAGTGCAGACGACCAAGTTTGCGCAGTGACGCGTCGTCCAGCGCCTGCACGCCGAGTGAAACGCGATTGACGCCAAGACGGGCGTAACCTTCGAACCGGCGCGCTTCGACCGATGTCGGATTGGCTTCCAGAGTGATTTCGATATCGTTGGAAAAACTCCACACCTCGCGCGCCGCATCAAGGACGGCAGATACCGTTGCTGGTTCCATGAGACTTGGCGTTCCGCCACCAAAAAAGATCGATGAAAGGACGCGAGGCCCGGTCTTTTGCCCATTGCGTCGGATCTCCAAAGCAAGCGCGTCGGCCCAAGCCGCTTGATCCACAGCAGAACGAACATGGCTGTTGAAGTCGCAATACGGGCATTTTGCAGCACAGAAGGGCCAATGCACGTAAAGGCCAAAGCCACGTTCCTGCCAGAGGTCAGGCAAAGCACCCCGCCACGAATTTGCGGAACGCATCCGCACGGTGGCTGATACGGTTCTTTTCCCAGCGGTCCATTTCCCCGAAGGTCACGTCATAGCCGTCGGGTTGAAACACCGGGTCGTAGCCGTGTCCCTGATCCCCGCGCATCGGCCAGACAATCTGGCCCTCCATCGTCCCAGGGAAGACCTCGTCATGGCCATCGGGCCAGGCGAGAACAAGCGTGCAGCAGAAGCGTCCGGTCCAAGGGGGTTCGACGCCTGAATTCAGAATGGCGGCATAGGCCTTTTCCATCGCCATGACGAAGTCGCGACCCGTCTCTGTTTCCGCCCAATCCGCTGTGTAGACGCCCGGTGCGCCGCCAAGCGCATCGATCTCAAGACCACTGTCATCGGACAGCGCAGGCAGGCCCGTCGCTTTTGCGGCCGCATGCGCCTTGATGCGGGCGTTTTCCACGAACGTGGTTCCGTCTTCGACAGGTTCAGGCAAATCCATCTCGGCCGCGCCGACAACCGTGACGCCGTAGTCTTTCAGAAGATCTGCGATCTCTTCCAGTTTGCCCTGATTGTGCGTTGCAACAAGGAGCCGATCACCGTCGAACTTTCGTGTCATTCGGCTGCCTTCAGTTGCAGCGAGACGAGTTCCTGCACGCCGGCATCCGCGAGGCCCAAAAGCTCTGTCATCTGATCGCGCGAGAAGGTGGAGCCCTCTGCGGACATCTGGACTTCGATCAGTTGACCATCGCCGCGCATGATGAAGTTGCCGTCGACACCGGCCTCGGAATCCTCGGGGTAGTCGAGGTCAAGTACGGCCTGACCCGCGTAAATTCCGCAACTCACCGCGGCAACCGGCGACACGAGCGGATCGCTGATGACGTCACCCGCTTTCATCAACTGATTGACGGCAAGGCGCAGGGCGACCCAGCCACCCGTAATGGATGCACAGCGGGTGCCGCCGTCTGCCTGGATCACGTCGCAATCGACAGTGACCTGACGCTCTCCAAGGGCGACGCGATCGACGCCGGCGCGCAAACTGCGCCCGATTAGTCTCTGAATCTCGACCGTGCGACCCTGTTGTTTGCCTGCCGAACTTTCGCGGCGCATGCGGCTTGTCGTGGAACGCGGAAGCATCCCGTATTCAGCGGTCACCCAGCCAAGCCCCGATCCCTTGATAAAGGGCGGTACGCGGTCTTCGATGGTGGCGGTGCAGAGCACATGAGTGTCACCCATGCGGATCATGCATGAGCCCTCTGCGTGTTTGCTGATCCCGGTTTCGATTGAAACCGCGCGCATTTCGCTTAATTTCCGTCCTGACGGTCGCATGGTACTTCCCTTTGATTGCCGTGTACGGATACAGGCAGGCTTTCCGGTTTCGCAAGCCGATAGTCGTGGCCAAAAAGACCGGTTCTGAACGTTGTGAGGAAATGAGTTGAGCGAAGCGTCGAAACTTCTGGATGAACTCAATGATCGGTCGCGCGAGGTTTTTCGCAAGGTCGTTGAGGGGTATCTGTTCAGTGGCGAACCCGTCGGGTCCCGCACGCTGACGCGTACGCTTGATGAAAAGGTCTCTGCCGCGACGATTCGGAATGTCATGCAGGACCTCGAATTTCTTGGATTGCTTGATAGCCCCCACATCAGCGCCGGACGCGTTCCGACGCAGCTTGGTCTGAGGATGTTTGTCGATGGTCTTCTGGAGGTGCGCGACCTCGATCAGGAAGATCGCGAAAAGATTGACGCAACCGTCACAAGCAACAGCCAGGATGTTGGTCAAATCCTTGATCGCGTCGGGTCGGCCTTGTCGGGTGTCACTCAAGGGGCCTCGCTTGTTCTGACGCCCAAGCATGAAGCGGCGATCAAGCATATCGAGTTTGTCCCGATTGGCGGCGATCAAGCGCTGGTCGTTCTCGTGTTTGACGACGGACATGTCGAGAATCGCCTGTTCACGCCACCGCCGGGGCAGACGCCAAGCTCCATGCGGGAAGCGGCGAATTTCCTGAACGCGCTTGTTGAGGGTAAAACCCTTTCCGAACTCCGCAGGACAATGAAAGAAGAGATCGCGCGGAAACGGCAGGAACTGGATAGCCTTGCTGCAACGCTTGTCGATCAGGGGCTTGCCGCGTGGGACACGGAAGGCGACATGCCAGAGCGGTTGATCGTACGAGGGCGGTCGAACCTGCTAGCAGAGGACGCCCATGCCGAAGAACTGGACCGCATCAAAGAACTGTTCGATGACCTCGAGCGCAAGCGCGATATCGCCGAATTCCTTGAACTGACTGAACAAGGTGACGGTGTGCGCATTTTTATCGGGTCCGAGAACAAACTTTTCTCACTTTCGGGTTCCTCTTTGGTGGTGTCTCCATATATGAACGCTGATCGAAAAATAATCGGTGCGGTTGGGGTCATTGGCCCGACACGTCTGAATTACGGACGGATCGTGCCGATCGTGGATTACACTGCGCAGCTCGTCGGGAAACTTCTCGGCGACCGCAACCAAGGGTAACGAGATGGCCGAAACGGATCACACGAAGGATTTTCTGGATAGCCTGGCCGAGGCCGAGGCAGAGGAAAACGAAGCGCTGGAAGAAGAGATCACAGACGAGGTCGCTGAGATCGACGCCCTGCGCGCGGAGCGGGATGATCTGAAAGACAAATTCATGCGCGCGCTGGCGGATGCCGAAAACGCACGCAAGCGGTCTGACAAGGACCGGCGTGAGGCGCACCAATATGGTGGATCCCGTTTGGCGCGGGATCTTTTGCCGGTTTATGACAACCTGCAGCGTGCCTTGGATGCGATCCCCGAGGAACAACGTGAGGCGTCAAAAGCCTTCATTGAAGGTGTGGAGCTGACTATGCGCGAATTGCTGAATGTGTTCAGCAAACATGGCGTGACGGCAATCAAACCCGAAGTGGGGGAAAAGTTCGACCCTCAGTTGCACGAGGCGATGTTCGAAGCGCCGGTTCCTGGCACCAAAGCGGGTGACATCATCCAGGTATCGGCGGAAGGCTTCATGCTCTACGATCGTCTGCTACGCCCGGCGCAGGTCGGCGTGAGCTCCATGCCCAAATCCTAAGTCTTGGTGTCCTGCAGAAGCGATTTCAGGTGATATAGAGCCTGTAGCGCTTCCATCGGGGTCATTTCGTCGGGGTGCAGTTCCTTGATCTGCGCCTCGATTTTGGACTCTGCGCCTGGCTTCGTCGGAGCTGGCGCATTCGCGATCGCGGAAAACAGTGGAAGATCGTCGATCAGCGCTTTCGGAGAGGTGTTCTCCCGTTCGCCCTTTTCGAGCGCATCCAGAACAGAACGAGCGCGGGTGATAACAGCCGGGGGAAGCCCGGCAAGTTGCGCCACCTGTACACCGTATGATCTGTCAGCGGCACCTTCGTGCACTTCGTGCAGGAAAATGACGTCCCCCTCCCATTCACGAACCGCGACAGTCGCGTTGCGGACGCCATCAAGTTTGGAGGCGAGGGCGGTGAGCTCATGGTAATGCGTGGCGAACAAGGCGCGCACCTTGTTGACCGATTGCAAGTGTTCCAGCGTCGCCCAGGCAATGGACAAGCCGTCATAGGTCGCCGTGCCACGTCCGATTTCATCCAAAATCACAAGGGCGCGGTCATCCGCCTGATTCAGGATCGCTGCGGTCTCGACCATTTCGACCATGAAGGTCGACCGCCCGCGCGCCAAATCGTCGGATGCACCAACGCGACTGAAGATCTGACTGACAAGCCCGACATGCGCCGACTCTGCCGGAACGTAGGACCCGGTCTGCGCAAGCAGAGCGATCAGCGCGTTCTGGCGCAGGTAAGTGGATTTACCGGCCATGTTCGGACCGGTCAGCAAGGCGATGCTGGCACCATCATCGTCTGCCGTCAGTTGGCAATCGTTGGCGACAAAGCTGGACCCGCCTTGTGCTCTCAGCGCCTTTTCGACCACCGGGTGTCGGCCCGACGTCACGTCAAACGCGCGGCTCGCATCGACGGTGGGTCGACACCAGTCAAGGTCCGTCGCCAGATCGGCCAAGGCGCTACAGACATCGAATTCCGCCAAAGCTTGCGCCAGTGCTGCCATATCTGCTTGTTTGTCCAGAATTGCGCGACTTAGGCTGGAATAGAGACGCTTCTCGATCTCTAGCGCTTCGCTTCCGGCGTTCATGATGCGGCGTTCAAGTTCGGACAGTTCGACGGTTGTAAACCGGATCTGGTTGGCCGTGGTCTGCCGGTGGATGAAGGTTTCATTCAACGGCGGCGCCATCATCTTTTCGGCATGCGTTGCCGTCGTTTCGATGAAGTAGCCCAAGACGTTGTTGTGCTTGATCTTGAGAGACGCGACGCCGGTTTGTTCCGAATACGTCTTTTGAAGCCCGGCGATCACGCCCCGGCCTTCGTCGCGAAGTTTGCGGGCTTCATCAAGATCGGTATCATAACCTGCCGCGATGAACCCACCGTCGCGGGCGAGGAGGGGAGGCTCTGCAACCAGCGCATCGTCCAGTAAGCCGCGCAATTCGTCGTGTCCGGTCAAGGCGTGCATTGCATCGGCGACGATCTCTGGCGGGGGTGCCTCGGCCAGCAAAGCGGAAATCGCGATGGACTGCTCCAAAGCCGAGCGGATCGCGGTCATATCCCGCGGTTCTCCGCGATCGAGACCAAGGCGGGACAGCGCGCGGTCTACATCGGGGACGCGCTTCAGGGCATCGCGGACCTTTTGCGCGATCTCGGGCATCTCGCGAAACCAGGTGATGCCGTCCTGGCGGCGGTGAATATTGTCCAGATCGCAAGACGGTGTGGAGAGACGCCGTTCCAAAAGGCGCGCACCCCCGGCGGTGACGGTGCGATCGACCACCGAGAGCAAGGAGCCTGCGCGCCCGCCTTGCAGGCTGTGCGTGATTTCAAGGTTGCGCCGCGTTGCCGCGTCGATCTGCATCGCGCTGTGCAGCTTTTCTTGCTGTGGCGGTCGCAAGAGCGGCAGTTTGCCCTTTTGGGTAAGGTCCAGGTAATCGACCAAAGCCCCCATGGCCGAGACCTCGGGTCGCGAAAACTGACCGAAGGCATCAAGCGAAGCAACACCGAATTGCGCGTTCAGCCGGGTCAGGGCGCTGGTGGAATCAAAGCTCGATTTGCCCAGTTCGGTCGGTTCGATCCCGAGGTCTTCGAAGATCGTGTGTAGCCCGTCGTGCGGATTTTCGGAGATCAGGATTTCTGCCGGTGCCAGACAGGCCAATTCCGGACCAACACGCGCGAGGGTGATTGGAAGAACGTGAAAGGCCCCGGTCGAAATGTCCGTCCAGGCCAGCGCCCAATCGTCTCTAACGTGGGCCAAAGCGGCCAAATAGTTGTGCCGACGCGCTTCGAGCAGCGTCTCTTCTGTCAGTGTTCCGGGTGTCACCAAACGCACAACGTCCCGCTTTACGACCGACTTGGAACCGCGCTTTTTTGCTTCTGCCGGGCTTTCCATCTGCTCGCACACGGCAACGCGAAAACCTTTGCGGATCAGCGTCAGCAGGTAACCTTCGGCGGAATGCACCGGTACCCCACACATCGGGATGTCTGCACCATCGTGCTTGCCGCGTTTCGTGAGCGCGATGTCCAGCGCTTCGGAAGCCGCAACAGCGTCATCGAAGAACAATTCGTAAAAGTCACCCATGCGGTAGAACAACAATGCGTCCGCGTACTGGGATTTGATTTCCAGATATTGCGCCATCATGGGAGTGACGGCTGATTTATTCGCGTTCACGCGCTTCCCCTTGGTGCTTTGGCGTGACATTAAGGCGACCGACCAGAACGAAAAAGCCGATTTTCCTGAAGACGAGACCCCAGCATGGCGAAACCCAAATACACGCGCGAAGAAGCGCTGGCCTTTCACCTCGAACCGACCCCCGGCAAATGGGAGGTCCAGGCCACGGTCCCGATGACCACGCAGCGTGATCTGTCTTTGGCCTATAGCCCGGGTGTGGCCGTGCCGTGCGAGGATATCGCCAAGGATCCGGGGCTTGCCTACGACTACACGAACAAAGGTAATCTGGTTGCGGTGATCTCGAACGGAACGGCGGTTCTGGGGCTTGGTAACCTTGGCGCGCTGGGCTCCAAGCCGGTGATGGAAGGCAAGTCGGTTCTGTTCAAGCGGTTCGCGGACGTCAATTCGATTGATATCGAGCTGGATACTGAAGACCCGGACGAGTTCTGCAAGGCTGTGCGGTTGATGGGCCCGACCTTTGGCGGGATCAACCTTGAAGACATCAAGGCGCCCGAATGCTTCATCATCGAACAGCGTCTCAAGGAAGAGATGGACATCCCGGTCTTCCACGATGACCAGCACGGGACGGCTGTCATCTGTGCCGCGGGGCTCATCAATGCGCTGCACATCTCGGGCAAGAAGATCGAGGATGTGAAGATCGTGCTCAACGGTGCGGGCGCAGCGGGGATCGCGTGTATCGAACTTCTGAAACGCATGGGCGCGCGGCACGAGAATTGCATCGTCGCCGACACCAAGGGCGTGATCTATCAGGGCCGCACCGACGGAATGAACCAGTGGAAATCGGCGCATGCGGTCAAGACAGATGCGCGCACTCTGGAAGAGGCGATGAAAGATGCCGACGTGTTCCTGGGTGTGAGCGCGAAGGGGGCGGTCACGCAGGACATGGTTGCGTCCATGGCGGACAACCCGGTGATTTTCGCGATGGCGAACCCCGATCCCGAGATCACACCGGAAGAGGCGCATGAGGTCCGGGTCGATGCCATCGTCGCCACTGGACGCAGTGACTACCCGAACCAGGTGAACAATGTCCTTGGGTTTCCGTATCTCTTCCGAGGTGCGCTCGACATCCACGCCCGCGCGATCAATGACGAGATGAAGATCGCCTGCGCTCAGGCATTGGCCGACCTCGCGCGCGAGGATGTGCCAGACGAAGTCGCGCTGGCCTATGGCAAAAGCCTGACTTTCGGGCGCGATTACATCATTCCCACGCCGTTCGATCCGCGACTGATCCATCGCATCCCGCCCGCCGTGGCGAAGGCTGGCATGGACACAGGGGCGGCGCGGCGTCCGATCATCGACCTCGACGCCTATGAAGAGACCTTGAAATCGCGCATGGACCCGACGGCGAGCATTCTACGAAGCATCAATGCGCGCGCCCGTGCGGCGCAGGCACGCATGATCTTTGCAGAGGGCGACGACCCACGCGTGTTGCGTGCGGCAGTGATGTACCAGCGATCCGGGTTCGGTAAAGCGCTGGTCGTCGGGCGCGACGCGGATGTGAAGAAAAAGCTCGAAGACAGCGGGCTGGGTGATGCGGTTCGGGAAATCGAGGTTATCAACGCTGCCAACACACCGCATTTCGACACTTATAAAGCGTTTCTCTACGACCGGCTCCAGCGCAAAGGTTACGACGCACAGGACATCCATCGTCTTGCCGCGCGCGACCGGCATGTGTTCGCGGCCCTGATGCTCGCCCACGGGCATGGCGATGCGCTTGTCACCGGGGCAACGCGCAAGTCGGCGCATGTACTTGAGCTTATCAATCACGTCTTCGATGCGGATGCGGCGCATGGAGCGGCCGGTGTGACGGCGTTGCTCAACAAGGGGCGGATCATCCTGATCTCGGACACGCTGGTGCACGAATGGCCGGATGATGAAGACCTTGCCAATATCGCCGAACGCGCCGCCGAGGTCGCCCGCCTGATTGGGTTGGAACCGCGCGTTGCGTTCGTGTCGTTCTCGACCTTTGGCTATCCGATCTCGGAGCGGGCGGAAAAGATGGCGCATGCACCTGCAGTGCTGGATCGGCGCGGCGTGAATTTCGAATACGAAGGCGAGATGACGGTTGATGTAGCCCTGAATCGCACCGCGCAGAGCCAGTATCCGTTCCAAAGACTGACCGGTCCAGCGAACATACTGGTCGTGCCGGCCCGCCACTCCGCTTCGATTTCCGTCAAGCTCATGCAGGAAATGGGTGGCGCGACTGTGATTGGCCCGATTCTGGCTGGTGTGGATCGGTCGATCCAGATCTGTTCAACCACGATGACGGCCAATGACATCCTGAACATGGCCGTTCTGGCCGCCTGCAAAGGCGTCTAGTTGTGACCGTCTTCAACCTTGGCTCTATCAATGCGGATCTTTTCTATGACGTCCCGCATCTGATCGCGCCGGGTGAGACGCTTGCCGCAACCCGTCACTTTCGCGGTCTGGGCGGTAAAGGCGCGAACATGTCCGTCGCCGTGGCGCGCGCGGCATCGCGAGTGGTGCATATCGGCGCTGTAGGAGCTGACGGGCGCTGGGCGGTGGATCGACTTCTCGAATACGGGGTGGACACGCGTCACATCGTTGAGGTCGACGATCCGACCGGGCACGCGATCATCATGGTTGCCAGCGATGGCGAGAACGCGATCCTCATCCATCCTGGCGCAAATCACGCCGTAACAGAGACACATATCGCCGATGCGCTGACGGAGGCGACCGAAGCCGACACGTTCCTGTTTCAGAACGAGATCTCGTCTCAGGTCGCTGGTGCGACGCAAGCCTCTGCACGGGGAATGCGCGTGGTTTACGCCGCGGCCCCGTTCGATGCTCAGGCCGTGAAAGCGGTTTTGCCCTTGCTTGACGCGTTGGTGATGAACGAAGTCGAAGCGCGGCAGCTGTCGGATGCTATTGGCGTCAGCCTGACCGATTTGCCGGTGCGGGACATCATTGTGACCTTGGGCGCCGATGGATGCCGTTGGCTGAACACCGATACGGGCGAAGATCAAACCTTCCCGGCGATACCGGTCACCCCTGTCGACACGACTGGCGCGGGGGATACGTTTACAGGGTATCTGGTGGCGGCACTGGACCGTGGTATGCCGATGGAACAGGCGATTTCACTGGGGCAGCAGGCCGGGGCGATCATGGTCACGCGGCACGGGACGGCGGATGTGATCCCGGACCTCAAAGATGTACAGGACGCTCGGCTTGGTTAATTCACGAACGGCGCGGCGTTGCCCCAGAGTTGCTTGATCCGGGCGTCGCGACCGCAGGCTGTTCGGTACCGCTTGTAAGCCTCGCTTTGTTTGATCGGACCGAAGCGGGTCAACACTCGGTTGGTGCCCTTGTAGTAGTTCTGATGGTAGTCCTCGGCCTCGAAGAATGCCTTGGCTGAAAGGATTGGTGTCACGATCCGCTGACCCAGTTCTGCCTGCGCCTTGGCCTTGGCTTGTTCGGCAGCGGCTTTTTGCGCTGAGTCAGAGACGAAAATCGCAGTCGCATAGCTTTGTCCGCGGTCACAGAACTGGCCACCTGCGTCTGTCGGGTCGATGGACCGGAAGAACATATCGTAAAGCTGATTCTGCGAGATCCGGCCACTGTCATAAATGATCTTCACCGCCTCGTAATGGCCGGTGCGCCCGCCTGTGACCTGCTTGTAGGTCGGGTTGTCGGTAGTGCCGCCGGTGTAGCCGGATACAACCTCTTTGACGCCGCGCACCCGTTCGAAATCGGCCTCGACGCACCAGAAACATCCGCCGGCCACGACAAGCTCGCGCGTTTCGCCCGCCTTGGCAGACAGGGTTTGTAAGGCCAGTCCTGCGAAGATCGCAAAGGAGAGGAGGATCGGGTGGGAGTGCTTCAGGGGTCGCATCGCAATTCCTTTCACCCGAAAGCTTGCGGCGTGCGGGACGTCAAAGCAATCGCTGTAAGAGGATTTCACCGAATGGTGAGAGCAAGTTACCTCTTGGCCGTCGGCCTCGTGCGGCCTAGCGTGCCGGACATGGACAAGATCACGACGCATCAGGCGCAGGAAGATGCGCGGAACGAAACCATCCTCATTTGGGTCAACGGCGCGCTAAAACAGCGGGCTGAAGCCATGGTCAGCGTGTTCGATTCCGGGTTCATGTTGGGTGACGGCGTTTGGGAGGGCCTGCGGCTCTACAATGGGCGTTGGTCGTTTCTGGAGGAACATCTTGACCGGCTGTTCGAAGCTGCGAAGGCGATTGATCTCGATATCGGAATGGGTCGCGACGGCATCATTGCTGCCCTTGAAGAAACACGTCGCGCGAACTCCATGGACACCGACGCGCATGCCCGTTTGATGGTAACGCGTGGCACAAAGCTTCGTCCGTTCCAGCATCCGTCGCTCAGCCGATATGGCCCGACGGTTGTGATCATCATGGAGCATTCCCGCCCGTCGATTCCGCGCCCGGTGCGTTTGGCGACGGTCCCGCATATCCGCGGGCTGCCGATGAGCCAGGATCCAAAGCTGAACAGCCATTCCAAGCTGAACTGTGTCCTGGCGTGCATCGCCGCCGAGAAAGCCGGGGCGGATGAGGCCCTGATGCTGGACGTTCATGGCTTTGTGAACACGACAAATGCCTGCAACTTCTTCATCGTCCGCAAGGGTGAGGTTTGGACCTCGACCGGTGACTATTGCATGAACGGCATCACGCGGCAGAAGGTGATCGACCTTTGCCGTGCCCATGGCATTCCGGTGTTTGAACGAAACTTTTCGCTTGTCGACTGTTACGGCGCCGACGAGGCTTTCCTGACCGGAACCTTCGGCGCACAAACACCGGTGGGTGAGATCGACGGCCGGATGATCGGAGACGGTGCCTTGGGACCGGTGACCGCGCGTATCAGGCAGCTTTACAAGGACCTGGTCGGCGCATGAGGCTGGCGATGTGGTCCAGCCCGCGCAACCTGTCGACCGCGATGATGTACGCCTTTGCGCAGCGTTCGGACTTTGCCGTCTGGGACGAGCCATTCTATGGCCCTTATCTGCACGCAACAGGGCTCGACCACCCGATGCGCGACGCGGTCCTGGCGGATCGCGTTGAAAGCGCAGTTGAGGTGGAACAGAAACTGTTGGGACCAATTCCCGACGGCAAGCCACACGTCTATCACAAGCATATGTGCCAGCACATGGTCGACGGCATTCCACGCGGTTTCATGGCCGATTGCGTGAACGTGTTCCTGATCCGTCACCCGGCGCGCGTGGTGGCGAGTTTCATGAAGGAAATCCCCGAGATAACCGCCCATGACATTGGTTTTGAGATGCAGGCGGAACTGTTCGATCAGATCTGCGCAATGGGTCAAAGCCCCGTCGTGATCGACAGCGCCGATATACGGGAACGTCCAGAGCGCATGCTGCGTGCACTATGCGAGGCCATCGGTCTTGATTGGGATGCCGCAATGCTGTCTTGGCCGAAGGGGCCGAAACCCTATGACGGCATCTGGGCACCGGTCTGGTACAAATCATTGCATAAAACGACCGGCTTTGCGGGCCCCGAAGGGCCTTTGCCCAAGCTTTCGGAGGAGGCTCAAAAGCTCGTGGAAATGGCGATGCCGTTCTACGAGACCATGAAGGACAAGTGCCTGCGCGTCTGACTTAGCCTTTCAACCGACGGTTCCGGGCTGCCAGAAGTTTCAGACGCAGAGCATTCAACTGAATGAAGCCCTGCGCATCCTTCTGGTCGTATGCGCCTGCGTCTTCCTCGAAGGTCACGTGCGCTTCGGAATAGAGCGAATGGTCTGACCAGCGGGCCACCGTGTTGACCGAGCCTTTGTAGAGCTTCAGACGCACCGTGCCTGTCACGTGCTCCTGCGATTTGTCGATCAGCGCCTGCATCATTTCGCGCTCTGGCGAGTACCAGAAACCGTTGTAGATCAGCTCCGCGTAGCGCGGCATGATCGAATCCTTCAGATGGCCTGCACCTGAATCGAGTGTGATCTGCTCGATTCCGCGATGAGCTTCGAGCAAGACAGTCCCGCCGGGAGTTTCGTAGATCCCGCGGGATTTCATTCCGACAAAACGGTTTTCCACGAGGTCAAGCCGACCGACGCCGTGCTTGCCGCCCAGTTCGTTCAGCTTGGTCAGGATCGCTGCGGGTGACATCGCCTCGCCATTGATGGCCACCGCGTCGCCTTTTTCGAAGGTGATCTCGACCATTTCGGGGGTATCGGGCGCATCCTCGGGGTGGACGGTGCGCTGGTAGACGTAATCGGGCGCTTCCTGCGCCGGGTCTTCCAGAACCTTGCCTTCGGACGAGGTGTGCAGAAGGTTCGCATCGACCGAGAATGGCGCTTCGCCGCGCTTATCCTTCGCGATGGGGATCTGGTTCTTTTCCGCGAAGTCGAGCAGTTTGGTGCGCGACGACAGATCCCATTCCCGCCACGGCGCGATCACCTTGATATCCGGGTTCAGCGCGTAGGCGGCCAGTTCAAACCGCACCTGGTCATTGCCTTTGCCGGTCGCCCCGTGGCTCACGGCGTCAGCGCCAGTTTCGGCGGCAATCTCGACAAGTCGCTTGGAAATCAGCGGCCGTGCGATGGATGTGCCCAGCAAATACAGACCCTCATAAAGGGCATTCGCGCGGAACATCGGGAACACGAAGTCGCGTACGAATTCCTCGCGGATGTCTTCGATGTAGATGTTCTCGGGCTTGATCCCAAGCATCACCGCCTTCTCGCGCGCGGGCTCAAGTTCTTCGCCCTGACCCAGATCGGCCGTGAAGGTCACGACTTCGCAGCCATACTCCGTTTGCAGCCATTTCAGGATGATCGAGGTATCGAGGCCACCGGAATAGGCCAGAACAACTTTTTTCGGCGCAGACATGGGTTTTCCTTTAACGGGTTTGCTCGGGCGATTACTTGTTTTTCAGGATAGGGGCAAGAAGTGCGGCGTGCGTCGCAGAAAGAGGTGGGACTATGAAGGGTTGGCAGATTTTCCGCCATTCGTTCAATCTGGTGATGGCCAATTTGGATCAGGCGCTGCGCCTGTCCTTGGTGCTCTACCTCGTTCAGAGCTTTTACATGATCTACAACGTCTTCAATCCGCCGGAGATGATGGAGTTCGAAGGGACCGAGATTCCGGTCATGGCGCCGGAAACGGTCCTGCCAACAATCCTTTTGGGCTTGCTTGCGATTGTCGCGAGTCTTTGGATAGCCGTGGCCTGGCACCGGTTCGCCCTGACGGGAGAGACCGCCGTGGGTTGGGTTCCGCGGTTCCACGGATCGAACATCTTGGGCTACCTTGGCCGTTCCATCCTCATCGGCATTCTCGTGGTGTTGGGCGTCATCGTTGCGTCTGTCCCGATCGGGATCATTTCGATTGGCATGCCGGCGCTGGCCGGTGGCATGTCGCTGATCCTCATCGGCCTCGGCGCTTATCTGTTTTTCCGCCTTGGGGTCATGCTGCCAGCTGCTGCGCTGGGCGAAAAGCTGGCGCTTGGCGCGGCATGGGATGCCACCAAGGGCGAAAGTGGGACGATTGTCACCCTGGCCATGATTGTCGTGGGCGCCAGCATCCTGATTCAACTGCCCTCGTGGTTCAACGAGAACCCGACATCGGTCCTGAACATCGTTTATTCGCTGGTGGTCAATTGGTTGGCCACGATCATTGGCATCTCGGTCCTGACAACGCTCTACGGGCATTTCGTCGAAGGTCGTCCCATCGACTGATGTCTTGCCTTGCGGCGCAGAATGCCTAGGGGTGGTGTATGACCGATTTTGAAAAGGCCGCGCGAAACGCCGAAGCCGCCATGCGCGACGTGTTTCCGCCAACACCGCTATTACGCAATGCGCATCTGTCCGAGATGTACGACGCTGAGATCTATCTCAAGCGCGAAGACCTCTCCCCAGTGAGAAGTTACAAGCTGCGCGGTGCGTTCAACGCGATGCGCAAACACCCGGATACGTCTTTGTTCGTCTGTGCGAGTGCGGGCAACCATGCACAGGGCGTTGCCTATATGTGCAAGCATTTCGGCAAGAGCGGCGTGATCTTCATGCCGGTGACGACGCCCCAACAGAAGATCCAGAAAACGGCGGTGTTTGGCGGTGATAGTGTCGAAATCCGCCTGACGGGCGACTACTTCGACGACACGCTTGCCTCGGCTCAGGCGTTTTGTGCCGAAGCGGGCGGTCACTTCCTGTCGCCCTTCGACGACGATGATGTGATCGAGGGGCAGGCCAGCGTCGCGGTCGAGATGGTCGAACAGCTTGGCGGTTTGCCGGATCACCTTGTCGTGCCCGTGGGTGGAGGCGGCCTTTCGGCTGGGATGCTCAGCTATCTCGGCAACGCCTGTCAATACACCTTTGTGGAACCCGCTGGCGGTGCCTGTTTGCGGGCCGCATTGGAAGCTGGCAAGCCCGTGCGGCTCGACCATGTGAACACGTTCACTGATGGTGCCGCCGTTGGCCAGATTGGCCTGCGTCCGTTCGAGAGATTGAAAGGCGTGGGCGTCGCGAACTCGCTGACGATCAATGAAGACCGGCTTTGTACGACGATCCTCGAAATGTTGAATGTCGAAGGCATCGTTCTTGAGCCTGCTGGAGCGCTCTCGGTGGATGCGCTCAAGGACTTGGCTCAGGCGATACGCGGCCGGACGGTGGTTTGCGTCACAACGGGCGGCAATTTCGATTTCGAGCGTCTGCCCGAGGTCAAAGAGCGCGCACAGAAATACCTTGGCGTGAAAAAGTACTTCATCCTCCGCCTGCCGCAGCGACCGGGCGCGTTGAAAGGCTTCCTTGGTTTTCTGGGACCCGAAGACGATATCGCGCGGTTTGAGTACCTGAAGAAATCGGCGCGCAACTACGGGTCCGTTCTGATCGGGATCGAGACCAAAAACGCCGAAAACTTCGACCGTCTATTTGAAAAACTCGATGCCGAAGGGTTCACGTATCAGGACATCACCGACGACGATCTACTGTCGCAGTTCGTGATCTGATGCAGTTCGACGGGGCCTCAGCCATCGTCACCGGTGCCGGGCAGGGCATTGGATTGTCCCTTGCAAAGGCTCTGGCAGCGCGCGGCGTTCGTGTTCTGACCAGCGATCTCTCCTCTGACTTGGCCGAACAGGCGGCACACTCTGTCGGTGGTGTTCCACACGCTGGTGACCTTTGTGATCCGGACGTCATCGCGTCGATGGTTGAGACGGCGGAAACCGAGTTCGGTCGCGTGGATATGCTGTTTTCCAATGCCGGTTTCGCGCTGGGCGAACCTGATGGGCCGACGTCGCAAACCGATTCGCATTGGCAGGACAGTTGGGACATTCATGTCATGGCACATCTGCGTGCATCGCGACGTGTCTTGCCGCAGATGATCGCGCGTGGTTCCGGCGTGTTGGTGAATGTCGCCTCTGCCGCGGGGCTGCTTTCGCAAATCGGGGACGCTGCGTACTCTGCCACGAAACACGCTGCAGTGAGCCTCGCGCAATCTCTGGCTATCGAACATGGGCATCAGGGCATTCAGGTTTCGGTGGTGTGCCCGCTTTATGTTGCGACGCCGCTGCTGGGATATGATCACCCTGACGATGCGAACATCCCGGATCGAGTCATTACGCCGGACGAAGTGGCTCAGGCGACGATCGCGGGTGTCGAGGGTAAGCGGTTCATGATCTATCCGCACCCAGAAGCGCAGGCGTTCTTCCAGAAACGCGCAACTGACACGGACCGATGGATCGCAGGAATGCAAAGGCTGCGCGCTGCCGTCAAAGAGCAGACATCAGGCACCGACCCGGCCGCCCTGCATCGATTCATCTGACTCTAGGCCGCGAAACGCGTCGCCATTTCCCTTTCGAACAGCGCGCGGGAATCGCAATAGAGTTTGCGAAGCTCTGCCGCGTTCACGGAAAGCACCCCGTTGGCAGCGTCGATCTCGCCCTGGCTGCACATCTGGGACACGTCCCGAAAACCCAGGTTCAACGCCGACCCTTTGAGGAAATGCAAAAGCTCCTGCGTGCGCACGATATCGTTGCCGTCCTTGTCCAGCCGGTTCAGCGTGTCTTCGACTTCCAAAAGGAAGAGTTCCGCCACCTCGTCAAAGTCCTCGGCGCCAATTTCGTCGCGCAGTTCTGCAACCCGGGTCCAGTCAATCATCGCAACCTCCTGTGTTGCCGCTGGCTAGCAAATGAACATGAAAAAGAGACGACATCCAAACCGAAGATACGCTGCATTTTAGCATTCACACCTGCTTAATAACTCGGGCCTAATGAGGTGCCGGGGGCCGACGCTCGGGTCGTGACATGGGTATGTATGAGAACGCAGAGTCTGCGTTCCCCACAGTGCAAAGTGACTGTTTGCGGCGGGTTCTCGTCGTGGATGACAGCCGCGCGCAGCGTCGGATCCTCACCCTCATGCTGAAACGCTGGGGGTTCGAAGTGGCCGAGGCGGAAGACGCGGTCAGCGCACTTCATCTTTGTGCCGAATTCGTCCCTGACCTCGTGATTTCCGACTGGATGATGCCCGGCATGACCGGTGTGGAATTCTGTCGCGCCTTTCGCGATATCTCGCGTGACAGCTACGGATACTTCATCCTTCTGACGTCAAAGACGGACAAGGCTGCGGTCGCGTCGGGACTCGAATCAGGGGCAGATGATTTTTTGTCGAAACCTGTGAACGCCGATGAACTGCGCGCCCGGATCAACGCCGGAGCGCGGCTGCTCGCGATGCAGCGCGAAGTGATGAACAAGAACGCACTCATCGCGGAAACCCTGGCAGAGCTTCAGAAGGTACACGCGTCGATCAACAAGGACTTGCAGCAGGCCCGCATCCTTCAGCAATCGTTGATGCCTACGCGGTCGGCAAAGTTTGGCAAAAGCCGCGTCAGTGTCCTGCTGCACTCATGCGGTCAGGTGGGTGGTGATCTTGCCGGAATGTTTGGGACCGAGTCTGGCGATTTTGGCCTGTTCAGTCTCGATGTTTCCGGACATGGGATCACTTCGGCCATGATGACGGCGCGGGTTTCCGGCTATCTCAGTTCAAAACACCCCGACGAAAACCTAGCGCTTTGTCGGGACGGGTCAGGATACCGTTTCCTTCCTCCGAAAACCGTGGCGTCCCGTCTGAATGACCGGATGGTCGATCAGCCGGGAGTCACCGAGTATCTCACGATGGCCTACATGCAGGTGTCGGCGTCCGGGCAGGCACGTTTTGTACAGGCGGGTCATCCAGCGCCGCTTTTGCTGCGCGCCGATGGCACGGCGTCATTTGTCGGGGATGGCGGACTTCCCGTCGGTCTGATTGCCGGTGCCACGTATGAAGAGCACGACCTGAAGCTGAATGCAGGGGACCGGGTCCTGCTGTATTCAGACGGTTTCACCGAGGCGATCCTGCCGGATGGGTCCATGCTTAACGAGGAGGGGCTGATGACACTGGCACTGTCTGTGGCAGACGACGCGACCGGTCCGGACTTCCTCGACGCGCTCTACGATGCGCTCAAGACGAAGACTGCGTTTGCGGGTGAGCTTGAGGATGACGTCTCAGCCGCGTTTCTGGAATATGGTGGCCCGTGATGCGTACCGATGAACAAAGTCGCGATCCCCGGAATTGGCAAGGTAATCCATCGCAGTATCCGGGGTCATCCAAAGCGCCGTGTGATCTGGTTCAATCGGGTCCCCGTAGCGGACAACCGGCACGGCCATGTAGATGAGGCACAGCTTTTCCGCCCAGAGGTCATATTCCGGCATGTAGGTGAACCGGCGGTATGCACCCAATCGCTGCGGGCGCGCGATCCGCCAGCCGGTTTCTTCGTACACCTCGCGGAACAGCGCCTGAACGGGTGACTCTCCGGGATCTACCCCGCCGCCGGGCAGCTGGTACTCCGGTTCCGGGGCGGATTGGTGCGTCAGAAGAAGCCCATCCCGCCCCGGAAGGATGGCATAGGCCCCCGTGCGCAACGTATAGCGCCGACCCGGTTCCGGAATTTCTCCAAACCTGCGCATACTGCCAATTCTCCTCTGCCCCTTGGACCTGCCTGATCGTCCCTTATATAGTCGCGGTATGCCGGAGGGCGGCAAGCAAGGAAACCCCATGACACTCGGATCAAAACTCGCCTGGGACGACACCGTCCTGCCATTTCAGCTTGATCGCTCGGATATTCGCGGCCGCGTTGCTCGTCTGGATGGCGTGCTGAGCGGTATCCTGAAGCAGCACAACTACCCGGCCCCGGTCGAAGCCTTGGTTGCCGAGATGGCGTTGCTGACCGCGTTGATCGGGCAAACGATCAAGCTGCGCTGGAAGCTGTCGCTTCAGGTTCAGTCCAAAGGTGCTGTGCGGATGATCGCGACGGATTTCTATGCGCCCGAGACCGAGGGAGAGCCCGCGCGCAT
This sequence comes from Marivita hallyeonensis, assembly GCF_900129875.1. Lineage (GTDB taxonomy): Bacteria > Pseudomonadota > Alphaproteobacteria > Rhodobacterales > Rhodobacteraceae > Marivita > Marivita hallyeonensis. Next base: position 464,625 of record NZ_FQXC01000003.1, on the reverse strand, counting down.
CCGCGCCTATGCCAGTTTTGACCGCGAGAGGATCACCGACGGGCCAGCCATGGAGCAGATCGGTGAGGGCTATTTCGCGATCATGATGGATCAGGGGCAAGGCATGCAGCCTTACCAGGGGATCACACCGCTTGCCGGACCTACCCTCGCATCCTGCGCCGAGGCCTACTTTGCGCAGTCCGAACAGCTACCGACCCGTTTTGCGCTAAGCTTTGGCCAGTCGACCGAACCGGGTGTGGCGGAACACTGGCGGGCCGGCGGGATCATGGTGCAACACATGCCCAAAGCGTCGCCGCATGTATCGGGTGGTGGTTCCGGCGAAGGCGGGTTGCTTCTGGCGGATGATCTTCTGGACGAAGACGAAGGCGAGAACTGGAACCGTGTCAATTTCCACCTCGATACGGTCGAGGATATAGAGCTGATCGGACCAAGCCTTCCGACGACTGACCTGCTTGTGCGCCTGTTCCACGAAGAGCAGCCCCGCGTCTTCGATGCGCAACCGGTGCGATTCGGCTGTACTTGTTCAGAGGATCGCGTGCGGCAAAGCCTGTCGATCTACTCCGCCAGGGACATCGAAAAGATGACCACAGACGAAGGGCGTGTAACGGCGGATTGTCAGTTCTGCGGTGCGCATTACGACCTTGATCCGGCCACTGTCGGGTTCGAGGCCGAAGAGGTTTCAGGTGAATGACCGCGACCGATTGCAAGCCGCGCTTGACCTGAAAAGCGGCACATCGTCCGACTTCGATCTCAACCCGAATGTCGAACTGCCCGTCGGCCGCAAATTGCGGCCTGCGGGCGTATTAGTGCCTGTTCTGGCGCATCCGGACGGCGCGCGGGTGTTGCTTACCAAACGGTCCTCGCGGCTCAAGCATCACCCCGGTCAGATTGCCTTCCCCGGCGGCAAACAGGATGACGGCGATGCCGACGTCGTCGATGCGGCGCTGCGCGAAGCGACCGAAGAAGTGGGCTTGCCGCGGTCGCATGTGTCGGTTTTAGGCACGCTGCCCGCGCATGAGACAGTGACGGGTTTCATCGTGACGCCGGTCGTTGGCTGGATTGACCAGACGTTCGATGCCGTACCGGAGCCGGGCGAGGTGGCCGAAGTGTTCAAGGTGCCGCTGTCGCATGTCACGGCAACTGCGGAATTTTCAATCCAATCGCGTCGCTGGCGCGGGACTAGGCGGCATTACTATACTGTTCCGTTTGGCCCCTATTACATCTGGGGCGCAACCGCGCGTATCTTGCGTGGGCTTGCTGACCGGATGGAGACGGTATGAAAATCACCGACCCGTGGCTTGAGAACGCCGGAACACAGGCTGTTTTTGCCGCGCTAACAGCCAAGGGGCATGTGGCGCTTGCCGTGGGTGGGTGTGTGCGCAATGCGCTGATGGGTGTGCCGGTGACCGATATCGATATCGCCACCGATGCAACGCCGGAAACCGTGGTGCAGCTTGCGAAAGATGCGCAGTTGAAAAGCGTGCCCACCGGGATCGACCATGGCACGATCACGGTCGTGTCCGACGGCACCGGCTACGAAGTGACGACCTTTCGCGCTGATACAGAGACAGATGGCCGCCGCGCTATCGTCCGGTTTTCGACCGACATGGCCGAAGACGCCGCCCGCCGCGATTTCACGATGAACGCGCTCTATGCGAATGCGCGGGGGGAGGTGATCGATCCGCTCGGTGGTTTGCCGGACCTGCAGGCGCGGCGCGTCCGTTTCATCGGGGATGCGACCGCCCGGATCACTGAGGACTATCTTCGCATCCTCCGGTTTTTTCGGTTTTCGGCCTGGTACGGTGATCCAAACCTGGGATTTGACGTTGAAGCCCTGGCGGCGATTGCCGAGACGCTTGATGGCCTCGATGCGCTGTCCCGTGAGCGTGTGACCGCCGAAGTGACCAAGCTGCTTTCAGCTCCTGACCCGGCCCCCGCTATTGCGACAATGGCGCAGGTCGGTGTCTTGCAAATGGTTCTGCCCGGGGCGCATGCAGAGTCGCTCGCGCCGCTCATCCATTACGAAACGGAGGCAAAGCTGGCCCCGGACGCAATCCGGAGACTGGCATCTTTGGGGCCTTTCGATCCAAGTCATTTGAGGCTTGCGAAGCGCGATCAACGCCGACTTGAGCTGTATCAGAGACTGATATCTGAAATCACACCGGCCGCCGAACTTGGCTACCGGCACGGTGCAGAGGCTGCGATCGACGTCTTGCTCCTGCGCTCGGCCTTGTTGGAAAATCCTGTGGACCCGAACACCCTCGATCAGGCGCGAACCGGCGCGCAGGCCACCTTCCCGGTGAAACCGAACGACCTTATGCCGACCTTCACCGGGGCGAAGCTAGGCGAGAAGCTTAGAGAGCTTGAAACTCGATGGATCGCGTCCGGGTTCGTGCTTGGGAAATCAGACCTTCTGGATTGACCTATTTCCTTCCCGGCCACTTGCGGGTAGGGTCGCGCCGAAAACACCGAACATCGCATGAAACCCCACGGCAGCCACATTTAATTCGTGGCCACCAATGCATTTGTTTACCTGTTCAGGAGACCGTTTCGGTGTTCCGCTTCTTTGAAAACCTTGTCGATCCGTACGGTCCGTATCCGGAAAAGGACACGCCGCCGACAAAGCTGTTTCCGTTCCTCATGGACTATGCGCAGCCCTTCAAGCGCGTTTTTGTCTATGCGGGCCTGATGTCTGTTGTCGTCGCTGCGATCGAGATCGCGCTCATCTGGGCGATGGGCTGGGTTGTGGACATTCTTGCGGGCGACCCTGCGGAGGTGTGGGAGGCCTATGGCGGCTGGCTCATCGCGCTTGCGGTTTTCATCCTGTTCATCCGCCCCGCGCTTCAGGCGTTGGATGTGCTGATCCTGAACAACACCATTCTGCCGAACTTTGGCACGCTGATCCGCTGGCGCGCGCATCGGCACGTGTTGAACCAGTCGGTTGGGTGGTTCGAGAATGATTTCGCCGGGCGCATCGCGAACCGGATCATGCAGACCCCGCCTGCTGCCGGCGAAGCCGTTTTTCAGGTGTTCGACGCCATCAGCTTTTCTATCGCCTACGTCATCGGTGCGCTCATCCTGTTGGGCCAAGCGGACCCGCGTCTGGCGATTCCGCTTGTCGGGTGGCTCTTCCTCTACGGCATGCTTGTGGCCTGGACCGTCAAACGGGTTGGGCCGGCGTCGCAAGCGGCGTCCGATGCCCGGTCCGAGGTCACGGGCCGCGTGGTGGACAGCTACACAAACATCCATTCGGTGAAGATGTTCGCCCACAACACGCAAGAGCTGGATTACGCCAAAGAGGCGATTGAGAAGACGCGAACCACGTTCCAGTACGAGATGCGGCTTTTCACGATCATGGACGTGGTGCTTGTCACATTGAATGGTCTACTGATCGTCGCGGTCGTGGGCTGGGCGTTCTATCTTTGGATGCAGGGACAGGCGAGTGTCGGCGTCGTCGCTGCCGCCACCGCGTTGACCTTGCGCCTGAATGCCATGACCGGGTGGATCATGTGGGCGCTGACCTCGTTTTTCCGCCAGCTCGGTGTCGTCTCAGAGGGTATGGAGACGATTGCGCAGCCGATCACGCTGGTCGACAAGCCGGGCGCGAAGCCGCTTCAGTTGCAAGCAGGCAAGATCGAGATTCAGTCTCTAACACACCATTACGGGCGCGACGGCGGAGGACTGGACAAGATCAGCCTGACCATTGCGCCGGGCGAAAAGGTGGGACTTGTCGGACGGTCGGGTGCCGGGAAATCGACGCTCGTGAAGTTGCTTCTACGCTTCTACGACGCCGAGAGCGGGCGCATCCTGATCGACGGGCAGGACATCACTGATGTGACGCAAGACAGTCTGCGCCTTGCCATTGGGATGGTGCAACAGGACAGTTCACTTTTGCATCGATCGGTCCGCGAGAACATCCTTTACGGCCGTCCCGATGCCACCGAGGCCGAGGTCATCGCCGCGACGAAACAGGCACAGGCACATGAGTTCATCCTGGATCTGCAAGACCCGCAAGGTCGCAGAGGGTATGAGGCACAGGTTGGCGAACGGGGTGTGAAGCTCTCTGGTGGCCAGCGCCAGCGCGTCACGCTCGCACGCGTGATCCTGAAAAACGCACCGATCCTGCTATTGGATGAAGCGACAAGTGCGCTCGATTCCGAGGTCGAAGCCGCCATTCAGGACACGCTTTATGGCATGATGGAAGGCAAGACGGTGATCGCGATTGCTCACCGGCTTAGCACGATTGCTCATATGGATCGCATTCTGGTCATGGATCAGGGCAAGATCGTCGAAGATGGCACGCATGACGCGCTTTTGGCGCAGGGCGGGCTATATGCAGGCTTCTGGGCCCGGCAATCCGGCGGGTTCATCGCGACCGAGACAGAGGCTGCCGAGTGAAGCTGTTCAAGATCAACCCCTTTGCCCATGCGAATGGCCCGCCGCCAAAGACACTCGGCGCGTTTTTTCGTTGGGCGCTGGACGGCAGTTGGCCGGTCCTCTGGTTGACCGGCATCTTGTCGATTCTCGCGGGTGTGACCGAGGTCGTTGCGGCGATCCTGTTGGGCCGCGTGATTGATTCGGCCCTCGCCTCTGGCCCGGACAGCGTCTTCAGCGACGGTGCGGGCCTTCTCATGTTGTCGCTCGGCTTCTTCATAATCCTGCGTCCCGCGCTCATGTGGGCCAATGCCTACACGCAGAACATCATGATGCAGCCGAACCTGATGACCCTGACGCTGTCGCGGATCCACCGGTATACGCTGGGACAGGCGGTCACGTTCTTCGACGACGATTTCGCGGGGCGCATTGCTCAGAAAGAGATGCAGACCGCCCGCGCGCTGAACGACGTCGTGACCGAGATGGTGCATACGGTACTTTTCGCGCTGGCCTCGGTCATCGGAGCGGTGCTTCTTCTGGGAACGGTCGATTGGCGCATCGCGCTGGGCTTGCTCATCTGGATGATCGCCTACGGCTACCTCATCAAGTACTTCATGCCCCGCATCCGGGTACGATCCAAAGCGCGCGCCGCGTCGCGGGCGATGGTGACGGGGCAAGTCGTGGATACCGTGACCAATATCAAGACCGTGAAGCTGTTTGCGCATCAGGGCCACGAAGACCGCGCCGCACTGGGTGCGATGAGCGAATACCGCCAGCGGTTTCTCGACTTCAGCGTCGTGTCCGTGTCGTTCCGGTTCTGGTTGATGGCGTTGGCCGGCGTCTTGCCCGTTCTGCTGATCGGCGGCGCGCTCTGGTACTGGTCATTGGGCCTCATTTCTCCGGGTGATATCGCGGCCACCGGTGCGATCAGCCTGCGTCTGGCGCAAATGACCGGGTGGGTCAGTTTCACGCTGATGAGTCTCTATGCCAACGTGGGCGAGGTTGAGGACGGGATGCGGACGCTGACGCCGGATCATACGTTGGTGGATGGCGATGGGGCCGCCGAACTGGTCGTCGACAAGGGCGAGGTCCATCTGGACAATGTCAGCTTTGCGTACGGCCGGAAGACCGGGGGTGTCGAGCGTATCGACCTGACCATTCATCCCGGCGAGAAGTTGGCCATCGTTGGGGCATCCGGCGCGGGGAAATCGACACTCGTTTCGCTCTTGTTGCGTCTCTATGACACCGAAAAAGGGCAGATTCTGATCGACGGTCAGAACATCGCCGCCGTCACACAGGAAAGCCTGCGCCGCCAGATCGGGATGGTCACGCAAGAGACCGCGATGTTCAATCGCTCAGCCTTCGACAACATCCGCTATGGTAAGCCGGACGCGACCCGCGAGGATGTCATCGCCGCCGCGCGCAAGGCCGAGGCGCATGATTTCATCACCGAACTGGAAGACTTCAAAGGTCGTACGGGCTACGACGCGCATCTGGGCGAACGCGGTGTGAAACTTTCCGGCGGGCAGCGCCAGCGTATTGCACTGGCCCGTGCGATTTTGAAGGACGCACCGATACTCGTCCTCGATGAAGCGACCAGCGCTCTTGATTCCGAGGTCGAGGCTCAGATCCAGATGGCGCTGGAGCGGGTGATGGACGGAAAGACCGTCCTCGCCATTGCCCACCGTCTCAGTACCATTTCCAGCATGGACCGCATCGTCGTCATGGACCAGGGCCACATTGTCGAGACAGGAACGCATGACGCGCTTCTGGCCAAACGGGGCCTCTACGCGCGGTATTGGGATCGCCAATCGGGGGGGTTCATCAACGCGCAGGCGGCGGAATGAACCGCGTGATGATCCTGGGTCAGCCCGGGTCAGGCAAGTCGACGCTGGCGCGGATCATCGGGGAACGAACGGCTCTGCCCGTTGTACATGTCGATCGCATTCACCACTTGCCCGGCTGGCAGGAACGCCCGCGTGAGGAAAAGATTGCGATGGCGTTGGAAGAGCAGGCAAAGCCGAAATGGGTGTTCGAGGGTGGGCTGTCCACAACCTATGCCGACCGGTTCGAGAGGGCGGACGTCGTGATCTGGCTCGATCTGCCCTTGGGCTTGCGGCTCTGGCGCGTTTTTTGGCGTACAGTGCGCCATCATGGGAAAACACGTCCCGATATGCAGGACGACTGCCCTGAAGGCTTTCATTACGATTTCTACAAATGGATCTGGGACACGCGGCACACAGGGCGTCTCAAAGCATTGCAGATGAAAGAACGTGCGGCCGGACAAAAGCCTTTCTATCACCTGACATCACGGCAAGAGATACGGATCTTTCTGGCTGATCTGGACGCCGGTCGCGTTTCGCGGCATGTGGCGGGGCATGGATAGCTACCAGATCACGCGTCTCGGCCAGCACGGCGACGGCATTGCCGAAGGACCGATCTATGTCCCGGGCGCGTTGCCGGGGGAGACGGTCACGGGCGATCTGATCGGTGACCGTCTGCAGAATGTGCGCATCGCCACGCCGTCGGAAAACCGTGTGAAGCCGCCCTGCCCTCATTCGAAATCCTGTGGTGGCTGCCAGTTGCAGCACGCGTCCGATGCGTTTGTCGCAAGCTGGAAGCGCGATGTGGTGCGGCAGGCTCTTGCGGCGCAAGGCATTGCCATTGATGTGCCAGAGCCGATCACGTCACCGCCTCAATCCCGTCGTCGCGCATCCTTTTCGGCCCGCCGCACCAAGAAGGGTGCTTTGGCCGGGTTCCACATGAAAGCGTCCGACACGATCACTTCCGTGCCTAACTGCGAGTTGGTGCACCCTGATCTGGCCGCCGCTCTTCCCATGGTCGAAGCGCTGGCCGTTGTTGGGGCGTCCCGAAAGGGAGAGCTGTCTGTGCTTGTCACGCTGACGCAGTCGGGCCTCGACGTTTCAGTCACTGGTGGCAAGGAGATGGACGTCGCACTGCATCAGGCCCTCGCCGACATGGCGCGCGAGTATGATCTGGCCCGCATCGCGTGGGACGGAGAGATCGCGCTCCAACGCCGCGCGCCGGTTCTGGACCTTGGGCCAGCACAGGTCTGCCCTCCGCCTGGTGCATTCCTCCAGGCGACACTGGAAGGCGAGGCGGCGCTTATTGGGGCCGTGAGACAGGCTCTAATAAAGCCGAAAACGGTCCTCGATCTCTTTGCTGGCTGCGGGACGTTCGCCTTGCCGATGGCGCAGATTGCGCCGGTCCACGCCGTGGAAGGCGACCTTGGGATGATGCAGGCGCTCGATCACGCGTGGCGCAATGCCCAAGGGTTGAAGCGGGTGACGCACGAGGTACGCGACCTCTTCCGCAATCCCCTGATTCCAGAAGAGCTGAACCGGTTCGAAGCCGTGGTGATCGACCCGCCCCGGGCCGGTGCCGCAGCGCAGATTGCCGAACTGCCGAAAAGCACTGTGTCGCAAATCGCGCATGTTTCGTGCAACCCTGCCACCTTCGCGCGGGATACTGCCACTCTGATCCATGCGGGCTATGATCTTGAATGGGTTCAGGTGGTTGACCAGTTCAGGTGGTCCACCCATGTGGAGTTGGTGGCGTTGCTGCGCCGCAGAACGTAAAGGGTCAGGGCATGCGAAACACAGTCGCCGCGTTTTTGGAACAGGCATGGGTCACCAATTTTATCATCGGTGTGATCCTGTTCAACGCGGTCCTTCTGGGGATGGAGACGTCGGATACCCTGATGGCCAGTTTCGGTCCGGTGATCCTGACCCTCGATCGCATTTGCCTTACCATTTTCGTCATTGAAATCGCACTGAAGCTTTTTGCCCACGGGCTGCGCTTTTTCAGAAGCGGCTGGAACATCTTCGACTTCGCCATTGTCGGCATCGCCCTGGTGCCCGCCGCGCAAGGGTTCTCGGTCCTGCGTGCACTACGCATCCTGCGGGTGTTGCGGGTCATCTCGGCGACACCCCGGTTGCGGCGCGTGGTCGAAGGCTTTGTGACCGCCCTGCCCGGCATGGGCAGCGTGTTTCTGCTCATGGCGCTGATTTTCTACATCGGCGCGGTGATGGCGACGAAGCTCTTTGGCAACGGCTGTATGGAGTTCGCGCTTGAAGGCTGCACGCCGGAACGGCACGCGCAACTACTCGAATGGTTCGGCAATCTGGGACTGTCGGCCTATTCGTTGTTTCAGATCATGACGCTGGAATCCTGGTCGATGGGCATCGTGCGCCCAGTGATGGAGGTCTTCCCGTGGGCATGGGCGTTCTTTGTTCCGTTCATCATGGTCACGACCTTTGCGGTGGTGAACCTTCTCGTCGGTCTCATTGTGAATTCCATGCAGGACGCGCATGCCGAGGAATCCAATGAAAAAACCGATGCCTATCGCGATCAGGTCCTGTCCCGGCTTGAAGCCATCGAAAAACGGCTGAACGAGCGCTGAGATCACGTTTTCGTTTTTCCGGAATCCGGAAAACTCGTGTATGGTGCCTGAAAAAATAACGGGCAGTGTCATTCCATGTTTCGCGTTCTGATGATCCTCGCTCTGGCGTTCGCTCTGGGCGGATGTGCGAGCAAATTCCAGACTTATGACGGGCCGGAAGTGACCCGCGTCATGGTCAACAAATCCGCGCGCAAGATGTATCTCTTGCATCACAACGCGGTGCTCAAATCCTACGACGTCGGTCTCGGCTTTGCGCCAGAGGGCGATAAGCAGTTCGAAGGCGACGGAAAAACGCCCGAGGGCGAATACACAATCGACCGCCGCAACCCGAACAGCCGCTTCTATCTATCACTGGGGATCGACTATCCGCGGCTGGACGATGTGCAGGAGGCCATGTCGTTTGCCCAATCCCCGGGAGGCGACATTTTTATTCACGGTCGCCCGTGGAAATACCGCAAGGGCGGGCGCGACTGGACGTGGGGCTGCATCGCTGTCACCAACCGAGAGATGCGCGAGATCTACGCGATGGTGAAAAACGGGACGCCGATCACGATCAATCCGTGACGGTACTGGTCAGATTCCGTGCAAATCGACCCTGAACCGGCGGTTTTCCGCTTAGAACGGCGCGTTGACGGGGATGAAACCACTCTCGCCCGGCGCACCAAGGATGAGGTTCCACCAGATCTTTCCGTTGTCTTCCTGGAACCACGAAAAGCCCATATCCCGCGCCGTGGGGTCAAGGATCACCGTCCGCGTGTTGGGAGCTTCCATCCAGGCGCCGAGGGTTTCCAGCTCGGTTTCGTAGGTTTCTGAAATGGCCTCACCGACAAGACGACCGGTGTAGCCGGAGCGTTGGATGCGGGTGATCGGCGACGATCCGTCCGAACCGAAGTGCCACGGACGGTTCTGGATGCTCATATCGCGTGCATGTGTGGCTGCAGCGGCGTTCAGTCGGGCGTTCAACTCGACCGCGGGCGCACCGGCGGCTTGCCGCAGCGCGTTGACGGCATCCAGCATGCGGAACTGAATGCGTGCCGTGTCAGCCGCACGGATGCGGTACAGCCGCGGCAAAGGTTTGCCGTCCGGGCCAAGCGTCGGCGTTGTCGGAGCCGCTGCACATGCAGTCAAAGCCAGCGCCGCTGCACCAAGGAGGAATGTCGAACGCTTCATGTCGTGCCACCTGTGTCGTCGTCGGACTTGCCTTATCCCTAGACATGAGTGGGTTCAAACACACAAAGCCGAGATTTGCCGACCTAACATTCCTTTGAATTGCGACTGAGGCATTCAAGTCATATACACAGCCCCAAGTTTCAACTGTTCCCTGGCAATGAAAAGAGGCCAACAAAAATGGCAAATGCACCGCGTTTTTCGGTCAACCGCCGCGCCTTCCTCGCAGGCTCTGCTGCAATGGTCGCCACACCGGCCGTGGCGCAAGATGTGAACGATCCGTCGACGATCGAGATGGAGAGCGAAATTTCGCGCATCACACGGCGCAATATCTCAAGTTTTCGTACGCTCGAATGGCAGCCGTATTTCGCGAACCTGACCAACGGCGCGATTCTGGTGGATATCGATTCCCGGGCTCTGCACTACTGGCAGGAGAACGGAAACTACCGTCTTTACCCGTCCTCGGTTCCGCTGACTGACGATCTGACCCGTCGCGGACGCACCCAGGTGGTGCTCAAAGACCCGGAGCCCGATTGGCGTCCGACACCGTCGATGAAAGAGCGGAATCCAGAGTGGCCGGACTACGTTCCGCCGGGTCCGGACAACCCGCTTGGCACGCGCGCGCTGCACCTCAGCTGGACGTATTACCGCATCCACGGGACCCATGACACACGCAAAATCGGGCGGCGCTCGTCGAACGGGTGCATCGGTCTTTACAACGAGCATATCGAGGAACTTTACGAGCTCGCCAAAGTGGGCACGCAGGTGTTGCTTATTTGACGACATGGCGGCGGACCCGGAAAGTCGTGCGATAAGATAGGTTTGCATTTACCCGGATAAGCTGCTTAGAGAGTCATACGAGGTAAGTCTTGGGTGCTTGTCGCGCGTCGCATTGCGTCCGCCGACTTGCAAATATCTGGAGGTTAATATGAAGAAACTCGTTCTCGCCGCTGCTTTTGCTGGTGCCGCTACGACAGCTTTCGCTGAAGGTCACGGCAAGATGGCAAAAGGCGACGTCATAATGGAGCCGGTCGTTGTGGTTGAAGAAGCCGCACAAAGCTCCTCGTCCGCAGGCCTCATCATCCCGCTGGTCGTTATCGCCCTGCTGGCTGCTGCTGCTGCTGACTAATCCACATCGGATTACGGAATTGAAAAAGGCGGTGCCTCAGGCACCGCCTTTTTTTTAAATAGGGATCGTGTCGATCCGTCCCGGACCCTACTCCAACCACCCGTTCAGGTTTTCTTCGACGACGGCTGCCAGCGCCGTGATGTGCGCGTCGTCGTCGTTGAGGCAGGGAATGTAAGTGAAGTGTTCACCACCGGCTTCTTCGAAGCTTTCCTTGATCTCTTCGTTGATCTCTTCGAGCGTTTCGATGCAGTCGGCTGAAAACGCCGGTGCGCAAACTGCGATGTTCTTCTTGCCGTCTTCCTCAGCCAGACGCGCGACCTCTTCGACCGTGTAAGGTTTCAGCCACTCTTCCGGACCGAACCGGGACTGGAACGTGGTCACGATCTCCGAATCGTCCCACCCCAGACGCTCCTTCAACAGCCGCGTCGTCTTTTGGCACTGACAGTGATACGGGTCGCCCTCCATCAGGTAGCGCTTCGGCACGCCGTGATAGGAACAAACAAGGATGTCGGGCCGCGTCTCGAGCTTGGCGTAGGCGGTCTCGATCGACTGGGCGAGTGCTTCGATATAGAGCGGATGCTGGTAGTACGGATCGACCGTACGAACCGTCGGTTGCCACTTTTCGTCCATCAGCGCGCGGAAGAACTGGTCGTTGGCTGTCGCCGAAGTTGCCCCGGCATAGTGGGGGTAAAGCGGGAAGAACAGGATCTTGCGGCACCCGGCCTCGACCATCTCGCGGACCTTGGATTTGGTCGACGGGTTGCCGTACCGCATACAGAAATCGACCATCACCTGATCGCCATAGCGATCCTGCATGACCTTCGTCATCTTGGCGGTCTGGTCTTTGGTGATCGTCATCAGCGGGCTTTCGCCCTGCTCTTCATTCCAGATCGACTTGTACGCTTCGCCTGAACTGAACGGACGTTTCGTCAGGATGATGAGCTGCAAAAGCGGCTGCCAGAGCCAGGGGCTGTAGTCGATCACCCGGCGGTCCGACAGAAACTCGTTCAGATAGCGGCGCATCGGCCAGTAGCTGTAGTGGTCCGGCGTCCCAAGGTTTGCCAAGAGAATACCGACACGTTCGGCGGGAACCTTGGGATGGTCTGTGGGTGCGTGGGTCGGGCGTTGTGCTGTCTTGGTGGCGTCCAACATATCGGCCTGCGTCCTGTTTCAAGTCTGTCGGGCTACCTAACCTCTATGGGGCTAAGGTCAATCTTTCAGTGGTGTCTCAACGGTATTCAGGGCATCGGCAAGCCGCTGTGATGCGGAACCAGGGCGCAAGGGCTGCGGCTGGGACGCGTCCGGCGCCCATCCGGTGAGCGTGATCAGTTCGAACGTCGCGGGCACGCGGCCATCTGCATCCGCGAACGTGTCGACATAAATCTGCGCGGCCCGCAGCAGCACATCTCGCCGCGTCATCGACCGGATCCGTGCATGGAGCGCATTGGTCTCTCCCATCGCACGCAGGTCGCGCATCAGGTGAAGCGGTGACGCGTAGCTTGTCTTCAGAACAGCGCTGTCGGCCACGGGCAAAGCCAGCCCGGCTCGCTGTAGCAAGGCGCCAAGATCACGAATCTCTCCCATCGGCGCGACGCGGGGCGACAGCCCTCCGGTCACATCGCTTTCCGCCTGCCCCAGGCTCGCCCGCAATTCATGCAACGTTTGGCCGCCAAGCATCACGACAAGCAAGAGGCCGTCGGGCTTAAGCGCGCGTCGGCACTGAATAAGCTGACCCACTGGATCATTCGCCCAGTGCAGTGCCATCGCGTGCACGATCAGGTCGCAGCTGCTTTCTGTCAGGTCCAGAACGTCGGTGTCGTCGATGAGGCGTGCATTTGGGAAAGCATCGCGCCAGACCTCGGGAAAGGGGCTGATGATCGTGATCGAGTGAAACTCTTTCTTAACCAATGAGACGCGATCCTGCACATCGGCCAAGGCTTCTTCGTGCAGGAAAAGCGCATCGGAGCCGGGTATCCGCGCACGATGCATGTCGAGCGCTTTTCGGTCGGTCAGTTTGGGGGCATCGGACATGGGCGGGAAATAGGGTGCTGACCACGGGATTGCAAACCGCGCTGCGGGTCATATACCCGCCCCGCTGTCTCGCGTGCGGCGGCCTTGTCGAACAGGATAACGGTCTATGTGCCGCTTGTTTCGCCGAAACTCCGTTTATCACCGGATTGACCTGCACGTCCTGCGGCGTGCCCCTACCGGGCACATCCGACATTGACGAGCATTGCGACGATTGCATTTCCCTTGCCCGTCCGTGGCAGCACGGCTATGCACCGCTGCGCTATGAAGGCGTCGCACGAAAGCTTGTGCTCGCGCTGAAACACGGGGACAGGCATGACATCGTAACCATGGCCGCTGCCTGGATGGTTGGCGCGCTGCCGCGGTCCATGGATGCCGACACGCTTGTGGTGCCAGTGCCGTTGCACATCACCCGCCTTCTGCGACGCCGCTACAATCAATCCGCTTTGCTGGCCCAAGTGATTGCGCGTCGTCTATGTCTGGAATACGCGCCGACAGCGCTTACGCGGCCGTGCAGGACGCCGTCTCTGGACGGGGCATCGCGTGAAGCCCGTTTTCAGGCGCTGTCCGACGCCATCCGACCGCATCCGCGCGAAGGGCATCGCCTTGCGGGACGCCCCGTACTGCTCGTCGACGACGTGATGACGTCTGGCGCGACTCTCGGTGCGTGCGCATTGGCATGCCATACCGCACAGGCCCGAGATATTTGTGTCACCGTTCTAGCGCGCGTTGCAAAGGCTGCCTAAATCCCCGACAACTGTTATAGGGGACATATTATGCTATCTGTTGAAATCTACACCTCGCCGCTTTGCGGCTTCTGTCATGCCGCGAAGCGGTTGCTCACCCAGAAGGGTGTGACGTTTTCGGAAATCGACGTTCTCGCTGATCCAAGCCGGAAGTCGGAGATGATCCAGCGCGCCAATGGCGGGCGGACGGTGCCCCAGATATTCATCGGGGAGACGCATGTCGGCGGCTGTGACGACCTTTATGCACTTGAACGCGCGGGCAAGCTCGACCCGCTTTTGGCGGCGTAGCGCGGATGCGGGCGGCGTTGCTTCAGCTGACGTCGTCTGATGACCCGCACAAGAACTTGCGGGTCACCTCGGAACTTGTCCGCCGTGCGGCGTCCGAAGGCGCCGGGCTGATCCTCACGCCCGAGGTCACGAACTGCGTCAGCAACAGCCGCACGCATCAGCGGTCCGTTCTTTGCACCGAGGATGAGGACCCAACGCTCGATGGTCTGCGCGAAGATGCTGCGCGTCTAGGTGTGTGGCTCTTGATCGGGTCACTGGCGCTGAAATCGGAGCCGCCGGAAGACAGGTTCGCCAACCGGTCCTTCTTGATCGCGCCAGATGGATCGATTGCGGCGCGGTATGACAAGATCCACATGTTCGATGTTCAGGTCAACGAGATCGAAACCTACAGAGAGTCCGCCGGATTCGCGCCCGGCAACCGTGCTGTGACAGCCGAAACCCCGTTTGGCAGGATCGGCATGACGATCTGTTACGATGTCCGGTTTCCGTATCTCTACCGCGCCTTGGCAAAGGCCGGTGCCGAGGTCATGACGATCCCCGCGGCGTTTTCGCCTGCGACAGGGGCGATGCACTGGGAATCCCTGCTTCGTGCGCGGGCGATAGAGACGGGAAGCTACGTCCTCGCTCCGGCGCAAATGGGTCAGCACCCGGCAAGCCGGGGTCGGACTCGCACAACACATGGGCATTCGATGGCCGTTTCGCCTTGGGGAGAGGTGCTGATTGACGCAGGACAGACATTTGGCGTGCATCTGGTTGACCTGGATCCGTCGAACGTGGCAAAAGCAAGACAGAAAGTCCCGTCTTTACAGCATGATAGAGACTTCACTGGCCCGTAATGAGCGACAGCAGCCCACTTGCAATTTCCCTGTTCAGCGAATTGCTGACCGCTGATCAGCTTTTGCGGAACCGGCTGACGCGGGTTTTGCCGAACAAGATGGAAATC
The DNA here is from genome assembly GCF_900129875.1 of Marivita hallyeonensis. Classification (GTDB taxonomy): domain Bacteria; phylum Pseudomonadota; class Alphaproteobacteria; order Rhodobacterales; family Rhodobacteraceae; genus Marivita; species Marivita hallyeonensis. The sequence goes on along the minus strand of NZ_FQXC01000003.1, from coordinate 449,527 downwards.
TCGCACTTTTCCGTTCTGAACCAACTGGCGCGGGGTGGTTCCGAAAAGACACCGGCGCAACTGGCGAAACTGTTTCACGTCACGCGCGGTGCGATGACCAATACTCTGGGCAAGCTTGAGGCTGCTGGATACGTCCATATCCGCCCGGATTGGGATGATGCGCGGCGCAAGCAGGTGTCGATCAGCCCGGCGGGATTGGCCGCGCGCGATGCAGCGATCGCCGCGATCACGCCGCTTATCAACGAGATGGTCGAAGAACTGGGCGACGGCAAAGTGCGCGCCGCCATTCCGGTGCTGCGAGAGTTGCGCGTGAAGCTCGAAGAGCCCGAACCGCGCGGTTGACCTCAGGCGGGCTTCAGCGCCGTGGTCACATAGTTGACGCTGAGATCCCGGTCGGACAGGCTCCACTGCCAGGAGACCGGATTGAACTGGAACCCCTTGCGATCGACCGGGTCCAAACCGGACTGCCGCAAAAGCGCATAGAGTTCGTCCGGTGTGATGAATTTCGACCAATCATGCGTGCCCTTCGGCAGCCAGCGCATCACATATTCCGCGCCGACAATCGCGGCCGCGAAACTCTTGGCGTTGCGGTTGAGCGTCGAGCAGATGTGCAGACCACCCGGCTTAGCCAAACGGGCACAGGCCGTCAGAAAGGCCAGCGGGTCGGCGACGTGTTCGATCACTTCCATGCTCAGGACAACGTCAAACGCCTCGCCGGCCTCTGCCATGGCCTCTGCGGTCGTGTGGCGGTAGTCGATGTCCAGACCGGACTGCCGGGCATGCGTTTGCGCCACTGGAATGTTGCCACCGCCCGCATCGACGCCGACGACCGTAGCGCCCAGCCGCGCCATCGGTTCGCACAGCAATCCACCGCCGCAGCCGATATCGAGAACGCGTAAACCGGACAACGGCAGGGCATCGTTCAAATCCCGATCAAACTCTTCCGCGATCTGTGCTGTGATGTAATCAAGGCGCACCGGGTTCATCATATGAAGAGGCTTGAACTTGCCGTTGGGGTCCCACCATTCGGCGGCCATCGCCTCGAATTTGGCGATTTCGGTCGGATCGACGGTCGTGGCCCCGGTCATGTAAAGTTTCCCCATGGTCTTTTAGGTCTTGCAGCCAATATAGATGGCGTATGGACAAATTCCCGAGCCAAAAGCGCGCAGTGCAGTATCTTTACCCTCCCATCGACCCTTTCGATCAGCGCATGCTGTCGGTCGGTGACGGGCACACTGTCTACGTCGAACAATGCGGCGCGCAGAACGGGATTCCGGTGATCGTGTTTCACGGCGGCCCCGGTGGCGGCTGTAGCCCGTCGATGCGGCGGTATTTCGATCCGAAGGTCTATCGTGTGGTCCTGTTCGATCAGCGGGGCTGTGGCCGGTCCCGTCCGCATGCAAGCGTATCGAATAACACAACGTGGGATCTGGTCGCCGATATCGAACGCATTCGATCCGAGCTTGGCATCGGAGACTTCATCGCGTTCGGTGGGAGCTGGGGTGCGACGCTCTCGCTGATCTACGGCATCACCTACCCAGAGCGCGTGATGCACTTTGTGCTGCGTGGCGTGTTCACCATGACGAAGGCGGAGCTCGACTGGTTCTACGCGGGCGGTGCGGGTCAATTCTGGCCGGAAACCTGGGCGCGTTTCGTGGACATCATTCCCGAGGACGAGCGTGACGACCTGATCGCGGCCTATAACCGTCGCTTGTTCTGCGGCGACCTGCGCACCGAAACGCGGTTCGCCCGAGCCTGGTCGGCATGGGAAAACGCGCTGGCGTCGGTCTATTCAAGTGGATCGGGGGGAGAGTCACCGGGGGACTATGCCCGCGCCTTTGCGCGACTGGAAAACCATTACTTCATCAACAACGGGTTTCTCGAAGAAGACGGCTGGATCCTCAAGAACCTGGACCGGTTGTCAGGCAAGCCCGGCGCCATTGTGCAAGGGCGCTACGACATGATCTGCCCACCCGTCCGTGCGTGGGAAATCGCGAAGAACTGGCCCGAATGCGACCTGCGCATGGTGCGCAACGCTGGCCATGCCTTGTCCGAACCCGGCATCAGCGCCGAACTGGTCCGGATTATGGATGCGATTCCAAGCAGCTGATCCAAAAACGGTATTAGCGGTTTACACAAACTCGCTGATGGCTAACCTAAGGGTCAGCCAGGGACAAGAATAAGAAAAACAGTTGCAATCTGTCATTCGCATCATTCTTCAGCGCCTCGCGCTCGGTCTCCTGACGCTTTTTGTCGTCTCAATCGTGATCTTTACCGCCGTGAACATGCTTCCGGGCGATTTTGCCGAGGCCATCCTTGGGCAAGGCGCCACGCCAGAGGCGGTCGCGTCGATCCGACGTGATCTTGGTCTCGATCAACCACCGATCACACGGTATTTCCAATGGCTTGGCGGCGCGTTGCAGGGGGATTTGGGGAATTCCTTCGCGCAAGCCAATTTCGCCAGCTTTGCCGGAGCAGATACCGGTGTCAGCACGACGGTCGCACAGCAGATCGCGCCGCGCTTTGCGAACACGATGTTCCTTGCGGCTGTCACCGCATGCATCGCGGTGCCGTTTTCGCTGATCCTCGGGATCTTGGCCGCACTTTACCGCAATTCTGTATTCGATCGCGCAACGAACGTGACGACCCTGTCGTCAATCTCGTCGCCGGAGTTCTTTCTGGCTTACGTGCTGATCCTGTTCCTGGCCGTGCTCAATCCGGTTTTGCCGTCCCTGTCGAATATCTTTGATGGCATGTCGTTCGGAGAGCGGCTGGAAAAAACGCTGCTTCCCGCGCTGACGCTGACGCTTGTCGTCACTGCGCATATGATGCGCATGACCCGGGCCGCCATCATCAACCTGTTGGCTTCCCCCTATATCGAGATGGCGCGGCTTAAGGGTATGTCGCCGATGCGGGTGATCGTGAAGCACGCGCTGCCAAACGCGCTCGCGCCGATCATCAATGTCATTGCGCTGAACCTTGCCTATCTCATCACCGGTGTCGTCGTGGTCGAGGTGGTTTTCGTTTATCCGGGGATCGGTCAGCTGTTCGTCGATAGCGTGAAAATCCGCGATATCCCGGTGGTGCAGGCCTGCTGCCTGATCTTTGCTGCGGCGTATATCCTGCTGAACCTGTTGGCCGATATCCTGTCGATCCTGTCGAACCCGCGTCTGAGGCACCCGAAATGAGCACCCTGACGACACTTGCGCTTTTGCTTGTCGCCATTGCCGCTGGTGGATGGATGTTCCGCTTTGCCGGACAAAAGGCCACGGCCAACGCGCCAACCTTCCGCGACATGCCGTTTGCCGTCGCATTCGGGTATGTCTTCGGTGCAAGCCTCCTGCTGTTCTCGGTCTGGTACTTCTTTCAGCCCACCGTGACCGATGCCGGTGTGCCGAATGCCGGCGTCGTGTTCTTCCGCTGGGCGGTGCAGTTCTTCATCATCTCGACCATTGCCGCTTATGTGTTCCGCCTCGTTGGGCGCGCCGTTGGCACTGAAGGTAGCAAGAAGATCTTCCGTCAGATGCCGCTTACGGCGAGCTTTGGTGTGCTGGTGATTATCCTCTACGCCATCACGGCGATTTTCGCGCAGTGGCTTGCGCCCTTCGGACAGGAGGAAATCTTCCAGCGCGTGAACGTCCTCCCGGGCGGTAACGCCGCCACGGGCGGGGACCCGATGCACCCGCTTGGGACAGATCAGATCGGTCGCGATCTGCTCAGCCGCCTGATCTACGGGGCGCAGAACACCGTGGGGATCGCTTTTGTGACGACCTGCCTCGCGTTCTTCCTTGGTGGTACTCTGGGCTTTCTTGCCGCCACGCTGCAAGGGTGGCTGGATCAGGTGCTCAGCCGCGCGGTGGATGTCTTGATGGCGATCCCATCACTGATCTTCGCCCTGCTTTTGATGACCATTGCAAGCGCCTGGGCCGGATCCGAGCGCTGGCTACTGACCGTCTACATGATCCTCATCATTGCCGTGATCGACAGCACACGCGTGTTCCGCCTTGCCCGCGCGGTGGGGCTGAACATCGTCGTGATGGACTATATCGAAGCGGCCAAGCTGCGTGGAGAGGGTTTGGGGTACCTGATCTTCAAAGAGATCCTCCCAAACGCCACCGCGCCGCTTTTGGCGGAGTTTGGTCTGCGCTTCTGTTTTGTTTTCCTCACGATTGCGTCCCTGTCTTTCCTCGGTGTCGGCATTCAGCCACCATTGGCCGACTGGGGCACGATGGTGCGCGACAGCGCGCAGTTCATCAACTTCGCGGCCTTCTCACCGCTCACTGCGGCCCTGCCCCTGCTCGCCGCCGGGGCGATTGCGCTTTTGACCGTTGGCGTGAACTTCGTGGTTGATTGGATGCTGCAACGAAGCTCGGGGTTGAAGGAATGACCGCGCTTGTCGAAATCCGCGACATCTACATCGATGGTCGCAGCGACGAGACCTGGATGCCCATCATCAAGGGCGTCGATCTCACGCTCAACAAGGGCGAAGTGCTGGGCCTCATCGGGGAATCCGGTGCGGGGAAATCCACCCTTGGACTTGCCGCGATGGGATTCACCCGGGATGGCGTGCGCATTTCCGGCGGGACCGTCACATTCGACGGGATCGACCTGCTTGCCGCCTCCGCCGCGAAGAAGCGCGAGCTTCTGGGCAAACGCATCGCCTATGTTGCCCAATCCGCCGCGGCGAGTTTTAACCCCGCGCATAAGCTGATCGATCAGCACACCGAAGGGCCGGTCCAGCACGGCGTCATGTCCCGATCAGAAAGCGTTCAGGACGGGATCGAACTCTACCGCCGACTCCGCCTCCCCAACCCGGAAGAGATCGGCTTCCGTTACCCCCATCAGGTCTCCGGAGGTCAGCTTCAGCGTGCGATGACTGCGATGGCGATGTCCTGCCGCCCCGACCTGATCATCTTCGACGAACCCACGACCGCGCTCGATGTGACGACGCAGATCGAGGTCCTCGCTTCCATCCGCGATATAGTCGACCAGTTCGACACCGCCGCGATCTATATTACGCATGACCTCGCCGTGGTGGCGCAGATGGCGGACAAGATCAAAGTGCTACTCAAGGGGGATGAGGTCGAAGAGGCGGACACCCGCACCATGCTGTCGGCCCCGAAAGAGGATTACACTAAAAGCCTCTGGGCTGTGCGCGCATTCGAGCGGCCCCAGAAACCGGCCGTCCATACCAGCGCGACGCCGGTGGTCTCTGTGCAGAACGTGTCCGCGGCCTACGGCAAGATCCCCGTTCTGCACGACGTGAGCTTCGATATCCACGAGGGCCGTACCGTGGCCGTTGTGGGGGAGTCCGGATCGGGCAAGTCCACCACTGCACGTTGCATCACCGGACTCTTGCCGCCAAGCCAGGGTGTGATCCAGTTCGACGGACAATCCCTTCCCGCGCATTACAAGAACCGAAGCAAAGACCAACTGCGACAGGCGCAGATGATCTACCAGATGGCCGACACCGCACTGAACCCGCGTCAGAGGATCGGCGATATCATCGGTCGTCCGGTTCAGTTCTACATGGGTCTTACCGGGAAACAGAAGCGCCGCCGCGTTGAAGAGCTGCTCGAAGAGATCGAACTGCCGGCCGCGCAATACATCGACCGCCTGCCATCCGAACTGTCTGGCGGTCAGAAGCAGCGCATCGGCATCGCCCGCGCGCTTGCCGCCGAGCCCAAGTTCATCATCTGCGATGAAGTGACCAGCGCGCTGGATCAGCTGGTCGCCGAGGGCATCCTCAAACTGCTCGCCCGGCTTCAGGATGACCTAAAACTCAGCTATATGTTCATCACACATGACCTCGCGACGGTGAAAGCGATCGCAGACGAGGTGGTCGTGATGAAAGAAGGGAAAGTTGTGGAACAGGGGACGAAGCACGATATGTTCGTGCCGCCGCACCACCCCTACACCGACCTTTTGCTCAGTTCCGTTCCCGAAATGGACCCGGACTGGCTCACAAATCTGCTCAACGAACGTGGAGTTGATAACATCGGCGATGCAGCAGTTGATAAGATGTCATGAGAATCGGTCCAAGACGGACCGTCACGCGGCCGGACGCCGTCAAGAATGAAGACAGGGAGACGATGATGACACGCATTTCAAGACGTGGACTACTCAAGACCGGCGCTGCCGCCGGCGTACTCGCAGCCAGCGGCCTGCCGCTGCGCGCGCAACAACGGGGCGGCACGCTGCGCCTTGGCCTTGCCGGGGCCAACACATCCGACAGCTGGGACAGCCGGACTCACTCTGACAGCTACATGATCATGCTCGGCCACGGCGCCGTGTTTGACTGCCTGACACAAGTTGCCGCAAACGGCGAACTGGTCGGCGAACTGGCGGAAAGCTGGGAGGCGTCAGCGGACGCGGTGACCTGGACCTTCAAACTGCGCCAGGGTGTCAACTTCCACAACGGAAAGCCGTTCGGTGCGGACGACGTGCTTGAATCGCTCCAGATGCACACGGCTGAAGGCGCAAAATCGGCGGCGAAGCCGATCGTCGATAACATCGCCGAAATGACCAAGATGGGCGATCATGAGGTTCAGTTCACGCTGAAAGCGGGTAATGCGGACTTCCCGTTCCTGCTCTCGGATTATCACCTCTGCATCTTCCCGGCGGGTCAGGTCGAAGAGGCCATCGCTCAGGGTATCGGAACCGGTCTGTATCGCGTCGAAAGCTTTGACCCCGGTGTGCGGGCGCTGCTGACCCGTGTCGACGGGCACTACAAGGACGGCGAATACGGCTGGTTCGACAGTGTCGAGGCCATCGCGATCAATGATGCTTCTGCCCGGATGAACGCACTGATGACAGGTCAGGTCGATGCGGTGAACCGCGTGGACTTCAAGACAGAGCCGCTGATGCGCGCGAACCCGATGATCAACATCTTCGAAGTGACCGGCAACCAGCACTTTACTTTCCCGATGCTGACCAATGTCGATCCCTTCACCGATCTGAAGGTCCGCCAGGCGCTCAAGCACGCGGTCAACCGTCAGGAATTGGTCGACAAGATCCTCCTGGGTCACGGCGCTGTGGCGAACGACAACCCGATCGGCCCTGCGAACCAGTATTTCGCGTCCGATCTGGAGATGAACGATTACGACCCCGACAAGGCGGCATCGCTGCTGCGCGAAGCCGGTCTCGACGGTATTTCGGTTGACCTTTCCGCCGCCAACGCGGCCTTCCCGGGTGCGGTGGATGCGGCACAGCTTTACCAGGCGTCTGCCAAGGCGGCGGGCATCAACATCAATGTGGTCCAGGAACCCGATGACGGTTACTGGTCCAACGTCTGGCTGAAAAAGCCGTGGTGCGCCTGCTACTGGTCGGGTCGCGCGACGGAGGACTGGATGTTCTCGACGGCCTATGAATCCGGTGTGCCGTGGAACGACACGGGTTGGGAGAACGCACGCTTCCAAGAGCTGCTTATCACTGCCCGCGCCGAACTCGACAGCGACAAGCGCCGCGAACAGTACCGCGAGATGCAAATGCTGGTCTCGAAGGAAGGTGGCACCGTCATCCCGATGTACGCAAACTTCGTCGACGCGCATTCGACCAAGCTCACCAATTCTGGCACCATCGGTAACGTCTTCCAGATGGACAGCTCGCGCCTGATCGAACGCTGGTGGTTCGCGTAAGCGACGCCATCACCGAAACCGAAAAGCCCCGCCATTTGGCGGGGCTTTTTTTACTTCGGCAGGTCAAAGACGGGTGTCGTAATCCGACACCAGCAGGTGCAGCGGCGGTTCGTCTTCTTCGATATTCGAGAACCGTCCGATCGGTTGTTCGAAGATGTTGTCGGTCAGGTCGTCGTTGACGGTCGACACCTCGCCGATGAGGACATCCTCCCCTTCGCCCCAGAACGCGTGCCAGTTGTTCGGGAACAAGGTGACGGACTCACCGGGGTCGAGCTTGAGATGTCCACCGGCGGGCAGCTTCCGCATCATACCATCGACCATAACCGAGACCTCTGCGTCCCGGTCGATCCCGCCCTGCGCATCCGCCATGAACAATTCAATCACAAGCGTCCCGCCGCCGCGATTGATGATATCCTCGACCTTGAGGTCATGCCGGTGCATCGGGCTTAACTGGTTTTGCCGCGAGATCATGATCTTTTCGGCGTAGAGCATCGCGCTTTTCTTGCCCAGATCGCTGCTCAGCCCGTTGCGGGTTGTGAACAGAAACAGGCCCATCTCATCGAATTTTTCGGCCCCATAGTCGGTGATGTCCCACCCCATCCGACGCGTTTTGATCTCCCTGTGATCCGACGCTTTCAATGCCTCGGGCGACAGGTACGCAAACGGTGGCATCGTGTACCCAAAGGACCGGATGAACGCGTCACCCTCGCGCAGTATTTCGTTGATGCGGGACCGTTTCATATGCGCCTCTTTCGGAAAGTTGGCGCTAACATATCCAAGCGCAAGCGCGCGCGGAAGGGTTGGATGCCTCCGGCGGGAGTTTATTTGGCAAGATGAAGATCAGAGCACGTATCGGCTCAGATCGGTCGATTTCGTCAGTTCGCCGAGATGTTGATCGACGAACCCCGCGTCGACTGTAACCGATTGTCCGGACTTGTCGGGCGCATCGAAGCTGAGGTCCTCAAAGACCCGCTCCATGACGGTGTAGAGCCTCCGGGCGCCAATGTTCTCGATGGTCTGGTTCACATCCGCTGCGATTTTGGCGAGCGCCGCGATGCCGTCGTCGGTGAAGGTGACGGTTACTTCTTCCGTCGCCATCAATGCCGTGTATTGCAGCGTCAGTGCATTGTCGGTTTCTGTCAGGATGCGCACGAAATCCTCTTCTGTCAGCGCGCGCAGGTTCACGCGGATCGGCAGACGGCCCTGCAGTTCGGGCAAGAGGTCGGACGGTTTCGCGATGTGGAACGCACCCGAAGCAATGAAAAGGATGTGGTCGGTTTTGACCGGGCCGTGTTTGGTGCTGACGGTTGTGCCTTCGATCAGTGGCAGCAAGTCGCGCTGCACGCCTTCGCGGCTCACGTCGCCACCGCGGGTTTCCTGCCGCGCGGCGACCTTGTCGATCTCGTCAAGAAACACGATACCGTTCTGTTCGACCGCTTCCAGCGCCTGCGCCTTCACCTGCTCATCGTCCAAGAGCTTGTCGGCCTCCTCGGCGATCAGGATCTCATAGCTTTCCGCCACCGTCATGCGCTTGCGGGTCGTCCGACCGCCGAAAGCTTTGCCGAAGATGTCGCCAAGGTTCATCATGCCCGCTCCTCCGCCCAAACCGGGTTGGCCGGGGATTTCCATCGTCGGGAACGGGCTGGCGGTGTCCTGAACCTCCAGTTCGATCATGGTGTCGTCCAGCAAGCCGTCCTTCAGCTTTTTGCGGAACATGTCGCGCGTGCCCTCCCGCGCGCCTTCGCCCGCAATCGCTTCGATGACACGCTCTTCTGCGGCCTCGTGTGCACGGGCTTTCACATCCTCGCGCATCTGGTCGCGCGTCATGGCGATGGATGCGTCCACCAGATCGCGCACAATCTGTTCCACGTCCCGCCCGACATAGCCGACCTCGGTGAACTTGGTTGCCTCGACCTTGATGAACGGCGCACGCGCCAGTTTCGCCAGGCGTCGGCTGATCTCGGTCTTGCCGACGCCCGTTGGGCCGATCATCAGAATGTTCTTCGGGTAGACTTCATCCCGCAGATCATCGCTCAACTGTTTGCGCCGCCACCGATTGCGCAAGGCCACGGCGACGGCGCGTTTCGCGTCTTTCTGGCCGATGATGAACCGGTCCAGTTCGGATACGATTTCGCGGGGGGTGAGATCTGTCATGAGGTAATCCTATTCGGCAAAGGGAGACGTGCGTCAGGCGCTGATCGTCTCAACCGTGAGGTTGCCGTTGGTGTAGACGCAAATGTCGGCGGCGATGGCCATGGCTTCGCGTGCGACGGTTTCAGCGTCCTTATCCGTGTCCATCAGCGCGCGCCCTGCGGCGAGGGCGTAGTTGCCGCCCGATCCGATGGCGGTCACGTCATGTTCCGGTTCCAGAACGTCACCCGCGCCGGTGATGACGTAAAGCTCTTTGCCATCCGACACGATCAGCATCGCTTCGAGCTTTTGCAGGTACTTGTCGGTGCGCCAGTCCTTCGCCAGCTCCACACTTGCGCGCTGCAACTGGCCGGGGGTCGCTTCAAGCTTGGTTTCCAGTCGTTCCAGCAACGTGAACGCATCCGCTGTCGACCCGGCAAACCCGGCAACAACGTCATACCCGCCGGGTGAAATCCGACGAACTTTCCGCGCGGTGCCCTTGATCACGGTTTGACCAAGGCTCACCTGACCGTCTCCCGCGATCACCACCTTGCCCCCTTTGCGAACGCCGATGATCGTGGTGCCGTGCCAGCCAGGAAAGTCAGTGTCAGCCATAAGAAGTCCTCTGTGCCTTTGACCCCGATATGGGCCGAAGCCAGAGGTCACACAAGCCCCACAACGCAAAACGCCCGGCACACAGGGCCGGGCGCTGCACGGAAAGTCATTTGGACTCAGATACTTTCGTCGATCCAGCCTTTGAGCGCCGCTTTCGGCGCGGCACCGGTCTTGTTCGATACGACCTGACCGTCCTTGAAGATGAAAAGCGAAGGGATCCCGCGCACGCCCATTGCGGCGGCAGAGTTCGGGTTGCTGTCGACATCGACCTTTGCGATCTTCACGGCGTCGCCATATTCGGCCGCCAGCTCTTCAAGTGCCGGGCCGATCTGTTTGCACGGGCCACACCACTCGGCCCAGAAGTCCACGACAACGGGGACACTGGAATTCTTCACTTCGGCATCGAAGGTTTCGTCGGTGACGGCGACGGTGGACATCAGATCTCTCCTTGCGGCTATTGCGCATGATTGGGTCGGAGTGAGAGACTAGGTACCCTGAACCGGGGCGTCAAGGTGGTGTGCCCTCACGAGAGCTTGTGTGGTGAGCGTTTCGGACAACGGCATATAGGTGGCGGTTCGGGTCCAGAGAAGTCCGACCTCGATTGATTTCTCGGGGTAAATTTGCGCCAGAATGGCCCGGTACGCCCCCATTTGGCGCAACAAACCTTCCGGGCAGTCCGACTCGGACTGTGGCACCGTACGGTTGGTCTTGAAGTCGACGGCCGTGATTTTGGCCTCGGTGATGATCAGCCGGTCAATGACACCATGCATCACGCTCTGCCCGAATCCATCGATGGACGCGGTGACGGGAACTTCACTGAGGGTGCTTTGCGCAAAAACCTCGGACAGATGGGGCGCGTCGAGGACTGCCAGAACCTCTTGGAGCAAGTCCTCTGCCTGCGGGTGGCCGTCGAGCAACCGCTGCGCAATTTCGGTTCTGTCCGCGGTTGGAACATTCGGCAAAACGTCAAGCAAATGATGGATCAGCGTTCCACGTTCCTTGGCGACGTCGGTCAGGTCCCCGTCTGCGCCCGGCAAGGCTTTGGCGCCGCCAAGGTCGGACGGACTCAGCACGTCGATGGCCGGCGCAGGCGCTGGGGCCGGACGGTTGAAATGGTCTGGAAGGATTGGGGTGCCGAGGGTTGCGAACACCGCCGGCGATGCGGTGGGCGCAGGCCACGTCATGTGTTCCAGGCGGAGCCCTTCATCCTGTGCATCGTCCCCCAAACCGATGGCATAGGGAACCGCACCGCAGGTGGTCATCGTCGCGCTGATCCGGTCGTGCCAGCTTTGCGCCTGCCTGTCCGGCTTTCCTGCGCCTGCGACCACCAGCCATTTCTCGGCGCGGGTCAACGCAACGTATAAAAGCCTGTCCGTCTCTTGCTCATCGGCCTGCCTTGCTCGTTCGACCGCTGCACGCTGGAACGCTGCACGTGTCTTGTCAGAACCGCGCCAGTGCGCGCTTCCGTCAGCGATCACGAAGGACTCCTTGCTTGATTGCGAAGTCTTCCTGTGCGTGTCAGGCACAATCACGATGGGTGCTTCCAGACCCTTCGCGCCATGGATGGTCATGATCCGAATGCGCGCGCCGGCACTGTCGACCGTGCGTTTGATTTCGATATCGTCAGTCTCCATCCAGTGAAGAAAACCGGTGAGGCTCGGGATGTCGGTCTGCTCATAGGACAGGGCTTGCGCCAGTAGCGCGTCGATCCCGTCCTCCGCTTCTTCACCCAACCGCCCGATCAGCTTTTGCCGTCCTCTGTGACGGATCAGTATCCGTTCCAGAAGGTCGTAGGGACGCAGGAAATCCAATTGCTTGCGCAGGTCATCCAGGACGGCCAAAACTTCCGGGAAATCGTCTCTACGCTTGCGCAATTCTTCCCAAAGATGTGGCGATTTCCGTCTGTGCGCCAAGTCAAAGATCGCCTGTTCGTCGAGGCCGAAAAGCGGTGATCGCAAAGCCGAAGCTAGCGACAGGCTGTCCTCCTGCGTTGCGAGGAAAGACAGCAGCGCGCGCAGGTCCTGCACAGCGAGTTCGGCCATCACCTTGAGCTTGTCAGCCCCGGCAATAGGCAGCCCCAATGTCTTACAGGCCTTGAGCATTTCGTGAAACAACGCGCCGCGGCTGCGCACGAGGATCAGAAAGTCCCCTGCATGCACCGGTCGCGTCTCAATTGACCCGTCTTCGGCTTTTCCCGTGGGCAAAGCTGTTCCGCCTTCCAACGTGCGGGCGATAAACCGCGCAACGCGCTGGGCCAGAATGACGTTGTGATGTTTCGGGCTGACACGATCAACCGGCGTGTCCCAGGGAAGATCGTCATCTTCCGCTTCGGCGGGTTCGATCATGGGCCAAAGATCCACACGACCCGGAAGGTCAGCGTGAAAGGAAATGTGGGTCTGATCCGGCAGAAAACCTGCCTCATCCCGCCCTTTGAACAGGTCATCCACAACCCGCAGGATAGGCATAGAGGATCGGAAGGAATAGGAGAGCTGCCCGTCCAGAAGCGGCGCATCCGTGCCCTGCATCTGAGCGCGGAAGGACGCGCGCATTCTGTCGAATTCCTTTGGATCGGCTCCCTGAAACGAATAGATCGATTGCTTCTTGTCGCCGACAACAAAGATCGTCCGCCTGTCGCCTGTCCGCGCGCCCTCGCCCGCGACGAACTCTTGCGCCAGTTTTTCGATCACGTCCCACTGCGCGGGGCTCGTGTCCTGCGCCTCGTCGACAAGGATATGGTCAATCCCGCCGTCCAGCCGATACAGCACCCACTGTGCTTGTTTCTGGTCGGTCAAAAGAGTCCGTGTACGGCTGATGAGATCGTCGAAATCCAGCCATCCGCGTGCTTGCTTCGCGGTCTCGTATCGCTCGAGGAACCTCTCGGCGAAGCGATGCAGCGTGACATCCCTGTCGACCGCGTCCAGAGCCAGCCGCGTTTCCCGCGCGGCCTCTACACGGGCGTACATGTCTTCAAGACGCGCCACGCTTGGCGCCAATGCGCTCTTTCGTAATTTGGCGGAGGGAGGCAGCGATTTTCGAACTTCGCCTTTTTGCGTAAAGACCACCTGTTCCATCTCGTGAAGGGCTTCTACGCCACCGGCTTGCACCGTTTCGATGGCGTCGGCCAAGGTGTTGTCCATCCCAACACCGGCACGCAAATCAGAGACTAAACCAGCTAAAAACGCCTGCTCGTCACTCGGAAACACAACGGCCAGTACCCTCGCCATCGTGTCGTCCGGCTTGAGACCATAGCGCTCAAGCAGGGCCGTTCGATCCAGAGCGGGCGAAAATCCATCCCGGTGGGCGATCACCTTCTCCGCCAACTCTTGCAGTGGATTGTTGGACGCAATTCTTGCGATCTCGGCCACCAGATCCGCATCGGGACCCAGCGCCATGTCATCCAGAACTTGCTCGCGCAGCAACTGCGCGGCGCGGTCGTCGATTTCCTGAAACTGCGGGCTCACCCCGGCTTCGAGAGGGAATCGTCTCAGGATCGAGGCACAGAAGGCATGGATGGTCTGAATGCGCAGTCCGCCGGGTGTTTCGATCGCCCGCGCGAATAGCGTTCGGGCACGGGACAAGAACGGGGTGTCCAACGCCTCTTTGCTCTCACCTAACTCCAAAAGTTGCCGAGTCAGAGCCTTGTCGTCCAGCATGGCCCACTCGCCCAAGCGCCGGAAGAGACGGTTCTGCATTTCGCTCGCTGCGGCGTTGGTGAAGGTGAGGCACAGGATGTGCTCGGGCCTTGTTCCGCCGAGCAACAGACGCGCCACACGGTCGGTCAGGACACGGGTCTTGCCCGATCCGGCATTGGCGCCAAGCCAGGTCGAGGCCGTCGGATCGGCGGCGCGCACTTGCGCTTCGGTCGCGTCATCCCGGATCACGACAGGAACACCTTTTGGGCCGTGTCAGACACGTCCCACTCGCCAAATCGGGACAGCTGGTCGTAGTCCGATCCAAAGCTGTCCTTGTGCATCTTGTTGCGCGCCGTGTAGCCCATGTCAGGGTCACGATATGCGGCGATAAGCGTCTCTAACATGGCCAAAACCCGCTCAGGTGGGCAGTCCGCGAGCGGCGCTGGCACCTCGTTTCCCTCACCGGACAACGAGATGTACCGCGCGTCAGCCACCCCGCGTGGGGAAATGTCCTTGAAGCCACCCTCGACAACCAACGCAGCGGTCACAAGCAACTGCACATCGAACGCTTTCTGACGCTCCTGCGACGGTGCCGTTCCGGTCTTGTAGTCGTACACCAACGCCTGACCGAGCGTATTGATGTCAATCCGGTCGGCCTTGGCCGTCACCCGGAACGGTGCATTTGCGAGGTCGATTGCGCCGGTTTTCTCGAACAGAACCGGTTGACTGTCCCGCCTTCGCGCCCGTTCGTTTTCGATGAACCATCGCGCGATCTTTTCGATCCGAATACGCCATTGAACGCGGTCGGCGGGCCAGGGCACCGTATCATCCAGAACGGTTTTTGCCGTCTCAAGAAGATGATCAAGCGTCACAGCATCCGGGTTTTTGGCCGTGTTAGAGACGAATTTTTCGAACACCGAATGGATCAGAATTCCCCGCGCCATTGGGTTTGGCATATGTTGTATCGGGTTCAGCATACGCAATCTCAGGACCTTCGACGCGTAGATCGCGTAAGGATCTCGGATCAGGCGCTCGATGTTGGTCACCGACAGTTCTGTCGGCCGGGCGATCACCGGCGGCACGGGCGACGGACGGCGGGCAAGTGGTTGGTGCATCGGTTCTTCAAGCGCCTTGCCGAGGTCGAGCCAATGATCGCCGCGCGCTTTCATGTGCTTCAACGCCTCTCGCCCGCCCTGACCCGGAAGGCCGTGCATCAGGTTCGTCAACCGGTTGAGCCAGCGGGACGGCACGGTTTCGGCATCATCCGAACGCTCGGCCCGGGTCAACCAGACCTCCTTTGCTCCAATCGCCTGCTGAAAGTCATGCGCGGACAAGCCGATCCGCCGCTCCGGCAGCAGCAGTCCGGCCTGTTGACGTAAGCGACGGTTCAGCCAAGGGTCGGCTGCCGGTACGCTTGGCCACACTTGCTCATTGAGTCCGCCCAGGATCACGAGATCCGCACCCATGACCCGCGCTTCGATCGTGCCCCAGATTAGGATGCGCGGATGCGGCGCATCGCGGTCGCGCACTTCTTCGCCACGCAGGACCGTGTCGAACAGATCGGCATAATCGGTGACCGACATGCGGCCGCCGAACCCGGCATTCTCCAACAACGTGTCACAGACACTCCGACAGGTCTTTCCAGCCTCCTTTGCCCAAAGCTCGGATGCATCCTCACTTGTCGAGCCTGCGCAAATCGCCTCTGCATGATGCAGGTGGTGCGAGATATGGTCTGAGAGACCCTTGCTGCCGTCGGTGGACGGTTGCAGCAAGTGCGCCTCGATCCATCCAAGCCAGTCTGCAGCCTCTTCGGCCTTTTTCCACACCTTGAGCCTATTCAGGGTCGGATAGGGCACGCCCTTGTCGCGAATGAAGAGTTCAAGCTCTGCGGTCCACAGCAAATGCTGCCCACGGTCGGCCCCCGAGTGGCACAGCGGGTTTTTCAGGATGGTCAGCAAGGCCTCTGCCGTTGGGCCCTGCGCCTGCATCCTCACAACATGGCGTAGGAAGCGACCCGGTGCCGTCAATTGCGCGGGCGTGCCGGCACTGTCGTCGGGCAGGATGTTCCAACGGTCCAGCATGGCGGTCACCCGTCGGGTCAGCATCCGGTCGGGCGTGATCAATGCTGCGGTCACACCGTCCTCTGCCGCATGCCGTAGGCGCAAGGCAATGGCGCGCGCCTCGTCCCGCGGATGGGGCGCCTCCAGCAGTGTTAGAGACTGAATCGCGTTTTCCAGTGACGGTAATCGCGGCCCATCTTCGAGCCATTGATCCGTGACCGGAGCAGGTCGCAAAGACAGCGACACCAACGCATTGCGTTCGGGGCAGGGGGGCGGAGTATCGGTCCAGGCGGCAACATCGCTGTTCCGGATGTCGAGCGTCTCCATCAGCCGCGCGAAGCGAAACTGTGGGTGATCTTCGCCCTGCATCGCCTCTGTGTTTTTGACGTCACCACGCAGCGTGTCCCAGACGTGGTCCGGCATGTCGACATCAAAACCAGGCAAGACCACTGCACCATTCGGCAAACGTGACACGGCAGTCATCAAACGGAAGGCAAGCCCCCGCGATCCGGTTGACCCGGCAACGATCACGGGATGATCGGGCGGGGTGTGTGTCCATCTTTGCAGCCGTTGTTCCAGCGCAAGCCTCTTCACCGTTGCGGCATCGGGGCTTTCCGGGTCCGGATCGACGTATTGCGTGACGATGTTCAGGAAGCGCAAGGCGCGTTCCCAATGTCCCGACTGGTCGGTGACGTCCAGCGCGCGGATGTCGTCTGGCGCCACCCCTTCGGCCTGCATCTCGTCCAGCAACGCGTTCAGTGACTGCGCGAGGTCGTAGACTGCAGAACGCGGCGCGATGCTTGGGTCAGCCGCGATAAGTCCTTTCACCAACTCAGCCAGCTCCAGCTGTCGACGCAACGCGGGCACGGGTTTCGGCAACCTCGCCAGATCAACTGGGTCGGCGATATCGGTGATCAGGCGAATGCGTGGAAGAAAACCCGCACCGTGGCTGTCAAAGATTGTCTCGATCCGGCGCTGCATCCGGCGGGTGTTGAGAATGAGTTCGACCTTCGCCATGGCTTCGGGCGGTTGTCCTGCCAGACGCGATTTCAGGCCGCGCACAAGCTCTTCCGCGAAATCCGCGCCTGGAGGCAGTGCGAAAAGCCGTGGTTTTGATGACGGCTCAAACATCGTGACCTGCCAACATGGCTTCGGCCAATTCAATTCCGCCCGGATGCCCCACATCGCACCAGAGCCCCGGATATTCGACCGCGCGCAACGCGCCCGTGGCCTCCAGATCATCCCAGACGGCTTTCAAGGAAAAGACGATTTCCGCCCTGTTAGACACGAGATCTGTGCGGAGAATGTGAACACCCGAGTATATTGTTTCGTTTCCCCAGGTCGCCGTTCCGTCCTGCGCAATATCGAAATCACCGCCGCCGTCGTGCCCCATGGCGCGCGCCGTTGGTACGCAGAGCAGCAGTGCATGCATGTCATTGGTCCAGGCATCGCTGAGAACCTCAAGCGGGTTCGGACCCCGCCACACGGCGTCCGTGTTCATCGTAAAGACCGGGTCCGCCTGAAGGAGCGGAAGCGCCGCCTTCAGTCCTCCTCCGGTGTCCAGTATCTCAGGCGCCTCGATCACGACACGGACATCCGTGCCATCAAAGTGCCGCTCGATCTGGTCCGCCTTGTAGTGCGCGTTCACGACAATGCGCGATGGGCCGAAGTCCCGCACCCATTTCATAGCGTGATCGATCAGCGGCGTGCCCGCCACCTCGATCAACGGCTTGGGACGGTGGTCCGTCAACGGCCGCATCCGGGTGCCAAACCCCGCTGCAAATAGCATCACGGCGTCAGGCATGGGTTTTCATCCTCCGAAGCCGCTCTGCGGTCGGTTCCGGGAAACAGTCTTGAATGAGCGGCGCTAGCGGTTCCATCACGGGTGCCGCCAAACTTGTTTTGGTATGACCCCAGACCCGTGGGATCAGGTCGATGTAACCCGGCTTGCCGCGATCCGCAGCCAGTCGCGCAAACACACCAAGGATGCGAAGATTGCGTTGCACGCCAAGTAGGTGAAACAGCGGCAGAATGACATCCATGGATCGACCGGTCGCTTCCGCAAAGTGGTTCAGCGTTTCACTCTGGCATGCAGGCGACACGTCGCGGCGTGCGTCCTGCAAGAGCGACACAAGATCGTAGACCGGAGGCCCGATGACAGCGTCCTGGAAATCCAGCAAGCCAACGCGCTGCACATCATCGCGATCCGGCAACCAGATCATGTTTTCCGCATGATAGTCCCGCAGCACCAGTACGTTTTCGGTGGGCAAATGCATGTGAAACAGGTCAGTGAAACGATGAATGATCTCATTCCGCCGACTCGTTTCCGTTTGCCCAATGGCCGGAAGATAGTGCGTGAATGCAGGCTCCAGCATATCAGCAAGACCGTTTGGCGTGAGCGTGTGTAGACCGGACGGGATCGGCTTTCCTTCGAGGTGAACCAGAACATCCGTAGCCGCCCTGTAAAGCGGGCTCTCCCGTGTCGGATCGCGGGCAATGGTTTGCGCGAACTGGTCATCTCCGAAGTCTTCCAGAAGCATCAGACCCGGGGCTCGCGCATAGACCTGCGGTGCCGAAAGGCCGATCTTCGACAGGTGTTGAGAGAGGGCTGAAAACCGTCCCGTATCGTCCTGCGGATCGACCATCAAAATTGCGCGCTTTTCGCCTGAAAAGACCCTGATATACCGCCGGGATGACGCGTCTCCTGCAAGCGGTTGTTGCCGCGCCGTCGACCACCCGTGTTCGGACAGAAATGCTCCGACGTTGGTCATGGCAAAACGGCTTTCAAAGGCGCTGTCCAGCGATCGGATGTCCAACTTAGAGTGACCTCACGCGTGTCGTCTTTGGCTGGATCATCAAAGGCGATGTGCAGAGCATCATGCGGAGTCAGATCACCCAGCCGGTCCGGCCATTCGATCAGACAAATCGCTGTTTGGAACGCATCAAGAAGGCCTAGCTCCACGATCTGATCCGGGTCTCCGAGGCGATACAGGTCTGCATGCCAAAGCTCGCATTCCGGCAAATCGTATGTCTGTACCAGAGTGAAGGTCGGCGAGGGGATATCTTCTGGCACAGGCAGCCGGGACAGGATCAGTGCGCGCGCAAAGTGGCTTTTCCCCGCACCGATGCCGCCCGAGAGCAAAACGCAATCACCCGCGACAAGCAACTCTCCCAAACGCTCAGCGAAATGCGCGGTGTCTTCCGGGGAATGTGATAGAAAAGCCGCGCGGTGTTCGGTCATGGCGGCAGATTACCTGCCGCGTGTTTGGCTGCAAGACGTGTCGTGGGCGTTCAGGCCGAAACGATCTGCAATGGCTCTGTGTCGGTGTCGTCCATGCGGCGTCGGGTAGGGTGCGAAAACCGGATCATGGTGGAGCCATAACAAATCGGATCGATCCGGCAGATCACCTCGCGGCCATCTCTGGACCGCAACTCGCTGTCCCAGCTTGCGCGCTCCGTCGTGCTTGTCACGAAGTCCCTTAACTCCGGCCAGATGGGGTTCGGATGAAAGGCAGACTTCCATTCCTGTGTTGCGTCAAGGATCGTGGCCTCGGTCAGACAGGTGTCGGGATCGACATTCCACTGCGCCTTGTAGGCGGCATTGCAGACGGTCAAAACGCCCTGTTGGTTGAAGATCGCAACCGCATCCTCCATCGCGTCGATGGCCGATTGCATCGTTTCCAATTCGGTCCGAAAGCCCCGAGTTAGAGACACTTCCGCCGTAATGTCATTGAACAGGAACGCGATAGCCCCGTCCGGGTAAGGGCGGCCGGTCACGTCAAATGTCTGACCACCGACAAGCGTCCATGTCTCCCGAAACCGGTCGTCACTTGCCGCAGCAACCAGTTTCGCCATGCATTCGCGCCAATTGTCGTAGTTCTTGGGCTCGGGCATGATCTGATGTTCGCGGAGCTTGTCGAAAAATTCGAAAAGATTTGGCCGACCACTGAGGAATTCTGCGGACAGACCACTCAGATCAATCAACGCGGGATTGAACAAGGCGAGCCGTCTGTTGCGGTCGAAGATCGCCAATCCGGTGGTTAGGTTCGCGAAGGTCTTGGACAATGTCTGCACGAAGTTCCGCTGCGCCTCTTCCGCCTGCACCACAGCATCGACCGCCGTGGCGAAGTGCAACTCGCCCGCGTCGGTCGTTCGGGTGGAAACCTCGAACCAACGGGTCACATGCGTTTGCGGATGTGTAACAGACACGCGGTGCGACCGCTGAAGCGCATTCTGTTGCAGCATCTCCGATACGTGAGCAGCAAATGCGTCAGTGCCATCCTGGATCTGCGCGAGATCGTGAAACGCGTCATTCCCCCAAAGCACGCGCCCATCCGCATTCAACAACCAGATCGGGTTCGGCGAATAGGCGAGGGCCGGCTTCAACTGTGCCACGGCGACCTCGTTCTGGCGCGCCTGAAACCAGTCGGCATCATGGCCGGTGATCGGGCTGAAGGTGATGCGCGTCGCGTTTTGGGTGACATCGACAAGGACATGTGGACCTGCGCTGTGCGCCACACGCAGCGGTGACGTGGGAAGGTTAACGGGAAGATCCGGTGTGAGGGGCAGTAGGGCAGATCTCACATCCTCCCAATCAGGGCTGTCCTCTTTATTTGTCGACAGCAGTGGCCAGATGGCGTCATCCGCATCTATCAGCCGCCCGTCACGAAACAGCAAGGCAATCGTGTGAAGTTCCCCGGGGGTGTCTGCGCCCCGTTCCACCTTGAAACGGGACACTTGCCACAGCACGAGCCATATCATCCAGGCACAGGCGATGCCGACAAGCATTGAGAAGGCGAAAAGGGACATGGGTTCAACCACCGCTGCGCGTATTCCCAGGTATTCAACGGTGAGACGATTAACGATTCGTTAAGACAGGTGGCGCCGGGTCATAAATCGAAGGGCCGATTTTCGCCGATGCCTTCGCCCTTCGCCCGGGCGGGTGGCACGATTGCAGCGTAGGGCCAAACCGCTTCGACCACTGCGCCGCGATACTTGCTTCCGTTTGCACGTTCATTGCCATTGGCAAAACTCAGCTCGGCGCCCGACCTTTCAAGCAGCGTTTTCGCGATGAAAAGGCCAAGCCCCATCCCCTCGTATTCCGGCCTTGCCTTCCGGTCCCGTTCCGTGCGGCGGTTCCTGACAAACGGATCGCCGATCCGACCAAGCATGTTCGATGGGTAACCCGGACCATCGTCCATGATCCGGATCGATACGGTCTTGTCATTCCACCGCGCTTCAACCCAAACTGTCGCGCGTGCGAAATCGACTGCATTCTGGATCAGGTTCCGCAATCCGTGGATCACCTCTGGCAATCGAAGTGCTTCGGGTTGCGGACCAGCAAAACCTTCCTCTGCGACGGCTTCGATCAGAACATCCTTGCCGCGCTGCAAATGCGGCTCTGCGGCTTCGCGCACCACCTCGGCCAAGGGCGCGGTTCGGATGTGAAGGTCCTCTTTCCCGGCATGTCCCATGGACCGCAGGATGTCGCGGCACCGGTCCGCCTGTTCCCGGATCAGACGGGCGTCTTCCTGCAGATCAGGCCTATCATCGAGGTCTTCGATCAACTCCGCGCTCGCGAGTTTGATCGTGGCCAATGGTGTGCCCAGCTCGTGGGCCGCGGCCGCCACCACGCCGCCCAGATTGTTGAGCATCTGCGTCCGGCTCAGCGCCATCTGCGTCGCGACCACCGCATCGCCCATGCTTGTCATCTCATCGGTGATCTGCCGAGCGTAGAGCGATAGGAAGATGACCGCGATGGTGATGGCGACCCATTGACCGAACACGAAGACATCGGCGATGCGCAGGATGAAACCCTGCTCAGTTCGCAAAGGGAGATGAAAGAAGACCATCAGCGTGACCAGAGCCAATGCCGTGGTCCCGATAATGAGCGTGGATCGCAGCGTCATGATCGTGGCCGAGACGATCACGGGTCCAATAATGAGGATCGTGAACGGATTGTGCAGCCCGCCTGTGAGGTACAGCAGGAAGCTCAGCTGCAAGAGGTCGAACAGAACCATGAGAAAGTTCTCGGCCTCGTTGAGACGCTTGTTTTCAGGGAATACGAAGATCGCGATTAGGTTTCCCACGATGGAAACGCCGATGGCAAGATAGCACAGCCCAAGTTCGAGCTGCAGATTGTAAAGCCTCTGCGCCAGAGTGATCGCGGTCAGTTGGCCCACGATGGCGAACCAGCGCAGCCAGATCATTGTCCGCAAGCGGATGAAGCTGCCCCGCTGGCGCTCCTGAAACAGACCGAATTCAGATTGCGTCATCTGCGCCCTTTCGCCGCTTGTGTCGGATCAGATAATCCTTACGTCGACAACAGAAGACCATACGCGAGGCACCAGCGATGAGAAGTGCTTTGTTGGAATGACTCAAAAAGGGGGTGGCATGCGGTTGGCGGTTGTTTCTGCGGTGGTTGCGATCTGCGCTTTGATCGGTGGGATTTGGTATGCCACCATGCCCGTGGGCGATGGCGACAAATACGCCTCGTGTCGGTCGACACAGGTTGCCGGAGGCGCAGGTCAGATCGGAGGGCCGTTTACGCTGGTCAATTCCTCCGGAGAAACCGTGACAGACGCTGATGTGATCACGAAGCCGTCGCTGATCTATTTCGGGTACACGTTTTGCCCCGATGTCTGCCCGCTGGACACGGTGCGCAATGCCGAGGCCGTCGATCTGTTGCGCGAGATGGGCCACGACGTGACCCCGATCTTCATTACAGTCGATCCCAACCGCGACACACCCGAAGTTGTCGGCGATTTCGCGGCCAACCTGCACGAGGACATGATCGGTCTGACCGGTTCAGAGGAACAAGTAAAGGCAGCAAGCCAAGCCTACCGAACCTACTTCAAACGCCAACCCGGCGATGACGAATACTACCTCGTGGATCACTCGACCTTCAGCTATCTCGTGCTGCCCGAAGATGGCTTCGTTGAGTTCTTTCGTCGTGAATTGTCCCCCGAAATGGTCGCCGAGCGAACAGCCTGTTTCATCGAACGCTCGTGAATGCCGACCAATTGCCCGTTGATGTTGAAAAAAACGGCACTATTACTGTGCGTCAATGGATCGCACGGGAGGGAACCACGTGAGCGAGCGCACTGCGGAAGACATCGGTGAAGACAAGAGCCTGCTTCTCGTCGATGATGACGAGCCATTTCTGAGACGCCTTGCCAAGGCCATGGAAAAACGCGGGTTCGAGGTTGAAACCGCCCCGTCAGTGACGGCTGGCTCGGCCATCGCAACCGCCCGGCCACCCGCCTACGCCGTTGTTGACCTGCGGCTTGAGGATGGAAACGGCCTCGACGTGGTCGAAGTGATCCGTGAAAAGCGCCCGGACAGCCGGGTTGTCGTGCTCACGGGCTACGGTGCGATTGCAACCGCGGTCGCCGCCGTCAAGATCGGTGCAACCGACTACCTGTCCAAGCCCGCTGACGCCACCGACATCACCAACGCGCTGCTGGCCAAGGGCGACGACCTGCCCCCGCCGCCGGAAAACCCGATGAGCGCCGACCGCGTGCGCTGGGAACACATCCAGCGGGTCTACGAGCTGTGCGATCGCAACGTGTCCGAGACCGCGCGACGGTTGAACATGCACCGCCGGACCCTGCAGCGCATTCTGGCCAAGCGCAGCCCCCGCTAAGTCCGACATGCTTGTTCGACCTACGTGAGGTCGTAGCGCTTGCTGATCCGGTCGACGATCTGACCATTGCCAAGTGGCACGTCCCTGTGCCGCGCATAATCCTCGAAGCCCCGGCTTTGGTAATACGTCAGGCCCCCGGTGTTGTCGGCGCGGATCGTGGCGTTGATCCAGGCATAGCCCAGTCCAATGGCGGCCTGCTGGGACGCCTCGAACAGCTTTGATCCGATGCCAAGCCCGGTCTGCCCGAGTTTCACGAATGTTGCGATATCGCACGCATCCGGTGGGAGGTCTGGGTGCGGTTCAATCGATTGAAACCCAAGGATCACCCCGTCCGCATCCTCGGCCACATGCCAGACCGATCTGTTCGGAACCTTCGCAAACCAGCCAAGTATCGTATCCCTGTCGATCTCTGTGACGAACGCAGTCGTGCCACCCTTGCGGATGATCGCGTTCAGAAGTTCCGCCATCTCCCGCGCGTCCAGAATACCGGCCCGACGCACGGCAATCATGACATCTGCTCCAGAAGCTTTGCATGACGCGCGGTGAACTCGCTCCGGACCTCGACCGGCGGCCGCAATACAATTTGGAGATCCGCAATCAAGTCCAGGTCGGGCGCACCGAAGAACCTGTCGGCCTCCGCCCGCGTAAACCCGGCGATCTGGGTCGCTTCCATCCATGCGCTGATGCGGTCTGCCTTCTTGATCTGTTTCTTCAGCCGTGCGGGGGTCACTGCTGGCAAACCGAACCGGATATGCACCGCCGCTGACAACCGATCATCCAACGCACCATATCCCGGCCCGACCGCCGATTTGACCGGAGAGATCATGTCGCCAATCACGTATTCCGGTGCATCGTGCAGAAGCGCGGTCAACCGCTCCGCGGCGCTGGCTTTCGAACTCAGCCGCGTGAACAACGTCTCCACGAGAAGCGAATGCTCGGCCACTGAATACGCAAAGTCCCCAAAAGTCTGCCCATTCCACCGCGCGACAAAGGCCAGCCCGTGCGCGATGTCCTCGATCTCGATATCGACAGGTGTCGGATCCAGCAGATCAAGCCTGCGACCCGACAGCATGCGCTGCCACGCTCTTGGGGGTTTTGCCATCGTACATCACCTCTTTCGCGCACCAATCTGCACCGCATTGCCGCAGGTGCAACCCCGTGCTACCTGCACGACCAAACGCAGGACATTCAGGAGCGCCAGACATGGCAAAAGACTATATCGTCAAGGATATCTCGCTAGCTGGCTTTGGCCGCAAGGAACTGGATATCGCCGAAACCGAAATGCCGGGCCTGATGGCACTGCGCGAGGAATACGGAGCGGAGAAACCGCTGTCGGGCGCGCGCATTGTGGGGTCGTTGCACATGACGATCCAGACTGCCGTCCTGATCGAGACACTCGTTGCGCTGGGCGCGGACGTGCGCTGGGCATCTTGTAACATCTTCTCGACCCAAGACCACGCCGCGGCCGCGATTGCCGAAGCAGGTGTGCCGGTTTTTGCGATCAAGGGTCAGACGCTGGAAGAGCATTGGGACTATCTCGACCAGTCCTTTATGTTCCCTGAAGGCGCCAATATGATCCTCGACGATGGTGGTGACGCGACACTCTATGTTTTGCTCGGTGCCCGCGTCGAAGCCGGGGAGGACATCATCCCGGTGCCGCAATCCGAGGAAGAAGAGGTCATCAAGAAGCAGATCGCAAAGCGCATGGCGGCGTCCCCCGGCTGGTTCACCAAGACCCGGGACGCGATCAAAGGCGTGTCTGAAGAGACCACCACCGGCGTCAATCGTCTCTATCAACTGATGCGCGAGGGCCAGCTGCCCTTCCCGGCGATCAACGTGAATGACTCGGTCACCAAGTCGAAATTCGACAACAAGTATGGCTGCAAGGAATCGCTCGTCGACGGCATCCGCCGCGCCACGGACACAATGATGGCAGGTAAGGTCGCCGTGGTCTGTGGTTACGGAGATGTTGGCAAAGGCTCTGCTGCGTCTCTTGCGGGTGCCGGAGCGCGTGTGAAAGTGACTGAAGCCGACCCGATCTGCGCACTTCAGGCCGCGATGGACGGGTTTGAAGTGGTTCTGCTAGAAGACGTGGTCGACAGCGCCGACATCTTCATCACCACCACCGGCAACAAGGACGTGATCCGCATCGAGCACATGCGCGAGATGAAGGACATGGCCATCGTCGGCAACATCGGCCATTTCGACAACGAGATTCAGGTGGCCAGCCTGAAGAACCACAAATGGACCAATATCAAGGAACAGGTGGACATGATCGAGATGCCCTCGGGCAACCGCATCCTCCTGCTCTCCGAAGGCCGCCTGCTGAACCTTGGTAATGCCACCGGCCACCCATCCTTCGTCATGTCTGCCAGTTTCACAAATCAGGTGCTGGCGCAGATCGAACTGTGGAAGAACGGTGCGAACTACGACAACAAGGTCTACATCCTGCCGAAACACCTCGACGAAAAGGTCGCCCGTCTGCATCTGGGCCGGATCGGGGTGAAGCTGACCCAGCTATCGCCGGAACAGGCGTCCTATATCGGCGTGAAGCCGGAAGGCCCGTTCAAGCCGGAGCATTACCGCTACTGAACGACTCGATGGCGTCCGCCCGTCTTGGGTGGGCGTTGTTAGGATTTTGACCGCACAGTCAGGCAACTGTGGCATTTCAACAACATCTTTGAGTTGCCTGCGAAACGCAGACTTAACGCAAAGTCTCAGATCGTCGATGACGTGGACAAATAATTGTATATATAAATCAAAGATTTATGGCCTGCCCGTACCGATACCGCGAGCCGAGTCGACGCCACTTGAACGGCGTTAACGGGACTGTGATATTTCAGTCGGCCATTTGCTGCCGATCTGCATCCCGTCACACTTGCCTTGCCACAACGGCATGATAGGCCATGCAAAATCCACTCTTATCAGCCACTCGACACCTCGGCTATTCGAACATTCGCAACCGACCCGTTTCGTTCGCCACTCACAACTGACGAACCGGGACAAGACAGACCACACCTGCCGGATGGAGCCTGACCGCTTCGCCGGAGCCAAAGACTGACTGAACACAGCATTATGACCCTCCTGAACACGACCAACCACCATCCGAAAGGTCCTGTCACCATT
Organism: Marivita hallyeonensis; assembly: GCF_900129875.1. GTDB lineage: Bacteria > Pseudomonadota > Alphaproteobacteria > Rhodobacterales > Rhodobacteraceae > Marivita > Marivita hallyeonensis. The sequence continues at coordinate 422,682 of NZ_FQXC01000003.1, read as the reverse complement.
CTCGGGGACGCTTACGTTGGCCAAACGCTTATCGCGCGCCCCAACGCGCTGGGCGACGAAGACGGCATCAACTACGCCACGGCGACCTTTCAATGGCTGCGCGACGGTGACGTGATCGAGGGTGCCACCGCCACGACCTATCGCGTTTCGCCGGCGGACGAGGGCGCGCAGATCAGCGTGCGCTACACTTACGAGGATTTCGGTGGCACGACCGAAGTGGTGACAAGCGATCCCGAACCGACGGTGCCGCCTGACGGAACACCACTTCCCGACGGGGTAGAGCCGTTGAATCCTCTGGTCGTTCTTGGCACCGCTGTCATCGGCGAGCGACTGCTGGCGCGCCCGAACGGCGTAAACGACGAAGTCGGCATCAATACCAATTCAATCTCGTATCAATGGTTGCGCGATGGCGAATCGATCGACGGGGCCACATCGCAGGAATATACCGTAAGCTATGCCGATCTTGACGCGCAATTGAGCGTGCAGTTCCTCTATTACGATCTTCAGGGCACATCAAAATCCCTGACCAGCAACCCCAAGCCAGCGGCCGCCATGCCAGCCGCCCCGGAACCTGTCATAATTATTGATCCGGACGACAACGACCAATTCCTGATCGGCACATCCGGGGCTGACACGCTCACCGCCACTGCAGGATTAAAGAGGATCAGCGGCCGCGACGACACTGATATCGCTTTTTTCGATGGAGAGCAGTCGCATTACACCGTTGTGCTAGGGCCTGACGGGGTCGCGGTGTCCGACCATCATTTCTTTGGCCTCGGCACCATCGCGCTGGATGGAGTCGAGCTGATCGATTTCGGAAGTGAAATCGACCTTTTCGATGGACCTTTCGACCTGTCGCAATTCAGCGGTGCCGCGACGCTGGATAGTGCATCACTCGAGGCACTGATCGAGTTGTATATCGCCTACTTCAATCGCGCCCCCGATTCCATCGGGCTCAACTTCTGGGCCACAGCCTACGCAAATGGCGCGACCCTAAAAGAGCTGGCGGCACTGTTTACCGATCAGGACGAGACGCGCGACACCTACCCAGACAGCATCAGCGCGTTCGATTTTGCGACGTCGGTATACGACAATGTGCTGGGCCGAACGCCAGACGCGTCTGGCATTGCGTTCTGGGTTGAGGCGCTCGACAGCGGCGCGGTATCGCGCGATCAATTCATCCTCGAAGTGTTGAAGGGCGCAAAAGCGCCATTGAAGATCGAGCACGGTCTCGACTTCGTCATGCAGCAACTCGAAGACCAAGAGTATCTAAACGACAAGGTCGATCTTGGCGCGTACTTTGCAGTTCACCGTGGCATGTCGAACGTGGAAAACGCCCAAGCCGTGATGGAGCTTTTCGATGGAAGCCAAGCGGGGCTCAACGCGGCTGTCGATGCCGTCGATGATTTCTTCCAGAGTGCGCAGAACCCGTTTGACGGAGAGTTCCTACTTCAGGTCATCGGCATTCTCGATTCACCGTTCATGACCTGACGACCTTCGCGTCAGCACCCCGCCGCTATCGACTCAAGCGTCCTGCGGAATGCGCAGGGTTTGGCCGGGGTAGATCTTGTCCGGATGGGAGAGCATCGGGCGGTTGGCCTCGAAAATCTCGTTGTACCGCGCGCCACTGCCGAGGGTCTTCTCTGCAATCGCCCAAAGCGTGTCGCCTTTTTCAACGGTATGGAAGATCGGATCACCCGATGTGTCCGCTTCGACCGCGGCGACGCCCTCGACATTGCCGACAGCGAGGATGACTTTCTCGCGCTCTTCCTGGGTCATGTCTCCACCCGACACCACCACCTTGTCGCCATCGACCTTGATCTCGGCTCCCTTGGTGTCGAGCCCCAGATCAGCGACCTCTTTTTCCAGAATGGCCGCCGTCGGCAGATCGTCCTTGCCGACGAGTTTGCGTCCGGCTGATTTCATGAAATTCCAAAGACCCATGATGTTCTCCCATCGTTACACGTCAAAGCCAGCATTCCGTGGCAATCGCGCCTACTCTAGGGGGAAAACACGCCAGTGGAACGCAAAACGGTATTTTTCGTTGCCCGATGCGGATGTTTTTGCCAGTTTCCCGCCCGAGGGGCGCACAACCGGAGGCGCACCAGTGATTTCACAGGGAGACAGTGATGGGTAAGAGAGACGAATTGATCGCGCAATATGCAGATGATCTGAAGAACAAGTGCGGGATGACACCGGACATGGACCTGTTGACCAAGGTCACGATTGGCTGCGGCCCCGCGATCTATAACGCGGACGCGTCGACCGTCGCCGGGTCCCAGCCCGCGGAACTTGAGACCGTCAAGGAGAACTTCCTCATCAAGAAGCTTGGTCTGAAAGACGGGCCCGAGCTGATGGATGCGATCCACTCTGTTATCGAGACCTATGGCAAATCCGAGCGCAACAAGTACCGCGCAGTGGTTTATTACATGCTGACCAAGCATTTCGGCAAAGAGTCGGTCTACAACTAAAGCCACAATTCGGTTCAATTTGCGAAGGCGCCCTCACGTGGGGCGTCTTTTGCGTTTCGACAGACACAGCGGAATCTCGCAGCCGAAGTTTTCACAATCGGTCTGGGTGATCAGGGAATGCAGTCTTCGCTGAGCATCGAGAGCTCCAAAGACCAAAGCTATCTTCGAGACCGAAACGTTCAATTTTCAAAGACGATGCCAGCCGAGCGGAGTTAGACTGGGTTGGGCGGATGTGCACCTTCCGCTCGCGAACACACCTGTCCTAGAAAACGTGTGGCGAACACCCCGACAAACCGCAATCGACTCAAAATGTCAGAGCTTATCGTTTGTTAGAATCGTCCCAAAGCGCTATCCCATCAGAGCAGGTCAGGATGACCGAAACCATATTCAGTTGACGCGCGTGGTGACTTGGGAGCGCGGGGACGGAGGGTTTCGGCGTCGGCCGGACCCTCCGGTTTTTTAGCAAATCAGCCCGAAGCAGTGAATCAATGCGCCCACAGTGACTGTTGGGAGCACATTATGGTCCCGAAATTCTTTGGTCTGATCGCTTACCACTCAACGAACGATGAAACAGTCAACTTGCTCGGTTCTGCGTATCGCGTTGACCCACACCCCGGACAATCGCGCCGACCTGCATCAGCTGGTCCGCAAGAGGATTGGACTTGCGCCAAACCATGCCGATGGTGCGGGACGGGCGGGGTGGTGGGAAGCGGGCGATTGAGACGTCGGCAGAGCGCGTTTCGACATTCATGGCCATTTCCGGGATCAGCGTCACACCCATACCCGCGCCGACCATCTGGACAAGTGTAGACAGAGAGCTGCCTTCCATGAGTTGTCGCGGTTGTGCTTGGCGCATCTCGCAGAACGACAGCGCCTGATCGCGAAAGCAGTGGCCTTCTTCAAGCAACAGAAGGCGCATCATGCGCAGGTCGGCAGGACCCGGCACAGGCTTGTCCGCGTCCTTGGCGGGACGCACCAGAACAAAATCTTCGTTGAACAGCGAGAATTCGCGCAAAGACGGTTCGGAAATCGGCAGCGCAACGATGGCCGCGTCCAGCCGTGAATCGCGCAAGTCCTCGACGAGCGACTGCGTGATGGATTCGCGCAGCTCGAGCTCGATCTCCGGGAAGCGCGACGACAGCGCCGCAATCGTATCGGGCAAGAGGTAAGGGGCGACCGTGGGAATCACGCCGAGCCGGAACCGCCCAGCCAGCGGACCTTGTGCCGCTCGCATCAGGTCTTCAAGCTCTTCCACCGACACAAGAACTTCGCGCGCCTTCCGCAAAACGTCCTCGCCGAGCGGTGTCAGGCGAAGCTTCCGTGTGCCACGTTCGACAAGCAGTGCGCCGAACAGTGTCTCCAGTTCCTTGATCTGCAACGACAAGGCAGGTTGGGAGATGGCGCACGCCTCTGCCGCGCGCCCAAAATGCTGATGGCGTGCCAGCGCATCGAAGTAGTGAAGCTGTTTGAGGGTCACACCAATCATTAGTGCAGCTTATCACACAAGTAAGTTTATCAAATTGGAATTAATCGAAGCGGGCGTTTAGAACAATTCCAGAGTTTCACTGATTCAGTCTGAGGGGAGATGATCATGGACGGCAATAATCTCGACAAAACGGGTGCCTGCCCCGTCATGCATGGCGGCAATACCGGAACCGGCAACAGCGTCACCAAGTGGTGGCCGTCGGCGCTGAACCTCGGAATCCTGCACCAGCACGGCGCGCGCACCAACCCAATGGATCCCGACTACAATCACCGCGAGGCGGTCAAAGCGCTCAACTTCGAGGGCGTGAAGGCTGATGTGAAAGCCCTGCTGACCGAGAGCCAGGAATGGTGGCCAGCGGATTGGGGTCACTATGGCGGTCTGATGATCCGCTTGGCGTGGCACTCGGCCGGATCTTACCGGATGGGCGACGGCCGTGGCGGTGCGGCCACCGGCAACATCCGTTTCGCGCCGCTCAATTCCTGGCCCGACAATGCGAGCCTCGACAAGGCGCGTCGTCTGCTCTGGCCGGTGAAGAAAAAATACGGCAACGCGCTGTCCTGGGCCGACCTGATCATCCTCGCGGGGAACATGGCCTACGAGGACATGGGGCTGAAGATCTATGGCTTCGGGTTCGGCCGCGAAGACATCTGGGCACCCGAGGAAGACGTGAACTGGGGGGTCGAGGAAGAATGGCTCGCCCCGTCCGAGAATCGCTACGGCGACCTGGACGAGCCGGCGACCATGTACAATCCGCTCGCCGCGGTTCACATGGGGCTGATCTACGTAAACCCTGAAGGCGTGAACGGTCAGCCTGATCCGGCGCGCACCGCACTCCACGTGCGCGAAACCTTCAAGCGGATGGCGATGAACGATGAGGAAACCGCAGCACTCACCTGCGGCGGTCACACCGTTGGCAAGGCGCACGGCAACGCGGATGGCACAACCATCGGCGACGCGCCCGAAGGCTGCCCGGTGCACAGCCAGGGTTTCGGCTGGGACAACCCGGACCATGGCGGCCAGGCGTCCAAGGCGTTTACCTCAGGCATCGAAGGCGCGTGGACCCAGCACCCCACCAAGTGGGACATGGGCTATTTCGACTACCTCTTCGACTACGAATGGCGTTTGACCAAATCCCCCGCTGGCGCGAACCAGTGGGAACCGGTGGATATGCCGGAGGACAAGAAACCGGTCGATGCGACCGATCCCTCCAAGCGCGGCACACCGATGATGACAGATGCCGACATGGCGATGAAGGTCGATCCCGTCTACAACGAGATCTGCCAGAAGTTCCGCGCGGACCCCGAGTATTTCGCCGACACCTTCGCCCGCGCGTGGTTCAAGCTGACCCACCGCGACATGGGTCCGAAGGTGAATTACCTCGGACCGGATGTTCCGGCGGAAGACCTGATCTGGCAGGATCCGATCCCGGCCGGCAGCACGTCTTATGACGTGGCCGCCGTGAAGGCCAAGATCGCCGACAGCGGTCTGACACCTGCTGAGATGATCGCCACCGCCTGGGACAGCGCCCGCACCTACCGCGGCTCTGACAAACGCGGCGGTGCCAATGGTGCCCGCATCCGTTTGGCCCCACAAAAGGATTGGGCCGCAAACGAACCCGAGCGTCTGGCGAAAGTGCTGGGCATCCTAGAACCCATCGCGGCGGAAACCGGTGCGTCCGTGGCAGACGTCATCGTGCTGGCGGGCAATGTCGGTCTGGAACAGGCGCTCAAGGCGGGCGGTCACGACATCGAGGTGCCGTTTGCACCGGGTCGCGGCGACGCCACCGACGAAATGACGGACCACGCCAGTTTCGACGTGCTGGAGCCGCTCGTGGACGCGATGCGCAGTTACGAGAAAGAGAAGTACGCGGTGAAGCCGGAAGAGCTGATGCTTGACCAGGCGCAGTTGCTGGGTCTGACGGCGGGTGAGTTGACCGTGCTTCTTGGTGGCATGCGCATGCTGGGCGTCAACCACAATGGCAACAAACACGGCGTCTTCACCGACCGCGAGGGCGCTCTGACCAACGACTTCTTCGTCAACCTCACGGATATGTCGAACAGCTGGCACCCGATGGACGACGACACCTACGAAATCCGCGATCGCAAGTCTGGTGATGTCAAATGGACCGCCACCAGCATGGACCTGGTTTTCGGCTCTAACTCTATCCTCAGAGCCTATGCAGAAGTCTACGCACAGGACGACAACGCCGGGAAGTTTGCGAAAGACTTCGTGGCGGCCTGGACCAAGGTCATGAACGCGGACCGCTTCGATCTGCGCTGAGCTTGATAGACATCACTTACTTCGCCGGGCCACTAAAGTGGCCCGGTTCTTCTTTGCGGAATGGACTATTTTGCCAGAGTTCGGAATTCCCCGATCAAGTCTCCGCAAAATGAGTTCCGCGACAGTTCCGCTTGAGGAGCTGACGGGTTATAAGCGGCATCCCGTTTAGAGCCGGAAAGCCATCTCCCGCATGGCCTTTTTTCACTATTGGCTTGTTGCGAGAGTTTATTTCAGTTTCTCAACACGGTTCGACGCGACGGACATACGCACCGATTGACCCATCAGGTCCATTAGGATCCGAAGCCGCTCGCCTTCCTGCAGTGTCTCGATTTTTGCCACGGTATCGGCGAACGGGCCTGACAGTATGCGGATTGTGTCGCCCGCATTCAGTTCCGGTGACGCGCCAACGAAGCCATGCACGTCACGGCGTGCCATCAGACCCATCCAAACGTCAGCGCCGAGAGTGGGGTCGTGGAAGACAATTTCATCGAGAGGCTTTTCACCCGACAACGCCGAAACGACGCCGCCTTCGGGTACGTTGATGAAGTACTGACCAAAGGCGCGTCTGCGGATGTCTCCTTCTATGAGAAGGACCTTTTTCCCCAACCCAACGAAGTTATGCGCCAATGCAATCGCTTGCGTTGTCTTGCCTTCGCCCGGAATGGACGAGGTCGACATGATGACCTTCGGCGGATTGTCGATGTTCGACAAAACGACCGATGTGCGTAAGTTTCGTATAGCCTCCGACGCCACCGATGTCGGTTTCCGTTGAAGGTAATCAACGAGCTGATTGCGCCGCGAAATCGGCATCTTGGGCAGTTGCCCCATCACGTTGATGCCGGTGTGGCGCTCAAGGTCTTCTGCCGTGCGGAACCCGTTGTGCAGGAATTGCTGAAGCAGAACGATGCCGATACCAAGCATGCTTCCCAAGATGAGAGAGAGCGCCAGGATTCGCGTCTTTCGTGGCTCGACGTAGTATCCGTTGATCGCAGGCGACAAGACACGGGCGTCGGCTTCCTGCAATCCTCTTTGCACGGTCGTTTCCTTCAGGCGCGCTAAAAACGTATCGTACAACACACGCGTCGCCTCAGCCTCGCGTTCCAACTGCTGCAGCGCGACAAGATCCTGCGTCTTCTCGGCGATATCGGATTGGAGTTCGGCATAGGATCGCTCAAGCGAGACCGCCTGTGCAACCGCGCGCTCGGTGTCATTCGCCTCTCGCTGGACGAGCAAAGCGAAGCGACTGCCGAAGAGATCTCGCGCCTGTGACCCACCTGCGGGCAGGTCGATAAACAACCTCTGCAAAACCGGGTCGGCAAAGGCGGAACGCATTGCCTGCGGATCGCCGTCCGCTTGAAGTCCGCGCAATTCCGCAAGCCGCGCCTCGGCACCGCCCGCAATGGATCGAAGATCGTCAAGCCGATCCTGCAAATCGTTCGCTTGCTGATTGAGCGCTTCCAAGGCTTCCGGGCTGATGAGATTTGACCGACCGCGGAGCTCCTTGATCTCGTCCTCTTTTGTCTTGAGTTCGATTTCAAGCTCTGTGACGCGATCAGACAACCAGGCAACGGCGTTCTCGGTCGCCTCGAACTTCACTGCAATCTGATCCGCGATGTATATGTCGGCCAGAGTATTGGCCAAAAGAACGGACTTCTGTGGATCAACAGTCTTTGAGGTCACAGTGAAGATGTAAGTGTTTCTCTGAAGCGCGGCGCTGATCGTGCTCATCGCGTTTGCGACGGTTGCGTCGAACATTTCGGCGTTTGTTGGCGGAGCCATTGGTTCAGGTTCGATACCGAACCACTCGGTTAGGTATCTCTGGTAAAATGGCTCCGGCTGCTCGCCCAAATACGGATTGAAGTCCGGGTCCGCCGTAAGATTCAATCGCTGCACCAATTGTTCACCGAGCTTTCGCGACTTGATGACCTCGATTTCGGTGTTGAGGGAGGTGAAGTCCGAAGACACGCCCGAGACCACACTCTCAATATCGACAATTTGCGACCCCTGAACCTGAAGGGCGATTGTCGTGGTTGCCGAGAATTTGCGGATGGCAATTCGGTATGCGTAGTATCCGCCAATCGCGACAGCCACCGCTGCGCAAAGAGCGATGATCTATTTTCTACGCCAGAGCGTGCCAAACAATTGTAGCAGGTCAATCTCATTTTAATTAGCAGGGATCCCCTGATCCCGGTTATCCTAACCGGTACAATCGTGAATGAACTCGCGAACACCTACAGCTATTCTAAGCGGGTTGCTTTTCAGAATTCAGGCTTTGCCGCAAGCGAAGCGAGTGTCAAAGGCCTTTTAAGCCAAACATCGTGCACAGAGTGCGCCAGACGAGCCAAGCTTCCAGAATGAAGCACGTGTTTCGTATATAATAGAGGTCCGCGCTGACTTTTTGGCGGGTCTCAAGCGGACCCTGCACGTATCCCACCTCGGTTTGTGCCAATCCGCTGATCCCGGGTCGAACCGAATGACGCGCGTGATATCCAGGAACCGTCATTATGAATTGACGCGCGTGTGGAAGATAGTCCGGACGCGGCCCAATCAGGCTCATTTCGCCTTTCAGCACATTGATGATCTGCGGCACCTCATCGATCCGGGAGCATCTGATGAACTGACCAAGCCCGGTAATACGATGGTGCTCAACTGGATCGCTGGCACCCCTTAACCCGTCGCCGTGCTGCGACATCGAACGGAATTTCAACGCTGTGAAAGGCTCACAATGACGGCCCATACGGTCTTGCCGATAAAACAGCTGTCCGGGATTGAAGAACGGATTGAGGATAGTGAGCACAGCGGCTGAAAGCAAAAGTGCTGGCATCAAAAGAACCGCGACGACGATGTCGAAAACGCGTTTTCCTGTCTCAAATCCTGTTGGAGCCCGGCGCTTCTGCACCTCGGTTGGAGTCTGCGCGTCCATCTCCCGAACCCTGTTCTGAATGACATTAGTGCTTACCCGCCTAAACAGAACAATATGCGCCATAATGTTGTAAGAAATGGTTAATGATCAACCAAAAATTGCGTGCGGTCTCAATGTCCTCACCGAAAGAAAAAGGTGGAATCCCGCCAAGATGAGGCGATTGTCCCTTTCTTCGCTAACCGCATGATCGCAAGGAAGCCGACGCGACAACGACCCGTAAGGGTCTTCATGGTCTAAATTGTCTGTTAAATCAGAGCGGTGTAATCAGGTCACATCGAATACCCGTGAGCGTCGATTACGCTAAAGTTGCTCGATGCTAATCCACTGATCTCTGAAGTCACCAAATCACACCGCGTGACCTGTAAGAACGCTCATCCGTTTCGGACAAGGTGACAAACTCAGTCACCTTCCTTTCCGACATCACTGCGCTAAGCACTCACAGGACGCAGTACCCTGAGCCCTCATTGTTGACGCAATGCTTTCAAGATGAAACTGGCAGGAAATCGCGTTCATACTTGCAGTGTGCCGCGCAACGCCGGGGCGTGCGAAAAAAAGTACCTCTGGCTAAGGAGGATGGCGACGCAATCGTCGGCCCTGAAGTCTACTTGCCGAGAACCAACCTGCACTTCCCGCGAGCGTGATGTGAAACACGCGCCAGACGAACTGAACGCGGAAATCGATCCCGACACCGGAGAGTTCCTCATGCCGCTCGTCGGCGTGCTGGACGATCCGTTTATGGTGTGAGCCCGTGCCCACGGGGTAACGCGACACGTCATCATAAACGGGCTTGCATCGGCGCCGCACGCCACCGCTCTCCGCTGGGTGAAAGTGTAGTCACCGGTCGCGGGTCGCATGCCAAGGCGCGTCAAACTACCGTACACGGATCCGCAAAGCACCGTTTTACACCGCCCGCACTGGTCGTTATCCAATGTCGGAGCCAGAGTTCACATAGGGCGGGGACATGAGCCACGAAGGCACGCTGCTGATCATCATTGCGCTCTTGCCATTTGTTGGCGCGCTAGTGCCGGGCGTCATGATCCGGGCGGGGCGGACGGCGTGCGCGTGGTTCACGGCGGTGCCGACCGCTTTGGCCCTGATCATGCTGCTGATCCTCGCGCCCGATGTGATGCGGGGGGAAGTCATCCAGGCAGAGCTTCAATGGATGCCGCAACTGGGATTGTCGGCATCGTTCTTCCTCGATGGGCTGGGACTGCTCTTCGCTTGCATGATCACGGGCGTCGGCCTGCTGATAATCCTCTATGCGCGGTTCTACCTGTCGGGCGATGATCCGATGGGGCAGTTCTATACTTATTTGCTCTTGTTCCAGGGCGCGATGCTGGGGATCGTGCTGTCGGACAACATCCTGCTTTTACTGATTTTCTGGGAGCTGACGTCGCTGTCGTCCTTCCTGTTGATCGGCTACTGGAAGCACCTGCCCGAGGGGCGTCAAGGCGCGAAGATGGCGCTGACGGTCACGGGTGCTGGCGGCCTTGCGATGATCGCGGGGATGCTGATCCTCGGCAATATCGTGGGCAGCTACAACCTGACGGACATTCTGCAGGCGGGCGATCAGATCAAGGCATCCGAGTGGTACCTGCCCGCGCTCATCCTGATCCTGTTGGGTGTGTTCACCAAATCCGCGCAGTTCCCGTTCCATTTCTGGCTGCCGCACGCGATGGCGGCGCCGACGCCGGTTTCGGCCTACCTGCATTCGGCCACGATGGTGAAGGCGGGTGTGTTCCTGATGGCACGCATGTGGCCCGCGCTCGCCGGCACGGATGCGTGGTTCTACATCGTGGCGACCACGGGTCTCATCACAATGGTGATGGGCGCTCTGATCGCGCTCTTCAAGGACGATCTGAAAGCGCTTCTGGCGTTTTCGACCGTCAGCCATCTGGGCCTCCTGACCATGCTTCTGGGCTTCGGCACGCAGGCGGCGGCGGTGGCGGCGGTGTTTCACATCATCAACCACCTGACCTTCAAGGCCGCACTCTTCATGACCGCCGGGATCATCGATCACGAAGCGCATACCCGTGACATCAAGCGCCTTGGCGGCCTCAGGCACCTGATGCCGATCACCTTCCTCATTGGGACGGTGGCGGCGCTGTCCATGGCGGGCATCCCCCTGTTCAACGGGTTCCTGTCGAAAGAGATGATGCTCGAGGAAGCCTCTCACACCAAATGGCTCGACAGCTACTATGTGGTGCCGGTGCTGGCGACGTTCGGGGCGCTCTTATCGGTCGCCTACTCCTTCCGCTTCATTTCTCACGTGTTCCTGGGCCCGGTGCGCGACGACTACCCGTCGAACCCGCATGACCCGCCCGCGGGCATGTGGCTCGCCCCCGCCCTACTTTGCACATTGGTCATCGTGATTGGCGTTGCGCCGTTTCTTGCGGACGGGATCGTCCGGGCGGCGGCAAGTGCTGTAACGGGCGCAGAGCTCGACCCGCATCTCAAGATCTGGCACGGCGTAACCCCTGCCCTGTGGATGTCGATCATCGCCGTTCTCGGCGGTCTCGTCCTGCTGCTGCTGCACCGTCCACTGGACAAGGCGTGGATCGCAACGCCCCGTCCCGAGGCGAAGGCGATCTTCGACGCGCTGATCATGAGCGTCGTCGCCTTGATGCGCCGGATCACTGATGCCACCCACAACGGAGCGATTTCGCGCTATCTGGCGATCTTCACCGTCGCCTCTGTCGCCCTTGGGTGGATCGCCTATTCTGGCTCGGGCCTCTCCGCACCGACGCGGGAGCTTTTGCCCGTCCCGATCGTTATCGCAGTCGGTTGGGTCATGTTGGTCGTCGCAACGGTGTCGGTGGTCGTTATGCACCACCACCGGTTCCGAGCGCTCGTGTTGATCGGCATCATCGGTCTGTCGATCTCAGCCGGGTTTGTCTATCTCTCTGCGCCCGACCTTGCTCTGACGCAGATCTCGGTAGAGACGGTGACGATCATGCTCCTGCTGCTGGCGCTGCACTTCCTGCCTAAGGTCACACCCGCTGAAAGCTCGGGTGCCATGCGCTTCCGTGACGGGATCATTGCGCTTGCGGCAGGCGGCGGAGTCGGCGCGCTGGCCTACGCGTTCCTGATGCGGGACATCGAGACGATCTCCGACTACCACATCGCCAACAGCTACGAAGGCGGCGGCGGGACGAACGTGGTGAACGTCATACTTGTGGACTTCCGGGGCTACGACACCTTCGGCGAGATCATCGTGCTCGGCATCGCGGGTCTCGTGATCTACGCGCTGATGCATGCCTTGCTCGATGGCCCAGCCGCACGGCGGTTGAAGAACACCGATTACACGCAGGACCGGTCCCGCGACCGGCACCCGCTGATGATGGTGGTGGTGACGCGCGTTCTGATGCCGATCGCCGTGGTCGTCGGCATCTACATCTTCCTGCGCGGTCACAACCAGCCCGGCGGCGGCTTTGTGGCGGGTCTCGTGATCGCGATTGCGCTTTTGATGCAGTATATGGCATCGGGGTTCGCCTGGACGCAGGAGCGCAAGAAGATCGAGTATCACACGATGATCGGCCTTGGTGTGGTGATCGCGGCGCTAACCGGTGTCGGCTCATGGCTGGCGGGACGCCCGTTCCTTACAAGTGCCTACACTTATGTGCATCTGCCACCCATCGAAGAGTTCGAACTTGCCACCGCGATGCTCTTCGACCTCGGCGTGTTCCTGACGGTTCTCGGCGCGGTGATGCTGATGCTCTACAGCCTGTCCCGCATCGCGCGCTCGGCCGGGGAAACGGTGAACGAGGCCGCGATGGATTACGACCCCGGCGAACATGTCGAAGACGCGAAGGGAGGCACCTGATATGGAGATCATCGTTGCAAGCTCCGTGGGCATCCTCACGGCGGGGGGCGTTTACCTGATCCTGCGGCTCCGGACGTTCCCGGTGATCCTGGGTCTCGCGCTGCTGTCCTACGCGGTGAACGTGTTCCTCTTTGCCAGCGGACGTCTGGCCATCGACCAGTCGCCGATCCTGTCGAAGTATGGCGAGGCCACCTATACCGATCCTCTGCCCCAGGCTTTGGTCCTCACCGCCATCGTGATCTCGTTCGGCATGACAGCCGTCTTGGTGATGATCGGCCTCGGCGCGTTCCTTGAGGCCGACAGCGACAAGATCGATATCGAAGCAGAAGACGACAGCAAGGAGGTCCAGCCGTGATGCATTGGATCATCCTGCCCGTTGTCTTGCCCGCGATGGTCGCGCCGTTGATCGGATTCGTCATGCGTTGGGACATCACGCTGGCGCGGTCGGCCTCCGTGGCCACGACCATCCTGCTGGTGGGCATCTCCATCGGTCTCGCCGTGATGGCCTCAGGCGGAGAGACCTTCCTCTACAAGCTTGGCAACTGGCCTGCGCCCTTCGGGATCGTGCTGGTCCTCGACCGGCTGTCGGCGCTTATGGTGCTTCTGACCACGGTGCTGGCGCTGATCGTGCTGATCCACGCCATCGCCACAGGATGGGACAATCGGGGCCGTCATTTCCACGCGCTCTTCCAGTTTCAGCTGATGGGCATCTGCGGCGCTTTCCTGACCGGTGACGTTTTCAACCTTTTCGTGTTCTTCGAAGTGCTGCTTATCGCGTCCTACGGGCTGATGATCCACTCGGGTGGCAAGGACCGCATGCGCGCAGGGCTGCAATATGTGGTGATGAACCTCGCAGGCTCCACCCTGTTCCTCTTTGCGCTCGGCACGCTCTACGCTTCGACCGGCACGCTCAACATCGCCGATCTGGCCGAGCGCATCCCGCAGATCCCCCCAGAAGAAGCCGCGCTCGTGCGCGTTGCGGCGATCCTTCTGATGATCGTCTTCGCCGTAAAAGCGGCACTTTTCCCGGTGCAATTCTGGTTGCCCGCAACCTATGCCAACGCGCCCGCTCCGGTTGCGGCGCTCTTCGCGATCATGACCAAGGTCGGCGCTTACGCGATTCTCCGTGTCCACACGACCGCCTTCGGCCCCGGCATACCGGGTACAGAAGGGCTGGCGGGCACGTGGCTTTTCCCGGCGGCCATCGTGACCATTGCCATCGGTGCCATCGGCGTCCTCGGCGCGCGCCGCCTGATGCCGCTCATCGGCTTTTCGGTCGTCGGCTCCATGGGCACGCTGCTTGTCGCGGTCGCGGCGTTCTCGCCCACGGCCACCTCTGCTGCGTTGTACTACATGGTCCACTCCACCTTCGCCGCCGCCTGCCTTTTCCTGATCGCAGATCTCGTGGTCAGCCGCCGCAGCGCGGATCGACTGATCCCGGAACCGGCGACAGTGCAGAACGGCCTCTTCGCCGCTCTCTTCTTCGCTGCGGCCATCGCCATGGCCGGGATGCCCCCGCTCAGCGGTTTTCTTGGCAAACTGTTGGTCCTCGACGCAATGCGCGAACCCGGCGTGATGGGCTGGGCCTGGAGCGCGATCCTGATCGGGTCGCTCCTCACCATCCTCGGCTTCGCCCGCGCGGGCAGCACGCTCTTCTGGAAATCGACTGCCATGACCCCGGAGGCTGACAATAGCGGGCTGGAGGACGTTGCCCCGCCCAACCACGCCACCGCGCTACAGGTCGCCCCCAGCATGCTTGCTTTGGCCGTTCTGGCGGCTCTGGCGGCCTTTGCCGGACCGGTCTCGGCCTATCTGGAAGACACATCCGCCCAACTCTTTGATCGGGACGGCTATGTCGCTGCCGTTCTGGAACAGCCGGAAGAGGGATAAGCCATGCTCCGCACACTGATCCCGCACCCGTTTCTCAGCCTGACACTCGTCCTCGTATGGATCGGATTGGTGAACACGGTGACTCTGGGCAACCTGATCCTCGGCGCGGCCCTTGGCCTCGTCATCCCGATGGTCACTGCCCCCTACTGGCCGAACCGTCCCCGCATCAGCCGTCCGCTCAAGATCATCGAATACGGGCTGATCGTGCTCTGGGACATCATCGTCGCCAATGTGCAGGTGGCGATGATCATCCTCTTCAAGAAAGACGAAGACATCAAAACCCACTGGATTCCGATCGAGATCGAGCTGAAATCGGCCGAGGCGATCACCGTGCTGGCGGGCACCATCACCATGACCCCCGGCACAGTCTCGGCGATGTTGGCCGCCGACTGCAACTCGATCCTGGTCCATTGCCTGCATACCGACGATCCCGACGCCGTGCGCGACGAGATCAAGTCCCGCTACGAACGGCGCCTGATGGAGATCTTCCCATGATCGAATACGCCCTGTTCTTCGCCGCCATCTGCTATGGCGTAGCGCTTCTGATGGACCTCTGGCGCATTGCCGTCGGCCCCAACGCCGCCGACCGCATTCTTGCGCTCGACACAATGGTCATCAACGTTATCGCGCTTCTGGTGCTCTACGGCGTCTGGCGCGGCACCGCGATCTATTTCGAAGCTGCGATGCTCGTCGCCATGGTCGGCTTCGTCTCAACCGTTGCCTATTGCCGCTTCCTCTTGCGCGGCGACATAATCGAGTGAGGGGCACAGCATGAACTTCGTAGCAGAACTCCTCATCTCGGTCTTCCTCGTGATCAGCGGCATCTTCGGCTTTGTCGGCTCCTATGGTCTCATCAAACTCAAGGACAGCCTCCAGCGCCTCCACGCGCCCACCAAAGCGACGACGCTGGGCGTCGGTGGCGTCCTCATCGCCTCGATGATCTACTTCTACGCCAAGACCGGCCACCTCTCGATCCACGAGCTGCTGATCACCCTCTTCCTGTTCCTGACCGCGCCAATCACCGCGAACTTCATCGCCAAGGCCTACCTCGCGCGGAACGTGAACGGAGAAGACCTCCCAGACAGCGCCACCACCTACGGCTGGTCCGTCTACGACGACCCACCCGAGAACATGCCCGAGGCGAAGGACGTCTAGAAAGCCTGAATCCCCTATCGTCTGAACTACCTTCTCACCGACGCGAGCGTGCGACCATCGCACGAGGCTGGGGCAGTCAGCAGACGGTTGAAAAGGTCTTCTTGGATAGGCGGCAGTAAAGGTCAATTCCCGGGCATGTGCCAAGCTCACGTCAAGCGCTTGATAACCGGCAGGTCCTGCCCGTTCTAACATCTCACTTGGAACATCCAGTTTTCCCATGGATCGCCTGATCGAGATCTCCCCCCAAAAAAACCCCGATTGAGAAGGCCTGCTAAACCTCTTCGCTCAGCGCGATGAGTCAGCTAAGGCAAATCTCCCTTGTTTTCCGCGACAGCGACTTTTGGGTTTTTCTTTTGTGTGCGACCAACACACAGATCATGACACTTGAGTACGCCATCGGATGCTTCAAGGCATTGGCAGATCCGACACGAATTTCGGCACGTGATAGCCCTTTTGCACCGCAGGTCGGTCGGCTAGGCGCAGATACCAGTCCTTCACGTTTGGATAGGCGTTCAGGTCGATGTCCTGCCACTCGAAGCGGGCGATCCAGGGGAAGATCGCCATATCTGCGATGGTGTAAGCGCCGTTGCCTTCTCCGGCCACGTAATCCCGGCCATCAAGCCGCGTGTTTAGCACCGAATAGAGACGTTGCGCCTCTTTGCCGTAACGTGTTTCGGCGTAGTCGGACGTGCCGCGATTGAACTTCAGGAAATGATGCGCTTGACCCAGCATGGGACCCAATCCGCCCATTTGCCACATCAACCACTCGACCATCCGCCAGTACTCCTCTCCCTCGACCGTGAAGCGCTGGTGCTTCTGCGCGAGGTACAAGAGGATCGCGCCGCTTTCCATGAGCGACAATCCCGTCTCCTGATCGACGATGGCCGGGATCTTGTTATTGGGTGAGATCTTGAGGAAGCCCGGCGCGAATTGATCATCCTTGCCGATGTCGATGGCGTGCGCCGTGTACGGCACACCAAGCTCCTCAAGAAGGATCGAAACCTTGCGGCCGTTCGGGGTGGTCCATGTATACAGATCGATCATTGCGCGGGCCTCGTGCGTGTTGGACGTGTTTTGGTGCCTCTACTCTGACGGCGTTCTTGCACGCGCGGCAAGATCGACCGGGGCATTCTTATCCTGTGCGACCCGCGGGTTGTTCAAATCAAGTTCGAGATCCGGAAAGCCTTCTCTGGACAGAAGGATTGCCAAAGGTCTGAGGTCACGAATGTGCGAACAGATGATCATGATGGACACCATGATCGGAACCGCGAGGAACATCCCGACGATGCCCCAGACAGCGGCCCAGAAAGCAAGGGATGCGATGATGCCGAACGACGACAGGCGCAACGTCTTGCCCAGCAGTAGAGGATCCAGCACCTGGCCCACCACGAACTGCAAGACGCCGACGATCAGCAGCAGCGAAAGACCGATGACCGTATCGCCTGTCTGAACGTAGCTCACCAGGGCCACGACAAATGTCGCAATGATCGACCCGACATTCGGAATGAAATTCAGCACAAAGGTCAAAACACCCATCGCAAAGGCAAGCTCGAGCCCGAAGACCGTCATCACGGCATAGACCAGACCGCCGGTCAGCACGCTGATCAACGCCTTCACGACCAGATACCGGTTCACCCGGTGAATGATCGAGGAAATGATCAGCTCGACCCGCGCGGCGCTTTCCTTGTCGCCCATGAGGCTCGTGAGCTTGGTCGAGAACCAGATCCGTTCCAGGAACATGAAGCCCACGAACAGCGTCACCAGCACGGCCCCCGAGGCAATGTTCCCCGCCTGCCCAGCCATAGATGTCAGGTACGGTCCGAACCGGATACCCTGAAGCCATTCAAGAACAGCGGTTTCCACGTCTTCGCCCATCCAGCTGAAGAGCTCGGCCACGGCGCGCTGTGCCGGGTCGGCGTATTGCAGGATGGTGACCACGACCGTGTTGGCCTGCGTCAGCAGGATGGCCGAGGCCGAAATCAGGATCGCTGCGATCAGCAAAACCGCCAGTGTCGATGCAATCCAGATGGACACTTTCGCGCTGCCGATGCGGAGTTGCTGAAAATAGCTGATCGCGTCTGATGTGAGTGAGAACAGCATGATCGCAATCGCGAGCGAAATCAGGAGAAACTTCGCCTGTACCAACAGGAACAAGATGACGGCAAACGCAATGATCCCGACAAACCACGTCTGCAGACGCTGATTGTCGAATGTCGCGCGCTGTTTTTCCTGATCGTGATCGGAGTGTTTTCGCATAAGTTATTCGCTGGCCCATCTCGGGAACGGCAAGACCCTCTGACGCTACAATAGGTTGATCAGGTTCAAAAGCCCACTTTATGGCCCTTTTGTGGACAGATGGCGGATCGGTTGCGGCTGAAGTTCGATTTTCACCCAGGTTTCTGGTCAAAGCGCTGTTGTGAGGCGAGTCCATGCCTCAAGGGTTGCGACGTTCGGCGTGGAGGCCCAGCGTTGGGCGACCAAATCCATGTCGATGCCACCGAGTTCTGGCACAAGGCGACGCAGCTCTCCGCGTTGCAGGGCCGGCTGGGCGAGCGCTTCCGGCACCCATGCCACGCCAAGGCCTGACTGGGCGAGTTGAAGCGCTGCCGTCGAAAGGCCCGTTTCGGCAATGACACTGATCTCGCATTGGTCTCGCAGATTGGATAGCGCGTGGCGTGTGACGGCGGCGCCCAGAAACACATCCGCCGGATAGCCGATGATGCGAAGCGTGCCTTCGCGAAATCGGGCCATCAAATCCTCGGCATGATCTGTGGCGCAGACCGGGATCAACATCTCTGATCCGATGATGGCTTCCGCCAGGAAGGATTGCTCTTCTCCTGCCGGTTCCGCCTTGATCCGGTAAGTCAGAGCGATTTCCGCCTGACGGCTGATAAGCAGGGTTTCGCATTCATCGCGGTTGGCCGAGCGCAGACGGATATGCGTATGGCTTGGTTTCGCGACGGCGTTGATGATCTGGGTGCCCAGCGACGTCGTGATGGCATGCTGGCTGGCGATGACCAGCTGTCGAACACCCAGTGTCTGCTCCTGACGCATCTCGGACACAAGGCGGCGCAGGTCTCCGGCCTGTTTGCGCAGATCGCTCTCTCGGTCGCGGAGCACGCGGGACGGGCCGCTGGGTTTCACACTGCGGTCGATCAGCTCGATCCCCAGCACGTCTTCCAGAACGCGGATGCGGCGTGAGAAGGCAGGTTGTGTTATGTTGCGAAGGCGGGCGGCGTCCGCCACGCCTCCGCTGTCGAGCAGGGCAACAAGATCTTCGATCCAGTCTATGCGCATCAGAGGCCTCTTTATGCAGATGACGCATAATAACACCGGTTTTTCTATTTGACGACGGCTGGAACATGCACAACTGATACGCCAACTTCTTGGAAAGGATGTCTGATGCACTTCTCCCGATTCCCTCGCGTAAACCTTGCCCATCTGCCGACCGCGCTGGAGCCGATGGATCGCCTCTCCGCCGAACTCGGCGGACCGCGCATCTGGATCAAGCGCGACGACTGCACCGGGATGTCGACGGGAGGTAACAAGACCCGCAAGCTCGAATTCCTGATGGCCGAAGCGGTTGAGCAGGGGGCCGATCTGGTCATCACACAGGGCGCGACGCAGTCGAACCATGCGCGCCAGACAGCCGCCTGCGCAGCGAAGCTTGGCATGGACTGCCACATCCTTCTCGAAGACCGCACGGGGTCGAACGATCCGAACTACAATCTGAACGGCAACGTGTTCCTCGATTTCCTGCACGGCGCGACCGCCGAAAAGCGCCCCGGCAGCGGCCTTGATATGAATGCAGAGATGGAAACCGTGGCAGAGCGGTTCCGCGCCGAGGGCCGGAATGTGTACACTATCCCCGGCGGTGGATCGAACCCGACCGGCGCTCTGGGATACGCCAATGCGGCGATGGAACTGGTCACACAGGCCAACAACATGGGCTTGCGGATCGACCGTATTGTGCACGCGACCGGCAGTGCCGGTACGCAGGCAGGCCTGATAGTCGGGCTCAAGGCGATCAACGCGAATATTCCCTTGCTTGGGATCGGTGTGCGGGCGCCGAAGCCCAAGCAGGAAGAGAACGTGTTCAACCTTGCTGTGAAAACAGCGGAAAAGCTGGGTTGCCCGGGCGTTGTGCAGCGGGAAGACGTGGTGGCGAACACGGACTACGTGGGCGAGGGCTACGGTATTCCGACCAAGGACGGTTTGGCCGCGATCGAAATGTTCGCGCGTTTGGAAGGGATCCTGCTTGATCCGGTCTATTCCGGCAAAGGGGCGGCGGGGCTGATTGATCAGGTGCGCAAAGGTGCATTTGCAGGGGATGAGAACATCGTGTTCCTGCACACTGGCGGTGGCGTTGCGCTCTTTGGTTATACGGCCGCGTTCGACTACGACGCGCCTGCGCCTGCCTCGGCGGTTGCAGCGGAGTAAGTCAACCGTGCAGCCGTTCACCGGAAGCTTTACCCAGCAGGAGCCGATCCCCGAAGACGCCATCTCGGCGGCTGTCGAGGTGATGCGGAGCGGGCGGCTGCACCGCTACAACACCGTGGGTGATGAGTTGGGCGCGGCGGCAGAGCTCGAGAAAGCCTATGCGGCTTATCAGGGCTCGAAGTACTGCTTGGCCTGCACGTCGGGCGGGTATGCGATGCAGACAGCGTTGCGGGCTTTGGGCATTGGGGCAGGGGACCGCGTCCTGACCAACGGGTTCACGTTGGCCCCCGTGCCGGGCGCAATTGCGGGCGTCGGTGCAGAAGCGGTGCTGGTGGAAATCACGGCCGATCTGGTGCTCGACCTCGACGACCTTGAGGCAAAGATCAAAGCGGTCGCACCCAAAGCGATGCTTCTATCCAACATGCGCGGGCATCTCTGTGACATGGATGCGCTTTGCGGTGTGTTAGAGACACATGGCGTCCCGCTGATCGAGGACTGTGCCCACACCATGGGGGCGAGTTGGAACGGCAAGAAATCCGGCAGTTTCGGTATCGCTGGCTGTTTCTCGACCCAGACTTACAAGCATCTCAACAGCGGGGAAGGCGGGTTTCTGACCTCGGACGACGCAGAATTCATTGCGCGGGCGATCATGCTGTCCGGTTCGTACATGCTGTACGAACGCCACGGCGCGGCGCCTCCGGCAGAAGTGTTCACTGATATCCGGCTGGACACGCCCAACATGTCGGGCCGGATGGACAATTTGCGGGCGTCGATCCTTTTGACCCAATTGAGCCAGTTAGAGACAAATATCGACCGCTGGAACGCGCGCCATGACCTGATTGCGGATCGGCTGCGCGGCGTGAACAGCGTTTATGTTCCACACCGCCCCGAGGAAGAGCGCTATGTCGGGTCGTCATTTCAGTTCCTGATGCCCGATGCGACGCCAGAAATGATGCAGCAGGTCGTTCATGGCGCAAAGGCGCTTGGTGTCGAACTCAAGTGGTTCGGCGCGGACAGTCCCGTCGGTTTCACCTCGAACCATCAAAGCTGGCGTTACGTGCCTGCACAAACCTTGCCCAAAACGGATGCAATTTTGGCAGGTCTGCTTGATATGCGCATTCCCCTAACCTTCAGCCTTGAGGATTGCGCGCATGTGGCGGACATCATTGCGCATGTGGTGGGGCGTGTGACGCAGAAAGGGGCGGCCTGATGCGGACTGTGGGTGTGCTGGGGGGCATGGGTCCCGAGGCGACCATTTATTTCATGCAGCAGGTCGTGAGTGCGGTTCCCGCGCGCGACGACGCGGATCATGTGCCGCTGTTGGTCGACAACAATCCCCAGGTGCCGTCGCGCATCAAGGCGATTATCGAAGGGACTGGCGAAGACCCCGGACCCGTGTTGGCGCATATGGCGCAACGTCTTGTCGGGGCAGGGGCCGAAGCGCTCGTGATGCCGTGCAACACCGCGCATTACTACGCTGATCAGGTGTCTGCAGCGGTCGATGTGCCGTTCCTCAACATGGTCGCCCTGGCCAGCGCCGAAGCTGCCCGGATTGCGCCCGGCGGCAAGGTTGGACTGCTGGGCTCACCCGCGTTGCAGCAGGTCGGCGTGTTCGAGGCTGCACTTGCCGAAGAAGGGCTAACCCCTGTCTATGCGAAGGAGACTGGCCGCGTTCTCGCAACGATCCGGTCCATTAAGGCGCAAGGACCATCCGAATTCGCAGCACACACACTGACGGATGTTGCCGCTCAAATGGCGGATGACGGGGCCGAAGTGATCTGTATCTGCTGCACCGAGTTTTCGCTTTTGGCGAAAGAAATCGACGCTAAGGTGCCGGTGTTTGACGCGCTGGATGTGCTTGTGGGCGCAACCGTGGCGTTTTCGAAGTCTGACGAGCATTCGTCGGATCTGACAAACGGAGAAGGCGAGCTGCGTGCAGCATCGGCTCTCTGATAACAAGGACGAAGTCCAATAGGGAAAGGATAATCCAATGAAACTGACCAAAGCAAAAGCGTTGACGACATCCGCCATCGTGGCGATGGGCGCGGCGACCTCTGCTCATGCGGCCGACATCGTGATCGGCGTGCCGAACTGGGCCTCCGTCAACGCGACGGCGCATGTTCTGGAAGTGGTGATCGAGGACAACCTGGGTCTTGATGTCGAACTTCAGAACGGCACCAACCCGATTGTGTTCGAAGCGATGGACAGCGGCTCCATGCATGTGCACCCCGAAGTCTGGATGCCGAACCAGCAGAACCTGCACGACACGTACGTCAAAGAGAACGGCTCTGTTGTGATGAACACCAACCCGGTTCAGGCCGAGCAAGGCATGTGTGTTCCCGCGGCAATTGCCGAAGAGTATGACATCAAGCACATCGATGATCTGAGCGACCCGGACAAGATCGCCATCTTCGACACCGACGGCAATGGAACGCCAGAGGTGTGGATCGGCGCACCGGGTTGGGCCTCGACCGTGGTCGAAAAGATCCGGGCCAAGTCCTATGGCTATGACCAGATGTTCGAACTGACCGAGTACGAAGAGACCATCGCTTACGCCAACCTCGCCAACGCGGCAACAGCCGGCGAGCCGTGGATCGGTTTCTGCTACAGCCCGCACTACATCTTCGTGACGCAGGATCTGTACGTGCTCGAAGAGCCGGCGCATGACCCGGCGACCTGGACCATCGTTCAGCCGACAGACGATCCCGATTGGCTTGAAAAGTCCGAAGCGTCCACCGCATGGAACGGCGCCACGCTTCACCTGCACTATGCCAAGGAACTCGAAGAGTCCTATCCGGAAGTCGCGGCGCTGTTCCGCAACTACCAGATGCAGGGCGACGACCTGAGCGCGATGGGCAAAGCCCTTGCCGTGGACGGCGTCGAAGCCGCCGACTTCGCGCGGCAGTGGGTTGCAGAGAACGAAGACACTGTCATCCAGTGGCTGACTAACTAAGCCTCTCAAAACCGGGCCGCTGCCGAAACGCAGCGGCCCTTTTTCCACCTGCCACCTCTGATGGCAGATCGACGACCCGTGGTTTGAGAAGGAGAGGCCAGTGGACGGCCCTGTCGTAAAATTAGAAAACGTCTGGAAAATCTTCGGCGAGCGCAGCGATGACGCCATGAAAGCTGTGCTCAACGAAGGTCTGACCAAGCCACAAGTGCTGGAACGGTTCGGGTGCGTTGTCGGTGTTCAGGACGCCAGCTTTGAGGTTTCGCGCGGCGAGATCTTCTGCATCATGGGGCTGTCTGGGTCCGGCAAGTCGACGCTTGTGCGACACGTCAACCGGCTGATCGAACCGACCGCGGGCAAGATCGAAATTCTGGGACAGGATGTCTCTGCCATCTCGGCCAACGAACTGCGCCGCATTCGCGCGCAGCAGATCGGGATGGTCTTTCAGCACATGGCGCTATTGCCGCATCGGTCGGTGCGGGACAACGTGGCCTATCCGCTGGAGATCCGGAAGGTCCCCAAGTCCAAACGCTGGGCGATCTCAGACCATGCGTTGGGGCTAGTCGACCTGACAGGGTATGAGGACCGTCTTCCGCGCGAACTGTCGGGCGGGATGCAGCAACGTGTCGGTATCGCGCGCGCTTTGGCGTCCGACCCAGAGATCCTTTTGATGGACGAACCCTTCTCGGCGCTCGACCCTCTCATTCGCCTGCAGTTGCAGGACCAGTTCAAGGCGCTTGTGGCGCAGCTCAAGAAGACGACTCTGTTCATCACACACGACCTCGACGAAGCCATCCGGATCGGCCATCGCATCGCGATCATGAAGGACGGCGTGATCGTGCAGGTCGGCACGCCCGAAGACATCGTGATGAACCCCGCGGACGATTACGTGCGCGAGTTCGTTCAGGGCATCTCAAAACTGAAGTTGGTCAAGGCGCATTCGATCATGGAGCCGATGGAAAGCCACTCCGGATCGCTTGACGGTGCGCCGCGCGCGGATGAGGGCGCGGACCTCGATCAGTTGATCGACCTTGCGGTCACGACCGATCTGCCGGTCGTGATCACGCAGAACAACACCGACATCGGCATCGTGACCAAACCGCGCCTCCTGCGCGGTATCCAAGGGGGCAAAGATGAGTGACGCAACCGCAGACCTGAAAGTCACCGCCGCCTCGGATATCGAGGTCGACCGCGACGTCTTGGACAGCTCGATCAAGTCGTTCGCCGGACCCAACGGCGATTACTATGTCGACGCGTTCCACAAGATCCATGACAACACCGGCCTTGTTCCGAAGACCTTCAACTTTTGGGCCGCCGTGCTGGGCCCGCTTTGGGCCTCGTCCCGGGCGGTCTGGGGGATGTTCTGGTCGTTCCTCATTCTGGAAATCATCGCCTGGGTACAGATCGGGCGCGGACTCTGGGGCAACCTGGGGGCCGAATTCCTTGAGCGCGCCGAACAGCAGCGCGAGCGTATGCAGGAGCGCCTCGATCAAGCCGCCGCCGCCGATACCGAAGAACAGGCGCAGCGGTTCGAAACGCTCGCGGGGAACATGCAGCGGGCCATCGACCAGAACCTCGAACGCGCAGAGGCGGCGCAGGCAGAGGGCCTGAGTATCCTGTTGTTCGGGCTTGGCCTTCTGTTGCTTTTCAAACTCGCGCAGGGCGTCTACGCCAATGTCGCCTACGAAAAGCAATACTCACGCTGGAGGATTGATCCCACCGGGACCGAGAGTGGGCGGTCGACCACCAACCTCGTCCTCGGCGTGGTGCTGACAGCCGCCATTGCGCCGCTCATCATCTACAAGTTTACGGTCAGCAACTCGCTCGCGCTGTTGGACGAGTTTCCCGAGAGACGCGTGTCCGAGATGGTGCTGGGCGAAGGCAACGGCACCCTCTTCGGTGCGGTCGCATCATGGATGGAAGCCCGTATTGATGCCGCGGCCACAGCTGGTGGAGACGTGTTCGACGGCATCGTCGCTGGCGTGCGGACGGTTCTGGACGGCCTGACCCTTGCGCTGAACGGGTCGCCGTGGCCCGTGGTGATGCTTGTCATCGCTGTCACCGCCTACCGTGCAGCCGGGCCGCGCGTGGCCATCTTCACCGTGGCGGCGATGGCCTATACCGCACTGCTCGGCTACTGGGCGCTGGCCATGGAGACGGTCGCACTTGTCGGCGCGGCGGTGCTTCTCTGCGTCGTCATCGGCATCCCGCTGGGCATCTGGTTCGGCAAATCGCAACGCGCGTACCGCATGGCCGAACCCGTGCTCGATCTGATGCAGACGCTACCCGCCTTCGTCTACCTGATCCCAATCATCGCCTTCTTCGGCACGGGCAACCCACCGGGCATCCTCGCCACGATCATCTTCGGCATGCCTCCGGTGATCCGCCTGACCGCGTTGGGGATGAAGGGTGTGCCCGAAAGCATCAAGGAAGCCGCCGTCGCCTTTGGCGCGTCCAAGTGGCAGCTTTTGAAGGATGTGGAGATACCACTGGCCCTGCCGTCCATCATGACCGGCGTGAACCAGACGATCCTGATGTGCCTGTCGATGGTTGTGATCATCTCGCTCATCGGCGGTGGAGGTCTGGGTCAGGAAATCCTTGAAGCGCTTCAGTTCGCAGCCAAAGGACCGGGCCTGTTGGGCGGCTTCGCCATCCTGTTCCTCGCCATGGTCATGGACCGCATCGTGCAGGGTGCGTTCAAGCGGGCAGATCAGAAGTAGGTAGAGGGTTCCTCTACCTATCTTCTTTTCGGCGGTGGTTTGACACATGAAGCGCGCGGCCTCAAAGGCCGCGCCGCCGAGTTTCATTTGGCGCGAGGGGCGTTGTATTCCTCATCCGTGACATGCTTCATCCAATCGGCGGTCTTGCCGTCGACGGAGGTCTGCACCGCAAGATGCGTCATCGCACTGCCCGGCGACGCGCCATGCCAGTGTCGCTCTCCCGGAGCGAACCAGACCGTGTCGCCCGGGTGCAGGGTCTGCACCGACTTCCCCTCGGATCCTGCCAGCCCAAGACCTGACACCACATAGAGGGTCTGACCCGCGGGATGGGTGTGCCAGGCCGTGCGCGCACCCGGCTCGAATGTGACCGACAGGATCTTGACCGGAGACGGATCGTCGGCCGACACGACCGGATCGAACCGAACGGTTCCGGTAAAATAGTCATTGCTTGGCGTTTGCGAAGGCCGGTCCCCGGCGCGGTGGATCAACATGGCGGTGTCCTTTCAGATTTCGGTCCTGAAGTGCGAAGGCGATCTTGCAGCCAACGCCACTATCGAGACGCCATCCGACAGGCCCGTGTCAACGAAATGCTGGGTGCCGCTGAGCCAGATGTGACGCCTACACCGACACTCCGGCAAGCAATTCTTCCCGATTCAAATCTGCCTTTGCGCCGTTCATCTTCACCGCACCGCGCTCGAGGACGTAGAAGCGGTCCCCGAGGTCGTAGGCAAAGCTGAAATACTGTTCCACGAGCACGATCGCCATCTCCGCCTGTTCCCGCAAAAGCGAGATGACGCGACCAATCTGCTGGATGATGTTGGGCTGGATGCCCTCGGTCGGCTCGTCCAGCAGCAGAAGCTTCGGCTTGGTGATGAGCGCGCGGGCGATGGCAAGCTGTTGTTGCTGACCACCCGACAAATCTCCGCCACGTCGGTTGAGGAAGTCCTTCAAAATCGGAAATAGCTCGAAGATGTGGTCGGGGATGACATGTTCCGACTTCGGCAGGCAGGCAAACGCTGTCTCCATGTTCTCGCGTACGGTCAGCAGGGGGAAGATGTCCCGCCCTTGGGGGACGTAACCGACCCCTTTCTGCGCCATCGCATGTGCGGTGGTCGAGGTGATCTCCTCGCCATTCAGGGTCAGCGACCCCCCAGAAAACGCATGCGTGCCGGAAATCGCCTTGAGCAGAGACGTTTTGCCGACGCCATTGGTGCCCATCACGCAGGTGATCTCACCCTTGCGGGCCGCCATGTCGATGCCGTTGAGGATCTGCGACCCGCCATAGTGCAAGGTCAGACCGGAGGTTATCAGAATGTCATCGGCCAAGATACACCTCGATCACCTGTTCGTTCTTCGTGACGTGGTCGAGCGAACCTTCGGCCAAAACCGAGCCTTCGTGCAGGACAGTGACCTTGCAATTCAAGCGTCGCACGAATTCCATGTCGTGTTCGACCACCACGACCGCCCGCGTCTTCGCCGCTTCCCGCAGGATGTCCGTCGTGTGTTCACGTTCCGCCGGGGTCATGCCCGCCGCTGGTTCGTCCACCAGCAAAAGGCGCGGGTCCTGCGCAAGAAGCATCCCGATCTCAAGCCACTGCTTTTGCCCATGGCTCAACTCGCCCGATTTGCGATGCAACGCGCCGGAGAGACCGATCTCTGCGGCCAGCTTCGCCACTTTGTCTTCATCCTCGGACGAGGGTTTGAAGAAGAGCACCGCCAAAGGCCCGCGCGTCTTTTTCAGTGCCATCATCAGGTTGTCAAAAACGCTCTGGTCTTCGAACACGGTGGGCCGCTGGAATTTCCGCCCGACCCCCGCCTGCGCGATCTTGCTTTCCGACATCTTGAGCAGACTGTCTCCCCTGTCGCCGTACACGACCCGCCCCTCATCCGGTTTCGTCTTCCCGGTGATGATGTCCATGAACGTCGTCTTGCCCGCCCCATTCGGCCCGATCACCGCGCGCAGCTCTGCGTCGGCGATCTGGAAGGACAGGTTGTTGATCGCCTTGAACCCGTCGAAGGACACGGACACGCCAGAGACTTCCAAAAGCGTGCTCATTTCTCGGCCTCCTGTTCGCGCAACGCACCCTGATCAGGACCAAGGTCCGCACCGTGGCGGTCCGGGCTCTTGCGGTCGATGAAAACGTCGACCAGCCCGCCAATGCCCTTCGGCGCAAAGAGCGTCACAGCGACAAAGGACAAGCCCAGGATCACGATCCACCAATCGACCCACTGGATGGTGTAGAACCCAAGGTTGATGTCGGGCGCCTGCCCGCCGGTGAACCATGTGGAAAGAAGCGACACAAACGCCGCGCCGATCACGGCACCATAGAGCCTGCCGCGCCCGCCGATGGCAACCCAAACCGCCAGGTAGATCGACGCGATGGGCGCGATCTCGGCCGGGTTCACGATGCCCGCCTGCGGATAGTAGAGCGCGCCCGCGATGCCCGCGATCACGGCAGTGAGCGTGAAGATCACCAGCTTGAACGCCTCGACCGGGTAGCCCAGGAACCGCACGCGCGCCTCGTCGTCCCGGATCGCCCGGATAACGGATCCGAACTTGCCCGACACAACCCAGGCGCAGAGGATGTAGCCCAGCCCAAGCGCCAGCGCCGAGGCCCAGAAGAACCACATCGACACGATGGATTGCGGGACGTCGCTTAAACCGGGAAGGTTTTGCAGCCCGGAAAGCCCGTTATTCCCGCGCAACCCGCTGTCGTTCTGGAACAGGTGCAGCGACAGGGCGAGCGTCATGGCTTGGGTCAGGATCGACAGGTAGACGCCGGTTACGCGAGACCGGAAGGCGAGCCACCCGAACACCAGCGCCAGCAGCCCGGGCACCACCACCACCGCTGCCAGCTGCAACGGCAGGGAGTGCGCAAAGGCCCAGATCGGCGGAAACTCGGACGCGCCGACTACGCCGAAGATCTGCGTGGCGATCCCGTCCGACACCTCTTCCGGTGTGGGAGGCAGTTCCGCCGCCGCGAGGCTTTCGAGCACGATGATCTCGGTCCGCGCGTACATGAGCCACATGCCGATCGCGTAGCCGCCGAGGCCAAAGAACGCCATGTGCCCCAGCGACAGGATCCCGCAATAGCCCCAGACCAGGTCCATCGCCAAAGCGACCAGACACAGGCACAGCGTCTTGCCAAGGGTCTTCACGAAACTCGTCGAAATCACACCGACCCCGAACCCTTCGGACAGGACGGTCACCACAACGGTAAAGATCGACAGGATTGCCAGAAACACGAGGACCGACGGAAAGCGCAATGCAAAAGGTCTTCGTGCAGACCCAAGTGCGACGTCACTCATGTAGCCGTCCCCCTGCTTCTCTGTTTCGAAAATACCTCGGGGAGCGCGAGGGGCAGAGCCCCTCGCATGCGGCGATGCCGCAGGCAGCGCAAAAATTTATCATCACGCCTCCGCCGCCCGGCCTTTGAGGGCAATGATGCCCTTGGGCCGGAATTGAATGAAGAGGATGATGAACAGGATCATGTAGGTCTGTGCCGCCAGGGTGTTCGACGGATTCAGCCACTCGATGCCTTTCTGCAGGAAGCCGACCATCGTGGCACCCAGAAGCGTGCCCCAGATGTTGCCGACCCCGCCGACGACCACTGTCATGAAGCTTTGCACGATGTAATCGCTGCCCATCTCCGAGGTAACCTTGGCGTAAAGGCCAATCGCCACCCCGGCGATCCCCGCGATGCCCGAGCCGAAACCGAAGGTCAGCATGTTGATCTTGTCGGGATTGATCCCCATCGACGCCGCCATACGCGGGTTCTGTGTCACCGCGCGCACCTCGAGCCCAAGCCGGGTGCGGTTCATCACGAAGAGGAACAGCGCCAGGAACAGAAGGGCCAAGACGAAGATGGCGATCCGGATATAGCTGATCGACACGATGTCGTTGATCACCAACGATCCGTCGAGCCAGCCTGGCGCAGTCAGAGGCCGGGCCTGCGTGCCGAAGATGTTCTTGGCAATCTGCTGAAGCGCGATGGAGATGCCGAAGGTGGCAAGCAAGGTTTCCAATGGCCGATGATAGAGCCAGCGGATCACCAGCCGCTCCATCGTTACACCGGCCCCGAACGTGACCATGAAGGCAAGCGGGATCGCGACGAGGATCGACAGCGTGTAGTCAGGGATGAAGAGCTGCACGACATAGCCCGTGTACGCCCCCATCATGATGAACTCGCCATGCGCCATGTTGATGACACCCATCACGCCAAAAGTGATGGCAAGGCCGATGGCGGCAAGGAAATAGATCGACGCAAGTGACAGCGCATCAAGCGACAGGTCGACGGCCTGATTGAGCGCAACCTTGTTCTCGATGCTCGCGAGCGCCAGTTGCGCAGCGACGACCACTTCTGGCGGAGCGCCGATGAACCGTTCGAAGAAAACGTGATTGGCAACGCGCTCGTCCACCTCGGCCTCGGTCGCAACCGCTTCGACAACACCCTGCTCGGCAAGAGCCGCGTAGGCCATGTCACGCGCCGCTTCGGTGTCAAGCGTCGCGACCTGAACACCGGCAACCTGACCGCCGTCGATATTCGCGACCAGAGCCGCGCGCTTGTCCGCGCGGCTGATGCGCGGTTGCGCCAGATCGGCGCTGACCAGCAGCGCATAGGCGTCATCGCGCGAGAGCGCTTCCGATCCGGGCTGCAAGACGCGCCCGATGTCCGGGTCTTCGGGCAAGGCCTCGGCGGCTTCCACGCGCACCGCCAAAAGCGGGTTCAGCGCGGCGCGCACGTCGACGCCTAGATCACCGTCAAAATGCTGGATCGCTTCAATACGCTCCGCGTCGGTCTGGCCATAGCGGATGGTCAGAAGACGTTCGAGACGCATTTTGCGCTGTAACAGAGCCTCATCTTGCTCTGTCGGGATGCTGGCCCTCAGCGCCGCAAGATGGCTTTCCTCGGCCCCGCGTTCGATCGCATCCAGCGCAGTGGCGCGATTGGCCGGATCGGGATCGCTTAACTGGAACTGTACGAGGGCAGTTCCGATCATCCCGCGGATGCCGGAATTGGGTTTCAGCTGATCAAATCCGTCGTCCGGGACAACACCGATCTCCGACCCATCGGCGAAGTCGAATATCCGAAGTGTGTCACGGTCCACCTCTTCAGCGTAGACGAACAAGCCGCTGTCCTCATCGACCCACATTTCCTTGTTCTGCCAGCGCTCAAGCACCGTCTGTGCTTCCGGCAGACCGGAATTGGCCAGCGCATCGACGGCAGGGCCAATGGTGCGGCGCGAACTTTTGAGAAGGATTTCGCTATGCGTTTGAAGAAGTTGCTGGATCGGCGCGTCGGCCTGCTGCGCGGAGGCAGGTGTCATCCATGTCAGGCAAGCGACAAGAAAGGCAGCGATACGCAGCATCAGGGCAGATCCGATCTCTCGGTGCGTGCGGGCACACACCCTATATCAAGGGGAGGGGTTCGGTGCGTGGTTTCCCACGCACCGGTTGATCAATCAGTAGTTCGACTTGATCTGCACGCAGGTCGAGGTTTCGGTGTTGTACATACCGCAACCCAGTTCCTGCCAATCAGAGACCAATACGGCCGATTCCGGCAGGAAATCGGTCCAGGCATCGCCGGGCACCGGCTCGGTCTGGCTAATGATGTCAAACTGACCGTCTTCCTGGATCTCGCCGATCAGCACCGGCTTGGTCAGGTGATGGTTCGGCAGCATGACCGCAGTTCCGCCCGTCAGGTTCGGGAATTCCTGGCCGTACATTGCCTCGCGCACGGCATCGACATCGGTGGTGCCAGCTTCAGTCACCGCGTTCACCCACATGTTGAAGCCAATGTAATGGGCTTCCATCGGGTCATTGGTCACGCGGTCCTCACCCATACGGGCCTTCCATGCCGTGACCCATCCTTCGTTCGCTTCGGTGTCGGCGGACTGGAAGTAGTTCCACGCAGCGAGGTGGCCGACGAGGTTTGTGGTATCAAGGCCGGAGAGCTCTTCTTCACCCACTGAGAACGCGACAACCGGAATGTCGTCGGCCGAAATGCCCGCCGCCGCCAGTTCCTTGTAGAAACCGATATTCGCGTCACCGTTGATGGTCGAGATCACGCCCACTTTCTTGCCATCGGCACCAAGCGCCACGACGTCGGACACGATCTTGGACCAGTCCGAATGGCCAAACGGCGTGTAGTTCACGAAGATATCTTCTTCGGCGATGCCTTTGTCCTTGAGATAGCTTTCAAGGATGTTGTTCGTCGTCCGCGGGTAGACATAGTCCGTACCCAGAAGCGCGAATTTCTCAACGCCCAGTTCTTCGAGGAAGTAATCCGTCGCCGGGATCGCCTGCTGGTTCGGCGCGGCGCCGGTATAGAACACGTTCTTGGAGCTTTCTTCACCTTCGTACTGCACGGGATAGAACATCAGACCGTTCAGCTCTTCGAGAACCGGCAGGGCCGATTTGCGGCTGACCGATGTCCAGGACCCGAAAATCACGTCGACTTCCTGAACGGTCAGAAGCTCGCGTGCCTTCTCCGCGAAAAGCGGCCAGTCGGACGCGGGGTCCACGACAACCGCTTCGATCTCACACCCAAGCAGACCGCCAGCTTCGTTCTGCTGATCGATCAACATTTCCATCGTGTCTTTGAGCGTCGTCTCGGAGATGGCCATTGTGCCCGACAAAGAGTGCAGAACACCCACTTTGATCGGGCAGCTGGCGTCCTGCGCAAAGGCGGGCAGCGTAGAGAAAGCAAGCGCGGCTGCCGCCGTGGTGCTGAGGAATTTCATCGACATTATGCAAACGTCCTTCATACGTTTTGCGACGCGGCGCTTGCCAAGAGCAGATTTGGCCCCCAGATACCGCAGACGCAATTCTGTTGCGGAGTGCGGTGAGGCTTGGAATTGAACGGCCAGCCTCGTCGCACGCTATTAACTGACGGTCGTCATCAGTCGCTGATTTCTACGCAGGCGAATGTTCCCGCAGAAACAGACTCCGCCTTCGCAATGCGCGGTAACGGACTGGAACGCCTGTTTTTTGGACGCAAAGCGCGCGTTTGTCCGTTTTTTGGGCGATGTTGGTGGGGTGTGGCGGCTATTGAGACGTCTTCCAGGTGTCTTGAGTCACGGTCGCAACGGGCATCTCGGGTGAGTCTTGCGTCACGTTCCGACCCGGTGCATCCGGCGCAAAGACCAAATCTCCGCAGTTCTGGATCGCTTGAAGCGCTCTTTGTTTGGCCCATCGCGCAGAACGCTCATCGCGCCCGAAAGCGGCTTTGGTAAGAAGCGTTGCATGCGCCATCTTCGCATCGATCCGGCCGGACAGAACCTTCGATGCATTCGCAGACGTGGTGAGCGCTTGCAGAACATCAATAAGGTGCGCGCGTTGCGTCTCCATCATGTCGGTCGGACTGTCCTGGAAGAGCCATTGATGTTCGATCTGCGCCGACATGCGTCCCACGCATTGTGAGACATGGGTCACCAGATCGTCTTTTGCCGTGGCTGAAGATGTCCACATCCCCGCCAAGACCGCCCCCGTCATGAATGTTTTCATAACGCCCATATTTTGAGCGTGTCGCAACAATTTGCAGCGCGCAAGGCTGATTTACGGCAGTTTTTTGTTTTGACCGCGGTGAGTCATTCTTGCCTCAGGCGGCGCGCAACCGGACGAGAGGCCTATTCTCAGAAGAACATCAGTACAGCGCCGATTACGGCGGAGCCGAATGTGGCGTAGCCGCCGTCGATCAGGGTGAGTTTGAACGGTCGGCCTGCGAACCCGTAGTTCGTGGCAAGCCAAGGCGCGGCGAAACACAGACCGATGCCAAGACCAGATGTGAGGCCCTTCATCACGGTCGTGATTTCCAGCATGGCAAACGCGTATTGCATCGTGGCAGCCACGATTATCGCGGATGTTATGCTGATGATGTAGGGAACCGGGTTCTTCTGGTTGGCGGGCTTTCCGTCTGCGGTGACCTCGACCCCAGAGGCCACCATCCAGGGTTTTGCAAAGACCGAGTACCAGATCGCTCCGAAAATCCATCCAGCAACGCCTGCGACAAGGATTGGGAGAAGCGCCATGATCTTTCCTTCGCTACCATCTCCCGGTCAGCCTGACCTGCCCAGGCCTAGTCTGTCAAACCTGCCATGGCGCAAATGAGGCTCCATTCCTCTTCGGACACCGGTTGAACCGACAGCCGCGAGTTGTTCACGAGGACCATCTCTTCAAGCCGCGGCTCTGCCTTGATCTGGTCGAGGGTGACAGGCGTCTTCACGGGTTTGAGCGCCTTGATATCGACGCACTCCCACCGATCATCGTCGGTTGTGCTATCGGGATGCGCCTCGGCGATCACCTCCACCGTGCCGACGACAGCCTTTTCCTTTTGCGAATGGTAGAAAAAGCCTTGGTCACCAACCGACATTTCTCGCATGAAGTTGCGCGCCTGGTAATTGCGCACGCCGTCCCATTCTTCGCCCTCGTCACCCTTGGCAACCTGTTGATCCCAGGACCATGTCGACGGCTCCGATTTGAAAAGCCAGTATTTCATCGCTCGATCACGCGCTTCCAGGGGATCAGGTCAACGCCTTGAAACAGCCCCGCCTTGGCGTAGGGGTCATTGTCGGCCCAATCCTGTGCGGCTGCCATATCTTTGACATCGAGGATAATCAAAGAACCGATCATCTGATCCTGATCGTTCATAAGCGGACCCGCCTGTTCAACCACGCCGGTGGCATCCAGATAGGCCAGATGTGCCTCGCGGTTTGCTTTTCGGGTGTCCAGAGCGCCGTCCTTGTCGCGGGCAATGAGGGCAATCAGCATTCATTCTTCCTTCAATGGGCGTTGCATCAACTCTGCAATGGCTTCCGGGATTTGCGTGTCGCCGTCAATAAGGGCGGTCACGGTTTTGGTGATTGGCACATCAAGATTGGCGTCCCTCGCGATCTGTAGCATCGCCTTCGCCGTGGCGGCGCCTTCGACGGTGGTTTTGGGATCAAAGGCCTCCCGGCGTCCCAAAGACAGCCCAAACCGGTAGTTTCGAGACAATTCAGATGTGCATGTGAGCACCAGATCACCCAGCCCGGACAGACCTGACAGGGTCTCGGGCCGGGCTCCGAACACGGATCCGATCCGCTGCATTTCGGCAAACCCGCGTGTCAATGTGGCGGCGCGCGCGCTGTCACCAAGACCCGCGCCCATCACAGCGCCGCAGGCGATGGCCATGACGTTCTTCAGCGCACCGCCAAGCTCGGCGCCGATCGTGTCGGTGGTGCGATACAGACGAAGCGACGGCGTCGTGAGTGTCGATTGCAGAGAGGCCGAAGCGGTGTCATCGGCGCAGGCGAGGGTCAGCGCAGTGGGACGGCCAATGGCAATGTCAGCCGCGAAGCTTGGTCCTGTAAGAACCGCTGCCGTCTGATCGCGCCGCGTATCGGCAATGATACCGGTGGGACCCTTGCCCGAGGCCAGTTCGATCCCTTTGCAACAGGCGACGAGTGGTGTGTCCCCGGGGGAAAGCAGATCGACAACACCGCGCAGGTGTTGAAGCGGCACCGCGAGAAGCAGTGTGGTCGCGGCGGTCACTTCGTTCAGGTCCGACGTGACGCGGAGCCCGTCCGGGAAGGGGGCATCTGGCAAATAGACTCTATTACACCGCAACTCGGCCATTTCGTGCGCCTGCCGGTCAGACCGCGCCCAAAGCACGATATCTTTGCCGGTCTTGGACAGCGCGATGGCAAGGGCCGTTCCGAACGCTCCGGCCCCGACGACGCCGATCACGCTTTTGCCCCTTTGCGCCCGCTGCCGATCACGGCGGTTGCTGTTGTATCCAACGGCCACCGGGGCCGCGCAACCAAGGTCAGGTCATCTGCGCCACGCTCCGTGTATTGCTCGGCTCCGGCGAACGCGATCATGGCGGCGTTGTCGGTGCAAAGCGCCAGCGGAGGTGCCACAAACCGGACGTCCTGATCCGCGCAAAGCGTCTCTAACGCGGCGCGAAGTACGCCATTGGCGGCAACGCCCCCGGCCACCGCAAACCCGGAGATCCCCGGGCTCTCTGCCAACGCACGTCGGGATTTCTCGACCAGAACGTCCCGCACCGAGGCCTGAAACCCGGCGCACAGATCGTCGACGTCCTGATCGTAAAGACCGCCTTGATCGGCGACCAGTTGATCGCGCTGCCGCAAGAGGGCTGTCTTCAAACCAGAAAACGAGACATCACATCCGGGTCGATCCAACAGCGGCCTTGGGAAGGTAAAACGCGTCTCGTCACCGGATCGGGCGTGCTTTTCGACCGAGGGACCGCCGGGTTGAGGCAGGCCAAGAAGCCGGGCGGTCTTGTCGAACGCCTCGCCAGGGGCGTCGTCGATGGTGCTTCCGAGTTTTTTGAACTCTGTCGGCCCGTCGACCCGCAGGAACTGGCAATGCCCACCGGACACAAGCAGAATGAGGAACGGGTAGGCCAAGCCATCCGTCAACCGTGGCGTCAGCGCGTGCCCCGCTAGGTGGTTCACGCCAACCAGTGGCTTTCCCGTGGCCGCGCTCAGACCTTTTGCCAGCATTACACCGGATAACACGCCTCCGATCAGCCCCGGTCCGGCCGTCACCGCGATGATATCGATGTCAGCCAGCGACAGCCCGGACTGACCCAGCGCACCCTCGACACAGTGATCGAGCTTCTCCGCATGCGCCCGCGCCGCGATCTCTGGCACGACGCCTCCGAAGGCTTCGTGCAACGCGGTCTGGTCCGCGACGACGGAGGACAGGATCTCGCGCCCGCGCACAACCGCTGCAGCGGTGTCATCACAGCTGCTTTCCAGACCCAGTACGGTGAGTGTGTCTTTCATCGGGAGTCCCGTTGCGCCCATGGGGCCGAGCAGTTACCACCCTTAGGTGCTGCTCACAACAATGCGGACGGTATGGCCACGGGACGTCCTCTTCTTCTGTTGACGCGACCCATGTCGACCTCCCAAGCCTTTTGGGAGGCGCTTCCTGAGTCAGCGCGCCGATCTGTTGATTTTTTGATCAATCCGCTGCTTTCGATCCATGTGACTGGACCTTTGCCGTCACTCGATGAGATCGCCGGCTTGATCTTCACCTCGGCCAACGCCTTAGATGCATACCGGGACTTGGGAGGCGCACCCGACAAGCTGGCGATTGTCGTGGGTGACGGAACCGCTTCGGTGGCGCAAGAGTTCGGATTTGATGTGGATGTGGCCGGCGGCACGGCCGACAAGCTTGTCAGCCACGTTCTCGAAAAAGGATACAAAGGACCGTTGATGCACTTAAGGGGGGAAGTTGCGATTGGCGATGTGGCTGAACGGTTGACCCGGGCCGGAGTGACCACCGGCGAAGCCGTCCTATATGAACAACGGCTCGAGCATTTCAGCGAGACCACCAAGGAAGCTTTGTCGCAAGACAGAGCGATCATCGCCCCGGTATTCTCTCCCCGGACTGCGCGTCAGCTTGGCGCCGAATCGGAAGGCATCGAGAACATGGTGTTCGCTGCGATCAGCAATGCTGTGGCAGAGGCGCTGCCTCCCGAGATGGCCGCGCGCACAAAAGTCGCGAAGACGCCAAACCGAAGTGGGATGGTGGAATTGGTGACGCAGATGATAACGGACGCCGTCGCGCTTGAGCGGCATACCTGACGTCTGTAAGGTAAAGTTGACAGTTGCGCCGTCAAGCGCAACAGATTCGAAGGAATAAGCGGTGGCGAAACGCAAAAGCACACAGAAATCTTCCTCAAAAGGCCAGGATACATCGACCGACACTCCCGAAGTCGCCGAGACGCCGGAGCAGTCCGATGCAACGCCCACCGATGTCGAGATTGCGAATGACGCCGTAGAGGCTGTCGACACCTACGCCCCTGCCGAAGACGCTTCCCTGGAGAAAAAAGAGACCGCGGACATTTCGGACGAGGCGATTGAAACGCCTGAACCGACAGACGCGGACGGCCCCGACGACAAGAACAGCGATGCCGCAAAAACGGACACGGCGACGTCCGAAACGGATGCTGACGCAGGGAAAGATGACGCAGATGACGCGGACGTCACAGATGCTTCTGAAGAGAAGGCTCTGACCGACGACGCTGAGAAGCCTGCCGAAACGGAATGGAACCCAGACGACCATATTTCGGAAGAAGATGCCGCGCGTCTTTTGGAAGAGGCAGAAACTGCAGAGCCGCACGACACCGAGCCGGTGTTCGAAGAAGAGCCAAAGCTCGCCTCTCCGCAGCCTGAGTTCATCAAGGAAACCGTGGTCGAGAAGAAGGGCGGGTTTGTTCCCATGCTTCTTGGCGGCGCGGTTGCCGCGGTGCTGGGTTATGGCGCCGCCGCCTACGTGTCGCAGGATGTCTGGCCGTTCAATGCAGCCGAAGACAACGGGTTTGAGGCCGAGATCCGCGACGCGCTGTCTGCGCAATCCGGCACGGTGTCAGACCTGTCCGACCGCCTGACCGCGCTTGAAGGAGCAGAGCCGCCGACAGTTGACCTCAGCCCGGTCGAAAATGGGCTGAGCGCCGTGCAAGGCACAGTTTCCGATCTGTCCGGTCAGCTCGACAACATCGTGGCCCGCATCGACGCGCTTGAGCGGCAGCCTTTGGAACAGGCGGTGTCGCCGGAAGCAATCGAAGCCTACGAACGCGCCCTGGCAGAACTTCAGGCCGAGGTCGAAGCGCAGCGTGCCGAAGTCGCTCAGATGGCGCAGGAAGCGATCCAAGCCGAAGGGAATGCAGAAGAGCAAGCGCAACTGGCCGCGTCACGTGCCGCCCTGGCAGATATCACGACAGCTCTCGACACCGGCTCTGCCTACGCGGACGCGGTTGCGGTCCTGTCCGCCAACGGCGTCGACGTGCCCGACGCACTTGGCGCAAATGCAGACAATGGCATCGCAACGCTGGGCGCTTTGATCGACGGTTTCCCAAACGCTGCCCGTGCTGCCTTGTCGGCTGCTCGCAGCTCAGAGACAGACAACGCCGAAGGCACCAACCGCCTTGCCACCTTCTTTGCCAATCAGTTGGGGGCCCGGTCGGTCGCGCCGCGCGAAGGGGATGATCCCGACGCAATCCTGTCCCGAACCGAGGCGGCCTTGCGATCCGGCGATCTCGCGACCGCGCTGTCCGAAGTTTCGGCGTTGCCGGAAACAGCGCAAGCCGCCCTGGCCGATTGGCAAGCCAGCGCACAAACACGCCTCGAGGCGAAAACGGCTGCGGACGCTCTCGTCCAGCAGCTTCTTCAGGAATAAGGGGGCGCCTCATGCTTTGGTCTCTTTTCAAGATCGTACTTTTTGTCGTCATCGTCGCCGCCCTGACCCTTGGGGCCGGTTTCCTGATGGAAAGCGAGGGCGGCATTCAGGTCACCGCAGGTGGCACCGAGTTCACGCTTGGCCCGCTTCAATCCGTGATTGCAGCGCTGGTCATGATCCTTGCCGTCTGGATCTTCCTCAAGCTCTTCTCGTTGCTGATCGCCACGCTGAAATTCATCAACGGCGATGAAACCGCGATTTCACGGTATTTCGACCGCAACCGCGAGAGAAAGGGGTTCCAGGCGCTCAGCGAAGGGCTCATGGCGCTGGCCTCGGGTGAAGGCCGTTTGGCGATGGCGAAGGCGTCCAAGGCGGAACGCTACTTGCACAAGCCCGAACTGACAGACCTGATCACGGCACAGGCCGCCGAAATGACCGGCGATCAGAAAAAGGCCGAAGAGGTCTACAAGCGTCTCGTCCAGAACGACACGACGCGTTTCGTCGGCGTGCGCGGATTGATGAAGCAGAAGCTGAACGCCGGTGACACGAACACCGCGCTGAAACTGGCGGAACGCGCATTTGCCATCAAACCCAAGCATGAAGAGGTGCAGGACACGCTGTTGCGGCTTCAGGCGCAGTCCGCCGACTGGGGCGGTGCACGCAAGACATTGAACGCCAAGCTGAAGCATGGCGCCCTGCCACGCGACGTGCACAAGCGACGGGATGCCGTGCTCGCGCTGTCAGAGGCCAAGGGCATCCTTGACGAAGGCAAGACGATCGAGGCGCAGGAAGCGGCGATTTCCGCCAACAAATCGTCACCCGACCTGATCCCCGCTGCCTCCATGGCCGCACGCAGCTATATCGCGCAGGGGCGGTCGAAATACGCCGTGCGGATCCTCAAAAAGGCATGGCAGGCGCAACCGCACCCTGACCTGGCCGCGGCCTTTGCCGAGATCGAACCGAACGAGACACCGCAGGAGCGCCTCAAGCGTTTCAAGCAGATCACGATGATCCGTCCGGACCACCGCGAAACCAAGCTTCTTCTGGCCGAACTGAACCTCGCGGCGGAAGACTTCCCCGAGGCGCGTCGCGCGCTGGGCGATCTGACCGAGAACGAGCCCGACACCCGCGTCTTGGCGATTGCCGCGGCCATCGAACGGGGCGAAGGCGCGTCTGACGCCGTGGTCCGCGGCTGGCTCGCACGCGCGCTGACAGCGCCCCGTGGCCCGCAATGGGTGTGCGACAATTGCAAGACCATCCACGCCGAGTGGACACCGGTCTGCAGCAACTGCCAGAGCTTCGACACGCTCAGCTGGACCACGCCGCCGCAAAGCGACACGGTCCTGCCCGCAGGTGCCGACATGCTGCCGCTGATCGTCGGCGCGATCGAGGACAAGTCGGACACGAAAGACACGGCGGAAGACGCCGAAATCATCGACCCTGACGTGACAGATGTCGAAACCGATCCAACAGTCGAGCCTGCCGCCACAGCCGCAGAAACCCCGGAAAGTCCGGAACCTGAAAAGGCCAAATAGGTCTTTTCAGGCGCCCGCCCTGATGCTAATGGCGGCGCACATTCGCGATGGTCTGCCATCTGCAACCACACCGAATGCGCCGCTGTAGCTCAGCTGGTAGAGCACGTCATTCGTAATGATGGGGTCGGGGGTTCGAGTCCCTTCAGCGGCACCAGTTATCCCAAAGCTTTCATGCCCAAACGGACCGCGCGGTTCGGGTTTTGGTTCAGGATGAACTCACCAAGCATCTTTGCTAACGATGTATGCCCCTTTTCCACGGCGCGGTTGAAGAGCTCGCGTTGGTAGCGGGGGAAATCGCGGCGTTTGCGGAGCATGCGGTAGAACTCCTCACTGGTCAGCGTGCCGTTCAGCGCGCCGAGGATGATGGGGCTGAGGATGCCCATCTGGTTCAGCGAACTGCCAAGCCTGTGTCCGAGTAACGGTGCCCGGAGGTGTTGGACGTTGGGATGGATGAAACGCGCCGCGTGCTGGGCGTCGAGGGGCTCGTACGGGTCGTAGAGGATCGATACGCGCCGGGCCGATTTGCTGACTTCGGCGGCGTCGCCATAGGGGCCGGTGAAATCGCGGTCCCAGACCACCTTGTAGCGCGTCTCCCACGGAACGACGGATTTATCGACCGTTGATTGCGGTGAGATCGCGACCACATCGCAGCCCGGTGCGGCCGGAGAAAACGCACAGGCGGCGTAGCCGCCCATTGACGCCCCGTAGAAGACGACGCGCTTGAACTGCTTGAAAAAACCGGACGCTTTCAGGTCGTCGAACTGGTCACAGACCCAGGGCTCGCGATACCAGGTCCAGCCGCCGGCAAGCACGCCGAGCATCGACCAGCCCTGATCCTCGATAAAGCTGTAGCCCCATGGCCTGCGATCTTCGCGTTTGGTCATGGCGATATCGAGGTTGTCGAAGGTCACCACAAGCGTGTCCGGGTCGCGCGGCATGAAGAGAAAGCTGTGCCCGTTCGGACCCGGCCTGTACCAGC
The DNA here is from genome assembly GCF_900129875.1 of Marivita hallyeonensis. Classification (GTDB taxonomy): domain Bacteria; phylum Pseudomonadota; class Alphaproteobacteria; order Rhodobacterales; family Rhodobacteraceae; genus Marivita; species Marivita hallyeonensis. The sequence continues at coordinate 380,838 of NZ_FQXC01000003.1, read as the reverse complement.
CGTTTTCGCCAGCTAACCCCGCCGCGATCTGGTCCCAGGAGGCGTCATCCTCTTCAACCTCGGGTGGTTTCGGAAAGACGCAGATGCGGGTGACAGAGACCTCGTCTTCCTCCCGCGTCGCGATGGGGATGTTGGTGCCGAAGGGTTTGAGAAACGGGAACGCGCCAGAGCCTTTGCGCACATCCATGAAGATACGCGTGTCGGAATGCACGCAGCGCTTGAGGAAGGTTTCAAGGAATTGAGTGCGCCACCGATGGCCGAACCCTTGCAGATTGCAGAGTACATCGACGGCACGCAGGTCTGCCTCGGACCGGATGACCTTGATGCGGTCGGGATCGACCTCGTTTTCAGTGAGAAACGTGATGTAGGGGGCCAGCCACGGTTGGTCCTCGCCCTTGAACTTGGCGCGGCGGTTGGTGTTCACAAGATAGATGTCACAGTCGAACTTGTGGTGCAGTGCCAGCACAAAACTGCGGGCGGTGCCCGCGATATCGGCGACCGACGTGACCTCCTTCAGATCCAGATGATCGATCAACGCGCCGTCGAAGGTCGTGTATCCCCGCCCCTTGATCGGCGCGAGCGCGGGCATGATGTCATGCTCGCGCACCAGTTTTTTCAGATAGGATCCCTTGGGTGGAAGCCCGTCATGCAGATTGCCAAGCTGGCGTTTGTTCGAGGCCCAGAGGTGCAATGCGGTCGTGTCCTCTGTGATCAGGCCCTCGGCGATGGAGGCCTGTCGCATGAATTTCGTCCGGTCGCGGAAGGTGATCGGGTAGAACGCATTCAGGGGCTGCACCTTGTCCTGCAGACCCAGCTTATGGACGTAATAGGTCACCATCATCGGACCCCAGACGCCCCATGGCTGTTCCGAGATGTGCACAGGGCGGCCTTTGTCGGCCTTCTTCTGCATCTCGGCCTGCCGCTTTTTCGGAAGGAACGGTGCAATGGAGTACCGATCGTCGGTAAACTCCAGCATCTGCTTCAGCAGATTACTGTCGGCAGGCATGCCCAAAACGGCGTTGTTGACCCGCTGTTCGCCGGGCAGTTCAAAGCCGAAGACATAGTCGCCATCATAGTCCATTGGCCGGTGGCAATAGACGTCTGTGTCGATCCAGATCATGCCCGGATTCTGGTGGATCATGTGCAAACGGAACCAGTCGGCGAAGAGCGCGTAGCTGTTCTTTTGTTCGTATTTGATGAAATCGTCGGTATCGATGATCTCACGCCCGTCGCGGCGGATCACGCCTTCGGGGACATTGGGGATGTCCTCGTAGCTGAACAGCGTGATCTTCTGACCCTTGTCGACAAAAGACTTCAGGCACAGCTGCTCCATCCAGGAGAGCGGTCCCCCGATCCAGAGCGTTCCAACCTCGCGTGTGCGTGGCATTTGCTGATCCTCAATTCCGCGGCAATATCCTATGCCGCATTTCCTAACGTTGCACTGACAGGTGCGTTTTCGAGCGTGACGCGGAGGCGAACCGTATAGTGTCCGTCTTCGAAGCGTTCGGACAGTTTCGTTCGCGCGCCGCGATTTTTGAGGAATCGAACGCCGCCAGAACCGCGCCGCACATCCGTGAAGAGGCGCGTCCCCTTTCGTGCGCAGCGTTCAAGAAACAGTTCAAGGAACCGTATGCGCCACACGTCTCCGAACCCTTTCAGGTTGCAGAGCACGTCTACTGGAACAAGGTTGTCTTCGGTTCGCGCGACCTTGATGCGGTCTGACGCGACACCGTTCTCTGTCAGGAACGCAATATAATCTGCGATCCAGTCGGCCTCCGCGTTTTGAAGTCGCGCCCTTCGATCACAATTCACGAGATAGATATCGCACCCGAATTTCTGGTGCAGTCCGAGAACGAAACTGCGGGCTTCCCCGGTCAGGTCAGCAACAGATCGCACATCGTCCATATCGAGATCGTCGATCAGCGCGTTGGCGAACACCGCGCGTCCCCGTGCCTTGATCGGGGCCAGTGCTGGCATGATCTGGTGCTCCCGAACGATCTTTTCGAGGTAGGAACCTCTCGGTGGCAAGCCGTGATGTATCTCTCCGATTTGTTGCTTGTTGGTTGCCCACAAATGCAAGGCCGTCGTGTCCTCGGTGAGTTCACGTTCAGCCAGCGAAGCCGGGCGCAAGAAGCGCTGACGCCCCCTGTAGGTGATCGGATAAAAGGCCTGAAGCGGCAGGACCTCGTCCAACAGGTTCAGTTTGGGGACGTAGTAGGTCAGCATCAACGGGCCCCAGATACCCCACGGTTGTGCGGACACATGCACGGGCCGGTCTGCCTCTGCTCGCTGACGATACTTGTCCTGAAGATCTTCGGGTAGAAAAGGCGCGATCGAGAACCGGTCTTCGGTGAAATCAAGAAGCGTCCTGAGCAAGTCGCCGTGTTGCGGAAGACCGAGCACCGCATTGTTGATGGTGCGCCCATCGGGACGTTCAAACCCGAGAACGTAGTCGCTGTCATAATCCATTGGCCGGTGGCAATAGACGTCCGTGTCCACCCAGATCATGCCCGGGTTCTGGTGGATCATGTGGAGCCGGAACCAGTCGGCAAAGAGCGCGTAGCTGTTCTTCCGCTCATATTTGATGAAATCGTCGGTATCGATGATCTCACGCCCGTCGCGGCGGATCACGCCGTCGGGGACATTGGGGATGTCCTCGTAGCTGAACAGCGTGATCTTCTGACCCTTGTCGACAAAGGACTTCAGGCACAGCTGCTCCATCCAGGAGAACGGGCCCCCGATCCAGAGCGTTCCAACCTCGCGTGTGCGTGGCATCTGCAAGTCCTCAACTGCGCGCAGCTTCTTTGTGGTCTGCGTCGGTCCACCCGACCCTACGACGCGGAATTGGGTTTGGGTAGCCTGCGTGAAATCTGACTCAGTTTTTTAAGGATACCGTGGTGATCTGGTCATCTCGCTTGCCTGCCGGGAACCGGCTGCGCTACCTCTTGGGGAAAGCGACAGGCGCGGCCGAACAAAGAGCCGCCGACATGAGGCAACGATGAGCAAGGACACCTACACGGTCGTCTCAACCATGAAGAATGAAGCGCCCTACATCATTGACTGGGTGGCGCATTACAAGACGTTGGGCTTTGACCACATCCTCGTTTGTACCAACGATTGCACCGACACGACGGTCGATATCCTGTTGCGCCTGCAAGAGATGGGGCTGGTCACGCAACACGACACCATCGTGCGGCGCGCGGGCATTCACCGTTCGGCACTCCGGCAGGCGAGCCGGCGGTATGATATCGTGATGGAGGCGAAATGGGTGTTCGTCTGCGATGTCGACGAATACCTCAATGTCCATATGGGCGACGGATCGGTTCAGGCACTGGTCGAAGGCTCGGGTGAGGACGCGGATGTAATCTCGGTCCCGTGGCGGGTGTTCGGACCAAACGGGATCGAGGATTTCGCCGACAAACCCGTGACGCAGCAATTCCGCATGGGCGAGCTTGAATGGGACGCGAAGGATCGGCCCGAGACGGGGAAATGGGTCAAATCGATATACACCAATCAACACAAGTTCCAGCGGATGGGGCTACACGCGCCGGTGTCTTTGGAAGAGTATATCGCCGACACGCGGCGTGTTTTGCCGGGTGGGGCAGAATACATCATCAACGGAGAGCGTACCGAAAACCCACCGCTTTTCACGCATGCGCAAGTGAACCACTACGCGCTGCGGTCGATGGACAGTTTCCTCGTCAAGCGCGCGCGCGGCCGGGCCAATCATTCCCATCACGTTCTGGGCATGGAATACTGGGAGCGGTTCAATCTCAACGACGAGAAAGATACCTCTATCGACCGCTACAAGACCAAGGCTGGTAAACTGGCCAAAGAGCTCAAATCCGATCCGGTGCTGAAAGACCTGCACGATCGCGCCGTGGATTGGCATACGCGAAAAGCGAAGTCCTTGAAGATCGATCCTGACATGGATGAACTTGTGCAAGGGTTGAAAGCCGCCTTGTAACTGAAAGGATGTCTTCGCCATTGGCCAAGACGAGAGCGCCATATGACCGGTGAACACGGCAATCCACGGGTGATCGAACGCCGCATGGCAGGTTTCAGTCATGGGCCGGTCACCGTGCTTGATGCCGTGGAGACAACGCGCGGCGGACAGCGTTTGATGACACTGTTTCTTGCGGCGGGAAGTGATTATGCCTCTGTGTCTCTGGGAGCCGGGGCGACGCTTATTGACCAGATCAGCGTCGGTGGCGCGGTCAGCCTGACATTCGCACTTGCGCCGGGTGCGCCGGTCGAACTCACGGTTGCGGGAACCCCTGTTGCCTTGGTGCCCGCGCAGGCCGAACGCGATGTCTTCGAAGGGTTGAACACATTCGCTGCAGTGCGCAATGGCGAAGACGCGGACACCGTCGCTCTCTGGCTGAAGCACCATATCGAGACGCAAAACCTGCAGGCAGCGCTGATTGTCGATCGGTCAAAACCAGGGTCCGATCCGAATTTCGTGCAGGATTTGCGGGACCGCTTGGAGGGCTTCGGCCTCACATGCACCGTCCTTGTCCTGACCAGCGACCTGCCGCTCGGCAAAGCGGATGCGCCCGCCGAAGCGCACCCGTTCAGTGTGCCCGAAGCGCCCGGAAAAGACCGGATGACCATCCCGCCTGCGTCGCCTTGGGACGCGCCGCTTGGGGCGATGTCGCTTTACGAAATACTCCGGGCGCGCTTTCTGGGCGACGCGCGCGCGGTGGCGAACCTGGATGTGCATGATCTGGTTCCGAGTGACGTGCCAAACCTGTTCGACAGTGCCGTTGAAGCCGAAGGCGGGGTGATCGCCCTGATCGGGCGGCACTGTTACCCTTGGCGCGTCCGCAAGAACCAACCGACGCTTTTTGCCGACCACATCTGTGTCCAGTTCGATGCCAAGGGGGGTCGACAGCGCTGGTGTATCGCCCCAGCAAAAGCGCCCGAGGCGGCGATCTGGCGTCTGATCCGGATCGGCAATGCGCGTCCCGACCGGACGCGCACTCAGCTGTTCTACCGGCACATGGCGCTGCGTCACCCGACGCCGTCGATCTCGAAGATCGTGCCGAAAACCTCGCTCATCGAACACCCGCCGCTGCTTGAGATGTCCGAAGGTTATTGGAGCCACAAACCGGTCAGAATGCCTGAGTTAGAGCCTGATAAATTGCCAAAGGGCAAAGGCCGCCGCACTATCGTCACGACGATGAAGAATGAAGGGCCCTTCATCCTCGAATGGCTGGCCTATCACCGCGCCATCGGGTTTGACGACTTTCTTGTCTATACGAACGACTGCACGGACGGCACCGACACCGTGCTCCAGTTGTTGGAGCGGAAGGGCTATGTGCAGCACCGCGAGAACCCGTTCCGCGAAAGTGGGTTAAAGCCCCAACACGCGGCGCTGCAGGCTTCGGACGACGAGCCCGTCGTCAAGGACGCGAAATGGGTGACCTGCATCGACGTCGATGAGTTCGTGAACATCAAGGTGGGCGACGGCACTTTGGATGCGCTGTTCGCCGCTGTGCCGGACGCCAACATGATCGCGATGACCTGGCGCTTGTTCGGCAATGGCGATGTGCACGACTATCACGACCGGCCGATCACCGAACAGTTCCTGCGCTGCGCGCCTGAGTTCGCGCGTAAACCGCATCAGGCCTGGGGGTTCAAGACGCTCTTCCAGAACATTGGGTTGTTCAAGAAGATGGGGGTTCATCGACCAAAGGGTCTGAACCCGCAACTTTGGGAAGAGATCACCTGGGTCAACGGGTCCGGACAGCCGCTGCCGCGCGACATGTATCGCAACGGGTGGCGTTCGACGACGGACACCTACGGATACGATCTCGTGCAACTGAACCACTACGCCGTGCGCTCTGCCGAAAGCTTCCTCGTCAAACGCGACCGGGGCCGGGTGAACCACGTGGATCGCGATCAGGGTCTGGCCTACTGGTTCCGCATGAACAACAACGCCGAAGAAGACCTGTCGATTCAACCTCGGTTGGCGATGATGCGGGAAGAACTCTCGCGGCTCATGTCCGATCCTGAAATCGCAGCGGCGCATGCGCATTCCGTGGCATGTCACAGGGCCAAGATCACAGAGCTGAAAGCGACCGAGAATTACGCGAAGTTCTTCGCTGAATTGACAGGTCCACGGATGGAAGCGTTGTCACGGTTGCACACCCATTTCGGGTCCAACGTGTTCCTGTCGGGACCGGGGGTCATCCCTGACGATGTCTTGCTGCGCGGCCCGGATGAAGACTGGTTCTTCACGGTCGAACTGGAAGGTGAAACCGCCCATTAGATACATTGAAGGCCGCCCTGTTTTGGGCGGCCTTTTCATCGTCCGCGACGTCTCAGGTGGTGTGAGGCGTCGCGGGATTTGGTGTACGGGCGTTTGGGCCCGTGGGGTGGCTCACTTGACGAGAGCCTGTACGAAGGCGCGCTTTTCGCCTTCGCTGTCGCCGGAGTGGATGACGGACAGGATGGTGTTCACCTCGGCGTCGGTCAGGGTCGAGACGTCGACGCCCGGTGCGTAGGTGCCGATTTCGGCGGTCACCGATGCGGAGGCCGCAAAGGCGGTGAGGACGAGGGCGGAAGCTGTGATGAGCGTTTTCATTTTCTTAAGTCCTTTCGTGTCAGTGTGGGGTTACTGCAGAAGCGCCTGAACGGTGGCGCGCTTTTCGCTTTCGCTGTCACCGGAATGGATGACGGACAGAAGCGTGTTGACCTCTGCCTGGCTCAGCTGGCTGATGTCGGCATTCGGCGCGTAGCTCTGGATGGCGGTCGTATCGACGGAGGCGGATGCGGCACCGGCCAGGGCGGTCAGGGCGAGGGCGGTTGTAGCGATGAGGGTTTTCATGGGGTTGGTCCTTTCGGGATATGTGTGATTGGGGAGGGGGTTACTTGACGAGAGCCTGGACGAGGGCGCGCTTTTCGCCTTCGCTGTCGCCGGAATGGATGATCGACAGGATGGTGTTGACCTCTGCGTCGGTCAGGGTCGAGACGTCGACGCCCGGTGCGTAGGTGCCGATTTCGGACGTGTCGACGGCTGCGGTTGCGGCGAAGGCCGTGAGGGCGAGAGCGGTTGTTGCGATGAGGGTCTTCATGGGTTTGGTCCTTTCAGTTGTCTCTGTGCTGCGTCCTGTGACGCGGTGAAGTGTGTGTGTCGTGCCGAACTGTCTGTCCGACACCCTCCAAGCTAGGGGCGGGACCGGGGCCTTTGAACTCACAGCTCGTGCACAGTGGCTCTCGCAAATGTGGACTTGACGGGAGGGGGTCGCGATCAGGAGCTGCGCGGGGGTGCACAGCCATGGTGCGGGTCAGGAAATGCAGGGTGTTGCGGGGTGTGTCGGACGGTTGGAATTGACACCGCGGCGTGACGCGGCTCACGCGGCGTCAAGTGTCCTGCGACATATCAACAAAACGTGTTTGCCACTGCGGGTCGCTTCGTTTCACCCGCCGCACGCAGACGCGAGCCGCCGTGCCCGACGGCGTGAGAGATGTGACAGGGTTGAGAGGGGTGGAAACGTGTGGTCCCGCTTGCGGCAGAGGACCGTGGTTGCACTGTATTCGGCCGTCCGCCCCCAAAGCGGAGGCCCGGCTACGGCCCGACATTGTCGCTGGAACTGCTCAGCGGACATGATTGGCCAACGGACGATAATTGGTCGGACATGTCTGTCCGGCCTACGCGCATTGGGGATGTCATCCTCGCGCTCGCCCGAGGATGTGTTTGTTCCGAGCTCCTCGGGTCTGTTCCCAAGGATGACGTTTATGGAAAGAAGCGGCGCCGCCCTTTTGGGCCTGACGGTTCTCTCGACTCCGCGATTTAACGCGGGACCTGTACTCCGGGGTTACCGAAGCCTGTTCAGACCGGTCTCTCATGGTTCGCCTTCCGGCTGGTGAGAGAAGTGTCAGTTCTGGTGTTGCGGAAGGGGCAGAGCCCGCCCCGCGCAAAGCGCTTTGTGGGCGGGGGTATGCCGCCTTGGTCGTTAACGGCGCCAAAACGTACCGAACGGTGCGTGAGGCCTTAGAGGCCAAATGTAGCGGCACGCCCGGTCAGCCGGACGTGCCTTTCCGGTGTCACCCGATGATGGCGTTCAGCGTCGCAGAGGGGCGCATGACTGCCGCCGTCTTGGCCGGATCGGTGTGGTAGTAGCCACCCAGATCCGCCGGGCTGCCCTGAGCTGCGGCGAGCTCGGACACGACGGCCTCTTCATTCTCGGCAAGCTCCTTCGCAATCGGCGCGAAATGCGCGGCGAGATCCGCGTCGTCGGACTGCGCGGCCAGCGCCGCGGCCCAGTAGCGCGCGAACCAATAGTGGCTGTCGCGGTTGTCGGGCTCACCCACCTTGCGCGAAGGCGATCGGTTGTTGTCGAGGATGCCCTGCGTGGCGGCATCAACAGCCTGGCCCAGCACGCGGGCTTTCTCGTTGTTGCGGGCGTCCGCGAGGAACTGCAGGCTTTCGCCCAGCGCGCAGAATTCTCCCAGCGAGTCCCAGCGCAGGTGGTTTTCCTGTTGCAGCTGTTGCACGTGCTTCGGGGCCGACCCGCCCGCACCGGTTTCGAACAGACCACCGCCGTTCATCAGCTTCACGATGGACAGCATCTTGGCCGAGGTGGCGAGTTCGAGGATCGGGAAGAGGTCGGTCAGATAGTCACGCAGCACGTTGCCGGTGATCGCAATCGAATTCTTGCCAGACCGGATCGTTTCAAGCGATGCGCGGGTCGCCTCGCGCGGAGCCATGATCTTGAACTTGTCGGCCACGCCTTTGGCCTCGAGGATCGGCGTGACGTATTTGATCAATTCCGCATCATGCGCGCGGGTTTCGTCGAGCCAGAAGATCGCCTCGCAGCCTTCGGCCTTCTGACGGTCGATGGCGAGTTGGACCCAGTCCTCGATCGGGGCCTTGCGGGCGGACGCAGAGCGCCAGATGTCACCGGCTTCGACGGCGTGTTCGTGAAGGACTGTGCCGTCGCCCAGAACCATCTTCACCGTGCCGTCCTGCGGGATCTCGAACGTGGTCGGGTGCGAGCCGTATTCCTCGGCCTTCTGCGCCATCAGGCCGATGTTCTGAACGGTGCCTGCCGTCGCCGGGTCGAGCTTGCCCGTCTCTTTGAAGTAATTGATCGTCTCGTCATAGACTGGCGCGTAGGAGTTGTCGGGGATTACGCAGTTCGCGTCCGCTTCCTTGCCGTCAGGCCCCCAGCCTTTGCCTCCCGCGCGGATCAGCGCCGGCATTGAGGCGTCGATGATGACGTCCGACGGCACGTGCAGGTTGGTGATGCCGCGGTCGCTGTCGACCATGTACATCGGCGGGCGGTCGGCCATGACTTTTTCGATCTCGGCCTTGATTTCTGCATTGCCATCGACGCGGGCCAGTAGATCGCCGAGGCCCGAGTTCGGATTCACACCGAGCGCCGCCATTTCGTTACCGTACTTGTCGAAGACCGGCTTCAGGAACGCCTTGACCGCGTGGCCGAAAATGATCGGGTCCGAGACCTTCATCATCGTGGCTTTCATGTGCAGCGAGAACAGGGTGCCCTCGTCCTTGGTTTTGGCGATTTCCTCTTCAAGAAACGCATCAAGCGCCTTGGCCGACATGAAGGTTGCGTCGACGACTGTGCCTGCGGGATAGCTCAGGCCGTCTTTCAAGACTGTCTCCGAGCCGTCTTTTCCGACGAGCACGATCTTTGCGGTGCTCTCTTCCGCCAATGTCGCGGAGGTCTCGTTCGACCGGAAATCGCCGCCCGACATCGAGGCGACGCGCGTTTTACTGTCAGCGGACCAGTCCCCCATGCGGTGCGGGTTGTTCTGGGCATAGGCTTTCACCGCCTTTGCCGCGCGGCGGTCGGAGTTGCCTTCGCGCAGGACCGGATTCACGGCCGAACCCTTGATCGTGTCGTATTTGGCGCGGATGTGTTTTTCTTCTTCGGTCGATGGCGCTTCGGGATAGTCCGGGAGCGCGTAGCCCTGGCTTTGCAATTCCTTGATCGCCGCGACAAGCTGCGGGACGGACGCAGAGATGTTGGGAAGCTTGATGACGTTTGCTTCGGGTGTTTTCACCAACTGGCCGAGTTCGGCGAGGTCGTCGGACTGGCGCTGGTCTTCGGTCAGGAACTCCGGGAAGGTCGCGATGATGCGCCCGGCGAGTGAGATGTCCTTTGTGCCGACGCTGACGCCTGCGGCGCTGGCGAATTTCTGAATGATCGGCAGGAAGGAGGCCGATGCGAGTTCGGGCGCTTCGTCTACCTTGGTGTAAATGATGTCGGGAGTGTTGCTGTCAGCCATGAGTCTCGCCTTTCGAAGATTTGCCTCTGCCATAGGCGAAAGCAGGCGAGTCGTAAACCGCATACAGTGGTATACATTGCCGCAAGCGGTTGGCGTGATGCCTCAGGTGGTGATGAACTCGACACCGTCTTTCGTGAACAGAGCTGCGGTGAGTTGTCCGGTGGCGTAAGCACCGGTGTCGATCGAGATGCGGCCATCTTTCATCATGGGTTCATCGACGATCGTGTGGCCATGCACGACCCAGAATCCGTCGGTTCGCGGTTTCTTGCGAAAGTCGGGATGCCCCCAGATAAATGTTTGAGCCTCGTGGTCTTCCATTGGGGTGTTGGGGTCCGCCCCGGCATGCACGACGGCGACATTCCCGGACCAGGCGACGCATTCCAGGCCCGAGAGCCAGCGCACGAGGTCCTCGCCCATGGACTCGTACAAGGCATCCCGTGTGCGCAGGAGCGTTTCGCCGCCGGAGGTTTCCGTCGCTCCGGCCACGCCGAAGCTGGCCAATGTCTGAAGCCCGCCGTTGCGCAACCATCTTCGACCGTTCTTTTCGGGATCCCTCAGGAAATCGAGCATCATTGCTTCGTGGTTGCCCATGAGTGATGTCATGTTCGGATGCTGCTGCGCAAAGCGCAGCACGTCCGCGCTCTGATCGCCGCGATCCACGAGGTCGCCGACGCAGATCAGGCTCACATCCTGCGGAAGCGCATCGACCAACCGTTCGAGGAGGTCGAACCGACCGTGTACATCGCCGATCGCACAAAAGGTGGCGTCGGATCTCACCGGGCCGATCTCAGGCTGTGGGTCAGGCTTTTTCGATTTCCCGAAGAAAGAAGTCAGCTTCATAACGCACATCTAGGTATCACAGAGGCGCAGTGCCACTTATTTACGCGGAACAACAGGGGAATGTCTTGAGACCATTGTCACAAGCCGTGTGGCCGCAGATCACTGGATATGGTTCAGACTCTGGCTTCGTGTTAGGCGCATGAGGTGTGACCTGACCAATCAAAGTGGTTTTGCATGACCCGTGTCCTCATCACCGGCACTGCCGGATTTATCGGTTTTCACCTGGCGCGGCTGTTGCTGCGTGACGGGTTTGTCGTCCACGGGTATGACGCGTTGACCGACTACTACGACGTGACGCTGAAGGAACGCCGCAACCAGCGACTTCTGCAATCCGCCGCCTATAGTTTTACCCACGCCACGCTGGAAGAACCCGAGACGTTCGAGAGGATCGCGGGGGATTTTGCGCCGGACATCATTGTGCATCTCGCCGGACAGGCGGGTGTGCGCTATTCGCTGGAGAATCCGCGGGCGTATCTGGACAGCAATCTCGTCGGAACATTCAACGTGATGGAGGCCGCGCGGCAGCTGAAGGTGCAGCATTTGCTGATGGCGTCGACGTCCTCGGTCTATGGGGCGAATGAAGAGATGCCGTTCAAGGAAACGGATAAGGCCGATACGCCGCTGACGTTTTACGCTGCAACGAAAAAGGCGAATGAGGCGATGGCGCATTCCTATGCGCATCTCTGGCAGATCCCCACAACGATGTTCCGGTTCTTCACGGTCTACGGCCCTTGGGGCCGGCCCGATATGGCACTGTTCAAATTCACAAAAGGCATCTTCGATGGCACGCCCATCGATATTTACAACCACGGCGAGATGTATCGCGACTTCACCTATGTGGACGATCTGGTGCGGGGTATTCGGCTTTTGATGGACGCCGTGCCGGATGGACCGGAGACGGCAGTCGAGGGCGATACGTTGAGCCCTGCGGCGCCGTATCGGGTCGTGAATATCGGGAATTCTGACAAGGTGCGGTTGCTGGATTTCGTTGAGGCAATCGAGGCGGAGATCGGCATCGGGGCCAAGCGCAATTACATGGAGATGCAGAAGGGCGATGTGGTCGCGACCTGGGCCGATGCGTCGCTGTTGCGGAATTTGACCGGGTACGCGCCCGAGACGGATGTGCGGACTGGCGTGAAGCGCTTTGTGGAGTGGTATCGGGAGTACTACGACGTCTGACGATTGATTGCGGTTTTGCGGCAATCCGGCCGGATTTTCAAAGAAAGCCGAATAGTCTTGATTGGGCTTCGGCATGGTCCAGCGCCCGTTTCGGGACGATACTGGGGCAACGCCGACAGAAGGTAACACGGAATGACGTCTTATTACGCGCCCAAGGGCGGCCATCCGGGGCAGGAGCAGTTGCTGACGGATCGGGCGATGTTCACCGAGGCTTATGCCGTGATCCCCAAAGGCACGATGCGGGACATCACCACGAGCTTTCTGCCGTTCTGGGAAGGGACGCGCTTGTGGGTCATTGCGCGACCGATGACCGGTTTTGCCGAGACGTTTTCGCATTACATCATGGAGGTCGCGACGGATGGCGGGTCGGACCGCGCCGAAACGGATCCGACCGCTGAGGGGGTGCTGTTTGTCGTCGAGGGGAAGGTGAGCCTTACGGTTGATGGTCAAACGCATGAGATGACAGCCGGAGGCTATGCCTATCTGCCGCCGCAATCCGGTTGGACCTTGCGCAATCGGGGATCGGATGCGGCGCGATTTCATTGGATCAGGAAGGCTTATCAGGCGGTGGACGGGCTGGATCAGCCCGACGTGATCGTCTCAAGCGACGCAGACGTTGCGCCGACGCCGATGCCGGGGACGGATGGCAAATGGGCGACGACGCGTTTTGTGGATCCGAGCGACCTGCGTCATGACATGCATGTGACGGTTGTCACGTTTGAGCCCGGTGCGGTGATCCCGTTTCTTGAGACGCATGTGATGGAGCACGGACTATACGTGCTTGAAGGCAAGGCGGCATACCGGTTGAACCAGGATTGGGTCGAGGTGGAGGCGGGCGATTACATGTGGCTGCGCGCGTTCTGCCCGCAAGCGTGTTACGCGGGCGGGCCGGGCAAATTTCGGTATCTTCTGTACAAGGATGTGAACCGCCATATGCCGCTGACCTTGGGCCGTTGAACCGCAGGGATTCGGGCCAAAATTATCGTATACGCGGGTATTCAAAAAAATCTTTCATATAGTGAAAAAATAAACTCTTTGAAATAAATAAATATTTTCTGTCTCTGGAAAATGAAAAATAATTTCGAAAAAATTGAGCGCTGCTCTCGAAAGCTTTAGGTTGTCTGCAAATGGGAGGACCCGCACATGAGCTTTCAGAACCCAGTTTTCATTCCTGGACCCACAAACATCCCGGAATCGCTGCGCAAAGCATGCGATATGCCGACGATCGATCACCGGTCGCCGTTGTTCGGCACCATCCTGCATCCGGCGCGTAAGGCGGTTCAGGCGATCCTGAAAAGCACCAGTGCCGAGGTCTTCATTTTTCCGTCGACCGGCACGGGCGGATGGGAAACCGCCATCACCAACACTCTGAGTGAGGGTGATACGGTACTCGTGGCGCGCAACGGCATGTTCTCGCACCGCTGGATCGACATGTGCGAACGGCACGGGCTGGAACTGATCATCGTAGATGTGGCCTGGGGTCAGGGCATCCCGGCGGATCGGTTCGAGGAGATCCTCACGGGCGACACGGCACACCGCATCAAAGCGGTTCTGGCCACGCATAACGAAACGGCCACGGGCGTCGTGTCCGATATCGGTGCAATTCGCCATGCGATGGACGCGGCGGGCCATCCGGCGATGCTCATGGTGGACGGGGTCAGCTCCATCGCGTCGATGGATTTCCGCTTTGACGCGTGGGGCGTGGACGTGGCTGTGACCGGATCGCAGAAGGGTTTCATGCTGCCGCCCGGTCTGGCGATTGTCGGGTTCAGCGAAAAGGCCATGGATGCGACGAAGACGGCCGGGCTGCATCGGACGTTCTTTGATGTGCACGACATGATGAAAGGCTACGCGAACAGCGCGTACCCGTATACGCCCGCCGTTGGTTTGATGAACGGTCTGAACGAGGCCTGCCGGATGCTGATGGATGAGGGGCTGGAGACCGTGTTCGCCCGTCACCACCGCATCGCAGAGGGTGTTCGTCGCGCGGTTTGGGCGTGGGGCCTTGAGCTTTGCGCAGAGAGCCCGGACGTCTATTCCGACACGATCAGCGCGGTGCGCACGCCGAACGGCTTCAACGCGACCGACATCGTGACACACGCGGCCAGCACCTATGGCGTGGCCTTCGGTGTGGGTCTTGGCGATGTGGCTGGCAAGGTGTTCCGCATCGGCCATCTTGGTAGCCTGACCGAAGTGATGACGCTGTCCGGGATTGCCACCGCCGAGATGTGCATGGTGGACCTCGGGCTTGATATCAAGCTGGGCTCGGGTGTCGCGGCGGCGCAGGAATACTATCGTTATGGTTCGGAGATCGAACAGAAGGTGGCTGCACAATGAAAGACATGGCGCTGACAATCCCGACCTATGATGACATGCTGGAGGCGCATGAGCGCATCAAGCCGCATATCAACCGCACGCCGGTTCTGCAGTCCCAGTATCTGAATGAGCTGACAGGTGCAGAGCTGTTTTTCAAATGCGAGAACTTTCAGGAACCGGGTGCCTTCAAGGTGCGCGGCGGATCGAACGCGGTGTTTGGTCTGAGTGATGAGATGGCCGAAAAGGGCGTCTGCACGCATTCGTCCGGCAACCACGCCTTGTGCCTGTCTTACGCCGCCGGTCGCCGGGGCATCCCGTGTAACGTGGTCATGCCGCGCACGGCGCCGCAGGCGAAGAAAGATGCGGTCAAGCGGTACGGCGGGACGATCACGGAATGTGAGCCGTCTACCTCGTCGCGCGAAGCCGTGTTCGCGGAAGTGCAAGCCAAGACGGGTGGGGAATTCGTGCATCCGTACAACGACCCGCGCGTGATCGCCGGTCAGGGAACCTGCTCCAAGGAGTTCATGGAGCAGACCGACGGTCTTGACATGATGGTCGCGCCGATCGGCGGTGGCGGGATGATCTCGGGCACGTGCCTGACGTTGTCCACACTGGCGCCGGAGGTGAAAATCATCGCGGCGGAGCCCGAGCAGGCGGATGACGCCTACCGCAGCTTCAAAGCGGGACACATCATCGCCGATGACGCGCCAGAGACGATTGCCGACGGTCTCAAAGTGCCGCTGAAGGATCTGACCTGGCACTTCGTGTCGAACCATGTCAGCGACATCATGACGGCGACCGAGGACGAGATCATCGACGCTATGAAGATCACGTGGAAGTACCTGCGCATCGTGATGGAGCCGTCATGTGCCGTTCCGCTGGCGATCATCCTCAAGAACAAAGACGCCTTTGCGGGCAAGCGGGTTGGCGTGATCGTCACCGGCGGCAATGTCGACCTCGACAAATTGCCATGGATGATGCGCTAAGCCCTTTTCAAGACCGCCTGTTTCCGATAGGAAACTTCGCATAACAAACGAAATATGATCCCGTGCGGTGCGTGCATCACGCACCCTACGGCACCGCCCCAAAACACGGAGAGATCCAATGAAAGACATGAGCTTTTTCGACGATTACGAAGTTGGCTTCGATATCCCGGCAAAGCCGGGCATGCTTGAAGACGAGGTGCAGACACCGGCTCTGGTGCTCGACCTCGACGCGCTGGAGCGCAACATTAAGAAGATGGGTGACTACGCCAAGGCGCATGGCATGCGGCACCGGGTGCACGGCAAGATGCACAAGTCGGTCGATGTCGCGCTGCTGCAGGTCGAACTGGGCGGTGCCTGTGGTGTGTGCTGCCAGAAGGTGAGCGAGGCCGAGGTCTTTGCCCGCGGTGGCATCAAGGATGTGTTGGTGTCCAATCAGGTGCGTGAACCCGCCAAGATCGACCGTCTGGCACGCATGCCCAAACTGGGTGCGCGCACGATCTGCTGTGTGGACGATCTGGCCAACGTGGCGGATCTGTCGGCGGCCGCTGTGAAGCATGGCACGCAGATCGAGTGCCTCGTCGAGATCGACTGCGGCGCTGGGCGGTGCGGTGTGACGACGACGCCTGAGGTGGTCGAGATCGCCAAGGCGATTGATGCCGCCGATGGCCTGAAGTTTGCCGGTATCCAGGCCTATCAGGGTGCGATGCAGCACATGGATTCGTATGACGAGCGCAAGGCGAAGATCGACATCGCTGTGGCCCAGGTGAAGGACGCCGTGGATACGCTGGCGGCGGAAGGCATCGAGTGTGACATCGTCGGCGGTGGCGGCACCGGGTCCTATTACTTCGAGTCGAACTCGGGCGTGTACAACGAATTGCAGTGCGGATCTTACGCGTTCATGGACGCCGATTACGGGCGCATCCTCGACAAGGACGGCAAGCGGATCGATCAGGGCGAGTGGGAGAACGCGCTGTTCATCCTGACCTCCGTCATGAGCCACGCGAAGGCCGACAAGGCGATTGTCGATGCAGGCCTGAAGGCGCAGTCGGTCGACAGCGGTCTGCCGGTGATCTACGGGCGCGATGACGTGGAATATGTGAAGTGCTCGGACGAGCATGGTGTGGTCATGGACCCGCAGGGTGTACTGAAGGTCAATGACAAGCTGAAGCTGGTGCCGGGCCACTGTGATCCGACCTGCAACGTGCATGACTGGTATGTCGGCGTGCGCAACGGTGTCGTTGAAACCGTATGGCCGGTGTCGGCCCGCGGTCGCGCGTATTGATTTGGGTTCGGATCGGGCTGCGCCCGATCCGACCGATTGGGGGGCCAGCCCCCCAAACCCCCCGGGATATTTTTGAACCAGAGAAGAACAGGACGGCGCGCATCGGGGGTGGCGCGCCGTTTTTGCGAAGGGGTGGCCCATGTATATCGTTCCTGAAGCCAAGATCGCCGATCTCGTGTCGCGCGAGGCATCGTTTGAAGCGGTGGAGCAGGTGTTTGCTGCGATGGCGTCAAAGGATGCCTACAACTTTCCTGTCGTGCGGGAAGCGATCGGGCACGAGGACGCTTTGTATGGCTTCAAAGGCGGGTTTGACCGGGTCGGCGGGTCTTTGGGCCTGAAGGCGGGCGGGTACTGGCCGCACAACCTTGAGAAGCGCGGGCTGATCAATCACCAGTCGACGGTGTTCCTGTTCGATCCCGACACGGGCCGGGTGCATGCGATGGTGGGGGGCAACCTCTTGACCGCGCTGCGGACGGCGGCGGCGTCTTCGGTATCGATCAAGCATCTGGCGCGCGAGGATGCGAAGGTCATGGGAATGATCGGAGCGGGGCATCAGGCGACGTTCCAGCTGCGCGCGGCGCTGGAGCAGCGGTCGTTCGAGAAGGTGATTGGCTGGAATTACCACCCCGAGATGCTGCCCAATATCGAGAAGGTCGCTCAGGAGGCCGGTTTGCCGTTCGAAGCGGTGGAGCTTGAGGGGATGCGAGAGGCGGATGTGATCATCTCGATCACGTCGGCGTTTTCGCCGTCGCTCATGGCAGATCACGTGAGCGAGGGCACGCATATCGCCTGCATGGGCACCGATACCAAAGGCAAGCAGGAGGTTGAGGCGGCGCTGTTGGCGAAGGCTAAGGTGTTCACCGACGAGGTCGCGCAATCTATCAGCATCGGTGAGGCGCAGCACGCGGTTGGGTCGGGTCTGATCGCGGAGAGCGATGTGATCGAGATTGGTGCCGTGATCAATGGCGCGCATCCGGGGCGGACGTCGGATAGCGATATCACGTTGTTTGATGGCACCGGTGTTGGACTTCAGGATTTGGCCGTTGCGTCCAAGGTGGTTGAACTGGCGATTGAGCGCGGTGTCGCGATTGAGGTCGACTTCTAAGACACGCGTTGCAAATGAGACAAAAACGGGGGCTGCGTGGCCCCGTTTTCGTGCGTCGATCAGGTAGGCGCTTAACCCGCCATATAGGTCCGGAACCACGCCACCATGCGTTCCTCAGCCAGCATCGCAGCTTCTTCGTCGTAGCGCGGTGTGGTGTCGTTGTGAAATCCGTGGTTCACACCCGGATAGATGTGTGCCTGATAGCGCTTGTCGTTCTCCTCAAGCGCCTTGTGGAATTCAGGCCACATGGCGTTGATACGTTGATCCAAGGCGGCCATCTGGATCATCAGCGGCGCTTCGATCTGGGCGACCTGATCGGCATCGACCGAGGCTCCGTAGAACGGCACACCTGCAGCCATTTCCGGGTAGGCCACGGCAAGCTTGTTCACAACGCCGCCGCCATAGCAGAAGCCGGTTGCGCCGACTTTGCCGTTGGTTCCGTCCAGCGCCTGCAGGTATTCGAACCCGGCGAAGAAGTCGTTCAGAAGCGCGTCGCGATCCAGTGTGCGCTGCATCTCGCGACCCTCGTCATCGGTTCCCGGGTAGCCGCCAAGCGATGACAGCCCATCGGGACCCATCGCGATGAAGCCCGCTTTGGCAAGGCGGCGCACGACGTCGCGGATATAGGGGTTCAGACCACGATTTTCGTGAACCACCAGAACGGCGGCGGGTGGGCGGTCCGGGTCGATGTTGGTCGGACGGACCAGATAAGCCGTGATATCGCCGGTGCCGTCCGGGCTTGGGTAGACAATGTCTTCGCCCATGATATCGGGGTCATCGTCGGCGACTTGCTGGGCCAGCGCATAGTTGGGCGACAGCGTGCCAAGGATCGCGGCTGCGGTCAGGCCACCGACGGCCCATTTGCCAGCTTGGTCCAGAAATTCGCGCTTCGAGATTTTGCCGTGCGCGTAGTAGTCGTAGAGGTCGAGAAGCTCCTGATCGAAGTCTTTGGCGGTCAGGCGCCGTTGTGGCGTAAGGTCGTTCATTGACGATTCTCCGTGTTGGATGAGCCAGTCTACCACGCGGTTGGGCCCATCCGGCGGGAATTGTCATCACGTGTTTGTTGGCTGCCGGGAACTGCACGCCCCACACGAAAAAGCGCCCGGCGGGAGGGCCGGACGCTTCTAAGTTTTTGTAAGGACCTTGCGCGTTACACGTTTGCGGCGCTGGCCTCTTCCTTACCTTTCAGACCTGTGCCGTGGCCGGACATGCCGCCAGAGACTTCTTCAGTCGCCTCACCCGACAGCTCTTGTGGCAGGATCAGGTTCAGCACAATGGCGATCAGGGCGGCTGGCAGGATGCCTGATGTGGCCAGCACTTTCAGCGTTTGGGGCAGGTACTGGAGCGCGTTTGGTTCGAGCTGCAAGCCAAGGCCCAGAGACAGCGCAATCGCGAAGATCACCATGTTGCGGCGGTTCCAGTCGACGTCCGACAGCATCGAGATGCCCGCTGCGACGACCATGCCGAACATGACGATCACGCCGCCGCCGAGGACTTCGATGGGAACCGACGAGATCACTGCGCCGACCTTGGGGATCAGGCCGCAGAGGATCAGGAATAGCGCGCCGATTGTGACGACGCCGCGCGACATGACGCCTGTCATGGCGATGAGGCCGACGTTCTGGCTGAACGACGTGTTGGGGAGTGCGCCGAAGAATCCGGAAATGGCCGTGCCGATCCCGTCTGCGTAGGTTGCGCCTTCGATCTCTTTGTCTGTCGCTTCGCGTCCCGCGCCGCCCTTGGTAATGCCGCTTACGTCGCCGACGGTTTCGACGGCTGAGACAAAGGACATCAGGCAGAAACCGATGATCGCGGCGACCGAGAACTCAATGCCGAAGTGGAGTGGGTTGGGCAGGGCGAAGGGCGCTGCGCGACCCACGTTGCCGAGGTTCACTTCGCCCAGCATGAACGCCACGCCGTAGCCGACCAGCAAGCCGATGAGGACGGCAGAGACGGACAACATGCCTTTGGTGAAGAACTTGAGACCAAGTGTCACGAGGATCACGGTGCCCGCCATCGTCCAGTTGAGGAGCGAGCCGTATTCAGGCTGGCTCATCGCCGGGACACCGCCTGCTGCATATTGGATGCCGACTTTGACCAGTGCGAGGCCGATCATGGTGACGACAAGGCCGGTGACAAGTGGTGGCAAGGCAAAGCGTAGTTTGCCGATGAAGAGGCCAAGGAACGCGTGGAACAAGCCACCCACGACGATGCCGCCCATCAGCACCGCGATGGCGTCCACGCCCTTGCCCGCAACCAATGGGATCATGATCGGGATAAACGCAAAGCTGGTGCCTTGTACGATAGGAAGCCGCGCGCCGACCGGACCCACTCCGATGGTCTGGAACAGCGTGGCGATGCCCGCAAAGAACATCGACATCTGGATCATGTAGATCATCTGCGGGAAGTCCGGGCTGTTCGACCCAAACCCGAAGCCCGCTGCGCCGCAGACGATGATCGCGGGTGTGACGTTGGAGACGAACATCGCCAGAACGTGCTGGATGCCCAAAGGCACGGCCTTGGCGATAGGCGGTGTATAGTTCGGATCGCGGAGTTGCTCCGGCGTGCCGATGGATGTGGCTGACATATTTGTGTCCCTCTTTTATGTGTGGCGCGCCTCTTGCCGGGCGTTGTTTTTTTTTAGGGGTCGATGACCTCGTAAGGTGTGTCGAACCAGTATTCCTGCAGGTTCGGCCCGTCGCCGATCCGGTCGATGACGGCGAAGAGGCCGGTGCCCGCGATCGGGGTCAGGACGCCGTGCCAGGTGTTGCGGTGAAAATTGACCGCCTGTCCCGGTTCGGTGCGGAAGGCGAGCGGAGTTCCGGGTTGACCGTCCGCGTCAGGCGCGACGATCACGAGAAAGGGCGTGTCGCTCATCGGCACAAAGCATTGGCTGCCTTCGGGATGCCGTTCCATCATGTCGAGAGTGAGGGGTAAGCTGCGCAGTTCTGCCTTGAAGAGGCTGAGCCCGGCGCGGCCATCGCTGAAATCGAGCGTGGCGCGGTCGTGGTAGCGGCCGCATTTGCCCTGGTTGATGATCTTGTCAGGATCGCCTGTGCTGTCGATGATGTCACCAAACGGGGCGAAGGCGTCTTTAGTGATCGGCTGGATGGTGATCTGTCTCATGCGCCAAGCTTCTCGATCAAGCGGAGTTCGGCGATGCGTTCAACCTGACGGCAAGCTTCCGCAAATTCGGTGTCGCGGTCGTTGTCGATGCGACGGCGGAAGGCGTCGAGGATGCTGGCTTTGGTGTTGTCCTTCACCGCGATGATGAACGGAAAGCCGTGGCGCGCGACATAGTCGGCGTTGAGTCTTTGGAAAGTGGTGCGTTCGTCATCGGTGAGCATGTCGAGGCCCGCGCCGGCCTGTTCGGCGGTCGACTCGGCAGTGAGGCGGCCAGCGGCGGCGAGCTTTCCAGCAAGGTCGGGGTGGGCATTGAGTACACCGAGCCTTTCTTCGTCGGACGCGCTGCGGAACGCGCGGCAGAGCAAGCTATGCACGCCGCGAGCAGTGTCGTGGGTTGGGCCGGTCTCATAGGCGCAGGCGCGTTCCGCGATCCACGGCGAGTGTTCGAAGATGCCGCCGAATTCGGCGATGAACTGGTCCGTGGACATCTCGGAGGGGCGACGTGCCGACGGTGCGGGATGTTCATTCGCCCAGTGCTGTGCGATCTGCTGGCGTGTGGCGAACCAGACGCCGTCGTGCCCGGCCATGTAATCCAGCACCCGTTTCAGCGCGGCAGCGCGTCCAGGGCGACCGATCAGCCGGCAGTGCAGACCGATGGAAAGCATCTTGGGGCTGCCCTGAGCGCCTTCCGTATATAGCGTGTCGAAGCTGTCCTTGAGGTAGCTCTCGAACTGGTCGCCATTGGTGAACCCGGCCTGAATGCCGAAGCGCATGTCATTGCAGTCGAGCGTGTAGGGCACGACCAATTGATGCCTGTCGCCAAACGTCATCCAGTAGGGCAGATCGTCGGCATAGCTGTCGGCGACGTAGTCGAACCCGCCCTGTTCTGCGACGAGCCGCACGGTGTTGTTGGAGCAGCGGCCCGTGTACCAACCCTTCGGGGGGGCGCCCGTGACCTCGGTGTGCAGGCGGATCGCTTCGACGATCTGCGCGCGCTCTTCGTCTTCGGGCATGTCCTTGTGTTCGACCCATTTCAGGCCGTGCGAGGCAATCTCCCAGCCTGCGTCTTTCATCGCCGCGACCTGCTCGGGCGCGCGGGCGAGGGCGGTGGCGACGCCGTAGACGGTGACGGGCAAGTCTTTCATCATCCGGCGTAGCCGCCAGAACCCGGCGCGGCTCCCGTATTCGTAGATCGACTCCATGTTCCAGTGCCGCTGCCCCGGCCAGGGTTGCGCGCCGGTGATCTCGGACAAAAACGCCTCTGATGCGGCATCACCGTGAAGGATGTTGTTCTCGCCACCCTCTTCGTAGTTGAGAACGATCTGCACGGCGATCTTTGCACCGCCTGGCCAGTTGGCCTTGGACGGGGTGGCACCGTATCCTGTCATGTCGCGCGGGTATCTTTGCACGGAAGGCCCCCTTTGATTGGTCATCTCTATATTCCGAATAATCGAAATCGTTTTTCAAGAAATCCCGAAAGCTGTCTCAAACCGCTTCCTGTTTGCGCATTTCGCGCCGATGGCTTCATAAAGAGGCACATCTTCACAGGAGGGCGCGATGGCTGGATACCTTACAACGCATGTTCTGGACACCGCGCGCGGCTGTCCGGCTGCGGGATTGAAGATCGCGCTGTCCCGGCTGTCCGGCACAACATCCGAGAAGATCGCAGAAGCCGTCACCAACGAAGACGGTCGAACCGACACCCCGATCCTTCCGGTAGATGACTTTGAGACCGGGACGTATGAATTGGTCTTCTTCGCAGGCGACTACCTGCGCGCCACCGGACAGACACAAGACGATCCGCTGTTTCTGGACGAGGTGCCAATCCGGTTCGGCATGTCGGACGCAAAGGCGCACTACCACGTGCCGCTCTTGCTGTCGCCGTACGGGTATTCGACCTATCGGGGGAGTTAAGGTTTAGGTGCGGCTTAGGTCGGATGTGAGCCCAGATTGACTAGCTTTCCAACCGAACCTATCGTCACGTCACGTTCAGATTGACTAAGCAGGAAGCGGTGAAATCACTAAATATCACTGAGGCGATAAAGTACTTAGGCGAAGATAAGTTCGCGGTTTCCTTGGAGAACGTATGGTACCGGCGACTCCTTTACCGAGTTGGAGACGGAGCAGAGGACTCTGAACGAATAGGGCGGTTCTTTGATCCAAGTCCTTTTCAACTTTCCAACGTAATTCTGTCGATGGCGGACTGGCTTCCGAAAACTTCACAGCGGTTACTATGGATTGATCATTTTTCGGATGGTTTCCCGTCCCAGAACCGCCATTTTCTCAATATCTTAGGCCAAGGCTTTGCGTCCGACTATCTGGTTGAAAACCCCGCGATACTTCTTGCGCCACTTTCCGATGACCTGTTGGATCAATTGGCTGGAACGCATGAACAGAATGCGGAAGCTGAAGCGTTGATCGCGCTTTGCACATTGCTCAGTGTTAGCGGTTGGGATGCGAAATTGCTCACAAGTGGATCGACGGATTACGTCGAGTTTTGGGAAGGAAACGTTTTCTTCTATTCCGAGAGCAACGATGCCTTGAACCGTGCCGCTGAGCTGTTTGACTTCTATGATCTCAATACACCTGTGACTTAGCTAGTCGACATTTTCGCAAGAACCGCTTCGTCCCGCATAGCAGACATCAACCGTTCTGCCGATCTCCGCGAACTGACGGCATGGCGCTTTGCCGGGTCTCAGGCGTTCTTCACCTTTTTGCCGATGCGGCCGATGACGAAATCCATGAAGAGGCGGGTTTTCGGGTCTTGTCTGCGGCGGTGGGTGAAGAGGCAGGCCATTTGGATTGGGACGGGTGGGGTTTGTTTGGCGACGATGGCGAGGCGGCCGTCTCTGAGGTGGTCGGCGACTTCGAAAACGGGCTTCAGGGCGATACCGTGGCCCGCGAGCGCCCAGTCGGTGAGGACGTCTCCGTCGTCTGACTCAAAGCGGCCCGTGACCTTGAAGCGTTTCGGGCCGTCGGGTGTTCGCAAACGCCATTGGAATTCAGTGGCTCCGGGGAAGCGCAGGTTCAGGCATTCGTGGTTCTGCGCGATCAGGTCGTCGCCGGAAGCGGGCATTCCATGGGCCTTGATATAGGACGGCGCCGCGCAGAGGACGCGGTCGACATCGGCAATCTTGCGGATGCGCAGGGTGCTGTCTTCAGGCTCTCCGAGAAACACCGCGAGGTCGAGGCCTTCGGTGGTGAGGTCGACCTTACGATCCGTCAGGCGTAACCGAACGCTGACCTCGGGGTATTGCGCAATGAAATCCGGCACCAGCGGCGCGATGAGGCGACGGCCAACACCAAGGGGCGCGGCGACATAGATCGAGCCGCGCGGCTTTTCGGTGATATCGGTGACCTGCGCTTCGGCGGCTTCGACGGTTTCGAGCACCTCCACCGCGCCGGGATAGAACAGGCGGCCCTGTTCCGTGGGCGTCAGGTTGCGGGTGGTGCGCTGGAAGAGCCGGACGGAGAGATGTTCCTCAAGCTGGGCAATCCGGGTTGAGGTGACCGCCGGAGAAATGCGCAAATCGCGACCGGCGGCAGACATGCTGCCCAATTCGTAGACACGCACGAAGGTGCGGATGTTGTCGAGATAGCTCATTCTTCGCAGATTTTTGATACAGCTTGGAGTTTCATCGGAATAGCAGAAGAATAGCCCTGTCGCTAGTCTGGCGCAGACGCAGAACGGGAGCCGACGCCATGTATGATTTCGCCATCCTCTGGGACTGGATCGCTTTCGCGGTGCGCTGGCTGCATGTGATCACGGCGATGGCGTGGATCGGGGCGTCGTTCTATTTCATTGCGCTTGATCTGATGGTGAAATCCGCCCCAGACCTGCCCAAAGGCGCTTACGGCGAGGAGTGGGAGGTGCATGGCGGCGGATTTTACCATACGGTCAAATACACGGTCGCGCCGGATCGCCTGCCCGAGCATCTGACCTGGCATAAATGGCAAAGCTACACGACCTGGCTGTCGGGCGCGGCGCTGTTGATGATCGTCTATTGGGTCGGGGGAGAGCTGTACCTGCTCGACCCGACCAAAGCCGATCTGGCGCTGTGGCAGGGGATTGTCATCTCGGCTTTGTCGCTGACGATTGGGTGGCTGATCTACGACTTTCTCTGCAAGTCGCCATTGGGGGAGCAGCCGACTGCGTTGATGCTGCTCTTGTTTGTGATGCTCGTCGTCATGGCGTGGGGCTATGACCAGGTGTTCACCGGGCGCGCGGCGTTGCTGCATCTGGGGGCGTTCACCGCGACGATCATGACGGCGAACGTGTTCTTCATCATCATGCCGAACCAGCGGATCGTCGTGGCGGATCTCAAGGCCGGGCGGACGCCGGATCCGAAATACGGCAAGATCGCCAAGCTGCGGTCGACGCATAACAACTATCTGACGCTACCGGTGATCTTCCTGATGCTGTCGAACCACTATCCGCTGTCTTTCGGCACGGAGTACGCATGGCTGATCGCGTCGCTCGTGTTTCTGATGGGGGTGACGATCCGGCACTACTTCAACTCGATGCACGCGGGCAAAGGGCGCCCGAACTGGACCTGGGCGGCGACGGCGGTGATCTTTATCGCGATCGCGTGGCTGTCGACCTTCAGCACGACAGCCAGCTATGACGAGGCGTCGGAGCGGCCTTTGACGGCGTTCGAAGAGCGCTTTGCATCGGCTGACGGGTTCGAAGACGCGTATTACGCGGTGGTTGGGAACTGTTCGATGTGCCACGCGCGGGAGCCGGTTTGGGATGGCATCCGCTGGGCGCCGAAGGGTGTGTATCTGGAGACCGAAGGCGATGTCGCGCGGCATGCGCATCAGGTTTATCTACAGGCCGGGCGGTCTCATGCGATGCCGCCACCGAATGCCATTCAGATGGACGAGGAAGCACGGCGGCAGATCGTGGCGTGGTATCGCGCGGTGGAGTGACCCTGCGCGAATAGCGGCAAAGCCGCCGCGCATCGACGGGCCTCCCCACGGCCCGGCGATTTGGGTGCGTCAGCGCGCTGGTCTAATCATCTTCGGATGTGGCGACATAAATCAAGCCATTCGACGGTCGGGTCGCCAGTCCGAGGCCCGCCGATACGCGGCTTAGAGAATTGCCTCGAACAGAGCGCGGGTGTTTGCCTCGGTCATCTCGACCGGGTTGCCGCCTGTGGACGGGTCGTTGAGCGCGTCGCGAACGAGGGTGGCGAGATCGGGGTCTTTCACGCCGAGGTCTGTCAGCTTCTTCGGGATCGCGAAGCTGGCGTTGAATTCATCCACGAAAGCGCAGAAGCCCTCGAAGCCGCCGTCTATGCCCAGATAGCCTGCCGCGCGGTTAAACCGGTCGCGGATGGCGTCGGCGTTGAATTTCAGTACCGCTGGCATGCAGACCGCGTTGGTGGTGCCGTGGTGCGTGTGGTGATGCGCGCCGATGGGGTGGCTCAGGGCATGGATCGCGCCAAGGCCTTTCTGGAAGGCGACGGCGCCCATCGCGGCGGCGCTCATCATGTTGGCGCGGGCGTCGATGTTTCCGGGATCGTTGTAGGCGGTCGGCAGGTTGTCGATGACCAGCTTCATGCCCTCCAAGGCGATCCCTTGGCTCATCGGATGATAATGCGGGCTGGAATAGGCTTCGACGCAGTGGGCGAAGGCGTCGAGCCCGGTTCCAGCTGTGATGAATTTTGGCATGCCCACGGTCAGCTCGGGGTCGCAGATCACCACGGCGGGGAGCATTTTGGGGTGGAAGATGATCTTCTTCTCGTGCGTCTCGGAGTTGGTGATGACGCTGGCACGGCCGACTTCGGACCCGGTTCCTGCTGTGGTCGGCACGGCGACAATCGGGTGGATGCCGTCGGGGTCGGCGCGGGTCCACCAGTCTCCGATGTCTTCAAAATCCCAGAGCGGACGGGATTGGCCTGCCATGAAGGCCAGTGTCTTCGCCAAATCGAGGCCGGAGCCGCCGCCGAAGGCCACCACGCCGTCGTAATCGCCCTCGCGGTAGACCTTAAGGCCCTCTTCGACGTTCTTGTCGGTCGGGTTGGGGTCCACATCGGCAAAGAGCGCGCGGCCCAGTCCCGCGCCTTCGATCAGGTCGAGCGTTTTGGTGGTGATCTCCATCTCGGCCAATCCGCGGTCGGTGACCAGAAGCGGCTTGGTAATGCCTGCGGCGATGCAGGCCTCGGCGATTTCCGAGATGCGGCCTGCGCCGAAGCGGATGCCGGTGGGGTAGGACCAGTTTCCAGTGAGGGACATTTTCGTCATGCCTTCTTGAGGTGGTAGGATTTCGGGCGTGTCAGAGCCTGATACGCCAGTTTCGACAGGCCCTGCCCGCGTCCGGTGTCCTTGCATCCGGTCCAGCAGAGCGCCGGGTCGAGGTAGTCGCAACGGTTGAGGAAGACGGTGCCGGTTTCGATTCGGTCGCCGATGGCCTCTGCCGTGGCGGTGTCCTTCGACCAGATGGACGCGGTCAGGCCGAACCTGCAGTCGTTCATCAGGGCGATGGCTTCCTCGTCGTCCTTGACCGGCATGATGCCGACGACGGGGCCGAAGCTTTCGTCGCGCATGACGCGCATATCGTGGGTGACGTTGGTCAGGATTTGTGGCGTCAGGTACGCGCTGCGGTCGTCGGCTGGCATCGTGTCTATATGTGCTTTTGCGCCGTCTGCGAGCGCCTCTTCGATCTGCGCGCGGACCTCATCGGCGAAGCGTTTATGCGCCATCGGACCCATCGTTGTGTCCGCGTCAAGCGGGTTGCCGAGCGTCTGAGCGTTGACCCATGCGACGGCCTTTTCGACGAACTGGTCGTAGAGGCTTTCGTGCACGTAGATGCGTTCGATCCCGCAGCAGCATTGGCCGGAGTTGAACATCGCGCCATCCATCAACGTGTCGACCGCAGCGTCAAGATCGGCATCTGCTCGGACGTAGCCGGGGTCCTTGCCGCCAAGTTCGGTCGAGACGGGGATGAAGGTGCCCGCCGCCGCGCGTTCGATGGCTTGTCCGCCACCGACGGAGCCGGTGAAATTGACAAAGTCCACCGCGCGCTCGGCAAGCATGGCGGAGGTCGTGTCGTGGTCAAGGACGAGGTTCTGGAACACATCCTCGGGCACACCGGCGGCATGGAACGCTTCGGCAAGGTGGTCGCCCACGGCGAGGGTCTGGCCCGCGTGTTTCAGGATCACGGTGTTACCCGCGATAAGGGCGGGCGCGATGGTGTTGATCGCGGTCATGTAAGGGTAGTTCCACGGCGCGATAACCATGACGGTGCCCCACGGCACCCGCTTGATCAGGCGGCGGAACGTGGCGCTGTCTTCGATCTCCATCGGTGCGAGGCTGTCTTCGGCGACGTCGGCCATGTAGGTCACCCGTTCGCTGAAGCCGCCATATTCGCCGCCGTAGCGGATCGGGCGGCCCATCTGGTGGGCAAGTTCCTCGGCCATGCGGGTCGTTTGCTGGCCGATGATCTCGTTCGCCTTGCGCACCAGCGCGATGCGTTCTGCGACTGGGCGCGCGGCCCAGTCGGCTTGAGCCGCTTTGGCGCGCTTCGCAGCGGCGAAGGCGGCGTCGCGGGCCAGCACCTTGCGCGTGAGATACACCGATCCATCAATCGGCGAGATCAGGTCAACAGTTTTGGTCATTGGGCGCCTTTGATTTTGTGGCCAACCATGAACAGGAAGGGGCCATGGATGGCGTGGAATTCGCGTTGGCCGTATGGGCGATCAAACGGCGCACGAAAATGGCGATCGGGAAGCGCTTCGAGCGCGTTTTTGTGTTTGGCATAGATGTCGTCCGCGTCATCGACATCCATGTAGATGACCAATTGTCGGGCGGGATCATCCATGTCGGCATCTGGCGGGGCATTGATCAGTCGAATGACACCGTTGTCGCGTTCGCAGTAGGAGTGGTTGTCATCTCGGTATGTTTCCTCGAACCCCAAACAATCGCGCAGGAAGTCACGTGCGGCATCGATGTCCGCAACCGGCAACATTGGAGCAAGCGTGCGAACCGTCATGCGCGTTCAAATCCGCGCTGGAGTTCCCAGTCGGTGACAGCAGAGTCAAAGGCTTCCTGTTCCACTTCGGCGCAGCGCGTGTAGTGGTCGATCACGTCGTCGCCCATCGCCTTGCGGAGCATATCTGAGCCACGCAATGTCTCGGTCGCGTCACGTAGGGTGTGCGGGATTTCGGGGATGTTCTCCATACCGTATACATCGCCGGTCACCGGGTCTTCGAGGGACAGACCCTCCTCCATCCCGGCGATACCAGCGGCGAGTTGTGCAGCACAGGCCAGGTAGGGGTTGATATCGGAACCGGGAATGCGGCACTCGATCCGGACGCCCTTGGTGCCGTCGCCGACAAGGCGGTAGCCCGCGGTGCGGTTGTCGACGGACCACGCGATCTTGGTGGGCGCGAAGGTGCCGGGCAGGAAGCGTTTGTAGCTGTTCACGTAAGGCGCCATGAAGACGGTCATGTCCGGGGCATATTTGATGAGGCCCGCGACATAGGACTTCATCGTGTCCGACATAGTGAGTTTTGCATCGGCGTCGTGGAACACATTCGTGTCGCCCTTGAACAGGGACTGATGCACGTGCGCGGCGCTGCCGACCTTGTCGGCGCGCCATTTGGGCAGGAAAGTCGCGGCGTGCCCGTTCATCTGCGCGATTTCCTTGACCGCGTGCTTGGCGATGGTGTGGTTGTCGGCGCAGGCGAGTGCATCAGCATAGCGGATGTTGAGTTCTTCCTGACCAGTTTCGGCCTCGCCCTTCGAGTTCTCCACCGGCACGCCAGCGGCCACCAGATGGTTGCGGATCGGGCGCATCACATGTTCTTCCCGGGTGGTCTGGAGGATGTTGTAATCCTCGTTGTAGCCGCTGATGGGGGCCAGGTCGCGGAAGCTGGATTTGCGGATTTCGTCGAAGGATTTCTCGAACAGGAAAAACTCCAGTTCGGTCGCCATCATGGGGGTGAGACCCATATCGTCGAGCCGCGCGATTTGGGCTTTCAGCATCTGGCGCGGGGAGTGTGGCACGGGCTCGTGCGTGTGATGGTCGATGATATCGCAAAGCACCATCGCCGTACCTTCGAGCCAGGGCACCGGGCGCAGCGTGCTGATGTCGGGTTTCATCACGTAGTCGCCATAGCCCGCCGCCCAACTTGTGGATTTGTAGCCATCGGGCGTTGCCATTTCGAGGTCGGTGGCGAGAAGGTAGTTGCAGCAGTGCGTCTCTTTCCACGCGCTTTCGAGGAAGTTCGAGGCATGGAATCGTTTGCCCATCAGGCGGCCTTGCATGTCGACCATGCAGACGAGGACGGTGTCGATCTCGCCTATTTCATACTGGGCTTGCAGGTCATCGAGTGTCATGGAGGGCCTCCGGATGGTCAGGGGCCAGCTCCTTGGACGGAGCTGGCGATTTTGTAGGAACGAAATCGGCCCCCGAAATGCAAGGGGCCGAAGAGACGGATCAGCCGTAGCGGTACGGGCGCCCGGCTTTTTCCATGTCGGCGTTGTACTGCTTGATGATCTCGACAACGCGCGCCTTGGTTTCGGACTCGGCCGCGATCTCGTCCCAGAATTCGCGAGCGGCGGCTTCGACGGTGGCCCATTCCGCGTCCGGGATCGAGGTCAGTTGCAGCTTGTCTCCGTTCACGCGCAGGGAGGCTTCGCCGCCCCAATACCACCACTGGCGGTAGTAGTGCGACTGATCACAGCAGGTCATGAAGAGAGTCTGCAGATCCTCCGGCAACTCATTCCAACGCTCCATATTCGCGTAGAACGACCCGGCCCATGCGCCCGAGATGTTGTTTGTCAGGAAGTAGTTCGTCACATCGGCCCAGCCGACCGTGTAGTCCTCTGTGATGCCGGACCACGCGATGCCGTCCAGTTCACCGGTCTGCAGAGCGACTTCCACGTCTTCCCACGGCACCGATACCGGCACCACGCCGAACTGCGCCATGAAGCGGCCGGCGGTCGGGAAGGTGAAGACGCGCTTACCTTCGAGGTCGGCGAGGCTGTTGATCGGCTCTTTCGTGGCGAAGTGGCACGGGTCCCACGCGCCCGCACTGATGTGTTTCACGCCGACCTTGGCGTATTCCTCTTCCCAGATTTCCTTCAGGCCGTACTGGTTGAAGAGCACCGGCACGTCGAGGGAATAGCGCGACGCGAAGGGGAAGTAGCCGCCGAAAACCGTGACTTCGGTCGGCGAGGCCATCGAGTCGTCATCGGACTGCACCGCGTCGATTGTGCCGCGCTGCATCGCCTGGAAAAGCTCGCCTGTCGGGACAAGCTGATCGGCGTAGAACAGTTCGATCTGCATGCGGTCGCCCGCGATCTTATTGAAGTTGTCGACCATGCCTTGCACCACGTGCTCGGCCAGGGCGGCACCGGCATAGGTCTGCATCCGCCAGGTGATTGTCGATTGCGCGAGAGCCGGGGCGGCGAGCGGTGCCGCAACAGCGCCGACACCGGCGGTTTTCAGGAACTTGCGTCTGGTGGTCATGTCATTTCCTCTCTGTTTTGCTCTGTTCAATGAACGCCCCGTTGGCGGGGTCTTCTGGGGTTAATTTCAATAGATGTATCCGGGCAGCCAAAGCGCGATTTCGGGGAACGCCATGACGATGGCCAACGCGCAGACCATCACCAGAACGAAGGGGATGATCGAAGTGTAGATGTCGCGCAGGCCGATCTCGGGAGGGGCCATGGCGCGCATCAGAAAGAGGTTATAGCCGAAGGGCGGGGTCATGTAGGCGATCTGCGTGGTGATCGTATAGAGGACACCATACCAGATCAGGTCGAACCCCAAAGCACCCACCAGAGGCACGTAAAGCGGCGCGACGATGACCAGCATGGCGGTGTCATCAAGGAACGTGCCCATAATGATGAAGCTGAGCTGCATCAGGATCAGGATCACCCACGGGTTCAGGCCAAGCTGTTCGGTGAAGAGGCTCTCGATGGCTTTGACGGCGCCGAGCCCGTCGAAGACAGCCCCGAAAGCGAGTGCAGCAAGGATGATCCACATGAACATGCAGGTGATGCCGAGGGTCTTGCGGACCGAGTTCTCAAAAACCTCTTTCGTCATGCGGCCTTTGAGGATTGCGGCCAGCATCGCGGCGAGCGCGCCGATGGCGGAACTTTCGACGAGCGACGTCCATCCGTTCACAAAGGGCACCATCATTACGAAGAAGATGCCGAAGGGCAGCAGCCCCGCGCCGAGCAGGCGGTATTTCTCGCGCTTCGGGATGTCGCGCTCTTCCGCGGGCAGGACGGGACCGAGGGCGGGATTCAGTTTGCAGCGGATGGCAATGTAGATGACGAACATCGCCGCCATCATGAGACCCGGCAGAACGCCTGCCAGCCAAAGCTGTCCCACCGGCTGGCGTGCGATCATGGCGTAGAGGACAAGCACAACGGAGGGTGGGACGAGAATGCCGAGGGACGATCCGGCCTGTATCACCCCGGTGACCATGCGTTTGTCGTAGCCGCGCCTGAGGAGTTCCGGCAGGGCGATGGTCGCGCCGATGGCCATTCCCGCAACGCTGAGACCGTTCATCGCAGAAATGAGCACCATCAATCCGATCGTGCCGATGGCCAACCCGCCGGACAGGCCGCCGAACCAGACATGGAACATGCGATAAAGGTCGTCGGCGATGCGGCTTTCCGACAGGACGTAGCCCATGAAGATGAACATCGGCAGGGTCAGGAGCGGGTACCAGCGCATCAGGCGAATGCCCGCGGAAAACCCGAGGTCATAGCCGCCACGGTCGCCCCACAGGAAAAAAGCGGCGATCACTGCGACGAACCCGATTGCGCCAAAGACGCGCTGCCCGGTCAGCAGCATCAGCATCATGGTCGAGAACATGAGGATCGCGATCAGTTCGTAGGGCATCAGACCTTGGCACCCATGTCGTGACCCTTGAGGCGCAGGATGTCCTTCGCCAGTTCGCAGAGCACCTGCAGCAGCATCAAAAGGATGCCGATCACCATGATTGTCTTGATCGGCCAGAGGTAGGGGCGCCAGGCG
Organism: Marivita hallyeonensis; assembly: GCF_900129875.1. GTDB lineage: Bacteria > Pseudomonadota > Alphaproteobacteria > Rhodobacterales > Rhodobacteraceae > Marivita > Marivita hallyeonensis. Next base: position 347,746 of record NZ_FQXC01000003.1, on the reverse strand, counting down.
GTCGGGCTGCGTTCGAGGAAGCCGAGCTCTTCCGCGCCGGTCAGCAGGCCGGTGAAGAAGCTGAACGGTTCCGATCCGAAATAGCCCAGCGAGTAGGCCGTCGAGGCGACGCCGCCGTAGAAGAGGAAGCCGAGATAGGTCAGCAGGAAAAGTACTGTGATCGCGTCGATGGCGGCTTTGCGACGGTCGCTGATTTCGCCGTAGATGAGGTCCATGCGCACGTTGGACCCCATCTGGATCGCGTAGGGCCCACCGAGGATGTAGTAGGCGACCATCGCGTATTGGGCCATTTCCAGCGTCCAGAGCGACGGGACGAAGAACGCCTTTGAGATCGACGACCAGAGTAGGATGCCCATCATCACGAAGATGCCGTACATGACGATCCGTCCGATCATCCGGTTGAACGGATCAACAAGCGCGACATAGCGTTGGAGCAGCCCTGTCATGTCGCCTCCTGCGGCATCAGGGCGGTTGTGAGAAGTTCACCTAGTATGTGGCTGAAGCGTGCGACACCGCTGGCATCCGAGATCATGTCATTGCGGACTTCGATCATGACATTCTGAAGACGGCGCGGGATGGCGTGTTCGCGCAGCGTATGCGTGACGCCATCATCGGCCGAATATGGTGCGTTCAGGCGCGCATCGACATCCCTGGGTGCGTGCGCGAGCATGAGCGTGGCAAGGCGGTCGTCTGCGTCGTGCAAAAACCCGAGTTCGACCTCCCGCCGTTTGCCATGCCACACTGGCGTGAAGGAATGGATCGTGACCACAGCCGGAGGTGTCGCGAAAGTGTCGAGCGTGGACACCAGCGTTTGGCGGAAGGGGTCATAGATTTCGGCCACGCGGGCCGCGCGTTGGTTTTCGCTCAGGCCCGCGTTTCCCGGCACCTCGATCACTTCGGATTTTGCCGGAATGGCGTCTTGCGCGCTGGGCGGGCGGTTGCAGTCATAGACAAGCCGCGACACGCGGGACGCGACGAGCGGCGCATTGAGCGCAACCGACAGCTCCACCGCGAGATCCATCGCGCCGATGTCCCATGCGGCATGACTTTTGCGGTGTTCAGGTGAAAGACCCAGATGCTGCAACGACGCCGGGATGAAGGAACTGGCGTGTTCGCAGACAAGGCAGATTGGTGCCGTGCCGCCGGGATTGATCACCTCGGCAGCGGGTCCTTCGGACCGGGTTAGAATCGTATGATCCTTGGCATTCACCTGATCCATTAGCTGCGCGGGACTGGAAGCTGTCAACCCGAGTTGGTTGATTTTTGTACTCATAAATCGCAGGCTGTAACGATTGCTACAAAGGGGGCAGACCATGGCCAAGCCGCTATCCGTGAAAGAGCGTCTGCACGACCAGGCCGCGGCTTTGACGCCTGCCGAACGGCAACTGACCGGTGTGCTGATGCGCGACTATCCCGTCGGTGGTTTGCAATCGATCACCAAGATCGCGGAGGCCGCAGGCGTGTCCACCCCGACCGTGATCCGACTTGCCCGCAAGCTTGGGTTCGACGGATTTCCGGAGTTGCAAAGCGCGATGCGCGCAGAGGCGTCGGCGCAGTTCAAGACGCCAATCGGCAAGCGGGATATCTGGGACCGGCCCGACGACGGGCCGCTGGCCTTCAAGGCGTTCGCCGAGGCGGTGTTCGACAATCTGAGCCGCACGATTGACCGGCTGGAGCCGTCCACTTTCGAGGCGATTGCCGGGCTGTTGTCGGACCGCGCGCGCGGTTTGTTTTTGTCGGGTGGACGGATCACCCGGTCGAATGCCGATTACTTCTACAACCATCTGCAGATCATTCGGCCGGATGTGACGCTGCTCAGCACGTCGCCGAACGTCTGGCCGCAATACATTCTCGATATGAATGCCCGATCCGTGCTGATCGTGTTTGATATCCGCCGGTATGAGAGCGATCTCGAAAGATTGGCGGAGCTTTCGAAGGAGCGGGGCGCGGCGCTTGTTCTGTTCACCGACCAGTGGGGGTCGCCGATCTCGCGTGTGGCGGATCATGTGGTGAATGCGATGATCGAGGTGCCGTCGAGCTGGGATTCAACACTGGCGATCAATCTGGTGATCGAAGCCCTGATTGCCGAGGTTCAGTCTCGGGTGTCGGAGAGTGCGCAGGGGCGGATCGAGGCGCTGGAAGAGATGTTTCGTGCGACACGGATCTTTCGGAAGTCCTGACAAGGTTTCGAATTGGCTGCGCCAATCCGACGCGCTTGCGTTTGCCCAACAAACGCAAGCATGCGAGGGGCTCTGCCCCTCGCGCTCCCCGAGGTATTTTCGAAACAGAGAAGATCAGGTCAGGGCGAGGATGACGACGCCGAGGGCAACGACGGTCGCGGCGATCAGACGTCGTGTGGCGGGGCCTTCGCCCATCCAGATCACACCGATCAGGGCGGCGAAGATCACGGATGTTTCGCGGATGGCCGACACGATGCCGATCGGGGCGAGTGTTTTGGCATAGAGGGCCAGCGCATAGGCGATGCCGGAGATGACGCCGCCGGAGAAGCCGATGAGTTTGGGTTTCAGGGCGGTCATACGGAAGCGGCTGATCCGCGTGGTCAGGACGAAGGCAGCGACGCAGATCTCTGCCGCAAAGAGCCAGACGACATAGCCCAAGGGTGTGCCGGATGCGCGAATGCCGATACCGTCGACGATGGAATAGGCGGCGATGATCGCCGATGTGAGAAGCGCCGCCCCGATGCCGCGCTTGTCGGCGTGGCGGATTGCGGCGAGGATCATGATACCGGCAGAGACGACGAAGATGCCCGTCCAGGCCAGAGGGCTGAGGTATTCGTCGGCCCAGATCATCGCACCGAGCGCCACCATGACGGGGGCCATCCCCCGGGCAATTGGATAGGCGAGCGACAGGTCGGCGAAGCGGTACGAGATGTTCAGGAAGTAGTAATAGCCCCAATGGATCACCGTCGACGCGATGATGAAGGCGAAGGCTTCCGGATTTGGTATCGGCACGAACGGGATCAGCAGCAGCGCGGGAGCGCAATGCCCCAGCGCCACGAGGCCGAGCGTGACCGTTCGGTCGGCGGACGCCTTGACCAGCGCGTTCCAGAACGCATGCAGAAACGCCGCGCAGAGAACGATGCCGAGGACCGGAAGCGTCACCTGGCTTATGGCCAGGGCAGGCTGTAGGTTTTGACGTTGGTGAAGAACTTCATCGCTTCGATGACGCCTTCCTTTACGCCGTTGCCGCTGTCCTTGATGCCGCCGAAGGGCGACATTTCGATCCGGTACCCCGGCTGTTCCCAGATGTTGCAGGTGCCGACGTTGAGACCGTTGATATAGGCGATGGCGCGGTTCAGGTCGTTCGTGCAGACACCGGAGCTGAGGCCGAAATCGGTGCTGTTGGAGATGCGCATCACTTCGGCGTCGTCGTCGGGTACGCGGACGATGGGGATGATCGGGCCGAATGTTTCCTCCATCACCAGTTCGCTATCATGCGGGACGTGATCGACCACGATGGGTGGCAGGAGCGCGCCTTGGCGTTCGGGGTGGTAGAGGATGGTTGCACCGTCTTCGGCGGCCATGAGAACACGTTTTTCGAAGAGTTCGGCGGCTTGGGCGTGGATCACGCAGCCGAGTTCTGTTTCGGGATCCTGCGGGTCGCCGAATTTGATCTTCTTGGCTTTCTCGACCACCAGCGGGACGAATTTGTCGGCGACGCTTTCCTGCACGAGGATACGCTTGATCGCGGTGCAGCGCTGGCCGGAATTGCCGGTGGCCCCGGCGACGGCAATTGTCGCAGCCTTATCGAGGTCCGCGTCGGACAGGTCATTGCAGACGATGAGGGGATCGTTGCCGCCGAGTTCCAGCGCGGTGCGCTTGTAGCCCGCCTTGGACGCGATGAGTTTGCCGACCGGGACACCGCCGGTGAAGGTGATGATGTCGATGTTTTCGTTGGTCACCATCTCGTCGCCGATATCGGCGGGCATGCCGGTGACGACCTGGAACATTTCGGGCGGGAGGCCCGCTTCGTAGAGGATGTCGGCCAGCGTCAAAGCGGTCAGCGGCGTCAGTTCCGTCGGTTTGCACACCATGCAATTGTTGGTCGCAATCGACGGGGCGATCTTGTGGCTCACCATGTTGAGCGGGTGGTTGAACGGGGTGATCGCGCTGATCGCACGGACGGGTTCGCGCATGGTGAAGATCTTGCGCGCCTTGCCGTTGTGGGTGAGGTCGCAGGAGAAGATCTCGCCATCGTCCTTGAGCGCCTCGGCAGCGGCGAATTGGTAGACGTCCTGTGCGCGCTTGGTCTCGTAGATGCTGTGCTGGTGGCAGATTCCCAGTTCCAGCGTCAGCCATTTGGCAAGGTAATCGCGGCGTTCGCCGATGATCTCTCCGGTGCGTTGCAGGATTTGGCTGCGCTCGTACCGGGTGAGTTTCGGCTGATAGTTCGCCGCAATCTCGAACGCTTTGCGCGCGTGTTCGGCAGTGCCCATGGGCACGGTGCCGATCACCTCGTCGGTGTACGGGTACTGGACTTCGAGGCGCTCTTTGGTATCGACCTTTTCGCCGCCGATACGCATCTGGTCGTGACGAATGTCGGTCATGCGTCCACCTCTTCCAGCGCGGCGGCGGTGCAGGCGTAGAAGAAAGCGTCAAAGTTGCGCAAGGTAGGTGCGTTTGGCAGGTCGATCTTGCGGTTCACGATGAACGGGACTTCCTGTTCGGTCAGGCCACCGTGGCTTCGCAGCGGTTCTTTCAGGGCTGCAAGGTCGTGGCGGTCTGCGGAGGTGCCGATGGTCATGTTCTCGGTCGAGATCATGACGATGTCACCGATGCGATCTGGCGGGAGGTCGTATTTCTGAACGGCGGTGGCCTTGTCGACGACTTCGAGCATTTCGGGCAACGCGGACAGGCGCGCGATGATTTCGGCCTGATCTGCTCCGTCTGGCAGGTAGGCTGTGGCGAACGAGCCGAGCGCGCCGTGGTGGACGACGTAAGGGTCGGTGATCGGCAGGATCACGCGCGCGGCGGCTTTGCCGAGCCAGTCGTCGAGCACGTCCTGAACATAGATCACCGCCGGGTCGCCATCGGCGTCATGCTTGGGCTTCATGCCGTGGTCGGCGGTGACAACGATCGCCGCGCCCATCGCTTCGAGTTCAGCGAGGTATTTGTCGAACATCGCGTAGAAGTCTTTCGCGCCCTGTTCATTCGGGGCGAATTTGTGCTGGATGTAGTCTGTCGTCGACAGGTACATCACGTCCGGCTTCCACTCTTTCAAAAGCTTCACTCCGGCGGCGAAGACGAATTCGGACAGGTCCGCCGAGTAGACTTCCGGCACCGGCCTACCCAGCCAGTCGGAGGCCTTGTCGATCCCGTGCTCGGCTTTGGTCGTGTCACCAGATCGCTCGGACGAAAATGCAATGGCGCGGTCTTCGTCGAATTTGAGACCTGCTCCCAAGAGAGCACGCAGTTTGTCCTTGGCAGTCACAACAGCCACGCGCGCGCCTGCCTCGTAGAACTTGGAAAACACAGTCGGCGCGCGCAGGAAGCGGACGTCGTTCATCATCACTTCTTCGCCCGTGTCCGGATCGTAGAGGAAGTTGCCACAGATGCCGTGCACGCTGGGTGGGCGGCCAGTTGCGATGCTCATGTTGTTGGGGTTGGTGAAAGACGGGATCACGGAATGCGCAAGACGGTCTGTCCCGGTTTCGCGGATGCGCTTCAAGGTCGGCATCAGGCCTTCAGCAATTGCGACCTCAAGGTATTCGGGTTCGCAGCCGTCCAGACAGATCGCAATCGCGCAGGTTTTCGGGATGGCGTAGGTGCGGTCGTTGGCGACCACTGGATTCGAAATGGGCATGTCTGGTCCTTCAGGCAGCGAGTTTCTTGCGTTCTTCCAAAGCGGCGGCGGGCGGTGCCGCGCTGCTTACGTTCATGTCTTGCAGTGCTTCGCGGGCGGCGTCCACCACCCGGCGCATCACGTGTTCATCCATCTGGCCGATACAGCCGATGCGGAAACTGTCTACCACGGTCAGCTTGCCGGGGTAGATGATGAAGCCGCGGCCCTTCATGGCGTCGTAGAAGCCCTGAAACGTGAAGTTCGGGTCGGCGGGGCAGAAGAAGGTCACGATGATCGGGCTGAGCCAGCGGTCGGCGAGCAGGGTTTCGAACCCGAGGTCGCGCATGCCCTGGACCATCACGTCCCGGTTGTGGGTATAGCGCGCGCCGCGGGCGGGAACACCACCTTCGGCTTCGTGCAGGTCCAAGGCGTGTAGAAAAGCGGCGACGGTGTGGGTCGGTGGGGTGAAACGCCATTGGCCGGTTTTCTCCATCGTTGCCCATTGCGCGTGGACATCGAGGGCAAGCGAGTGCGAGTTGCCTTTCGCGTTTGCAATTTCGTCCTTTCGGGCGATGACGAAGCCGAAACCGGGGACGCCTTCGATGCATTTGTTGGCCGAAGAAACGAACGCGGCGCAATTCAGTGCGACCGGGTCGAGCGGCAGTGCGCCGAAGGCCGACATGCTGTCGATCAGCAGTTTGCGTCCGGCGTTTTGTGTCGCCCCCGCGATCTCTTCTACGGGGTTCAGGATGCCGCTGGAGGTTTCGCAGTGGATCGCGAGAACATGGGTGATTGCCGGGTCATTTGCCAGAATGCGTGCGACTTCGTCCCCGCGTGGCGGCAGGTAGTCGCCCTTGTTGAGCAGTTCGTAGGCGCGTCCGAGATAGTCCAGAGTTTGTGCCGCGCGAAGGCCGTAGGCACCGTTTGCCAACACGAGGACTTTTCCGTCGCGGGGAACGAAGCTGCCAAGCATCGCTTCCACGCAATAGCTTCCTGAGCCCTGGATTGGCACGCAATCGTAGTCAGGTGCGCCATCGCCGATCATGGCCAGCAGGCGGTTGCGCAAAGCTCGGGTCATGGCGCGAAAGTCGTCGTCCCAACTGCCCCAGTCCCTGAGCATGGCCTGTTTCACCGAGTACGCGGTCGTGAGCGGACCGGGCGTCAGAAGGTAGGGTTCGCCAAACTCGGGCGCGGGCAGGGGTGGGACGGTCATGGCAGCGTTCCGTTTGGTTGCTGACGAAAGATATGCGGTCTGACCGGGCATATGTAAAATCTTTGTTCTCTATTCATCGATAGGTTACAGCTATGACAAAACAAGGAGGTCATGGATGCGCTATAGCCAGTTGCGCGCCTTTCATCATGTTGCCATGCACGGCGGGTTTTCGCGCGCGGCGCGGGTGCTCAACATCTCTCAACCGTCGGTATCGGATCAGGTGCGCCAGCTTGAGCAGGGGTACGATGTTCTCTTGTTTCACCGCGAGGCGCGACAGGTGCGGATGACGGATGCGGGCGAAGCGCTGTTCCGTTTGACGAGTGAAATGTTCGAGGTCGAAGACCGCATTGCGGCGCTTCTGGATGAAAGCCGGACCACCCTGAAGGGCCATCTTCGCGTCGTGGCGGACTCGGCCATGCATATCACTGATGCGGTGCGCCGGTTTCGGGAGGCAAACCCGAACGTGTTCATATCTATCCAGACCGGCAACACGGAAACGCTTTTGCGCCGGTTGCGAAACTACGAGGCCGAGATCGGTGTGGTCGCAAACACGATTTCGGCGCCGGATCTGGACAGCGTCGACCTTGGGCGCACGCCGATCCTTGGGTTGGTGGCAAAGAATTACCTTCCGAAGGGCACTCACGCGCTGCGATTTGCGGACCTGTCACAATTTCCGTTGATCTACCGCGAAACCGGATCGCGGACGCGGGCACAGGTCGAAGAACATGCGGCGCGTTTGAAGCTTGACCTTTCGCCGTCGATTGAAGTCGAGGGCCGGGAGGCGATGCGGGAAGTGGTGGCATCGGGGGCGGGCGTCGGGTTTGTCAGTGAAGCCGAGGTCGGCCACGACCGGCGGCTCAGAGCGGTGCCATTTGAAGATGTTGATCTGGGTATGTCCGAGTCCCTCGTGACGCTGTCGACAAGGCGCGATGTGCCGCTCATCCGGGGGTTTCTGAGGGCTGTGAAGAAATCCCTCTCTGCGACAAAAGCATAGACTGAGCCTATGGATATATAATTTCGACCTGTCTTTACAGATAGCTGTCGCTCGCCATGATCGATGCGAAGCTGGGATGCGTTGTGCCGGAAGACAGACTGAATACCCTTTTCATTGTGATCGACCAACTGCGGGCGGATTGCGTATTTGGTGCGCTTGCGCCGCATGTTGACCTGCCGAATATGCGCGGTTTGGCGAAGGACGCAGTGCGGTTTCGCAACCACTATTCAGTGACGTCGCCGTGCGGGCCGTCGCGGGTGTCGCTGCTCACGGGGCAATATAGCTCGAACCACGGTGCAACGCGGAATGGCACGCCGCTGAAGCGTGATACGCCAAATCTGGCGACGGCGGCGCGTGCCTCGGGCTTTGAGCCATTGCTGTTCGGCTACACCGACACCTCGCACGATCCGAGATTTCTGGACCCGGATGATCCAAGGTTGTTCTCATATGAGGAACTCGCCCCGGGATTTACCGAGGTTGTGCGGATGCGGCTGGAGGGCGACACAACGGAATGGGAGGCCTATCTCCGCGATCGCGGGTATGAGGTACCAGCCTACCCCGACCTCTATCGGCCCAGTGGGACCAGCCCGGCCTCACCCGCATTTTACGCGGCCGAGCACAGCGATACGGCCTATCTCACCGACCGGACCCTGGATGCCCTCGCACAGCGTCCGCGCGGATGGTTTGGGCTGGTCACGTACATCCGCCCCCATCCTCCCTTCGTCGCACCTGCACCGTACAACACGATGTACCGTGCGGAGGACATGCCAGCGCCGCGTCAGACTGACGATCCCGCGTGGCATCCCTTTGTCGATGTTGCGGTTCATGCGGCAAATGTTGCGTCGACCGTGGTCGGGTTTCCCGATCTTGATGCATCGGACGAGACGACGGGCATGTTGCGCGCCCTCTATTTCGGTTTGGCGACGGAGGTCGATCACCACATTGGCCGGGTGATCGCATGGCTGAAAGACAGTGCGCAATACGACCACACGCTGATCGTGCTGACGGCGGATCATGGAGAGATGCTGGGTGACTACGGGCTTTGGGGGAAAAAGAGCTTTCATGATGCCGCGTTTCATGTGCCGCTGATTGTCCGTCATCCGGGCATGCCTTTGCGTAATGTGGAGGTGGCCGAGCCTACGGAGTCGGTCGATCTGGCGCCGACGATCCTTGATGCGCTGGGCGTGGATGTGCCGCATTCGATGGATGGCCGATCCCTCTTGCCGTTCCTGTCTGGCAATGCGCCAGAGGACTGGCGAAACTTCAGTTATTCTGAGCTTGATTTCGGCGATCCACTTAGCCCCTCGCCATGGCAGCGCCAAATGAACCTGCCGCTGGATGCCGCGAATCTGGCGGTGCTGCGCCAGGGGAATGAGCGATTCGTGCAGTTCGCGGGCGGGATGCCTCCGATCCTCATGGATGTCTCAGATGGCAATGAATCCGAAAATCTTGCGAAAAAACCGGACCAAATGCACAGAGTACTTGATTTGATGCAAAATATGCTTTGCCATCGAATGGTTAACACCGATGGCACTTTCTCTCGTACACTGGTGACAGGGGACGGGGTGAAGGTGGCCTCATGACGGGGTGCCTTGTCACAAGCCTGTCACGGTTGCCAGAGATACACGGCCCGGCTGTTCCACGCCCGGCCCGCAGACAGAAGGAGATGCGTTGCCGAAGAAAGGCCCGTCGCGCGCAGACCTGTATCTGAAAGCGTTCGCGAAGGTTGCCGCACCGACCGTCCCCGCCGCCAGGCGGGATAACCAATAAGGGGGGAACAGCCCCCAGGATCACTTGGAACCAACAGGAGAGACAATGAAACGACTACTGCTATCAGGCGTGGCCCTCATCGCATTGCCCGCAGCGGCGTATGCGAATTGCCCGGCCATCACCGTTGCGGATCCGCAGGGCGTCGCGCCCGGCGCATTCCCGCAGCAATATGATCTAAGCGAATTCCAGGAAGCCGCTGGCTGTACGATGGAATTCTCGGCAAACCCGGAGATCGACGCGTTGAACGCGCAGATCAAGGGCAACGGCGATCTGCCGCCCTTGGCCGAGCGCATTCCGTCCGAGCCGCTTGTCGTTGTCCCCTATGACAGCGTTGGCACTTATGGCGGTGAGCTGAACGTGCTGTCGAACGCGACCGAGGCCGGTACGTCGGACTTCCTGTCCGTGCGCCATGTGAGTTTCGTGCGCTATTCCGACGACCTTCAGACCATCGTTCCGAACGTAGCGAAGTCGTGGGAATGGAACGATGATTTCACTGTCCTGACGATGAAGCTGCGCGAGGGGCACAAGTGGTCCGACGGCGCGCCTTTCACCTCGGCGGACGTGGCGTTCTGGCACGACAACCTGATGCTCGACACGAACATCTTCGAGACACCGAAGGACTACATCACCGTTGCGGGTGAGCCGATGACGCTCGAGACGCCGGATGAGACCACACTGGTCTTCCGCCTGCCAGCGCCGAAGCCCGGCCTGATCGCGCACTTTGCGACGCACTATTCGCAGCCGTTCATGCCCAAGCATTTCCTTGGCCAGTTCCACCCGGACATCAACCCGGACGCGGACAGCTATGCACAGAGCCTTGGGTTCGAGAACGGCTATGATGCGATCCTTGCCTATTACGGCAACTCGGACTGGACAGACACACCGACGCCGATGCTGTCGCGCGCTGCGATTGCGGATGGTCTGCCGAAGTCGACCTACCCCACGCTCGAAAGCCACATCTATATCAGCGACACGACCGAAGGCCGTAAGCTGGTTGCGAACCCATACTTCTTCCAGGTTGACCCGACTGGGCAGCAGCTTCCCTACATCTCGACGCAGGATGAACTGTACATCAACGACAACGAAGTGCGGATCCTCAAGCTCGTGAACGGTGAGGTGGACTACAAGTCCCAATCGCTGCAGTTGGCGTCGGCGCCGATCCTTCTCGAGAACCAGGAAAGCGGGGATTACACGATCCACCTGCGGCCTGAAATCACGATGGGTGTGTTCGGCTTCAACGTCACGCATCCTGACGAGGCAAAGCGCGAGGTCTTCAACAACCTGGCCTTCCGCGAAGCGATGTCCATTGCGATCAACCGCGAAGAGCTGAACGAGATTGGCTTCTTCGGTCAGGGTACACCGCAGCAATATGTCGGCTTCTCGCCGCTGCCGGAATTCGTGGATCAGAGCTGGCTCCAATACAAGACCGAGTACGATCCCGATGCTGCCAAAGCGGCGCTGGACGGAATCGGCATGGTCGATACGGATGGTGACGGGTTCCGCGAGCTGCCGAATGGCGACAAGCTTGTGCTCAACCTGAACTTCTCGACTCAGGGCATTGCTGGTCAGACCGTGGAACTCGTGGCGCAGAACTGGGCCGATGTCGGCATCCAGTCGGTCGTCAAGGAAGTCACCCCGGACGAGTACCGCTCTGCGCAGTCTTCGAACCAGTTGGACGTCGCCATGTGGCGCAAGTCGCAACCGCTCGCGATTGTCCTAGGCAACAACGAGCTTTGGGTGCCGCCCTACGAGAACTACTTCGGTGTGCGCAACGCAATGCTCTGGGCTGAGTGGATCGATTCCGGTGGATCCGCCGGTGTGGAACCACCGCAGTGGGCGAAGGACATGATCGATGACATCAACGCCCTTCAGTCGGCTGCGCAAGGCACACCCGAGTTCGAACAGCTTGGCAACGAGCTGGTGACGGCCATGGTGGAGAACATGCTCTTCATCGGTACCGTGAATGCGCCCGCGCCGATCTATCAGCAGAACAAGCTGAAGAACTTCGCGGACTTCAAAACGCACTCCTACGAGTACTACCGGACCTATCCGTACCGCGCCTCGCAGTGGTGGCTGGACGAGTAAGTCCATGTAATGTGGTCACGGGCGGCGTGCTGCCCGTGACCGTTTTGGGAACGACCGCCGTCTGAAACACGCTTCGGATCAACCGAGGGGCCAGACGCAATGCAGGGGCATCCTTAATGCTGAACTTTGCACGTTTCGTGCTAACCCGAGCGGTGCTGGCGATGATCACCCTGATCATCGTATCGCTCGTGGTGTTTTCGCTGATGGAGCTGGTGCCCGGCGATTGTGCAGAGCGCTATCTCGCGTTCAAGAACACCCAAGGGTCTGGAATCTCGGTTGCCGATATCGAGAACGAACGGGTCCGTCTTGGCCTGGATCGCCCGTTTCTGGAGCGCTGGGGCAAATGGATCGTCGGGGCGTTCCAGGGCGAATTTGGTGACAGCTGCATCCTGCGTGTGAACATTGCGCAGTTGCTGGGCGACAAGTTCTGGATTTCGCTTGGGCTTTGCCTTGCCTCGCTGATGTTGGCCTATGCCATCGCGGTTCCCGTGGGCATCATCGCGGCGGCCTCGCATAATGCGGTGCTGAACAATTCTTTGCGCCTGTTCAGCTATCTTGGCCTTGCCATGCCGAACTTTCTGCTGGCGCTGATGATCATGCTGTTCTCGACCGTGTATTTCGGGGACACGCTTACGGGGCTGTTTTCCGCTGAATTCCGCGATGCCGACTGGAGTTGGGCGCGGGTGATGGATCTGTTGAGCAACGCATGGCTGCCGATCTTCATCCTTGGCTGGTCGGCCACGGCGTTTGCCTTGCAGACTGTACGCGCGCTGATGTCGGACGAGATCGGCAAGCTTTATGTCACTGCGGCCGAGGCGCGCGGAGTGCATGGGCGCAAACTGCTTTGGAATTATCCGGCACGGCATGCGCTGGGGCCGATTGTGAACAGCCTTGGCTTCGATCTCAACCGCATCTTCAACGAGTTGCCCATTGTTGCGCTGATCCTGACGCTCACCGAAGCGGGCGCGCTGTTGATCGAAGCGCTGGCGCGGTCAAATGACCAGCAGCTGGCGGGCGCGATCATCTTCCTTCTGACCGCGTCTATCGTGACGCTGAATTTCCTGACGGACGTGATGCTGGCGGTGCTTGATCCGCGCGTCCGCAAGAGCATTGTGAGGTGACGCCATGACGACGACACCTGATCCCCTGAAGCCCAATCTGGCAGAGACGACCGGCCCGCATGTCCAGGTTGTCGAAACCGAGGCCGCCGTGGAACGCCGGTCGAAAGAGGCGTATTTCACCGCCTCGCAGGGACAGCTTATCTGGGCACGATTCAAGAAGCAGCGCTCGGCGATGATCGCGGCGTGCGTTTTGGCGTTCCTGATCCTGTCGGGCATCTTTGCGCCGTTCCTGTCACCCTATGATCCGACGATTGCGGGCAAGAATGACGACTACCTGAACGGCGCACCGCAAATCCCGATGTTCTGCGACAGCAATGGCTGTTCGCTGCGACCCTTCGTACATGGGGTAGAGCGGGAACGGTCGCTTGCCACGAATTTCCGATGGGTGACGACCATCAACGAGGACGAGCGCAACTACGTCTACTTCTTTGTCGAAGGGTGGGAGTACAAGCTGTTCGGTTTCATCCCGATGGACACCCATCTGTTCGGGACCCAAGAGGGGTTTGTCCATGTCTTCGGCACGGATGCCAGTGGCAAGGACATCTTTTCCCGAACCTTCCACGCCATATGGACCTCGCTTCAGGTGGGAACGATCGGCGTCTTCATCGCCTTCGTGCTGGCCTTGGTGATCGGCGGCGTGTCGGGGTATTACGGCGGCTGGATCGACTCTGTCTTGCAGATGATCACCGACGCGGTGCGAACGGTGCCGGCGATTCCGCTCTTCATGGCGGTGGCGGCGTTCATGCCACCCGAGATGACGGCAGAACAGCGGTTCTTCTACATCTCTCTGATCCTTGGCTTGATCGGTTGGCCCACGCTGGCACGGCGGGTGCGGACGCATCTTCTGACCGAGCGGAACCAGGAATACGTTCTTGCGGCGCAGCTGTGCGGGGCGTCCTCGGGCCACGTGATCCGGCGGCACCTGTTGCCCTCTTTCACAAGCTATATCATCGTCGATCTTGTCATCTCGTTCCCTTACATGGTCCTGTCCGAAACCGCCTTGTCGTTCATCGGTCTGGGCCTGAAGGATCCGGTGAATAGCCTTGGTGTGATGTTGCAGAACGTGACCAGTGCCGACGTGCTTCTCAACTATCAATGGTATTTCATCCCGGTGATCTTCTTCATTGCTCTGGTGATGGCATTTGTGTTCGTGGGCGACGGCCTGCGGGACGCGGCGGACCCGTATTCGGATGCGAACAAATGACGGCACTGATCGAGGTTGAAAACCTGACGCTGCAATTCCGGACCGATGAGGGGCTGATCACGGCAGTGGATAACGTGAGCTTCTCCCTCAACAAGGGTGAGGTGATGGGGCTTGTGGGCGAGTCCGGGTCGGGCAAATCGGTCACGGCCAAAGCCTTGATGCATCTCAATGCGCGGAATGCTGTGTATAGCCTCGAGAGCCGCATCACGTTGCACACTGATAGCGGGCCGGTCGATGTGCTGTCACTGAAGACGCCGCGCGATTTGAACATCGTGCGGGGTGGCGCAGTGTCGATGATCTTTCAGGAACCGATGGCCAGTTTCGCGCCTGCGATCACCATTGGGAAGCAGATGGTCGAACAGTTGCAATTGCACGGCGACTACTCCAAGCAGCAGGCGAAGAACATCTCGGTCGAAATGCTGGACCGAGTGGGTATTTCGGATGCGGCGAAACGGTTCGATCAGTATGCGTTCGAGCTTTCCGGCGGGATGCGGCAGCGGGCGATGATCGCAATGGCGCTGTCGACGCAACCGAAGTTGCTGATTGCGGACGAGCCCACAACCGCCTTGGATGTGACGATCCAGGCGCAGGTGATCGACCTGATGAAAGACCTCGTGGATGAATTTCACATGGGGATCGTGTTCATCACGCATGACCTAGGCGTTGTGGCGCAGACAGCGGACAAGGTGAACGTAATGTATCTGGGCCGGATGATTGAAGAAGGCCCGGTACGCGAGGTGATCCGAAATCCGAAGCATCCGTATACGCAGGGCCTTCTCGCCGCTTTGCCAAAGCTCGACGACCTTGACGCGGTTCTGACCCCTGTGCCTGGCGATATCCCGTCACCTCTCGAACGGCCGTCCGGCTGCGTCTTCCACACCCGTTGCAGCAAGATCGTCGGTGATGAGTGCCGCCAGACGGTACCCGAAAACCGTTCGATCGATCCGACCCATTCGGTGGCTTGCCATATCTATTCCGAGGTTCCCGCATGAGTGACGTGCTGATCCGCGCCAAAGGGTTGTCCGTCGGGTTCCCCATCGGCAGCGGCCTGTTCAACAAGCAGGTTCTGAAGGCGGTCGACAACGTTTCGCTTGATATCGAGAAGGGCTCTTTCTTTGGCCTTGTCGGCGAGAGTGGCTCAGGCAAGACGACCTTGGGGCGGGCGCTTCTCAAGGCCGCGCCGATTACCGCTGGCGGCGCGCATTATAGCGATGGCGAGGTCGATTACGACCTTGAGAACATCACCAAGGACCAGCTTCGCGATTACCGCAAACGCGCGCAGCTGATCTTTCAGGATCCGTATGCCGCGCTCAGCCCACGCATGACCGTGCGCGATATCATTGCCGAGCCGCTTGAGGTGATGAAGATCACCAGATCGCGTGAGGAAACGGACGCCCGTGTGCGCGAGATCGCGGCGAAGTGCCGGTTGAACCTCGAACACCTGCGCCGCTTCCCACACGCGTTTTCGGGTGGGCAGCGTCAGCGCATTTCCATTGCGCGGGCGCTGGTGTCGTCGCCGAAGTTCATCGTTGCGGACGAAAGCGTTGCGGCGCTGGACGTGTCGATTCAGGCAGATGTGCTGAATCTGCTCAAGCAGATCCAGTCGGACATGGGTCTGACCTTCATGTTCATCAGTCACGACCTGTCGGTGGTGGCGCATACCTGTGACCATGTCGCGGTGATGTATCTGGGTCGGCTTGTGGAAACCGCGCCCACGCGCAAACTCTTTGCCGCACCCAGGCACCCTTATACGAAAGCCCTGTTTTCCGCGATCCCGTCGCTTGACCCCGACGACCGCGGGACGGCACAAAAGCTGGTGGGAGAAATTCCGTCACCGACCAACCAGCCGTCAGGATGCAAGTTTCACACGCGTTGTCCGTTTGCCGTTGACCATTGCAAGCAGGTCGAGCCGGAACTGGAATCCGACGGCGGCCATGACGTGGCGTGCCACAGGTGGAAAGAGCTTCTTGCCCCGGCGGCGGCCTAGCCGTTTCAGGACCGACGGACAGAGCTGTGGGTCATGGCCCGCAGCAATTCATCCTCCAGCACAGGTGTGAGTGTGAGCGCGCCGGATGGCGTCAAGCGCGTTGAGGTGACATAGTCGCTCGACAGGCCGCCACGCGCGTTGCAGCGCACAAAGGTGCAGAACGCGGACCACGTATTGACGTAGCTGATGCGCCCGAGCGCAGACAGGTTCACGAAAATGCTGTCCACCTCTGCGTGCCGCGCGGTCACGTCTTCCAGCGTTACCGAATTGCTTAGTTCCGGCATGTTCAGGTACAACCAGCTTCCCGGCGCTTCGCTGCGTGCGGCGATTTCGGCATCGAAGTTGGGCAGAGAGGGCACCTGACGAAGGACCGAGACGCGGATCCCACGCTCTGTCAGAAGTTTCGTCGTTCTGTCGGCGGCGTCGCTGACATACATCGCCTGCTGGGCAACATTGATGGGCGTGCCGTCGGTCGGCGCAAGCCGAACCGGCGCGCGGTGGACAAATTCAGACGCGGTGTTGCCGGTGTAATAAAGCCAATCCGCCACGAGCGTGACCTGCCGGATGCTGTTCATATGGGGCAAGGCCTGCAGCACTTGGGCAGACAGTTGATCGCAGTTGCGGCCGGAACCTTGATTGGTCTCGGAGAACCGCGTCTGCAGTCCATCGAGCGGCACGCAATTCGGATGCGCGATCACGATGGTGGGCACTTCGGCGCGTCGCGCGGCCTCGGCAAAGCCGGCTTTCATGGCGATGAGCTGATGATCGCCCCAGATCAATACGGCGGGTTCGCCGACGGGCCCGAATGCGCACACCTCCAACCCGGCCAAGGTCCCTTCGGTGCGGACCGGGCAATTCAGATCGGTCTGCGCGGTTTCAATCGCGTGCAGGTAGGCATTGGCGTTTTGCGAGTACCGGAAATGGCCGCCCTGGCTCGACAGGGTGGTGATACCGTTGGCGAACAGCAATGCCGCAATCACGCCTGTTGGGGTGATCCGGCTGAGCTGCACACGGTTTTCGACCTTCTGCCAGATCGACCAGGAAATCAGGGCAAGGAACAGGCAAGGGACGATGAGCCCGGCATAGTCCGGTGTTTTCGGATCCACGATGTCCAATGATGCGGAGAGTTGTGCGAGAGGGATCGACCACAGAAAGACATGCAACGCCATGCCAAACCAGCGACGGCGGCGCTTCGTTTCAAAGCTTTGGGACACGCGCTGACGGCTGCCGAGATACATCAGCGAGATACCAATGGCGAAGAAGACGCGGGCAAACATCGTATCGCCGCTGGTGATGACGGCGACGAGGGCTGTGATCAGGTTGAGAATGCCAAGGATCAGCGCATAGCGCAGGATCGGGTAGCGGTTGGCCGCAATAAACGGGATCGCGCCGCACAGAAACGCCCACAGGCCACCAATCGGAAGCATCTGCACGATCGGGCTTTCGATCATGGACGCGAGCAGAGAGGCAAACCCGATCATGGCCAATGCGAGGAGGAGGCGCACCAGGTTCTGATGCATGAGAGTGTAGAGCACGATCAGGATGCCGCAGCATTGTGCGACGAGGGCCGGCACCCACAGGTGGTCGAGCAAACCGTCAAAGCGCAGCGAGGTATTCGACGGCAGAAGCGCAACATCAAGGTTGGTCGCGAACGTCGCTGCGAACAGGAGAGAGTGTCCGAGATGAAGAAATTCGCTGGGCAGGAAGACCATCCACCCCACCGCGAACAGGACGACAGAGCAACACAGCAAACCGGTGAAATACGCCTGAAGCACGCAGATCATCTGCGTCTTCATGATGTCATGGCCGCGGATCAGTTGATTTGCGCACCAGCCACCGCACAGCACCAGAACCGTGTCAGCCGCGAATGCCATCGGACCGCTGTCGCGCAGTCCCAGCGTCGCCAGGATGAAGGCCATAGAGTAGAGCGCAACAAGGAACTGCCTGACTTCTGATCGGGTCACGTCCGTGTTGGACACGTTCAGGACAGCGGACTCTGCGGGATCTTCGCGATCGTTAAGCACTGGTACACTTCGTTCATACGGCCCCACACCGATGCTTTGTTGTACGCGAGATGCGACTTTTTTCACAACGCTCATAGTGGAAACAGTTTGTTAAGGTTACCTAGCGGAAGTTTGCTCAAGTGTCGGCGAAAATGCGCTTGGTATCGAAGATCCGCTATCACCTTGAATCCAATCATAAATCTGGCGTATTTGTTCGGCCTTTCGCGACCAGAGATAATGGCTCTGAACCCGCGCCTGTGCCCTTTTTGCCAAAGGGCGCAATTGTGCCGGATCTGTGGCAAGTTCCGTCAGGATTTTATTCAAACCGTCAACAATTTCGGACCGTGGTCCGCACGGCACTTTGAGACCGGTTTCCTCGGTCACAAGCTCTCCCGGACCCGCATAGTCCACCACCACCGGAACAACGCCAAGTGCCATCGCCTCAAGCACCACACCGCCGCCGAATTCCCGGATCGAAGGGAAGCTCAGGATATGGGATCGGCCCAGGACCGACTGAACCTCGTGGTGCGGCAACCATTTGTGAAACGTCAGACCTTCCTCGCAGCCGAGTGATCCTGCAAGGTTGGTCAATTCCCCCAACATCGGACCGTCACCAATGATGTCGAGCGTCATCCGGCGTGACCGCAGTAGGTCTGCCGCGGCTGTAATCAGCATGTCAGCGCCCTTGTAGGGCACGAGCCGACCCACGAAACAGGCTCTGAGCATGTCATCCTTTGGATTGGCCGTCTGATTGAACCGCGCCGGGTCAATTCCGTTTTCAGGAATGAAGACGGTTTTCCCCGCGTATTGAGCGGGGATTTCGCTTTGCGTATGCCGCGATCCCACGATGATCGCCGCGGCGTGTTTGACGGTACTGTCCCGTCCCGGCAGCAGTTTGTACGCGCTTCGGAAGTAGCTCAGCCATTCTTTTTCGGCCCGGCGTTCGGTGTCGAAATGCTTGGGCCACGGCACGCCGCCGTTCAGGGGGCCAAGCACGAAGGGAACTCCTGCGGCGCTGACCTTGCGGGCGAGAGGGGATGCGATTGTCGGGCTTAGCGGCGTGATCCGATGCACGATATCGTAGCGGCCCGCTTTGATGTCCGCGCCGAAGGTCTTCCAGACGAGATGTTCAAACCATGGGTAGATCAGTGCGTTGAACGCTTGCAGCGTAGTCCAGCCTTTGCCTTCGCCCATGCGCAGCCTCTCGGCCATCGCCCAGAGCGGTCGCGCGATGGCTTCGGAATCGATTGCGGTGAAATCCTGACCTTCGACCAAACCTGCCCGCAAGATCGCATCTCGGTTGCGGATCTGGGTCACAAGATGCACATCGGCCTGTTCCCTCAGCGCTTGCGAAAGGGACCAGCCGACCAGCGGCACGCTCACCCACTCGGGATTGGCGGCCTCGGCGATGGCAAGCACCCGGGGCCGCATCGCGACAGCTTTGGTCATCGTACCCTCGAAACTCATAAAACGGGTCGCCACTGAAGGCGCTCGGAGGACAGGTAAGTGTCCCGGGTGTGTCTCAGGGACTCGGCATAGCCTGTCAGCGCGCCTGCCATCAGCCATGTGAGCGGTGTGAGCGTTGCATTGGGCAACATGTCGAAGACGTTCACGGCGAGGATCAGTGACAAAGGCACGATCAATGGGGAATACGCCCCCGGTTTTCGATAGCGGGTTTCGCGCCAGAGGAAGAGCACCGGCAGGATCAGCAGTCCGAATTCAGCGATGAACCCCATCCAGCCGAACTGACCGATCAGGATCACCCAGCGGCCATCCGTAATCGTGGTTGCCTCACCGGTGGCTGGGTCGATGATCTGGTTACGATTGAAGCTGCCCCATCCGAAGAGCGGCTTTTCCCGGGCGCGATCAAGGAGGATGTTCTCGTTGCCAAAGCGGAATTCGAGCGATTCTGCTCGTTCCGCGTCAATGGCTGCCGCGGCGTCGAGTATGCGATCCTGTGGCAAGACGTTGATCCCTTTGAGGGCGGGATATGCCACCGCAAACACTGCGATCACGACGGCAAGGCGCATCTGCCACCGAGGTCCTAATAGAACCACCGCCGGGATCAGGACCATCGCGTACAGCCATGCCCCGAGCGACTTGGCGAGAATGAGAACGCCAGTCAGGTAAAGCGCGAACAAAAACAGCTTCCAGTTCGCCTGGATTTGCTTTGTCCGCCACAGCGCGAAGGCTGACAAGGCCGCCATCAGCATGAAGAAGGCGGCCCAAAGACCGTGGTAGAGGAACACCATCGGGCGGAAGCCGCCGAAGCGGATCGTCTGGCTGAAGTCGTGCTGGTAGTAGCCGTAGATCCAAAGGTTCAACTGCGGCGACAGGCGCACCTCGATCAGCATCAGGACCGAATAGATCAACCCGCCGATCATGAAGGCGAACAGCAAATCGCGTTGGTCCTCGGATGTGGCGAGGAATTTGCGGGCAAGGATGAACGGGATGACCAGGAGCACCTGCTGGATGACAAGCGCCAGACCATCCTTGAGCGTCATGCCCGGAATGATGAACTCCCCCCACTGGACCAACTCTGAATTCAGGATCGTTGTCAGCATTGGGCTGAAGATGAAGATCGCGAAAAGTACGTTCGTGCCTGTGGATCGCGGCAAAAAGTTGCCCTCGTGCCCTTTCAAAAGAATGCACATCGCGAGCGCGCTCAGCGCCGGGATGGTGTGTTTTGTCAGCGGAGGAACAAGGGGAAAGTCGAATTCGGCGGGCGGTTCGGGCAAGAACAGATAGCCGATCAAGAGCGTGGCAATCACGGCTCGACCTGTCGGCAGCTTGAGGAACAAAAGCACCGTGACCAACGGCCAGATGGCCAAACTCAATGTTGCCAATGCATTGGGCATATTGGCCGTTGCCTTGTCCTGTCCGGTGATGAAGCGCCACCCGAAAGGGGTGACGATGCCCATCGACTCAATCTATACGGTAGTACCGTAATGCTCTTTCTATCATACTGCAGCTAAAATTCGGCACAAATGGTGCGGGAATGCAGCAAATACATGATTGTGCCGCGGCGTCTGGACCGGGAGTAGCGCTGGTGAGACAGGTGAACTGGACATAATTCGCAGTTCCAATTGGACCTACTGACGACTCCTCGGGACCGCTACTGTCCGCAACAATCGCGCCGGCCCCAAGGTCGGCGCCTGTGTTTGGGAGAGCCACCATGAAAATGACGACCGAAGAAGCCTTTGTCAAAGTCCTTCAGATGCACGGCATCGAACATGCGTTCGGCATCATCGGGTCGGCCTTCATGCCGATTTCCGACATTTTCCCCAAGGCTGGCATCACGTTCTGGGACTGCGCGCATGAAGGCTCGGGCGGGATGATGGCGGACGGATACACCCGCGCCTCTGGTAAGATGTCGATGATGATCGCGCAGAACGGTCCGGGCATCACGAACTTTGTCACGGCAGTGAAGACGGCCTATTGGAACCACACACCGCTTCTGCTGGTCACCCCACAGGCCGCGAACAAGACCATTGGGATGGGTGGTTTCCAGGAAGTCGAACAGATGAAACTGTTCGAAGACATGGTTGCCTATCAGGAAGAAGTGCGTGACCCGACCCGTGTGGCCGAAGTCCTGAACCGCGTGATCCTCAATGCCAAGCGCGCGTCGGCGCCAGCGCAAATCAACATGCCGCGTGACTTCTGGACGCAAGTCGTCGACATCGACCTGCCCGAGGTCGTCGAATTCGAGCGCCCGTCGGGCGGCGATAGCGCGATCCAGCAGGCGGCCGATCTGCTGTCCAATGCCAAGAACCCCGTGATCCTGAACGGTGCCGGTGTTGTTCTTGCTGGGGCAATTCCGGCGTCGATGGAACTGGCTGAACGTCTGACCGCACCAGTGTGTGTGGGCTACCAGCACAACGATGCCTTCCCAGGCTCGCACCCGCTTTTTGCAGGACCGCTGGGCTACAACGGGTCCAAGGCGGGGATGGAGCTGATCTCCAAAGCGGATGTCGTGCTGTGCCTTGGCACGCGTCTCAACCCGTTCTCGACCCTGCCGGGCTATGGCATCGACTACTGGCCCAAGGATGCGAAGATCATTCAGGTCGACATCAACCCTGATCGCATCGGTCTGACCAAGAAGGTCAGCGTCGGCATCGTTGGTGACGCAAAGAAAGTGGCGCAGGGCATCCTGGAGCGCCTGTCCGACACTGCCGGTGATGAGGGCCGTGAAGAGCGTAAAGCGACGATCGCCAAGACCAAATCCACCTGGGCGCAGCAGCTGTCCAGCATGGATCACGAAGACGACGATCCCGGCACCACGTGGAACGAACGCGCACGCGCAGCCAAGCCGGACTGGATGAGCCCCCGCATGGCGTGGCGTGCGATCCAGAGCGCGTTGCCGAAAGAGGCGATCATCTCGTCCGACATCGGCAACAACTGCGCCATCGGAAACGCGTATCCATCCTTCGAGGAAGGCCGCAAATACCTCGCGCCTGGTCTGTTCGGGCCGTGCGGATACGGTCTGCCATCTATCGTCGGTGCCAAGATCGGGTGTCCGGATGTGCCGGTTGTTGGGTTTGCAGGTGACGGCGCCTTCGGTATCGCGGTGACCGAACTAACTGCGATCGGTCGCCCCGAATGGCCCGCGATCACGATGATTGTCTTCCGCAACTACCAGTGGGGCGCCGAAAAGCGGAACTCGACCCTTTGGTACGAGGACAACTTTGTCGGCACCGAATTGGACGAGGGCGTCAGCTATGCCGGGATTGCCAAGGCATGTGGCCTCAAAGGTGTACAGGCGCGGACGATGGAAGAGCTGACCGATGCGCTGAATACCGCCATCAAGGATCAGATGGAAAACGGCAAAACCACCCTGATCGAAGCGATGATCAATCAGGAGCTTGGCGAGCCGTTCCGCCGCGACGCGATGAAGGCCCCCGTGGCGGTGGCCGGGATCGACCCCGCCGACATGCGTCCGCAAAAGGTCGCCTGATCATGTCCGACCCCGCGCCTTCAACATCAATCCTTGTGTTGAACGCGGGGTCATCCTCGATCAAGTTTGCGCTTTTTGATGATGCCATGTCCGAGACGTTATCGGGCATGGCGGAGGCTATTGGTGGGGCGTCCAAGCTGCGGATCGGGGACGAAATCGTCGATTCGACCCTGTTCGATCATCAATCCGCATTGCAGGCCATCCTGAAAGCGCTTGACGCGCGGGGGGTGAGCGTCAAATCGCTGCGCGCGGTGGCCCATCGCGTGGTGCATGGCGGGCGCAAGCTGACTGGGCCGATGCGCGTCACACCCGAGGTGCGCGCCGAGATTGCCAACTGCACGCCTTTGGCCCCCCTGCACAATCCGCACAACCTTGCCCCGATGGAGGCGCTTGCCAAGATCGCGCCGGATGTGCCGCAATTCGCCAGTTTCGATACATCGTTCCACGCGACAAATCCGGATGTCGCCACGCGATATGCGATCCCGAAGATGATGGAGACGAAGGGCATTCGCCGGTACGGCTTCCACGGGCTGAGTTACGCGTCTCTCGTGCGGCGTCTGCCCGAGGTGTCGGGAGAAAACCTGCCGTCACGCCTTTTGGCGTTTCATCTCGGCAACGGTGCGTCGCTCTGTGCCATTCACAACGGCCAATCCATCGCCACCACGATGGGCTATTCGCCGCTCGATGGTCTCACAATGGGAACCCGATCCGGTGGGATCGACGCCAATGCCGTCCTGCGACTGGTCGAGGAAAACGGACTGGCGCGCACGAAGGCCATTCTGAACCACGAGAGCGGTCTCTTGGGCTTGTCAGGTGGTAAATCCGATATGCGCAACCTGATGCTTGACCCATCCGCCGAAAGCGCCTTTGCGGTCGAGCATTTCTGCTACTGGACGCTGCGCCATGCCGGGTCACTGATTGCCTCGTTGGAGGGACTTGACGCCATCGCCTTTACCGGCGGCATCGGAGAGAACGCGCTTGGCGTTCGGGCGCGCATCCTGCGCGGGTTGGAATGGTTGGGTGTCCGGATCAACCCGGATTTCAATCACCGCAACGGACCGCGCCTGCATGCGGACAGCTCCAAGGTTTCCGTGTGGGTTATCCCGGCGGAAGAAGAGCGCATGATCGCGATGGATGCTGCCGCGCTTCTGGATGCGGCATGACTTACTCCGCCTTCGCAAGTGAAATAGTGACGAGCGTTGACGCGATGATGTCCTCAACCGTGGCCCCGCGGCTGAGGTCACAAACCGGCTTGGCAAAGCCTTGCAGGAAAGGCCCGATGGCCTGCGCGCCTGCCAGTTCCTGGCAGAGCTTGTATGCGATATTGCCTGCGTCGAGCGACGGGAAGATCAGCACGTTTGCATCGCCTGAACCCAGCCCCTTTTTCGTTGCAATCTCCGCGTTGAGCGCAGCGTCGGCCTGCACCGGTCCGGTGAATCCGGTTGCTTCGGCGACGGAGCGCACGGTGTCGACGCTGTCCCCGGCGCCGCTTGTTCCGGTCGAGAAGGACAGGAGCGCCACGTTCGCCGAGCCAAGCAAGGCCTTCGCCGTGTCCGACGAAGCACGTGCAATGGCCTCCAAGACAGTTGCGTCCGGCGCGACATTGACCGCACAATCCGCGAAGATAAATTCGCGCCCATCGGGGAACACCATCAAAAAGTACGACGACGGCACCGCGACCCCGTCGGCAAGACCTATCGCCATCCCGGCGGCTTCGATCACGCGACGCGTCGGGCTGTCAGCGCCAGCAATCATCGCATCGGCCTCTCCTGCCGCAACCATTGCCGCGGCCCGGTACAGCGGTTTCTGCAGCAATCGTCGCGCGAGCGCTTCCTTGGTGCCGCGTGCTGCGACAAGGGCTGTAACCTGCGCGTCGGTCACGCTGTCACTGACCGGCACAGGTACGCATAGCCCCTCGGCGTTCAAGCGCCGCGCCGCCTCCGCCACGCGAGGGTCAGACAGTTCGGGGAAGACCACCCGCGCCTGTGCCTTTTGCGCCACCGCGCGCGCAGCGTCCAATACGCCCATACCCACCTCCAGACCTACGCCGCAAAGGAGCCTGCAATGACAGAAGCCGTCAAGATCAACAGGGGCCTGAAGGGGATCTATTTCGAACGATCGGGCGTGAGCGACATCGACGGTGCAGCAGGAACGCTGCAGTACCGGGGCTATTCGATCCACGACCTGGCAACCCACGCGACATTCGAAGAGGTCTGCCATCTGTTGATGCGGGGCGAATTGCCCACGGCGGCGGAACTGGATGCGTTCGATACCGAGATGCGCAGCCATCGCGCGGTGCCGGATGCGGTGCTTGAGATCATCCGCACCTGCAAAGACGGGCACCCCATGGATGTGTTGCGCACCTGTGTTTCGGCACTGGCGGCGCTTGATCCCGGGAGCCAGCAGGTCGGCGAAGAGGCATTTCAGCGCAACGGTCTGAAGCTGACCGCGCAGGTGCCGACACTGATCGCTGCGCATGAGGCGATCCGAAATGGTCGCGAACCGGTCACGCCCGATAACAGCCTGAGCCACGCGGCCAATTGGCTCTGGATGCTCAAGGGAGAAAAGCCGTCAGAGGATGCGGCGCGTCTGGCAGATGTGGATTTCGTGCTGCATGCCGAACACGGTGCCAACGCGTCGAGCTTTGCCGCGCGGGTCACGGTTGGGACCGAAGCTAACCTGCATGGTGCAATCGTCACTGCGCTAAGCACGCTTGCGGGTCCGGCTCATGGCGGCGCGGCAGAAGACGTCATGAAGATGGTCAAGGAAATCGGCACGCCGGACAAGGCTGCCGATTACGTGAAAGCCAAGCGAAAGAATCGCGAGGCTGTCACGGGATTCGGTCATCGCGTCTACCGGGCCGAAGACCCCCGCGCACGGCACATGCGCGAAGGCGTGCGAAAGCTCGGTGAAGAGATGGGCGCACCCGAGTGGTACGAGATCCTGCAGGCGGTTGTGGAGGCGATGAAACCCTATAGCCGGCATGGGCTGAACGTGAATGTCGATTTCTATTCCGGCGTGATTTACCAGCTGCATGGCATCCCGATGGACCTTTACGTGCCGATCTTTGCGATTGGCCGCATGCCGGGCTGGGTAATCCAGTGCCTCGAACAGCAGCGCGGCAACATCCTGATCCGACCGCTGACGCTTTATAACGGACCGGAACCAAGGGACTGGGTGCCGATCGAGGACCGATAGCCTCGGAATGTAAGCGCTTGCATATTGCGGCTTTACCATTAGGGAAGAAACGTAAAGACTGCCGTCAGGTCTGACCGGGGACACACCCGGCAGGATAGGGAGACATCACATGGGTCACGTCCAGCCAGAGCTTAATCTGTCGCCGAAAGTGTCGGACGAAGTGCGCAAGACGACCTGCTACATGTGCGCCTGCCGGTGTGGGATCAACGTGCATATGAAGGGTGGCAAGGTGGCCTATATCGAGGGCAACCGCGACCATCCGGTGAACCAGGGCGTGCTCTGTGCCAAGGGCAGCGCCGGGATCATGCAGCACAACGCGCCATCCCGACTGCGGGCGCCACTAAAGCGGGTCGGACCTCGCGGGTCTGGTGAGTTCGAAGAAATCTCCTGGGACGAGGCACTGGAAATCGCGACGGGCTGGTTAAAGCCGATCCGTGACACCAACCCCGAGAAGCTGGCGTTCTTCACTGGCCGAGATCAGTCGCAATCTTTCACGTCCTTCTGGGCGCAGAACTTTGGCACTCCGAACTACGCGGCACATGGCGGGTTCTGTTCTGTGAACATGGCCGCTGCTGGCATCTACACGATGGGTGGCGCGTTTTGGGAATTCGGTCAGCCCGATTGGGACCATACAAAGCTGTTCATGCTGTTCGGTGTGGCCGAGGATCATGACAGCAACCCGATCAAGATGGGCATTGGCAAGATCAAAGCGCGGGGTGTCAAGATCATCGGCGTCAATCCGATCCGCACCGGGTACAATGCCGTGGCGGACGATTGGGTCGGGATTACGCCGGGTACGGATGGTCTGTTCATTCTCGCCATCGTTCATGAACTTCTGAAAGCCGGGAAGATCGACCTCGACTACCTCGCCCGTTTTACAAACGCGCCGGTTCTGGTGAATGGTGATCCGAAGTCGCCAGAGCATGGTCTGTTTCTGCGGGACGACGACGGCAAACCGCTGGTCATCGACCGGGTGACGGGCAAGCTGACGCCGTTTGACAAGCCGGGCGTCAAACCCGATCTGGCTGCCAGCCACCGCCACGCAGGGATCACGCATCGCCCGGTCATGCACCTCTTGGCCGAGCGATACCTAGACGCGCAATACGCGCCGGAAAACCTGGGCAAGTCCTGCGGTGTGTCGGCACAGCGGATCAAACGCATCGCCGCCGAAATCGCACGCGTGGCGTTTGATGAGGCCATCGAGATCGATCAGGAATGGACCGACTTCCGAGGCGAAACCCATGCGAAGATGGTCGGCCGCCCCGTCAGCTTCCACGCGATGCGCGGGATCAGCGCGCATTCCAACGGCTTCCAGACCTGTCGCGCGCTGCACGTGTTGCAAATCCTTTTGGGGGCGGTTGAGGTCCCCGGCGGTTTCCGCTTCAAACCGCCTTACCCGAAACCTGCCACCGCGCATCCCAAACCGCATTGCAAGGTCACGCCCGGCGCGCCGCTTGATGGCCCGCATCTGGGGTTCACGCATGGCCCGGAGGACCTGTGCCTCAAAGACGACGGCAGCCCTGCGCGGATCGACAAGGCGTATACTTGGGAAAACCCCATGTCATCGCACGGGTTGATGCACATGGTCATCTCGAACGCGTATGCGGGTGATCCTTACAAGATCGACACGCTGTTCATGTACATGGCGAACATGTCGTGGAATTCATCGATGAACACGTCGGGCGTGATGAAGATGCTGACGGACACCGACGAGAACGGCGACTATGTAATCCCGCGCATCATCTATTCCGACGCCTATTCGTCCGAGATGGTGGCCTATGCCGACCTGATCCTGCCAGACACGACGTACCTTGAACGGCACGACTGTATCTCGCTTCTCGACCGGCCGATCTGCGAGGCGGATGCGGCGGCGGATGCGATCCGATGGCCGGTGGTCGAACCCGACCGCGATGTGCGCGGGTTCCAGTCTGTGCTGTGCGAACTTGGGGCCAAGCTCAACCTGCCGGGGTTCGTGAACGAAGACGGTAGCCAGAAATATGCGGATTACGCCGATTACATCACCAACCACCAGCGCCGCCCCGGTGTCGGGCCCCTTGCCGGTTGGCGCATGGGAGAGAACGGACTGACCGAAGGCCGTGGCGATGTGAACGAGGGCCAGTTGGACAGCTATATCGCCAATGGTGGATTCTGGACGAGCCATGTGCCGGACGAAGGGCTTTACTATAAACCGTGGAACAAGGCCTATCAGGACTGGGCGGTGAAGATCGGCCTCTACGACGCGCCTGCACCTTATATCTTCCAGCTGTACGTCGAGCCGATGCGCAAGTTCCAACTTGCCGCCGAAGGCCATGGTGACCGTCAGCCGCCGGATCACCTGCGCGACCGGATCAAGGCCACGCTCGATCCACTGCCGATCTGGTATGCGCCGTTCGAGGATGACCGCGTGGACACCGAGGAATTCTCGATCCATGCACTCACGCAGCGCCCCATGGCGATGTACCATAGCTGGGGCACGCAGAACGCGTGGC
This sequence comes from Marivita hallyeonensis, assembly GCF_900129875.1. Classification (GTDB taxonomy): domain Bacteria; phylum Pseudomonadota; class Alphaproteobacteria; order Rhodobacterales; family Rhodobacteraceae; genus Marivita; species Marivita hallyeonensis. The sequence continues at coordinate 318,926 of NZ_FQXC01000003.1, read as the reverse complement.
TGCGGCAGATCCATGGGCGCAACCCGATGTATGTGCCCACCAAGCTCTGGGAAGCGCATGGGTTCAAGACGGGCGATTGGGCCAAGGTCACTTCGGCCCACGGAGCGATCATTGTTCCCGTCGCGCATATGGCAGCGCTCAATGAAAATACCATCTGGACGTGGAACGCCATCGGCAAACGCAAGGGTGCGTGGGCTTTGGACAAGGACGCGCCCGAGGCGACGAAGGGCTTTCTGCTCAACCATCTGATCCACGAGCTTTTGCCGCCAAAGGGAGACGGCTTGCGCTGGGCGAATTCCGATCCCGTGACCGGTCAGGCGGCATGGTTCGACCTCCGGGTGAAGATCGAAAAGGTCGACGCACCTGACGAGACCAAACCCTCGGCACCGCCGATCAAGTCGCCGGTCGGCCAAGGCCCGGATGAACTGCGTTGGAAGGTGGAGACATGAATACAGCCATCAAGGTCACCCTTCTTGCCATCGTTCTGGTTCTGGGCGGCATGACCGCATCCTTCATCTGGTTCGTGAGCACGTGGGACAAAGAGGCGGAGGAACCCGTCGTCCGCGCTCCGGTCGTGGAGGAGGTGCACGCATGACCCAACTGCCCAAGACCACCGAGCGCAAGATGGGACTGGTGATCGACCTCGACACCTGTGTCGGGTGTCACGCCTGCGTCGTGTCGTGCAAAGGTTGGAACACCGAGAATTACGGCGCGCCGTTGTCCGATCAGGACCCCTACGGTTCGAACCCGTCGGGGACGTTTCTCAACCGTATCCATTCCTACGAGGTCCAGCCAGAGAGCGGCCCGGCGCAGTTGATCCATTTTCCGAAATCCTGCCTGCATTGCGAAGATGCACCGTGCGTGACCGTTTGCCCGACCGGCGCGAGCTACAAGCGGGTCGAAGATGGAATCGTTCTGGTCAATGAAAGTGACTGTATCGGGTGCGGGCTGTGTGCATGGGCCTGTCCCTACGGCGCGCGGGAACTGGACCGGGCTGAAGGGGTGATGAAAAAATGCACCCTTTGCGTCGACCGTATCTATAACGAGAACCTTCCCGAAGAAGACCGAGTGCCCGCCTGCGTTCGGACCTGCCCGTCGAATGCCCGGCACTTCGGTGATCTGGGCGATCCCGACAGTGAGGTCAGCCAACTGGTCGCCGAACGTGGTGGTATGGACCTGATGCCGGAACAGGACACCAAACCCGTCAACAAGTACCTTCCGCCGCGCCCGAAAGACATGCTCAACGATGGCCCCCGTGAAGAGATCGACATCCTCGCGCCGCTGCTTGCACCCGTTGTGGAAGAGCCGAAAGGCTTTCTTGGCTGGCTCGATAAGACGCTGGAGAAACTCTGATGCATCCAGCCCCGTCTATCATCGCCTTCAGCACGTTTTCCGGTCTTGGCCTGGGTCTTCTGTTCTGGCTGGGGGTCGACAACACCCCGCCGACCGGGTGGGTCGGATTTGCGTTCTTCGGGATCGCCTATGTTTTGGCCGTCGGTGGTTTGGTGTCCTCGACTTTTCACTTGGGTCGGCCGGAGCGTGCGCTCAAGGCGTTCACTCAGTGGCAGACAAGCTGGCTGAGCCGCGAAGCGTGGTGTGCCGTCGTCGCGCTGGTCACGATGGGGCTCTACGCGTTCTTCCTTGTCTTCTTCGGTCGCCAGTTGCCGATCCTCGGCTGGTTCGGCGCATTCTTCTGTCTGATGACAGTCTACACAACCTCGATGATCTACGCGCAACTCAAGACCGTGCCGCGCTGGAACACGGCGCTGACCTCGTGGCTCTTCCTGTCGCTCTCCATCGCAGGCGGCGCACTCTTGTCGGGTCGCGTGACCATCGCGCTGATCCTGCTCCTCCTTGCTGGCGGGATGCAATTCTTGTGGTGGAAGCTGGGGGATAAGCGTTTTGCGGACAGCGGGACGGATATGAAGACCGCCACCGGACTTGGGTCAATTGGCGACGTCCGCGCGTTCGAACCGCCGCATACCGGCACCAATTACCTGCTCGATGAAATGGTCTATACCGTCGGTCGTCGGCATGCCGAGAAACTGCGCCTGATCGCCTTTGTTCTGATGCTGGTCCTTCCGGTCATCCTGCTGCTATTGCCATTTCCCCATGTCTTTGGCGTTCTGGCTTTGGTCAGCCATGTGGCCGGGGTCCTTGTTTCGCGCTGGCTCTTCTTCGCCGAAGCCGAGCACGTCGTGGGCCTCTATTACGGACTGCGCTGACACATGGCGTTTATGCCAGGTTTCGACGGCCGCTGGGCGGACGTGCCGGACTTCATCCTTGGGATCACCAAGGACATCTGGGAAGATCGTGGCATCCAGACGCTACACGACTATTACGGCCCGGACCTTGTGGTTCGTTCCCCCGCTTCGGTAATCAGGGGCAACGCGGGGATTATCGCCGCCACTGAGGCGACGTTGGCCGAGTTTCCGGACAGGCAATTGCTGGGTGAAGACGTCATCTGGTGTGCGACGGGCGAAGACAGTTTCCTGTCATCGCACAGGCTATATTGCACCGCGACGCATGAGGGGTCTGGGATGTACGGCGCGCCGACCGGGCGCACGCTGGCCTATCGCATCCTCGCCGACTGCTGGTGCCGCGAGAATGGCGTGCTGGATGAATGGTTGGTCCGCGATCAAGGCGCGATCGTCCGTCAGATGGGCGGAGACGTGGTCGACTGGACCCGCGCGCTCATCGCCCGAGAAGGCGGCCCGGAGCATTGCGTCAAACCGATGACGCCCGAGACCGACTTGCCCGGTCCGTATACTGGGCAGGGCAACGATGACGCTTGGGGACACACGCTTGCCGATATCCTGACGCGGATCGCATCAGCCGAGTTTTCGGTGATCCCGGCGCAGTATGACCGGGCAGCGGAGTTGGCGTATCCGGGCCACAAAAATGGCGCGGGACCGACGGACGCCGACAAGTTCTGGATGACCCTGCACGCGTCGTTTCCAAACGCCGAGTTTTCGGTCGACCACATAATCGGCATGGACGAACCGCTCTCACCGCCGCGCGCTGCGGTGCGCTGGTCGCTGCACGGTGTGCACAGCGGGTGGGGGATGTTCGGTACACCGACGCAGGCCCCGGTCTACATCATGGGCATCACCCACGCCGAGTTCGGACCGCGCGGATTGCGACGAGAATGGACGCTGATCGACGAAACGGCGATTTGGAAGCAAATCCTGCTCAAGACCGGAGACGTCTAGGCACTGCGTCTTTTGACAAGCGTGACCGGTAGCGGCGAGGGCGATGCAAAAGTTTCGCCGTCGATCTCGGCCATGAGGGCATCGACAGTGGCAGCGACCATCGCCTGCGTGTCCTGCCGAATGGTCGTCAGCGCGTATGCCGGCCATGCCGCAGCTGGCACATCGTCAAACCCAATCACGGCGACGTCTTCTGGCACGGACAGACCAAACTCGGCGCGAAGCACGTCCATCACGCCGAAGGCCATGTAGTCATTGGCGACAAACACCGCATCCGGTCGCGTGTCCGTATCGAACATCCGCCGCGCCGCGTCCTGCGCGCGCGGGAGGCGGAAATCCCCAACTTCGCGGGCGAAGAGACCAAGGCTTGCCGTGCGCAGCCCCTCCATGAATCCGGCTTCGCGGTCCCGTTGGGTACTGGCCCCTTCCCAACCCGCGATGTGACCGATCCGCGTACGTCCAAGTTGGACCAGATGTTCGGCCGCCATGCGCCCGCCTGCACGGTTGTCCGACACCACCGCCAATTCGCCGTCCGTCTCCAACATCCGGTTGAACAGCACGACTGGCACACCAGAGGCTCGACAGCGATCGGCAAGATCAGAGCTCAAGGCCACGGACGCCAGCACAAGGCCGTCGACCTGATAGTCGAGGATCTGGCTCACCACATCCTCGATGTCGCTCGCGCTGTGCGACGCCATGAAGACAAGCACGTGATAGCCCTGCCGCTCCAGCGCTTCGGACAGAAGCTCCAGCATGGTCGGATAGAAGTGGTTGTCGAGATAGGCCACCACGAGCCCGATGATCTTGCTTTTGCCCGTCAGCATGGCCCGGGCCAAGACATTGGGCCGGTAGCCCAAAGCGTCGGCTGCCTCGCGCACCTTGTTGGCCGTACGCGCGCTGACCGATGCGCCCGGGGTGAAAACCCGGCTGACCGCCGACCGGCTCACACCCGCACGCTTCGCCACGTCGAGCGAGGTGACCTTGCGTGGTGTCGTCATGGTGCAGGCGGGGTCTTCTCCCCGCGATCGTAGGCTTCCCACCCCTCGCCATTGAAAACGTCCACACCGAGCTGCGCGAGGACATGCGGAAAATCGACCATCACATAGTTGTCGACGATCTTCCCATCAACGACCTTCCAGAAGTCCATGTAACGGATTTCGACTCGTTTTCCGGTTGGTTCCACACCCATGAAGCGTCCGGAATGCAACGCCTCCTGACGTCCAAAGGCCGCTGCCCATTCGCCCATGTAAAGCCGCGCTTCGTCGATGCAGACCTTGTCCGAGAACGCCGCTTGAAAGGGTTTCTGCCAGTTGTCCTGAAATTCACGCAGGCCGGTCTTCGTGCCGCAACCTGTATTGCCCATCCAACGAAACCCGTCGGCGAAAAACTCTCCGATATCGGCGATGCGATGATCGTTCAGCCCATCCACCATGCCTTCAATCACGCGCCGGGTCTCATCCGTCTTGGACAGATCCGTGTCGCGTGTCAGAACCGCCTGTTCAGGTCGCGCGCCAGCCATGTCTCCCCCTGCATGCGTTTGCAAGACAGTGGACAGAAGAGATACGCCTTGGCAAGGCCCGACACGCATTGGCGCGCGGGCGACCTCAATGGTGCTTCCGGGACAATTCCCGGTAAGGGCAAACGTCATCCTCAAACGGAACGTGGCGGCGCCGGAATGTCTGACCCTCGATGGTTTCCGGTCTGCTGATCCGATCCATGCGAAAATGCCGGAAGTCGTCGCGGGTAGGGTCCCAAGCGACGAGGTACCATAGCGGCGGCAGGATGAGCATCGCCTGCGGTTCGACCTCACGCTTTGATCTGCGGCCTTTGGCATCTCGATAGTCGAAACGGACACACGTGCGCTGCAGAAAAGCTGTCTCGAACACCGGCAAGAGGGCCGGGTCCATGGGTCCCATATCCGACAAGTCCTGCAGCGGGGACAGTTGACCGATGTGCAGACAGTCGAGAAACGCACGCAGGTCTTTGACCTTGTCCGAAGGCAAGCCTTTCTCGATCTTCGCCAATCCTGCATCGGCAAGGTCAGAGAAGGGCAGATTACCCGCAGCGCGCATTGCCGCCACGCTGATCAACAGCGCGAAGACCTCTGGCACTGACAGGCGGGCAGTGGTTTGCATCGACTGTGGATCAAGCTGAAGCCCGCCGCCGCGTCCCACATCAGAATGGATCACGAAGCCTTCATCCCGCAACGCGCTGATGTCGCGCAGCACCGTCCTGCGGGATGCGCCGACCTCATCCGCGAGGTCGTCGATGGTGGTCATGCCGTTACGGCGCAGGCTGCGCACAATGGCGTCGTGTCGATGTCGAACCTTCATGTCGTCACTCTACCATCAAAGGTGCCAAAATTTGGCACCGTTTTCCTCTAGGCATGGATTATCGCAACCGCAAAGGAAAAATGAACCATGCAACGCACTGCTGTGAACCCCTGGGACTGGTCATTGAAGTTCGGCTACAATCAGGCCGAGGTCATCGAAGGTGCCCGGCGACACCTGATTTGCGCCGGTCAAACTGCCGTCGACGGCGACGGAGCCCCGCAACATCCCGGCGACATGCGCGCCCAAATCGACCTCGCGCTCGACAACCTCGAAGCGGTGCTGACAAAGGCCGACATGGATCTTGGCAACGTCACCCGATTGGGCGTTTACGCGACCGATGTCGATGAAGCGCTGAAGAACTTCGATCTTCTGGGACAGCGGTTCGGACCGCACCAAAGCGCGCCTCCGATGACCCTTTTGGGTGTCACGAGGCTCGCGATCCCCGGATTGATGTTCGAAATCGAAGCCACGGCGATGGCTTAGCGCGAAGCACAAAGCGGTCACGCAGAACGTGACCGCCTTTGTCCTCAAAACCATTGAAAGAACGTCAGATGCGCGTTCCGCTTACTTCGACTTCCAGCTGTCGAGCCATCGCCGCAGACCGGAACGACGGCGCGCGATGCCGTCACCCACGGCATCGAACCCCTCTTCCACGTCCTCAAGTACCGGGTCGATCCGGGCCCGGCGGAAGCGCCGCCAGCGGACAAAAATCGCCCAGAAGATCCCGGCCAGGATGGTCAGGATGATGATGTTGATCCACGGGATGATGCGCTGATCCGGACCATCGACCGCCCGCACGGAAATGGCGTTCGGGAAGATGGTGAAAAACTCGTTGCGCCAGCCGTAATGCTTGATCACGACCCATTGCGGATTGGCGGACGTGCTGCGCAGATCGGCCGCCTCGGCCTGCAGGTTCGAGGTATCAAACTTGAAATAGGGCGGCCAGCCCCAGCCTGTGTCCTCGTTGCGATAGACCATCACGCGCCCGTTGTCGCGGACCGCAGAGATGAAGAATACGTCCCGGTTCGGCAGGGAACCATCACTGCCCACATCCGCCGACGCCCAGAACCAGCGGTTCTCACCGGGATCGATCCGGCGTACCTCGGTGTCGGTGATCCGCGCGATGTCATGCTGCGGGAGTGTGTAGTGCAACACGGTCGCAACCGAGACCCAGAAAAGCAGGATGATTGACCACTTGATGTAACCCATGTGCCTGCTCCCCTAGTGGAAATTTGTGAAATAGATGATCAGGGACATAAGCGTAAGGGGCACGATATACACCCCCAGAATGAGCTTCCGCCGCAACGACCCGTCGTATTCCTTGAGACCCGCCTGCACAAAGGCTTCGCGGTCACCCTCCCGGATCTCTTCGTCCCATTCCGCCTCAAGCTTGTCGCGCCGCACCGCGCGGGAATAGAGCGAGAGGCAGATATAGACCACGCTGAGGACCAGAAAGCCGATCACCAGAAGCCGTCCAAGTGCAAACATACTCTACCTCCGAACCGCGCCCCAGGGACCGACACGCGCGATCACATCGTCGCGGATTGGCTTTGGTTCTTCAAGGGGCGCGTCATGGCCGAACAGCGCTTCGCGCGCGCCTGCCTTGTCGGCCACGTATTCGCGGGTCAGGAAATCCACGACATATGCCTGTTTCGTGTCCGTCCACCCACGATAGGCGGCGTAGAACGCCTCCTTGTGGCAGATATAAAGCTGCCGAATGTCCTTGGGCGATAGCTCTGACAAGAGCATGTTAACCAATTCGGCATCCGGCGTGTCGCTCGCGCGCAATGTGTAGAAATATGCCGGATGGTCGCTGGCGATCCGCGGCCAGTCGGCCTCACCCTCGCTCCACCGCACCTGATGGCTGAGCGCGTGCCATTCGGCAGGCAGGCGGTCCGAGAAACGTCGGGCGAGCGTGCGAATGTCGCGGCGCGTGGCACCGGTGAGGTCGATCTCCGCCTCCTGCGCCACGTCCACGACGATGAAGTCCATCTTCTGCCGCAGGATCGCGCTCGCATCGATGCCGCGTGCCTTGACGATGGGTTCCACAAGCCCGTTCAGGTCGAGAAACTTCGCCACCTTGTTCCGGTCGCGCAATGTGAACGTATAGGCAATCGGCATCCCCGGCACGGCGTCACCCGCACAAATGGCGGCGGGGTGTTCGACGCTGCGAAACACATAGATTCCGCCGAAATGGCTGGTGTGGAAGTTCTCCTGTTTGAACGTGTTCACCCTGAGCCGCACCGGGTTGCGCACCACATCGCCCGTGCGTTTCGCCAAGGTGATCATGTCCGCAATCAACACGTCATCGTGCCAGCCGTCCTCTTCCGTCTTGAACCGATCCACGAGGGTCGCCAGCTTGTCCGCGTCGCGAAGCGTGCCTTGCGTCGTATCCGCCTCGATGGTGATGTTCGAGATATCGAACAACCGCTCGGGGTTCGACACGTCAAACACCGAATTCACCAACTCCCCCGCCACCGCATCCTTGGCGGTCAGCGCGAACAACTGGCTCTCATTCGCCTCGATGAACTGCCGCAGAATATCCCGCGAGGTCGAGAATTTCGCATCGAGCAGCGGCGCCGTCTTCTGCTGCGTCGTCAGCAGAATGAACTGCCGGTTCACCCCGTTGTGGTTGAGGTAAAGCGGATCGTCCAACTCATCCCCGATCTCGGGCGAGAAGCCGGAAATGTCGATGTGGAAATCGGTCTGGGCCGTGGTCTTGCCGGTCAGATGCTTGAGCGCGCGGTTGTACCGCTCCACCAGCGCCGGCGAGGCGACATGGATCAGGTTGCCGAACATCAGGCCGGATTGGATGAGGCGGTTCATGGGTCCATTCGACTCCTGTGACCTGCGAACGCTTGGAGGTAGATGCCGTATGCGAGGCCTACGATCACAGGCAGTGCTCCTGCCAAGACGAACAAACCCTGAGACGTGTTCATCAGTTGGTTCAGTAACCCCGCAGGCGCAAGAACGAGAGAAGCAGCCAGATACACCGCCCAAGCGACAAAGGCAGAGATGCTCCACCAGAAAACGAAACGAGTGAATAGCAACGCGCCGTCAGGCACAGGAAGGCTGCGGGCAACGCTCCAGCATACGAACAGCGTCCCCAAGCACGCCCAAGCGACCAATGCTATGATGGCCCCGACAGTCATCTGACACCCTTACCACACAGAACAAAGCGATGCGCCCGGCCCGAGGGTGGGTGAGGAACGCGCCCGCCCTGGGGGGCGGGTCGGGCGCGTCGCGACGTCAATCGATAATTCATGCACAGATCCGTAGTAAGAGCGTTTATGCTAGCGTCTCTTTTGTTTCAAAGTGTGGGAGACGTTGAAGCGCATCCTTTAAAAGAGGAAACTCGTAGTGAACCATCTTCAACTGATGCCGTTGTGGTAAATCGTCAATTGCCGCAATGAACTCATCCACCTGCGCTACTAGTTCCGAAACTTGCTCGCGTGTGGGCTGAGAGACCACATTATGTAAAGAACCATACTCGTGTAGTTTTGGAATTTCGTTTTCTAAGGCTAACCGAAGCGTTGCAAAAAAATCGGCATCCGGTTGAATTTCGTATATCCCACCATCAAAAAATAGATGGTGCAAAGAGAAATCGATGGTTCCATCGTCACTTCGAAAACGGTAGTCCACCGCACCCTTTTCGATAATCTTACGTGTCGGCTTGATGTAGTCCTCAAGTATCACAAGAACTTCATCCTCAATTTTACGTCTCTCAGCGTTATCTAGAATCTCAGTCTGCCGAGAAAGTGCTTCGGCAGTTCGCGCTGTTTCTTGGCGAGATAGACGGAGCTCACGGCTTTGCAGCAAAAGGGCAAACATAGCGACGACGAACGCTAACGGACTAAACACTCCAGCGATGGCATCGCCTTTCTCATTTAGGTCAAGCTTCTGAAAATCAGCCGCTAGCCCGCTGAGGTCGTTAAGGCGCAAAACAATTGCGATCGCTAAGCAAGCAAGAATTATAAGAATGGCCCATTTGTTCTTCATTAGTTCCAAGCTCTACCCCTTCCCCTCCAACCACCTCTTCTTCGCCTCTTCCTGACGCCCGAAGTCCCGCACCATCGCTTCGATCGCCACCTCATCCGACTTGTCCGCATAGCGGAACTCGGAATCCGCGTAGCGGTTGATCTCCTGGATCACCATCTCGACCGTAATGGGCCGCCGCAACTCCTCGATCATCGCCGCCTTCTCGTCATAGGGTTTGAACAGGAACAGTTCCGGCTGCTCCATCCACTCATCTGGCAACTCAAAGTCCATCGCGCGGACCTTCACCGCGTCGGTGATGTTCTTGATCGCGCGGCCCGTAAAGCGCGGGTCGGCCTCCTGAATGGCCTTGAGATAGGTGCCCATCTTGGCAATCGTGTCGAGCGCGCCGATCTGCGACGACACCCGGTCGAACACCTCCAAGAGCCCCGGCTCCTTGGGCCGGTTGTGCGAGTCAAACGACGCCGCCACCGCTTTCTGGATCTGTTGCGCAGCGTAAAGCTCGTGATCGCCCAAGGGAATGTCGTGCTTCTTGCCCATGAGCAGCGCAAGGATGTCGATGTAATCCTCCCGCGTCTGCGGCCCGTCCACGAGGAACCGCGCGCCCGCCCGCTGGCGCAGGGCGTCGTCCACGTTCTCGGGGAAGTTCGAGAACATCCCGAACGTACAATTCCCCCGTACCACCGTATTGGCCCCGGCAAACGCCTCCATGAACACCGCCGTCACTTCTTGCTGCCCCGCGCTGGACTGTCGATCCCCTCGCTTGCCCGCGATCTGGTCGATGTCGTCAATGGTCCCGAACCCGATCACCGACGGGTCCAGCACATTGTTCACAAACGCCTTCGCGTTCTGCCCAGACTTGCCCTGATAGCTGTCGATATTGTCGATGCCGAAGTTCTGGTAGCGGAAGGTGTAGCCCGCGTTCTGGCAATACTCATGGATCATCCCCGCCATCATCTGGATCAGCGTCGTCTTCCCCGTCCCCGGCGCGCCGTCGCCCATGAAGGTGAAGATGAAGCCGCCCAGTTCCGCAAACGGGTTCAGACGCCGTTCAAAGTCATAGGCCATCAGCATCTTCGCGAGCCGCATGGACTGATACTTGGCGATATGGTTACCCACCACCTGATGCGGCTTCTTGAACTGCATGGTGAGGACCGTGCCCTTGGCCTTGGTCGCGGGCGTGAAGCCCCGCAGCGTCAGGTCATCCGCCTCAACCCGCCAATTGGCGCTGGTAAACGCGCCGGTCCGCGCCCCGTTCTGCGCTCGCAGCGCAATCCGCTCCATCAACTGCTCGGCAAAGGCCAGAACCGTCGCAACCATGCGCGGCTCGTCACTGGCATGTAACGCCAGTTTCTGGTCCAGTTCCCACAACGCGCCATGCAGGGCCAGCTGCGCATTGTCGGTCAGAACCTCCTGCACCTCGCCCACATCCACCGTCACTTCGCTGGCCTGCGCCGCCAGAAGAAACGCCGTCGCGTTGGCGAAGACATAGCCCACCGCCAGCGCCTCACCTTCGAGCAGAGCGGCGAATTCCGTCTTGCGATCCGCCCCCAGCGACCCCTGCAAATTCGCCCTCTTCAACTCTCCCAACGGCGTTGCGTCGGAGAACGCTTCGCCGATCGCCAAAGCAATCCCCAACGCCCGCCGAAGCCCGTGCATCACCGCCGCCTGCGACGGTGAGATCAGCGGATCATCCCCATCCGCCCCGGCGATCCGGTCGAGCAGATGCACCCCCTCGGGCCGCGCGGTGGATCGCGTCACCAGCCCCGGCGTGGTCGACCGAAACCGCCGCCGCGTGCCGATACCCGAAGACCGCTCCGGCGCCACGGGCTCCAATGCCGCCGCCACGCGCGGCGTGTGGTCGAACCCCTCCAGCATCGCGTTTGCCGCCGCATAATGCTTGCGGATGGTCTCCTCGCGCAGCTCCATCAGATCGGACGTTATGGACATCTCGCGACGCTCCTCAACTTCATCTTGCCAAATAAACTCCCGCCGGAGGCTCCCGCATGTTGCGGAAGCGCGCCGCTCAATAACTCAAGACCCGCCCCGCATCATTCACCACGAACTTGCGCACCGTCGCAAAGCCGGGCGGGTTACGTTCGGACAGGACCTGAAAGGGGCGCTCCGGCATGATTACCATCCGTTCCGTCGCCGTGGTGCCGGTCTCCACCCCGCGCCCGCCGAACGGATCGAGCGCGAAAACCTCGCGTTCGACGGTCGAGAACCAGCCCGACTTTTCTTCCCGCACCCGTTCGCTTTCCAGCTCTTCAAGCGTCCAGGCCAGCGTCCAGTCCTGCCCCTCAGGTGCACGGGCCTGTTCCAGCACCTCACGGATCGGGCCGGTCTGGCGCGTGAAGCTGTGCGAATACATCGGGCCGATATGGAACCGGCGCAGGCGTTTCGGGTGCAATTGGTCGAAGCTCTCGTCAAAGCCCTGCGCGATGGTGAGGAGCTTCAGCCCGCCGAGGGACTGCGCCATCAGATGCGCCTGCACCTCGGGCCAGCGGCGGTCGTCCTTGGGCAAGGCCTCGCGTCCGCTGTCTTTGACCTCCATCAGGTAGATCGTCGGCAGGTTGAGCTGGCTGTCGTAGACGGCCCAGTGAAGCAGATAACGCCGGCGCTCCTCACCCGAAAGCCACAGACATTGCGGGTCGTTGCGCGCCCAGAACAGCTTTCCGCGCGCCAATTCCTCGTAGTAAAGCCGTTGGCTCAGCGTGAATTGCAATCGCGTCGGGAGGGCCTGATCGCCGATGATTTCAGCAACCATCTCGTCCTTGAGCGTCTCGACGCTCGGCATGGTCTTGAGGTGCTGGTCAACCTGTGTCGCGTCGTTCGCCATCACCATAAGCTCGGTCACGGTCGGAAATCCGCTGTCCTGCACGTCCATGGTGAGCGACCCGAAAAATTGCCCCGTGTCCCGACCGACCAGCAGGTATTTCATCGAGAGCGCCCGGAAGGTCAGGTTGAGCGCCGTCACATAGCGTGTCAGAACTTCGACCTCGTCCTTGCTCAACCGGTTTTCCACATGCAGCATCGCCGCCACGCGCCCGAGATGCGTGAGGATTTTCTCGAACTTCGCAAAGTAGCGGCGGCTGGCCTGCGTGTCAGGGATGCCGCGGTGGTCATTTTCGACCTTAGTCACGATCCATTTCCATCCAAGACAGGAGGCTTAGGGCAGCGGTTGTCATCGCAGGAACCCATAAGCCGAAGAAAAGGAGCAACCGGGGAATCTGTAGACCGACAATAGCGGAGACAAAGAGCGTCAGTCCGAAAAAGATGAGCAGTGGGGAGCCCAAATGGTGCCCAGTCAGGATGATTGCAAAACCAGAACAACAAAGGACCAACGCGACCCGTACGCCACGAGGAAATGCCGTGCCATAACTCATGCCCCGTAGAGGTTCTTGTCATGCTTTTCGACAATCGCCTGGAACCGGCGGGCGAAGCGTTCATCCGCCTTGGCCTTGGCCTCCAGCACCTCGCGGGCGAACACCATGTGGTCCTCGTGGCTTTCCAACATATCCGCCATCCGCTGATTGGTCGCAGCCCCGATCCCGGCCATCGCGGATTGCGCTTCCTTGTCGGTCTGCACGCCAATTTCGTTGATCCGGTGCGCCACATCCTGCTGCTGCGCGGTTTTCAGCGACTTGGTCAACGCGTCGTACAACACAACCCGTTGCTTCGTGTCCGTCTGCAACTTGTTGATCAGCACCATCTGCGTCGCCGCCTGGTTCTGCAGTGAGTCGATCCAGGTCTTGCCTTTCTCGATATAGCGTTCCAGCGTTTGGCTTTTCGCCAATTTGACCTGCTCGTCCTGCACCAGCGCGTTGTACTTGGCGTTCAACTCCGCGAGTTCCGTTTCCAGAGCGGTCCGTTTTGCGGCGTCCTGTTCTACGCTGATCTTGTTCTCAAGCTCGATGATCCTCGGGTCCATCGCGACAATTTCGGCCTTCACCGCTTCCAGTTCACCAACAGTCATTTCCCGCTCATCCAGTGTCTCGGACAGGTTCACCTCTACCTTGTCCTTTTGCTCATTGAGCAGGTTCAACTGGCCCTGCAGCAGGGTCACGATCACGTCGGATTTGGCGATCAGGTCCTGCAGTTTGTCATCGATCGACGCATCCCGGATCCGTTCCTGCCGCATCGAATCTGACTTCCCGCGCGAGAAGATGCCGACAAAACTCTCCCAGCCGGTTTTCGAGCGCATCTCATCGAAATCCTTGGAGAACGCTGCCGTCACATCATCGAGACCCATGATGAGTTCCGCGATATTCGCGTTCATCACTTCGGTATGCGCGTGTACATCATCGAGTGTCGCGTTCTCGATATCGAAGGCAACGTCGTCCCCCGATTTCATCTTGGACCGCGCTGTCTCGATCCGGCTCGTCAATTCCGCAATCTTTGCCTGTGCCTCGGCGACCTGCGCCTGGCTTTCCCGCACCTGAGTGTCAAAATCGGCCATTTTTGTGCCTCCGATCAATATGTAGGAAATGTTAACCAGATTTACATCTGATCAGCATCAAATTCGCCCGAAGTTTTGCAAATGGCTGAAAAAAAAGAAAGCGCCGAACGCATCGAGTTGAATTTTGGCCGGATCCACGGCAGCTTGCGACAAGATCAAATTTGGAGAATACGTTTATGGTTTCCCCGAAAGCCCTATTTTTGTCATTCGTGCTTGCAATGCCCTCGTTGGCACTTGCCGATGATGTTACGGAGTCCCTGCAAGCGGCAATGGAGGCATATGAAGCGGGTGACGTTCCATTTGCGCTCGAAGAGCTCGACTTCGCGCGCCAGAAGATGCTGTCGATGCAGGCCGAGTCGTTTCAGCAGTTCCTCCCAGACGCGCCGGACGGCTGGTTCCGGGAGGTGGACACCGAAATGGCCGCCGGCCTGGCAATGATGGGCGGCGGGATGGGTGCCGGAGCGGAGTATCGAAACGACGGTGGCAGCCAATACTATTCCATCACCATGATGGCTGACAATCCGATGGTTGTCAGCATGGGCACAATGTTCACCAATGCGGCCGTCATGGGCATGCGAACAGAACGCATTGGGCGCCAAAGGGTGGCCGTCGGCGACGGGCAGGCGATCGCACTTATCGACAATCGCATTCTTGTCCAGGTCGAAGGCGGTGATGAGGACCTCCTGCTGGACGTGATGGGTCAGATCGATTTCGAGGCCCTCGCGGATTTCGGTCAATAGGCGCACGCCCACAAACGCGGATCGTATTGTTTCGAGGAAACTCATTGGTTTGATGAGAACGGGCCAAACAGGCGTCGGTCCCGTACTGTCACTCTTCACGTTTGGACTTGCCGTTCCCGTCTCCCTCGAGCATGGCTTGTCGCAAAAGACGGGGGGGGGACGGACATGAATTGGTCGCCGGACAAGACGCAGGTCAAAAGCTGGAATGAATGGGACACGCTGCGCCACGTAATTGTGGGCAAGGCTGACGATTGTCACATCCCGCCGGAAGAACCGGCGCTCGACGCGAAGGTGCCAGAGGACAGCGACATGCGCGGTCAATGGGGCCGTCGTCCGCAGGAAACCATCGACCGAGCGAATGAGCTTCTGGACACCTTCACCGACACACTCCGCAAGCGCGGGATCCGCGTCGACCGGCCGACACCAACAGATTTCTCCAAGCCCGTCACCACGCCCGATTTCCACACGGACAGCCAGTTCGGCTGCATGCCCCCGCGCGACGTTCTGCTGACGGTTGGCCATGAGATCCTCGAAGCGACCATGTCCTATCGCTGCCGCTGGTTCGAATACCTCTGCTATCGCCCGCTCATGCAGCAATACTGGGAAGAAGACCCCAACTTTCGCCACGAGGCTGCGCCGAAGCCACGCCTCACGGATGCGGATTACCACGACGATTACCTGTCCGAGGCCATCGGCATCGAAAAGCGCCTGCAATGGACCGCCGAAAAGCATTTCGTCACGACCGAGGAAGAACCGCTGTTCGATGCTGCCGATGTTTTGCGCTTTGGCAAAGACCTGATCGTGCAGCACGGGTTCACGACGAACCTCAAAGGCATCGAATGGCTGCGTCGCCATTTCCCCGATCACCGCGTGCGGGCCGTGAATTTCCCCGGCGATCCGTACCCGATCCACATCGACGCGACCTTCACGCCGCTGCGTCCCGGCCTTATTTTGAACAACCCAAACCGCCGTCTGCCCGACGAACAACGCGACTACTTCAAGAAGAACGATTGGGAAATCGTCGACGCCGCCCAGCCTGCACATAACACGCCGCCACCGCTGTGCTATTCCTCGACATGGCTGTCGATGAATGTGCTGGTTCTGGATCTTAAAACCGTCTGTGTTGAGGCGTCTGAAGTCTACCAGATGGAACAGATGGAGAAGCTGGGCATGGAAGTGATCCCGGTGGAGCTGCGAGACGCCTATGCGTTTGGCGGTGGCCTGCATTGCTGCACAGCGGATGTCTATCGCGATGGTGACTGCGAGGACTACTTCCCGAACCAGTAGGGTGGGTTTTCAATCCACCAAAGCGAATTCGAAATCGCTCGCGGACGGCTCTTTGAGAAGCCGTCCTACCCGATCTCTGTCGTCCGTTTCAGAATATCAACCCCCTGCTGCGCCCAGACGTGCAATAGGTCGATGAAGATCCAGTTCTCGGCCAGCTTGTCGCCCTCGCGCCGGTAGAAGTCGATCACGCGAAACTCGACTCGACCCGGCGTGGCGGGCATGCCCATGAACCCCCCGGTATGCTCAGCGGTGAAGTTCGGCCATCCAAAGAACCCACCGTAATGCCCCTCCGCCGTCCGGCAGATATGCCCGGTGGCCGAGCGATTGGTAAACGCCGCACGAAACGGCCCCGAATGTTGCTGGGCATAGCGTGGGATCGTGTAGGTCGCGCCGATGCCTTCCGGACCCCACCAAATCATGTCTTCATGCCAGGTGCGCCGCAGCTCCTCCTCGAGCGGGATACCAAGGTTCCACGACCCAAGGTCCGAGATCATCGCCTCGATCGCTGCCAGCGTCGCGCGGCCTTCTGCCTCCGGCGCGTCGTCAAAAAGCAACCCACCATGCGTCATGGGCCCCGGCTGGACCAGATGCTGCGCCGTTTGTGGCGGGAACGGGTTTTGACCAGTCTGCACCATCAGATGAGGCAGGTCGAAATACATCGCCTCTTCGATGATTTTGCCATTCTCGACCTTGTGGAATGTTCCGTATCGCAGCATTGCGACCTTGCCGGTGGGAAGGATACCGAACAAGGGCTGGTCAAACAGGCCCATGAGGTGCCCCATGGACGCAACCCAGACAGCGCCATCATCGGCTAACAAATGCCGCCCGGCAAAGAACAGGTCTGTGCGACGCTGCAATGAGGTCAGTGCATGTTTCAACGGTTGCCAAAACGTCGTTGCAACGGTTTCTGCGCCGTTCAGCAACCCGACCGGATGATACCCGCGCCACACCAGATCAGGCGCGCAAAACTTTGCCATGACGATGGGAAGTGCGTCGTGGTCCGCCGCAGACAAAGCTGCATAGTAGTCGCGGACAAGTTGCTTTTCGGACTGGAAGCCGGGCATCGGGCACCTTTTTGCAAACGTATGCATTCAGACGCACCATGCCCGATTTCACCGCATCGACAAGCGTAAAATCAGATGTCGAGCGTGTTGTCCTTTTCCCACTGGGTGAAGTGCGACACGTAGGAATTCCACTCGCGCATCTTAAGGTTCAGGAACGCTGAGGAAAACTCGTCACCCATCGCGGTTTTCAGAGCCTTGTCCTTGTCGAACGCCCGTAGCGCATCGAGCATGTTGAGCGGCAGGCGGGGCGCGCCGCGCACCTTGTGGCCCTCGGCGTACATATCGATGTCGTATCGTTTGCTAGGATCAGCCTGGCTTGCCAGCCCGGAAAGGCCTGCGGCGATGATGACGGCCTGCAACAGATACGGGTTCGCCGCCCCATCTGCGAGCCGGAGCTCGAACCGCCCCGGCCCCGGCACGCGCACCATATGCGTCCGGTTATTCCCGGTCCAAGTGACCGTGTTCGGTGCCCATGTGGCTCCCGACGTCGTGACCGGCGCGTTGATCCGCTTGTAGCTGTTGACCGTCGGATTGGTGATCGCCGCCATCCCAGAGGCATGCTTCATGATCCCGCCAAGGAAATGTTTGCCGCGTTCGGACAGCCCCACCTCGCCGGTCGGACCATCGCCTTCACCGGCAAACACGTTTGTCTTCGCTGCTTTGCCGGGTGCGTCCCAAACCGACACATGGACGTGGCAGCCATTGCCGGTCAGGCCTTCGATCGGCTTCGGCATAAAGGTCGCGCGGAAGCCGTGTTTTTCGGCAACCGACTTGGTCATGAACTTGAAGAAGGAGTGTTTGTCCGCCGTTTTCAGCGCATCGTCATAGTCCCAGTTCATCTCGAACTGGCCATTCGCGTCCTCGTGATCGTTCTGATACGGCCCCCAGCCCAGATCGAGCATGTAGTCACAAATCTCGCGCACCACGTCATAGCGGCGCATCACCGCCTGCTGGTCGTAACAGGGCTTTTCCGCCGTATCGAACGGGTCGCTGATCTGGTCGCCGTCTGGGGTCAGCAGAAAATACTCCGCCTCGACCCCTGTCTTGACGTGCAAGCCTTGATCCGCCGCCTCATCAATCAACCGCCGTAACACGTTGCGCGGCGCTTGGGCCACGTCCTCACCTTCCATCACGCAGTTTGCGGCGACCCAAGCGACTTCTGGTTTCCAAGGCAGTTGGATCACCGACGACGGGTCGGGCACGGCGAGCATATCCGGGTGCGCCGGCGTCATGTCGAGCCATGTCGCAAACCCCGCAAACCCAGCGCCCTCTTCCTGCATGTCGGCAATTGCCTGCGCCGGAACCAGCTTGGCGCGCTGCCCACCGAACAGATCGGTGAACGAGATCATGAAGTATTTGACGCCGGTGTCGGCTGCAAATTTGGCGAGGTCCGTGGTCATTTGTGTCGTCCCTATTTTGGGAGCAAAGCCGCGGAGCGTTGGGCCGCGGTGCGGCGATGCTATGGTTGTTCTATGCGCTTTATGATTGCCAAGTCCGAATGCCGCTTATGCGAGGCGCTTGCTCTACCAAATCGCCGGGCCGGGGGGCGGCCCGACGATGTGCGGCGGCCTTCGGCCTTTGCTCCACACGATCCAATCAAAACGTTGTCCCCGATTTCCCCGGCCACCAGTCCGTCCCGGCCAAAGGCACCTTCGCCATCGCCGCCGCTTCCATCGTCAACGCGCACAGATCCTCCGGTTCGAGGTTGTGCAGCTTGTTCTTTCCGCAGGCCCGCGCGATGGTCTGAGCCTCCAGCGTCATCACCTTGAGGTAGTTGTTCAGCCGCCGCCCGCCTTCGACGGGATCAAGCCGCGCTTCGAGTTCCGGGTCCTGCGTGCTGATCCCGGCTGGATCGTTGCCTTCGTGCCAATCGTCATAAGCCCCCGCCGTTGTACCGAGGGCTTGGTACTCGGTCTCCCACCGTGGGTCATTGTCGCCCAAGGCAATCAACGCCGCTGTTCCGATAGACACCGCATCCGCGCCAAGCGCCATGCACTTTGCCACATCCGCCCCGGTGCGGACGCCGCCGGATACGATCAACTGCACCTCACGGTGCATGCCGAGGTCCTCGAGCGCGCGCACCGCTTCGCGGATACAGGCGAGGATTGGCATGCCGACATGTTCGATGAACACGTCCTGCGTCGCCGCGGTGCCGCCCTGCATCCCGTCTAGCACAACAACATCCGCTCCGGCCTTCACGGCGAGCGTCGTGTCGAAATAGGGCCGTGCGCCACCGACCTTGATGTAGATCGGCACCTTCCAGCCGGTGAGTTCGCGCAGTTCGAGGATCTTGATCTCAAGATCATCGGGCCCGGTCCAATCTGGGTGACGACAGGCGGATCGTTGATCTATCCCTTTGGGAAGGTTGCGCATTCCCGCCACGCGGTCGGTAATCTTCTGGCCCAACAACATTCCGCCGCCGCCGGGTTTCGCGCCTTGCCCGACGACGACTTCGATCGCGTCCGCGTTGCGCAGATCATCCGGGTTCATCCCGTAGCGCGATGGCAGATATTGATAGACGAGCGTCTTCGAATGCCCCCGCTCTTCGGGTGTCATGCCGCCATCGCCCGTGGTGGTCGAGGTTCCGGCCAAGGTCGCGCCGCGTCCCAACGCCTCTTTCGCGGCACCGGAAAGAGCGCCGAAACTCATCCCCGCGATGGTGATCGGAATGTCGAGCTTGATCGGGTTCTCCGCGTGGCGTGTGCCCAGCATTACAGAGGTATCGCAGGCCTCCCGATATCCCTCCAAAGGATAGCGCGAGATTGACGCCCCCAGGAACAAGAGGTCGTCGAAATGCGGAACCTTCCGCTTCGCGCCACCGCCTCGGATGTCGTAAATCCCGGTCGCCGCCGCGCGTCGGATTTCGGCGTTGACCGAGTTGGTAAACGTCGCCGACTGGATGGGAACCGTGCGCGGCGCGCCGTTGGGCAGGTCTTTCATCGCTCAGCCCTCAATACGCGTTGTCGATGTTGAAGTTGTACAACTGGCGCGCCGAACCGTACCGTTTGAAATCCTCGGGTTTCGCGTCACATCCGCCCCGCGCCAACAGTTCGGTGAGCATCGAAATATGCTCGTCACGCATCTCTTTCTCGATGCAGTCCGCACCCAGCGATTTCACCGACCCGCGCACGAACAGCCGCGCCTCGTAGATCGAGTCTCCCAGCGCCTCACCGGCATCGCCGCAGACGACAAGGTTACCCGACTGCGCCATGAAGGCTGACATGTGACCGACATTGCCGTGCACGATAATGTCGATGCCCTTCATCGAAATCCCACAGCGCGAAGACGCGTTGCCCTTGATGATGAGCGTGCCGCCATTTCCCGTCGCGCCCGCGTATTGCGATGCGTCGCCTTCGATCACCACTGTGCCGGACATCATGTTTTCGGCCACGCCCGGCCCGGCGGACCCCGCCACATGCACGGTCGCCTGCTTGTTCATTCCGGCGCAGTAGTAACCAGTGGAGCCTTTCACCGTAACCTCGATCGGGGCGTCCAAACCGACCGCAATCGCGTGACTGCCCTTGGGGTTCACGATCTCCCACGCGGTCTGGTTCGTTTCGTTTGCCTGCGCCTGCAGTGCTGCGTTCAAATCCCGCAGGGCGGTGGTGTCCATGTCGATGGTCTGCATCTTACGCAGCCTTCCGGGTCGGGGTGGTGTCGTGCGACCAGAAATAGACAGTGGCCGGTTCTGGCTCCCAAACGCGGGCGTAGTCGATGCCGGGCAAGCTCACGAGGGCGCGGTATTCGCTGCCGAAGGCGACGTACTGGTCGGTCTCGGCCATCACGGCGGGCTTGCATGCAATGGGGTCGCGCACGACGCCAAAGCCATCTTTTGTACCGACGACAAAGGTGAAGAACCCATCCAGATCGTCCAACGAGCTTTGCAAGGCTTCGCCCAGAGACGCGCCATTTTGCATCCGCCAGGTCAGGTAGGCCGCGCCGACCTCGGTGTCGTTTTCGGTTTCGATGACGATGCCCTCGCGCTGCAGCTTGCGGCGCAGGCGGTTGTGGTTGGACAAAGACCCGTTGTGCACGAGGCACTGGTCGGGTCCGGTGTTGAACGGATGCGCGCCCATTGTGGTCACGAGCGATTCAGTCGCCATGCGGGTGTGGCCGATGCCGTGCGTTCCGCTCATGCTGCGCAGGTCGAACCGCGATGCGACGTCTTTGGGCAGGCCGACCTCTTTGTAGATTTCGATTGTGTCGCCCGAGGACATGACGCGCAAAGCAGGGTCGATCTGCGCCAGCGCCGCGCGCGCCGGAGCGATCTGCCCGCGTGGGATTTTCAGGACCGCATGCGTGTCCTTCCGCGTCACCGCCACCTGCGCGCCGAGGGCCGTGCGGAGGTCGTCTTCAAGCGTCGCGAAAGAGGTGTCCGGCGTTTCCGATTGCACGGTGATTTTGGACCGTGTCGCGTCATCCTCGCCGTAAATCGCGATACCCGCGCTGTCGGGGCCGCGATCCGTCATCGTGATAAGCATATCGGTCAGCATCGCCCCAAGCTGAGGTTCGAGCGACCGGTCTTTCAGAAACAATCCGACGATCCCACACATTCG
Source organism: Marivita hallyeonensis (assembly GCF_900129875.1). GTDB lineage: Bacteria > Pseudomonadota > Alphaproteobacteria > Rhodobacterales > Rhodobacteraceae > Marivita > Marivita hallyeonensis. The sequence goes on along the minus strand of NZ_FQXC01000003.1, from coordinate 297,282 downwards.
GGTGGTCCTTTCCAAGCCAGATTTTCAGGATGCGAGAAAAGTAGCAGGCACGGATGCTATCGGCAATAAGGGGAATGAAATATTCACTTTAGGAATAATTTGCGCAAGAATTATGCCTGCGGGTAGCTGATGATCGACAGGTAGCGCGCTGGAAGTGCGACGAGCGTCTCGGGTCCGTGCGGTGCGTCCGCTTCGAAGAAAAGCGTGTCGCCCGGGCGGAGCGGATAAATCCGCGACCCATGGCGATAATCCACCGCCCCATCCAGCATGTAGATCGTCTCAATCCCGTCGTGCTGAAACGTCTCGAACGTGTCGGACTCCGATGTCAGTTCGATCAGATAGGGCTCCACGATCACACCACTGCGGTTGGCGCCGATATGGCCGAGCAGTGTGTATTGATGCCCGGCGCGTGTGCCTTCGCGGTCGATGCTCAGACCCTCACCGGCTTTCGTATGCACGGCATCGCGCCGTTCTTCGAAGGTTTTGAAGAACGCGGTAAGCGGGACGGACAAGGCGTTGGCAAGCGTTTGAAGGGTCGTGAGAGAGGGCGAGGTGTTGCCGGTCTCGATCTTGGACACCATCCCGACGGAGATGCCCGTGAGCTTGGACAGATCCGATACCGTCATTTTCTGCTGCTTGCGGAACGCCCGCACCTCACGGCCAATCGCGACCTCGAGCACATTGTGCAGCGGGCCGGTCGTCTTGTGTGGGTCCTGGGTGAGTTTGGTCATGGCTCGAAACGTTAGCGGAAGTGTTTTGCAACAACCAGTGTCCGGAACAGCGCGATGGTCAGACCGCGGGATGGCGTCCATCAAGTATGCGATCCACTTTATGTCGGCCAAGTCCTGAAGTCGCATTTGCTATGCGCTTACGGCAACCAATCGCCAGCCCGGGGGGCGGGTCGTGCTGGAAGCACGCCTTTGGCGTGACCGATCGCGCGGCGGCTTCGCCTTGATTCCGCGCGGGAATGCTTCGCTACAAGGCCGCCTTCATCGCCGTCACCAGCGCATGGTGCAACGATCCGGCCGAGGATCGAGACCCGAGGATACGCAACCAGTTCGCCGGATCGCGGCGCAGGACATAGACCCCCATGTAGTGGATCACCGTCCGCACCGCGTCGCCAGTCTGCATCCGCTCGATATCGATATTGGCGCAGAGTTGCATCACGGCTTCGATCCCGTCACCGCGCATGTCGAAACAGACCCAGGCATCGGTCTGTTCCGTGATCGACGCGGTCTCGCAAAATCGTGCTTTCAATTGTGCAGCGAGGTCTTCGTGCGTGCCGAACGGCGCGCCAACCATCCATTGATCGGGCGCCATCCAGAAGGAGGCCTCGGGGTCGTGCAGCACGGTCTTGCCCGGTTCGGGCGCGGAGCCTTCCAAGAGTTCGCCCAGATGCGCGCGGCAGGCGGTCTCTTGTCCCTTGCGGGCCGAGACCGAAGCGAGGGCGAGGCCCATGTTCTCGGTCAGCGTGACACCTGCGACGGTGTCGATACGTGCCTCTGCACCGCCAAGCGCGTGAAGGGGGGCCAGATCATGCACGGAGGCGCTCTCCTTCCGGGTCGAGGAAATGGGCGCTGACCACTTCGACCTCGTGATCGACACCGGTAAGCGGGCTGACAAGGCGGATCACCTCACCGATGCGGCTGTCCCCTGATTTCAGGAACCCCAGCGCGATATGGTGGCCGAGGTTCGGGGAATAACACGCAGAGGTGACGTAGCCCTGATCGTTGGTGGCGGTCACCTTCGCGCCCTTGGTCAGCAAATGCGCCCCGGCGGGTACGTTGTTGGACAAGTCGACCGGCTTCAGTCCGACCAGCTTCAGCGCATCCTCTTCGTTCATCCCGGGGCGTTCGGACAAGACAGACCCAATCGAGTCCTTTGTCTTGGACACCATGCGTCCCATGCCAAGGTTCAACGCCGTGGTTGTGCCGTTCAACTCGTTCGCGGTGACGTGGCCCTTTTCGATCCGCATGACGTTGAGCGCTTCGAGGCCGTAGGGCACGACGTCGAATTCCTCGCCTGCGGTCATTAAGCGCCGGATCAAAGCGTCGCCATAACGGGTCGGCACGGCGATCTCGTAAGCCAGCTCACCCGAGAACGAGATTCGGAACAACCGCGCGCGTAGGCCGCCGCAGATCGTGACCTCGGCGCAGGCCATGAACGGGAAGGCGTCGTTCGATAGGTCGACGCCCGGGTCCACGATCTTGCGCAAGAGCGCGCGGGAGTTGGGACCCGCGACCGCGAACTGCGCCCACGCCTCGGTGGTGGAAATCAGCTGCACGTCCATGTCCGGACAGAGGCACTGCCGCACGAACTCCATGTGCCGGTAGACCCCGACGGCATTGGCCGTCGTGGTTGTGACAACGAAATGATCTTCGGCCAGACGCGCCGCGGTGCCGTCATCCATCACGAACCCGTCTTCGCGCAGCATCAGGCCATAGCGGACCTTGCCGACCGGGATCTTTGCCATGCCGTTGCAGTAAACGAGGTTCAGGAACGTTGCTGCGTCGGCGCCCTGCACGTCGATCTTGCCGAGCGAGGTCACATCACAGACGCCGACTGATTTGCGGGTTTGCAGCACCTCCCGGTCGCAGCTTTCGCGCCAATGCGTCTCGCCCGCCTTCGGATACCATTGCGCGCGCAGCCAGAGGCCCGATTCGGTAAAGACGGCGCCCTGTTCTTCGGCCCATTTGTGGCTTGGGGTCAGGCGGGTCGGGCGCACGTCCTTCCCCCAGGCGCGCCCGGCGAACACACCCATCGCGGTGGGGGCATAGGGCGGGCGGAACATGGTGGTGCCCACCTCGGGGATCGCCTTGCCCGCGACCTCGGCCATGATGGCAAGGCCCGCGACGTTGGACGTCTTGCCCTGATCCGTGGCCATGCCCAGCGTGGTGTAGCGCTTGAGGTGCTCGACAGAGCGGAAGTTTTCCTGATGCGCCAGTTTGATGTCCTTGGCAGTTACATCGTTCTGCTGATCCACCCAAGCGCGCTTGGCGGATTTGACGTGCCAGAAGGGGGTGATGCGGACGGGCGTGTCTTCTGCGTCTGGGAGGGTGGGGGCCTTCGATGTCATCCCGAGGTCCGACAGCGCGGCTTTGGCGGTTTCTGCTCCGGAATTGAGTGCGCCATGGGTCGAGAACACCCCGTTCGCCGCGCCCGCAACGGTCATGCCGGGGGGAAGGGCGCCACCGGGTACGAAGGCCGAGAGCGCCTCGTCCCAGACCGGTCGCCCGCGCTGGTGACAGGTGAGATGGACGTTCGGGTTCCAGCCGCCTGACACACCCAAAGCGCCGCACTTGATCCGGCGGATGCCGCCCTTGGGCATCTTCACTTCGATCTGTTTGAGACCCAGCCGACCCCAGGTCTGGTCGATCACGCCGCCTGCGATCACGTCGTAGTCCGTTGATATCAGCGCGTCTTGCCGAGTGTCGATGACCGACACGACCTCCACGCCTTTGGACACAAGATCAGACGCCGTGCGGTGCCCGTCGTCATTGTTGGTGAAGATCGCCACCTGCTGCGCTGGGGTCACGGCCCAGCGGTTCGCATAGGCGCGGATGGCGCTGGCTTGCATGATGCCGGGGCGGTCGTTGTTTTCGAACACGATGGGGCGCTCGGTCGCGCCGGCGCAGAGGATCGCGCGCGTGGAGGTGATGCGCCACAGGATCTGGCGGGGTTTGCCCTCTTGCGGAACGGGAAGGTGATCGCTCACCCGTTCCACCGCGCCGTAGATGCCGTGGTCGAAGGCACCGATGACGGTGGTGCGCGGCATGACGCGGACATTCGGCATGGTTTGTAGCCGCGCGACCGTCTCGGCGGCCCAGGCGGCGCCGGACTGACCGCCGACGTCGTAGGTCTCAAAGTTGAGCCGCCCTCCAATCAGGAAATCCTCATCGCACAGGATCACCCGTGCACCACTTTCACCCGCGGTCAGCGCAGCGGCCAGACCGGCAGGGCCACCGCCGATGATAAGCAGATCGCAATGCAGGAAGCCCTTGTCGTAATCGTCGGGATCATCCTGCGAGCTAAGCGATCCCAGACCAGCGGCACGCCGGATAATCGGCTCATAGACCTTTTCCCAGAAGGCGGCAGGCCACATGAAGGTCTTGTAGTAAAAGCCTGCGGCAAAGAAGTTCGACAGGAGGTCGTTGATCTCCATCGCGTCGAAGGCAAGCGAAGGCCAGCGGTTCTGCGACGCCGCCCGCAGCCCGTCATAAAGCTCTGCGGTCGTGGCCCGGGTGTTGGGTTCCTTGCGCGCGCCCTCGCGCAGTTCGACGATAGCGTTCGGTTCTTCAGACCCGGCCGTCATCGGACCACGCGGACGGTGATACTTGAACGACCGTCCCATGAGCCGCACGCCGTTCGCCAAAAGGGCAGAGGCCAGCGTGTCGCCCTTGTGGCCCTTGTGGTACGTGCTGTCGAAGCGGAAGGAGTACGTTTCGGACCGGTCGATCAGCCCGCCATCCAGACGGTTCACCTGGCTCATGCTGACCCCCCCGTACGCGCCACGTCGCGGGCCAGTTCGACCTTGGTGATCTCGTGTGTGACGGTGTCGCGTGTGACGACCAGCCACGACCGGTCGCCCTGTTCGTGATACCACAACTCGCGATGCAGACCCGCCGGGTTATCGCGCGTGTGCAGATAATCATAGAACTGCTCGGCCGCGTCTTCCGCTTGCCAGTCCGGGCGCTTCAAAAGTGTCGCGTCGCCCAGATAGACAAACTCGGACGAGTCACGCGGGCCAAGGATCGGGTGATTGATAATCATCAGTGCAAGTTGGGCTGCGCGCCCGATCCCTTTTCATCAATGACATTTCCGGTGCGGAACCGGTCGAGGCGGAACGCGGTGGCGGTCTCGTGTGGTGTGTCGGTGGCCAGCAGATGCGCGTAGCAGAAGCCCGAGGCAGGCGTCGCCTTGAACCCGCCGTAGCACCAGCCACCGTTGAAATAGAGTCCGTCGATATGGGTCTTGTCGATGATGGGCGAGCCGTCCATCGACATATCCATGATGCCGCCCCAAGACCGCAGCAGGCGCGCGCGACCCAGCATCGGGAACATGGCGATCGCTTCCTCAATCACGTCCTCGACCACCGGCAGGTTGCCGCGCTGAGCGTAGGAATTGTAGCCATCGATATTGCCACCGAAGACCAATCCGCCCTTGTCGGACTGGCTGCAATAGAAATGCCCTGCGCCAAAGGTGATGACGCCCGGAAGCACGGGCTTGAGCCCTTCGGACACGAACGCCTGCAGGACATGGCTTTCAATGGGCAGCCGCATGCCTGCATAGGCCATCACTTTCGAGGAAGACCCCGCCACACAGGACCCGACTTTCTTCGCCCCGATATAGCCGCGCGACGTCTCGACCCCCAGCACCTTACCATTCTCGATCCGGAGGCCCGTCACCTCGCAGTTCTGGATGATGTCCACACCGCGCTGATCGGCCCCGCGCGCATAGCCCCAGGCGACCGCATCATGCCGCGCAGTGCCGGCGCGCGCCTGCAGCAGCCCGCCCATGACCGGAAAGCGCGCGTTCTTGACGTTCAGGAACGGGTATTTCTCCAGCACCTGCTTCTGGTTCAGCAGTTCCGCATCCGCACCATGCAGGATCATGGAATTCCCGCGCCGGATATAGGCGTCGCGCTGGGCGTCGGAATGCATGAGGTTGATGATGCCGCGCTGGCTCATCATCGCGTTGTAGTTCAGGTCCTGCTCCAGCCCTTCCCAGAGCTTGAGAGAGAATTCGTAGAACGGCTCATTGCCGTCGAGCAGGTAGTTCGAGCGGACAATCGTGGTGTTCCGCCCCACGTTTCCCCCGCCGATCCAGCCTTTTTCCAGAACGGCGACGCGCGATTGCTTGTATTCCTTGGCAAGGTAATAGGCCGTCGCCAGTCCATGCCCGCCGCCGCCGATGATGACATAATCGTAGTCTGACTGCGGTTCCGGATCACGCCATGCTGGACCCCAGCCGCGATGGCCGGTCAGCGCTTCCTTGAGGACCCGAAAGCCGGAATATCGCATGTCGCAGTGACTCCTTCCCGGTGACCCTTGCACGGGTCTGCGGCACCGGACCTGCCTCTTTCGGTCAAATCGAGGTCTGAAAGAGACATCCCGTGCCGCAAAGCTCTTGCCGAATTCGTCGGAGTGTCAAGACGCGCTGCCGAGAATTGCGCTCATCAAGCGGCTGTCGGCATCCTGCAGGCCGTCAATGACGTCAAAATGGTGCTTGCCGGGATCAACGACATGCGCGCAGCCCCATGCATCGGCGAGCCATTGCGCTTGATCTAGGAATACGGGCCGTTCCTCGGCGCCGACCCAGACAGTTACCGGCACCGTCGGCTTCTGCTGAAAGATCGGGCTTTCGGCCTTGGCCATTGCGTCGTCCAGCCGGAAGTCCCGGTTCATCAACGTGTTCATGAGAGGCCGGAGATCCGAAACGGGCGATATCGGAACGCAGGTCTCGATGCGCGACAGCACATCCTGCGGCAGCACGCCGGGGTCGAGCATCCGGGACACCAGGTGGCCGCCTGCGGAATGCCCCGCCAATCGGATCGGTCCGTCGAATTCGCGCGCGATGACCGAGATCGCCTGCGCCACCTGCAGCGTGATATCCGGGATGCGCACGCGGGGGCAGAGATCGTAGGTCGGCATCGCCACCACCCAACCGCGTTCCAAGGCACCTTGCGCGAAGTGAGACCAGAGCGATCCTTCGAACCGAACCCAATACCCCCCATGAACGAACACCATCAGGCCCTTTGGAATGCCGTCGGGGAGGAACACATCCACGACCTCGCGCGTTCCGTGTCCGTACATCACCCCAAGTCGCGCACGGCCCAGTACGGACATCTTCTGGCGAAACGCGTCCGCATCGGCCCGCCAGCGTTTTGGATAGTTCTCCCCGTAGGGGATATATTTTGCATTGGCGTAGGCGTCGTCCCAATCCACGTCCGCGTCTCCATCAGATGATCACTTGCCAATATATTCGGCAAATGATCCACCTTTGACAGCAGAAAACCGGAGGGGACCCATGCTTGATCAGACAACAAACCTTGCGAGCCTGTTAAACGATCCGTCCTTGCTTGAAACGCGGGGCTACGTGAACGGCACGTGGATTGACGGCGACGACGGGACCTTTGCGGTGGACAACCCCGCGCGCGGCGACACGATTGCCGAGGTGGCGGACCTGTCCCGTGCGCAAGTGGCGGATGCGATTGCCGCAGCCGAAGTGGCGCAACGGGAATGGGCCAAGTGGACCGGCAAGGAACGTGCGCAAGTGCTGCGCAAATGGTTCGACCTAATGATGGAGCACCAGGACGATCTTGGCACGATCCTTACCGCCGAACAGGGCAAACCTCTGGCTGAAGCCAAGGGCGAAGTCGCCTACGGCGCATCCTTCATAGAATTCTTCGCGGAAGAGGCGAAGCGTGTGTATGGCGAGACGATCCCCGGCCACCAGCGCGACAAGCGGATCATGGTGATAAAGCAGCCCATCGGCGTGGTCGGGTCCATCACCCCTTGGAATTTCCCGAACGCGATGATCACGCGAAAAGCGGGCCCGGCGCTTGCGGCAGGGTGTTCTTTCGTGGCGCGCCCGGCGAAAGAGACACCGCTGTCGGCTATCGTTTTGGGTGTCCTTGCAGAACGTGCGGGTATCCCTGCCGGTGTGTTCAACGTCGTGCCATCGTCTTCGTCCTCGGAAGTGGGCAAGGAGTTCTGCGAGAACCCGGCGGTGCGGAAGATCACCTTCACCGGGTCCACCGAGGTCGGGCGCATCTTGCTGCGCCAGGCCGCCGATCAGGTGATGAAGTGCTCGATGGAGCTTGGCGGCAATGCGCCCTTCATCGTGTTTGACGACGCGGATATCGACGCCGCTGTCGATGGCGCGATCATGTGCAAGTTCCGCAACAACGGACAGACCTGCGTCTGCGCCAACCGTATCTACGTGCAGGCGGGCGTCTACGATGCCTTCGCCGAGAAGCTGAAAGAGAAGGTCAGCAAGATGAAGGTGGGCGACGGTCTTGAAGAGGGCACCGACCTTGGTCCACTCATCAACAACGACGCGCTCGACAAGGTGCAGGAGCATATCGCCGACGCCAAGGCCAAGGGTGGTGAAGTGATCCTTGGCAGCGAAGAGCACGAGGCGGGCGGAAACTTCTTCAACCCCGTTATCGTCACCGGCGCGACACAGGACATGGCCTTCTCGACCGAGGAAACCTTTGGTCCCCTCGCCCCGCTCTTCAAGTTCGAGACCGAAGATGACGTGATCGAGATGGCGAATGACACGATCTTCGGCCTCGCCAGCTATTTCTACGCCAAGGATCTCAGCCGCGTGTACAAGGTCGCTGAGGCGCTGGAGTACGGCATTGTCGGGGTGAACACCGGGATCATCTCGACCGAGGTCGCCCCGTTCGGCGGGGTGAAGCAATCGGGTCTTGGCCGCGAGGGCAGCCATCACGGAATCGATGAGTTTCTTGAGATGAAATACGTCTGCATGAGCGTCTGACGCTTCGAAGCTTCAAATCACTGGCGCGAGACCTTGAAAGGTCTCGCGATCCGGCCTTCCCAACCCGCCTTTCCGCTTGTCCCCAACCGACCTGGAACGGCGGCTCGGAGCCCAAATTGCAATTTCTTCGTAGCGCAGGGAATGTCGCCTTTCGATATTTGGCAAAGGATGTATCCTGACATCATCCACCCAAAACAATGAGGATCGCAACTCTGTGCCAACACAGACAATTAGCAAGCGCGTGCCTTGGATCCTTGCCTTGGGAATGTTCGTCATTGGTACGACATCGCTCAGCATATTGGGCTTGGGACCGGCGCTGACGCGCGATCTGGCCACGGACCCAGCAGACGCTGGGTGGCTCGTCACAGCATTCGCAGCGACCTTTGCCTTGGCCGCACCCCTCGCGCAATTCGCCTTGGGGCAACGTCTCGCGCCCCGAACGCTAATCCTTGCGGGCGCAAGTATTCTCGCAGCTTCCCTAGTCTGGTCGGCGCTGGCGTCCTCGTTTCAAGCGCTTCTCATTGCACGCATCGCGTCCGCCTTGGGTGGTGCGCTTATCGCGCCCACTAGCGCAGCTCTTGCCATCTCTTTGGTCCCGGCGGACCGACGCGGTGCAGTCTTGGCTACAGTCTTTGCCGGGTTTACCCTTGCGACCGTAGGAGGCGTACCGGTTGCGACATGGTTGACGCTATTGCTTGGATGGCGCGGGGCCATTGCTGCAATAGGTTTAGCCGCGGTCCTCTTTGTTGCATTGGCAGCGATCTATATGCCGCGCAACGCAGACACAGCAAACGCGCCACGGAAACGGCCCTCAGAAAGCTTTCCTCTCCTCGCACCAGCACTCCTACTTGCAGGGACGGTGGGTATGCTATCGGCACAGTTTGTCATCTATGCGCTGATGGGGGAGTTGTTGGGACAGCAATTCGGTGTCAGCGCAAGCGGGCTTCCGATCGCAATTCTCCTGTTCGGCGTTCTAGGTGTCGCGGGGAATGCCGCCGCAGGCGCGCTTTCGGATCGCGTTGGACCAGGCCCGTTGGTTTGGGCGAGTTTTGGAGGTCTCGCAGCGTTTCTGTTTCTGATGTTCCTCGATCTAGGACCATATCTGGGTGCGATGGCTCTTGCCGGATGTGCGTTCATGGGCACCCTGTTCGCGACGCCTCAACAAAGCCGACTTGTGGGATTGGTGGCTCAGGAACACCACGGCTTTGTTCTCGCACTCAACTCATCCGCAAGTTACCTCGGCATTGCGGTGGGCTCAGCATCGGCCAATGCGCTTGCTATCAATACCGGGCTTTGGGCGCTGCCCATTGGTGCTTTGGGTCTACTAGCTCTGACAGCTGTGGTGACGGTTGCATTCGGTTCTTTTAGCCGCTCAGAGCGCGTCAGAGCAAAACGAAAAAGCTGACCTTGGCGCAGCCACAGCGAATTGGTGCTTTGTCCACACTCCTGACAATCGGATCCCAAAAAAAGAGGCCCGGCGCGGTGCCGGGCCTTTCGGTCTTAATAAGCGGTGTCGATTAGTTCACGGCTTTTGCGTCAACCACGTCTTTTTCGATCGTGTCGGCCTTAGCAATCTCGATCCGGCGCGGTTTCAGCGCTTCGGGGATTTCCCGTTCCAGATCGATGTGCAGCATGCCGTCGACATGGCTCGCGCCCACGACGCGGACGTGGTCGGCCAGATGGAACCGGCGCTGGAAGGCGCGGGTGGCGATGCCGCGATGCAGATAGGTGCGGGTCTCGTCCTCGTCGGCCTTCTTGGCCGCAACGATCAACGCGCCATCCTTGACCTCGACGCTTAGGTCGGCGTCGGAAAAGCCAGCCACGGCAATCGAGATACGGTAAGCATCGTCGGCGGTTTTTTCGATGTTGTAGGGGGGGTAGCTGGGCTGGCTGACGTCGTTTGTCAGAACCCGATCCATCAGGTCGGCGATTTGGTCAAAACCGACAGTTGCGCGGTAAAGCGGTGCGAAATCATATCCTCGCATAGGTCATCCTCCATTGAGCGATACCAAGTGTGAGAAGCCTTCCGTCTTCGGACAGGCCCCATATTCGGTGTCAGGCCCCTGTCTGGGCATCCCGACACCGATCAGATGGGCATGCGATTTTCGGGTTTCAAGGGGTCCGCAAAGCCGGATTACGGGCGGATAAACTTGGCCCCGGTGTCTTTGCGCGCACCGGCATCCGCCTTGAACGGGCGAAAGACAGACCCTTCGGCAAAACCCGCGCCTTCGTCCATCAGCGCTTTGATGGTTGCGATCTGCCCATCAAGCGGTGCGCCCAGCGACACGGGCATCTCGCCACTCTTCGCCTTGGAAGACACGACGGACACGATGCGCGTCTCATCATCGCCGAATGCAAAGACGGGTGATCCCGAGCTTCCGAAATCCACGGAGCACGACAGAACAAGCACGTTGTCCTGTGCCGAGATCACCTCGCAGGTGTCCTGCATGGAGGGCGCCTCGGACCGGTTATGAGCGTAAGACACCACGCCCACCTCATCGCCGATGTCCGGCCGGTCTTCGGTGGCAAAGGGAATGATGGTTGTGTTGCGGATCGGATGCTGGAGTTCGATCAGGGCAATATCGCTATAGACACGGTCCGGCCCCGGCTCTGCATCCAGTTTGTACTTGGGATGCGCGACCGCACGGCGCACCCGGCGATACGCCGCCGCCCGACCGTTGCGCCACCCCGCCAGAAACTGAATGTCGTCCGGAGAAAGGAGTTCGCCGTCTTCGTTGTAGAGGCAATGCGCGGCAGTCAGCACCAGATCCTGCGAGATCAATGTCCCCGTACAAAAGGCGGTGCCACCGAGTTCAAGCCGACCGACGGCCTCCCACGCGCGCCCGTCCTGCCGGCTTTCCATAGAGAAAAGCCCGGTATTTTGCGCGACTGCAACGAATGGCAGTACAGTCAGCAAACCCCCCAGGATCCAATTTCGCACGAGTCAGCTCCGTTTCTTTTGTCCGGAGCTACGCTTTCATTCGGGCAAAACTATGACCTGCGCGTCAGATTTAAGAAGATTTCAAGGCATTCGGCATGGGTCCGCCGGTTGCCCAATCCAAGAGTTCGACAGTGTGCACAATCGGAATATCCGTTCCGGATCCGATCTGCATCATGCACCCGATATTGCCCGCAGCGATGATGTCCGGCGTCTTGGCCTCGAGGCTCGCAACCTTGCGGCTTTTCAGCTCTTTCGAGATCTCGGGCTGCATCAGGTTGTAGGTCCCGGCAGAGCCACAGCACAGATGGCTGTTCGCCGGTTCGACCACGTCGAATCCCGCCGCCTTGAGCAGTGTTTTCGGGTGCGTCTTGATCTGCTGGCCATGCTGCAGACTGCAGGCCGCGTGATAGGCGACCTTTTTCCCGCCGTGAATTGTCCGCGCTTCTGCCACGCTCGCCTCATCGACGAGATCGACCAGAACTTCGCTGACGTCTTTGGCAATCGCCGAAACACGCGCGGCGTCGTCCGCCAGCGCGTCGTTGCGAAACATGTGGCCGTAATCCTTGACCGTCGTGCCGCAGCCGCTCGTGTTGATGACAATCGCGTCGAGCCCGTCGCCATCCATCTCGCGCGCCCATGCCTTGATGTTGGCGGCCGCTGATCCGTGGCTCTGATCGACCTTGCCCATATGATGCGTCAGCGCCCCGCAGCATCCTGCACCTTCGGCCACCACCACCTCACAGCCAAGCCGCGTCAGCAATCGGATCGTCGCATCGTTGATGTCGGTGTTGAGCGCTTTCTGCGCACAGCCCGTCATCAGCGCCACCCGTTTCTTGCGCGGCTGCTCGGGCGCGAAACTCTGCGGGTCATCGTTGCGGCTGACCGGAGGGATCGTCTTCGGCGCCATCTCCAGCATCGCCTGCAGTCGAGCATCCGGGATCAGCGGTGCAAACGGCTTGCCGATCTTCGCCAAGAGAAGCGCAATACGGAACCGTGTCGGATAGGGCAGGATCTGTGCCAGCGTCCAGCGCAGCGCGCGTTCATGCCAGGGACGGTCGTAATTCTCTTCGATATAGGCGCGCGCGTGGTCGACCAGATGCATGTAATGCACGCCCGACGGGCAGGTTGTCATGCAGGCCAGGCAGGACAGGCACCGGTCGATATGCTTGACCGTCTTTGCATCCGGCTTGCGCTCGTTTTCGAGCATGTCCTTGATGAGGTAAATCCGCCCGCGCGGGCTGTCCAACTCGTCGCCCAGAACCTGGTAAGTGGGGCAGGTGGCTGTGCAAAAGCCGCAATGCACACAGGTGCGCAGTACCTCGTTCGACCGCGCGAAATCGGGTTTGGTGAGCTGTTCCGGTGTAAACGTCGTCTGCATGTCCTACCCCATCAACCCCGCGTTCAGGATGCCCTTCGGATCGTATTTCGCGCGCAGTCCTTTCGACAGGGCTGCCACCGCCGCAGGCTCCGGTTGGAACTTCGGCTGTCCCGTTCCACGCACCAGCGTGGCATGACCGTCGAATGCGCCAAGACGCGACCGGACATCCGTACCGGCCGCAACGCGCGCCCAGATCAACCCGCCGCCCCAATCGAAAAGATGCGCCTCCGCGCCGATCTTTGCCGCAAGATCCGCCCCGTCCGACGGGGTGCAGGACACCCGCCACACATCGCCGTCGGCCCCGTGAAACGGCACCACGTCACGAACCCAGGCCCAGCCCTTGGTCACCGCGTCCGGGTTACGCTCCACGCGCACCTCTTGCCCTGCGAAGAGCGCGGCCACCTGACCTGCGCGATAGTCGACCGATCCGGCAAAGCCCTCGATCCGCAGCATCGTCACTGGCGTGCCGTCCAGCCCGACAGGAATATGCGCCGCGCCCGTAACCTCAAACGGTGAGCCCAGCGCCTTGGCCATCGCGGCGACGGCATCTGCATCGCTCAGCCCATCGATCAGGATGCACGCCGCGCTTTCGGGTTTCGGCAGCACCTTGAGGCTCACCTCGGTAAGAACACCCAAGGTGCCCCACGACCCCGTCAGAAGCTTCACCAGATCATAGCCCGTGACGTTCTTCATGACCCGACCACCGTTCTTCACGACAGTGCCCGTGCCATCCACAAATCGCACGCCAAGCATGAAATCCCGGCAGGCCCCGACCGACACACGTCGGGGGCCGCTGACATTGCCGGCCACGACGCCACCCAGAGTTGGTTCGCCGGACTTGCCCATCAGCCCGCGATGGTCCATCGGCTCAAAGGCCAGCCGCTGCCCCTCGGCATCGAGCGCCGCTTCGACCTCCGCCAATAGAGTGCCTGCCTGCGCCACAAGCGTCAGCGAACCCGGCTCGTAGAGCGTGATACCGGACAAGCCACCGGTCTCGATGACATCGCCATTAAGGTTAACGCCCCGCGTGCCGCCGCCTTGGACACATACCGGCCCCTTGGCCGCCGAAATCATATCGGCCAACTCGGCCTCTGTCTCAGGTCTCATGATCTTCTCTGGTTTCCAAATATCCCGGGGGTTTGGGGGCAGAGCCCCCAAGGACGGCTACTCTGCCGCCAGCGCAACACTGCGGCGGCTTTCCGACACCGCCAGCGGGAACACCTTGGCCGGATTCAAAAGCCACGCCGGATCGAACACGTCCTTGACCGCCATCTGCGCCTCAAGATCCGCCGATGCAAATTGATCCACCATCAGATCGCGCTTTTCGATCCCCACGCCATGTTCCCCGGTCAGACACCCGCCGACCTCGACACAGAGGCGCAGGATATCGGCTCCGAACGCCTCGCACAGTTCCAGATCGCCTTCCTTGTTCGCATCGAACAGGATGAGCGGGTGCATGTTCCCGTCACCCGCATGGAACACGTTCGCCACGTCCAACCCGTATTCTTTCGACATCTCGCCGATCCGGCGCAATACATAGGGCAGCTCCGACACCGGGATCGTGCCGTCGAGGCACATGTAATCGTTGATCTGCCCCATCGCGCCAAAGGCGGACTTGCGGCCCAGCCAGATGCGCCCGGCCTCGTCGGCATCTTTTGCCTCGCGCAGTTCAACCGGATTGTGCCGCCGTGCGATTTGCAGGATCAGGCCCAGCTGTTCGTCGATCTCGGCCGCGGACCCTTCGACCTCGATAATCAAAAGCGCCTCGCACATCGGGTAGCCCGCCTTGGCAAAGGCCTCGGTCGCCTCGATGCAGGGTCGGTCCATGAATTCGATGGCCACCGGCAATACGCCCGCCTTGATGATGTCGGCAACGCAAGCGCCGGCAACCTCGTTCGAATCGAACCCCATCAGCACAGGGCGCGCACCCTCGGGTTTGGGCAGGATGCGCAGGGTCGCTTCCGTCACCACACCCAACTGCCCCTCGGAACCGCAGATCAGGCCAAGCAGATCATACCCGCCCGCATCCAGGTGCTTGCCACCGATCTCCATGACGGTGCCATCCATCTGCACGATCGTCACGCCCATCAGGTTGTTGGTGGTCACCCCGTATTTCAGGCAATGCGCGCCGCCGGAATTCATCGCGATGTTGCCCGCAATGGCGCAGGCCAGCTGGCTCGACGGATCGGGCGCATAGAAGAACCCGTCTTCCTCGACCGCGCCGGTGACGCTCAGGTTGGTGCGTCCGGTTTGCACCCGGATGAAGCGGTTGTCGTAATCCGTCTCGATCACGTCATTCATCCGCGCCACGCCCAGAAGCACGCAATCCGCCGTGGGTAGTGCGCCGCCGGCAAGAGAGGTTCCCGACCCGCGCGGCACGACGGGCACACCCAATTCGTGGCAGATTTTCAGCACAGCGGACACTTCTTGCGTCGAAGAAGGCAAAACAGCCGCCAGCGGAGGACATTTATATGCGGTCAGAGCGTCACATTCATAGGCGCGGGTTTCCGCCTCGTCCGAGATGACGGCATCCTCCGGCAAGACCTCTTTCAAGCGGGCGACGATCAGGTCCTTGCGCGACAGGACGTGGCTGTCCGGCTTGGGCATCTGCATGGCGTATCCTCCAAATTGGTAAAAAGATATAACCAATTTCGCCAGTTTGGCCAGAGGAAAATTCTTCCGGATCGGCCATCGTCCCCCTTGCCAAGCGGAGTTGTCAACGTCACCAAGCGGTTATGGATTGGATCAAGATCATACACATCCTCTGCGTGATGGGCTGGATGACGTCGATCTTCGCCGTGCCCCGTGCCTTGATCTACTGGAAGCGCGAATATGACCGGATCGGAGAGTTCGGCCCGCTGGGGGATCTGACGATCCGGCTTTACCGATTCTCGGCGGGTCTTGGCGTGATCGCCCTGATCACCGGGCTCTGGCTGGGCGGCCTTTGGGGCATGCCCACCTGGGTCTGGGTCAAGCTCGCACTCGTTCTTGCACTGGCCGGGCACTACGCGTGGACCGGACGGTTGGTCCTTAGGGCCAAACGTGGTGTGTTCACCGAATCCGATCGCTACCTGCGCATCTTCAACGAAGTCAGCGTCTTCGGCGCCATCGCGATCCTTTGGGTCGTGGTGGTCAAACCGTTCTGATCAATGGAGTGGATCGAGCGGCTCCAACTCTTCACCCTGCTGGACGCGGCGGGGTTTGCGTTATTGATCGTCAGTTGGCTTGGTGCGACCTGGGCGGTGGAACACGCGCCCAAAACCCGCCCGTCCATGTCCCAACTCATGGCGGATGTGCGCCGCGAATGGATGGTGCAGTTCGTCACCCGCCAACCGCGCATCTATGACGGCCAGATCATCGCGAGCCTGCGCCAGGGAACGGCCTTCTTCGCGTCGGCCAGTATGATCGCCATCGGCGGCGGCTTTGCGCTTTTGGGCAATGCCGAACGGTTGCGTGGCGTGGCGCAGGACCTGACGCTGGAAAGCGATCCGGTGATCCTGTTGGAGATCAAGCTTCTGGTGATCCTGCTGTTCGCAGCGAACGCCTTTCTGAAATTCGTCTGGTCGCATCGCCTGTTCGGCTATTGCTCGGTTCTGATGTCGGCGGTGCCGAACGATCCGGAGGACGCAAAGGCCATGCCGATGGCGATGCAGGCGGCGGAGATCAACATCACGGCGGCCCGCGGCTACAATCGCGGTCTGCGGTCGGTTTATTTCGGTATTGCGGCGTCCGCCTGGCTTTTGGGTGCCGGGCCACTGATCATCGCCAGCCTCGTTACGCTGTCCGTTGTCCTGCGCCGCGAGTTCGCCTCGCACTCGCGGCACGTGCTGCTTCACGGTGTGCCGCCCGCGAAAACGTGACTGCCAGAGACGCTGCGCGGTGTTAGGCTATTCAGCATGAAATACCTCATTGCATCTGTCCTGAGCCTGGCCGCTACTTCCGCCTTGGCCGAGCCGCCCGTCGTCGAAGCGGTCGAGATCCGCGGCACGCGCGTGTCCGTCACGCTGTCACATCCGGATACCGGGTGGGATCACTATGCCGATGGCTGGCGGATCGAAACCGGGGACGGGACGGTCATCGGAACGCGTGAGCTTTTGCATCCGCATGTGGAAGAACAACCGTTCACCCGCAGTCTGAACCTCATGGGATTGCCGGACGGTCCGCTGTTCATCCGCGCGAAATGCTCTGTCGATGGGTGGTCAGACCAAGTTTTTTCTGTGGAGCGCTAAGATTTTTCGTACGAAAAATCTTTGACCCAGAGGTTTTGAAAAAAGGTAAAGGAAGCTGCCCCTTTGTTTCGCGCGCGAAACATTCGGGCCGGATCGGACCCATTAACTATTCGTCAACCACGTCAGCGTGCAGGTGCCGTTCTCCCCGCGCCTCTGCCAAACGGATCTGCTTCTGACGCTCCCGGAACCGGGTCTTGTCGGTCTCTGATGTCTCATCGATGCACAGATGACACGACACGCCGTGTTCGAATTCGGGCCGCTGGCGATCTTCGGGAAGGATGGGGCGCCGGCACGCATGACACAGCAGATGCGGCCCTTCCTTCAGCCCATGACCGACCGACACGCGCCCATCGAAGACAAAGCACTCGCCGTCCCAGGTGCTTTGTTCCTCAGGCACCTCTTCGAGATATTTCAGGATGCCGCCCTTGAGGTGGTACACATCCTCGACCCCTTGGCTCAGCAGGTAGTTGGTCGACTTTTCGCAGCGAATGCCGCCGGTGCAGAACATCGCGATGCGCTTGTTGTGAAAGCGATCCTTGTTCTTCTCCCACCACGCAGGAAACTCGCGGAAACTTTCGGTTTCGGGATCGATCGCCCCTTCGAACGTGCCGATGGCCACTTCGTAATCGTTGCGGGTGTCGATCACAGCGACGTCCGGGCTTTGAATGAGGGCGTTCCAGTCCGCAGGCTCGACGTAATGCCCCACCTTTGCGCGCGGGTCGACATCCGGCACGCCCATGGTGACGATTTCTTTCTTCAGCCGGACCTTCATGCGGGCGAAGGGACGTTCACTGGCAGTGGAGAGCTTCCATTCCAGATCGGCGCAGCCCGGGAGGCTCTGCAAATGCGTTAACAAAATGTTAATGCCCGCCGCGGGCCCGGCGACCGTGCCATTGATGCCTTCTGACGCCAGAAGCAACGTGCCGGTGATCTTCTCGGCCCGGCACAGATCGATCAACGGCGCCTGCAAAGCCGCCGGATCGTCGAACCGGGTAAAATGATAAAGAGCGCATACCGTGAACATGCGCGCGGAGGTACGCTCAAGCCCGGCGGCTTTCAAGACTGCGCGATGCCGCAACCCTTGACCGCCCTACGCCGCAACCATACGCAAGAGGTGCCGAGAAGGAGGCTTCGACCATGTCCGCACTGATTGTTATCGACGTTCAGAATGATTTCTGCCCGGGCGGCGCGTTGGCGGTCCACAAAGGCGACGAGATCGTCGTCGGGATCAACGCCGAGATGGACAAGCATGACGCGGTTGTGCTGACGCAGGATTGGCATCCTGACGGCCACAGTTCGTTCGCATCGCAGCACGCGGGCAAGGCCCCGTACGATACGGTCGAGATGCGGTACGGCACGCAGGTCCTTTGGCCGGATCATTGCGTGATCGGGTCGGACGGTGCCCAGTTTCACACCGCGCTGCAGACCGACCGCGCCGATATGACAATCCGAAAGGGCTTTCGCCGCGCTATCGACAGTTATTCGGCGTTTTTCGAGAACGACCATGCGACGCCAACGGGGCTTGAGGGCTACCTGCGCACGCGCGGCATCAGCGACCTGACGCTTGTAGGTCTCGCCACCGATTTCTGCGTGGCGTACTCGGCCATTGACGCGGCCAAGCTTGGCTTCCACGTCACGGTGAAGCTCGATCTTTGCAAGGCGATCGATCTGAATGGATCGCTCGAGATTGCGAAAACGCAGATGGCCGATGCGGGTGTGACGCTGCTGTGAGCAAACCGACCACCTTGACGGACAAGCTGGCCAAGGCCCGGGTGCCATCGCATCCGCATGTCGCAGACCGCGCAAAGCGGGGGTTGATGGCGTTCGTGACCTCGACAGGTGCCTCTGCCGAGGTGGTGCAACAGCTCGCAGACGGATCGGCGGCGCAGGGGATCGGGCGGATTGGCCTGTCCGCCCTGACGCCCGGGGGACTCGCCTGCCAGAGGGGGTGCGCCTTTTGCTGCATCCTCTCCGGTGAAGACGGTGGCACGATCACCGAGGCCGAAGCGGTGGCGCTGTATGACGCTTTGGCGCCTTTGGCAGGTGCCGCCGATGGGCGGGACTGGCATCCGGACGCCTGTCCGTCGCTTGA
Organism: Marivita hallyeonensis; assembly: GCF_900129875.1. GTDB lineage: Bacteria > Pseudomonadota > Alphaproteobacteria > Rhodobacterales > Rhodobacteraceae > Marivita > Marivita hallyeonensis. The sequence goes on along the minus strand of NZ_FQXC01000003.1, from coordinate 278,140 downwards.
CCCCGACACGCGCACCTGCCGCGCCTATGATGCGCGTCCGATGATCTGCCGCGCGTATGTTTCGACCGACGTCGAAGCGTGTAAGCGCGTGGCCGAAGGCGAACCCGCCGACGGGCCCGGGACACTGGAGCCATACCACACCTACCTTGCGGCAATCGGCCTGAGCCGCGCGGCGCTTAAGGGCACCAAACGCGTGGCGACCTATGCGCTGTCGCGCCTTGCGGCAGCGGCGGTCGAGGGTGAGACACGCGATGCGGCCTTGAACAAAGCGCGCCACGCCCCGTCCGAGCTTGATGCAGAATTGCGTCGCAGCAAGCGCGATTTGTCCCGCGCCACGTGATCCCGTTTGTGCTTGTCCGTTGCGTCCGTAGACTGCGGCCGAGTTCGGATTTACCAGCGTGACCCCATGTTTGAACGTATCCTGTCCCTGTTCGATAGCTCGGTCCCCAAAACCGCGCTTCCGCCCGCCGAGGCCAAGTATGCGCTCGGTGCGCTGATGGTGCGGACGGCACTGATCGACAATTCCTATCTCTTCAACGAGGTGAAGGAGATCGACCGCGTTCTGTCCAAGATGTACGGGCTCGGCCCGATCGACGCCGCGAAAATGCGCGCGCAGTGTGAAAAGCTGGAGCATGAACTGCCGAAAACCGGCGATCTTGCGGCGATCCTGGCTGCCACGACCAGCATGGAGGACCGCGAACAGGCCGTCGCGGCGCTTTGGGACGTGGTCTATGCGGATGGCAACCGGCATGTCAAAGAACTGAGCCTTGTGAGTGAAATCGCCGAGCGGCTTGGCGTCAGCGAAGAGCGCTGCGAAGTGATCCGCCAGCATGAGCTGGCACATTGGGACAAGAACCACTGAGGCTGGACAAGTCGGAGCCGGGTTGGTCTAAGCGAGGCGCGCCTGCCCCGGGAGACCGCCATGGTTGATATCGCCACCCGCGTCTGGAACCACAAATGGAAGATCGATCCGATTGTTCGGTCGCTCATCGATACGGATTTCTACAAACTTCTGATGTGCCAGTCGGTGTTCCGCAACAAGCGCGACACGCAGGTGACGTTCAGCCTGATCAATCGGTCGTCGCATGTGCCTTTGGCCAAGCTGATCGACGAGGGTGAACTGCGCGAGCAGCTGGATCATATTCGGTCTCTGTCGCTTCGCCGCAACGAGAGCACATGGCTGCGCGGGAACACGTTCTATGGCAAGCGTCAGATGTTCCGCCCGGATTTCATGGAGTGGTTCGAGAACCTGCGCCTGCCGGCGTATCACCTGGAGCGCGTCGGCGATCAGTACGAGCTGACCTTTGAGGGCGCTTGGCCCGAAGTGATGCTGTGGGAGATCCCGGCGCTGGCGGTGCTGATGGAGCTGCGCGGGCGGGCGGTTCTGAATGACATGGGGCGGTTCGAGCTGCAGGTGCTGTACGCCCGCGCGATGACGAAGCTGTGGGAGAAGATCGAGAAGCTGCGCGGCGATCCGTCCTTGAGAATCGCGGATTTCGGGACACGGCGGCGGCATTCTTTCCTGTGGCAGGACTGGTGTGTGCAGGCGATGGTCGAGGGGCTGGGCGACAGTTTCGTCGGCACGTCGAATTGCCTGATCGCCAAGAACCGCGACCTGGAGGCGATCGGCACCAATGCCCATGAATTGCCGATGGTGTACGCGGCGTTGGCGGAGGATGACGTGGCGCTGGCGCAGGCCCCGTATGACGTTCTTGCGGACTGGCACGAAGAGCATGAAGGCAATCTGCGGATGATCCTGCCGGACACCTATGGAACCGAGGGGTTCCTCAAGAACGCACCGGATTGGCTTGCCGGATGGACCGGCATCCGGATCGATTCCGGTGACCCCGCCGAGGGGGCCGAGATCGCCATCCGCTGGTGGAAGGAACGCGGCGAAGACCCGACGCAGAAGCTGGTGATCTTCTCGGACGGGCTCGACGTGGACAAGATCCTGGAGTTGCAGGCTCAGTTCACTGGACGGGTGCGGGTGTCGTTCGGTTGGGGGACATTGCTCACCAATGATTTCCGGGGATTGACCACGGACGACCGCCTCGCCCCGTTCAGCCTTGTCTGCAAGGCGGTAGAGGCCAACGGACGCCCGACGGTGAAACTGTCGGACAACCCGAACAAGGCCATGGGACCACTGGACCAGATCGACCGCTACAAGCGTGTATTCGGCGTCGGCGAACAGGAGCGGCTGGAGGTCTTGGTCTAAGAGCGGCTCCCGGAGCGGCCTTGCTAACGCGTTCCCCTTTTTGCCAACAAGCCGGCGCTGGAAAAGGTTTTCATGGGTGACGCTTCAAACGAAGATGTGACTCGGCCTGCCTCCTGGCTTAGGAGGTGCTTGTCCGTGCGAATATGTTGACGAGAAACGCTGTCGACATGCCGAAACCGAGGATTCCGGCGAATGCGGCCATGGCTCCGAATATGCGTGATCCGTCGTCGAGCGTCAGGTCTCCGTAGCCGACAGTCGTGTATGTCACCAGTGTGAAGTAGAACGCATCCTGAAAGGCGGACAGGTCTGCGACCAGCATCCACAGGACACAGGCCCAAAGGGCAATCTGGGCGAGGTGGATAGAGGCGATCGCCGCGAGAAGGCGTGCGATGCTGGAAGCTGCCAGCGGCTGACCTGCCGGAAACAGGCGCGACAGGCGTAGCAGCCATGCAAGCTGAAGAAAGCTCGCCACCAGAAACATTCCGGTGCCGAGCGAGACCTGAGTGATCAGGTTCATGGTTTGCGACCCAGTCTGAAACCACGTGCGATGGCGGCGATTGTCCCGGCGAGACCGGTCTCTTTGCCCTTCGCCAGATACGCGTATCCGGCCAGTGCCCCAATCGCTCCGCCGATGCAGTCTACGATAAGGTCAGCCATTGTATCCATCAGACCAGATTTCTGCATGTTGGTGCCGAAGATCTGGTCCATTGAGAATTCAAAGATCTCCCAGACGGCACCGATGGACACCGCGAAAGAGAACGCCAGAAGCGCCGCGAGCGCCGGTGAGACGGTCATCCGCTCGCCGCGCACGAGGAGCAGGACCAGGACCGTACCGATCATTCCGAAGCCCACGGCAGACCCGGTGTGTAGCAGGACATCCCACCACCAGAAGCGCTCGTAAAAATCGCCGACTTCGCCGAGGAAAAGCGTGCCGGTGATAAAGAAAATGACGGCGGCAACAAAACCCTTGGGAAGCGACACGTCAGCCCAGCCTTGGCCGAGGATCGGCAGCAATGTGAGTGCAAATGTGACGAGCGCGATGAAGACGACGCTCCACGTGCCTTGCCACATAGCTGTCAGGGCGCTGGTTAGCAGCAGGATCCACATCAGGTAGGTAATGGGATGTTGGTTGCGTAGTCGATCCATGGTCAAGCTCCGGGTATCCCTTCTTGCCCTATCAAAGTTCGCACGCGCTGCTGCGTCGAGGCGGTGAACCGACGCAATCAGGGTTTTTGGCTGTTGTTGTGATCTAGATGCCCAAGGACCGTCCACATGTTGCAGATCGACGATGGGTCCTGCGCAGAAGGTGACCCTAGGGTGATGTCAGTCGGATGCCTTCGGGTCCGCCCGATGGAGCCCGTGCAGCGGACCAACCGCGTGACATGCTTTGGTGGCCCTTTCGAAGCTTGCGCGTCGCTGGATACGGGAAAACCCCACGATTCGATGCTGAAAGTGCGTGTTTGATGGGGCGAAGCGTCTCGTCGGGGCAAAAATTCTCGTGATCTTGCCAATTTGAATTTGAAACTGGTGTCTGTTTGACGGTTTCATTAGGGCAGGGTCATGCGCCGAAGGGAACAGGGTTGGGTCGGTGCGTGTTTGTTTGAGAGAATTAAGAGGAACCGTATGTTTACACGCCGCCAAATGATTGCATCACTCGCCGTGCTGGCCGCGCCAGCGCTTGTCCGTCCTGCCATGGCGGCCCCCAGTGAGTGGGACGCGTGGGACGCACAGATCACTCCGGCGAATTTCGATCTGGGATCCACCAACCCGTGGGGCTTGCATCCGCGGCTCCTGCCGACCCGCGTGCAGGCCAACCCGGGACTGACACCGGGCGACATTCATGTCGATGCCGTGGCGCGGTACCTTTACCACATTCAGGCCGACGGCTCGGCCATGCGGTATGGCGTGGCGATTGGCCGGGACGGGCTCTACGAGCCGGGCGTGTACACGATCCGGCGCAAGGCGAAATGGCCCGCGTGGCGGCCCACCGACGCGATGATTGCCCGTGAACCGGATGTTTATTCGCAGTGGGAAGACGGCATGCCTCCGGGGCCGGACAACGCTTTGGGCTCGCGTGCGCTTTACCTGTATGTCGGCAGTCGCGACACGTATCTTCGCATCCACGGCACACCTGCGCCGCGCTCTATCGGAACGCGTGCGAGTTCTGGGTGCGTGCGCATGGTGATGGCGCATATCAATGCGCTGTACGATCAGGTGGATACCGGCGTGACGGCGTATCTTTATCCCACCAAGGGTGGACGCCTCTAACGACAAGGTCGTTTAGCTGGCCGGTCGGGTGCAGATCGGATTTCCGTTGACGGTGCGCAACGGCAGTTCAGTTGTCTCGACCGGACCGACATGGGTGTACCAATAGCATCCGTCGTCGGGCCGAACACGAGCTGTGGTCAGGTCCTGAAAGGGAGCCGCGATCGACGACACGGATTCCGGCACGGTCACGGTGCCCGAGCTGCGGCTTGTCGGGACGGGTTCGCAGGCCGCGACGGCCAGCAGGATCACAGGACTGGCGAGGAGAACAACGCGTCTCTTCATGATGGTGCCCTCTTCGGCTTATCTCGTTCTACGCGAAAGTGGCATTCCAATCCGCACCCCGCAAGCCCATCGGATGCGTTGATCGGACAGGCATGGCGGGAGGGTCACGCTTTGCTTACAGCGGCTTGGACTCTGTCGCGCTGTCGCGCTAGGTAGCGCCTCGTGTGAGAGCCGGTGATCACGGGCTGACGAAGTTGAGGGGACGCACTATGGCGCAGGAGTATCCGGTTTACGGACGCATCGACGGGCCGATCGTGATGATCGGGTTTGGGTCCATCGGCAAGGGAACGTGGCCCTTGATCGAGCGGCATTTCGAGTATGACGCCGACAAGTTTACCGTCATCGAGCCTGATGCACGGCAGGCGAATTTTCTGAAGCAGCACAAGATCAATCATCGTCAGGTGGCGCTGACACCTGAGAATTATCGCGACGTTCTTGGAGAGCTGTTCGCCGAGGGCAAAGGCTTTTGCGTGAACCTGTCGGTGGATACCTCGTCGCTCGATCTGATGAGGTTCTGCCGTGAGATGGGCGTTCTGTATATCGACACTGTGGTCGAGCCTTGGGCGGGGTATTACTTCGAAACGACCGACAACGCGGCACGGACGAATTACGCCCTGCGGCAGAAGGTGCGTGACGAAAAGGCTTCCAATCCGGGTGGCACGACCGCGGTCAGCTGCTGTGGGGCCAATCCCGGCATGGTGTCGTGGTTCGTCAAGGAAGCGCTGCTGACGCTTGCCAAGGATACGGGCCGCGACGTGGATGTGCCTCAGGACCGTGCCGGATGGGCAGGATTGATGCAAAACCTGGGTGTCAAAGGTGTGCATATCGCCGAACGTGACACGCAGGCGCGTCGCCAGCCGCGGCCGCGCGATGTTTTTGTCAACACATGGTCGGTCGAGGGGTTCATCGCGGAAGGCTTCCAACCGGCAGAGCTTGGCTGGGGTACGCATGAGACGTGGTTCCCGGAGAACGGCCACCGACATGACACTGGCTGTCATGCAGGGATTTGGCTGGAGCGTCCGGGGGCGATCACGCGGGTGCACACTTGGTGCCCGACGCCCGGGCCGCAGTTCGGGTTTCTCGTGACGCATAACGAGGCGATCTCGATTTCGGACTATTACACCGTGGGCGATGCGGCTGAGCCGAAGTTCCGTCCCACCTGCCATTACGCGTACCATCCGTGCGACGATGCGGTGCTGTCCTTGCACGAGATGTTCGGGTCCGGCACACAGCAGAAGGTGCATCACATCCTGACCGAGGACGAGATCGTCGAGGGCATCGACGAGCTGGGCGTGCTGCTTTACGGGCATGAGAAAAACGCGCTTTGGTACGGGTCGCGCCTGTCGAACGCCGAGACCCGCGACCTCGCGCCATACCAGAACGCCACTGGCTTGCAGGTCACGAGCGCAGTTTTGGCCGGCATGGTCTGGGCATTGGAGAACCCCGAAGCCGGGATCGTGGAAACCGACGAGATGGACCACGCGAGGTGCCTCGAGGTACAGCGGCCCTACCTTGGGCCGGTCGAGGCGCATTACACCGACTGGACGCCCCTTCAGGACCGCTGGGAGCATTTTCCCGAGGATATCGACGAGAGCGATCCTTGGCTGTTCCGAAACGTACTCGCGACCTGAGCTCTAGGCCGGTGCGGGGGTGAAGGCGCCTCCGCGTCGGCTGCGCAACAGGATCACGATGATGATCGCGATGTTCATGCCGTTCCAGACGATGCCGTTGACGAAGGCCCACTGGTAACTGCCGGTCAGGTCATAGATCAAACCGGACAGCCAGCCGCCAAGGGCCATCCCGAGGATGGTCATCATCATGACGAACCCGACGCGCGCGCCTGCTTCGCGGGTGGGCATGTATTCCCGCACGATGACGGCGTAGCTTGGCACGATACCGCCTTGGCTCAGTCCGAAGATGAGGCTGACAACATAGAGCGACACGAGACCGCCTGCGGGCAGGTAGAGGAAAAGCGCGATGGCCTGCAGGGTGGAGCCGATCAGGAGCGTGGGGATGCCGCCGATCCGGTCAGCCAGGGTGCCGGAAATCAGCCGGGAGACCACACCGCCGAGCAGCATCAGGGACAGCATTTCCGCGCCAACCGCCGCGCCGAAACCATAGTCGACACAGAGCGCCACGATATGGACCTGTGGCATCGACATCGCGACGCAGCAGCCGATCCCGGCGATCCCCAACATGATCTGCAACTGGCGCGGTGTGAAGCCGCTTGCCTTGGTGCGGCTGGCGGATTGGGTGTCGGCGGTCAGGATGGCCTCATCCGGGAGCGCGCGGCGCAGGAGCAGGGTCATCGGTGGAACAAGCACCAGCGTGACGATGCCGATGGCGGTGTAGCTCCACCGCCAGCTTTCGTCGCTGGCCACCGCTTCAAGCGCGAGGGGCCAGATCGATCCTGACAGGTAATTGCCCGAGGCGACAAGGGCCACTGCGATCCCGCGGCGGTTCAGGAACCACTTGGACAGATCGGCAATCAAGGGGCCGAAGCCAATTGCCGAGGCGAAGCCGATGAAGAACTGCAGGATCGTCAGCAGCCACAGAGACGGGCTGAGTGCGGCGAGGATGTAGGCGACTGCGACCCCGACGCTGCAGACCGTCAGCGTCAACGACACGCCGTAGCGATCCACCGCGCGTCCAACCACGAAATTGCCGAGGGCAAAACCGATCATGGTAAGCGTGTAGGGGATCGAGACGTCAGCGCGGCTTGCGCCGAATTCGGCCTGCACATCGGGCATGACGACGATGGGAATCCAGATGCCGACATTGATGACAATGGCGATCGCCACCGTCACCAGAAGTCGGACCCAGGAGTATCGGCTGTCGAGGACGGAGGCGTCGGTCATGAGGTCACCTTACGGTCTTTGCGGGTCCGCGCCAGAGCGTTTGTTGCGATGCTTGACGCGGCGCAGTCTGCGGTCTCTGGTGGGCGCGGTATGGATGAGATCAAAAGCCACGTTCTGCAGGATGGCGATACGGCGATCACCGTGTTGTCGATGGGCTGTGCGGTGATGGATTGGCAGGTCCGGGACCGTCATGTCGTGTTGGGCTATGCCGAGGCCGACCACTACCGACAGAACCCGGCGTCGATGGGCGTGGTCTGTGGGCGTGTCATCAACCGGATCGAAAATGCACGGTTCACACTGAAAGGGCGGGAACATGTGTTGCCGGCCAATGGCGGGGCGCATCACCTGCACGGAGGCCCAGGCGGACTTGGCTGGCGCAACTGGAAACTGGAGGCGGACGGTGACCGCGCAATGCGGCTGACAATTGTGTCTGAGGACGGCGATCAGGGATACCCGGGACGCGTGGCTTTCGAGGTTGTCATGTGGCTCGACGGCGGAAGGCTGACATGGGAGATGTCGGGCGTGCCGGATCGGGAGACGCCGATCAACCTTGGGCAGCACTTGTATTTCAATCTGAATGGCTCGGGCACGATTTGCGACCATATGCTGAGGGTCGATGCGGACCGCTTCACACCCAATCGCGCGGATCTGGTGCCGGAGGGGCGTATCGCGCCCGTTGACGGGACGGTGTTCGATTTTCGCCAAGCGCGGCGATTGGATGAGGCCGAAGGGTGGGATGGCAATGTCGTGCTGAATCCGAGCGACGACTACGTGGCCGAAGTGACCTCACCTGATGGGTTGCAGTTGCGGCTCTGGACGGATCGGCCCGGTTTGCAGGTTTATACCTCGAACACCCTGTCGCATCAGCTGCCCGAAGGGCCCGGTGCTACGCATCGGCGGTATGCCGGGCTCTGCCTCGAAGCGCAGGATTTGCCGAACGCGGTGAATGTACCGGCGTTCGGGTCGATCATCTGTTCGCCTGTCACACCGTATCGCCAGGTGACATCCGTGGAAATTCTTTAGGCACTCGAATTGGCTGCGCCAATCCGATCCGTGCGAGGGGCTCTGCCCCTCGCGCTCCCCGAGGTATTTTTCAAACAGAGTAGATCAGGTTGCGGTCTCTGCGGCGAGGTCTTTCAGAATCGGGCAATCGGGTCGATTGTCGCCGGCGCAGCTGTGGACAAGCTCGGAGAGCGTGTCGCGCATGGACTGGAGCTGGGCGATCTTGTCCTCGATCTTGTGCAGGTGCGCTTCAGCCAATTCTTTCACATCGGCGCTGGCGCGGGACTTGTCTTCGTAGAGCGTGAGGAGTGTGCGGCAGTCCTCTATCGTGAAGCCGAGCGTGCGGGCGCGGTTGAGGAAGGCGAGTTTGTGCAGATCGCTGTCGCGAAAGGCACGGTAGCCATTCACGTCGCGCAGCGGTTTGACGAGGCCGATCTCTTCGTAATAGCGGATCGTTTTCGACGGCAGGCCCGAGCGTTTGGCCACTTCTCCAATGTTCATGCGCGCACCTCTTTGAACTGTGGTTCCGGCGCTGCGTCGTGCTGTACCGCCGCGATATTGCGCAAGCGAAGCGCGTTGCTGACCACAAAGACCGAGCTGAGCGCCATGGCCCCTGCACCCAGCATCGGGGAGAGGAGGATGCCGAAAGCAGGGTAGAGCACGCCCGCCGCGACGGGGATCAGCGCGGTGTTGTAGGCGAAAGCCCAGAACAGGTTCTGGCGAATGTTGCGCATGGTCTGGCGAGAGGCTTCGACCGCGTTCACGACACCGGACACGCGTCCCGAGGACAGCACGATATCGGCCGCTTCGATCGCCACGTCTGTGCCGGTTCCGATGGCAAGGCCGGTGTCGGCTTCGGCCAACGCGGGCGCGTCGTTGATGCCGTCTCCGACGAAGGCGACGGGGCCGAACTGGTCGCGGAGTGCCTTGAGGGCGTCCACCTTGCCGTCGGGCAACACGCCTGCCGTGACATGGTCGATGCCCAACTGACGCGCGATGGCGGTCGCGGCGGCTTCGTTATCGCCGGAGATCATCGCGACCTTCAGTCCTTGGGCATGAAGCGCGTCGATGGCGGGTTTGGCGCTGGGCTTGATCTGGTCGGCCACGGCGAAGACGGCGGCGGCGTTGCCGTCTATGGCGAGGCAGACGAGGGTGTGACCCTTGTCCGAGAAGCGTTGGATGGCGTCCTGCAGGGGTGTGGTGTCGACGCCCTGAGTGGTGAGAAGCCGTTCGGAGCCGACAAGGATGATCTGGTTGTCGATTTGGGCCTTCAAACCGTAGCCGGGAACGGTTTCGCTGTTGGTGACCTCGGGCAAGTCTGCCGGAGCGCCGGACAGGATCGCGCGGGCGATGGGATGGTCTGAGCTTTGTTCGACGGCTGCCGCCATTGCGAGGGCCTGCGTTGGGTCGATGCCATCGGTATTGGCTTGTTCGACCAGCGTCGGGCGACCTTCGGTCAGTGTGCCGGTCTTGTCGAAGGCGACCACCTTGGCGCTGTCGAGCCGTTGCAGGGCGTCGCCCTTGCGGAACAGAACGCCAAGTTCGGCCGCACGACCGGTGCCGACCATGATCGAGGTTGGCGTCGCGAGACCCATCGCACACGGGCAGGCGATGATCAGGACGGCGACACCGGCGGTCAGCGCATAGCTGAGGTCCGGGCCGAAGATCAGCCAGATGGCGACGGTGACCGCAGCGATGGCGAGGACGATGGGCACGAAGATGCGGACGACCTTGTCCGCCAGCGCCTGGATCGGCAGTTTTGCACCCTGCGCGGTTTGGACCATGTCGATGATGCGGGCGAGCACGGTGTCCTGACCGACCGCCGTCGCGCGGTAGGTGAGGGGGCTTTGCCCGTTGATCGTTCCGCCGGTGACAGGGTCGCCTTCGGCCTTGGCGACCGGGACCGGTTCGCCGGTGATCATGCTTTCATCGATATAGGAACTGCCTTTCGTCACCACGCCATCAACGGCGATGCGCGCGCCGGGGCGGGCTTCGATCAGGTCGTCGGCCTGGACCTCGCCGAGCGGGACTTCGGTAAACGCGCCGTCTCGCATCACGCGCACTGTGTCAGGGCGCAGGCCGATCAGGTGGCGGATCGCGGCGCCCGTGCGGCCCTTGGCGCGCGCCTCCATCCAGCGGCCGGCAAGGATGAGGGTGACGATCACGCCCGCGGCTTCGAAATACACAGCCTGCGTTCCTGCGGGGAGCAGGCCGGGCGCGAAGGTGGCAATCGTCGAGTAGACCCAGGCTGCCAGCGTGCCAAGCGCAACGAGGCTGTTCATGTCGGGCGCGCCTTTGACCAGCAGCGGCAGGCCGATGCGGAAGAAGCGCTGGCCCGGCCGGACGAGAACGAGCGTGATGAGGATGAACTGCAGAACCCAGAACGTCTGCATCCCGATACTGCCCATGATCGCGTGATGGATCGGCGGGAAGATGTGGCCGCCCATCTCGGTCAGGAACACCGGCAGTGTCAGCGCGGCTGCAATGAGCGTGTCACGTTTGAGCGGTGTAATTTCGTCGTGACCATCATCGGGTGCGTCAGGCGTGACGAGGTTCGCGTCGTAGCCTGTCGCGCGGACGATGTCGGCAAGGCGGGCCGGATCGAGCGCGCCATCAAGGATGCGCACCTCCGCGGTTTCAGTGGCCAGATTGACGTTCGCGGAGACGACGCCCGGCTCGGACAAAAGTGCGCGTTCCACACGGCCCACGCAGGAGGCGCAGCTCATGCCTGTGATCTTCAGGCGGTGCGTGCTTTCCTTGGCCGGGTAACCCGCTTTGGTCAGCGCGCCTGTCAACGTCTCGATTGATGCGTCGCCCGAGACCTGCGCCATGCGATTGGCGATATTGACCGACGCGGTCTTGACCCCGGGCGCGGCTTGCAGTGCGCGTTCGGCACGGCCCGCGCAGCCCGCACAGCTTAAATTCTCAACGGCAAAACGAAGTGTGGTCACAGGTCCGATCCTTTGTTCTGGAGTTTAGATAAGGGTTCCAGTGACTGGAAGGTCAAGGGACGGTTGCCGACAAGCTTGTGAAAGTGCTTGTCGTTTCACGTGGCTCACTGCAAAGACTCACGGAGGAGTCCACTCTTCGCCACGTGCGGCGGTGTGATACAGTTCGATAGGGTACTTTTTCCTGCGAAAGACGATTTAAATGACAGTGAATTTCGAAGACGTGTTTCAGCGTGCGCCCACACCGACGATGGTTCTGGACCGGAATTTGGTGTTCGTTGCGGCCAACGCGTCTTACCTCAATCTTTTCAATCTGACGGAAGATGATCTTCTCGGGAAATACGTTTTTGACGCGTTTCCCGAATCAGAAGACCGCGTCCAGGCCATGACGGACGTGTTTCAGCGCACGTTCGTCGAGGGTACATCAACCATCGCAGAGATCCCGTTTCGGATCGACGTGAACGGCGTCACCAAAGAGCAATGGTGGACGGCCACGCAGGTGGCGATCACGGATGAGGCCAGCGGACAGGATTACCTGATCCAGTATACCGAGAACGTGACCGAGCGCGTGAAACTGCGCAATCTGCGCGAGGCCATGTTGGCGGAGTTGCAGCACAGGATCGGCAATATCTTCACCGTTGTCTCGGCGATCTCGCGGCAGACCGGGCGCGTGGCCAAGGATGTGCCGGATTTCCTGAAGCGATTTGATCAGCGCCTGACATCGCTCATCAAGGTGAACAAAGAGCTGTCGGGGCAAAGGGTGGAGTTCGACAAGCTTGGGGATGTCATCATGCACCAGCTATCGGTTCATGCCGCCCATTCCATGGACAGAGTTGCCATCAATGGTCCGGATTTTCCTTTGTCGATGTTGCAATCGCAGGCCGCGTCCATGGCGGTACACGAGCTTGCCACAAACGCGATCAAGTACGGTGCCTTGTCGAACGCGGAGGGCGAGATTGACGTGTCGTGGGAACTGCTTCCGGGCGATGCCTGTCGCCTGATATGGCGGGAGACCGGTCCCATCACGCCTTCCAATGGAAGCGGCGCTGGTTACGGGACGATGTTGTTGACAACGATCCTGCCGAACCAGCTTGACGGGGTGGCCCAGCAAGAGTTCGGAGAAGGATCGTTTACCTACACGCTTGAGATCGGCACCAGATAGCGCGCGTGGGTTGCGGTTGGCTCAACCGGTTCCCGTCTCAGCTGCGATCTCTGCGCGGCTTTTGCGGGCGCGTTCCGTGGCGGATTTGAGCTGACCGCAGGCGGCCATGATGTCTTCGCCGCGCGGGGTGCGGATGGGGGACGCGTACCCGGCTTTGTAGATGATGTCGGCGAAGGCTTCGATGCGTGACCAGTCCGAGCGTTCGTAGGGCGCGCCGGGCCATTCGTTGAAGGGGATCAGGTTGATCTTGGCCGGGATGCCCTTGATCAGTTTGACCAGGCGGCGCGCGTCCTCGTCCGAATCGTTCACGTCCTTTAGCATCACGTATTCAAAGGTGATGCGTTCAGAGTTCGACTTTTTCGGGTACTCGCGCAGCGCGTCGAGAAGGGTTTGGATGTTCCAGCGTTTGTTGATTGGAACCAGCTTGTCGCGGACCTCGTCTGTCGTCGCATGGAAGCTGACGGCGAGGAGGCAGCCGATTTCCTCGGCGGTCTTTGCAATCTCGGGGACGACACCCGAGGTGCTGAGCGTGATGCGGCGGCGGGACAGGGCGATGCCTTCTCCGTCCATCGCAATCTTCATCGCGTCGCGCACGTTGTCGAAGTTGTAGAGCGGCTCGCCCATGCCCATCAGCACGATGTTGGAGAGCAGACGCGGGCCTGCATCACCGGTGCCGACACCCGGTTGGGGCCATTCATCCAGATCGTCGCGCGCCAGCATGACCTGACCGATGATTTCCCCGGCCGTGAGGTTGCGGACCAGCTTCTGTGTGCCCGTGTGGCAGAAGGAACAGGTGAGCGTGCAGCCGACCTGGCTTGAGATACAGAGCGTGCCCCGGTCGGTTTCTGGGATATAGACCACCTCGACTTCGTGACCGCCCGCGATGCGGACGAGGTACTTGCGCGTTCCGTCCGCCGAGACGTTTTTGGACACGACCTCGGGCACCTTGATCTCGAACACGTCATCCAGTTGCGCGCGGTACCCCTTGGCGAGGTTCGTCATCGCGTGGAAGTCGCGCACGCCCCATTGGTAGACCCACTGCCAGATCTGGTTCACGCGCATCTTGGACTGCTTTTCCGGCGTGCCCATCGCGATCAGCGCATCGCGCAGTGCAGGACGGGTCAGACCAACGATATTCGTCTTGCCACCCTCGGGCATCTTGCGCGGGATGGTCAAAACGTCTTGCGTGATCGGTGCTGCGCCGGTCATGGGTGGTGCCTTTCTCGGAATGAGTTGGGTCACATATAGGAGTCTTTGGGATTTGCCAAAGGGGAATGCGCACGGTGCCCGGTGGCAGCGGCAGGGCGTTAACTCCGCTTCTGCACCTGTTCCTGAGACATCATGTGCGCAATCTCGGCGTCCGGTACGGCGTCCTTGGCGTAGGTGAACGTGCCGTGGGACTTCACTTCTTCGGCGGCTCGGATAAGCGCGCCAAAGGCGGCGCGGGCGAAGGACCCACCGACGCTGATACGTGTCACGCCTGCCTCGGAAAGGTCGCTCACCGAATAGCTTTGTCCTTGAAGCCCCATCACAACGTTGACCGGTTTCTCCAACGCATCACAAACGGTGCGGATCGCATCGATCCCGGGAAGGCCCGGCGCATACAAAACATCGGCGCCGGCATTCTGAAAGGCCTGAAGCCGCTTTATCGTATCGTCGAGGTCGGGTCGCCCCCAGATGAAATTCTCGGCTCTGGCTGTCAAAAGAAAAGGGAGGTCGCGGGCCGCGTCAGCAGCGGCCGCGATCCGGTCGACCGCAAGCGCCATGTCCATGATGGGCGCGTTTGGATAGCCGGTTGCGTCTTCGATAGTGCCGCCAACAAGGCCGATCTTGGTCGCCAGCCGGACGGTTTCGGCACAGCTCTCCGGATCGGCACCAAAGCCATCCTCAAGGTCAGCCGAGACCGGTAGGTCCGTGGCTGCCAGGATCTCGGACGCATTCGCAAGCAGCTCGTCCCGACTCAACGCCGAAAACGAATCGCGCTTGCCCTTGGTGAAGGCGTATCCCGCGCTCGTCGTGGCAAGCGCGTCAAACCCGAGCGTGGACAGGATGCGCGCCGAGCCGGCATCCCATGCATTGGGAATGACGAAGGCATGATCGCGATCATGAAGCGCCTTGAAACGTGCATATTTCTCGTGCTGCGTCGACATGTGCGCTCTCCCATCGGTTCCAGTACGACCACTCTAGAGTGGTCGGGATACATTCTGAACAAGCGGTTTGGTCAGAGCAGCGTCCAGCCTTGATACGCCAATCCGATCAGGAATGCGCCGCCCAGAGAAATACCGATGTAAAGTGCGAACACCCGCGGCTTCACCAATGCCCAAACCGCGATGGCTGCAGGCAGAGAGGTCACACCTCCGGCGACAAGGAACGCCAAGCCAGCACCGGACGCCATGCCTTGTTCCATCAACCCGCTGATGAGCGGCAGTGCTGCGTAGCCATTCAGGTAGGCCGGTACGCCAACCACTGTCGCGATGGCAATCGGTCCGATGCCGGTGCCGCCCAGGATAGAGGTGATGGTCTCGGCCGGGACATAGGCGAGCATCAGGCTTTCGAGCAGGAAGGCGAGGGTCAGCCACTGGGCAAGGAAGAGTGTCGTTTTCACCGCTTCCTTGCCGAATTTCTCGACGCGCTCGGACTGTTCCCAGAAGCGCCAGACGACGGGTTTCGGACTGCGGATCTTCGCAGCGCCACAGCCGCCGTTGCCGACGCCATCGCGCAAGGCGTCGTGCAGCACGTGCGTGCCCGCAAGGGCCAGCACGATGAATCCGCCTGCCATGCCAAGGCCAATCGCGGCGAGCGTCTTTGCAATCGCGAATTCGAATCCAAGCACGCCCGATGTCAAAAAGAACATCGACGGGTCCATGACTGGTGATGCAAGCCAGAACGCCATCACGGCAGACAATGGGACGCCCATGGTGAGAAGCGCCGCGATCAGGGGAATCACACCGCACGAACAGAATGGCGAGAGCCCACCCGCGAGCGCGGCCAGAAAGATCATCAATGCGGGCGACCCGGTAAAGGCACGCGCAATCAGGTTGTCGGCCCCGGTGGCCACCGCCCATGCGGCGATTCCGATGGACAAAAGCAGATATGGACCCGTCTGCGTCAGGGACTTCGCCACGAAACCCAGGCTCTCGGTCGCCTGGTCCGGCGCAAGCAGAGCTGTCACGAGTAGAATCAGGGCAGAAGCCAGCCAGACTTTCTGTTTTTTCACTGCGATCCGGAATTGGTTTGCCGGTGCGTTGGAAGAGAGGTCGGCCATGACAGCGTCCTTTTCGGTTTAAGCGGCAGTATCGGGCGCCTCGCCCACGAAACCCTGACAGCATTCTTCAGACAGAAACCCGACGACCCCGGTCATCTTGTCGAAATCGACCGTGTTGATGACAGCGCGGCCCTGACGCTTCTGGGTCACAAGATGTGCGTCCACCAGCATCTTGAGGTGATGCGCCTGCGTAGAGGCCGGAAGGCCGAGATGCGCCGCAATCTCACCCACGGTCAGCCCGTCGTGGCCTGCTTTGACCAAGACGCGGAAGATGCGAAGCCGGGCTTCGTGACCAAGTGCAGCAAGTGCGCGCGCAGTGTCTTCGGTTTTGTCCATATCACTATATAACTAGAAATATGGTTATAATGCAATCCCAAAAAGTGCCGAGCCCTGTTTCCAACGAAAAACGGGGCCGCTCACGCGACCCCGGTCCGTCACCAAAACCTGAATTATTGACTTACTGCGTGCAGCGCCGTTCGGCGTCTTCGACGGCGGCGGTGAAGCCCAGAAGCGAGAAGGTGTCCTTCGTGGTCGTTCCACGAGCGGACTGCGCTGTCAGGATGGCATTCGCACCGCGCTTCATGGCGGTCACGATCTTGGCGTCGTCCTGCGGCGTCGCGGGCCAGGCCCATTCGCCTTCGGTGAAGAGCTCGAACTCCGTCCCGCTGATATTCACGTTTACCGTCGACCCCGGCGCGAAGGGATACCCGCCGGTGAAGGCGACCTGTCCCTGAACTTCTGCGCCCGGCCGATAGAACACCATCAGCAGGATTTCGCCGCGCGTCACCGCCACAACGCGCCCGCCGCGTGTGTTCACGCTTTCCTTATACGTGGTCACAGCCCAGCACTCGCGTGGGTCCTGTCCTTCGAACACGCTCCAATCGGTGATGGCATTCACCCGATTTGTGCTTGTTTCCTGCGCCATGCTGGCACCAGCTGACATCAGTGCCATCGCACCGATTGCCACCCCGCCGATCCATGATTTCATGCGTCCAGCCTCCAGACTGACCTTGGCCTCAATTCGTTTTGTCGCGGCAGTATGTGTTTTGCGTTTGATTATGTCACTGCAACTTTGCTCTCGACGTTGTCAGAATAGCCTGATTAATCACGTCACTTAAAGCCCAATTGGCAGAATTTTGCCCATCGGCAGGGGGGATTTCACATGGCAGAGGCAGCGGTTCTGGCAGAGGTCTGGCGCGGTCCGTTCATGGAGAGCGTACATACCGGTCATGCGGTGATCTGCGACGGTTCGGGTCAGATCGTCGCCGCGTGGGGCGATCCGGACGCCGTGGTCTTGCCGCGGAGCTCTTCGAAGATGATCCAGGCGCTTCCGCTCGTGACATCGGGTGCGGCGGATGCTCATGGCCTGACCTCGGAACACCTTGCGCTGGCCTGTGCGTCGCATCAGGGCGCGCCGATGCATGTGGAGCGGGTCAATCGCTGGCTTCGCGATCTGGGTCTCGATGACAATGCGCTTCGCTGCGGGCCGCAGGTCAGCCGCGACACCGCGCTCAAGCTTGACATGATTCGGGCCGGGGAAAGCCCGTGCCGTGTTCACAACAACTGCTCGGGCAAGCACGCCGGGTTTCTGACGCTGGCACAGCATCTCGGGGCAGGCTCCGACTACATCGATCCCGACCACCCGGTTCAAATGGCCTGCAAAGACGTGTTCGAGACGGCGACAAATGAGGAAACACCCGGCTTTGGGATCGATGGCTGCTCGGCGCCCAATTTCGCCACAACGATGCACGGCATGGCGCGGGCCATGGGTTGGTTTGCGACAGCGGGTCAGCGGTCCGACGGTCTGAGTAGGGCAGCGACCCGACTCACCGAAGCCATGTACACGCATCCGGAATTGGTGGCCGGTGAGGGCCGGGCCTGCACACGGCTGATGCGCGCGTCCAAGGAGCCGGTTGCTCTCAAGACCGGGGCGGAGGGATATTTTGTCGCGATCCTGCCAGAGCGCGGGCTGGGCATTGCCGTCAAAGCCGCGGACGGGGCGACCCGTGCCGCCGAATGCGCCATTGCCGCGTTGTTGGTGCGTCTCGAAGTATTTGAGGCCGCTCATCCCGAAGTGGCGGCGTTCCTCTCGCCGACCATTCACAACTGGGACGGGCTTGCCACCGGTCAGATCATGCCAGCGCGCGGTCTTCTGGTGTGACAAAGTCATCCCGGCTGTAGCCCTGCAGGAACAGCAGCGCCGTCAGGTCGCCGTGATTGATCCGGAGCTTGGCCTCGGCCTGCACACTGGGTTTCGCGTGAAGTGCCACACCGGATCCGGCGCGCGTGAGCATGCCAAGGTCATTGGCACCGTCGCCGACCGCGAGAACATCAGCCGTGTCCAGCCCAAGTCGCGCCGTGATGTCGACAAGCGCGTCGACCTTGGCTTCGCGCCCAAGGATCGGACGGGCAACGTCGCCGGTCAGTTTGCCATCAGCCACAAGCAATGTGTTGGCACGGTTCTCATCGAAACCGAGGGTCTGGGCCACGCGCTCCGTGAACGCCGTGAAGCCGCCGGACACAAGCGCGGCATAGCCATGGTTGGCCTTCATCGTTGCGATCAATTCCGGACCTCCGGGCATGAGCGTGATGCGTGTGTTCAGAACGTCGGTAATGACGGTTTCCGGCATGTCTTTCAGAAGGCCGACGCGCTCCAACAATGCGCCTTCGAAATCAAGTTCCCCGTTCATCGCGCGGGCCGTGATTTCCTTGACCTGCGCACCCACACCCGCGACTTCGGCCAGCTCGTCGATGCATTCCTGCTGGATCATGGTGCTGTCCATATCCGCCAGGAGCATCCGCTTTCGGCGGTTCTCGGACGGTTGGATGACAAGATCGATGCCCTGATCCTGAAGCGCGGTCCAGCTGCTTGCGGCGGTGTCGGGAAGCGCTGGGATGGAAAACTCGGCGGCCTCATCAGGCGACAACCACACCAGGTCGCCGCCGCCCCAAGCGTTGCGCAAGGCTTCTGCAAGAGCCGGGTCCAGCGTGTTCGGTTTGGCGATGAGCGTCGTGGTCAGCATGTGAACTTCCTTTGCGGTCAAGCGGCGCTTTAGCCACCACGCCGCGAAATGACCAGCCGGAAGGAAAGATCGAATGTGCCTTCTTCTTTTTCCAAATATGCCCGCCGGAGGCATTGTCTGGCGTTGACACTGGCCCCTGCGCCGATGTTTCCGATCCGCGACGGCCACTTAAGTGCCGTCCCGCAATTGCGTCACATTGCCTGCATTTTCCGACTTGCGCGCTTCTGGCGGTGCGCATAGACCCGCCCGTGGGACACCCCTCCCCAACGAGGGGCGCTTATCTGGAAGGGTAGCATCAATGGCTATTGCACAACCGGCAACGCGGCCGGCCAATCCGCGTTTTTCCTCTGGCCCCTGCGCCAAACCCCCCGTTTTCAAGCTGGACAATCTCGCTGACGCGCCTTTGGGTCGATCCCACCGCGCCGCTGTGGGCAAGGCCAAGCTGAAGGCCGCGATCGAAGAGACGCGCGAGATTTTGGGCGTGCCTGCCGACTACAAGATCGGCATCGTGCCTGCGTCCGACACGGGTGCGGTCGAGATGGCGATGTGGTCGCTGCTGGGCGCACGCAAGGCAACGATGGTCGCTTGGGAAAGCTTCGGCGCGGGCTGGGTCACGGATGTGGTCAAGCAACTCAAGATCGAGGCCGAGGTGAAAACCGCCGAGTATGGCCAGATAATCGATATGGCGGCAATCGATTACGACACCGACGTGGTGTTCACGTGGAACGGAACGACCTCGGGCGTGCGTATGCCGAACGGCGACGCGATCCCGGCGGATCGCGAGGGTCTGACGATCTGCGACGCGACCTCTGCGGCTTTTGCGCAGGACCTGCCGTGGGACAAGCTCGATGTGACGACTTTTTCCTGGCAGAAGGTGCTTGGTGGCGAAGCGGCGCATGGGATGTTGATCCTGAGCCCGCGTGCGGTGGAACGGCTTGAGTCGTATACCCCTGCCTGGCCGCTTCCGAAGATCTTCCGGCTCACCAAAGGTGGCAAGCTGATCGAGGGTATTTTCGTTGGGGAAACCATCAATACACCTTCGATGCTCGCGGTGGAGGATTACCTGCAGGCGCTTAAGTGGGCGCGCTCGGTCGGCGGGCTCAAGGGTCTGATCACGCGGGCGGATGCCAATGCGAAAGCCGTTTGGGATTTCTGTGATGCCAATGACTGGATTGCCAACCTTGCCGAAGACCCGGTAACGCGATCCAACACGTCGGTCTGCCTGAAATTCACCGATGCGCGCATCACCGATGGAGCCGCTTTTGCCAAAGCCGTTGCCAAACGGTTGGAAGCCGAAGGCGTGGCACTTGATATCGGCGCTTATCGTGACGCCCCGGCGGGCTTGCGCATCTGGTGCGGTGGCACGGTCGAGACGGCGGACATCGAAGCGATGCTGCCGTGGCTCGACTGGGCGTTCCACGCCGAAATCGACGCGCTGGCAAAAGCTGCCTGATCCGACATTCCTGACGCTCATCAAGCCCGATGGCTTTCTTCGCGAAGTGAGGCGTGGGCCTCGATGAGCGCTTTCCCCGACAAAAAGGACCACTGACATGGCCCCTCGCGTACTCATCTCTGACAAACTCTCTGATGCCGCCGTGCAGATCTTCCGCGACCGCGGGATCGACGTCGATTTTCAACCGGATCTTGGTAAAGACAAGGACAAGCTGGCCGAAGTGATCGGCCAGTATGACGGCCTTGCGATCCGGTCGGCCACCAAGGTCACACCGACGATCCTCGACAAAGCAGACAACCTCAAAGTGATCGGTCGGGCCGGGATCGGCACCGACAATATCGACAAGGAAGCCGCGTCGAAGAAAGGCGTGATCGTGATGAACACGCCCTTCGGCAACATGATCACAACAGCTGAACATGCCATCGCAATGATGTTCGCCGTCGCGCGGCAAATTCCCGAAGCGTCGGCCTCCACCCATGCGGGCAAGTGGGAGAAGTCCAAGTTCATGGGCGTCGAGTTGACCGGCAAGACGCTGGGTGTCATCGGCGCAGGCAATATCGGTGGCATCGTCTGCGACCGGGCGCGTGGTCTCAAGATGAAGGTCGTCGCCTATGACCCCTTCCTCGGCGAAGAGAAAGCCAAGCAGATGCAGGTCGAGAAAGTCGATCTGGACGACCTTCTCAAGCGTGCGGATTTCATCACGCTGCACGTGCCGCTGACGGATCAGACGAAGAATATCCTCAGCCGCGAGAACCTTGAGAAAACCAAGAAGGGCGTGCGGATCATCAACTGCGCGCGCGGCGGTCTTGTCGATGAAGAGGCACTCGCCGATCTTCTGAAATCCGGGCACGTGGCTGGTGCGGCCTTTGACGTGTTCAGCGAGGAACCTGCCACGGACAATCCGCTGTTCAATCTGCCGAACGTCGTTTGCACCCCGCATCTTGGCGCGGCGACCACAGAGGCGCAGGAAAACGTGGCCTTACAGGTGGCCGAGCAGATGGCGAACTACCTTTTGACCGGTGCTGTTGAGAACGCCCTGAACATGCCGTCAGTGACGGCTGAAGAAGCCAAGGTCATGGGGCCGTGGATCAAGCTTTCCGATCATCTGGGCAGCTTTATCGGTCAGATGACCGATGAGCCGATCAAGGCGATCAACATCCTCTATGACGGCGCCGTGGCCGAGATGAATCTCGAGGCTCTGAACTGTTCGGTCATCGCGGGGATTATGAAGCGGGTGAACCCGGACGTGAACATGGTGTCCGCCCCGCTTATTGCGAAAGAGCGCGGGATCAAGATCTCGACAACCAACCAGGCGCAGTCCGGCGCGTTCGAAGGGTACATCAAGGTCACCGTAGTGACAGACACGCGCGAACGCTCGATCGGCGGGACTGTCTTCAGCGACGGCAAGCCGCGCTTCATCCAGATCAAGGGCATCAATATCGACGCCGAGATCGGCCAGCACATGGTCTACACCACCAATGAGGACGTACCCGGGATCATCGGTACGCTCGGCACCACCATGGGCTCGCACGGTGTGAACATCGCCAACTTCACCCTTGGCCGGTCCAGCCAGAAAGGCGAAGCGATCGCGTTGCTTTACGTGGATGAGCCGGTTCCGGCAAAGGCATTGCAGGCCCTGAACGATACCGGCCTCTTCAAGCAGGTGAAGTCCTTGGAATTCGACGTCGCCTGACCGCCGAAGATGGGCGTGGTCTGCGTTGACAGACCGCGCCTAGGCGCTGCGCGGCGTGTCAGAGCCGCCCAAGGCGCGCCACGCCTGCCATTGCGACAGAAATACCTGACCTGTGAGGTCGCGGATCAGATGCGTTTTCTGCAGCCTGTCCATGACTGGGCCCTTGACCTCGCAGAGGTGCAAATCGATGCTGCGTGACCGCAAGGTCGTGTTGATGTCTTCAAGCGTTTCCAAGGCGCTCATGTCCACCTCGTTCACTGCGGACATAACAAGCACGAGGTTGCGTGGCGGGTGATCCCCCGCGGTCCGTTCTTCGATCAGGTCTTCGAGAAAACGCGCGTTGGCGAAGTAGAGGCTTTCGTCGACACGCAGCATCAGCGTGTCGGGCAAAGTCTCCACCTCGTGGCGCAGCACATTGCGGAAGTGCTCGGACTGCGGCATGCGCCCCACCTCGGCCACGTGTGGACGAGAGGTCTTGTAGAGGTGCAATGCAATCGAAGCGGCGACCCCTGTCAGGACACCGGGTTCGACACCGAACGCCAGCGTGGTGATGAGCGTGGCGGCGACGGCGATGAAATCGACCTTCGAATATCCCCAGGCACGCTTCAGGATGCCGAAATCGACAAGACCCAGAACGGCGACGATAATCGTCGCCGCGAGAGTTGCCTTCGGCAAATGGAAGAGCAGCGGTGTCAGTGCGAACGCGGCGAAAGCCAATCCGATCGCGGTGAAAGCCCCCGCAGCGGGTGTGCGCGCGCCGGCGTCGAAATTGACGACAGATCGGGCGAAGCCACCTGTCACCGGGAAGCCGCCCGAGATGCTGGATGCGATGTTGGAGGCACCGAGGGCGAGGAGTTCCTGATCTGGGTCGATGCGTTGCTTCCGCTTCCGCGCCAAGGTCTGGGCGACCGAGGCGGATTCGACGAAACCAATGACCGAGATCATGAGCGCAGGCACCCAAAGGTCGCGTATCAAACCAAGGTCTAAGCTGGGCAGGCCAATTGGAGGCAGACCAGTTGGCACACTGCCGACAAGCGCCACGCCCTGCGCGCCGAGGTCAAGCGCCCAGGCTGCAACTGTGGTGCCGATCACGACGACGATGGGGCCGGCTTTCGCGGTCAATTCCGCCGCGCGGGCCTTGAACCCGATCTTGAGCAACGCGGCCTTCAGGCTGCGCCGCGACCAGATCAGACTTGCAAGCGCGATCCCTCCGACAATGACAGTGGGCAGATGCGTGTCGGGCAAGGATTGCGTCAGCGAGTGTAGCGTTTCGACCAATGTGTGGCCGTGAGCGTCGATGCCCAGAAGATGCCGCAGCTGCGACGCTGCGATCAGGAGGCCCGACGCCGTGATGAAACCGGAAATCACCGGATGGCTCAGGAAATTGGTCACTTGGCCAAGACGCAATAACCCCATGGCAAGAAGCATGCCGCCCGACATGAGGGCGAGGAGTGCGGCGGCGAGGGCGATGTCCTGTGGAGTTGTCAACCCAAGCGCGCCAATCGCGGCTGCGGTCATCAGGGACAGTACCGCAACCGGTCCAACGGCCAGCGACCGGCTTGTACCGAAAATGGCATAAGCCACGAGCGGTAGAATAGATGCATAGAGGCCCATCTCGGGCGGCAGACCCGCAAGCAATGCGTAAGCGAGCGACTGAGGGATCAACATGATCGTGACGATCACCGCCGCCATGCTGTCATCAACCGCGTCCTGACGGCTGTACTGCCGCGCCCATCCGAGGATAGGAAGGAACGTGGAGAGGGTGCGCTTGCGTGTCACGAGAGTGGGTCCTTGATCAGGTCCCACTCTATATATTCACATTATTGAATTTGAAAAGCCCTTTACGACGCGATTTCACTCGTAGCTGAGTGTCGTCGCCTTGCCCCGGAACACTGTATAGGCCAGTGCCGTGTAACCAAGGATCATCGGAAGCACGAAACAGGTGCCTATCAGGATGATGAACAGGCTTTCGGGCGCGCTCGCCGCTTCGTAGATTGTGATCTGCTCGGGTACAATGAACGGATAGAACGAATAGGCCATCCCAAAGAAGCCGAGGACAAAGAGCACAATCGTCGCCGCGAACGGGAACCACGCAAAGCTGTCATCCTGCGTGGGCAAGCGGCGCAGCGCGATCCAAAGCAACGCGATCAGAGCTGCGGACATCAAAGGCAAAGGCAGAAGCAAGAAGAACTCGGGCATCGAGAACCATTTCTCGAAAATGCGGGGGCTGACCCAAGGCGACGCCAACGATACTGCACCAAGACCCAGAACAACGCCCCAGATTCCGCCTTTCGACCAGGCAACCGCCTTTTTCTGAAGCTCGCCATCTGTTTTCAGGATCAGCCATGTGGCCCCGATGAAGGAATAGGCGACGGTCAGGAACACTGCCGTCACGCAGGCGAAGAGAAGCGTGAACGGCGTGATTTGAAGACCCATGATGTAGAGGCCCAGCATGTATCCCTGGCTCAGCGAGGTCATCATGGAGCCGATGTAGAACGCATTGTCCCACGATTTCTTGTACGGAGCCGGGGCCTTGACCCGGAATTCGAAGGATACGCCTCGTAAGATGAGGCCGATCAGCATGATCGCAACGGGGAGGTAAAGCGCCGTCAGGATTGTCCCGTGTGCGGACGGAAACGCGACAAGCAAGATGCCAATCGCCAACACAAGCCACGTCTCGTTTGCGTCCCAGAACGGACCAATGGACGCGATCATGCGGTCCTTTTCCTCGGCTTCGGCGAAGGGGAAAAGAACCCCGACGCCAAGGTCGAAACCGTCAAGAACCACATAGATCAGGATGGACACGCCCAAGAGAGCCGCAAAGGCGAGGGGCAGCCAGACTTCTGGATCGCCGAACAGATACATAATGGTTACTCCGCTGCGACCGTAACTTGCGCCTTCGGCGCGACCGGGATGCGAGGCCCGATCCGTTCGCCTTTGCTGGCCTTGCGCGCGAGGTAGAAGATGACACCCACATAAGCTGCGAGAAGCAGCACATAGATCACAAGGTAGGCGATCAATGTGCTCAGCACCATCGGGGCAGGCACGTCAGCCACCGCGGCTTCCGTTGTCAGCACACCCTGTACGAGCCAAGGCTGGCGGCCGATTTCAGTCGTGTACCAACCCGCAAGTGTTGCGAGCCAGCCCGAGAACGCCATCGGCACGAGTGCGTAAAGCAAGGGCTTCGGCAAGCCTTCGACGCCCCGACGTTTGCGAGCCATGAAGTACACGGCTGTCCAGCTGAGCAGCAACATGGCAAAGCCTGTCGCCACCATGATCCGAAAGCTGAAGAAGACAGGCGCCACCGGTGGGTGCTGAACCGTTCCGTCCTCAGCCACGAAATCGTTGAGGCCGGGCACCACACCATCTGCCGAGTGCTTGAGGATCAATGACGCGCCGTTCGGGATACCGATCTCGAAGTCATTCGAGCGCGTTTCTTCGTTCGGGATCGCGAAGAGGACCAGCGGCACGTTGGGACGGGTCTCCCAGTTGCCTTCCATCGCCGCGACTTTCTGCGGCTGGTGCTCAAGTGTGTTGAGACCGTGGAAATCCCCAGCAAGGATCTGGAGCGGAATGAGGAATGCGCCGATGGTCAGCCCGGTTTTCAGCGTCGCACGCACACCGTCTGAGCGGTCACCGATGAGCCAGCGGAACGCGCTGATCCCTGCGATCAGGAAGGCCACCGTCAGACCAGAGGCCAGCAGCATGTGTACCAGGCGGTACGGCATGGACGGATTGAAGATAATTGCCAGCCAGTCGGTCGCGTAGGCCACGCCATCGCGCATTTCGAACCCTGCGGGAGTGTGCATCCACGAGTTCAAGACGAGAATCCAGAAGGCAGACATCGTCGTGCCGAACGCCACAAGGAACGTCGACAAGGTGTGCAGCCAGCTGGGCACCTTGGACATGCCGAACAGCATGATCCCGAGGAACACCGCTTCGAGGAAGAAGGCGGTCATAACCTCATAGGCCAAAAGCGGTCCGGCAATGTTGCCGACGCTCTCCATGAACCCCGGCCAGTTGGTTCCGAACTGGAACGACATTGTGATGCCGCTCACCACGCCCATAGCAAAGCTGAGAGCGAAGATTTTGACCCAAAACCGATAGGCTTCGAGCCATTTCTGCTCGCCCGTGCGGCTGAACCGAAGCTTGAAGAACAACAACACCCAACCCAACGCGATGGTGATGGTCGGGAAAAGGATGTGGAATGAGATATTAGCGCCGAACTGGATGCGCGAGAGGATCAGTGTGTCCATGTCAGTACCGCTCAACCTTTCTGTTGACCTGTAAGTTAGGTCAGGAATGCAGGTTTTCAGGTCCCTGCGACCGCAGGGCGCGCGACAGGTTGTCGACCCACTGCAAGACGTTGATTCTAAGATGGAATCGTCCGGTTATCGGGTCTTTTCCATCGGACTGAACAACCGTCGTCTGATCAGAGAACGCCTGACCGAGAAAGCGGTTTCAATCGGTGGCGGTTTTCCTATATCTACAACGTTCGCGGACGAAGGAGACCGCACCAATGGCCAAACCGAAGGACAACCCGAACTACAAGGTGATCGCCGACAATCGTCGGGCGCGGTTTGACTATGCCATTGAGGATGACCTCGAAGTCGGGATCGTTCTGCAGGGGTCCGAGGTGAAGTCGCTTCGGGAAAACACCTCGAACATCGCCGAAAGCTATGCGGCGGTCGAAGACGGTGAGCTCTGGCTCGTGAACTCGTACATTGCGCCGTACAAACGCGCGATGTTTCCGCATGAGGAACGTCGCCGCCGCAAGCTGCTGGTGTCGCGCAAGGAACTGGCGAAGCTCTGGAACGAGACGCAGCGCAAGGGCATGACCCTTGTTCCCATGGTGCTTTACTTCAATCACAAAGGCATCGTGAAGATGAAGCTGGGCATCGCCAAGGGTAAGAAGAACTACGACAAGCGTGACACCCAGGCGAAACGCGATTGGGGCCGACAGAAACAACGTCTTCTGAAAACCGGCGGCTGACCCCGGTCTTCTCCCAATTTGAAAACCTTGGATAGAGGCGCTGTGCGCAAGGGGCTGGCCTTGCGAGTCGCGCCGCGCGCTCTTATGCAGAGTCGTGACACCTCCGGGGGCATGTATGGCACAAGACGATCCCAGAACTCTCGTATCCACCGATTGGCTTGCGTCGCATATGCGCGACCCCGACCTGCGCATTCTCGACGCGTCGTGGCATATGCCGGATAGCGGACGCGATGCCAAAGCCGAGTACGAGGCGGGCCACATCCCGGGCGCACGGTTCTTCGACATCCCCGATATCTCGGACACCCGGTCCGACCTGCCGCACATGGCACCGCCGATCGAGAAATTCATGTCTCGGATGCGCGCCATGGGGGTGGGCGATGGTCATCAGGTCGTGGTCTACGATGGCACCGGTCTTTTCTCGGCTGCGCGAGTCTGGTGGCTGTTCAAGTTGATGGGTCAGAATGACGTGGCGGTGTTGGACGGCGGCTTGCCCAAGTGGGTCGCCGAAGGACGGGAACTGGAAGATCTGCCGCCCATGATCCGGGATCGGCACATGACTGTCCGGCGGCAGGCGCATCTTGTGAAAGACGTCACGCAAGTGTCTGCCGCCTCGAAGCTCCGCGATCAGGAGATCATCGACGCGCGGTCACCGTCGCGCTTCCGGGGCGACGAAGAAGAACCCCGGCCCGGTCTGCGTGCGGGTCACATTCCCGGCTCGAAGAATGTGCACTACGCGTCTCTTCTGAACGACGATCAGACCATGAAGACACCCAAGGACACCCGTGCGATTTTCGAAGCCGCCGGGGTCGACCTCTCCAAACCGGCGATCACCACTTGCGGGTCGGGTGTGACAGCGGCGATCCTGTCGCTTGCGCTGGCGCGGATGGGGAAAGACGACGTTTCGCTTTATGACGGCTCCTGGTCGGAATGGGGGATGTTCCCCACCGTGCCCGTGGCCACCGGAGATGACTGATGTTTGAGACACTCAAAGAACAACCGGCCGACAAGATCCTCGCGCTGATGCAAACCTTCCGGGAAGACCCGCGGGAAGGGAAGATCGACCTTGGCGTTGGCGTCTACAAAGACGCGTCCGGCAACACACCAATCATGCGCGCTGTGAAGGCAGCTGAAAAGCAGCTGTGGGAGACAGAGACGACGAAGGCCTATACCGGCCTCGCCGGCGACCCGGCCTTCGCGGACGCGATGATCGCGTTGGTTCTGGGCGATGCGGTGCCGCGTGCCAATGTGGCCGCGGTTGCGACGCCTGGGGGCACGGGGGCGGTGCGTCAAGGGTTTGACATGGTCCGCATGGCAAACCCGTCGGCCAAGATTTTCGTCAGCAACCCGACATGGCCGAACCACCTTTCGATTCTCAAGCACATGGGCATGACCATGGTGCCCTACCGCTACTTCGATGAGGACAGCCGGGGCGTGGATTTCGACGGCATGATGGCCGATCTGGCGCAGGCCGGTCCCGGCGACATCGTGTTGGTGCATGGCTGCTGCCACAACCCGACCGGTGCGAACCTGAACATGACCGAGTGGCAGGCGGTAGTCGATCTTCTGAACAAAACCGGCGCCACGCCGATGGTCGACATCGCTTATCAGGGCTTCGGCGACGGGTTGGACGAAGACGCTGCCGCAACCCGGCTGATCGCGTCGTCGGTGCCCGAGACGATCATCGCGGCGAGCTGTTCCAAGAATTTCGGAATCTATCGCGAGCGGACTGGCCTGCTCATGGCCGTGTCGCAAAACTCCGCTGCGCACAAGCTGAACCAGGGCACGCTCGCTTACCTCAACCGTCAGAACTATTCTTTTCCGCCGGACCACGGCGCGCGCTTGGTGACGATGGTCCTGACTGACGACGCGCTGCGCATGGACTGGATGGCCGAACTGGAAGAGGTGCGCAATTCCATGCTGGGTCTGCGCGATCTGCTCGCCAGCGAACTGCAACGGGCGTCCGGGTCCGACCGGTTTGGCTTTATCGCGCAACACCGCGGCATGTTCTCCCGGCTCGGCGCGTCGACGGACAAGGTCGATAAACTGCGCGAAGATCACGCGATCTATCTGGTCGGCGACTCTCGTTTGAACATCGCCGGTCTCAATAAGGAAACGGTGCCGATCCTCGCGAAAGCCATCGTTGAGGTGGGGATATAGGGACGCAATACGTCCCTCTCCCTACCGCCCTCCACCCTGAAGGAATTCTGCCAAGGAAGCGTTGAAGCGTATGTACGCGGGTGCGTCGGCTTCAACCGTGCGTCTTCACGCTATCCTCCGGTGCCTGCTCCCGGTCGAACATCCCGTAGTCGCGCAGCACATGCGCGACGCGCAGACGGTAGTCCGAAAAGACCCCGTTGCGCCCTTTCGACTGCGCATTCCGATGCGCCGCCAGTTTACGCCAGCGCAAAACGGCCTCTTCATCCTCGAAAAAGCTGATCGACAGGAGCTTGTCCGGATTGGTCAGGCTCTGGAACCGTTCGACCGAGATGAAGCCGTCGACCTCTTCGACCATCGGCCGCATGGCGGCGGCAATGTCGAGGTAGGCGTCTTTCTGGCCCTCGGCAGGCATGACTTCGAAGATGATGGCAATCATTTTGGGTCCCCATGTGGCGTGGAGCAGAGTTTCAGGAAGGTGCGATCCTCGCGCAAGAGGAACTTCTCGGATTGCGCGAAGGCATAGTTTTCCTGCCCCAACGGATCGGCGGCGAGGCGGGCGCGGTAAGCCTCGTATTCGGCGAGGTTCTCAATGTTGTAGATACCGTAGGCCAGCGTGCTTGAGCCTTCGTGAGGTGCATAGTAGCCGATGAGATCGGCCCCGCAGCGCGGGATCGCCTGGCCCCAGTTGCGCGCGTAGGTTTCGAACTGGGCTTTCTTGGTCGGGTCGATGTGATAGCGGATGATGCAGGTCAGCATGTCTGGTCCTTTCCTCTGGTTACTAGCTTTTGGCATGAAATCCGTCGCGAACGTTTCGATGCGGATCGAATTGTGCGCGCGGACCTTTGGAGTAGACTGGACGCATGAAACACGGACCTGACATTGCCCGGATTGCGTCGCTGATCGGCGATCCGGCGCGGGCGAATATTCTGACGGCGTTGATGAGCGGCAAGGCGTTGACGGCCGGGGAACTGGCGACAGAGGCGGGGGTTTCGGCGTCGACGGCGTCGTCACATCTGGCGCGGCTGGTGGATGGCGGATTGGTGAAGGAAGCGCGGCAGGGGCGGCACAAATATTTTGCGCTGGCCGGGGATGAGGTGGCGCAGGTGCTGGAAGCGCTCATGGGCTTTGCCGCCGGGCACGGGCATCTGCGGACGCGGACAGGGCCGAAAGACGCACAATTGCGCGCGGCGCGAGTCTGCTACAACCACCTTGCGGGCACGCGGGGCATTCAGCTCTATGACAGCCTTTTGGCCCGGAATTTCATGGTGTTGGACGCTGACACGCCGCGCCTGACCGAAGCGGGCGAGCGATTTGTGCGCGAGCTTGGTGTCGATTTTGACCAATTGGTCAAATCCCGCGCTCCGCTCTGCCGCACCTGTCTCGACTGGAGCGCGCGGCGGCCGCATCTGGCCGGTTCGCTGGGACGGGCCTTGCTCAAACGGTTCGAGGAAGCGGGCTGGGCGCATCGGGTGCGGGACACGCGGATCGTGCGGTTTTCAACGGACGGGTTGCGGCGGTTCAATCATGCGTTTCCGGTCAGTCCGGATTCCCGCGCGTGACGGGAAGCGGCATCGGCGCGGGCTTGGGTTTTCCGAACGCCTTGTACCGTTTGTACGGCTGATCCGTACAGGACGTACCGGGCGTCAGCAGGTGCCGCAAGAGCGCGACCGGGTGGCGCCGCAGGGTCAGACGCATGGCAACGTAGTCTTCGACCACCTGCTCACCCTCTGTCATCTGTGGCAAGAGCGCGGCGGGCTCATCGATGCCTTCGCCGTCGATGTCGCCATCGAAGAGCGGCAGCGGTTTCGTTTTCACGAGCGCCTTCGCTTCCCAGAGCGCGTCGCGGCGGCTGAGGCCGATATCGCGGAAGCTGTCCGCCTCGGCCAGTCGCGCGATGGTGGCCGGGTCGAGACCGGCGCGGCGCCAGAGATCGGACACGCTTTGATAGCCATTGCCACGCCCGGCGGCGATCCAGCTGGCATCCTCTTCCGAGATGCCCTTGATCTGGCGGAAGCCCAAGCGCAGGGCGAGGCTGCCATCGGGGGCGGGTTCCATCACGTTGTCCCAGAAGCTTGCATTGATGCAGATCGGCAGGACGGTCACACCATGTTCGCGGGCGTCACGGACGATCTGGGCCGGGGCGTAGAAGCCCATCGGCTGGGAGTTCAGAAGCGCGCAGGCGAAAATGCCGGGGTGGTGGTGTTTGATCCACGCGCTGGCATAGACCAGAAGCGCGAAGCTGGCGGCGTGGCTTTCCGGGAAGCCGTAAGAGCCGAAACCTTCGATCTGTGAGAAACAGCGTTCGGCGAAGTCGTCTTCGTAGCCGTTGCGCCGCATGCCGCGCATGAAGAGGGTTCGGAATTCCGACACGTTGCCGTGTTTCTTGAAGGTGGCGAGTGACCGGCGCAGACGGTCGGCCTGTTCCGGGGTGAAGCCCGCGCCGACGATGGCGATCTGCATCGCCTGTTCCTGAAACAGCGGCACGCCAAGGGTTTTGCCCAGCACCTGTCCGAGTTCGTCTGACGGAAAGCTCACCTCCTCTTCGCCGTTGCGGCGGCGGATGTAGGGGTGGACCATGTCGCCCTGAATGGGGCCGGGGCGGATGATGGCGACTTCGATGACCAGATCGTAAAACGTGCGCGGGCGCATGCGCGGCAGGAAGTTCATCTGCGCGCGGCTTTCGACCTGAAACACCCCGATGCTGTCGGCGCGGCAGAGCATGTCGTAGACCGCCGGGTCTTCGGGTGGCAGCGTGGCGAGCGTGTGGGTCTCGTTGTGGTGCAGTTTCAGGAGGTCAAAGCTCTTGCGGATGCAGGAAAGCATGCCGAGCGCCAGCACATCGACCTTGAGGATGCCCAAAGCGTCGATATCGTCCTTGTCCCAACAGATGACGGTGCGATCCTCCATCGTGGCGTTTTCGATGGGGACCAGTTCGTCCAGCCGCCCTTCGGTGATGATGAAGCCGCCGACATGCTGGGACAGGTGGCGGGGGAAGCCGATGATCTCGAAGATCAGCTCCATCGTCAGACGCAAACGGCGGTCGTTCGGATCAAGACCAATCTCGCGCATGCGGTGCTCTTCCAGACCGTTGGTCGAGAAGAACCCCCAAAGCTGTGAAGACAGCGCGCCGATGGTGTCCTGGCTTAGTCCCATGGCCGCGCCGACCTCGCGGATGGCGCGTTTGCCGCGGTAGTGGATCACCGTTGCGCAGAGGCCCGCGCGGTGGCGGCCGTAGCGTTCGTAGATGTGCTGGATCACCTCTTCCCGGCGTTCGTGTTCGAAATCGACGTCGATATCGGGGGGCTCGTCCCGCGCCTCTGATACGAAGCGCTCGAACACCATCGTGCCCAGTTCCGGCGAGACCGAGGTCACGCCGAGGCAGTAGCAGACCACCGAATTCGCCGCCGATCCACGCCCCTGGCAGAGGATGCCGCGCCCCCGGGCGAAATGGACGATGTCGCGGACAGTCAAAAAATAGGGCTCATAGTTCAGCTTTTCGATCAGGGTCAGTTCGTGTTTGAGCAGGCGCTTCACCTTTTCCGTGGCGCCATAGGGGTAGCGCCATTTCATGCCTTCATAGGTGAGCCGTTTGAGCCGCTCCGTGGCGGTCTCATTTGCGGTGATCTCGCTTGGGTATTCGTAGCGCAACTGGCCAAGGTCGAAATGGCAGTCCTGTGCCAGCTGCGCGGCGCGGTCGACCGCATCGGCATGGGGACCGAGCAGGCGGCGCATCTCGGCCTCGGACCGCAGGCGCTGCTCACCATTGGCCAGTGCCTGCGTGCCCAGTTCGTCCACCCGACATCCCGTGCGGATGGCAGTGACCACATCTGCCATGCGGCGGCGGCGGCCGTGGTGCAGGATCGGCGTGGCCGAGGCAATGGTGGGGATGTTGAGCTGTGCGGCGAGTGCAGCATGGTTGTCGAAGCGCTGGGGGTCCTGTCCGTCATAATGCGGGCTGAGCACGAGGTAGGTTTCCTTGGCAAAGCGGCGCGACAGCCGCTCCGCCTGTGGTAGCCAGTCGTGCGCGCCGCCGGTCTGCACCTCGGCCTGTGTTGACGGGTGCAGGAGCCAGAGGAGGCCGTCCGTGCACTGCAGCAGGTCTTCGAGCGTGAGATGGCAGTCACCCTTGGGCGCGCGGGTGCGGCCCTTGGTGATGAGGCGGCACAGTTGCGCCCAGCCCTGCCGGGTGCTGGCGAGCGCGGTGGCGGTGAAGCCGGTCTCTGTCACGATCTTCGCGCCGGGGATGAGGCGGGGGACATGTGTGAGGATGTGGGAGCGGTGATGGTCGATATGGCCCGGCACGGGCGGACCGATGGGGCCCTGTTTTGCGTCCTGCGCCGCGCGCTCTTTCAGCAGGCGTTTGATCTGTTTCGCCTCAGACCAGGCGCGGACGATCCCGGCGACGGTGTTGGTGTCGGTGATGGCGATGGCCGAAAGGCCCAGCTCGGCGGCACGGGTCATGTACTCCTCGGGGTGAGAAGCCCCGGTGAGGAAGGTGAAATTCGAGGTGATCGACAGTTCGGCGAACATATCGGTATTTTATGTTCTTCTTTTGTTCTATTTCCAGTGATTCGGTGATCACGGTCGTATTTGCATATTTGGAAAAAGAAGAAGTTCAGCGGGCAGGCACGCGCAGCCACGTCAGGACATGGGATTCGAGGGTCTGGTGGTGGACCTCAAGCAGGTGGCCAGCCCGGAAACCGTCATTCAGATCATCGGTCAGGCGCAGTGTCAGGCTATCGGCGCCGATCGGCGCGGCCAGTTCGGCGGCGTCGAAGCCGAAGAACCGCCCGACCTGCGGGTGCAGCGCTTTGAAGACAGCCTCTTTGGCGGAGAAAAGGCAGGTGGCTTCAGAGGCTGTGGTGACAAACGCCTTGTCCGCCTCGGTGAGGGTCTGGGTCTGGATCGCGGTCAGGGCTGATCCGTCGACCACGGCCTCACAATCAATACCGAAGTGATGTGTGGTGTCGGTGGACAGGATCGCGGCGCAGCGGCCTCTTGCGTGGCTGAGCGAGCCTGTCACTCCATCGGGCCATACCGGGGCACGGCTCTCGGCAATGTCAATCGGTTGTGGGGTGAGGCCCAACTGCGCCTGCGCCGTCTGTGCCAGCAGACGACCGGACAGGAACTCCATTTGCCGTTTGCGGATGCTGCGCGCGATCCGGGGGGGCATCGGCAGATCGGCGGCTTCAAAGAGGGCCGGATCATAGCAGTCGGGGTGGTAGACGGCGGTGAGAAGACAGGTCCTGGCGCCGATCCGCTGCGTTTGGACATCGGTCAAAAAACCGATCGGGTCTGGCTGTGTTCGGCGCGTCATGGTGGTATTGCAGACACCAGGCACAGCAGGGCGTCAAGCGGGCAGAGGCGATGATGACGGAACACAGAGCGCGGCGCGGGGTGATGTACGTGGCCTGGGGGCGCGCGCATGTGGATGTGGCGCGGCGGTCGGCGGCGTCGGTGAAGCGGTCCAACCCGGGACTGCCCTGCGCGATCTGGTGTGCGGCGGACGATGACACGACGGGGTTCGATCAGGCTTTTGTCATTCCGTCGGACATGACCCGTCCGAAAGTCGGGGCGTTGAAGTTCAGCCCGTTTGACGAGACGCTTTATCTGGACAATGACACGCTTGTCCGGGCGGATTTGGGGTCTCTGTTCGATCTTCTCCAGCGGTTCGATCTGTGTGGAGCCCAGGTGATGCTCTGGCATCGTCCGCGTCACAAGCGGATGTGGAAGACAGCGCTGCCGGAGACCTTTCCCGAAATCAATTGCGGCGTGCTCCTTTATCGCAAGAACGCAGCCACAGATCGGTTTTTTGACGATTGGCAGTTGGCTTATGACGAGGCGGGCATGAAGATTGACCAGCCGACCTTCCGAGAAACGCTCTGGACCTCGGACCTGCGGTTTTATGTCTTGCCGCCCCAGTTCAACAAGCGGATCTTCGAGGCGTCTGAGCTGATCTATTCGGACCAGCCGAAACCGCGGATTCTGCATTTGCCGATTTTGCGGCCGCAGAAGAACGGGTTCAAACGGTGGTTTTCGAATTTGATCCGGTAGGTCGGACAAACTTCCCCGACCTACGCGGCGTCGCGGCTTGCCGTTGTGTAGGGGGCGTGTCAGCATTGCGGGCAAGGAGTGATGTCGATGCAGACTGCGACCGATAAGCAAACAGAGACGATGCAACTTCCGCAGACGCTGGAGCCGCGCAATCCGGGGATGGACCTGGACCTGGACTGGGTGATGCGCGCCACGGCGAACCGATCCGCGATCGAGCGGCGGGCGGCGACCCTGCCGGGGCGGCGGTCAGTGAAGAAGGTGCACCAAGCGGCGTGGCTTTGTCGGGCGATCACGTGCATCGACCTGACGACGCTGGCCGGTGATGACACGGTGGGTCGGGTTGCGCGGCTGTGCGCCAAGGCGCGCCAGCCTGTTCGCGCCGATCTGCTTGAGGCGCTGGGCATGGAGGGGCTGACCGTTGGCGCGGTCTGTGTCTACCACGACATGGTGGAAGCGGCGGTTCAGGCGTTGAACGGGTCCGGCATTCCCGTAGCTGCCGTCAGCACCGGGTTTCCGGCCGGACTGTCGCCGTTTCATCTGCGCGTGGCAGAGATCGAGGAAAGCGTGAAAGCGGGTGCGGCGGAGATCGATATCGTGATCTCGCGGCGGCATGTGCTGACGGGGAACTGGGACGCTCTTTACGACGAGATGAAGACGTTTCGCGCGGCCTGTGGTGAGGCGCATGTGAAGGCGATTCTGGCGACCGGCGAATTGGGCACGCTGCAGAACGTGGCGCGGGCGTCTTTGGTGTGCATGATGGCTGGCGCGGATTTCATCAAGACCTCGACCGGCAAGGAGAGCGTGAACGCCACGCTGCCGGTGTCCTTGGTGATGATCCGGGCCATTCGGGAGTATTTCGAGGAGACCGGTTACCGCGTTGGGTACAAGCCTGCTGGCGGGATTTCTAAGGCGAAGGATTCCCTCGTCTATCTGTCACTGATGAAGGAAGAGCTGGGGGATCGCTGGCTGCGGAATGACCTATTCCGGTTCGGAGCGTCGTCGCTTCTGGGCGATATCGAGCGACAGTTGGAGCATCATGTGACGGGGGCCTACTCTGCATCCTGGCGGCATGCGAGTGGATAGGTCTTCAATGCATATTTTTGAAAAGAAGAAGCCATGACCGTTCAAGAGATATTCGAGACGATGGATTACGGGTCAGCGCCAGAATCGGCGGGTGACGCGCTTGCGTGGCTGGTCGATCAGGGGGATCGGTTCGGACATTTCATCGACGGCCGGATGACCGATCCGGGTGATGTGTTCGAAAGCCGCAACCCGGCGGATGGCGACGTGCTGGCGCATCTCAGCCAAGCGACGCAGTCGGATGTGGATGCGGCGGTTGCGGCGGCCCGGAAGGCGCAGGGGAAGTGGGAGAAGCTGGGCGGTTCGGGACGTGCGCGATATCTCTATGCGCTGGCGCGGTTGTTGCAGAAGCACTCGCGGTTGTTCGCGGTGTTGGAGACGCTCGACAACGGCAAGCCTATTCGTGAGAGCCGCGACATCGATATCCCCCTGGCGCAACGGCACTTCTACTACCACGCTGGACAGGCGCAGTTGTTCGACAGTGTGTGTGCGGGACGCGTGGCGCACGGCGTGTGCGGGCAGGTGATCCCGTGGAACTTTCCGCTCTTGATGCTGGCGTGGAAAGTGGCCCCTGCGCTGGCGGCGGGCAACACGGTGGTGCTGAAGCCGGCGGAATATACGTCGCTCACAGCGCTTCTCTTTGCCGACCTGTGCCGACAGGCGGGCTTGCCCAAAGGGGTTGTGAACATCGTCACCGGGGACGGCGCCGTGGGTGAGATGGTCGTCACGCATCCGGATGTGGACAAGGTGGCCTTCACCGGGTCGACCGCTGTCGGGCGGCGTATTCGCGTGGCGACGGCAGGATCTGGCAAGGCGCTGACCTTGGAGCTTGGCGGCAAGTCGCCGTACATCGTTTTCGAGGATGCGGATCTGGATTCGGCTGTCGAGGGTCTGGTCGATGCGATCTGGTTCAATCAGGGGCAGGTCTGTTGCGCAGGCTCGCGGCTGTTGGTGCAGGAAGGTGCGGCGGATCGTTTCTATGGAAAGTTGCGCGCGCGGATGGACAAGCTGCGGGTGGGATCGCCGATGGACAAGTCCATCGATGTGGGTGCGATTGTCGATCCTGTGCAATTGCAGACGATTCAGAGGCTGGTGGACGGCAACACGGCGGGCGAGACCTATCAATCGGCGGCGGCTTTGCCCGAGAGCGGATGTTTTTACCCACCGACGCTGATCACGGGGCTAAGCCCGGCGGACCCGCTCATGCAGGAGGAGATCTTCGGACCCGTTCTTGTTGGGACAACCTTCCGCACGCCGTCTGAAGCGGTCGAGTTGGCGAACAACACGCGCTACGGGCTGGCGGCGACGGTGTGGTCGGAGAACATCAACGTCGCCTTGGATATCGCGCCGAAACTGGCGGCGGGTGTTGTTTGGGTGAACGGGACGAACATGTTCGACGCTGCTGCGCCTTTTGGCGGTGTGCGCGAGAGCGGGTTTGGTCGCGAGGGCGGGCCGGAAGGAATGATGGCCTACACGAAGCCCGCGGTCACAGCGAAAGCATTGTCCAGGGTGGTCGGGTTCAGTTCCGGACCGGATGCGGAACCACAAGCGGTGGATCGGACGGCCAAGCTTTATATCGATGGCAAGCAAGCGCGGCCTGACGGCGGATATGCTTATGACGTCTTCACCAAAACCGGCAAGCTGATCGGCCAGGCGCCGCTGGCGAATCGCAAGGATGTGCGCAACGCCGTTGAGGCGGCGCGTGGGGCAAAGGCCTGGGCCGGCACAACGGCGCATCTGCGGGCGCAGATCCTTTACTACATCGCGGAGAATCTGGCTGCGCGGAAAGACGAGTTCGCGGCGCGTTTGAACCAGATGACGGGTGCCCGAAGCGGTGCGAAAGAGGTGGATGTGTCGGTGAACCGGCTCTTCACCTACGCGGCCTGGGCGGACAAGTACGATGGACGCGTGGCGCAAGTGCCGTTGCGCGGCGTGGCGCTTGCGATGCGTGAACCCTGCGGCGTGATCGCGGCGCTTTGCCCGGACGAACATCCGCTTCTGGGTCTCGTGTCGCTGATGGCGCCCGCGATCGCGATGGGCAATCGGGTGATCCTCGTGGCGTCTGAGCCGTTTCCGCTGGCGGCGACGGACTTTTATCAGGTGCTTGATACCTCTGATGTGCCGGGTGGCGTGGTGAACATCCTGACCGGGCGGCATGACGAATTGGCGCCGACTCTGGCGAGCCATATGGATCTGGAGGCGGTCTGGTCCTTCTCGTCTTCGGACCTGTCGGCCGAGATCGAACGTGGTGCGGCGGAGAACCTGAAGCGGACCTGGGTCAACCATGGGCGCGGTCGCGACTGGTTCGGGACGGAGGGCGAAGGCGCTGTGTTCCTCGATGCCGCGACCGAGGTGAAGACGGTCTGGGTGCCCTACGGCGCCTGACCGGTTCGACACACCCGTGACATTCGGCGCGTTCGCGCCCCCTTTCGCATGTGCAGCACGTCCTGTATGAGCCGCGGCAGTCCAGCTGCGTCACGACCGTGGCTGGCCAGTGAAAGGAGAGCCAGATGGGCTACAGAGTCGTAGTTGCCGGCGCCACCGGAAATGTGGGCCGTGAAATGCTGAACATCCTCGCCGAGCGCGAGTTTCCCGTAGACGAGATCGCCGCGCTTGCGTCGCGCCGGTCGCTTGGGACGGAGGTCAGCTTTGGCGACACGACGCTGAAAACGCAGGACATCGACACGTTTGATTTCACAGGCTGGGATTTCGCGCTGTTCGCCATCGGGTCGGACGCGACGGAGAAATACGCGCCGATTGCGGCGAAAGCGGGCTGTGTCGTGATCGATAACTCGTCGCTTTACCGCTACGATCCGGATGTTCCGTTGATCGTTCCAGAGGTGAATGCAGACGCGATTCACGGCTATGCGAAGAAGAACATCATCGCGAACCCGAACTGCTCGACGGCGCAGATGGTTGTGGCGCTGAAACCGCTGCACGACCGGGCAAAGATCAAGCGTGTCGTGGTGAGCACGTACCAGTCGGTGTCCGGCTCTGGCAAAGATGCGATTGACGAGCTGTGGGACCAGACGAAGGCGGTCTACAACCCAACGGCAAATTACGAGCGCAAGGTCTACACCAAGGACATCGCGTTCAACGTCATTCCGCATATCGACGTTTTCCTTGAGGACGGCTCCACGAAGGAAGAGTGGAAGATGGTCGCGGAGACGAAGAAGATCGTTGATCCGTCGATCAAGGTCACAGCGACTTGCGTGCGCGTGCCGGTGTTTGTTGGGCATTCGGAAGCGATCAACATCGAATTCGAGGATTTCCTTGACGAGGACGAGGCGCGCGACATCCTGCGCGAAGCGCCAGGCATCATGGTGATCGACAAGCGCGAGGACGGTGGCTACGTCACGCCGAAGGAATGCGTGGGTGACTTCGCGACGTTCATCAGCCGCATTCGTCAGGATTCGACGGTCGAAAACGGGCTGAACCTTTGGTGTGTGTCCGACAACCTTCGCAAGGGCGCGGCGCTGAATGCTGTTCAGATCGCCGAAGTGCTGGGGCGTGAGGTTCTGAAGAAGGGCTGATTGGCGCTTGTTCGTGAAAGTTTTGAAGCCCTCGGCTCGTTTGCCGGGGGCTTTTTTGTTCGACGCCAAAGCTATTGAACAATCAATGGCCGGTTGGGGTTCTTCGGCGATCCTACACTGCGTTGTCCGTCGGCGACGTCTTTACTCCAACGCGACTTGATAGGCCTTGAATTCGTCTGCGGCTTCAATCGGCGTAAGGCAATAAACCATGGTGCCAAGCGGGTCGACGACGGCGAAGCCCCTGTCGCCCCACGGATGGTCTTCGAGCGGCATGACGGGGACAGCACCGCGATTTGTGAGTTCCGCGTGGACCGCATCAACATTGGGAAACGTAAGATTGACGGTTGCTCCGCCCGCATAGGGCGTGGCGCCGTTTTGTGGTTCCATGAAACCAAGTTCTGGTCCCGTGGCGACGCCCCCCAGCTTGAGCACAACGTACCAACCGCAGTCGAAACTCGACTTGGCGTCAAAGAAGTGTTCGTAGAATTCGCGTGCTTCGGCAATCTTCTCGGTTGTGAATGTGACCGAGCTCTCAGATGGAAGCATATTTTTTATTCCCTGCAATGTGTGTCGAAACGCAACTACCGGTGTTTTGGAAATGCAAAAATGACGTCGGTCAAACCGGTGCAGAATTCTCGAAAATGGCTGCAGAGTTTCAGGATAGATCGCGGTTCTAATGCAGTTCGACAGCCTCGACGGACAATACCGTTGGAAGGTGACGTGCGACTTCGTTCCACGTCTCACCGCGGTCGCGGCTGCCGAAGACTGATCCTGAATTGGTGCCGAAATACACGCCTGTGTCGTTGCGCGTGTCGGTCGTCATGGCCTGGCGGAGGACGGTGAAGAAGCAGTTTTGCTGTGGCAGACCTTTTCGCTTGGCCGTCCAGTTGTTGCCGCCATCTTCGGAGGCCCAGACCGCCGCGCTTGCATCAGGTGGGTAGCGGCCCGCGCTGTCGCCATTGAGGGGCAGCGTCCAGATCCGTTGCGGGTCATGCGGATCGACAGCGACGGGAAAGCCGAATGTCGAGGGAAGCCCCTCGGTGATGTCGTGCCAGTGGCGTCCGCCATCGTTGGACCGCCAGACGCCGTGATGGTTCTGCTGGTAGAGCAGATCAGAGCCTTTCGCCCGGACCATGTTGTGCACGCAATGGCCTGTTTCGCCGTTCGATGGGGCCGCCGGGTGGGGATGGTCGGCGCAGGATTCCGCGTTGGACAGGCGGTTGCGCCGTTCCCAGCTTGCGCCACCGTCTTCGGACGCGAACACACCGGCAGCAGAGATGCCGAGCCAGATCTTTGCGGGATCGTCCGGAGAAGTGACGATGGTGTGCAGGGTCAGACCGGCCGCGCCCGGGTTCCAGTCTTCGCGTCCAGGAAAGGATGCCAGAGCATCGTTCTTTTCCCAGGTTTCGCCATTGTCGCTGCTTTTGAGAAGCGTGCCCGGTTTTGCTCCGGCCCAAAGTGCACCGTGAGCGTGGCGCAGCGACCAGACAGAGTGCAATTCGTCGCCGAAGACCGGGGGCGTGTCTGTCCAGCCGATCATGGCCGCGAAATCGGGGTCTTGCGCGGCCCACTTGTCGCGCTCTCCGCTGGAAAGTTGGGCAACGGTCCAGGTTGTCCCTCCGTCGGATGACCGCCACACGCCCGCGCCGGACCAGTCATCGCCACCCCCGGCCCAGAGCATGCCTGTGTCCGGATCGGCCGCCATGTGGTTGATGCACCAACCGTCGCAATGCGGTCCGCTGACCTCCCAAGCGTGTCGATCCTCGCTGGTCAGGATGAAGGCACCTTTGGTCGTGCCGACGAGTAGATGAACGGTGTGTGTCATGGTGAAACGGCCCCCGGTACGCGTTTCGGTATGGCAAAGGATGGCACCAAAACGCCCGCATCTCAACGATTCCGAGTCCGACGGTGACGCCGCTTGCCGGCGCGATTGGTCAAAACGCGCTCAAAACGGAACGGCGCATCTTTTGCCTGGCGGTGTCTGCATTCCGCGATCTGCCCTTGTCGCGCGGGTTGCCTGTGGTGCAGGCTCTGTTTCGAGCAATCGTGACACGCGAGGAAGCGTCATGCCCACAAAACGCCGTCCCAAGATCGGGCTTGCCCTCGGCAGCGGCGGGGCGCGGGGGTGGTGTCATATCGGCGTTCTCCGCGCGCTCTCTGATATCGGGGTGAAACCGGACGTCGTGTCGGGTGCGTCCATGGGAGCGCTTGTGGGTGCGATCTATGCGGGGGACGGGCTTGATGCCTTGGAAGACTGGGCACTGAAGCTTACACCGCGCAGTTTTTTCCGCTTGCTGGATTTCAATCTTTCGTCCGGTGGCCTTGTCGAAGGGGCCGAGATCCTGAACGTGGTCAAAGGACTTCTCAAATCCAATCGGATCGAGGATCAATCCGTCCCGCTCGCGCTTGTGGCGACGGATATGGCAACCGGTCGCGAAGTCTGGATGACGAAGGGAGATATCGGCGAGGCGGTCCGTGCCTCTGTCGCGCTTCCCGGTGTCGTCAGCCCGTTCAGGATCGGTGACCGCTGGTTTCTTGACGGCGGTCTGACCAATCCGCTTCCGGTCAGTGCCTGTCACATCCTCGGCGCAGATGTGGTGATCGCGGTCAACCCGAATGGAAGCCTGAACGACGTCTACTGGTCGCACGAGGACATCTCGGAAGACGAAGGCGGCATGATGGCGTCATGGCGGGGATACCTGTCCAAGTTGCCTCCCGCGCTGACATCGATGCTTGATTGGACGCATGTGCCCGAGGTGACGCCGCAATATCTTGACGTGATCGCCACCTCTATCGACATCATGACGGACGGGATCCGACGGTCGAAGCTTGCGGGGCACCCGCCGCATGTGCTGATGGATGCGCGGCTTGCGCATATGTCGATCTTCGATTTCCACCGCGCGGAGGAGGCCATCGCGGAAGGGCGTCGGATCGTGGAGGAAAACGCGGAGGACATTCGGCGTTACGCCGGTGTGTGAGGTCACGCGTTTGCGTCGCGTATCAGATCCGCCCGCAGGGATTTGCCCAGGTCTATGATGCCGATCAGGTCTTCGGGTTGTTTCACGCGACCGACGCGGCGCAGCCTGAGGCCGTCCTCGTCGCGAATGACGACCGGTACCTCGGCTTTCGGCTGTTCTTCGCGGAAGCGGGCAAGGTCGGTGTTCCGACGCAGCGCGTCCATCGCATGTGCCTGTCCATCTGATGCCATCACCGCGCCGCCCGGGTCGCCTGCGTTGGCCTCATCGATCTTCAGATCGAAGCGCGTGTTCCCCACGGCATGGATCGTCGCCTTGAGCGCGGCCTTCAGGATTTGTTGCCCGATGGCACCGCCACTTTGCATCATTGCCGCCGACTTTTCCGGAAGTGGCATGCCAAGCACGGCCTCGCCATCCGACAACGCCCCCTGGGGTGAGCGCCATTCCATTCGGTGTTTTGAGGATCCCTGACCGCTAAAGAGCTTGAGGGACCAGTCATCGCCCGGGTCGCGAAACTCGATGATGCTGGGCATGTTGTGAGTTGCCGGGCTGTAGGCGTAGGTCCACCCGTGCCTTTGCGCGAATGCCTCATAGTCCGCCTGTTTCTCACGGGTCTTCTTGAACGCGAAAAACATGATGGCCGTGCCAAGGCCACTCCCGGCAATCAGGACAAGGATGAAGAGATTTTCCACAATGGCTCTCAAATGCAAGAACGTTGAATTTTCAATGTCCGGCAGACTGACCAAACTTGGGGAAAAGAACAAGGATCACGGGCGGGCAGGTTTGGTTTGCTTGAGCCTGATGTCACTTCACGAAAGACTTCCACCTGTTGCGCGTTCTTCACACCCGGGCGCGCCATGTCGATCTGCCCAAATTCTGCCGCATTTCACACGCAGCCTTTGAGATGTGTGAAAGTTCAGGTGATCAAAATGACAGCCCAGACCGGCCCGATTGTGGCAGACAGCACGGTTCCGATGCCCGCCCCGTTGGATAGCGAAACAGCGATGTTGCTGCGAACGGTCCTGCTGCCCCACTTCGAATGCGCGCAAAGCTGGGGTGATCTATGCAGGCGCCTTAAAACAAAAGGGTTCGAGATCACGTTTCGCCACGGTCACTTGGTCTTGGCTGACGAGACCGGAAAACCCGTGTGCACTGGGGCAATGATTGGTTCGCCCTTGGCCCGTCTGGCGCTTCGCCTTGGGCGTCCCAAGCTGCGCAGCGACTGTTCCGGCGCCAGCGCCACCTTGCAGAGCTGATCAGACGGGTTTGAACGACCGGGTTTTCGGTTCGAAGTATTCCAGACCGCCTTCGCCTATATCGGTCCAGAGGCCGTGTAGTGACAGAGTGTTTCCGTCGACCGCCTCTTTCACGAAGGGGAAGGTCATCAGGTTTTCCAGCGAAACGATCACCGATTCCTTTTCCAACGCGCGAACCTGATCTTCGGCTTT
The DNA here is from genome assembly GCF_900129875.1 of Marivita hallyeonensis. Classification (GTDB taxonomy): domain Bacteria; phylum Pseudomonadota; class Alphaproteobacteria; order Rhodobacterales; family Rhodobacteraceae; genus Marivita; species Marivita hallyeonensis. The sequence goes on along the minus strand of NZ_FQXC01000003.1, from coordinate 233,731 downwards.
GTTGGCGGCCTTGACGCGTTCGTAACCGGGTCGGAGGATGTCCATCCAGCGGCCGACGAAACTCGATGTTTCCTCAAGATGTGGTGCGTTGCCCGAGCACATGTCGAGACAGCCCTGCACCCCGCCGCATTGTGAATGGCCCAGAACGATCAGATGCGCGACCTTGAGGGCCGTAACCGCATATTCCACGGCGGCCGACGTGCCGTGGTGATCACCGTCCGGCTCGTATGGCGGCACCAGGTTCGCTACGTTGCGGTGAATGAAGAACTCGCCCTGATCTGCGCCAAAGATCGAGGTGACGTGCACGCGGCTGTCGCAGCAGGACACCACCATGGCACGCGGACGCTGGCCTTCGGTTGCGAGACGTTTGTACCAAGCCCGGTTGTCTGAATAGGTTGTCGCTTTCCAGCCCTGATAGCGCTGGATCAGATAGGCAGGCAGCGGTTTCGCGGCGTTCATGAATCCTCCGCCTCGCAATCGTCGTTTGGAGCGGGATACGAGGAAATTGAAAGGAATTCGAGGGAAAAACCGTCGCGGGGGTTACCGGTTCGTAAGGCCCGGCTGCGATAGGGTCAGGCCGGTTGGGGTGAGAAAGGACACAAGATGGTGGAGCAAATTTCTATTCTGCATCCGCATGACACCGCATTCTTCGACGAAGACACGCTGAACGCACTCAGCCGTGACCTTGGCCCCAATGTGGCCGAGAACATCCTCTGCCGCGCGCTGGAAGACATGGCAGCGCGCCTCAACCAAATCCGGGACGAATACAGCGAAGGCAACGAAACCGCACTGCGCAAGTCCGTACGGTCCCTGATTCCGATTGCAGAACAGATCGGCCTGCCCGCTGTGTCATCGATTGCGCGGGATGTTCTCATCTGCGTTGATCGGGGGGAGGGCGTTTCGATTGCCGCAACTCTCTGCCGTTTGTTGCGCAGCGGGGAACTCGCGATTTCCTGCGCCGACCTTGGGATGGACTTGTCGGTCTGATTCCACTTGCGGCGGCTGTTTAGGCGCGTACCTTTTCCGAACATCGGAGAAGGGGAATTCCATGAAGGTCGCATTTGCGCCTGACAACGCGGCGGCGCTGCCGCTTCATGTGCTCGACGCAGACGAGGTGGCGCTTTGGGCGGGGCAGCAAAGCGATCAGGTCCGGACCTGGGTCAAGGCCAGTGGCTTCAAGGGCGCAATCGGGTCGGCCCTCATGATCCCCGGTCCGGACGGAAAGCCGGTGGCGGCGCTTGTCGGCTACGGGGCGGAGGCAAAGCGCAAGCGGGGTCGGTTTGCGGTGGCGGCGGCGATGACGGCGCTGGCCCCGGGTGCCTACCGGATTGAAAGCGGCGTGCCCGACGAAAAGCTTGAAGAGGAAGCCCTAGGTTGGCTCCTTGGTTCTTACAGTTTCAATCGGTATCGCGAAGCGAAGTCCGATGTCCCAACGCTTGTCGCGCCCAAGGGGATCGACGCCGCGCGGATTGTCATTCTGGCGGAGGCAGAATTCCTGACGCGCGACCTGATCAACACGCCCTCATCGGACATGGGCCCCGAAGAGCTTGAAGCTGCGGCGCGGGCTTTGGCGGAACAGCACGAGGCGACCATCACGGTCACGACGGGCGATGCGCTGGTCGCGGAAAACTTTCCCATGATCCATGCTGTGGGGCGCGCTGCGGACCGCGCGCCGCGCTTGATCGATATGTCTTGGGGTTCGGTGGGACCGCGCCTGACCTTGGTGGGAAAAGGCGTGTGCTTTGACACCGGTGGTCTGAACCTCAAGCCTGGCGCGTCCATGGGGCTGATGAAGAAGGACATGGGTGGCGCGGCCAATGTGCTGGGCCTTGCCCATATGATCATGGCGTCGGGGCTTCAGCTTCGTCTGCGGGTGCTTGTTCCAGCCGTGGAAAACTCGGTGAGTGGCAACAGCTTCCGACCGCAGGACATCCTGACGTCGCGCAAAGGGCTTACCGTTGAGATCAACAACACCGATGCGGAAGGGCGGTTGGTGCTGGCGGATGCGCTCACGCTGGCTTCGGAAGCGGAGCCCAATTTGATCGTCTCCATGGCAACACTGACCGGAGCGGCCCGCGTCGCGGTTGGACCGGATCTTGCACCGTATTTTACGGATGACGATGTTGCGGCCACGTCACTTGACCTGTCGGCGCGCCGGATGGCGGATCCGGTCTGGCGGCTGCCGTTCCACGACGCCTACGAGGAGATCATCGAACCGGGCATCGCTGATCTGGACAATGCGCCGAAGGGCGGGTTCGCAGGCGCCATCACTGCGGCGCTGTTCCTGCGGCGCTTTGTCGGTGAAGAAGATCGGTACATGCATTTCGACATCTATGGCTGGCAGCCATCTGCTGCTCCGGGTCGTCCGAAGGGCGGTGCGTTGCAAGGCGCAAGGGCGCTTTTCGATGCGCTGCCGACACTTCTGGACCTATGACCGATCGAAGGTCGCTTTGGTCCAACGGCGAGGTTGCGCATAGCAGCCTCAGGGGGCAGGTCGATGCCAAAAGCTTTGCCGATGGGGTCGATCATCGTGTGACCTGGCCGCCCTTGGTGGCGTTGCGCGGTTCGCCGACTGCCGAACGGGATCGTGAGCTTCTGTGGGGGCAAACCTTTTGCGTGTTGGACGTGAATAAGGGGTTTGCCTTCGGGTTCGCGCGTGCCGATGGCTATACCGGCTATGTTGAGGCGCACATGTTGCAGCCCGTCGACAGCTCAGCCACGCATCGGGTGTGTGCGCGCCAGACCGTTGCAATGGCGCGGCCTGTCTTCAAGGACACGAAGACCGAACAGGTTCCGCTGTCGCTTGGGTCTGAGGTGATTGTGCGCGATATCGCGGATGGCTGGGCCCGCGTGATCGGTGCACCGCATGATCTGTTCGTTCCCGCACCACATCTTGCGCCGCTGGACACGCCAGAGCCTGACCCGGTGAGCGTTGCGGAGCGGTTGCTGGGCACGCCGTATGTTTGGGGTGGGAATTCCGCTTTCGGGATCGATTGTTCTGGTTTGGTGCAGATTGCCTGCCGCGCCTGCGGCATCCCGTGCCCCGGCGACAGTGACCAGCAAGCGGAGGTTTTGGGGGAAACCCTTGATCGCGACACGCCGCCCAAGCGGGGGGATCTGTTCTTCTGGAGGGGACATGTGACGTGGATTGCCGATGAAGCGACGCTGCTGCATGCGAATGCCCACCATATGGCCGTGGCCTTTGAACCGTTGACCGACGCGTTGGATCGCATTGCGGCGCAGGGCGATGGCATGCTCCTGAGGCACGCGCGCCTGAAATAGGGTTGACCTCGGCCGATAGCGACGCCAGCGTCGCACGGCTACGGAGAGCCACATGGACCAGAGAGCCTCGATCTTCACGCCCGTTTTGATCGGCGGGTGTATCATTATCATCGTCTCGTTCGCCATCCGGGCGAGCTTTGGTGTGTTTCAGATCCCGATTGCCGATGAGTTCGGATGGTTGCGGTCCGAGTTTTCGCTCGCCATTGCGATCCAGAACCTCGCATGGGGCATCGGGCAGCCGATCTTCGGCGCGTTGGCCGAGAAGATCGGGGATCGCAAGGCCATCATCCTTGGGGCGTTGATCTACGCGGCTGGATTGGTGCTGTCGTCCGCTGCCGTGACGCCGGAAGCGCATCAGCTATACGAGGTGCTGGTCGGCTTCGGTGTCGCTGGCACGGGGTTTGGCGTCATCCTTGCCGTGGTCGGACGGGCCAGCACGGATGAAAACCGGTCGATGAGCCTTGCCATCGCCACTGCGGCGGGGAGCGTCGGGCAGGTCTTTGGCGCGCCGGTGGCAGAGTGGATGCTGACACTGATGAGTTGGCAGATGGTGTTCCTCTGGTTCGCCGCCTTCATTCTGGCCACGCTACTTGTCCTGCCTTTCATGCGGTCGCCCACACCGTTGGCCAGCAAGATCGAGCTTGAAGAGAGCATGGGCACTGTACTGACCCGCGCCGCCCGCGATCCGTCCTTTGCGCTGATCTTCATCGGCTTCTTTTCCTGCGGGTATCAATTGGCATTCATTACAGCGCATTTCCCGGCCTTCGTGACCGAACTGTGTGGCCCGATTGCGCCGGGCGGTGTACTTCACAGTATCGGGATCACGACAACCTCGGCGCTGGGCGCAGTTGCGATTTCGCTGGTCGGCCTGATGAACATCTTCGGCACCTTGGCCGCTGGTTGGGCGGGCAAGCGCTATACAAAGAAATACCTGCTTGCCGGAATTTACACTGGTCGCACCATTGCCGCCGCCATATTTATCCTGCTTCCGATCACGCCGACCTCTGTCATCATCTTTTCTGCCGTCATGGGCGCGCTTTGGTTGGCTACAGTTCCGCTGACTTCAGGCCTTGTCGCGCATATCTACGGGCTGCGCTACATGGGTACGCTCTACGGAATCGTCTTCTTCAGCCATCAACTGGGCGGCTTCCTTGGCGTCTGGTTGGGGGGGCGGATGTACGATGTCTACGGCGATTACACCCTGGTCTGGTGGATCGGCGTTGGTGTGGGTGCGCTGAGCGCCATTGTGCATCTGCCAATCCGCGAATCGCGCACGCAGATCCCTGCCGCGGCCTAACGCGCGCGCCAGCGGTCGAGGATGTAGCGGCTGACCATAAGGTCGAGATGCGCACCGCCGCCGTTCTTGAAGAGCGTGATGTCGTCGTCCGAACGGCGTTCGAAACGGGCGAGATCGTAGTAATCCGCCACAATATCCGCCTCCGAGATTACGCCGCGCGCAATCGGGTCCTTGAGCTCACCGATATGACCTATCGTGGTGTCGAGGCTGTCGACGAAAATCCGGGCTCGGGTCAGGGCAGTGTCGTCCGCCTCCCGCATATCCGGGCGGTATGCCCCGATGAGATCGACATGGGTTCCCGGTTGTAACCATTCACCCTTTAGAACAGGCTCTGTCGACATGGTGGCGCAACAGACGATATCGGCCTCAGCAACGGCTGACTGCAGATCTGTTGCAACAGAGGCGTGCTCAAAGCGTGTCGCCAAATCGTCCGCGCGTGATGGTGTCCGATTCCAGATGTGGAACCGCGCGTCCGGGAATGCTGCCGAATACGCTTCGACCAGAGACTCGGCAACCGTGCCCGCGCCAAGGATCACAATGTTATTGCTGTCCGGACGCGCAAGGTGTCGCGCCGCGAGCAAGCTGTCTCCAGCGGTTTTCCATTTGGTGACGAGGTGGAAATCGACAATCGCGTCAAGCACGCCGGTGTTGTCGGCATAGAGGCAGACGCCACCGTTTACCGCGGGCAGGTTGTGCGCTGCGTTTCCGGGGAAAATGGTCGCCGATTTGACGGCAAGCCCCAGCCCGTCGATCCAGGCCGCGCGGTTCAGTAGGGTGTCGTCCCTTCGGTACAGAAAGCTGTCGGCGATCTCGGCCTTGGGAAGATCATGCCCTTCGGCAATCGCGTCGGTCAGACCAAGCCAATCCAGCTGCGCTTCGCCTTCGGTGAACGGGATGATGTCCGGTGTGGTCATGGCTGTTGCTCCGAAGTCGCTTCTTTTGACGCCGCGCGCATCTCGCGCTCCAGCGCATCGAGGAAGCGTGACCGATCCGCCTTTGAGAACGGTCGTCCGCCACCCTGCCGGAAGGGATCCGCCGCGCGCAAGTCGGTCATCAGGTCGCGTGTTGCCAAGGCCTGTCCCACATTTTTCATGGTCAGCGCTTCGCCATTGTGTTTCAGCACGCGCGCACCGTTTTCGACACATCGGGCCGCCAGCGGGATGTCCCCGGTGATTACCACATCGCCCGGTCCGGCGCGCTCTGCGATCCACATGTCGGCCACGTCCGGCCCGTCCGGAACAATGACGTTTTCGACAAAGGGGTTCTGCGACGGCCTTAGTCCACCGTTCGACACAAGGTACATCTTGGCTTTGTGCCGGGTGGCGACCCGTTCAGCCTCGGACTTTACCGGGCAAGCATCGGCGTCGACGAAAAGCCGCGTCACAGTCCCAGCGCGTCCGCGTGAAACGCGATGTGGTCGGGGATGAAGGTCGATACGAAGAAGTAGGAGTGATCGTACCCTTTTTGCATGCGGAACACGCTATTCTGCCGTCGTGTGGTCATCGCGTGGGCGAGGGCCTCGGGTTTGAGCAGGTCAAGAAACTGATCCGATCCACCCTGATCGATCAGGATCGGACCGTCGAAGCCGACGGCTTCCATTTGGCGCGTTGCGTCATGCTTCGCCCATGCGGCGTCATCATCGCCCAGATAAGCAGACAGCTGTTTGCGACCCCAATCGCTTTGGCTGGGGTTGGCGATCGGTGCGAAAGCCGACACCGACGCGAAACGGTTCGGGTGCGCCATCGCAATGGTCAACGCACCGTGCCCTCCCATCGAATGCCCTGTGATGGCCTGACGGTCGAGATCGACGGCGAATTCCTTGCCCAGCAGCTCGGGCAGTTCTTGCGACACGTAATCCCACATGCGGAAATGCGGGGTCCACGGGTCTTGCGTCGCGTTGACGTAGAAACCGGCACCCTTGCCAAGATCGTAGGCGTCGTCATCGGCGACATCGGCTCCGCGCGGGGAGGTGTCGGGGAATACCAGCGCGAGGCCCGCATCGGCCGCAAAGCCCTGTGCGGCGGACTTGGTCATGGCGTTTTCATGGGTGCAGGTCAGGCCGGAGAGATACCACAAGACCGGCACTGGGCCCGATTTGGCCTGCGGCGGCAGGTATAGGCCGAAGGTCATGTCGCAGGCGCACACCTCGGACCGGTGGGTGTACACACCCTGCACGCCGTCGAAACAGACATTCTCCGATACGGTTTCCATCGGTGGTTTCCTCCTAGACCAGAACTTGTGAGATCACAAAAGACACGGTGAGAATGCTCACCGCCGTGGAAATCAGAATCGACGCAGAGACCCGTTGCGGCGCCACGCCGTAGTGTTGGGCCAGGATGAACACATTCCCGGCAACCGGCAAGGCGGCGGCTGCTACAACGACGCCTGCCTTGTAGGGGTCGGAGGGGAAAAGGAAGTAGACGCCCAGCGCCACGGCCGCAGGATGAATGACCAGTTTGCAGAAGCTGAGCCAGATCGCGATGGTCATGCGTTCTGCCGATTTGGTGGCGAGCGACGCGCCAATCGCAAAGAGCGCGCCGGGCGTGGCGGCGGCACCGAGGATGCCGACGAATTCGTTTACGGGGTCGGGGATCGGCAGGCCCGTGGTCGAGACCATGAAGCCCAAGACAATCGAGACAATCATCGGGTTCTTGAGCAAACCGAGACACACGGTCTTGAAGATGCCGAGTGACGTGCCGCCCTCTCGCGAACCCACGACGAGAATCACGATCAGCGAAGAGAACACGACAAGATCAATGGTTAGAACAAGAATGATCGGTGCCACGGCGGCTTCGCCCATGAGCAGAGCCAGCATCGGAACGCCAAGGAATCCGGTGTTGCCGATGGCCGCAACCTGCCCTTCGAACCCGGCAGTTGCGGTGTCCATGCCGCGCAGGAACCCCACGGCCATGCCGATGCCGAAGACAAATGCGGTGCCCCAAAGGTAGCCCGCGGCGATGCGCCAATCGAAGATCTCGGCCAGTGACAGGTTGGCCGAAAAGCGGAACAACATGGCCGACAGGGCAAAGTAGAACACGAACTTGGTCAGGTAGGCCGTGGCGTCCGCCGTGAAGAAGCCGGTCTTCCCCGCGCCGTATCCGACGGCGATGAGAGCGAAAAACGGCAGCGTCTGTAGGAAGATGGCGAGCATATCCGCCCGTGTTACCACGCAGGCGGGCGGGGTCAATTCACGGAAAGGGCGAAGTTCAAGATCGCTTGACCCGCGTGTCCCGCGCCGCGCCCGCCTGCGTCGGCAGCATTCGCGGCGCAAGATTGTGCCACTTGTCACTTCTTTCCGCGCCAGTCATTGAGAATTCACATGCCAGGTGCTATTTTTTACCTATCCAGCGCCGGGGTTCGCGGCGTTTCATTTAAGGAGGACGATGTCCTGTCTCTACAAACGGATGTGGCCAAGGCTACTGACGGGGGTCTGCCGGTGACCGGCACACCCGGAAACGGATCTGCCAGCGACGCGTTGCTCGCGGCAATCCTTGAGGAACTTCACGAAAACAAGGCCGAAGATATCGTGCAGATCGACCTGCGCGGAAAGTCGGCCATTGGCGACCATATGGTCGTTTGCTCGGGGCGTTCGACCCGGCAGGTGACGGCGCTTGCCGAAAAGCTGGTTGAGACGCTGAAGTCCGACCTTGGCGTCCTGTCCAAGATCGAAGGCAAGGATGCGGGCGACTGGGTGCTGATCGACACAGGTGATGTGATCGTGCACGTGTTCCGGCCCGAGGTTCGGGAATTTTACCAGTTGGAAAAAATGTGGCTTCCGGCTGGAGCAGCGCAGACAAGCTAAATGCGCGTCCATCTTCGCGCCGTTGGCCGGCTTTCGGGCCGATCCGAAGAGCGCGCGCTGGTCGATGACTATCTGGCGCGCTTTTCGCAAACCGGGCGCAGCCTTGGTTGGCGGTTCGGCGGAGAGACGGAGATCGAAGACAAAAAGAACGGTGGAATGGCGTCCGAGGCGCAGCTTTTGCGCGCGGCCATTCCGTCCGGTTCACTTGTCGTTTGCCTAGACGAGCGCGGGGCGCTGATAACCTCTCCGGATTTCGCGAAAAAGATGCGGGGTTGGGCCGATCAGGGCCGGGGGGACGTCACCTTTGTGATCGGTGGGGCCGATGGGATCGATCCGTCGCTCCGTGCGGAGGCCGATCTGCTGCTGTCATTCGGCAAGATGGTCTGGCCGCACAAGCTCGTGCGCGTGATGCTGGCCGAACAGCTGTACCGGGCCGCATCGATTGTGGCGGGTACGCCTTACCATCGGGAATAGGTTTCGAATTGGCTGCGCCAATCCGACAGGCTGGGGAGGCGCTGCCTCCCCAGACCCCTCCGGGATATTTGGGGCCGGAAGAAAATCAGGTATACGCGATTGCCAGTAGAATGATCCCGAGGACCACGCGGTAGATCACATACGGGGTGAAGCTGACCGATTTGAGCAGCCTGAACATGAGTGCAAGCGCGGCGAGCGCGGCGAGAAAAGCGAACACCGCCGCGATTGCGCCATCGCGCGCGGCCGCCAGGTCGGCATCCTTCACCACATGCGCGCTGAGCAGGATGCCCGAGGCGAAGATCGTGGGGATCGACATCAGCATCGCAAGCCGCGCCGCGCTTTCGCGGTCGTAGCCGAGCTGCCGACCGGCCGTGATCGTGATACCCGACCTCGACGTTCCGGGGATGAGGGCAAGCGCTTGCCAGAGGCCCATGATCGCCGCGTCTTTGAGACTCCAGTTGCTTGCTTGTTTGGTTTCCGGTCCGGTCTGGTCGGCCCAGTAGAGCACCAGACCGAAGATCAACATGGTCCAACCGATGACTGCCGTGGATCGCAGGGCCTGATCCCAGCCGGTCAGGTTCAGGAGCAGACCAAAAAGGGTCACCGGAATTGTCGCGATCAGAAGACACAGGGCCCAGAACGCGCCTTGCGTGTCGATCTTTCCGCGGACAAGGCGGATCATGCCGTGGCCGATGGTTTTCACATCGCTCCAGAAATAGAGGATCACCGCAAAAAGCGTGCCAACATGAACCGCGACATCGATGATCTGTCCCTGATCGTCCATGCCGGTGAGATTCGGCAGAAGAATCAGGTGTCCGGAGGACGAAATCGGCAGGAATTCGGTCACGCCCTGGATCAACGCGAGAATGAACAGGTGTGTCAGGGCCATGAATGCGGATCCGCTACAGAAATCAGGCCCGGGTATAAGGCTATAGAAATCAGGGGAAAGCGCTAAATTAAGTCCGTATCGGACCTAATTTAGCCGCGATGCAGCATGAAAATCTGCAGAATTCGGCGAGAAACCCCAAAATAGGTCAGTGCTTTTTACTTTTCTTTCGCGCGGTACTTGTTTATTCAGGCGCGACCACACTCAGGGAAGGATCGTACAATGGCCAAGCAGCCGATGCTGAAGTTTGTGCAGGTGCCACGTGACATGCCTGCGAAACGCGACGCGGAAGAGCGGCGCGAGGACTTCCATGAGATCTATGCCGAATATGCCGATGCGAAGGCGAAAGAACAGGCCAGCCGCTGTTCGCAGTGCGGGGTGCCCTATTGCCAGTCGCATTGCCCGTTGCACAACAACATTCCCGACTGGTTGCGCCTGACCGCCGAAGGACGCCTGCAGGAAGCCTATGAGGTGTCACAGGCGACCAACACCTTCCCCGAGATCTGTGGCCGTATCTGCCCGCAGGACCGCCTGTGCGAAGGCAACTGCGTGATCGAACAGTCAGGCCACGGCACGGTGACGATCGGGTCGGTCGAGAAGTACATCACCGATACCGCCTGGGAAGAAGGCTGGGTGCAGCCGATCAAGCCGGCGCAGGAACGGTCGGAGAGCGTTGGAATCATCGGTGCCGGACCGGGTGGATTGGCCGCGGCGGACGTGCTGCGGCGGCAGGGTGTGCAGGTCACGGTTTACGACCGCTACGACCGTGCCGGCGGGCTGCTCACTTACGGTATTCCTGGGTTCAAGTTGGAAAAGCCCGTCGTGATGCGCCGGAACGAGCAGTTGGAGCAGGGTGGTGTCGAGTTCGTTCTGAACTGCAATGTGGGTGAGGATATCTCGTTCGACGATATCCGCGCGAAGCATGATGCGGTGATCATTGCGACCGGTGTGTACAAGTCGCGCGATCTGGGCGGCCCGGGCTCTGGTTCGGATGGCATCGTGAAAGCGCTCGATTACCTGACCGCCTCGAACCGCAAGAGCTTTGGCGACGAGGTGCCGGAGTTCGATAGCGGCGAGCTGAATGCCGAGGGCAAGAAAATTGTGGTGATCGGCGGCGGTGATACTGCAATGGACTGCGTGCGCACCGCGATCCGTCAGGGGGCCGAGTCGGTGAAATGTCTTTACCGCCGGGACCGCGCGAACATGCCGGGGTCGCAGCGTGAAGTGCAGAACGCCGAGGAAGAGGGTGTGCAATTCGAATGGCTGACCGCGCCAAAAGGCTTTGTCGGTGATCCGGTCGAAGGCGTGATGGTGCAGCGGATGCGTCTTGGTCTGCCGGATGCGACGGGTCGTCAGATGCCGGAGGTGATCGAGGGGTCCGATTATGTCGAACCTGCCGATCTGGTCATCAAGGCGCTGGGCTTTGAGCCGGAAGAGCTCCCGAAGCTCTGGGGGGTCGATGGGCTGGAAGTGACGCGTTGGGGCACGGTGAAGGCAGAGTTCACCACCGGTGCGACCGCGTTGCCGGGTGTGTATGCTGTGGGTGATATCGTGCGCGGTGCCTCGCTTGTCGTTTGGGCGATCCGCGACGGGCGCGATTGCGCTGAAGCGGTGCTTCAGCAGTTGAACGGCGCGAGTGCCGTGGCTGCGGAGTAGAGCGGTGGCCTTGAAGACCGGTCAGTGCTTGTGCGGTGCGGTGTCCTTCCGCGGTGACGTGGATGAGACGGCACAGGCCTGCCATTGTACCCAGTGTCAACGATGGACAGGGGGCGGGCCGCTATTCGCTGTGCGGGTCCGGGACCTGGAGTTGACCGGTGAGGATCATATCCGGACCTACAATCACAGTGACTGGGGCGACCGAGCGGTGTGTGAGACGTGCGGCTCTACGCTTTACTGGAAACTGACAGGTCGCTCTGTTGCGTTCGTTGCCCTGGGTCTTGTCGACGATCAAAGCGACGTGACCATCACAGAAGAGATTTTCGTGGATTACCGGCCTGCCTGGCTTTCGCCTTTTGAAGGTGCAACGCAGCGGACCGAAGCAGAAATGAAAGCGCAGCTGGCTGCGTTTTTGGAAAAGGAGAAACGCCATGACCAAGTATGATGCGAACTGGGCAGCTGCCGAGGAAGCCAAGCGGAAATGGCTGGCGGAGAACGGGCTGTATTCCGAGGAAGAAGAGCATTCGTCCTGTGGTGTGGGCCTTGTCGTGTCACTTGATGGCAAACCGTCGCGCAAGGTGGTCGAGGCGGGCATCGATGCGTTGAAAGCCATTTGGCACCGGGGTGCTGTCGATGCCGATGGCAAGACCGGCGATGGCGCGGGTATCCACGTGCAAATCCCGGCACCATTCTTCTACGACCAGATCAAGCGCACCGGCCACGAGCCGCGCAAAGACGAGTTGATGGCGATTGGTCAGGTGTTCCTGCCGCGCACCGACTTTGGCGCGCAGGAAACCTGCCGGACCATCGTCGAAACCGAAGTCCTTCGGATGGGCTATTACATCTATGGTTGGCGGCATGTGCCGGTGAGCATTTATTGCCTTGGCGAGAAGGCGAATGCGACGCGGCCCGAGATCGAGCAGATCATCATCTCGAACTCGAAGGGCGTCGATGAAGAGACGTTCGAGCGCGAACTGTACGTCATCCGTCGCCGGATCGAGAAAGCGGCTGGGGCGGCTGGGATCGGGCAGCTCTACATTGCGTCGCTGTCCTGCCGGTCGATCATCTACAAGGGCATGATGCTGGCCGAGCAGGTGGCGGAGTTCTATCCCGACCTGCAGGACGAACGGTTCGAGAGCGCGTTCGCGATTTATCACCAGCGCTATTCCACGAATACATTCCCACAGTGGTGGTTGGCGCAGCCCTTCCGCATGCTGGCGCATAATGGTGAGATCAACACGCTCAAGGGCAACGTGAACTGGATGAAGAGCCACGAGATCCGCATGGCTTCGGGCGCGTTTGGGGACCTGGCCGAAGACATCAAGCCGATCATCGCGAATGGCGCTTCGGATTCGGCAGCGTTGGATGCCGTGTTCGAGGTTCTGGTGCGGGCAGGCCGAAATGCTCCGATGGCGAAGACGATGCTGGTGCCTGAGTCGTGGTCCAAGCAGGCGGTGGAACTGCCGCAGGCGTGGCGGGACATGTATTCCTATTGCAACTCCGTGATGGAGCCATGGGATGGCCCTGCCGCTTTGGCGATGACGGACGGGCGTTGGGTTTGCGCTGGGCTTGACCGGAACGGGCTGCGCCCGATGCGCTATGTCGTGACGGGGGACAACCTGCTGATTGCCGGGTCCGAAGCGGGTATGGTGCCCATCGACGAAGCCACCGTGCGCGAGAAGGGTGCGTTGGGGCCGGGTCAGTTGCTGGCGGTCGATATGGCCGAGGGCAAGCTCTACCACGACGTGGAGATCAAGGACAAACTCGCAGCAAGCCAGCCGTTCGGCGACTGGGTCGGCAAGATCAACGAGTTGGACGACGAACTTGCCAAGGTAACCGAGCAACCGATCTTCGAAGGTGCGGAATTGCGCCGTCGGCAGATTGCGGCAGGCTATACCATTGAGGAACTCGAGCAGATCCTCGCGCCGATGGCGGAGGATGGCAAAGAGGTCGTCGCGTCGATGGGTGATGATACTCCGTCCGCGGTCCTGTCCAAGAAGTACCGCCCGCTGTCGCACTACTTCCGCCAGAATTTCAGCCAGGTGACCAACCCGCCGATTGACTCGCTTCGCGAATATCGCGTGATGAGCCTCAAGACGCGGTTCGGTAACCTGAAGAACGTGTTGGACGAGTCGAGTGCACAGACCGAGATTTTGGTGTTGGACAGCCCGTTCGTCGGCAACGCGCAGTTCAAGGAACTCACCAAGCATTTCAACGCCGGTCTGGTCGAGATCGATTGTACCTTCCCAGCGGGCAAAGGTCAGAACGCCCTGCGCGACGCGTTGGAGCGGGTGCGGTCCGAGGCGGAAGACGCCGTGCGCTCCGGCGCTGGGCATATCATCCTCACCGACGAGCACGCCAGCGCGGACAAGGTCGCAATGCCGATGATCCTTGCCACCAGCGCAGTGCACAGCCACCTGACACGCAAGGGGTTGCGAACATTCACGTCGATCAACGTGCGATCCGCCGAATGTATCGATCCGCATTACTTTGCGGTGCTGATTGGCGCGGGCGCCACGGTGGTGAACGCGTATCTGGCCGAGGATTCTCTGGCTGATCGGATCAACCGCGGGCTGTTGGACGTATCGCTGACGGAAGCGGTGAAGAAGTATCGAGACGCGATCGATCAGGGTCTCTTGAAGATCATGTCGAAGATGGGGATCTCGGTGATTTCCTCGTATCGCGGTGGTCTTAACTTCGAGGCCGTCGGTCTGAGCCGCGCAATGTGCGCAGAGTATTTCCCGGGCATGCTGAGCCGGATTTCGGGTATTGGGCTTGCGGGTCTTCAGCACAAGGCTGAGGAAATCCACGCGCTGGGTTTCCGCGGTGGTCAGGATGTTCTGCCAATTGGCGGCTTCTACAAGGCGCGGAAGTCGGGCGAGACCCATGCCTGGGGCGCGCAGACGATGCACCTCATGCAGATGGCGTGCAACAAGGCGTCCTTCGAGATTTGGAAGACCTATTCCAAGGCGATGCAGGCCAATCCGCCGATCCATCTGCGCGACCTTCTGGCGATCAAGCCTCTGGGTGACGCGATCCCGCTGGAGCAGGTCGAGTCGATCACATCGATCCGTAAGCGGTTCGTGACACCGGGCATGTCGCTTGGCGCGCTGTCGCCAGAGGCGCATAAGACACTGAACGTGGCGATGAACCGGATCGGGGCGAAGTCCGACAGCGGTGAAGGCGGTGAAGATCCGGCGCATTTCGTGCCGGAACCGAACGGCGACAATCCGTCTGCGAAGATCAAGCAGGTGGCGTCGGGCCGCTTTGGTGTGACCGCCGAGTACCTGAACCAGTGCGAAGAGCTTGAAATCAAGGTTGCGCAGGGCGCAAAGCCCGGTGAGGGTGGTCAGCTTCCGGGGATGAAGGTCACCGACCTCATTGCCCGCCTGCGCCATTCGACCAAAGGTGTGACGCTGATTTCCCCACCGCCGCACCACGATATCTACTCGATCGAAGACCTTGCGCAGCTGATCTACGATCTCAAGCAGATCAACCCGCGCTGCAAGGTGACGGTGAAGCTGGTCGCGTCCTCGGGCGTTGGTACCATCGCTGCCGGTGTGGCGAAGGCCAAGGCGGATGTGATCCTGATCTCGGGCCACAATGGCGGCACCGGTGCGTCGCCCGCGACGTCGATCAAATACGCGGGTCTGCCATGGGAGATGGGTCTCACCGAGGCACATCAGGTGCTGTCGATGAACAAGCTGCGGGATCGAGTGACCCTGCGAACCGACGGTGGTCTGCGAACTGGGCGTGATATCGTTATGGCGGCAATGCTTGGGGCCGAAGAGTACGGGATCGGTACCGCGGCGCTTATTGCCATGGGCTGTATCATGGTGCGTCAGTGTCAGTCGAACACCTGTCCCGTAGGTGTTTGTACGCAGGACGAAGAGCTGCGCGCGAAGTTCACTGGCAACGCGGACAAGGTGGTGAACCTCATCACCTTCTACGCGCAGGAAGTGCGTGAAGTTCTGGCGTCGATTGGGGCGCGGTCGATTGATGAGGTGATCGGGCGTGCAGACCTGCTGTCTCAGGTGTCGCGTGGATCGGATCATCTGGATGATCTCGACCTGAACCCGCTACTGATCCGCGTCGACGGGTCTGACGACATTGTCTACGACCGCAACAAGCCGCGCAACGCGGTGCCAGACACACTTGATGCGGAAATCGTGCGCGACGCTGCGCGGTTCCTTGAGGATGGTGAGAAGATGCAGCTGTCCTACGCGGTGCAGAACACGCACCGGACCGTTGGCACACGCACCTCGTCGCATATCGTGAAGTCTTTCGGCATGCGCAATGCGCTGCAGCCGAATCACTTGACCGTGAAGCTGACCGGGTCGGCGGGACAGTCACTCGGTGCCTTCGCGGCCCCGGGGCTGAAGCTCGAAGTGTCGGGTGACGCCAATGACTATGTCGGCAAAGGTTTGTCGGGCGGCACCATTGTGGTGCGCCCGCCGATGATGTCGCCCTTGGTCGCGGCCGAGAACACGATCATCGGTAACACCGTCCTTTATGGCGCGACCGACGGTTACCTGTTTGCAGCAGGCCGTGCTGGCGAGCGTTTTGCCGTGCGAAACTCGGGCGCGAAGGTCGTCGTCGAAGGCTGTGGGTCCAACGGCTGTGAATACATGACCGGCGGTGTGGCTGTGATCCTTGGCGATATCGGAGCCAACTTCGGCGCGGGTATGACCGGCGGGATGGCGTATCTTTACGATCCCGATGGAAAGGCACAAGCACTGATGAATATGGAGAGCATCGTGACCTGCCCCGTAACCGTGGAGCACTGGATTGACCAGTTGAAAGGATTGATCGACCGCCATGTTGAGGAAACCATGAGCCGCAAGGGTCAGGATATCCTTCAGCATTGGGATATCGAACTTGGCAACTTTGTGCAGGTCTGCCCGAAGGAGATGCTCGACAAGATCCCGCATCCTTTGGGGATCGAGGATCAGGCCGTTCCCGCGGAGTGACCTCACCTAAACCTTGTAAGAAGCCCGGCCATCGTGCCGGGCTTTTTGCGTTGGCCGATATGGACAATGTCGTGCGGTTGGGCCTTTGCTGGCCGCCAAGGGAGAGGGAGGCGCAGTATGAATCTTGCAAGACTGGCCGCTGAAGCGGGCGCGCGTGGCACACCGGTGCGCGCGGGGCTTATCGGGGCGGGAAAATTCGGATCGATGTTTCTGAGCCAGGTGCCGACCATTTCCGGTCTCGAAGTCACTGCGATTGCCGATCTGGATGTGGACCGGGCGCGCTCTGCCTGTCGTGCGGTTGGCTGGAATGATGACCGCATTGGCGCAACGATCTATGTCGAAGATGGCGCGGAATTGGCGGGCCGGGACGATGTTGATGTGGTGATCGAGGCAACGGGCAACCCGCGCGCCGGGATTGCCCATGCCCGCGCCGCCATCGCAGCGGGCAAGCATGTCGTCATGGTCAACGTCGAAGCCGATGTGCTGGCCGGACCGGCGCTCGCCGCCGAGGCGCGGGCTGCGGGCGTGGTCTATTCGATGGCGTACGGAGATCAGCCTGCCCTTGTGGCCGAGATGGTCGACTGGGCGCGGGCGACCGGGTTTACCGTGGCGGCGGCGGGCAAGGGTACGAAGTACCTGCCGGAATACCATCAGGTGACGCCGGATGATGTCTGGGGGCATTACGGTCTGACGCCCGAAGCAGCGGCGAAAGCGGGGATGAACCCGCAAATGTTCAACTCGTTCCTGGATGGGACGAAAAGCGCGATTGAGATGGTGGCGATTGCGAACGCGTGCGGTTTGACCGTTCCGTCCACCGGGTTGGCCTTCCCGCCATGTGGCGTCGATGACCTCGCGCATGTGCTGCGTCCGCGAAGTGTCGGAGGGCAGCTTGAAGGCGTGGGCATGGTTGAGACGATTTCATCGGTTGAACGCGACGGCCGTCCGGTGTTCCGTGATCTGCGCTGGGGAGTTTATGTCGTGCTTGAAGCGCCAAACGACTACGCAGCCGCCTGTTTCAAGCAGTATGGGCTGCCGACCGACAGTACAGGGCGATATGCGTCGATGTACAAACCGTTCCACCTGATCGGGCTGGAGCTTTCAATTTCCGTGCTGAGTGCGGCGTTGCGGGTCGAAGCGACGGGCCAGTCGCAAGCAATGCGCGGGACGGTTGCGTCCGTTGCCAAACGGGATTTGAAGGCAGGTGAGGTGCTTGATGGAGAGGGCGGGTATACCGTGTATGGCAAGGCGCTTCCGGTGTCACAGGCAGGCGCGGCTGTGCCGATTGGACTGGCGCATGGGATCGCCTTGCGCCGCGACGTGGCGGCGGGAACGGTGTTGACGTTCGACGATGTGGACCTTGGTCAGGACTCTGTGGCTGACCTTTATCGCGGGCTTGTGTCCGCCGCGTCTTGAGTGCTCCGGCAGTCGCGCGGCGTTTCTGGCTACGGGAGAAAAGGAACCAGCAAGAGCAATGATGGCGGGAGCAGAGCCGCGCCGATGGCGAGTTTCCGGTTTCGTGCTGTGCGTACCAACGCTCCGGCCAACAGACCGAGCCCGATCATCAATGCAGGCAGGACAATCACGCCGATCATCGCGATCGCGAGCCAAGCCTCTGTGAACCCGGCTTTTGATGTGATCCAAAGCGTAAAGGCCGCGACTGCGGCGGCGGTACACGTCGCGATACCACTGACCCACGCCTGACGTGGGTGGGTCAAATTCAGTCCCAGCACCATCGCGCCCAGGAAGAAGCCGCAAAAGAGTACGAAAACGAGCATGAGCCGCTGTCTTACGGCTGCGGCCTGGATTGTAAACCGTTCCTTGGTTTTGCCATCTATCTGCCGTCTGCTGATCCGAAACTGTGTCTAGGGACGCGCCGAAATTGAACCACATGGATGTTTTCTCGGATGACCGTTGCGCCTAATGTGCCCCGGATGGCAGGCGAAAAGCAGAAATCGGCGTCGCAGCAAGGACCTAGGCTGGTCAAGGCGAAGAAGACCCGCAAGAAGGCGGAGGCTCCGCCGCGCCTTGTAGACCGTATTCTTGCGCCCTATCGATGGCTCGTGAAATGGACGTTTCGGCTTGTCCTGATCGCGGTCGTCCTTGCGATTGCGCTGGCTGCTCTATTTGGATGGGTCAATCCGCCAACGACCCACACGATGTGGTCCGAGGGGCGTCGCCTGGCCGAGCCTGTGGATCACACATGGGTGCCCGCCGAACAGATCGCGCCCGTCATGTTCCGATCTGCCGTCGCGGCGGAAGACGCGAATTTTTGCCTGCACTGGGGGTTTGATGTCGAGGCGATTCAGGCGGCCATCGAAGCGGGCGGCGCGCGCGGGGCATCGACGATCTCGCAGCAGGTGGTGAAGAACGTCTATCTCTGGCAAGGCCGGTCCTGGGTGCGCAAGGCGATGGAGGCCGGATTGACCCCGTTGGTGGAGGCGTTCTGGTCCAAACGGCGTATCCTCGAAGTCTATCTGAACATTGCGGAATTCGATGAAGGCGTGTTTGGCGTTCAGGCCGCTGCCGTGCATTATTTCGGGGTCGATGCGCGCGATCTGAGCGCGGTTCAGGCGGCGCGCCTTGCCGCCGTGTTGCCATCGCCCAAGACACGATCCGCGTCGCAACCCAGCAGTTTTGTGCAGCGGCGCGGCGGGTCGATCCGCGCAGGCGCCGAGACGATCAACGCGGACGGTCGTGCGGATTGTTTTCAAGGCTGATCTGCCCAAGTGAGACGAAAACCGCGCGCCGTAGCCGAAAGCGTCGTGGGGCCATTGTAATGCTGCGCGCTTCACGGCAATTAGAGGGTGCTTGCCTCTTCATCGGGACCCGCTTCGCATGGCCAAATTATATCATGTTCCGCTGTCGCCCTTCTGCCGCAAAGTGCGGCTGAGCCTTGCCGAGAAGAAGATCGAGTGCGAATTGGTGGAAGAGAAATACTGGGAGAAAGACCCGGATTTCCTGCGCCGCAACCCGGCGGCCAAGGTGCCTGTGCTTAAGATCGACGGGCGCACGATGGCCGAGAGTGCGGCGATCTGTGAGTATATCGAGGAAAAATATCCCGAGCCGCCTTTGATGCCGCGCTCGTCCGAGGCGCGCTACGAAGTGCGCCGTCTGGTCGGCTGGTTCGACGACAAGTTCCACAACGAAGTGACCTCTAAGCTTTTGTATGAGCGTGTGAACAAGAAGGTGACCAAAGCGGGCTTCCCGGATTCCGGCAATGTGAAAGCGGGAGCGAAGGCCATCAAGTACCATCTTGATTACATGGCATGGCTTCTGGACCATCGCCGCTGGCTTGCCGGAGATACGATGACCCTCGCGGATTTCGCGGCTGCTGCGCATCTGTCGTCTTTGGATTACATTCGGGACGTGGATTGGAACCGGAGCGAGGCAGTCAAAGACTGGTATGCCAAGATCAAGTCGCGCCCTGCGTTCCGGTCGATCTTGGCGGATCAGGTGCCGGGTTTCCCGCAGCCTCCGCATTATGCCGATCTGGATTTCTGATCCTGATGTCAGAGTGGGGGCCAGCCCCCACACCCCCGAGGTATTATCAAAACAGAGAAACCGGGGTGTGTCGTGACCTTGACGGCGCGCGTCAAAGCGCAGGCGGTGGCTGAAGGGTTTTCTTTGTGCCGCGTCTGTCGTCCTTGGGATGTGCCGGAGGTGCCGAACCGACTGCGCGCGTTTCTGGAAGCGGGGTATCACGGTCAGATGGGGTGGCTGGCGGAGCGCTCACATTGGCGTGGCGCGCCCCATGTGCTGTGGCCCGAGGCGCGGTCAGTGATCATGTTGGCCGAAAATTATGGGCCCGACCATGATCCGTTGGACGTGTTGCATCAGCCCGAACGTGCCGCGATTTCGGTTTATGCGCAGAACCGCGATTACCATGATGTGGTGAAAAAGCGGCTCAAGCGTCTGGCGCGCTGGTTGATCTCTGAGGCCGGTGGAGAGGTAAAAGTGTTCGTCGATACCGCGCCGGTGCCTGAGAAAGCATTGGGTCAGGCTTCAGGACTTGGCTGGCAGGGCAAACACACCAATCTGGTGTCCCGCGAGCTTGGGTCTTGGTTCTTTATCGGGTCTGTGTTCACGACGCTGGAACTGGACACCGACGCGACAGAGGTGGATCATTGCGGGTCGTGCCGGGCGTGTCTGGAAGTTTGCCCAACGGATGCGTTTCCGGCACCGTATCACTTGGACGCGCGGCGGTGCATCTCCTATCTGACGATCGAACATCATGGGCCAGTCGACGAAGACTTGCGCCCCTTGATGGGCAATCGGATCTATGGCTGTGATGATTGTCTTGCGGTCTGTCCTTGGAACAAATTTGCGGAGCGGGCGGCCGAGGTGAAGTACCACGCGCGCGAGGACTTGCTGGCGCCGGATCTGGCGGACATGGCGCAATTGGACGACGGGGCGTTTCGCGCGAGGTTTTCGGGATCGCCGATCAAGCGGATTGGGCGCAATCGGTTTGTGCGCAACGTGCTTTATGCGATCGGCAACTCGGGGTCCGCACGTCTGCGCGAGGTGGCGCGTGGTTTGGTGGATGATGCAGACCCGACTGTCTCCGATGCGGCGCGCTGGGCATTGGGGCGATTGGCTCACGTCGAGGAGACCTGAGTGTAACAAGGGTTGGAGTTGCTGCTGCGCGCGCCATCTATAGGATCGAGATAGGAATAGGAGGTGCCTCATGGCCAAATATGAGAAGAACCCCGACGTCATCGCAACGCTGACGCCCGAGCAGTTCTACGTCACGCAGGAAAGCGGGACGGAACGGCCCGGCACCGGGGAATACCTCGATAACAAGGAACCCGGGATTTACGTCGACGTCGTGAGCGGTGAGCCATTGTTCGCGTCGGCAGACAAATACGAGTCGGGATGCGGGTGGCCGAGCTTCACGAAGCCGATCGAACCGGCGCATGTCAACGAATTGCGCGATCTGAGCCACGGGATGATCCGCACCGAAGTGCGCTCGACCCACGGGGACAGCCATCTTGGGCATGTGTTCCCGGACGGCCCGCAAGACCGGGGTGGTCTGCGCTATTGCATCAATTCCGCCAGCCTGCGCTTCATCCATCGCGATGACATGGAGGCCGAGGGTTATGGCGATTATCTGGACCAAGTGGAGGACGTGGCATGACTGAACGCGCTGTTTTGGCGGGGGGCTGTTTCTGGGGGATGCAGGATTTGATCCGAAAGCTGCCCGGTGTGACGTCCACGCGGGTGGGCTATACGGGCGGCGACGTGCCGAACGCGACCTATCGCAACCACGGGACGCATGCGGAGGGGATCGAGATCATCTTCGATCCTGACGTGATCTCGTATCGCAAGCTCCTGGAGTTCTTCTTTCAGATCCACGATCCCACCACGTTGAATCGGCAGGGGAACGACCGGGGAATGTCTTATCGGTCGGCGATTTACTATGTTGATGAGGATCAGAAGGCCTGTGCCGAGGATACGATTGCCGATGTGAACGCTTCGGGCATCTGGCCGGGCAAGGTTGTGACCGAAGTCGAGCCAGTGGGCGATTTCTGGGATGCGGAGCCGGAGCATCAGGACTATCTGGAGCGGTTTCCAAACGGCTACACCTGCCATTTCCCGCGTCCTGATTGGGTTTTGCCGAAGCGCGACGCGGCGGAATAGTTTCGAATTGGCTATCGCCAATCCGACACGCTGGGGAGGCGCTGCCTCCCCAGACCCCTCCGGGATATTTGGGGCCGGAAGAAGTACCGCTATCCGAGTACAAGAAGCGTTGTTCCAGCGAGGATGACGCACGCCCAAATCAGCCGGTGTTTGAGGTGACCTTCGCCGAGGAGTAGACTTCCTGCCAGTACGGTTAGGACAACGCTTATTTCACGCGTCGGGGCGACGTAGGAGACAGGAGTGAAAGTCAGGGCATAGAGCACCAGAATGTACGCGAGCGGGTTGAACACCGCGATGGTGATCACGGCGAGCCGGTGGTGTGTCCAGTGCATCGTGATCTTGGCTTTGTGTCTGTGCGCGTAGGGTGACAAAAGCACGACGCGCCCGACGGATGACGCATAATCCAGCAAGAGCGGCGGCACCAAGAGGGTTGCAACGGTGTATGCGTCCCACGCCGTATAGCTGCCGATCAGAGCGCCAGCGCCGAGGCCGAAACCGAGTGACGCCGGGACTTTTGTGGCACCCGGTTTGACGCCGCCTGACAACATCAACACGCCGCCGATGATGATGGCGGCCGCGACGGCCATCTGAAGCGTGACGTGTTCGCCGAGGAACATCACCGCGAAGGACGTGGAGAGCAGCGGCCCAGTGGCCCGAGCTATGGGGTAGACGAGCGACAGGTCGCCCTTGCGGTAACCGGTTTGCAAAAGCAGGAAATAACCAAGGTGCAGGACGGCGCTGCCAGCGGTGAAGAGAATCTGGGGCGGACCGAAGATGGGGTCTTCAGTGACGATGATCCAGAGCGCTACAGGTAAATAGAGGATCACGGAGATCAGCGAGAAGAGCCAGATCAGCTCTGGCCCGCCGCTGATGCGTTTGACGCACACGTTCCATGTGGCGTGGCAAAACGCGGCGGCGAGGACGAGGAGAAAACCGGAAAGGGGCATTGGGCAGACCTTTGATACAGACGAGCGTGTTCACGCCCTGTCCATCCCCTCTGGTGTTTTCGCCCTCGGGTGTCTGCCTGTGCGTGGCTCATATCGGCGCTTGGACCAGCTTGCGCGTGCGCAACGGAACCCTAGCCGCACATGGATAGGCTGGGTGAAGCCTAGCCGGGCGTTTTCGACTTGGCAATCCGGTCTACAGGTCCTTCATCAAGCGAAGCGCGTCGTAGATTGCCGCATGGGTGTTGCGGGAGGAGACCGCGTCGCCGATGCGAAAGAGTTGAAACCCGCTTTCCGGTCGCTGTTGGGGGCGGCCTGCGATGAGGGCCTCGTAGTCGACCACGCCCCTGTTCCCGCTCAGCGGTTTGAGGGCGAAATAGAGATCGTCGAGCGGCATCGTGCCGTAGTTCACAACGATCTGGTCGTACTCTTTCTCGTAGCGGTGGTCGCTGTAATCGGTCCCGATCGTGGCGGTGAGGCTGTTGCCGTTGCGTGCGACAGCCATCAGGCGACGGGTCACCGTGAACGTCACGTCCTTGTCCTGCAGGCTGCGCATGTAGGGGGTCAGGTTCATGCCCATGACATCCGGTGCGAAGGTGCGGTCGGGGGTCATGATCTCGACCTGCGCGCCCGCATGTGCGGCAACTTCCGCAGCTTGCATCCCGGCATGGTCGCCGGTTTCGTCGTAGATCAGCACGCGTTCCGCAGGTGTCACGACGCCTGAGATGAGGTCCCAGCTCGAGATGACGTGCTGGGTGTCTGTGCCGCTTTCGAAGAGTTCGAGGTTTGGCAGGCCACCGGTGGCGATGACGACAACGTCCGGCCCGAGTGCGGTCACGTCGTCGGTTTCAGCCCAAGTGTTGAAGTGAAAGGCCACGTCTCGGGCTGCGCATTGGGCCATACGCCAGTCGATGATGCCGATCATCTCGCGCCGTCGGTGGTTCTGGGCAGTCAGCCGCACCTGCCCGCCGGGATCGGGTTGGGCTTCGAAGACGGTGACGTCATGCCCCCGTTCCGCCGCGACGCGCGCTGCCTCGAGACCACCGGGACCTGCGCCAACAATCACGACTTTTCGGCGCTCTGCAGCGGGCGTGATCACATGCGGCATCTCGCGTTCGCGGCCTGTCGCGGCATTGTGGATGCAAAGCGCTTCACCCGCCTGGTAGATGCGGTCAAGGCAGTAGGTCGCGCCGACGCAGGGGCGAATGTCGTGTTCGCGGCCTTCCGTGATCTTTGCGATAATGTGTGGGTCCGCCATATGCGCGCGGGTCATGCCGACCATGTCGAGAAGCCCGGCCTCGACCGCGTGGCGGGCGGTTGCAACGTCGGAGATGCGCGCAGCGTGGAAGGTGGGCATGCCGGTAGCGGCGCGGACAGAACCCGCGAAATCAAGATGCGGCGCGCTTTTCATGCCTTGCACCGGGATCACGTTGGTCAGTGCCGGGTCGGTGTGGACGCGGCCACGGATCACATTGAGGAAATCGCATTGGCCGGTGTTGGCCACGATCTGCGCCATTTGCAGGCCGAGGTCGGGGGTGATCCCGCCCGGCTCAGTCTCGTCGGCGGTGAACCGGATGCCAACGATGAAATGGTCACCGACCCTCTTGCGGATTGCCGCAAGCACGTCGAGCGGCAATTTCATGCGGGTCTCTAGGCTTGCATTGCCGTACGGCCCGTCGAGGTCATTGGTCAGGGGCGACCAGAACTGGTCGAGGAGGTGGCCGTAGACCTCCAACTCGATGCCATCCATGCCGCCTTCCTTCATCCGCTCGGCGGCATCGGCGAAGTCGGCGATCACGCGCGCGATGTCCCAATCCTCGGCCAGTTTCGGGAAGGCCTTGTGCGCCGGTTCGCGGTGTTTGGAGGACGAGATCGATGGCAGCCAGTCGCCAGTGTTCCACGTGGTCCTGCGGCCCAGATGGGTCAGCTGAATCATCGCCGCGCAACCATGTTCGTGCAGCGCATCGGTCAGCCGTCTGATCCAAGGCACGACCTTGTCGTCATAGGCCAGGACATTGTTGAACGCGGGTGGGCTGTCTTTGGAGACCGACGCCGACCCGGCCGTCATCGCCATGGCAATCCCACCTTTTGCACGTTCGGCATGGTAGGCGATGTAGCGGTCCTTTGGCATCCCGTCTTCGGGATAGGCCGGTTCATGCGCGGTGGTCATGATCCGGTTTTTCAGCGTCAGGTGTTTGAGCTGGTATGGCTGGAGCAGGGGATCGTTCGACATCGGCGGTTCCGTCTCTGGCGTGATGCCAGTATTTGGAAAAGCCGCTGAGCTGTCATTCCAAAAGCGACCTTTGCAGTCGGCTCAGGCCTTCGAGCCACCGATCCGGGGTTCGGTCCCGGCCTTGAGCCGGGCGAGGTTTTCACGGTGCCGCCAGATGATGAGGCCCGCGAGGATCAGTGTCAGGACAAAGATCTGACCCTGTCCGACAAGCAGGCACCAAAGCACGGACCATGACGCGGCGACGAGGGCGGAGAGGCTTGATATCCGGCTGATAACGGCGGTCGCGAGCCACGTGGCGCAGGCCAGAAGGCCAACCGGCCATGCCAGTGCCAGCAACAGACCAAGGAAGGTCGCGACACCTTTGCCGCCTTTGAACCCCAGCCAGACCGGGAAGCAATGGCCAAGGAACGCGGCCAGTGCCGCGATCTGTGCCGCATCTTCTCCGGCCATCGCGCGGGCAAGGAGCACGGCCACGGCACCCTTTGCGCCATCCAGTAGCAGCGTTGCCGCTGCGGCGGATTTGTTGCCTGTGCGCAGGACATTGGTCGCGCCGATGTTGCCGGAACCGATTTCGCGGAGATTTCCGAGCCCCATTGCCTTGGTGAGAAGCAGGCCGAACGGAATGGAGCCAAGCAGGTAGCCGACGATGGCCCATAGGGCGAGAACAGCAAGGCTCGATTCGATCGCTGGCATCAGGTGCTCCGGTAGACCGAGGTTCCGCTGACGAAGGTCTCAAGAACTTTACCCTGAAGCCGCGCGCCGTCAAAGGGCGTGTTCTTTGACTTTGACATCAGCTTGAACCGGTCGAGGATCACAGGTTTGTCCGGATCGAACAGAACCAGATCGGCGGGCGCGCCTTTGGCGAGCCGTCCGCAGTCGAGACCGAGGCGTTTTGCGGGATTGAGGGACAGGGCGCGGAACAGCGTTGGCAGGTCGAGATCGCTGGAATGGTAGAGGCGCATCAACACGGGCAGCATCGTTTCAAGACCGACGGCACCGCTGGCGGCTTCCTCGAAGGGCAGGCGTTTGCTTTCTTCGTCCTGTGGGGTGTGGAATGAGCCGATCACGTCGATCAGCCCGGTCTTCACGGCTTCTACGACAGCCTGGCGGTCGTCTTCGGAACGTAGTGGTGGCTTGACCTTGAAGAAGGTGCGGTAATCGGCAACGTCAAATTCATTCAATGTCAGGTGGTGCATCGATACGCCGGCGGTGACATCGAAGCCATTGCGCTTGGCGCGTGCCAGCGCGGGCAAGGCGCGGGTCGTCGTGATCTGGTCGGCGTGGTAGCGCGCGCCTGTCATTTCGACGAGCGCAATTTCGCGGTCGAGGCCCATGCGTTCGGCCATCGGCGACACGGCGGGCAGACCTCTGAGTGATGCGAACTTGCCCGAAGTTGTGGCGGCGCCGGCCGACAGGTTAGGTTCCTGCGGATGGCCAACCACCAACGCTCCCAAGGCGCGGGCGTAGGTCATGGCGCGGCTCAGCACCTTCGTGTTCTGCACAACGCGGTCGCAATCAGTGAAGGCCACGGCACCTGCATCCATCAAAAAGCCGATCTCGGTCATCTCGTGCCCGTCACGGCCTTTGGTGAGCGCCGCCATCGGCAAGACATGCACCGGCGCGGCCTCGTTGGCGCGGCGGCGGACGAATTCGAGCGTTTCAGGCGTGTCGATTGCAGGCGTCGTGTCGGGGCGTGTCACGATGGTGGTCACGCCCCCCGCCGCGGCAGCCTGCCCTGCAGACCCGTAGCTTTCCTTATGACGCTCACCGGGTTCGCAAATCTTCACACCGATATCCACGATCCCGGGTGCGAGGCATTTGCCGCCTGCATCACGCCGGGCGTCTTGAGGGACAGTGTCAGTTCCGATTTGTGGATCCGGATGATCGAAAACTTCGGCAATCACGCCATTGCGCACGAGAACGGCACCGAGCGTCTCTGTCCCGGCTTCGGGATCGATCAACCGCGCGTGGGTGATGAGACGTGTCATGCGGTCTGCTTTCTGGTCCGCGCCGATTCAATCGTGGCGATGACGCTTTTCGGATCGGGCTGGTATTTGATGAGATGTTTGTCACCGGACGCGGTGATGACCTGCACTGCGCTGCCAAGCGTGCGCAGTTTCGCGATATCGCCAAGCGCGGCATAGCGTTGATACGGCCCTTTCAACGCGTTGCATTCCAGGGTCCAGACTTCATCCATAATCTCGGATTGCATGTACCAGCCTCGTACTGCAACCGCCGCGAACCCGGCTACGGCTCCCGTCCAGATATGTGGATTGTCGATGGCCCACAGCACCAGCATTGCACCAGCCATTGCTGCGGCCGTCATCACCGCATGCGTGCGGATGTAGGTGGTTTTGTCCGGGCGGAACTCAGTCATGTTGCGCTGGTGATCATGGGGATTACGGGCAAGGCGGTCATATCAGGAGTTTGGCGAGGATGATGCTTGAGACCAGAACGCCAATCGCACCGATCACGAACCAGAACGCCGATCCACCGCCAGCCGGGGGTGGGGCTTTCTGACCGCTTCCGGTGCCTTTTGCAGACTCGCTGCGCACCGGCGCGCCCCTGCTGGCGGGTTTTGGTTCATTGAATGTGCCGATCCATCGCAACGGTGCAGCGATGGTCAGCTCCTGTTCCGTCTGGTTGAACGCTTGGGAGGGCAGGACGAGCGCGAAGCCGCGTAGGCTGTCCAATTGCTGCCGCATCGCATCGAAGTCCTTGCCGCTCACATCATGGGCGTTGACGAGATACTCGGACAGCGTCATGTCACCCAGATCGCGGATGTTGATCACTTCGACGAAGGCGGGTCGCAGGTCCTTGGCCCCCAGTGCGTAGTGCAACGGCCATTCGCCTGTACCGGCCTGAGTGGTGAAGCGTTCAATCGCCTCTTTCGGCAAGTCAATATGGAAGACCCGGATCACGCCCCGTTCGCTGCTTTTGATGCGCATCGTCACACTCATACCAGAACACCTTCCGGATGCTGGGTGCGCCGCTCTCTCAGGTTCTGCGCCAGCAAATCCATCGTTGCCATCCGCACCGCGACGCCCATTTCCACCTGCTCCTGAATGACTGAACGGTTGATGTCGTCGGCCAGAGTGCCATCGATTTCGACGCCCCGGTTCATCGGTCCGGGGTGCATGACGATCGCGTCTTCCTTGGCATGGCCGAGCTTCTCTGAATCCAAGCCGTAGCGGTGATAGTATTCTCTTTCGGAAGGGATGAAGCCACCGTCCATGCGCTCTTTCTGCAGTCGCAGCATCATGACCACATCCACATCTTTCAGACCTTCACGCATGTCGTCGAACACCTCGACACCGAACTCTTCGATACCGGATGGCATGAGCGTTGGCGGTCCGATCAGGCGCACGCGGTTTTCCATCTTGCCGAGCAGCAGGATGTTCGAACGTGCAACCCGGCTGTGCGCGATATCACCGCAAATGGCGATGGACAGGCGGTGCAGCCGTCCTTTCTCGCGACGGATCGTCAGCGCATCCAAAAGTGCTTGTGTCGGGTGTTCGTGCTTGCCGTCACCTGCGTTGAGGACAGCGCAATTCACCTTTTGCGATAGTAGATCGACCGCCCCGGCGTGCGGATGGCGCACCACCAGCAGATCGGGGCGCATCGCGTTCAGCGTCAGCGCCGTGTCGATCAGGGTTTCGCCCTTCTTTACCGAAGAGGCCTGCATCGCCATGTTCATCACATCCGCGCCCAGTCGTTTTCCGGCCAGTTCGAAACTGGCCTGGGTTCGGGTGGAGTTTTCGAAGAACATATTGATCTGGGTCATCCCTGCCAGCACATCGGTGCTGGGCGACCTTTTGCGGTTTCGGTCGGCGTATTGGTCAGACAGATCGAGAAGGGTCGTGATTTCGTCCGGGCGGAGGGGTTCGATCCCAAGAAGGTGTCGTTGATCGAAACGCATCTCATGGCCTTTTCGGACTCGTCGGGTGCTTATAGAAACTGGCTGTCGCCGCGGCAAGACAGGATCCCTTTTGCGCGTCATTCTGGCGGGATAGGGTATCTGTATGGATTCGCAGATTGACTGGCATGCAGCGCGGGCCGCGCTTGAATGGCAGGTTGAGATGGGTGTGACCGAGACCATCTCGGAGACGCCGATCAACCGGTTTGAGCAAGCGGCACCGCCCCCGAAAGCGGGGGTCACACTTGGGGTGCAGGCACCCTCGGTGCCCGTGCCAGTGGATGCTGGAACGGACCCGGTGGCCGAGGCGGAACGCGCCGCGCGGCAGGCACAGGATTTGACGGCATTGCAAGCGGCGATGGCCGCATATCCGCATTGCGAGTTGCAGAAAGGTGCGCGCAACCTTGTCTTCAGTGATGGGGTCGCCGGTGCGCGCGTGATGATCGTCGGTGAAGCGCCGGGACGCGATGAAGATCGGATCGGGAAGCCGTTTGTCGGACGTGCCGGACAACTTCTGGACCGGATGCTGG
The DNA here is from genome assembly GCF_900129875.1 of Marivita hallyeonensis. Classification (GTDB taxonomy): domain Bacteria; phylum Pseudomonadota; class Alphaproteobacteria; order Rhodobacterales; family Rhodobacteraceae; genus Marivita; species Marivita hallyeonensis. Next base: position 204,104 of record NZ_FQXC01000003.1, on the reverse strand, counting down.
CGGCCATCGATATGGGCCGCGACCGCGACGGCGCGCAGGCGGTCTACATCACCAATGTCCTGCCATGGCGGCCGCCGCAGAACCGCGATCCGAAGCCGGATGAAATGGCGATGATGCTGCCGTTTCTTAAGCGGCACATTGAATTGGCGCAACCCGAGGTGCTGGTCGTGATGGGCAACATCTCGTGCCAGGCCCTTTTGGGCAAACGCGGCATCACGCGGCTGCGCGGGCAGTGGACCGAAGCCGCGGGCCGTCCGGTTCTGCCGATGTTCCACCCCGCCTACCTGTTGCGCAACCCGGCGGCCAAGCGGGAGGCCTGGGCCGATCTTCTGGACCTGCGCGTCCGCCTACACAAGAAAGCCTGAGCATGAGCCGTATCGACGAGAGCAAAGATTTTGTCCCGATCCGCATCGCCGTTCTGACGGTCAGCGACACGCGGTCGCTTCAGGAAGATCGGTCGGGTGACACTCTGGTCGGACGGATCGAGGCGGCAGGGCACGTTGTTGCAGACAGAAAGATCCTCCAGGATGAACGTGGCCAGATTGCGTCGCAGCTTCGGGCGTGGTGCGACCAGCCCGACATCGACGTCGTGATCTCGACCGGCGGAACAGGGCTGACCGGACGGGATGTGACGGTCGAAGCGCACCGCGATGTCTACGAGAAAGAAATCGACGCGTTTGGCACGGTTTTCACGATGGTCTCGTTCCAGAAGATCGGCACCAGCGCGATCCAGAGCCGTGCGACGGGTGGCGTGCGCAATGGTACCTATCTTTTTGCGCTGCCCGGGAGCCCCGGTGCGTGCAAGGATGCGTGGGACGAGATCCTGAGCCTTCAGCTCGATTACCGGCACCGGCCTTGTAACTTTGTCGAGATATTGCCGCGATTGGACGAACATTTGCGACGGAAATAGCCCTATTCTTCGTGTTAAGGTCAGCACTGTTATTGGAAAACATGCGGTTATCGCTACCTATGTTGCCTGACCTCGTTCGAAGGATTGTCGCCAATGCGGTTTTTTCGCCGTAGCCTGACCGGGCTTTTTCTGCTGTCGCTAACGCTGGGCCTTCTGGCCTATGCGGGCGTGCAGGTGCGCGATGCCGTTCAGGATCGGATGGCGCAAGAGCCGCGCGCGTTTCAACAGCGAGAACGGGTCTTTGCCGTCAATGTGGTGCCATTCACACTTGAGACGATCACGCCGGAGTTGACCGCTTTTGGTGAGATCGAAAGCCGTCGTACCTTGGAAATCCGGGCGGCTGTGGGTGGCAGGGTCACAGAGATTGCGCCAAATTTTGTCGAAGGCGGAGAGGTTGAGGCGGGGCAAGTTCTTTTGAGGATTGATCCGACCGACCTTGAAGCCGTCCTGCAACGGGTTCAGTCCGATATCGTCGATGCCGAGGCAGAGCAGCGCGAAGCGATGCGTGCAGTCGAGCTGGCGCGCGATGAACTGGCGGCGGCAGACGATCAAGCCGTGCTGCGCGAACGTGCGTTCCAGCGTCAGCAGGATTTGCTGGATCGCGGGGTCGGGACGGCGGCGGCGGTCGAAGTGGCGGAACTGGCAGCGGCGCAGGCGCGTCAGGCCGTCCTGTCGCGCAGGCAAGCCTTGGCGCAGGCCGAAGCGCGCATTGACCAATCCACGACGCGCCTCTCGCGGGCGATCATCGCCGAAGCCGAGGCACAGCGGCGTCTGGATGACACGATCATCACAGCGGATTTCGCGGGCACCTTGGCGGATGTGTCCGTTGTTCAAGGCCGTCTGGTTGCGTCGAACGAACAACTTGCTCGTCTGATTGATGCAGAAGCGTTGGAGGTGGCGTTCCGCGTCTCAACGCAGCAATTCGCGCGACTTCTGGACGAAGATGGCCGCCTAGCCGATGCCGAGGTCGCCGTGGTGCTCGACGTCTTTGGCACCAATCTCACCGCGCAGGGGCGTCTCAGCCGCGCGGGTGCGGCGGTTGGCGAGGGCCAGACCGGGCGATTGTTGTTTGCAACGCTCGATGATGCGCCCGGCTTCAGGCCCGGGGATTTCGTGACAGTCCGGATCGAAGAGCCACCGCTTGACCGCGTTGCGCGTTTGCCCGCTTCGGCGCTGAATGCGTCGAATGAAATCCTTCTCATCGCCGACGAGGATCGGCTGGAAGTTGCGGTCGTGACACTTGTGCGTCGTCAGGGCGACGATGTTCTGGTTCGGGCAGAAGGTCTGGAAGGGCGCGAAGTGGTCGCTGAGCGAACGCCACTTCTCGGGGCCGGGATCAAGGTGCGCCCCTTGCGAAACGACGCGCAGGCGGCGGTTCCCGAGGACCCTGAAATGGTTGAGTTGACCGAGGAACGGCGCGCACGGCTCACCGCCTTTGTCGAGGCCAATACACGCATGCCCGCCGAGGCACGCCAACGTGTTCTGGACCAGCTGTCGCAAGCGAAAGTCCCGGCGCGCGTTGTGGAACGTATCGAATCCCGGATGGGGGGCTAAACATGGCCCGCGCCTTGCCCAACCGTGCAAGCGGCATTTTGGGATACTTCGTCCGGCATAGAACGGTCGCCAACCTGCTGCTGATCCTTTTGCTCGCTGCAGGCGCCTTGGCCATCCCGAACATGCGGGCGCAGTTCTTTCCGGATGTGATCGTAGACGACGTCGATATCTCGGTCGCTTGGGATGGGGCCGGAGCCGAGGACGTGGACCGCGGCATCGTTCAGGTTTTGGAACCTGCGGTTCTCGCAGTCGAAGGGGTCGAGAGTTCGGAATCAACGTCGCGCGAGGGGCGGGCAAGCATCCGGCTTGAGTTCGAACCGGGATGGGACATGTCCCGCGCCGCTGATGACGTGCAAACGGCGGTGGATGCGGTCACGAACCTGCCTGCCGACGCCGAGGATCCGGTGGTGCGGCGCGGTATGTGGCGGGATCGAGTGACAGATCTGGTGATCACCGGACCCGTCGGTGTCGACCAACTGGCGCGCTTTGCCGATGAACTGACCGTGCGGCTTTTCTCGGAAGGCGTCACGCGAACCACCATTCGCGGGCTCGCTGCCCCTTTGACGGTGGTCGAGGTGCCGTCTGCCAACCTCATCGCCTTCGACATCTCCATGCGAGAGATCGCCGAAGCCATCGGGCAGGAGGTGGATGCGGACCCCGCCGGTGATGTGGGCAATGCCAACACCCGTGTTCGAACGGGCGTCGAGAAGCGCAGTGCGGATCAGATAGCGGCCATTGTGCTACGCTCGAACGACGATGGGTCGAACCTGACCGTTGGCGATGTCGCGACGATCTTTGTGGAAGGTATCGACCGGGAACGCAGCTATTTCGTGGGCGAGGATCCTGCGATTTCGATCCGTGTGGATCGCAGCGATCAGGGCGATGCCATCGCGATCCAGCGCACAGTTGAAGAGGTCGCCGCCGAGGTCGAGGCCTCGCTGCCGGATGGCGTGACGATTGACTTGATCCGCACGCGGGCCGAAGCCATCTCGGGCCGCTTGGATATTCTTCTGGACAACGGCCTGACAGGCTTGGCGCTGGTGCTGGCGCTTCTGTTCCTGTTTCTCAATGTGCGGACGGCGTTTTGGGTCGCGGCGGGTATTCCGGCGGCGATGATGGCGGCGATTGCGCTGATGTATGCCGCCGGGATCACGATCAACATGATCTCGCTCTTCGCATTGATCATCACATTGGGGATCGTCGTGGACGATGCGATTGTCGTCGGTGAACACGCCGATCATCTCGCGCGCAATGGCATGACGCCAGTGGACGCCGCAGAACGCGCGGCTCAGCGGATGGCGTTGCCCGTGTTCTCGGCCACCTTGACCACGATCATCGCATTTTTCGGACTGGTTGCGATTGGGGGGCGTTTCGGAGATCTCATCGCTGACATTCCGTTCACTGTGATCGCGGTTTTGGCGGCGTCACTGATCGAATGCTTCCTGATCCTGCCGAACCACATGGCGCACGCGCTGATGCATAGCGCGAAAGAGCATTGGTACGACATGCCGTCCCGCATCGTGAATCGGGGCTTCCGATGGTTCCGCGAAACGCTGTTTCGCCCAGTGATGGCACTGGTCATTCAGGCGCGCTACGCGGTTTTGGCCGGCGCGGTGGTGCTGCTGGCCGGTCAGGCGGCTTTGTTCATTCGCGGTGACGTGCAGTGGCGTTTTTTCAATGCGCCCGAACGGAGTTCGATTACTGGCAACTTTGCGATGGCACCTGGTGCGACGCGGGAAGACACGTTCGAAATGATGCGCATTTTCCAGCAGTCGGTCGAGGACGTGGCGCGCCGTCTGGAGGCGGAACACGGTGTCTATCCCATCGACTACGTGATCGCCGAGGTCGGCGGCAACGCGGGTCGCGGGATTGCCGGTTCGGATACGAAAGATACCGACCAGTTGGGTGGGGTCTCCATCGAGTTGATCGATGCCGACCTGCGACCGTTCTCGAGCCGCGCCTTTGTCAGCGAATTGCAGGACAGCGTGCCACGCCATCCGCTGGTCGAAACCATCAGCTTCCGCAGCTGGGGGTCCGGGCCCGGAGGTGACACGCTGGATGTACAGTTCTACGGGGCAACGGCAGACACGCTGAAGGCCGCGTCCGAGGACCTGAAGACGGCTTTGGCACGTTACCCAGAGGTGTCGGCGATCGAAGACAACCTCGCCTACGACAAGGAAGAGCTGATCCTTGAACTGACGCCGCAGGGACAGGCGCTTGGGTTTACCATCGATAGTCTAGGGCGTGTGTTGCGCGCAAGGCTAGGCGGGGTCGAAGCGGCGACCTATCCGGACGGTCCACGCAGCGCCGAAATCCGCGTCGAGCTGCCAGTCAATGAGTTGACGGCGGACTTCCTCGAACGCACGCAAATGCGGACTCCACAGGGCAACTATGTGGCCCTTGCGGATATCGTCAGCGTCGAACGCCGCACGGGGTTTTCAACCGTGCGGCGCGAGAATGGCATCCGCTTGATCTCGGTCACCGGAGACATTTCCGAAGACGATCCGGCGCGCGCCAATGAGATCATGCTGGCGCTCGAGACCGAGATTTTGCCGAACATCGCCAGCGAGCGGCAGGTAGAGTACCGCCTTGCGGGTTTGAGCGAACAGGAAGGCGAGTTTCTGAACGACGCGCGGACCGGGCTGATCTTGTCGCTGCTTGCGATCTACGTCGTGCTGGCATGGGTTTTTGCAAGTTGGACGCGCCCCATGGTCATCATGTCGATCATCCCTTTCGGGCTTGTCGGAACGATCTACGGCCACGCCCAATGGGACGTGCCTCTCAGCATGTTCACGGTCGTTGGGCTCTTGGGCATGACCGGCATCATCATCAACGACTCGATCGTGCTGGTTACGACGATTGATGAAAAGGCGCGGGACCGGGGGTTGCTGCCGTCAATCATCGACGGTGCGGCGGATCGGCTGCGGCCTGTGTTTTTGACGACGGCGACGACCGTCCTCGGTCTCGTGCCGCTGCTCTATGAGCAATCCAGTCAGGCTCAGTTCCTGAAGCCCACGGTCATCACACTGGTCTACGGGCTGGGCTTCGGCATGTTCCTTGTGCTTCTTATCGTGCCCTCGCTCATCGCGATCCAGAATGACATCGGCCGCCTCACGCGCACCGCGCGGCGTGGATTGCGATTCCGGAAGTCCGGGCCGCGGTTTGCCATGCTGGTGGGATCGGCGCTGATCCTTGTATGGCTCGGCGCGACGATAGGTGCCTTTGCGATCAGCGGTGCTTTGCCCGAAGCGCTTCGTGCCGTGTTGGCGGGGACACCCTTCGGGCCCGAGATCGACCTGAACGGCAGTTTTGCTCTGTTTGTTCTCGGTGCCGCAGTGATCTGTTTGGCACTATATCTGGCCGCTCTTCTGGCCACCGCCATCACGCGGATACGACACGCAACCTAGTTGCTTGCGCAGCCCCGGATATCCACCGCGTGTAATGCGCCGATCACCGTGAACCGCATGTCAGAGCGGTTGAGTGCAAAGCTCTTGCCTTCCACATGCATGAGCCGCGTGCTGGCATAGAGTGCTGCTCCGTCGCGGCGGCTGTCGGGTTCCGCAACCCAAACATGTGGATTACCGGCCTCGACCACGACGTATTCTTCGCCACCGGCGCTCGGCATTTCGATCCGGGTATGCAGAACGAGCGTTCCTTCCTCACCTGCCTCGAACTGGCACGTGACCGATGCCACTCCCGCCTCGCGTGCCGTGTAGGGCACATCCGTCAATGCGGCGGCAATTGTTGGGTCCGGGCGGGTCGGGGACGGAGGCAGGGACGCTTCGAATGACAGATTTGCCGGGATGCAGATGTCTTTGCAAATCCCGATCTGTAGTTTGCCCTCAAGGCGCAGGGTCGCGTCTGCATTCGGCGTGGTCATGCGAAGCGGGATCACCACTTCTGATCGGTAGCCGACCGACCGCATGCCCTGTTCGAAGAACACCTCTGGTGTGGGCCAACTTGTCGAGACGCTGTCGATGTTTTCCGAACCAGACCAGTCGAACTGCGGCGGAATGCCGACGTCACCCGGTGCGCGCCAGTAGGTTTTCCAGCCGGGCTCCAGTACGATGTGAAGGGCGGACATGTGACTGCCATCGGCCATGCGCCATCCGGGGCGAAGCTCGACCTTGGACAAGCCGGTCATATCGCCAGCCGATCCTTCCGTTGGTCCGAAAGAGGTCAACGCGGCGACAGCGGCAAGAATGATGGCGGAGAATGTCTTCATAAACAGCAGATGGCGGTTTTCCGCCGCGAATAAAAGTCACAAACAAGCGATCCTGCGCGAGCGTGTCGTGCAAGTCCCCTTGCAACACTCATTCGAGACCGCCATCTTTGTTATGTGCCTGAAACGCAAACCATGACTGACCTCACCGGGCAATTGCTGATCGCGATGCCGGGAATGCCCGACCCCCGGTTCGAGCATAGCCTCATTTACATGTGCGCGCACTCAGACGACGGGGCGATGGGCCTGATCGTCAACAAACCATCGGCGGATGTGACATTCGACAATCTCGCCGATCAGCTGTCCCTAGAACGCGCCCCCGAGGTCAAAGACCTGCGCATCCATTTTGGCGGCCCGGTTGAGTTGGGACGCGGGTTTGTCCTGCATTCGCCGGACTTTCGGTCAGAGATGACCACCCTGAACGTGGACGATGATTTCGCCATGACGGCGACCTTGGATGTGCTTGAAAACATCGCCAAGGGCACTGGGCCCAACCGGCATCTGATCGTTCTTGGCTATGCGGGGTGGGGGCCCGGCCAGCTGGAGGATGAAATCGCGGCGAATGGGTGGCTGACATGTGATGCCAGCACTGAGATCGTGTTCGACACCGCTGACCAGGACAAATGGGAAGCTGCACTCGGCAGTCTTGGTGTGTCGCCCCTGGCACTTTCTGCCGATGGTGGACGGGCGTAACGGTTAACGGACCGCCTGAAACACCCAAGCTCCCGCATCATTCAGCGAGCGTGTCGCGCGGCCGTCGTGCCAAAGATGCAGGCAATGCGCCATCGCTTCGACCAGGGCCAATCCGTATTCGCCGTCGCCGATGCTTCGCTTGAACAGGGGCGCAAAGCAGTCGCCCGCGGTCTTCGGCGCATCAAGATGCTGTTCCAGTCGTCGTAGCGCGCCGTGGTGGTTCTCGATAAGTTGGTTCAGCCGCAACGGAAGCCCGGTGAAAGGCAGCTTGTGGCCTCCGAGAACCAGATGGTCTTCGCGGGCAAGCGTGGAGAGCCGTTCGCAGGCTTCCAGCCAGTCGGCGACGGGGTCGGCCTCTGGCTCTGTCGCGTAGACGCCGATGTTGGAACTGATCGACGGAAGGATCTGATCGCCCGCCAAGACGAGATTGTCGTCGCGCGACCAGAAGGTCGCGTGTTCTGGGGCGTGTCCGTTGCCGATATGCACGTCCCACGTGCGCCCGCCTGCCGTAAACACGTCGTTCTGCCTGATCCGCATGTACCCCAGCGGAAGAGGCTCTACGCAATCGGCGAAGTTGAACGGCCGCTCCGTGCGGCGCTTTTCGAGAATCGCGGGAGACATACCGCAGCGCTCCCAGAACGTGATCGTCTCAGGGTTTGGCACTGCCTGGTCGTCCAGTTGCAGCATGCGTCCCATCAGCCACGCCGTGCGCGTTGTGATGAGTTGTGCGCCATGCGCCGACTGGAACCATCCGGCCATACCGATGTGATCAGGATGATGATGCGTGGCAACAACCCGGTGCACAGGTTTGCCGCCAAGCGGACCGGCCATGAGCGTCTGCCAGAGTGCCTTGCCTCGCCGCGACGCAAAGCCAGTGTCGATGATCGTCCACGCGTCGCCGTCATCCAAAGCGTAGACATTGACGTGGTCGAGCTTCATGGGCAGCGGCAGGCGGATCCACAAAACACCCTCGGCGACCTCAATGCCCTCGCCCTCTGCCGGGGGCGTGTCCCAAGGATAGCGGATGCCGCCTGAGCCGCGATCTTTCATGCGGCGAGGTCGTCGACACTTACCGCGAACAGATCTTCTGCGCCCTGACGCGCATGCGCCAAGAGGCCGACATGTTCTGGCAAGATGCGGTGGATGTAGAACGCAGCCAGTCGGTCGTGGGGTCCATCCGGATCGGCCAATGCCGCCCTCAGGTGGAAATGCGCGCCCAGCACACGCGCGAAGCCGCGCAGATAGGGGACAGACCCCGCAAACCGATCCTGCGCGCCATGTGCGACCATCCATTCGGTGGTCTCACGCAGTGTTTCGCAGGCCTGCCAAACTGGGTCGACCAGATCGGGACGTTTGGCCCGTGCCGCCTCGGCCTCGGCTTCCATTTCGTCGAGAAGGCGATAGGCCGCCTCACCGCCATCCATCAACTTGCGCCCCACAAGGTCCATCGACTGGATGCCGTTGGTGCCCTCGTAGATCGCGGCAACCCGCACGTCGCGCGAATACTGCGCCGCGCCCGTCTCTTCGATAAAGCCCATGCCGCCGTGCACCTGCACACCTGTGCTGGCGACATCGATGCCGGTATCAGATCCGAAGGCTTTCGTGATCGGCGTCAGAAGTGCGGCGCGGGCGGACCAGTCAGCGTGGCCCGTGGCGGTTTCCATATCGATGGCCACCGCATTTGCGAGCGCAATGGCGCGGGCTGCGAAGGTATCTGCCTTCATGGTCGCCAACATGCGTCTTACGTCGGCGTGGTCGGTGATCGAGTTGTTTTCGGTTCTGCCCTGCTTGCGGCCTTCGGCGTAAGCCAGCGCATGCTGATAGGCGCCTTCGGCAACGCCGATCCCCTGAATGCCGACACCCAGGCGCGCGTTGTTCATCATGGTGAACATGGCCCGCATTCCGTCATTCTCTTTGCCGATCAGCCAACCGGTCGCGCCGTCGTATTGCATCACTGCGGTCGGGCTGCCGTGCAGCCCCATCTTGTGTTCGAGGCTCACCACCTTGAGAGAGTTTGCCACACCGGGAATACCGTTGGCGTCCGGGATGCGCTTAGGAACAAGGAACAGGCTGATGCCTTTCGTCCCCGGGACGGCATCGGGCAGTCTGGCAAGGACGAGGTGGCATACGTTCTCGGTGAAGTCGTTGTCGCCCCACGAGATGTAGATTTTCTGACCCGTGATCGCATAGGTGCCGTCGCCGTTTGGCGTTGCTTTTGTGGTCAGCGCGCCAACGTCACTGCCCGCCTGTGGTTCGGTCAGGTTCATCGTGCCCATCCACTCGCCCGCAATCAGCTTTGGCAGATAGAGCGCCTTGATCTCATCAGTTGCGTGATGCTCCAAAGCCTCGATCTGGCCCTGCGTCATCAGCGGAGCCAGTTGCAGGGACAGACAGGCAGAGCTCATCATTTCGTTCACGGCGCTGGTCATGGTCATGGGCAGCCCCATGCCGCCGTATTCGGGATCGGCGGCAATGGCGATCCAGCCGCCTTCGGCTATCGCACGGTAGCCTTCGTCATATCCCGGAGAGGTGCGCACGACGCCGTTTTCAAGACGCGCGGGGTGCAAATCACCCGCACGCTGCAGCGGGGCGAGCATGTCTTCGCAGAGCTTGCCGGCCTCGCTCAGGACGGCCTCTACGGTCTCCGGTGTGGCTTCGGCAAAACGGTCGGTTTCGGACACCTGGCTGAATCCAACCACGTGGTCGAACAGAAATCGGAATTCGGAAATCGGGGCGCGATAGGTCATGTCGGCTCTCCAGAGGTTTTGGTCCGGACGGCATTTGCTTGGCAATCAAGGGTGCGAGCGATATGCATCCGCAATCTATTGTGCAGACCCTGCCGAAAGCCGGGGGTGCCATCAACAAAAACGCGGCGTCACAAGATATGACCTCCTCCAGTCTGCAGATCCTGTCCGATACCGAGCAGGATTGCGCGAAAGCGGCATCCGTTTTGCGGGACGGTGGTCTTGTCGCGTTCCCTACCGAGACGGTCTACGGGCTTGGTGCGGACGCCTGCAACGACACCGCCGTTGCACGGATTTTCGAATCCAAGGGCCGGCCGAGTTTCAATCCCTTGATCGTCCACTTCCCGGATGTGGAAGCGGCGCGCGCGCATGTGGACTGGACGGATGCGGCAGAGGACCTGGCACACGCCTTTTGGCCCGGCCCGCTTACCTTTGTGCTGCCGCGCCGGGCCGGGTCGCCAATCTCGCGGTTGGTGTCGGCCGGATTGAACACGCTTGCGATCCGCGTCCCTGCGCATCCCACTGCGCAAACCTTGCTGCGGGCATTCGGGGGGCCGGTGGCAGCGCCGTCTGCCAACCGGTCTGGCCAGATCAGCCCGACCAAAGCAGCGCATGTCGTCGATGGTTTGGGTGATCGGGTCGACGCGGTGCTGGATGGCGGCGCGTGTCCTGTGGGCCTCGAGTCGACCATTGTCGGATTGTCTGATCATCCTGTCCTGCTGCGACCGGGCGGTGTGACGGAAGATCAATTGGCTGAAGTTCTCGGCCACCACATCGCGATCCGAAAGAACGCTGACGCCATTTCGTCGCCGGGCCAACTTGCGTCTCACTATGCGCCTGACGCGCGTGTGCGGTTGAATGCGACCGAATGGTTGCCAAACGAGGCGCGACTGGGCTTTGGCGATGTCGAGTGCGACCTGAACCTATCGGAAAAGGAAGATTTGGTCGAAGCGGCGGCGCACCTGTTTGACTACATGCACCAGCTTGATGCGACCGGCGCCACGACCATCGCCGTGACACCAATACCGCATCACGGGCTTGGTATCGCGATCAATGACCGGTTGACCCGGGCCGCCGCGCCGCGCGACGACTATTCCAGATGACATCCAATCCGGATCAGCCGCAATTGCCCGTGGGTCTGATCGCCCTTCTGTCCGGCTGCAATTTCGTGATCGGCATGGGCGCGTTCGTGGTCATCGGGATGGTGCCCTTGCTGGCCGCCGATCTGGACGCCAGCACCGCGGCAGCGGGCGGGACAATGACCGCCTACGCATTGGCATACGCCGTGCTCTCACCGCTGTTGGTGTCGCTGACGGGCCGTGTCGGGCGGCGGCGCGTACTGGCGGCGGGTATGGCGATTTTTGCACTGGCGGCTCTTTTGTCTGCAGTGGCCACGAACCTGACATTGCTTTATGCGGCGCGCGCACTGGCTGCAGCGGGTGCAGGCGTTGTGACGCCGGTTGGCGCAGCGGTGGTCGCGGCACTGGCCCCGAAATCGACGCAGGGCAAGTCCATCGCGGCCTTCTATTTCGGGCTGACTTTCGCGCAAGTGCTTGGCGTGCCTGTTGGCAGCTGGGTGTCCTTCACCTTTGGATGGCGCGCCGCGTTCTGGATCGTGGTGGTCCTCGCTTTGGCTGCAACGGTGCTGATCTGGGTGCGGGTCCCCGCTGGATTGCGGTTCAAACCAGTGTCCCTGGCGGATCTGGGTCAGGCGTTGAAAAACGGTTTGGTGATGGGAGCGGTGCTCTTTACCGCGAGCTTTCTGGGCGCGATCTATGTGCTTTACACCTATCTTGCGCCATTGCTCGAAGAGACGATGGGCTACGGACGGGACGGGATCACATTGGTGCTGCTCGTATTCGGTGCCGGGGCTGTTGTCGGCAATCTGATGGGCGGATGGCTCACGGATCGGCTTGGATCGGTGAAATCACTGGTTATCCTCTGCCTTGCCCAAATCCTTCTGATGCCCGCCTTTTCGGGTTTGCCGATGGCTCCGTGGGTTCTTTTGGCCCTTGTGTTCGCTTGGTCAGTGATGGGCTGGTCGTTCATGGCGCCGCAGCAAGTGCGGCTTCTGAACCTCGCACCGAGCATCGCAGCGGTCGTTTTGGCGCTGAATGCGGCGGCGATCTACATCGGCACTGCTGTGGGATCGGCGCTTGGCGGAGCCGTGCAGTCGGCGGCGGGGATCACGTGGCTGGGCGCTGCGGCCGGATGTGCAGCGCTGGGCGCTTTGGTGCACATCCTCGCATCACATCGCGCCGCGAACTTGCGTGCCGCGCGGGCCTAGTCGAAACGCCAGAGCGCCGGCACAAAGCTGTAGCTGTTGCCATCGCGCATGACGTGACCGACGCCCGGGAAGGGGAAGTGGTAGCCAAGCACAGCCATGCGATCTGCGGCGGCCATGTCCAGCAACCGCCTACGGGTCGCGACGGTCTGTGCACCGTCCGTGTCGAATTCATTGTACCAATCCGGATGTGCGAAGTTGGTGTAGGCATGGGTCATGGCATCGCCCAGGGCAATCAACTGCTGTCCGTTGCTTTCCACGACCACAGCCATGTGGCCGGGCGTGTGTCCCGGTGTGTCGATGACGCGAACCCCTGGCGCGACTTCGAACCCGTCTGAAACCAGTTGCCACTCGGCGCCATCCACATTGATGGAGTTCTGTGCCCCAACGACGAATTGCTGCATCGCCGGAGGAACTTGAGAAGCGAGGCCCTCCTGCATCCAGTAATCATATTCTGCTTGCCCGAGGAAATAGGCAGCATCCGGTACGATTGCTTCGTCGAAATCATCGCGCACACCCCAGATGTGATCGGGATGGGCGTGGGTAATGACGACATGGGTCACGCCCATCGGGTCTATGCCTGCGGCTTCCAAGTTTCCCCAAAGCCGTCCCGTGGTGTCGAAAAACCGGTTTCCCGAACCGACATCGACAAGCACACGCGCATCGCCAAGCTCGACGTACAGATGGTTGGTGTGGGCGTAGTTCATGTCCGGTGCGAGGTAGTGTGATTTCAGAAAATCCTGCACGACCACGGGGTCGGTGTTGACGCCGATGCCGGTTGTCGGAAGAGAGAAGAAACCGTCGGACACCACCGTAATCTTGGCCTCGCCGAGGGTGAACCGGAAATGCGCCGGATTACCGTCTTCAGGGGCGCCAAGGCTGGCCATTGCTTTGGCACCGGGCAGGGCAAATGCTGGCATCGCGGCCAAGGTTTTCAGGAACGCGCGGCGGGTCGGGCGCATCAGCATGGTGTCTCCTCCCAGAGATAAATTCAGTTTTGTGAATAACATGACTGTTCAGCGTGCTGCAATTCCGAAAGACGATGGGGAAACCGCATCTTGAATTCCCCCTCATGTCTGGTTTTAGGAGATTAATCAGTGCGATGCAGAATTTCTGATCAGCCAAGAAGTTGAGAATGATTTGCAACTGGATGCTGGGTCTCATACCTATGGCGCGTGCTGCGGTGCAGCGCGACTTTTCAGACACCATACAGGAGGCGCAGATCATGACATTTCTCAAGACTGCCGCACTCGCCGCCATTCTTGGCATGACAGCAACAACCGGCATTGCGCAGGACGTGACACTACGATTCCAGCACTTTGTGTCGCCAAACTCGGCCAATCCGAAATACTTCCTCGATCCGTGGGTCGAAAAGGTGGAGACCGAATCGAACGGTCGGATCAAGATCGAGGTCTATCCGTTCATGCAGCTCGGCGGCAAAGCCCCGGCGCAATATGATCTCATCAAGGACGGTGTGATTGACGGCGGTTGGGTCATCCCCGGCTACACGCCCGGTCGCTTCCCCGAAGCAGAGGCGATGGAACTGCCCTTTATGGTGACCAAAAGCGCCGAGGAAGCTTCGCGCGCTGCGTGGGAGTTCACCCAGAAACACCTGATGGATGATTTCGCCGATGTGCATCTGATTGCAGCGCACATGCACGGCCCGGGCATCGTGCACAAGACAGGTGATGCCGTGGCAAAGGTTGAGGATTTTGCAGGTCTGAAGCTGCGCGGTCCGTCGCGCCCGGCGACGTTGCTTCTTGACAAGTTGGGTGCTGAACCGATTGGTCTGCCGGTTCCGCAGTTTCCCGAGGCATTGTCGAAAGGCGTGGTCGATGGGGGCGTGATCACGTGGGAGATGTCTCCGTCGCTCAAACTCGACGAGTTGACCGACAGCCACACGGATGTTGCGGGTGATAAGTCGCTCTACAATCTCTACTTCATCTGGGCGATGAACAAGGACAGCTACAACGCGCTGCCGGATGATCTGAAGGCGGTGATCGACGCGAATTCTGGACTCGAGACCTCTGCCATGGCAGGTCGGGCGCATGACACCGGCGACCGCGTTGGGCGTATGCTGATGGAAGATGCGGGAAATGAGATCGCCACGCTGAGCGAGGTTGAAACCGCGCGCATCGTTGCGCTGGGCGAAGAGGTCACGCAAGACTGGATTGCAGAGATGACGGAACGCGGACTGGATGCTGTGCGGCTTGTCGAAGATGCACGCGCCGCAGTCGCAGCCACACGCGGCGCTGCCGTCGGCACGGATGGGTGAACGCTGATAGGTCGGACAGTCCTGTCCGGCCTATATCTCCTCTTTGTCCCAACGTTTCCACAAGAGCGAAAGAAGCGTCTCGCCCGCCACGGGCGTGATGCAGTCGGCCATGAGAACCGGCCCGCCTTTGGCGGGCGGTTTCGTCTCTGCGCGCGATGCGTTGTCCGTCGCGCGGACATCTTGGAATGTGGGCACAAAACTCGACATGGTCGGAGCCTATCACACAGACGCAGCGTTCCCAAAGCGCAAGACGGTCACATGCGTGTCGCCGTAGCGGCGGGTGTCCAAACGTGTGAACCCGTCCGGAGCCATCTGTGGCGCGATCTCTTCCCAGACGACCAAGGCTCCTTCGGCCAGCCATCCCTTGTCCATCGCTGACGCAAGCGCCTTTTGCCCAAGCGACTTACCGTAAGGCGGGTCAAGAAAAACGAGGTTCGCGGGTTCGGTGTCGCACGGCGGAAGACGTGTGGCATCGCGCTGGATGACACGCGCATCGGGGCACTCAAGGTTCTTGATGTTGGCTTTTATGAGCGACACGGCTTTGCGCCCGTCGTCGACAAACACAACACTTGCCGCGCCACGCGACATGGCTTCAAGACCCAATGCGCCGGTGCCCGCAAATAGATCGAGCACGGTCGCGCCCTCGAACGGTTCGCCAAAGCGACCGCCGCCCAGCATATTGAACAGGCTCTCGCGCACGCGGTCGGTGGTCGGTCGCAGATGCGCGGCGGGGTCGCCTTTGCCGACGTTTGCCAGAGGCCGTCCGCGATAGAGGCCCGCGATGATCCTCACGCTTTCAGTAGGGCTTTGAGGTCTGACCCGGGATCGGCAACGGCTTCCGCGCTTGGCGACTTGCCCGCTTCGATCAGCCGTTTGCCCACCATGTAGGCGCGCGGATCGTTCATCGCGTCGATGGCAAGAAGCGTGTCGCCAGCGAAGTACCAATGCGACTGCGCGCCATCATCGCTCTTCCGGGTGACAATCCGATCATAGCCCGTATTCAACCCCGCGATCTGCAGCTTGATATCGAACTGGTCCGACCAGAACCACGGCTTTGCCTCGTAGCGCTTGTTCGCGCCGAGGATGTTATCCGCCACACATTCCGCCTGATCGATCGCGTTGCCAACGCTTTCGAGACGAAGTTGAGTCCCCTTCCACGGAAACGACGCGCAATCGCCTGCCGCCCAGATATGCGGGTCCGATGTGCGACTGTGGTCGTCGGTGCGGATACCATTCTCCAAGATCAGACCCGCACTTTCGGCGAGGCGCGTGTCTGGCGTGATGCCCACGCCGACGATGACGAAATCGACGTCGAGCGTGCTACCGTCGCTCAGAACAGCCCCCGACACTTTGCGGCCCGTCCCGATCAACCTGGAAAGGCCGACACCTTCGCGGATATAAACGCCGTGTGCGGTGTGCAGATCGCGGAAGAAATCGGACGTTTCCGGCGACGCAACCCGTTGCAGGATGCGGTCGGCCATTTCAACCAACGTGACGCGCAGTCCAAGCTTGGCTGCGACGGCCGCCGCTTCCAGCCCGATATATCCGCCGCCAACGATCAGAAGCCTCGCACCTTCGATAAACCAGGGCGCCATCGCGTCCACATCTGCAATCGCACGGACGACCATCACCCCGTCAAGATCACCCCCGATCGCGGCGGGCAGCCTGCGCGGTCTGGATCCGGTCGTGAGGACAAGTTCATCATATTGCAGAACCTCTTCCCCGACCTGTACGGTTTGCGCCTGTGGGTCGATCTTCGTGACAGGTTTGCCAAGACGGAGAACGATGTTCTGGTCTGCATAGAACTCGCGCGGCCGCAGGTAGAGCCGCTCGCGGTCCATGTCTCCCAGAAGATACGCTTTCGACAGGGGGGGGCGCTGATAAGGCGGCACAGGCTCTTCACCGATCAGGGTGATGTCACCGTCGAAACCTTTCGCACGCAAGCGAGCGACGCAAGACGCGCCGGCCTGTCCGGCCCCGACAACAATGAGATGGCCCATCTGTGCCCCTTTTTCCGAACTGCCATTGGTCTGGTTCGGCGCGACCCTATATGGCAGGACATCGGAAATGCAATTCTAGAGCGAGGGACACAACATGACGATTGCACTCGGCGATAAACTGCCGCAAGCGGATCTGGTGAAAATGGGCAGCGATGGCCCCGAAACGGTGTCATTGGCCGACCACGCCAAAGGCAAGAAACTGGTCGTGTTTGCGGTTCCAGGCGCGTTCACCCCGACATGCCACTCGGCCCATGTGCCAAGTTTCATTCGGACGAAGGACCAGTTCGAGGCAAAAGGCATCGACGAAATCATCTGTGTGGCGGTGAACGATCCGTTTGTCCTGCAGGCCTGGGGCGAGTCGACGGGTGCCACGGCGGCCGGGATCACCATGCTGGGAGACGCGCAAAGCACGTTCACCAAAGCGATGGGTATGGACTTTGATGCCCCACCGGCAGGTTTGATGGGACGGTCGAAGCGCTATGCGATGATTGTCGATGATGGGAAGGTTACGGCGCTGCATGTCGAAGAAAGCCCGGGCGTCTGCGAAGTGTCCGGTGGTGAAGCCCTTCTAGAAGAGCTTTGAAGACTGGCAAACGCTTGTCTTCAAACGAAACCCAAGAATTTATTAGGGAATGCAGAAGAAACTTCGTACGAAGTTTTTTGACGCTCTCCAGTAAATTCTAGTGAAGGAGGACGTAAATTGCCCTCCTTTCGTGTTGAACGCTGATGTCGTTCAGGCGCGCAACTTGTTGTATCGGGACCAGTCTTCGATCTCCGGGTAATACTTCTTTCGCCAGGCCTGAACCCGCGGGTTCATCATCGCGCGCCATTTGCGCGGGAACAGTGCGAAGAAGGTCATCACCGGGTACCCGTAAGGCAGTTGCGGCGCGTCTTCTTCGTCGTAGGTCTGCAAAAGCGGAAAGCGGCGATCAGGCTTGTAATGGTGGTCCGAGTGGCGCTGCAGGTTGATCAGGAACCAGTTTGACGCCTTGTGGGACGCATTCCAACTGTGGCGTGGCTTCACATGTTCGTATTTGCCGTCACCCAAATGCTTTCGCGTCAACCCGTAGTGTTCGACATAGTTGACCAATTCCAATTGAAAGATCGCCGCCACCGCCTGAAGCACGAAGACCAAGACACCGAGCCAGCCGCCAAGCAAAAACGCCAGCACGAGGAAGGCGAGCTGCAGCCCCCAATAACGCCAGAAGGGATTGCTTTGATGCCACCAGGGAAGCTTCTTGCGAGCCAGCATGTCCCGCTCGGCCCGGAACGAAGACAGCAGGCATCCCTTCAGGACACGCGGGTAGAACCGCCAGAAACTCTCATTATATCGTGCCGTCACCGGATCGCGCGGGGTTCCAACGTAGCGGTGGTGGACCAACAGGTGCTCTGACCGGAAGTGCCCATAAAGCACCATGTTCATAAGCAGATCGCCCATCCAGCGTTCAAGCTTGTTTTTCTGGTGCATCAGTTCATGCGCGTAGACGATCCCGATACTGCCCGACAAAACACCCATGCCCACGGTCACGAGGTAGGTCTCGAGCACGCCCAGATGATCTGCCCGGGGAACGTACCAGACCAGTCCGAAGATCATCAGGAATTGCAACGGTGCCCAGATCAGCGTGATGAGCCGGTGGTAGACCAAGGCACTGTCTTTGGTCTGCGGATCAAGGTTGTCCACGCTTAGACCCAATGCCGCATCGAGCGTCGCGAAAACGCCCCACGCCGCGAGGATCGGTACAATCACCCAGAAACCGCCAAGAAACGCGCTCGCGAGGACAAGCGGAATCATGAACAGCGACAACCAGAACGGCAGCGCGGCGCGCAGGGGAAGCCGGGTTTCAGAGGGGTGAAAGGTGCTGTCTGTCATGTTGATCGCTTACGCTTAGGGTTCGGCGCGAAATCTAGCAGGCGCAGCCTGTCATCACCAAGACTGACGTTGCGGTCATTGCGTGACCGGTTGCCTTTGTCAGCGGGGTCAGGGCTTAGAAACCAGATTGAACGCCTTGCGCATCACTGTCGGCAACATAGCTGGATCGAATGTTTCAACCGCGAAGAATCGACCGCGCTCTGGGGTGCGATCCATCGGAACAAGCGCCGTTTTCACCGTGAGCCGTAGGTGGAAATGGGTGAAGGTGTGCCGCGCTTCTTCGTCGATAGAGCGCCATTCGGCGTGGATCGGTGGGGCTTCCTCCGGTGCATCGTTCCAGTCGCTTCCCGGCCAGCCGAGCATGCCACCAAGAAGGCCGCTGTCAGGCCGAGTCTCGAGTAACAACGCGCCGTCAACGCGCCGGGCGATGTACGCGATGCCGAACCGTGTTGGTTTGCGTTTCTTTGGCGTCTTCTTTGGCAGGTCCCTCGCGGTTCCAGCGGTCCAGGCCCGGCAAGCCGACCGCCATGGACAAAGTCCGCATGCCGGGTTGCGCGGCGTGCATATTGTGGCCCCGAGATCCATCACCGCCTGCGCATAGCAGCCCGGGCGGTCTTCGGGCGTCAACGCTGAGGCATAGTCCATCAGTTTGGGCTTGGCGGCAGGCAGTGGTGTGTGATCGTCATAGAGCCGAGCCATCACCCGCTCCACGTTGCCGTCCAGAACGGTCTCCGGGCGATCAAAGGCGATCGAAGCGACGGCCGCCGCCGTATAGGGGCCGATCCCGGGCAACGCGATCAGGGCGTCATAGGTCTCTGGAAAGACGCCGCCGTATTCCGTGTGCACGACCCGTGCACATTTAAGCAGGTTGCGCGCGCGGGCGTAATATCCCAAACCGGCCCACGCCGCCATGACGTCCGCGTCTTCTGCCTTTGCCAGGTCGCTGACCGTCGGCCAGCGGTTCGTGAACGCTTCGAAATAGCTTTTGACGGCGGCCACTGTTGTCTGCTGCAACATGATCTCGGACATCCAGACGCGATACGGATCAGGACGGACGCCACGTGCGCGGTCTGACGGGCCGACGCGCCAGGGCATGTCCCGGGCGTGGCGGTCATACCATTCCAAAAGCACCTGCGGCTCGGGTGCATCACGCGGGTCTGACATTCCTTTGATCTCTGCTCTGATTTGTGGGCTGGTTGCGGTCGCGCCGCGACACTAGGATAGTGTTCGACAGGAGGAGTCAAACATGCCGACGCGCACCGGTCAGACCAGAGGCTTCAAACGCACGTCGAGCCTTTTGCAGACGCAGATCCGCAAAGCGTCAGAGACCCGCGGCTTCGCCCAGTCACGTCTCCTCACTCACTGGACCGAGATTGCCGGTGAAGACATTGCTGCGATCTGCCGTCCTGTCGACATTCGGTACGGTCGTGGCGGTCTTGGAGCGACGTTGACGGTGCTTACCACAGGGGCCAATGCGCCGATTCTGGAAATGCAGAAAGAGAAATTGCGAGAGAAAGTGAACGCAGTTTACGGCTATAACGCCATTTCGAATCTACGCATCACCCAGACGGCGGCGTCCGGCTTTGCCGAAGGGCAGGTGAGCTTCGATCATCGTCCGGTGCGATCCGATGACACCGCGCTTCCAACGATCTTGCCGCAGGCAAAAAAACTGACCAGGGATGTTGAGGATGAAGGATTGCGCTCTGCCCTGGAACGCTTGGCCAGCAACGTCTATTCAAAAACGCAAAATCGGGCCTAGGTCCATCAAGAGACAACAGAGGGTTTCGCAATGAAACAACGCATGATGACAATTGCCCTTGCCGTAGCAGTGGCCGGTGGTGCGGGCTGGTGGTTCACCCAACCGGCAAGCACTCCAACCGTGAATGGTCAGGAAATCGCTTTGCCCGGCGCCGCCAATGCGCAGGAAGCCAGCGGCGAGACATTCGTCGTCGAAGAGATGGTCCTTGGCGCAGAAGACGCACCGGTCGAGGTGATCGAATACGCGTCCTACACGTGCCCGCATTGCGCGTCGTTCCACGCCGGGGTCTTCAAAGACCTGAAGGCTGACTACATCGACACCGGCAAGGTGAAGTTCATCTACCGAGAAGTCTATTTCGACCGCTACGGGCTCTGGGGCTCCATGATTGCCCGCTGCGGCGGCGAAGACCGGTTCTTCGGCATCACAGACCTGCTTTATGAACAACAAAGCGCTTGGACCCGTGCAGGCTCCGAAGCCGCTATCGCCGACGAGTTGCGGAAGATCGGCCGGATTGCCGGCCTGGAAAACGAACAACTCGAAGCGTGCCTCAGCAATGGCGACAAAGCCCGCACACTCATCGAGTGGTACCAGGCCAACGCTGAAGAACACGGCATCAGTTCAACCCCGTCCTTCGTGATCGACGGCGAGACTTACTCGAACATGAGTTACTCGGAATTCCAGCAGATTTTGGACGATCGTCTAGGCGGCTAACTCTCTAGATCTGGAAACTGGCGAAAACCGCATTGTCACCCACAATGCGGTTCTTTAGCTGACGCATGTCAGCTTCCGCATCACTTTCTTTTGCGCCTGGTTTCACGTATCCGTTCATTTTGAAAGAAAGAAGTTTACCAGCTAAAGGCTTTTGCCTAGCCTCAGACTCATTCTTGTAAAACAGCTTTAAAGGTGAATTCATATGCCCGTCTCGATTCGTGGTGAAGAAAACGGCAATTCAGTTCGAATTATTGTCTCTCTGGATCAAGCCACCACCGGCGATTTCAGCGTTCAGGTCGCTCCGGAAATGGTGCTTAATAATGCGAGTTTTTCGCAAGAGCTTCTTTTGGTTCCCGGTGATACCGAAGAAGGTACCGCGGCGGAGACGGATGACAATCTTTTTACCGCCGCCGTGCAGATCAATATTGCCGGTGCTGTAGGTGCAAACACAGACATCTATGCGTACGAATTTACGACGTCAGGCGCAGGGTCGATCCAGGTCAGCAGTCTTTTTGCTCTGACCGAGAGTTTTGACGCTTCGTCTGACGAAGTTTCTGACTTGATCACGTTTAATTTCGGTGGCGGGAACGGAACGCCAGCCGCAACGCCCGGTCCCGATATTCTCATGGGAACGGACGGTCCGGAATTGATCCTTGGTCTTGATGGAAATGACACCTTCGAGGCCAGTGCAGGCAACGATACGCTTGAAGGCGGAAGCGGGGATGATACCGCCGCCTACACAGGCCCGCAGAACAATTACACAGTTACGATCTCACCTAGCGATACGACGATTCAGGATCGTCGCGAAGATGGTGACGGGATTGATGCGTTACGTGACGTAGAAACACTGACCTTCGAAGGAGAGGCAGCTGCCAGTCCTCTCGACCTGACCAAGTTCGGCGGTGCGGGCGGTCTTGAGTTCACAGACTTCCTCGCGCTGATCGAGTTATACATTGCCTATTACGACCGTGCACCCGATGCGCTGGGCCTGAACTTCTGGGCCACTGTCTACAATCGTGGTCTGTTTGGCGAGGAGGGTGGTTTAAGCCTTGACGAAATTGCTGCCGATTTCGCAGGCCAGCCGGAAACGCAAGCCGCATTTCCGTCGGACGTGTCCAACGAACAGTTCGCGCTCACAGTTTACGCCAATGTCCTCGGCCGTGCTCCGGACACAGCCGGTTTGACATTCTGGACCGGGCAATTGGACTCGGGCAATGTCAGTAGGGACGTCTTCATACTCGAAGTTTTGAAGGGGGCAAAAGCCACACCGCCTGTCGATGCGACGCAAGACTTCATAGATCAGCAGTTGGCCGACCAAGCCTATCTTGAGGAGAAGACAGAGGTCGGAGCGTATTACTCGGTGTTCTACGGGCTTTCCAATCTGGACGCGGCCGATAACGTAATGGAGACATATGGTGACGCGAGCACAATGAATTTCGCAGGTGCCGCAAGCGCTGCTTCGGGGGCCTTTACGGAGGCGGTAGAGGGCGACAATCCAGAGTTCCTGATGCCTGTTTTAGCAGTTCTGCCAGACAATTACTTCGACGCTTTCATCGCGCTTTGATTTTTATAGTTAAGCGCATCTTTTTAACTGCTAAGGAGGCATAAGCAGTGCCCTTCAGGCTTGAGTCCGGTCAATTCGGTAGCACATTTTTTATCAACATCGTCGCAGACCAGGCATTGCCGGCTGGTACCACGTTCGAAACACTCATCCGGGGTCTGGTGAATGCCACGCCGGTTCCGGGAGTTGCTCCGGCCCCCTATGTCGGCATCGTCGACAATGACGCGACGCTGACCAGCTCGCAGGTCACCGAGACTGGGGATTTCTTTTTCGATTCAACAACTGGAATTCTCGGAGACGGTGCGTCGCCGGGTGACGTACTCTACGCCTACGAATTCTCGGTCAATCGCCCTGGTTTCTGGGACATCGATTCGTTCGAGGTCATTCTGAACAACACGGGCGTCGTGAATACGATTGTCAATATTTCGCAGCAGCTCTCTTTCGGTGCGCCGACGACCGATATGACCCCAACAGATGGCCCCGATATGCTGGTGGGGACTGACGGCCCAGACACTCTTTTCGGTCAGCAGGGTAACGACACGCTTCAGGGTGACGAAGGCAACGATACAATTCAAGGTGGCGCTGGAGTCGACACGGCAAAGTATTCCGGCCCTCAGAACAGCCATACGATTGTCATTACACCGTCGTCTATCACGGTGGAGGATCGGCGTGTCGATGGCGACGGGACTGACACGATTAGCGGGATCGAACGCCTGAAATTTGAAGGTGAGACTACCATACCGGCCTTCGACTTCGCCAGTTTCGGTGGGGCAGGGCAACTTACAGCGGAAGAGCTTGAGCTCATCATCGAACTCTACATCGCGTACTTCAATCGGGCACCAGATGCTGTCGGCCTGAACTTCTGGGCCACGGCCTTTGCGAATGGCGTTTCACTCAAAGAAATGGCCGAACTCTTTGCCCCGCAGCCCGAGACGGTCGCGGCCTATCCTCCGGGCACAAGCACGCTCGATTTTGCGACTGTTGTCTACAACAACGTCCTGGGTCGTACCCCGGATGCTGAGGGTCTGGCTTTCTGGGCCAACGCGCTCGAAAGTGGCGGCGTTACTCGAGACAGTTTTATTCTCGAGGTGATCAACGGAGCAAAAGCACCGATCCCCCCTGACGTCGGCCCCGATTTCATTGCACAGCAAGAGGCCGACCGTATCTACCTCGAGACGAAGACCGACATCGGCGCGTATTTCGCGGTCCATCTTGGAATGTCCGATACCGACCATGCAAAGACAGTCATGGATTTATTCGATGGTTTCGCAATCACCGAGGTCGATGCGCGCGATGCGGCCGATACGTTCTACGCGGATGCCCTTGATCCCACGACCGGCGAGTTCTTGTTACAGGTTGTTGGTGTCGTCACCGACGATTTTGACCTGGCGTCGGTGATCTAACGATCCCGTCGCCCCTCGCGCAACCACGCACCAAGGATCAGCGCGGAGGCCAGTAGTAACGTCAGCCACCCTGGCATCATCGGGGTCTGCGTGACATCCAATGTTTCGAATGCCTCCCGTGGGGTGATGCCGAGCCAGCCACGTCCGGCAGCGGGTCGGCCTTCGCCTACGGCCCGGATACTTGGCAGACCGTCTTCAAGCCGACGCACACCACCTCGGGTGCCGTCGATGGCGGGTTCAAGAGCCTCCCCGCTTGCGATGGTTTCCTCGAATTCACGCGGAGCGGCTGGGCCAAGCCCGACAACGGCGTCCGCGTCGCCTTCGGCCAAACGGTACAGCCCGATCTCCGGACCCGTGTATAACGCTTCGAACCGGCCGGGAGAGGCTTCTTCAAGGGTGATCTCTTCCTCTGTGCCGTCGGGCCGGGTGATGGTGACGGGCCCAATGGTTTCATCCAGCGTCCGGCGGATGATCCGCATCGTCTGTCCTGTCGGTTCCGCCCAAAGCGCTTCTTCTTCGAGCTCTGGCTCTTTCATCATCCAGTGTGCGAGGCGGCGCAGCAGGTCGAGCTGTGGTCCGCCGCCTTCAAACCCGCGCGACCAGAGCCATGCGTGATCGGACGCAATCAGGGCGACGCGGCCTTGCCCGATGCGGTCGAGCACCAGAAGCGGACGGTCATCCACACCGCTCAGCACAACGTCACCGCCGATGGGTTCAACCTCGATCTGTCGCATCCAGCGACCCCATGTCTCTGCGCCGGTCAATCCGGCTGTCACCGGATGACGTTCACCAAGATCGGTGATCGTGGGCCGAAAGCCGCGCTCAATCACACGCGCGGTTGGCTCGGCGGGCAGGATATCGGCCAAGGGCGACCGATAGATACTGTCTGCACTGGCAAAATCCGGACCCGCCGCCACAAGAACGGCACCGCCCTCTTCGACGTAGCTGCGCACATTGTCGAGGTAGATCGCAGGCAAAATACCACGTCTCTTGTAACGGTCGAAGATGATCAGGTCGAAGTCCTCGATCTTCTCGAGGAAAAGCTCCCGCGTCGGAAACGCGATCAGCGACAGTTCTGTCACTGGCACGCCATCCTGCTTTTCGGGTGGGCGCAGAATTGTGAAGTGAACGAGATCGACTGAACTGTCCGACTTCAGCAGGTTGCGCCATGTGCGCCCTCCGGCATGGGGTTCCCCGCTAACCAGAAGCACACGCAACCTGTCGCGCACGCCGTTGATCTGCACCAGCGCGGTGTTGTTGCGGTCGGTGAGTTCGCCCTCGGCTTCTGGGACGGTGAATTGAATGACGTTCAGCCCACCGTGCGGCAGAGTGATCGGCAACTCGATGTCCTGACCAATCGGCATATCGAATTGCTGAGGCCCCTCGCCATCCACCGAGATATCAATCGTGGTCGAGATGGCATCCGGCGCTGCGCCATCGTCTTCGACGCGCAGCGTCAACGTAACCGGTTCACCCAGAATGGCGAAAGCTGGCGCGTTCTTTACGATCAGGCGACGATCCCAGTCCGTTTCTTCGCCCGTCAGCAAAAGGTGCAGCGGCGCGGGGAGGTCTGGCGTCCGCTCAAGGTCGTGCACACGCCCGTCACTGATGAGAAAGACCCCGGCAATCCGTCCGCGCGGTTCCTCGGCCAAGGCATCGGAGACAGCCGACATCAACAACGTTCCGGTGTCGCCTTCGCCATCTCCGACCTCGATGCGGCGAATTTCTGTGTTTGGACGTGTGTTGAGCTGTGCCGCAAGCGCGACCGAAGCGTTTGTCGTGGCATCGAGCCGGTCGCCGAGTGACTGGCTGGCGCTTTTATCTTCGACGATCAGCACAATGTTCGACAGGGGCGCGCGGTCTTCCACCTGATAGGACGGTTGCGCCAGAGCAGCGAGAACGACCAGCGCCGCCAACGCCCGCAGCGCCCAACCCCGCAGGCCGCGCCACAGGGCAAGAGCGATCCCCGCCGCGGCAAAGGTGGCCAGCGTGGCAATCACAAACCACGGAAGGAGTGGGTCGAACACAATGCTGCCGGTCATCACTGCCCCAGTCTGTCAAGAAGTGCAGGCACGTGGACCTGATCGGATTTGTAGTTCCCGGTGAGCACGTGCATCACCAGGTTCACGCCAAACCGGTATGCGATCTCGCGCTGGCGTTCGCCCGAATACCCGCGGCCAATGGGATAGAGCGGATTGCCCTGTCGATCCATCGCCCATGCCGATGCCCAGTCGTTGCCGCCGATCACGACCGGCGTGACGTTGTCGTTGAGATTGCGGAACGGCATGCCCTCCACCAGCTCGGCATCCGGTGGGGAAGCTTCGACCCAGACATCCTGACTGCTGTGCCGCCCTGGGAAATCCTGAATCAGGTAGAAGGTCCTCGTCAGCACGTGATCCGCCGGGATCGGTTCAAGCGGTGGGATATCCAGCGGGGCCGCGAGTTGCTGGAGTTTGCGCCCATTGGGGCTTCCTGTGCCGAACCGCGCGATGTCGGCGTCGCGGGTATCGAACAGGATCATGCCGCCGGAACGAAGATAGGTGTTCAGCTTGGCGTAGGCTTCGGCGGATGGCGTCGGCTGATCAGGCGTGATCGGCCAGTAGAGAAACGGGAAGAACGCCAGTTCGTCCGTTTCGAGATTGACCGCCACCGGGTCTGCCGGTTCGACCGATGTGCGGAAGAAGAGCGTTTCTGACAGACCGCGCAATCCGGCCTGCGCCACTTGATCGAGCCTGTCGTCACCTGTGACCACATGCGCGAATGTCACCTCTGCCGTGGAGGCAAGGGCAAATGCGTCCTCTTGTGATTGCGCTTGTGCGGGCATTCCGGGCAACAGCAAAGCAGCAACTAGTAACCCTGCCGCAGTCACGCCGCGCGGACGAGACAGGCGACCCGACAGGAACAACGAGGCCACGATATCGACAAGAAGAAGTGCGATGGCAGCGGCCAGGAGAAATCCGGCCAACGGCGTTTCCTCGGAGCGCGACAGGCCTTCGACCCGGATGTCAGAGGGCCACACAGCAGGTGTCAATTCCGCATCTGCCGACAGAACGTTCCGCGAAACCGCGCGGTCTTGATTCTGGTATAGGCCGGGACGTAAGTCTGCGCTCAGCGGCGCATCGGCGAGATCTTCGCCTGCGACCCCAGGAAGCGTGCTTCCGTCACTTAGCGACCCGAACGCATCAAGGACCACGGTCGGCTGCCAGACCGTCCCGGCGAGTTCTTCGGCAGTGGGCTCGGCCGAAGTGCCTGCGGCGATGGCGAGGCGCTCCAGCATTTGTACGAAAAGCCCAGACAGCGGAAGGCTAGACCACTCGGCATTGGCCGTCACGTGGAAGAGGATGATTTGGCCCTGACCTACCGGCTTGCGCGTCACCAACGGCGTGCCATCGCTCAGTTGCGCAATCACGCGTTCCGCGAGTGCCGGATCCGGTTGCGCCATGACTTGCGCCGAAATGGTCACGTCTGGCGGAATATCCAAACCGAAGAACGGACTGTCTTCGGTAAACGCCGCAAGCGATTTCGGTTCACCCCAGCTCATCGCGCCGCCGACGCTTCGCCCACCCGCGCGCAGGCGTACCGGCATCAAGGGGTCTTCCTCATCGCGGCTAACGTCACTGGCGGCAAGGCGCGGGCCCGCGAAGCGCAGTAGGATGCCACCTTCTTCGAGCCAATCGAGAATGGCTTCCTCCTCGGCGGCACCAAGGGTCGCAACGTCGGCCAATGCGATCACGTCGGGATTGGCCGGGATCATATCCAGAAGCGCCCCGGTGAGAAGGTCGGCGCTCGGTTCAAGGGCTTTTTCAAGATAATGAAGCGGCGACAGGAGCTGCAGGCCTTCGCGGTCTTCGCGGCCCGCCATCAAGGCAACTTCGCGGCGCCGCAAACTGTCGTCGGGCAGGGTGGTGGCGCCAGCGCTGCGATTGCCTTCGATCTCGAACCGCGTGATCCGTGCGCGCAATTCTGACGGCAGGGCGAGGGCTGTTTCAGCTTCGTTTGCATCCGCCTCGAACAAGGCGTTCGCACGCGCCAGTATGGCGGGGTTCCCTGCCGGATCGCGTCCCTGCGCGAGGATCGTGACCTCCCTCTCGCTGCCGGTCTGAGCGCGCTTCGCCGTTAAAACGATATTGCCATCTTCGAACCGTGCGGGGGCCAGCCCCAGAATGGTTTGCCCCGCCTGGAACACAGTAACCGTGCCGCGCGAGTCAAGCTCGGACAGAAGTGTCTCACGGCTGTCGCGCGCCAGTCCATCGGACATCCAATACGTGTCGAATCCGCCATCCGGAAGCAGCGTGAGAGCGCGGTCTATCTGTGCCGCGCGCGGCTCCCAAGGATCGGGGTTCAAGCCCACAAGGCGCGCGCGCAAATCGTCGGCGGCCTGGAAGCTGGTCGGTTCTGGCGCGGATAGTTTCATGAGGGCGACACGGCGGTCATCCCGGGACGCTTGTGCTAGCAGCCCGTCCAGTGCCTCTGTGCGTGCACGCCAGCTTGCTGCGCTTGCCCAAGACCCGTCCATAACGACAAGAAGCGGTGCGTTGCTTGCGGTGGCTTCGCTGTTTTCGGGGTTCAAGATTGGTCCGGCAAGTCCGATGATCAGGGCGGCAACCGCGAGCATGCGCAGCAGCAAGAGCCACCATGGTGTACGGTCGCTGACCTGTTCGTCATCCTTGAGCCCGAGCAATAGAACGACGCCCGGAAACAGACGCCGGATCGGCGCGGGTGGAACGGCCCGCAGGATCAGCCACAGGATCGGCAGCGCAAGCAGCGCCAGCAAGAGCCAGGGGGTGGCGAAACCGATACCGAAAAGCGTCATCCGTGTGCCCCATCCATCGCGCGGTAGATCCAGAGCAAGGCGGATTGCGCGCTGTCATTTGTGTGATGGCACAAGTATTGCCAACCGGTTAATCGCGACAGGTGTTCAAGCCGCTCTTTGCGCTGCGCCAGCCGGTCGAGATAGCGTGTTCTCAGATCGCCGGCCTTCAGCGTTTCATGTACATAGGCACCGCCCACGCTTTCGAAAATGGTTCGTCCGTCAAACGGAAACACTTCTTCACTGGGATCGAGGATTTGCACCAACGCACCGCGTACCCCGCGGTCCGCGGCTTTTGTCAGCGCCGCTTCGACCGGTCCCGGATCGCCGAGGAAGTCTGAAAAGAAGATGGCCCGGGATTGCGGGATCATGCCGCGCGCTTCAGGCTCGGAATAGTCGTCAGCGTTGTCGACCGACAGCATCTCGGCCAGACGGGTGATCTGTGCCTGTCCGCGGCGCGGCGGCAGTTCGAACCCGGTCAGACCGACACGTTCACCACCGCGGATCAACAGGATGGCACTCGCCAGAGCGAGCGTGCGCGCCCGGTCGGCCTTGGTGCTGAGGTTTTGGTCCGACGCAAAGCGCATCGAAGCGGCCTGATCGACCCAGAGGATCACGCTCTGCGCGATTTGCCATTCGCGTTCCCGGATGAACTGGGTGTCGCTTTTTGCAGACCTCCGCCAATCGATGTCACGCAGCGCATCCCCTTGCTGCATAGGGCGGTACTGCCAGAAGTCGTCGCCCAATCCGGAACGCCGGCGCCCATGATCTCCCAACAGAACAGTCCCGGCCAGATGCTCGGCGCGGGCCAAGAGTGCCGGAAGCCGTGAGGCTTCCTCTTCCGAGCGTTGGCGAAGGGCTGTTACCGTGGTCACGCAGCGGCCTCGGTCGGGACCATTCCGTGCGCAACTTCGTCAATCAGATTGCCCAGATCGTCTCCACGCGCCCGCGCGGAGAAGGTGAGCGCCATCCGGTGCGACAGGACTGGCCGTGCCATGTTGATGACGTCCTCGGGCGCCGGAGCAAGACGCCCTTCAAGAAGTGCCCTCGCGCGAACCGCCAGCATCAGCGCTTGCGCGGCACGTGGGCCGGGGCCCCATGCCACGGTGTCCTTCACGCGATCCCCCGCCAGTTCATCATGCGGACGGAAGGCACGCACCAGATCGAGGATCATCTCGACCACGGCATCGCCCACTGGCATCCGGCGCAACAGTCTCTGCGCCGCGATCAGTTCTTCTGCTGTAAACACCTGGTAGGCTTCCGCCTCTTCTGCGCCGGTTGTGGCAAGAAGGATTTCCTTCTCAGTCTGGCGGTCCGGGTACTGCACATCGATCTGCACAAGGAAGCGGTCCAACTGCGCCTCGGGCAGTGGATACGTGCCTTCTTGCTCAATGGGGTTTTGTGTGGCGAGCACGTGGAAAGGCGCGTCCAGCGTGCGCGTCTCACCCGCGACCGTGACGACTTTTTCCTGCATCGCCTGCAAAAGCGCCGATTGCGTTCGAGGCGAGGCGCGGTTGATCTCGTCCGCCATCAGAAGCTGGCAGAAGATCGGTCCCTGAATGAACTTGAACGCCCGGCTTCCGTCAGCGCCAGTCTCAAGCACTTCGGACCCCAGAATATCGGCTGGCATGAGGTCCGGCGTAAACTGCACACGATTCCCGTTCAGCCCCATCACGGTCGACAGTGTCTCTACGAGGCGTGTCTTTCCCAGACCAGGGAGGCCGATCAAAAGGCCATGACCACCGCACAAGAGCGAGGTGAGTGTAAGTTCGACCACACGCTCCTGACCAATGAACCGCTGCGTGATGGCAGTTTTGGCTTGCGCCAGCTTTTCTTCCAGCGCTTCGATCTCTGCCACCAAATCTTCGCCTGCGGCCATGACGTCTCTCCCTTGCGGATTATCTGATTTGAGGAAAGTGTAACGCGCGGGGGCAAAATGGCAAAAGCAATGAGCGCACAAGATCGTGTTATTCCGTCCGCTGAGGGCATTGCTGCCTCAGCACGCGCCACCAAAGGCAAAGGCTTGCCGCCTGTACACCTGTGGAACCCTCCGTTTTGCGGGGATCTGGACATGCGCATCGCGCGCGACGGGACGTGGTTTTATCTGGGTACACCGATCGGCAGGTTCGAGCTGGTGAAGCTGTTCTCGTCGATTCTGCGGAAGGACGGTGAGAAATACTTCCTTGTGACGCCCGTCGAAAAGGTCGGCATCACCGTCGACGACGCTCCGTTCGTGGCGACCGACTTCAACGTGACCGGTGAGGGCCAAGAGCAGGTGTTGACCTTTACCACCCATGTCGGTGATCGGGCTGCAGCTGGGCCAGAGCATCCGATCCGGGTGGTGCGCGACGCCGAGACCGGTGAACCGTCTCCCTACGTTTTGATCCGCGCAAACCTCGAAGCGTTGATAGATCGGAAGAGCTTCTACCGTTTGGTCGATTGCGGCACGCATCACGACGGGTGGTTCGGGGTTTGGTCGGGCGGCGACTTTTTCCGCATGATCCCTTCAGATGAACTTCCGGATGCCTGAGCCGATTGCGGCTTGAAATACAGCCATGAGCTTCATATTCTGAAATCAGAATTTGATATTCGCCATCTGGGTAGGTCACTTCATGTTCGCACCACGCTTTGCCCCCGTTGTCTTCGGGTTCCTTCTGTCGGGGCTGATGTCCTTTATCGTGTCTCTTGTCGCGACCTTGCGTGCGGCGGGTCTGACCGATGGGTTCATCGCGCTCTGGATGTCCGCCTGGATCCCAAGCTGGGTGGTCGCCTTCCCGACGGTGCTTGTCGTGGCACCAATGGTCCGTCGCTTTGTAGAGCGGAATACGCGGAAACCGGTCTGAGACCTTTTGTGGATCAATCGCCCAGCTTGGCGTGCACTTCGTCCAGGTCGATTTCGCCGATGGGCATCTTGTTGCCCGGGTTTTCGAAGTCGTATTTGAACAGCTCGAAATCGCGTTTGTACATCTCGTAGACCAAGTGCATTGACAGGTCGTCGAAGTAGTCTTCTACGGGGTGCGCGCGCTTCGGCCCATGCCCCTCGCTTTCATTGAAGCGGGGGATTTTCTTCAGATCGACCTTCTTCTTCGTCTTCGTCCGCCCCAACACTTCGGCCATGCCGTCATTGAAGCTCTCGGTCCAGAAGATGTGGTCATAATGCCCGCCATTCACGATGAACGTGCTGATATGGCCCGACATCGCTGACCAGTGGATATCGGGGTCCATCGGACGCCGCCAGCGGATCGTATCGCGCGCGAATAGCAGGAACCGGCGGAAACTCTGGATCTGGTCGAATTCCTGTTTGCCGTCCGCACCGCCAACTTCGATCCCGTATTTCTGGATCAACAGCGGCACGAGGTTGCCGCGATAGCGTTTGCCGTTCCGCTGAATGCCGCAAATCTTGTCGAAGAACGAGCTCAGGATCCGCGTGTAAGGGTTTCGCACACAGGTAAAGGCGAACGTGTCATGCGCTTGGACACGCTGCGTGATCGGGTCCTTGCTATGTTCAAGCGCCCACTTGTGCAGACCGCTTTGCGCATCGTGAATGTCGCCATCGAAGAAAGTGCCATGATCGGAATAGAACATGATCTGCCCGATGGTCGAGCAGGCGCATTTGGGCACGACGCGATAGACCATGCTTTCGCTCTCGGTCATCCACGTTCCGGGAAATCCCATAGTCCTGCCGCCTTTTGCCTCGTACCGGGCTCTTGTGGTCCCGTAACGTAAACAAAAAATCAAAGAAAGGCAGTTTATTCAATGGCGGAACGCGCGTATCAAATCAGATACAAGGATAAATGAGAGCAGATGCCCCCCTGAATGGCAAACATTGCCTTCATATTGCTGTGTCACAAGGACCCTGACGCCATCATTCGTCAGGCGCTTAGTCTGACGGCGGTCGGGGATTACATCGCAATTCATTTCGATGCGCGCGCGGACGCGGCGGCGTTCAAAACCATTCACACGGCCCTTTCAGACAATCCGAACGTGGCGTTCGCCAACAAGCGCATCAAATGCGGTTGGGGGGAATGGTCGCTCGTTCAGGCCACCCTCTACGCGGTCGAAGCCGCCGTCGAGGCCTTCCCGCGCGCCACACATTTCTACATGCTGTCCGGAGATTGCCAGGCGATCAAAACGGCAGAATACGCCCACGATTATCTGGACCGCACCGAAGCGGATTTCATTGAAAGTTTCGATTTCTTCGCCTCGGACTGGATCAAGACCGGCATGAAGGAAGAACGGCTGATCTATCGGCACTTCCTGAACGAACGCAACAACAAGTGGTTGTTCTACAAAAGTCTCGAATTGCAGAAAAAACTGGGTTTGTCGCGCAAAGTGCCGGAAGATCTCGAGATCCAGATCGGCAGCCAATGGTGGTGCCTGCGCAGACGCACAGTTGAAGCGATACTCGACTTCATCAAGCAGCGCCCAGATGTAAAACGGTTCTTCAGCACAACCTGGATTCCCGACGAGACATTCTTTCAGACCCTCGTCCGTCATCTGGTGCCTGAGCAAGAAATCGAGTGCCGGACGCTGACATTCCTCATGTTCTCGGACTACGGGATGCCGGTCACCTTCTACAACGACCATTTCGACCTCCTGCTAAGCCAGGACTTCCTGTTCGCTCGCAAGATCAGCCCCGAAGCGCTCGAACTCAAGGAACGGCTGGGCTCGCTCTACTCTGCCAAAGGTGTGAATTTCGAAATCTCGAACGAAGGCCGGTCGCTCTACAAGTTCCTGAGCGGCAAAGGCCGGATCGGTCGCCGCTTTGCGGCGCGGTTCTGGGAAAAAGAAAGCACGCTGGGGCGCGAACGGGAATTGCTCATCGTCGTTTGCAAGAAGTGGCACGTGGCCAAGCGGCTTGTGTCTCGCATCCGAAAACTGACGAACATTCCCTGCATCGAATACCTGTTCAACGAAGAACACACCGAATTGCCTGATATGGGCGGTATTCAGACCACGCTTGGCAAACGTCATCGCCACCGGCGGTCGCTCATGCGGATGATGTTCGACTACTACGACAGTGATCGCATGGTGGTGTGTATGGACCCCGGCAACCTTGATCTGCTTGAGGATTTCTGCCGTGACCGCGCCACGACCCGGCTATTGGAAGTGCAGTGCAATTTTTCGGACGACTATCTCATCGGCCACGCCACACGTGTGGGGCTGGCTGGCGATCGCACGCCGGTCGAGACGCTCATGCGTCTGCTGCCCACGATCCGGAACGACATCGTCCATGAAAGCGACCGGATCCGTGATGCGGAGTTCGAAAACTATCTGTGTATACACGAAGAAAACAGCGCCGAAGTGAACGCAAAAGCGCTTGCGACCTTCCTTTCGGCATCCCGCGAGCAAGCGCTTGAAATTGCGCGTACAGACCACCTGTTTGCAGATTAGAGGACCCCGCCATGGCCTATGTCTATGACGATCAGAACATCTTTGCCAAAATCCTGCGCGGCGAAATCCCGAACGATACCGTGCTGGAGACGGAACACAGCCTGGCTTTTCGAGATATCCAACCGCAAGCCCCGGTGCATGTGCTGGTCATCCCCAAGGGGCCGTATGTTTGCTACGACCATTTCGCGCTCGAAGCGAGCGATGCCGAGATCGCGGATTTCACACGCGCCGTGGGAGAGGTCTGTAAACAAGAGGGCGTGCAAGACGGCGGGTATCGCATCATCTCAAACGCCGGAGAAGCCGGGGTTCAGGAAGTGCCGCATTTGCACATCCACGTATTGGGAGGTCGGGGTCTCGGACGTATGCTGCAGCCCGCGCGATAGACGCGGCATCAAAACCGCGTCCTAAGCCAACCGGTAATGACCTGCCCAAGTTCAGTTTTTGCGGGTCAACGAAAGAAAAACGTCTTCTAGGTCAGCTTGTTCGGTTCGCACGTCGCGGATGCGCACGCCCTGATCGCGGAGGAGCGACAGAACATCTTCGGCCGACGTTTGATGCGCCCGGTATGACAGGGCGATGGTGCCATCGGGACGGCGCTCTGCGGTGATCCCTTCTGCCTTCGGCAAAGCGTCAAGCCCATCCTCGGGCTGGATGACCATGGTTTTTGCGTCCAGCTGACCCAAGAGGTTTTGCGTACTGTCCCGCGCCACAACTTCACCGTGGTTGATGATAGCGATCTCGTCGCACATTTCCTCGGCTTCTTCGAGGTAATGCGTCGTCAGGATAATAGTCATCCCGCGTTCTTTGTTGAGCTTTCGCACATTGGTCCAAAGCATCTGCCGCAACTCTATGTCCACGCCGGCGGTTGGTTCGTCGAGGACCAGCACGTTCGGCGCATGTACGAGCGCCTTTCCCAACAACAGACGCCGGCGCATGCCGCCGGACAGGGTGCGCGCATAAGCCTCTGCTTTATCCGTCAGGCCCACCAACTCCAAAATCTCGTCCGACCGCCGCTGCGCTTTCGGCACGCCATAAAGCCCCGCTTGCACCTCCAGCGCGCCGCGCGGGGTGAAGAACGGATCAAGGTTCAGTTCTTGCGGCATTACCCCGATAGCGGCCCGCGATTGGCGCGGATTCACGTCCTGATCCCAACCCCAGATCGTTACCTTTCCGGAGGTTTTCGTCACCAGACCGGCGAGGATATTGATCAAGGTGGATTTGCCTGCCCCGTTCGGACCCAGAAGACCGAACACAGATCCACGTGGCACCGTCAAATCCACGCCTTTCAACGCTTCCTTGCCGCCCGCATAAACCTTGCGCAGGCCCTCGATCCGAATGGCGTCCTGTGTCATCGCTGTCTCTTGCCCCATGCCCCGTGTCCGCTTACACCGCACCTAGTGGATTACGCCAGCAAAGGAAACGCACCCGATGACGACGCAAGCGCCCGAAACCAAGATCGTGGACAGCTATCGCATCTCCTGTGACGGGGGCGAAGGGGCGTTGGGGCATCCGCGCGTCTGGCTGCAAATTTCCAATGAACACGGTTGGGTCGAATGCCCGTATTGCGACGCCAAATATATTCACAAAGATCACGCGGACAGCGTCGACACGTGACGATCCAGCGCGCGGCGGCTTTTTTCATCGCGCTGGGCGTGTTCCTGACGCTGGCCACGCGCGTTTGGTTGCGGATTGTCGACGACGGCGAAACCTTTGGCGAAGCTGTTTGGGCCATCTATCGCTTTTATACAATCTGGACCAACACCCTCATCGGATTTGTCTGCGTCGGCGTCGCGTTCGGCCGCGCCATCGCGCCGCAAAGGCTCAGCAACCTGTTATTGTCGATCATCATCGTCGCAGTCGTTTACCATGCGCTGCTTGCGCATCTGAACGACTTCACTGGACTCGATTGGGTCATCGACGCGATGTTGCACACGGTGATCCCAACAGCATTCGTCGTGTTCTGGCTGATCTTCGTTCCGAAAGACACGCACCGTTATACGGATATCCTGCCGTGGTTGGGATTGCCGCTTGTGTATTGTCTTTACGCCATGGCGCGCGCGCAGGTGGACGGGGTGTATCCCTATTTCTTCCTGAACCTTGCAGATCTCGGCGCAATCCGGACCGGCGTGAACATCGTCGGTCTTCTCATCGCCTTTGCAGTCATAGGCGCTTTGATCGTCTTAGTGGCGCGTCGCCTTGGCCGGTTCTCGGAACGAACGTCTGAACAGACGCTCAGCTGATCGGGATCGGCGCGGGTCCACAAGGCAGAGCCGGGCTGTCATCGTCAGGCCCGGTCAAAAACTGCAGCACCTTTTCGCCCGACCAAACCGTAATCTCGCGGCCAAGTGAATCTGTCCCGCTGCCGATCACAGTCCCGGTCTCATTGTCGAGCGTGTGGTAAAGAACGTTCGCCTCGAGATCTGCGCCACACTGCAAACTCGCGCGCCCGGGTGTGTCTGTCCCACCGGCAACCCAGTTGCCCTCACAGGCGGTGCCGTCATTCAAATACCCGATCACGATTCCGGTATCCCAGCCATGCGCCTGCCCGTCGAAATAGACACCGTCAGACCCGAGACAGGCCAACGCTCGAACGCAGTTTGCTTTGTCGAAGGGAATGTTCTCGCAGACCGGCATCGCCGTTTGGGGATTTGTTTCCGGGGTGAGGCCCTCTAGCTCTAAGCGGTCACTGGCAAGTGTCTGCCCTGCCATCGTAAGAGCACCCGCAAAAATGATCACAAAGCGCATGTGAGATCCTCCAACCAGTACGAAAAAAACATAGTCTCCGTGTCCGCGCGAACCACCCAATCCGCGTCCTTAGGGTCGCGCGAACCCCGCCTGGTTGGCAAAAAATCGCGAAGCAGAAGTAGAAATGCACAGATGTTGATCTATCGTGGGATGAAGCGTGGCAAAGCCGACACCTCATGTGATACCGGGAGAGGCCGTACCGAACGGGCGGAGCACGACGCACCGTCTGTGGCCGCGGCGCAACATTTCTGCCGATGACATTTCAACCCGTCCGCACTCGCGTCTCGTTCGAGCCGATATCAGTTCGTTGACGAAAGCTCTGTACGGAACACTTGCTGGATCGTACGGATCGCGAACCGATAGCGGCTGGCAACAGGCCGCTGTCCGTGGCACACCAAAGACAACCAAAACGGGGGGCGACATGGCATTCGGCAAAGGACATCACCTTCACCTTATCGACGGCTCGGCCTTTATATTCCGCGCCTACCACGCGTTGCCACCGCTCACCCGCAAATCGGACGGATTGCCAATCGGTGCGGTTTCGGGGTTTTGCAACATGT
Organism: Marivita hallyeonensis; assembly: GCF_900129875.1. GTDB lineage: Bacteria > Pseudomonadota > Alphaproteobacteria > Rhodobacterales > Rhodobacteraceae > Marivita > Marivita hallyeonensis. The sequence goes on along the minus strand of NZ_FQXC01000003.1, from coordinate 166,609 downwards.
TGCAAAAGTATGTGGAAGGAAACCACGGCCCGGATGCCCCGACCCACGTGGCGGTGATCTTTGACAAAGGCAGCCATACCTTCCGCAATGAAATGTATGACCAGTACAAGGCCAATCGGGATGAGATGCCCGAGGACTTGCGACCGCAAATCCCGCTGACCCGCCGTGCGACCGAGGCGTTCAACATCGCCTGCAAGGAAAAGGAAGGCTACGAGGCCGACGACATTATTGCGACGCTTGCAGTTCAGGCGCGTGATGCCGGGGGGCAGGTGACCATCATTTCGTCCGACAAGGATCTCATGCAGCTTGTCGGGGATGGGGTGGTGATGATGGACGCGATGAAAGGCAATCGCGTCATCGACCGTGACGGCGTATTCGAGAAATTCGGAGTGTACCCTGAGCGCGTCGTCGATGTGCAGGCCTTGGCGGGCGACAGTGTTGACAATGTACCAGGTGCGCCAGGCATCGGGATCAAGACTGCGGCGCTTCTGATCAACGAATTCGGCTCGCTGGAAGAACTTCTCGACCGCGCGGAAGAGATCAAGCAGCCCAAGCGCCGTGAAACGCTGATCGAGAAGCGCGACCAGATCGAGCTGTCGAAGAAGCTCGTCGTGCTGGACGACAAGACACCGCTCGATTTCACGCTGGACGACCTCGAAGTGCGTGACCCGGACCCGGACAAGCTGATGCCATTCCTTGCCGAGATGGAGTTTCGCACGCTCACAAAACGCATTGCCGAAGCGCTCGATGTCGAACCGCCCGCGATCCCGGATACGACACCCGAGGGGGCCAACCCGCCGGCTGGGGATGCGCCCGATCTGCCCGGCATGGATGCCTCGACCTACGAGTGCGTGCGGGATCTTGAGGCGCTGCAGTCTTGGATCGATGCGGCAAATGAAAAAGGCTGGGTGGCGTTCGATACCGAAACGACAAGCCTTAATGAAATGACTGCCGATCTTGTCGGTATCTCGCTCTGCGTCGAACCTGGGACAGCCTGCTACATCCCTTTGACGCACAAAGCAGAGGGCGGTGAGGGTCTTTTCGGTTCGGACGATCTGGCAGAGGGCCAGATCCCGCTGGAAGATGCTCTGGCCGCGCTCAAGCCGCTGCTTGAAGATCCGGCCGTGATGAAGATCGGCCAGAACATGAAATACGACGCCAAGATCATGGCGCGCTACGGGGTCAGTGTTGCTCCGATCGATGACACGATGCTCATGTCTTACGCCATGAACGCGGGGCAGCACAGCCATGGGATGGACACGTTGTCCGAGCGCTACCTCGGTCACACGCCGATCCCGATCAAAGAGCTGCTGGGCAGCGGAAAGAGCCAGATCACCTTCGACCGTGTGCCTATCGACAAGGCCACGCCTTACGCCGCCGAAGATGCGGAAGTCACATTGCGGCTGTGGCAGATGTTCAAACCGCAATTGCATCAGGTGAAAGTCACCCGCGTCTACGAGACCATGGAGCGCCCTCTTGTCCCGGTGCTGGCCGAAATGGAAATGGCAGGGATCAAGGTTGACCGCGACACGCTCAGCCGAATGTCCAACGCGTTCAGCCAGAAGATGGCGGGGCTGGAAGACGAGATCTACGAGCTGGCAGGACGCAAATTCGCCGTCGGATCGCCGAAGCAAATCGGTGAAATCCTGTTTGATGAGCTTGATTTGAACTTACCCGATGGCAAGAAACCCAGCCGTGGGAAGTCCGGCAACTGGAGCACCGGCGCGGACATCCTCGAAGACCTGGCCACAGTGCACGACCTGCCGCGCCGTATTCTGGACTGGCGGCAACTCGACAAACTGAAATCGACCTATACCGACGCGCTGCAGAACCATATCAACCGAGACACCGGGCGCGTCCATACCTCCTACTCTATCGCTGGCGCGAATACGGGTCGCCTCGCCTCGACCGATCCAAACCTTCAAAACATCCCGATCCGCACTGAAGAGGGCCGTCGCATCCGAGAGGCGTTTGTCGCGGAGGAAGGCAAAACCCTTGTCGCGCTCGACTACAGCCAGATCGAGTTGCGCATTCTTGCGCATATCGCCGACATTCAGGCGCTCAAAGACGCGTTCAAAGACGGGCAGGATATCCACGCCGCCACTGCGTCCGAGATGTTCAACGTGCCGCTCGACGAGATGACGCCGGACGTGCGCCGACAGGCCAAGGCGATCAATTTCGGTGTGATCTACGGCATCAGCGGTTTCGGCCTCGCGCGCAATCTGCGTATTCCTCGATCTGAGGCGCAGGGGTTCATCGACCGCTATTTCGAACGCTTCCCCGGCATCAAGGCGTATATGGACGAGACGACCGAATTCGCGAAGAAGCATAACCGGGTCGAGACGCTCTTTGGCCGAGTTATTCACACGCCCGAGATTAACGCCAAGGGCCCTCGCGCGGGCTTTGCCAAACGCGCTGCGATCAACGCGCCCATTCAGGGGACTGCTGCCGACATCATCCGCCGCGCGATGATCCGCATGCCGGATGCCATCAAGAACCTGCCCGCAAAGATGTTGCTCCAGGTGCATGACGAGTTGCTCTTCGAGGTTGAAAAAGGCGCAGAGGATGATCTGATTGCCACGGCGCGCGACGTGATGGAGGGCGCCGCAGACCCGGTTGTGCACCTTACCGTCCCGCTGGTTGCCGACGCCGGGCAAGGCGCAAATTGGGCCGAGGCGCACTGACGTTGGAAGAGACTTCGAAATCTTGTCTCACGGCTTTTCAGGGAGCCTTTCATTCGTGACAGAAATCGAAGTCAAATCCCGCTCCGAACTGCGTGCGTGGTTGGCTGAAAATCACACGCGCACAGAAAGCGTCTGGCTGGTCGTCTACAAGAAACACACCGATCACTACCTGCCGTGGGGGGACGCCGTGACCGAACTTCTCTGCTGGGGCTGGATCGACAGCGTGACGCGCAAGGTCGACGCCGACCGCACGTCGTACCGCATCGCGCCGCGAAATCCGAAATCGGCCTGGTCCGCCGTCAACAAGGACAAGGTGGAAGAGGCCCGCGCGGCGGGTTTGATGACCCCGGCGGGCGAAGCGCTGATCTCGGCGGCAAAGGAAAACGGGATGTGGACCTTTCTCGATGACGTCGAACGCCTTGAAGCGCCGCAGGATCTGCTCGATGCACTAGGTGATCTGCGGCAGGTCTGGGAAGACTATCCGAAATCCGTCAAACGCGGCACATTGGAGTGGATCAAAACGGCCAAAACTGCACCCACCCGCGCCAAACGCATCGCCGATGTGGTGACCTCCGCCAAGGCCGACCTGCGCCCAAGTCCATTTCGACGGTGACTGGAGATGGGTAGAAACCGCGCTTAAATCAGTGATTTCTCACGGAACAATGCCTGCAAGTTCGCCTCGGGTCGCGGCCCGATATGCGAGATGACCTCCGCTGCCGCTACACACCCCATCCGGCCGCAGGTTTCCATGTCCCGCCCTGTCGCCAGACCGTAAAGGAAGCCCGCAGCAAATTGGTCGCCGGCGCCTGTCGCATCGACTGGCACGACCTTCTCTACGGGAATATCGGTTCTTTGACCTTCGTGGATGATCGACACACCGTCGCCGGACCGCGTACAGACCACCAGAGGGCAGATCGCCGAAACCGCTTCGAGATCGGCTTCCAGATCGTGGTTTTGGTACAGCGACATGATCTCTGCTTCGTTGCCGATGACATAGTCCATCTCGTGCTCGATCAGGTTCAAGAAGTCGTCGCGGTGACGCTCTACGCAGAAGGGGTCAGAGATTGCGATCCCCGCTTTGCCACCGGCACTCCGACAGGTGCGCGCGGTCCGGATGAACGCATCTTTCCCTTTGTCCTTGTCGAATAGATAGCCTTCGAGGAAGACCACCTCCGCCTCGGCGGCAACGTCCTCGGACACGTCTTCCGGCCCCAGCTCGGCGGAAATGCCAAGATACGTGTTCATCGACCGTTCGCCATCGGGTGAGACAAAGATCATCGACCGGGACGTCGGCAACTCACCCCCCGGGACGGGTGGGTTCACGAAGTCGGTGCCGTCTTTCTTCATTGCATCCGCATAAAACCGGCCGAGAGCGTCGTCATGCACCCGACCAATGAACCCGGTGCGCAGACCCAGATTGCCAAGCCCCGCGAGCGTGTTCGCCACCGACCCGCCGGGCGTTTCCACGCGGTCCTTCATTGCAGCGTACAGAGTCTCGCCCCGCTCACGCTCGACCAGTTGCATGATGCCCTTCTGGATGCCCATCAGATCAAGAAAGGTGTCCTCCGCGCGCGCGATGACGTCGACAACGGCATTGCCGATGCCAACCACCTGGTACGTTTTGCTCATTCGGTTTTGTCCTCTGAAACGATAGCATCGATCTCTGTCTCCACGAGCCAATCGGGATCGACGAAGCCTTTGACCTCCACAAACGTGCAGGCGGGTCGGATGTCAGCGAATATCTCTCCGTGGACCTCTGCCGCTTCGGCCCACCGCCTTGCATCGGTCAGCATGATGCGTGTGCGTATGACATCTTCGTGTCGCGCGCCGGCCTCGCGCAGGGCTGCGAGGCCGATATCAAAGCAACGGCGGGTTTGTGCGGCAACATCGCCGATGCCCACCGTTGCGCCATCCGGTCCGATTGGTGCCGTGCCTGCGACGGCGACATGAGCGCCGATCCTTACCGCACGACTGAAGCCGATCTTCGGCTCCAGATACGACCCCGATGGCACATTGCGCCGGGTCATTGGGTCTTGTCCTCGAACTGGCAAAGATCACGGATCAGGCACGCGCCACATTTCGGTTTGCGCGCAACGCAGACATACCGCCCGTGCAAGATCAGCCAGTGATGCGCGTGGTGCTGAAAATCGACCGGGATGTGATCCTCGATGGCGCGCTCTACGGCGACCACGTCTTTGCCGGGGCAGATTCCCGTGCGATTGCCGACCCGGAAAATATGGGTGTCGACGGCTTGCGACGGATGCCCCCACCCGATGTTGAGCACTACGTTCGCGGTCTTGCGTCCGACACCCGGGAGACTTTCCAAAGCCGCGCGTGAATTCGGCACCTCGCCGCCGTATTCGTCCACGAGGATACGGCTCAGCTTGATGACGTTTTTGGCCTTGTTCCGGTAAAGCCCGATCGTCTTGATGTGTTCAATGACACCTTCTTCGCCCAGAGCAAGCATCTTTTCGGGCGTGTCGGCGACTGCGAAAAGACCGCGTGTAGCCTTGTTGACACCAGCATCCGTCGCCTGAGCGGACAGCGCCACAGCGACCACCAGCGTGTACGCGTTCACATGTTCGAGTTCGCCCTTCGGTTCGGCCTCAGCCGCCTGAAAGCGCGTGAAAATCTCTCGGATCGTGTGATAATCGAGTTGCTTGGCCATATCGCCCCCGTATGCCGCGCGAGATCAGGAGGGGCAAGCGTCGGATGCGCAGGTTTCGGGTCGAAGGACAGGCCGTGCCTGCGCTACATCAGGTGCAAGACATGAAGGGCCGATCCGATGCAGAACCTCGCCGAAGACACACAAGGTTACCACTTCAACGTCATGCGCCGGGCGCTTGACGTCATCGATGCGCAGGGTCCGTCCGTGTCACTGGACGAACTGGCGTTAGAGATGAATATGAGCCCGGCGCATTTCCAACGTGTCTTCTCGCGGTGGGTGGGCGTGAGTCCCAAGCGGTATCAGCAGTACCTGACCCTTGGCCACGCGAAGGCCCTGTTGGCAGAACGCTTCACGACATTGGAAACGGCGCATTCGACCGGGTTGTCCGGATCCGGCCGTTTGCATGACTTGTTCGTGCGGTGGGAAGCAATGAGTCCGGGCGATTTCGCCCGCAAAGGGGGCGGCTTGACGATCTACTGGGGCTGGTTCCAAAGCCCCTTTGGTCCGGCCCTGGTAATGGGTACCGACAAGGGCCTGTGTGGGATCGGATTTGCTTCTGAAACCGGCGAAGATCATGCGTGGGAGGATCTGGTCAGCCGCTGGCCCAAGGCCACCTATGTCGAAGACCCGACGCGCCTGCACCCGTGGGTGAATTCGGCCTTCGGCGCCGAGGGTGCATTGGAGCCAACACCGTTGTTCATGATCGGCGCCCCGTTTCAGATCAAGGTTTGGGAGGCGCTCATGCGCATCCCGTCCGGGCATGTGACCACCTATTCCGAGATCGCCGAATTCATCGGTCATCCAAAGGCGGTGCGCGCCGTCGGAACCGCGGTCGGGCGCAACCCGATCAGCTACCTGATCCCCTGCCATCGCGCTTTGCGCAAGTCGGGTGGATTGGGCGGCTACCATTGGGGCCTACCGGTCAAACGCAGCATCCTGGCCTGGGAGGCCGCTCGGCAGGAGGCCGGGGCCTGATATCGTCGGGATGCGCGGAAAGACGCCGATTTTGTCACGACATTTGCCGTCTGCGTGGGTATGTTATCGCATAGCAGAAACGAGACCCGTACACTTGGGCACAGTTAAACGAGGCAAATGACTTATGACTCTCTCCAAACTTTTTGTGATCCCCGCGCTCTGCGGTGCACTGGTTCTGTCCGCCTGTACCGAAGGTGGATTCAGCGATCCGAATGATCCCAATCGCCAAGCCAAGCAAGGTGCCGCCATCGGTGCTGGTGTCGGCGCGTTGGCCGGTGTCCTTGCCGGTGATGATCCCGAGGAGCGCCGGCGCGGCGCGGTGATCGGTGCTGTTGTCGGTGGGGCAGGTGGCGCGATCATCGGCAACCAGCTTGACCGTCAAGAGGCCGACCTGCGGGCACAGCTTGGCAATGACAATGTCAGCATCCGCAACACCGGGGACCGCCTGATCGTTACGTTGCCGCAGGATATCCTGTTTGCAACGGACAGCGCGAACCTGCGCCCCGATCTGCAGCGTGACTTGCGGACAGTGGGGCAAAGCCTGCTCGCCTATCCGAACACCACAGTTCAGGTCATCGGGCACACCGACAACACCGGTGATGCCGGATACAACCTCGATCTGTCGCAGCGCCGCGCGCGGTCGGTTGCGAACATCCTGATGGGTGAAGGCGTTCCGTCCTTCCGCATCCAAAGCATCGGTCGCGGCGAGGACCAACCGATTGCAAGCAACCTGACGCCGGAAGGGCGCGCGCAGAACCGTCGGGTGGAAATCGTGATCCTGCCAAACGCGTAAGCGACGGCTCAGTATCAGGAAAAGCCCGCGCAATGCGCGGGCTTTTTTCGTGGTAAACGGTCTTTCGCGGTTGTCAGCGCGGTCTTCCGCAACAGATTGCTCGTCGAAGGAAAAGGAGACGACCCTGTGGCAGACCTGAAACTAATTGGCCTTTGCGGTTCTTTGCGCAGCGCTTCAACCAATCGACTGCTTATGAATGAGGCAGCCCGGTTGTTCGGTGACGCGGACTTCGCGGAGGGCAATTTGCGCTTTCCGTTGTACGACGGGGACATGGAATCGGATACAGGTATTCCGGCCGAGGTTCAGACGCTGTCAGATCAGATTGCACACGCAGACGCAGTCGTGATCTCAACGCCGGAATACAACAAAGGCATCCCTGGCGTGTTGAAGAACGCGCTCGACTGGGTCAGCCGCACGGACGGAAATCCGTGGAAAGACAAACCCGTTGCGATCATGTCGGCGGCCGCGGGCCGGGCCGGTGGTGAACGCGCCCAGAACATGCTGCGTCTGTGTTTGTTCACATTCCAGCCGCATCTTCTTCAAGGACCGGAAGTCTTGGTGGCCGCAAGTTCCAAGCAGTTCGACGAGGATGGCCGGCTCACCAACGAGATCAATCTTAAGGCGTTGGATGACCTGATGCAGAAGCTGCGCACCGCTGCGGAGGTCAATAAAGGCTGATCAGCAGCCTGTGCCTTTGGTCACGACGCTCAGCGTCTTCCACATCACCGCGATATCCTGAGCAAGGTTCACTTTGCTCAGGTACTCGGCATCGTAATGCGCACGTTCCGCAAAGCTGCTCTCGTGACGTACCGAGACCTGCCAGAAGCCGGTCAGACCTGGACGCAGGGCGTAGTAAGCGGAGCCGGGATACAGGTCTTGCTGATCCACCATCATCGGACGCGGCCCGACAAGAGACATTTCCCCCTTCAGGACGTTCCAGAGTTGCGGCAACTCATCAAGTGACGTTTTGCGCAGGATGCGGCCGACCTTTGTGATCCGCGGATCATTGCGAAGCTTCTGGTTCCGGTTCCACTCAGCGCGCGCTTGGGGGTTCTGGGAGAGGTGGCGTTCCAGTGCTTCGTCCGCATTGGCGACCATGCTCCGCAGCTTCCACATCTTGAACGTCTTGCCGAATTGCCCGACGCGGGTCTGGCTGTAGAAGGGCGAGCCGCCATCTCGAGACACCAGAAGCGCGCAAACTCCAAGAACCAGAACGACTGGCACAGCGGCGATCAGGACAAGCATCACATCAAGCAAGCGCTTGATGTAATTGCGATAGAGGCTTTTCGGTTCGGTTTGGACAAAGGCCGCGTTGACCAATGTTTCGATTTCTGTGCCTGGCAGCGGCTGGCGAACGTGCAGTGTCATTTGAACACCCCTTGACCCTTTGAGCGGGGTCCGCGGCGAAGCTGACAAAGGCGTGCAAAGACTGGTTGCTTGCCGCGCAGCACGACAAACAGGACGTCGGTTCAGGAAACCGGATATTCAGGCTTTCAGGCTATGTGGCAGACTTCAGCAGACGAACCTTTCGCAACTCCCTAATGGAAGCACCAACCCCCAAGTGCCAACTCAAAACATGGCAGGAATGTGGCCTGCCAAAACATGACTAGTTTATGGCAATGCGCCTTATTTCCGTCAACTTTTGGGGGGCGGGGAAAGTTTTGTGTGAACTCCCCTCCTACGTTCTCCAAAAACGCGATCCGTCAACCGGCATGAATTCGCAAAGGTATGGAAGAAAATCACTTTTTACGATTTGTGGGCAATCTTTCGCCGAACGAGCGGATTCCGCCGATGGCATGCCTGGTTCGACGTAACGCGCTGACAAGCCAGCTTTTGGGCTTTTGTCGCGTGAGATGTGCCAATCCTGCAGGTAAGTGAAGATTGGGTGCCAATTCTTGCATGTATCGGAAACAATTTGCCGTCTTTTCTGCCGCTGTTCACAAATCAAAAACGATATTGCGGAGAATACTTCCGTTTCACGCCGGACCTGATTGTTCAGTTTGAGGCAACAGTCGGGGATTGGTCAGAGCCTCAAGCTAGCCGAAAATTGACGTAAATTCCTTGGTGCGTCTGCGAAAATCCGCCGATCACGGGCTGTAATAAACTGACATATATTAGGCGGAAGTTGGTCTCAATTAAGATGATTTTTGCCCTAATTTGGGCCGAATCAAGACCAAATTTCGAGAATCGGGTCAAACTGGGGCGAAAGGGGGGCAGCTTGCACCACATTGGCTGAGGGTCTATCCCCAGTCCGTTGATGGAAAAGAAGGGCTTACCATGTCTCATCAAGTCTACGCGCGCGATCTTCCCGACGACCTTGATCTGGGTCCCGAGGTCGCCATCGATTGCGAGACGATGGGGCTTCATCCGCACCGCGACCGTCTGTGTGTAGTTCAGCTCTCCAATGGGGACGGGACCGCGCATTTGGTCCAGATCGAGAAAGGCCAAACTTCGGCGCCAAATCTGGAAAAGCTATTGGCTGATCGAAAGGTGCTCAAGCTGTTTCATTTCGGGCGGTTCGACATTGCGGCGCTGTACAACGCGTTTGGTGTCCTGACTGCCCCGGTCTACTGTACCAAGATCGCCAGCCGCCTCGTACGGACCTATACGGACCGTCACGGTCTCAAAGTGCTTTTGCAGGAACTCCTGAGTGTCGACATCTCGAAACAGCAGCAGTCAAGCGATTGGGGTGCAGAGACGCTCAGTCAGGCGCAGGTCGAGTATGCCGCTTCGGACGTTCTCTACCTGCACAAACTGCGGGACGCCTTGCAGGCCATGTTGGAGCGTGAGGGACGGGCGGAGATTGCACAGACGTGCTTTGACTTCCTTCCTACGCGCGCGCGCCTTGATCTCATGGGCTGGCCGGAGACCGACATCTTCGCGCATTCCTGACCGACCGGGGGTAAGCGTGTGTATTCGCGGCTGATCGCATGGCTGAAGATCCTGCTGCCGCTGGGCGCTTTGGCCTTGTTGTCGACGATATTCCTGTATTCACGCAGCCCTGACCCAATCTCTACCATCCCGGTTCTCGCCAATGGCGTTGATCCGAGCCAGAACGAACAGGTCGGCAGTCCTTTCTATGCGGGCACGACGGACGGAGGGCATGCTTTGACACTGGCAGCGCGGCAAGCTCGCGTGGTCGCGCCGGGTCAAGAGGGGATGGTCGCCGATGACTTGCGCGCAACCTTGGATACCGAAGACGGCAGCAGGATCACCATAGATGCCACGCTTGGGAGGATGGACGACACAGATCGATTGTTGCTGCGCGACGGTGTCGTTCTGCAAAGCAGTTCAGGATACACGGTTCGGACGGACGGGCTGGATGCCGCCATTGACCGGGTCGAGATCGACAGCACCGGACCGGTGGATGCGGATGGTCCCGGGCTGGTTCTGACTGCAGGCAGGCTGCGGGTTGAAGAAATTGCTGAGACCTCTGACATTCAGTTGTTGTTCACCGACGGTGTGAAACTGGTATACACTCCTCAAAACGCAGAGGCCCAAGAATGATCCGAATCCTGTCAGTGCTCTGTTCGCTGGGCTTTGCGGCGTCTGCCATGGCGCAGGGCACAGAGGTTGCTTTCGGAACGGTCCAGCAGGACACATCTCTCCCCGTGGAAGTGAGCGCGGATACTCTATCGGTGTCACAGAACGACGGAACGGCGTTGTTCACCGGCAATGTGGTAATCGGTCAGGGTGAGATGCGTCTGTCAGCGCCGCGTGTTCTGGTCTTTTATACCGACGACCAATCCGGTGTGGAGCGCCTTGAAGCGACCGGCGGCGTGACCCTGGTGAACGGAGATCAGGCGGCAGAGGCTGAACGCGCGGATTACCGCGTCAACGACGGAACGATCCGTATGACCGGTAGCGTGCTTCTGACCCAAGGGGCCAATACGCTTGTGTCCGACGAAATGGATGTCGATCTCGAAGCCGGCACAGCGCGCATGAACGGACGCGTGCGCACCGTATTCCAGTCAGAGGAAAACTGATGGTGCAGCCTGATCTTTCCGTGACCGAGGGCGATAGCGGGCTTGTCGTGCGCCACTTGCGCAAGAGTTACAAAAAGCGCGTCGTCATCCGCGACGTCTCTCTCGAAGTGCAGCGCGGCGAAGTAGTCGCCTTGCTCGGCCCCAACGGCAGCGGCAAAACCACGTCCTTCTACGCAATCGCCGGACTGGTAAACCCCGAAGGCGGGCAGGTTCTCATCGATGGCGAGGACGTGACCTATCTGCCGATGTACCGCCGTGCGCGCATGGGGATCGGATACCTTCCGCAGGAGATGTCGATCTTTCGCGGCATGACTGTCGAGGACAACATCAGTGCGATCCTCGATATCAGCCAGCCGGATCGCCACAAGCGGCGCGAACGGCTCGAAGAACTTTTGGGCGAATTTTCGATTGAACATCTGCGCCGTGCACCTGCGTTGGCGCTGTCGGGTGGGGAACGTCGACGGGTCGAAATCGCCCGCTGTCTGGCGGCCGATCCGAAGTACCTGCTGCTCGACGAACCCTTTGCCGGTGTGGACCCGATCAGCGTCGGCGACATCCGCCACCTTGTGGCAGACCTCAAGAAGCGCGGGATCGGTGTTCTCATTACCGATCACAACGTGCGCGAAACGCTCGAAATCGTCGACCGTGCCTACATTCTGCATGACGGCAAGGTCCTCATGTCGGGTTCTCCGGACGAGGTGGTGCGCAACGAGAATGTCCGCCGGGTCTATCTCGGCGACAATTTCCGCATCAGCTAAATCCGGCTGCGCCTATCGGAAATGATTGACACATGATCCACCTGCGATTGAAATAGAGACATGGCGTTTGATCCATCTGATCGTCCGTTTCGAACCAACCGGCCAAGAACGCCGGACGGTCAAACACAACGGTCACGGCGATGCCTCTCCTTAGCCCGCAAAGCGCGCTCCGGCCCGACCGGACGCGTTTGTGTGCAGGGGTAAAACAATAAAAAGGATACCCTATGCGTTACCAGATAACCGGCAAACAAATTGACGTTGGTGAAGCGCTCCAGACGCACGTGCAAACGGAGCTGGGCGAGATGCTTGGCAAATATGCAGGCCGCCCTACGGACGCGACCGTCATATTCTCCAAGAGCGGCCACGAATTTGTTTGCGAGACAGTGGTTCACCTGTCGACCGGTTTGAACGCGACTGCGAAGGCGCATGCGAACGAGATTTATGCAGCTTTCGACGGCGCTTGCGAGAAGATGGACAAGCAGCTTCGCCGCTACAAGCGACGCCTAAAAGATCATCACAAGGACCGTACGGAACCAGTTGAACTCATCGGAGCATCTTCATATATCCTCGCGAGCGAAGCGGAGACGCATGACGACGAGCCTGAGTCGCTTCAGCCGATTATCGTGGCTGAGATGGAGACGAAAATCCCGTCTCTGACAGTGGGCGAAGCTGTGATGCAGATGGAGTTGGCGGGTCTACCGGTCTTGGTATTCCGCAATGACAAAAAGGACGGGGTGAACGTCGTATACCGCCGGGATGATGGGAACATCGGCTGGATTGATCCGTAAACGGACAACGGCGCAAGTCCATAACAAGAGCAGCACATGAAATTTGCAGACCTTTTGAGTTCCAAGGCCGTCAAGGTCGTGACTGCGGCTTCCAGCAAGAAGCGATTGATGCACGATCTCTCTGAATTGGCCGAATCCGCCTACGGCATTTCGGCGCAAGACACGGTCGAGGCTCTGATGGAACGCGAAAGCCTAGGCCCAACAGGCGTGGGCCATGGCGTGGCCTTGCCTCATGCGCGGCTCAATGGGCTGGACGAAGTTGTGGGCGTTTTCATTCGTCTTGAAAAACCCATCGACTTTGATTCGATCGATCGCCAGCCGGTGGATATCATTTTCGCTTTGCTGGCGCCGGTCGATGCCGGTGTCGAACATCTGAAAGCGCTCGCCTTGGTGTCGCGGACGCTCCGGGATGCGAATTTTTGCAGCAAGCTGCGGGCAAATCGTGATGCGAACACTCTGCACACGATCATAACGGAATCCGCGGCGACCCAGGCAGCCTGATCAAGCCCCGCTCAGGCGGGGTTTTTCATGTCCAGATCACCAAATCCAAACATCATGTAATCGCGCGGGTACACATCTCGGCACAGCTTCTCGAGCTGCGGGGTGTAGATGCGGAAAAGCCTGTCTTGCTGTTCGTGACCAGATCGAGGAGGTTGGGATAGATTGGTCACGCCAAGCTTTTGAGCCAACGTTGGTAGTGCTGTCGCAATTTCATCTTCCCGAACCACCTGATCGGGCAGGCAGAATTCAGACATGCCTTGAAGACAGGTGACCTGGCTTGCCCAGTTAGCGTCGACACGAACACTCGTCTGCCCGTTGAGATTGGCCTTGAGGAATCCAAGAAAGCCGTCGAACGCGCGTGCATGCGCCCGGTCGTCGTATCCGGCGTCGGCCATGTCGTCCGGCAGTTCCAGATCGTAGAACCGCATCAATTGATTGCGGATCATGGCAAAGCTGCCCGGTCCTGTATTCAGGATGAAATCGCAGAACGCAGCGTGGGCGCGGGCCAGCGGGTGCCGCAATACCGTGAAACGCTGATGACCCGGATTGTCCTGCATCCACTGTCGCAGGGACTTCTGGTTGAACTTGGCGACCAAACCTTTTCCGGTCCCGTCAAGTTGTTGCATCCATTCGGTCACCTGATGTTCAGGCCCGGATCGGATAGGCATGAACAAAAGCGGCACCGAGTTGCAAGCCATGTATGCCGGCACCACCGGACCACGTCTTGGTTCGAAGTTCGGCGTCCGTGTCAGATCAAACCGATCCAATCCGCGCAACGCCACATCCATCTGGTCAAAATTCGCCACCTTCTCTGACAGAGATTGCGGGTTTTGCGGCTTCAGATTGCTTTCAAAGCTGTCCGGCATCGCCTTGGCACCAAGCCATGTTGCAAGTCCACTGAGCACTTCCGGATTATGCAGGTCGTCGTAGCCGATGTAGTACGCCGTCTGGCCGGTCACCTGCAGAGCGCGCAGGATTTGCAGCTGAAAGCCTTGTGTCTGTGCCAGATGGCTCTCGAACTCGTGCAAATCGAAATACGCCTTCGCGTCTTTGCGGTTGCGCACGTTTGTCAGTTTCCACTGGTCTGTCGCCCGCGCGATTTTGAGGCTGATGTAACTGTCCAGTGGGTTCCGCGTGAGAATGATTTTCGCGCAGCGGGGATCGGAAAGGATCGCGGGCAGGATACGCGGGTCGTGATCGTGGAAATACCGGAACCCGCCCAGCCAATCTGTCCCGGATTTGATCGCTTTCAAAAGCCGCTCGGGGTTGTCTTCGCGCTGTGCCTGGCTGACGCCGAGAATGTCGGTTCGGTTCGGGTAGCCGATAAAATTTGGGTTGAACGCCTCGCCATGGCAGAGCAGGCCGTCTACCTGATTGATGTAATCCTCAAGCAGGTTCGACCCGGTTCGCATCTCAGCGAAAACGACGAAGTGGTCAAAACGGTCCATGCTTTACTTTTTCACCAGATAGGGACGCGGTGGCGTATGGCGCCGTGGTGTCTGCACAACCGGATCTGCAGGGAAGTCCCCCATGAGATAGGGGTGCATGCCCTGGTTCTTGAGGTTCTGCAGGAACTGCCCAAAGCCAGTGAGATCAACCATCTTCGGGGCTTCGGTCAGACGGCGGTTCGGAAGGACACCGATTTCATCCACGATGACCTGTGTTGCTTCCATCGGGCTTTCAATGAATTCCGCCATGGTCCAGATACGCCTGCGGCACTTGGAATAGGGCGACCGCAAAGCGTCGAGCATTTCAGTTTCAATTTTCTGAAGATGGGCCGCCTCGCGGCGCAGTTCCGCAAAGGTCCGGTTCGACTGGAACAGCGGGATCGCCCAGGCCCCGCTGATAACTGACACCTGCGCATTTGCATCCTTGCAGATGTCCCAGATCACATGCCGCGTGCTGTTCGGACCTAGTTGAAAACACTGGCGTTCGCCCCGCGTGTTCCAAAGCAGGTTCGTCAGGAACATCTTTGGATCATAGTCCCGTAGTGTGGCGTTGTCGGACAGCGCACCGTTCATCACAGTTTGACCATCAGCGAAATGTGCACGGTCAGGTGCGAACAGATGTCCGTGCACCTGCGCTCCGGTCACCGTGGACAGCCAATGTTCGAAATTTGTGAACAGTTCGGTAAACCCCTGAAACACCGAGTACTTGGCCGCGGTTACGCCGTTTTCCCAATCCTCGTTCGGAAACCGGCTTTGCATGTAAAGGCCCGGTCGCCCGCGCGTTCTGCGATCCACGGCCTTGGCGAAAATCCGGTCAATTTTCCCCGGGTTAGGTTCCTGAAGGTTCAATTCCCCGGGTTTGGGGTTCAAAAAGGTTTCGTACAGACGTTCGGCATTTGGCCAGATTTTGCGCGCGACAAAACAATCCGACCGCCGCAAAAGCTGTAGGTGATCGTCATAGAAGATGTGTGGCTTGCCCTGAAAATCGAACTTCGACAGGGTCAGGGACCGGCTGACGATATTGGTCGAATACAACCGTGAGAGCGTTTGAAAATAGCTCTCATCGGGAATCCAGACATGTCGGAAGTATCGATCGTATTCCTTGCGTTTCGGGTCTTGCAGTATCGAAGACAAGGTCTGCCGCGTCAGGCACCACCACTGGCTGCCCATGTGAGGTGTAAGGCCATCGGGAACCTTGCGCTTGTACCCGAACTTGCGCTGGAACTCGACAAAGCGGTCGAACAAGTAGCGGTTGCGCCGCCAGGAAAACGGAAAGCGCATCGTGAAGCGTTCTTCGTCAAGACCACCGATGGTCCACGGCACATCCGCCGTGGTTGCGCTTTCGATGTGGTCTGTGCGCGGTCTTGCCTTGAGATAGTCGATCAGCTCCTGCACAGGGCGCAGCGGCAGGCAAGACCCCGAGGCAAGGTAGACATGGCTCACTTCTTCGAACTCGGCGAGCATCAATTCGCTTGCGTCCTGACTTGCCGCGACAAGACCCCATGTGCCCCAATCGCATCGGTGACGCTTTGAGAAGCGGATCAGAGGATCGTCGCTCAACCGCTCCTTGAAAACCTTGTAGCGCTTGTTGGACACGATCTGGTCGACGTGAATGACAACAGGGCATCCCGCCTTTGTCCAATGCCGCGCCACTTGCTCTGCCCGATGCAGCGCGGTGTGGGTCAGCATGACGATCCCGATGCTCATGCCCAGTTGCCCATGGACATGAGACCGAGGATCTCAAGCTGGCGCCAGTTGATGTACTTTTCTGACCATTTGCACCACAGCTCGGGATTGTCCTGAAGCGCGCTTGCGTAGGCCACGTATTCCTGACTGCCGGCGTAGTGCTCCCGACGCTTCAGCTCTTCCACAGCTTTTTCGCTAAAGGTGCTCAGGAATTTGGTGTGCAAAAGCGCGCCCGAGGCTTTTTCTCCACCCCATTCGTCATAGACGTAGTTCAGGCCCCGCGGCAGAAGCATGTGGGTCGAACTCGCGTAGGCATAGCGGTGATGCCACTTCACCAGCGGGATCTTGTTTAATGCCGGGGCTTGTTCCGGTTTGTCCGGGAAAAAGATGCGCGCCCTAGGGCCGCCCTGAATCCACAGGTTCCCCAAAAGGTGGTTGCGCTTCAGAGTGTAGTTACCGGAGTCGAACCAGCAGGCGATGTCCAAAGGGTTCTGACCTGCCTGATAGGGAACCGCATCGATCCGGCCCTTCGGATACATATCCAGAAGCATCGCGCTGAACGAGCGGATGGATGACGCTTCCAGCCAATCCGTCAACGCGGGCAGTGGTCGCGAGTCACAAAACGGATAAACGAATAGCTCATCCGGGTCGACGGTCAGACACCAGTGATCGTGTCCATAACGACGCAAAAGCCAGTTCATCCAGTCCATGCCAAAGCGCGACCGCTTGTAGCTTTTGCGTGTGTGCCAGACGGACACGTCCGGTTGTTCGGACAGCATCTCCAGGCTGCCATCGGTGCTGTCGTTGTCGACGAACAGAAAATGCGACACGCCCATGTCGCGGTAGTACTTCAGGAAATACGGTAGTCGGACACCTTCGTTCCGAGACGTGCAGAACAGCAGAATATCGCTCTTGCGGATTTGATCGGTGCGATTGGCAACAGGCTTCAGTTCGCGGCGTTTACGAAACGCGCGTATGCGCCAGCGCTTGCGCTGGAGCCTGAGCCCATATCTTTGCACCAAGCCCAATGAACAGCTTTCTCTGCCAGTGGTCGCTCGTAACGCGCGGTATCAAAGGATGGTAAACAGCCGATTGAAATGCGCCTGCCAATCCGGCGTCTCAACTACTTCAGTACTCAACTGCTCACCACTTTGACCCCGACGTCCTTGCGCCAGTTGCTTGATATTATGCATCCAAAGGTAGCTGTCGGAGGAGTCTGCGTAAATAGGGTAATCATCCAGCACTTCTTTGACGCTGGGTAACGCATTGCAGATGACTGGCACCCCCAGATGTGCCGCTTCCATCGCTGGATAGCCGAACCCTTCGACGATGCTCGGGAACAACAAGCCGCAACTGTTTTTCAAGAGTGCCCACATCGCCGGGTCTGGCAGATCGGGAAGTTCGTGAACATGTCCTGGTTGGTTGTCCAGTCGAGCAAAAACATCTTCGCTCAGCCATCCACGCCGTCCGCAAATCAGCAGGTGTGGACTGTCGGGTTCTCTGAAGTCTTCCCACATATCGAGAAGGAAGCCGATGTTCTTGCGAGGTTCGATGGTGCCGATGGCCATGAAATATGGCTTGTCCGTCCAAGGCCCCTTTGGTGGATGTCCTGGGTCGATCTCGGGCAGGCCCGGCCAGATCACATGCACTTTGTCTTCCGTTAGCCCACGCGCGTGTCGGAGGGCGGTCATCTTGGTGTCCTGAGAGTTGCACAAGACGAGATCCGCGTGCCTGTCGACACGGTCGAACAGGCGTTTGAATTTTAACCGCGACTTTTGCGTTTGCAGATCTGGCCAATCCAACGGGATCGTATCGTGAAGGTACACGGCAATCCGAAGCGTGTCGCAGGCGCGGAGCGCATGGATCAGACGATCGTTGAAGTTCGTCTGGCCGACGTTGAGATAAACCGCTCCGCTTGGGAGATGCCTTTGCAGCAGCGGACGCAACCTGGCGGCTGTCGCACGGTCCACCGCGATCTTTCGCAACCCGCTTTCCGTCGCGGCCCGCGGTGTGTCGGAGCTACCGCTGAGTTTTGAAAGAAGATCGGCGTTCTGCCATTTGGGCGTGTCGCAGTGCGCAAGCAGCGCGGCGCATCCCTTTTTGTCCAGCAGTAGATATCCCAGCTTGGTCCGCACCAAGCCGAAAAGTGGAGTTGGACATGCCACAAGATGAGCGATGTAAGCGCGCTCCGCCCTGTCTATGCCCGTTGGACGATATCCCGCGCGGCGCACAGTTCGCGTCACATCAAGAAGATGTGCCGCAGCGGGGCTATTCCTTGTAATCGGCAACTTGATGCCAGCGCCACGCGTCTTCGATCATCTGTGGCATGGTCGATTTGGTGGGTTGCCAGTTCAGCTCTTCCTCTGCCCGGCTTGACCCTGAAACAAGCTTGATTGCGTCCCCCGGTCGCCGGTCACCGATCTCTGTCGGGACTTCGCGGTTCGTTACGCGGCGGGCTGCGTCTATCACTTCCCGCACCGAAAAGCCCGACCCTGTGCCAAGATTGAACACCCGGTTTTCCTTGCCGTCCAATAACCAGCGCAATCCAAGAATATGCGCATCGACAAGGTCAGAGACATGCACGTAATCGCGCACACAGGTTCCGTCCTCGGTCGGATAGTCCGTCCCGTAGATCGTCACCTGATCGCGCGCGCCGGCAACGGCATCGAGGACGATCGGTATAAGGTGCGTTTCGGGTCTGTGGAATTCGCCGACTTCCGCATCGGGATCTGCCCCTGCCACGTTGAAGTAGCGGAAGATGACGTGCCGCAGTCCATGCGTCGTGCTGAAATCGTGCAGGATTCGCTCAACCGCCTGTTTGGAGGCGCCATATGCGTTCAGGGGGGCTTGAACCGTGTCTTCGTCGAGGACGACGCCATCCTGATCACCGTAGGTGGCGCAGGTCGATGAAAACACGAAATCGAGGCAACCGTGCTCTACCGCCGTTTCGACAAGGTTCAAAGATCCAAGCACATTGTTGCGCCAGTAGAGCCCCGGATTGGCCATCGCTTCATCCACCCGGCTTAACGCCGCGAAATGCAGAACGGCGTCCGGCTGGTGCTTTTTGAATGCGTTCTCGACCGTCCCTTTGTCCGTAAGGTCGCCCTCAACGTACGGACCGAACCGCACAGCTTCACGCCATCCGGTGGAAAAGTTGTCGAACGTGATGGGTGTGAAGCCGGACCGCGCCAGTGCCTTGCAGGCGTGCGATCCGATATAGCCAGCACCGCCCGTCACGAGGATCTTCATCGAAGCGTTACTCGGCTGCGTTGTCGATTTGCATGACTGACTCGAGGAAGCCACGCAAATCGTCTTTCAGGTCGTCACGAGCGAGGCCAAACGCAACTGTCGCCTGCAGGAATCCCGCCTTCGACCCGCAATCGAAGCGCTGCCCACGGAAGCGGTAGCCGTAAACACCTGTGCCGTCGATTTCCTGCGCGATGGCGTCTGTCAGTTGGATCTCGCCACCCGCGCCGGTTTTCTTTTTGTTCAGGTTCCTCAGGACGGCAGGATCCAGAATGTAACGCCCGATGACTGCAAGGTTCGAGGGGGCTTCGTCGATGTTCGGCTTTTCGACCATGTTCTGCACGGACACCATTGCGCCCATGTCTTCTTTCACATCCAGAATGCCGTAGCTCGATGTCTTTTCATGCGGGACTTCCATCGCGGCGACCATGTTTCCGCCGGTTTCCTCGTAAGCTTCGACCATCTGTTGCAGACAGGGTTTTTCGGCCGAGATGACATCATCCGGCAGCATCACGGCAAAGGGTTCGTCCCCAATCAAACGGCGCGCGCACCACACGGCATGTCCAAGCCCCAGCGCCTTGTGCTGGCGCATGTAAGCAATCGCGCCGCTTTCCATGTTGGTGTTCTTCAGCGTCTCAAGAAGCTCTGTCTTGCCCTTTTTGCGCAGCTCGCGTTCAAGAACGGGTGCCTCGTCAAAGTAATCCTCAAGCGCGCTCTTGCCGCGCGAGGTGATGAAAATGAATTCCTTGATCCCGGCGGCGCGCGCCTCGTCAATCGCGTATTGGACCAGAGGACGGTCAACCAGCGTCATGATTTCCTTCGGCACGGATTTCGTTGCCGGCAAAAACCGAGTGCCAAGGCCGGCTACGGGAAATACGGCCTTTGTCACTTTTCTACGCATCGTGGCTGCTCCTTATCTTTGTCTTTCGCGTCTTAAAGCGCGGTGATCATTATGGCACACTTATCTGACGCGGGGTATGACATAACTTGGGAATAAATGCGGTCGTTTCCGGGTTATTGTTCTGTTTCCGCAAACAAAGGACCGGCGGATCGCACCCCGTCAAGTGACGCGAGTGAGTCGCTGACGCGCTGTGCGCGGGTCGCCCATTTAATGAGCGGCTCGTCTCTGCGCATGCGTCCGAAGATACCGCCAGTGTGATGCCAGTAACCTTCGTCAGAAAACGACACCCGGTGGTATTGCGCCGTGGCAGTGAAATCGAAAACGGTCACGCGCGTGCCCTCTCGCACCACCTGTGCGGCTTTCTCGAGGATTTGCCTTCGGTTGGTGCTCTGAACGACCAAGGACACGTCACCGGAAGGCGAAGCCGCTTCCGGAGCGACGTAATCCACATTCACCTTGTCCGAGAACGAGGGTGTCTTTTTCGTCAGTGTCGTTCCAAGCGCATAACCTTTCGTAAGCTCGCGCATCAGACTGAAGACATCGTCCGGCGTCAGTGTCCCGCCTTGCATGTGCCGCAATAGCCAGCACTTTCGTTCCTGCAGGAAGTCTGCACGTGCCGCGTAACGGTTGTTTTCAGCCACGTGCTTTGCGTGAAAGACCGCGGCTGATCTCCCGATCTCGAACAGGCGCAGAGGAACGCGATTTGCGCTTCGAAACCGGCTTGGCCCGCTCGCATGATGCACGATCGCCTTCGGAACATGCATCGTCGTACCGCCCGCTTGTGCGATGCGCATCGTGAGGTCGGTCTCATCGAGGTAGAAGGAAAAGCGTTCGTCGAAGCCTCCATGCTCCACAAGAGCGCTTCGCCGGATCGCCATGTTTGTGCCGTGCAGCCGTGGCCAGGCTTTGGCTGACGGAGACAGGACCGAAGGCGCTTCGGTTTCAATTGGCACGTCCTCGGAGACGCCTGACAGCGAGACCCGCGCGGCCGCGTGCTGTACCGAAATGCCGTTACGACCCAAGGTGACACCACCTGCCTGCACAACGGACGGGTCATCAAAGGCAGCCACCAAATGCGAGACCCATGTGGGTTCCGGCACCGCGTCGTCGTCAATGAATGCGACGACCTCCCCATGTGCTGCGCCAATGCCCAAGTTGCGCGCAACAGAAATATTGGGTTTGTCGATTGGAATGATGGCTTTGGCAACCGGCAGTCGCACCAACTCGGCCACCTTCACACCAGAGGCGCATGCGACGACGACGACCTCGAAACTTGGGTGATCCATCTGGCCAACTGCCAAAAGACAGCGTCGCAACCAGTCGGGCCTGTCCCAACTGACAACGACCACGCTGACCAGACGGTGTGTCATTGCCCGGTCACACGGGAATAAGGTCTACCCCCGGCGCGGTGGCGACGAAGAACGGATTGGCAAAGGTCGGCTTGCCGTAGACCAGAGGTGTTAGATCGTCCAAGCGGAGGACGCGACCGCCGGCTCCGGCAAGAACGGCGTGCCCGGCCGCTGTATCCCACTCCATGGTCCGGCCCAGCCGTGGGTAGAAGTCGGCCTCGCCGGTCGCAACAAGGCAAAACTTCAGGGACGACCCCGCGCTTTTGCTGTCTTTGACGGTGTACTTTTTGATGTAGTCGTCGGTCGCCTGATCCCGGTGCGACTTTGACGCCACCACCATCAGTGCCGACGTGTCAGGCGTCGATACGCGGATCGGTTTTGCGACTCCAATAGTGTCCTTGGCAAACGGCCCGGCTTCCTCAACACTGCCGCCAGCGCCATTGGTGTAGAAAAGCCGTTGCTTCGCAGGCGCATAGACCACGCCAAATGTCGGCACACCATCCTCCACCAGCGCGATATTGACGGTGAAATCGCCACGACGGTTGATGAATTCCTTTGTGCCATCCAGAGGATCGACAATCAGAAAATCCCGTACGTCGAGGTCGTGGGTTTCCGATTGCTCTTCCGTTACCAGAGCGATCTCGGGAAACGCGCGACGAAGGCCGGCCGAAATCAGTGCATCCGCCGCTTCGTCGGCTTCTGTCACGGGGCTGCTGTCAGACTTTGAGCGGACTTCGAAATCGTCGGAGTCATAGATCTCCATGATCCGGTCACCCGCTTCCAACGCGAGGCGGCGCAAGGTTTGCATCAATGCATCATAGTCAACAGTCATCGGACCCCGTCTTGATTGATTTGAAAGCACGCGTCCCTTATCATCGCGTTAACGATTGTCCGCAACAACAGTCGGATCAACTGACGTCGAAACGCGGGCTGAGGCAGAGGCAGATTTACGATGTTCGGAAACACCGCACCACGAACGCGGGCCTCGGGTGCCGTCAATATTCTCGAGTTGATCTATCACTCGACCGTACGCTCTATCCGCAAGAAGCACGGAAACGCATTTCTTTCGATCTTCATTAGCGTTCTGCAATCCCTTTTGTTCGTGACCTTTTTCTATGTCATGTTCTCTATCCTCGGTCTCAAAGGCATCGCGCTGCGCGGTGATTTCGTCATCTTTCTGCTGACCGGGATCTTCATGTTCATGACCCACAACAAGGCTGTTGCCGCTGTTTTGGGTGCCGAAGGTCCGACATCTGCCATGATGCAGCACGCACCGATGAACACCTTCATCTCCATCGTGTCGAGCATGCTGGGTATACTTTATATCCAGACCCTGTCGGTCATTATCATCCTCTTCGTGTACGACGTGGCGGTGAATCCGTACGTTTTGACCGAAGTGATCGATCCGATGCCAGTGATTGGCATGTTTCTTTTGTCCTGGGTTTCGGGTGGCGCTGTTGGCTTGGTGTTTTTCGCTCTGCAGCCTTGGTTCCCGGTCTTCGTCAGCATGGCGTCTCAGATTTACCGCCGTGCAAACATGATCGCGTCGGGCAAGATGTTTGTCGCCAATTCGCTGCCGGGGTCCATGATTGCCTTTTTCGACTGGAACCCGTTGTTCCACACCATCGATCAGGCGCGCGGATACGCATTCATCAACTACGTGCCGCGCAACACCAACTGGGAGTACGTTGCGTATCTCACGCTCGCTCTCTTGATGATCGGTTTGATGGGTGAATTCTACACGCGGCGACATGCATCCGTGTCGTGGGCCGCGCGGCGCTGATCAGGTCACAACGCGAAGGGTCAGATTGATACGGCCCCCGTTTGGCAGAAGAGTCGAACTGTTTGCACGGACCCTATCGATCCCGTGGAAAGCGCGTCGCGCTGGACCGTTCATTACGACCACATCACCGGATCGGAGCCAGATCGACTCGGTCTTGCCGCCTTTCGTCTGGTTCCCCATGCGAAACAGGGCCTCGTCCCCCAGGGATACCGAAACCACTGGCTGGTCCATGTCAGCTTCGTCCTTGTCCTGATGCATGCCCATCTTGGCGTCTGACGCGTACCAGTTGATCAAACAGCATTCTGGCGGACGTGCTGTGGGAAGAAGATCACGCCACGTTTCGAGCAACCGTTCGGGGATCGCGGGCCACGCCACGCCCGAGGGGTGCTTTGGTTCATAGCGATAGCCTTGGCGGTCGCTGACCCACCCAAACTGTCCGGCAGAACTCATGCGAACCGACATGGGGTTTCCGCGTGGGGTCACGGGTTGAAAGAGCGGTGCGGCGCGAAGGCAGCTACGGATCTCCTCCACCAGAAACGTCTGTTCGGACACATCGAAGTAACCGGAATAGATTTCGAAACCGCGCACATTCAAAGGCATGGCGCACAATCTAAGCGCATCCTGACCGCGCGGCATGCAAAATTTTCGAGATTTCCACAGGCTTCGAATGCTTGCAGGTGTTCAACCGCCTCCTTATATACCCAGCGACCTGCTGAACACGTTTGTGTCAGTGGACTGAAATGCGGGGCGGGATGCCGAAATGGGTCTTCGTCTCGTGACATCGCCTTGAAGAATGAAGGGATCGAACAACATGGCCAAAGTCATTGGTATTGACCTCGGAACCACCAACAGCTGCGTCGCGATCATGGACGGATCGCAGCCGCGCGTGATTGAAAACTCCGAGGGTGCACGCACCACCCCATCCATCGTCGCGTTTACAGACGACGAACGCCTTGTCGGCCAGCCGGCCAAACGCCAGGCGGTCACCAACCCCGAGAACACGATCTTCGGTGTCAAGCGCCTCATCGGACGCCGCAACGACGATGCCGATCTCCAGAAAGACCGCAAGAACATGCCGTTCGCCGTTATTGACGGTGGCAATGGCGACGCTTGGGTCGAAGCCAAGGGCGAGAAGTACTCCCCTTCCCAGATTTCCGCCTTTATTCTGCAGAAGATGAAGGAAACCGCCGAGTCGTACCTTGGTGAAGAGGTGACGCAAGCCGTCATCACAGTTCCGGCATACTTCAACGACGCGCAGCGCCAGGCGACCAAAGACGCCGGCAAGATCGCGGGCCTCGAGGTTCTTCGGATCATCAATGAACCGACAGCCGCGGCGCTGGCCTATGGTCTCGACAAGAAAGAATCCCGCACCATCGCGGTGTATGACCTTGGCGGCGGTACATTCGACGTGACGATCCTCGAAATCGACGATGGCCTGTTCGAAGTGAAATCCACCAACGGTGACACGTTCCTCGGTGGTGAAGACTTCGACATGCGGATCGTCAACTACCTCGCGGACGAGTTCAAAAAAGAGAACGGCGTTGACCTGACGCAAGACAAGATGGCGCTTCAGCGCCTCAAGGAAGCGGCGGAAAAAGCCAAGATCGAACTCAGCTCGTCTAGCCAGACAGAGATCAACCAGCCCTTCATCTCGATGGACGGAAAGACCGGTCAGCCGCTGCACCTTGTTCTCAAGCTGACCCGCGCCAAGCTGGAAAGCCTTGTTGGTGACCTCATCAAGGCGTCGCTCAAGCCGTGCCAAGCTGCGCTCAAAGATGCGGGCCTGAGCACCGGTGACATCGACGAGGTTGTGCTCGTCGGTGGTATGACCCGGATGCCGAAGGTCATGGAAGAAGTGACCAAGTTCTTTGGCAAAGAGCCGCACAAGGGTGTGAACCCGGACGAGGTCGTTGCGATGGGCGCCGCCATTCAGGCAGGCGTTCTCCAGGGCGATGTGAAAGACGTGGTCTTGCTCGACGTGACGCCATTGTCCTTGGGCATCGAAACGCTGGGTGGTGTCTTCACTCGTCTTATCGACCGCAACACGACGATCCCGACGAAGAAGTCGCAGATCTTCTCGACTGCCGAAGACAACCAGAATGCGGTGACCATCCGCGTGTTCCAGGGTGAGCGTGAAATGGCGGCCGACAACAAGATGCTCGGTCAGTTCAACCTTGAAGACATCCCGCCGGCACCGCGTGGGATGCCGCAGATCGAGGTGACGTTCGACATCGACGCCAACGGCATCGTGTCCGTGTCCGCCAAGGACAAAGGCACCGGCAAAGAGCAGAAGATCACCATTCAGGCCTCCGGTGGCCTGTCGGACGAGGACATCGAAAAGATGGTCCAGGATGCCGAGCAGAACGCCGAAGCCGACAAGGAACGTCGCGAATTGGTCGAAAGCCGCAACCAGGCCGAAAGCCTTATCCACTCGACCGAAAAGTCGCTGGAAGAGCATGGTGACAAGGTCGACCCGACCACGGTCGAGGCGATCGAACTTGCCATTGCGGCGCTTAAGGATGATCTGGAAGACGAAAAGGTCACTGCGGACAAGATCAAGTCCGGCATCCAGAACGTCACCGAGGCTGCGATGAAGCTGGGCGAGGCGATCTACAAGGCGCAAGCCGATGAGGGCGACGATGCCCCGGCGGCTGCCGATGAGCCAAGCGACGACGACACGATCGTCGACGCCGACTTCGAAGATCTCGACGACAACAAGCGCGCCTAAGCTTGTCTCAGGCGGAACAATCACGAGGCCGGTCCGGATACCGGGCCGGCCTCTGACGTTCCGGCAAAGGAGGGCATGATGTCCAAACGCGACTATTACGATGTGCTCGGCCTCAAGAAAGGCGCGTCAGCCGACGAGATCAAGAAAGCCTATCGCCAAAAGGCGAAAGAGCTGCACCCGGACCGCAATGCGGACAATCCGAAGGCCGAAGAACAGTTCAAGGAAGCCAACGAGGCGTACGAGGTCCTGAAGGACGCGGACAAGAAGGCGGCTTACGATCGCTACGGTCATGCGGCTTTTGAAGGCGGCATGGGCGGCGGTGGTCGTCCCGGTGGCGGCTTCGGCGGCGGGCAGGGTGATTTCGCCAGTGCGTTCTCAGACGTATTCGACGACCTGTTTGGCGATTTTATGGGTGGCCAACGTGGTGGCGGTGGACGTCAGCGCGCGTCGCGTGGGGCTGACCTGCGCTACAACCTGCGCGTCACGCTCGAAGACGCCTATCAGGGGATGCAGAAGACCATCCAGGTGCCCACTTCCGTTCAATGCGGCGAGTGTAACGGTTCCGGTGCCGAAGGTGGGGCGGAACCCACCACCTGCCCGACATGTTCGGGCATGGGCAAGGTCCGCGCGACCCAAGGGTTCTTCACGGTTGAACGCACCTGTCCGACCTGTTCGGGTCTTGGTCAGACGATCAAAAATCCCTGCAAGAATTGCAGCGGCGCGGGCCGTGTGCAGAAGGACCGGGCGTTGTCGGTGAACATTCCGAAAGGTGTGGAAACCGGCACCCGCATTCGCCTCGCTGGCGAGGGGGAAGCAGGCCTGCGTGGCGGACCTCCGGGCGACTTGTACATCTTTATCGAAGTTGCCAAGCACGACCTCTTCGAGCGCGACGGCGTACACCTGCACTGTCGTGTGCCCGTGTCGATGACGGTGGCCGCACTCGGCGGAAATATCGAAGTGCCGACCATCGACGGCGGTCGCAGCCGCGTGTCGATCCCGCAGGGAAGCCAATCGGGTCGTCAGATGCGTCTGCGCGCCAAGGGGATGCCCGCGCTGCGCGGGTCCGGGCAGGGTGACATGTTCATCGAATTGGCCGTTGAAACGCCGGTGAATCTGACCTCACGACAGAAAGAACTTCTGCGCGAGTTCGAAGAGCTGAGCGAAGACAACAACCCGGAATCCAAGAGCTTTTTCAAATCGGTCAAGGGCTTTTGGGACTCGATGAAAGGTTGAGGCAAGCGGCCCCGGTTTGGGGCCGTTAGCATTTTCTTAAGCATCGTGCCAACAAAGTCGGCTCCATGCCGCGACGTGTTTCAACCGCTCAGCTTTCGCTTTTTGAGACGACCGCGCCTCCGCCGCGGATCGTCCCCACGGTAGAAAAACCGCCAAAGCCGCGTGCCAAAACCCCCTCGTATCTCAAAGATCATCGCAAACGCCTGCGCAAGCGCTTCCTGATCGGCGGTGCGGAGCCATTGCCGGATTATGAACTTCTTGAACTCCTGCTCTTTCGCACGCTTGGCAATGGGGACGTTAAGCCGATTGCGCACCGTCTCATCGAAACGTTTGGCGACTTTAACGGGGTGCTTTCCGCCCCAATCGACCGATTGACCGAAGTGAAAGGGGTCGGGGAGCAGGTTGCTATCGATCTGAAAATCATCGAAGCGGCCGCGCATCGCATGACCCAGACAAAAGTTCTCAAGCGGGAAGTGATCTCAAGCTGGCCTGCGCTTCTAAATTACTGCCGCGCGTCGATGTCCCATCGCGACACCGAGCAATTCCGCATCTTCTTTCTCGATCGCAAGAATGTGCTGATTGCGGACGAAATGCAGTCCAAGGGCACGGTGGATCACGTGCCCGTCTACCCGCGCGAGATCATCAAACGGGCGTTTGCCCTCAACGCGTCTGCGCTGATATTGGTGCACAATCATCCCTCTGGGGATCCCACGCCGTCGCAGGCCGACATCACCATGACACAGGACATCGTCGCCGCCTGCGATGCGGTCGGCATTACCGTCCATGATCATCTGATCATCGGGAAAGCGAGCGAAACCAGTTTCAAATCAGAGGGCTACCTTTAGGCCGATCTGAAATGTCCGACCTATCTTACCCAAACCTCGACCCGCCGGTTCACCTGGCGGCCCCAGCTTGTGTCGTCACATGCCATAGGCATCGCCTCTCCGAATGCATCGGTGGACATCACCACCTGAGACAGGTGCGACCCCTCGACTTCTGCCTCGATGGCATCCTTCACCGCTTGCGCGCGCTCCCGCGCGAGCCTGAGGTTGATCTCGGCTGGCCCTTCGCCGTCTGAAAATCCGATGAAAACCAGGCGCCGACCATCGTAAACCCCGGTTTCGATGGCCTGTGCCAACTGCTGCACATTTGACCGTGACTGCGCGTCCAAACGTGTCTGACCGGGTTCAAAACGGAAGGACGTAGACAAGCGCCGTAAAGGCGAGAGCGTGTCGATCAGACGTTTCAAATCGGCAAGCCCCTCCTCCCCGGACGCGACCCGGACGGCGTTCGCCAAGCGATCACCTTGCGCATTCAGCCTGATCTCTTCCGGGGACTGGTCAACGAAGCCCGCGCGGCGCGCGATGATTTGTGCAGGCGCGGTGCGCGTGTAGGCGAGGAACTCACGCGCCAGTTTCGGCAACCGCCGCGCGGGCACGTACAAGAACATCGGCGCTGTGAGAGGATAGTCTTCGGTTTTGATGGTCAGCCGACTGGCGCGCAGCGAAAAACCACAGGTCCCGGTCAGGGCGAGCGCCTTGCTGTTTCCGACTTCTGAAAAGCTCGCCAGGCCAATGGCCAATTGGTCGGAGGCCACCGCGTTCGCGAGTTCCGTGTTTGTGTCATGTCGGACGACAGTCTCGACAAGAGAAACCGACGCCCGGCGCAAAACCCGGTCTTCCACGGCTTGTGATATCCCGGATTGCGCGTCCCTCATATGGATCGAGATAGGCGCGTCTGGTCCGCCCAATGTGCGCCAGTTGTCAATCTCGCCGGACAGGACCCGGGCGAGATCAGAAACCGATATCGCGGTGATCGGGTTTACGGGTGACACGATGACCGTCATGGCATCCAAAGCGATCACCCGGCTTCGGTTCACATCGTCCAGCGACCCCAGCCCGGCCTCTTGCGCCAAGTCAAGTTCCCCCGGCCTGATCTCGCGCAGCGCCATCACGAGGTCAGCCTCGTCCGCCAGTAGGTCGGCAAACCCTTCGTCGGTGCTCGATACGCGAAATCGGAACCGGCCGATCAGCGCCTCGGTTTCGCCCGAACGGATCTCATATGAGAAATGCGTGTCGTCCTCAGTAATTCGCTGCGCTTTCATGCCGTTCTGGAGGGCGAAGCCTTCGACGAGGGCCGGCAGCAAAACCTCGCCAATGGTCGATGACCCAGAGATCGACAACTGAGCTACGAAATCCGTGAGCGACGGACAGCCCGGCCCTTCACAAAGAACACCGGAACCGTCGACAGTCAGCTCTCCATATTGCGTTTCGACGCGATAAAACTGGCCATCGAACCCAAGAAGTGTGCCCGAAAGCTCAATGGCGCCATCGCGCGACCGCAAGGTCACGTCTTCCGCCCACGACATCAGCGGTGCACAGAACAGAAAAAGTGCGGCTGCCAAAGCCGCACGCGAATTGATCATGAAGGTCGCCTCGAACCGCCCGTTTAGTTGAGAGCGATTGTCAGGTCTTCGACGATGTTTTTCAACAACAAGAAGTCACCGACCGTGTCGCAACTTGGCACGTCGATGGTGACTTCTTTCGCGCGCAGGCCGTTGCCGTTGCGCATCTCGAGTGTTTGGGCTTCGACCACGGCGTTACAGTTCGCGTCACTGATCTCTGCTTCGATGGTGAGTGCCACTGTTCCCGAGGTGTCGGTCATACCCGTGGGAAAGGTATAGACCTCGGCCATGAGGGCATCCGGCGCATCTGCATTCCCGAGTGACACAAGGAAGCCGCCTTCGCCCGTGGCCGCCCGCGACGCGTCGCTTTCTGACCCTTGCCAGATGTGACCGTCCGAAAAGTATTCGGCGTCAAATTCGCGCGCGTGCAATTGCAGTCCTGCGTCGCCGCGCCACTGTAGAACGACGCGTTCGTAGAAGGGAACGGACGTGACCTCTGCATGCGCCACCGCGCCCGCACCATCAAGGAACGACGCGATCACGAGCGCCCTTTCCGCAAGGGCGGGGATATTCAGCGATAGCGTGCCGTCCGGCTGCACCAATTCGGTGAACATCATGCCATTGTGGTGCATCGTCACACGCTCGCTGCCGTAGCAGGGCGCGGACAGCGTGACTGCAATCATCGCGCCAGCTGCCGGTTCGGCCGTCATGTCGACGGTACAGTCAAATCCGGCGTCTTCGGTTGATTGTGGAAGTTCGATCTTCGGAGCGTCTTCGGGTTTGACAGAGTTCGAGACGACCGAGACCGGCAGGAACGCATTCATCGCCGCGTCGGTTGGCAGCGAAGACTTCGGGGTCGAGGATACCTCTTGAACGTCAGAAACCGGTAACGGTGCGTCGCCGTTGGCCGCGGTTTGACCGAGCGGCCAAAGCTGCATGGCCGCGCCAATCCCAAGCGCTGTAGCCACCGTGCCGATGGCGATGAGCATTGAATACTTGCGGTCCATTGCAGACTCCCGATGCGTTGACTGCATCAGCCTGTCTGCACGACGAATTTGGTATGCCTAAGGCCCGATTGCGGAGACTTTGCGACAGGTTTACGTCAGCATTTACACTAGGCGCCCGTGGCACTGCTTGAATTTCTTCCCCGATCCGCAAGGGCAGGGCGCATTCCGGCCAGGATTGCCCCAAGTCGATGGATCGGTTTCGTCGAAGCCCTCGACCGCATTTTCCGGGTTTCCAGCGGGTGTTGCATCGACCTGAGGATTGGCGGCTTCGGCTGCCTTTGCCATCGCGGCTTGCTGCGCGGCAAGTTGCTCCATCATCGCCTTCTGCTCTTCCTCGGTCATTGGGCGGACTTGGCCGAGCTGTTTGCTTACGTCTTCGCGCAGGCCGTCGAGCATCGACTCGAACAGCTGAAACGCTTCGGATTTGTATTCATTCAGCGGGTCACGCTGCGCGTATCCCCGGAAACCGACCACAGAGCGCAGGTGTTCCAGCGTCAGAAGATGCTCGCGCCATTTGCTGTCGATGGTCTGCAACAGAACCTGCTTCTCGATCTGGCGCATGGTGTCCGGACCGAAGGCTTCAGCCTTTTCGGCCATCACTTGATCGGACGCCTCTTCTAACCGTTCGCGGATCACATCGGCGTCCACGCCTTCTTCGTCGCCCCAGGCAACTGTGTCGGCCTCGAAACCCAACTTTTCTTTGACTGCGTCGTGCAAGCCCTGGGTATCCCATTGATCTGCATAAGATTTCGGCGGGATGTAGATGTCGACAAGGTCGTCGATCACCTGGTGGCGCATATCTTGCGCAATCTCGGAAAGGTCCTGCGCTTCCATGATTTCGCGACGCTGGCTGAAGATCACCTTACGCTGATCGTTCATCACGTCGTCGAACTTGAGAAGCTGTTTGCGGATGTCGAAGTTACGCCCTTCGACTTTTGCCTGAGCGCGTTCGAGCGATTTGTTCACCCACGGGTGTTCGATCGCTTCGCCGTCTTTCATACCCAGAGTCGACAGCACTTTCTCAAGCCGTTCAGAGCCGAAAATGCGCATCAGGTCGTCGTCCAGCGACAGGAAGAATGATGAGCGTCCCGGGTCACCCTGTCGGCCGGACCGCCCGCGCAACTGGTTGTCGATGCGGCGGCTTTCGTGCCGTTCCGTGGCGAGAACAAAGAGACCGCCCGCATCCTTCACCGCTTGTTCGTCGGCGGCGTGGCCCTCCTCGATCCGCTGCCGGATCTCTTCGGGGTCGCCTTCCGGATCGGCGGCAATCGCTTCCATGATCTTGAACTCGACATTGCCGCCCAGTTTGATGTCGGTACCGCGGCCCGCCATGTTGGTGGCAATCGTGATTGCGCCAAGCTTACCGGCGTCTGCCACAATTTGGGCTTCTTGCTCGTGCTGGCGCGCGTTGAGGACATTGTGCGTCAAACCGGCTTTCGTCAGCAGCTGGCTCAGCAATTCGGACTTCTCGATAGACGTCGTGCCCACGAGGACCGGTTGGCCTTTCTCGTGCGCGTCTTTGATTTCCTGCACGATGGCGTCGTACTTTTCCTGCGTCGTGCGATAGACCTTGTCGTCTTCGTCGATCCGCGCGATTTCGCGGTTGGTCGGAACCTCCACCACGCCAAGGCCATAGATCTCGGCGAATTCGTCCGCCTCGGTCAGCGCTGTGCCGGTCATGCCAGCCAGTTTTTCGTAAAGACGGAAGTAGTTCTGGAAGGTGACGCTGGCGAGTGTCACGTTTTCGGGCCGAATTTCACAGCTTTCCTTGGCTTCAATGGCTTGGTGCAGACCCTCTGACAGCCGCCGACCCGGCATCATCCGCCCGGTGAATTCGTCGATCAGGATCACTTCGCCATCGCGCACAATATAGTCTTTGTCACGCTGGAACAGCTTGTGAGCACGCAGTCCCTGGTTGACGTGGTGAACCACGGTTGTGCTTTCCGGATCATAGAGCGACTGATCCTCGGGAAGGATACCCTGCTCGTGCAGCAACTCTTCGAGGAACTCGTTGCCGTCGTCCGTGAAAGTGACGTTCCGGGTCTTTTCGTCGATCGTGAAGTGCTCTTCGGCCAGTGACGGGATCACCTTGTCGATCGACACGTACAATTCGCTTCGGTCCTGTGCGGGTCCGGAGATGATAAGCGGCGTCCGCGCCTCGTCGATGAGAATGGAGTCAACTTCGTCGACGATCGCCATGTAGTGATCGCGCTGGTACATCTGGCTCAGCTCGGATTTCATGTTGTCGCGCAGGTAGTCGAAGCCAAGCTCATTGTTGGTGGCATAGGTGATGTCGCTGGCATACGCCGCCTGCTTTTCGGCATCCGGCTGGCGCGGATAAACGACACCGGTGCTCAGACCAAGTGCGCTGTAGACCTTGCTCATCCACTCTGCGTCACGCCGGGCGAGGTAGTCGTTCACCGTCACGATGTGCACGCCGCGCCCTGTCAGCGCATTGAGATAGGCCGGGAAAGTCGCGACGAGTGTCTTGCCCTCGCCGGTTTTCATTTCCGATATGTTGCCCTGATGCAGAAAAATGCCGCCCATCAGCTGCACATCAAATGCCCGCAGGCCGAGCGCGCGCTTCGCTGCTTCGCGACAGTTTGCAAATGCCTCTGGCAACAGATCTTCCAGGGTTTCGCCGTTTGCATGGCGCGCTTTGAGCTCGGCGGTTTTTTCGATCAGCTGCGCGTCCGACAGCTTTTCGTATTCCGGTTCGAGAGCGTTGATCTTGTCAACCATTGGGCGGGTCGTCTTGATCTTTCGGTCGTTCGGCGTTCCGAACACCTTTCGCGCGACTTTTCCTAATCCCAGCATGCACTCTCTTTCAGCTTTGACATCTTCGTGTGCGGCATCTGCTTGCCCGCCTCGCACACAGCCCATATGTCACAAGGGAACGACCGGCCTCGCAGAGCCATAGGGCGATGTAAGGTCCGCGAAATACAGTGTCAACGTCGCCCTTGCGCAAGGGGGACACGGGAAGGAACAAAGGATGTCGAAACTCATCACCAAACTGTCTGCAGGGGCGTTCGCGCTGATGTTGGCTTTGCCCGCACAGGCGCAGGATCAGCTGGCCGTTGACAGCGTCGTGGCGACCGTGAACGGAACCGAGATCACTCTTGGTCACATGCTGATGGTGCGTGCGTCTTTGCCCGAGCAGTATCAGAGTTTGCCGGATGACGTTCTTTGGGACGGTATCCTTGATCAGATTGTGCAGCAAACCGTGCTGAGCCAACAAAGCGAGGGTGAGGAAAGCCGCCGCATCGCGCTTGCCATGGAAAACGAACGTCGTGCCTTGACCGCGGCGGAGGTCATCGAAGACATCGTGGGTGAGACAGTGACCGACGAAACCGTTGAAGCGTTCTACGAAGAAAACTTCGTTCAAAGCGAGCCCACTGAAGAGTTCAACGCTTCGCACATCCTTGTCGAAACTCAGGAAGACGCCGTGGCCATCGTCGACGAGTTGGACAACGGCGCGGATTTCGCAGAAGTCGCGCGCGAGAAATCAACTGGCCCGTCTGGTCCGAACGGTGGTCAGCTGGGCTGGTTCGGTCCAGGCATGATGGTTCCGGAATTCCAGGCCGCCGTCGAAACGCTTGAGGTTGGTGAGATCTCTGCTCCGGTCCAGACGCAGTTTGGCTGGCACGTGATCATCCTGAATGAGAAACGCAACCAAGAGGCACCTGCGCTTGAGACCGTGCGGGGCGAGATCGAAAACCAGCTGAGCCAGTTGGCCGTGTCAGAGCGCATCAGCACCCTGACGGAAAGCGCCACCATCACGCGGACCGTGAAAGAGGACATCGACACCTCCGTGCTTAGCAATATCGATCTGCTTGAGGAATAAACCGTGGCCAAGATCACTTCTGTATCGCCGCTGGCACCAGAGCGGTTTCCGGACCTGCCCGTCATTCAGGGCGCGCGCTTTGCCACTGCGCAGGCGAGCGTAAAGTACAAGGATCGAACGGATGTGATGCTTGCAATACTTGATCCCGGATCGGTGGTTGCCGGCGCGTTCACCCGTTCTGCAACGCGGTCTGCAAACGTGCTTGATTGCCAGGCGAAGATCGGATTGAGCGACGAGGCTGGTGCAGCGATCATTGTGAACTCGGGCAACTCCAATGCCTTTACTGGTCGCGCCGGAGACGAGTCGGTCAAAGCGATCTGCGAGGAAGTGGCCAGCGTCGCGGGTATCCCTGCGACCCGCGTCTTCACTAGTTCGACCGGCGTCATCGGCGAACGCCTTCCGCATGACCGTATCACCGCCAAGATTGCAGAGTTGCACGGAGCGCTGGATGAGACGGCAATCTCCAACGCCGCCCGCGCCATCATGACAACCGACACCTTTCCAAAAGGTGCAACCGCCACTGCCGACCTTCCCGGCGGTCAGGTGCGCATTGCGGGCATCGCCAAGGGGTCGGGCATGATTGCCCCCGACATGGCGACGATGTTGGTCTACATCTTCACCGATGCGAAACTTGCGCAGGCCGATCTTCAGGCGATGGTGACACGCCTGAACGACAAGACATTCAACTGCATCACCGTCGACAGCGACACATCGACCTCCGACACCTTGCTCGTCGCGGCGACGGGCGCGTCCGGTGTCGATGGCAATCTGCCTGCTTTTGAGGACGCGCTGCACAGCGTGATGAAGGATCTCGCGCATCAGGTCGTTCGTGATGGCGAAGGTGCCACGAAATTCGTGCAGATCACCGTAACCGGTGCACTGAACGATCAGGATGCGAAAACCCACGCGCTTTCGGTTGCCAACTCGCCGCTAGTGAAAACGGCCATTGCAGGCGAAGACCCGAATTGGGGCCGCGTCGTGATGGCGATCGGTAAATCGGGCGCGCCTGCCGACCGTGACACGCTCAGCATCCGTTTCGGGGACGTGCGTGTCGCGACAAACGGTTGGGTCGACCCTGGCTATCGCGAGGAACAGGGCGCGGCCGTCATGAAGCAACAAGAGATCGATATGACGGTCGATCTTGGCATGGGGCAGGGCACCGCGACCGTCTGGACCTGCGACCTGACCCACGGGTACATCACGATCAACGCGGACTATCGTTCGTGAAAATCGTCCTTGTTTCGGCGGTTGCGCTGATCGACGCGGACGGTCGCATCCTCCTCGCGCAGCGTCCCGAGGGCAAATCACTGGCCGGGCTTTGGGAGTTTCCGGGTGGCAAGGTCGAACCCCATGAGACACCTGAAACCGCCCTTATCCGCGAATTGCAAGAGGAACTGGGGATCGACACTTGGGAAAGCTGCCTTGCGCCGCTGACCTTTGCCTCTCATACCTATGAGACGTTTCACCTTCTGATGCCGCTTTTCGCCTGTCGGAAATGGCAAGGGACGCCCGAATCGAAAGAGGGGCAGGCGCTGAAATGGGTGCGATCGAACCAGCTTAGGGACTATCCGATGCCCCCGGCCGACATCCCGCTCGTTCCGATTTTGCGCGATTGGGTGTAGGTGTATACGACTTTCGACCAAAGATTAGGCAAACGGGCATAATTTCTTCTGGCGAAGTGGCATCCGTCGTTCTACCTAAGGTGTGTCAAAACTTGGGGGAGATTTGGCATGCTCAGAACAATCATCATCGGCAGCTGTATGTCTGTGCAAGGCATTCTGGAAAAAACGCTTCCGGACGGCCGCATCGCCGTTCGCGTCGGCAACCGGATCTTCACAGGTTTACCCGTTCTTCAAACCGCGTAGCCAACCATCGGGAATAACGAAAAAAGGGCAGCGGTTTCGCTGCCCTTTTTCGTGTTCATTTGGTGCCGCTGATTAGTCGAGCTGACGCTCGATTTCCTCGCGCTCGAAAATCTCGATAACGTCGCCCGGACGGATGTCGTCGTAGTTCTCGAACGCCATGCCGCATTCCTGACCAGACTGAACCTCGGGCACTTCATCCTTGAAGCGCTTGAGCGTTTTCAGCGTACCTTCATGGATCACGACGTTGTCGCGCAGAAGGCGCACACCGGCGCTGCGCCGCGCCACGCCTTCGGTGACCAGACAGCCAGCCACTTTGCCGACATTGGACACCTTGAAGACCTCCCGGATTTCGGCGTAGCCGATAAAGGTCTCCTTGATCTCCGCACTCAGCAGGCCAGAGGCCGCTGCTTTTACATCGTCCACAAGGTCGTAGATCACGCTGTAGTACCGGATTTCCACGCCCTTCTGGTTCGCAGTGTTCCGGGCAGAGGCATTGGCACGCACGTTAAAGCCGATGACCGGGCAACCCGAAGCTTCGGCAAGGCCCACATCCGTCTCGGTGATTGCGCCCACACCGGAGTGCAGCACGCGGACGCGCACCTCGTCGTTGCCCACCTTCTCCAAAGCCTGAACGATCGCTTCCGCAGAGCCTTGGACGTCCGCCTTTACCAACACAGGAAGCTCTGAGACGCTCTCGTCGTCTTTCGCCTTCTGCATAAGTTGTTCCAGCGTCGTCGCCGCACCGGCCGCCGCGCGCTTCTCTTTCGCGACATTGGCACGGTATTCCGCGATCTCGCGCGCCTGTGCCTCGGTTTCCGTCACGTTCAGGACGTCACCCGCTTCGGGCGTGCCGTTCAGGCCAAGAACTTCGACAGGAACTGACGGACCAGCTTCCTTGACGCGTTCACCCTTGTCGTTGATCAGCGCACGGACCTTACCGTACTGCTCACCCACGACAAAGATATCGCCTTGGCGCAACGTCCCGTTCTGAACCAGAACCGTGGCAACGGGCCCGCGGCCCACGTCAAGCTGCGCTTCGATCACTGCACCTTGCGCTGCACGGTTGGGATTGGCTTTCAGTTCAAGGATTTCGGCCTGGAGTGCGATTGCCTCAAGCAGTTCCGGCAATCCCTGACCGCTGATGGCCGACACCTCGACATCCTGCACTTCACCGGACATTTCCTCAACGATCACTTCGTGTTGAAGAAGGTCGGTACGCACCTTGGTCGGATTTGCATCGGGTTTGTCGACCTTGTTGATCGCCACGATCATCGGCACGTTGGCTGCCTTCGCGTGGTTGATCGCTTCGACAGTCTGCGGCATCACCGCGTCGTCGGCGGCGACCACCAGAACAACGATATCCGTGACCTGAGCACCGCGCGACCGCATCGACGTAAACGCCGCGTGGCCTGGTGTGTCGAGGAAGGACAGAACTGTCCCGTCCTTCGTCGTGACCTGGTAGGCACCGATGTGTTGCGTGATCCCGCCAGCTTCGCCCGAGGTGACATTCGTTTCGCGAATGGCGTCCAAGAGAGATGTCTTGCCGTGGTCCACGTGACCCATGATCGTGATGACCGGTGGGCGCGACTGGAGATCTTCTTCCGAGTCCTCGACCTCTTTGATGACGTCTTCCACGTCCGCGTCCGAGACGCGTGTGACCTTGTGGCCGAATTCCTCGATGATGAGTTCCGCCGTGTCCGCGTCGATCGTTTGGTTCTGCGTTGCCATGATGCCATTGGTCATCAAGGCCTTCACGACATCGCCGACTTTCTCGGTCATCCGGTTTGCCAATTCGGCAACCGTGATCGCTTCGGGAAGCTGAACGTCGCGGACGACCTTTTCGCGCGCAACCTGACCGCCCATCGCCTTTTGGCGCTGGCGTTCCTGCTTGCGCTTCATCGCAGCGAGCGATTTCTGACGGCCGGAATCTCCGCCAAGGGCCTGGTTCAGCGTCAACTTGCCTGACCGGCGACCGCCGTCATCGACCTTGCGGCGACCACGATCCTCGCGCTCGCGTTCGGTTTTGCGTGCGGGCGTCTGCGACGGCTTCGGTCCGCCAGAAGGCTGACGCGACGCTGGTTGCACCTCTGGTGCCGCTGCGGCAGTTTTTGCTGCCTCGGCCGCTTCGCGCGCCTTGCGTTCGTCTTCTTCGGCTTTCTTCCGCGCCCGCTCTTCGGCTTCGCGCTGTTCGCGCTCTTTGGCCTCTTTCTCGGCGCGCATCCGCTCACGCTCTTCGGCGCGGGCTTTCTCCTCGGCTTCACGCTGCGCGGCTTCTTCGCTTTCGCGTGCCTTGGCCGCCTGCAACGCCTTCAGCCGGCGCTCCATTTCCGCATCGGATATTCCAGCGGGCCGTTTGCTCGCCGCGGCTGGTCCACCCGTGCCGGATGTTGCACCCGCAGCCGGTTTCGCGGCACCCGGTTTCGGAACCACAACGCGCTTGCGCTTGGTTTCCACCACGACGTTCTTGGTGCGCCCGTGGCTGAAGCTCTGCTTCACGTTCCCCGAACGGGGACCCCCGCGCAAACCCAATGTCTTTTTGCCGTCGTTATCGCTCATCTAGCTCTTTTTTCCTTCCCGGCGGCCGCTGCCACCGTCTTTGCATCAGTCGGTCTGACGCGAAAGCCCTTCAATCTTTGGGCTTCCTCTACAACACGTTGCGTGAGTCCACCAGCACCAAGCGCTGCATGGATCACAGTTTGTCGCCCGAAGGCCATTCCAAGCTCATCCGCCGTCAGCCAGCCTATGTAGTGGCCATAATGCGGTGTGCTGAGTTTCGATTTCCCGCGGCTCGACCCGTCTTCGGCCTGAATGAGCACTTCTGCGGTTTCCTTGAACAGGACGTCTTTGACTTTTTCGTAGCCTGACACGGCCTGACCCGACTTCCGGCTGAGGCTTATCAGATCGACAACCCTGCGCGCAAGCTGCTGCTCGATGTCGCTGACAAGGGTAGGAGAGACGCTGACCTGCGTTTTGGCCGCTCGATGAAAGATGTTCTTTTTCATCGCGGTTTCAAGGGCCGTCTTGCTGGCGGTGATCCAGATACCCCGACCCGGCAGCTTGCCGGCAAGATCGGGAACAAGGGTGGCGTCCGGCCCCACGACAAAGCGGATCAGCTCGGATTTCGGGCGCACCTCACCGGTCGCAATGCACTTGCGCTCGGGTCCGCTCTCCCGGTTTTTCGTCCGTCCGCCGCGTGTCATTTCAGACGCCACTCCCATCGTGTGCTCAGGCCTGTTCTTCCTCGGCCTCGACCGCTTCTTCACCCTCGGCTTCCGCCTCAAGTTCAGTCGGATCGACCCATCCCAGAAGCACGCGCGCCGTCATCACGAGATGCTGCGCTTCTTCGAGGGACATATCGAACGGCTCGAGAAGTCCGTCATCCTTCACGCGCTCTCCGTCCACGGTTGTCCAGCCTCCGGCCAGTTCCCAGTCGGCACAAGTTGCGAAGTCTTCCAGCGTTTTCACGCCGTCTTTCGCCAGCACTTCGATCATCTGAGGTGTCAAGCCTTCGAATTCGATCAGGCTGTCTTCGGCCCCCAGTTCGCGCGCATTGTCGAGCGCCTTGCGAGCCTGTTCATCAAGGAACTCCCGCGCACGGGTTTGAAGTTCTGCCGCGGTGTCTTCGTCTACACCGTCGATCACCAGAAGCTCGTCCACTTCGACATAGGCCACTTCCTCAAGCGTGGTGAATCCTTCGGCCACCAGAAGCTGAGCAAAGAACTCGTCCAGATCGAGCGTGTCCATGAACAGTTGCGTGCGCTCTTCGAACTCTTTCTGGCGCCGCGCCGATTCCTCTTCCTCGGTCATGATGTCGATGTCGAGCCCAGTCAGCTGTGACGCCAGACGCACGTTCTGACCGCGACGGCCGATAGCAAGAGACAGCTGCTCGTCCGGTACCACCACTTCGATCCGCTCGGCATCCTCGTCCAGAACCACCTTGCTCACCTCGGCAGGCTGCAATGCGTTCACGAGGAAGGTCGGCATGTCCTCGTTCCAGGGGATAATGTCGATCTTTTCGCCCTGAAGCTCATTGACCACCGCTTGCACGCGGGAGCCACGCATACCCACACAGGCACCCACCGGGTCAATCGAGCCGTCATAGGAAATCACCGCGATCTTTGCGCGGCTTCCCGGATCACGCGCCACCGCCTTGATCTCGATGATGCCATCATAGATTTCCGGCACTTCCATCTTGAACAGTTCCGCCATGAATTCCGGCGCAGTTCGCGACAGGAAAATCTGCGGCCCGCGCGTCTCGCGGCGCACATCCTTGATGTAGCAGCGGATGCGGTCGCCATTGCGGTAGCTTTCGCGGCCGATCTTCTCGTTCCGGCGTAGAATGCCCTCGCCCCGTCCAATATCGACAATGACGTTGCCGTATTCTTCGCGTTTGACGACACCGTTGATGATCGTGCCAGCGCGGTCCTTGAACTCTTCAAACTGACGATCGCGCTCGGCTTCGCGGACCTTCTGTAGGATCACCTGCTTAGCCGATTGCGCCGCGATCCGGCCCATTTCCACCGGCGGTACTTCTTCCGTGAACTGGTCGCCGACCTGTGGCGCGCCCGAGAAATCCGTCAGTGGCTGCCCGTCGCGCAGCCAGACAGCGTTCTGGTTCGGCTTGGGCGCTTCGAAATAAGGCTTCGCCGTCTCGACCGTCAACTCCGCCTGATAATTCTCAAGCTCTTCATCCTCGACCACCGTACGCACGCGGGTAAACGTCGCGCGGCCCGTCTTGCGGTCGATCGACACCTGGATGTCCATCTCGGACCCGTAACGCGACTTCGCGGCGCGGGCGAGGCTTTCCTCCATCGCCTCAACGACCAGTGCGGGGTCGATCATCTTCTCGCGCGCGACCGCCTCTGCGGTCTGCAACAGTTCCAACTGGTTGGCGGATGTGATTGCCATCGGCTTACTCCTCTTCCGGCCCGCGGGCCTCAATCACGTCGTCAAATTTTGTCTCGTCAAAGCCCTGCGCCTTGCGGGCTTTCAGCATTTCCTTGATCAGGTCATCGGTCAGGACCAGTTTGGCATCGATCAGCCAGTCGAACTTCAGGCCGACGGTGCCTTCCTCGATATTGATCAGCACTTCGTCGCCCTCGACCCCGGCCAACACGCCCTTGAAGCGCTTGCGCCCGTCGATCATGTCCGAGGTCTCGATCTTCGCCTCGTAGCCCTCGAAGGTCTCG
The DNA here is from genome assembly GCF_900129875.1 of Marivita hallyeonensis. Taxonomy (GTDB): domain Bacteria; phylum Pseudomonadota; class Alphaproteobacteria; order Rhodobacterales; family Rhodobacteraceae; genus Marivita; species Marivita hallyeonensis. Next base: position 124,773 of record NZ_FQXC01000003.1, on the reverse strand, counting down.
AAATCCTTCAGGCGTGTCAGCGGCCGGTCGATCCCGGGCGATGACACTTCCAACGTATAGGCATCCAGAATCGGGTCTTCGACATCCAAAGTCGCGCTCACCGCCGTGCTGATTTCGGCGCAGTCATCCACCTCGATCCCGCCCTCGGGACGTTCGGCCATGATCTGCAACGTGGTGTTCTTCCCGCTCATGAGCCGGATGCGCACCAGTTCGAACCCCATGTCCTCGATGACTGGGGTCACGATCTCGGCAAGACGTCGATCAATCGCAGCTTTCGCGATCAGGTCAGACATGTCGTGCAGTGCTCCAAACACAAAAAAACGGGCGCGCGGCCCGTTGAACGTTTCGGTGGGTGCCGACCGAGGCCAACACGCCGCTGTTGAGCGTCATATACGGAGGGGTCGGTGAGTCTGCAAGGGGTATTGTCTCAACGCCTAGTCGTCCGGATTCAAGCCGAAGGCCGCCGCGCATCGCCGGGCCGCCCCCCGGCACGGCGATATGGCAGGCCAATCTGCGCCGATCCCCCCAATGAAAGAATTTGGCTGAAATAAAGCGCTCATGAAGTCTGATCAGATCGCCGCACCGCGGCCCACCAATGCTCTGCACTCACCCCCGCGCCGTCACCTGTCGCACTAGACCAATCACCGTACACACGACGAACGCCGCGGCCGCCACCGACACAATTGTCGGCCCGGTGGGCGTATCGAACTGCCACGACGCCGCCAGACCCCCCAGCGCTGACGCGGCCCCGATCAACCCTGCCAACACCGCCATCTGCTCGGGCGACCGGGCAAACACCCGTGCCGCAGCCGGTGGCACAATCAGCATCGCTGCAATCAGCAGCACACCCACCACCTTGATCGACACCGCCACCACAAGCGCCAGCGTCACCGTCAAGATTAGCTTCTCACGCTGCGGGTCGATCCCTGACGCCCGCGCAAGGTCTTCGTTCAATGTCGCCGTCAAAAGCGCCGACCAGCGCCACGACAAAAGCCCGACAACAACAGCGGCCCCGCCCCAGATGACCAGCAGGTCCATCCGGTTCACCGCCAGAATGTCTCCGAATAGAAACGCCATCAGATCGATCCGCACATTTTCGAGGAACGACACCGCCACGATCCCTACGGCCAAAGCGGAATGGGACATCACCCCCAAAAGAGTATCCACCGCCACGTTCCGTCCGGACAAAGATGTCACCAGCGACGCCATGGCCAAAGCGACGATCAGCGCACCCAGAAATATCGGCACCTGAAACGACAGTGCCAGTGCGACCCCCAGAATCGCTGCATGCGCGGTCGCGTCACCGAAATACGCCATTCGCCGCCAGACGACGAAACAGCCCAAAGGTGCCGCTGCCACGGCCACACCAACCCCGGCCAGCGCCGCGCGGGTCAGGAAACTGTCAAGCATCACTCCGCTGCCTCGTGCGCATGGTCATGGTCATGGTCGTGGGAATGATTGTGCTCGTGCCGGTAAAGCGCCAACGCCCCGCCCGTGCCGGTCCCGAACAGCGCTCGATACTCCGGTGCCGTCGCCACGTGCGCGGGCGCGCCTTCGCAGCAGACATGGCCATTCAAACAAATCACCCGGTCCGACGCGGCCATGACCACGTGCAACTCGTGACTGACCATCAGGACCGCACAGCCAAGCTCTGCCCGCAAATCTTCGATCAACCGATAGAAATCCGCCGATCCGGGTTGGTCCAGCCCCTGCGTCGGCTCATCCAGCACTAGAAGCTGTGGAGCGTTCAGGATCGCCCGTGCGAGCAGTACCCGCTGCATCTGACCTCCTGACAGATCCGCAGCCTGTCGACCGGCCAAAGCCGCGACTCCGGTCCGTTCCAAAGCCGCCATCGCCGCATCACGCGCGACCGGCTTGGGCAACCCGAGAAACCGCAACACCGGCAGAGGCAGCGTCGGGTCGATGTGCAACTTCTGCGGCACGTACCCGACGCGCAGCCCATCCGCCGTCTCGACCCGCCCCTTCGCCGGTGTCACTGCTCCAAGCAGTGTCTTGAGCAAAGTCGACTTACCGGATCCGTTTGGTCCGACAATGGTGACGATCTCGCCCTCATTGATGGAAAGCGAAACATGGCTCAGGATCACCGACCCCCCAAGTCGCACGGTCAAATCGTGACAGGAAATCAGGCTCACGCCGCCTCCTGACAGGCCGGGCACAGACCTTCGCATTCGATCACCATGGTTTCCACCGCAAACCCCGACGCCCGCGCCTCGTCGCCCAAAGCCACCCGCGCGCCTTGCGCCTCTGCCACGCCATTGCAGCCTCGGCAGATCAGAAAAGCAGGCGCGTGGTCCTCGCCGGGATGCGTGCAGGCAACAAAAGCGTTCAGCTTTTCGATCTTGTGCGCGAAGCCGTGCGTCACCAGGAAATCCAAGGCCCGGTAGACCACCGGTGGCTGAGAACCCAATCCCTCGGCCCGTAGTACGTCGAGAATTTCGTAGGCCCCCAGCGCCTTGTGCCGTTCCAGCAAGATCTCCAGCACGCGCCGACGCACTGGCGTCAGTTGCAACCGTTCCTCGGCGCAGCGCGCTTCCACGTCGCGCACCGTGCCTTGAATACAGGCGGCGTGGTCATGATCGCCGAAGGCAAGATCGGTCATTCATATCTCCGTTTGACGAAAGTGTTATGATATTACATAGCAAAAGGCAATCTGTCAGTTTCGATTCGAAAAGGTGTCACATGTTCCGTACCACGACGATTGCGCTTCTGCTTGCCTCCACTGCCCAAATCGCCAGCGCTGATGCGCCCAAGATCGTCACCGACATCGCGCCAATCCATGGTCTTGTGTCGATGGTGACCGAAGGCGTCACCGAGCCCGCGCTTCTCATCGAGCCGACAGCCAGCCCCCACACCAATGCAATGCGCCCTTCGGCCGCCGCCGCGCTGCAAGAAGCCGACATCGTGTTCTGGGTCGGCGAAGAGCTGTCCCCGTGGCTCGAGAACCCGATCGAAACCCTGTCCGAAGATGCCGTGCACAGTGCCCTTTTGAGTGTGGACGGCATCACCACGCTTGCCTTCCGGGACACCGATGCCTTCGGAGCAGAGGATCACGGGCATGACGATCATGCGCACGACGATCACGGCCACGATCACGATCATGCTGAAGACCACGCGCACGACGAGGAGCACGCGCATGAAGAAGATCATGCTCACGACGATCATGATCACGACCACGCACATGACCATTCTGGCACCGATCCGCATGCGTGGCTCAGCCCGGAGAATGCGCAGGTTTGGCTGACCCACATTGCCGACACGCTTTCCACGCGCGATCCGGCCAATGCCGAGACCTACGCCGCCAACGCCGCAGCCGCCCGCGACGCTATCGCCAAGGAAATCGCGGCCGCACAAAATCGGCTGTCTGCTGTCACCGACATGCCTTTCGTCGTCTTCCACGACGCCTACCATTATTTCGAAGATCAGTTCGGGCTCGAAACCGTCGGTGCTCTGTCCCTCAGCGATGCGGTTCCGCCCAGCCCGGCACAGGTCGCGCGCGTTCAGGCGGACATCCGGGAAAAAGGCGTCGTTTGCGTGTTCTCCGAACCACAGTTCAGCGATCGTCTGGTTCAGACCGTGATCGACGGCACCGACGCCAAAACGGCCGAGCTGGACCCGCTCGGCGCGGACATTCCGCTTGGCCCGGAATTCTATCCTGCACTTTTGCGGGACATGACCGACCGCTTTGTCACATGCCTTCAGTAATCGCGCTCAAAGAAAATCCCCAATGACGAATTGCCGTCATTCGAAACGCTGCCGCGGGCGGTGATGTCGGAGGTGATATCAAGGTTTAGATTGATTTCTGTCCGGCCGCCGCCCTCGACCACCACATCTGTATAGATGTTTTCCGAGATGTAGGCCCCGGCGCGTACCGCCGTGTTGCCGTCCGCGGTTTGCGATACATCGAGATCGTCCAGCCCGAAGCCGTCCCGCAGGTTCGACAACAGGCCCCCGGAACCGCCCCCGGCCAGCGTAGCCACCGCATTCGCCAACTCAAGCGCTTGCAGGGCTGACAGGTTCGACAGGTTGCGCCCGAAAAGAAGCTGTGCCAGCACTTCGTCCTCGGGCAGTTCTGGCGTAGAAGTGAACGAGATATCTGGCGACGACGCAGGGCCGTCGAGTATGACGTTCACGACGATGCCGTTCGCTTCTGTCGACGCGACGAACCGAAGAACCGGCACGAAACTGCCGCTCATCTGAATGCGCCCTTCATCCAGCACGAAGCGTTGGTTGAGTACATCCAGTCGACCGCGCACCAGTTCGAACCCGCCTTGCGGAATGATGTCCGTCGTCGGCCCGGTGAGCGTCAGGCTCCCACCCAGTTCAGCGTCCAGCCCTCGGCCTCGCACAAAAACCTGATTGGGTGCGCTCAATGTCAGATTAAGCCGTGTCGTTGCCTGTCGCGGTTCGGGTCGCGTTTCACCCTCGTTGGTCAGACCGGCGCTTTCAATGGTCCGCATGACGGGCCGCGTCGCGCCAAGATGTTCTATGTTCGGGATATCCCCCAACGCGAACGCGCCTGAGGAGGGAACGCGGATCTCCGTCTCGTTCAACCTCAGGTCGCCGCTTACCAGCAGATTGCGACCAATCCCGCCGGTGAGGCTCACGGTGCCATCAACCGAGGTATCGTAGAGTTCGGGATCGCGGACGCCGAAGCGGTTCAGTGTCGCCGTGAGGTTCGCATCGAAACCCTGTAGCGCAAGCCGCCCGTTCACGTCGATCGATCCGCCATTGTTGCCAACGCCAGTCAATCCAATCTGCGCGGCCCCGTTCTGCATCTGGATCTGTCCGTCGATCGGGCTGAGCACGATCCCCAATGTCGGGGCACTCAACTCTGCGCCAACCGGGGTCACGGTGCCGGAAAGGCTGGTCAGCGCGAGTGGACCCCGCAGCGCAAGGTCAAGTTGTGCCCGCCCGTTCACCCGGCGCGGCTCGATGAATGCGTTGGCCAGTCCCAAAGGTGCTGACCCGACGATGGACAGATTGGCGGACGATCCCGATGCAACCGTCCCGTCGACGGCAAGGGTCGTGTTGCCGGGCGCGGTGACGTTGACGTCCACGAGATACCCGCCGTTCTGCTGCCCCACTGTTCCGTCAACGCTCAAAGGTCCTTGGAAGTCGGGCGCGACAAGACCCACGTTCTGCAACCGCGCCGCGATGCTCAGGTTGCTGAGCGGCCCACTGATTTGTGCGCTGATCTCGGGGTTTGACACGTCGGCGCGCACAGAGGATAGCGTGCCGTTTGACCCTGTCGCCCCCAGATCGAAGCGTGTCACACCGGCCAGCAATCGGTTGACCGTCGGGTTGCCGATACCCAACCCTGCCGCTTGGCCTGTGACAGACACCTCGAAAGGTCCACCCTGCGCGTAAGCGCCAGTCACATCCATGGTACCGCGACCTTGCAGGCGTTGCCCGGCAAGCCCAGACAAGGGCGAAAGGTCTTCCGCCGTGATGGTTGCTGAAAACTGCGCATCCGGCGCCGTCAGTGTCTGGTTGACGACAGCGGTTCCGGTCGCGTCCAAAGTGCCTGTGTCCAGCGCGAAGGTTTCGATTTCAAGACGCTCACTGGCCTGCGTCCAGTTGAACTCCGCCACCACAGACGGTGCGGCTCCAAGGGCCTGCGAAAGCCGAGCATCGGTCATGCGAAGACCGGCCGCATTGGCAGCCAGATCGCCTCCCACCGAAACGAGCATCCCGTCCTCGCCCTGCGATAGCGGACCAGATCCCGACAGATCGAGCAGATCAGCACCAAGCGTGCCAGACCGCAAGTCTCGCGCCTGAACCTGCGTCGTCCAAGAGCCGTTTGGTCCACCCGTGGCGATCACATCCACGATCGCAGAGCGCAGTGTCATACCGCCATCAAAGGGAAGAGCAACGCGTTGCGTTTGGTTCGACAGCTCTGCGTTCACTTCCATGCGCTGCAGTTGTACGCCGCTCAACGCGATCGTTCCGCTCAGGTCCGCGCGACCTTGGGCCTCGCCGGGATAGAGTCGATCAAGGCTGCGAAGCTCACCACCGAAACGGAAGGCTGTCGATTCACTGGTGATTTTGCCTGCGGCTTCGATATTGGCCGCCGAGGTGGCGATCCGAGCGGACCGGACAGTCGTGCCCGTCTCGTCGCGCCGTACATCCAGTCGGACAGACCCAACCCCGGACAGTACACGGTCGGCTACGTCCTGCCCGACCTGGATGTCCAGCGTGGTCGCATCAATCACCACATCGGCCATGCCGGACAATGGCCCGACAGCGCCGTCAATGCGCATCTCCGCCCGACCGCTCAGGTCCCGACCCGCGAGTTCGGAGAAACGTACAATGTCCTGCGCCACCAGGCGTAGGTCCAGAAGCAGCGGAATTGTCTGCGCCGCGTCCCAGGTGGTGGCACCGGTAAGTCCGTAGTCGGCACCGGCAAGATCAATGCCTGTAATGCGTACCGGCTGCCCGGCAATATAGTCGATGCGCGCGTCGCCAGTGACCCGAGGTCCCACCGCAGCGGCTAGTGCAGGATCAGCCATATCGATCCCGTCCGCGTCGAGCGACAGCGTGAAGTCCAATCGACCTTCGGTGTCGGGTCCTGCAGGAGCGATATTGCCACGTCCCGTTAGTGACAAGGTCTCCAAAGTGGCCGCCGGATTTTCGAAGGTGTCGATCTGCGCGTCGAAAGTCAGGACATCATCGTAGGTCGCATCGAAGGTAATGCCGCCCACGCGTGTCTCACCGTCCCCGACCGGCAACACCACCGGTCCGCCTTCGGGGTTCTCAAGTCGCCCTTCGACGTCCAGTGCTTCTGGCCAACCATTTGCCGCCAAAGCGCCGGATCCCGTCAGAGACAAGGTGCGCGCACTGAGCGTGAATTGCGGCAGGTCAATCCGGCCCGAGGATTCTCGCAGGACACGCGCCTGCAGGCCAATGTTATTGCCGAAGAAATCCCGCATATTGACCGGCAACACAGGTGTCGGGTCACCGGTGATGTCCACTTGCAGATCCCAGCTCGCGTCACCTTCCGGTGCAAGGATAATCACATTACCCGTAACGCGCGGTTCTCCGTCGGTAGCGAGCGCCAGATCAGCGTTGAATTCTTCCAGATTACCCGCGCCCTGCACCGTCAGGGACAGAGCCGGTTGCCCCGGAATATCCAAGAGCCGCGCAACAATACCTTCGGCCTGTTCTTCGGCGGCGAGATCGATCGACAACTCGCGTGATGACGGATCAAAGCTTGCCGCCAATCGAATTTGTGCATCCTCTCCGTCGATACGGCTCAGATCAAACTGAATATCCGCGCCGCCGCCATCAAGGCTCGCGGCACCGGTGATTGAGAACTCCGCTTCTTCGCCGATCAGAGGCTCACCAAGAATGACGGATTGCGCATTGATCTCTTCAATGTCGATGGAAACCGGCAATTCCGGAATTTGAAACGGGGTCGCCTCGGCGCTTGGCACCTCGGCCTCGCTGATCGGTGCACGCGACACGACAATCCGCTCTGCAGTGAAGGCGTCGACATCGACAATGCCTCGCAGAAGGGCGGACCGGGTCCATTCCAGCACCACGTTTTCGGCGCGGAACCATTCGCCCTGCTCGTCCGAGATTGAAAGAAGCGCAATCGACGCCTCGCTCGACAAAGCGCCTTGGAAGCCACGGATTTGCACATCCCGGCCCGCGCCTGACAGGGCGTCCTGCAATAGACCGGCAAGGTAGCCCGGATCGTCATCCTGCGCCGCCGCCGCGAGCGGGAACAGCAACCAGGTCAAGAGGATCGCAAATGCCCGCACCTTAGAATGCCTGCCCAATGCCGATGTAGAACTCGACCGATTGTCCTGCATCGTCCCCATTCACCGGTGTTGCCACGTCAAACCGGATCGGACCGATCCCTGTGTCGTATCTGAGGCCGACGCCAGCACCCGCGTGCCATTCGCTCTCGCCCGAGAGACCGCTGTCGTCCGTGATGTACCCTGCGTCGTAGAAGCCAACGACGCCGAAGGGGCCGCGGAGATTGGCGCGCAGTTCGGCGGACAGCGCTGCAAAGCTTTGACCTCCGGTGAACTCGCCAGAGGCCGTGGTGAAGCCAAGAGACTGGTACTCGTGTCCCCGCACAGTGCCCCCGCCGCCGGAATAGAATAGGTAGTCAGGCACCGTTTCGGACAGGCTTGGCCCCCAGATCGTGCCCAACTGTGCACGACCGGCCAGAACAAAGCGGTCCGCTTCTCCGATCCCCCGATAGGCACGCGCATCCGATGTAAACCGTATCCCGCTCTCGGATCCGTCAAGGCCAAGAAATGGCGTTCCGGTCGCCGAAATGTAGAACCCTTCAGTGGGGTTCAGATCGTTGTCGCGCGTGTCGTAAATTGCGCCGACGGACGCGGTGAGCAATGTGAACTCACGCTCCCCAAACGCGTCTTCGGTGTCGATGTAGCGAAAGCCAAGGCTGAACCGACCCTCCAGCTCGTCCGAAAACCGATGTGCCAAACCTGCGGCGACGCTCGCCTGATCGCTGATGAAGCCCGGTTCGTCCAACCGTTCTATGCTAGCGGTGAGAAAGAATTCCGTGTCCGGCGTAAAGGTCGCCGGGCGTCCGTAGTTGAGGCTCAGGGAATAATCCAAACCGTTGTCTGTCGCCCCGATCCCCGCAATCTCGGCATCCACGCGCAACCGCTCTGCACCCTGGAACAGGTTCCGATGCAGCCAAAATGCACTGAGCTTCCCACCTTCCTGCGACGACAGTTCAGCCCCGAAGCCGAACCGTCGGGGTTTTTGTTCCGCAACTTGCAGATTCAAGTCCAGCGTGCCGTCGGCGTTGGGCGTATCTTCTTCCGAAATCGCGACCGAACTGAACACGCCTGTCTGACGCAGCCGTCGTTCGGCCTGGGTGATCTCCTCTGGCGTGAAAACAGCGCCTTGCGGAATTCCGGCGATTTCCCGAATACGGGTGCGGCGCACGCGGTCATTACCGGTGACCACGATCTCGCCAAAGCGCAGGCGTGGACCGGGCGCCAATTCGAGCGTGACATCAAGCTCCCGGTTGGGATGGTCGGCCTGTATCACCTGATCGGCCAACCGTGCCTTCGCGTGGCCCACGTCGCGCCACCCCGATACGCCAGCGGTTGCGGCCTCGCGAACGGGACGCGTGCCTGCGCGCTCGCCTGTCTGAAAGGTTTCTGGCACCACCGTACCATCTGCTAAGGGGCCGATTTCGGCGCGCCCGAACCGGAAGCGTGGGCCAGGGTCGACCGTGACTCGGATCACGCCGATTGATTGAGGGGCCTCGAACGGCGAAATTCCAGCCGCTTCACGCCCGTCTACCTGGATCGAGATCACCGGTCCGAACCGCCCGCCATCGTAGAGGGCCGCCAGCAGACGGGCATAGTCGGCTTGCGCGGCCGCCAGAAGTGACTGCGGCGTGGCGTTTTCGGTTTCGAGAAGGCTGGCAACAGACAACGCGGCTGTCAGTTCCTCACGAAGCTCATCGCTGCCACGCGTGAGCTGTAGGTCAAGCTCTTGTGCCGATAAAAAGGCTGGGGACATCATCAATGATGCACCGACGACTGTGCCGATCAATCGCATCATGTGCCCCGTGCCTCATCGCTGCGTTTTTCTGAGTTTAGCAGGTGAACGATTCGTAGGGCAAATGAGTTCCTCCACTCGGTCGAGAAAAACCGCATTGCGCGCTCCTCAGAGACATAAAAAGCGCGCACGGCTTGGGGCAGCCATGCGCGCAAGGTGCGGAAGAGCGAAGGACCATACGCTCTTCCGTCGGCTCGTCGCGATCAGTTCCGCGCGAGCGTATATCCACGGTGGCGCAAGCACGGCAGCGCGTAGGCACGGCGTTCACCGCGTTGGGTTGCGACATTCATCCGGCAAGCCCGGGGCAATGGACGAGCGCTGGTGTAATGGCGCTGCAGGCACCGATCCATCACCACTCGGCGCACATGGCCACCGGTGATCTGGCGCACACAGCGTGCGGGCAGGGCGGCAACACGGTTCTGATTGTAGGCACGGTCGCGCGGCACGACTTGCGGCAAAGGTTTATGGTTCTGATTGTGGTACTGCACGTGGGGTTTGTGTGTTGCCTTTGGCGCTTTGTATTCTTTGTGCGCCTTCTTTTTCTTCTTGTCCTTGTCGCGCGAACTCTCGATTGCCTTGCCGATGATGAACAGGGTTGCGGCCGCTCCAAGGAGACGCGCGATGTCGTCCTCGCTGGCGGCGCGCGCCGGTGCGGCGGAAAACGCGGCCAGTGTGGTGGAAACGGCCAGAACGGCGGCGATGAATTTGCGTGACATGAGGATTTTCCTTTCCCGTATCTTGTGACGCCGTAAGTGGCGATGTTTTGGGGCTGGGCCGAATTGGCCGCTGCCGGTGACATCCATTTCGGGCGGCGTGGGACAGTCAGGCAATAACGGGTCCCTGCTATTGGATAGCAGGCCGTATGTTATTGAATTGCGGGAAGGTCTCGCGCAGGGTGATCCCATGAAACATGCTCTCATCCTATCGGTTTTGACTGCGCTCAGCGCGCCGATGGCGGCTCAGGCCGCCTGCTACGCCGACTATAAGGCCAAGCAGGACGCGCCTCTGCGTCTGCACTATGGCGTTGCGCAGATCAGCGAACCCTGCACCGTTCCGGCCGCCACTCAGCAATTGCAGCCCCGCTTGCAACAGGCGGGTTGGACGCTGTTGAATGTGGTATCGGTCTTCGACGAAAACGGACTTGCCGAAAGGAAAGAGAGTGCCGGACCCCACTTCCTCCGTTACTGACGCGCGCCGCTCGGGTACCCGGATCGTCGCGGCAGGCATCGTGGCCATTGTGGCGCTTCTGGCCATTGCGGGTGTGGTGCTTGTTCTGACCCTGCCGGATGCAAACGCATTCAATATGCGGGTGGAGCAGATATTCGTCGAAAATGACAACTTGACCTCTCAGGCCGAGGTGAAACTTCTTGAAATCCTGGCCCAGTCGGGCACGGCGTTTTCAGATACGCTGGCGGGCTACCGCACGACGATCTTCGTGCTGCTGGTCTTTGCGACAGCCATGCTGATCGCAGCGCTTGTGTTTCTTGTGATGCTGGTCGTGCTCAATCGCCGAATGGCACAGATCGAACGGTCCGGCATTCAGGTCAATTCCCTGATCGTCAGCCGAGAAGAGAACACGGTCTATCTGAACACCATGGGCTTCAAGCTGACGGATGCGATGATGGAAACCATCTCGATTCTGGCAGAGGCGCGGCTTGACGATGAATTGCTGTCGGGCGCGCAGATCGAGGCGATCATCTCCGGCCGGTCCGAGGCCGATTGCGACGAAGCCGCCGGTGCCACGCGCATCAAACGTCTGCGCGACGGGCTTGGAAACCAGTTGGTCAGCGAATTACTGATCAAGAACATCGCGCGTCGTGGCTACATGCTTGCCATTGACAAGGGTGTGATCGAAGTCGTCTAGACCGTTCTACGTGTTCTCGTGCTTTGTCGAGTAGACGAGTTTGTCTGCAATTTGGGCATGCAGCCCTGAATAGGCGCCGACCAAACCCGCCGTCTGCGGGACCTCGTTGTTGAAACGCAACGCGGTGCCGCTGCGATCCGTGACAGTTGCGCCCGCTTCAGCAAGGATGAGCGCGCCCGCTGCGATATCCCATTCCCAGCTTGACTGCAGGGTCAGCATCGCATCGTAGCGGCCCTGCGCAACAAGGCACAGGCGGTAGGCCAGAGAGGGTCGGTGCGACCGGCGAAACCCCGGAACCGAAGCGCGCCAGTGTTTCGGGTCCATGTTCGGTTTGGTCGCCAGAACGCGGGCGGCGTCGATATTCGTTTGACGAGTCACGTTCAACGGCTCGCCGTTGCAGGACGCGCCATCCGTTTTCTGCGCGGCATACATCAGGTCCAGTTCCGGCAGATACACAACGCCGTGGGTCACAACGCCATACTCAACCACGGCCAGCGAATGCGCCCATGTCGGCTCACCCGCGATGAAGCTTCGCGTACCGTCAATCGGATCGACAACGAACACGCGTCGCGCGGACAACCGTTCCAGATCGTCGTCGGTTTCTTCACTGAGCCAGCCAAAGCCCGGCCGTTCCGCCAGCAGCCCTTCACGCAACGCGTTATCCACCGCAAGATCGGCCTGCGTCACCGGTCCGGCATCGTCCGGTTTGTCGTCGATCTTCAGCCCCTTTGCCTTATGGTGCTTGGCGATCTCACCCGCTTCGCGCGCGGCGTCGATCAGAAGGTCCAGATCATTCACCGGCAAGTGTCAAACCTTCGACCAGAAGTGATGGCACAACCCGGCTGAGCCAGGGTCTTGCATCATTCGCGGGGACGATTGTCCGCAACATGTCCTTGAGATTGCCGGCGATCGTGACGCCGCTGACCGGATAAGCCACTTCTCCGTTTTCGACCCAGAAGCCCGCTGCGCCACGAGAATAGTCTCCGGTGTTAGCGTTGATCGTTGAGCCGATCATGGACGTGACGACCAGACCGGTTCCCATCTCCGCGATCAGATCGTCCCGCGTTTTGTCACCTTGGGTCAGAGCGACGTTCCATACACTTGGTGATGGCCCGCCGGACGTGCTTCTTGCGGCATTTGCCGTTGAGTCCATCCCAAGCTTTCGTCCGGTTGCAAGGTCAAGTGTCCAGCCCGTCAGAACGCCGTTTTCCACAATATTGCGTTTCGCCGTTGGCAGGCCTTCCGCATCGAACGGACGTGACCCGCCCACCCTGGCACGTGCGGGATCCTCGACCAGCGACAAGCCGGTCGGTAGAACAACCTCGCCCATGAGATCCAACGCCCAGGATGAACGGCGTGCAATCGACACTCCGTTAATGGCCGACAGAAGATGGCCGATCAGGCTGGACGAAATCCGCTCATCGAACAACACCGGATAGGCACCGGTCTTGGGCTTGCGCGGTGACATCCGTTCCAGGGCCCGCGCTGCCGCTCTCTCGCCGATCTCTTTCGGTGATCTCAGATCGCTTTGAAAAATGCGCTGATCGCCGTCGTAATCACGTTCCATCGCGGTGCCGGTTCCGGCGATAGCGACGCAAGAGACAGAGCGCGACGACCGCTTGTACCCGCCTTGGAAGCCGTTGCTGGCGGCAAGATACACATCCTGCGTGCCGTAATCGGCCGAAGCCGCCGAAACCTGCGTAATGCCTTCCACGGCCAGCGCTGCGGCTTCTGCCACGCGGGCATCTTCCTCCAAAGTGGCAGGCGCCGGTTCGGTTGACGGATCGTACAGTTCAAGTGCCTCGGAACTGCGGTCGCGGGCCAGTTGATCCGGATCGGCAAGCCCGACATACGGGTCTTCAGGAGCTTCCCGCGCCATGGCCACCGCGCGTTCGGCCATGATTGCGAGGCTTTCGGCCCGGACGTCGGAAGAGGACACATTCGCAACGCGTTGCCCGACGAACACGCGAAGGCCGATATCTGTCGCCTCCGACCGTTCTGCCTGCTCCAACGCGCCGTTGCGCACATTGATTGAGATGGAGTTGCCCCGGACGGCCAGAACATCTGCCGCATCGGCACCGGCGTCTTTGGCGCGTTGCAGCAAGCTTTGGGTAAGGTCCTGAAGGGTATCCGTCATAAAAGCTCCGATGGGAGAGAATGTGATCGCAGAGAGGTAGAGCGCGTATAGCCGGGCCGCAACCCTGCTACTCGGTCAAGGGTTCGACGACGCCAACAATCGGACCCAGCCATCGACCGAAATCCGACCGGTTGAGCTGCGGTGCGTGAAGTCGAGACACGCTGCCATCAAGAAATAGCGCCTGAGGCAGCTTCAGGTCATCGCGGAAGATGCGTCCGAATTCGTGGAATGTCACAGCGTCGTCCGAGATGACAAACACCACTTCGGTCCCGTCGCCGGACGTGCCGACCCCGTTACGGATGTAACGCGACGTGCTGTCCGGTAAAAACCGTGGATGCAGCTTGCCATCGATGACCAGCATCGGTCCGGATTGCGTCGCGAAACGGCACTCGGGTCGCGCCGCCGCATAGTCCAGCGTCTCGATCACATCCGCCCGGTCTTCACGGATGCAAAACACCCCATTGGGCAGCAATCCGAAATTCCCTGGACCGGCGTTGGGGATCACCCGCATCACTTCTTGGCCGTCTTCGATGTAGTGCCCCACAGGTGCACGGTCTTCGTGGTACATGCCGCCGTTCATGGCAAAGGCCAGTCGCGCGTTCTCTGCTTGCAAGACAGCGTCGATCGCCGAGAACTGACCGTACCGTTCGCCTGAAGGCCCATTAAGGAACAGGCGCAAGTCATCTTCGCGCGGATCGACGTGACAAGCGGTGTAGCGCAGACCGTCGAAACTGCGTTCTTCGCATGAGACTGCGGCACCGACACTGGTCCCAAGGCTGACGCATAGGGCCAGCGCTGCGAAACTAGCTCTCAACATCGCGGCGCACGGCATCCTGCGCGAACATGCGGCGCGTGTCGTCCATCCGGTCGAACGTATCATCAAGGCGAAAGCGCAGCTCTGGCGAGAACTTGAGCGTAAGGTTCTTCGATACGGCGCGGCGCAATTCACTGCGGTTGCGATTCAGGAGCTCAAGCACGTCCTCCTGACCCTTGCCGCCAAGCGGGACCACGTAAGCCGTGGCCACTTTCAGATCAGGCGAGGTCCGCACTTCGCCCACCGTAATCGAAAACCTGTTCAGGTCCGGGTCGTGGATGTCGCCGCGCGCGAGCACATCCGCCAGGGTGCGACGGATCAGTTCTCCAACGCGCAGCTGTCGCTGGCTTGGACCCTCTGAGCTGTGAGATCGGTTTTTTGCCATGTCCGGCACATAAGACGTCCGGCGGCCTTTGCCAAGCGCCCGGCCAACGGCTATGGAGGCGGAAATCCACCGCTGGAGGGCGAAGATGAGCGATGACATTGGCGTGGTTGTGACGGGCGTGTCCGGTCGTATGGGTCAGATGCTAGTGACCGAGATCGCGAAACATCCCAAGCTTCACCTGGCCGGTGCGGTGGAACGCGAAGGGCATGATTGGGTCGGCAAGGATGTCGGCACCGCCATGGGCGGCGCGGCCATAGGTGTTCTGGTGGCCGACGATCCCCTGGAATGCTTTGCCCGGGCACACGCTGTCATCGATTTCACGGCCCCCGCCGCAACGGTCCATTTTGCAGAACTCGCCGCGCAGGCCCGTGCCGTGCATGTCATCGGAACCACTGGACTGATGGATGAAGACCTCGCCAAAATCCGCGCGGCGGCACGCCATGCAGTGATAGTTCGTGCCGGCAACATGAGCCTTGGCGTCAATCTTCTGACGGTGCTGACCCGCAAGGTCGCAGCCGCGTTGGATGACGATTACGACATCGAAGTAATCGAGTATCATCACAACAAGAAGGTCGACGCGCCTTCTGGCACCGCGCTGATGCTGGGCGAAGCAGCGGCAGAAGGACGGGGTATCGACCTGCGCGAACATTCCGACCGCGGGCGCGACGGGATCACGGGTGCCCGCCGCAAGGGCGATATCGGATTTACCGCAATCCGGGGTGGCGACATCGTCGGAGAACACGATGTGCTCTTCGCAGCCGCCGGGGAACGCATCACGCTGCGTCATGTCGCGAGTGACCGTGCCCTTTTCGCCCGCGGCGCATTGAAGGCGGCGCTTTGGGGTCAGGACAAGGCACCCGGCGAATACGACATGCTGGACGTGTTGGGCCTGTCTGAAGACTGACGCAAAATTTTGCGCGGCGTGATCGGTCAAGTGAACCAATCGTACATCTCGTGCGTATCTTTGAGGTAATCAGTCCTCACGGAGCATTGCACGATGACACGCCTGACCCTATTCGCCGCCGCGGCGACGGTTGCACTCCTGCCGCAAGTCGCTGCGGCAGAACTGAAACGGATCGACGATCGTTCGGAGTTTGTTGCCCTTGTCCAGGGCAAAACCCTATCCCGGCCGATGGTGCGCCTCCAGGTGGGTGCAGACGGCTCCATCTCGGGGCGCGGGGTGACGTGGGATGTAACCGGAAACTGGTCTTGGGAGAACGGCTATTTCTGCCGTGACTTGAATTGGGGCGGGGATGATCTTGGCTACAATTGCCAGGAAGTGCTCGCAAACGGCAGTGAAATGCGTTTCACGGCTGATCGCGGAGCGGGCCAGTCGGCTGACTTCCGTCTGCGCTGATTTCAGAAGTCGATCGCAAGACCACCTTTTTCCCAATCGCCGTACCGCACCGGTTCGGGCCCGTCCCGCCCACCAAGTTCCTTCGGCAAGGGTGTCTGTTCAGCCGCTTTCTTTCGGCGCTCTTCGGCCTCGGCAAGGGCGCGCTGGGCCGCGGGTGGCAGGTCTTCTGGGACGTCGGAACTCATCTTGGCCTTCCATCTTGATACCTGTTGATATACGCGCCATCCGGTCCGGGACAAGCCCGGCCCGAATGCGGAGTATCCTGTGTCGCACACCCCGTCGCCTCGTTTGGTTGCCCTGGACGGGCTAAGCCAGATCATCGGAGAAGGCCGAATGTTGTCGGACGTGACAAGCGACACGATCTGGCAAGCTCTGTCACCTGCCGAACGGGCTACAGCGCAGCGTCTGATCACCGAGACCCTGCGCTATCTGGGTCGGGCAGATCACATCCTGACGCCAAATCTGCAACGTCAGCCGCCACTTCGGGTGATGAATCTCCTGCGTATGGCGACTATCGAATTGATGACGGGTGGTGCGGCGCACGGCGTTGTCAACGAGGCAGTGAAGATTGCCGGCCGCAACAAGAAAACCGCGCCGATGAAGGGCCTCGTCAACGCGGTACTGCGGAAGATGACGCAGATCGGTGACGAAGACTGGGCCAAGGCGCCGGACACGAAACTGCCGGGCTGGCTACGGCCGCGGCTTGCCAAGGCGTGGAGCAAGGCCGCCGTCGCGCGCTTCGAACGCGCGCATGCAGTTCCGCCTCCGCTCGATCTGTCGGTCAAATCCGATGCGGCAGGTTGGGCTGCCAAACTGAATGCAGATGTGCTGCCAACCGGGTCGTTGCGCTTGGCCGCTCGCGGACAGGTTTCAAGCCTGCCGGGGTACGACACTGGGGACTGGTGGGTGCAGGACGCGGCTGCGGCCTTGCCAGTCAAGCTATTGGGCGACGTCACAGGCAAGCGCATCCTCGATATCTGTGCGGCTCCCGGCGGGAAAACGATGCAGCTCGCGGCGGCTGGCGCCGACGTGACAGCACTCGACATCTCTGAGTCGCGCATGGCGCGACTGAGTGAGAATCTCGAACGGACCCAGCTCAAGGCGAACACCGTTGTTGCCGATGCCTTGGACTATAGCGGCGGTCGGTTCGACGCGGTTCTTCTCGATGCGCCCTGCACGGCGACTGGGACGATCCGGCGTCATCCGGATCTGCCTTACGTGAAAAACCAAACCGGGCTCGACAGTCTTGTGTCGTTGCAGCGGGAAATGCTGGTCCGTACGAAAGACCACCTCGAACCGAACGGTTTACTTGTCTACTGCACTTGCAGCCTGCTGCGAGAAGAGGGCGAGGACCAGATCAAGTGGTTGCTCTCTGCCTCCGATGACTTCGAGGTCCTCCCACCCTCGGCCCCGGGACTCGACCCCGACTGGATCAGCGCAGAAGGCGGTGTGCGCCTGCGACCTGACTATTGGCCGGAGACAGGGGGAATGGATGGATTCTACATGGCGCTCTTGCGGTTCAAGGGCGGGACCCCGCCATCCTGACAATTCAGCCGTGACTCAAACCTTTCGCAGAGTTATGATTTCGGCATAAGAACACCTGCGCAAACGCAGGACAGAGGCAGAGCTGATGATCCGAATGGACGCCGTCAAACGGGCACAAACCCGTTTCATGAACCGTGTGCATGCACGGCTCTCGACGCGCGCCAAGCCAGCTGCTGCGTTTATCGGCCATCCCGAACCGCGCACTGTCGGGTCCTACGCCCGAGGACGGCAACTGACGGCAGGGAACCTTCTATTCGCGGGTCACCTGGTCGAAGCACCCGGTGCGATCATCTGGGATATTCCGCCGCCGGACGATGCTTTCCTGGAAGAAATTCACGGCTTTCACTGGCTGGATGACATGGCGAGCGTCGGCGATCCGAAAACCCGGCAAACTGCGCAGACGTGGTTGTTCGAATGGATCACCCGCTATGGCAACGGCACTGGCCCGGGCTGGACGCCAGAGCTTGCCGGGCGGCGCGTCATTCGCTGGCTGCATCACGCGATCTTCGTTCTGGGCGGCGCGACGCCAGAGCAATCGCACGCCTTCTTCCGTTCCATTGCGCAGCAAACAATCTTCCTCAACCGCCGCTGGCACAGTTCGACCCCGGGGCTGCCACGGTTCGAAGCGCTCACCGGGTTGATCTCGGCGGGGCTGTCCTTGCAGGGGATGGAAGAACAGGCGGATCCGGCGATCAAGGCGCTGGGTCAGGAATGCGCAAGACAGATCAACGAAGGCGGTGGCGTCCCGACGCGCAATCCCGAAGAGTTGATGGAGGTTTGCACCCTGCTGATCTGGGCGCGCGACGCGCTTTACGAGGTCGGGCGGGCGCCGGATATGGCGCATCTTGAGGCCATTGTGAAGATCGTGCCCACACTTCGCGCCCTGCGTCACGCCGATGGCGGTCTTGCCCGGTTCCACGGAGGCGGTCGCGGTATCGAAGGCCGGCTCGACACGGCCCTGGCAGCTGCGGGCGTCAAAGCGCAGGCAGCCCAGGATTTGGCGATGGGGTACGCGCGACTCACGGGCGGACGCACGACAATGGTGATAGATGCGGCAGCCCCTCCAAGCGGGATTGCCAGTTTCAACGCACACGCTTCAACTCTGGCCTTTGAGCTGACTTCGGGTCGTCGTCCGCTGATCGTCAATTGCGGGTCCGGGTCGACGTTCGGTGAAGAGTGGCGGCGTGCGGGTCGGGCGACGCCGTCCCATTCCACGCTTTGCCTCGATGGCTATTCAAGTTCACGCCTCGGCGTCACATCGCGGATGGGTCCGATTGAACGCGAGCTTCTGGATGATGTGCCCAAAGGTGTTCCGGTAGAGATGTCGCGCGCCTCTGACGGAGTGCGGTTCGAAGGCGGGCATGATGGGTATGTCACGACCCACGGTTTGACCCATGCCCGCATCCTGGAATTGACCTTCGACGGGCGGGGGATCGTTGGGGAAGACCTTTTGGTATCACTCGACAATGCCAGCAAAGCACGCTTCAACGAAAAGATGGAGGCCGCGCGGCTCAATGGCATTCCGTTCGACATTCGTTTTCACCTTCACCCCGAGGTCGACGCCGCGATCGACATGAACGGCGCAGCGGTATCGATGGCTTTGCGCAGTGGTGAGATCTGGATTTTCCGCTTTGATGCGCTCTGCGATCTTGCGCTGGAGCCATCGGTCTACCTTGAAAAAGGCCGGCTCAGACCGCGCGCGACGAAACAGATCGTTTTATCTGGCCGCGCGATGGAGTATGCGACCCGCGTTCGCTGGTCGCTGGCGAAGGCTCAGGACACTGCAGTCGCGGTGCGGGACCTTGTTCAGGACGACGCGACGCTGCTGAACTGAACAATCCGGGACCCTTTTGCTGCCATGACCAACCTTGCCCCTCTCCGCCGCGCGCTTCTTTCTGTGTCTGACAAGACAGGGCTCGTTGATCTTGCAAAGGCGCTCGATGCGCGGGGAGTGGAGCTGCTGTCGACCGGCGGGTCCGCGCAAGCACTGCGCGACGCAGGTGTGCCGGTCAAGGACGTGTCAGAGGTGACAGGCTTTCCCGAGATGATGGATGGCCGGGTCAAGACGCTGCACCCGAAAGTGCATGGCGGTCTTTTGGCCCTGCGCGACAATGATGATCACGTCGCCGCCATGTTTGAACACGATATCAAGGCAATCGATCTGCTGGTGGTGAACCTTTACCCGTTCGAGGCCACCGTCGCAAAAGGCGCAGATTACGACACCTGCATTGAGAACATCGATATCGGCGGCCCTGCGATGATCCGCGCCGCGGCCAAGAACCACAGCTTCGTGACCACCGTCGTGGATGTCGAGGACTATGATGCGCTGCTGGTGGAACTTGACGAGAACGACGGCCAGACAAGCCTGAGGTTCCGACAGAAGATGGCCCAGGTCGCCTATGCCCGAACCGGCGCTTACGATGCCGCCGTCAGCACTTGGATGGCTGGTGCGATTGGCGAAGAAACCCCGCGCCGCCGGGTGTTTGCCGGAACGCTGGCGCAACCCCTGCGCTACGGTGAGAACCCGCACCAGGGCGCGGCTTTCTATCGCGACGGCTCCAACCGGCCCGGAATTGCGCTGGCCGAACAGCTTCAGGGCAAAGAGCTCAGCTACAACAATATCAACGACACCGATGCGGCATTCGAGCTGGTTTCGGAGTTTCTGCCACGCGACGGCTTTGCCTGCGCGATCATCAAACATGCCAATCCGTGTGGCGTCGCAACCGGGGCAACGTTGAAAGAAGC
This sequence comes from Marivita hallyeonensis, assembly GCF_900129875.1. GTDB lineage: Bacteria > Pseudomonadota > Alphaproteobacteria > Rhodobacterales > Rhodobacteraceae > Marivita > Marivita hallyeonensis. The sequence continues at coordinate 104,353 of NZ_FQXC01000003.1, read as the reverse complement.
GTATCAGAAAGCCTTCGATTGCGACCGTACCTCGGCCTTCGGCGGGATCGTGGCGCTGAACTCGACGCTGGACGGCGACACGGCAGAGGCGATTTCCGAGATATTCACCGAGGTTGTCATCGCACCGGGCGTCGATCAGGCGGCGAAAGACATCTTTGCCAAAAAGAAAAACCTGCGCCTGCTCATGACACCCGGACTTGCCAACACGGCCGAGCCGGGAACGGCGTGGAAACAGGTTTCAGGCGGGATTCTGGTTCAGAACCGTGACAATGGACAGATCGATTTGAACGATCTGAAGATTGTGACAAAGGTCGCGCCAACGGACGATCAGATGCGCGACCTGCTCTTTGCGTGGAAGGTTGCGAAGCACGTAAAGTCGAACGCCATCGTTTACGTCAAAGACGGCGCGACGGTGGGCGTCGGGGCAGGCCAGATGAGCCGCGTCGACAGCGCGTTGATCGCCGCCAAGAAGGCCGAGCGCATGGCCGAGACATTGGGATTGGCAGAGCCGCTTACCAAAGGCAGCGCCGTGGCGTCTGACGCGTTCTTTCCCTTCGCCGACGGGCTGATGGAGGCTGCCGCGGCTGGTGCCGCCTGTGTCATCCAACCCGGCGGGTCGATGCGCGATGACGAAGTGATCGCGGCGGCGGATGAAGCGGGCCTTGCCATGGTTTTGACCGGCATGCGTCACTTCCGTCACTAGGGGGCGCCGGTGCGATTGGTCGCCCTCATTGCTGTGATCGTCTTCGTGGTCGATCAGTTCACCAAGTGGTGGGTTGTGCATGTCATGGACCTCGCGCGGGTTGGGGCGATCGATGTCCTGCCGCCCTACCTGAATTTTCGAATGGCGTGGAATACGGGTATCAATTTCGGCCTGTTCTCTGGCACCGCCGACTGGACCCGCTGGGTGCTCATCTCGGTCGCTTTGGGCATCGTTCTATTCGTGCTGGTCTGGATGCGCCGCGATCCGCCGGGGCGGACGGGTCTGGTGTTCGCGGGGCTTTTGATCGGTGGCGCGCTGGGCAATGTGGTGGACCGTTTGCTGTACGGTGCGGTCGCTGATTTCTTGAACATGTCGTGTTGCGGGATCGACAACCCGTATGCGTTCAACGTGGCTGATATCTCTGTGTTCATCGGGGCAATTGGTCTGGCCTTGTTTTCAGGGAGCAAAAACGCCTCGTGACGCGCGTCCCAGGATGGGGTAAAGCAGGTCTGAGGCGAACACGGAGGCGGGCAAGGGCAATGCCGCGCACATTGATCATTCTGGCATTGGTGGTTCTGACCGCGTGTAGCTCACGTGAAGAGTCGGGCATTCGCGAGACCAACCTCAAGCAGCTGCGCAATCCCTCGGGAACGCCGGAAGAATTTTCCATTGTGCCGAACAAGCCGCTTGAAACACCTGAGAGCTTCGCACAGTTGCCGCCGCCGACGCCGGGTGGTGCGAACCGGACGGACCAGACACCATTGCGCGACGCGGTTGCGGCCTTGGGCGGTTCTCCGTCACGGCTTGATCCTCAGGCCGGTATCGGCGCGGGAGATCAGGCGCTGGTGGCACGTGCGTCGCGGTTCGGACGACAGCCGGGCATCCGCGAAGACCTTGCCGCCGAAGATCAGGAGTTCCGCGAACGGCGGTCCCTGTTCAACTGGCGGCTTGTGCCAACCGATACTTACAATCGTGTCTATCGCAGTCAGAGACTTGATTCCTACCGCGCGCTGGACGCGGCGCGGCGCGCCGGGGTGTTGACGCCGTCGGCTCCTCCTCAGTGATTTGCTAAAGCACACTAGGGGTTTCTTACGGATAACCCTTAGTCGTCGTTGAGGATTGGGTGACAAAGCCGCTCACGAAACTGTTGGCGCGCTTGAAGTTGCGCACGCGCATCGTACCTTATCTGCCAAACCAAGGAGATTTTGCCGATGCGTCGACTGTCCGCCCTTGCCGGGGCATGCCTTCTTGCAGCCGCACCCTTACACGCGCAAACCATCGAAGATCAGGTAACGACCTACCAGCTTGATAACGGCATGGATGTCGTGGTGATCGAGGATCATCGCGCGCCGGCCGTGGTACATATGGTCTGGTACCGCGCTGGGTCCGCCGATGAACAGCCGGGCGTGTCCGGTGTGGCGCATTTTCTCGAACACCTTCTGTTCAAGGGCACTGAAAAGCTTGCCCCGGGAGAGTTCAGCGAAACCGTCAAGGCCAACGGCGGCACCGACAATGCATTCACCAGCTTTGACTACACTGCATATTTTCAGCGTATCGCGGCGGATCGGCTTGGCCTGATGATGGAGATGGAAGCGGATCGGATGAAGAACATCCAGCTTGACCGCGAAGATATCCTGACTGAGCGGGACGTCATCATCGAAGAACGCAACCAGCGAGTCGAGAATGATCCTGGCGCCTTGTTCCGGGAACAGCGTATGGCAGCGCAGTATCTCAACCACCCCTATGGCACGCCGATCATCGGATGGCGGCACGAGATGGTGAATCTCGATCTTGAAGATGCGCTTGCCTATTACGAGCGGTTCTATTCGCCGAACAACGCGGTCCTGGTTGTCGCTGGTGATGTTCAGCCCGATGAGGTTCTGGCGCTGGCTCAAGAGCACTATGGTCCGATCCCGCGGAACGCCGAGTTGCCAGAGCGCGTGCGCCCGTCGGAGCCGCCGCAGATGGCGGAACGTCGTATCTCGTTCGAAGACCCGCGCGTTGCGCAGCCCTATGTGATGCGCACCTACCTTGCCCCGGAACGCGACCCGGGCGATCAGCGCAAGGCCGCCGCATTGACGCTTCTGGCCGAAGTGCTGGGCGGATCTCAGACGTCGGTGTTGCCGCAAGTTTTGCAGTTCGACGAAAACCGTTCGGTTTACGCTGGCGCGTTCTACAGCGGACTGTCTTTGGATGACACAACCTTCGGTATCGTGAACGTGCCCGCCCAAGGTGTGACGCTTGAAGAAGCCGAAGCGGACATGGACCGCGTGGTAGCGGACTTCATCGAGACAGGGGTCAATCCGGCGCAGCTTGAGCGGATCAAGTTCCAACTGCGCGCGTCACAAGTCTACGAGCTAGATAGCTCCAATTCGCTTGCCCGACGCTATGGCGCAGCTCTGACATCGGGTCTCACCGTGGATGACGTGCATGAATGGCCAGAGATCCTGCAATCCATCACACCTGAGGAAATCATTGCCGCCGCACAAGAGGTTTTCGACCGTGACAACGCGGTAACCGGCTTCCTGCGCGGCGCCGAGGAGGTGACGCAATGACTTTGATGACCCGTGTCTTTACCGCTCTATCTCTGGCCGTTCTGTTCGCCACCCCGTTGCGGGCCGAGATCGATATCACAGAGGTCGAAAGCCCCGGAGGCGTGAATGCTTGGCTGGTCGAAGAGCATTCGATACCATTCGTCGCGCTGGAACTGCGCTTCAAGGGCGGAGCGTCCCTCGACCAAGCTGGCAAGCGCGGTGCGACCAATCTGATGGTGGCATTGCTTGAAGAAGGGGCTGCAGAGCTCGACTCTCGCGCTTTTGCAGAGCAGGCAGAGGCCCTTGCTGCGTCGTTTGATTTCGACATCAGCGATGACGCCGTGTCGATTTCGGCACGCTTTCTGACGGAAAATCAGGACGAGGCGCTGGCGCTTCTGCGCGATGCGCTGACCCAGCCGCGCTTCGATCAGGACGCAATTGATCGCGTGCGGGCGCAGATTGTTTCGGGCATCCGATCAGACCAGCAGGATCCGGATTTTCTGGTCGGTCAAGCCTTCGACGAAATGGTGTTTGGCGATCACCCCTACGGATCGCCGATCGAAGGCACTGAGGAAAGTGTCACGGGTCTCACCCGCGATGACCTTGTAACCGCGCATGCTGGTGCATTGGCCCGGGACCGCGTTTATGTGGGCGCGGCTGGGGCCATCTCGCCCGAGAAGCTGGCTCAGGTACTTGACAAGTTGCTTGAAGGGCTGCCTGCCGAGGGCCTCCCGCAGGCGGCGGATATCGATGTCGAAACCGCAGCGGGTGTCACAGTGGTGCCGTTCGATGTACCCCAATCGGTTGCCATATTCGGGCATGAGGGGCTCGCGCGCGACGATCCTGATTTCTTTGCAGCCTACGTGCTGAATGAAATTCTGGGCGGCGGCGGGTTTGATGCTCGCCTGATGGAAGAAGTGCGCGAAAAGCGGGGTCTGACCTACGGTGTTTACAGCTACCTCGTGCCGAAAGATCACGCAGCGCTGTACCTCGGCCGTGTTTCAAGCGCCAATGACCGGATTGCGGAAGCCATTCAGGTGATCCGTGACGAATGGACGAAGATGGCTGAGAACGGCGTCACCGCAGAGGAACTGGAAAGCGCCAAGACATACCTTACCGGGGCCTATCCCCTGCGCTTCGATGGCAATGGTCGGATCGCCAACATCCTTGTCGGTATGCAAATGGATGACTTGCCTGTCGATTACGTCAACACGCGTAATGCGAAGGTCGAGGCGATCACACTGGAGGACATCCAGCGGGTCGCGGCACGACTGCTTCAACCCGATGCGTTGCGCTTTGTCGTCGTGGGGCAGCCCGAAGGTTTGGAATCGTAAGGACAAACACCAGCTAAAAAAAAAGGCCGCGCATCAGTTGCGCGGCCTTTTTCGTTGGCTCTTGTGGAAGGTAAGGCTGGATTAATTCAGAAGTCCGGCATGGCGCAGACCGCTGTCAATCAGGTCGCGCGTCGGCTGCGATACCGGGAAAAGCGGCGGGCGCATGTCTTCGTCGCAAAGTCCCAGACGACTCATCGCGTATTTCGCACCGCACAGGCCCGGTTCTGTGAAGATCCCGTGATGCAGCGGCATCAGCCGATCCTGCAGGTCCAGCGCTTTACCGAAGTCTCCGGCGAGGGTCGCCTCCTGCATTTCCGAACACAGCTTTGGCGCGACATTTGCAGTGACCGAGATCATGCCCACACCGCCCTGTGCGTTGAAGCCGTGCGCCGTGGCGTCTTCACCGGAGAGTTGCACGAAGTCCTTGCCGCAGGTGATGCGCTGGGCAGACACGCGTGCGAGATCGCCGGTTGCGTCCTTAACGCCGATGATGCGCGGCAGCTTGGCCAATTCGCCCATCGTCTTGGGCGTCATGTCAACGACTGATCGCCCGGGGATGTTGTAGATGAAAATCGGCAGGGTGCAGGCATCATGCAACGCTGTGTAATGCCGGATCAACCCGTCTTGTGTCGGCTTGTTGTAGTACGGCGTCACGACCAGACCTGCCTGCGCGCCCGCTTTTTCGGCGTGCTGCAGAAACCGGATTGCCTCGGCAGTGTTGTTCGACCCTGCACCGGCGATGACAGGAATGCGCCCATTGGCGGCCTCGACCACGGAGGTCACGACTTCTTCGTGCTCTTCGTGGCTCAGTGTCGGGCTTTCACCCGTCGTGCCCACGGGAACCAGACCGTGCGTGCCCTGATCGACATGCCAGTCCACAAGGCGTTTGAGCGCGGCAAAATCCACTGCACCGTTCTTGAACGGTGTGACCAGTGCAACCATTGACCCACTGAACATTGTCACGCTCCTTTTCACGTTGTGGCAGTATTGCCGTTGCACCCGTCCCGCGAATGTGAGTTGAAGCTCACTTGGACCGGGTTATCCTTTAGCGAGCCGTCTATCCTGTTTCAGTGGGGAAAATGCAAGTCATGTTTCGGTTTAAGGCGGTCCTCACGGCGATTGCTTTTCTTGTGAGTTTGCCTGTTTTTGCCCAAACAGCGGACCGCCCGCTTGAGCGCGCGATGGACCTCATGCGCGAGGGAAACTGGGCTGCCGCGCAAATCGAAGCGCGGGGCGACGGGCAGGCGGCGCTCGATGTGATCTTGTGGCACTACCTTCGGGCGGGGCAAGGATCCGAGCGCGAAGTGACGGACTTTGTGTCGCGCAATCCGGATTGGCCGGGCCTTGCGTTTTTGAAGGAGAAAAGCGAAGCCGCGATGACGTCGGCTTCGGCAGAAACGATCAGGACCTTTTATGCAGGTCACGTCCCTGAAACAGGTGCGGGCGCGCTGTCGCTCGCGCGCGCGCATCTGACGGCGGATGACCGCGAGGCGGCTCATGACGTCATCACAACCGCATGGTTGACCTTAAGCCTGACCGCTGAAGAACAGGCGTCATTCGTAGATACCTATGGCGAGCTACTGGCTCCGCTGCATCCCGAACGGTTGGACGTCATGCTTTGGCGGGGATGGATCAGCAACGCGCAGGCGATGCTTCCGCTGGTCGATGATGGATGGGATGCGCTTTCGGCAGCGCGCCTTGGATTGCGGTCCGATGCTGCTGGCGTGGACGCGTTGATCGATGCGGTCCCGGCGGGCTTGAGCGCCGATGCCGGCCTGGCCTTTGAACGGTTTGCTTGGCGGATGCGCAAGGGTCGCACCGAGGATTCCATAGAATTGCTCCTGGCGCGGTCGTCTTCGAAAGAGACCCTGGGAAAGCCAGAGTTCTGGGCACGGCAACGGGCCGATCTGACCCGGCGCATGATGCGCGCCGGGGATTACGATCTTGCCTATCGCATCGCGTCTTCGCATCACCTCGACAGCGGTTCGCGCTTTGCGGATCTGGAATGGTTGTCCGGATACATTTCCCTGCGATTTCTTAATGACGCTGAACAAGCAGCGGAACATTTCGAAGCGTTTCGAGGGGCGGTCGACACACCGATCTCACTGGGCCGTGCAGGCTACTGGTTGGGGCGCGCGCATGAAGCTTTGGGAGATGACGCCGCCGCGGCCGAAGCCTATGCGTTTGGCGCGGAATACCAGACGTCATTCTACGGCCTGCTCGCAGCAGAGCGTGGTGGGATCGCACCCGATGCACGGTTGAGTGGTGAAGAACAATTCCCCGATTGGCGCGATGCGGCGTTTACCGACTCATCGGTCTTCGAGGCGGCGGTGCTCTTGCTTGATGCGAATGAGACTGCCTTGGCCGAACGGTTCCTCACACACCTTGCCGAAAGCCTGTCACGGACAGAGATCGGGCAGATGGGGCAAATGCTCGAAGACCTAGGCCAGCCGCATATTCAGGTCATGCTGGGCAAACGGGCAGCCCAATTTGGACACGAAGTCCATGCGCCGTATTACGCGCTACACCCGGTGGCCGAGGTCGGGCATGCCGTGCCGCCAGAGCTTGTCCTTGCGATTGCCAGACGCGAATCAGAGTTCGACCATCGTGTCGTGTCGCCCGTGGGCGCGCTTGGGTTAATGCAGGTGATGCCTGCCACAGCGCGTGAGGTCGCCGGATGGTTGGACGTGGAGTATTCCGAGACCAAGCTGCTAACCGACCCCGTCTACAATGCCGTTTTGGGCGGCACCTATCTGGAGCGTTTGGCCGACCAGTTCGACGGCAACGCCGTGATGATGGCGGCCGCCTATAACGCCGGGCCAAGCCGTCCGATCCGCTGGATGAACGAGCGTGGTGACCCAAGACAGGGTGGTATGGAGATCATCGACTGGATCGAGCACATTCCGTTTGCCGAGACGCGCAATTACGTCATGCGGGTGACCGAAAGCCTGCCCGTGTACCGCGCGCGCCTCGGGCGTCCTCCACATCCTGTGCCGTTTTCAGAAGAATTGATCGGCTCAACCCTTCTGCCTCTGTCGCCATAGGGTGAAAAGCCCGGCCGCAACGATCAGGCTCGCGCCAAAGATCACGTGCGGCTCAATGGTCTCACCGAAGAGGAAGATCCCGATGCTGGAGGCGAAGGGTAGCTGGAAATATGCAAAGGGCTGTACCGCGCTGGCTTCGGCCACGTCATAGCAGCGGATCAGCAGATAATGTCCCAAGGCGCCGGTGACGCAGAGCATGGCCATCCATCCCCAATCCGCGCCGGACATGGGCTCCCAGAACCAGATTCCGATCAAGGTCATGTAGATGGCGCCGACCGTGCCTGTCCAAAAAAAGCTGGTGGCGGCGCTGTCTCGGCGCGCGGCGTAGCGCGTGAGCAATCCGTAAAGCGCAAACATCAGCGCCGACACCGCCGGAATGATCGCAAGGGGTGAGAATACATCGACACCGGGTTGCAGGATGATCAGGATACCGACAAAGCCGAAGCCGATAGCCGCCCATCGGCGCCACCCGACCTGCTCACCTAGGATCGGTCCTGAGAGCGCCGCGATGAGCAGCGGATAGCAGGCGAAGATCGCGTGGCTTTCCACAAGCCCGAGATAGGTAAAGGCGAGCACCATGACGCAAATCTCGCTGGCCAGAAGCAGACCGCGAAAGCCTTGGAGCAATGGCTGTTCGGTGGAGGCGGCGGTGCGCAATCCGCCTGCACGTCGGCTTGCGACGAAAACCACGAAGGCGGCGAAGAACCAGTACCGGATCATCACCACCATGAGCACGTTGTACGTGCTGGCGAGGTGCTGAGATAATCCGTCCTGAACAGCGAAAACAAAGGTCGTCGCGATCATGAGCCAGATGCCAAGCTTGTTGTTCGTCTCTGTCATGCGGAGGTTTTTCGCGCGATGGTCATGTGGCGTTTGCGGCCAAACCCGGGGATCCGTTCGGTGGTGAACCCCGCCGCATCGAGGGCACGCCGTACGTGGCCAGCAGCCGTGTAGGTGGCGGCCGTGCCGTTTTCGGTGGCCTTCGCACTGACATGGGCAAGCAAGTCCGGGTCCCAGAGTTCTGGGTTCTTTGCAGGCGAAAAGCCATCGAGGTACCACGCGTCGACCGGGCGTGTGAGGTGTTTCACGGTCTCTCGCGCATCGCCTTCGATCAAAGTGAACGACAGTCCCGGCAGCGCGATCGTCCCTGCCTGTGCCAGCCAATATGGAGCAAGCTCAGCGGCGATGGCCGACAGCTCTGGAAAAGCCTGCTGAGCGCGGATCATATCGTCAGGGGTCATTGGGAAGGCCTCGAAGCTTGTAAAGTGAAGCGTTCCGGTTTGCCCGCTGGCGCGCCACAGGTGCATTGTGGCCAGCAGGTTCAGGCCGGTGCCGAACCCCAGTTCTGCGATGTGCAATCCGTCCCGAAACCGTGCAGGCAGGTCATTGCCCCGCAAAAACACGTAGCGCGTTTCGGCCAGACCATTGTCGAGCGAGAAATAGGGGTCGTCGAAGCGCCGGGACACAGGCACATCCCGGTCGCGCCATTCGACGGGTTCTGACTGGTGGTTCATTTCGAGATACCTTAACGACAGCGCGACATTGGCGAGGGGTGTCCGGATTGGCAATGGCGGAAATCACAGTGCGCGGGGCGGGGGTTTTCGGTCTCAGCATCGCGTGGGTGCTGGCCAGGCGCGGCGCGCGGGTTCAGGTGGTCGACCCGTTCGGCGCTGGGTCTGGATCGAGCGGTGGTCTTGTCGGTGCACTGGCGCCGCATGTGCCCGAGAATTGGAATGACAAAAAGGCGTTTCAGTTGGAAAGCCTGCTGATGGCAGAGGCCTTCTGGCCCGAGGTGCAGGAGGCTGGCGGCGTCGATCCCGGCTATGCGAGGTTGGGTCGCCTGCAACCCATCGTCGATGACCGCGCGCTTGATCTCGCGCGATCACGGATCGATGGTGCGAAGGCGCTTTGGCAGGGGCGAGCGGTGTGGGACGTGGTCCCTTCGTCAGACGCAGGGGAGTTCGCCCCGAGGACCGGGACCGGATTTCTGATCCTCGACACCCTGACCGCGCGATTGCATCCGCGACACGCCTGCGCGGCATTGGTCGCCGCTTTGCGAACCAGGCGTGTCGAGGTCGTGCCGGATGCCCAAGACCAGGGTGCGGTGATCTGGGCGACCGGGTGGCAGGGGCTTCTGGCGCTTTCTGATGCGCTTGGAAAAGCGGTCGGCGTCGGGGTCAAGGGGCAGTCCGTGGCCTTCCGCCATGCAGCTATGGTAGCGCCGCAGGTCTTCGTGGACGGGCTGCACATCGTACCGCACGCGGATGGTACGGTGGCAGTGGGATCCACGACTGAGCGGGAATTCGAAGACCCATCTTCGGTTGATGACCAGTGTGACGAACTTGTCGCCCGCGCGCGCGCAGCGATGCCAGTGCTGGCGGACGCACCGGTGATCCACCGTTGGGCCGGTGTGCGACCGCGCGCGCGGTCTCGCGCGCCGATGCTGGGTGCCTGGCCCGATCGACCGGGTCACTACATCGCCAATGGTGGCTTCAAGATCGGCTTTGGCATGGCCCCGAAAGTGGCGGAGGTGATGGCGGACCTCGTGCTGGACGGGTTGGACACCATCCCAGAGGGCTTCGGCGTCGACGCCTCTATGTGACGGATGTTGCGTCGATGGCGCGGGCGATTTCGGCGATGCCCGGATCGATCCGCGCCTGCGCAATCGAGCTGTAGGCGATGCGATAGAAGTTTCGCGGCGGGTTTGGTCCGGCAAAAAACGCGGTTCCCGGTTCAATCAGAACACTGGCCTCTTCGCGCAGGCGCACGGTCAATTCTTCACAGTCCACGTGATCTGGAGCGCGCATCCAGAAAGATGATCCGCCATGAGTGCCTTTTCCAGCGATTGTCAGGCCGTATTTGCGGATGGCGTGTTCCATGATCACACGACGGTCGTTCAGGGCCTTCCCGATGCGTTTCACAAGGCTGTCGTAGTGGCCGAGGCTCAGAAAATAAGCGGTCGTGCGCTGGGCGTGTCCTGGTGGGTGGCGCAAAATCGAAGCGCGCAACGCGCGCACCTCACGAATGAACGGGGCGGAGCCGACGATGTAACCAAGGCGCAAACCCGGAAAAAGCGATTTGGAGAAACTGCCGACATAGATCACGCGCCCGTCGGCATCGAGGCTTTTGAGCGCGGGCATGGGCGGTTTGATATGGGCGATCTCGAACTCGTAATCGTCCTCTACGATCAACGCATCCAGATCGCGCGCGCGGGCCAGAAGCGCCTGTCGCCGGGCGAGCGGCATCGTGTAAGAGGTGGGGCACTGGTGGCTGGGCGTGACAAAGATCACGTCCGCCCCCTCCGGGATCTGGTCCGGGGGTAAGCCATCCTTGTCCACGGGCGTTGCGTGAACGAAGCAGCGGGCGCGCATCAGGATCTCGCGCAACGCGGGATAGCACGGGTCTTCGATCACCGCGAGCCGGCTCTCGTTGAGCAATGCCTGCTTTGTCAGCCAAAGCGCGTTCTGCGCACCAAGGGTAATGAGCACTTCGTCGGGTCGCGCCGTGATCCCGCGCCGAGGAAGCGTGTGGCGCAGGATGAACTCGACAAGTTGTGGATCGTCCTGATCGGAATAATCCTGCGTCAACGCGGCGAAATCCTTGGCCCCCAGTGCCTGCAGGGCGCAAAGCCGCCAATGGGCATGATCGAAAAGCTGCGGGTCAGTCTGCCCGTAAAGGAAGGGGTAACGGTAGTCCTGCCAGTTCTGTGGTTTCACCAGTGTGGCATATCCCGTGAAGCGACGCCCCAATGCGCGGGTCCAGTCGACCGAGTCCGCGCGTTCCGGTGTCGCATCGAATGTCGGCGGTGTCGGAGCATCGTCCGAGACGAAGTATCCCGACCGTCCTTTCGAGCTTAGGTAATCGTTGGAGAGCAATTCGGTATAGGCCAGCGTCACGGTGATCCGGCTGACGCCCAGGTGTTTTGCGAGCTTTCTGCTGGAGGGGAGTTTCTCCCCACGCCGAAAACGACCGGACAGGATGCCCTCGGCCACCATCTGCTGGATTCGGGCCTGAAGCGTGCCTTTGGTGTCTGGCTTGAGAAAGAAGTTTTCCACCGGGATGCCCATGAACCGAGCGTAGATTGGACTTAAAGCCTTGGCAATCTGGTCTTAAGCCGATCTTCATGTCACGGATCAAGCTGGCCCAGAATTTACTGGAGACCCCCAAGAAACTTCGTACGAAGTTTCTTTCACCCGGGAACTAAATTTTGGTTATCCCCAAAAGAAAACTGCGACGGGACTACCACGCGTTCGCGTGTCCCGGCCGCCGCGGTTTCTGGTATTGCCAGCTGACTGCTCAGTTCGACCAACTCACCCCAGTAAGATCCGTCGCCTGTGTCGGCGCGTTCTGCCACAACCCTTGGATGCGCGCGTCTGCCACCGTCGGGAACGCCAACTGGAACAGATAGCCATTCACGTAGTCATCAGCGATCATGCGTTGGGCTTGCGCCAGAAGGTCGGACCGAGCCGCCGGATCGGTTGTGGCGGTGAGTGTGGTCATCAGCGCCTGAAATTCCGGATTGTCATACTGGAAATAGTACTCTGGCCGCGCATAGATTCCGATGTCAAAAGGCTCGGTATGGCTGACGATGGTGAGGCCGAAATCCTTCCCACGGAACACCTCTTCCAGCCACTGCGCCCATTCGAGATTGGTGATCTCGGTCTCGATCCCCACCGCGCGCAATTGCGCGGCGATGATCTCGCCTCCTCGACGGGCATAGGAGGGCGGCGGCAATTTCAGTGTCGTTGTGAATCCGTCGGCAAGACCGGCCTCGGCCAGAAGCGCCTTGGATTTCTCGGGGTCATACGCGGATTGTGACGTCAGATCGACGTAATCCGGGTTGTGCGGCGCGAAATGAGTGCCGATCGGTGTGCCAAGGCCGAACATCGCACCATCGATGATCGCCTGGCGGTCGATCGCATGGGCAATCGCTTGCCGGACGCGCAGGTCATCCAGAGGAGGCATCTTGTTGTTGGTGCTCAGGATCGTCTCGCCCTCGGTCGAGCCGACAAGCACCTGAAAGCGCGGATCGGCCTCGAATTGTGGAAGGTTCTCTGGGGCCGGGAACCCGGCGAAAGCGTCAACATCCTGAGCCATCATGGCGGCGAAGGCAGCGGTCGGGTCAGAGATGAATTTGAAGGTGGCGCGTTCCAGCGCCGGTGCCTCGCCCCAGTAGTCGGGATTGCGGCTGATCTCCACACGGTCGCCCTGCACCCATTGGTCGAATTTGAATGCGCCCGTTCCGACTGGCATCTGTTTGATGTTTTCAATGCTTTCGGGCGCGACGATCACCGCGTCTCCCCAGGCCATGTTGAAAAGGAAGTTGCCGTCGGGTGCGGAGAGTTTGACTTCGACGGTCGACGGGTCGAGGACCGTCACCTCTTCGATGCCCGCAAACAGGGCTTTTTGCGCGTTGGCACTGTCTTCAGCGCGGGCACGGTCGAGTGTGAATTTCACATCCTCGGCATCCATTGCGGTGCCATCGTGGAACGTCACCTCATCGCGCAAATTGAACGTGTAGGTCGTGCCGTCCTCGCTGATCTCCCAGCTTTCCGCCAGACCGGGCACCACCGATCCGTCGGACATGAACCGGGTCAGCCCTTCGAAAACGTTCGAGTACAGCACCGAGTCAATCGCGCCTGCAGCTGCGCTGGTCGGGTCCATATGCGGTGGTTCGAGCTGGAGCGCGATGGTCAAGTCGGTTTGTTGCGCGATGGCCGGGGTGCATAGAAGCGTCGCAGCCGCAACTCCGCTGAGAAAACGTCCGGTCATAGGTCCCTCCTGTTGATGGGCTGAGCCCCGTTGTTTGTCCAACTGTCATGGCGAATCGCCCTGCAATCAAGCACATGCTGCAATTTGCGCAGTGTCAGCACCCGGATGCGCTGGTATTTCGAATGCAACGAAGGCCAAGAAGGACGCCCCGCCATGAGCGCCACAGCCAGAAAATCCGCCCCTCTTCCCGACGACATTCGGGCGCGCAAAGGAGCTACGCCGTTGGTCAGTCTGACGGCCTATACGACACCCATGGCGGAACTGATGGATTCGCACTGCGATTTCGTTCTGGTGGGCGACAGTGTCGGCATGGTGCTGCATGGCCTGCCATCGACGCTGGGCGTGACGATGGAAATGATGATCCTGCACGGGAAAGCGGTAAAGCGCGGCCTCAGGCAGGCGATGATGGTCGTCGATATGCCGTTCGGCTCCTATGAGGAAAGCCCCGAGCAGGCCTTTCGCAACGCCGCACGACTGATGTCCGAGACCGAGGCCGGTGCCGTGAAACTCGAGGGTGGTGTGGGAATGGCCGACACGATTGCCTTCCTCGTCGCGCGCGGCATTCCGGTGATGGCCCATATCGGCCTGACGCCGCAATCGATCAACACCTTGGGCGGCTACAAGGTGCAGGGGCGCGGCGATGCCGCGGCGCAGCTGATCGCTGACGCGGAGGCGGTGTCGGAGGCGGGAGCCTTTGCGGTGGTGTTGGAAAAAGTGCCGGAGACGCTCGCGAACGAGATAACTGCGGCCGTGCCGATCCCGACGATTGGGATTGGCGCCTCCGCTGGCTGTGATGGGCAGATCCTTGTCGTTGACGATATGCTGGGCCTTTTCACACGGTTCAAACCGAAATTCGTGAAGCGTTACGCCACTTTGGGTCAGCAGGCCGAAGCGGCGGTGGCGGCCTATGCGGACGAGGTGCGCCGCCGGGCGTTCCCTTCTGCCGAGCATGTCTTCGGCGACTCTGCGCAGGAGCCGAAGTCGTGATCGTGCCGATTTTTCGGGACAAGTCCGAGTTACGTGCGTTGATCACACCGTGGAAACGCGCAGGCGAGGTGGTGGGTGTTGTTCCGACGATGGGGGCGCTGCACGATGGGCATTTGAGTCTTGTCGCTGCGGCCAAGGCGGTGTGCGACCGGGTTATCGTGACGATTTTTGTGAACCCGAAGCAGTTCAACAATCCAGAGGACCTCGCGAACTACCCGCGAACGGAAGAGCAGGATGCGCGCAAGCTGGAACGCTTCGCGGTCGATGCGATCTGGGTTCCGGACGGGGAACAGATGTACCCGGCGGGCTTTTCAACCAATGTGTCGGTATCCGGTCTCACCGATTGCCTGTGCGGCGCGACACGGCCCGGGCATTTCGATGGGGTGGCCACCGTTGTCTCCAAGCTGTTCCTGCAGACAAGTGCGGATAAGGCGTTCTTCGGCGAGAAGGATTATCAGCAATTGCAGGTGGTGACGCGACTGGCGGCGGATCTGGATATTGCGATTGAAGTGGTTGGCTGCCCGACCATTCGGGAGGAAGACGGGCTTGCCATGTCGTCACGCAACCTGCTCCTGTCAGATCGCGCGCGGGTCTATGCGCCGGTTCTGAACGAGGTGATGGAAGGCATGGCCGAAACGTTGCAGACCGGCTCGGAGATGTCTGACTTGTTGCCGGATGCGGTCAAGCGGTTGGAGACGGCCGGGTTCACAAGCATTGACTACCTCGAACTGCGTGCGGCCGATGATCTGCGCTTGTTGCAGTCGGCACAGGCACCGGCACGGTTGTTTGCGGCAGCGTGGCTCGCCGGGGTGCGGTTGATCGATAACATTGCGGTGTGAATTTTTCGAATTGGCTTCGCCAATCCGATCAGGGTGGGGGCTCTGCCCCCACACCCCCGAGATATTTCCGAACCGGAGAAGATCAGGGAAGGAGCAGGGTTTCGAGGCTTCGCGCCATGACTTTTGCGCTGTCGAGCATGTCGGAAATGCCGATCCATTCATCTGGTTTGTGCGCCAGTTCGAGCACGCCGGGGCCATAGGCAATGCAGTTCTTCAGTTTGCCGATGCGGTCGATGTGTTTCTGGTCGTAGCTGCCGGGGGAGGCGACATAGGATGGGTCCTGCCCCAAAACGTCGCGGATGGCGTCGTGCACAGTGGTGACAATAGGGGCGTCGCGTTCGGTCATTGAAGGGATGACGCGATTGATCTCACGGATCTCGTAGTCGAAATTTGCGCGGCGGGATTTGAGATCATCAAGTAGGTCGATGACCTCTTGCCGGACGGCCTCAATGGGTTCCTCCATCAGAAACCTTCGGTCAATGACAATGCGGCAGCTGTCCGGGACGCAGTGGGCAGGCAGGCCGGTATAGTCGGCGTCCTGCTCAGGCTGGCCGCCATGGATCGAATTGATGTTCATCGTTGATTGCCGCGCGCCGTCGGGGACGACGGGCATCTCCGTATGCCGGGCGGCCATGGCCGGGAAGAGCGTTTCTTCGAACGCGTGCAGAACGGCTCCCATGTGGCGGACGGCGCAATCGCCGAGAAAGGGCATTGAGCCGTGCGCAATCTCGCCCTTGGTTTCGATCTCGGCCCACCAGCCGCCGCGGTGTCCCAGACATATGCGGTCCTTGTTGAGTGGCTCCGGGATGATGACGTGCTGGACGCGTTTCGGGTCGAACCAACCGTGTTCTGCCAGATGGGCGACGCCGCCGTAGCCGCCGGATTCCTCATCCGCCGTGCCGCTGATCTCGATCGCGCCGTGATAGTCGGGATGTTCGGCAATGAAGGCGTCGACCGCGATGATCGAGGCGGCAAGACCGCCCTTCATGTCGCAGGAACCACGCCCGTAGATCCGGTCTCCTTCGACCGCCCCGCCAAACGGCTCGTGGGTCCAGCCGTGACCGACTTCGACCACATCCGTGTGAGAGTTGAAATGAACACAATCGCCACCGGACTTGCCCTCGCGACGTGCGATCAGGTTCCAGCGCGGGTAGCGGTCGCTGTCACCGGGCGCGCCTTCGGCACGGATCCAGGTTGTCTCGAAATTTGATCCGGAGAGGCGTTTGTCGAGATAGTCACAGATCGCAGCGTAGTTTTCGCCGGGCGGGTTCAGCGTCGGGATGCGGATGAGGTCCTGTGTGAGCGTGACCAAATCATCGCGGGCGTCGTCGATCCGTCGGAATATTGCGTCTGTCATGCATTCCCTCGCGTCTGGGTGGTACTGTCGCGGCGGGCGCGGGGTTTGGCAAGACTCAGCGCCAGCGCAAAGGTGGCAGTTCTCCGACGGGCAAGGGTCCAAGCCGGACGGCGCCGCGATCAAGCCCCAGTGTTACGTCGAGCGTTTCGCTGTTGCCGTTGAGAGAGGCGACAAGTGACAGAAGATCGACAAGCCCATCCGCAACCCCCTCGGGCAAATGGCCCTCTGCTTCGGCCATGCGCAGGCTTTCACGCCAGTTCTGCGCCTCGACGCGAAGCTCCCCCGTGGCGCGGCCTTGGCTGTCGAGATCTGCATCCCCGGCAAGTTGGAGCGTCAGCGCACCGTAATCGACCTGCGCTGTGCGAATGGAGAGCTGAGTGAGCTGCGGCAGGTCTTCCGCGAAGTTTTGCACCGTCAGAGCGTCTGACAGGTCGAAACCCATATCCGCGCGCAGTGTGGCGAGCGACTCCGGCGCAATTCCGGCGATGAGATCCGGTCTGGACATGGCCAGACCATCGCTTGACAGAAAAAGACGGTAGGATGACGGCGTGGGGGCCACGTGTTCGAGCGCGACATTGACACCGGCGGCCGCCAAGGTCTGATCCGGGCCGGCCAAATTGAGCACGGGCGCCTCGAAATTGCTTCGCAGGATGCGACCGTCCTCATGCACCACGCTGGCGCGCATCCCGTCTGAGGTGACCTCGATCATACCGGCGTCGGTTTGCAACGTCTGGCTGTCTGCCCACGCGACGATCACATGCCCGCGCTTGTAGCTAAGTCCGAGGATTTGTAAGAACGGCGTGGTCCAGGCGATCGACCCGTCCGGCGCGCGCAAGCTCGGGTTCGTCAGTGTCACATCAGTACGGCTTGGAAAGCCGCGCACGGTGAGGTCGGCATAGTCGGCGTCCCAACCGGCGGCGCGCATATCGGCGAACCAGTCTTCCACACCGCTTCGCATTTCTTGCGCGGCATAGAACCACCAGCCGGAATAGGCGAGCGTGGCCGCAACGATCCCCAGAAACAGGCGTTTCACCGACGCATCCCCCTTTTGTCCGCTGCGCGATTGGTGTTTATCGCGCGCAGGACAGCAGGACCAGTACGATGACGCTTTGGGTTTTTGGATACGGCTCCCTTTTGTGGAACCCGGGCTTTGAACCGGTCGAGACCGCGCATGCGCAGCTTCGTGGCTACGCCCGGAGCTTTTGCATGCGGTCGATCCATCATCGCGGGACGCAGACCGACCCGGGACTTGTGCTCGCGCTGGACGAACATCCGGGCAGCGTGTGCGACGGTCTGGCGATGCAAATGCACGAGGCCGAGGTTGACGCAACAATGACCTACCTGCGGGAAAGGGAACTGGTGTCTTCGGCTTACCTCGAAAAATCGTTGACCGTGACGCTGCACGACGGGCGCGAAGTGACGGCTGTCACTTATGTCATCGATCCCGACCATGTCCAGTATTGCGGTGCGCTGGAGCTTGAGGAGCAGGCGCAGATCATTGCGCGTGCCGTGGGCGGGCGAGGTCCGAACAGCGATTACCTGTTCAATACGGCGTCTCATCTGGCCGAATTGGGCATTCCGGATGCAGACCTGGAATGGCTGAGTCACCGGGTGCGTACGTTGCTTGCTTAACGACTTGGCGATTGGCAATGAACCGCTTAGGGTGGCGCGCGAAGAATAAGAAACCCGCGTCAGGACCTGTCCTTATGGATCAGCCGGACATCGAGGCCGAGCCACAGTTTTCACAGCCTGTCAGACAGGTTTTGATGATGCTTCTCGTTCTGGGGCTGACAGGCTCCGGGGCGGTTCTGGCGTTGCCTCGGGTGCTGCCGGTGTTCGAGGCGAACCCGTACCTGAACGGTTTCATTCTTTTCGTTTTTGTCGTCGGCGTGCTGGCCGTGTTCTGGCAGGTTTGGCAGCTCATTCAATCGGTGCGCTGGATCGAAACCTTTGCGCGTGAGCGTGAAAGCGGGGTTCAATCAAAGGCGCCTTTGCTGCTGGCCCCATTGGCGACGCTCCTGCGGTCTCGCAGCAAGCGGATGCAGATCAACACGGCGTCGACCCGATCTATCCTGGATTCCGTTGCCACGCGAATTGACGAAGCGCGCGAGATCACGCGCTACATCGTCAACCTTCTGATCTTCCTTGGCTTGCTTGGCACGTTCTACGGTTTGGCGACGACCGTTCCGGCTTTGGTTGACACGATCCGGGGGTTGGCACCTGAAGAAGGTGAGACGGGCACCGAGGTTTTCGCGCGCCTGATGACCGGCCTCGACAGTCAGTTGTCCGGTATGGGTGTCGCCTTCGCCTCATCCTTGCTGGGGCTTGCCGGGTCTCTGGTTGTGGGGTTGTTGGAGCTTTTTGCCGGGCATGGGCAAAACCGGTTCTATCGCGAGCTTGAAGAATGGTTGAGTTCGATCACCAAGCTCGGGTTTTCCAGCGGCGACAGTGACGGCACTGGCGAGATGGGAACGGCGGGTCTGTTACTGGATCAGATGGTCGACCAGATGGAGACGCTGCAACTGCTGTTTGCCCGCTCCGAACAGGGACGGGCAGAGGTGGAAAATCGGCTCGGCCAACTTGGTGACGCCTTGGAGCGGATGACCGAACGGATGGAAGCCACCGCCCCGACCGCCACGGCGTTTGCGCGCCTCGCGGAAGGGCAGGAACGCCTTCTCGACGCTCTTGAGCACAAGTCCGAAAACGAGGGCCTCGATGCCGAGAGCCGGATGCGCCTACGGTCCATAGATGTACAGATGCTGCGTATTCTTGAGGAAATCGCTGCAGGTCGGCAGGAGACGATGGCGGAATTGCGGACCGACTTGTCGACGATTGCCCGGTCTCTTGATCGACTAGGGCGCAGAGCGACGCGCGACGACAAAGGTGAGGAGGGCTAGGCATGGCCCTGTCCCGTCGCACTGGGGCGCGTTTCCAAGCCTCGATCTGGCCCGGATTTGTGGATGCGATGACGGGGCTTTTGCTGGTCCTGATGTTCGTTCTGACGATTTTTATGGTGGTGCAGGCCGTCCTGCGTGACACCATCACCGGTCAAGAGAACGAACTCAACACGCTTTCCTCCGAGATCGCGGAACTCGCGCGTGCGCTCGGGCTTGAGCAGCAACGCAACACGGCATTGACCAATGAGCTTGGCGTACTGAACGCGACACTGGACGATACGCGCACGCGTCTGACCGAGCAGGAAGCGATTATTGCGTCATTGTCCGCCACGCGGGCCCGGCAGGCGGCGGCGCTTGAAGCTGCGGATGCGCGCATCGCATCTTTCGAAGAACAGGTGGCCGGATTGCTGGCGGAACGCGACACTGCTCTGGGCCAGGTTGCAGACCTAGCCGAGGCGCGCGAGCGGCTGTTGTCGGAGCAGGAGGCGCTGAACCTTGCACTTGCGACGGCGCGTAATGAAA
Source organism: Marivita hallyeonensis (assembly GCF_900129875.1). GTDB lineage: Bacteria > Pseudomonadota > Alphaproteobacteria > Rhodobacterales > Rhodobacteraceae > Marivita > Marivita hallyeonensis. Next base: position 84,364 of record NZ_FQXC01000003.1, on the reverse strand, counting down.
TCGATGAACAAACCGAAGCGGCGCGGCTGGCAGCAGCGCGACGCGAGGCGCTGGAGGCGCTCGTCGCTGATCTTCGTGCGCAGAATGCTGATGCGACCGCGACAATCGGGGACCTCACCGCGCAGGTGGGATCGCTTGAATCCGAGTTGAGTGAGGAGGAGGCACTGCGTCTGGCCGAGGCTGCTGCGGCCGAAGCGCTTCGTGAGCGGTTGCAGAACGCGGATGCCGAACTGACCGCAATGACCCTCGCGCTCGAGCAGCAGCGCGCAGAGGCAGAAGAGACGCTGACACTGTTGGCGGCTGCGCGCGCGGCCGAAGATGATTTGACCGCACGTTTGGCTGCGGCACTTCTGGAAGGCGAGGAAACCGCCGCTGCATTGCAGGCGCGGCTCGATGCGCAGGCGGAGCGGATTGAAGCGCTTCAGACGGATCTGTCAGCGGCTGCAATCAACGAAAGCTCTTTGTCGTCACTGGAAGCGCAACTGTCCGAAGCTCTGGCACGTCTGGCCGAAGCCGACGCACTCGAGGAACGTCTTGAAGCGCTGCGGGCGGAGAATGCGCAACTGTCCGAAGGCCTCTCTGACGCGCAAGCGACCGCTGCGACCGTAGCGGCCTTACGGCAGGCCTTGGCCGAGGCACAGGCGGAGGCAGCCGCGCGGACGGAACAGGAGCAAACGCTGGAGCAGCGTCTGGCTGCGGCCCTCGCGGAACAGACAAGCACGGCAACGTCTTTGGAGAACACGCGGGACCAATTGGCTGCGGCTTTGGCGGCCAAGCTTGCCGCGGAAACGGCTTTGGAAAACCGTCTTTCGGAGGCAGAACAGCGGCGGTTGTTGCTGGAACGAGCACGCGAACAGTTGAACACGGAAACTGCCCGGGCCACCGAAGCGCAGCGTCAGACCGAGCTGTTGAACCAGCAGGTCGGGGCGCTGCGGCGACAGTTGTCGTCCTTGCAAGCGCTGCTGGACGAGGCCGAGGCTCGGGATGTCGAGGCGCAAATCCAGCTACAAAGTCTTGGCAACGAACTGAACACCGCGCTTGCGCGGGTCGCCTCCGAAGAACGCCGCCGCCGTCAGTTGGAAGAGGCCGAGCGCATCCGGCTCGAAGAAGAACGTCAGCGTCTGGAAGAAGAAAAACGGCGGCTGGCGGGCGAAAACCAGGACCTTGAGCGTTATCGGTCGGAATTCTTCGGGCGCTTGCGAGAGGTCTTGGGCAACCGTGAAGGTGTGCGCATCGAAGGCGACCGCTTTGTCTTTTCGTCCGAAGTGCTGTTCCCGCCGGCCGAAGCCGGATTGTCCCCGGAGGGTCGCGCGCAGATCGCGAATGTGGCGCAGATTCTTCAGGATGTCGCCCAAGATATCCCGGACGAACTGAACTGGATCATTCGGGTGGACGGGCACACCGACAATCTGCCCTTGTCAGGGCAAGGGCGTTTTGCCGACAACTGGGAGCTGTCGCAGGGGCGGGCGTTGTCAGTCGTACGCTATATGATCGAAGAGCTTGGCATCCCGCCGCAGCGATTGTCGGCGAATGGTTTCGGGGAGTATCAACCCGTAAACACCGAAGATTCGGCTGAAGCGCGCGCGCAGAACCGTCGGATTGAGCTGAAGCTTACCGAGCAATAGCTATTTGACGGTGACGTCCGCGTGACGCACCGCGAGAATCGTGTCGCCCCGGATCAACCGTACGTAGCCGCGATATTTGCCTGCGTCCCACCCACCATCCGGGGCGCGACGCCCGAACGCGCGAAACAATTGCGCCTGATCGGCGTCGATCCGTGCAGTGTGGTCGAACACCGGTCCATCGGGTCCTGTCATCAAAAACTCTACTTTGTCCCCGGCATTTGCGTGGAAAACATGCCCGTAAAGCACCATCGCGTCGGTCCCCGTGAGGGTCGTCACCCGCGCTGATCCGGTTTGAACCTCTTCAAGTTCGGGTACCTGGTTGGATACCGCTGCCGTGAAAATCCCGGCATCACTGTAATATGGCGTGTCGAGCCACAGCGTTTCAAGCGGTTCGCTACAGGCGTTTTCTTGCGTTGGTGCAAAGGGATCCACGATGCTGTTCCCCTGAGTGATCGTCAGGTGAAGATGCGGATAGTTGGTCAGTCCACTCAGACCAACTTCGCCCAGCATCTGACCCGCCAATACGCGCTGGCCGGCAGAGACAAGGATCGAGCCAAGCTTCATGTGGCAGTAGACCGACTGATAGCCATTGCCGTGGTCGATGCGCACTGCATTGCCGCATTCTTGTCCGTTCAATTCAGTCCCGGGAACGTACGGTTGATCGGGAAGCATGTCGCGGGTCGCCTGAACCCGCCCCGGCGCAGCAGCGATCACCGGCACGCCTTGCACCATCTGTTCGAAGCTCAGCAAGGCGATGTCAGTGCCGCTGTGCCCGTCGCGGGATTTCAAACCACAGCGGTAATCCGAAACGCCCTCAGACGGATCGACATCGGGGTAGTCTTCGATCACGCACGTCTCTCCGAGCGTGCAGTCCAAGGGAAACCCCAGAAATGGTGCGTCCGCCAGAACAGGTGTGGCGGACGCAAGTAGTATCGCTGAGATGAGGCGGATCAATCCGCCGTCAGAAGCGGAGGCTTCTTGCTGGAAAGACGCGGATTGTCCGGGCCTTCCGTGTTCAGAACAAGTTTGCCGTCCTTGACCGACACTCTGACTACGCCGCCTTTGGCAAGGCTGCCAAACAGGAGTTCTTCGGCCAACGGCTTCTTGATCTCTTCCTGAATGACGCGCCCGAGTGGACGTGCGCCCATCTTGTCGTCGTAGCCTTTCTCGGCCAGCCATTCGGCAGCAGGCTTTGTCAGTTCGATGGTCACGTTGCGATCCATGAGCTGCGCTTCGAGTTGCAGCACAAACTTCTCGACCACTTGGAGGATGACCTCTTTCGGCAGCGGCGCGAAGGAGATCACCGCGTCAAGACGGTTGCGGAATTCCGGCGTGAACGTACGTTCGATGGCCGCTGTATCTTCGCCTTCACGACGATCCCGACCAAAGCCGATGGCCGCTTTCGCCTGCTCAGCAGCACCGGCGTTCGACGTCATGATCAGGATCACATTGCGGAAGCTGACAGTACGCCCGTTGTGATCGGTCAGCGAACCGTGGTCCATCACCTGCAGCAGGATGTTATAGACATCCGGGTGCGCTTTTTCGATCTCGTCGAGCAAAAGTACGCAATGCGGGTGTTGATCCACGCCATCGGTCAGCTGACCGCCCTGGTCAAATCCGACATACCCCGGAGGTGCGCCGATCAGTCGGCTGACAGCGTGTTTTTCCATGTATTCGGACATGTCGAAGCGCAAGAGTTCCACACCCAGCGTGTCCGCCAGTTGCTTGGCAACTTCGGTCTTACCGACACCGGTGGGGCCGGCGAACAGATAGTTGCCGATGGGCTTTTCCGGTTCACGCAAACCGGCACGTGCCAATTTGATCGCCGAAGACAGGGCGTCGATTGCAGCGTCCTGACCAAAAACCACGCGCTTGAGCGATGCTTCGAGGTCTTTCAGCACCTCTGCATCGTCCTTGCTAACGTTCTTCGGCGGAATGCGCGCGATCTTCGCGACGACGGCTTCGATTTCTTTTGCGCCGATGGTCTTCCGCCGCTTGGACTCCGCCACGAGATGCTGCGCAGCGCCGGCTTCGTCGATCACGTCGATGGCCTTGTCCGGCAGTTTGCGGTCATTGATGTAGCGCGCCGACAATTCGACGGCGGTCTTGATCGCATCGGTGGTGTATTTGACGCTGTGATGCTCCTCAAAATAGGGTTTGAGGCCCTTGAGGATCTTGATGGCGTCATCGACCGTCGGTTCGTTCACGTCGATCTTCTGGAACCGGCGGCTCAGCGCCCGATCTTTTTCGAAGTGCTGACGGAATTCCTTGTAGGTGGTCGATCCCATGGTGCGCAGTTTGCCGCCCTGAAGCGCGGGCTTGAGCAGGTTGGAGGCGTCCATGGCGCCACCTGACGTTGCGCCTGCACCGATCACGGTGTGAATTTCGTCGATGAACAGGACGGCATCTTCGTGCTCTTCCAATTCGGTCACAACCGCCTTCAGACGTTCCTCAAAATCACCCCGATAGCGGGTACCCGCCAGAAGCGCACCCATGTCGAGCGAGTAGATCGTCGTGTTCGCCAAAACGGCAGGTGTTTCGCCCGACACGATCTTGCGCGCGAGGCCTTCGGCGATGGCGGTCTTGCCCACGCCGGGGTCCCCCACCAACAGCGGGTTGTTCTTGCGGCGGCGGCACAGGACCTGAATGCAGCGTTCAACTTCGGAATCGCGACCGATGAGCGGATCGATATCGCCCTCACGCGACTTCGCGTTCAGATCGACGCAATACTTCGCAAGCGCAGATTCCTTCTGTTCGCCCTGCGGCTCGGCCGCTTGCGCTTCTTCCTCGTTCTCGGTCGCGCCAGAGACCGGACGGCTTTCGCCGTAGGCTGGGTTCTTGGCGACACCATGCGCGATGAAGTTGACCGCGTCGTAGCGGGTCATGTCCTGATCCTGAAGGAAGTAGGCCGCGTTGCTTTCGCGTTCCGCGAAGATTGCAACAAGGACATTCGCCCCGGTCACTTCGGACCGGCCAGAGCTTTGCACATGGATTGCGGCGCGCTGGATCACGCGTTGGAAGGCGGCAGTCGGCACCGCCTCGGACCCTTCGATATCGGTCACGAGGTTGGATAGATCATCGTCGATGTAATCCACCAGCGTCGTTCGCAGTTCTTCGGTGTCAACCGAACACGCTTTCATCACGCGGACGGCGTCGGGTTCGTCGATCAACGCGAGAAGCAAGTGCTCGAGGGTCGCGAATTCATGCGACCGTGAGTTTGCCAGCGCCAGCGCAGAGTGGATTGCCTGCTCAAGGGTATTCGAAAATGAAGGCACGATGCAGTGCTCCTTCTATTTTTGTTGCTCCGCAGCGTACGAAACAACTGTCATCTTAATATTAAAGTTTGGTTGTTACCGACCAAGCTTCAAGTTTTTTCTTGGTCTTGACAGGATTGTTCTGTCGGATTGTGCGCAACTTCGCGTGATTTTGCATCAGAACCGGTCTTTGCGCGCTCGGATTTCGGCAAAGACATCAACGGGCGCGGCGCCGATCATGTCGAGTTGGGCTTGGATTGCAGGGTCTGTGGCGCGCAAAAACGGGTTTGTCGCCAGTTCGTCGGAAAGTGTGCTTGGAACGGTCGGTTCGTTCTTGCGACGCGCCTGATCTATGCGCTTGATCCGGGCTTTCAAGTCGGCATTGTCCGGATCGACCGTGATTGCGAAGCGGGCGTTGGCCTGCGTGTATTCGTGACCGGAACAAATGAGCGTTTCAGGGTCCAGCGCCGCGAGCTTTTGGAGGCTGTCCCACATTTGTGCCGCCGTGCCTTCGAACAGGCGGCCACAGCCCAGTGCCATAAGACTGTCCGCAGTAAACGCGTAGTCAGAAGAATTGAGGATGAAGGCGATGTGACCTTCCGTGTGACCGGAAACGTCGAACACGTCAACGGTTTCGCCGCCGAATTCAAACGCATCGCCATCGGCGACTTCGCGGTTCAGCGGGGGCAGCCTGTGAACATCGGCCTTGGCGCCGGTCACTTTCGCATCGTATTTGGAAAGCAGGTCATCCACGCCGCCGATGTGGTCATGATGGTGATGGGTGAGCCAGATCTCGGTCAGCGTCCAATCTCGTTTGGATAGCTCGTCCAAGATGGGTTTGGCTTCAGGCACATCGATACAGGCCGTTTCCCCGCTGCCAGCGTCGTGCAGCAGGTAAGTGTAATTGTCCGAAAGCGCTGGGAGTGTGACGAGTTCAAGGGGCATGGCGTTTCTCACGGCAGTGGGTACATTCAGGGAAACGTAGGCCGATTGAGCCGGAGGCCACAATGCATCTCGATGTGCAGACCCTGCACGACTTCTATTATCGAAGCGCGATTGGTCGTGTGGCGCAACGTGTTGTGCGGGATCAGGTCAAGGTCTTCTGGCCGAATGCCAAGGGCGAAACCCTCGGCGGGTTCGGCTTTGCGGTGCCGTTGTTGCGCCCCTACCTGAGCGAGGCGCGTCGGATCATTGGCCTTATGCCCGCACAGCAGGGCGTGATGCCTTGGCCCGCCGGCATGCCGAACGTGTCGGTCCTTTGCGAAGAGACGCTGTGGCCGATTGAAAATGACAGGTTCGACAAGCTTGTTCTGATGCACGGCCTCGAAACGTCCGAAAGGCAGTCCGCCTTGCTGGAAGAATGTTGGCGTGTGCTGCGCCCAGGTGGGCAGGCGTTGTTCATCGTCCCGAACCGGTCCGGTCTATGGGCGAGATCCGACGCAACGCCCTTCGGGTTTGGTCGACCGTATTCAATGGGCCAGCTCGAAGCACAGCTTCAGGCGCATTTCTTTGATCCGAAGCGACATACGGCAGTGCTTTATCAACCGCCGTCGACCCGAAGGTTCTGGATGAAGACTGGACCGATCTGGGAAACGGTTGGTCGCAGCGTGTCAGCGCTCATCGCCGGGGGTATCCTGATGGTTGAGGTGACGAAGGTGCATCCCAAGCCGTCGGGAAATCGTGCTGAAAGCCGGGTGCTCAAACCCTTGGGAAATCTTGTCCCAAGTCCGGCCGCCAAGCCGGCCAGGGCGCGTGTTCCCGTGAATGTTCCCAGACAGGAGGCGTGACGATGAAACGTCGATTTGTGCAGGTCGACGTTTTCGCGTCCGAGCCAACGAAAGGCAATGGCCTTGCCGTCGTCATCGACTCAGAAGGTCTGTCCACCGAGCACATGCAAGCCTTCGCGGCCTGGACCAATCTTGCCGAAACGACGTTTCTGTTGCCGCCCTCCTCTCCTGCGGCCGACTACCGCGTTCGCATCTTCACCCCAGCGAAAGAAATGCCCTTTGCGGGCCATCCCACACTCGGCAGTTGCGCCGCTTGGCGGCACGTCGGGGGCAGGCCGAAATCTTCGGGTCAAGTCGTGCAGGAATGCGAGATCGGATTGGTCGCTATTGACCTTGTCGGAGCCGTTCCGGCCTTTGTCGCGCCACCGACACGGGTCGCACCTATGCCCGAAGATACGCAAACCGAGTTATGCGAAAAGCTAAAGATTGACGCGAGCCTCGTTTTGCGATCTGCCAGACTCGAGAATGGACCTGTCTGGCAGTTGCTCGAGCTGCAAACCGCGGCTGATGTCCTTGCGGTCGACGCAAATCTGATCCGCTGGCCTGAATTCTCTGGGGTGAGCCTTCTTGGTGCGTATGGTGACGGTCAACCTTGCGATTTCGAAATTCGCAACGTGTCGCCATCCAGCGGAATGAGCGAAGACCCGATCACCGGATCGCTGAATGCAGCGGTCGCGAAATGGATGCAGAAGGAAGGGCGACTCAAGCATGACCTTACGATTGCGCAAGGCACCGCGATCGGCCGGACTGGGCGTGTCTACATCCGCCTTGGCGACAGGGATCGAGAAACCGTCTTGATCGGCGGGGAGAGCCAGATCGTCATCGAGGGCAGTGTCTTTCTCTAAACGTTCCCGCGTGGGTTGCGCGGGCGGTTCTACTGGTGAAAGCCGCCGATGCTGTCAGCTTCCAATCCCGCCATCGCCCGATCTGTCTTACGACTGATGAGTTCGCGCTAACAGGAATCGCGAAAAGTTGAGAAGATGGCTCGACTTTAGGTGTTTAGCGCGCGCGCATTCCGTCGCACTTCGTGTTAACTCCTTGTAAACAATGAAAATGCCGACTCGGGGTATTTCACCTTACCGTGTTGCGGGCTTTGAAAGCCTCTGCTACATCCGCGCTGATTTCTATGCCTCACGGCATTTGCACAAACGAAAACGCCTCTGACCACCGCTGAAACCGGGGGATCGGAGGCTAACTAGCGGAAGGGTGGACGTGTCTGAATCAGCATCCGTTTCCTCAGGCATCGCAGATCGCTATGCCACGGCGGTCTTTGACCTTGCCAAAGAGGGTAAAGAGCTCGACAAGCTTGAAGCCAACCTTGACGATCTGTCGGCCGCCCTTGCCAGCAGCCCTGAACTGACCGATCTGATCCATTCACCCGTCTATTCCCGCGAAGAACAATCTGCCGCCATTTCCGCTGTTGCGGCAAAGATGGGTCTGACGCAGACCATGCAGAACGTGCTGGCGCTGATGGCGTCCAAGCGCCGCCTGTTTGTTGTGCCTCAGATGATCAACCGCCTGCGCGATCTGATCGCGGATGAGAAGGGCGAGGTTACAGCGGATGTCGTATCGGCGGTCAAATTGAGCGCGGCGCAATCCAAAGAGCTGGCCAAGACGCTCAAGGCGAAAGTTGGCAAAGACGTTAAGATAAATGCGACCGTTGATGAAAGCCTCATCGGCGGTCTTGTCGTTAAAGTGGGCTCGAAGATGATCGATACCTCGATCCGCTCCAAGCTCAACTCCCTCCAGAATGCAATGAAAGAGGTCGGATAAATGGGTATCCAAGCAGCCGAGATTTCTGCGATCCTTAAGGAGCAGATCAAGAACTTCGGGCAGGACGCCGAAGTCACCGAGGTGGGCCGCGTCCTTTCCGTTGGTGACGGTATCGCGCGTGTCTACGGCCTCGACAACATTCAGGCCGGTGAAATGGTCGAATTCCCGGGCGGAATTCGCGGCATGGCGCTGAACCTCGAAGCCGACAACGTTGGTATCGTGATCTTCGGTTCCGACCGGGACATCAAGGAAGGCGACACCGTCAAGCGCACGAAAGCGATCGTGGACGTGCCGGTGGGTCCGGAACTGCTGGGCCGTGTTGTGGACGGTCTGGGCAACCCGCTTGATGGCAAGGGTCCGATCAACGCGAAAGAGCGTTCGATTGCGGACGTGAAAGCACCCGGCATCATCCCGCGGAAGTCGGTGCACGAACCGATGGCAACCGGCCTGAAGGCCGTCGACTCCATGATCCCGATCGGCCGTGGCCAGCGAGAGCTCATCATTGGTGACCGTCAGACCGGTAAAACCGCTGTGGCGCTTGACGCGATCCTGAACCAGAAGTCCTACAACGATGCGGCTGGCGACGACGAGAGCAAGAAGCTCTACTGCGTCTACGTCGCCGTTGGCCAGAAGCGCTCCACCGTGGCGCAGCTGGTGAAGAAGCTGGAAGAGTCCGGCGCGATTGACTACTCAATCGTGGTCGCGGCCACCGCGTCCGATCCGGCTCCGATGCAGTTCCTTGCACCCTACGCGGCGACGTCGATGGCGGAATACTTCCGCGACAACGGCAAGCACGCGCTCATCATCTACGATGACCTGTCCAAGCAAGCGGTTGCGTATCGCCAGATGTCCCTGCTGCTCCGTCGTCCCCCGGGTCGTGAAGCGTATCCGGGTGACGTTTTCTACCTCCACTCGCGTCTGCTTGAGCGGTCCGCGAAGCTGAACGAAGACAACGGCGCGGGTTCGCTGACGGCTCTGCCCATCATCGAAACGCAGGGTGGTGACGTTTCGGCGTTTATTCCGACCAACGTGATCTCGATCACCGACGGCCAGATCTTCCTTGAAACGGAACTCTTCTATCAAGGCATCCGTCCTGCGGTGAACACCGGTCTGTCGGTGTCTCGTGTGGGATCGTCGGCGCAAACCAGCGCGATGTCCTCGGTCGCCGGTCCTGTGAAACTGTCCCTCGCGCAGTACCGCGAAATGGCGGCCTTCGCGCAGTTCGGTTCCGACCTCGACGCCTCGACCCAGCAGTTGCTGAACCGCGGCGCGCGTTTGACCGAGTTGATGAAGCAGCCGCAGTATTCGCCGCTGACCAACGCGGAAATCGTCTGCGTGATCTTTGCGGGCACCAACGGGTATCTCGACAAAATCCCGCTCGACCGGGTGAAAGATTTCGAAGCCGGTCTGTTGGGACACATGCGCGGCAAGCGTCAGGATATCCTAGATTGGATCACCAACGAGGATCCGAAGATCAAGGGCGACGCTGCCGACAAGCTCAAAGCAGCGATCGACGAATACGCCGCCGACTTCTCGTAAGGAGACGAGGCAATGCCAAGTCTTAAGGACCTGAAAAACAGGATCGAGTCGGTCAAATCGACCCGCAAGATCACCAAGGCCATGCAGATGGTGGCCGCCGCGAAACTGCGGCGGGCACAGGATGCCGCCGAGCAATCGCGCCCATACACGGAACGCTTCAATGCAGTTTTGGGTGCGTTGGCCGCCAGTGTGGGCGACAGCGACAGCGCGCCAAAACTGCTGAGCGGCACCGGCAAAGATGACGTCCATCTTCTGGTAGTCATGACGGCAGAGCGCGGATTGTGCGGTGGCTTCAACGCCAACATCGCCAAACTCGCCAAGCAGCATGCGACCGAGCTCAAGGGGAAGGGCAAGACTGTCAAGATCCTGACCGTCGGCAAAAAGGGCCGCGACGCGATGAAGCGCGATTTCGGCGATCACTTCGTCGGTCATATCGATCTGAGCGAGGTAAAGCGGATCGGTTATGCCGATGCGCAGGGTATTGCCAAGGATGTCCTCGGCCGCTTCGATGCAGGCGAATTCGACGTTGCGACGATCTTCTACGCAAAATTCGTTAACGTCGTGAGCCAGACCCCGACGGCCCAGCAGATCATCCCCGCAGCCTACGAGACCGATGACGATGCGGGCGACGGTGCAAACACGCTTTACGATTACGAGCCGGATGAAGAAGCGATCCTTGCTGACCTTCTCCCTCGCGGTGTGGCGACGCAGATTTTTGCGGCGCTGCTCGAAAACGGAGCATCTGAACAGGGTGCCCGGATGAGCGCGATGGACAACGCGACGCGGAACGCGGGCGAGATGATCGACAAGCTCACCATCGAGTACAACCGTTCGCGTCAGGCCGTGATTACGAACGAACTGATCGAAATCATCTCGGGCGCGGAAGCGCTGTAATCACGGACGGGTCGGATCATCACGATGTTGGGTATCACGCCACACTATGTCACCGAAGAACAGCAGCCCGAGCTGCTGTTCTCCGTGTGCTCGTTGGTGGCGTCCGACGAGAAATATCAGCGCTTGCTTGAGTCGTTCGAGAAACAAGGTTTCGACGCGTCGAACACCGAATTTCTCGCACTCGACAACAGGGGTGAAAACCGGTTCGACGGTTACAATGCGCTGCGTCGTGTCTTCCCGCAGTGCAAGGGCAAGTACATCTTGCTGACGCATGACGATATCGAACTTGTGGAAGACGGAGCGGAAAAGCTGACGTCGGTTCTCAACAATCTGGAAGCGCGGGACCCGAACTGGATGGTGGCGGGCAACGCGGGCTGGTCTTCGGCGCACCCTGAACGCCTGGTGCTGCACCTCAATGACCCACACGGTGACTGGCGGGATGCACGATCCGGACCGGTCGATGTGATGTCTCTGGACGAGAACCTGTTGATCCTGCCGCGTGCGCGTATGGTGTTTCCGTCGGTTGACCTGAACGGATTTCACCTTTTTGCGCTCGATATGTGTATGCAAAGCCGTATGGCAGGCGGGCGCAGCTATGTTGTGCCGTTCCGTGTCAAACACCACAGCGGCGGGTCGGCCAGTGCGGCCTTCGAGGAAAGCCGGGCGCGGTTCACGGACAAATACGCCGCTCTGCACATTCCGCATCGTCTTAGAACACCGGCGGCCTGTCTTTATGTCGGGGCGCGGGGCCGACTTCAGAAAGTGATCGACGACCTTGTCGAGCGCTTTGGATCAAAGTTTTCGAACCTCGCCCAAAAGGCGGGATCAAAAAAAAAATCTGCTGCGGTTGGCAGCAAATGAAACCACACTTCTAGCCTGAGAGGTTAACTAGATGGCAAACGCAAAAGGCAAAATCACGCAGGTGATCGGCGCCGTCGTGGACGTTCAGTTCGACGACCATCTGCCGGCTATTTTGAACGCGCTGACAACGGACAACAACGGCAAGAAGCTGGTGTTGGAAGTGGCGCAGCACCTGGGCGAGAACACCGTCCGGACGATCGCGATGGACGCGACTGAAGGTCTCGTGCGTGGCCAGGAAGTTGTGGATCAGGACGGCCCGATTTCGGTGCCGGTGGGCACAGCAACACTGGGCCGCATCCTGAACGTTGTTGGTGAGCCGGTCGACGAAGGTGGCCCGGTCGAAGCGGACGAAACCCGCCCGATCCACGCGGCTGCACCCGAATTCGCGGAGCAGTCGACCGAGTCGGAAATCCTCGTGACAGGTATCAAGGTCATCGACCTCCTCGCCCCCTACTCCAAGGGCGGTAAAATCGGTCTCTTCGGCGGTGCCGGTGTGGGCAAGACCGTTCTCATCATGGAATTGATCAACAACATCGCGAAAGTGCACTCCGGATATTCCGTGTTCGCGGGCGTTGGCGAACGGACCCGCGAGGGCAACGACCTTTACCACGAGATGATTGAATCCAACGTGATCAAGCCGGACAACTTGGCGGAAAGCCAAGTGGCGCTTGTGTACGGTCAGATGAACGAACCTCCCGGTGCGCGTGCGCGTGTTGCTCTGACAGGTCTGACGCTTGCGGAACAGTTCCGTGACGCGTCCGGAACCGACGTACTGTTCTTCGTCGACAACATCTTCCGCTTCACACAGGCTGGTTCCGAAGTGTCCGCTCTGCTCGGTCGTATCCCATCTGCTGTGGGCTACCAGCCGACATTGGCGACCGACATGGGCCAGATGCAGGAACGCATCACATCGACAAAGGCAGGTTCCATTACCTCCATTCAGGCCGTGTACGTCCCTGCGGACGACCTCACCGACCCTGCACCTGCAACGACCTTTGCGCACCTCGATGCGACAACCGTTCTGTCCCGTGCGATTTCCGAGCTTGGCATCTACCCGGCGGTGGACCCGCTCGATTCCAACTCGCGCCTTATGGACCCGCAGATCGTGGGTGAAGAGCACTACCAGGTGGCACGTGACGTTCAGGGTATCCTGCAGCGCTACAAGTCGCTTCAGGACATCATCGCGATTCTCGGCATGGACGAACTGTCCGAAGAAGACAAAATGACCGTGGCCCGTGCGCGTAAGATCCAGCGCTTCCTGTCGCAGCCGTTCGACGTGGCGAAGGTGTTCACCGGGTCCGACGGTGTTCAGGTTCCGCTCGAAGACACGATTTCGTCCTTCAAGGCTGTTGTCGCTGGCGAGTATGACCACTTGCCCGAAGCGGCCTTTTACATGGTGGGCGGCATCGACGAAGTGAAAGCCAAGGCCGAGAAAATGGCTGCGGAAGCCGCTTAACCAGGCGCTCATCGCTCCTCGCGGAGCTTTTCGCGAGGGGCGTGACCCAAGAGGAGTTCTGACATGGCAGACACCATGCAATTCGATCTGGTCAGCCCCGAGCGCAGCCTCATGTCCGCGCAGGTCAAATCTGTGCAGATCCCCGGTGCCGACGGCGACATGACGGCGATGCCGAACCACGCGCCGCTGATCACCACGTTGCGTCCAGGCATTCTTTCTGTCGAGACCGAGAAGGGCACAGAGGAATTCGTTGTGACCGGCGGCTTCGCCGAGCTTGGCGAAAGCCTGTCCGTTCTCGCCGAACGTGCGGTGCCGAAAGGGGACGTGGATCAGGCTGCTTACGAAGCGATGGTCGACGAGGCGCAGAACGCCTACAACCAGACCAAGGAAGCCTTCAAGAACGAGCCGGGCCCGGTAGATGATGCTGCCAAGCTTTTGGCGGATATGGTCGCGGTTGGGACTCATATCGGTTTGTCGCCGAAACAGCCGTCGCTCTGAGGACGGTATCGGTTTGTTTATCATGAGCCTCGCAGCAATGCGGGGCTTTTTTCGTTTAGTGGCGGGTGAAGCCGGAGTGTCCGGCACCGCAGTGTGTGAGGCGGTAGTATGCAAGTGATCGACAGCGCACGGGTCGGGATCGCGCAGGGATCAGTGGACCTTTTCTCGGACTTCGAAGAAGGCGGTGAGATGTGGACCGGCGAGGGCGCTCGGTCGCGCAGCCAATGGATCGCCTTCGAACGTCCATTCTCGTTACCGCCTCTGGTCCACGTGTCGCTGACGCTCTGGGATATGGACAGCGCACATAACGTGCGGGCGGATATTTCGGCAGAGAAAGTTTCAGAGACAGGCTTTGAAGCCATCTTTCGCACATGGCTCGACACAAAGGTTGCGCGTGTCCGGATGTCCTGGATCGCCATCGGCGCAATCGACAACGAAGACGACTGGGATGTCCCATAGTTCGCAGGGAATTTTCGGACTGATGCGGAGTGTCTACATACACTGACCTTCGAGTGTGCCATCTTCGATGTGTTGTCACCTTTGCGAGGGAAACCAACGCGTGGCCGATGCACCGTTCAAAGGATGGAACCATGTTCCGGACGTTCCAATTCAGGTGTCGCCGCTTTTTCGGTGGCCCCTGCGGCCGAAAGAGATTGCGCTCTGGTTCTGGAATTCTTGGTTTCTGATCTCCGAGAAGCTCATCATCGTCGCTATCGCATTCGTTTCACTGACATGGTTTCAGCCGCCGCTGGAAGAAACACGCACACTCGCGGTCGGTTGGATTGCAGAGATGTTTGTACGCAACCTCGTGCTGATGACGGTCGTCGCGGGCGGGCTCCACCTGTATTTCTACACCTTCACCAAACAAGGCCAGCGACTGAAATTCGATCCGCGCCCGCTGATGAAGGATGGGCGGCAGTTCACGCTGGGTGGTCAGATCCGGGACAACATGTTCTGGACGCTGGCGAGCGGCGTGACGATCTGGACGGCCTATGAAGTGCTCCTCTTCTGGGCCTTGGCAAATGGCTACGCGCCGATGCTGACTTGGGCAGCGCACCCAGTGTGGTTCGTGCTGTTGTTCCTGCTCATTCCGATCTGGGAGAGTTTTTACTTCTACTGGATCCACCGTCTGTTACACGTGCCGGTTCTCTACAAACACGTGCATGCCCTGCATCACCGCAACATCAATGTCGGTCCGTGGTCAGGTCTGTCGATGCACCCGGTGGAGCATGTGATCTTTCTGGGCTCGGTGCTGATTCACTTCATTGTTCCGGCCCACCCGGTGCATATCCTGTATCACCTGCAATACTACACGCTCACGGCGGCCACGACGCATACCGGGTTCGAGGGGCTTCTCGTGAAGGATGAGAACCGGTTGAAGCTGGGGACATTTCACCACCAAATGCATCACCGATATTTCGAGTGCAATTACGGGTCACTGGAGATTCCGTGGGACAAACTCTTTGGATCGTTTCATGACGGAACTGTCGCAGCCGACGTGAAGATCAGGGAACGACGCAAGCGCATCATGGGAGCGTAGGTCGGACATACCGGTTCGACCTACCAATCACAGCCGTTCAGCGAGACGTTCCAGCATCCGGACGCATTGACCCAGCTGATCGATGGCGAGGTATTCGTCGGCCTTGTGCGCCTGTTCTATAGAACCCGGACCACAGACGACAACATTCATACCGAGGGCCTGAAAGATGCCGGCCTCCGTGCCGAAGGACACGAGGTCGGACGTGTTGGCCCCGGTCAATTCCGACACGATCCGGCGGGCTTCGTTGTCGTCGGCGGGTTCGAGGCCGGCGACCTCGCCGATCACCTCGGTCTCAATGCTTGCGTCCGGGTGGATTGCTCGCATGCGAGGAAGGAGTTCCTCGGAACAAAAGCGATGAAGGCTGTCTTTGACGAAAGTCGCGTCTTCAATCTGTACCGGCCGCATCTCCCAATCGACCTGCGCTGTTGGGGCGATCACGTTATGGGCAACCCCGCCAGTAAGCGCGCCGACGTTCACTGTGGTCCAGGGGGGATCGAAGCCCGACATCGCCGGGGCGCGGGAGCGCAGTGCGTCTTTCAGGCCAAGCAGGTGATTCACGTAGCGCACCGCATATTCGACCGCATTGACGCCTTGATCGGGCAGCGATCCGTGACCGGGCAAGCCGGAAAAGCGCGTCGTGTACTCGTAGCATCCCTTGTGTCCGTCGATGATGCGCATCTCGGTTGGTTCGCCGACGATGGCCACACCGGGCGTCAGGCCCTTGGCTTTCAGAACTTCCGACAGATGCTGTGCGCCAAGGCAGCCGGTTTCCTCGTCATAGGTGAACGAGAAGTGCAGCGGCCGGTCTTTGACACGTGCCGCAAACACTGGGGCGAGGGCGAGCGTCGCGGCAATAAAGCCTTTCATGTCGCAGGTCCCACGCCCGTAGAGCCGCCCGTCGCGCTCCTCCATGGCGAACGGATCGCTGGTCCACTCCTGATCGCTTACCGGGACGACGTCGCTGTGGCCGGACAAGAGGATTCCTCCATCCCGCTCCGGCCCGAGCGTTGCGAAGAGGTTGGCCTTGGTCCCGCACGGCGCAGCGATCAGTTCGCAGCGTGCACCTGCCTCCTCCAACAAACCGGCCATGTGTTGAATCATATCGAGATTGCTGTCGGTCGATACGGTCGGGAACGCGATCAACTCGCGCAGGATGTCGATACTTCGGTTCAGGGCATCCATCGCTCAGGGTTTCACAAAAAGCTTGCGTTCGACGGTACAGAACGGCTCGGCAGGACCGGTTTCCGTGATGAGGATCGTCTCGGTTGTCTCCAATCCCCAGGTGTCCATCCACAGCGCTGGCATGAAATGAAAGGTCATTCCAGGTTGCAGAACGGTTTCGTCCTCGGGCCGAATGGACGCGGTGCGCTCACCCCAATCGGGGGGATAGCTGAGCCCGATGGGATAGCCGCAGCGGCCTTCACGGTGGATACCGTGTGTCTTGAGCACGTCGATGAAAGCATTTGCGATGTCGCAGGTCCTGTTTCCCGCGCGGGCGGCGTCCAGACCGGCGGCGATGCCCTCAAGCTGTGCCTTTTCGGCGTCCAGCATCTCCTGCGGCGGGGTGCCAAGGAAGACGGTTCGACAGAGCGGCGCATGATAGCGGCGGTAACACCCCGAGAGTTCAAAGAATGTCGCCTCACCTGAGCGCATCGGGTCGCCGTTCCATGTCAGGTGTGCCGCTGTGGCATCCAGACCAGAAGGTGTAAGCGGGACGATGGCAGGATAGTCGCCCCAGATCTCATCCACACCGGTGATGCCGGCATGAAAGATGTCCGCCACAAGGTCGTTCTTTCGCAGACCCGGTTCCGCCCTGTCGATGGCGGTCTGAACGATCTTATCCGAAATCCGTGCGGCTTTGCGAATGAAAGCCAGCTCCTCATCAGATTTGACGATCCGCTGCCAATTCACTAGCGCGGTGGCGTCGATCAGTGTGGCGTCCGGCAATTCCGCACCAAGTACGGCGTGAGCCTTTGCGGAGTAGTAGTAGTTCTCCATTTCGACACCGATGCGCGCCCGGTCCAGGCCCATCGCCGCGATGCGCGCCGCGAGGTCCTGCATGGGATGTCGCACGGTTGATTGCACGTAGTGATCGCCGTAACCAAGGACATTGTCATCATGCATCCAGCAGGTGCGCCGTCCGCCTAGCATATCCATGTGACGGCCCCACCAGACCGGTTCGCCGTCCATGCGCAGCAGGACACCCTGATGCACGTAGAAGGACCATCCGTCATACCCGGTCAGCCAGGCTTGATTGGAGGGATCGGTGACGAACAGCGCATCCAGCCCCGCGTTGGCCATTGCGCCCCGAGTGAGCGCGATCCGGCGGTCGTATTCCGTTTGAGAGAAAGGGGCGTTTTCAATCGGCATTCCGCACTCCTTGAACAGTCAGTGCAGCGTCAACCGGAAGAGAGGATGGATCAAGCAAAAGCGCGACGGAAACAGGTCACCCGCGACACCACTCGGTTAGGGTGCCGATGACGTCATGGATCAGCGAGGACGAGTTGGCGCACCTGCAGCATGATCTCTGTGTGGCATTCGAGCGCGGTGGCACCCTGGAAAATTGCTGCGCGGATGCCCCAAGTGTAGATCGCCCAGATCGATCGGGCGGTATGGTGCGGGTCGAGCGAAGATCGGAATTCCCCAGAGCCGCTTCCATTTGACACGATCTTCGCAATCACGGCTTTGAACCCGGAACGGACAGTCTGGTTGTCGAGTTCCGTCTCGCTTGGCCAGACCCATGAATATGACTGCATGACGGCCAGCAGTCGCGTATCCTCGGTGTCGCCGTCGATCCATGAGAACAAGGTGCGTTCCAACTGTTTGAGCGCTGAGTCCTCTTCTGCAGCGACGTTCAGCGTGTCGTCATATTGGAGCGCGTTGGTCTGCCGGATGATTTCGTAGAGCAGCCCCGGTTTGCCACCGAAGTACACGTTGATCATTCCGTGGGTGACGCCCGCCTCGCGGGCAATTTCAGTAACCGTGACGGAATCGTAGTCATGTTCGGCAAAAAGGTTTTTTGCAGCGTCGAGAAGACGCGCGCGCGTTTCTTCGCGGCGGATATCTTTGGCAGTTCTGCGAACCGGCCGATTTGACGCTTCTGTAGTCACACGATCTGCATAGCAATGGACCAGATTCAGTCAATGACCATGTTATTTACAATGTTATTGACTTAAATACTAACATTGATAATAACATTGAGAGCGGGAGAGTTGGGTTGCATCTCTGTCTTGCTCACAAGCTTCCGGTCTGCAGCCGACCTCACGGAACCCCCCGAAACCGGTTGTGGATCGGAAGCGCCTGAAACACGCAATCAACAACAGGCGACCACATCGTGGTCACCTGTTGTTTGCGGTTTTCTAATTTAGTTTGAATTGCGAAGCGCGGCGGAGGGACCCACCTGCGCAGGGGCTTTACAGAATACCCTCGTAGATCGGCCCGAGTGTGTCCGTCTCGAAAAGGGATGACACGGACGTGCCATTCCAGATGTTCAGGATCGCCTGCGCGAACATCGGCGCGGTCGGGACGATCCGGATGTTCTTGGCCTCCGCCACCGGGCCCGTGGCCTGAATGCTGTCAGTGATGACCAAGGATTTCATGACCGATTTGGTGATCCGATCCACCGCCGGCCCGCTTAGGACGCCATGGGTGATGTAGGAATGAACCTCGGTCGCGCCATGCTCCATCAGCACTTCGGCGGCTTTGCAGAGCGTTCCTGCTGTGTCGCAGATGTCGTCGACGATGATACATTTCTTGCCAGTCACATCGCCGATCACGGTCATCTCTGCCACCTCGCCCGGCTTCTCGCGGCGCTTGTCGACAATGGACAGCGGCGCGTTGATCCGTTTCGCCAACTCGCGGGCCCGGGCCACACCCCCGACATCAGGCGACACCACCATGACGTCTTTCACGCCGTCCTTGAACTGGTGCAGAATGTCGAGCGCGAAGATCGGCGAGGCGTAGAGGTTGTCCACGGGAATGTCGAAGAAACCCTGGATCTGCGCCGCGTGCAGGTCCATTGTCAGAACCCGTTCAATGCCCGCCTCGACGATCATGTTGGCGACCAGTTTTGCGCTGATCGGCGTGCGCGCTTTGGACCGACGATCCTGGCGTGCATAGCCGAAATAGGGGATGACCGCCGTGATCCGCGAAGCCGAGGACCGGCGTAGCGCATCCGACATGATGAGCAGTTCCATCAGGTTGTCGTTCGCCGGATTCGAGGTTGGCTGGATGATGAACATATCCTCGCCGCGAACATTCTCGAACACCTCGACAAAGACTTCCTGATCGTTGAACCGCTCGACCCGCGCATCCACCAAGCCGACGTTCATTCCGCGATACATCGACATCCGCCGGGCGATCCCTTTCGCAAGAGGCATGTTGGCGTTGCCCGAAATGAGCTTGGGTTCGACGATGGATGGCATGAAAGGGGCTCCGTGGCAGTCGGATATGACAGATTCGTGACGTTGCGCTCGCCTTAGCATGCGCCTACCGTCGCGCAAAGCGAACACGCGGGGAGGACGCCGAATGGCCCACATTGATTACTTTTTCTCAACACTGTCGCCATACGCCTACCTTGCCGGGACCCGCATGGAAGAGGTGGCGGCAAAGCACGGCGCGACGATCACGTACAAGCCGCTTGACGTTGTTGCCTTGTTCGGACGCACCGGTGGCACACCGCCCAAGGAACGGCATCCAAGCCGCATGGAACTGCGTGCGCAGGAATTGACGCGTCAATCGAAGAAGCTTGGGATGCCGTTGAACCTGCAGCCTGCGTTCTGGCCGACCAATGGCGCGCCGTCGTCCTACGCCATCATTGCCGCGCAGAACGCGGGAGGCGGCGACCTTGGCAAGCTGACGCATGGCTTCTTGCGCGCCGTTTGGGCCGAAGAAAAGGACATCTCGCAAGATGACATCGTCCGCGCGACGCTGGAAGACGCAGGCTTCGATCCGGCTCTGGCCGACAGCGGATTATTGGCTGGGGCCGAAACCTACGCCGCCAACCTCGAAGAAGCCGTGTCGCGGGGGGTTTTCGGCGCGCCGTTCTATATCACCGACACTGACGAGCGGTTTTGGGGGCAGGACCGGATCGCGGATCTGGATCTCTACCTCTCCGGCAAGCTTTGACGCACTTGGTCGACAAAGGCGGCTTTCCGGTCTTTTTGCGTCGCTTCGGCGAAGGGCCGGAACCGGCGGTTCTTATGCATTGCGCGTTGGCGCATTCGAAAGCGTGGGGGCGATTGGCGCAGCTCTTGTCCGATAGGCTCACGATGGTTGCCCCGGATATGCCGGGGCATGGTCGCAGCGCAGCGTGGGACAACCGTTGCGACATTCACGATCAGGTCACCGCGATTGCCAAAGACTGTCTTGGCGACGGCGCGCATCTGATCGGGCACAGTTTTGGTGCGACCGTCGCACTGCGCGTTGCAATGGAAGAACCCGACCGGGTGCGGAGCGTGACGCTTATCGAACCGGTACTCTTCGCCGCCGCGCGAAACAGTGAGCCCGCCGCGCTGAAAACGTACATAGTGGAAGAAGCAGGTTTCAGCACCGCGCTACAAACCGAGGATTGGGACACGGCCGCGCAGGAATTCACGCGCGTTTGGGGCGACGGGCGTGCATGGGACAGTTTGAGCGAGAAGGAACGCGCGGCCTTCGCAAACCAGATGCATTTCATCCGGGATACAGAGGCCATACTCCTTCACGATAGTGCAGGCCTTCTGAAACCAGATGGACTGGAAAACATCACCTGTCCGACCTGTCTGATCCGAGGAAGCGAGACGAACCCGATCATCCCTGCCATCCATGCGGCCCTTGCCGCGCGCATTCCGAAGGCAACCGACGCTGTCATTCAAGGGGCCGGGCACATGGTGCCGATCACCCATCCAGAGGCGGTTGCGGCGCGAATAGACGCTCTGCTTGCCGGCTACCACTTGCAACGCAGTGTGCGCTGCGCCATCTAAGCCCCAACGCAATCGGAACGCTTAGGAGACAGCAATGATCGAACTCGGACAAGGCCCGGCAGACACCGATCTGATCAAAGACGTCTCGGAGCAGGGCTTCATGGCAGACGTCGTCGAAGCCAGCATGCAAACGCCGGTGATTGTCGATTTCTGGGCACCTTGGTGCGGCCCGTGCAAGACGCTTGGTCCTCAACTCGAGGCGGCGGTGAAAGAGGTGCGCGGCGCGGTCAAGATGGCGAAGGTCAATGTCGATGAGGCACAGGGCCTTGTGCAGGCATTGGCGCAGCAGGGTTTGCCGATCCAGTCGATCCCTACGGTGGTGGCATTCGTGCAGGGACGTCCCATCGACATGTTCCAAGGGGCGCAGCCAGCCTCCGAAATCAAGGCCTTTGTTGACCGCGTCGTCAAAGCAGCGGGCGGAGACGCCAGCGGCGGTCTGGACGATGCCGTGGCGGCGGCGGAAGAGATGCTCGAAACGGGCGCGGCTGTCGATGCGGCTCAGACCTTTGCGGCGATCCTGCAGGAAGACCCGAACCACGCAGGCGCCTATGGGGGTCTTGTTCGGGCGCATATCGCCATGGGCGAATTGGAACAGGCCGAAGCAATCCTCAACGGCGCGCCTGCAGAGATCTCGGGCAGTGCCGAAATCGAGGCCGCCCACGCGCAACTCGAACTCGCCAAGCAAGCCGCGAATTCCGGCCCGGTCGCCGAACTCGAGGCGGAAGTGGAGGCAAACCCGGACAATCATCAGGCGCGTTTCGATCTTGCTCAGGCGCTCTACGCAGCCGGTAACGGCCAGGCCGCCGTCGATCATTTGCTGGAGCTTTTCCGCCGGGATCGGGAATGGAATGACGGCGCCGCGAAAGCACAGTTGATGACGGTTTTCGACGCCCTTAAGCCGAACGATCCGGTTGCCCTTAACGGGCGTCGTAAATTGAGTTCGATGATATTTGCCTGACGGGTCGTTGGGGCTACGTCTGTGGGCATGACACGCGTCTCTGACCTTCCGGGTTCCATCCCCGTGTTTCCGTTGCCCGGGGCGCTTTTGCTGCCTCGTGCACGCTTGCCCTTGCACCTTTTCGAGCCGCGCTACCTTCAGATGCTTGAAGACGCCCTGAAAACGCCGGCGCGCATGATCGGGATGGTGCAGCCGAACGCCCATCCCAAAGGTGACAGCAACGCGCTTCACCGCATCGGCTGTGCGGGACGCGTGACGCAATTCTCGGAAACCGAAGATGGCCGCTATATGGTAACGCTAAGCGGTATTTCGCGATTCCGCTTGGGCGATGAGGTCGACGGCTTCACACCCTACCGGAAGTTCGAAGTGAACTGGGATGGGTTCGAGCGTGACCAGGGTGGACCCGAGCACGACCGTGGGTTCAACCGAGCCGGTTTTCTGGAACTGCTAGACCGATACTTCTCAGCGCGGGACCTGTCAGCCGATTGGGCCACGCTCAAGGATGCCGATGATGAGTTGCTGATCAATTCGCTGTCTATGCTTCTGGATTTCGAACCAGAAGAAAAGCAGGCGCTGTTGGAAGCACCGTCCTTGTCGACGCGTCGCGAAACACTGGTGACCTTGATCGAATACGCTCTGCGCGGCGGTCAATCGGAAGACATCCTCCAATGACGACCGATCCCGGTTTCGACCGCAAGATGCTTGAAGCTCTGGTGTGTCCGCAGACGCAGGGACGTCTGGAATACGATGCAGCGAAGCAGGAACTGATCAGCCACGCGGCGCATCTGGCTTTTCCGATCCGGGACGGTATCCCGGTGATGCTCATCGACGAAGCGCGCGAAATCGACTGATCTGCCTTCTTCGAATTGACAGGCTGAAATGCCTGCGTTACCCCGCCGGTCTTCCAATCCGGCAGGCACTTCACATGGCGCGAAAACGTAGAGGACGTGATATCTCTGGCTGGCTGGTTGTGGATAAGCCGGCAGGCATCACGTCGACGGCGGTGGTCAACAAGGTGCGCTGGGCCTTGGACGCGAAGAAGGCAGGGCACGCGGGGACACTGGACCCCGACGCAACCGGTGTTCTGGCCGTCGCGCTTGGAGAAGCCACGAAAACAGTGCCTTACATCACCGATGCGCTAAAGGCGTACGAGTTTTCCGTGCGTCTGGGACAGGCAACCAACACCGATGACGCCGAAGGGGAGATAATCCAGACCTCTGACCTGCGCCCGTCCGATGACGACATCAAAGAGGCGCTGCATCGGTTCGTGGGCGAGATCGATCAGGTTCCGCCGAAGTTCTCTGCAGTCAAGGTCGATGGCGAACGCGCTTACAAACTTGCCCGCGACGGGGAAGATGTAACGCTGTCGGCGCGGCCCCTATGGGTCGAAGAGCTGACGCTGCTGGACCGTCCCGATGCTGACCACGCGGTACTGCAAATGATCTGCGGCAAGGGGGGATATGTGCGGTCCATCGCGCGCGACCTTGGAAACCTGCTTGGGTGTTACGGACACGTGGCCTGGCTCAGGCGCACATGGTCCGGACCGTTCGAAGCGAAAGACGGAATAAGCCTTGAGCAGATTGACAGGTTGGCGCGCACTCCGGATTTGGACACGTACGTGCAACCCATTGCAGTCGGGCTCACGGAGTTGCCGGAGCTGACCTGCACACCCGAGGCAGCGGCACGTTTGCGGAACGGCAATCCGGCGATGGTTGTCGCCTCCGGCGTCGAATATGGTGATGAATGCTGGGTGTCGCTCAATGGAGAGCCGGTCGCGGTCGGACAGTACAAAGCTGGCGAGGTGCATCCGACACGGGTTTTCGTCACGCCTTGACGACGTTGCCCAACAGTTTGAGCGACCGATTGGTCTTCAGAATGCACGCATCCGAGGGCTGCGTCTCGCGTGTGTGGTATTCACCATGTGATGCGTATCGCTATGGTCTGTCGCGCGTTTGGGACAAGCGCCTGCCGTCCGTTCTCTTCGTGATGCTGAATCCGTCCACGGCAGATGAGCACCGCAATGACCCCACCGTGGCCAGATGTGAAATCCGGGCGCGGCGGATGGGATACGGCGCAATGATGGTTGCGAATATCTTTGCATTTCGTGCGACCAAGCCGGCTGACCTGAAGTTGGCAGAGGATCCGGTTGGCGCAGACAATGATGCGGTGCTCCGATCATGGGTAGATGCAGCAGACCTGACAGTGGCAGCTTGGGGAGCGCATGGTGCGCATCGGGATCGCGCTACGGAAGTGGCGCGCAGTCTTCCCGAAAACGCGTGTCATTTGGGGCTGACCAAGCACGGACATCCCCGCCATCCGCTGTATGTCTCCTTTGAAACCAACCCGACGGTATGGCCAAGAGAAACGCGCAGTCCTGAGTGAGGGGCTTTGATCGTGACAAGTTTATCTTTTTTGCGGCCTGGCTAACGCACGCGAAAACACGCCGTTTACCTCTGCAGACTAGAGCTTGACGCAATCGCTCACGATTATGGTTGTTATGCTGTTCTTCTCGATCTGTCTTCTGGCGCTGCTTGGTCTCTCTCTCACGACCTTTGCCGAACCGCGTCGGACGACATCTGTGAAACCCTCGCCTTATGCGCATCCGCCGGTCGATTGGCCGGACGTCCCGGTCCACGCCTTGGGCCTGTTTCGACGCGAAGGGCGCATCAACCAGCCATTGCCAGAGGACAGGCCGATCCGTCGGCCTGTCCAGCGGTTCCAAAACTTTGACGAGACGCAGTCTTACGTTCTCAACCTTGTCGATCCGAAAAGGGCGACGCCGCCCCTCATCGCGTTACAATTGTCTGAGGTCGAAGGGCCGGAGTGGACGGATGTCATGTTAGATGGCCGCATCGTAGCGCATGTCGCAACGCATGCTCTGACTGCGCGCGATGAACCACGGATGCGCCGCGCGGGCTAGCCCACTACGGGGGCTTTCCAAACCAAGGATTATCGCCTATACGCCCGCATCCGCCAACGCGCGGAGATTCTCCATGGGCCCTGCTGGACGACATCCCGGCTTGTGCCATTCACACAAACCTTCGAAAGGAGACCCCGATGTCGATCACTGCCGAAGAAAAAAACCGTCTGATCAAGGAATTCGCAACGAAAGAGGGCGACACAGGCTCTCCTGAAGTTCAGGTTGCGATCCTGACAAGCCGGATTTCCACACTGACCGAGCACTTCAAGACGCACAAGAAAGACAATCATTCGCGTCGTGGTCTGCTCAAGCTTGTTGCGCAGCGCCGTAAGCTTCTGGACTACACCAAAGGCAAAGACGAAGCGCGCTATCAGGACCTGATCCAGCGTCTGGGCATCCGCCGCTGATCAAATAGAGTTAGTATCTCTGAAAAGGGGCCGGTTCGGGCCCCTTTTTTTGTGGAAACGCAAAAACATACCAAAAAGTATTGATGGTTCTCGCAAAACATACAATAAGGTATGGGAAATGGAGTTTGGCATGATGTGGTTTTCACTTGCGGCAGCATTAAGCGCGGTCTGGCTTGGCGTTCATCTGGTTCTTGGCGGAAAGGATATCGCGGCCCCGCTGCTTCGTGCCGACGGATTGGTGCCGGTGGTGCGTGACACGCAATACCTGTGCTGGCACTTCACAAGCTGCGCAATCGCCGCGATGGCCGTCGGTTTTGCTTACGCGGCTTGGTCCGGTGATATCGCTTTGGCTTGGGGTGTGACCTTGCTTGCGGCAGCGTTTGCCGTGACCGGGATTGGCTTGGTCATCCGGATTGGCCAAAGCCATCGCAAACTCCCGCAGGGCTGGCTCTTCGTTCCTGTGGCGACGTTCGGCGCAATCGGGCTTTTCCAGGTATGAAACGCCGACGTTTCACCAAGGAAGACTGGTTGGTCCATGCCCTATCGAAGTTATCGGAGCTGGGGCCAGAAGCGCTGAAACTGGACGCGATCTGCGAAAGTGCCGCACGCACGAAGGGCTCGTTCTACCACCATTTCGAAGATCATCCCGCGTTCCTTTCGGCACTGGTCGAATACTGGATCGAGGCGCAGACAGAAGCACTTATCGATGCCATTCCCAATGATCTTGATCCGGAAGAAAAAGACCGCTTGCTTACCGAGATGGCAATGGATGTGGATTACCGACTTGAGCTTGGAATTCGTGAATTGGCGCGCCGTGACAGTGATTTGGCGCGACGCGTGGCAGACGCCGACCGGCGCAGGCTGGCCTTCCTAAGCGACATCTATTCTGAGCGCTACAACATTCCGGAAAACGACGCAGAGTTCGCAGCGCGGATCGAATACGCCGCCTATATCGGGACGATCCTGACCGAACCGGAGATGGACAAGGACGCGCAGCGCGAACTGGCGCACCGGTTTCAGACGGTGATGAAATGCTATTTCGAGGCGCGCAAGAAAGCATGAAATCGCTTGTCGAGAAGCTCTGGGTCTCAGCGTACCTAAGGCAAATCGCCAGGGTCGGCGGAACGAGACTTGGCCACGCGGACCTGCACCGCGAACAAGCTCGCTATGAAGCAAGAGGCCTCTCGTGGGGCAGGGATGAGGGCTTCGCCAAAACGCTGGCGACGACGGTGCTCGCGTCAGCCAGCGCATTGGAAAACGAATATGGTTGCGACCGCGCCGAAGCTGTTGCCGTTGTACAGAAAGCTCTGCGCGCGGTTGGGCGAAGACTGACGTATGGCATGACTCGTGCATGGCTCTGGTCCCGTCGCGATCCGTTCGGCGACCTCGAAAAGGTCTCACCGCTCGATTGGATGCGTCGCATGTGGGGCAACGCGCTGAAGGCGGAACAACACTGCAGTGAGGGCAGGATCGAACTGACCGTCACTGACTGTGCCTTCCGCGACTACTTCTGGCAGGCCGGTCGCAGCGACCTGACCCCTGTCCTGTGCAGCTTCGACGCCATGTGGCACGACGTAATCAATCACGCGAAGCGAGGAATGATAGCGGACCAAATGGCGGCAATGGGTGAGGGTGCTCGCACCTGCCGTTTCACCTATAGTCGTGTGCTTCAAATGGCTGAGAGCGCACACGGTAAACCGCTTTCCAATCAACGCAATCTCCTGTAAGGCGCACTCATCTGAGACGTGACGCTTCGACCCCGGCGCATGACATGGATGAAGGGGTCGGCGGCAATGGGGCCGCCATTCAAACGGGAGACCCGGAGGGCCGGGAGCGCTCCCTTACAGGAAACGATGATGTTTAATACAGTGACGAAAAGCATGCAGTGGGGCGAAGAAACGCTCACACTGGAAACGGGCAAGGTTGCCCGTCAGGCCGATGGCAGCGTGATTGCGACCCTCGGTGAAACTTCGGTCATGGCCAACGTGACGTTTGCCAAGAAGCCGAAGCCGGGTCAGGATTTCTTTCCGCTGACCGTCCACTATCAAGAAAAGTACTACGCGGCTGGCAAAGTCCCGGGTGGTTTTTTCAAGCGCGAGGCGCGTCCGACCGAGAAGGAAACGCTGACAGCGCGCCTGATCGACCGTCCGATCCGCCCGCTGTTTGTGCCAGGCTTCAAGCACGAAGTCCTCGTGATGTGCACCGTGCTGAGCCATGATCTGGTCAATGACCCCGACGTTGTTGCGATGATTGCCGCCTCCGCTGCCCTGACAATTTCTGGCGCGCCGTTCATGGGGCCGATTGCGTGCTGCCGTGTGGGTTATTCCGATGGCGAGTATATCCTGAACCCAGAAGTTGAGGATATGGACCAGCTGCGAAACAACCCGGATCAGCGTCTGGACCTTGTTGTCGCTGGCACCAAAGATGCCGTGATGATGGTCGAATCCGAAGCCTATGAGCTGACAGAAGACGAAATGCTGGGCGCTGTGACGTTCGCGCATGAGCAAATCCAGCCGGTGATCGACCTGATCATCGATCTGGCAGAAGACGCGGCGAAAGAGCCGTTCGACTTCCAGCCGCCGGATTATTCCGAGCTGTACGACGCCGTGAAAACCGCAGGCGAGGACAAGATCCGCGCCGCTTATGCGATCACCGATAAGCAGGAACGTACGACGGCCCTGTCCGACGCCAAGGCAGCCATCGTTGAGGCCCTGACAGAAGAGCAGCAAGAAGACCCGAACCTCGGGTCGGCGATGAAAAAGCTCGAAGCGTCCATCCTGCGCGGTGATGTCGTCAAGACAGGCAAGCGGATCGACGGTCGTGCGCTGGACGAAGTCCGCGACATCGTGTGCGAGACAGGCCTTCTGCCGCGGACACACGGCTCTGCGCTCTTCACCCGTGGTGAAACGCAAGGTCTGGTTGTTACCACGCTGGGCACCGGCGACGATGAGCAGATCATCGACGCGTTGCATGGCAACTATCGGTCAAACTTCCTGCTGCACTATAACTTCCCACCCTATTCGGTGGGCGAAGCGGGTCGCGTGGGCCCTCCCGGACGTCGTGAAATCGGCCACGGCAAGCTCGCATGGCGCGCGTTGCAGGCGGTTCTGCCAGCGGCAACGGACTTCCCGTACACCGTGCGCGTCGTGTCCGAGATCACGGAATCCAACGGCTCGTCTTCGATGGCGTCGGTCTGTGGTGGCTCTTTGTCCATGATGGACGCGGGCGTTCCGCTTAAATCTGCGGTTGCAGGTGTTGCGATGGGCTTGATCCTTGAAGAAGACGGCTCATACGCGGTTCTGACCGACATCCTGGGCGACGAAGATCACCTTGGTGACATGGACTTCAAAGTGGCGGGTACCGAAAACGGCATCACGTCGTTGCAGATGGACATCAAGGTCGCGGGCATCACGCCAGAGATCATGAAGAAAGCCCTCGCTCAAGCGAAAGAAGGCCGGATGCATATTCTGGGCGAGATGAACAAGGCCCTGACCGGGGCGCAGGAATTCTCCGTCCACGCACCGCGCATCGAGACGATGCAAATCCCGACCGACAAGATCCGTGAAGTGATCGGTTCGGGCGGTAAGGTCATTCGCGAGATCGTGGAAGTGTCCGGTGCCAAGGTCGACATCAACGACGACGGCATCATCAAGATCGCCAGCCCGAACGGCGAAGCCATCCAGAAGGCCTATGACATGATCCATTCGATCGTGGCAGAGCCGGAAGAAGGCCAGATCTACAAGGGCAAGGTCGTGAAGATCGTCGACTTCGGCGCCTTCGTGAACTTCTTCGGCAAGCGTGACGGTCTGGTGCACGTGTCCCAGATCGAAAACCGCCGCCTGAACCATCCGTCGGATGTGCTGAAGGAAGGTCAGGAAGTGTTCGTGAAGCTTCTGGGCTTCGACGACCGTGGCAAGGTCCGCCTTGCGATGAAGATGGTCGATCAGGACACCGGCGAAGAGTTGGCTCCAGAACCGAAGAAGAAGGAAGATGCAGAGTAATCTCGCGTCCTTTATCTTCGAGACAGAAAGGTGTCCCTGCGGGGCACCTTTTTTTGTTTGAGGGTCAAGCTACCTCGTCTTGTATGCGAAGAGTGGCGATCCTGATCAGTATCATCATGGCGGGGCAAGCGATGGCCGAAACGGTGTTCGAGGATTTCTCCGGCAGTGCCTCCGCGCGATGGGAGTTTGTCGCGGATGGAGTCATGGGCGGTGTCTCACAAGGCCGGGCTGAAATCGCAGGGTCCGGTCCGGACGCGGTGTTGCGCCTGCGCGGCATGGTTAGCACGAAGAACAATGGCGGTTTCATTCAGGTACGTCATCGCTTCGCAAATGCCTGGCCGGCCGATGCGCAAGGCCTGTCTCTTGTCACCAAGGGAAACGGGCAGACATATTACGTTTTTCTGAAAACGCCTGATCTGAACCGCGTCTGGTATTCTTACCGCGCGTCATTCACAGCCAGCGAGAGTTGGCAGACCATGCGCCTGCCGTTCTCTTCATTCGAGGCGTCGCACGACGCCATGCCGCAAAGCTTTGCGCCGTCAGAAGTAAGAAGCCTTGCCGTTGTCGCCTACGGCGCGGATTACGAAGCCGACGTTCAGGTCAAATCCATCTCTGTCTACTGATAAAAAAAGACCCGGGCAGATGCCCGGGCCAAGTCCAACAGGGAGGTGCATATGATGACCCGCATATGCGACGGGAACTGTTGCAACATGGGTTAAAGATGCGGGCGGAATGCCACTTTGATCTGCATCAATAACCGACCAAGGTCTTAGGAGACGAGGCGGTAGCCACCTGACTCGGTCACCAGCAAACGCGCATTGGACGGATCTGGTTCAATTTTTTGTCTCAGGCGGTAGATATGCGTCTCCAGTGTGTGTGTCGTCACGCCCGCATTGTAGCCCCAGACCTCGTGCAGAAGCGTGTCGCGCGCCACCACACCATCTGTCGAGCGGTAGAGGAACTTGAGGATGTTCGTCTCTTTCTCGGTCAGGCGCACCTTTTTGTCGTCTTCCGTAATCAAGAGCTTCATCGACGGTTTGAATGTATACGGCCCAAGCGTGAAGACGGCGTCTTCGGATTGCTCGTGCTGGCGCAGCTGGGCGCGGATACGGGCCAGAAGCACCGGGAATTTGAAAGGCTTGGTCACGTAATCATTCGCGCCGGCATCGAGGCCAAGAATGGTGTCCGCGTCCGAGTCGTGACCGGTCAGCATAAGTACCGGAGCCTTCACGCCCTGTTTCCGCATCAGGCGGCACAATTCGCGGCCATCGGTATCGGGCAGACCCACGTCTAGAATGATGAGGTCATAAAGCTGTTCCTTGACGCGGCCCATCGCGGCCGTGCCGCAATCGGCTTCGAACACTTCAAAATCTTCGGTCATCACGAGTTGCTCGGCCAACGCCTCGCGCAGATCGTCGTCATCGTCGACCAGAAGGATGTTCTTGAGCTGTGCCATTGTCATGTCTCTCCGTCGGTTTCATCGGAGATGGGGGAGGCGTTGCACAGCGGCAAGAATTGCTGCAAGTGTTTCACGGCCTCGTGTATGCACGGGCTTAATGTTACACAAATCGCGGCCGTTTGTTTCAGGCACGGCCCTCGGGATCCCGATCTGAATGACGCTAGCTCCTGACATAACAGACCTGCTTTCGCGCGCGCGGGCGGACCTGCGCATGGGCGTGCCGGTTGTTTTGGGCGCAGGATCCGGTCTCGTGGTGGCCGCGGCGGAGACCATCAGTCCAGGGCGCTTGTCCACAATCATGGGTATGGGCCAAAGCGTCGACCTCGTGGTGACTGGCAGGCGGGCCGAGACACTCAAGGCGCGGGCCTATGACGGCGACGTGGCGCGGGTCGCGCTGCCGTCCGATGCCACGGTGGACTGGGTGCAAGCCATCGCCGATCCGGCAGATGATCTGTCCCGCCCGATGAAAGGCCCATTGGTGACACGCCGGGACGGTGATCCTCAACTGCACCGTTTGGGGGTCATGCTTGTGAAATCGGCCCGGTTGTTACCTGCCGTGATCGCGGTGCCCGTGACGGATGCGGTGCGCTTCGCCGAAGACAACGCACTGACTTGCCTCGATCCCGATGCTGCGGCGCCACAGCTTGGGGCGACGCTGGTATTCGACGAAGTGATCGCGGCCCGCGTTCCCTTGCGCGCCGCGCAGAATGCCCGGTTGCACGTGTTCCGTCCCGAAGACGGATCAGAAGAGCATTACGCCATCGAGATCGGACGCCCGGATCGGGCCAAGCCCGTGCTCGCCCGGCTGCATTCGGCCTGTTTCACGGGGGACCTTCTGGGCAGTTTGAAATGCGATTGCGGTCCGCAGTTGAACGGAGCGCTCGAAGCGATGGGGGCTGAAGGTGCTGGCGTGCTCCTCTACCTCAATCAGGAAGGGCGCGGCATCGGCCTTGCCAACAAGATGCGCGCCTATGCCTTGCAGGATCAGGGGTTCGATACGGTAGAGGCCAATCACCGGCTGGGGTTCGAGGACGACGAACGCGACTTTCGCATCGGGTCAGAACTCCTACGCAAGCTTGGTTTCTCGTCGGTGCGCTTGATGACGAACAACCCGGCCAAGATCGACATGATGCAGCACTGCGGGATCGAGGTTGCGGAACGGGTCCCATTGAAAGTGGGGGAGAACCCGCACAATACCGCCTACCTGGCGACGAAAGCGCGGAAATCGGGGCACATGCTGTGACGCCGTCCGACATGGTGCTGACCCGGCAGGGGCTGCGTTTTGCGGGCCGAAAGTGGCCCTGCACCATAGGACGCGGCGGCGTTCAGGCGGACAAGCGCGAAGGCGACGGCGCAACGCCGGTGGGGGTGCATCGGATAGTCGGGCTGCTCTACCGGCCAGACCGCATGGCGAAACCGGTAGACTGGGCGGTGCCGATCCGACCGGGCGATCTGTGGTCGGACGATCCAGGCCACGAAGATTATAACCTCATGGTTCGCGCGCCGTATCCGCACAGCCACGAAACGCTGCGCCGCGCCGATCCGCTCTACGATCTCGTGCTGTTGACCGACTGGAACTGGCCCTACGCCGAGAGAGGTCGGGGGTCTGCAATTTTCCTGCATCGCTGGCGCAGGCCGGGTTTCCCGACGGAAGGCTGTATCGCGTTTCGCCCCGACCATCTGCGCCGCATCGTTGAGATGATCCGTTACGAAACGCGGTTCATCGTGCCTGTATCTTTGACCTGAGCTGCGGCGCATTACATCTGCTGACATGACCGTTCAGGCCCGCCTTTCCGACTGCGCTCTCTGCGCCGACCGATTTGCCGCCACCGCAACCCGGCACAGGCCGAAACCGGTGGTGTGGTTCCGACCCGGCGCGCGGCTTCTTATCTGCAGCCAGGCCCCCGGCATGCGCGCGCATCAAAGCCGTGTGCCCTTTGACGACCCCTCGGGCGACCGGCTGCGCGACTGGCTGGGACTGGACCGGCCTGCCTTCTACGACCAAAGCAAAGTGGCGATTGTGCCGATGGGGTTCTGTTTTCCGGGCTACGATGCGGCAGGTTCCGACTTGCCGCCACCCGTGATCTGCCGTCGGACATGGCATGACGAAGTGCTGACACATGTCGGTGACGTGCCGCTGAAGCTTGTGGTCGGCGGATACGCACAGAAATACCATCTGGGAACCAAGGCGGGTGTGACAGAGGTGGTGCGTAACTGGCGCGACCATTGGCCGTCGGTTCTGCCCTTGCCGCATCCGAGCTGGCGCAATACCGCTTGGCTGAAGAAACACCCATGGTTCGAGGCAGAGGTCCTGCCCGCTTTGCGCGTGCGGGTGGCAGAGGTGATGGCATGAGTTTGGAAACGCCCCTGGATCACGCCCACGCGGCGATGGAGGCCGCGCCCGAAGACAGCACAGCCCGGTTGCGCTTCTATGACCGCCTGTCCGAGACCGAGCTATACCTGATGCTCGCACGTGAGGCAGAGGGAGATCAGGCGGAACCGGAACTGTTCGATCTGGGCGACGCACGCTTTGTTTTGGTCTTCGACACCGAGGACCGCCTCAGCACATTCGCGGGCCGTGCCGTGCCCTATGCGGCCCTGTCCGGGCGCTCGATTGTCGGAATGCTTGCCGGACAGGAGATCGGTATCGCGCTCAATCCGGAGGTTGCGCCGTCGTCAATCCTTCTACCAACCGAAGCGGTGGACTGGCTGGCCGACACCGTCGCGCAAGGCCCGTCCGAGGCAGAAGCGCGCCCGCAAGAACTGCGCGCGCCGGGAGGCATGCCGGACGGATTGCTGGACGCCATCGACGCAAAGCTGCGCACGGCGACTGGAATGGCGCGTCGCGGCTATTTGGCGGAGGTCACCTACGATACAGGCGTTCGCGGTCATCTTATTGGGTTCACAGGCACGATCCCGGGCGCGGAATCCGCCTTGGCGCGCGCCATTCAGGAAGCGCTTGTGTTTTCCGGGCTGGAGGCGGCTGCACTTGACGTGGTGTTCCTCCGCGACAGCGATCCGGTGACGGCGCAGCTTGCGCGGGTCGGGCTGCGGTTCGATCTCCCCGAGCCACAGCAAGTCGCGCGGGTGGAACCACTCGCGCCGGGCAGCGATCCTGATAAACCACCGATCCTGAGGTGAGGGAAGCGCGTTTGGACCCGCGTTGTCAAAGCCCGTCCAAGTGCTTTTCGCCGAGTTCTTGCCGAAACGTCGGTAGCGCGTCCCGGTCGCGTGGCGTTGCTTCCCAGATCGCGCGGGCAATCGCACGGGACATGCAAACCGCCGCAAAGTGTCCGAGCAGTGGTAGAACATCCACTGTGGGTGGTCCGCGTCGCGCGGTTGCCGCGGCGAAGATCAGATCACCATCGTAGGGCGTATGCGCCGGAACCAGCGCGCGGGCAAACCCGTCATGCGCAGCCGTCGCCAGCCGTTTGCAACCCGCCTTGTCGAGCATCGCATCCGTCGCCACAATTCCGATTGTCGTGTTGCCATGTTCGGCCATCGCTGCGGTCTTGCGGCTGGGGGCAAGCGCTTGAAGCCCGCCTGTGGGGTCAGGTCCCAACCCGCCGAATTCATCCCCGATCTCGAACGGCGCGGCCCAGAAATTGTTGCCCGACGGTGTGACCGCGCTGCCAAGCGCGTTCACGACCACCAGCGCACCAATCGTGGTCCCGTCCGGCATCACCATCGATGCGGACCCCAGGCCGCCCTTGTACCGCGCCTCGGTTGCGCCCGCGCCAGCCCCTGCGGTGCCCAGTGAAAAGTCGTGCCGTGCCTCTGCCATTGCGGCACGGCCAAGCGCCGGGTAGGGGTTTTCGTCCCAAGCCTTGTCGCCGTTATTTAGCAGATCAAAAATGATGGCCGCCGGAACAATCGGCACGCGTGCACTGTGGACGGGGAACCCGCGCCCCTGCGCCGCAAGTGCATCCATCACGCCCTGCGCCGCCGCCAAGCCGAAAGCGGATCCGCCCGACAGTACGATGGCATCGACGCCGGAAACGGTTTTGTCCGGTTCCAGAAGATCGGTGTCGCGCGTGCCAGGCGCACCGCCCATCACCGCATAGCTTGCCGTCATCGGTCCGTCTTCTGACAAAAGCACCGTGGTTCCTGATTTCAGTTTGTCATCCTGCGCATGACCCACGCGCAAACCGGCGACATCCGTGATCAGATTGCGTCGGCCCGGCGTCATACGGACGTCTCACTTGCCGTCACTTGGGGGGCGCTGCCCATCGTCGCCTCACGGCGGCTCCCCCCGGTATATTTCCGAACCAAAGAAGCCTCCGTCATATACAGCGACCTCCGTCCACTTCCATGCACACGCCGGTGATCATACTGGCTTCGTCCGAGCACAGGAAAGCAGCTGCATTGCCGAGGTCTTCGGGCTTGGAGAAGCGACCCAAGGGGATTGTTGACAGAAACTTCGCTCGGATCTCGGGTGTGTCTTCGCCCATGAAGCTTTTGAGAAGCGGCGTTTCACCCGCCACCGGGTTCAACGCGTTTACGCGGATGCCGTCTGGTGCAAGCTCCACCGCCATGGTGCGTGTCGCCGTGATCATCCAGCCTTTCGAGGCGTTGTACCAGTTGAGCCGTGGGCGCGGCGAAACGCCTGCGGTGGACGCGATGTTCAGGATGGTGCCCGCCTGACGCGCCTTGAAATGCGGTACGATCTTGCGTGCGGCGAGGTAGACGGATTTGCAGTTCACCGCGAACACCCGGTCGAAATCCTCTTCGCTGATGTCTTCCAGCGGGCCGGGCAGGTGTGTGACGCCTGCGTTGTTCACGAGAATATCGATATGGCCCATCGTCTTGACGCCGGTGTCGATCATCGCGTCCACTTCGCCGCTTTTCGAGACGTCGGCGGTCTGCGCGATCCCGCCGATCTCGTCCGCAATGTCTTGTGCTGCCTCTGCATTCACGTCCACGACCATCACGCGCGCGCCCTCGGCCGCGAATTTGCGTGCGATTCCGGCACCGAACCCCGAAGCCGCGCCGGTGACGATGGCGTTTTTCTTGCTAAGCCGCATGTCGCTGCTCCCCTGTCAGGCGTTCAGACTGCGCCGCGCGCGCCAGATCGTCCAGAGGGCAATCCCGCCGCCAACCGCACCGCCGAGATAGCTGCCCTCGTGCATCAGCGCCGCGCGGCGGAAACCGGTATCTGGTGGCAGTTCCGCAAGCAGATCGGCAATCAGCGGTAGCGACTTTCCCAGCAATCCAAGCAAGAGGCCGATCAGCGCACCGACCATCGCACAAAAGAGCGCAATAAACAGCGCGCCTGCCCCAAGCGCCAGCACATGGCGCTGCGGGATAAGAACCACGGCGAGGCCGAAGATCGGCAGACCGAGCAAAAGACCCATCCACCACGACGCGCGCCATCCGACAAGCGCGGCGCCGATCCGATTGCGCTGGTCTTCCGGGATGCCGAACTGTGTGAATTTCAGATCTTCGAAATAGGCCGGGCCGACCGAGTAGCTGAGTTGGTTGTGTAACGCTCCGAAGACACCGGCAACGAGGCAAGCCGCAATGAGCAAGACAACGAATTGCACCGGCTTAGCCATGCCGTGCCGCCACGGTTTTCAGCGTCGAAAACCCAT
The DNA here is from genome assembly GCF_900129875.1 of Marivita hallyeonensis. Classification (GTDB taxonomy): domain Bacteria; phylum Pseudomonadota; class Alphaproteobacteria; order Rhodobacterales; family Rhodobacteraceae; genus Marivita; species Marivita hallyeonensis. The sequence goes on along the minus strand of NZ_FQXC01000003.1, from coordinate 47,838 downwards.
AGAGCGCTTCGAAGCCTTTCTCGCGCCCGTGTCCGGACTTGCCGATCCCGCCGAACGGCAGTTCGACGCCCCCGCCCGCGCCGTAGTTGTTGATGAACACCTGCCCGCTGCGCAGCGCCTTGGCGAGCCGCATCTGGCGCGCGCCGTCGCGGGTCCAGACCCCCGCGACCAAACCGTAGATCGTACCATTGGCGATGCGGATGGCTTCGTCCTCGGTGTCGAACGGAATGAGGACCTGCACGGGGCCGAAGACCTCGTCCTGCGCCAGCGGATGTTTTGGGGCGACCGGGCCGTAAAGGCGGGGTTGGACGTACGCACCGCCCACTGGCAGATCTTTCGGGAGCGGCGCTTCGGCGATAACCGGCAGGTCACCCGCCGCCTGAAGCAAGGTTTCGACTTGCTGCTTTTGTTTCAGCGAGATCAGCGGCCCGATATCGGGATCGCTGGTGGCTGGACCAACGCGCTTCAGACGGTAAGAGTCCGCCATTCTGTTCGCGACGGTGTCGAAGATGCTGCGCTCGATCAGGATGCGTGAGGCGGCAGAGCAGGTTTGGCCGGCGTTTTGCAGCCCTGCGTTCACGAGGAAGGGCAGGGCATCGTCAATGTCAGCATCGGCGAACACGATCTGCGGGGACTTTCCGCCAAGTTCGAGCGTGACAGGGACGACGTTCTCGCCCGCCGCCCGCTGCACCGCGCGCCCAGTGGCAACCGATCCGGTAAAGCTGAGGTGATGCACGCCGGGATGACCCGAGAGCGCCGCACCCGCTTCGGACCCGAGCCCCGGCACCACATTCAGCGCCCCATCCGGCAACCCCGCCGCTTGCGCCAGATGCGCGAACATCAGCGCGGTCAGACAGGCGTCTTCGGCCGGTTTGAGAACGCAGGCATTGCCCATTGCCAATGCCGCGCATACAGAGCGCCCGATGATCTGCATTGGGTAGTTCCAGGGCACGATATGACCCGTCACCCCGTGCGGTTCTCGTAAAGTATAGACAGTGTATCCGTCGAGATAGGGGATCGTTGTCCCATGGATCTTGTCCGCCGCACCACCGTAGAATTCGCAATAACGTGCCAGTGCAACTGCGTCCGCACGCGCCTGTGTCAGCGGTTTCCCGACATCAAGCGCTTCGAGCTCGGTCAGCAGATCGACATGTTCGAGCACAAGTTGCCCGAGCCGCGACAGGCATCGCCCGCGCTCTAATGCGGTGAACTGACCCCATTCTCCGTCCAAAGCCGCTTGCGCCGCGCTGACCGCTGCGTCCACGTCATCTGCGGTGCCGCGCGCGATGTGGCACAGGGTGCTGCCGTCAGACGGATTGACGAGGGGCAATGTGTCTGTAGTCGCGCGCCACGTGCCCCCGATCAGGACATGCGACGGGTCAAAGGGCAGGGAGGGCAGCATCTTGTGTCTCCTGAAAGTCGGGCAATTGTGGTGCAGCGTCGATCAGACTGCGCGTATATGGGTGGCGCGGGTTATCGAAGATGTCCGAGGTCGGTCGGTCCTCGACGATCTCGCCAGCGCGCATGACAAGCACGCGGTCGGTGATGGAGCGTACGACGCTCAGGTCGTGGCTGATGAACAGGTAAGTGAGTCCGTAGTCCCGGCTGAGGTCGGCCATGAGGTCTAGGATCTGTGCGCGCACGCGGACATCGAGCGCCGAGACGGCCTCATCGAAGACGATCAGTTCCGGTCGGATGATAAGCGCGCGTGCGATTGCGATGCGCTGGCGCTGGCCGCCGGAAAACGCGTGTATGTGCTTGTCCGCATCTTCCGGGCGCAGCCCGACGGCCGCAAGCGCATCGGCGATGGCTGTGTCACGCTTCGCGCCCGATGGCGGGTCCGGCAAAAGGTGGAACGGTTCGGTGATCAGACGTGCAACGCGGTGGCGGGGGTTGAAGCTGCCGTAGGGGTCTTGGAACACCACCTGCATCTTGCGCCGCACCGTAAGGTTGGCGTGTCCGTCCTGCCAGACCGGATCGCCGTCGAGCGTGATGTGGCCTTCCTGCACCGGCTCCAGCCCGAGGATCGCGCGCGTGAGGGTGGATTTCCCGCAGCCAGACTCTCCCACCAGACCAACACGTTCGCCGCGTTTGATGTCGAAGCTGACCTGCTTGACTGCCCTGAATTGCGGTCTCGATCCGAACAGGGATGTGCGGGGCAGGGGATAGTCACGGCTGACATCTTGGACCGAGAGAAGAACATCATCTGCCTTTGCGGCGCCAAGATTGGCTTCATGGCGCGACGCCTCGAACAACTGCCGTGTGTAAGGATGGCGCATCTCGCGCAGGACCTGACCGGTTGGCCCGCACTCCAAGATCTCACCGTGCCGCATGACGTTGAGCGTATCAGCCAAATCGCTGACAACGGCCAGATCGTGCGTGATCATCATCAGCGCCATATTCTGTTCCCGGACGAGATCTTTGAGCAGATCGAGGATCTGCGCCTGTGTCGTCACGTCGAGCGCTGTTGTCGGTTCGTCCGCGATCAGTAGCCGCGGGCGCAGCGCGATGGCCATGGCGATCACGACGCGCTGGCGCTGTCCGCCGCTCAGTTCATGCGGGTACCGACCAAGCGGAAACCGGTCGGAAGGCAGGCCCACGCGGTCAAGTACGTCCCGCGCGCGCTCTTCTGCACGGGCAGGCGTCATCGCGTCATGCACCAGGATCGTCTCCATCACCTGCGCGCCGATGGTCTGCACCGGGTTCAGCGCCGTCATGGGTTCCTGAAACACCATCCCGATCTCGCGCCCACGCAGGTCGCACATCTGCGGCTCTGTCAGGGTCAGGAGGTTCGTTTTGCCGAAGTGGATTGCGCCTCGCATCTCGGTGCCCTTGGGCACAAGCCCCATCGTTGCGAATGCGGTCATTGATTTGCCCGACCCGCTTTCCCCGGTGAGCGCCACGATCTCGCCTTCGGCAAGGCTCAGGGAAATGCCCTTGAGGATTTCCTTGCCATGGATCGACAGGGTCAGGTCGCGGATGTCGAGCAGGCTCATGTCCGGGCCACCTTGAGCCGCGGATCGAGCGCATCGCGCAGCCCGTCACCAAGCAGGTTCAGACCCAGAACCATCGCAACGATGGTAAGGCCGGGGATCAGCGCCACGTGCGGCGCGAGCGCCACCATGGTCTGCGCATCCGCCAGCATCCGCCCCCAGCTAGGGATCGGCGGCTGCGCGCCCAGGCCGACATAGCTCAGCCCCGCTTCGGCGAGGATACCCAGCGAGAACTGGATGGTGCCCTGCACGATCAGCAGGTTCGCCACGTTCGGCAGGATGTGTTCAACACTGATCCGCGTTCGGGTCTTGCCCGCCACTCTGGCAGCCATGATGAATTCGCGCTTCCACAGGCTGAGCGCAGTGCCCCGCGTGATGCGGGCGAAGACGGGGATGTTGAAAATGCCGATGGCGATGATCGCGTTCGTGGCAGAGGGGCCGAAGACCGCGGTGATCAGGATCGCGATGACGAGAGACGGGAAGGCGAAGATCAGGTCGTTCATTCGCATGATGACCTCGTCCAGCATTCCGCCACTGCGCGCCGCCGCCGCGAGGCCCAGCGGCACGCCGATCCCCATGCCGATCCCGACCGCGACCAGCGCCACGGCAATCGAGGTGCGCGCGCCGACCATCAACATCGACAGGATGTCCCGACCGAAATGATCGGTCCCGAGCAGGTTGTCGGCGTTGGGCGGCTTCAGTCGACCCGCAATGTTCATCGCTTCGACGCCATCGGGTGTCCAGACAAAGGACAGCAGCGCGGCGAGCACGAATACTAAGGTCAGCGTCCCGCCAAGGATGAGGTTCCGGCTCATGCCCGTGTCCTCAGGCGCGGATCGACGGCGGCATAGGCCAGATCGACGACGAAATTCACGACGATTACGGCGAAAACCAGCAGCATTACCACCGACTCCACCACGATCAGATCACGCTGCGTGATGGCCTGAAAGATCAGCCGTCCGAGCCCAGGCAGGAAGAACACCTGTTCGATAATGATCGCGCCGGCCAGAAGAAAGGCGAATTGCAGGCCGATGATGGTCAGCACCGGGATCAGAGCATTGCGCAACCCGTGCCGCCACAGGGCTTGGCGGGCCGATAGGCCCTTCGCGCGCGCGGTGCGGATGAAGTCCTCGCCCAGAATGTCCAGCAACGACGACCGCATCACCCGTGTGAGGATCGCGGCTTGGGGTAGAGCCAGAGCAATCGCCGGAAGGGTCAAGGCCTTCATCCCGCCCCAGAACCCGCGGTCCCAGCCGGGAAACCCCCCGGCGCTGAACCAGCGCAAGTTGATGGCGAAGATCAGGACGAGCATCATCGCGAACCAGAAGTTCGGGATCGCGACGCCAAGTTGCGTTGCCCCGGTGACGCTCAGATCACCAACACCCCCGCGCCGAGCGGCGGCGAAGATACCGGCCGGAAAGGCAATGACGGTAGAGAGGGTGAGCGCATAGAGCGCCAGCGGAAGAGATACCCACAGCCGGTCCGCAATCATCTGCGCGACAGGCGCGCGGTACGTGTAAGAGGTTCCGAAATCGCCGGTCAGCATGCCGCCGACCCAGTCGAGATACCGGTCAAGCTTGGACTGGTCCAACCCCAGCTCCGCGCGCAACGCGGCGACCGTATCGGGTTGCGCATTGATCCCCAGCATAAAGCTTGCGGGGTCGCCGGGGGCGATCTCGACCACGGTGAAGATCACGACCGAGGCGACGATCAGGCTGACGACGAGCGAAGCAAGACGTTTGAGAGTGTAGCGCAGCATTGGCCGCAGCGTAGGCCAAGCCTTTGGACAAGGGAACGCGGAAAAACAGGCGTGGTGCGCTGTTTAGGCAGCCGGTTGATCCGGGGTCGCGAGGTCAAGATGTGAGGCAAACATATCATCCTGGGAACACGCAGACAGAACGCCTTCTCGCAATGCGGCCTGATAAATCACGAAACCCAATTGCGGTTCGATCAGCATCATCCAGGCAAGCTTGAAGCCGGATATGCGCTTGATCCCACTCAAACCAAAGGACCGCAGGAAATGCCGGGTGCCCATGGCGCAGAGTGGCGACTCCATTGCGTCCTCGATCAGCACGTCGAACCGGAGCTTGCCGCGCCTGAGCGCCCGCGCCACAGCTCGCACGTCATCCCACCGGGATTTGACGGCACGCCGATAGGTCAACGCCTCGCGCGCTTCGGCGAAGGCGCTGTGCGGACAGGTCGTTTCGGCATGGTAACCCCGGGTCTTGCCTGCGGAGAACACGAGCCAGAGGTACTCGCCGCGCGTGGTTATGGCCCGGAACGCGTATTGGCTGCCGTCATCCGAAGTGACCTTGTGGCCGGTGTCATAAAACAAAGAAATCCAATCGGAGCGGAGGGGAATGAAGTCGCCGCCCAGAGCTAGGATGTCCCGATCAATGAGAGACACCATTGGACGCTCTTGCGCCAAAAGCTCATAGGCGGCGAGTTTGGTAATAACCTGTGTCATAAAAACCTGTCGAAAAAGAAGCTGAAAAATCTTGAACTATGCGCTGACTTTAGGTCAGCGGATTCGGCTTCAATATCCCCATTTGGGGACAATGTGAGACAGGTCAGAGATCCGGGATCGAATAGGTCCGATCATAGGGCGCAACGTCCAGCCCTGCCGCGCGGGCGACCATCCATGGCCAGCTTGAAATATGCTGGTAATGGCCCTTGTCCTCGAACCGGGTGTAGGTCGCATTGGGCAGGCGTTCGGCCAGCGCCGCACCGCCCTGCGCCGGGGCTACGTTGTCGAACGCGCCGTGGTAGATTTCGACCTCGGTTCCAATCGCAGCGACGTCGAAATCCCATCCGCGTGCGTTCAGCAGGTTCTCCTCGACCATCCCTTCGACGCCTCCGGCGGTGCGCTCTTCAAGCATCTGGGAAGATCGAATGCCAATCGTTGGATGGGACAACAGCGCGATATCGTCGGCGCTTGGGCTGCGCTTGCAGTACCTGTCCATGTATCGCGGTCCGTTCTGGATGATGGAGCGTACGAGGAACGGGATGAGCTGTCGGAACATGGCCGGCCAACGCTGCGCCAGCACCGCCGACAGGTGGTAGAACTGGTCCAGCTCGCGCCAATTGTCATGCTTGTATTCTGGGTAGCTCGGTGAGGAGAGAAGCACCTTTTTGACGCGATCCGGCAATTCGTGAGTGGTGGCCAATGCAATGCCGGAGCCAAAGGAAAAGCTCATCAGCGAGACCTGTTCGTAGCCCAGCATGTCGATCAGCGACTGCAGGTCGGGCGCGAAGTCTCGCAGGCTCGTCATCTTCCTGAAGTCCGACCGGTAAATCCCGGGACGGCACGGCATGATCAGACGGACGCCATAATGCTCAAGGTGTTCAAGATACCGGCGTGGGAAGCCGATGAGGTCGATTGAAGATCCCGACAAAGCGTCGAATAGGACGACCGGTCGACCGGTCTCGGGACCCAAAATGAAGTATTCCAGCATCCGACCGTCGGACAAACGATGCAGGCGCCGAACCTGGAACCGCTCATCGTCGGAGATCTGGCGTTCGCGAAACATAGAAAGCGGATTGCGCGCTATGGTGTTGATCAGGTCCACCTGGCTTTTTAACCCGGTCTTCTCGAACACGCGTTTGAGATAGGTGCGCCCCGACTCGTAACTGATACCGATGGCCTCGCTGGCGGCCCGCAGATCGCCTTTCTCCATCAGAGCACGGACCAGTGCCTGTTCACGCAGGCTCAGATCATGCGCCGTAGCCAGTGCGCGCAAGCCATCCGCCGTATTCGGGTTCGTTGCCACGAGAACAGCCGCGGCTTTCGCCGGAAAGCCCATGCGAATGGCCTCCTGACGGGGCAGGAGCAGATAGGTCGTATCGCTCTCGCGCGTCACGAAGGATTTCGGTATCTCAACACGGTTCGTCTCTGACACCCAGCGCGTCAGGCTTTGTGGTTCCGACGCGGCGCCTTCGGGCGCGTCCGCTGGCAGCAGGCGGATGGGACCATCAAGTGCGAGACCCGTGTCGCGCATGGCGCGGTTCGTGACGAACGCGCGACCGGAGTCATCAACCAGCGCTATCCCCACGGCAAGCGTCCCAAGCACCGCTTCCAGATCGGATTCGCGTTCTTGCAGCCGCACCATCTTTTCGGAGATTTCGATGGCGCGTCGGAAATGCGCCATCAGATCGCTAAGGTCGTGGCGTCGTTCGGCCTCGATCATCCGGCCGTCCGCCGCTATCTGCACCTGTTCGGTCAGCTCCAGAATGAGCTCGGGAAGCAGGGAATTGTCGAGGGAGGCTTCGTACACAAGATGCGTCAGCCGCTCGTTTGTGGCTTGGGTCATGATGAAATGCGTTAATTAAATACCCGATTCATTATAAAGGATATGCGCGACTTTCACAGCCCCCTCAGAGCGTATCCAGCTTCCGCGCCAGCTTCGCATCCAGCGACGACAGGCCACCAACGTCATGCGTGGTCAACGTCACTTCGACCTTGTTGTAGACGTTCGACCATTCGGGATGGTGATCCCACTTCTCGGCCCAAAGTGCCGCGCGCGTCATCCACCCGAAGGCTTCGGTGAAGTCGTCGAACTTGTAGGTCTTCGAGATCGCATCGCGATCCTCATCGACCGTCCACCCGTCCGCAATCAAAGGTTCGAGCACCGTTTTGCGCGCGATGTCCGATAATTTCTCTGTCATTGCTGCTCCTCAACGTTGTCTTTTCTGAACGGCCCATAGCCGGTGAGCACTTCGATGTCTTCGCCCACGGCCCGAGCCTCTGCCTCAAGAAAGCGCTCCACAGCTTCTGAAAACCCGGGATCGCCGATCCAGTGCAGGGAATGTGTAAAGACCGGCAGATACCCGCGCGACAGTTTGTGGTCGCCCTGCGCCCCGGCCTCGACCCGGCTCTGGCCATGCGCAATCGCGTAATCCATGGCCTGATAGTAGCAAAGCTCGAAATGCAGGCAGGGATGGTCCTCGACACATCCCCAATAGCGCCCGAATAGCGTGTCGCGCCCAATGACGTTCAGCGCTCCGGCGACCCATTGGCCGTCACGTTCCGCCATCACGAGCAGGATGTCGTCGCGCAGCCGCTCATGGGCGATATCGAAGAACTTCCGCGTGAGGTACGGCGTGCCCCATTTCCGCGCGCCAGTGTCCTGGTAAAAGTCCCAGAACGCGTCCCAATGCTCGGGCAGGATCTGATCGCCGGTCAGTCGATGGATGGTGCCGCCGAAACCCTGCGCCCGCTCGCGTTCCTTGCGGATCGTTTTGCGCTTCCGTGAACTCAGATCTGCAAGAAACGCGTCAAAGCTCTCATAGCCCCGGTTCTCCCAGTGATATTGCTGTGTGCGCCGTCGCAGGAGACCGATTTGCTCACCCGCGATCGCCTCCGCTTCGGTGCAGAAGGTAATGTGCAGCGATGACAGCTGATTGTCCGCCGCCACCTGAATGGCACCCTGCACCAAAGCGCTGATCCCCTCGACCTCATACCCCGGTCGCGTCAAGAACCGCCGTCCCGTGGCTGGGGTGAAAGGCACAGCGATCTGCAGCTTCGGATAGTACCGACCACCCGCGCGTTCCCAGGCGTGCGCCCAGTTGTGGTCGAAGATGTATTCGCCCTGACTGTGGCTTTTGGCGTAAAGTGGCGCACAGGCGATGATCTGACTGTCCATTTCAGCCGTCAGATAGCGTGGTTCCCATCCCGTGCCTGCCCCGACAGACCGGCTGTCCTCAAGTGCCTTCAGGAAACGATGTGTCGTGAACGGGTCGTAGGCCCGCCCGCCGTCGGCGATTTCCGGACAGGCACACGCATCCCAATCCGCGGGCTCGATCTGATTGATCGAGCCATGCATGTTGATCGCAATCGTGGGTACGTTTTCGGCGGGGTCCGACATGGCCGTTCCTTGGTTACGCCTTGGTACTTGGTCCACATCTGGCGCGGTTCAAGCGGCGTAGCCCTCAAAGGTGATATTGTCGGCAACCTTGCGCGCCTGATGCTCCTGCGCCGCGCTTCGGACAGTCCAGCACAGGATCGGGACACCCTGAGACTTGAGCTGCTCGACACGGGGGTTTTCCAGGTTGGTCACGTCGTGGCTCAGAAACTGCGCTCCGACGGCGTCGAAGTCAGGGATACCGGCGAGCCGCGCGCGGGTGGCGACGGGGATCTCCGGTTCGTCGATCTTGCGCCAGGCCGAACTGATCAACCCACGCGGCCGCTCCGGGCAAAGTTTCGCCAGACGGGCAACCATATGTGGATTGAAGGACATGAGCGCCACGTCGCCTCCATAGCCCCGCAACGCGTCCACTGTCGCGGCCTCCAGCATACCATCGGTCTCGCCCATCTCACCGTGCTGATCCTTCAACTCGATGAGCAAGGGCACGTCGCCGTCAACCTGCACGAGCGTCTCGGCCAAAGTCGGGATCGTATCGCTCGATCCTTTGAGCCTGATCTGCTGCAACGCCGCGGCGTCACGCTCTCGTACCGGGCCGGTTTCTTCCGTCAACCGATTGAGCAATGGATCATGGAACACCATGGCCACGCCATCGCGGGACAGTTGCAGGTCCAGTTCGATCCCGTACCCCGCATCCAAAGCGGCGGAGAAGGCGGACGGGCTGTTTTCAATCCGACCGTCAGCCTTGTCATGAAAACCGCGATGCGCGATTGGCCGCGCAAAGAAGGACGGCGGCAGTCCGGTCATGAGATCTCGAAGATGCCTTCAATCTCAACCGCCACGCCGAAGGGCAGGGATGCAGCGGACACAGCAGACCGTGCATGCCGACCCTTTTCTCCGAGGACGGCAACCATGAGATCAGAGGCCCCATTGATGACCTTGGGCTGGTCGTGGAAATCCGCTGTCGAGTTCACGAAGCCGACAAGCTTGACCAGTCGTACGCGTGATAGATCACCGTCGGCCGCCTTACGTGCCTGCGCCAGCAGCGCCAACGCACAGTACTTTGCCGCCTCGGCGCCGGCCTCCGCATCAAGATCGGCCCCGAGTTTTCCGGTCACGAGCCCGTCTGGGCCGCCCGGCAATTGGCCGGACACGTAGATCTGGTTACCCGTTTGGACGAACGGCACGTAATTCGCTGCCGGTGCTGGCGCGTCCGGCAGGCTCAGCCCCAGTTCCGCAAGCTTTTCCTCGATTGCGTTGGACATGGCGATCTCCCCTCCATTTTTGCGGGACGCTATTGCGCGAGGGGCGAAATGGGAAGGGGCATTGTGACCGGGATTGTCGGTTCAGTTCTGGCCGAGGATATCGCGCAGAAGCTGGTTCAATGCGTTCTCGAGCGCGTTTCCGGTGCGTTGCGGACGTGGTTGCTGTCGCTGAGGTTGTGCGCGTTCCGGCTGCGCCACCTGACGCGGAGGATCGGGCGCGATCATCGGAAGCGGCTGGGCGGGCAAGCCCTGATGCACACGGAGCATCGTTTCGTGCCAGATCTCAGCGGGCAGTCCGCCGCCTGTGACACCGGTCAAAGGCGTGTTGTCGTCGTAGCCCATCCAGACACCGGCCACGTAATCCGCCGTGAACCCGATAAACCAGGCATCGCGCGCCGCTTGCGTGGTGCCGGTTTTGCCTGCGGCTTGCCGGTCGGGCAAGCGAGCGCGGGTCCCGGTGCCATTCGTGACCACCTTTTCCATCATCCAGATCAACTGCCGGGCCGCGTCTTCCTGAATGACGCGCTCACCGATACCGCCTCCGGTGCCCATGATCTGTGTGTCGTCCCCTTTGAGACGCAGCTCTTTGAGCCCGTAAGGCGTGACCGAAGACCCCCCGTTCAGGATGCCAGCGAACGCGCCCGTCATTTCGAGAAGCGATGCCTCAGACGCGCCGAGAGCCAAGGCTGGTGTGTCTGTCAGCGGGCTGTCGATGCCGAAATCGACCGACACCTTGCGCACAAGATCGCGCCCGACGGATTCGGAAATCTTGACGGCAGGCACGTTCAGGCTCGCGGCCAGCGCATCGACCAGTGTGACTGTTCCTTTGTAATCCCGCGTATAGTTCTCGGGGCACCACTGACCGGAGCCGGGGATGTTCATGCAGAACGGACTGTCCTGAACCGTGTCATAAGGGCTGTAGCCAAGTTCCAGCGCGGTGGCATAAACGAACGGCTTGAAGGCTGACCCGGTCTGCCGTTTCGCCTGCGTCGCGCGGTTAAAGACACCGGCAACATTTGTCTTGCGGCCACCAACCATGCCGCGGACCGCACCATCGGCGGACATGACGACAACGGCAGTCTGCGCTTTCGATCCTTCGCGCACCTTGGTCGCAAAGACCGTTTTGACCGCCTCTTCCACGGCGCTTTGGATGCGCTGGTCGAGCGTGGTTTCGATAATTACGTCTTCGGTCGTGTCGCGGGTAAAGAAGTCCGGACCGGACTGCATGACCCAATCCGCAAAGTAGCCACCCGTCTGCGTCTGCGCCTGTTGCGACAGCGTTGCCGGGTTGGCCTGCGCCGCGCGGGTCTGCTCATCGGTCAAGTAGCCCTGTTCGTTCATCAGCCGCAGAACCGTCGCGGCCCGTGCCTGTGAGCGTTCGAGGTTCGATGTGGGTGCGAGACTTGAGGGCGCGGTGAGAAGCCCCGCGATCATCGCACCTTCTTGGGGGGTCAGGGCAGAGGCGGGTTTGGAAAAGAACCGTTCCGACGCAGCCGCCGCGCCGTAGGCCCCGCCGCCCATATAGGCCCTGTTCAGATAGATCGAGAGGATCTCGTCCTTGGAGTATTTGAGCTCCATCGCGAGCGCGTAGATCGCCTCTTTGCCCTTGCGATAGAGCGATCCGCGGCGGCAATCCGAGACGTACTCGGCTTCGCTTTCCCATTCGCTCGGATCGTACTCAACACCGAGGCACAGCAATTTTGCCGTCTGCTGTGTAATCGTCGAACCCCCGTGTCCAGACAACGGCCCGCGCCCCTCGGACAGGTTGATGCGCACAGCAGAGGCGATGCCACGCGGGGAAATTCCGAAGTGGCGGTAAAAGCGCTTGTCCTCGGTCGCGACCACCGCGTTCTTCAGATGTGGGGATACGCTGTCCGCGGTCACGATGCCGCCGAACTGGTCTCCGCGCCACGCAAACGCGACACCGTCCCGATCCAGAAGCTGCACCGACCCGCGTGCGCGCCCGTCAGATGCGGTCGAGACGTCGGGAAGTGTTGTATAGGCGTACCCGACGAACGCCGCGATGATCAGCGCAGCGACAATCCCCGCGCGCATGAAAAGCCGTACGAAGAAGCGCAAGATCCAGCCGATGATACGCGAAAAGAAGCCGACGATCCCCCGGCGCGGCGCTTTGGCAGCGGTCCTTCGGCGCTTGGTCTGCGCCGGTTTTCGCGCTTTTGCCTTCGGCTGTGCCTTCTTGGGATAGCGACGATCCGCCACCAGTCGGCCTTTGCCGCGTCGTGAATCAGTCATTTGGACCGCCTGAGATGCTGCTCGTTTTATGTAATTTAGTGGCTTTCGGCGTCGATGTGGACCTGCCTTCCTGCAAGGGCAGCGTTTTTTATTTGCTTAAGAAATAATCAAAAGTCTGAAATTGTGCAAAATTTGTGCAACTTCCGAATTCACAGCCCCGTGAGCGCTGGCTCATTCCTTCCCTTCGCAAGGCCGATCCTACTTTCTGCGCATGCAAACAAGATCGACCTGCAAGGGAAAGGGACCAAGGTGAAGTTCATCATAGCGACGATCAAGCCATTCAAGCTTGAAGAGGTCCGCGAAGCGCTCACAGACATCGGCGTCCGCGGCATGATGGTAACGGAGATCAAAGGGTTCGGCTCTCAGTCGGGCCATACAGAGATCTATCGCGGTGCGGAATACGCGGTGAATTTCGTGCCGAAGATCAAACTCGAGATCGTGGTCGCCGACGACATGGCCGATCAAGTGGTTGATACCATTACAAATACCGCCCGGACCGGCAAGATCGGCGATGGCAAGATTTTCGTACTCGACGCGCAGCAGGCGATCCGCGTGCGGACGGGCGAAACCAATGGGGATGCGCTCTGAACCGGCGCTGTGACAGAGATAGGGGACACATACCGATGAAACTACTCAAGACACTCCTGCCCGCTGCCGCGCTGACTGCGCTGCCGGTTATGGGCATGGCTCAAGAGGCCGCACCGTCGATGGACGAGGTGGGGCCCTATATCTTTACGACGCTGCTCTTCCTGATGGCAGGTTTCCTCGTCTTCTTCATGGCTGCCGGTTTTGCCATGCTCGAAGCGGGGCTCGTTCGCTCCAAGAACGTCGCGATGCAGCTCACGAAGAACATCGCGCTCTTCTCGATTGCGGCGATCATGTACTGGCTCATCGGTTTCAACACGATGTACCCGGGCGACTTCAATGGCTACTTCGCCATTGGCGGTCAGACCGTGCTCGACCCAGTCGGCGTCGCCGCTGCAGATGCTGCATTGGATTACGCGTCTGTCGGCTCTGACTTCTTCTTCCAGCTCGTGTTCGTTGCTGCCACCGCATCCATCGTATCGGGTGCAGTTGCTGAACGGATCAAGTTGTGGCCCTTCCTGATCTTCGTGATCGTGCTGACCGGCCTCATGTATCCGATCTCGGGTTCCTGGCAGTGGGGTGGCGGCTGGCTGTCCGAAATGGGCTTCTCCGATTTCGCTGGCTCGACTGTTGTGCACTCTGTCGGTGGCTGGGCTGCTCTGGCTGGTGTGATCATCCTCGGGCCGCGTATCGGCAAGTACAAGGATGGCCGTGTCAACCCGATCCCGGGCTCCAACCTGGCGCTCGCAACCCTCGGTACGTTCATCCTGTGGCTCGGCTGGTTCGGCTTCAACGGCGGCTCGCAGCTTGCCATGGGCACCGTGGGTGACGTCTCCGACGTGTCGCGCATCTTTGCCAACACCAACATGGCGGCGGCTTCTGGCGCGGTTGCAGCACTCATCCTGACACAGGTGCTCTACAAGAAGGTCGACCTCACTTTCGTGCTGAACGGTGCGCTTGCCGGTCTCGTGTCCATCACGGCTGAACCTCTGGCTCCGACACTCTTCGGTGCTCTGTGGATCGGTGCAATCGGTGGCGTGATCGTGGTCTTCACTGTGCCGCTGCTCGACAAGATGAAGATCGACGACGTGGTCGGTGCGATCCCGGTTCACCTGTTCGCAGGTATCTGGGGCACAATCGCGGTCATCTTCTACGGTGAAGCAAACCTGATCACTCAGCTGATCGGTATCGCGGCATACGGTGTCTTCACCTTCGTCGCAGCGCTGATCGTTTGGTCCATCCTCAAGGCCGTCATCGGCATTCGCGTCAGCGAAGAGGAAGAGATCAACGGTCTCGATATGGCCGAGCTGGGTATGGAAGCATATCCCGAATTCTCCAAAGGCTGATCTTCTCCTTCCAATCAGCCTTCGTGACCAACTGCCCGGGCGCTCGCGCCCGGGTTTTTTTGTTCCGCCGCCCCGCACTTGATAAAGTGAACTGTCCGGTTTAGATTTTTGTCAGGTGGTCGGGAGACATAAATGGCAGTTGCGCAGGCGCAAATCAGGCGAGGCCGGAAGTACGATCAGGTCATTCAGGGCGCCCAGCACGTGTTCCTCAGAGATGGGTTCGAAGGCGCCAGCGTCGATGAAATCGCCCGTGCTGCCGGGGTGTCGAAAGCCACACTCTACAGCTATTTCCCGGACAAGCGTTTGCTCTTCATGGAAGTGGCGACAGTCCAGTGCCAGCAGCAGGCTCAGGAATCGATTGACCGTCTCGACATGTCGCTGCCGCCGGAAAAGGTCCTACACCTTGTCGCGCACCAGTTCCTGTCGTTCATCTACTCGGACATGGGCCAGCGCATATTTCGTATATGTGTGGCCGAATCTGACCGTTTCCCGAAGCTTGGCCAGGAGTTTTATCACTCTGGTCCGATGGTGATGCGGGTCGTTCTGGTGGATTACCTGCGCAAATCGGTAGATCGGGGCGAATTGAAGATCGACGATTTCGACCTCGCCGCAGACCAATTCGCGGAGCTCTGTAAAGCGGACCTCTGGCCCAAGCTGGTCTTCGGGATTATCGACACCGTCACCGAAGAGCAAAAAGCGCGCATCATTCACGGTGCGATTGAAACCTTCATGGCACGCTACGGCGCATAGGCCGGTCAATCAGTCCTTGATGACCGGCAGAGACTGATACAGCCGTTCCAAGGCTTCGACACAATAATCGACATCATCGGCGGCAGCATCCGCCCCTGTGCGCACGGCGATATCCGGTTCCACCT
Source organism: Marivita hallyeonensis (assembly GCF_900129875.1). Lineage (GTDB taxonomy): Bacteria > Pseudomonadota > Alphaproteobacteria > Rhodobacterales > Rhodobacteraceae > Marivita > Marivita hallyeonensis. The sequence goes on along the minus strand of NZ_FQXC01000003.1, from coordinate 32,660 downwards.
GCACGATGTGGCCGCCAATGAAGATCCGGGCATGAGGCGCAGCCAGACGCAGTTCGACGATGGTTGCCGCCAGAGACCGTACGCGTTCCGCATTTGTCGCCGACAGGCCGATGATCATGTAATTGTTGTTGCGCACGACCTCGCACAGCGTTTCGATCGGTTGATTGATCTGAAGATCGATCTTCCAACCATGGTCCCGCATGATATCTGCCGCCATCGTGACACCCAGAATATGCTGTTCCCCCGGCACGGTGGTGAACAAGGCCTCGCGTGATCCGCGTTGCGGGACAACGGGCACAAACTCGCGCAGGTCTCGCAGGAAATGCAGCATCCGCCCTGCCGCGACCGCCATGTCGCCAAAGGTGATAATGTCGTCATCCCACCATTCGCCAAGGCGTCGTGCGGCCGCCGCGATGTAGTCGACACAAAGGTCCCGGTGGCTCGCACCGTTCTCATGCGCCTTGAGAAGCATCATCTTGGCGTTTTGCGCGGTGGGTTCGATCAGCGCAAAGCAGAAGCTGTCGACATCGACCACAGAGCCAACGGCTGCATCGTTTGCAATAACGGAAAGGCGCTGGATGACTTCCTGTGCAAAGACCAGCAAGGCTGCATCTGACAGGCGGGCGTCTTTTCCGTGCGGGTCTTCGTCGACCGCCCGGATCAGGATCGGTTTATCGGCGGACACCATGTCCTTGGCTCCCGGTGCAATCGGCTAAATTGCATATGCACAAAGCATGACACGCCTCCCGTTTTCGGGCAAGTGGAGAGAAAATGAAGGCTGTCAGGGATCAGTCGCGCCGTCGTACCATCAACTGGTTGTTGGCGCCGCGCTTGACCTCAAGCACTTTCATCTCGGACACCAGATCGCTCAGTTTGCGTTTGCCATAGGTCCGCGTGTCGAAATCGGGATTGGCGGACACGATGTGCTGACCCAACTGGCCCAGCCGGTACCATTCCTCGTCCTGATCGATCGCATCCATCGCCTTGAGGATCAGATTGCGCGCCTCGGTGAGGTTCCCCTTCTTTGCGGGTTCCGATGTCTTGCTGTCTGACTCCGGCCCACCTTCGAGGTTTTCAAGAAAGATGAACCGTTTGCAGGCGCGCCGAAAAGCATCCGGGGTCTTCTGCATCCCCATGCCGAACACATCCAGCCCCTGTTCCCTCAGCCGCTGTGCAAGACGTGTGAAATCGCTGTCGGAACTCACCAGCACAAAACCGTCGAACCGCCCGGTGTGCATCAGATCCATGGCGTCGATCACCAGCGCGATATCGCTGGCGTTCTTGCCGACGGTGTTGGCCGGTTGGTGATGCGGAACGAGGCCGAATTCGGCCTGCACCCGCGACCAACCCGACATCTGCTGGCTGGAGAAGTCGCCGTAACACCGCCGCACGCTCGCCTCGCCCAAAGAGGCGATTTCTTCGAACAAGGCGCTCGCGTATTTGGGCGACGTGTTGTCGGCGTCGATGAGCACGGCGAGGAGGGGAGGGCTGTCAGACATAATAAAGAAATCTCCTCAGGGATATTCCGGTTCCCGCAATCCTCGCCGTATCAGGTCCTGCATCACTCCCCAAGGGCAATCCCCTCGCGGCGTGGGTCGGCCCCGCCCGTCAGGGTTTCGCCGATGGCAATGGCGTGCAACCCGGATGTCAAAGCGCGGGCGCCGACCTCGAAACCAAGTTCGGTGAGCGCAGGTGCCAGATCAGTCGCGGATGTGTCTTCTTCCACATCGTAGGTGCCGAACCGATTGACCAGATGCGGCATGGCCACGGCCTGTTGCACGTCCATGCCCCAGTCCACATGCGCAATGATGGTCTTGGCCACATACCCGATGATCCGGCTGCCACCCGGCGACCCGAAAACCAGCGTAGGCATGCCATCGCGCAGAACGATGGTCGGCGCCATCGACGACCGGGGTCGCTTGCCCGGCTCTAACCGGTTCGCAATGGGGCGGCCGTCGGCATGGGTACGGAATGAGAAATCGGTCAGTTCGTTGTTCAAAAGGAACCCTCGCACGAACAAGCGTGACCCAAAGCCGTTCTCAATGGTGGTCGTCATCGACAACGCGTTGCCGTAGCTGTCCACAATCGAGATGTGCGAGGTCGACGGCAGCTCAAGACTTTCGTCCGGCGCCAGCTGCATCGCGTGATCCCATTCCGGAGACCCGGCAGACACCTCGGGCAACGCGTCGTCACCCTGCAGAAGCTGCGCCCGCTCGGCCAGATACGCGGGCGCGACCAATCCTTGCGTCGGCATCGGCACGTAGTCGGTGTCGGCCATGTAGAGCCCCCGATCCGCGAAGGCGAGCCGCGAGGCATCGCCGATCAACCGCCACGCCTCGGCACTGTCCGGGCCGAGCGCGGCAAGGTCGTAGCTCTCCAGCATGCCAAGGATCTGCCCGACGGTCAGCGCCCCGGACGACGGCGGCCCCATCCCGCAGACATCATGCGCCCGGTAGGTCACACAGACCGGCTCCCGTTCCTTGACCTCGTAAAGTGCCAGATCGGAGCGCGACAACACTCCGGGATTGCCTGCCGCCGTGCGCACGGTCGCTACGATATCCGACGCGATCGGACCCGTGTAGAACACATCCGCCCCCTCCGCCGCGATCAGACGCAGCGTGTTGGCATAAGCCGCATTGGTGAGCGTGTCGCCCTCCGCAATCGCGGTTCCGCCGGGAAAGAAGTACTCCTGCGTCGCGCGGAAGCGGCCAAGCCGATCCGCGTCACCTGCCACCATGCCCGCCAGCCGTGGCGAGACGGTGAATCCGCCCTCGGCCAGCTCAATCGCCTCGGCAAAGAGACCCGCCCAGTCGGACTGCCCCCATTTGTCATGTGCGGCCTGCATCAAGGCCGGCGTGCCCGGTGTCCCCACCGACCTGCCACCCACGACCGCGTCGAAGAACCCCAAAGGCTCTCCATCTTCGGTCTGGAATAGCGTCGGCGTCGCCTCCAGTGGTGCGGTTTCGCGACCATCGAGGGTTGTGACCTCACCCGAGTTCGCGTCGTACCAGACAAGAAACGCACCGCCGCCCAGGCCTGAGCTCTGCGGCTCGACCAGTCCCAGCACGGCCTGAACGGCGACCATCGCGTCTGCGGCTGTCCCACCCTCGCGCAACACCCGCGCCCCGGCCTCGACCGCCAGCGGGTTCGCAGCGGCCACCATCCAGTCCTGCGCCTCAACCGGCGTGCCCGCGTCTTTCGCCGAAAGCGACGCAGCGGCGGCCTCGGACAGTGCCCCGAACGCGGTTGTGCCCTCGGTTGCGGCCTCGGGCGCAACACTGTCCGTCACCTGTTGCGCCAACCCCGGTCCAGTCGCCGCGACCAAGAGCACCGTCAAAGCTGTGCGTAAATGAAAATTCATCACATCGTCTCCCTTACTTGAGAACACCATAAGGTCGCGCGCAGGCTACCACGCACGACAAATAATTTGAGCAGTCACAGAGGGGCGCGCGGCCCCTCAGGCGTCACATCAGTAGATCACAACCGACCGGATGCTCTCTCCGGCATGCATCAGGTCAAAGCCCTTGTTGATGTCCTCAAGCGGCATCGTGTGGGTGATCATCGGGTCGATCTCGATCTTCCCGTCCATGTACCAATCGACGATCTTCGGCACATCCGTCCGCCCGCGCGCGCCGCCGAACGCGGTGCCTTTCCACGTGCGCCCCGTGACCAGCTGGAATGGACGCGTCGCGATCTCGGCACCCGCAGGCGCCACGCCGATGATGATGCTTTCGCCCCAGCCCTTATGCGCGCATTCCAGAGCGTCGCGCATCACCTTTACATTGCCGGTCGCGTCAAACGTATAATCCGCGCCACCCTTGGTCAGGTTCACGAGGTACGGCACCAGATCGCTTTCAACCTCATTCGGGTTCACGAAATCGGTCATGCCAAACTTCTCGGCCATCGGCACCTTGTCGGGGTTCAGGTCCACACCCACGATCTGGTCCGCCCCGGCCAGTCGCAGGCCCTGAATGACGTTCAAACCGATGCCGCCCAAGCCAAACACAACGCAGCGCGATCCGATCTCGACTTTGGCGGTGTTGATCACCGCACCGATCCCTGTTGTCACTCCGCAGCCGATGTAACAGACCTTGTCGAACGGCGCGTCCTCGCGGATTTTAGCGAGTGCAATCTCCGGCAACACCGTGTGGTTCGAAAAGGTCGAGCAGCCCATGTAGTGCAGGATCGGATCCCCATCGAGTGTCGAAAAGCGCGACGTGCCATCCGGCATCACACCCTTGCCCTGCGTCTCGCGGATCGCCTGACAAAGGTTCGTCTTGGGATGCAGACAGTAATCGCATTCGCGGCATTCCGGTGTGTAAAGCGGGATCACGTGGTCACCCGGTTTCAGGCTGGTCACGCCTTCGCCGACCTCAAGCACGACGCCCGCGCCCTCGTGTCCAAGGATCGCCGGGAACATGCCCTCGGGGTCGGCTCCGGACAGCGTGAATTCGTCGGTGTGGCAAATCCCGGTTGCCTTGATCTCGACCAGCACCTCTCCGGCGCGCGGCCCGTCTAGGTTCACATCCATGATTTCCAGCGGTTTGCCAGCTTGCGTGGCGACTGCAGCACGTGTGCGCATCGGGTCTCCTCCCTCGTCCCTGTTTTCCCGGAGCCTTGCGGGAAAGCGTCCTCATTGCAAGGAAAGGATTACGCGATGGCCGACTGCGTCACTTGTCGATGCGGTACGCTTCGTGGCAACCCGAGCAACTTGCCCCGAGCGGTGCCAGTCCGGCGCGCAGCGTGTCGAGCGAGGATGTGTCCATGGAGCCCGCCGCAATGCGCATGGTCTCGGTCTTTTGAACGAAGCCGTCCCAATCCTGCCAGATCTCATCGCGCGCCTCATCCAGCGGATCGCGCTCGTTGGCTTCAAAGAGGGCTGGGATCTGAGTCGCGTGATCGATCAGGGCAAGACGCGCAGTTTCTGCCGCGGAAGCGTCGAACGGCAATGCCTGCTTGGCCATCTTGCCGATGACGGCCGTTGCGTCCTTCACGCCGACCATCAGATCCATGCGCGCCTGTACCGCCGGATTGGTCACGCCGGAATGGGCGTAGGCCAAGCTCGCGAACAAGCTGACCGCAATCGCGCCAATCAGGGAGTGCTGCATCAGGCGTCCTTCGTCCTTTCGATGTCCGGAAAGGGTACGCATGCCCCACGCAATTGGAAAGGCAAAGCTCTCGACTCCCTTGGAAGCACTTCTATAAAGGAACAAAGTAAGAACAAAAGCTGCCAAGCGATCCATGCGCAACCGACGTATCCTGTCCATCTGGTTTCCCCGGCTGGCCGCCGAACGCCATATCCGCCGGGACCCGACCCTCGGGTCGGTGCCCTTTGCCGTGGTCAAGGACATCGGGCAGGCGCAGGTCCTCGCGTCGCTGTCCGTGTCGGCGCAGGCCGCCGGGCTGTACCAGGGCCAACCGCTGCGCGACGCCCATGCGATGTGCGCCGATCTTCTGACCCGGCTCTCGAACCCGCATGCAGAGGCAGCGTTTCTGGGGGTGCTGCACCGCTGGGCGGGCAAGTTTTCGCCTTGGGTCGCGCGGGAAGAACCGGACGCACTGGTGCTCGACCTCACAGGCTGCGCGCATCTTTTCGGTGGGGAAGAGGGTCTGGCCCGGCAGGTCGATCAGGATTGCGCCGATCTGGGTCTGTCGGTGCAACTCGGTGTCGCCGATACGCTGGGCGGGGCCTGGGCGCTCGCGCGGTTCGGCGGTCAGACGGGGGACGACCACCACCGCAACGGTGACGCCATCGACCAAGAGGCGCGCGCCACCCGCTCCCGTGCGGGCAAGCGGCGGCATTGGGAACGTGGCGGCGCGGCACCGACAGTCACCGCCGTGCCCGTGGCCGAACGCCTGCGTGTCGCGCCACCCGGTCAGACCCATGCCGCCATCGCCCACATGCCCATCGCGGCGCTGCGGCTTGAGGATCACACCGCGGCGCAACTGGCCCGTCTCGGTCTGCGCCGGGTGCACGACCTGACCAGCCAGCCTCGCGCTGGCCTTGCCCGCCGTTTTGGGCGGGGTCTGGTGGCGCGGATGGATCAGGCGCTGGGCAGCCTGCCGGAACCCGTCAGCCCGGCCCCCGCGCCTGACCGCTTTGCCACACGGCTCAGCCTGCCGGACCCGATCGGGCTTGAGGACGATGTGATGGCCGCGCTTGACCGGATGCTTCCGCGCTTGTGTGGATCGCTGCGAAACAAGGGCCGTGGCGCGCGGACCCTCCGACTCGAGGCCTATCGCAGCGACAGCACGATGCAGTGGATGAACGTCACGCTGGCCAAGCCGTCCGACGACCCCGAACGGATCCGCCCACTCCTGCGGATGAAGGTCGAGGATCTTGATGCGGGCTATGGCATCGACATGCTTCGGCTCGAAGCGGTGGTGCACGAACCCATTCACCTGCGCACCAAGGTTGGCCATCTCGAAGCAGGGGAAGCGGTCAAGGCGCGGCTCGCGGCGAAAGGAGGTCTGGACGACCTGATCGGTCGCCTTGGCGCGCGGCTGGGGATCGAGGCGATCACCCGCGTACAGCCCGCCGATAGCCACATCCCCGAGAAAACCTCGATAACTGTCGCCGCCGCTTGGTCAGAACCCGTGCGCGGCTGGCCAAAGCGCGGACGTCGCCGCCCCTTACGCATGTGGCGGCCCGAACCTGTGATGGTGCCGGACGTCCCGCGCTTGCCAAAAACCTTCCGCTGGCGGGGCAGGGACCACATCGTCCACGCCATGACAGGCCCCGAACGCATTGCGCCCGAATGGTGGCTCGACGATCCCAACTGGCGCAGTGGCCAGCGCGACTATTGGGAGGTGATCACCGAAGACGGCGACCGCCTCTGGCTCTACTACGCCCACGGCGGCACCATGTCGTCTGGCTGGTTCTGCCAGGGTGCGTTTGCGTGACACGCCAGGCAGCAGTCGAACCCTCCCGCCATCAAACACACTTACACTTCAAAGCGGCCATCGCGCCAAGTAGTGTCGACCTGCAACCTGATAGGCGAGGTCACGATGCAGTACCACGAAGAGGGCTTTCGGCCAGGCGACCCGTCGCTTCACCCCGCACTCGAAGGTGGTGACGCGCAACCTGATAAGGTTGACGTTCTGATTGTCGGATGCGGACCTGCCGGTCTGACCCTCGCCGCCCAGCTTTCCGCGTTTCCCGACATCACCGTTCGCATCGCCGAAAGAAAGCCAGGACCCCTTGAGGTTGGACAAGCGGACGGGATTGCGTGCCGATCCGTCGAAATGTTCGAGGCATTCGGATTTGCCGAAAAGGTCGTCAAAGAGGGATATTGGGTCAACGAAGTGACGTTTTGGCGACCCGGTGACGATGGTTCTCCGCTTGTCCGCGCGGATCGTATCAAGGATGTCGAAGACGATCTGTCCGAGATGCCGCACATCATCCTGAGCCAGGCGCGCATCCACGATTTCTACCTTGATATCATGCGCAAGTCCCCGCGACGCCTCGCGCCGTGCTACAACCGCGAACTTCTGTCCGTGGTGCGCACCGATGATCCGGATTTTCCGGTCACCGCAGAATTTTCCTGTCACGACGAGGACGGGAAAACCGAGACGATCCATGCGCGCTATGTTGTGGGATGCGATGGCGCGCGCAGCCGTGTGCGCACCGCGATGGGGCATGCATTGAAGGGCGAATCTGCCCGGCAACTTTGGGGCGTCATGGATGTCCTGCCACGCACGGATTTCCCCGATATCCGGCTGAAATGCGCAATCCAATCCGCAAGCGCCGGGAGCGTCCTGATCATTCCGCGCGAAGGCGGGTACATGGTGCGGCTCTATATCGAACTGGACGAACTTGAAGACGGCGAACGCGCAGCCGATCGACAGGTCACGCCCGAACTGTTGATCGCAAAAGCGCAAGAGATCCTGTCGCCCCACACGTTCGACGTGGCGGAAGTGGCGTGGTGGTCTGCCTATGAAATCGGGCAGCGCGTTTGCGACGCGTTCGACGATGTGTCCGAGACTGAGAGAGGCACCAAACATCCACGCCTCTTCATTGCCGGAGATGCGTGTCACACGCACAGCCCGAAAGCCGGTCAGGGCATGAATGTCTCGATGGCGGATGCGTTCAATCTTGGCTGGAAACTAGCTGCCGTTTTGCGCGGCACAGCGGTTCCCTTGCTGCTCGACACGTATTCCGAAGAGCGCCGCGCCAAGGCTCAGGAGCTGATCGATTTCGACAAGGACATGGCCCGCTTGTTCAGTGCGAAACCGAAAAACGCCGCCGAAGCAGAACTCTTTCAGAAGTATTTCCAGAAACACGGACGGTACACCGCCGGAGTGGAGACCTGCTATGCACCGTCCCTGATCACTGGTGTGCCGCAGCACCAAGCACTTGCCAAAGGCCTCATCGTCGGCAAACGCTTTCACTCGGCCCTGGTCGCCCGCCTTGCGGATGCCAAGCCCATGCAGTTGGGGCACGTGCTCAAGGCGGACGGCCGGTGGCGCATGTTCCTGTTCGCCAACGCAGGAGACATTGGGCAGCCCGACGGACCAATTGCAATGCTCTGCGCTTTCCTTGCGAGCGCGTCAGGACCGGTGCGGCGTGTTACGCCGCCAGCGGCCAATATCGACAGCGTGGTCGACGTGCGCGCAGTGTTTCAGCAGCCGCATCGCGAGATGAATTTGGGCGGTCTTCCCGCTCTGTTGCTGCCGACCAAGGGGGCTCTTGGTCTGACAGACTATGAGAAGGCGTTTTGCCCGGCAGAAGGCGGGCCCGATATCTTCGATCTTCGCGGAATTGAACGAGAGCGCGGGGCGGTGGTGATTATCCGGCCCGACCAATTCGTTGCGCAGGTCCTGCCGATGGATGCAACAGATGAGATCAGTGATTTCTTCGGTGAGGTTTTCACTGCGGTTTGACGTGTGACGTCGACCGTGGTGGACGCTTTGAAAGGTCTTGCATCAAGATGGAACAAACCCACGGGCAAAGTAGGTCAGCCAGGTTTCCCCAATGTTTCGCGCGCGAAACAAAAGGGCCAATCCGGACCTATTTACCACTCTGAAACCAGACCTCCGTCAAAACGCTTGATTTACCCTGAGCCCTGCACACATCATAACATATGAACAGTCTCACACCGTTCCCGAAACCCTTCTCAGCCCCGGAGCAGGTGGCCTTCCACCGAACGGAACTGAGTGTGATCCTGTCGCTTTACGGCCGCATGGTGTCTGCGGGCGAATGGCGGGATTACGGCATTTCCACCTTGCGCGACGTGGCCGTGTTCTCGGTCTTTCGCCGGACAGCGGAGCACCCGCTTTACCGGATCGAAAAGCGCCCCAAGCTGCGGAGCCGTCAAGGTCAGTACGCGGTGATCGGGATGGACGGGCAGATCCTGAAGCGTGGGCATGACCTCAAAACCGTTCTGCGCGTTTTGGAGCGCAAATTGATCCGCGCGGTCGAATAGACCTCTCCACAATTCCGAAAAGACAGGCTAATCGGCGGGAATGACGACCTTGCCCGAGATCTATGCCGCGCGTATCGCAGATGGCCGTTTGACCCACGACACGGCTCAGGAAGCCGTGCTACCGGAATTCGAGCGAATCCGCGCAGCGATAGCGCAGCCGGTGAAGAAGGGGCTTTTCCGCAAGGCGCCGGAACCGCCCAAAGGGCTTTACCTTTGGGGCGGGGTGGGCCGCGGCAAGTCGATGCTGATGGACCTCTTTGTCGAAAGTCTGAACGCCCCGGCGCGGCGGGTGCATTTCCATGCCTTCATGCAAGAGATCCACGCCGCCATTCACGCCGCCCGTCAGCGCGGGGTCGAGGACGCGATCAAACCGGTGGCAAAGTCGGTGTCGGACAGTGTCCGCTTGCTGGCCTTCGACGAGATGCAGATCACCGATATTACTGATGCAATGATTGTCGGGCGACTGTTTGAACAACTGTTCGCTGCGGGCGTGGTGGTCGTGACAACGTCTAACCGTGTGCCGGATGATCTTTACAAAGACGGTCTCAATCGTCAGATCTTCCTGCCTTTCATTGACATGCTGAAGACCCGGATGGTGGTGCAGGAACTGGCGTCGCCCACCGATTATCGGCAGGATCGTCTGTCCGGTGCGCAAGTGTATTTCGCGCCGAACGATGCAGCCGCGAAGACTGAGATCAATCGCATCTGGGAAGAACTGACCCATGGCCAGCAGGACAGCCTGACGCTCTTTGTACAGGGGCGTGAGGTTGAATTACCGCGTTTCCACAATGGTGTCGCGCGGGTGAAATTCTACGATCTGTGCGGCAAGATGCTTGGCCCGGCGGATTACCTCGCGCTTGCCGATGCCGTGCGAGTTCTGATCATCGAGGATATTCCGCGCCTCAGCCGTTCCAACTTCAATGAGGCCAAACGCTTTGTCACTCTGATCGACGCGCTTTACGAAGCCAAGGTCCGTCTGATCGTGTCCGCCGCCGCGGAACCCGAGATGCTTTATGTCGAAGGCACCGGGACCTTCGAATTCGAACGCACCGCCAGCCGGCTACGCGAGATGCAGGCCGCGGATTGGGGCGAGGTGTAAGCGCCGGTCGCGCCACAAAAAAAGAGGTCCCGTAGGACCTCTTAGGCTGCTCGATATTTCTCGCCTGTGTTCAGGTCCTTGCTTTACCTTACGTCGGTGGCGCGAGGGTGCGCCCGAGGTTCGTCCGTGAGGGCGACGCATATCGAGTGGAGTGTAAGCCATTGCAAGGCTGGTCGAAATCGACCCTGACCTTGTCTTCTGACGTCCAGATTGTCACCGATGCTATCCCCCAGTCGTGCAGCCTTTCCGGCGTGTCACGAGTTCTGAACGTGTTGTGCCACAGTGATTCGCACCGGTCAACATTTAGGTGAGCAAAGTTTCAAATTTCGCACAATTTGCGAAACTATCTACAGGTGGTGGTTTAAGGGTCGGGAAGGCTCAAGACCATTCCGGCACGCAACATATCCGGGTCAGGCAAGATATCGGTGTTGGTCTCGAACAGGGCCGATGCCATCTCGGGATTACCGTAGACCTCTTGGGCGATGCTGATGAGCGTGTCACCGGGGCGGACGAAATAGCTTGCCGTTCTGAACTGGCGCGGTGCGACCGTCTCCCCCGTGGGGGTCGACGCGGTGGCGGTCAGACTGCGCTGCACAACGCTGTGCAGAAAGCTTCCAGGCTCACCGGGGGCGGGCGCCTCGCCGGTGGTTGCGGATTTGAGGTTCGAGATTGCGCCGAAGGTCAGGTCACGGACCGAGCTTGGTTCAGCGTGTACGATCGCGACACCAGAGCCATCACCGGCGCGCACCGGATCGGTGGCGATGGCCGGAGGTTTTTGACCGACATCCTCCATCGACGGGGCCGCGAGGTTGTCCATCGCCGGGGCGACGCGCGTGACGCTCGACTCAGGAACGGGCGTGACCGCAGCCTTTCGCGGCGACCCCGGCTGAAACACGATCAGCACGATGGTCAACGCGATAAAGGCTGCGCCCATGAGCCCCATCCGGATCAGACCGGTCGTCCTTTGCATCACTGGCCCACCGACAAGTTCAGGCCAAGCCTTGTCCAGTCCGCCGTACCGCCACGGTAATACAGGATTTTGTTTTCCGGATATCCGGCGTCCAAGAGGCCCGTAATGGCGTCCGTTGCGGAGCGGTCATCTGCCCCTTCGCCGAACACCAGAAGGGTGAACGCGTTGGAGAAACTGCGCGTGTTGCCTGAGGTCTCGGCGCCCAATGCCGACAGAAGATCATCGCGGTACGGGTTGTCTGTGGAAAACGTCGCGACGGGGACATTGACCGCACCGGGCAGCGACCCGGACATGAAGGTGCCGGGCATCCTGACGTCGATTAGCAGACCACTTCCCGCTTCGACCGTGCTTTGCAGGAACGCGATGACTTCAAGCTCACCCAAGGTGCGAACACCCGGCGCGACCTGCATCGGCTGGATGCAGGATCCCGGGCAGGTAGGTCCCTGGCGCGAGATCGTCATCTCGGTGCCGTTCATGGTGAACGAAAAGCTGCGGGCCGTTTCGGTGATAGCGGAAGACTGCGCAAAAAGCGGACTCCCTGCGAGAGCCACAGTCAAACCGACTGCGCGAAAAACTGGCACCATGCGTTCACCCATTTGTTCCGCTTGAGCGGATACTGCTCTTTATGACCGCGATATATAGGCGGCCTGCTGGGTTTTCGTCAATATAAAGCGCTGCGTTCTAGGCTGTCTCAGGTGATCGTGCGCAACACATGTCCCGCGAGATACAGCGATCCGCAAATCAATACGCGCGCTTGCGGAGCAGTGACCGCGATATCGCGCAAGGCGTCTTCCACTGTGTCGGCAGTCCCTGCCGTCATGCCGACGTCTGACGCTGCCTTGGCAGTATCGGCTGCGGACAGCGTCGCAGTCTCTCCCGGGATCGACACGGCGATCAGCCCGTCCGCGGTTTCGGCCAATGGCGCGAGGTAGCCGCGCACATCCTTGGTGTTCAGCATTCCGCAGATCAGGACGGTCGGCCGCTTGGGCAGTGACTTGAGGTGTTTGGCCAGCGCCTGACCGGCGGCCGGATTGTGGCCACCGTCCAGCCAGAGATCCGCATCCGGGGCCAGCGCGTTGAGCGATGTGTTCTGTAGGTGCTGCATGCGGGCGGGCCATTCTGCGCGCGTAACCGCCCCGTCGAAGGCGGTCTCTGGCATGGCGAGGTGCCGGAGCGCGGCCAACGCCATGCCCGCGTTCTCGATCTGATGCGCCCCGGGAAGGTTCGGCAGGTCCAAATCCAGCAGGCCGAAATCGTCCTGATAGATAAGGCGCCCACGCTCTTCGCCGACATGCCACTGCTGCCCATACGCCAGAAGTGGAGCGCCCAGGCGGGCGGCGCGGTCTTCGATGACATCCAGCGCGTCGGGCTGCTGCGCCCCGACAATGCAGGGCACACCGCGTTTGATGATCCCTGCCTTTTCGCCGGCGATCTTGGCAATCGTATCGCCGAGGTACGATTCATGATCCATCGACACGGGCGTGATGACGGTCAGGGCTGGGGTCTCAATGACATTGGTGGCATCCAACCGTCCGCCCAGACCGACCTCGAGCAGTGTGTAGTCCGCCGGTGTTCTTGCGAAGGCCAGAAGCGCGGCGCAGGTGGTGATTTCGAAATAGGTGATGTTGGCACCGTCATTGGCGGCGTAGCATTCGTCCAGGACCTCGGTCAGGTGCGCTTCTGTAATGAGCGTGCCTGCAAGCCGGATGCGTTCGTGAAACCGAGCAAGGTGCGGAGAAGTGTAGGCGTGAACGCTGTGACCCGCCGCTTCCAGTCCGGCGCGGATCATGGCCTGGGTCGATCCCTTGCCGTTGGTGCCGGCGATGTGGATGACGGGTGGCAACTGTTTCTCGGGGTGGTCCAGTGCGGCAAGCAAGTTCCACACGCGGTCGAGCGTCAGATCGATGATCTTGGGATGAAGCGCCATCATCCGGTTCAGGATGACGTCGGAACCAACGGTTTTGGTCACGCTGTCTTGTCTGCCTCCGGTTGTTCGGGCGTCGCAGGTGCCGTATCCGTCGGGCCCGGAGCAGGCAGGTCACCGGCCACGGGTGGCGGCAGGTGCATCAGCATGCGCACGATTGACACAAGTTCCTCGCGCATCTTGCGGCGGTCGGTGACTCGGTCGAGCATCCCGTGTTCGAGCAGGTATTCCGCGCGCTGGAAGCCTTCGGGCAGCTTTTCACGGATCGTCTGTTCGATCACGCGTGGCCCAGCGAAACAGATCAGCGCGCCGGGTTCGGCGATCTGAATGTCGCCCAGCATCGCGTAGGACGCGGTGACGCCACCGGTGGTCGGATGGGTCAGGACCACGATATAGGGCAGCCCGGCTTCCTTGAGCATTTGCACGGCGACGGTGGTGCGGGGCATCTGCATGAGGCTCAGGATGCCCTCCTGCATCCGCGCGCCGCCAGCGGCAGAGAATAGGATGAGCGGGCGTTTGAGCTCAATCGCCTTTTGCGCCGCTGCGATGATCGCGTTACCGACATACATCCCCATGGACCCGGCCATGAAGCCGAAATCCTGAGCGGCGGCGACCACTGGCGTGCGGCCGATCTCACCCGTTGCAACCAGCATCGCCTCTTTCTGTCCGGTGGCTTTCTGCGCGCCTTTCAGGCGGTCTGGGTATTTCTTCTGATCTCGGAAATGCAGCGGGTCGGCGACTGGTTCGGGGACGTCTACCTCGGAGAAGATGCCACCGTCGAACAGCCCGTGAAACCGTTCTCTCGGTGTGATCACCATGTGGTGTCCACAGTTCGAGCAGACGTTCAGATTGTCCGACATCTCGCGATGGAAGAGCATCGTGCCGCATTCATCGCATTTGACCCAGAGGTTCTCCGGGATCTCGCGGCGGGAAAAGATCGAGTTGATCCGGGGACGGACGTAGTTGGTGATCCAGTTCATGCAGTGCGGCTCCCGTCACCCTGTCTTGACTGCTCGTGATCTAAGCCTGACCAGCGGGAAATGCAATCAGCCCTGCGGTGTGAGGTTTGACCGCGCGGGTCCACGTTTCATGCCCAACTGGCGTTCGCGCCAGATGATGAGCACACCGGCGGCGATGATGACCACAGAGCCGATAACCGTCTGCGACGTGGGGATTTCATCGAAAATCGTATAGCCGATCACGAGTGCGAAAAGGATCGATGCGTAGTCGAAAGGCGCGAGGAACGCGGCTTCGGCGTGGCGGTAACTAGAGGTCAGAAGGATTTGCGCCACCCCACCGACGAGCCCTGCACCGACGAGTTGGGCCGCGGTAACGGGGTCAGGTACGACCCATCCAAAGGGTGCGGTCAGCAGCGCAAAGCAGGATGCGGTCACGGCGAAGTAGAATACCACGGCAGAGGTGGTTTCATGCTGGACCAGCTTGCGAATGTGCACATGTGCCAGCGCGCGCAGCGTCGCCGAGGCCAGCACCAGCCCCACGCCCCAGCGTGCCGCGGTTCCTAGGTCTTCGTTCCCGAGTTGCGGCAACATCACGATCACCACGCCGACAAGCCCCATGATGACAGCGGAAATCCGGATCAGCCGGATGCGTTCGCCCAGCAGGATCGCGGCAAAAATCACGGTCAGGATCGGCGCGGCGTACCCAAGAACGGTGACTTCGGGCAGTGGCAAAAGCCCAAGCGCCGCAAAGCCGCAGCCCATCGCGCTGACCCCGAACATGCCGCGCCACAGATGACCCATGGGGTTTCTGGTCCGCAGACCCGTCGCCAGTTCGTGCCGAAGGGCAAGCCAGCCGAGGATTACGGGAAGGGCAAAGAATGACCGGAAGAAAACTGCCTCGCCCGGCGGTACCACATCCGCGCTGGCCTTGATCAGCGACGCCATGATGACGAAAAGCAAGACAGCGCTGAGCTTCAGCACCATGCCGCGCACAGGGGACATAGGTTCTCCGGGTCAGGATTGCCGCAACACTGCCCCTGCCATCACCGAACGTCAATCCGCGTCGCCGGCGATGCGAAGGCGCGACGGGTATCCCTGAACAGGGTTCCGTGCGATGCTGGTCGATGAAAGGCAACGAAATGACTGCGCGAACGCGTTCATTGCAGATGGTTTTGGCGGCGGGCGTGGTCTGCCTTGGATCGGTGGCACAGTCAGACGCGCCGCGATGCATGTCGATGCGGTTCTTGCCGATTGCCGGTGTGGAAACCGCGCCGGGGCCTTACCAGACGTTTTGCGACAAGGTGCCTGACGCCTGTGTCCTTGATGGCGAGGACGT
Source organism: Marivita hallyeonensis (assembly GCF_900129875.1). GTDB lineage: Bacteria > Pseudomonadota > Alphaproteobacteria > Rhodobacterales > Rhodobacteraceae > Marivita > Marivita hallyeonensis. The sequence goes on along the minus strand of NZ_FQXC01000003.1, from coordinate 16,947 downwards.
CATCGAGTGGACCGATGCCCTTTACGACAGCTTGTCCGCGATCAACGCGGAGGTGAATCGCGAGATCAGATTTGTTCCCGATCAAGAGCGGCTAGGCGTTGAGGAGCGCTGGGATTTTCCTGTCGAGGGCGTTGGAGACTGCGAGGACTTCGTTCTCGAGAAACGGCGCCGATTGATCGATCTAGGTGTGCCCAGTGCTGCGCTGACCTGCGGAATTGCCGTGCATCAGGTGCAGCTTTTCCCGCATGCTGTTTTGCTGGTCGAAACAAGCATTGGCACGTTTGTGCTCGATAACCTCGAAGATGAGGTCATGTGTTGGGACGCGCTGCCCTACCTGTATCTGCTCAGAGAGCGGACTGACGGTCTGTGGGACCGGTTCCAGTTGCAGTAGCCCTGTCTCCCGGTGTGCTTATTTCCGTTTGTAAAGGATCGCCCATTCGCCAACGTTTTCGCGGGTGACGTATCCAAGGAAATTCCCGGCCTTGTCCGTGACGGCGACCGCCGGAACATGGGCGTGCTGGAGCGCATCAAGCACATCTTCCATCGGCGCCTGGAGCGCGACTGAGGGGATGTCGGTGATCATCGCGGCGGAGACTGACATCGACATCTGGTCCGCCAAAGCGCGGCTTGAGATCTCGGCCTTGGTGAGAAAACCGGCAAGCGTGCCGTCCGGAGTGATCACGGGAAACTCTGCCTGTGTTGTGCGCAAGAGCGCCGTGGCGGCCGATTGCAAGGACGCGCTGGGGGGCAGCGCCTCATAAGACGTGATCATCACGTCACGGGCAACGTAACCCCGCGCGAGATCGTGAAGCTCTACATCCGAGCTTTCTGCAATCGCCGCCATGAAGACAAAGATCGCGATGAGGATGAGGAGCGGATTGCCGGTGGTCAGGCCCAGGAACCCGAAGAGAAAGGCGATGCCCTGTCCGGCAAGCGCGGCATACCGTGTCGCCCTGACGCGTCCGAGCGAGATTGCGAGTGTCGCACGCAAAACCCGCCCGCCATCCATGGGAAAGGCCGGGATCATGTTGAAGACCACCAGGAACAGGTTCACCGCAGCGAGGCGCGCGAAGAAACCGCTGCCCGGTTCTTCGATCTCGCCCAGCGCGGCAAGGTTCGTCTCGACGCCCAAAAGGATAGTGAGAAAAGCCCAGATCACGACATTCACCGCCGGACCTGCAAGTGCGACCGCGATTTCCTGCGATGGCTTTTCCGGGATCCGTTCCAGCCGCGCCATCCCGCCGATGGGCAGAAGCGTGATGTCCGGGGTGCGTATGCCAAAGCGCCGGGCCATCAGAGCGTGACCGAACTCGTGCGCGACGACGCAGGCAAACAGCGCCAACACGAAGGCAATGTTCACCACCGCATCGGCGGGACCGCCTGACAGCCAGGCGGCCGTGCCGATCCAGGCCAACAAAAGGAAAAACGTCGCGTGGACGCGCAATTCGGAGCCGAAGAGGTGGCCGAGGGAATAAGACCAGGACATCCTGTGAAGCTATGTGCAGGACGCCCCTTTGAACAGGGGCAGATGGTCACTGCTTCGATTGAGGCTAATGAGTCGAACATGCGTCTGGCGCGTTGCCGAAGTGCGTCAAAGCGGAACAACAATGACTTCTCCGTGGCTTTGATGTACTCTTCTAGCTCCGCCCAAGGGATTTGCCATGACCAACCTGCAAGACATCGCGGAACACTATCATTCTGGCCATTTGCTCAAACGTATCTCGGATGGATGCGCCGCGCTGGATTTGACACCACCATTGTCACCCGACGCTTTGGCGCCCGTCGATGAATTTCATATCGGCGGACGACGTGCGACCGTACCGTTTGTGCAGGCTCTTCAGTTGCGCGAGGGCGATCAGGTGCTCGACCTTGGTAGCGGACTTGGGGGACCGGCGCGCTTTGTTGCGTCCACCACCGGTGCGCACGTCACAGGTATCGATCTGACACCGGAATTCGTCGAAACCGCCCGAGTGTTGACGGAGTGGGCGGGATTGACGGACCGCGTACGGTTTCTTGAGGGCAGTGTGCTTGATCTGCCGCTCGATACGGCATCGATTGACGCGGCATACATGATCCATGTCGGCATGAATATTGCCGACAAAACGGCCTTGGCGACCGAAGTGCGGCGGGTTCTGAAGCCAAACGGGAGTTTTGCAATTTACGACGTTATGCAGGTTCGGGATGGGCAGATGGACTTCCCGGTTCCTTGGGCGGCGAGGCCGGAGCTTAGCGCACTGGCTTCACCGGAAACGTATGAAGCCGCATTGAAATCAGTCGGGTTCGACATCGTGGATCGCATCGACCGAACGGCGTTCGCAAAGCAGTTTTTCGCGGACCTCGCCACGGCACAAAAGCAGGCTGACGGCCCTCCACCCCTTGGGCTTCATCTTGTCATGGGGGCGGACACGGCGGTCAAAGTGCGGCACATGGTCAAGAACGTGGAGACTGGCCTGATCGCGCCCATAGAGCTTCATGCGCGGATGGGTGGGTAGGTTCATCTGTCTTGCGTGGTGCCTGCGGTTGTGAGCCGCTCAATCCCGCCACGAACGCGTTTGCCTAAAGCGCAGGGGCGGCATCCCGAACACGTTGAGTCTGTCCCAGTTTCGCCCCGAACTCGCGTGCGGTTTGGTTCTTGAGGATCGCACGGGCGGGGCGCATTTCGGTCATGCAGAACTCAGGTGGGACGCCAATGATCACGTCGGCCTCGCGCAGCGTCAGTCCTTTGCTGTACGCGGTGAGCAACAGGGTCTCTGTCGCCAGACCGTTTGACAGAACCAGATTATGCGCCTCGGTAAGGATGTGGAAATACGTGATGCCTGCCATCGGGCACTGTTCCTCAATTCCCGGTAGCGCCGTAAGCGTATGCACGGAGGCAAGCGCGCCACCGGGGTCGATAGTGACACCCGCCAGGTCCGGATCGTTCAACAGGACGCGGTGCTGGCGAGAGAACCTGGTGTCGGTCGACGGGCGTCCGGGCCCAAAGCTATGCGCGCGGACGAGAAAGGGCCGTAGTCCCCGTTGGTGCCGCATTTCGCGCCAGCTCACCCAGCGTTGACCGATCCAGAGGATCGGTTGTGCCCCGCGGTCCAGCGTTGTCACCATGTCGCCGCTGCGAAGCGTTTCGATCCGCCGGTCACCGGATGGTGTTGAAATGCGTGTCCCCGCCGTGAAACACGCCACGCCCGTCGTCGACAGTTCGGAGTAATCCGTTGTGTTCGGGTTTGTCACGCTGGTGACGGTGTACTGGACGCCAAGCTGGGGCGCCGGATCGTGGAAGATGTAGTAATACGAATTCGTCGCGGCGATGAAAATTTCGGTCATGAAGAAAGTATTCGTGCCGTCCGTCAGCGTGATCTCATCGCGAGGCTGTACTTGACCGGACGTCTCGACCGCGCCGAATTCGTCATAAACCACAGCGGTCTGATTGCCGTCTTCATCATCCCGGTCGTCGGTGCCATCCTGCAGCCGCGTGTCGTCATCGGTAATCTGGATCAGATGGTCGGCGGGTTGCGTGAAGGTGATCGTGTCCCCGTTCGAGACCGTCCCGCCGGGCCAGGTGATTTGATCGTCGTCATATCCGGGGTAATCGTAAGTCGCCATGCCACCGGCTTAACGCGGCAATTGTTACTTTTCTTTGAAATTGAATGGGCAAAACTGTGCCGAGCCGTGAGGCATTTCCACGGCGCGTGGCGCGAGCAGGATGACGGCGGCTCCCGCCAGGCACATGATCCCACCTAACGTATCCCAAGTGTCAGGACGCTAACTCTCGACAAGGCGCAACCCCAGAAGTGATGCCGCGATATCGACGCCGCCGTAAGCCGCAAACGCCCGTCCCGCCAGTTCCGCGGAGCTTGGCGTCAGGAGCCATGCGCACAGCCCAAAAAGTGCCATGCCCGACAGTAGCCAAAGCGGCGAGTGGCCCAGACTGTACCAAGCTCATAACGCGAAGGACCCTGCGATTTCGGCGAAAGCGGCTATAAAACAGATCGGGAAGGTCGCCATCTGCAGCGCAGGTCTCCGCCAGTTTTTGCTGTTGCGCCACGTTACCGTACTCTTCGCAGTCAGCGCAGGATGCCGTCCCGGGACATGACGAAGTGTGCGCAGCGAGTCCTGTTACGCCGTTTCGCGACAGTGACGCCGGAAGGACCGTTTGAGCATATCCAGCTCTGCCCGCAGAAGCGAGATTTCCGCACGGATATCTTCGCCCGCCGCATCGCCTGCGATGATCGAAAAATCACCCAAAGGCTGACCGATGGCGGCCTCTGAGATGACGAAGGTATGGACACCATCTGCGATCATGTTTGCCGGGACCGGAACTTTCAAAAGCCAGGACGCCGGGTCTTCGAGCGGTTCTATCACGACGTCCGGTACGGGCACGTCGTGGACCCGAACGTCCACCTGAGGCTTGGGCGCATCGTCGGCATCTCCGGCGATCACGCCTTCCCAGACACCTTCGAAGAAACGGGATTTCGACAGGGAATAGGCCGTCATGACGATCTCCTCAAAGCTCGGCCCGCGGGCGGCGGCTGAAATACAGGTCGCGCAGGATAACCTGGCTCATCTCCGGGTTCTCGAAGATGAGGTCGATCCAGATCTTCTCGACCCGCTTTTCATTCAGCTTGGTGTAGGCAAGGTCAAACTCCACAACGAGATCGCGATCCGTCAGCGGGAGTTCCCGCACAATCTGCTCGGTGTTGGGCCCATGCTGGACATTGAGCCTCGCGAAGATCTCGAGCGGGCGCTCAAGTTCGACAATCGCGTCCATGCGGATCAGGTGTTTCCGTTTCAATTCATGCGTCGCGTCGACAGGCAGGTCGATGACGAGCGACAGGTAGGACCCGTCGAACCGGAACACATCGAGCCGCAATCCGAACGGCGCAAGATCGCGCTCACTGGTGTTCCGCAGTTGACGAAGTGTCAGTTCCGATTTCGCGCAGTCGTGGAACAAGGTGACTTCACGGCCCAGCATGGATTTGCTTTCGACCGAGGAAATCCCTTTGACCGGTAGCGGGCCGCACCACAGCTCGGGTCGCCAGGACCAATCGGCGTCGTAAGGCACCGGCACCGCCTGATTGCCGATGACCGGCAGGGCGAGACGGTTGTCCGCAACGTGGATCAATTCATCGAGGTGATATTTCAGTTGCCGCGCCGACGCCCTGTTGCGACGCAATTCGCGCAAGGGGGCCGTACTGGCGGTTTCGGCCCACCGTCTGAACCGACGCAGGGCCGATTGCTCGATCACGCGATCAAGCAGTCCGGGTTTCATCTCCGACATCAGCTGCTCGCTTTTCCATGTGTCGCTCCGATCCTTGATGATCGGTTATAGCCCTTATTGCAGATCACCGCGTCCAAATAAACGACCAAGTCCCGCCGTAATGGGATCTGGTGTAGTCTGCGACTGTTCTGCACTTTGTTCTGCCGGTGCGGAATTAGCGCGGATACGTGAAGAAACGGTGTTCAGAAACGCGGCTCCCTGGGCACCCACAAGCGGGCTGCCCTGAGGGGCATAGAGCGCAAGACCGATCATGTGAGGGCCTAGTGTGAATGCGCCGCGCCAGTGCCGTGGGTCGCTCCCCTGAAACGCCGTTTCGCCGCCAGACGCCATTCGGCCCGCGATGATTGCGCTCATCTCGCGGTTGGACAGAAGTTCGGTTCCCAACGCGCGGGCAAGATCCGACGGTTCAGGAGCCGGCCCTGTCGCACGGCTCACGGTCACCGTGACCAACACGGGTTCGACAATGGGTCCGGTTTCACCACCCGACAGGATGTTGCAGCTCGCCACCGCCGCAAAGCCGCCGACGCGTGTCGCGCGCAGTGTACTGGCATCGACGCAGTACCCGTCAGGTCCGGAGACCACGATAGCGCCACCCGCGAGCTGTGCACTAGCTGCGGCGAAATTGGCGGGATCGGTTGATGCATCGAGAAACGACAGGCTGCCGCCAGTGCCGGTTGCATCGCACCCGGCGAGAAGGGCCGCGCCGGCAAGCGTAGCCCAGAGTTTCGTCTTGCGGATCACAGGTCCGAATACTGGTGCTTTTCACCTTCGGCACCCGGATGGGTGACCGCGCCCTTGTAGGTCGGTCCGACGAGCTTTGCGAATTTCCAGATCGCACCGGAGGTGTAGATCGTCTCGCGCGGACCGGACCAATCGGCCTTGCGTTGGGCCAATTCCGCATCCGACAGATCGACCGACAGAACCCCGTCAACCGCGTTGATGGTGATCATGTCGCCGTCTTTCAAAAGCGCAATCGGGCCACCCTGCGCCGCTTCCGGGCCGACGTGACCCACGCAGAAGCCCCGGGTCGCGCCCGAGAACCGGCCATCGGTGATCAGCGCCACTTTCTTGCCCATGCCCTGACCGGACAGGGCTGCTGTGGTTGACAACATCTCGCGCATCCCCGGACCGCCTGCGGGCCCCTCGTTGCGGATGACAATGACCTCGCCTTCCTTGTAGGCGCGCGCCTTGACGGCGGCAAAGGCGTCTTCCTCGCATTCGAAAACGCGGGCAGGGCCGGTAAAGACCTGGCCCTCTGCCGGGATGCCCGCGACTTTCACGATGGCCCCTTCAGGGGCAAGGTTGCCCTTGAGTCCGACAACGCCGCCGGTCTTGGTGATCGGGTTTTCAATCGGGTAGATGACCTTGCCATCCGCCGTGCGTTCGATCAGGTCCAGTTCCTCGCCGATGGTGCGGGTCGAGGCTGTGATGCAATCCTCGTGGATGAGGCCAGCTTTGCGCAGTTCCTTCATTACCACCGGAATGCCACCCGCATCGTAGAGATCCTTTGCGACATAAGTGCCGCCCGGCTTCAGATCGACGAAATAAGGCGTGTCGCGGAAGATCTCGCAGACATCATCCAGAAAGAAGTCGATCCCCGCCTCATGGGCAATCGCGGGCAAGTGTAGGCCGGCGTTGGTGGATCCGCCGGTGCAGGCCACCACACGCGCTGCATTCTCGAGCGCCTTGCGCGTCACCACATCGCGCGCCTTGATGTTCTGTTCGATCAAATCCATCACCGCGCGTCCCGACGCCTCACCGTAGGCATCGCGGGACTCGTAGGGCGCTGGCATCCCGGACGAATTGAAAAGCGCCAGTCCAATCGCTTCCGACACGCAGGCCATGGTGTTCGCGGTGAACTGGCCGCCGCAGGCGCCGGCCGAGGGGCAGGCGACGCGTTCCAGCATGTCGAGCGCCTTGTCCGACATTTCGTTATTCTGGTGACGGCCGACCGCTTCGAACATGTCCTGCACGGTCAGGTCACGGCTCCGGAAATCCTCGGGGATCTCGTCGACCTGTGGAGCGCGGCCCGGCAGGATCGACCCGCCGTAAATGAACACTGACGGCACGTTGAGGCGCACCATGGCCATCATCATGCCGGGCAGGGATTTGTCACACCCCGCAAGGCCGACAACCGCGTCATAGGAGTGGCCGCGCATTGTCAGTTCGACGGTGTCGGCAATCGCTTCGCGCGAGGCGAGGGAGGAACGCATGCCTTCGTGGCCCATGGCGATGCCATCGGTCACGGTGATGGTGGTGAATTCGCGCGGCGTGCCGAAGGCTTGTTTTACGCCCATCTTCACGGCCTGTGCCTGACGGTTCAACGCGATATTACACGGGGCGGCCTCGTTCCAGCAGGTGGCGACACCGACCAGAGGCTGATGGATTTCTTCCTCGGTCATCCCCATTGCATAGTAGTAGGACCGGTGCGGCGCGCGCTCGGGCCCTTCGGTCACATGGCGGCTGGGCAGTTTCGACTTGTCGAATGGACGCTTGAGCATGACCGCTCCTCCCTGAATTCTTTGTTGGAAATGCAATAGCGAAGGGGGATGCACGGCACAAGCGGAAGCCAATTCGAATTGGCTTTTGCATGCGGTTTCGAAACCGCATTTCCGCCGGCACGAAAAAACCAGTGTCAGCGGTCGAACAGCGCCGCCACCGCATAGGCCGGGGCCGGCAACACCCGCCGCTTGGACCCCAACGGGAACCGCCTGGGCGGCAGGCTCAGAAAGTCAGGAAACGGGCCGGTAGGAGCGCGGCCCATGACAAGATCAGCCAACCGTGCGCCCGCATAGCTTCCCATGGCTACGCCATTGCCGTGATAGCCGAAGGCTGCAAAAACGCCCGGCATGTCCGGTACAGGCCCTGCGAAGGGGGTCAATCGGCGCGTCAGGCAGAGCAGTCCGGACCATTCGTGGTTGATGTCTACATCGCGCCAGGCCGGGAACAACCGCGCGAAATCCGCGCGGATTTTGCGCGCAAGCTGCGCTTCCGCCGTGGGCGTCGCGCGCAAGCCGCCGCGCATGCCGAACAGGAAGCGGCCATCCGGCATCAGGCGAAAATAGTGTAAAAGGATGCGGCTATCGTAACACATCTGCAGACTGGTCCAGCCCTGTGCGACTTGTTCCTCGGCTGTGATGGGGCGGGTGACGATGATCGTCGATTGCACGGGCAGATACCGCCCGCGGAGCCAGTCGGGCACGTCTTCCGATGAATACCCGTTCGTTGCGAGAATGACCTTCTGTGCGCGGACGCTGCCCGATGGCGTATCGACGCGCCATGCCTCGCCGTCGCGGTTGATCGCGATTGCGGGTGTCTGGCCGAAGACCTGCGAGTTGGCGTCTTGCACGGCGCGCAACAGACCCGCGTGGTATTTTCCGGGGTTCAGCGCAAACCCGATCGGCAGGGTCATCCCGCCATGGAAATCTCCGTTCAAACCGCGCTGGCGCAGTTCTGCGCGGTCAAAGACCTCCGCCGCAACGCCGTAGGTTTGTTCGGCCTCTTGCGCCGCTTGCCGCACCCCAAGCATCGCCTTCGGAGAATGGGCGAGCACTGTCTCGCCGTCGGAATGTGTCTCTGCGTCGATACCGTGATCTGAAAGCAGCGCCGCGACATGGTCGACAGCGGCGCGCTCTGCCTTGTGCCACTGCACTCGTTGATCCGTGCCGAACATCTGGCCGATGGTTTTGCCGCTCGCCTTCGAGCCGCCGAGGCAGCAAAAGCCGCCATTGCGCCCCGACGCGCCCCAACCGGGTTGCTCGGTGTCGATTACAGTGGCGTCGATCCCGGCATTGGCCAGCACAAGCGCGGCATTGAGCCCGGTAAACCCGCCACCGATGATCGCGACCTCCGTGCGCCGGTCGCCCGACACACGTGGAAGAGCGGCAGGCGCGGCGCTCTCGCGCCACCAGCACGCGCCGGGTGTCCGGTAAGCCGCATCCTCGTAGATGCGCCTCATGCGGGCCGGTCTGCCATCCGCTCTTCGCGTGCCTGACGCACCGCTGCCTGTTTCGTCACCAGCGAGGCCGTTATGACCCCGACCGTCACGATCCCGATCATGATTGTCGACAGCGCGTTAATCTCGGGACTGACGCCCAGGCGCACCGCAGAGAAGATCTTGATGGGCAGCGTGGTGGCCGACGGCCCGGTGGTAAAGCTCGCGATCACGAGATCATCGAGCGACAGCGTGAAGGCCAGAAGCCAGCCAGAGATCACCGCGGGCGCGATGATCGGCAGGGTCACCAGCCGGAAGGCCTCGAACGGGGAACAGCCGAGGTCCAGGGCAGCTTCCTCTAGCGATTGGTCGAAGGTCGTCAGTCGCGAAGACACCACCACCGAGACGTAGCACATTGAAAAGGTCGTATGCGCCAAAACGATCGTCAAAACGCCCCGATCAAGACCAATCCCGATGAAGAGCAAAAGCAAGGAGAGGCCGGTGATCACCTCGGGCATGACCAGCGGCGCATAGATCATGCCGGAAAAGAGCGTGCGGCCGGAAAAGCGACCTGCGCGGACCAAAACATATGCGCCCATGGTTCCCAGAACCGTCGCGATGGTGGAGGAAATCACCGCCACCTTGATCGTGACCCATGCCGCGTTCAGGAACTCTTCGTTGCGGATCAGCTCTCCGTACCACTGCGTCGAAAACCCGGCCCAGACCGTGACCAGCTTGGAAGCGTTGAAGCTGTAGACCACGAGGATGATCATGGGGATGTAGAGAAACGCGAACCCGAGCGTCAGCGCGGTGGCGTTGAACCACGAGAAGCGTTTCATGCTGGGCGCCTTTCGGTTTCGCCCGCTGTCGCGGTCGACCGGCTGGGGGTTTTACCCCCAGACCCCCAGAGTTTAACGGGCAAGATGAAGGGAGCAGGCTGGTGCATCATCCTTCGGCCTCGCGCTGTTTCTGTTCGTTGCGCTGGAACAGGATGATGGGGATCACGAGGATCAGAAGCAGGATCACCGCCACGGCCGAAGCCACTGGCCAGTCGCGGTTGGAGAAGAACTCCTCCCACAGGACCTTTCCGATCATCAGCGTTTCGGATCCGCCCAGAAGCGAGGGGATCACGAATTCCCCGATCGTCGGGATGAAGACGAGAAAGCACCCCGCGATGATGCCGTTCTTCGACAACGGGATCGTGACCAGCCAGAAGGCGCTGAGCCGCGAGCAGCCAAGATCTTCGGCGGCTTCGAGCAGGCTGTCATCCATCCGTTCCAGCGCCGAGTAGATTGGCAGGATCATGAAGGGCAGGTATGTGTAGACGATGCCGATATACACGGCGGTGTTGGTGTTGAGGATGGTGAGCGGTTCACTGATGACGCCGAGCCACAGCAGGAACTGGTTGAGCAGACCCTCGTTCGACAGGATGCCCATCCAGGCATAGACGCGGATCAAAAAGCTGGTCCAGAAGGGCAGGATCACCAGCATCAGGAGGGTCGGGCGCCATTCCGGCGCGGCGCGCGCCATGGCGTAGGCGATGGGATAGCCCACGAGAAGCGTCAGAACCGTGGAGAGCAGCGCGATCTGAAGTGAGCTCAGATAGGCTTTCCAGTACAGGTCATCGGTCGTCAGAAACCAGAAGTTCTCGAAATCCAGCGCGGCGAAAAATTCGCGAATGGCGACCCAGCCTCCGGTGATGTCGAGCTGGGGCATGTAAGGCGGGCGCGCGAGCGCGACATCCGAGAGCGAGATCTTCAGGACGATCGCAAACGGGATCAGGAACAGCGCAATCAGCCAAAGGTACGGGACCGCGATGAGGGTCAGGCGGCGCATGTGCTAGCGCTCCAACAGGACACCGGCCGTGTCCGTCCAGCTGAGCCATACCGGGTCTTCCCAGGTGATCTGACGCCGCGCGATGCGGCGGGTGTTGGCGGTTTGAGCCTTGATGATATGGCCGGTCGGAAGCTCTACGTGGTAGGTCGAGATATTTCCGAGATAGGCGATATCGAGCACCTTCCCCTGTATCTTGTTCTGGGCATCCGCGGGTTCGTCCGGGCTGATGCCCACCTTCTCGGGACGGATGGCAAAGTGGATTTCCTGTCCGTCGCTGAAGGATTTCGACGTGGTTCCAAGAATGTCCGGCTGGGCTTCCGCCCACAGGACCGCCACCTTGTCGCCCTGAGTTTTGGCGCGTCCCGAGATGATGTTCACGTCGCCGATGAAATCGGCCACGTAGACGCTGTTCGGTGCCTCGTAGATCTGATCGGGCGTGGCCACCTGAACGATGCGGCCTTCGTCCATCACCGCGACGCGCGAGGCGACTGTCATGGCCTCTTCCTGATCATGCGTCACGATCACAAACGTGGTGCCGGTTTTCTCCTGGATGTCCATCAGCTCGAACTGCGTGTCCTGCCGCAGCTTCTTGTCGAGCGCGCCAAGTGGTTCATCCAACAGCAGGAGTTTCGGTGCTTTGGCAAGGGACCGGGCCAACGCCACGCGTTGCCGTTGACCGCCCGAGATCTGATGCGGCTTTCGCTTGGCGAATTTTGCCAGACGCGTCAGTCGCAGCATCTCGTCGACGCGCGCATTGATGGTTTCGCTATCCTTGCCTTCGCGTTTCAGGCCAAAGGCGATGTTGTCCCACACGGTCAGATGCGGGAACAGCGCGTAGCTCTGGAACATCATGTTCACCGCGCGCTTGTTCGGTGGCACGCGGGCCATGTCCTGCCCGGCGATCAGGATCTGGCCTTCGGTTGGCGCATCGAACCCGGCCAGCATCCGCATCATGGTCGTTTTGCCACAGCCGGACGGGCCCAGCAGGGCAAAGAACTCTTTTTCGAAGATGTCCTGGGTCAGATCGTCGATGGCTGTGAAATCCCCGAACCGCTTCGAGACGTTTCTGAACTGGATCAGCGGTTTCTCTTCGGGGTCATTCCACGGTGCGAAAGCACATTGAGTCATAAAACTATCCGTAAAGAAAAACCCACCCCAGGGTGCAGGGTGGGCTTTGTCACATGCGATCAGGTGCCCGACTTTACCTTGGTCCACATGCGGGTGAGGTTGCGCTGCTCACGCGGTGGGAACGGGGTGACGGTGTAGAGGTTTTCCAGCGTCGACTCGTCCGGATAGATCGCCGTGTCGCCGATCACATCTTCGATCAGAAACTCTTTCGACGCTTCATTGCCGTTCGCGTAGTAGACGTAATTGGATGCCTGCGCCATGTTCTGCGCGTCCAGAATGAAGTTGAGGAACACATGCGCTCCCTCGGGGTTCGGCGCGTCAACCGGGATCGCCATCTGGTCGAACCACATTAACGCACCCTCGACCGGCGCGTTGTAGGCGATCTCGACCCCGTTATCGGCCTCGGCCGCGCGATCACGGGCCTGCAGGATGTCGCCGGACCAGCCGAACGCCACGCAGATGTCGCCATTCGCCAGCGCGTTGATGTATTCCGAGCTGTGGAACTTCTGAATGTGCGGACGGACGGCCAGCAGAACCTCTTCCGCCGCCGCCAGCGCTTCCTCGTCCTTGCGGTCCGGGTCAAGCCCGACATAGGACAGCGCCGCCGGGATCATCTCGGTCGGGGCATCCAGGAAATGCACGCCACAATCGGCAAGCTGTTCCATATTCTCGGGATTGAAGACGAGGTCGAGCGATGCGATCGGGGCATCCGCGCCAAGGATCTCGGTGACCTTGCCGACGTTCACACCAATGCCCGTTGTGCCCCACATGTAGTTGATGGAGTATTCGTTGCCTGGATCGTATTGCGCAGTCCGTTCCTGAATGACGTCCCAAAGGTTATCGATGTTGGGCAGCTTCGACTTGTCGAGCGGCTGGAACGCGCCCGCTTGTATCTGACGCTGCAGGAAGGTGCCTGTGGGCACCACGACATCATAGCCGGATCCCCCGGCGAGCATCTTGGTTTCGAGCAATTCGTTGCTGTCGAACACGTCGTAGATCAGCTCGAGCCCGGTTTCCTCTTCGAACTTCGTGAGCAGGTCTTCGTCGATATAGTCAGACCAGTTGTAGACACGCACTTCGTCTGCATGGGCGAGTGAAGCCAGCAGCGCGGCACCTGCGGTCATGGTCAGCAGATGGGTTTTCATGGAAGTCTCCCGTTGAACCCGAAGCACTTGCGGCTTCGTGGTTTCCAATTTGATCAAATGTTGCCTGTCCTGGCAAGTGATGTCATGTTTTCACGGCCCGGAAGAACGTGCAAGATTGCGTGTGAGCGGGGTATCCGAAGCGGTTTGCCCAAGGATGCGGCAAAGTATGAGAGCGAAATGAATATGCGTCCGGCCGTTGAATCAGAATCGGGGCGTGCCGGTCCTCCGGCGCACGAGGTGGTCTATCGCACGTTGCGCGACCAGGTTTTGTTTGGGGAACTGGAGCCGGGACAGCCCGTCACCATACAAGGTTTGACCGAAACGCTTGGCGTAGGCATGACACCGGTGCGTGAAGCGTTGCGGCGGTTGACCGCAGAGGGCGCGCTGGCATTTCTGGGCAATCGGCGAATTGCGGTTCCGGAACTGGCGGTGCAGGACGTTGAGCAATTGCTGGTGGCCCGTCGCGCTATCGAGCCCGAATTGGCACGACGCGCGGTCGCGGTGGTGCAGGACGTTGATATCGCCCAGCTGACCCAGACCGATGGCCGCCTCGACGATGCGATCCGGCGGGGCGACGTCCGGCAATACCTCGTTGAAAACCACCGCTTTCATGCCGAACTCTACGCTTTGGCCAAGGCTCCGATCCTCACCGAAATGGTGGATCGGCTGTGGCTGCGCTTCGGGCCCTCGCTGCGGGTCGTCTGCGGGCAGTTCGGCACCCGCAACCTTCCGGATCGGCACAAGGACATCCTGTCGGCGCTTGCCGGGCGCGATGCTGCAGCCGCTGCAGAGGCGATGGAAGGGGATGTGGTGCAGGGGATGGAGCAGATCCGCGACGGCCTCTCCCGATTCGATTGACTTGGAATAATTTGATCATATTCTGCGGCTGACCCGTTTGAGAGGACATCTCCCCATGGCCGCGATCACCAATCACATGCCCACCGAAGAGTTGCAGGCGCTGGATGCTGCGCACCACATGCACCCGTTTACGCACGGCGCCGGGCTGGCGGCGAAGGGCGCGCGGGTGATCACACGCGCAGAGGGTGTCTGGCTCACCGACAGCGAGGGCAACCGCATCCTCGATGCGATGGCGGGGTTGTGGTGTGTGAACATCGGGTACGGGCGCAAGGAACTGGCGCAAGTGGCGGCGCGGCAGATGGAAGAACTGCCCTATTACAACACCTTCTTCCAGACGACCCACGTGCCCGCGATCGCGCTCTCTCAAAAGCTCGCCGAACTGGCGCCCGATCACATGAACCACGTCTTCTACGCCGGATCGGGGTCCGAGGCGAACGACACCAACCTCCGCCTTGTCCGTACCTATTGGGCCGCGAAAGGCCAGCCCGAAAAGAACATCATCATCTCGCGCTGGAACGCGTATCATGGGTCGTCCGTCGGGTCAGGGAGCCTTGGCGGGATGAAGGGCATGCACATGCAGGGCGGCCTGCCGATCCCCGACATCCACCACATCGACCAGCCCAACTGGTGGGCTGAAGGTGGCGACATGACGCCCGAAGAATTCGGCCTTGAACGCGCGCGCCAACTCGAAACCGCCATCGAAAACCTCGGCCCCGACCGCGTCGCGGCCTTCATCGCCGAACCCGTGCAGGGTGCGGGCGGCGTGATCGTCCCGCCCGAGACCTACTGGCCCGAAATTCAGCGCATCCTGGACAAGTACGGCATCCTGCTGATCGCGGACGAGGTGATCTGCGGCTTCGGGCGCATCGGCAACTGGTTCGGCAGTCAGACCATAGGCATCCGCCCCGACATCATGACCATCGCCAAGGGCCTGTCCTCCGGCTACCAGCCTATCGGCGGCTCGATCCTGTCGGACGAGGTGGCTGAGGTGATCAACTCCGTCGAGTTCAACCACGGCTACACCTATTCCGGCCACCCGGTCGCCTGTGCCGTGGCGTTGGAGAACCT
This sequence comes from Marivita hallyeonensis, assembly GCF_900129875.1. Classification (GTDB taxonomy): domain Bacteria; phylum Pseudomonadota; class Alphaproteobacteria; order Rhodobacterales; family Rhodobacteraceae; genus Marivita; species Marivita hallyeonensis. The sequence goes on along the minus strand of NZ_FQXC01000003.1, from coordinate 1,703 downwards.
GCGGATATTGGACGAGGAAGGCATCGTCACAAAGGTCCGCGAGGAAACCGCGCCCTATTTGAAGGAAATGTTCGAAACCCTCACCGACCACCCGCTGGTTGGCGAAGCCAAGATCGTCGGCATGATGGGCAGCATCGCCCTCACCCCCGACAAAGCCTCCCGTGCCAAGTTCGAGGCCGACGAAGGCACCGTCGGCCTCATCTGCCGCGAACGCTGCTTCGCCAACAACCTCGTCATGCGCCACGTCGGAGACCGCATGATCATCTCCCCGCCGCTGGTGATCTCCCGCGAGGAGATCGACGTGTTGATTGCAAGGGCGTGGAAGTCGCTGGACGAGTGCCTGGAGCGGTTGAGTGCAGAACGACTGTTGTGAAAATCGTTTAAAAAGGCTTAGCTTTCAACGCGGGAGTAAACACGCAGACATGTCCAATACGCGTTTTCAAACGAATGTAAGCGTCCTGAGAAGCTTCAATGTTAGCAAATCGTCCGCGCCCAAAAATCTTCAGTACCCTCACTTCGTCATCTTTTACCAAATCGCCTAGATTTTGGATCTCGCCTGACGTTGCGGCCTCACTGTTCAAAGCGACTGTGATCTTCATTATATCTCTCTCTAGCACGCTTTGCCGCCCACGTTGCTCATTAATACAGGTATTCCAAGCCCTTGTCGATCCAAGCTCATCCCAAGGTCGACGCACAGTAGTTCAATGTGACTTTTGCGCATATCTCTCTTTGGTCTTCCCCGCAAGTCTGGCTCGAACTTGGTTAGCGACAGACCACATGCTGCCACAGCAGTAACGTAGGGAGCCGCGTAAGAAGTTCCATCGTATTCAACAAAACTTCCATCTTCAAATGTCATCACGACACCGATACCTGGTCCAACCATGTCAAGGCCATCCCCGAATGAGGTATCCTTGAAGTGGTACAGCGTATGCTGATTCAGTGTTCCTGTACAGCCTGCGGAGTCCAGAGCCCAAGCTTCATAGGCTTTAGTCCTAGTTTTCGTTGGTGCCAAGCTTGCCAATCCGATTGCTCCAACACCCACGGCATCGTCAAGCCGTGCTGGTAGGGCCACAGGTGCCGATGGGTCATTACCTGTTGCCGCAACCACGATCACACCGCGCGCGGCAGCATAGTCTAAAGCCTCAGCAAAGAATAATGATGCATCTTCAAATCTTGGATCGTCCGGAAAAACTGTGCACCCACCAGAAATATTGATAATGTCAACATCAAATTCATCGACTAATATTTGGATGGCTGGTGCGATCTTTGAATAATCCCATTCATCTTTCACATCATCATCAGTGACGTCGATTAATGTAACGTTAGCAAGCGGCGCAATGCCTCTTCGTTCTTCGGTCTGACCTCGTTCGCCAATTATTGCGCTCACTCGAAGCCCGTGCGAATTGGTGCCCAGAGTGTCTTCGTTGATTGGCCGACCCTCAATGTCGTACATTTCTACATGTTGAAGGGAAGGGCAGCGCCTTGCAGGGCTGTCAATGACCCCCACTTTGATACCTTCCGCCAGATCATGTTTTTCGAGTGTTCCGAAAGGAAGATTGCGCCACCAAAGCAAGTCGTCTGGTATCGACATCGGCGGACAAAAACATTCGATTTAGGTGAAAAACTCGACCTACTACATCTTGTACTTGACCTGCGTGAGCTTTCTCAACCCGCTGTAATCGCGGTCAAAGGTAGTGTTTTTG
>NZ_FQXC01000005.1 GCF_900129875.1 Marivita hallyeonensis | reverse complement strand
ATCGCCGCCGTCAGCGTCGTCTTGCCGTGGTCAACGTGACCAATCGTGCCAATGTTGCAGTGCGGCTTGCCGCGCTCAAACTTTTCCTTTGCCATCTGTGTCAGACGCCTCGTGAATTGGGGGGTCCACCCGACCCGGTTTTCATCGCGGGCCAGATATTCGCAGCGACGTGGAAAATCAAGAGCAAACGCACCATCTGGCGGTGCGTCTGCCGGAACGGGTGCAGATGTCGTTTTATTGCGATCCCGATGGGGTCGCCGCAGCCGCGTTGGTAATCGCGACCACGTCGTCCGGGACGGACACCGGCAGGCGCGGCGTGACCTCATCCGCACTCGAAGTGGCATTGTCTACCAGTTCCGCCGGCGCGGCAGCAGGTGGTCCCACGAACCAGCCATCACTGTCCTGCATCTCGCGCATCCAGGTTTCTATGTCTTTGGCAGCCTGCGCGGCAAGCCACTGCATCTGCGTCTCTTTCGTGGACGCAAGCCGCGTCTCGACAAGACGAATGATCTGAATTTGCTTCGGCTGTTCGTTCATCTTGGCCTGCGCCGCATCGTCCCAAACCGTCACGTTGAGCGCGATGGCAGACTTGCCCGGGATGACGGGGGGCGGAAGTGAGTACGCCTCGACGCTCACCCCAAGGTGGTAAAACTTGCCGCCATCGTAGCGCTCGAACCGCTCGGCCAGCGCATCGGTCACGGCAGTGATCCATTCGTCCGCTGTTGCATCACGGGACACGAGCAGCTTCTGCAAATTCGGCGCCACAACACCGATATGGCCAATCTGGAAATCCCCGATCGGATCGGTCGGAGATTGCAGGTCCCGCGTGGCGTCGCCACAGGCGACCAGCAAGAACAACAGCGGAAAGGTCAGAAGCAGTCGGCGCATTGATACCCTCGGTAAATCGGCCCAACACCTAGCGCAGTCACACGCGACCCGCAACGCCATGCGGCTGGCCGTTTGCACCGCAAAACCTATCTGCACCTTATGTCTGTGCAACACCTTCATTCTTCTGCAACCCCTGTCGAGCCACCCGCACTCCCGGTACGGGCCGAACTCGTGCGCAAGCCGCTCAACGCGCTGCAAAGCTGGCAGGCTGCGCGCGACAACGTTCTGTCTATCATTCCAGAGGCCTCGACACACCTGCCCATCGTGTCGGGCAAGACAGGCACGCCGTGGCACATGGTCACCGATCCCGAGGCCATTCGGCGCATTCTTCTGGAAAACGTGGACAACTATCCGAAGTCTAAAGTCACGAAGAACCTGCTGCGCCCGGCGATTGGCGAGTCGCTTTTCATTGCCGAAGGCGCGCATTGGCGCTGGCAGCGGCGCACAGCGGCCCCTGCGTTTTCGCATCGCAATGTGATGAACCTCGCCCCGATCATGACCGGTGCCGCAGAGCGCTGTACCGACCGCATCGACGCGGCGGGCAACCGGGCGGTCAACCTGCTGGACGAGATGGTGACCACAACCTTTGACGTGATCGCCGATGTGACCTTTTCCGGCGACAAGGGCTTCGACCGGGACGGCGTACAAAAAGCCATCGACCTTTACATCTCGGAAGCGGGCAAGATTTCCCTCTTCGACATTCTGGGCTTTCCCGACTGGATCCCGCGCCCAGGACGCACGGTGTCGGCCAATGGCATGACCGACATGAAAGTCGCCGCAGACCGGGTGATCGACGCCCGCACCGCGCAGGGTCACGAGGGCGTGCCTGACCTGCTTGATCTGCTGCTCGACGGCGAAGACCCCAAAACCCAGCGCAAGATGACGACCGAGGAGCTGCGCGATAATCTTCTGACCTTCATCGTGGCGGGTCACGAAACCACCGCCCTGACGCTTGCGTGGTCGCTTTATCTTTGCGCTTTCGACCAAGACGTGCAGGACCGCGCCCGCACGGAGGCGCACGGCGTTCTGCAGGGCCGCGCCGCAACGGGTGAAGACGTTGCCAAACTGCCCTTCATCCGCCAGATCATCGACGAGGCGCTGCGCCTTTACCCGCCGGCTGGCATGGTGTCGCGCACGGCCGTTGCCGAAGACCGTCTGTCGGGCACCCAGATCCATCCCGGTGATACGGTCATCGTACCAATCTACGCCCTCCATCGGTCGCACGTGCTTTGGGACCGGCCCGATGCCTTCGACCCCGACCGTTGGTCTCATGGCTGGAAACCCGACCGCTATGCGTATCTGCCCTTTGGCGATGGGCCCCGCATTTGCATTGGTGCCAGTTTCGCAATTCAGGAGGCCGTAATCATCCTGGCGACCCTTCTGAGCCGCTTTCGGTTCACATCCGTGAAAGGTGTCGACCCCGATCCAGTAATGATCATCACGCTGCGTCCGGAAGGCGGGGTCTGGCTCGAAGCCGAACCGGTCTAGATCACCGCCGCTTCGACCAGCGGCGAATTGGTCAACAGCCTGTCATAATGGAACCCGCTCAGGTCGAGCGAGCGATATGCGCCATGGCACAGCCACTCCGCGATACCGCGTCCCATCGCCGGAGCCTGCTGCAACCCATGACCGGAGAAGCCGTTCATGAACAGGAAGTTGCCGATCTCGGGATGCGGCCCGAGGATGGCGTTGTGATCAACCGTATTCATCTCGTAATGCCCGACCCAGCTATGGGTCAGGCGGATCGCCTCGAATTGCGGGATGCGCGCCGCAACGAGGGGCCAAGCCCAGTCTTCCCAAAGCGCGTGATCCATTTCGAAATCATCGAAATCCACCGCCGGGTCCGGCCCGACCTGCCCGCCCGCCTGATAGGTCCCGCCGCCGTTTTCGCGGACGTGGAGCCCGGACGGGTCAATCGTCAGAGGCAAGTCCCGGTCCAAAGGCCGCTCGGCCTTGAACACCCACGAATAACGCTTGCGCGGCTCAACCGGCAGCACGATGCCCGCCATGTCCGCCACCTGTCCGGCGCGCGGACCGGCAGCGTTGAGGACTGTCCCGCATGCGATCCGTTCCCCGGATGACAGTCGCACCGCCTGCACCCGATCGCCCGCAACCTCCATGCCGACCACCTCCGCCTCGACATACGCGACACCCTGCTCACGCGCCTTTCGACGCAGCCATTCGAAAACGGCCATGCTGTCGAAATAGCCTTCGTCCTTCGTGTTGATCGATCCGAGCACAATATCGTCCAGCGCATAAAACGGATAATCCTCCGCGATCTGCGCAGGTGTCAAAAGCCGCGTCTCGGCCCCCGCCGCCGCCTGCACCGCCGCACGCGCGCGGAGGTCTTCGGCAAAGGCCTGGGTGTCGGCAAGGTAGAGATACCCAAAGCTGCGGATGCCGATCTCCGGCACGCGATCATCCCCACCCATATACCTGCGCAAATCATTGATGAACGCCGCGCCGAACTGGCTGATCCGCACATTCAGGTCGGTCGAGAATTGCTGCCGAATACAACTGGTCGATGTGGCCGTCGCCGTCTTGGCAAAGCTCATGTCGCGGTCGACGACCAGAATGCGCCCGTCAAACCCCATGTCTGTGAGAAACCACGCCGCCGCAGAGCCCATGATCGCCCCGCCGACAATCACCACATCGTAGCTGCCCCGCTCCGGCACAGCGCCCATGGATCAGATCGCGGCTTTCCGGCTTTCGTCGAGGTAGATCTCGCGCAGTCGCAGCGCCCGCGACCCAGGCGTGCCATCGCCCAGCGCCACGCCGTCGATTTCGACCACCGGCATGACAAAGGTGGATGCCGACGTCACAAATGCCTCATCCGCGTCCTTCGCCTCATCGATGGAGAAGTTCCGCTCCTCCACCTGCATCTGCGCCTCGCGCGCGAACCGCAACACGGCGGCGCGGGTGATCCCGTGAAGAATATCGTTCGACAGCGCCCGCGTGATGATCTTATTGCCTTTGATGATATAGGCGTTGTTGCTGGTGCCTTCGGTCACGGCCCCGTCCTGCACCATCCACGCGTCGTCCGCGCCCGCCTTCTTGGCCATCATCTTGCCCATCGACGGATAAAGCAGCTGCACGGTCTTGATGTCGCGCCGACCCCAGCGCACATCTTCGATGGAAATGATCTTGATCCCTTTCTTGGCGACTGGGCTGTCCGCCAAACCGGGTTTGTTCTGGGTGAAAAGCACCACGCCCGGCTCTGTCGTCTCGGGGTCAGGGAACACGAAATCGCGGTCTCCGTCCGACCCGCGCGTGATCTGGAGATAGACCAGCCCGTCCTCGACCTCGTTCACCCGCACCAGTTCGCGGTGGATCTCCAGAAGATCGTCGTAAACCGCCGGTTTCTTGATATCGAGCTCGCTCAAAGACCGCTCCAACCGCCGGTTGTGGCCCTCGAAGTCAATGAGCTTGCCGCCCAGTACCGACGTCACCTCATAAACCCCGTCCGCCATCAGAAACGCGCGGTCAAAGATCGAGATCTTGGCCTCGTTTTCCGGTACGTACTCTCCGTTCACGTAAACGGTGCGGGTCATGGGCGGGTCTCCTTATCCCCAAAGACCGGGCTCAGACGGATGAACCCCGGCCTCGTCAAATCTCAACGGCGTCTCGCGGTCTTCGGCCAGAAGAAGCGGGCCGTCAAGGTCTGTGACCGCCGCACCCTGCGCCACAAGAACGGCCGGGGCCATGGCAAGCGACGATCCCACCATACATCCCACCATGATGCCGAACCCCTCGGCCCGCGCCGCATCGCGCAGCGCCAGCGCTTCGGTCAGCCCGCCGGTCTTGTCGAGCTTGATGTTCACCATGTCGTATTTGCCCTTGAGCGCCGGCAAGGACGCCCGGTCGTGACAGCTCTCATCGGCACAGACCGGCACGGGGCGGTCCATCCCGATCAAAGCATCATCTTCGCCCGAGGGCAAAGGTTGCTCCACAAGCGCCACGCCCAGACGCACCAGATGCGGGGCGAGGTCGGCATACACCTCCGCCGACCAACCCTCGTTCGCATCCACGATGATCCGCGACCCCGGCGCGCCTGCGCGCACCGCTTCCAGTCGTGGCATGTCGTCGGGCGTGCCCAGCTTGATCTTGAGCAACGGACGATGCGCATGTTTCGCGGCTTGCGCCCGCATCGCGTCCGGCGTGTCTAGAGACAACGTATAGGCGGTGATCTCAGGTCCCGGCTGCGGCAAACCGGCCAGCTCCCACACGCGCTTGCCGGATTGCTTCGCGTCCACATCCCAGAGCGCCGCGTCCATGGCAAAGCGCGCGGCACACGGCGGCAGGGCGTCCTGCAACCCGACCCGATCTATGTCCTCCGGCAGACTTAAAATCTGCGATGCAACACTCTCCAAAGTCTCCCCATACCGCGCATAAGGCACACATTCGCCCCAGCCGGTCACACCACCCCGCGTCACACGCGCGGTCAGGACCCGCGCCTCCGTCCGAGATCCACGCGAAATGGTAAAGACCTGCGCCAGCCGGAACACATCGCGCGAGACCTCGATCATGGGCCGGACCCCCTGCTTCTTCTTTTCAAAAATATGCCAACGCGACGCGAGCCGCCCGGCGACCACGTGAGGTTATCGTGTCAGCAGCGCGTCGACCAGCTTCGCCGCCCCAAACCGATAGGGGTCCGTCGCGGGCAATCCCATCCGCTGCTCCGTCTCGGCCAGGTAGGCGCGCGCCTCGTCCTCGCCCAGCGCCTTGGTGTTGATGGAGACGCCAACCACCTGACAGGCCGGGTTCGCCACACGCGCCATGGGCAGGGCGGTGTCGCGCAACTGCTCCAGCGAAGGCAGGCCGTACTCCGGAAGCCCGCGCATATGCGTGCGCGTCGGTTCGTGGCAGAGGATCAGCGCATCGGGCTGCCCCCCGTGGATCAATGCCATTGTCACGCCGGAATAGGAGACATGGAACAGGCTGCCCTGCCCCTCGATATGGTCCCAGTGGTCGTCATCGTTGTCAGGCGTCAGATACTCGACCGCACCTGCCATGAAATCAGCGATCACCGCATCCAGAGGCACACCTTTGCCGGTAATCAGAATACCGGTCTGCCCCGTGGCCCGGAAATCCGATTTCAACCCGCGCGACACCATCTCGGCATCCATCGACATGGCGGTATACATCTTGCCACAGGAACAGTCGGTGCCAATCGCCAGGGCCCGCTTGCCGGACCGTTTCTGTCCATTCGCAATCGGGTACGCCACCGTCGGGATGCGCACATCGAACAAGCTGCGCCCATTCACCCGTGCCGCCGATTGCAGCTCGTTCTCGTTGCGCAGAAGCGTGTGCAGCCCTGCTGCAATGTCGTAGCCCAGCTTCAGCGCCTGAACGAGAACAACCTTCCAGGCGTCCGAGATCACACCGCCACGGTTCGCCACTCCAATGACGAGCGTTTTCGCGCCCGCAGCGATGCCCTCTTCCAGCGTCATATCGGTCAGCCCCATATCCGCGCCACAACCGGGCATGCGGAACTGGCCCACCGCGTTCTCGGGCCGCCAGTCCGTGATCCCCTGCGCCACCTTGGCCGCAAGTTGATCGGGCGCATCGCCAAGGAAGAGAAGATAGGGTGTTTGGATCATGATGACGCCCTCTGTGCTGAACTGAAGGGACGCTAAATCGCTCTGATTGAAAGGCGGTCCTCATTTCCGCTTCTGCGGCACAAATCGTCGAAGAACTGTCCAATATTGAGGGAAATCACGGTCGATTCTTCGAAGATGTGCGATATGCACAAGAATTTGTCACTCTGCGAAGATCTCGGACGCTGCGCCAAATTGCTGCGCGTGCAAAATGCACTTGCAGAAAATTGCGCAATTTCATAACTCAAGCGCGACGAATTGTGAAATATCCTTACCAAGAGGCTGCCATGTCCTTCCGCATCCAACCGACCGCCCCGGCTCGCCCGAACCGCTGCCAGCTCTTTGGACCTGGCTCCAACACCAAGCTGTTCGCAAAGATGGCCGCGTCTGCTGCGGATGTGATCAACCTAGACCTTGAGGACAGCGTTGCGCCCACGGACAAGGATGTCGCACGGGCGAATGTGATCGAGGCGATCAATACGGTCGATTGGGGCAACAAGACTCTCAGCGTGCGGATCAACGGTCTCGACACGCCCTACTGGTACCGCGACGTCGTGGACCTTATCGAACAGGCCGGGCCGCGACTTGACCAGATCATGATCCCGAAAGTCGGCTGTGCCGCCGATATCTACGCGGTGGACGCGCTGGTGACCTCGATCGAGGTGGCGAAAGGCCGCGAGAAGCGCATTGCGCTCGAAGTCATCATCGAATCCGCCGCCGGAATCGCACATGTCGAAGAAATTGCTGCGGCCTCACCCCGACTCGAGGCGATGAGCCTCGGAGCTGCCGACTTCGCAGCGTCGATGGGCATGCAGACCACCGGCATCGGTGGCACGCAAGAGAACTACTACATGCTGCACGACGGCCAGAAACACTGGTCTGACCCGTGGCATTGGGCGCAGACCGCCATCGTGGCCGCCTGCCGCACACACGGCGTCCTTCCCGTGGACGGCCCGTTCGGTGACTTCTCGGATGACGAAGGTTTCCGCGCGCAGGCGTTGCGCTCGGCGACCCTTGGCATGGTGGGCAAATGGGCCATCCACCCCAAACAGATCGCGCTCGCGAACGAGGTCTTCACACCCTCGGACGCGGCCGTGACCGAAGCCCGCGAGATCCTTGCTGCGATGGAAGACGCGAAAGCCAAGGGCGAAGGTGCCACCGTCTACAGGGGACGGCTGGTCGATATCGCGTCTATCAAACAGGCCGAAGTGATTGTGCGTCAGTCCGAAATGATTGCCGCGTCCTGACTCCAAAGGTCCCGCTTCACCTTTCACATGCTTGATCGCAGTGCGGCCTGAACCTCGGTGACCGGGCTGCCATGGAGCCGCCAGAATTTTCTGGCGAGGCCCAAGAATCTTCGTACGAAGATTCTTTGACCGGTCTTAAGACTTCGTGAAGTGGCGCCGACCCCTGAAGCGTCACTCGGGCCAGGTCTTGCGGCCATGGACACCGGTTTCGTCCAGCAAACCCAAACGCTTGGCCTCATAGTAATACCCGCGCGCGTACCACATGACCGCCTCCGCCTCGTCCCCGCCAGAGACCAGCCAGGCCCCGCGCAGGTAGCGCACCGCGTATTTCAGATTGGTTTCCGCATCCAAGAGCTCGGACGGCGCCCCACGAAATCCCATGGTGCGCGCCGTTTCCGGCAGGATTTGCATCAAGCCATAATACGGTCCGTTTCGTGCGCCGGGCCTGTGCGTGCTTTCCCGTATCACGACCCGTTGCACCAGAGACACCGGCACATCATTGCGGCGCGCCGCGTCCTCGATCTGCGACCGCAGCTGGGGTGTTTCATTCGGATAGAGAGGGATCGTCGCCGCGCGATTGACCTCGGCCGACCGGGTGCAGCCCAACGCCGCAACCAGCAAAACACTCAAGATCAGACCACGCGTGAGACGCCCCATAGCGTGGACACTCTCCCGAGATGACCGCACTCGCAAGCACGCCACGTGGCGGTCGGCGGCCTCTTGCGCATGTGATCATGCCCGCTCGTCTTTGGGTGATCCCATGACCACGTAAGACGTGATGGCATTGACCTGCGGCAGCACGCCCAAAACCTCGGTATGGAAGTGCTTGTAGGCCGCAAGATCGGCGGCCTCCACGCGCAGCAGATACTCCACAGACCCGGTGATGTTGTGGCATTCACGCACTTCCGGGCTGCGCGAAATCGCCTGTTCGAACGCCTCCTGCGCCGCCTTCGTGTGAAGGCTCAGCCCCACCGTGACATAGGCCACAAATCCGACGCCAGTCTTCTCGGGGCTCAGAACAGCACGGTAGCCCGTGATTACGCCAGCCCGTTCCAAAGCCGTGACGCGGCGCAGGCAGGCCGAGGGAGATAAGCCCACACGCTCCGCCAGAGCCAGATTGCTGATGCGTCCGTCTTCTGTAAGAACGCGCAATATCTGACGATCAATTCGGTCTAGTTCGCTCATATATTGCGTATCTTAATCCAAACGCGCACAAGTTCGCAACCAATCGCAGCACGTCTCCGCACAAGATGCGGCACATGACACTCGACCTCTTCCTTGCCCTAGCCGGCTTTGCCCTCGTGACCGTGATCACTCCGGGACCCAATAACCTGATGCTCATGACCTCTGGCGCGAATTTCGGGTTCCGTCGCTCCATCCCGCACATGATCGGCGTCGGGCTGGGCTTTCCGATGATGATCGTGCCCGTGGGCCTCGGCGTGATGCAGGTCTTCGACGCATGGCCGCCCTCCTACATGATCCTCAAGGTCCTGTCGGTGCTTTACATGCTTTGGCTGGCCTGGAAAATCGCGAACGCCGCGCCCCCCGACGGCGCACCCGAGGCCGGTAGCCGCCCGCTCACCTTCCTGCAGGCCGCCGCTTTCCAATGGGTCAATCCCAAGGCATGGTCGATGGCGCTTGGCGCGATCACCCTCTACGCCGCCGGTCGGGATCTGCCGGCCATCCTGTGGGTCGCGGGCACCTACGTCGCCATGGGCTGCCTCTCCACCACCAGTTGGACGGTGCTCGGACAGCAACTGCGGCGCCTTTTGAACCGTCCAAACCGGCTGAGGGTCTTCAACTGGGCCATGGCCACGCTTCTGGTCGCCTCACTGATCCCCGTGCTGTGGGTCTGACACCAGCGGCACACAGATCTCGGTCACAAGCGCCTCAGGCGGCACCTCGGTCGGATCGTTGAGGTAAATCTCGAAAGACGGCAGGTCCGATGGCATCCGTCCCGACGCAGGCAGCGCCCTGCCATAGAGCGCGTCCCACGCTGCGGGCAACCCGGCATAGGGCCCGGTATAGGTGGATACGGCATGCGGTCCTGCAGGCAATCGCACATCCTCCAGCGCGTCCGGCATGTCCACGTCCATTCCCACGATCACGCCCGCATGGCTGCGCAAGTCGGTCTCCGGCACCGAGGAAGGATCGCTGTGGTAAACCCCAACCATCCCGCGCGCCTCAGACCACAGGCCCCGCGCGGTAAAGACCGCCGCGACCTGCTGAAACGCCGCGCCGATCTCGGTATAGGCACCGATATGGGGCAAAGCGGCCAGCCGTGTCTCCTTCAGGGATCGTATCTCGAATTCGGCCATGGTCAGGTCTCCTTTCTGCAAAAGCTCGAAATCGCCGGGAACGCCTGCGCTGCGGAACACCGCAGGCGTGACCCCGAAATGCGCACGAAAGGACCTTGAGAAGCTTTGCGCGTTGCGATGACCAGACCGCGCCGCGATCACGTTCACCGGCCAATCCGTCTGCACCAGCCAATGCGCTGCGCGATGCGCCCGGATGCGCCGCACCGCTTGCGCGCAGGTTTCTCCGGTCATCGCAAAGAACACCCGATGCCAGTGGAACCGCGACATCGCCGCGACATCAGCCAAGGCGTCGAGCGACAGGTCAGCCGCCGGATTGTCGTGGATATGCTGCACGACGCGCCGCAACCGGGCTTCGTAATCAATTAGCGCCATCTCGCATCCTTTCGTGCGGCCATCCTGCCCGAAAGCCAAGAGACAAGTCTTGCGGACCTGCAGGGCGGGCGCAGATTGCAAATGCCCCCGGTCCCGGCCATATATCCCCCACCAAAAAACAATTGGGCACGTCGCATGACCAACTACCTCGACTTTGAAAAACCGCTGGCCGAAATCGAAGGCAAGGCGGAAGAGCTGCGCGCGATGGCGCGCGGCAATGCCGAGATGGACATCGAAGACGAGGCGAAGGCGCTGGACGCCAAGGCCGACGTGCTCCTGAAAGAGCTCTACGCAAAACTGACGCCTTGGCGCAAATGCCAGATCGCGCGCCACCCCGACCGACCGCATTGCAAGGATTACATCGAAGCGCTCTTTGCCGAATACACACCGCTCGCCGGTGACCGGAAATTTGCCGATGACGACGCCGTCATGGGCGGCCTCGCACGGTTCGATGATCGACCCGTCGTCGTCATCGGCCACGAAAAGGGCCACGACACCCAAAGCCGCCTGATGCGCAATTTCGGCATGGCGCGTCCCGAAGGGTATCGCAAAGCCGTGCGCCTGATGGAGATGGCCGACAAGTTCCGCCTGCCGGTCATTACGCTGGTGGACACACCGGGCGCCTATCCTGGCAAAGGTGCGGAAGAGCGTGGCCAGTCAGAGGCCATCGCCCGCGCGACCGAGAAGTGTCTGCAGATCGGCGTGCCTTTGGTGTCGGTGGTGATCGGCGAAGGCGGCTCCGGCGGCGCGGTGGCGTTTGCTACGGCCAACCGTTTGGCGATGCTGGAACACTCCGTCTATTCCGTGATCTCCCCCGAAGGCTGCGCGTCGATCTTATGGAAAGACGCCGAGAAAATGCGCGAGGCCGCCGAAGCGCTCCGCCTCACCGCGCAGGACCTTCTGAAACTGGGCGTGGCGGATCAGATCATCCCCGAACCGATGGGCGGCGCCCATCGTGGGCGCGACAAAACCATCCGCTCGGTCGGCACCGCTCTGCGTGCCATGCTCAAGGAACTCGACGGAGTGAAGCCGAAGAAACTCATTGCGCAACGCCGCCAGAAATTCCTCGATATCGGCGCGCACGGCCTGGCGGCATAAATGCGCGCCCTGATCCAACGCGTCTCCGAAGCCTCCGTCACAGTCGATGGCAGCACCATCGGCGAGATTGGCCAAGGTCTGCTCATCCTTGTGTGCGCCATGCAGGGCGACGGCGAGGCGCAGGCCGACAAGCTGGCAACAAAGATCGCGAAACTTCGGATCTTCAAAGACGACGAAGGCCGCATGAATCGGCCTGTCATCGACATCGGCGGCAGCGCCCTGGTGGTCAGCCAGTTCACGCTCGCCGCCGACACCTCTCGCGGCAACCGGCCCGGGTTCTCCACCGCCGCAGCACCCGATGACGGCAACCGCCTCTACGAGTATTTCACTTCCCAAGTCGCGGCGCAGGGCATTCCCGTGGCCATGGGCCAATTCGGAGCGGACATGAAAGTACGCCTCCTCAACGATGGCCCGGTAACGATCTGGATCGACACCGACGCCTAACCCCCAGTAGTGTTCTGACGATCAGGGAAAATGTTCCTTGAAAGAGAACAAGCCTGACGTCCGTCTCATGTGAGGTGGATAGGTCCCGGGCACGGCAGAGCGGACTTTTTTGCCTTTTTCGTTTTCAAGACATGCCATGCACCGACGCCAGCCGCACGCCGTCTGACACCGCTACATTGAGCAAAACGTGCGAGTCGATAGGCGAGATGACCAGCCAGAACCGGCGCAGCCCGGTGTGACCTCAAGGCTCTCGCAGCGCCTCGCGGGATTTGTAGAGCGGTTTGAGCAGGTACTGTAGCACGGTCTTCTCACCGGTGTGCAATTCCACTGTGGCCTGCATTCCGGGACGGATCTCCAGGTGGCGCTGGCGGTCCGTCAAAGACGTCTTGTCCACCCGCACCGTCACCTTGTAATGCGCGGGCGCTTCGGGGCGGCGGGGGTCTTTGAACGTGTCGGCAGAGATCACGTCAACGCGGCCTTTCAGCGAGCCGTAGATCGTGAAGTCATAGGCGGACAGTTTGATCGTTGCCTCCTGCCCGGGGCGGATATTGGCAATATTCTCGGGCGCGACCTTGGCTTCGACATAAAGCTCTTCGCCCAAAGGGATGATCTGGAGGATCTCTTCGCCCGGCCGTACGACGCCGCCGATGGTTGTCACACCCAGCTTGTTCACCACGCCATGCATCGGGCTGACGAGGACCGTCCGGTTCAACTGATCCTGCGACGCGCGCAGGTTCTGACGCAGGGTGGCGAGCTCCTTCAACGTCTCGGAATACTCCTGCGCACGGGTCAGTTCGGTTTGGGTGATGATTTCATCCAGCCGGATCTGCGCGTCCGCGTGGGCCTTGCGCGCGCGGGTCACTTCGATGAGTGCCACGACCTTCTTGTCGAGCAGGTTCTCCATGAGCTCTTTCTCGCGCGTGGCCTGATCCAAAACCCGTTGCGCGCCGTCGGCACGGGCATTGAAATCCAGTTGTCGGGCGGCCAGAAGCGTCTGTTCCGAGGCCACCATTTCCGGACTGCGCTGCCGCAGATCCCACGGCACCTCGAATTGCACCAGCCCCGCCATTTCCGCTTCAAGCCGCAACCGCCGCACCTCCAGCGCGTTGATCTGGTCTTCGAGGTCATCGACCGAGGACTGGAACTGCGTTCCGTAAAGTCGCGCCAGCACGTCACCGCGCATCACCTCGTCGCCTTCCTTGACCATCAGCTCGGCCAGAATGCCGCCTTCGAGGTTCTGGATGATTTGCGGGCGGGAGGTGGAAATAAACTCACCATCGGCGCGCACGATCTCGTCGATCCAGGCGTAGGCGGCCCAGATCACAAAGAACCAAACCGCCGCGCCGGAGAGCCAGATCACCATCGACGGCCCGCGCAGGCGGCGGTCAAGCTGGGCGGACAGGTTCGTGGTGCCAACGGCCATCGCTTTACGCCCCCTGCCCGGCGCTGCGCAGGTGGTTCAGAACCTGATCGCGCGGCCCGTCGACGACCATGCGGCCATTAGCGAGAACCGTGGTGCGGTCAGCGATGGCAAGGATCGGCACACGGTGCGTGGCGATCACGGCCGTTCGGTGCGCCAGCCACGTCTCAAGCCGCGAAATGAGCGTCTTTTCAAGTGTCTGATCCAGCGCTGCAGTCGGTTCGTCCAGCAGGCACACATCGGGGTCCTGCAACCAGAGCCGCGCCCAGCCAATCGACTGACGCTGCCCGACCGACAACCCCTCACCGCCATCGCGGATCGCGAGGTCAAGGCCTTGCGGATGGCCCTTCACGAATGGCCCCAGCCCCGCGAAATCAAGCGCCTGATAGAGACGGTCGTCATCCCGCTCCATCATGTTGAGGTTCAGGTTGTCCCGCAAAGTGCCGTGGAACAGGCGCACGTCTTGCCCAAGATAGCCGACAGACCGGCGCAGGTCGCGCATGTCGATCTGGCCCATCTCGGTCCCGTCCAGAAGGATCGACCCCGAGGTCGGCGCGTAGAGACCGGACAGAACCTTGAGCAGCGTCGACTTGCCGGACCCGTTGGTGCCAAGGATCGCCAGTGTTTGCCCCGGCTGGATCACGAGGTTCGGAATGTCCAGAACGGCGGGGCTTTCGTCGCCGTAGCGGAAGCCGACTTCACGCAGTTCGAACCGGCCGTCGATCCGCTCGCGGCGCAAGTATTTGCGGCTGTCCCTGCGGTCCTGAGGCAAATCGGCGATCTGGTCGAGCGCGTCGAGCGCCGCTTTCACATTGCCCCAGCGCGCCATGATGCCGGAAAGCTGCGTCAGCGGGGCCAGCGTGCGCGAGGTCAGGATACCGACCGCGATGATCGACCCAACGGTGAATTCACCGGCGAAAACGAGGTAGGTCCCCGCGATCACGGCCCCCACATAGGTCGCCTGCTGCACGCCCTGGCTCCAGAAGGTCAGCGCGGCGGCAAGGCGGCGTTGCTCGGATGACTTGACCGCCTGAACGCTGGTCAGTTCTTCCCAGTGCCGGGCAAAGCGGTCCTCGGCGCGCTGGGTCTTGATCGTGTCGAGCTCGCTCACCGCTTCGTTGAGAAGCCGTGACTGCTTGGTCGATGCGCCCTGCATCTCCTGCGTGAGACGGATCATCTTCTTTTGCAGGAAGACCCCGGGGATGACCATCAGCACTGCGCCTGCGATCAGAACCCAGACGACGCTGCCCGCGATGGACCAGACCAGAAGCAGGAACAGCGCGATGAACGGGATATCGGCCAGCGCGCCTACGGTGCCTGCGGTAAAGAATTCGCGGACCGATGAGAACTCGCGCATCGACGCGAAAAGCTGTGACGGCGACCGGCCAGCCGCGTCGGAACGCATGCCGAGGAGGCGGTTCAAGAGCGTCTGCTGCACCCCGGTCTCGATCTGCCGTCCCGCGCCGTCGAGAAGCGTGGAGCGGGCGACCTTCAGGAACGCCTCGAGCATCAGCGCCATCGCCGCGCCGATAGCCAGCACCCAGAGCGTGGCCGAGGACTGATGCGGGATCACGCGGTCGTAGACCTGCAGGGAAAACAGCGCGACCGAGACCGCAAGCACGTTGGCCACGAAAGACCCAAGCGCCACTTCGCCGAACTGGCGGGTGTAATTGGTGAAGCTGCCCCAGAACCAATGGCCCTTGTGACCCGTGTCGGCATGGGTATCCACCAGCGCTTGCACCGGCGCTTCGCCCCGGATCATTGTGCCGCTGTAGAAGGGCGCGAACTCGGCCACGTCGACGCGTTCGGTCTTGTCCGGCGCGCCGTCGTCCCAGATGGTCAGCGTCATCCGATCCTGGCTCAGCACCAGCACCGCCTGCCCGTTCGTCATCAGCGCAATCGCCGGCCAATGGTCGGGCGTCGGGCGCGGGACATTCAGCGCTTGCGCAAGCAACCCGGCGGCTTTCGCCCCCGCCATCAGGGCGTCTTCGCCCACCATGCCGCTGGCGTCCTGATGCTGGCCGATCGCTTCGGTGATGTCCGAGGCCACGGTGGTCAGGCCCAGACGCCCGGCATAGGTGCGGATCAACTCCGTGCGCGCGACCACGCGGTCGGAATAGCGCGGCGCGCGCGCCGGTTCATTTGCGGGCGCGTCGGGTTTCGGCACCATGCGCAGCACCGCGTTCTTCGCGCGGCCCGTCAGGAGGGTGATGTTTTTGGCCCCGCTCATATGCGCGCCCCATCTGCCAGAATGCCCAACCGCTTGGCCGCATCAAGCTCGGCGCGCGCGGCGCGGAATTTGAGGTCCAGCTCCTTTTCCAGAGCGCGCAGGAAGGTCTCGTAGACGCCGACCACATCCATCACCTGCCGCGCGCCACCTTCGTATTGGCGCTGGAACAGGTCGAGGTTCTGTTTCGCTTGCCGCGTCAGCGCCGCCGCCTCCTCCGCCTGCCGATTCAGCGCGGCAATCTCGCGCTGGTCGGCTTCGATTGCACGCTGTGCGATGTCGCGGGCTTCGGTGACTTTGCGGTCGGCGGTGACCTTGGTGGCCTCGATCGCGTCAAGCGACGCCATCGTTCCAAGACCAAGTCCCACGTCCGACCCGCCCGTCACCGCGATGTTTTCTCCGTCGTTCCGGATGCTGCCGCCCACCGACAAGCCGGGCAGATGCTGTGCCCGCGCAATCCGCGCCTGCGCCAGTTGCTGGTCACGTTCGACCATGGCGCGCAAGACACTTAGGGACATGGTTTCGGGCGTCGTGCCCATTGACCTTAGCCCGCGCAGGTCTGACAGGCTGGTCGCCGACATCGCGTTCAGCTCACCCAGGGCGCGGGTGGTCTTTTCCCGCGCCGCGCTGTCGCGCGACCGCAGGTCGGCAATCTTCTGCCGGATCACATTGAGGTCAGAGAAATCCGAGACGCCGCCTTTGACACGCTCGTCCATGACCCATTCGAAATGACCCATGTCCTTGAGTGCCTGAGCGTAAAGATCGGCTGCCGCACGGCCTTCCTCGGCCTGCAAATAAAGCACCAGCCCGTCGTAGACCCGGTCATTGCTGCTTTCCGATAGCGCCACCGCGGCCAGTTCGACATCCGCCTTCGCCAGATCACGCTCGGCTTTCTTGCGGCCATTGTCGAAGAGCACCTGATTGACCACCAGATCGGCCACGAAATCCCCGAGCGACGTCAGCGAGATACGTGGTGAGAGTGTCGGCAGCCAGTTCTTCGATGCCGCCTCGGCGCGCAGTTTTGCCACGTGCAACTCTGCCTCGGCAACGCGCGCATCGGCGGCCAGTACGCCCGCTGCGACCTGATCGTAAGGCGATCCGGCGGTGAGGACGGAGGATCGGGACGACAAGGCGCTGATAACCGGCGACGCGTCAGACGGCACCGGGGCGGCGACACGCGTTTCAGACGTCGCCGCAGGTTCGGTCGTCAGGAACCGCGACACGGCCCCATCCCCCAAATCCTGCATACATCCCGTAAGAGCCGTTGTGACAAGCACCGCACCCGCCGTGGCTCTTGTTCTCTGCCTCATCCGTCCTGAGCCCCCGCCTGTGGCTTTCTTTTTATGTCGGGGCCCGGGCCGCAATTACGCGCGGCCCGAACTGCGTTACCCTCTTAAATCGTGCTTACATTGGTGATTTCGTCGTCGATCAACACCGTCGCATCGCCAAGCTGGTAGGACGCGTAGCCTTCGCCATCCTCGACCACCGTACCGGTGCGGGTTGCACCCGTGATGCGGACGCTGTCATCGCTGTTGCCCAGGACCTTTACGGTGTTGTCCTGACCGGTGAGCGCGACAATCTGCGCTTCGGTGATGGACAGAGAGGCTTCCTCGGTGAACTCCAGATCAATCGCGTCGATCTTCTTGCCGCCGATATTGGCCGCCAGTGTGACATTGCTCTGACTGGTGTTCGGATCATCGACGACGACGTAGGTGCCCGAGCTATTGCCCGCGCTGTCGGTCGCCGTCACCACCAGATGCGAGCCGTCGGGCACAACCTGATTGAAGCTATACGTGGTTTCCCCAGTGAAGCTGTTGTCCTGCGCGTTGAACGCCACACCCTGTGCGCCGGAATTGCCGCCCGTGGAGCTGACCTTGTCGATGGCGACGGTGTCGTCGGTCGTCTCAAGAACGATTCCGCGTACCGCCTGGCTTTGGTCGCGGGTGATCGCCGTCATGTCGGGCTCGTTGGGCGTGACCGTGTCGACCACCATGGTCTCGGTGATCGTCGCCGTGTTGCCCGCCGCGTCAGTGGCCGAGATGTTGATGGCGACGCTCTGGCCGTTCACGCTTGGGATCGCGCTTTCCGGCACGTTGACCGACCAGACGCCGCCCGCCGTTACCTGCGCGACCATCGCCATGCCGCCGATGGTGACCGTGACGCTTGACCCTTGCTCGACTTGGCCGGTCAGGACAAAGCCCTGCGCCGCTTCGGCCGCGTTGACCACGCCGTCCGGGCCACCCGGCTGCGACGTGCTGGTGAGCGGCACGACTTCGGTGTCGACTTGGAAGGTCTTGGATGTCGTTGCGGTGTTGCCCGCCGCGTCCTGTGTGCTGATCTGCGCGGTTGTGGTGTAGGTGCCGTCCGGCAAATCCATAGCCGAAAAGCTGACCGTCCAGTTGCCCATCGCGTCCACATTGGCAACACGGGTGATCCCCTCGACCGTCACCGAAAGCGATGCGCCCGGCTCGGTCGTGCCGCTAAGCGTCACGCCGTTGAACTGTTCGCTGTTGTTGACGATGTTGTCCGCCGTGACCGGGTTCGCGCTGACCTGAAAATTGCGCACGAAAGTGTCGACCATCACAGTATCGCTGCGAGTCAATTCATTGCCCGCCGCATCCACGGTATAGGCGGTGATCTGCGCTTCGTACTCGCCCGGGCGGATTTCGCCCGCGAGGTAGTTGGCGCGCCAGATGCCGGCCGCGTCGGTCTGGACCGTCTTGCTCACCCCATCGAGCGTCACATCCACAATCGCGTTCGGCGTAGAGGTGCCGGTGATCGTCACGCCATCGGACGCCTCGGCCTCATTCACCACGTCATCGCCTTCGATGGGCGCCGGGCTGATGGTCAGAAGGCCCGCGTCGGTGTCGAAGACGACCGACCGTGTTTCGACCGCCGTGTTGCCCGCAAGGTCGGTGGAGCTTGCCGTTAGCGTTACCGTCTGCTCGCCGCCCGGCAATTCGCCCGGCAGGAATGTCACGGTCCAGTTGCCCGCCGCATCCACCGAGCCTTCGCGCGATACACCGTCCAGCGTGATCGTCACGGACGCGCCCGGTTCCGTCGTGCCGGTTACGGTGAGACCCTGCTGCGCCTCGGCCGCGTTCACAACGCCGTCGGCGCCGCCCGCCTGCGACGTGATGTCGAAGTTGCGCACCCAGGTGTCCAATTCGACTTGCCCGGACGTGCTGCTGACATTGCCCACGCCATCCGTCGCCGTGGCGCTGATGGTCAGCATCTGTTCGCCCACCGGGAGCTCGGTGGCGATGAAGGTCACTGTCCAGTTGCCCTGCGCATCCACCAGCGCGGTGCGCGAATAACCGTTCATCTCGACCACGACGGTCGATCCCGGATCTGTCGTCCCGGTAATCTCAACCCCGTCCGTGCGTTCATCGGCGTTGATGATACCGTCGGTTTCAATCGTTGTGGTGTTGATCGTCACCCCCGACACGGTGTCGATCTCGATCCCGTCAGTGATCGTCGTGGAGTTGCCGAAGCTGTCCGTCGCGACGATCGAGATGTCGCTGACATACTCGCCACGCTGGAAGACAGAGCTTTCAAGGAACACCGACCAGCCACCCTGGGCATCGACGTCCGCCACATGGCTTACGCCGCCCACGATCAGAACCACGGATGCGCCGATTTCGGTCGTGCCGGTGACGGTCACACCGCCGTCGAATTCCACCTCGGTGACGATATCGCCCATGGAGGTCGTGCCGCCTGTCACGTTCACCACCGGTGGCGTCGTGTCGATGATCACCGTCGGACCCGTCAGCGGTGTCTCGGTGCCTTCACTGCCCGTGACGATGACAATCGCCGTGTAGGTGCCGTCCGCCGGGAAGTTGGGGCCCGAGAAGATCACCTCCCATGTGCCGTCCGACCCGGTGGTGGTTGTCTGCGTCTTGTCGCCGATGGTCACGACAACCGTATCGCCGTCGTTGGCCGTGCCGCTCACCAGGACCGTGCGATCTTCGTCGGTGAGGTCATCGCCGCCGATCTTGTATTCGCCGTCATCAACCGTCGGGGATTTCGGCCCGCCGCTGTCGCCGCCAGAGCCAACCAGCCCTCCGCCGCCATCACCGTCACCGTCTCCGTCGCCACTGATGATCGCCGCAGCCCCGGCCGCCGCTGCTCCGGCACCAAGCCAGGGCAACATGCCACCACCGGCCAGAAGACCGGCGGCCAGCATGGAGACACCGCCGTCGTCATCGCCAGCCACAACATCTGAGGCGATCACCTCGGCGCGGTCGTAAAAGATCAGCGCGTCATCGGGGGACCACTTGCCCCAGGCCGCCACGTCTCCGTATTGCGCGAACAAAACGCCGCCATCGCCTTCGGCAAACGCGACCTCGCTCAGCACCCCGTCGGTGCTGAGGAACAACCGGCCTCCGCCGCTTGCGTCAAAGTAGTTTTCAAGCACGATCACCCGGCCATCGGCCAACGTGATCTGCAGATCATTCCCGGCGCGGTCGTATCCGCGCATATCGGATCGATGAAGATTGAGAGAGATTTCGCGGCCGTTGCCAGCTTCGATCAGATACCCCTGATCACTTTCACCAATCACTCCACGTTCGATCGCACCCGCACGGGTACGGATGACGAAATTAATCGCATTCATAACAACACCGCTCTACCTCAAAGCCGCCCGTTTTCGGGTTCGGCATATTTTTGCTCTAAGGATTGCGTAGCCCAAAAAGTGTTGATCGCAAAGCGTGTTTTTCCGGAATGATTCGTTTTTTTCCTCGCAGATGCAGATTGTTGCGGGAAAAATACGGTCGAAATGTGGTCAAATCTGGGCAACCACCGCGTGGGATTTCGCCGCCTCCTGCGCCGCCAATCCCATGCGCACCGCCCATGCTCCGTCGGCAAGTGTGACCTCTGGCGTACCGCCGGTCCGCACCAGATCAAGGAAGCGCACATGCTGGTAAAAGGTCGACCCGTTGTGATCGCCCGCATCGAGGATTGTGGGGTCCACCGGGATATCGACCGCCTGCGGGCCTTTCGGGCTGCGCGGGCTCACGATGACCTGCGCCACAGGCGGCGCGCCCAGATGCGTGGGCCAGAACCGACCCGGCCCCGGAACAAAGGCTTCGATCTTGCCCGCAGGGCCGACGGCGCTGATCTCTTCCTGGTACTTCGACCCCTCGGCATACATGCACAGCTCCAGCATGGCCCGCGCGCCGTTGGCGAAATCGGCCATGACATAGCCCGTGTCCCAGATATCCGGCGTCTGTCCGTCGTAGGTTTCGTCAAGGTGATTGACCTCCTGCCCCGCGCTCGCACTGATGCGGATCGGGTCAGAGCCAAGGATCAGGCGCATCAGGTCGAAGAAGTGGCAGCACTTCTCAACCAGCGTGCCACCTGTATTTCGGTTGAACCGGTTCCAGTCGCCGACCTTGGGCAGGAAGGGAAAGCGATGTTCGCGGATGGTGAGCATCTTAACCCCACCTGTGGCGCGCTGCACCTGTTCGATCAGCACGTGGATAGGCGGCATGTAGCGATACTCCATCGCCACCCAGATCGGTGAGGGGTAGCTTGCCGCAATCGCCTCCACCCGCGCGATATCGACAGGGTCCGTGTAGAGCGGTTTCTCCATCAGAAGCGGCAGCGGGTTTGTCTCGGCAATCTGTTCGAGCGCATCGACATGGCAGTGGTTCGGACTGGCGACCAGCAGGCAATCGAGATCCGCAAAGGCCAGCAACTCGTCGATCGACGCACACAGCCGCGCATTTGGGGCTATTGCCTTGGCGGCGTTGGACATGATCTCGTCCGGTTCAAAGATCGCTGCCACGCGCGCTCCGTCCAGCAACGCGATATTGCGCAGGTGCTCCTGCCCCATCATGCCGCATCCGATGATGCCGTAATTGATGATGTCCATGATGGTCCTTCAGGTGATGCGCGCCACGTAGGTGGCGACGTCAGTGTTGATCCAGTTCCACGAGGCCTCGGCAGCCAGACCGTCCGGGCCGTAGCTCAGACGCGTGGCGCGCATGCAGGGCTGTCCCGGCGCCTGCCCGAAAGCATCCGGCGCCCAGTCCGGCACGGTCGACAGGCCCAGCCGGTCTTCCGCCTTGGTGATCCAGAGCCCCAGCGACTCGCGGTAGTAGAGATACAGCGACTCGCGCAGAGCATCGGCGTCGATTGTTTCGGCGTAGCTGCCGTCGAGCCAGATCTCCTCAAGCACCGCCGGCACATCGTTCAGCCGCCGCAAACGCCGGATGCGGTGACCTTCGTTGCTCTGTCCGAAAGACGGCAAATCGTCAGGTTTCGGCAAGCGGTCCACCGAGAGCAGATCCGCTGTCGGCAAGCCGCCGCCGTCCAGCAGTTCGACCCGGAAGAAGGCGTAGACCGATTGCGTATCCTCTTGCGCACACACATAATTCCCGGAGCCCTGCACCCGCTCCAACAAGCCGAGGCCCGTCAGTTCATCCAGCGATTTGCGCAAAGTGCCAACAGAGATTCCAAGCCGCGCCGCCATGTCCCGCTCGGGCGGAAGGCGTTCCCCATCGACCAATCGACCCGCCTGAATATCGCGGATCAGCAATTCGCTGATCTGGACATATTTCGGCAGGGCGTGGGTGTCGGGCATTTCGGGACCAAAAATTGATACACTATTGATCTACATTTTTGACGGTGCTACGCAAGACAAAATGATGCGCGTCGGAGACACCTTATGACCATCGTCCCCATCACCTCGCCGGACCTCGACGCGGCCGAGGTGTCATGGTTCGCCGCGCTCTGTTCCGACGACTACCAGTTCCTTGGCGTACCGGACGGCACCCTGCGATCCAGCTGGGCGCATTGTTCGGGCATCGTGAAAGAGGCGGAGGCTCAAGGCTTCCGCAACATCCTCTGCCCGTCCTCCTATCAGGTCGGTCAGGACACGCTGTCCTTCGTCGCGGGATGCGCGCCGATCACGGACAAGATCAACATGCTGGCCGCCGTGCGCTGTGGTGAGATGCAGCCGATCATGCTCGCCCGCACCATCGCCACCCTCGACCACATGCTCGAAGGTCGTCTGACGGTGAACATCATCTCGTCGGATTTCCCGGGCGAAAAGGCGGACAGCGCTTACCGCTATCAACGCTCGCGCGAGGTGGTGGAGATCCTGAAACAGGCCTGGACACAGGACGAAATCAACTATCAGGGTCAGGTCTACCAGTTCGAGGGCCTGACCACCGATCCGGCGAAACCGTACCAGACCGGCGGGCCACTCCTCTATTTCGGCGGCTACTCCCCGGCGGCGCTCGAACTCTGCGGTCAGCATTGCGACGTCTACCTGATGTGGCCCGAGCCGAAAGACGCGTTGACGCAGCGCATGAAGGATGTGCATGCCGTGGCGGAACGGTATGACCGGACGTTGGACTACGGCCTGCGCGTGCATGTCATCGTTCGCGATACCGAGGCCGAGGCGCGGGAATATGCGCAATATATCGTGTCCAAGCTCGACGACGCACAGGGCCAGACGATCCGCGAACGCGCGTTGGACGCGACCTCGCTCGGGGTATCGCATCAGGCGAAGAACCGCGAATTGGCGGATATGGAGGGGTTTGTCGAACCGCATCTGTGGACCGGCGTGGGACGTGCGCGGTCAGGCTGCGGCGCGGCGCTGGTCGGGTCTACCGATCAGGTGCTGAGCGAATTGGAAGAGTACCAGAAGATGGGCATCCGGGCTTTCATCCTGTCAGGCTATCCGCATCTGGACGAGTGTCGGCATTTCGGCAGCCGGGTGTTGCCGCAGCTGAAAACCTGTTCGCTGCCAGAGGCGTATGGCCGCGTTCCGGCCAGCGCTCCGATGACACCACTCGGTGTGGGAGAGCGCCGCTGATGCCCCTCCATCATACACCAGAATTTAATTTTGAGCGCCCAGATTCTTCTCCGAAGAATCTGTTTGGCTCTGCAGAAAAAAAAATTGCTGCCGAAGGTATGAGCATGGATCGCGTAAAACTGAACGACACTCTGGAACTCAGCCGCCTTGTCTACGGCATGTGGCGCTTGGGGGATGATGCCGACACCTCTGCCGGGCATATCCAGAACAAAATTGGCGCCTGCCTCGACCAGGGCATCACGACGATGGATCAGGCCGACATCTATGGCGGGTATGAGGCCGAAGAGATCCTCGGCAACGCGCTCACGCCCGAATTGCGCAACCGGATCGAGATCGTCACCAAATGTGACATCGTCGCTCCGGTGGGCCGCTATGCGGACGCGAAGGTCAAGCATTACGATACCTCGCGCGCGCATATCCTGGCGTCGGTCGAGCACTCGCTGCGGCTGATGAAGATCGACCATATCGACCTGTTGCTGATCCACCGTCCCGACCCGTTCATGGACCATTTTGAGACGGGCAGCGCGCTGGACGAAGTGGTCGCCAGCGGCAAGGTGCGCGCGGTCGGCGTGTCGAATTTCCGTCCGTGGGACTGGGACCTGCTGCAATCGGCGATGACCACCAAACTGGTCACCAACCAGATCGAGATCAGCCTGCTGCATCACGCGCCCTTCACCAATGGAGACATCGCCTTCCACCAGATGCACGGCCAACCGCCGATGGCGTGGTCGCCTCTGGGGGGCGGTGCGCTGTTTCAGGATGAGAGCCTCGCGTCGCTGCGGACCGCTTTGACAGCGATCGCGCAAGAACAGGATGTCGATATGGGCGCCGTGGCGGTTGCGTGGCTCTTGGCACACCCGGCGCGCATTCTACCTGTGCTCGGCACCAATAATCTGGACCGCATCAAACGCATCGGCGATGCTGCACAGGTCCAGATCGACCGGGAGACATGGTTTGACCTCTACACCCACGCGCTTGGCCGCGAAGTCGCCTGACGATCCGATGAGCGATATGACCCATAGCTTCGACCCTTCGGTAGAGAACAGCCGCGCCTTCCGTGACGCGCTGGGTCAATACGCGACGGGTGTGACGGTCATCACCTGCAATACGTCGTCGGGGCCTTTGGGGATTACGGCGAACAGCTTTGCCAGCGTGTCGCTCGATCCGCCTCTGGTGCTGTGGTCACCGGCCAAATCATCAAGTCGTTACCCGTTCTTCATGGCTGCCGATCACTTTGCGGTCCACGTCATCGGAGCCGAGCAGGAGACCCTTTGCAGCGGGTTCGCGCGCAGCGGCGATGCATTTGACGCGATCGACTGGGAACCGGGCCTGCACAACGTGCCGCTCATCAACGGCTGCCCAAGTCGCTTCGAATGCACCAAGACCGCCGAACACGATGGCGGCGACCATTCCATCATCATCGCCCGCGTGACGCGTGTCAGCACGCACCCGGGCGAACCGCTTTTATTCCACGCCGGACGCTACGGAGGGTTTACTCAGACGTCATAATCGGCCCCAATAAACGGAACAACACGACGGGGCCCACCGCCCTGAGGAGAGCGGTGAGGGACAGGGAGGAGGCCAGTCATGGCCATATTGCTTTGGCTGTTGAAGCCTTTGGAAATCGTGCTCGACGTCGTCCTGCGCATTGGTCGCGGAGTTGCGATTGTCGCGATTACCGTGATGGTGCTGGCAATCCTGTTGCAGGTGTTCTTCCGCTACGTTCTGGGCAACGCCCTCCCCTGGCCAGAAGAACTGGCGATTTTCCTGATGCTGTGGATGACCGCCGCCATCGCCCCTTCGGCTTACAGACGGGGTGGTTTCGTCGCGCTTGAGATCGTCTCCGCCGCTTTGCCGAAGATGGCCGCAACCGTCCTGAGCCTTGTCCTGCTCCTGATCTCCGGCGTTGTGCTGGCTTTTGGCGTCGAGATGGGGTGGGGCGAGATCACCAGCCTTGCCGGCAAATTCAAGAGCGCCTCGCTTTACTACCCCACGAGCGACGGCTGGGAAAAGATGCCGAACAGCTGGCAGATCGCGTCATTCGTGACCGGTCTGGTCCTGCTCTTTGTCGTGAACATCGAGCTGATCCTGCGCGCGCTCGTCACGCTGTTTGGCGGTGAAAATCAGCTCCGGTCCGCGCTCGACGCGGAAATGACGGCGGAGTAGCGCGATGCTGGTTTGGTTCCTTCCGCTTTTCCTGCTCTTCCTGATGATCGGCCTGCCAGTCTTCTTCGGCATGCTCGCAGCCCCCGGCATTATGCTCTGGCTCAACGGTCAGGAACGCGACCTGATCCTGCTTTACCGCAATGTCTACAACGGCATGGCGTCTTTCCCTCTGATGGCGATCCCGTTCTTCATGCTGGCGGGAGAGCTGATGAACCGGGGCGGCATCACGATGCGGCTGGTGGAGTTCTCTCAGGCCATGATGGGCCATTTCCGGGGCGGGCTGGCGCATGTGAACGTGCTGTCGTCGATGCTCTTTGCGGGTCTCTCCGGCTCGGCTGTCGCGGACACCTCTGCGCTTGGATCCATGCTGATCCCGGCGATGGAGAAAGAGGGCTACACCCGCAAATTCGCCGCTGCCATCACCGCGGCTTCGTCGGTGATCGGCCCGATCATCCCACCCTCGGGCATCATGATCATCTACGCTTATGTCATGGGCGAGTCCGTCGCAGCCCTGTTTCTCGCTGGCATCGTGCCGGGCATCCTCGTGGGCGTTGGGCTCATGCTGATGATCAAGTTCCAGGCGGACCGCTACGACTTCCCCGCCTCCCGACAGAAAGCAACCTGGGGTGAACGTGGACAGGCGTCGCTCAAGGCGTTCTTCCCGCTGATGACGCCTGTCATCATCCTGGGCGGTATCCTAGCTGGCGTCTTCACACCGACCGAGGCCGCCGCCGTGGCTGTGGCCTATGCGGTGATCATCGGGATGTTCGTCCTCAACACGCTGAAGCTGTCGGACCTGCCCGACGTGCTGATGCGCGCGGCGATGACCTCGGCTGTCGTTCTGTTGCTCGTCGGTGCCGCGATGGCGTTCAAGACGGTGGTGTCTTTGTCGCACACGCCCGAGATCCTCGCCGAATTCGTACTGGGGCTCAGCCAGAACCCGCTGGTTCTCTTGTTCCTGATCAACCTGCTCTTGTTTGTTGTCGGCATGTTCCTCGATGCTGGTCCCGCGATCATCATCCTCGGGCCGATCCTTGGGCCAATCTTCGTGGACCTCGGCGTCGATCCCATTCACTTTGCCATCATCATGTCGGTGAACCTGACCGTCGGCCTTGCCACTCCGCCGATGGGCTTGGTGCTTTTCGTTGCGTCCAGCGTTTCGGGCGAGCGGGTCGAGACCATTTCCAAGGCGATCCTGCCCTTTCTCTTCATCGAGATCGTCGTGATCTTCCTCATCACCTTCATTCCGGAGATTTCCATGACCATTCCGCGCCTGACCGGGTTTGCGGACTGATAACCTGCGGGGACCCACCCCGTGTAACCGACCAAAATAGAAGCGACAGGGAGAACCAAATGCTCAAAGGTCTGACAACAGCGGCACTGACGGCCGCCCTTCTGGCGGGGTCCGCCATCACCGCGGCGGCGCAGGATTTCACGATCCGCGCGACCGCGAACTCCAACGAGAATGACGAGGACTATGACGGTCTGATCGTCTTCAAAAACCATGTCGAGAACGCCTCGAACGGGCGCATCGCGGTTGAGCTGTTTATCGGCACGCAGCTGTGTTCCGGTGGCGCGGAATGCCTTCAGGGCGTCTCGGACGGGTCCATCGACGTGTTCGTGACCACCTCGGGTGGTGCTGCGGGCATCTTCCCGTACGTTCAGGTGCTCGACCTGCCGTACCTCATGTCGGATGACCGCGTGGCGGAGCATGTGCTGTCGGGCGACTTCACCCGCACGATGCGCGAGATGGCGCTTGAGGACTCCGGCGACACGATCCGCATCATGACCATCGGCAACACCGGCGGCTGGCGCAACTTTGCCAACACGCAGCGCCGGGTGCAGATGCCGTCCGACCTTGAGGGTTTGAAAATCCGCACCGTGGTCGCCGATCTGCCGCAGGAAGTGGTGAAAGCGCTGGGCGCAGCACCGACGCCGATCTCCTGGCCGGAGCTATTTACATCCTTCCAGACGGGTGTGGTTGACGGATCGAAGAACGGCATCACCGACATCATGGGCATGAAGTTCCCGGATGCGGGCCTGCAATACGTGACGCTGGACGGCCACGCCTATATGGGCGCGATCTGGGTGATGAACAACGCGAAGTTCATGGAGATGCCCGAGGACCTGCGCCGCGTTGTCGTCGATGGCTTTGCCGCGCTCCAGCAGGCGACCTTCGCCTCGCCGAAGCGCAAGTCGATCCAGGCGTATCAGGACTTCGTCGCAGGCGGCGGTGACCTCTATGTGCCGACACCGGAAGAGAAAGCAGCCTTCCGCGACGCGGCGGCGCCGGTGTTTGACTGGTTCCAGGAGAACGTCGATGGCGGTCCGGAAATCTACCAGGCGCTGACCGAAGCGGTTGCCGAAGCCGAGGCCGAGTTGAACGCGGCCTACGAGGCCGACCTGAACTAAGCACGAACCTGTGCCATGACGACGCCCCTGCCCTCACCGGCGGGGGCGTTTTCTATTCGGCCGTCCGGGCGGTGGCGACGACGTCCTGCCACGCGTCCTTGTCGGCCTTGCGCAACCGGTCGAGCGCGGCGACGGCATCGTCTTTGAACGACGCTTTGCTCTCGTCTTTGATCGCTTCGATCTCTGTGACCAGCGTGTCGATCTCGGGCAGCGGCGTGTCGGTGGCCTTGGACAGGGTCTGCAGCGCTTCGAGTATCTTGCCAAGCTGTTTGCCATAGCTCGCCACTTCGGTCTGGACCTTGTGTTCGATCTCGGGGATGCCCTGAATGTCGGGCGAGAAGAACCGCGGGGTGATCTCCTGCGTCACGTCCCCGGAAAACGGCGCGCGGAACATCGGGGCCCAGATGTCGAAAGGGGTCAGCATATCAATGTCTCCATGTGCAATGGAGGCAGCGTTGCCCCGCACGCGCGGCCTGTCAATTTCGACAGGGCACGACACGGGGGATTGGCCGCTGGGGAAGGCCCCATCGGGTATCATTTAAGCAGTGGTGTTCGAGAAGAAGCGGCGCCGCCCTTATGGGTCTGACAGTTCTCTCAACGTCCCCGAGTCAACGGGCGACCTGTACCCTGGGTCTCAGGGCCTGTTCGGAAACCGGTCTCTCATGGTCAGCCTTCCGGCATGTGAGAGGGTGTCATGGTCGTGGTCGCGGCATGGGAGTGACCCTTCCCGCTCAAAGCGCTTTGTGGCGGGAGGTCTAGGGGATGGAGGGTTAACGCCTTCGATATGCACCGCGCGGTGGCACGTCTTTTCGAAAAGACGTCCCCCGAGCCTTCGTAGGCTCGGACGCTCCCCCGGGAGGAGCCGCGCATCGCCGACGCGCGCGGGGGCGATCCGACGGTCGAGCGGCGTGGTTTATCTCTGCCAAATCCGAAGAATGGTTGTGCTGCGCCCTGCCCCACCCAAATCGCCGCCGCGTTGGGGCGCGTCGGCGATGCGCGGCGGGCTACGCCCGCTGTTTCGCGCGAGATACTCGGTGCGTACAGCGCAATTGACACGGAGTCTTGGTACATCGATTGTCGGGTAATTGGCAGGATGGATGTGTGAGAGAACTATGAAAGAGCTACTATTCGAGAACCCTAACATTTTTCAAGCAGATGACCGAGTGAGGCTAGTTGATTCACATAATCAACAACCACTTTCATTGCGATGCCCGCACTGCCTGCATGTCGGAACATTTGGAGCAATTCGTGAAGGTCTTGGGTGGACAAAGTATCAAATTGATCATTCGCGGACCAAAGGCCGAAGTATGTACGGTTTTATCCGCGTGTGTCCCAACACAGAATGCAATGGCATTGTATTCACGGTATCGTCTGGCACAGATTACGTGAATGTATCGCCACCCGAATTGATCGACTTCGACGCAAAAAACCTTCCCAAAAAATTACTGAGCACGCTTGAGGAGGCAATATCCTGTCATGCGGCAAAAGCTTATCGCGCTTCTGCAATGATGGTTCGCCGCCTCTTGGAGGAAATTTGCGATGAAAGCGGCGCAGAAGGAAAAGACCTTCATACCAGGCTTGTTTCACTTCGCTCGAAGGTCACACTGCCAGATGAATTGTTCGATGCAATGACTGAGTTGAAAGCCTTAGGAAACGATGCGGCGCACATCACAGCTAAGAATTATATTCAGATTGGAAAAGATGAATCGGAGGACTCCATTGAACTTGCCAAAGAAATTCTAAAGGCACGTTATCAACTGAAAGGTTTAGTAGATCGCTTACGTGCTCGAAAAGCGAAATCCAGTGATGCGAAATGAGCGATCAACTACTAAGAATTACCAGAGCAACCCGCCACACCCCCACCACTTGCCCCCGCCCGTCCAATCCGCAACACTCACCGGAACGGGTAGAGCCAGACCCGGTAGTCATCCACGAGCTGTTGCGCATGGTCTATTTGTTCCGGCGTCATTTTCTTGACCACTTCCTCGACCGAGATCGCGGCGTCGGGGTCGCCTCCGATGGTGCTGAGTTGGTACCAGAGGAACGCGCGGACGAGGTCGGGAGCGGGCAGGCCGAGGCCCGTTTCATAGTACCAGCCGATGCCCGATTGCGCGCCGGGGTGGCCCTTCATCGACGCGCGGAGGTACCAGTCGAAGGCGCGGACGTGGTCCTGTTCGACACCAAGCCCCAGCGCGTACATGACGCCGATCAGTTCCTCGGCCTCGGCATTGCCCGAGCGGGCGGCGGGCCAGAGGGCGGTGCGGGCCTCTTCAAAGCGGCCCTCCTCCATCAGGTCGCGCGCCTCTTCCAGATCGGCCAGCGCGGGCGTGGCGAGCACAAGCGCGGCGGCAAGGGGGCGAAGAAACGTCATGTCGGTCTGCTCTGCGGTCTGACTTTGGCCGCGCCCGCTGCGCTGGCGCAGCCGATCACGGCGGAGGATTTCATCGCCTTCGATGCGGATCAGGCGCGGATTGGTCAACTGCTTTTTTACGACAAGATCCTGAGCGGGAACCGCAATATCTCGTGCGGGACGTGCCATCACCATGACATGGGCGGGACGGATGGTCTGTCGCTGGGGATTGGCGAGGGCGGTGTCGGTCTGGGGCCGGATCGTGTGCCCGGTGACGGGGCAGACGCGA
Organism: Marivita hallyeonensis; assembly: GCF_900129875.1. Taxonomy (GTDB): domain Bacteria; phylum Pseudomonadota; class Alphaproteobacteria; order Rhodobacterales; family Rhodobacteraceae; genus Marivita; species Marivita hallyeonensis. The sequence goes on along the minus strand of NZ_FQXC01000005.1, from coordinate 291,135 downwards.
TCCGCAAGCGCATCCCGCGCAACGCGCCCGCGCTGTGGAACCTGGGGCACAAGGACGTGCGGGTGATGTTCCATGACGGGCGGCTGGAGCCGTCGGATCTCTATGGCAACGGGTTCGACAGCCCCGCAGAGGAGTGGTTGCCGCAGGGCTTGGGATCGCTTCTGGCGGCGCAGGCCCTGTTCCCGATGACGGCGCAGTTCGAGATGGCGGGGAACACGGGCGAGAACGAAGTGATCGGGGCGGTGCATGACCGGATCGATCTGGGCTGGCCGATCCTTGCCAAGCGGGTGCGGACGATCCCGGAATATGGCGAGATGTTCGTCGCCGCGTTCGACCATATCGAGACGCCCGGGCAGGTGACGATTGTCGAGATTGGCAATGCTCTGGCCGCGTTTATCGGGACGGAATGGGCGAATTACGACAGCCCCTATGATGATTTTGTGCGGGACGGCACGCCCTTGCCCGCGGCGGCGGAGCGCGGGCGGCAGTTGTTCTTTGGCACGGCGGGGTGCGCGCAATGCCATAACGGGCCGCTCTTCACAGATCAGGCGTTTCACGCAGTGGGCCTGCCCGCCTTTGGCCCGGGGCGGACCCGGCAGTGGGACCCGATCCCGCGCGATGTGGGGCGGATGGGCGCGACGGACGATCTGGAGGATGCCTACCGGTTCCGCACCCCATCCCTGCGCAACGTGACGCTCACCGCGCCTTATGGGCATAACGGGGTCTACGCGGACCTGCGCGACATGGTGCGGCACATGGCCGATCCGCTGGCGGCGCGGGCGGAGTGGACGCCGGAGAAGGCCCGGCTGCCGGACGTGCCGTGGTTGCAGGAGATCGACTTTGTCATCCAGACGGACACGCTTGAGATGGCACGGCAGGCGGCGTTTCTGGACTTGCGTCCGGTGACACTGAGCGAGGGGGACGTGGACGATATCGTCGCGTTTCTGGAGGCCCTCACGGGCAAAACCGCGTTGCAGCGGCCGTTGGGACGACCGGAGACGGTGCCAAGCGGATTGCCGGTGGATTAGCCCCGACGGCCCGAGGGCAATCGGTTCTCGACGACGCGGGTTGCTGCGGTCTAGGCTCGCGGCTGCAACCGGGGATCATCTGCCATGCAGTACCATCATCTTTTCGCCGACACCGACGGCGAAAGCCATTGGGACGATGTTGATATCGCGCTGCAGGAACGCGTCTTCGCGCCGCCCGCGAAAGACATAGAGATCTCGGACGGCACCCCGGTGACCAGCCAGCTGTTTCTGCGGTTGCGGTCCGGGTGGGACGAACCGATCCATCCGACCCCGGTGAAGCAGATGCTGATTTGCCTGAGGGGGCGCGTGGCCGTGACGGCGAGCAATGGCGCGCGGCGCGAGATCGGGCCGGGCGACCTTTGGCTGATGGAGGACAAACACGGCAAAGGCCACCACACGCGCGTGATCAGCGATGACGACTTCGAATGCGTGATTGTGCAGTACGAATGACCCGGCCGCCAATCAGGACGCCTTCAGAAACTCGCGGATGATGGGTTCTTTGGTTGGCTTTTTCGCCAGCTTCGTCAGCAGTTTCGAAAGTTCGGGTTCCGCGATCCGCTTGGCGGCGCCCTTGGCGCTGAACCATTTGCGTTTTCGCTCCGACCGCTCTTTCCAGTTGGATTTCAAACGCTCGACCATCATCGGGTAGACATCGACCTTGCACATGACCGACACGCCCTTGCTGAGCTTCTTGCGGTAGGTGTAGCTGCCGATGATGTCGTGGCTGATATAGCCGACCGCGCCGGCCTCTTCGAGCGCTTCGATCTCGGCCGCGGCCCAGGGTTTTTTGCCGTTCATCGTCCACCCCTTGGGCATGATCCAGCGACCCGTATCCCGGGACGTGACCATCAGAACCTGGAACTTTCCGCTCTTTGTCCACCTGACCGGTAGAGCCGCAATCTGCTTGGCAACTTTCGCCATGAATCTGCACACAATTTGTTGTTATTATACCTGCCTGACGCACAAGATACGTCAGAAATGTACTTTCTGCAAATTAACGTATGATGACCGGCTACTGGTTAAAGGCCTGAGACCCGTTTGAGATGCGCCAGAACGTCGTCCACGCCTTCGTCATGGCGGATGGCGGCAAAGACAAACGGGCGGCCTTCGCGCATCTTTGTGGCATCGCGGTCCATCACTTCGAGCGATGCGCCGACATGAGGCGCGAGGTCGGTTTTGTTGATCACAAGAATGTCTGAGCGCGTGAGAGCTGGGCCACCCTTGCGCGGGATTTCTTCCCCCGCCGCGACGTCGATCACGTAAAGCGTCACGTCGGCCAGTTCCGGGCTGAAGGTGGCGGACAGGTTGTCGCCGCCGGATTCGATCAGCACCACTTCGACGTCGGGATGGCGTTTCACCATTTCGGCCACGGCAGCGAGGTTGATGGATGCGTCCTCTCGGATTGCCGTGTGCGGACAGCCGCCCGTTTCCACACCGATCACGCGGTCCTGTGGCAGGATCTGCATCCGCATGAGCGCTTCGGCATCTTCCTGTGTGTAGATATCGTTGGTGATCACGCCCACCGAATGCGTGTCTTTCAACCGCTTGGCGAGCGCGGCGGTGAGCGAGGTTTTCCCCGCACCGACCGGGCCGCCGATACCAACGCGAAGGGGTCCGTTGCGGGATGTCATGTGCGGAATATCCTTGGTGAGAGCGTTTCGTGGCGCATGGTGGCGATGTCGGCAGCAAAGCTTTGGCTGCAAATGTCGTCAAGCGTGCTCTCGCGGGTCTGCCGGGCGATGTCCGAGCAAAGCGGTGCGAGCGCGGCGACGATCCGTTGCGCCTCGGTCTGGCCCAGAGCCATCAGGCGCTGGCTGGCTGCGACAACCGTGCTGACCCAGGCATGGAGGTACATCTGCACGGCGGTTTCGATCGGCAGGGACAGCGCGCGCACTCCAACGCCGAGCGCGACCGGGTAGGCCACGTCGTCGATCTGCACACCCCAGTTTGCGCGCAGTTGCTGGCAGAAGGCAGAGCCAAGCGCGTCGACCTCAAGCAGACGCTCGCGGCTGGGGCAGAGGGCGCGTGCCGTGGCATCGACATGCTGGACCTCGTCGGACGTGGCCGCAACATGTATCAGGATTGCGTCCACGTACCCGGTTCCGTCCTGCAGCATGTCGGTCAGCCAGTCTTCGAGGCTTGTCGGTGTTACCAGCTGGTCGGCAATGGCCTGCTCCAGGCCACTGGAATAGGCGAAGGCCCCGACGGGAAATCCGGGGGACAGCCATTGGGCCAACGTCAGGATCGGGTCAGTGCGCGTGGGAATGGGTCCGCCCATGACCGTAGGCTCCTCCTTCGGGTGTGAACGGTTCGACCTTTTCGGTGATCGTGGCCCCCAGCTTGGTCAACATATCGCGGATCACGTGGTCGGGTTGGATCAGCAGGCGGTTGGCTTCGACCTGGCACGGCGTGTGACGGTTGCCGATGTGCCATGCCAAGCGCACAAGGTTGTCACCGGTGATCTCAAGAAGCGGTTCGGGGGCGGCGATGACTTCGATCTCGCGCCCGTCTTCGAGGATGAGCGCCCCGCCGTGGTCGAGTGATGTGGTCTTTTCCAGATCAAGCAGGAAGTCGAGGCCGCCATCGGTTTGCAGCATACGGCGGCGGAGGAAGCGGGCCTCGTAGCTGAGCGAGATGCGATCAGCGGGGGTGCCGTGGGTGTGGTTGTGGTAGGTGGAGGCTGTGAGCATGTCCGTCCTCAACACATGCGATGTGACGCGTCCGACCGGGCGGGTGCGGGACGCGCCCGCGTTTCGCCGTAGGCGAACCTGCGGTTCGACGGAACGGGCGGTCGCGTCACGTCGCTTCGCGAGGCGGGGTTCAAGTGCGACCTGAACATCAAAACAGAAAATATCGCTGCGCCATGGGAACAACTTCTGCCGGTTCACAGACGAGAAGTTCACCATCGGCGCGGACTTCATAGGTCTCGGGGTTCACTTCGACTTTGGGTGTTGCGGTGTTCAGCTTGAGGTCAGATTTCCCGATCCCGCGCGTCTTTCGTACGGCAAGCGTTTTCTTGGCCAACCCCAGGCTGTTTCCGATACCATCAGCAAAGGCTGCCTCTGACACGAAGGTCACAGCGGAATGCTCGACGCTCCGCCCATAGGCGCCCCACATGGGTCGGGAATAGACTGGCTGCGGTGTCGGGATGGAGGCGTTCGGGTCACCCATCTGCGCGCAGGCGATGGTGCCCCCAAGCAAGACCATTTCCGGTTTCACGCCGAAGAACGCGGGCGACCAGAGGCAGAGGTCCGCGCGTTTGCCTTCCTCGATGCTGCCGATCTCGTGACTGATGCCGTGCGCGATGGCCGGGTTGATCGTGTATTTCGCGATGTAGCGGCGCACGCGCATGTTGTCGTTGTCACCGGTTTCGTCCGGCAAAGCGCCACGCTGCTTCTTCATCTTGTCGGCGGTCTGCCAGGTGCGGATGATCACCTCACCCACGCGGCCCATCGCCTGACTGTCGGACGCGATGATGCTGAACGCGCCCATGTCGTGCAGGATGTCTTCAGCCGCAATCGTCTCGCGCCGGATGCGGCTTTCGGCAAAGGCGATGTCCTCGGGAATGGATTTGTCGAGGTGGTGACAGACCATGAGCATGTCGAGATGCTCTTCCAGTGTGTTCACTGTAAACGGGCGCGTCGGGTTGGTCGAGGACGGCAGAACGTGTTCTTCGCCGCAGATCTTGATGATGTCGGGTGCGTGCCCGCCGCCTGCCCCTTCGGTGTGGAAGGCGTGGATCGTGCGGCCCTTCATGGCGTTGACGGTGTGTTCGACGAAGCCCGACTCATTCAGCGTATCGGTATGGATCATCACCTGCACGTCCATCGCGTCAGCGACTGAGAGGCAGCAATCGATAGCGGCAGGCGTTGTGCCCCAATCCTCATGTAGCTTGAGCGCGCAGGCGCCCGCCTTGACCTGTTCTTCCAGCGCGGCGGGCAGCGAGGCGTTCCCCTTGCCCGCAAAGGCGAGGTTCATCGGGAAGGCATCGGCGGCCTGCAACATGCGGCCAATGTGCCACGGGCCGGGGGTACAGGTGGTCGCCAAGGTGCCATGTGCCGGGCCGGTGCCGCCGCCGAGCATTGTGGTCAGACCGGAGTGCAGCGCATCCTCGATCTGCTGTGGGCAGATGTAATGGATGTGGCTGTCAAACCCGCCTGCGGTGAGGATACGCCCCTCGCCCGCGATGGCCTCTGTGCCGGGGCCGACAATGATATCGACGCCCGGCTGAGTGTCAGGGTTGCCCGCCTTGCCGATCTTGTGGATGCGCCCGTCGCGCAGGCCGACATCGGCCTTGTAGATACCGGTGTAGTCCACGATCAGCGCGTTGGTGATGACGGTGTCGACCGCGCCCTCGGCCCGTGTGGCCTGCGACTGCCCCATGCCGTCGCGGATGACCTTGCCACCGCCGAACTTGACCTCTTCTCCGTAGATCAGCGCGTTGCCACCCGAGCCGCCGCTCGTCGCCGCTCCGACCGCTTCGGCGGTCAGGTCGCGCTCAACCTCGATGATGAGGTCTGTATCTGCCAGACGCAGCTTGTCGCCCACGGTGGGACCGAACATCGCGGCGTAGTCGGCGCGTTTGATTTCTGCTGGCATGTCAGAACCTCTTGAGGCCGCGTCGGGTGAGGCGCTTGTGATTGTAGTAGGTCGCTCGGCGGATCGGCTTGATCGCAGCAGCTGCGACCACGTCCGGCGTATTCCCCGCGATCGCCGCCAGCGAGGCATCCGTCGACCCTTTTACAAAGGCGAAGACCTTCTCGTTCAGCATCCGGCTGTTTTCGGTTTTCGGTACGGACCAGACGCCCATGGCACCCAGAAGACGCATGGCGATGACACCGTGCGCCTCTGCCAGGACAAACCCCATTTGCATGGCATTGGCCCAGTAATCCATCGCTGTAACAACTTTGGGCATCAGAGATCTCCCATGATTTGCTGGTTGAACCCGATCACCCGGCGCGCACCGCCGAAGGGGATGAGCTGCACCTCGCGGCGCTGACCCGGTTCAAACCGGACGGCGGTGCCGGGCGCGATGTCGAGACGGTGGCCCCGCGCGGCATCGCGGTCGAAATCGAGCGCCGGATTGGTTTCGGCGAAATGGTAGTGACTGCCCACCTGCACCGGGCGGTCGCCGGTATTGGCGACTATCAGGGTGATCGCTTCTCGGTCGGGATTGAGGGTCAACGTCCCCTCCGCCGGAAAAAGCTCTCCGGGGATCATCTGCGCGACCTCACCTTTGCTGCAGCGAGACCGCCTGCAACGGCGAGCACAGCCAAAGCGCCGACGATCACAAGCCAGGACGCACCATCGTGCGGATGGACATGCGCCCCGGGATGCGCGGATGCGGCGGTGGCGGTCAGCAGGAGGCTGGGGAGTACAAGGTGCTTCATGGTCTTCTTCTCTTTCAAAAATCTGGAAAATTTCAGCGGATGGGATTGTGGACCGTGACGAGCTTCGTGCCGTCCGGGAAAGTGGCTTCGACCTGAACCTCATGGATCATCTCGGGCACACCTTCCATGCATTGGTCGCGGGTGATGACCTGCGCGCCCGCCTGCATCATGTCGGCAACGGAGCGGCCGTCGCGCGCGCCTTCGACCACGGCGTCGGTGATGAGCGCGATGGCTTCGGGGTGGTTGAGTTTCACGCCGCGCGCGAGCCGCTTGCGGGCCACCTCGGCGGCCATCGCGATCAGCAGTTTATCCTTTTCGCGGGGGGTCAGGTTCATACGTCACAGTCTCCAGGAGCGCGGCAGGGTGTCGCCGCTTAGTCGTTCGAGGATGGGGATCAGGGTGCGGCGCAGCTCGAACCCATCGGGCGCGAGCGCGCGCAGGACGAGGCAGCCGTCATGAACGAGCGATACGCCCGCTGTGTTGGGCAGGTCGGCGCGGATCGGGTCGATGTGCCGGTCCGCGTCGGGCGCGGCGTAGACGACCAGCGCCATCGCGCGCGCGCCGCCGCCGACTGCGGGCTTGTCGAGCTTGGCGGCAATGTCACCGGTCAGACGCGTTGTGTCCTTGAAGATCACCGTGTCGCCCCGGCGAATGGTGAGGTCATCGAGAAGGCTCGCCTCCGTCACGACCTCACCCATGGCAAGGCGACCGAAGAGCACCGGCTCGACGATCAGGGCGTGGGCCTCTGGCGCCATGTCGACCCTCAGCGACCGGCGCAAGGCGCCGTTCTGAAAGAGGATCGTCTCTTGCGGCAACCAGTCGATCCGACCGCCCTCGGCCACGGTCAATGTATTGCGGACACGCGCAAAGCGGGCGTCCGGGCTGCGGTAGACGCGTTCGGCGGCTTGTGTGGTCAGGCGCAGTCGCGCGTGCGATTGGGCATCGGCCTGAATGGCCAGCGTATCGCCGCCGGTCAGCCCACCGGACGTGTTCAGGATGATCCCCTCGACCGCGTCCCGCGCCGGGGTCATCAGCACCTTGGCAGATCCCTGCTGACGCAGATCGGCGATGGCGGACGCGCCCGCGCCACGCGACTTCGCGGCGATGTGCAGCGTGCCATGCGAGCGCGGCGGTTGGATCGTCAAGGTGGTCACGTGTGTCATGTCGCTCGGACGCTAGCAGCGCCGTTTGGGACTGTCCCTTGCCGATTGCGCAGATCTGATCGACAGAGGCGAATTGCCTCGCGAAATTTGACCGATTCCGCTCTCAAGTGATTAATTTTTGAACAGATCTGGTCTGATCGCCTGTCAGATGGGCGCAATCCCAGCGGTGGCTGTCACGCAGGAGAGTCGCAATCCGGCAACTGACGCAAAACCATGTCGCGCGAGGGGCGCACCTGTTCTGGGAGGTCCTGCAATACGTCGTCGACCACTTCCGCGCTCTGGGCGGCGACATCGCAGGAGTAGTCAGAGAACGCCCGGTCAGGGTTCGCCGCCTGCCACGCTTCGTAATCCTGCGCCTCGAAAGCGATAGCGGCGGCACCGCCGAGCACCGGAACGGCAACGATCATCCGGCGCAGGCGCGCCTTGGCTTTGGCTTTGGACACGGCTTGCGCCACCTCCTTGCGGTGCTTGACTGCCGAAGCAGCAGCGCTGGCACTCAACGTGGCGACCTGCGCGCTGAGTGTCAGCGCCTGAATGCCAAGTGCAACCGTACTGATCGCAAGTGCGCCGCAGAGCCAAAACAGCACAACGGTCGAGCGCAAGACCCTGAAGAGGCGCATCACCGAAGGCTCTGTAACAGGGCTTGCGACGGCGTTCCGGTCACGGGCAGACCGCGACTTTGCTGATAGGCGCTGATCGCGGCTTCGGTATTGCGCCCGATCACACCATCCGCACCGCCGGTGTCGAATCCGCGCGCGGTGAGGCGTTGCTGCAAGGCGATGCGATCCGCCTTGGTGAGCCCGTTTGCATCTGGTGGGAACGGCGTACGGAGGGGTCCTGCGCCACGAATGCGGTCAGACAGGTGGCCGACGCCAATCGCGTACGCATCGGAGTTGTTGTAGCGCTTAATGACGCCGAAGTTGCGCGTCGTGCTGAATCGCGGGCCGCCCGGCTGCGGCTGAAGCGATCCGGAGGCGGATTCGCCGCCCCAGCCAAGGCCGCGCTGCCAGCCGTTGCGCTGCAGATAGGCAGCGGCGGAGGCAAGTGCGTCGCTGGGGTCGTCCGACCAGATGTCGCGCCGCCCGTCGCCAGTGTAGTCAACGGCGAATTGCAGGTATGACGTCGGGATGAACTGGGTATGACCCATCGCGCCCGCCCAGCTTCCTGTCATGCGGGGCGCGGTGATGTCGCCGTTTTGCAGAATGCGCAGCGCGGCGATGAGTTGTTGCTCGAAGAACCGCCCGCGCCGCCCGTCGAAGGCGAGCGTCGAGGTGGACGAGATCACCGGCACCTGCCCGCGCCGTTCGCCGTAGAAGCTTTCCAGCCCCCAGATCGCGCAGATGATGTAGGCATCGACGCCGTAGCGGTCTTCGAGCGCGTTCAGGGTTCCGCGATGGCGGGCAAAGGCGGCGCGCCCCTTTTGAATACGCTCGTCGGAGGTTGCGATGGAGAGGTAGTCTTCAAGGCTGCGCCGGAACTCTGTCTGGTTGCGGTCGCGGGTCACGACGCCGGGTAGGAAACCCGTGCCCCTGAACGCTGCAGCGAGAGTGCTTTGCGAGATGCCCTGCCCAACCGCGCGGCCTCTGAACGACGCGACCCAGGCGTCGTAGCCCGAGTTCGGGACCGGGCGCAGGTCGGCTGGTATACCCGTGGGGCTGTTGGATGTCACCGTGCTGCTCACGCCCCCGGAGCACGCGGAAAAGCCAAAGCCCAGAAGGCCAAGGCCGAACTGTCGTCTGTTGATCTGCATCGGTCTGCCCGCCTCTGCCTGTTTTGCCTCATTCTGCGCCAGCATTGGCTTTGGTTCAATGATCTCATGACCGAGGCGTGGACGATCAGCGGATGATGGCAAATCGGGCAGAGGCGGTCGGCCTGGCTGGAAATCAGGCACACTGTCCTTTTCTTTTCCCCCGATCCCGTTCAGTCTTTATCATCATGCGAACGGAGGGAGTGATGGACGCCAGTTTTTCTCGCCGAAAGTTGCTGACACCCGCCGAGCTGCGGAGCCTGACCGAACGGTCCGACCTGCACGGTGCAATGCAGATGGCCAGCCATCTGGGTGCGATCCTGTTGGTCGGCATTCTGCATGCGCAGGCGATGGGGACGGCATGGGTCTGGGTCACGGGGTTCGCCTTGGGAGTCCTGCTGAACTTTCTCTATGCCGCACAGCACGAATTGAGCCACGCGACGGTGTTCAAGACGCGGTGGCTGAACGAGGTATTCGGTCGCCTGATCGGGTTCGTTCAGGTTTTCCCGCGCGACTTTGACCAGATCATGCATTTCGCGCACCACCAGCACACGCAAGACTGGGAGCGGGACGGCGAGTTGGTGCGCGAGCCTTACACGCTGACGACTTATCTTCTCTGGCTCTTTGGCATCACCTATTGGCGCAACCGCGTGTTTGGCGTGATCCGGCGGGCGCGCGGGGTGATCGTGGAGCCGTTCATCCGGCCCGAGGAAGAAGCCAAGGTGATCCGCGAAAGCCGGTTGCATCTGGCGGGCTACGCGGTGATCGCACTTGTCTCCGTGGTGACGGGAAGCTGGGCCGCGTTGACGTTCTGGCTGATCCCTATGGTGCTGACGAAGCCGGTGCACCAGTTGCAGAACACGATCGAACATCTGGGCCTGTCGCACGAGAATGATATCCTGGAGAACACGCGCTCCACCCGCACAAACGCCTTTTTCCGCTGGCTGTGCTGGCAGATGCCTTACCACACCGCACATCACACCTTTCCGGCCGTGCCGTTCTGGAAACTACGCGCGTTGAACGACAAGATCGAAGACAAGGCGGGAGAGGTCCACCGCATGGGCTGGATCGAGTTTCAGGTCGAGGTCATCAAGAAACTCATGGCGAAGGACGAAAGCCAGTACCCGATGAACGAGGTCTGGGTCGTGCCTGCGGGCGGTGGCCGCACGCGCCGCGTGCCCGCCGAGTGAGGCGGCTTCAGGTCTACACCTCGCTCTGGGCGATGCAGCCGCATGACCAGACGGGGGTCAAGCTGCCGCTGGATCAGGTGTGTGAAATGGTGGCCAGCGCCGGGTTCGATGGGATGGCGATTGATCTGGGCGCGTCCGATGTCGCAGTCGCCCACTCCGTGCGGCCGCATATGGAGGCGCACGGGTTGACGCCACTGATCGTGGCGTTTCCGAAGACAGTTGAGAGCCTGGAAGACACGCTGCACATGGCCGCCGAATTCGGCGCGCCGTTTGTGGACGTGATCGGTCAGGTCATGCCAATTGCGCTTGATGATATGGTGCCGGTGATCGAGACGTGGCTGGAGATGTCGGACCGGATCGGCATGCCGATCCAGTTCGAGACCCATCGCAATTGCATCACGAATGACCTTTACGTCACGCTGCAGCTTTTGGACCGCATTCCAGAGATGCGGATCTGTGCCGATCTCTCACATTACGTCGTGGATCGGGAGTTCTGGTTCCCATTGTCCGAGCAGGACCTGGAGTTGATCTCTCGGGTGCTACAGAGGTCGGACAGCTTTCAGGGCCGAGTTGCCAGCCGCCAGCAGATCCAGTTGCAACTCGATTTCCCGCAGCACCAGAAATGGGTGGATCTGTTCAAGGGCTGGTGGCGCGAAGGGATCGCCGATTGGCGGGCGCGGAACGTGGCCGGCGACTGCATCTTCGTTTGCGAACTGGGACCGCCGGAATATGCCATGACCGACGCGCAAGGCCGCGAGATGTCGAACCGCTGGGAAGAAGCGCAGGTCATCAAGGGCTGGGTGCGCGAGATCTGGGATGATCTGGGCGGGGATGGCTGAGCGATGCCAAGGCACGGCATCAAGGCGCGCAGCGCCGCCGTGCCAGCGCCGTCCCGACCCCTTTGGTGGCACTGTGACTGCGGTGTCGAAAGGCCATTTATCCCCCCGATTTTCCGTGCCAGACTGCGCACAAGAATTGGGAGGATCACATGAAAACGCAGGTGGCCATTATCGGTGGCGGCCCGTCGGGTCTGCTGCTGTCCCAGCTGCTGCACACGCGCGGGATCGACAGTGTGGTCCTCGAACGTCAGACCAAGGATTACGTGCTAAGCCGAATTCGTGCAGGCGTGCTGGAACAGGGCCTTCTGCGGTTGATGGAAGAAGCGGGCTGCGCGGACCGGATGCACCGTGAAGGGTTCACGCATGACGGGACGCTGATCTCGTGTGGCGACGAGCTTTTCCGCATCGATTTCACGGAACACACCGGCACGCCCGTGATGGTCTATGGCCAGACCGAGATCACGCGGGATCTCTATGCCGCCCGCGAAGCGGCAGGGGCTGAGATCGTGTTCTCTGTCGGGTCTGTGGTGATCCACGGTGCGGACACCGATGCGCCGCACGTGACATACGAAAAGGACGGCGAGACGCATCGCATCGACTGCGATTTCATTGCCGGATGCGACGGGTTCCACGGGGTCAGTCGTCAGACCATCCCGCTGTCGGTGCGCAAGGAGTACGAGAAGGTTTATCCGTTCGGTTGGCTCGGCATCCTGTCCGAGACGCAACCGGTCAACGAGGAACTGATCTACGCCAATTCGGAGCGCGGCTTTGCGCTTTGTTCGATGCGCAACGAAAAGCTGAGCCGGTATTACATCCAGTGTTCGCTGAGCGACAAACCCGAGGACTGGACCGACGAGGCGTTCTGGCAAGAACTGAAGCGCCGTATCCCGGCAGACCAGGCGGAACACCTTGTCACCGGGCCAAGCATCGAGAAATCCATCGCGCCACTGCGGTCCTTCGTGACAGAGCCGATGCAATGGGGCCGCTTGTTCCTGTGCGGGGACGCGGCGCATATCGTGCCGCCCACCGGGGCAAAGGGGCTGAACACGGCGGCGTCGGACGTGCACTACCTCTACAACGCGCTGCGCGATTTCTACGAACAAGACACGCGCGACGGGTTGGATGGCTATTCGCAAAAGGCCCTCGCGCGCATCTGGAAGGCCGAGCGGTTCAGCTGGTGGTTCTCCTCGCTGATGCACCGCTATCCCGACCAGTCGGAGTTCGACCTCAAGATGCAGCGTGCCGAGATCGAGTTCCTGCGCACCAACGCCGCCGCGCAAAAGGCGATGGCGGAGAACTATGTTGGCCTGCCCTACTGAAAGGATGCCCATGAGCCGAAAAGAGACAGGTATGGCCACCCGCCGGGCGGTTCTGGGAGACGCACATGTAGACCGGGCCGAGGCCGCAAAGACCGAATTCGACGCGCCGTTTCAGGATTTGATCACCGAAAGCGCGTGGGGCACGGTCTGGTCGGATGACACGATTTCGCGCCGCGAGCGGTCGATGCTGACGCTCGCGCTTTTGGCGGCGACGGGGAATTTCGACGAAATCCCGATGCACATCCGCGCGACGGTAAATACGGGGGCGTCGAAAGACGATGTACTGCAAGCCTTCCTGCACGTGGCGATCTATGCCGGCGTGCCGAAAGCGAACCACGCGATCAAACTGGCCAAGGCCACCTATGCCGAGATGGAGGCCGCGTCATGACGAAACCCGGCGAATACTATCCGCGCGACATGTCGATCCATCCGCCTGCGCTGGCGCCCGACTACAAGACCAGCGTCACACGATCCCCACAATTCGCGCGGATCAGCCTTGAACAGACGATCAGCGACATCACGGGACCGACCTTTGGCCACGGGGATATCGCGCCGGGCGACCACGATCTGCTATCCAATTACGCCAAGACCGGCGACCCGATTGGCGAGCGGATCATCGTGCATGGGCGTGTATTGGACGAAAACGCGCGCCCGGTGCCGAACACACTCGTGGAGGTCTGGCAGGCCAATGCGGGTGGGCGCTATCGGCACAAGAAAGACAGCTACCTTGCGCCGATCGATCCGAATTTCGGTGGCTGCGGGCGCACGCTTACGGATGAAGACGGGTATTACGTCTTTCGGACCGTCAAACCGGGGGCCTATCCGTGGCGCAACCACCTGAACAATTGGCGGCCTGCGCATATCCATTTCTCGGTCTTCGGGTCAGCCTTCTGCCAGCGGCTCATCACGCAGCTTTACTTCGAGGGCGATCCGCTGATCCCGCTGTGCCCGATCGTGCAGTCGATCCCCGATGCGGGCGCCGTCGACCGGTTGACCGCGAAGCTTGATCTGAACGCGACGATTCCGCTCGACAGCATTGCCTATCGTTTCGATATCGTGCTGCGCGGACGGCGGTCGACCTTGTTTGAAAACCGGCTGGAGGGGAACTGATGACGAAACTGCCCTACCTGCCGGAAACGGCATCGCAGACGGCCGGGCCTTACGTGCATATCGGCCTCGCGCCCGGGGCCGCGGGCTTTGACATCTATGACCATGAACTGGGCCACGACATCGCCGGGCCGAACGCCGAGGGAGAGCACATTCGCGTGGAAGGCTGCGTGCTGGATGGCACCGGCAGTCCGATCAAGGATGTGCTGATCGAGGTCTGGCAGGCGAATTCCAAGGGCGTTTACGCGCATCCCGAAAGCAACGGCGCGGTCGAGGACGGATTTCGCGGCTGGGGCCGCGTGATCCCGGATTTTGACACGGGCATCTGGGGCTTCGACACGGTGAAGCCGGGGGCCACTCCGGGCCGGAACGGCACCACACAGGCCCCGCACATCACGCTCTGGCTTGTGGCTCGGGGGATCAACCTCGGCTTGACGACGCGGCTCTATTTCGATGATGAGGCCGAAGCCAACGCCGCCGATCCGGTCCTGAACCTGATCGAATGGGAGCGGCGGCGCGAGACGCTGATTGCCCGGCGCGACGGTGACGTCTACCGGTTCGACATCAACATCCAAGGTGAAGACGAAACCGTCTTCTTCGACATCTGAGGCCCATCATGACCACCCCCTGCATCATCTGTGTCGCCATCACCGGGTCTGTCCCCAGGAAGGCCGACAACCCCGCGGTTCCCACGACGGTCAGCGAACAAATCGAAAGCACGCATGCCGCGTTCGAGGCTGGGGCGACCATCATGCATGCCCATGTCCGCAATGAGGATGAGACGCCAAGTTCGGACCCGGAGCGCTTTGCCCGGCTCAAAGAGGGGATCGAAACCCACTGCCCCGGCATGATCATCCAGTTCTCAACCGGAGGCCGTTCGGGCGCCGGGACAGAGCGTGGCGGCATGCTGTCGTTGCGTCCGGACATGGCGTCGCTGTCAGTGGGATCCAACAACTTTCCGACGCGCGTCTACGAGAACCCGCCGGACCTTGTGGCCTGGCTCGCGTCGGAAATGATCGCATATGACGTGAAACCCGAGATCGAGGCATTTGACCTGTCCCACATCTTCCGCGCCGCAGCGATGTTCGAAGCCGGTGAGATCGCGGACACCCCCTATGTGCAATTCGTCATGGGGGTGAAAAACGCGATGCCAGCGGATCGGCAGGTTTTTGACTTCTACGTGCAAACCGTGAAACGGCTTTTCGGCGAAGATGTGCCATGGTGCGCCGCCGGGATCGGACCGAACCAGATCACGCTCAACGAATGGGCGATTTCCGAGGGCGGCCATGCTCGCACGGGACTGGAAGACAACGTCCGACTGGATCGGGAAACGCTGGCACCGTCCAATGCCGCGCTCGTCGCGCGGACGGTTGAAATCTGCGAAAAACACGAGCGCCCAGTCGCAAAACCGGCGCAGGCGCGCGAGATGCTGGGACTGCGCGCGGTGGCCTGACGGGCTTTCCGTCGACGGAAAGCAGAGACGCGATGACGCGTCTTGTGAACGCTCCGGTTTACGGAGCGTTGAAGATGCGCCGACGCATCTTCACGCCGGCCCCAAACGCGTGATCTGATCGATCAGGCAATGCGCGTGACGCAAGCTCGCACCGGTCGCCTCGGCCATGGCGGGCAGGATCATCCATTCGAGCGCCCACGCCGCGCCAGAGCGTTCCTGTTCGTGCAGAAGCGCTTGCGCCAGCCCGCCTTGCTGCACGGCCACGAACCGGGCCAGCGTCACGAGCGTTTCGGCCAACACCGGGTTTTCCTTGTGCGGCATGGCCGAGGAGCCCCCGCCGCCCGTCAGTTTGACCTCGTCGATCCCCTGCTGCGCCATGAGCGCGATGTCCTGCCCCATCTTGCCCAGCGACCCGGTGACCAGAACCAGCCAGTGGCCCACATCAAGGATCGGCGTTCGATTGGTGTGCCACACCGGACCCATGCGCAACCCGAGGCGCCGCGCCAACTCCATCGCGGCGGCATCCCCTTGGCCGTCCGGTGTGTCGCGCAAACCGACCGGGCCACCCAGTTGCACTTGGCCGACATGCGCGCGCAGACTGGCCAGCCGCTCGTGATGATCGCGCAGGGGCGTGAGCCACGCATGCACGCGCGCCTTCACCGGGATCGGCAACGCCGCCTGCATCCGTGTCCGTCCGATCAATGTGCCGTCGGCGTCGCGTTCGAGCGCGGTCAGCGCGTCGAGGACCTGACCGAGCCGCGCATCGAGAACGCCCAGGATGTCCATGAGCATCAGCACCATCACGGTGTCGATCACGTCCTGACTGGTGGTCCCGGTGTGGATCGCTTGGGCCGTTCGATCATCCAGACCGTCGCGCAGTTGCGTCATAAAACCGGGGATCGGCATCCCGTTGGCGTTGCTGCTGTCTGCCAGCGCCAGAAGGTCCGGCACCCGTGCGCGGATCGCGTCAATCGCGGCGTCGGCGTCTGAGGCCGGCACGGCACCGAGAGACTTGAGCGTCTCGGTCCAGGCGACCTCGAACGCGGTGGCGTGTTTCAGGAACGCAGCTGCCCCGAAATGGCTGGCGATTTCGGTGTCGTGAAACAGGTCCCCGAACAAACCGGACGTGGTGAAACTGTTTGTCATGAACGCACCGTGGCGGCAAAGCGCAGGTGGGGCAAGCCTGTCGAACGGGCAACTCGTGCACCGGCGAAATCCCCCCGAAATGAAAAGCCCCGCGCGATGGCGGGGCTTTTGATGTTTCGGGTGAAGGAACGCTTAGTCGTTGTCGTTCTTCAGTGCGGCACCAAGGATGTCGCCGAGGGACGCGCCGGAGTCGGAGGACCCGTACTGCTGTACCGCTTCCTTCTCTTCGGCGATCTCGCGTGCCTTGATCGACAGGCCAAGACGGCGCGTCTTGCTGTCCACGTTCGTCACGCGCACATCAACCTTGTCACCCACCGAGAAGCGCTCGGGGCGCTGTTCAGCACGGTCGCGCGACAGGTCGGAGCGGCGGATGAAGGACTTCATGCCTTCGTATTCCACTTCGATGCCGCCGTCTTCGATCGCTGTGACCTGAACGGTGATCACGGAGCCCCGCTTCACGCCGCCAACGGCTTCGGCGAACTTGTCGCCACCCAGTGCTTTGACGGACAGCGAGATGCGCTCTTTCTCAACGTCCACTTCGGTGACAACGGCCTGAACCATGTCGCCCTTGCGGTAGTTCTGGATCGCGTCTTCGCCACGCTCGTCCCAAGACAGGTCGGAGAGGTGCACCATGCCGTCGATGTCGCCGTCGAGGCCAACGAACAGACCGAATTCGGTGATGTTCTTGACTTCGCCTTCGACCTCTGTGCCCTCGGGGTGTGTTTCTGCAAACACTTCCCACGGGTTGCGCATGGTCTGCTTGAGGCCCAGCGACACGCGGCGCTTGGCGCCGTCGATTTCGAGGACCATGACTTCCACTTCCTGCGAGGTGGACACGATCTTGCCTGGATGGACGTTCTTTTTGGTCCAGGACATCTCGGAGACGTGGACCAGGCCTTCGACGCCCGGCTCAAGCTCAACAAAGGCACCGTAATCGGTGATGTTGGTCACGCGACCCATATGCACGGACTCGAGCGGGTACTTGGCCGCGACGAGATCCCACGGATCTTCCTGCAGCTGCTTCATGCCGAGGCTGATGCGGTGCGTTTCCTTGTTGATCTTGATGACCTGAACCTTGACCGTCTCGCCGATCGACAGGATCTCGGACGGGTGGTTCACACGGCGCCATGCCATGTCGGTCACGTGCAAGAGGCCGTCTACGCCACCCAGGTCCACGAACGCACCGTATTCGGTGATGTTCTTGACCACGCCGTCGACTGCCTGACCTTCGGTGAGGTTGCCAATGACTTCGGCGCGCTGTTCGGCGCGGGACTCTTCGAGGATCGCGCGGCGCGAGACAACGATGTTGCCACGGCGGCGGTCCATCTTGAGGATCTGGAACGGCTGCTTGAGACCCATGAGCGGGCCTGCGTCACGTACAGGGCGCACATCTACCTGAGAGCCGGGCAGGAACGCCACGGCGCCGCCGAGGTCGACGGTAAAGCCGCCTTTGACACGACCGAAGATCGCGCCCTCGACGCGGGCGTCGTCGGCATAGGCTTTTTCCAGACGGTCCCATGCTTCTTCGCGGCGGGCCATTTCGCGGGAGATCACCGCTTCGCCACGCGCGTTTTCTGCGGAGCGCAGATAAACCTCGACCTCGTCACCGACACTGATGTCGGGCGCTTCGCCGGGGTTTGCAAATTCCTTGAGTTCGACGCGGCCTTCCATCTTGTAACCAACGTCGATGATGGCCTGGCCCGCTTCGATTGCGATGACCTTGCCTTTGACGACAGACCCTTCGTCGGGTGTGTCCATTTCGAGGCTTTCGTTCAAGAGGGCCTCGAATTCCTCCATAGATGCGTTCTGAGCCATGTGGCGTCTTTTTCCTTTACGTCTCATCTTTTCTGGCCGAGCGGTTGTCTCCGCCGGTCTGGGGTTGGTGCCGCACTTGATGTGGGGCGATTGGTCAAGGCGTCCGTAAAACAAAGAGGGCCGGTGGATGCCGACCCCTGCTCGATCTTTGCTTTTTGGCTTTGTTTGCCTTTTAGCGACGCGCGCGGCGTAGCAGAGCCCGCCGTTCATGGCAAGACCTCATGGAAGGCGCTGCGCAGTATGGGCCGGGTGTCGCGCAAGGGCGGTTACCTGACTTTGCAGGCTTGCCGCGATCCGTTTGTTGGATGCGGCCGTGGCACGACGCGCCGCCCGCTCCGCGATACGCCCCACGAATTGCTTTTGCTTCCGGGCCGATAAGAGCGGACGAACCGGGATGCGCGCCATGCCGTCTGGCGGGTCCGTTCCGGTTCTGGCAGAAACCAGGCTTCGGCTAAGATCGCTGTTGAGCAGGGTTTCCGCGTAAACGCCATTGGCTGAAATCAGTTCATGGCTGGCGCATAGGATGTGCACGTAATCCACGCTTTTTGCTCTCAGGTCAAAAGTCACCCCCGGCAGGTTGGTCAGTCGATGCGCCGCGACGAATGCGCCGCTGTCGTTGAACATATGGCGGGCGACAGGTGAGGTCACGAAGATGCGATGCTGGCGCGAGACTTTCAGCGGAGCGAAAGGCCGTCCATTGCCCAACGCCCCGACAGCTATGCTGACAGGAGCGGTCTTCGGTTCCGTCCGGACGGTCCAACGACGTGTCCAGCGCACCGGTTGCGCCCCGTGATCGGCGGTCAGAACAAGATCGCCGACCCTGATTTCTTCGATCTTTCGAGGACCGTCCGGTGTTTCGATCCATGTCCCGGCCACGAAACACACGACGGTCGATGAGCTGGAACTGTTGGTGTTGATGCCGTCGAAGCCGTCTGCCGACATGCTTTGGATGGTAAGCTCATTGATCTTGTAGCCATCGGGCAAGCGCACGAAGGTTGCGCCGTTCTGAAGCTGATAGACGCTGATTTCAATGGATTCCGGCGTGGTCGTCGCGGCGCGCACGACCTGCGCCAAGAAGCGCGCTTCGCTGTCGAGCCCGCTGGTGATCGGACCCGCCCCCAGATCGTAGGTAAAGGTATCCGACGCCATGTTGAAATCGTCGTTATATGTGATGCCGGGATCGAAATTGTCTGACATCGACACGCTGACCACCTGCATCTGGGTCTCATCATAGGTGCCCTGCACCGCGCCGGGGTTCTCGTTGGTATTGTTGCTTTCGTCCGTGTCCATTGGGGACAGAACGCCGATATAGATCAGATCCGCCATGATGCGCCGTGTCCGCTTTCGTCTGGATCATGACGTTAGACGGAACCTGTCAATGGCCGGTTGCCGGCCTGAGCTATTCTGCCGAATATTTTAATGTTTCTTCTGATCAGCTTAGAGCATTGAAGCTGCGGCGTGGTGCTGTTGGGTCAGAGTTCCTCACCACGTTCGAGCAAGTCTCTCAGAATGTCTTCGTATATCCCCCGACTGTCACCTCCGCCAAAGCTGAGGGCGCCGCTGGAATAGGCCTGTCCATAGGTCAGAGCCACGGTGACCGTTTGCGCAAGCGCTGAAATGAGCTGGTTCTGCTCCAGCGGCGACATCGGATGGATAAAGGTCCCCCAGAGCCGGCCCTGCGCAACGGCGTAACGGGCATCAAGGGCAGTGTCGAAGTTCGCCTGCATCAGGCGCATGAGTTCGTCGGCATCGAGGCCGTCAGCCGAACGGATCGGAACCATCGCGCGCATGCGATCCGCTACCGGGTCCGCGATGACCATCACGGGGACATCCGCCAGGGTCAGTTCAATGACATTGCCCTGCACGCGCGCGTCTTCGTCGAGTTGGGAGATGATCTCGGCCATCCGCACGAATGTCATGGGAGGTTCTGATTGAGGTGCCTCTTGTGCGGCTGCGGCGCTGGTCCCGAGACAGAAGACAAGAATGCTGAAAAATCGGCGCATTGTCGAAAACCTTTCGATAAGACGGGTCACAGCGTACCGCAAATTCATCACACCGCGACGCACGTCTTCGTGTAAGTTCCCAAGCTTTTCGCAAATCCGATCAGCAGTATTGTTCTGGGCCGATCCACTGGTCCTTGGAATATCGCTCTCCATGCGCCCAGCCGACCGGCAGGACAGTTTCGATGCGCGTGATGTCCTCGGCCGTCAATGTGAGGTCGGTTCCGCGCACGAGTTCGCGGAAATGCGCAACCGAGCGGGTTCCGGGGATTGGGACGATGTGTGGCGCCTTGTGCAGGAGCCATGCAATCGCAATGGCGGCTGCCGGTTCACCCATCTCGGCAGCGAGAGCGCGAAACCTGTGAGTGATTGCAATATTGGCCGAATAGTTCGGTTCCAGAAAACGCGGATTGCTCGACAGGAAGGGCAGCGTTGGAACGATGTCGGCAGGGACCGGATGGTCGGTCAGCAAAGAGCGCCCCACCGGAGAGAAGGCAACCAAGGCCGTGCCAAGTTCTGCGCAGGCTTGAACAAGACCGAGTTCCGGCATCCGGGTGGACAGTGAATATTCCGACTGAACCGCCGCTATTGGATGCACCGTCGCGGCACGGCGAAGCGATGAGGGGGCGATTTCGGAAAACCCGATGGTTTTCGCTTTGCCCTTTTCGACCAGCCGGGCGAGATGGCCGGTGGCGTCCTCGATCGGCAGGTCCGCCTGGCGCCGGTGAATGTAGAACAGGTCTACGGCGTCGACGCCCATGCGCGTCAGGCTGTTGTCCAGTTCCGCTTCGAGATGTGCGAGATCGTTGCGATAGGCCCGCTTGCCGTCGGCATCTTTGGTGATCCCGGCTTTCGTAGCGATGTGGAAATGGTCGCGCGCCGCAGACCCGCGCGCTTTGAAAAACGTACCAATCGCCGTCTCGGAGCCGCCCATGCCATAGACGTTCGAAGTGTCGATATGCGTGACGCCTATCTCCATCGCCGCGTCCATGATGGCATGACTGTTTGCTTCGGTCGTAGGGCCGTAGAAATTGCCGAATGACATCGCGCCGATGCCGAACCGGCGCTGCATTCCTTCGAAACCGTTCATATGTCCCCTCCCCTACGGAATTATGGTCTGTCGCCGGCGCGGCGCGCCTCAACGGCAGAGATGGCCTGCGCCACAGCGGCGTCAATCGTCATGTCAGAGGTGTCGATCAGGACGGCATCCTCGGCCTGCGCAAGTGGCGCGTCCGCGCGGCTGCTGTCGCGGGCATCGCGCGCGTTCACATCGGCAAGGACAGTGTCGAAATCGGTATCCGCGCCGCGCTCTTGCAGTTCGGCGAACCGGCGCTGCGCGCGGACCTCGGCGCTGGCGGTGACGAAGAGCTTGGCCTCGGCCTGCGGACAGATCACCGTGCCGATATCGCGACCGTCCAAGACGGCGCCCCCGGCGCGGCGTGCGAAAGCACGTTGGAAGTCGAGCAGCGCGGAGCGGACCTCGGGGATCACCGCCACTTTCGATGCGGCTTGCGCCACGTCTGCGCTGCGCAGGTCCGGGTTGTCCAAATCTTCGGCCACCAGGTTTTGCGCGGCTCTAATCGGGTCTTCACCGGTCAACATGCGCGCGCCGACAGCTCGATACAAAAGCCCGGTGTCGAGATGCGCAAAGCCGAAATGCGCCGCCACCGCTTTGCTGATCGTGCCTTTTCCGGCGGCGGCAGGGCCGTCGATGGCCACGGTGAAAGGCTGGGTCATGCGGGTTTCCGGAAGGTCATGTAATGCGGCACGCGATCCTCGCGCAGGGCTTTCTGCTCGTACCGGGTTGAGATCCAGTCGTCCCACGGCTCCCGCCAGTCAGCGGGTCGTTCGGCCAGCCAGTCAAACCCGGCTTTCGGGACTTCGATCAGGGTCTGGCGGACATAATCCGGGATATCGGTCGCCACGCGGAATTCCGCACCGGGGGCCATCGCCTTGAACAGAGGATCAAGGTGCTCTTGCGTGACGAACCGGCGCCGGTGATGGCGTTTCTTGGGCCAGGGATCGGGGTAGAGAAGAAACGCCTTTTCCACCGACCCATCGGGCAACACATCGAACATGTCCCGCACATCGCCCGGGAACACGCGCAAGTTGGTGACCCCGGCTTCCCGGATCTTGCCCAGGAGCATCGCTACGCCGTTGATGAAGGGCTCACAGCCGATGAGACCAACATCGGGGTTCTGCTGTGCCTGATGCACAAGGTGTTCGCCGCCGCCGAATCCGATCTCCAACCAGACCGGCTTGCCGCCGAAGATCGCGTGCAGGTCCAATGGCTTGCGATCCGGGTTCTCGTCCCACGACACAGGTCCGGGGCTGAGCTTTGCGAGGTCCTCCTCCAGATAGGCCTCTTGGCTTTTCCGAAGGGTCTTGCCTTTGAACCGCCCGTAGAAATTGCGCCACGGCGCGCCAGAGGGGTGTTTGGGGTCCGTCATGGAGCGCTCGTCTAAAGCCAGAGATTGACCGGGGCAAGCCGTGTTGACGTTTACGGGTCGATCACGATGGAGCCCAGAACGTCCAGTCCGGTCTCTCCGACACGAGCGATCAGTACTTCGCCGGAGCCTGTGGTCTGGCCGGTCAAAGCAACGATGTTGACGAAATGCGTGACCACGAAAGGACGCGCCGTCAGGGCTCGTAACTGCGCCACCGCTTCGCGGGTCTGAGGGTCGCGCAACGCGCGGTTCTGGAAGAACGAGTTGAAGGCGGGCGCGTCCTGAACCGGGCCGAGGTCAAGCAGCTCTGCCGTATCGCGGCACCGGCACCATTGGCTTGTCAGCACGATGTCGAAGCTGTGACCGCGTTCGCGGAAGGCCATGCCGATGCGTTCGGCCTGCGCACGTCCCCGATCGTCGAGGTTGCGTTGGGTGCTGCAGTCGCTGATGTCGAAATCGGCAGGATCACCGGTGCCCGGAGCCAACGCGTGCCGCATGATGGCGAAGGCGCCAGGCTGGTCCAACGCAGCCCAGTCATTGGCGAAAAGAACCCCCGGCCAGAGCAGGCCGAGGGTAAGAAGAAGGCGTTTGATCATAGCCGTCCGTCGAGAAACTCTTGCAGTCCGTCCCAGCTTCCCTGATCTGCCATCAGGTCGTAATCGCGCGATCCGTAGACGGTGAAGCTGTGCCTTGCGCCGCCAAAGACTTCGGCCCCATGTTGCACACCGGCTTCCTGAAGCTGGTCCAGCAAAGACGCCAGATCAGCCATCCCCGAGACCGGATCGGCGCTGCCGTGGAAGAGCATGATCGGTGCGGCGGTGGCAGAGTAATCCTGCCCTTCGGGCGTGCCGAGGCCGCCGTGGAAGCTGACAAAGCCGTTAAGCTCTGCCCCGGCGCGCGCGGCTTCGAGAACAGCGGCCCCGCCAAAGCAGTACCCCATCATCACCATGTCAGAGGTCGCCCCGGTGATATTGGCGGCTTCGGCAATGGAGCCCAGGAGACGGGCGCGGAATTCCTCGCGGTCGCCATAAAGCGCGCCCGAAAGAGCGCGGTTTTCATCGATGCTTTGCGGGTTCTCGTCCGCGCCGTAGACGTCGATGGCAAAAGCCGTGTAGCCCAGCGCCGCCAGCATCTCGGCCCGGCGCTCTTCGTAGTCGGTCATGCCGTCCCAATCGTGCACGATCAGCACCGTGCCTTTTGGTTCGATGGCCGTGTTGGTGGCGACGTAGCCTTCGTATTCGCGATCGCCCACCGTATAGCGGTGGTAGTCCGCCAACAGCTCGGCATGAGCGGCGGTGGCGGTGAGGGCCAATATGGCCAAACTTGATCTGAACATGGGTCTCTCCTCTCGCATCCCTAGGACACAGCTTAGCACGGATGCGCGAAAGGAAAGAGGTCAGAGCGAATGTTCCCACTTTAACAAGCGAACACAGTCTTTGCGGCGGTCGGGCAGGTTTGCCCGACCAGTCCGATATCAGACCGAGGACTTGAGCGCATCGACAAGGTCGGTGCGTTCCCAGCTGAACCCGCCATCCGCCTCAGGCGCGCGGCCGAAATGGCCGTAGGCCGCGGTGCGCTGATAGAGTGGTTTGTTCAGTTCCAGATGCGTGCGAATGCCACGTGGGGTGAGGTCCATCACCTTGGGGATCGCCCGTTCAATCGCAGCCGCGTCCACGTCGCCGGTGCCGTGCGTGTCAGCGTAGATCGACAGCGGTTTCGACACGCCGATCGCATAGCTGAGCTGGATCGTGCAGCGGTCGGCCATGCCCGCGGCCACGACGTTTTTCGCCAGGTAGCGCGCGGCGTAGGCCGCAGAGCGGTCCACCTTGGTCGGGTCCTTGCCGGAAAACGCGCCACCGCCATGCGGCGCAGCACCGCCATAGGTATCTACGATGATCTTGCGCCCCGTCAGCCCTGCATCTCCGTCCGGCCCACCGATGACGAACATGCCGGTTGGGTTGACCCACCATTCTGTCTCTTCGGTGATCCAGTCGTCGGGGAGAACTTCGCGGATGTAAGGTTCGACGATTGCACGAATATCGGCAGAGCTTTGGCTTTCGTCGGCGTGCTGGGTCGACAACACGATTGAGGTCACACCCACGGGCTTGCCGTTTTCATATCGTACGGAAATCTGTGACTTCGCGTCAGGTCGCAAAAGCGGCTCCTGCCCGGATTTGCGCACCTCGGCCAGACGGCGCAGGATTGCATGGCTGTACTGGATCGGCGCAGGCATAAGCGCGTCGGTTTCGTTCGTTGCATAGCCGAACATGATACCCTGATCGCCTGCGCCTTCGTCCTTGTCCTCACCGGCATCGACACCTTGGGCGATATGCGCGGATTGCGGGTGCAAAAGGTTGGTGATCTTACAGGTCGCGTGATGAAACTTGTCCTGCTCGTACCCGATATCCTTGATGCAGGCGCGCGCAATATCGGGGATGCGGTCCATGTAGGTGCCAAGCTTGTCTTTGTCCGACAGACCGACCTCGCCGCCGATTACGACGCGGTTCGTAGTGGCGAAGGTTTCGCAGGCAACGCGGGCTTCAGGTTCTTCGGTCAGAAACGCGTCGAGGACCGCGTCAGAGATGCGGTCGCACACCTTATCAGGGTGTCCCTCGGACACGGATTCCGAGGTGAAGATATAGTTCTGTCGGGACATGAGTGCTCCATTAGGGTTCTGCCGTCACGTCAGGAAGCCGTTGTGACGGGATGTATTGTCGTGCGTTACGCGCCTGCGTCCGCCGGGTCAATGGGGCCGTCGGCGTTTCACGGCGACAAGCGCTGCAAATGCCGCGACCAGAGCGAGAATGGCCGGAGTATCGCCTGTTATACTGTAGATGGTGGGCGGACGCGGCGCGGGCAAGGGCACGTCGACAAATCCCGCCCGCCCGAGAGGGATCGCCTCGAGCATGCGGCCTGCCGGATCGATCATCGCCGAAATCCCGGTATTGGCGGAGCGGACCAGCGGCACACCCTGTTCGATGGCCCTGAGACGCGCCTGCTGCAGGTGTTGCTGCGGGCCGGCCGACGTCCCGAACCAGGCGTCGTTGGTCAGGTGCAAAAGGAAGTCCGGGCGAAGGGGTGCGCCGTTCACATCTTGCGGGAACACCGCCTCGTAACAGATGAGCGGCAGAGCGATGCCAAGCGCGCCAAAATCGAGCGTCTGCGGGCCGGGCCCGGACGAGTACCCCGCTTCGGCCCGTGCCGCGAGACCAAGGATATTGAACTTGGCGAAGAGCCCCGCGGCGGGCATATATTCGCCGAAGGGGACCAGGTGATGCTTGTCGTAGACCTGATCCGGTACGCCTGTTGCATCCAGTGTCACGAGCGAGTTGTAGTACCGCCCTTCTTCCTCGCGCTGGATGCCCAGAACCACCGGAACACCCTGCGCCGCATCGGCGATCACTTCGAAGGCCGGGCCCGCGTTATGGAGCAAATTCGGAACGGCGGTTTCCGGCCAGACAATCAGATCGGGGCTCGGCAGTTGCGCGGTGAAATCGACCTGACGGGTGAAGAAGGTCGGGATATGCGCCGGATCCCATTTCTGGTGCTGCGGTGCGTTCGGTTGGATCAGACGAACCACCGGACGATTGTCCACGTCTGAAGCATGCGGCGTCAAGAGGACACCGCCGATCCATAAGGCCAGGAAACCCGCGACGGTCACCAGACCCCTGACGAGGGAATTGGATTTCAAAGCCGTCATGGTCAGTGCCGCCAAAAGCACAGTGATCAGCGTCACACCATGCGGCCCCAGAACGGTGTGCCATTGGGCCACCGGCGTTGACGACCAGAGATAGCCAAGCAATCCCCAGGGAAAACCAGTGAGAACATAGGCACGTGCAAGCTCGACCGTGGCCCAGACAACGGCGATTGCAAAGGGCGTCGGCGACAGGCGCCGCCCGATCCAGAAGGCGCCCGCCCAGAAGAGCGACAGGCCACCGGCGATCCCGGCAAGCGCGAAGGGGGCCATCCAGCCGGTTGCCGCAGCGTCGACCTGAAACGGCTCAAGGATCCAGTGCAGAGAGATCGCGAAATAGCCGGTTCCGAACAACCATCCGATCCAGCCTGCCCGCGCCGCGATAGCTTCTCGGTCGACGAGCCAAAACACCGCAACCAATGCCGCAACCGCAACCCACCAGAGGTCAAACGGTGGTTGGCCAAGCGCAAAGAGGCATCCCAGCCCGAACGCCGCGAGACGGGGCAAGACCTTGACCATCGAAAGACTAGGGCGTTGGAGCAGCAGTGGTTGCCGCTTGCGCCGGGCGCTCCGCCGGAGGTGTCGCGCTGAGGCGGACCCGCATGCGTTTGATCCGGCGCGGATCGGCATCAACCACTTCGAATTCAGGGCCTTCGGGATGCGGGACAACTTCACCGCGCGCGGGGACGTGACCGGCCAGCATGAAGACAAGGCCGCCAAGCGTGTCGATCTCTTCGCCGTCGATATCGTCGTGGTCGGTCAGCTCCATCCCGATCTCGGCCTCGAATTCTTCGAGCGGGGTGCGGGCGAAGGCCATGTAGACCCCAGGTTTTTCGCGAGTGAAGTTGCGGCCTTCGTCGAGGTCGTGCTCATCCTCGATCTCACCGATAACCTGCTCGATCAGGTCCTCGATCGTGACCAGCCCGTCTACGCCGCCGTATTCGTCAATCACCAGCGCCATATGCCGCCGCTCTGTCTGCATCTTGGCGAGAAGAACTCCAATGGGCATGGAGGGTGGCACGAAAAGGAGTGGGCGCAAGAGCGCCTTGAGGTCGAAACTGCTGCCTTTGCCGTTGAAGCCGTGCTTCAGCGCGAGGTCTTTCAGGTGCGCCATACCGACAGGCGTGTCGAGCGTGCCATTGTAGACCGGCAGACGTGTGAGACCGCTTTCACGGAACACCTTCACCAGATCGGACTTTGTGATCGTGTCGGGCACGGACACGATATCGGCACGCGGCACGGCCACGTCCTCGATGCGCATCCTGCGCAAGTTCATCATGCCATGGATTGGAGCCATCGCCCGGGCCACATCTGGCGACGGTTTGGGAGGTTGCACCTCGTCCGGGCCGGCGCCCAGCCATTTGCGCATGCGGGCAAACACACCACCCGCGGTTTTACTGTCAGTCGTCTCTCGCGCGCTTTGCGCTGCGTTAGACGAGTCGTCGTTGTCGCCCATCTTTTCCTGTTCCGGTGGAGGCCAAAATCCCGTTCTATTCCCTATATGGGTCGGCCAGACCCATTTTGCCAAGTATTTCCGTCTCCAGCCCTTCCATCAGCGTGGCATCACGGTCACGAACGTGGTCGTAGCCCAGAAGATGTAACACTCCGTGAACAAGCAAATGCACCGTATGGTCTGCAAGCGACTTTCCGCCGGCATCGGCTTCGCGCGCGCAAGTGTCGAACGCGATGGCGATGTCCCCGAGGCTTTCACCCATAAGCGGATCAGGAGGTGGTGGCGGCGTCGGATCGTCCCCGTCTACCTCGGCGGACAGATCGCGGGCAGGCCAGCTCAGAACGTTGGTCGGCCCGGGTTTTTCACGGAACTCTGCGTTGAGATCGGCGATCCGGGCATCGTCGCAGCCCAGAACGGCGATCTCGTACCCACGCGCTGAGTGGCCAAGATGCTCCAGCGTTTGCACCGCCGCCCGTTCAGCAAGCGCAGACAGGTCAATGGCGTCCCAACGGTCGTCTTCGATCAGGATGTCTGTGAGCGGTGGCAATTGGGTATCATCATGGGGGCCAGCCCCCATACCCCCGAGATATTTTGGAACCAGAGAAGATCAGGGCGTTTCCGCGTCTTTTTCGTAGGCTTCGATGATCGCCGCAACCAGCGGGTGGCGGACGACGTCCTTGGCCGTGAAATAGTTGAAGCTGATCTTCGGAATATTGTTCAGCAGACGCTCCGCATCACGCAGTCCTGAGGCAACGCCGCGCGGCAGGTCGATCTGGGTCCGGTCACCGGTAATGACCATGCGCGAGCCTTCGCCAAGTCGGGTCAGGAACATCTTCATCTGCATCGAGGTGGCGTTCTGCGCTTCGTCGAGCACGACAAAGGCATTGCTGAGCGTGCGGCCGCGCATGAAGGCGAGCGGTGCGATTTCGACCGTTTTTTCCTCGATCATCCGAGCGAGTTGTTTGCCCGGCAGAAAGTCATTCAGCGCGTCGTAGAGCGGCTGCATGTAGGGGTCGACCTTGTCCTTCATGTCGCCCGGAAGATAGCCGAGCTTTTCGCCTGCCTCGACCGCGGGGCGACTGAGAATGATGCGATCGACCTGCCCGGTGATGAACATGTTCACCCCCACGGCCACCGCAAGGTAGGTCTTGCCGGTTCCGGCCGGGCCAATGCCGAACGCCAACTCGTTCTCGAACAGGGAGCGGACATAGGCCTTTTGCGCGTCGGTGCGCGGTTCGACAAGCTTCTTGCGGGTCTTGATCTCGACCGGGCCGCCTTCGAACATCTCGATCTGTGCATCCGGGCCGGACTCGTCTAGGGCCATCCGAAATTCGCGGTCAATATCGCCATGACTGACGCTGCGCCCCTGTTCGAGCCTTTGGTAAAGCGCCATCAGCACCTCGCGCGCTTCTTCCTGCGCGTCGGGCTCGCCGTGGATCGCCAACTGATTCCCGCGACGCAGAATCTGGACGCCCAAACGGCTTTCGATCTCGGTCAGGTTTCGGTCGTATTCACCGCAAAGGTCGATAAGCAAACGATTATCAGGAAATTCAACAAGCGCTTCGGACAATGTGTCTGTGGTCACGCGGGTCTCCGGCTCAAGGGTCGCATTCGCAGGGTGGCAAGTTCGGTCACACTGTGCAAGCGATCACCCGTCCCGTCACAGCGCATCCCCGATAATGGAAGTAGAACCGCCTTTGAAATCGCCAATAGCTGTGTTGCGGTCCTGAGGTGTTCCCGAACAGACCGGTCGTCCGCGCGGGTCAAGGCGGGGCGACAGGTAGCCTTCGACACCATCGTCGATGATCCAGTGATCGCACCCGTTGGGATCAATCCAGATGCCCGCCTGCAATTCGCTGAGTGGTTTGTCGTCCCAGCCGCGGTCAACGCTTTTGTCTTCGGACGGGTTTTCACAGGCGGCCAAGCCAGCAAGGGCGGCAACTATCACTACAGGTTTGATCATCCGCATCACCGCTTCCCCCGCTCAAGGCACAGGATTTCGACGCGTCGGTTCTTGGCCATGCCCTCCGCTGTCGCATTGCTGGCGAGCGGGCGGCGTTCGCCGAAGCCGCGCACCGAATAAACCTGCGCCCCCGCCTCTTGCGCCACACGTGCCACGGCGCGGGCACGGCGTTGGCTGAGACCAAGGTTGTAGCGGTCCGAGGCACGGCTATCGGTATGGCCTTCGATGACAAAGCCGTTCGCCGGGTTTGACGCGAAGAAGTTGCGCAATCCATTGACGCCATGCTGTGAGATCGCGGCGCTTCCAGAAGCGAACATCTGGTCGGTCGGAACAATCGCGCATTTGCTGACCTTGTGGCAGACCGGTGTGCCATCGCGGCGCAGGTGCGGGCTCATGAAGCCCTCGACGCCATCGTCCATGACCCAATGTTCACAGCCGTCGGGATCAATCCAGACGCCCGGGATGTACCGTTCGGGTTCATTCGCGGCCGCGACCTGAGGAACCGCCAGTGCTGCACCGATCAGAAAGATGGACAATCGCCCGAACATCTCCGCATCCCCCAATTCGGAATCGCGCTTAAGCGCTGTATCTTGGGCAGACTACCAAAAGCGGCGGTTTATTAAAGAGGGAACCTCAAGATATTGGGGGGTGTGTCACGCGACCAACGCACCGGCCAACGAGTTGCGCCCGCTGTCGACGATGCGGACCCGACGGAGGTCACCGGTTTGGATCCCCTCGCCCTGCACATGCACTGCATGCAGGTGGTCGGATTTGCCCACCATTTGGCCGGGCAAGCGGCCGGGCTTCTCGAACAACACGCCCACCTCTTTGCCGACCATCGCGTCCTGGGCGGCTTTCTGCTGCTGGGTAATCAGAGCCTGCACGCGTTGCAGACGGTCGTCCTTGACGTCTTCCGGCAGCTGGTCCCGCTCGGCCGCTGGTGTGCCGGGGCGGGTCGAGTACTTGAAGCTGTAGGCGTAGCCGTAGTTGGACGCGCGGATGATGTCCAAGGTGTCCTGGAAATCCTCTTCCGTCTCTTCCGGGAAGCCGACGATGAAATCGCCCGACAAGAGCAGGTCAGGCCGCGCGTCGCGCAGTTTTTCGATGATCTTCAGGTAGCTGTCCGCCGTGTGCTGCCGGTTCATCCGCTTGAGGATGCGATCCGACCCGGACTGTACGGGCAGATGCAGGTACGGCATCAGCTTTGGACAAGTGCCATGCGCCTCGATCAGATCGTCGGTCATGTCGTTGGGGTGGCTGGTGGTGAAGCGGATGCGCTCCAGCCCGTCGATGTCGTTCAGGGCCCAAATCAGGCGTGCGAGTGACCAGTCGCCACCTTCTCCTGCACCGTGATAGGCGTTCACGTTCTGGCCAAGCAGGGTGATTTCGCGAACGCCGCGCTCCACCAGATCGCGCGCTTCGGTCAGGATACGATCTGCAGGGCGGCTAACCTCGGCGCCGCGCGTGTAGGGGACCACGCAGAAGGCGCAGAACTTGTCACAGCCTTCCTGCACGGTCAGAAACGCGGTCGGTCCGCGCTTTGCCTTGGGGCGGTTCTTGAGGACCTCGAACTTGTCCTCCTCGGGGAAATCGGTGTCGAGCGCTTTCTCTCCCGACCGGGCCTTGGCCTCAAGTTCGGGCAGGCGGTGGTAGCTCTGCGGACCGACCACCAGATCGACCATCGGCTGGCGGCGCATGATCTCTTCGCCTTCGGCCTGCGCGACACAGCCCGCGACCCCAATTTTCAGATCGGGCTTTGCGGCCTTCAATCCTTTGTAGCGCCCCAGCTCGGAATACACCTTCTCAGCCGCTTTCTCGCGGATGTGGCAGGTGTTCAGCAGGATCATATCCGCATCATCCGGCGATTGCGTCTCCACATAGCCCTGCCCGCCCAGCGCTTCGGCCATGCGTTCGCTGTCATAGACGTTCATCTGACAGCCGTAGGTCTTGATGTAGAGCTTTTTCGCCTCGGACATGCCGACACTCCTTGGGGCAGGTTCAGGGCGTGGCGATACCGCATCTCACCCCTGTCTTGCAATGCACGGTTTTTTCATCGAGTCTGGCGAAAACCCCCGCAGAGGTTCCCTCATGCGTTATGCAGGCACAAACGAATTTTTGAACGACCCCGGCGATGCCCTCGTTAAAGGGCCAGTTGCCCTGATATTCGTGGAAGACGACGTCGAGGTCGACACGACACTGCGGCACCATCTTCAACTTGGGTTCAAGAAGGTGCTGGTGTTCATGCGCCCGGAATTCAGTCTTGCGCCGGATATCGAGGAACTCGTCGTTCGCATCGACGCCGATATCGCTTTGAAGGAAAGCCGCGAAAACATCGTCAATCGGATCATTGCGAAGGCACCCGGGCTTTGGATGTATGTCTGCTACAATGCGGAGTACCTGTTCTTCCCGTTTTGCGAGACGCGCACAGTGGGAGAGCTTTTGGCCTTCCACACCGAGGAACGGCGAGACGCGATGTTGTGTTACGCCATCGACGTCTACGCGGGCGATCTGGGTGCGTATCCGAGCGCGGTGAGCATCGAAGAGGCCTATCTGGATCGGTCGGGATATTACGCCCTTGGGCGAAATGATCCGAAAACCAACCACCCGAAGGAACGGCAGCTGGATTTCTTTGGCGGACTGCGCTGGCGGTACGAGGAACACGTGCCCCCCGAAAGGCGCAAGATCGACCGCGTCGCGCTATTCAAGTCGAAACCGGGCCTGCAGCTTCGCGAAGATCACACCTTCAACGACGAAGAATACAACACCTACGCTTGCCCGTGGCACAACAACCTGACGGCGGCCGTCGTGTCTTTCCGTACGGCAAAAGCGCTGAAGCGCAATCCCGGGTCGTCGTTCGAGATCGAGACGTTCCGCTGGCACAATTCGGTGCCGTTCGAGTGGCATTCGCGCCAGTTGCTGGATCTGGGGCTGATGGAACCCGGTCAGTGGTTCTGACCATATGACGCCCCTTCGCATTCCCAATCGGACGGCCCGGCAGATGTGGCTACATGCGCAGGGGCTTGGGGGCACGCCCACCGGCGCTCTGGATTTACCGAAGCTCATCCATGATCTGGGGTTTGTGCAGTTGGACTCCATTCAAGTTGTTGCACGCGCTCATCACCACATCCTGTGGAGCCGCAATCAAAATTACCGCGAGCCGATGCTGGATCGGCTGCTGGGCAAGGACCGCGCGATCTTTGAGCATTTCACACATGACGCATCTGTCCTGCCGATGGAGTTCCTGCCGATGTGGCGGCGGCAGTTCCGGCGGATGCAGGCAAAGCTTGATAAGCAAGGTTGGTTGAAAAACCTGCCGGACGCGTCCGAACGCGCCAAGATCAAAGAAAGGATCGCGCGGGAAGGCGCGTTGTCGACCAAGGCGTTCGATACGAAAATCGAGGGGCCGAAGGCGATGTGGTCGCGCCCGCCCCACAAGCGAGCGCTGGACTACATGTGGTTCTCTGGCGACCTTGCGACGTGCCACCGCCGAAACTTCACGAAATTCTACAATCTGCCGGAGCGGGTCTTTTCAGACCATCTCCGCGAGGTTGATATGGCGGATGAAGATCAGGTCACCTGGTTGTGTGATGCTGCCCTCGATCGCATGGCGTTCGGTGCGCCGGGCGATGTGCAGCGCTTTTGGGACGCGACGGAGCGGAGCGAAGTGCAAACGTGGTGTGATGCACGTACGGATATTGTTCCGGTCCAGATCGAAGCATCCTCGGGAGATTGGATTGACGCCATTGCGGTGCCGGATATCGAGGCGCGATTGGCACGGCTGACGCCCGCGACCAGCCGCCTTCGCATCCTCAACCCTTTTGATCCAGTGATCCGAGACCGCAATCGCCTCTCGCGGCTGTTCGGGTTCGATTACCGGGTCGAAATGTTTGTGCCGGAGGCGAAGCGCATATGGGGCTACTACGTGTTTCCGATCCTCGAAGGCGACCGCTTCGTCGGGCGCATCGACCTCAAGGCTGACCGGAAAGCCTCCACCCTGACGGTCAAGAACCTCTGGCACGAACCCGGCGTTCGATGGACGTTCAAACGACAGGACAAGCTGGATGCAGAACTCACCCGGCTTGCCCGTTTCGTTGGAGTGGAGCGGATTCTGCGCTAGAGATCCGCTGGCTGATTAACCGAAGTCTTCGGTCACGATACGGTCTTCCCTGACACCCAGCTCCTTCAAGGTGTCGGAGATATCCGTGACCATCTGGTCGGGACCACAAATGTAGAAAGGTCCGTCCATCTCTTCGACAAGCCCCTTCAGATAAGCCTTGTCGATCCGTTTGCCATGGAATTCGCTGTCCGGCTCATCCGTGACGATGAAATCGCGCTGTAGCCCGGGCATGGAGGTGAAGGTATCGCGCAGTATGATGTCCTTCTCGGTCTTGTTTGAAAAAACCAGACGACAATCCTCAAGCGTTCCGTGTGTCTGCAAGCGGCGTTTGAGGATCGCGATGAAGGGGGTCACGCCCGCGCCTCCGGCGATGAAGGTACCCGGGCCCTTGTCCTCGATAGCGCCCCACGCGTCGCTGATCTCTACCTGATCGGTCATTTGGAGACCCGCGATCTGTTCGGTCACGCCGTCATGGTCCGGATAACTCTTGATGACGAATTCCAGTGTTGGCTCGGTCGGCAGACCGGTAAAGGTAAAGGGGCGCTGCTTGTCCCGCCATCCGTCACGCGCCAGCGCGAAATCGCAGGCCTGGCCGGGCGTGAAGTCGTACCCGTCAGGCTTGTTGAATACCAAATGGTAGGTGTCGTGGGTGACGGGTTCGATGCTTTGCAGGGTCAAAACATGTGTCATTTAAGCGTATCTCCTTTTGCGGCGATAACGCGTCGGACACCTGCCGGTTCCCGCTTGGATCACTCTTGCCCGATACGACCGAGATGAGTTTCCTTGAAACCGTGCGTCGATTTCAGTCCGTAGCCAAGCGCGCGGTCGAAACCTGAATGCGCAAACCAGAGCGTGCCCGCGGCCATCCACGCGGCGCTGTCAAACGCAAGACCTATGCCACCGACAATTGCCCCGAAGGCGTACACATGGACGATATTGTACGCCCAGGCACCAAGCCGCGGACCCAAGAGGTAAGCAGCAAAGGACAGATCAGGCAGAAAGAAGAGCAGAACGGCCACCCAAACGGGAAAAGGCGATCCAACCAGCGTGTAAAGCCAGAGCGCCACGCCAAAGAGAACCGCACCTTCCGCGCGTTGCCAAAATACAAACGCGCTGTAGGTCGGTGCGGTTGGTTTAGGCTGCATTTCAGAGATGATCGTATTGCGGCATGCCGAGGACGTGGAAGCCTCCGTCCACACGCACGATTTCACCCGTGGTGAAAGCACCGGCGTCGGAGGCCAAATAGACCGCGGTGCCGCCCACCGCCTCGAGCGTCGCGTTCGACCGTAGCGGCGCGTTCTGGTCGGTGTGCTTGTATGTCTTGCGCGCTCCGCCAATCGCGGCCCCGGCCAGCGTTTTCATCGGTCCGGGAGAGATCGCGTTGACGCGGATACCTTCCGGGCCAAGGTCATTCGCCAGATACCGCACGGCGGCTTCCAATGCGGCCTTGGCGACACCCATCACATTGTAATTGGGCGTCACGCGGGTGGAGCCCATGTAGGTCAGGGTCAGCAAGGTACCGCCGTTGTCGACCATCAGCGGATGCGCACGTCGCGCCACGTCGATAAAGCTGTAGGCCGAGATATCGAGCGAATTCTTGAAGTTCGAACGTGATGTGTTGAGGATCCGGCCCGTCAGTTCGGATTTGTCCGAGAACGCAATCGCGTGGACCAGAAAGTCAATCGTCGGCCAGCGCGCAGCGAGCTGTTCGAAAGCGGCATCAAGCGACCCGTCATCCGTGACGTCCACGTCGACCATGAAGTCCGATCCAACCGAGGCGGCGAGCGGCTCCAACCTTTTGCCAAACGCCTCGCCTTGATAGG
Organism: Marivita hallyeonensis; assembly: GCF_900129875.1. GTDB lineage: Bacteria > Pseudomonadota > Alphaproteobacteria > Rhodobacterales > Rhodobacteraceae > Marivita > Marivita hallyeonensis. Next base: position 255,441 of record NZ_FQXC01000005.1, on the reverse strand, counting down.
TGAAAGCCAGCTCGGCTCCGGCCTCGTGCATGGCTTTGGCAATGCCCCATGCGATGGACCGTTCGTTGGCCACACCCATGATGAGGCCACGCTTGCCCTCCAACTGCTTCGTCATTGCAAGGCCCCGCTCACATCAATCCTGAAATTTCGACAGCAGCATCGACCCATTGGTGCCGCCAAACCCGAAGGAGTTGGTCATCACCGTGTCGAGCCCTGCATTTTCGACAAGCTCAGTCGCAATCTCTTCCGGCTTCAGCGCCGGATCGAGTGTTTCGACGTTGATCGATGGGATGATGAAATCGTCCTGCAAGGCAAGAAGGCAGTAAATCGCTTCCTGCGCGCCGGTTGCGCCTTGACTGTGACCCGTCATGGATTTCGTCGAGCTTACAGGCGGTGTGCTGCCTTCGCCAAAGACGCGGCGTACGGCTTCGATCTCACCGACGTCGCCCACTGGGGTCGAGGTGCCGTGCGCATTGATGTAGCTGACCTTCCGGTCTTCCGGCAGCGTCTTCAACGCTCCGCGCATCGCGCGTTCGCCACCTTCGCCGGACGGTGCAACCATATCAGCCCCGTCGGAGGTCGCCGAAAAGCCCGTGATCTCTGCGTAGATTTTTGCCCCCCGGGCCAAAGCCCGCTCAAGCGGTTCCAGCACGACAATGGCGCCGCCGCCCGAGATCACAAAACCATCGCGGTCGGCATCGAAGGCGCGGCTGGCGCGTTCGGGGGTGTCGTTGAACTTTGACGACATCGCGCCCATCGCGTCAAAGAGACAGGACAGCGTCCAGTCGAGCTCTTCTCCGCCACCGGCGAACATCACGTCCTGCGCGCCCAGCGCCACCTGCTGCGCCGCCATGCCGATGCAGTGCAGCGAGGTCGAACAGGCCGAGGTGATCGAGAAGTTCATGCCCTTGATCTGGTACGCCGTGGCGAGGTTCGCACTGACGGTCGACGACATGGTCTTCGGTACGGCGAAAGGCCCGATCCGTTTGGTCGCGCCGGTGGTCAGTACGGTCTGATGCGCCGCCAGCATTGCAGAGGTCGACGGTCCGCCAGACCCGGCGATCAGGCCCGTCATAGGATCGACGACTTCTGCCTCGGTGAGACCTGCATCTTCGATCGCCTGGCCCATGGCGACATAGGCATAACCCGCGCCCGGCCCCATGAAGCGCAGGGTGCGCTTGTCCACATGCGCGGTCAGGTCGAGGTCAATGGCACCAGCCACTTGTGACCTGAACCCATGTTCGGCCATGTCGGCATTTGCGGTGATCCCTGGCCGGCCCGCTTTGAGCGAGGCCAGCACAGCCTCCTTGTTGGTTCCGATAGACGAGACAATGCCCAATCCGGTGACGACAACTCGGCGCATCACGGCTCCTTACAATTGTTGCAAGCGTGTGTAGGGGAAGGAGGGGGGGAGGAGCAAGCCGTTCGAAACGCAACCGGGGGTACTTGTGAACAATTGATCCGGATCAACGCCTTGGAACCCAGCTTTGCTAGACGTGCTGGCGTCTTGGATAGGAGGCTATCATGCTTTCTCAACCAAATGTCGGACGCACCGATCAAATTGTAAGGATTATCCTTGGCGCGACGCTGATCGGGTTTGCCCTGTTTTGCCCTTGGGCTGCGAGTTTTGGCGCCGTCGTCACGTGGCCTTCCGGGATTATCGGCGCCGTGTTGTTTCTGACTAGTGTCAGCCGTCGCTGCCCGGCGTATTCCGTCACCGGCGTTTCGACAGACAAGTAGGCGGTAGTCAGGCGCGATTGCACAATCCTTGTTCAACGACCGCGGACTTTGCGTCGAAGGCGTATTCTGCTCTTGCGCCTCATGGAGCCAACACGGACATAGCACCCTGAGCATTCCGACTGCAGAGGGGCAGCATGATCGACTATCCACGCCTGCGCGACCGGCCCAACTGGCTTTACCTACTGCGCGACTATTACGAGCTTTATCGACGCCTGTCCGCTGGCGGGAGCGCCAAGATCCGCAGTCACCAGAAGACCGTGCGCGACGGCATCAGCCGCGTGATCAAGGCGAACGCCGAGGTGCACGAGCTGAAGCCTGTTTCGAAGCCTGTCACCGCGCACCTGCAGCGTGCGCTCGACAACGGGCGAATGGAACGCCACGCGCCGTTCATCCGTGCCATCGACTCCGTGCGCGATCATCTGGTCTGGCAATATGGTTACGAAAAGGTGCCGCGCGGACTGGAGACGAAATACGCCTATGCCGAGCTGGCCGGTCCGACCGGTCCGGTGTTGACCGACGAGGTCATCCTCGGGCTGGTTTTGTTCGCGCCATCCTGCACCTATCCCGCACATGCGCATGACGGCATTTCGGAAAGTTACATCTGCCTGTCCGGGGCAGTGTCAGAGAATGATCAAGGGGTCTATGCGCCGGGGTCACTAATCTTCAACCCGCCGGAACAGCGGCATCGCATTACCGTCGCCGAACAGAACCCGGCGCTTCTTTGTTACGCTTGGACCGGAGACCGGAAAAAGCTCGCCAACCAGAAAATGGTGTTTTCCCGAGGGCCGCGAAAGTGAAGATCAGCTTTCAGACAGAGCGACCTTCATGTCTTTGACCTGATAGATCGTCTCACCGTCCGCTTCGACCCGACCGTCGGCAACGCCCATTGTCAGGCGGCGGGTTTGGATCGCCTTGGTGAAATCCACATAATAGGTCAGCATCTTTCGATCCGGACGCACCATGCCGGTGAGCTTCACCTCACCCACACCAAGCGCGTATCCGCGACCCTGCCAACCACGCCAACCCAGATTGAAGCCGGTGAGTTGCCACAACCCGTCCAGACCGAGACAGCCGGGCATGATCGGGTTGCCGGGGAAATGGCATTCGAAGAACCAGAGGTCTGGCTTGATATCGAACTCCGCGACCACATGGCCCTTGCCGTGCGCGCCTTCGTCCCCCGAGATATCGGTGATCCGGTCCATCATCAGCATTGGCGGTTCCGGAAGCTGCGCGTTTCCGGGGCCGAACAGCTCGCCGCGCGCGCATTTGAGAAGGTCATCACGATCAAAACTGCGCGGATAGTCGGTCATGTGCGGCGGGCTCCCGTTGTGATTGGCGAAATCCCGCCCCCTCTAGCACCGCGCAACCAAGTGCCGCAAGCCCAGCCAAATCGCGCGACCGTGTTGGACTGAGACAAGTTGTTGCAAGAATTTCATTTGAATTGCGAAGCATTCGCACCCTATATTGTCGGGTGACGAGGAAAATCGGGGCCGGCATGCCTTCTATCGAGACAGAACGTGGAACCAAATGGTTGTCCGAGGGCGGTGTTCGCCCGACACGTCAGCGTGTTGCGTTGGCGTCGCTTCTTGTCGGTGACGGAAAAAACCGCCACGTCACAGCCGAAAGCCTGTTCGCGTCGGTTCAGAAAACCGGTGAGCAAGTGTCGTTGGCGACCGTCTACAATACACTTCGCACGTTCTGCGATGCGGGACTGATGCAGGAGGTCACCGTTGACGGTGCGCGCAGCTACTTTGACACAAACACCCACGATCACCCGCACTTCTTCTGGGAAGACGAAGGGCGTCTGTCGGACGCGCCCGCCGATCAGCTTGAAATCGCACGCATTCCAACGCCGCCGGAAGGCGCCGAGATTTCCAGCGTGAACGTGGTGATCAAACTTCGGAAGACCTGATCCGGTCTGTTTTCACGCCACCCGAACGATCCAATTAAAGCAGTGGCATGCGGCGCTTGCGTTGCAAGCATGACTGACCTTAGCATCCCCCGTGGATACGAGTGATTAACTGGTGCGATTTTATCAAAGCATTCTTATGACCGTTTGGCATGCGCTATCGAAAACTGGATCGTGGCCGGGGAACGTTTGACCTGTCTCTGTTTGCGATTATCGGCAGTCTTCAAATCTTTCTGATTTCCATTCACATCTGGATGGGGCTGGCAACGCGACAGAACCCGGCGCATGTCTGGCCCGACATGCTCAACATCGCCCGCGACTACAGTCTTGGTGAGCTTCTGAACTACGCGCTCTGGGTCGTGATCATCGCGTGCGTTTTCGTGGCGTGGCGACGCGCGCGCGACCCGCTTTTGCTGGCGACTGCGTTTGTGTATCTTCTCGCTTTCGTTGACGACGCGTTTCAACTGCATGAACGCAGCGCGTACGTGGTGATGGCGCTCGATTTCCATCTATCTTACAGCGCGATGATTTTTACCCTGGCCGAGCTCGTCGTGTGGGCCTTTCTTGGTCTGATCTTCTTTGGCGTCATCGTTCTGACCTGGCCGAATGCCACGGCCGAGACGCGCGCGAAACTCGCGCCGCAGGCCATCTTGTTCGGGGTCCTGGTCTTCTTGGCCGTTGGTATCGACGTCATTCACCAGTTGGCTGAGAAACGGACCCTGACAGCCGGGATCATCGGGGTGATCGAAGACGGTGGCGAAATGCTGGTACTGACGGCGATGCTTGCGCACGCGCTGCCGACCTTTGGGCGAGATACGAGCTAGGGCACAGCCATCGCCCGATCCAAGGCCGTCCATTCCTCAAATTTTCAGAACATGGGTATGCCTCACGCTTCCTGGCAGAGTTCAGGGGCGCGGCAAATGCAGCCTGGCTGCAATGCCCTGTTTTCCCAATCGAAATCGGCAAATGCGAAGCGCCGAAAAGTACAGCCGCATTGATCGACGGCTGCCGTCAATTTTCATCGAATTGCGCGTTTAAGAGCCCGTTCACACTCACCCGTCTAACGCTTTCGACGGGGGCACATGGATGAGTGGAGTGGGACATGGAACCCCTAACCGATGTGTTCGGAACGCAGACCTCTGCGGCGGCGTTGGCTTTTGGATTGAGAGGCGTCAAAGACTGGAGCGTGCAGCAGCCGTTCCTTGACGTCTTCAAAACGGCACGCCCCTGGTCGGGCGGTGGATATTCGCCCGAAGACCTTGAGAACATGGGGGTATTGGATGCCAACGGCTGGCTGACCGAAATGCCGGCCGGCGCAAGTTCCATTCATTCTTACATTCTGACAGAGATGCCCGCCGACGCGAACTACACGCGCGGGTTGTACCGGCTGAGCTATGATGGCGAGGGCGAGATCGAGATCTACGGCGCTGACGTCGTTTCCCGGTCTGATGGCGAGATCTGGTTCGATTTTGAGCCCAATGGCGCAGCCTTGGTGACCGTTCTCATCCGGTCCACGGATCCACGGAACAATGGCGATTACCTGCGCAATATTGAGGTCGTGAAACAAGAGCACATTCCGGCGCATGACGCAGGCCAGCTCTTCAACCCGTTGTGGCTGGATTTGATCGACGATGCTCATTCCCTGCGCTTCATGGATTGGCAGCAAACCAATGACTCGCAGGTAAGCAGCTGGTCCGATCGCCCTGCGCCCGAGTATTACACCTATTCCCCGGGCGTGCCCGTGGAGGTCATGGTCGCTTTGGCCAACCAGACCGGTACGGAGCCATGGTTCAATATCCCCTGGCATGCCGATGCCACCTACATCCGCGAATTCGCGACATATGTCCGGGACAATCTGAACCCGGATTTGCGCGCGCATTTTGAACTGTCGAACGAGGTGTGGAACTGGATGTTCGAACAGGCGCAAGACGCACAACAGTCGGCGCGCGACCGCTTCGGACAGGATCACGGCGATGGCTGGGTTCAGGAATACGGCGCACGATCTGCAGAGATGGCCAGGGTGCTCGACAGTGTATACGCAGGCGCCGACGACCGGCTTGTCAAAGTCATCGCGACGCACACGAATTGGCCTGGTCTCGAAGAGCCGATCCTCGAAGCACCGGCGTGGCAAGCACAGGGCGGTGCGAACCACGCGCCGTACTTGTCCTTCGACACCTATGCGATCACCGGATACTTTGCCAGCGGCCTCGGCACCGACGGAAAAGCTCCGATCGTTCTGGGTTGGATCGAGGAGAGCGAAGACCGGGCGCGCGACGAAGCGGCGGCACGCGGTCTTCGCGGATCGGCTGCGGAGGCGTATGTCGAAGAGCATCGGTACGATCATGCGGAAGCGCTCGCAATCCGTGAACTGCGGGACGGGTCTGTCACCGGGGACAGAGGAGACTCGCTTGACGCGTTGTTCGACCTGTTTCGCTATCACAAACAGGTTGCCGACGCGCACGGGCTGGATTTGGTGATGTATGAAGGCGGAACACACGTGGTCGGGATCGGCCAGTGGGTTCACAATGAGACGTTGTCCGACTTCTTCGCACATCTCAATTATTCAGAAGGGATGGGTCAGCTTTACAGGGAATTGCTGCAAGGCTGGGAAGACGCCGGCGGTACGCTTTTCAATGCCTTTGTCGATGTGTCGCGCCCCACGAAATGGGGCAGCTGGGGAACACTCCGGCATCTCGAAGATGAAACGGCCCGGTACAACGCGCTGGAGGATTTCATGCGCGACCATCCGGCGCCGGATCACATGAAAGACGGGACTTGGAGCTCGACACCATCAGACTTCGGCCCGGCGCCGCGACCCGAGCCCGATCCTGAACCGGACCCCGAGCCGACGCCAGTTCCGCAACCCGGTCCGGCGCCCGACCCGCAACCTGATCCGGACCCGACACCTTCTCCGACACCGCGTTTCGATGACGTGGTCGAATACGCTTTCGCAAACACCCATTTCGCACGCGGAAATGACGACCCTCTTCTGACGGTGCCGTATTGGATCAGCGTGATGGCGGATCTCGCAGATAACGGCTACGCGAACTCCACGCAAAGCGGGATGATGCGGGAACATGCAATATCTGCGGCGGCCCCGGAATTGCAGATCGACGGCGTGCAGGACGCTTGGACACCGGGTGTTGGACAGTCCTTCGCAGACGCTGGTTTCAATCAAATCACGATTTCGCCCGTAAATTTCGTTCAAGACCTTGCCCCCGATGAGGCTTATTGGATCGACCCGAATACATCCCCAGCACACGCCGCGCTGCAGGTCATTGAGTGGACAACACAGCAAGCCCCAGGTGTTACGGTCAACATCTTCGAAACTTGGCCTGAACTGAACCAGTTTGCGACCGATGGGATGCTGACCACTTCCGAATTCGATGCGTTGAAGAACTATATGGCCGGTGAATGGCATGACTGGTGGGTCTCACTGACCGAAATCATCCAATCTGAGCGGTCTGATCTGGACGTTCGCCTTGTAAGTGCCGGGTCACAGATCGCGCGTCTGCTGGATACCCCCTCACTCGGGCTTGAGCAGATCAGTGCATCCGATCTGTTCGTTGACGAGGATGCTCACGGCACCGCAACGCTCTACTTCCTTGCGTCGCTGGTTCACTACATCACTGTTTTCGGAGAGTTACCGCTCAGCAGTGTCGAATTGCCAGACGATATCCACCCTGCGGTCAGGTCAAACCTAGACGGCATCATGTCGTTTCTGTCCGCGGATATTCGCGATTTGCCCGCACCGATCGTGGACCCGTTTCGTGACGGTGACCACAATTCCGATGTGCCAGATGGCGACGATCCGTCTGTAAGTCTGTTGGAGGGTAGCAACAGTAACGACATGTTGCACGGCACCCTCTTAGACGATCGCATTGACGCTTTGGATGGTGATGATGTCATTCTCATAAGTGGCGGTCGCGACATCGTGGATGGTGGACGCGGTATCGACATTGCCGCTTTCGAAGGCACGCAATCGGGATACACACTGCGATTCGATGGCCCGACGATTCTGGTGGAGAACCGGGATGGAGCGGGCAACGAACTTACTATGCTGAGCAATATCGAATGGATTGATTTCGCAGAAGAGATCTCCCCATTTGCCACTGACGGGATTCCGATCGGAATGTTCGACGGTATGGCGACGCTTTCCCCGGTTCAGATGGCTGAACTGACCGAGCTTTACATCGCGTATTTCAATCGTGCGCCGGACGCGGTTGGGCTTTTCTTCTGGGGCGATCAGCTTGCCCAAGGTCTCGGCATGGATGAGATTGCAGCGCTGTTTTTCGACCAACCGGAGACACGGGCGCTTTATGGGTCGATGGAAAATTTGCCGGCCTTCGTGACGGCGGTCTACCAAAACGTCCTCGGGCGTGATCCGGATGTGTCGGGATTGCTTTATTGGCTGGATGTGCTTCAGAACGACACGGCCATCACGCCGCCGACGTTTATCCAGGCCATATTGGCCGGTGCCAAGGCCGAGACAGGCAGCGCTGCGGACGCCGAATATTTGGCCAACAAGGTCATGCTGGGCGGCCATTTCGCCGTCATGCGGGGCATGTCCGACGTCGAAGATGCACGGGCCGTCATGCACGGATTTGACGGAACGGATGCCAGCCTTGACGCAGGCATTGCCCAAAGCGACATGGTCTATCAATCGATCCTCGACGGCAGCGAGAGCGGGTTTCTCATGCAGGTCGTCGGGATCAGTCCTGATGTGTTTCTGGTCTGACACCGCCAATGCCATCCGTCGCCGCATGAGGTAGCGGAATAACTGCAGAATGAACAACAAGGCCGGCATGAGACATCCGCAAAAAGGACCCAAGAAAACGAAGGAGGCGGCAACGCCTCTTTCCTGCCCTTATTACGTACTCAGCTCTTAAAGCTTCGTTACCCGACACAGACGATTTAAGTCAAATTATCAGCCTCTTACGGAATGCATCGGCTCGCCAAGACAGGTGAAACAGATGCTTCGCCAGTGCAAGAACTCTCCGCCTTCCAAGGCCTCAAATCCCGAGAGCCGCGTCCAGTTCTGCGACCGTCGGCGGGTTGCACCCGGCGCGTCCGCAGTTGATCGCCGCCGCCATCCCGGCGCGGCGAATAAGTGTCTCGACATCGTCCCTGCTCAGATCAGCCACGGCGGTCGGAGACAGGGCGTCGATCCGAACCAGACCGGCCAGAAGCGTGGCCATGAACGTGTCCCCCGCACCGACGGTGTCGACCAAGTTTGGCACTGGCGGCGCAGCCATATCCACGACGTCCTCACCGATCCAGGCCATCGCACCATCGGGGCCCTTGGTCATCACGACCAGCGGTGCAGAGGTGAGGGCTCTTACTTCGGTCAAAGCGTCGACAGCTGCCAAATCGGGGAACAGACCTTCCAGGTCTTCATCGCTCAACTTCAACAGATGGGTCGTCGCCATCATCCGAAGTACGCGGGCGCGGTAGCGTTCCGGATCCGAGATAACGGACAGGCGCACATTGGGATCGAAAGACACCAAAGTGCCGTCGTCGAAGGCCCGCTTGCAGGCGTCTTCCCATGCCGCACCATCCGCCCCTTCGGACACGGCCAGAGAGCCGGTGTGGAGCGCGCGCGTTTGCGCTGGCATGGCGTCGAACAACGACTGCTCTGTCACGCGGCGCTCTGCCGTACCGTTTCGTTCAAACTCGTAGGACGGGATCCCGTCGGTGACGGTGACACGGGCGACGGTGGTCGGCGCGTCCACGCGACCGCCACTGAGTGTGACGCCCGAGCGTGTCAGCGTATCGGCCAGCAAGTCGCCCCAGCTGTCGGTCGAAATCGGCGTGATGTAGCGGACATCGACGTCTTGGCGGCCCAGCGCCATGGCGACGTTGAACGGGGACCCGCCCGGAAGTGCGGATACGTTGCTTTCGCGCGTCACGTGATCGATCAGGTTTTCGCCGCCTACGCAGATGATTGGGCTGTTGGTCACGGCATCCTCCCTGATCCGTTAATCACGTCAGATCGATTCCATACCAACATCCGGCAAAGTATCCAGCGCCTGCTTCAGCGCCTCGCCCCAGCCTTTCGAGATGGTCTGAAACCGTTCGTTGTCGGCGGTCACGCGACCAACGTGGCGTTTTTCCAGGCTGTCCGTTTCGTAGCAGAAGAAATCGAGCGGCATACCAACCGACAGATTGGCCTTCAGCGTCGAATCGAAACTCACCATGAGCAGCTTCAATGCGCTTTCGAATGTCAGATCGGGATCAAAGGCGCGCACGAGGATCGGGCGACCATATTTGATCTCGCCGATCTGGAAAAACGGTGTGTCGTCTCCCGCCTCGATGAAATTGCCCTCGGGATAAATGAGGAACATGCGCGGCGGGCTTCCGTCAATCTGGCCGCCAAGGATAAGCGTGGCATCGAACCCGCTATCGGCGCGCTGACCGCCATCCGTGAGGTCACCGATGACCTCACGCAGCGTATCTCCGACCATGCACGCCGCTTGAAACATCGACGGCGCCTTCATCAAGGAAGACGTTCGATCCTCCGGCAGTTTGCTGCGCTCGTCCAGAAGGCTGATCACCGCCTGAGTTGTGGCGAGGTTGCCCGCAGACATCAGTGTGATGACGCGTTCACCGGGTTCTTCCCAGATTGTCATCTTCTTGAAGGTCGAAATGTTGTCGAGACCCGCGTTTGTGCGGGTGTCGGACATGAAGACCAGCCCCCTGCGAAGCATCATTCCTACGCAATATGTCACTGAGACGGCCTTTACTGCTGAATCACGTGGATCTGAACGTTCAGGTCTTCGCCTGCCCCGCCAATCCGTGTTCCAGATATCGGTGCGGCGTCGGAATAGTCCAGCCCCGTTGCGACGCGAATGTAGCGCGTATCCGGCGAAATCGCGTTCGACACGTCAAAACCTACCCAACCAAGACCCGGAACATGGGCTTCGGCCCAAGCATGCATTGCTTCCTGCGTCGTCGTATCGTTCAGCATCAGGTAGCCAGACACGTAGCGCGCGGGCAGACCCATCGCGCGGGCACAGGTGATGAAGATGTGCGAGTGATCCTGGCACACCCCTTTCGCCGCTTCCAACGCATCTTCGGCGGACCAATCCGGGTTCGACGCGCCGAGCGTGTAAGGCACGGCGTCACGAATGCGCTCACTCAGCTTGTGGAGGGTCGAGACGTCATTCGGGTCGCCGAGGCCCTTTATCAAGGCCCGCGTCCCGGCACCGGCCTGGGTGCGCGGCGTGGTCATGTCGTAGAGCCACAGCGGCGCGCAGCCTTGATGCGGACCAAGAATCCCGCCGTTGTCTTCCAGTTCAACCTCGCCTTCGCTTATCACGGACAGTTCAAGCGTGTTGGGATCGAAACTGATGAGTTCGGTCGTGTTGCGGTGGTGATCCTCGAACGAGGTTTCCTTCTTGCCGCCCTCGATCCGCGTCTCCCACGAGACAACCTTTTGATTGAACGTGCTTTTGGGCGTCTTGCGCAGCTGCTGCAAGCCGTAAACGACCGGTGTGTCGAACCGGTATCGGGTCGTGTGTTCGATTTTCAGTCGCATAAGCCTTGGTCGCGATCAATTAAGCGTAGAAGCGGAAGTCCTGTTCGATCTGGCTGGAGATGCCGGACAGCTCTTCGAGAGTTTTCTGTAGGAACTCATGCAAGCCAAAGTCAAAGATATCGTCAATGCTCTTTGACAGAAGACCGTCCTGAAGCGCAATCACGCGATCACGCGACGCCAGACCTTGATCGGTGCCGTCACTCAGGTACCCAAGATTGTCGCACAGCTTGCTGACCGAGAACGCCAAGGACCGCGGCATGCGTTTATCGAGGATCAGGAAATCCGCGATTTCCTTTGGTCCACCTCCAGCGCCGTGTTCCATGCGGAACCCTCCGCGCGCGGATACGGAGCGAAGGATCGTCTCCCACTGCACGTTGTCCAGCGAGGTGCCGACAGCGCGGGCTGACGGAAGAAGGACGTAGTATTTCACGTCGAGAATGCGCGCGGTGTTGTCGGCCCGCTCCAGAAACGTACCGAGCCGGGCGAAATCGTAAATCTCGTTGCGCAGCATCGTGCCCAATGTGACACCGCGCACCAGGGCCGCGTGTTGCCGGATCAGGCGCAAGGTCGCTGGCAGGTCACGTTCGCTGACCTTGCGCGAAAGTCCGTCTTTCAAGCGCATATACGCCGAATTCACCGCTTCCCACACTTCACCGGTAATGGCGGTGCGCACCAGACGTGCATTCTGACGCGCGGCGTTAATGCTCGACAGGACCGACGACGGGTTTTCCTTGGCCCGCAGCATCCAGTCGACGGCAAGTTCGCGTGACACCTCGTCATGAGTGGCGTTGTAACCGGACAGGCAATCCGCCGATTGCAGCACTGACAGCCATTCGTCGTCCGTTTCGGTCAACCGTGTGAGTGCGATGCGTTGCCCGGTTTCGATCAGGCGCGCGGTGTTTTCGGCTCTTTCCATGTAGCGATACATCCAGAAGAGCCCGTTTGCCGTTTTACCCAGCATTCTCTACTCCTCCAGTACCCAAGTGTCTTTTGTCCCGCCACCTTGTGACGAATTCACGACGAGTGAGCCTTTCTTCAGAGCGACGCGCGTCAATCCTCCGGGCGTGATCTTGATCCCGTCGGGACTGACCAGAACAAAGGGGCGCAGGTCCACGTGGCGTGGGGACAGGCCTTTCTGCGCGAAGATCGGAACTGTGGAGAGGCTGAGCGTCGGCTGCGCGATATAGTTCTTGGGTCTCGCCTTCAGCTTTTTCCGGAACTCCGCTATTTCCTTTTTCGACGCGGTTGGCCCGATCAGCATGCCGTAGCCGCCAGAGCCATGTACCTCCTTGACCACGAGGTCTTCGAGGTTGTCGAGCACGTAAGCCAACGCATCAGGCTCCGAGCAGCGCCATGTCGGCACGTTCTGCAGCAGGGGGCGTTCGCCGGTGTAGAACTCGACGATCTCGGGCATGTAGGAATAGATCGCCTTGTCGTCGGCAATCCCTGTGCCCGGCGCATTCGCAATCGTGATTCCGCCGGCGCGGTAGACATCCATGATCCCCGGCACACCCAGTTGGCTTTCCGGGTTGAAGTTGAGCGGATCGAGGAAATCGTCATCGACCCGACGGTAGAGCACGTCAATCGGCTCATACCCTTTCGTGGTCCGCATGGCGACGCGACCGTCGACGACGCGAAGGTCGTGGCCTTCGACCAGCTCGACGCCCATCTGGTCGGCGAGGAAGGCGTGTTCGAAATAAGCGGAGTTGTAGATACCCGGCGTCAGGACCGCGACGGTCGGGGTGCCATTCGTCGCGTTGGGCGCACAGGCGGCAAGCGATCGGCGCAAATCAATCGGATATTGCTGCACCGACTGCACACGGTTTTTGGAGAACAACTCCGGAAACATTTGCAGCATGGTTTCCCGGTTTTCGAGCATGTAACTGACGCCCGATGGTGTGCGAGCGTTGTCTTCCAGAACGTAAAACTCGCCCGGCCCGGTCCGCACAAGGTCGATTCCGACGATGTGTGTGTAGACACCTCCCGGTGCATCGACGCCGATCATTTGCGGCAGGAATGCCTCGTTCTGCGAGATCATTTCGGCCGGGATGCGACCCGCCTTCAGGATTTCCTGAGTGTGATAGATGTCATGCAGAAACGCGTTGATCGCGCGCACGCGTTGTTCGATCCCCCGGGACAGCTTGGCCCATTCAGCACCCGAGATGATGCGCGGGATGATATCAAACGGGATCAGCCGTTCTTCGGCTTCGGCCCGCCCATAGACGTTGAAGGTAATCCCGGTCAGGCGAAAAAGCTCTTCGGCCTCGCGGTTCTTGGCTCGTAATCGCTTGGGATCTTCCTGATCGAACCAGCTGTGAAAGTTTTGGTAGGGCGCGCGCAGTTGCGCGTCGTGGCCCCACATCTCATCAAAAATGGTGTTCTCTGACATGCCTAAGAATTAACGCATGGTTGCCTGACCGCAAGCAGATGGCCTGTTCTTGCGGCTTGGCGAGCGCTTCAGGCCGAATTATGCAGTCTTATTAGGCACTTTTAAGATGTAGCTTTTCGCGAAAGCTGGCGAAGGTGTCATTCCGCGGCCAATCTCAGCGTGTTTTTCGGTGACTCTGTTTCGCCTTCAGGGTGCATTTCCTCTGTTTTCCGTCGCTTGCCACGGTAGAGCAGCGCGAACATCGGCGGCGTAAAGTAGAAGGACACCACTGCCGACAACAGCACGCCTCCGGCAATTGCCACCGCAAAGGGCGGCCAGAAGCCGCCGCCGGCAAGGATCAGGGGAAGGAAACCGCCGAACGTCGTGATCGTCGTCGAGATGATGTGTCGACTGGACCCGGTCACGACCCGAGCCATCGCGTCATGGTCGCCGGAAAGTGCCTCGGGATCAGCTTTCAAGCCTGTCAGAATGATGATCGCCGCATTGATGGACACGCCGATAGAGCCGATCACGCCGATGATCGCATTGATCCCGAACGGGTATTGCATCACGGCAAGCGACAGCATCGAAAGCCCAGCCGAGAGCACGCAGACGACCAGAGCAACGGCCGTCAAACGGAAGGAGTTGAAGGTCAACGCGATCGCCGCGATGGTCAGGGTGACGATAAGACCTACGGAAGCCAACAGGTTGCCCACCGTGTTCGACCGCGCGTCAGAGTCGCCGCCCAATTCCATGCGGTAACCGGCGGGCATCTCAAACCCGCGTTCGTCCAGTGACGCCAGCACTGATTGCAATGCCTCCTCCGGCAGAACTCCCGGCACGATGTAAGCCTGCACGGTGTTCACGCGTTCGCCGTTGCGGCGGGTAATCACGCTTTCCGCCGGTTCGATGACCGGCGTTGCAAGCTCTGACAATGGCACAACGGGCATCGCGCCGCCCGCTGACACGGCACCGGCGCCGGGCAACAGAATCGGGAGGTCACTGATCGCCGCCAGGTCGCTGCGCGTCGCGTCACCGAGGCGTACGCGGACGGAAAGCTGATCTGTGCCCTCGACAAGGCTGCCGCCTTCGCTGCCAACAAGGCTCGTCTCCAACTGCGCCGCGATATCGGTCACGTTGAAGCCAAGAAGGCGGGCCTTCGTCTCATCGATCTCGAACCGCACCTGCGGCGCGCCACCAGTGACGCCAGCCCGCACCTGTGTGACCAGTGGCAAGTCCGCCATCAGCGCCCGCGCCTCAGCCCCCAGATCGCGCAACGTGTCGAGGTCGGACCCGACGAGACGGACCTCGACCGGTGCCGCGACCGGCGGTCCCTGCACCAGGTCACGCACGATGATCCGGGCTTGCGGATAGCTGCTGTCGAGTTCGGCCTGCAGACCAGGCACAAGGCGCGCGGCGTCCTCTGCTGTCGCGGTCTTGATCATCGCCTGCGCGTAACCCGGCTCCTGACTGCGCCCGCCAGTGATGTTGTAGTAGAACGCAGGTCCTGATTTACCGATGGACCAATACACACGGTCGATCCCTGCCTCGTCTTGCAGCAACCGGTCGATGCCTTTTGCCACCTCGGCGGTTTCCGCAATTGCAGTGCCCGGGGGCATTTCAACCTCAAGGTAGAACTGATCGCGTTCCACCCCGGGAAAGAACTGCGCGGTAAGGGTCGGGAATGCCGCGAACCCCGTCACCGGGAGGATCAACGCCAGAGCGATGGATTTGACGGGGTTCGCGACAGACCACCGAATGGACGCCTCGAATGCGCGCCCAAACATCGGAACGG
Organism: Marivita hallyeonensis; assembly: GCF_900129875.1. Classification (GTDB taxonomy): domain Bacteria; phylum Pseudomonadota; class Alphaproteobacteria; order Rhodobacterales; family Rhodobacteraceae; genus Marivita; species Marivita hallyeonensis. The sequence continues at coordinate 240,092 of NZ_FQXC01000005.1, read as the reverse complement.
AGAGACCTGCGGCCTTGTTCTCTCGCAGGAACCACCCTGCCAGAGCCGGGGTCACTGTCAGCGCCACGATGAGCGACCAGATCAGCATCAGCACCACGGCAATTGCGATGGAGCCGACGAAGTCGCCCGCCGGGCCGGGCAGAAGGATCATCGGCGTAAAGCTGAGCGCCGTGGTTACAGTTGACGCCAAAAGCGGTGCTGCAAGCCGTTTGACGGCGTCCCCCACCGCCTCTTCGCGCGCCATGCCTTTCGCGAGCCGTTGCCGCACTTCATCGACCATGACGATAGCCGCGTCCACCAAGAGGCCCAGCGCCACAATGAGACCGGTCACCGACATCTGATGAATTGGCAGACCGATGAAGTTCATCGAAGCCAAGGTCGCAAGTGACACAACGGGCAGCACCAACGCCACAATGGCTGCGGCCCGCACCCCTAGCGTGATGAAGAGCACTGCAACAACGAGGCTAACACCAATGGCCATGTTGAAACCGACTTCGGCCAAGCGATCCGCCGTATAGGTGCTTTGATCGAACATGAGGATTTCGGACAACCCGACCGGGATCATGTCCTCTCCAGCGGCAAGCTCATCGCGAACGAACCCCATCCAGCGGTCAATCTGAACGCCGTCTTGCGCCAAGACACCGACCAGAACGGCCGGCCGGCCGTTGGCCAAGGCCAGTTCTTCGGCAGGGGCACGCGCGCCGCGCGTGATCGTGGCAATGTCGGAGAGCACAACGGACGCGCCGTCTTCGTTTTCGCGCAGAACCACTCGACCGACGCGATCCAGAGCCTCGATTTCGCCCGAGATATTGATCGTCAGGTCGGATTGCGCCCCTTGCACCCGCCCCGCCTGTACCTTGCCATCTGCGGCGGAAATGCGTTGCGAAATTTCTGCTGTGGTCAGCCCAAGAGCTGCCGCCGCTTCGGGGTCCACCTGAATGAGCACTTCTTCGTCCGGCTCTCCGAACAGGTCCACTGCGCGGGTCGACGGGATCGCGCGCAAACGATCGGCCAAGGCTTCCGCGTGCGCATGGGCCAGCGTGATCGGCACACCGACGTGATCTGCGGTCACTGCGATGACGGCGGAGTAGGCGCTGATGCCTTCTGCGTTGAATTCGGGCGGCTGCACGCCTGCCGGGAAATTTCGGCGCGCGTCCTCCACCGCATCGCGCGCTTCGGACCAGATCTGCTCGATGGTGGCTTCGTCCAGCGTTTCCAGAAGCTCGACCGACACCACAGACACTCCGGTGCGTGACACGGATTCGATGACATCGACCTCGGCGATCTCGCGCAATTCTTCTTCGATCTCACTTGTGACAAGCGCTTCGACCCGTGCCGGATCGGCGCCGGGGAAGCTGGTTGTCACGGTTGCGAAAAGGTTGGTGATTGTCGGGTCTTCCTGACGCCCTAGCGATAGGAAAGATGACAGCCCGGCAGAGATCAGCACCAGAAGGATGAGAGCGACAAGACGGGGCTGGCGGAAGGTCAGGGTTTGCATTTGATCAGCCTTCCGCGTCGAGGACTTGAACCGCTTGTCCCGGCACCACGCGATGGGCGCCCGTGTCGATCAGAGGTGTGCCGTCCTCAAATGTGCCCTGCACGTACACGCGAGTTTCTTCCGCATGCAGCACTTCGACAGCCGCGTTACGCACAACACCGTCCTCCACGACCAGAACGGTCCAGACACTGCCAGAGCCTTCGCGCAGTGCATCAAGCGGCACCCAGGCACCCTCAATGGCCTTTTCGGTTTGCAGCATCAGAGTTGCTGTCTGTCCAAAAATTGGCGCACTCGTCGCTTCGATCTCGAACAGCGCGGTCCGGGTCCGTGTGACGGGATCAATGTCAGGGCGCAAATGGCGCAGACGGGCAGGATAAACCGTACCGCCCACATCGACTTGCGCGTCCTTCAGAATGTCCGGGGACAATGACAACGGCAGGCCAACGCGAACTTCCGGCGTGCCCGTTTCCAGCAGCGTCAAAACCGCCTGACCGGCGGCAAGTGTTTCACCGCCATCGACCGACTGTGCACCAACCTGACCGTCGAACGGCGCGTACAAAACGGATTTATCGATATTGATACGCACCGACGTCAGGGCCGCATCGATTTCAGCAATCCGGTTGCGCAACTCATCCCGGGTGGAGCGCGCCTGGTCCAGCGCCTCTTGACTGGCGAAGCCTTCCTCGCGAAGTGCCTCCGCCCGCACAACGCGGCTTTCCGCGAAGTCGAGCTGCGAGGCAGTGGCCGAGCGTGACGCCCCAAGACGTGTACGTTCCGCTTCGAGCAGGGCCGTATCGAGACGTGCTATTTCCTGTCCCTTGGTGACGCTGTCCCCTTCTTCGACGAGCAGATCAGTCAACCGCCCACCGAGTTCGAACGAAAGCGCAACGTTTGCACCGGATTCGACTTGGCCAACGAACCGGCGCGGGACAGTGTATCTGCTTTCGATGCGGATCGGGGACACAGACACTTTCGTCAGGTCCGCTTCGACCGGTGGTTCAATCGCCTCGGCACGCTCTGCAAGTGTATTGGCTCCAAAGAAAACCGCTGCACCGGCTGCTGCGACGACGCTTAGAGTGAGTGTTGTTGAGATCACCCATCGCCCTGCGCGTCTGAGAAAAGATGGTTTTGTTGCGTCACTCATGGCGGCAGCCCTCGCAATGTTAGAGACTCTAACATATGTTAGTCACTCTTACTTTGACAAGCATTACGCTGTCTGAAAGACATCAGATCATGGAAAAACTGGAAATCGACGCGAAAAGAGGCACCTACCACCACGGCGATCTGCGGGCACAGCTTATCGAAGCAACCCGTCGTCTGGTCGAGACCAAGGGGCCCGATCATTTTTCGGTTTCGGAGGCATGCCGCGAAGCTGGCGTATCGACAGCCGCACCGTACAAGCATTTCAAAAACAAGGGTGAAATGCTTCGGGCCGTGGCGTTGGGTGGAATGCTTCGTCAGCACCAGCAAATGATGGAAGAACTGGAACCCCATCCGCCGGGTTCGATCGAACGGATCATCGCCCTGGGTCGCGTCTACACGCGCTTCGCGGCGGCCGAACCAGGAGTGTTTCGTTTGATGTTCGGGCTTTCCGAAGACCACGACGAACACGAGGAACTGGTCCAGATGGGCGATCAGATCTTCTCGGATGTGCAGAAAGAGGTTGCGAAATGCTTTGGGCGTAACGAGGTCACCGCGTCGGACATCAACAAGGCGTTTCTTTTGTGGAGCTTTGTGCACGGGCTGTCGTTCCTGCAGATCGACGGAAAACTGACCAAGACAGATCTGCAGATTGATCACGAGAGTGTGCTGCGAGAGATCGCGCATCGCGTGATGCACGATCCCAAGGATTAAAGAAGGCTGTCCGGCATCTTCTGTTCCGCCGCTGTGTTGGCCCGGCGGAAGACGAGCGTGACCAGCGTCGATACGATCACGATGAACAGCGAATAGAGCGCCGGCACCGCCATGTAGCTTTGCGCCTCGGAGCCGGCAAAGGTGAAGGCGATGATCGCGATGGCAAGCGGGCCATTCTGGATACCTGTCTCCAACGCCACAGTGCGTGCATTGCGCGGGTGCAGTTTCAAAGCGCGCGCAAAGAGATACCCGATGGTGATCCCGAAAAGACCCAGACCAATGGCGGCGACATAGGTCGCTGGCGTCGTTGTCACGAGGAACTGCCAGTTGCGCGGGATCCAGCTGAGCATGATGAAGAGAATGAAGAACAGCGCGAGCGCCGAACCCATGAATTCGGTCACCGCGCCGACATTTGCATTGAACTTGCGCAGCAGCATGCCGATGGCAACAGGCACGAGCAGCAGGACCAGCGTCGCGATGATGTTCTCGCGCGGGATTTCGAGGTCAAGCGCCGCCGAATAAATCACGAGGATGATCGGGATCAGAAGTACGCCGAAGACGGTCGAAGTGACGGTCATGAGCACCGAAAGCGCGAGATTGCCCTTCGAGAAATAGGTGAAGATGTTGGACGTAGTTCCACCCGGCATGCAGGCCATGATCAGCACGCCGACTGCAATCGCCTCGGGCAGAGGCAAGAGCGTGATCAGCAGGAACCCGATAAACGGCATGAAGCCGTATTGAGAAATCACACCGATGGCGAGGCCGTAGGGCCGGCGCAGGGCGAGGTAGAAGTCCCGCGGGGTCAGGGACGCGCCCATGCCCAGCATGATGACGAAGATCATGAGCGCCAGAAGCGCCTGTTCGAATGCTCCAACCATTGCGCTTACTCCGCCGCCAATTGCGCAAGCTCTTCGGCGCGCAGGTCTTTTCTGAGGATCTTCCCAACGTTCGACTTCGGCAGCTCATCGCGGAATTCGACGCGTTTGGGTACTTTGTAGGCGGTCAGATGCTCTTTGCAGTGGGTCCTGATCTCTGCTTCCGTCAAGCCACTGTCGCGCTTTACGACGAAGGCCTTGACTGCCTCACCGGTTGCGTCATCCGGGACACCGATCACGGCGGCTTCAAGGATACCCGGGTGGGTGGCCAGGCAATCTTCGATCTCGTTTGGATAGACGTTGAAGCCCGAGACGACGACCATGTCCTTCTTGCGATCCACGATCCGGAAGTACCCGTCCGTGTCCATCACGCCGATGTCGCCGGTCAGGAACCAGCCGTCCTTCATGACCTTCGCGGTTTCGTCGGGCTTGTTCCAGTAACCCGCCATGATCTGCGGGCCTTTGGCCGCGATCTCACCGCTTTGGCCGATCTGGACCGGGACGCCATCATCCGACAGGCATGTCACCAGAGTCGACGGCACCGGCACACCGATGGACCCGTCACGCGTCTTGCCAAGCGGGTTGAAGGTCAGAACCGGAGAGGTTTCGGTCAGACCATACCCTTGCAGGACTGGCTTACCTGTCACCGCTTCCCATTTTTCTGCGACAGCGGACTGCAAAGCCATGCCACCGGCCGACGCAAACTTGAGATACTTCGGCGGGCTGTCATTGAACCACACCTCGTTGGTCAGCCCGTTGAACAAGGTGTTCACGCCGCTCATCCAGGTGATCTTGTAGTTTTCGAACGCCCGTTTGAGGTTCGACAGAGGCCGCGGGTTCGGGATCAGGATGTTCTGCGCCCCAAGCCAATAGAACCCCAGCAAATTCACTGTGAACGCAAAGATGTGGTACATCGGCAGGGCAGTCAGGGCCACTTCCTCACCCTTCTTGACCCCCGCGATGAGCTCCATCGTCTGTTCCATGTTCATGATCAGATTAGAGTGCGTCAGCATCGCACCTTTGGCCACGCCTGTGGTCCCACCAGTGTATTGAAGGCATGCGACGTCGTCGGGCTTCACGGACTGATTGTAGCCGTCCACCTCGACCTTCTCCGCCTGTTTGTGTGCACGACCCGCTTCGAGCGCGTCGGGAAGGCGGATATGGGCGACCTCGATCGGTTTGACGGACTTGTCCCAGTATTTCTGCACCAAGCCGACGATGCCACGCGGCATGGACGGGAGGAATTCGGCAACCCGTGTTACCACAATATTCGGGATCGGATGTCCCCGGGTGGCTTGCGGGATCTTGTCCGCGAACATGTCGACGATCACCAGCGCGTGCGGCTTCGCATCCGAGAATTGCTTCGCCATCTCGTCGGCCGTGTAGAGCGGATTGACGTTAACGAGGATGCAGCCCGCCTTCAGAATACCGAAAGCCGCGACCGGAAAGCTAAGGCAGTTCGGCATCTGCAGCGCGACGCGGTCGCCCTGTGTCAGACCCGCCACCTCACGCAGATAGACCGCAAAGGCGTCGGACATCTCGTCGACTTGGTCGAAGGTCAGTGTGCCGTTCATCCCGTTGGGTAAACAGGTCGTAAAGGCCGGGGCCGATCCAAACGTGTCCGCGACAGAACCGATCAAATCGCCGATCGTACGATACGATGGGCTTTCAATATCGGTTCGTACGCCCGGGCCGTAAAACGCCGTCCAAGGCCGATCCTCAAGTGTCATCAATCCCTCCCCGATCGGTCACACGCATTTTCAGGGACACTACGCATATTCTGTGGCGTGTCGATTGTGACGTTCGGGAAAATCGGAGAACAAGAGGTGAAACGCCCCGGCGTCATCCGGATGCGGGTGGTCCAAAAGGAAAAGACGGCCCCTGAGGACCGTCTTGATCGGATGTTGCCCGGTTATGCCAACCCGTGTTTCGTCAGCGGCAGTGACCGGATACGTTGACCGGTCGCGCGGTAGATTGCATTGGCAACTGCCGGTCCGATAGGCGGCGTCGCGGGCTCCCCTACCCCGGTGGGTGCCTCGGCGGAGGCGACGATGTGGACGTCCACGGTTGGCATGTCGCTGATCCGCAAGGGCGGATAGTCGGGATAGTTCAACTGATCCACCTGCCCATCGGTCAGAGTGATCTCTTCGCGCAGAACCGCGGACAGGCCGAAGCCTAGACCCCCTTCAACCTGTGCGCGGATATTGTCCGGGTTCACAGCGACACCGCAATCAATCGCACAGGTCACCTGCTCGACTTTCACCGTGCCGTCTTCGCGCAGGCGAACGTCGGCGATTTCCGCCACATAGGTGTTGAAGCTCTTGTGCACGGCGATGCCCCGGTGTGTGCCGTCCGGAGCCGGACCGACACGGTCGGCGGCTTCGCGCAGAACACCCGCGAGGCGCGCATCCGAAGTCAGGTGGTTGAGGCGGAACGCCACAGGATCGATCCCCGCCGCCTCGGCCAGTTCGTCCATCATGGTCTCCATCACGAAGGCCGTATGGGTGTGGCCGACCGCCCGCCACCACAGGACCGGGATTCCGACCGTGGGATGATGGGTGTCCAGCGCGAAATCCGGCAGATCATAAGTCGTATCTGCAGCGCCTTCGACCGAGGAATGGTCGACGCCATCCTTGACCGTGAAGGCCTCAAACGGGGTGCCGATCATGATGCCCTGTCCAACGACACGATGCTCCCAACCCGAGATCATGCCATTCTCGTCCACTCCGGCGCGCACGCGGTGCATATGCATCGGCCGGAAATATCCGGATGCCATGTCGTCTTCACGGGTGAACACAAGCTTAATCGGGCGCGCTTCGCCCGTCGCGTCGAACCACGCCTTGACCACCATCGCCGCCTCGGCGGTCAGGTGGGCGTCCGGTGTCGCGCGACGACCAAAGGACCCGCCCGCAAACATCGTGTTGATCGAGACATTCGGGAAGTCGATCCCCAGAACCGCGGCAGCCACGTTGTGGTCCAGTGTCTGAATCTGAGATCCAAACCAGAATTCGGCCTTTTCCCCGTCGAACATCACGGTCGCGTTCAGCGGCTCCATCTGGCCATGGTTTAGATAGGGAAAGCTGTAATCCGCTTCGATGACCGTGGCAGCTGATGCCAGCTTGCCCGCTGCATCGCCACGTGCGGGAGCCGCGTTACCGGGCTGATCCAAAAGCGCCGAGAACTCCGCCGCCAGCTCATCCGTGCCGCGCATCTCTGCGTTGGTTTCGTCCCATGTCACTTCAAGCGCAGTCCGTCCTTGCATGGCAGACCACATGTTCTGCGCGACAACGACGACGCCTGCCGGGGTCTGCAGGACTTCGACAACACCATCCACGGCGCGGGCCGAGCCGTCATCCACCGACGCCACCGTCGCGCCAAAGCGCGGGGGCCGCAGCGTGACCGCCGTCAGCGCATCGGCCTGCTGCAGGTCGATCCCGAAAAGACCGACGGACCCTTGGGTCTTCACCGGCAAATCCAAGCGTTGTGTTTCCTTGCCGATATAGACCCATTGCTCCGGCGCTTTCAGCGACACGGTCTCAGGAACAGGCTGTTCTGCCGCTGCACTTGCAAGCTCTCCGAGCGTCGCCGAGTTACCGCCGCCCGATACCGTGCCCGCCGAGACCGTAATCGTGCCCGGTTCCACACCCCAGCGTTCGGCCGCGGCCTGCACGATCATCGCCTTCGCCGCAGCCCCCGCCTGCCGGTATTGTTCAAAAGAGTTGGCAATTGCCGTCGACCCGCCGGTCCCCTGAACGCCAAAGAGGAGGTTCTTGTAAACGTTAGGGTTGGACGGTGCGTGCTGTACGCTAAGCTGTGACAGATCGGCGTCAAGCTCATCGGCCACAAGCGTGGCGAGGCCGTTTGCAGAGCCCTGTCCCATGTCCAAGTGCTTGACGATGACCGTCACTTGATTGTCAGGCGTAATGTGCACGAAGGGCTGAACGAAGGCCTCGGCTGGTGTGGATGCCTGTGCGTCGCGGATCGGTGCAACACCGCCACCGATCAGCAGGCCACCGACCGCACCCGCGCTGAGTTTTAGAAATGTCCGCCGCGTCGGTGCAACGACCTGAGACGCGAGTGTCTTCTCTAGGTAGTGAAACATGTCCTAGGCCTCCAAGATTTCGGCCGCGCGATGGATCGCTTTGCGGATCCGCGCGTAAGTGGCGCAACGGCACAGGTTTCCATCCATCGCGAAATCGATGTCTTCGTCGGTTGGCTTCGGTGTCTCTTTCAGCAATGCGGAGGCCGACATGATTTGACCGGACTGGCAGTACCCGCATTGCGGTACCTGCAGTTCGACCCATGCCGCCTGAATGGCTTGCGCTTCCGGCGACGAAACACCCTCGATCGTTGTGACCTCTGCCCCTTCGATATCGCCGATATAGGTCTGACATGCGCGCGCCGGAATGCCATCGATATGAACGGTGCAGGCTCCGCAAAACGCAACACCGCAACCGAATTTTGTGCCGGTCATCTGCAGGCTGTCGCGCAAGGCCCAAAGAAGCGGCATATCCGGGGACACATCCAAGTCCGTCTCGGTGCCATTGAGAATAATTCGCGTCATATCCAACGCCTCCCTGTGTCTTTATCAGTTTTTAGAAAGGTAGCCCCTTCGATGACCCTAACAAGTTATTCTGTTGCCGGTGCGCCCACAGGCACGGATTTGGGGAATTCGGCAAAGGCGGCGCACCCTGTCGCGAGACAATCGAAAACTTTTCAGCGTGATAGCGTGAGCGCGCCGCGCTACCTTAGAATGGCAGCAATCCGCTCATGATTGATCGAGCTTGCTACCCTGCCCCCTTGCGACGGCTTTCTTCGGTCGCAGGCGCGTATGTTTTGTGCGCAAAGGCGTTGAGCACGTCCCAGACGGCGGCATCAGGCGTTGCCCGCGAAACGTGTGAGTTGGGCGCCTTGAGCTTACCCTCTTGCTCAACGCGCGCCGTGTCGGCGTGCTCGGATATAGCACCCAGGGTTTCAATGAATTTGCCGTCAGTCACCACCTGGAAACTTCCCGCGTGGAAGCGCATCGCGCAGCCGTTGACCAACGCGATCTGAGCGATGAACGGCACGAGCAGGATGGGGTGCACAATTGGTCCCACGGTTTGCACCTGGCCCGTCGTCAACCCCGCCCGGTCGAGCAATGCCGCGCCCAGCGCGATGGGGCAGGCATCACCGGTTTCTGCCTGCCAAAACCCGTCGACCTGTCTTGGCATTCTGTTGTGCAGCTGTGCCCCATCGAACACCCTCAGAGTCCCGGCAAGCGCAGCGCACCCGTCGACACCATTTGAGCAGAGGAACCGGACTGCTTTTGCCGCGTCCTCGGCCAGGCCCCATGGATACCCGGCACCGCGTGTTGCCTTCTTGGCGAGTGCCTCAACCTCGTTGAGCGAGACGTTCAAGATGCCGTTTCCGGGTATACCCAGAGATCGGCGTTTTCAGGCGTCAAATCCTCCGGGTACGGCGCACCGGCATACATGCAGATGCGCACCCATCTGTCTGAGCGCGGATCGAAATGGGTTGCGCCAAAAAACGACAGCTTCGCACGCAGCATGTCGATGGGAAGCACGTCGGCTCCGATCGTGTTGTCGTGGATTTCTCCATATGGCGCGACACGGTGCATCTGTGCACGGCGGATCGTGTGACGGTGTTCGGCGTGTTCCAGCAGGAATTCGGCAATGGGAACTGTGTCCGACCAGCCTTCAAGCGCGCGCATTGCGAGGGCCGCGTCACGTGCTGGCGCGAGCGGTTGTTCATATTCCGCAATCGGCTCTTCGAACCGTTCCCCCAAGCGCGGCTCCAGCTTTTCTTCGGACGTGTACCAAGCCCGAGCAATGTTCTTTCTCGCAGACCAGTCCATGTCACGCGCCCAGCCGAAAGACGCCTCCAGCAGTGCGCGCACCTCTCGAACCGACATAGCGCCATCGATCCGAAACGCGTCCGCATTGGTATCGGACATGCAATGCGCCAGACCATCTATGAGCTCGCCGTATGGCTCAAGCATGAGCGACGCCAAGAACTCCTGCCCTTCTTCGTTCAGGGCGCTTTCAGCCCAGACATGAAGGCGGTCCCATGGGTAGTCCGAGGTCAGGGCGTTGTCTGCCAGATAGGTACGGAGCGCCTGAAGGTCGGTGCGCAGATCGGCAAGCTTCTGAAGCTGCGCCACGTGTGCAGAGCGCCATCGCGTGATGGACAGTTCCGCGCGGTTCAGCAGTTTTTCGAAAACCGAAATCTCTACTGCACTTGCGCGCTGAATGGCGCGGACCCGCGCAATGGCCTCTTCTCGGGCGGCAATCCAGTTGTTGAACAGGACCGGATGATTGACGAGATACGGCGCCATGCCCAATCCGGTGGAATTCCCGATCCCAAGCCGCCGTGCGATCGCCGGGTCCAGTGCCACGGCTGCATCGCCGCCTTGGTTCTGCGCCATGTGCTGCACCAGATCGCGAACGAAGGTTCGGATAAAGTAGACCGTCAGCATCTCGGCCTGAAACGGCCCGTGCATTTCGGGTCGATCCGCGATCACATCGCGGTCGGCGGCCCCGAATTTGCCCGACCCGTAAACCGCCGTTGTTCGCATCAGATAGCCGACGTCATCGATCTGCGCGATGTCGGGTTGCCGCCCCGAGGCAAGCGCGTCCACGACATGCGTCCACAAGCGCACCGACCGGTTGGCGCGCGACAATGTCAGTTCTCTCTCGCTGACGCGTCCCGCCTCTTGCAAAGGCACATTCTGGGACAGGCGGTCGACATCTGCTTGCGTGGGCACACCATCGAACAGCGCAAAGGTGGCGTCCCAAGCCTCTGCGATCACGCGGTCGGATCGTTGTTCTGGTGGCAAGTCATGGGCGAAGGCGACCAATGAATACGACCGTTCTGGCCCTGTGGCTGTGTACACCGCGTGTCCGACGCCGCGGGTGTCGACATCGAAAACGGCGCGCGAGAACTGCCATTTCTCGGATGCCATGCGCCGGGTCAGAACCCGCATGAAGCTCAGGCGGCATTGATGCAGCGATCCCAACCGCTTGAGCCGCATCACGGTTTCGGGCGGTCGCCACCGGTTATTGGTGAAGGGCGCGTTCATGGTGCAGGTCCAAAGTTTTCAGCAAAGAAGCGATACCAGTTGCCACCCATAATCCCCTCCACCTCATCCGGCGACATGCCAACGGCGCGCAAGCCATCTTCGATGTTTCCAAAATCCCTGTTGTCCTTGAACCAAGCAGGCATCGGCGGGAACCCGGGAGCGGCAGCGGAGCCTTCACCATAGTCGATGTCCTTGGTCCATCGACCGGTGCGCATCCACTCAACCACGCTGTCCGGTTGATCCTGACACAGGTCCGATCCGATGCCGAGATGCGCGGTGCCAAAGGTATCCGCCGTAAGCGCGATCATTGCGCAGAAGTCAGTCAATGTGCAGTCTGACTTGTTACGCAAGTGGTGCGGGTAGAGAGAGAACCCGAGCATGCCGCCGTTCTCTGTGACCGCCCGGATGACATCGTCCTTTTTGTTCCGCAAGGCCGGAGCCCACTCATACGGATTGGCGTGAGTGATGGCGATAGGGCGTTCCGAGAGGTCCGCGGCATCGATGGTAGAGCGGTCCGCCGAATGGCTCATATCGACCACCAGCCCGACGCGGTTCATCTCTTTGATGACTTGACGCCCCATGCGGGTGATCCCTGTGTCCTCGGTCTCGTAGCATCCGGTCGCGAGAAGCGACTGGTTGTTGTACGTGAGTTGCATGAACCGCGCGCCCAGTGTGTGCACGATCTCGACCAGGCCAATGTCATCCTCGATTGGGCTTGGGTTCTGAAACCCAAAGAAGATCGCTGTGCGACCGGTCTCACGGGCCAGGTCGATGTCCACCGCCGTTGAACCTTTGAGGATCAGGTCGGGATAGCGTTCGAACCAGCGGTTCCAGCGTTCGAAGTTCAAAACCGTTTCACGAAAGGTCTCGTGATAAGCGATCGTGACGTGCACCGCGTCGACGTCACCTTCGCGCATCTGACGGAAAATCTTTTCCGACCAGTTGGCGTATTGCAGACAATCGATCCGCATCAAGCGTGCACCTGAAGGCCATCTGGCAACGCAGATCCGGCGGATAGCAATAGCTTCGATTGAATGTATGCGTCACGCATCGACCGGCGATCCTCCCCTTGTCCGAACGCTAGTCCGGAGCAAAGGGAAAATGCCAGTCAAAATCGCGGCGAACCTCGCCCTAGGGCACCGTTAATTCAGCCGCAAGCCGGTGTCGGGGGCGAAGTAGGACACCTTGCCAAGGTCAAATGCGAGCTTTTGAAGCTGCCCGGGGCGCGCGGTTGTCTCGGCATGCAGTCGGGCGGTGACGTGTTTCCCGCCCAGCTGCATCACGGCAAACGTATCAGCCCCCGCGGGTTCGACCATGTCGATGAGGCACTCGGCCTCTTGGGCATGGCCGCCAATGCGCACGGCCGGATCGGCGATATCCTCGGGGCGCACGCCAAGGATGACGTCTTCGGGCAGGTTTTCCGTCTTCGTATCGGTCAGAACGATCGGCACGCCATCCTTTCGCGTGATCTCGATATGGGTGCCCGCGCCGTTCTTCCGCACCTTTGCCGGGATCAGGTTCATCGCCGGGCTGCCCATGAAGTCCGCCACGAAGAGGTTCGCGGGCCGGTTGTAGATCTCGGAGGGCGACCCGATCTGCTGGATCACACCCCCTTTCATCACGACAATCTTGGTGGCCAGCGTCATCGCTTCGATCTGATCGTGGGTCACGTACACCATCGAAGCGCCAAGGTTGTGGTGCAGCGCCTTGATCTCGGTCCGCATCTCGACCCGAAGCTTCGCATCGAGGTTCGACAGCGGTTCGTCGAACAGGAACAGTTTCGGGTCGCGGACCAGAGCGCGGCCCATCGCCACGCGCTGTCTCTGCCCACCGGAAAGCTGGCCCGGGCGACGGTTCAGAAGCGGTTCGATCTGCAGCTGCTGCGCCACCTGTGCCAGCTTCCGCTCCTGCGTGGCCTGATCGACACCGCGCACTTTCATGCCGAAGGTGATGTTCTTGGCAACGCTCATCGTTGGGTAAAGCGCATAGGATTGGAACACCATCGCGATGTCGCGGTCTTTTGGGCTGACATGGGTCATGTCCTGCCCGCCGATCTTCAGCGACCCGCTGGTAATCGGCTCAAGCCCGGCGATGCAGTTCAACAAGGTGGACTTGCCGCAGCCGGAAGGGCCGACCAACACAAGAAAGTCACCCGGTTCGATGGACACGTTGATGTCCTTGAGGATCTCCGTCGATCCGTAGTTCTTGTAGAGATTGTTGATTTCAAGGATCGGAGACATGAGACTTATCCTTTCACGGATCCGGCGGTCAAACCGCGGATGAAGTATTTGCCGGCGACGACATAGACGAAGAGGGTTGGCAGCGCGGCGATGATCGCGGCGGCCATGTCGACGTTGTATTCTTTGACGCCAGTGGTCGAATTGACGATATTATTCAGGGCCACAGTCACGGGCTGCGTACCGGCCTGGCTGAACGACACGCCGAACAGGAAGTCGTTCCAGATCTGCGTGAACTGCCAGATGACCGTTACAACGATGATGGGCAGGGACAGCGGCAGGAAGATCGACCAGAAGATGCGGAAGAACCCTGCGCCGTCCACCTTCGCCGCTTTTGTCAGCTCTGCGGGTATCGACACATAGAAGTTGCGGAAAAACAGCGTGGTGAAACCAAGCCCATAGATGACGTGGACAAAGATCAGACCCGGGATTGTGCCCGCGATGCCCATGATCCCAAGTGTCCGCGCCATCGGCAGCAGCACCACCTGAAACGGAATGAAACACCCGAAGAGCATGAGCGAGAAGATGATGTTCGCGCCGCGGAACCGCCACTGCGCAACCACGTATCCGTTCATGGCGCCAAGCAGAGTCGAAATCGCAACGGCCGGGATCGCAATCAGCACGGAGTTCCAGAAATACGGCCGGACACCTTCGCATTGAATGCCGGTGCAGGCGCTTGACCATGCGGTCGACCATGCATCGAAGGTCACTTCCCGTGGCAAGGCGATCAGATCGCCGGTGCGGATCTCGTCGAGGCTTTTGAGCGAGGTCGTGATCATCACGAACAGCGGCATCAGGTAAAAGAGCGCGAACAGCACGAGCAGGCTGTAGAGCAGCCAGCGCAAGGCAATCTTGCTGGCCTGGCTTTGGCGCACGCCCTGGGTCATCGATAGATCAGCCATCTTTGGACCTCAGTTCGGAGTAAAGATATGGAACGACGATTGCGAAGACGACCATCATCATGATCATGGCAGAGCTGGCCGCCTGACCGATATCGCCGCGCGAAAACGCCATCGCATACATGTAGGTTGCAGGCAGATCGGTCGCGTATCCGGGGCCACCGCCCGTCAGCGCGATGACAAGGTCAAAGCTCTTGATTGCGAGGTGGGACAACACGATGAAGGCGGACAGAAAGATCGGGGCCATCGACGGGATGATGATCGCCGTATAGACACGCCATGTCGGGATACCGTCCACCTGTGCGGCCTTGATAATCTCGCCATCGACCGATCGAAGACCGGCCAGAAACAGCGCCATCACAAAGCCGGAGCTTTGCCAGATCGCGGCAAGGACGACGGTGTAGATGGCCATTTCGGGGTTCACGAGCCAGTCGAAGGTAAAATCCTCAAATCCCCAACTGCGCACCATCGCCTCGATGCCCAAACCGGGGTTCAATATCCATTTCCACGCCGTCCCCGTGACGATCATCGAAAGCGCCATCGGGTAGAGGTAGATCGTGCGGATAGCGCCTTCGGTGCGGATGTTCTGATCGAGCAGGATCGCAAGGATCAACCCGAGGAACATCGCAATCAGGATAAAGAGCAAACCGAAGATGAAGAGATTGTTCAGCGCCGTGTCCCAGCGCGGGGAATCGAAAAGACGCTCATACTGGATGAAGCCTTCGATCTCGTAGCGCGGCAGCAGCCTCGACCGGGTAAGAGAAACCCAGGCCGTCCACGCAATGAACCCGTATACAAACACAAGGATCGCGATGAACGAGGGGGCCAGCACCAATTTTGGCGTGTGTTCTTCAAGCCATTTGGTCATGGAAATATCCTGAAGTCAGAGGAACTCGCCCCGGCGTGGGGTGGAGAAGACGCCGGAGCGAGCGAATGCTCAGCTTACATGCTGTTTGCGACAGCGTCCGCGAGCATCTGGACCGCCTCATCGGAGGACATGTCCGAGTTGAAATGCGCGGTCACGACATCGGTGATCGCGCCGGACTGCGCGCCGCGCAGCGCCATGCCGTGGGCGTAGCTGGGAAGCAGCGATCCGCCGTCGGAGCTTGCCGCCATGTCTTCCGAAGACAGAACCGCACAGCTGTCGAACTCGTCCAGAGGCACGTCCGTGCGGGCCGGGATCGAACCCTTGTTCAGGTTGAAGACCTTCTGGAAGTTCGGGCCCACGACCAGCTCGGCCAGAAGTTCCTGACCGGCGCGCTTGTCGTCGCCTTCCACGGCGAACATGGCAAAGCTGTCCACGTTGTAGAGGAAGCCATCACCCGGTGTAGAGGCACAGAGAAAGTCTTCGCCCGGAGCTTTGCCGGCTGCAAGGAATTCGCCTTTGGCCCAGTCACCCATGATCTGGAACGCCGCTTCGCCGTTCATGACCATTGCCGTGGCAAGGTTCCAGTCACGACCCGAAAAGTTGTCGTCGACATAGCCGCGCATGGTGCGCATCTGGTCGAAGACAGCCTTCATCTCGTCGGACTTCAGCGTATCCATGTCGAGATCGACAAACGCCTTGCGGAAGCCGTCTGGCCCAAGGATGCCCAGCGCCACGGCCTCGAACACAGTCGCGTCCTGCCAGGCCTGACCGCCATGTGCGAGCGGGATGACACCAGCCGCCTGCAGCTTCTCGGCTGCCGCGTTGAATTCGTCCCACGTGCTCGGCATCTCGATGCCGTTGGCTTCCAGAACGTCGGCATTGGCCCAGATCCAGTCCACGCGGTGCACGTTCACCGGTGCCGCGCACCATGTGCCTTCGCACATCATATGACCCGCAATGGATGCGGGCAGCACCTCTGCCCAGTTGTTGGCCTCGGCCACGCTCGAGATATCGGCAAGGACGCCTTCTTCGTACCATTCCTGGATCGCCGGACCTTTCAGCTGCACCGCTGCGGGCGCGTTGCCGGACAGAACACGGGCGCGCAGGGCCGTCATGGCCGCGTCACCGCCGCCACCGGCAACCGGCATATCCGTCCATGTGCCGCCATTGGCCGCGAACTCTTCCTGAAGAACCGCAACGGACTTGGCTTCACCGCCGGACGTCCACCAATGCAGGACTTCAGCCTCGGGGCCGGCGAAGGCCACGGTGGATGCAAGGATTGCGATGCTGGACGTTGCGCCCAGTACAAAGTTTTTCATGGTTTTCCTCCCAAATCTGCCCGTCATGGGCACAGATGGGGATATTCTGAGGCTGCGGGCCGACACCTTGCAACATCAACATAGCCGCCTTGCATGGCGGACATGCAGATTTTCCTGCGGTTCGTTACACGTTGTTACCTGCCCCTCGATTTTGTTGCATGGTGTTACGTATGACGCATGCATGACGTGCGTAATCACGTAAACAGCGGAGAGATTTCGGTGGCGATTCCCAGGCTTTTGGTTGTCGATGACGACCCGGACATGCGCCAAATGATGGTGCAATTCCTGCGTCAAAGCGGGACGATCGCCCTGCCCGCCGCCAATGAATCCGAAGTTCTGAAGCATCTCGCAGACGGGCGTGTCGATCTGATCCTGCTGGACGTGATGCTGGGTGACGAAAGCGGGCTGAACATCTGTGCGAAACTGCGCCACGAACAGGATGTGCCGATTATCATGGTCTCGGCCTTGTCCGCCGACCATCAAAGGATGTCGGGTTACGAGGTTGGCGCCGATGACTATATCGCCAAACCTTTCAATCCCGAGCTGCTTCTGGCGCGGATCAAGGCGGTGCTGTCGCGCGCGCGACGTTCGTCTTCGCTGGTGCATCGCCGAACGACCAAGACCTTCCGCTTCGACGGATGGACCTACGATGCAAAACGCGATGAGATCCTGTCACCGGACGGCGTACAGGTCGCATTGTCCAAACGCGAAACGGCTTTGCTCAAGGCATTCCTCGCAAATCCCCACATTCCGCTCACACGCGAAGAGATCGCGGCGGCATTGGATGTGACGGGCGACAATGCGCACAACGCCGATGCCGAAGGCCGTGCCATCGATGTTCTTGTTGGACGGTTGCGCGGCAAGATCGAACGCAATCCGAAAGATCCGCATATCCTCAGAACCGAGCGCGGCGTCGGATACGTGTTCTCAGTTGATGTGACGGCCGAAGACACGTGATCGACCGGTTGCGCAGCCTTCGCACCATAAGCACGCTGCTTGTGCTTCTGGCCTTTGTGACCGGCGCGCTGGCGACTTGGTTGTGGATGCAGTCCAATGCGAACTGGAAGGCCCACCAGAACAGAGCTTACGTCGCGGGGATCACTTTGTTCAACGCCCTGCAAAACGGGACAGCCCCCTCCGCAGGTGTGAGCGTTGTCCCCCTGAGCTCAGACGATCAGGACCTCGCCCAATCGGGCAATTTCGCGCGGCTGTCAGAAGCGCCCCGCGCAGCGCGCATCACCAATGTTCCCATCCTCGCTGATGCGGCGAACGCCGTCACGGGTGTGCCACTGACGCTCGTGATCCTGTCGCCAGACCTAGTCTACCGACTGGCCGACCTGCCGATCCGAGAAGGCCAGACCGCCGCCGAAACCACGGGTGCCGTGTTTCGCCTGTTGGCATCCTTCTGCAGTGATCCGCTGGTCATCGCGCATATGGGCGACGAACGCTGGGTGGCGATTGATGGCGCATCCGTGTGGGGGTGTGCTGTTGCGCCGGCGGACCAGCGCTTGCTCATCGCGCTGCTTGCGATCCTCGCGATGGCTATCCTCGTCACGCTGGCGCTGAACATGTCGGCGAGCTTTTCTCAATTCGCAGAGAAGCTTCGCAATCGTCGGCGCATCGGTGGTCCGGCGAGCTACGAGGCGGAGGGCCCCAAAGAGCTGCAGGACATCGTAAGTGCCGTGAACAGTTATCTCGAAGCGGAACGCGCGCAGCTGGAAAGCCGTGCTGCCGTTCTGTCGGGTGTGAGCCATGATCTTGGCACGCCTGCGACTCGCCTGCGCCTGCGCACCGCACTGATCCCCGACACGAACCTGCGCGAGAAACTGAACGCGGATATCGACAGCATGACCGGCATGATCGAAAGCGTGCTCACCTATACCCGCGCAGAGATGAGTATCGAAGAGCCGCGGCGGTTGTCTCTGAACGCCTTGGTGACGTCGATTGTGGATGATTATCAGGACATGGGGCAAGCGGTCACGCTGCGCGAACCTGAGGATCAGATTGTGCATGGCGCGAGCTCTGTCTTCATGTCCCGACAGGGCCAAAGCATCGTTTCGCGGGATCGGGACGTTATTATTCATGGGCGTCCCATCGCATTACAGCGGGCGATCACGAACCTGATCGACAACGCGTTGAAGTACGGTCGCCGCGCGACGGTTTCGCTTGGAACTGACGCCGACTGGGCGACGATCGTCGTCGAGGATCAGGGGTCCGAGACGGCGGCGGCTGATCTTGAGGCGCTTGTCGCGCCCTTCACGCGGGGGGCCGCGACCGACGCGATAGAAGGCTACGGGCTTGGCCTGACGATTGTCGCCACCATCGCGCAGTTGCACGGCGGCACCCTTGGGTTTGAGGACGGCAAGTCGGGAATCCGTGCGCTGTTGAAGCTGCAACGATAGTTCTTTTCACCGGCGTCCGGCCAAGAGCGGCAACGCGCTGTTTGCCCTGACAAAAGATCATCGTTAGCGTGGATCGATCACGTTTCAGAACCGAAGGTTTCCCAATGACGTCTCGTCCGAACACCGTGCGTGCCGCCGACCACCTCGTTGACCAGTTGGTGGCGCAAGGAATTGATACCGCCTTCGGTGTGCCCGGGGAAAGCTACCTGCCGGTTCTTGACGCGCTGCACGGACGAGACGACCAGATCCGCTTCGTCACCTGTCGTCAGGAAGGCGGTGCGACGATGGCGGCGGACGCCTATGCGCGGCTAAGCGGGCGTCCGGGTGTTTGCTTTGTCACGCGCGGACCCGGCGCGACGAACGCAAGCGCCGGGGTGCATGTCGCTTTTCAGGACTCCACGCCGTTGGTCCTTTTCATCGGACAGGTTGCCCGCAACATGGTTGAGCGCGAGGCGTTTCAGGAAATCGACTACCGCCGAATGTTCGGCCAGATGGCAAAATGGGTGGCCGAAATCGATGACGCATCGCGGTTGCAGGAATACATCAGCCGTGCATTTCGCACCGCGCTTTCGGGGCGGCCGGGCCCGGTGGTGCTCTCTTTGCCGGAAGACATGTTGTACGACGATCTGTCGCCGCCGAAACCAGCCGCACGCGCAGAAACACCGCGGTTTGGACCGGATTTGCAGGCGCTTGATGATCTGAAAGACAAGATCGCAGCTGCGCAAAGTCCGCTTGTCATCGCTGGTGGAGGAGGCTGGACGTCACAAGGCATTAACGCGCTTCGATCTTTCGCGGAAACCCAAGGGCTGCCGGTTGCGGTTTCTCTTCGGTCTCAGGGAGTGATGAACAATGACCACCCGAATTACGTGGGGCATTTCGGCATCGGATCGACGCCCTATTTGGCGCAGGCGCTGAAGACGACGGACCTGTTGATCGCCATCGGCCCGCGGCTGGGTGAAATGACGACGGGTGGCTACACATTGCTCACCCCGCCTGTGCCGGACGTCGATCTGGTCCATGTCTTTCCGCAGGCCGAGGAACTCGGGCGCGTATTCGAACCAACTCTGTCGTTTGTGGCAGACACGGAAACCTTTTGCCAGAGCGTCGCGGCTTGGGAGCCGATTGCGCCAGAGCGGTTCGCCGCTACCCTGTCCACCTTGCGCGCGGACTACGAGACGTTCAACAACCCGACCTCGGTCGATGGTGATCCGCTCGCCCCGTTTTTTGCACGTCTCGCCTCGAACCTGCCGGATGACGCGATCCTCTGTAACGGTGCCGGAAACTACGCGGCCTGGCTGCACCGGTTTTATCGCTACCGCGCCCCGGGGTCACAACTTGCGCCGACTTCAGGATCCATGGGCTATGGCCTTCCAGCCGCCATCGGCGCAGCCACGTTTGCCCCGAACCGAGAAGTCTTTGCCATTGCCGGGGATGGGTGTCTCATGATGACCTGTCAGGAACTCGCCACAGCTGTGCACCACAAGCTCAACCTGACCGTCATCGTTATCAACAACAGCCGGTATGGAACCATTCGGGCGCATCAAGAGCGGGAGTTCCCGAACCGGATTTCCGGTACCGACCTGACCAATCCGGACTTCTGCGCCTTTGCCAAGTCCTTTGGGGCAGAGGCCTACCGAACTCCGGACATTGATGCCTTCAAAGACGCGTTGTCCGACGCGCGAGGACGACCCGGAGTGAAATTGATCGAGGTCCCGATGGACCCTAAACTCCTATCGCCGGGGAAATGGCTGTCTTAGGGACCGGGTGCGCCTCAGGCGGATTCCAAAATCAGGTCAGACGCCTTTTCGCCGATCATGATGGCAGGAGCATTGGTGTTGCCCGACACGATCTCGGGCATGATCGAACAGTCGGCCACACGCAGACCGCCGATCCCGTGCACGCGCAGTTGCGCATCCACCACAGAGCGCGCGTCCTGCCCCATCTTGCATGTCCCGGTCGGGTGATAGATCGACGCACTGTTGTTGCGCGCCCAGTCGAGTGTCCCGGTGTCGTCGTCAAGATCAAGCTCTGCGGTCGGGCGGAACTCCTCTGATATTTTCGACGTCAAAGGCGCGTGACGCGCAATACGGCGGGCGATCTTCACGGCTTCGGTGATAGTCCGGCAGTCCGTCTCGGTCGAAAGATAGCGAGGATGGATCTTCGGGTAGGTCCGCGGATTCGGACCGTCGAGCGTGATCTCACCCCGGCTTTCGGGCCGAAGCTGGCACACCGACATGGTGAAGGCAGAGAACGGATGCACCCCTTCCCCTGGGCTGTCCGCAGACCACGGTTGAACGTGGAATTGAATGTCCGGTGTCTCCACGTCCTCGCGCGTTTTGAGGAAACCGGTGGCAAGACTGGCGGCCATGGTCATCGGCCCTGATCGGAACAGCGCGTATTTCAACGCGATCCGCGCCTGATCGACAAGACTGCGCACTTCGTCATTCAGCGTGGGTTCGTTGCATTTGAAAACGAGACGCGCCTGCAAATGGTCCTGCAGGTTTTGTCCGACACCCGTCAGCTCGTGAACCGGCTCCACGCCTTGCGCCTTCAGGTGTTCGGGATTGCCGACGCCAGACAGCATCAACAAATGTGGAGAATTCAACGCGCCGCCCGACAGGATGACTTCCTGTCTCGCCTTGACGATCTGTTCCGTCCCCGACGCATCGAGATACGCAACGCCAACGGCGCGCTTGCCCTCGAAAAGCACGCGGCTCGCCAGGGCCCGGGTTTCGATGTGCAAATTCGGGCGCGACTTGACCGGATTGAGATAGGCCACCGCCGCGCTGCACCGCCGCCCGTTGCGGGTGGTCAGTTGGAAGTACCCAACGCCTTCCTGTTCCGCCCCGTTGTAATCGGGGTTGAAGGGATACCCCGCCGCCTGTGCCGCCGCGACCCAGGCATCGCAGATCGCTCTCTGAATGCGCATGTCAGACACGGATAACGGTCCCTTGTCGCCATGGAATTCGTCGGCACCGCGCTCGTTGTTCTCGGCTCGCTTGAATAGTGGCAACACGTCGTCCCAGCCCCAGCCAGGATTGCCCATTTGCCTCCAGCGGTCGTAATCCTGAGGCTGCCCGCGCACGTAGAGCAACCCGTTGAGCGAAGACGACCCGCCAAGCACTTTGCCGCGTGGCCAATCGATGGAGCGTCCGTTCAGCCCCGGATCCGGTTCGGTCTTGTAGCACCAGTCGACCGTCGGGTTGTGCATGGTTTTGAAGTAACCAACGGGGATGTGGATCCACGGATTCCGATCAGGCGGGCCCGCTTCGAGCAGGACAACCTTGGTCTTCGGATCCGTGCTCAGGCGATTGGCGATCACGCAGCCCGCCGAGCCCGCGCCCACGATCACATAGTCTGCGTCCACCGATGGAATCCTCCCTGACGAAAAAAACTCTATGCAGAACGAAAATCCCCTTCTAGTCTTTTTTGAAAACAAACGTCTCAAAAATTGCTCAAAGGGAGGATTGCAATGAAGATCAGGGATCGTATCAAGGGAATCTCACGCCGGGATTTCTTCCGCATTGCGGGGACTTACGGCATGAGTTCCACACTGTTGGCTGCGGGCACATTTGGAGGAGTGATGACCGCCGCCAACCTCGCGAAAGCGGCGGAATCGACCTACAACAAGCGCTTCTCCAAAGAAGCCAAACACACGCTCAAGTTTGGCGCGGCGGGATTCAACCCGCAAAACCTGCTGATCGAACGGGCGGGCTGTCTCGAATTCGCACGCGATCTCGAAGAGCGCACGGACGGTGAGATCCGCATCGAATTCATCGGCAACAACCAGATTTGCGGTCAGCTTTCCTGCGTCGAGAAAGCCCAGCAGGGCATCATCGACCTTTACGCTGCCTCGACGCAGAACTCGGCCGGCGGTGCGCCGTACCTGAACGTGCTCGACTACGCCTATATGTTCCGGACGCGTGCGGATCAGTACTACTTCATGTACAGCCCGGAATCCCAGCGCATCCTGCGCGATCCATTCGAACAGCGTCACGGCCTGAAGTTCCTGTTCACCCATGCCGAACTGCGCGGGATCATGATGGGTCAGAACTTTGCCGACAAACCGACGGTGACCACCCTCGAAGAGATCATGGGCACCAAGAACCGTGTGACCGGCACTCAGCTTGGCCGGATCGCGATGGAGGCTCTGAACCTCAACCCGGTTCCGGTTGCATGGGAAGAAACGCTTGATGGTCTGAAGCAAGGTCTGATCGACGGCGCGGAAACATGGGCGTCTGCGGTGGCTTATGCCAACATGTCGCCGGTGGTCAGCCAATGTGTGGACCTGCGTTTCTTCTGTGGTACGGAACATACGGCGATGCGTGCCGAGACGTTCGACGGGCTGGGCGGAGACTTGCAGGACGCGGTCATGGAATCCTCGTACCTTACGCAGGTTCATGTACAGGCGGCGAACGAAGCGGCGCTGGTGAACACAGTCGGCTTCTCGACCCCGCAACTGCCGGATACTATCTTTGCCCAGAACGACGTGCGCGTCGCAAATCTCAGCGATGCAGAGGTCCGCAAGGCCGAAGAGATGTGTTCGCCCGAGTTCCAGCCGCAACTGTGGGAGCAGTGGCGCGAGCGGATCAACGGCTGGGCGGGTGGCATCGACACCTACCAAGACATCTACAACGAGGTCCGCAACAATCCGCACACCCTGGCCGAAAACGTCGAACCACGTCGCTGGTGGAGAGGCTAACGCCGCGCGGTTATCGTGACACCGGAACAGCCCCGCACGGTCGGGGCTGTTTTGTCTAACAATATCGAGATCGGGAAAACCCGACACAGTCAGATTATGGGAGGAAGGGCCGATGGAGATCTGGTCTGATCTGAGCGCCTTGATCAGCGCTTTTGCGAGCCAGGATTCGTGGACAATCCGTCAGGCATTGTCACCAAATACAGTCTACATCTTCTGCGCAGTGTTCCTGATTTTGAGTGGTCTGGCCCTGTCGTGGGTGTACCACCACTTTCCACTCATCGAACGCTATTTCGAACGCACAGTGATGATCACCTGCTACCTTGCGATCGCTGGGATCATTTTCTGGGGAGTGATCGACCGGTTCGTCTTTTCGAACCAACAACCGTGGTCGACCACCATTCCTCCGTTCCTTTTTATGATCATGGCATGGTTCGGGGCGGCATATAACGTCCGCGTCAGAACGCATCTCAGCTTTTCCGAATTCAGAACGCGCATGGCACGCGGTGGACAATTGCTCTGCCTCTGGCTTGATTTCTTCCTGTGGTTCGGCTTCGCCCTGATCTTCCTCGTGACGACATTGCGGGTGGTGGCGCTTTCCGCTTCAAATTTCCAGATCGTCCTTGGCACCGATAACACCATGCAGTGGTGGTTCATCCTTGGAGCGCCGCTGGCCGCGACCCTGATGGCAGCACGCGCGGTAGAGAACATTCAGGATGACGTGAAAAACTACCGCGAGGGCAAACCCCTTATACAGCAAGCCGTGATCGGGGGGGACACCTGATGACCGACGGAACCTTGATTACACTCATCTCGCTGGGCGTGACGTTTTTGTTCATGCTCGGCGTCCCGGTTCTTCTGGTGATCGCCTACTGGGTCATCGGATGTTCCTTTGTCCTTGGTCTGACCCTCGACAACATGGGCGCGGAACTTCTCAACGTGTTCAACAAGGGCTTCGCGCTCCTTGCGATGCCGCTCTTCATCCTGACCGGAGACCTCATCAACAAGTCGGGGATTGCGCGACGGCTGTCCGACTTCGCCTACGCCTGCCTGGGTTGGTTGCGAGGCGGTCTGGCCATGGCATCACTTGGCGCGTGCGGTCTTTTCGCGGCGATCTCTGGATCGAACTCGGCCACAACCGCGACGATCGGTTCGATGCTACACCCTGAAATGGTCAAGGGCGGCTACGACGAACGTTTCTCGGCGGCGACGGCTGCGGCCGGTGGCACCGTTGGGATCATCATCCCGCCGTCGATCATCTTCATTGTCTACGGCTTCCTGATGAACCTGCCGATCTCGGACCTGTTCGTCGCGGGCATCCTGCCCGGTGCGCTCATGGTTGTTGGCATGCAGGTCGCCTGCTGGATCATCTGCCGCATCAACGGCTGGGGCTATCTGATCCCGTTGCAACTCAACCGGGTTCTCAAAACCGCCTTCGGCGCATGGCTTGGCTTCTTCGCCATCGGACTTGTGCTCTGGGGCATCTATACCGGCAAGTTTTCCCCGACCGAGGCTGCGGGTGTCACCGTCGGCTTCTGCATCATCGCGGGTCTTCTGTCCTGGGCCGTGACCAAGGCGCTGCGTCTGAAGTCCGAGAAAACCTGGGAAGAAAAGAGCTACGGCGAAATGATCGTGGTGGAGGGGTTCACGCTCTGGCAAATCCCGGGGATCACCATGCGGTCGGCCGAGATCACAGGCATTCTTGCACCTCTGATCGCGATATCCGTTGTCATGCAGCAGATCCTCTCGCTTCTCGGTGCGCAACAGGTTATCGGCGATTTCGTGACTTCGATGGGCGGCTACTACGCCGTGCTCTTCACCGCGATGGTGATCGTCTTCTTCTCGGGCATGGTGCTCGAGTCTCTTCCCGTGACGATCATCCTTGCCCCCATCCTTGCACCGATTGCAGCAAGCGTGGGCGTGGACCCGATCCATTTCTCTGTGATCTTCCTCGTCGGAGCGTCCATCGGGTTCATCACCCCACCCTACGGGCTCAATCTGTATGTGGCCTCGGGCGTGACCGGCGTGCCGTATTTCCGACTGCTGCGCTACACGGTGCCCTACCTTGTCGCGTTGATCAGTGTTTGGATCCTGGTGTCATTGACACCGGAACTCGCCCTCTTCCTGCTACCGGACCGATAAGGATGTAGTGATGCCGGATGATCACGCCGTTTCGGCGAAAGGTCATATTCCCACGAATTTGCGCCTCCTCCTGATATTGGAGGAGGTCGCAAGCGCGGGAGTTGCGGTGTCTCCTTCGGCGCTGGCCGATGCCCTTGATCTTCCGAAACCCACTGTTCACCGGCTTCTGGTAACGGCAGAGGAACAGGGGTTCTTGCAGCGCGACGTCGATGGTCGCTCCTTTGGCCCGGGCAAACGTCTGCGACGACTGGCGGCCAACACGTTATCCTCACAGCGCATCCGGACGGAGCGCCTTCTGATCATGCGCGCTTTGGCGCAGGAGGTTGGCGAGACCTGCAACCTGGCCGCGCCGGGCCGCGAGGGCATGGTCTACCTCGATCGCGTGGACACCCACTGGCCGCTGCGCATCGAACTCCCGGTTGGCACGCAAGTCCCGTTTCACTGCACGGCGAGCGGCAAGATGTACCTGTCCTCGCTACGCAACGACCGCCTCGACCGCATCCTCGCATCGTTAAGCTTCGACCGGCAGACTGAGAAAACACTGACGGACCCGGACCAGTTGCGCGAGGAACTCCACCTGACCCGCGCGCGGGGCTATTCGACAGACAACGAGGAATTCATGGAAGGCATGGCCGCCGTCTGCGTGCCGATCACCGACAACCGCGGGCGATTGCTGACCACACTCTCAATCCACGCCCCGCTACAGCGGCATAACAAAGAGAGCCTAGAGCAAATGCTCCCCCAACTCCGCCAAGCAGCACAACGCCTGTCCGAGTTGATCGACGCTGAGTGACTGCGGGAAGTTCAAAAAGGCTGGCAACTCGGGCAAGTTTTTGGTTCGGCCGCCGAATACTCGACACGCAAAGTACGGCCGGTTTCAGAAGTCGACCTTAGCCGCCAATGAACCACCCCCTCTGGCGCACCTCCTCGGTATGGGCGCCAAGAAGTGGCGCGGATTTGGTGAGGGCGAGGTCGGCGTCGCTGAAGGTAATGGGGGTACGGACGCCTGGGATGCCTTCGGGAGTGATCTGCATCTCGCGGTGAGCGATCTGGGGATCGGAGAAGACCTCTTCGACCGTGTTGATCGGCGATGCGGGCACTTTCTGTCCTTTCAATGCCGCGAGCAGGTCGGACTTCGTCCAACTGGCTGTCTCATTTTTCAGAAGCGGCACCAAGAGCTCGCGGTTTTTGACACGGCCTGCGTTGGTTTCATAGTCGGGAACGGTGGCAAGGTCCTGTCGGCCAAGCACCTCGCATAGACCCTGAAACTGGCGATCGTTGCCCGCCGCGATGATGATATCGCCGTCGGAGACCGGGAACACCTCGTAGGGTACGATGTTTGGATGCTGGTTTCCCATTCGTTTGGGCGACTGACCCGTTGCAAGAAAGTTCATCGCCTGATTGGCCAAAGAGCCGGTGCCGGCATCCAAAAGGCTCATGTCGATATGCTGGCCTTTTCCGGTCTTTTCGCGCGCGGTCAACGCAGCTTGGATCGCGATGACGGAATAGAGCCCGGTGTAGATGTCTGTCACGGCAACGCCGACTTTCTGCGGCTCGCCGTTGGGATCGCCGGTGATCGACATGAGACCCGACATGCCTTGAACAAGGTAGTCGTATCCCGCTCGGTCAGCGTAGGGGCCGGTCTGTCCGAACCCCGTGATTGAACAATACACCAATCGCGGGTTTGCGTTGGACAAGCTGGCATAGTCCAGACCGTATTTCGCGAGCCCGCCCACCTTGAAGTTCTCGATCAACACATCCGCGTCGCGGGCGAGATCGGTCACGAATGCCCTGCCCTCTTCCGTCGCAAGGTCCGCCGTGACAGAGTACTTACCCCGGTTGCAGCTGTAGAAATACGCGGCGGACGGCGCATCCTCGCCCTCGCGTTCGATGAACGGGGGGCCCCAGCTGCGCGTATCGTCGCCTTTGGGGCTTTCGACCTTGATAACGGTTGCGCCAAGGTCAGCCAGCGTCTGTCCGACAATTGGCCCGGCAAGGATGCGGGCCAATTCGAGAACCTTGAGACCTTCGAGCGGTGCCGGCATCAGAAAAACGCCTGCAGTCCCGTTTGCGCACGACCAAGGATCAACGCATGCACATCATGCGTGCCTTCGTAGGTGTTCACCGTTTCGAGGTTCTGCGCGTGGCGCATGACATGGTATTCGGCCATGATGCCATTGCCACCATGCATGTCGCGCGCGTGACGGGCGATGTCCAACGCCTTGCCGCAATTGTTGCGCTTGATCAGGCTGATGGCCTCTGGCGCGGCAGTGCCCGCGTCAAGCATCCGACCCACCTGCAATGCCGCCTGCAAACCGAGTGTGATCTCGGTCTGCATATCGGCGAGCTTCTTCTGGAACAATTGCGTCTGTGCCAGCGGGCGACCGAATTGCGTCCGGTCCAGACCATATTGACGCGCACGATGCCAACAATCCTCGGCTGCGCCCATCACGCCCCAGGCGATGCCATAGCGCGCGCGATTGAGGCAGCCGAACGGACCCTTCAGGCCCTCAACACCGGGAAGCAGAGCGTCTTCGCCGACTTCCACGTTGTCCATCACGATCTCACCCGTGATGGACGCGCGAAGGGACAGCTTGCCATTGATCTTCGGTGCAGAGAGGCCCTTCATCCCTTTGTCGAGAACAAAACCCCGGATCTTGCCGCCGTGCGCGTCAGACTTGGCCCAGACGACGAACACATCCGCAATCGGGCTGTTCGAGATCCACATTTTCGCACCGTTCAGAACATAGCCGCCGTCCGTTTTGCGCGCGACGGTCTTCATGCCCGCGGGATCGGACCCGGCATCGGGTTCGGTCAGGCCAAAGCACCCGATCAACGTACCGGCCGCCAGTCCGGGCAGGTATTTCCGACGTTGCTCTTCGGTGCCGTAGGCGTGGATCGGGTACATGACGAGAGAGCTTTGCACGCTCATCATCGACCGGAAGCCGCTGTCGATCCGTTCAACCTCGCGCGCGACAAGGCCGTAGCTCACATAGCCCGCGCCCAGCCCGCCGAAGTCTTCGGGGATGGTCACGCCGAGCAGACCCATCTCGCCCATCTCCGCAAAGATCTCGGGCGCAACGCCTTCGTTCAGATACATGTCGGACACCCGCGGCAGCAGCTTGTCCGTCGCATAAGCAGCAGCGCTGTCTGCGATCATGCGCTCTTCTTCTTCAAGCGCAGCCCGCAGGTGAAGCGGGTCTTCCCAGTCGAATTTCGCAAGCGATGGGCCGTGGCCCGAGTGTGATGCATCAAGCATTTGGCATCTCCTTTTTCATGTCGTACGCCGCTTCAGCTCCGGCGATGTGCCCGAGGACCGTTGCGGCCAGAAGTCCGTTTCCTGAAAGATATCCGCTGTCGCCTGATCCCGAGACGCCCACAGCAGCCCCACCCGCCGCAAACAGGTTCGGGAAAACGCCGCCGCTCTTGCGGATGACCCGCGCGGTGTCATCAATCTTGAGCCCCCCTTGCGTGTGAAACAAGGCGCCGGTCACCTTGACCGCGCAATACGGTGATCGAAGCGGGGGGGCAGAAAATTGGCGTCCGAACACGTCTTCTCCATCCGTCGGAAGCGCGTTTAGCGTCGTTGCCAGCGCGTCTTCCGGCAGGTTGGTAACGTTTGCGAGGTCTGCAAGCGTCTCTGCGGTACGGATCGCACCGACGGCCTCAGCGTCCTTGAAATCCTGGAATTGGCGCGCGATGGCCGCGATACGGCTGTCAAAAATCGTCCAAGCAACGCTATCTGGCTGGGCCAGAACTGCGCGTGCGGCTTCGGAATAGCCCTGGCTCTCGTCCCAGAAGCGCCCTCCCCTCAGGTTCACCTGCACCCCGCCTTGCGTGATCACCGCCCAGGTGATCAGTATGCCCTGCGGATGCGCGACATTTCCGTGGCCCTGATACGCGCTCAGATGCAGCGTTTCCGCGCCCAGCGCGTCGCCCCAGGTGACGGCATCGCCTTGATTAAAGTCATGGCCGAACCAAACTGCATTTTCGATCTCAGGCATGTACTCGCGGACCATGTCGCGGTTCCCGCCGAACCCGTTGCACGCGAGGATCAGCGCGCTGCACCCCAAGGTTTCCGTGCCGGTCGGGCTTTCCAACTGGATGCCCAGGATACGGTCGCCTTCGACAAAAAGCGACGTTGCGCGGCGATTGCAGATGATATCGATCCCCTGCGCTTCGCAGGCGCTTCGCAATCGGTCGACCAACTCGCGTCCGGCGCGGGTGGGAAGTCCATGCATGCGGCGGCGGGAATGGCCGGGATAGTCGAAATCGGTCACCACCGAGAAGGGAAGATCGAACCGGTCCGCCAGCCATTCGATCACATCCCCCGAACGATCGGCAAGCAAATCGACCAAGGCCTGTGGATTCTCGCCCTTCGCCTTCTTCTGGATGTCCTGAGCAAACAGACGAGCATTGTCGTCGATCCCGGCGTCGATTTGAAATCGCGTTCCGGCGGCAGGGATGAGCCCCGCAGACAACGCGGTTGACCCCGAAGGTGCCGCATCCGCCTCGACCACCAGCACCTCTGCACCGGCATCCGTTGCGGAAAGAGCGGCCACCAAGCCACATGCACCCGCGCCGACGATTAAGATCGGCACGTCAAGATCGAAACCAGTCGATGGGGGCGGCAAAACGGGCATGGATCAGTCGCCGCCCCCGTGTTCGTAGCGCTTGCCCGCAGCCAGCATGGCATCTGTGCCAAGTCGGTCGTTCAACCCGCCGAAATCGAACATGCGGTCTGCAAACGGGCGGTTGCTGCCGTTTGCCTTCAGGCTGCCGAAATACGCTTCAGCCGTGCGGGCCAGCGCACGCACGATGCCGCCGGGAAAGATCACGACGGAAAAACCCATCGCTTGCAAATCTTCGGCGCTCTGAATCGGCGTTGCTCCACCTTCAACCATGTTCGCCAGCAAAGGTACGCGGTCTTTAAACCGTTCTGTCACCGTTTTCATTTCATCAACAGAACGCAAAGCTTCGATAAACAGAACATCTGCCCCGGCCGCGACATAGGCGTCCGCCCGGTCCATCGCTGCGTCAAACCCGTCTACAGCCACCGCATCCGTACGCGCGATGATCAGCGTTTCTTCACGCGCCCGCGCATCGGCCATCGCGGCGATCTTGCCGACCATTTCCGCCTTCGGAATGAGAGACTTGTCCGCAAGGTGCCCGCAGCGCTTGGGGTAGGTCTGATCTTCGATTTGCAACGCATTTGCCCCAGCCCGTTCGTACACACGCATCGTGCGCTGTGCGTTCAAGGCGTTCCCGAAACCTGTGTCGGCATCGATGATGACCGGCAGGTCTACGCGATCCCGGATCAACGCCATGGTGTCCGCCATCTCGCTGACCGATGTCAGACCGATATCCGGGCGGCCGAGCCGGGTATAGGCCACTGCGGCGCCGCTGAGGTAAAGCGCTTCGAACCCAGCCTGTTCGGCAAGCGCGGCGGTCAGCGCGTCAAAAACGCCTGGCGCGACCAGGATCTCATTCGACGAAAGGCGCGTTTTCAGGTTCATGACAGCAAGTCCACCATTTCGGCGCAGGTAACGTTCGGACAAATCGAACCGAGGGAAACGAGTGTGGCGTCATGCACCTCTTGCTTGAACGCTGCGCAACCGTCCGAAAGCAGTATCGTGTGAATGTTGCGTAGATGGGCGTCACGTACGGTGCTTGCGACACCGCCATTGGTCACAATCCCCCCGATGATCAGCGTATCGATGTTCAACGCCCGGAGAATGTATTCCAACCGGGTCTGGTAGAGGGCGGAATAGGCCACCTTCTCGACCGTGTAATCCGCCGGAGCAAGTGTATTGACCAGCGCATGGCCGAATTTCCCCGGTGCGAAGTCGCCCTTGCCAAGGAACGGTCGCAGCTCTTTCAGGTGCGGCGCGATCAGTGGTTCCTCCCCCGGTCCAGGCACCAACGTGAACTGTGCGCTGATGTACGTCCCGCCTTTGGTCCGCAGCGCATCGACCACGGGTTTGATCCGGGCGGGTAAGGCCGCGATTGCCTCAGCCGTCTGTCCGGCACGGCCGTAGGCACCTTCGGGATGCAGAAAGTCGTTTTGCAGATCGATGGTCAGGAGAGCGGTGCGTTTTGGGTCGATCTCATGTGCCATGTGTCACTCCTCGTCCCTTGTGATGATCGTGTTGCCGTAGGTGTCCACCCGCGCGGACAAGCCGGGGTCCACCAACACCGTGGTGTCCGGCTGCACGAGGATCGCAGGGCCAGATATCTCAGCGCCGACAGGCAGATCGAGGCGCTTGTAGATGGTGGTCTCGTGCCAGGTATCGCCGAAATGCACCTGACGCGTCCCGGTTTTTGCCGCATCCACGCCGCCGCCTTTTGGGGCGAGCGTTGTCAGGTCAAACTTGGGACGCCGCCCGATCACCGCAGTACGCAGATTCATCACCCGGCGGGTGCCGTTTTTCAGCAGACGTCCATACGTGGCTTGGTACGCAGCGTCGAACGCCGCACCGATATCCGCGATGGTGGGCGCAGCCACAGTCGTGCCATCGACCGTCACGGGCAACGGCACGGCCACTGTATGTGTCTGACCGACATAGGCCATGTCCAGCTCAACCACGATGTCCCGCGCCTCGAAACGGGACCGGGCCGCGTTGAGCAAGGCCATCCCGCCGTCGATGTGCCGCTGCATCACATCTCGCAGCGCATCGGTGTCGAGGGTCGCCGTCAAAGTGTTGATCGTCTGAACGAAATCCTGCCGCATGTCGGCGATGACACACCCCATTGCGCTAGTCACGCCCGGATAGCGTGGAACGATTGCGCTGCCGATCCCGACCTCTTTCAAGATCGCACCGGTGTGCAAAGCGCCGCCACCACCAAAGGGCATGAAGGCAAAGCGTTTTGGGTCAAACCCGCGCTCGATGCTGACAAGCCGGATTGCCCCCGCCATCCGCGAATTCGCCACGCGAAGGATCGCTTCAGCCGCTTCGACGGTGCTCAGTCCCAGTTTAGACCCGACATGGGTATCGATGGCCGTCGCAGCCGCATCCACGTCCAAACGGTCCAGTTTTCCGCCAATCGGACTTTCCGGATCAATCCGGCTGAGCACGACATTGGCATCCGTCACCGTGGGTCGATCATTGCCCTGCCCATAAGCGACAGGCCCGGGCGTCGATCCTGCGCTTTCGGGGCCAATGTTCAGCAGGCCGCCCTTATCGACCCAAGCGATAGAGCCGCCACCCGCGCCAATCGTCGTGATCTCGATCATCGGATTGCGGACCACCATGCCGAAGTCGATGGAGGTCTGCGGCGACAGCATCGACTGCCCCTTGGCAATCAGCGCCACGTCGAAGCTCGTCCCGCCCATGTCGCCCGTGATGACGTTCTCAAAACCGGCTGTCTTTGCGATGTGCCCTGCGGCGATGACACCAGCCGCGGGACCGGACAGCGCTGTTCGGATGGGCAAGCGGCACGCGGTGTCCGTGCCCATCACGCCGCCATTCGACTGCACGATCATGAATTCGCCGTCGAACCCGCCTTTGGTCAGCGCCCGGTCCAGGCGGTTGATGTAGCCGGAAACCTCGGGTTGCAGATAGGCGTTCAGCGCCGTGGTCGAGAACCGCTCGAATTCACGGATCTCCGGCAGAATTTCCGACGAACAGCTCACATGATCGTTCGGCCACATGGCGCGGACGGCTTCGACTGCCTTGGCTTCGTTTTCGGGGTTGGCATACGCATTGGCCAACAGGATGGCGACAGCTTTGCAGTCGGCATCGATCAACTCCTGCGCCGCTGCCTTCACCGCGTCCAGATCGACAGGCGTGCGGATCGTTCCGTCGGCCAAAGTGCGTTCGGGCACCTCCAGGCGCAAATTGCGCGGCACGACCGGTTCGAAATCGCCGCGGAGACCCCATGTGCGGGGTCTGTCACGGCGGCGCATTTCCAGAACGTCGCGGAGCCCGTGTGTGGTGATCACGCCGATCTTCGCGCCCTTGCGTTCAAGCAAAGCATTTGTACCCGCCGTGGTGCCATGCACCACTGCAGCGACTGTGGAAAGGTCGTCGACCTGCTGGCCGATCCCGTCCAGAAACCCGCCCGACTGATCCGGGCGCGTCGTGGGCACCTTGGCCACTTCGGCTGTGCCGGTTGCCTCATCCAGCACGAACACGTCAGTGAAGGTGCCTCCCACGTCCACGCCCACCATCTTGCTCATGCGGACACCTCTTGCCAGGCAGACCCGTAGAGTTCCGTTGCAAGGTCAGCGGTCAGATACCCGAGCGCCACATCGCGCGCGACGAGCTGCGGATCGCGGTCCGAGGCTGGGCCGTACCCCCCTCCGCCCGGTGTGTCGAGGCGGACGGCCTGTCCCTTGGTTAGCTTGATCCCGAGCATTTTTGACGCAAGCGGCGGCGTCTCCCATCCGCTGGCCTGTTCGAAGTGAAACACGTTCATTGCCCCGTCACCGCCGCCCTGAACCCCCTGAGGGGCGAACCGTCCACGTTCACCGAACAGGAATGCCTCAGCGTTTTCCTCAAGCACCTCGATCTCGTAGGTCGCCCCAAGCCCGCCGCGATGCTGGCCCGCCCCTGCACTGTCGGGGCGCAGCGCCCATTGACGGAACATCACCGGATAGGCCGCCTCGAGGATCTCCATCGGGGGAATGGTCGCGGTGGAAATCGGCGCGTTGCCGTGGTTCAGGCCGTCGCTTTCGATGCTGCCACCATGACCACCGCCGTAAAAACTGAACATCACCCAGCGCTGCCCGTTCGCGCGCTTTCCGGCGATGGAAAGGGCATTGATCGTGCCGTAGGCGTTGGCGACCACCCGCTCCGGGGCTGCTTGCGACGCGGCGCTGAAGATCACGTCGATCATCCGCAAAATGGTTTCGGTGTATCCCCCGACAGGCGCGGGGAATTCGGCAGAGAGAAGTGATCCGTCCGGCACCCGCACTTCGATCGGGCGCATGACGCCTGCATTGGCAGGCAGGTCGGGGAAGATGTGCTTGATCGCCACATAGGCCGTTGCCACGGCTGTCGGATAGGCAATGTTCACCGGACCTGCCGTCACCGGAGCCGTGCCCTCGAAATCAAGCACCATCTGATCGCCATGGATTTCCAGCGCGACTTTGATCGGCAAAGCCTCATCAGTGATCCCGTCATTGTCGAGGTAATCCACGGCCTCCCAACGCCCGTCGGGCAGGCCGGACAATTCGGACCGCATGAGTGTCTCCGCCCTGTCGCCCAGCGCGTCGAGTGCGGCTGAAACCGTTTCGGCGCCGTATTCATCCAGCAATTCATCAAGGCGTTTCACACCCAGATCGAGTGCGCCTAACTGGCCATTCAGGTCGCCCATCGCCGACTGCGGCAGGCGCGTGTTGCGCATGAGGATGTCAATGATGTCCTGCTGGATCACTCCGCCGCTGGCCAGTTTGACCGGGGGCAGGACGAACGCCTCCTGAAAGGCCTCTGTCGCGGACGGGTTGTAGTTCCCCGGCACCGCACCGCCGACATCGTGCCAATGCCCGACACTGGCCAGGTAACAGAACAGCTGGCCGTCTCGGAAGTAGGGTCGCACAAGCCGCATGTCCGACAGGTGAGTCCCACCCATATGGGCATCGTTGAAGATGTAGATATCCCCATCGGCCAGATCGCCCGCCTCGGCGGCCTTGTCGATGACCGCCTTAACGGCAAACGCCATGACGCCGACAAAGATCGGTAGACCGGACTTGCCCTGTACCAGCGTATCGCCCGAGGACGCGTGGTAGAAGCCGTGCGAGGCATCGTGCGCCTCGGCGATGATAGGGTTGAAAGCCGCGCGAAACAGGGTTGCATCCATCTCGTCGGCGATCTGCTCCATGCGCCCGGCCAAAACCGCCAGTGTGATCGGGTCAATTGCAGCGGTCATTGCGCTCGCACCTCTCCCATGTCGTTCCAGACGTCCTGACGTACGATCTTGCCTTCCGAAATTTCAAAACGGTCGATGAAGCGGATGCCGTCAAACGGCGTACCATCCAGCCATTCGCCGTGTAGCGTACCGCGGGCATAAACAACCGCGACGCCATTGCCGTGCAGCGCATCAAAGCCGTCGTAGGTCTTTTTCACGGATCGGTAACGGGCCTTGGACCATTCGATCAGTTCGGACAATCGCGTCATCGGATCGGTTGCAGGGAAGACCATTTGGAAATCCTCCCGCAGCATGGACTGTGCGGCCTCCAGATCGCGCGCCTCCATCGAGGTCAGGTAGTCTCGGACAATCGTGGATGGGTCGGGCAGCGCCGGAGCGGGCTGGCGATGCTGCCCACCGCGGGCGTAGGCCTCGGACGGGTATTCATGCAGCATCACGGTTATGGCTACATCCGGCGCGGGAACGACAAAGCGAATCGCATTTGTGAGAGCGGAAGTCAGCCGGGATTTCTCAGTGGCGCTATACCCTTCAAGGATATGCGCTTCCACGATTGGCATACGATCCTCCCCGCAAAATCTGCACTTTTCATATAACAGGTTTTGGTATATTGAAAGGCCAATCCAACAGGAACCTTCGTCGCAACGCCACAGCGGCGGCAAGGATCAGCAAGCAACAGGGGCCGCGCTTTCGTGACGATCATCGCGCATTCCGGACTTCCAGAAGGCGGTAAGGCCCGCAGGGTTTACCTGTTGCTGCGCGACGAAATTTCAAATGGCGTTTTCAAGGACGGAACGCGCCTGCCTGGCGAACACAAGCTTGCAGACATGTTCGACGTCTCGCGCATCACGGTGCGGCGTGCCCTTGAGGCACTGGCGGCAGATGGCTGGATTGAGAAGAAAACCGGTGCCGGCTCAGTGGTGCGGGCAAAAGATCATGAAAGCCAGAAGCTGTCTGCAGATTTCGCGACACTGATCCCGCATCTTGTCGAAATGGACCGTACGACAACCGCACGTCTTTTGTCCTTTTCGTACGACAGCGCGCCACCGACAGTCGCCAAGGCGCTGGAACTCGCCGACGGTGCGGAAGTACAAAAGGCCGTGAGGGTCCGGTCATCGGGCGGCCAGCCGTTTTCGCATCTGACGACCTATGTCCCGAAAGACATCGCAATCAACTACGACGAGGCCGATCTCGCCACCCAACCGCTGTTCCGACTCCTGGAACGCAGCGGGGTGAGCGTTGAGAGCGCGCATCAAAGTGTCACCGCCGCTCTTGCCACACCGGACGTCGCGGAAGCGCTGGAGATTTCGGTCGGATCACCGCTTCTGTTCGTGCAGCGCATTGTGCGCGATGCAAGAGGACGCGGGGTCGAGCATCTGTCGGCGCTCTACCGGCCAGACCTGTTCCGCCTCGAAATGGATCTGGCGCGTGTCGGTGCCGGCGAAGCGCGGCATTGGGAACCCGTGATTGGCGGAGCAGCGTTATGACGGGTCGGCGTCTTCTCGACAAACTGTGGGATGCGCACGAAATCCTCCGCCGGGACGACGGGACAAGCCTCTTGTGGGTGGATCGTCACCTTGTCCACGAAGGCTCTCATCACGCCTTTGCCAAGATCGCGGAGCGGGGCGTTCCGGTTGCGGAGCCGGGCCTGACCTTCGGTGTGGCAGACCACTATGCTCCAACACGCGGCGGACCCGCGACCAAAGCCATCGCGCGGATGATTGCGACGCTTGAAGAAAACACGCGGACACATGGCATCAAATGCTTCGGCCTTGACGACCCTCGGCAGGGCATTGTGCATGTGATTGGACCGGAACAGGGGATCACACTGCCCGGTTTGCTGATCAACTGCGGTGACAGCCACACATCGACACATGGCGCATTCGGGGCCTTGGCCTTTGGCATCGGCGCAACCGAAGTGGCGCATGTGCTGGCGACGCAAACCATCTGGCAAACCAAACCCAAGGCAATGCGGATCAACGTGACGGGACAGCTTGGACCGGGGGTCACGGCCAAGGACCTCGCGCTCGCGTGGATTGCGAAACTGGGCGCAGACGGAGGGCGCGGTCACGCCATCGAATACACGGGGGCCGCAGTGCGGGCCTTGTCGATGGAAGGGCGCATGACACTTTGCAATCTGTCGATCGAAGGCGGCGCGCGGTTTGGCATGGTCGCGCCGGATGAGACAACCTTTGCCTATCTGAAAGACCGTCCTTTCGCGCCGCGCGGCGCCGATTGGGACCGGGCGATTGAAACCTGGTCTGACTTGCCGTCGGATGGGAACGCCACTTTCGATACCGAGGTGACCCTCGACGCCGCCGAGATTGCCCCGATTGTCACCTGGGGCACCACACCGGAAGACGCTTTGCCTGTGACGGCGACAGTTCCCGACCCCTCGAAAATGAGTGGAAACACAGCAGAGCGCGCGCGCAATGCGCTTGAGTACATGGGTCTGACCCCGGGTCGCGCGCTGACCGATATCGCGGTCGATCAGGTGTTTATCGGGTCCTGCACAAATGCCCGGATCGAAGACTTGCGCGCTGCGGCGGCCGTGCTGTCCGGGCGTCGCGCGAAAGTGCCGGGACTGGTGTCGCCGGGATCAAGACAAGTCAAGGCCCAGGCCGAGGCCGAAGGGTTGGATCGCATCTTTGTCGACGCGGGCCTCGATTGGGTCGGGTCCGGATGTTCGATGTGCGTGGCGATGAACGGCGATCATGTCGAACCGGGAAAGCGCTGCGCGTCCACGACCAATCGAAACTTCCGTGGCCGCCAGGGACGGGGTGCGCGGACGCATCTGATGTCACCCGCCATGGTCGCCGCTGCCGCCGTGACGGGGCATCTCACCGATGTGCGCGACCTGCTGAATGGGAGGAAGGTCGCATGACCGGATGGTCCCAGCATACGGGTCTGGCGGTTGCACTGGACCGCGAGAACGTGGACACCGACCAGCTGATCCCGGCGCGCTTCATGTCGACGCCACGGTCCGAGGGCTACGGGGATTTCCTGCTTTACGACCTGCGCACGGACAACAACGGCAATCCGATTGCCGATTTCCCGTTGAATAGCACGCCGGACGCCAGCATCCTGATTTCGCGCCGCAACTTCGGAAGCGGATCGTCACGCGAGGCCGCGGTCTATGCGCTTGTCGATTTCGGCATCCGTGCGGTCGTTGCACCAAGCTTTGGTGACATATTTGCCAGCAACGCTGTGAACAACGGCCTCTTGCCCGCCCGCGTGCCGGAGGCGGAGGTCGACGCCGCGATCTCTCAGTTGAGCGCAGGCCCGGTCGAGGTCAGTATCAACCTGACGGACCGGACGATGCGAGTCGGCGACAGCGTGCTCGATTTCACGCTTGACGATGTCTGGCAACAGAAACTGATCAACGGGTGGGACGACATCGACCTGACCCAACACCACAAAGCGGCCATCGCGGAGTTTCGCACGCAATATGTCAAGGACACACCGTGGGCCATACCAGTCCAACAGACCAACTTCAGGAGCGCGGGGCGGGACACCGGTTCGCAGTAGCAAAGGCCAGACCGGCCGAAGGGTGTAGGAGGAACTAACCATGAATATGAACCTGTTGAAAGGCTGCCTTGCGGGCGGCGTGATGCTGGGCTCGGTGGCCCACGCGGAAGAAACGATCACCGCAGTCCATGCGTTTCCAGAAACGCTGATCTACACGCAAAGCTTCCTGTCCTTCGTGGACAAGGTAAACGAAGCGGGCGAAGGCGTGATCCAGATCGAAGTCCGGGGCGGCCCCGAAGCCATCGGCATGTTCCAGCAGCCCGACGCGGTACGCGACGGCATCGTGGACATGGTCTATACGCCCGGGTCGTTCTATGGCGGCGCGCTGCCAGAGAAAGACGCCCTTGTGGCGTCAAACCTGACGGCCATCGAAACCCGCGAAAACGGCGGCATCGACCTGATCGATCAGATCCATCAGGAACGCATGGGTCTCAAGTACCTTGGCTGGTTCGACAGCGGCGTGTGCTACAACCTTTGGACGCGGAACGAGCCGTCCTTCGACGCCGATGGCAACCTCGAAGTGGACGGTCTGCGTCTGCGCGGCAACGCAGTGTATAACGCGTTCTTTACGAACTACCTCGAAGCACAGGTCATCGACCTGCCCACGGGCGAAGTCTATTCGGCGCTGCAGAACGGCGTCGTGGATGCGACAGGCTGGACCCAGATTGGCCTCATCGACCTCAAGTGGAACGAGTTCCTCAACTACCGGATCGAGCCGTGCTTCTTCTCGACCGACCTTGGGGTGATCGTGAACCTTGAGTCGTGGAACGGCTTGAGTGACGAAGCCAAGCAGATTCTGCAGGACACCGCGATCCAGCATGAGATCGACAGCGTGAACGCCCTGCGCGGGAAGCGCGATGAGGACTTCGCAGCGCTCGACGCGGCTGGCATGCAGGTTGTGGAACTCGAAGGTGAGGCGCGCGCCAACTATCTTGCCGCTGCACGCGAGACCACTTGGGCACGGATGAAAGAGCTGATGGAAGCAGAACCGCAGTCGGTCGCGAGCTATGACGACCTGATCGGCAAGTTCTACGATCCGGCAGCAGACCAGTAAGACCATAGGGCCGGAACCGCACGTTCCGGCCCTTCCAATTCGGACGGAATACCTCATGCGCGCCGTGATCCGGGCCTACGACGCCCTTCTGTACACGATGGCTTTCATCGCTGCCGTGACGCTCGTCTGGCTGATGGTGTCGGTGGTCGTATCCGTCCTGATGCGCAATTTGGGGATGCAGCCCTTCGCATGGCTGTTTACCTCCGCCGAATACGGCATCCTCTACATGACCATGCTCGGCGCGCCGTGGCTGGTGCGCGAAAAGGGGCATGTGCACATTGAACTGGTGACAGCCGCCCTGCCCTCAGCCCTGCGCCGGATCGTCAGCCGCGCTGTCGCGCTGGCATGTGTGGCGGTGTCCCTGATCCTTGCGTGGTACGGGCTGGACCTCTTCCTGACCAATATCGAACGCAACGATTTCGATGTGCGGGCCTACTACTATCCCCGGTGGCTTCTCACGATCACCTTCCCCATCGCGTTTTCCGTGATGGCGATTGAATTCGCCCGGTTCGTCTTTGGTCCGGAACTGATGCATTCCGGCGAGGCGGGGATTCACGAATAATGGAATGGTACGAAGCCCTTGGCCTGCTGGTTGGCAGCATCATGTTTCTCATGGCGCTCGGAATGCCGGTGGCACTGGCGTTTCTGGCCGCCAACATCCTTGGAGCATGGGTCTTCATGGGGGGCGAGCGGGGGATCAGCCAGCTTTTGAACAATGGCTGGGGATCGCTGACGATCTTCGCACTGGTGCCCATTCCGCTTTTCCTGCTGATGGGAGAGATCTTTTTCCAGACCGGTTTGGGCGGCCGCATGTTTTCCGCCATAGACAAGCTGCTGGGTCGACTGCCTGGACGCCTTAGCTATGTCACGGTCCTTGGCGGTACCGGGTTTTCGACGCTGTCCGGGTCTTCGATGGGGTCGACCGCGCTTCTCGGGTCGCTGATGGTACCCGAGATGAAGCGGCGCGGGTACAAAAGCCATATGTCCATCGGCCCAATCCTTGGCACCGGGGGGCTGGCCATCATCATCCCGCCCTCGGCGCTTGCCGTGCTGCTGGCCACGCTGGCCAAGATCGACGTGGGCGCTTTGCTGATCGCCGGGGTGATCCCCGGCCTGATCCTTGCCGCCTTTTATATTGCGACGATCTACATCCAGACCCGGCTGGATCCCGACGCGGCGCCGCCCTACGACGTCACCCCAATGAGTGCGGGCGAAAAGCTCGGCATCCTGATGCGGGATGTTGTCCCGATGATCGGGCTCATGGTCGCGATTGTCATCATGATGATCAACGGGATCGTCACACCCTCAGAAGCGGCGGCGTTTGGCGCATTGGGTGTGCTCATCCTCGCCGCGATCTACCGGTGCCTCACATGGGACGCGATCAAGAAATCCGTGCGAGGTGCGTTGCGTGTGACGCTGATGGCGTACCTGATCGTGTTCGGCTCGGCCACGTTCAGTCAGCTTCTCGCGTTTTCTGGCGCATCACGTGGCCTGATCAACTGGGCCACAGGGTTCGACCTGGACCCGACCATGATGCTGTTGGTAATGTTCGGTGTGCTGCTGGTGCTCGGCATGTTCATGGAACAGATCTCGATCATGCTTCTGACCGTGCCGATCTTTTTCCCGCTGGCGCAGACACTTGGATTCGATCCGATCTGGTTCGGGCTGATCATGCTGCTGGCGCTTGAGATCAGCTTTACAACGCCACCTTTCGGATTGCTGTTGTTCGTGATGAAGGGGGTGGCCCCGGCAGAGACCACCATGCGCGAGATCTACCGTGCAGCCATGCCATTCATCTTCTGCTCGCTGATGGTCGTGGGCCTTTTGATCCTGTTCCCGATCCTGGCGACGTGGCTGCCGGGCCTGTAGCCGGGCATACAGCCCACTTCAATTCCGAATTCTTCGGTCGATCATGCGGTGGCGTCTGACATCGCAGTTACCTGTCCTGTGGCCCCTCGCCAGCCAGCCGGGACAACAGGATCGGCGTCAAATACATCGGAACCTGATAGCAGCCGACAAAG
This sequence comes from Marivita hallyeonensis, assembly GCF_900129875.1. GTDB lineage: Bacteria > Pseudomonadota > Alphaproteobacteria > Rhodobacterales > Rhodobacteraceae > Marivita > Marivita hallyeonensis. Next base: position 197,748 of record NZ_FQXC01000005.1, on the reverse strand, counting down.
ATCATGAGCGGCGCCGCAACCTCGTCTGGCAGTACGATCAGGAACAGGGCGATGTTGCGATTGCCTGCGTAGATCGCGGTGGGCACTGCCATTTGCAGATGCGCGCGGCGCGACACGTGCAAGGTCACAAAGACAAGCACGAAATTCACCGCAAGCGCCGCCAGCAACCAAAGTACCAAGGCCAATGGATCGTCTTGCAACAGCGGGCCGATGGCGCTCATCAAACCGACGACCACGATTGCGAGAAGCAGCGCCGCGCATCCGTCCAAAGCGCCTTGTGCGCGTAGATCACCCAAATTCGGGACAAAACGCCTAACAGTGAAGCCAAGGCTTACCGCGGCCAGGATCGCTGCAAGTAGTCCGAGCGAAAGCGAAAAGGCACTGAAAATACCGCCTCCCGCCGGATCGAGGATCAGAAGAACCGGCAATGCCGTCACTGGAAACACGGCCGTTCCCATCACCAGCAACCGCATGCCCGGTGCCGGATCGTGTCCCATCATGATCGCGAAATTCGGAGCACCTGTCAGCGACGGTGCCGCCAGCATCAGAGAGACGGCCATCGCCATCGGGAAATGCGACACTCCGAGAACAGCAAGCATTGCGATGACAACAAGCGGCAAGAGAGTTTGCAAAACACTGATCCGGACCAAGGTCGGCCTGAGTTCGCTTAGGTGTCCGAAGGCTTGCCGTGCCCCAACCCGGACGCCGGTCACGAATAGCAACACGGCTACCAGCGTGCCGATCCACGGGCGCAGCGTTTCTGCCAGCCCGGGCGCGAGAAGCCCAACGAACAACCCGGCGATCAGAAAGTATTTCCCATGTCGCCCGATCCAGGCCAGAGCGCTGAACACCCGTCAGGGGGCCTGTCGCATGGTCTCGGGCAACCACATGGCGATGTCTGGGAACCAGATGAGCACGAAGCACATCAGCACCATGATCATGAACATCGGGAAGGCCGCGCGCGTGATGTAGCCCATCTCGTGTTCGGTCATGCCTTGCAGGACAAAAAGGTTGAACCCGATGGGCGGCGTGATCTGCGCCATCTCGACCACCACGACGACGAAAATGCCGAACCAGATCAGGTCGATCCCGGCCTCCCGTACCATCGGTTCCACGACGGCCATGGTCAGCACAACGGACGAAATCCCGTCAAGGAACATCCCAAGGATGATGTAGAAGACCATCAGGATCATCAAAAGCTCGAACCGCGACAGCTCCATCAAGGCAATTCCGTCTGCCAATGCACGCGGCAAGCCGGTGAACCCCATCGCAAGCTTCAGGAATGCCGCGCCTGCGAGGATCAGCGCGATCATGGCGGACGTCCGCGTGGCCCCCATGAGGCTTTCGGTAAAGGTCGTCCAGTTCAGCGACCGCTGACCCGCCGCCAGAACCAGTGATCCGATCACACCGATTGCCGCTGCTTCGGTCGCGGTGGCGTAGCCTGCATACATCGACCCGATGACCACGAAGATCAGAAGCAAAACCGGGATCAGGAAGCGGGAATTGCTGAGCTTTTCGCTGAAGGACATGCCGGTTTCCTGCTTCGGGTTCCACGAACCCGACAACCGCGAATAGATCGCCACGTATCCCATGAACATGAGCGCAAGGCAGAGGCCCGGGAAAACCCCGGCGAAGAACAGCTGCGTGATCGATTCATTGACCGTCACACCGTAGACAATAAGGGCCAGTGACGGCGGGATCATCAGGCCCAGCGTCGCCGCGCCGGCGAGTGTGCCGATAACGATCCGCTCTGGGTAGTCGCGCGCACGGAGCTCTGGGATGGACATCTTGCCGACAGTCGTCAACGTCGCCGCCGACGACCCGGACACCGCCGCGAAGACAGTACATCCCACGATGTTGGTGTGGACGAGGCCACCGGGCAGTCGGGCGAGCCAGGGCGACAGGCCGCGAAACATGTCCTCGGACAGCCGCGTCCGGAAGAGGATCTCCCCCATCCAAATGAAAAGCGGCAAGGCCGTCAGGGTCCAGCTTGACGAGGACGCCCAGATCGTCGTGATCATCGTGTCGCCGACCGGGCGCGAGGTGAACAACTCCATGCCCACCCAAGCGACACCCATCAGGGCGATACCGACCCAGACCCCGGTGCCGAGAAGCAGGAAAAGAACGAAGAGAAACAGGCTGATGGCGTAAAATTCTTCCACGGCCCTACTCCGCAAAACTTTGATCGACGAGGTCGCGCTTGATGCGGTGGTCGCCCCGGAAGATCACGTGGATCAGGTGATCGGTCAGCGAAATGGCAAGGATACAACCGCCGATCACCATGACCGATTGCGGGATCCACATCGGAGTTGCGTCCTGTGCCTGACTGACCTCGTTGAATTTCCAGGACCAGTAGGCGAACCAATAGGCGTAGTAGGTGAAGTACCACATGACCGCTGTGGCGATGCCGAAGCACCAGATTTCCAACACGCGCCGAAACGCTTTCGGCACGGCATTCAACAATAGGGACACGCGGATATGCGACCCCCGGTTGAGCGCGTTGGCAAACGCAAAGAAACTCGCCGCCGCCATCGCGTAGCCCGCATAGTTGGCGGCACCGGGAAAGATTTCACCAGTCCAGCGCGCCACCATTTGCGCCACGATCAGCAGCAGGATCGCAATCAGGCAGAGAGCGGCAAGAATGCCTGCAGCCAGGTATAGGAAATCAAGAAAGCGGCGCAGGCCGCGCAAGGCACCGGTCATGGGCACGTCTCCAGCGCAGGAAAGGAAAAGGCCAGCCCGGTGAGGCTGGCCCTGATCGCTCGGTTACTGAGCGTTGTAGGCGTCGAGGATCGCTTGGCCGGTTTCACCAGCCGCTTCGAGCCATTCGGCCGTCATGGTTGCACCCACTTCGCGCAGGTCGTTCATCAGCTGCTCGCCCGCCGGCTGAACCGTCATTCCGCCCTCGGCGAGGCCTGCCAGCGTGAAGCCGGTGTATTCCTTCGCGCGCCACGTTCCTGCGTATTCCGCCATGGCGGCGCAGGCGTTGATGACGTTCTTGTTCTGCTCCGACACATCGGCCCAGACGTCGTTGTTGACCAGCATGTAATTGCGCGGCAGCCATGCATCGACCGAATAGAAATGGCTCAGGCTTTCCCACACTTTTCGGTCATAGCCCGTGGCACCAGAGGAAATCATCGATTCCGCCACTCCGGTAGCAAAGGCCTGGCTGATCTCTGCCGCTTCGATCGCAACCGGCAGCATATCGGTCAGTTCCGCGAGACGTGCGGTGGCGTTGTTGTAGGACCGGAACTTGAGGCCTGCCATGTCAGCGGCCGAATTCACTTCCTTGTTGAAGTAAAGGCCCTGCGGTGGCCACGGCACGGAGTAGAGCATCGTCATGTTCTGCTCGGCCAGCAGCTCGTTGATGTGCGGCTTGGCGGCTTCATAGAGCTTTTCATGCTCATCGAAGGACGACACGAGAAACGGCACGCTGTCCCATCCGAAGATCGCGCTCTCGTTCTGGTGGCCGGACAGAAGGCGCTCACCGATTGGCACCTGACCGGTCTGAACGGCACGCTTGATATCGGCGCCTGCGAAAAGGGACCCGGACGGGTGGGTGGTGATCTCGATCTCGCCACCGGTACCGGTGGTCACGCATTTGGCGAACTCAGCCCCCGTGACCGAATGGAAGTTCGATCCGGAATAGGCCATGGGCAGGTCCCATTTTTCCTGAGCCACGGCAGGTGCGGCGAGCATGGCCGTGGTGACCGAAGCGATCAGCGTTTTCGACATTGTTGACATTGTCTTCTCCCAGTTGATGTCTTTTTCTTAGAAGCGATCTTAGGCAAATCGCATTGGATCAAATGCACCGATATCTGTGTTGGGCGGTCGGTGCGCGACCAGAGATGCCACGATCCTTCCCGTTTTGGGGCCACCGGTCAATCCAATGTGGTGATGACCAAAGGCAGTAAAGATGCCGGTCTGGCGGACTTGTCCGATCAGCGGGAGGCTGTCAGCCGGAGCAGGACGATGCCCGAGCCATTCCACCTCTTCGCTATAGCTGAGATTGGGAAGCGCGGCCTTGGCCTGCTTCCGCAACAGGTTGAACACGGCCTGCGCAGGCCCCGCATCCAGCCCGCCGAACTCGACTACACCGGCGCAGCGCAGCCCCGCATCCATCGGCGTAGCAACAAATTTACCGCTCGCAATCATGATCGGGTGGGACGGAATGCCTTCTGCATCCTTGAAGATAATGTGATACCCGCGCTCAGTCTCGAGCGGGATTTTTAGCCCGAGTTTTTGCATCAGCGGTTTGGACCAGACACCGGTTGCCAGAATTGCGCGGTCACAAGGTTGCGGGCCTGCGTCGGTCAGAACCGACCGGATGCGATCGTCTTCGAACTCGAAATCCTTGATCTCGGCCCGAAGGATCGTGCCGCCCAGACCTTCGAATACTCGTGCCAGTGCTTTCACGTAGCCGCCGGGATCACGGATGTATCCGTGGTCTTTCATCGTCGCCAAGAGCCCGATAGTCGGCGACAGGTTCGGTTCAAATTCCCGCGCCGCGTCGCCTTCGCGGATTTCGGGTTCAAAACCAGCCTCGTGCCGGAGGCCCCAGGTGTAGGCATCAGCCGAAAACGCAGCCCTGTTTGTGTAAGCGAAGGAATAATTGCTTTCGTGCACCCAGTCCGCCGCATCGGTTCCGGCGACGAGTGATTTGTGCTGGTCGACGGTATCACCGACGATATGCGTCAAGCCTTTCGCAATGCGGCGGGTGTCGCTGTCATTTGCGTTTGACAGATACTTGATCAGCCACGGTACGAGCTTGGGGAAATAGCCCCAGCGCATGAAAAGCGGAAAATCCGGGTTCAGGAGCATTCCCGGCGCTTTTCGTACAAGACCCGGAGCCGTGACCGGCGCAATCGAACAGGCAGCCAAAACACCCGCGTTGCCGTGAGAGGTGCCTTCGCCGGGGGGCAAACGGTCGATAATCGTGACCTCGGCATCGCTCATGCGGCGTAACCAAATCCCGGTTGAAACACCGACGATTCCGGCACCGGCTATGATCACGCGTTCCGGAATGGTGATACCCCCCTTGGTCCAGTCTTTCTTCTGACAACACCCGCCGTCGATGAAGACACAGCCTTGCGCGCAAAGCAAGACGGACGCTAGGCTGGCTCAGATGGCTCACACGGATGGCTTTGTGGGTCCTTTTGGGAATGCCGGAATGACGACACATGGCGGGAAGACGGTCTTCGGCGCGACGGTTGGCATTCTTATGCTGAACACCCGGTTTCCACGCATCCCCGGCGATATCGGAAATGCCGCGACCTGGCCCTTCCCGGTTCAATACAAGGTCGTTCGCTCCGCTACCCCGGACAACGTCGTACGCGGCGATGCGACCCCGCTTCTGGCCGCGTTCATCGAGGCCGGGCAAGAACTTGTCGACCTCGGATGCGATGGGATTGCCACGAATTGCGGATTTCTGGTGCCTTTTCAGGACCATATGTCTCATGCGTTGGGCGTGCCAGTCGCGTCGTCGTCGCTGCTCCAAGCGGGTCTCATTCAGCAGTCATTGCCAGCTGACCGCTCACTGGGAATCCTGACGATATCGTCCGAGACGCTGACCTCGGCCCATCTCGATGCGGCAGGCATTGCCGGTGATACACCCATCATGGGCACGAGGGCGACATCCCATTTTACCACGCAGGTGCTGGGCGATGCCGAGGAGATCGATTTCGATCGTGCCCGCGCGGACAACATTGCTGCGGCGCTGCGCCTTGTCGAAGCGCATCCCCGGGTTGGCGCAATCCTTCTGGAGTGCACAAACATGGTGCCCTATGCCGCTGACATCCGTCGCGCGACCGGTCGACCCGTCTTCTCAATCTACACCTATCTGCTCTGGTTTCAGGCGGGCCTCCTGCCCCGCCGCTTCCCATCCGAGCTTGATGACCCGCGAACGTCGGCGCCATGACAGCACACCGGATCACCGACATGCGGGTGCATTGCGTTTCGATCCCGGCGCGCGCCGTGCATTCGCACGGTTCGGGAGATGTAGGCGGCATCAACGTAGCACTTTGCGAACTGGTGACGGACAGCGGCCTGACCGGCTGGGGCGAAGCGTCGCCCTGGCCTGTCTTCACTGGCACAGTTGATGGCAACGCCGCTGCGCTCCATGTGCATTTGCGACCGCATGTGGTGGGGCGGGATGCCGTTTTGATCGAGCCGATCCTCGCAGATGCGGAGCAAGCGTTGGTGGGTCACCCAGAGGCAAAGGCGGCGCTGGAATGCGCTTTGCTGGACATTACGGGGCAAATCGCCGGTCTGCCGATTGCGGAACTCGTCGGAGGGCGGCACCGCGATAGCATCCCGCTCAGCTTCTCGGTAGCCAACCCGGACTTCGACGCTGATCTCGAAGATGTCGCCCGAATCTGGGACAGCGGCGTTCGCATTTTCAAACTCAAGACCGGGTTTGCCGACCACAGCTTTGACCTCATGCGGCTTGAGAAGCTGCGCGCGTTCTACGGCGACGCGATCCATCTGCGCATTGACTATAATCAGGGCCTGCCGGCCTACGATGCAATCCGGCTCATTCGCGACCTTGAAACCTTTCGGCCCGACTTTGTGGAGCAACCGGTCCGGATGCGCGAACGCGAGGCCTTGGCGGCGATCACACGCGCCGTCGACGTGCCGATCATGGCGGATGAAAGTGTGTTCGACGTCCGAGATGCGCTGCATGGCGCCCAGATGCGCATCGCCGATATCTTTTCGCTCAAGACCGCGAAGTCAGGCGGTATTCGACGTTGTCTGGAAATCGCGGCGATTGCCCGCGCGGCGGGGATCGAGGTTTATGGCGGCTGCATGTTTGAAACCTCCATCGCCCACATGGCCGGTGCCCACCTGATGGCAGCCGTCCCGAACCTGACGCTTGGATGCGAATTTTACATGTCGACCTTCTATGCCGAGGCGGACCTGGCGCTCGCGCCCTTCCCAGTCAAAGACGGCTACGTTCACGTACCCACGTCACCGGGCCTTGGAACCACGCCCGACCCCGACATGCTCGACCGCTACCGCACACACCTGTTTTCGTCAGGAGAACCGTGATGCCGACGATTCCCGACCCGACGCGAATGAATGGGGCGCAAGCGCTTTTGCGTATGCTCGAACTGCACGGCGTGACCCATGTGTTCGGATTGCCCGGAGAAACGACGATTGGCTGGTACAAGGAATGGCGCGCGCATTCCGATATCGAATTCGTCCTCACGCGAGATGAGCGCACCGCGTCTTTCGCCGCCGAGGCCTACGCCAAGATCACCGGCAAGCCCGCCGTGCTCGAAGCGCCAAGCCCGGGTGTCACACACTGCACGCCGGGGATCACCGAGGCCTTTCTCAGCTCTGTTCCCGTGATCTTCTTCAGTTCAGACATTCCTATCAATCAGGACAAGAAACATGGGCTGACCGGCGTCAATCAAACCGCGCTCTACGAAAGCATCTGTAAGGAATCATTCGTGATTTCGAACGCCCGCGATATTCCTTTTCTCGTGCGCCGCGCCTTTCGCGTGGCCACATCAGGCAGACCGGCACCCGTGCATATCCGCGTGCCGATCAATATCTTTGGCGAAGAGGCAGAGTTAAGCGACCTTTACGCCGAGCCCGAATACAGCACCTACCCCGCACATCGCCCGGTCGCAGATCACGACAAGATCCGCGCCGCGATTGACGTGCTGCTGTCAGCCAGTAAACCCGCGATCGTTTGCGGTCAGGGAGCGCTGATCTCGCAAGCGTCTGACATTGTTCTGGAGCTCGCCGAGGTGCTGCAGATCCCGGTTGGCACCACAACACCCGGCAAAGGCACAATCCCGGAGGACCATCCCCTTGCGCTGCGCGTGATCGGTGGGCGGGGCGGAATGGAGTACTCGAACCAGTATGTCCACGACGCGGATGTGATCTTCTTTATCGGCTCCAACACCGACAGCGCCGCGACAGACCACTGGAAGCTCTACGGGGACCCGCGGACAAAGACCTTCCTGCATCTCGACATCGCGGAAGCCCATATCGGCAACAACTTTCCGGTCGAGGTTGGCATGGTCGGCGACGCCCGCGCGAGCCTGACCTACATGGTTGAGCTTCTTAAAGAGAACCGCCCCGACCCCAGCCGCCCAACGGTCGATCTCACGCAGATCAAGAAGACCGCGCTCGACAAGGTTTTCAAATCGAATATCCCGATGCCGGAGGGCACGGTGTCGCCTGTGAAGCTGTCGCAGGTGCTTGATCAACTCATGCCGGACGATGCGGTCGTTACGTCCGAACCGGGTGTGAGCGCAATCTACCCCTCCGCCCTTTTGACCTTCCGCAAAGCCGGGCGGCGCTACATCACCAACTACTCCATGGGCGCTTTGGGCTATTCGGTGCCCGCCGCGATTGGCGCGTGCCATTCCACAGACGGCCCCGTCATCAGCTTCACGGGTGATGGATCATTCGGTTTTGTCATCGGCGACATGGAAACGATCAAACGCTCCGGCAAGAACGTCACGATCATCCTGACCCGCAACGACAGCTTCGGCTGGATTCGCGGCGAGGCGATCCTCCTCGACGATGTCGATGCACCTTGGTCGACCGATTTCGGCGGCGTCGACTACCTCAAGGTCGCGGACGCCTTCGGGTTCCAGACGGCACGGATCGCGACAGAGGCCGAGATCAAACCCACGCTGGCGCATGCCATCTCAAATCCGGGCGCAAACTTCATCGAAATCATGGTCCCAACCCAAGACAAAATCGTCCCCTTCGTCCCAAGCTGGGTCCGAGCAGCCAGAGTAAAGAACCTTCCGCATTTCTACTGATGGCGGTTTTGCCAAGCGCGGGTCGTCTGATGATTGCATTAGATTAGTGATCGGATACGGCCGTTTGCGCTTGTTACCAGATGTGAGGTAGGACCGGTCTGATCTAGGTTTTTCGGTTGGTTTCCAGTGATGAGTGAAAGCATGGAGATCGAAAGGCTCCCAGGCGCTTCGCATCCCAGTTTGCAAGCCTCCGTACTTCTAACGCATCTATAGAACGTCACTGATTGGTGCTGCTGCGGCAACAGATGTCGTCGGTCTTTGCGCCAGTCTCGCGCTCCTTCAGCTGGCCGATGATTTGCTCCTCCGTATAACACTTCCGCTCTATAGCTCTTCGTGCTTCGCCCGTTCAAATGGTGAAGAACCGAGTTCGCATTGGCCGGGATATCAAAGAAAAGGTGAGGCAGCGAAACTCTATGGCTGCCGAACAAACGGACGCGGGAATAAGCTAACGTTTGAACAGTGCAACCAGATGTCGGCTTCCTGCGTACTTAAATCACAGACAAAATAACCATAGGTGGATTTGAAGGACTGGTTGTGGTCACCGAAGATGCTGCCTTTGGAAAAACTGACAAGGTTTCCGTTCAGTGCTCATACCAGTGGTAGCAGCTACTCCAGAACCATGCGCGGAAAGTAGAAGGAAACCACCCAGTTTGGCATATCGACGATCTCGGAAATCCTCAGGTCGCCGCAGGTGGATACCAACATGTAGGCATCGACGGTTGACATGCCGTGACGCGCCGTCAGCAGGTCAATCATGCCCGCCACCGCATCTCGCGCGCCAGTCATGAGGTCCGGACCGATGCCCGTGGTCACGTCATACCCCTTGGCATCGAGATGCCGCGTCACCGGGCCGGGCGTGGTGAAGCGCGGCATTTTCAGTTCCGCACCCTTCACCAGATCGAGGGTCAGCGTCACATCCATCGGGCTTTCGATAGCAGTGCCGCAGACCTCCCCGTCACCCTGTGCAGCATGCGTGTCGCCCACGGAAAAGAGCGCACCTGCCACCTCGACCGGCAGGTAGATCTCCGTCCCCGTGGAGAGATCCCGGATATCGAGATTGCCGCCCGTACGCCGGGGCGGGACGATGGAATGCAGGCCCGGCTCGGCGAGCGCCACCCCGATGGTGCCGGTGAACGGCTTGAGAGGCACGCGGCCCATATCGCCCCAGAGCGCGGGTGCCATGGTGCGGGCATCGTAGGTCCAGATCGTCAGAGCCGGGTCGTCGAACTGATCGGCCAGGAGGCCGAAACCGGGGATGTTGGCGGTCCAGCCCCAGGCGCTGCCATCGGTCTCACGCGGCGCAAAGCCTTCGAACGTGACCTTGAGCGCGTCGCCCGGCTCGGCCCCATCAACATAGATCGGGCCGGAGACCGGATTGATCTTGCCGAAATCGAGCGCTGCGACATCGTCCACGGTGCTTGAGGGTCCAAGCTGACCGCCGGCCGCATCCATGCAGTGAAACAGTAGCGTCGATCCGGGCGCCACGGTCGCGACGGGCGCAATCGCATTGTCCCAGCCGAAATGATGCTGCGCGCTGTGGATGGTGTAGTCGCAGGTCTTGCACATGGTGCTCTCCGTAACATTGGGGACCGCCTGGCCCCGTTTTGGCTTTTGCGCAGCTCAGGACCGAGCGCCGCTGCGCGCCGGCAAAAGACCGTCCGGGCGCACCAGAAGCACTGCAATCACGGCGCTCAATACGATGGCGTCACGGTACGGGGCCAGCGCATCGGGAAGGAACGCCTGTGTCAGAACCTCCAGCGTGCCCACAACGAAGCCGCCAAGAACTGCGCCGCCGAGGCTACCCAAGCCGCCCAAAACCGTAGCGATGAAGGCCTTGAGCACCGGAAAGAAGCCCATCATTGGGTCGACGGAGCCACGTTGCGCCGTCCAGATCACAGCGGCGATCCCGGCCAGCAGTCCCGAGATTGCAAAAGCGGCGGCCACAACACGGTTGGCGCGCACGCCCAGCATGCGCAGCATATCGAAATCTTCCGCCGCGGCGCGCATCGCCATACCGATGGCCAGACGCCGCAGCACAAAGGTCAGGCATCCCAGTGAAACGATCGTCACAAGGATTGAGGCTGTAGGGGCTACCCCGATGGTCATGCCACCGATCTGGTACGAGCCCGACCACGCAGCTGGGAAGGAGATCGGTACCGGCCGCGCCGAAATGCCGTTTTGGAACAAAACCTTGAGAATTTCAGATACCGCGAAACTCGTGATCAGCAGCGAGATGACATCCGCCCCGCGCATAACTCGAAAGGCCGTTCGCTCCATCGCCAGCGCCATGACGACAGCAGCGCCCAGCCCAATACACAGCGCTGCAATTGGTGGGAAACCAAAGACCATCGACAGGAAGATGCCATAGCCGCCGAAGGTCATGATGTCGCCATGGGCAAAATTGATCAGACCCACGATGGAAAAAACGATGGCGAGGCCAAGTGCCAGCATCGCGTAGATGCCGCCGAGGCTGAGCGCGTTGATGAGCTGCTGCAGAAGTTGGTCCATCTCTCAGGCCGCCAAATATGCTGATTTCAAAAGGGTGTCTCCCGCCAGATCCGCAGGAGCGCCCTGCCCCGCGATTTCGCCATTGGCCATGACAACCGCATGGTTTGCGACCTCGAGTGCAAGGGCGGCGTTCTGTTCGACCAAAAGGATCGAGATGCCTTCACGCTGAAGCTCCTCGATGATGGAAAAGATCGTGTCGACCATCTGCGGGGCAAGGCCCAGAGACGGCTCGTCCATCAACAGCAGCTTGGGTGCCCCCATCAGGGCACGGGCCACGGCAAGCATCTGCTGCTCACCTCCCGACAGTAGACCCGCCAGCTGGCGGCGACGTTCGCCGAGAATGGGAAAGCGCTCCATCATCTCTTCGCGGCGGGTGGCAGCCACTTGCGGAGTGGCCACCGCGGTGCCTGCGACGATCAGGTTCTCCTCTACCGACAGTGACGCGAAGATGCGCCGCCCTTCGGGACAGATTCCCACGCCCGACCGAACGATCGCGTCGGGCGTGGTTTTGGCAGTGGGCTTGCCGAAAAGCGACACGCGCCCCGAAGCGACCGGAACGACCCCGGCAATGGCCATCAGCGTGCTGGACTTGCCTGCACCGTTGGCCCCCAGAAGTGCCGTGATTCCGCCGCGGGCAACGCCGAAGCTGATACCGCGCACGGCCCTGACGGGGCCGTAGCGGACATCAAGCGCCTCGACGTCGAGAACCGTATCGCTCTGACCGGTCACCGGATCAGGGCTTCGGCAAGGTTTCGGGATCGGCCATCTGGCGAAGGACGAATTCCTTTTCCCCGTCACCCGTGATCCGTGCCACGACAACCTCGCGCAAAGGCATACGGTCAGTGCCCTTGAAGGTGAAATTCGACATGGTCGCCTCACCATCTTCGATTTCGGCCATGGCTGCGCTGACGGCCGCCGGATCGGTGGTGCCCGCGGCAGCAACCGCCTGTTCGATCATGTCCGCGATGTCGCAGCCATTCACGTAGTAATTGTTGTCAGGCGTCGTGCCGGTCGCTTCCGTGAACCGGTCGATGAAAGCGGCATAGGCCGAACCTTCCTCCGGGTAGCCGCCAGAGGTGTGCACGACACCGTCAACAACATCGCCCAGACCGCGAACAGTCGGTGTGTCCAGCACGTCACCGCCCATCACTTGCGTTTCGACACCGGCGCCGCGCAGGGCGCGGATGAAAGCGGGGAAGTCCGGTTCCCACGCCCACGTCACGATGACGTCCGGTGCGGTTTCCGCATTCTGGATATTGGTCACAATTGCCGAGAAGTCAGGCTGGTTGAGACTGAAGGTGCTCTCTCCGACGACTTCACCGCCGAGCGTTTCAAAGACCTCACCAAAATAGCGCGGACCGCCGAGCGTGTAGGCACTGTCGGGCGAGGTCAGCAGCCAGGCTTTCTCGAAGCCCTGGTCGCGCGCATAGCCCGCAAGCACAGCGCCTTGCTGGTTGTCACCGGGATAGCTGCCGAAAACATGCGGGCCGACCTGCGTCAATACCGGCGCCGTGCCAGCAAAAGTCATCGTCGGCACCATGTCGGCCGCAGTGATCTGGGCGGCGGCGATCGTCGGGTCCGCGTCGGCCGAGGACACTATGAACTGCGCCCCGTCGTCCAGCATTTCCTGAACCACCTGCACGCCATATGCGATGTCGGATCGGGTATCCTTGACGATCAACCTTACAGGAATGCTGCCGTTCAGCCCGCCATTGGCCATCTTTTCGTCCATGCAGAACTTGAACCCGGCATAAGCGGGTCCGTCATAAGGGGCGAGGTAGCCCGACTGCGCAGACATTACGCCGATGATATATTCATCTTCGGCAAAAGCGGCCGTGCCGAGCGCTGCGATGGCTGACCCGAGCAAGAGAGACTTCAGTTTCATGGGGATTTCCTTTCAGATTTCAATTGGCGAGGGCTTGATCTTGAGGTGTTTGTGCATCGGCGGCGCGGGCCACCCGACCGCGGCCGATATAGGCTTCAATGACCTGAGGGTTCCCGCGCACCTCTTCGGGCGTGCCCTCGGCGATTTTCTCACCCCTGTTCATCACCACGATATGGCTGCATAGGCGGTTCACGAAACGCAGGTCGTGGTCGATCAGCAGAATACCGATCCTGCGGTCCTCGCGGATGCGGATCAGGCGGTCCGCAAGGTCATCGGTCTCGGCGGGATTCATGCCCGCTGCGGGTTCGTCCAGCAACAGGATGGCCGGATCCTGCGCCAGCGCGCGGGCAATCTCCAGCCGTTTGCGGGCGCCATAGGGCAGGTTGTCGGCGCGTATCGCGGCGATGCTGCCAAGGTCAAAGGCTTCCAGTTCGCGCAGCGCTATCGCGTTGGCCCTCTGGCGGCTGTTGCCTGCGGCCAAGGCGGCAACCAGCACGTTTTCAAAGGCGGTCAGACCGGAGAAAAGTCGCAGGTTCTGAAAGCTGCGCGCAACGCGGTGGTCGATGATCCGGTGACGCGGCAGCCCGGTCAGATCCACGCCTTCGATCTCTGCACTGCCTGTATCGGCGTCGTATTGACAGGTGATGAGGTTCACCAGCGTCGATTTGCCCGCCCCATTCGGGCCGATCAGCCCGGTAATCCGGCCAGCGGGCACGTCAAAGCTGACATCGGTGACGGCTTTCACCCCTGCAAAGGCGCGCGAAAGGCCACGCGCCTTTAACGTCTCGGTGGAGACGGGGCGCGGCGCGGGCGGCTCAGTCGCTCTGGAGGCGATGCGCCTCAGCAGGCCTGCGCCCGCGCCGGGGCCCAGCTCAAACCCGCCCACCAAGCCTTGCGGGCGAAACCAGATGACCAGCAGGATCGCGACACCAAGCGAAACGGTCGTGAGACCAAAGACTTCTGGAAGGGTGACCCCGCCAAGGGTGATCCCGCCCTCCAGGTTGCGTACCGTGTTTTGCAGGATGGTCACGGCGATCACGCCCACCACCGCGCCGCCAACCGAACTCATTCCGCCCACGATCATCATCACCACATGGGCGAAGACCAACCCGAGATAGAAAGAGGCGGGCGAGAACGCACCCAGAATATGCCCGTAAAGAGCGCCTGCCACCACGGCCAATGTCCCCGACAGCGTCCACGCCGCCAGCCGCGCCCGGCGCGGTGCAATGCCTAGCGCGGTCGCCGCGTCCTCGTCATCGCGCACCGCGCGGACGAAGAGGCCCCAGCGGCTTTCGCGATAGACCCGCGCGAGGATGACAAAAACAATCGCCGCCATCAGTACGAAGGTCAGATCGGTGATCCGGGGCACGCCATAAAAGGTCTGGCTGCCGCGCGTGAACTCCCGCGCCGACACGGCGATGCTATGGACGATGATCAAAAGCCCCAGTGTCGCGATCGCCGCCGAGGCCCCCACCAGCCGGGAAATCGCACTACCGGTGAGCAAGGCAAAACCCGCGCCCGCCAATAGGACAAAAGGCAAGGCGCCCAAGACCGACAGCTCATGCCCCGCCAGCCAGCCCGGAAGCTCAGGCAACGCGCTGCGCTGCAAACCGGCGGGCATAGTGAGGATACCCGAGAGATACGCCCCCAGGGCCATAAAGGCACCGTGCCCGAAGGAGACAATGCCGGTGTTGCCGCAGAAGACCGCCAGTGCCACCACCGCCGACACGTTCACGCACATCAGGACCGCGATCCGTTCGCCAGTACGTCCAAAGACCAGCGTGAGAAAAGCAACCGTTCCGATCAGCACGCCAAGGGCCGCGAAGGTGCGCAGCCAGTTTGCCGCGCGCAGCCGCGCCGGATGGGCGAAGAGCGCGGCGTCTGCCATCAGGTCTGCGCTTCCAGCTCGGCGACAAGCTCGGCGCTGGTAATCTGACGGCAATATCCCTTGATTGCGTTCAGCGAATTGTCGTGGCGCGCCTGCGAATAGGTTAGGCAGGCATCGGTCACCTGCGTTACCAAGTAACCCAGATCGCAGGCATCGCGGATTGCGCTTTCGACGCATTGATCGGTGATCAGCCCGGCGATGACCAACTGCCGCACGCCGAGGTTGCGCAGGATATAATCGATATGAGTCGAGACGAAGACCGAGGATGAGGATTTCGGTAACACGATCTCGTCCCCCTGTGGTGCGATCCGGTCGATCACCTTGCCGTCCCAACTGCCTTTGGGCACGTTGAAGCCGGTGATCTTGTAATCGAGTGACCGGTCGCGGCCATCGAGCGTGAGGCTCTCAATCGTAGTATACATCACCTCCACGCCTGCTGCTCGTGTGGCTTTCTGGATGGTCTGCATGTTGGGGATGACACGGCCGTTCAACTGTTCGAAATACCAGCCGTATTTCTCCTCCATGACGTCTGGGGACAGATCCTTGAATTCCGCGCCTTCGCGCTCGGCAGAGAAGTTCTGCACGTCGATGAAAAGCAGCGCCGAGTGCGCCGGTTCTAGCGGAACGTCGCGGGTGAGGGTCATGCCTCTGCCTCCTGCATCACGGTGGTGATTGCCTGCGCGACCAGATCCGCCCAGAGCGGGATGCCGTCGGGCGTTGAAATCAGGTCGTTGCGGATCTCGATCAGGGCATGGGCGGCGCCACTGGGTTCGGCATGGCGCGGTATGAACCAGTCAGTGTCGTCTTCGATCCGGTAGGGTTCGTTCACCGCCATCGTCAGGTGGGGCTGCCGGGCAGCGATGGCCTGCATCAACCTCTGGGCAGTGCGCGTGTCGCGGCGACTGAGGAAGCCCGCATGCCATGGTCTGGGTACGCCTCCCAGAATGGGCGTGAAGGAATGGATTGAGAAACAGCCACGCGGTTGCAGGTCGCGCATGAAATCGGCGAGCGCAGCATCAAGCGGCGCAAAGATCTCCTTGGCACGTTGCCTCTGATGTGAGCGGGAGATCCCGGTGTTCCCCGGAATGGGGACGCCGTCGACCTCTGAGGGCACGGCATGGACGCTGTCGGGCGGACGGTTCGCGTCGATGACCAGTCGGCTGTAATTCTGGATGACCAGCGGCGCGCCCAGCCGTGCCGCCACCTCGCGCGCCACGGCCAACGCCCCGATATCCCAGCCGCGATGGCTGTCGATCACCTGCTGGCTGACACCCAACCTGTTCAGACGAGCGGGGATCGATTGTCCTGCATGTTCGCACAGCAACAGCAGCGGTACCCGAGATTGCCCGTTCACGATGCTGACCGGAGCGGGATCGGATGGGTGCAGAATCGTTGAGTCGTCGGCAAGGGTCATACCCGCAAGCCTTGGAAAAATCCTTTTCTCTGTCAACTTTTTTCCATTGACTGAAAATTTATTTTCACCATTCTGATGAAATGACAGTCAGATCGACCATCAGCGCCGCCTCGGACAGCCTGACCCAATCAGAGCGCAAACTGGCAGCGACGATTTTATCGAACTATCCCTTCAAGGGACTGCTCAACATTCAGGAACTGGCCGAGGAGGCGGGCGTCTCGGCCGCGTCTATCTCGCGCTTTACCGCCAAACTGGGGCTCGATGGCTATGCCGACATGCAACGCAAGCTGTTGGAGGAGTTGCGCCGAGGGGATATCTCTCCGGTTGATCTGCACGAGCGTAGCACCCGGATCGAAGGCAGCTTTCTGGCAGGCTTTCTGTCCCGTGCCGCAGCCCAGATCGAAACGGCAGGCGATGCTATCACAGATGGTCAGTTCGACCGGATCACCGCACTCTTGTCCGACCAGCGCAGGCAGGTCTTTGCCCTGGGGGGCCGGATCAGCGACACCATAGCGCGTCATCTGACCTTTCACCTCGCCCAGTCCCGCGAAGGCGTCGAACATATGTCCCGCGACATCGAATCCTGGCCCGGCCACCTGCTGCGCATGCGACCGGGCGATGTGGTTTTCCTGGTCGATTTCCGCCGTTACGAGCACACGCTTGAACGTCTGGCGCAGGCCTTGGCCACCAAAAAGGTGAAGATCGTGCTCCTGACCGATAGCTGGATTTCTCCGATCAAGAACAACGCGGCTGAGGTGCTCGCAGTACCGATTGAGACAGGCACCGTCTGGGACAGCTATGCCGCCGCGCTGGCCATCGTTGAGGCGCTTGTCGCCCGCGTCGCGGAACTGACCTGGGACGAGACCCGGGACCGCATCGAACTCTGGGACGCCACGCGCGCCCTGACCACGGAGACCAAGACATGACTGATTTGATCTTTGCCGCAACCTGCGATCTGGCGGGCAAGGTACGGGGAAAGGCCTTTCCCGCCGCGCAACTGGACAAACGGCTGAAGCGTGGCGTGGGCTGGACGCCCACGAACGTTCAGATCACCTGTTTCGACACCATCTCCGAAAGCCCTTTCGGCGCGTTGGGGGATCTGCTGCTGATTCCTGACGAAGAGACCGCCGTCGTTGCGCAATTCGAAAACGGCACGGAGCGTTTCATGCTGGGCGATATCGTCACGCTTGAAGGCGCGCCATGGGACTTGTGTACTCGCGCGCTCCTGCGCGGCGCACTTGAGCGGTTGCAGAATGTGGCCGGAGTGTCCATGCTTGCGGCATTTGAGCACGAGTTCCAGCTGACCACCGGCAATGCCGCGAAATACGAGGCCTATGGGCGCGCCGGTTTCGAGGCACAGCGTGGGCTGTGTGAGGCTCTGATGTCGCATCTGGCCGATGCCGGTCTCAGCCCCGACAGCATCATGAAAGAATATGGCCCCAATCAATACGAGGTGGTGATCGGACCTGAGGCAGGGATGCGGGCCGCCGATGCAGCTGTCATCGTGCGCGAGCTAACCCGGGCAACCGCGCGCCACGCGGGCGAGCATGCGACCTATGCCCCGATCCTCGATCCGGCCAGTGTCGGCAATGGCGTGCATGTCCATATGAGCTTTCTCGACGCAAACGGTGCGCCCGCCACCTATGATCCGGACGGCCCTTGCGGCATGTCAGAGCTTGCAGCGGCTTTCTCCGCGGGCGTTTTGAAATATCTCGACAGCATCCTTGCCCTGACGGCGCCCTCGGTTGTCTCCTACCTGCGATTGACGCCGCATCGCTGGTCGGCGGCCTACAACAACCTCGGCTTCCGCGACCGGGAGGCGTCTCTGCGGGTTTGCCCTGTCACGGCCAAGGATCCCGCCAGCATCGCGCGGCAGTTCAACATCGAATACCGCGCGGCCGATGCGGCCGCCTGCCCGCATCTGGCGCTGGCTGCCATCGTGCATGCCGGGTGCCAGGGGATCGAAGACGGTCTAAACCCTCCCGCACCGACCGAAGAGGACTTGTCCCTTCTTTCGCCCGCCGACCTTGACGCACGGGGGTTCATCCGCTTGCCCGAGACGCTTGAGGCTGCGCTGGAGCGGTTTGAGAACAATACTACCGTGCGCGGATGGTTCCCTGAGGTCTTCGCTCCGGTCTACGTGGCGCACAAGCGCGGCGAAATGGCCTTTCTCGCAGAGATGGACACCGCCGCGCAATGTGCTGCCTACGGCCGGACTTACTGACAGTGCGCCATTGGAAAGACCTTCTGCACCAGCACTGGGGCATCTCTGTTGATCTGACGCGACTCGATGGCGAATACGACCTGAACTTCCTGGCCGAGACCGACAACGGCGTGGGTTACGTGCTCAAGGCGATGCGCCCGGACTGCCCGCCCTGGCTCGTTGACATGCAGGTGGCGGCACTGGCGCATATCGCGCGGCGCGATCCCGATCTGCCGGTTCCAAGGGTGATGC
The DNA here is from genome assembly GCF_900129875.1 of Marivita hallyeonensis. Lineage (GTDB taxonomy): Bacteria > Pseudomonadota > Alphaproteobacteria > Rhodobacterales > Rhodobacteraceae > Marivita > Marivita hallyeonensis. The sequence goes on along the minus strand of NZ_FQXC01000005.1, from coordinate 178,815 downwards.
CGTCGGTATCGGGATCTGAGGTTCTGACCCTTTCGGATGAACATGGGCAATACCGCCTCGTCTGGCTGATTGAGCGGTTGCCGGGCCGCTGTTATGCCAAGGCTCAGCCCAAGACGGCGCGGCTTGTGCAACAACTGGGTGAGGTGTTAGGCCGGACGGCCCACGCGCTCGAGGACTTCGCGCACCCCGGATTGGCGCGCGATTTCAAGTGGGACCTGATGCGCGCCAGTTGGATCGCCGAGCATCTTGACATGATCCCCGACGCGGGCCGCCGGGCGCTTCTGTCCTCGGCGCTGGCCGGTTTCGAGACAATCAGCCATGCGTTGCGGACACTACCCCAGCAGGCGATCCATAATGATGCTAACGATTACAACATCCTCGTAGCAGGGGAACTGGGCGATCAGCGCATCTCGGGTCTGATTGACTTCGGAGACATGTGTTCCGGGCCTCGCATCTGCGATCTCGCCATCGCCGCAGCCTATGTGGTGCTGGATCATCCTCAACCAGATCGCGCGCTGGAGGCGCTGGTTGAGGGGTATCATGACGTCTATCCCTTGACTGGCGTAGAACTTGATCTGCTCTGGCCTTTGATCCGGATGCGCTTGGCAGTGAGCGTGGTCAATTCTCACCTCATGGCCGTTGAGACGCCGGATGATCCTTATGTGGTGATCTCCCAAGCCCCCGCATGGCGCTTTCTGGAGACCTTTCCGGAACCACCCAAACTCTTGTCGCCACGATTGCGCGCAGCCTGCGGTCTGCCAGTCAGCGACGCGGCCGGTCGCGTGCTAGCGTGGCTCGACAATGCGCGGGGCGGCTTTGCCCCGATCATCGGAGCGGACCTCGCTGATGCGCAGCTGCACGCGCTGTCAGTGGAGGCAAGCACCTGCCCGCAGAATCCCTTCGACATGACCCCTACCGAGGCCGCAAGACTGGGCGAAGAAAATGGTCCGGCCGGGGAGGTCTGGCTGGGCTACTACCTTGAGCCGCGCCTGATCTACACAGCACCCGCGTTCCGTTTAGGACCGTGGAAAGCCAGCAACCGACGCACTGTGCATTTGGCGGCGGATGTCTTCGCCCCTGCCGGCACGCCGCTGCGTGCGCCGCTGGAGGGCGAGGTCGCTGCGATCGAGAACCGCACCGACCACCTCGACTACGGCGGCGTCATCGTCCTGCGCCATGTCACGCCGGAGGGCGATACGTTCCACACGCTCTACGGTCACCTTGATCCGTCCTGTTTGGAGACACTCAAGCCCGGTGATCGGGTCGCGAAAGGTGCGGTGTTCTGCCATTTGGGTGGCATTCACCAGAACGGAGGCTGGGCTCCGCATTTGCATATTCAGCTTGCCCTGACCATCGACGGGATCGGCGATGACTGGCCTGGTGTTTGCGATCCCGATGACATTGCCCTGTGGGAGGCCGTCTGCCCAAATCCGGCGGCACTTCTGAACCTGCCCGATGACATGCTGCGCTATCGGCCGACGGATCGCCAAGCCGTTCTGGCCGCGCGCAAGGCGCATTTTGGCGGCAATCTCAGCCTCAGCTACGCAGAGCCGGTGATGCTGGTGCGCGGTTGGCGGCATCACCTCTTCGACGAATGGGGGCGACCATATTTGGACGCCTATAACAACGTGCCACATGTCGGCCATGCGCATCCACGTATCCAAGCCGTGGCAGCCGACCAGCTGCGGCGCGTTAACACCAACACCCGCTACCTGCATCCGGCACAAACGGAGTTCGCCGAGGCGTTGCTTTCAAAGCTGCCGGACAACTTGCAGGTCTGCTATTTCGTCAATTCCGGGACCGAGGCCAACGAACTGGCGTTACGCCTTGCGCGCGCGCATACGGGCGGCAAGGGCATCGTCACCCCCGATCATGGCTATCACGGCAATTCCACGGGAACGGTCGCCATCTCGGCTTACAAATTCAACAAACCCGGCGGGGTGGGCAAGGCAGATTGGGTCGAACTGTTCGAAGTGGCAGATGACTATCGCGGTTCTTTCAGGCGGGATGATCCCGATCGTGCTCGCAAGTTCGCCGATCTCGTCGACCCCGCGATTGCGGCCCTGACGGAGCGGGCGCAAGGCCTTGCGGGTTTCATCGCCGAAACCTTCCCTTCCGTCGGGGGCCAGATCATTCCGCCGCCGGGATACCTTCCTGCGGTTTACGAAAAAATCCGCGCGGCGGGCGGGGTTTGCATTGCAGACGAGGTTCAGACGGGGTTGGGCCGGTTGGGTGAACACTACTTCGGTTTCGAACAGCAGGAGGTCCGACCGGACATTGTGGTCCTCGGAAAACCCATCGGCAACGGCCATCCAATTGGTGTTGTCGTCACGACGCGCGAAATCGCAGACAGCTTCAACAACGGGATTGAGTTCTTTTCGACGTTTGGTGGCTCGACCCTGTCTTGCAGGCTCGGCCGCGAGGTCCTGCAAATCGTCGAAGACGAAGCCCTGCAGGAGAACGCCCGCCTTGCGGGGGCAAGGCTGATTGAGGGATTGAACACGCTCGAAAAGCGATATGATTGCATCGGAGACGTGCGTGGCATGGGCCTGTTCGTCGGAGTGGAACTCGTCCGACCGGATGGATCGCAGGCGACCGAAATCTGCCGCTTCGTCAAGAACCGAATGCGCGATCATCGCATTCTCATCGGCAGTGAAGGCTCCCACGACAACATCCTGAAGATCCGCCCACCCTTGACCATTGAAATGGACGACATCGACATGATTTTGACAGCGCTTGATGAGGTGCTGGCCGAGGTCACGGTGTAACGCCCATAAGGTTCAAGTAGCGCTGCCAAGGATGCCAAGGTTAACTTGCCCCTTTAAGGGGGCCTTGCTAGCCAGAACGGTCTTCAGGGGCTTAAGCCAAGTATGCCAGATTTGCCGCCCGGGTTGGTTCGGCGAACCGAGCGCTGGTTGCAAGGTTGCTGTGTGTCGACAAGCGATAACCTAAAGATCACGTTTCTGACCGAGCAGCGCACGGATGCGAGAAATGTTGGATTGAATGTCATTGTTATCGCCCACCACAACCCCGGCCGCCTCAAATGCCAGTCGATGCCTTCCGTCACGGCGCGCCAGACGGCCACCTACTGGCCCTGAAACAGGGCGGAGCCGGTACTCTTCAGGACATCGAAGGCCATTACCGCCTCTCGTCGGGAGACAGCTAGGGCGGTCTTCAGTGCGTTAAGCTCGCAGGGCACCATCTTAGCTTCGAGCATTTCCTTCACGGCCGAACCGGACGCCTTTGATGTAACGCCCGTGCGGTGGTGTCGCCTCCAACGGGTCGGACTGTGCCGTCCAATTCGGTGCCTATGTCGGTCAGGCTAAACCCATGGACTATTCGCACTTACCGAGAAATGTGGATTAGGTGTTCGAAGATTTTGAATGAGGTTAACTTGGATCGCTGAGTTATCGTTAAAGTCCGACCCGGGCGAAAGCCGCCCCTCGGGCATCTTTTGGCACGTGTCACCGTCAACTCTTAGCGTTCGTTGGATGCCAAGCAGCATCTACTCAGGCTGGCAAAGAAGCGACGGCTGTCCGAAGACGTCTAGGCATGCTCGGTTGCGCTCGTCATGCCGCACGTTCGCTGAGACGGCGACGTCAGTTGATGGGGAGTTCGAAGTTTTTCCGGAGGAAATTGCCTTTGCAACCAACATTCGAATGGCATTTGCGGAAAGGCCTTCAAATTCCATTTGGTTTTCTCCGGCGACCGAACTTGTGGTCTCGTGCCCGGTTTTCCCGCTTGGCAGAATTCCAGTATTGGCTCTTCTCAAAGGCTCACCGGCAATTCTGGCCGAAGTGGATACTCCTCCGTCTTGCGGAAATGCGCTTCTAGGGCTGCCATTACAGCGAGAGCCACGTGGTCGTGCCAGTGCCGCGCGACGACCTGCACTCCGACCGGCAGTCCGGCGCTGCCCCGTTCGACCTGCTGTGCCGTGATGTCGGCGATGTCCTTGCCGACCTTGCGGTCGCTCTCCTCGTCCGGTCGCACTCTGGTGGTCGAAACCACGCCCGCAGGGGCGCCGAGGACGTTGTAGGTGAAGGCGTAGCTCACTGCCGGAAACAAGTGCTCGCTGGCACCATGCGTCACAGCTGGTACGGCGTGGGGCGGGCAGATCACGGCATCCAATCCGGCTGCATCGAGCGCGCGCTGGAAGCGGACCCGATATTCCGTGCGGGCCTCGACCAGATGCCAGTAGTCGGCGGTCTTGAGCGCGCCCATGTTTCCGATCACGCGGGCATTGTGGTGCTGGCCCCTTGCGGCCATGAGCCGTGCCACCATGGCAAGCACCGGGCGCGGCGTCCCCATACCCTTGACCGCAGCTGCAATCTGCGGGATCGGTTTTTCCGCGCCGAGCAGAGATTTCATCCGTGCCCCGCCTCCGGCCGTCATCACACCGAGGAAGATGCGCATCGCCTCGAACGGGTCCGGCGCGTCAACGGGGACGATTTCGGCACCCATGGACCGCAGGGCTTCTGCGGCCTCTTCAACCGCGCGCCGCAGCGCAGGTGACACGCTGAAGAGACCGTTGTCGGTGTAATAGCCGATGCGCATCCCCTTGACCGGTATCGTCGCCGGGTCGATCCAAGGCACCGGCGGGACGTTGTCGATGGTGGCGTTCATCGAAGTCCTGGCAAACACCTCCATCGCCAGCGCAAGATCCGCAACGGTTCGGGCGATCGGTCCGGGCTGTGGCAGGATGGCTTCCTGCCCATATCCGAGGAGATCGCCCGGGAAATCGTCGTTGGTCAACCGGCCCGTCGTCGGTTTGAAGCCATGAACGCCGCAGGACAGCGCCGGAATCCGGATGCTGCCGCCCAGATCGCTTGCCAAGGCAAGCGGTGCGCCGCCAGCGGCGACGATGGCCGCGTCACCGCCACTGCTTCCGCCCGGAGAACGCTTCAAGTCCCAGGGATTGTTGGTGCGCCCATAGACCCGGTTGTCGCTTTCGTGGCCCAAGAGCGTCTGCACGATATTGGTCTTGCCGAGGATGATCGCACCCTCGGAGCGAAGCTTGGTCACCAATGGCCCCTCGTCATCATAGACGTTGCCGATCTTGTTGGTTGCCCCGAGCGTGGTTTGCGTACCCTTGACCTTGTATTGCTCCTTGATGGTCACTGGCACGCCGTGCAGAGCGCCAAGTGGTTCGCCTCGGGCACGCGCCTCGTCAGCCTTTCTGGCTTGTGCGCGGGCTTCCTCGAACAACGGAATGACAATTGCGTTCAGGGCCGGATTGACGGTCTGGATGTGGCTGATGTGGGCGTCGACGACCTCTTCGGCGGAAAAGGCGCCGGACTTGATCGCGCCTGCCATTTCCGACGCGCTCATATGGATCTTCTCGTCTGGGGATTTGGGCCGTGTCCGGATCACGCTCGTGCTCTCCTCTGATGGGGATAGGTAGTGCACCGAAAGACCATATCCGCGACCGATACGGGACAAGGGACATGGATCGGTTGGGGAGGAACTGCCCGAGTGCCACTCCTGAAAAGCGCTTTGAATACCGTCAGGTTGGGGTGTCGAGCGCTAAGCATCGGCTGACCGATTTCGGCGAAGGCGGAGGGCGATGCCGATGATCAGCATCGCCAGACCGACGAGCGCGAGGCCCCACTTCACCGTCGTCCATTGATTGGCCGTGGCCGCCATCTGGGGCGTCAGTCCATCGACGCCGGCGCGCAGAATCTTGGCCACTGCCAGATTCTCAAGAACATCCGCCACGACGTACGACAAGGAAACGATGCCGATGACCAAAACCGGCAACCCGGGGAACAGCCAGCGAAACACGAAAAATATGACCGCGCCCAAGAGCGGCGGAAACACCATGTCGAGCCAGAATTGCGCTCCGAGATGGAGCGCCGCACCCTCATCATCGAGCGCGGACAGGAACTCTCGCACCTCCTCATAGGAATACCCGGTGAACCGCATATCCAGCAGGCGAAGACCGCCGGCCGTCTCTTCGATCCGTGGTGCCGTCCAGAGGTTCATGGCGAGCCACGCCGCAAGCGTGGCTGCGAGAATGATCCAGAATATCTGCGGCATGATGCGTTTCCCTTGAATTGGCGTCCCTTGCAGCGGCGCCATCAGTCCATGTCGGCACTCAGCCTCGTTGGCGCGTGGTTCGGTGGCGCGCGTGGATGGCGCGTCAGGCCACAAATACGTTCGTCGTCTATTTCGGCAGCTGCCGGAACAGCTTTGGGTCAACGCTCGCCGCTGCCAGCACGCCACCCCAAAGCGCGCCGGGGATACCGGGGGTGAGGACGTCCTGCCCTGCAAGGAAGAGACCCGGGATAGGTGACCGGGTTTGCAGTGCCTCGCTCATCAGACGCTCTGGCGTCGTGTCGATCCCGTAGAAGGCGCCCTTGTGGTGTCCCGTGATCGCCTGGATCGTGAGCGGCGTCGAGAGATTGCGGAATACAACGAGCTTGGCGAGGTCTGGGAAATAGGCCTCGAACCGCGAAAACATCGCGTCCGCAACCTTGGCCTTGAAGACCTCGTAATCCTGCCCCCGCGCGCCCGGCTCCTTGCCCGCCCATGTCTCCACCACCGACCAGTCGACCCAGGCGACGATTTCGCCGGCGTATTTCTGAGACGGTCCCGCGTCATGGCTGGGATCCTTCAAGGAGGCGAAAGAGACGAAAAGGCCGGGCGGCGGACTTTCGGGCGCATCCGTCCAGACCACGTCGACCTTTCCGCCCGGGTAAATCCAGTGGTTCGACCGTGTCGCCCCGGCACGTTCGATATCGCCCTCAAAGCCCACGAACAGGCTGAAATGGGCGACCGAGTGCGGCAGGGCGTTGATCTCGTCGATCCACTCCTGATGCCCGCATCCTTCGGGAAGCAGCGTGTTCACCGTCTCGCGCGCCCCGATATCCGAGATCACCGTGTCCGCCCGTATCTCCTCCCCGTCCGCCGTGCGCACACCAATGACTCGGTCATCCTCCATCAGAAGCGTCTCGACTTTGGTGTTGGCCCGCGCGTCACCCCCTGCCTTGGTAATCGTCGGTAGGATGTGCTCGGCAAAGGCCGCACCCCCGCCCTCGGGATACCACGCGCCACTTTGAAGGTAGCCTCCTGTAATCAGGGCATGCATGGCGAAGCTGGCCTTGCTGGGCCTGCCGCCATGATCGAACCATTGCGCCGCCAACGCCGCCGCGAGGACGGGATTGTCGGTGATCTCGTCGATGACCTCTTGCGTCGTGCGCATGCACCAGCGCTCGACGGCGTCGCTGTGCCACCACTTCAGCGCCGTGCCGACCAAATCGGGCATTGCGCGCGTCGAGGTGACCTTAAGTGCAGCATCCCGGCCCTCTTTCAGCGCACCGATCCATGCATCGATGGCCTCCGCGTCTTCGGGGAACCTGTCCTTCAAGTCGCGCGCCTGCGCCTCGTAGGGGCGAGACAAGGACAGCGGCGGGGCGTCGCCGATATGGACATTGTCAAAGATCGTGCCCATCGAGGCAAACTCGATCGGTGTATCCGACAGCCAGTCCAGAATGCGTCGCTCACGATCTTCCGGGGCGACATGATTGAGATAGTGGATGCCCGCATCCCACTGAAACCCTTCGAGGGTGAAGCTGTGGCTCAACCCGCCTAGCGTCTCGTACTGCTCCAGCAGAAGCACCTTGTGCCCCACCTTCGACAGCGCGGCGGCCGCGGCCATGCCGCCCATGCCAGAGCCGATCATGATCACGTCCCAGTCTTTGCCCTCGGGGTCTGCCATGTCGGTTGTCCTCCGCATCCAATCAAGTCAAGAAGACGCTTTTTCATTGAGACCGGATAACACGTTCTCGGAAAGTCGCTTTGATCGCGATCAATGCTAAACTGAGCGAAATGGGGGGAGCAGCCAGCAATATAGGTATGCGGGTACTTGGAAAAGTGGACTAGAGCCACGCCCGCTTCACGTGACGAATTGCACAAACACGGACTTATCCGGACCTTACTTCAAATTGAAAAAGCAGGGAGCTGACGAAAAAATGGCTCGTTAGATTTGCGTCACTTAGCACTTCAGACATCAAGCGGTTACTGCGCTTCAGCGGTCTTGTCCCCTTGGCCCTCCGGCGCGATCCCCAACTTCGCCACATGGTCGGCGAGCCATTCGTGGGTTCTGAGATAGGCTGGCATCAACAGGATAACGATGACAGAGCCGACCAATATCCCGAAGCCCAGTGAAACGGCTGTGGGGATCAAAAATTGGGCTTGCAGGCTTTGTTCCAGAATGAGCGGAGTTATTCCCAGGAAGGTTGTGGTCGTTGTCAAAAAGATCGGACGAAACCGCGCAGCGATGGAGGCGGAGATGACGTCGATTACGTCAGCATCACTGTTTTCTGCGCGCCGCTGTTCGAACTCGTTCACGATCAGAAGGGAAGCGTTGATCATGATCCCGGACAAACCGATGATCCCGAACATCGACAATAGGGTGAGGTTCAGTCCCAGCAAGGCATGGCCGCCCAAAGCCCCAATGATGCCGAACGGCACCGTCAAAAGCATCAGGAACGGTTTCGAGAACGATTGGAAAGCAAGCGCAAGGATCGAATACATGACAAAAAGCGCAAGAAGGAAGTTTTGGCCAAGTGCGGCGCCAAATCGTTGTTGCTCTTCCTGCTCACCACCCAAACTTATCTGAACGTCGGGATGATCCGTCTGAATCTCAGGCAAAACAGTGCCGGTGATATAGCTGGTCTCAGCGGTGCCGGATGTCAGCGCCGTATCGACATCGGCTTCGACAGTTGTGATTTCGCGCGCGTCGATCCGCGTCAGGACCGTGGGTGCAGGTGCCAGATCAAGCCGTGCCAGAGTTGAAAGCGGTACCTGAGCGTCGCCGACCTGCACGCGGAAAGCGGCGATGTCGGCGAGGGTCTCGCGTTCATTTTCCGGCAGGCGCACGCGCAATTCGATCTCTTCCCGGTCCCGTATCAGTTCAGTCGCGACAATTCCGAAAACCGCGCCACGCACCGCTTCCGCGATTTGTGCCAGCGACACGCCCAGCGCCTCAGCCTCAGCGGTGCGGGTGATCTGCACCTCCTGTGCCGAAGTTGCCGCGCTGTTCCGGACGGCAAACACGCCATCGCGGTTTTGCAGAGCCTCGGTGATGCGCTGCACAGCCGCCTCCCGTGCCTCTTCCGACGCTGCTGAGACCTGTAAAGACACGGGTGCACCGACACCAACCAGGGATGCCGAGAAGGACAATTGGCGCGCGCCGGGCACGTCTCCGACCTCTTGCCGCCAAAGGTTTTCCAGCCGCTCGGCGGCAAAAGTGCGTGTTTCGGCATCCTCGATCTTGATATCGACGGTCGCTCTGTTGGGTGACCCGCTTCCGCCGCTTTCCGGATCCCCGGTTCCCGGTGCAAAGCCCACGGCAATGGCTGTCGCCTGAATGATCTGACCAGGCTCCACACCGAGATCTTGCGCGAGTGTCTCTGCCGCACGGTTTGCGGCCTCGGCAACGTTTCCGGCAACGTCTTGTGTCCTCTCTGACCCCGTCCCAGATGGGAGCTCGACTGTCGAAGCTATGAAATTTCCTTCGATTTCGGGGAAAAAGACAACGCGCACCGTTCCGCTGGCAAGCAGTGCGAAACTGGCGACCAAAATGCCGATACATGTCAGGATGACGAACAAAGGCTGCCGCGCGGAAAATGCTGCCGCTTTTCGAACTGGACCATCGCTAAACCGATCCAGCGCACCGCCAATCCGATTGCGCAAAGCATCCGTCACACGACGCGGCGAATACCTGCGTGGGTCATCGGTGCTCAGGTGGGCAAGGTGCTGCGGGAGAATGAAAAAGCTCTCTACCAGCGACATCAGAAGCACGAAAATCACCACCGCTGCGATGGGTGCAATGAAGGATCCCGATGTGCCTGGAAGAAACAGAAGTGGTGTGAAGGCCGCGATCGAAGTTGCGACGGCGAAAAACACGGGCGGCGCCATGCGCGCCGCGCCCGCTTTCGCGGCAGACAGGCCTGCATCGCCTGCTTTGCGCCGCGCGTAGATCGCCTCTCCGACAACGATGGCGTCGTCTACAACGATCCCAAGTGCGAGGATAAAGCCAAACAGCGAAAGCTGGTTTATCGTGACACCGAAGGCCAGCATCAGTGCAAATGCACCAACAAAGCTGACTGCGATACCGACCGAGACCCACAGCGCGATCCGCAGGTCCAGAAACAACGTGAGCAGCAAAAGGATCAAGCCGCCACCGATGGCCGCGTTTTTGATCAGAAGGTCGATGCGCCCCTGCAGGTTGTCCGCTTCATTACGCCATTCGACGATCTCAACCGTGTTGGGCAGCGTCGTTACGAAGTCTTGCTGAATATAGGTTCGGGTCGTTTCCACCAGATCGAGAATTTGTTCATTCCCGTTTCGAAACACTGAAATGTAGACACCCGGCGCGCCATTCAATTGCGCCGAAACGGCCTCTTCGGCCAAGCCATCGTCGATTTCCGCGATGTCTCCGAGCCGTAAGACCGCCCCGTTCTCATCCTCGAACAAAGCAATGCTGCGCAAATCGGCCCCGGTCTCTCGCTCTCCCAAGGCGCGTATCTGCAACCGTGTGTCTGATGAGCGCAGCGTTCCGCCGGACAGATCGAGGTTCTCGGCCGTGATCCGCGCTGCGATGTCGTTCAGGCTCAAACCAAAACTCTCCAGAGTGGCCCGGTCGATCTCGATCCCGATTTCATCAACCGGTACGCCGGAGATCTCGACTGTGCTTATACCCTCCTGAGCCAGCAGTTCCTCGCGCGCTGTCTGAGCCAGGTCCTTGAGCGTTGCGGGATCCATATTGCCAGCAAGAATGTATTGAATGGCCAGCTCAGGCGCGTCCACTTCGGTGACGACCGGATCTTCGGACCCGGACGGAAACACTGTGATCCCCGCAATTGCCGTTTCGATATCGTCTCGAACCGTCGCGACATCCGCGCTGCGCAGGATATCGACCGTCACGACGCCGACGCTTTGGCGGGCTGTTCCCGTAATTTTTCGGACGCCGTCGAGCGACCGGATCTCGTTTTCGATCGGTTCGATGATGCCGTCGCTCACTTCCTGCGGCGACGCACCGGGAAAAGCGACGGTGACCGACACGGCACCTGTGGTGATTTCAGGGAAGTTCTTGATCGTCAGATTGGCAATCGAAAATGCCCCTGCGAACAGCAGAGCAATCATCAAAAGATTCGGGAGGACTCGATTGCCAAGCGCGGCTTCAATCAGGCGGCGCATATTCAGCTACCGTCCGTTTCGTCAATGCGAACTTCGCGACCCTCGATCTGCGTCTGCAACGCAGTCGTCAGGACGCGGTCACCCGGAGCAATTTCATCGGACAGAAGGAACAGGGTATCCTCTGTTCGGCGCTCGATCACGAAGTCCACAGGCCTGAGTCTGAGGTCCTCATCAACCCGCCACAGGCGCTGCCGCGTTTGAAGGGCGGAACTTGGAACGGACAACACAGACCTTTGTGTATCATTGAACGGGATTTCGACATCGACCAGCGCATTCAAGAGCAATTTATTTTCGCCTTCGAAGGGGTCTGTGATTGTTGCGATGATTTCCACCATGCGCGTGGCGCCACCAAGTTGCGGTGAAACAGCCGTGATTTCGGCTTCTCGCGAAGCGTCGCTATCCCGAAGCCGCACGATGACGGTTTTGCCAATAATCCCGCCATTCGCGGCGAACCGACGGTAATCCCGCTCGGTCAGCGATGTGCGCAGTTCAGCGCGGTCAGCTCTGACAACATCGCCGATCCTTTGTCCGGGCTGCACCAGTGCTCCCGGTGAAATGTCTTCGCTCGTGACGAGCGCGACATAGGGAAGGGACAGCGACGTATCCGCAACTTGATCCTGTGCAATCGTGACCGATGCACGTGCGGAGCCCAGATCGGCCTGAGCAGCGGCGCGTGCCGCTTCCAGTTCTTCAATACGCGCGTCGGATGCGAAATTATTGGCGGCCAACTGCCTTTGCCTCTCCAGCGCGTTCTCGGCTTGCATCAGAGCCGCTTCCGCGCTCATCCGAAGGCTTTCCGCGCGCATCAGTTCGGCCTCGTAAGGCGTTCTCCCGAGCCTGACCACCGGAGTGTCTGCGTCGATCCTTCCACCGGTTTCGAAATCGGGATGGATAAACTCGACACGCCCCGCAACTTCGGTCGTGAGCGTAAGAGGATCAGACGGTCGCACGAAGCCGGTTGTCAGCAAGGCTGGAGGACGTGTCACTTCGGTTACGGTTGCGACGGTCACAAGCGGCGGCAAGCGAGTCTGGGACTGAGGCGCCTCAGTCTCGTTTCCGGCCCAGATAAGCGCTGCGATCCCGCCGCCGAGGATCGCGGCCCCAAAAACGGAAAAGAAAATGAGTGACCTAACTGCCATTGGTGGCCTTTCGTTCGATGCCGAAACTGAAGCTGACTTCGGAAGCGAGTACTAATCATTCTGCGAATGACCGCCTTCCCCGGCCTTCGCTTTGACGGAAAAGAGCACAAGACACCCGCGTTGATGATCGGAACGCGCAGACACGCCTTTCGTTCCCATACTTAGTCTCCTTTGCTGCAATAAATGCTATCAAAGGAGCGGCATCAAACCGCGACAGGTCTAATCCTCTCACTACAACACCCAAGCACGGGCCCAATCCGAACGAGGGCATTTTCGGGGGCATTTCTGGCCCGAGAGAGACACCCGAGGCACTCAATGTTGATGTAAGTAAGATTTGGCTGGGGTGGTAGGATTCGAACCTACGGTACGCGGTACCAAAAACCGTTGCCTTACCACTTGGCTACACCCCAACCGTGCGGCGGTTCTTACGCTGGCATGAACTCGGGATCAAGACCCGGAAATCGGAAAATTTGGCTACTCTTCGAGGGCGCCTTTTTCGAGGAGATCGTCTCCGCGTTTCTCGGCGCGTTCGGTGTCCACGATGCGCTCCAGCTCCTGGTCTATCGCGGCGTCCACGTCTGCGACAGTGGCTTTGACTGCGGCGACAGCGGCGGCGGTGGACTTGGGTTGTAAGGCGCTTTGCGGCGGAACGAGGCCTTCGCGCGTGTCGGGCGCAGTGTCGCCGACGCCAACGACGCGCAGAGTGGTTTCAGGCATGACAATCCCCGCGTGATCGAATGCGCTCATGCAGAGACGCCACGCCTCACTTCGGGCTTTGAGGAAGTTGCTCTCGTGCTGCCGTATCCAGCCTGCGACCTGGATGATGACTGCGCTGTCCCCAAGGTCTTCGATCCAAACGGACGGCGCTGGTTCGTCGATCACGAACGGCAGAGAGCTGACCGTCCGCAGCGCAAGATCCTGTGCCTGAGCAAGGTCGGAATCAAAGGCCACACCAAGGCTGATGACGAAGCGCCGCTCGTCATTTCGGCTGTAATTGACGATCCGGCTTTTGAACACTGTCGCATTGGGTATGCGGATGTGATTGCCGTCAAAGCTCAGCAAGATCGTGGCGCGGCTTGTCAGGCGGATCACCTTGCCGATGTCGCCCTCGATCTCGACCGTGTCATTGGGGCGAAAGGGTTGGCGGATAGACAGCATGATCGAGGCGATGAAGTTCTCTACCGTGTCCCTGACGGCAAAGCCGATGGCCAGACCGATAATCCCTGCCGCCCCAAGAATGGTGGACAGCAACGCCGTGGCACCGAGGATATCGAGGGCGATAACCAATCCACCGACAAGAAAAGCGATACGGATCAATTGACGATAGATATCGGCGATGAAGGCATTGGGGGCGATGCGGCTCCACGGCCGGTCCAGTCGTGCGATCGCGAAACCGATGAACACAACGATCAGGAACGCCGCCAACGCGATGCCCGCCAAAGGCAGGTAGTTGACGACTTGTTCCGTCCTGTCACGGAAGCGTTCCAGCGCGGGGTCAAGACGGCGCACGACATCCGTTGTTTCCTGAACCTCGTTCTGGATTGTGACCACACCTTCAACGCGGCCCGTCAATTCGTTCAGCCGCGCGACAGCCGCACTGTCGAGCGCGGTACCCCGCAGCGTGACGATACCGGCACTGACCGTGACCGTGACGTCTTCGTAGCCATCAAGTTCCCGCAGGATTTCGCGGATGCGATTGGCGATGGCAGCGTCCTGCTCGGCGCTGTCGTCCACGGCGATTGTGCCGCTTGGCTGATCGGATGACTGTGCCGCCGCTTCAGGCGCATTCGCAAACCCAAGAACGATGCACAGCACCGACAAGTTCAAAAATCGTTTCAATGACATGGCGCAAGATTGCGTCAGCCAAAAAGCGCTTGCAAGCGAAACGGCTACTGGATCACGAGCGCCTTGCTTGCGAGAGCGGCATATCCGCGAGGGTCAGTCCCAGCTCTTTGGTCCAGAAGACATGCTGCCCCCTGCCCGACCGTTTTGCTGCGTAAAGAGCGATATCAGCATTGTCGCTCACGCGTTCCGGCCCAAGGTGCGGGACGTCCAACGACAGCCCGATGCCAATGCTTGCCGAAATGGCGATGCGATGGCCGTCAAACTCAAACGGCGCAGAGATATCACGGATCACAGTCTCGGACAGGGTTGCCAACCTCGTCCGGTCCACAAGACCCGGGCAGATGATCAGAAACTCATCACCACCGATGCGCACCAACAAATCGTCTTTTCGCGTGTTCCGCCGCAGGATGGCTGCGACATGTTTCAGGACAGTATCCCCCGCCGCATGTCCAAACGTGTCGTTCACGTCCTTGAACAGATCAAGATCCAGGTGAAGCACTGAGTATACGGTTTGTGATTGCTCAAGCCGGTGCATCACCCCGTCCACCGCGCGGCGATTGTGCAGACCCGTCAAACCGTCGGTCAACGCGCGAGTTTCCGCCGCCAGACGCGCGTCGTCGAGACGGGCGTTCAAGTTGAATGACGCCGCCATGGCAGTCGATTTGGCCTCTTGCAGAAAGAGCAGCTCCACCGCGAGATCGCTCGGCGAGAAGTCCTGTGCGGTCAGGTCGAATGCCCGAACCGCGTCGACGACCGCGATGCCGAAAGACAGGTCGAGAATGATGCCATCCGCCTGATCGTTGATCACGAGACCACGCAGAACGATATCAGGCACCCTGCGCAAGCGAAGCCGAATGACGCGCTCCTGGCAATCCGCCAGATCGGCCATGCTGCCGATCGCCGATGGGCGTAGAACCTCGAACTCTTCGAGAAATCGTTTCCCGCGCAGGTCTTCGACCCCTAGTTTCGTCAGACTGCGACCATGGCCCGAAATATGCCCGGTCTTGCCTACGCAGACATGAAGCGGCCGAAGGCGCTGCAAAAGATCGGCGGTAGAAATCATGATGCGGTGGCCGCGTTCTGTGGCGCGAGCGAAAACCCCCGATCGTCGGCGAATTCCGCGTCGATGACCGTCACCTGAAGGATTTCCGATCCGTCTTTAGCGCCGATGTGGTCTACCATTGCCAGCGTTCCATAATCATCGGCCATCGCGCGCAGTAGTCCGACAAGGACATGACCGAAACCCAAAGGCCCGCCGTCACAGCGGATCGAGAAGTGATGCGGGCGATGTTCGGTTACCGCAATGCCGGGTAAGAGCAGACCGGGAACGGCGAGGCGTGTCCGACCCGGCAATTCGTCCAGCGAATGCAGCAGTTCGACGAAGTCCTGTCCACCAAACCGCATCAGCCGGCGAATGGCGGCATGGGTCTGGTGAGTCACCAGATAGGTTCCGATGTCTTCGAGAACGTGCTCACGCGGGCGGTTGAGAATGGTCGCACATCCCGAAAGCACGCGATCCAGAAGCGCCGCATCGTAAGTAAGCATGGCTTCGAACGAGGTGACGGGCACGTCACCCATTACCAGGGCCTTCGACCAAGTGTCGTGACCGAAACTGTCCGATATGAACGTTTCTACCGTTCGAAAGATGAGCCCGTGCATGTCGTGCGTTCCTTGCCTGAAACGCAATGTTGCATGGGTCCGTTAACAGGGCGCGAACGTTTCAAGTTTTAGAAATCTGTCGGAGCGCCACCTTCAACCTTTCGCCGCGCTACAAAGTCGGCAAGTTCTTCCCGAATGGATTCATCCATCGGCGGGGCCTCGAATTCGTCAAGAATGGCTTTGTACGTCTGGTGTGCCCGTTCCGCCGTCCACACCGATCCAGCCACTTCCCAAGCTTCAAAGTTTTTCCAGTCCGAAAGGAAGGGCTGATAAAATGCCGAGGTATAGCGATCCTGCGTGTGCTGCGTTCCGAAGAAATGGCCGTTGGGTCCCACTTCGCGAATAGCGTCCAAGCCAAGCCCATCGTCGCTTGTGTCGCAGATCGCCGGGTCCATGTAGCGGATCAGTTGCTGCAGCACTTCGCAATCCATCACGAATTTCTCCGGGCTGGCGATCAACCCTCCCTCAAGCCATCCTGCCGCATGGTACACCATATGTGTTCCCGACTGGATGGCGGCCCAGAGGCTGTGCTCGGTTTCCCACATCGCCTGACCGTCGGGTACGTTGGCGGCGCAAACCCCGGACGACCTCATAGGCAAGCCGTAGAAGCGGGCCAACTGACCCGTCATCTGCGTGGCGCGCATGTACTCGGGCGTGCCAAATGCGGGCGCGCCGGATTTCATGTCGACATTCGATGTAAATGTACCGATGGCGCAAGGCGCGCCGGGTCGGATGATCTGGGCCAAAACGATGGCGCAAAGCCCCTCTGCCAACGATTGCGCCACTGCACCCGCCATCGTCACAGGTGCCATGGCACCCGCCAATGTGAACGGGGTCACCACGCAACCCTGCCCGCGTGCGGCACAGCGCATCCAGCCGTCGAGCATCGGGTAATCGTGCTTCAACGGCGAAGTGGAATTGATGTTGGTATACATCCGAGGGGTTGCTTCGAACTCTTCTTGAGTGAGGCCGCCCGCTATGCGCACCATTTCCATGACATCTTCGACGCGCTCTTTGCCAAGCGAATAGGCATGCGCGACCTTATCCGTCAACGTGAGCTTGTCATACAGCACATCAAGATGTCGCACGCTTGCATGTACATCCACTGGTTCCACCGGATATCCACCGACAAAGTGGATGCAATTGAAATATTGCGAGAGTTTCAGAAGGTTCGCGCACATCTCGCGCGTTCCGGGTACCTTCTTGCCGATCTCGAGGTCCCAGTAATTCGGCGGCGACGAGACATTGCCGAAAACGATATGGTCCCCACCGATCGTGATCTGGCGATCCGGATTGCGCGGGGTCAGCGTGAACGAGGACGGCGCTTTTCTGACCCACTCCATGACGAAGTCGCGACCCATGCGGACATTTTCGCCATCCACGTTGCAGCCCGCGTCTTTCAGGATTTGCGCCGCCTTCGGATTGAGGAACTCGATTCCGATCTCTTCGAGAATTTGCATGGCGGCATTGTGGATACGCTGCACACCGTCTTCGCTCAAAGGCTCTGTTGGTCGGTCGATATTGGTCGGAATGGTCCACGGCAATTGCTCGATAGCAGAAGTCCCCCGACGAATGGCATGTCCGGATCGTCCGCCGCTGCGGCGTCTGCGTGTCGGTGCCTCGGTCATGCCGCCCTCCTGTGATACCAAGGTCAGCTAGGCATCGTCCAAACGCGCAATCCTGTCGGAACACGACGCTTCCCGTCGCTTTTGTCGGTTAGCCTTCAAGGGGGGTCAGACCCATCCAATCCGGCAGGTGCCCGATATCGGGAATCACGACGTCGGCGTAGGGTATCAGCTGCTCGGCGTCCGCCATGCCCGTGAGTACGGCCACAGTCGCCATCCCCGCCGCGCGCCCTGCCACAAGATCATGCGTGCTGTCACCAACCATCACGGTGTGCTCGGTCGCGATGCCGACCTGGTCACAAAAAGCGTACAACTGACCAGGTTCCGGCTTTGCTCCGAACCCACTGTCCGACCCGGCGATGAAATCAAAAAATGCCCTTACACCAACCGCGTCGAGATGCGCCAAGGCGGGCTCCTCGGCGTCATTCGTCGCGACGCCAAGCTTCAGTCCGACCGACTTCAACCTATGAAGAAGTGCGGCGAGAGGCACGGCTTCCCGCATTGGGGCCGAGACCGCTTCCGCGTTCAGAACCTGCAGGAGTTCCCGGTCCGACATGTTGGGGAACTCCGGCGAAAGCGCCTGAACTATTTCAAAAGGTGTGCCGGCAATGGCCACGCTGTCGGGTGAAAACCGCTGATTGAGGTAGTCATACCCGATCAGCTTTCCCAAGAACGCGGCCCGTTCCGCCTCCTGCTCCGCGAGTTGCCAGAGCAGGCCCGAGGCCCACGCTTCCCATGTCGCGCCGAAATCGAACAGTGTCCCGTCTTTGTCAAATATCACAGCGCGGTATTCGCTCGGACCCCGAGCACTCATGTCCAGTGTACCTGCGCGCCGCCGGGCAATGCACCACGGGCTTGCATCACATGATCGTACGGGACACCCTTATTGTCGCAAAACGCCACGACCCAGGCGTCGTCCATCAGGATGAAATCAAGAACCGAAGCCTGAAACTCCGGGTCTCTCACACCTTCGCGGAAAGCCGCCTCATCTGCTCCGGTGGCACCCATGAACACCGGCAATAACTCGTCATTCCCGGCCAGCCATGCGATGGCCGTCAACGCCACCTGTTCAACCGCATCTTGCGAAAGCGCCATTTTTAACTAATTCCCAAACGTTTTCTTAACCAATAACGAGAAAGGTTTCCGCATCAAAGCTGCAACTCTTGTGCGGGGCGCCAGTGTCCGGTCACGTTCTTATCATCGATGCTCTATCAAACCGCCGCATAAAACTGCAGGCGCTTCTGGATTGCGCCATGCATCGCGTGGACCATGCTGAGCGGCAACTTGACGGGCTCAGCCAGATCAGGGCAACGCCACCGGATGTCGTCATAATCGCGCATGACCTTCCGGGTCTGAAGCTAGCGAGCTTTTGTAAGCTACTGCGCGCCAATCCGAAGACACAGTTGACCGCCGTCTTGGTCGCGGTACCCACGGAAAACCATTCCGCGAGGGTCGCGGCGCTGAGCGCGGGCGCTGCTGATGTAATTGAATACGCGGTTGACGCGTCAGACCTCCAGGCCCGATTGCGAAGCTTCATGCGGCAGCAATGCAGCCTCAGGGACACGCGAACGCGCACGGGAATCGCTGACGCCGTCGGGTTTGCGGAAGATCAAATCCTGTTCGAGCAAACCGCGCGCGTCGCAACAATCCTCTGCACCGATTGCGCAGACCTTGTCGCGCGCACGACAGCACTGGGAGCAGGCACGGACCATCGGACCTCGATCCTGTCCGCAGAAGACGCAAGACGAGGATTACCTGAGGCCTATGATGTCTGTGTGATCTGGGAGGCCGGGCAACCCAACACGGCAAGACACCTTCTGGGCATTCTGAAAAGCACTCCAATCACACGCCATTCAAAGATCCTGTTTGTCGCCGATAGCAGCAGCAAGCTTAGCCCCGTATCGCCTTTGGACATCGGTGCGGCGGACGAGGTGCCTGATTGCGTCTCGAACGAAGAACTCCTGCTGCGGATCAAACGGCTTGCCCGGACGAAACGACTCGAGGATGAGGCCCGCGAAACCCTGAAAACGCTTGACCGAAAAGCATATACCGATCCAGTCACGGGGTTGCACAACCGGCAGTTTGCCAATGAATACCTCCAGCGTCAGGATCGAGAGCGCGCGGAAAACCCGCAGCCGATGGCATTGATCCTGGCCGACATCGATCACTTCAAGAAGATCAATGACAATCACGGCCACACGTGCGGCGACGAGGTGCTCGCGCACATAGCATCACTTCTGAAATCCAGCGTTCGCAGCAGTGACATGGTGGCCCGCTACGGCGGCGAAGAGTTTTTGGTGGTTTTGCCGGGCATTGGCCTGCACGCCGCAAAAAGCGTCGCAGACCGCCTCCTGAACGCAGTGGCACGCGACCCCAAACAGATTTCGGACGGCACACATGTTCGTGCCACAATCAGTCTGGGGCTGGCGCATATCTCGAAGGCGTCCGGCCAGTCGACGAGGGATCTTTTCAACGCCGCCGACAAAGCGCTGTACCGCGCGAAATCAGACGGTAGAAATCGACTGCGCATCGCGACGGTGGACGATTTTTTTGGGTGTGCTGATCGATCCTCTTCAAGTCTTGCCAGAGAAACAATGGGCACTTACCGCCGCCAACCACCTGCGAGTTCACGTAAACCCAACTCGATGCGATCCGCGTAAGCCAACCGTTCTGCATCACTCATCTCGGCAATGCGCGCCGCAAGCACATCACGCCCCAAGGCTTCCCGCGCCCGGCGCTGTCCGGATTGATCTTCGAGCGCCTGAACAAAGGCGTCAGCGTCAAACGGGTCCTGCCGCAGGCTCGCGACGGTCGTCTGTATTTGTTCGAGGATGGTGCTGCGATCCCTTCCCTGCGCCGCCATAGCCAATCCAAACTCCCGCCTCACGGCGCGGCGATCCTCAGGTGCAAGCGCACGGGTGAAGAGCGTCCCAACGTCGCGAACGTCGCGGTCCGTATGTTTGTCGGGCCCGCCCGACAGGATAAATCCGGCGACCACGCCGATGATCAACACGTTCAGGGCCAACGACACCACCAAGGTGACGCGCATCCAAAGCGGGGCCGGGCGTGTAGGCGCGATCTCAGCCATGTCAGCCATCCACCAGCAGGAGATCGAATGCGCCAAAATCCGAACCGACGTCCAGCGATGCACCTTCGAAAATTCCAAGCGTCACGATGAACTCTTCGGACATCACGCCACCAACCCAAAGACCCACACATGCCGTCGCAGCGAGGCCCGCCGCGGCCGGCCACCCGCCGAGCGCGCCCAGAACCTGGCGCCAAAGCGATCCGCGCGCAGGCGTCGGCATTTCCGCAAGCGCATCATCAAGCACCCTCGCCATGAGACCATCCGGCACGCCTGGCGGTATTTCCGCAGCACGGGCCAAAGCTTGGTCCAGCCCGTCGACTTCAGGGGGATTGGATTGTGTCATCAGTGTACCCCAACTCTTTGCGCTGGCCGCTCAGAAGGGCGGTCAAAGCCCGTTTTCCACGCGCGGTCAAACTTTCCACCGCGCGCGGACCAATGTCCATGATCTGGGCAATCTCGGAATTGCCCAGACCTTCGATGTGGCGCAGGACCACTGCCTGTCTCTGCCGGTCCGGAAGCTGCATAAGTGCCTCCTCCAAAGCCAGATGTCGCGCCGAAGACTGCAACCGTGTTTCAATACCCGGCGCCGGATCGGCGACATCAACCTCAGCCGACATGCCATCAGGGCGCGCCTTTCGAAGGCGGTCAATGCACAGGTTGGCGGTTACGCGATACAGCCATGTGCGGACCGACGCGGCCCCTGACGCATCCCAACCGGGTGCCTGTTTCCACAATCGCAGCATGGCATCCTGAGCCACATCTTCGGCCTCTGCCCGGTCGTTCAGCATCCGAAACGCATGCGCGTAGACAAGCGGTGTATATGTCATGGCCAAAGCCCGTGCCGCTTCTGCATCGCCCGATGCATACGCCTTCAGCAAAGCCGCTTCGGCGGCAGGATCGGTCGGGCTGTCTGTCATACCACCAGAGAACGAAAATACGCATAGTGTAACAGCAAGTGAGAGCCATGCACGCGCATCGCTCTCACCACTGGCCTCAGCGGTTGCCTGGGCGCTTGCCGCGATGGCCGATCCGTGCGTCTGCAAATTCCTCTTCGCTGACGACACCATCATCGTTGGCGTCGAGACGTTCGAACATTCGGGCGGGATCGCGCCGTGCGTCGATCTCGGCTTTGGACAATGCGCCGTCGCCGTTGCTGTCCAGACGCTCGATCATGCGCGCGGCGCGCTGTTCGGCCCGATCCTGTCCCAGCGCCGAAAGCTCTGCAGCGGTGAGTAGACCGTCGCCATTTGCATCCGCCCGCGCGAAACGATCCGCGCCAGCCGCGAATTCTTCAGCGCTGACCGATCCATTATTGTCGGCGTCCAGACGCTGAAACATCTCCGCGCGCCGGTCGTCACGCATCCCATTGCTTTGCGCTGAGACGCCTGTCGCAACGCCAGTTGTCATCAAGGCGGCGATCAAAAATGCCGAAACCTGCATTTTGGAAGTCATGTTCTTACCTCTCGTCAAGCCGACTGTAAGTCGGCGGGTTTTCCAAGGTGACGCGACACCTGTTCTGTCTTGCCATCCACTGCATTTCACGAACGACACGCAGGTTTCCGTCGCTCTGATCCAAGTTTTTCGATCACGGGTGCGTGACTTGCGACATCCGGACGCAAGGACAGTTTGGCGACTGTTCAAAACCCTCCGAAACGCAGCACTCTGTGCACGGGAGAGCGAGAACGATGACAGATCATATTGCAACGGACGACACGCGTCCGACTTGGCCAGCTTTGCGAAAAGGGTGGCGAAAGAAATGCCCCAATTGCGGAAGCGGACCGCTGCTGCGCGGCTACCTCGAAGTGCGCCATTCCTGCCCCGTTTGCCGTGAGGAATTGCACCATCACAGGGCGGATGACGGGCCAGCCTATTTGACGATCCTGATCGTCGGGCACCTGATGGCCCCGCTTTTGCACATCGTATTTGTCAACTTCCGGCCGGAGCCGCTGGT
This sequence comes from Marivita hallyeonensis, assembly GCF_900129875.1. GTDB lineage: Bacteria > Pseudomonadota > Alphaproteobacteria > Rhodobacterales > Rhodobacteraceae > Marivita > Marivita hallyeonensis. The sequence continues at coordinate 156,306 of NZ_FQXC01000005.1, read as the reverse complement.
GCTGTTTTCCATTTTCGGAGTTGGCTGTGTCGCACTGACGCTCTACCTTTTGCCGCGGTTGAAAGGGGTCATCGTGGCGTTCCAATGGGCACGCTTCATGCACGGTTTTTCCGGTGGTGTCACCTGACCTTCTTGCACAACGATGAGGCCAGGATGAGCGAAGCACCCATAGTCGACAAATCCGCCATCCGAGACGCGGCGACGGTGATCGTGCTGCGCGACCGGGCGACGACGCCGAAGGTGCTCATGGGGCAACGTGGCGCCAAGGCCGCTTTCATGCCGAACAAATTCGTCTTTCCGGGCGGCGCAGTCGATCCCGAGGATGCCTCCGTCCCATTCGCAGCACCCTTGTCCACGCTCTGTGCCAACCGGTTGTCCGACGATGCGCCTGCGACCTGCGGCCCAGCGCTCGCAGCTGCAGCCATCCGCGAATTGTGGGAAGAGACGGGTCAGATACTTGGCGCTCCGGGCGCATGGACCACGCCGCCGCCCGCAAACTGGCAGGACTTCGCGGCACACGGTCATCTGCCGAACGCGTCGCCGATGCAATTCGTGTTCCGCGCCATCACACCGCCCGGTCGCCCACGCCGCTTCGACGCGCGCTTCTTTCTTCTGGACGCCGAGCACCTGGCGACAGACCCTGACGATTTCTCAGCCGCGTCCGACGAATTGGCGCATCTGCAATGGATATCGCTTGACGAGATCCGACAGTTCGACCTGCCCTTCATCACCGAGGTCGTGCTGGCCGAGATCGCTGCGCGTGCGGCGGATCCTCACCCGCCTGCGTCGGTGCCGTTCTTTCGCAACGACGACGAAGAGAGCCTGTTCCTACGCCTCTACGGGCGGCCCTTGCCGGACTAGATCACAAGGACAAACGTCAGGATCGACAGGGCGAGAAATCCGATCCCGATCAGCTCTCTCGCCGTTATTCTTTCTTTGAAAAAGAGCACTGACGCCATGAGCGAGAAGATCAATTCGATCTGTCCGACAGCTTGCACGTAGGCCGCCGTCTGCAGAGTGAAGGCCAAAAACCAACCCGCAGATCCCGCCATCGAGGTGAGCCCGACCCAGACCGCGACACGACGCGCCCGCCACACAGCTGTGACTTGCCCCGGCTCTCTCCACCTCAGCCAAAGCGCCATGCCTATGAACTGGGATGCCGTCACGCAGGCCAGAGTGATGAGTGCACGGTACACCGCGTCCTCGCTGTCGATCGTCAACGACGCGGCGCGGTAGCTTGTGCCGGAAAAGGCAAAGAAAAAGCCCGATGTCAGCCCCAGCAACGTGGCGCGGCTGGTCAAGCTCTTCCAGACACCGTGATCGAGGCCTGGCGCGCGCGACAACAGCAAGACACCAAACAGGCCGATCAGGATCGCGATCCAGCCGACAAACGATACTGCATCACCGAACAAGAGCGCGCCTACGATGGCGGTCTGAATGACTTCGGTCTTCTTGAATGTGATCCCCACCGCGAAATTGCGCTGGCGAAATAAGGCGACGACACAGACCGTTGCAAGGATCTGCGAAATCGCGCCCAACCATGCGAAGCCCCAGAAGGACAGATCAAGTGCGGGGAAGGATAGGTCCTGATGCCAAAGGTACAGCGCTGTTACAAGTGCTGCCGCGGGTGCGGCATAGGCAAAGCGCGAAAAGGTCGACCCTGCCGTGGTCAGCACATCCATGCTCAGCACTTTTTGCAGCATGAACCGCACTGTCTGAAACAGCGCGGCCGCGACACTGGCGACGATCCAAAGTTCCATGCGCCTCTATGGCGTCAGCTCAGGACTGATGTCCATCCGGATAGAGCGGATGTGGCACCGGATCTTTCGCCCGAAACAGGTATTTGCGGAAAATTTCAGAATACGCGCCATAGCGATAGCCTTCATTCTGAGACAGAAACTCGGACCGCCTATCGGCGTAGATCCGGGGCAAGGCGTACCACGGCAGGCCCGGATGCATGTGATGCACCACGTGCAGGTTGTTGTAGAGAAACAGAATGCTCAGGATGCCGCAATCCTCGACAATCGCAGTTCGCGCCAACGTGCGATCGTGGGCCTGATGTTCAAGATACGTCCGCAATTTCAAGATCGAGAGTGACAGGTAGACCGACAAGGCCCATGCCCACAATGGCATCTGCGCGACCGAAAGCATCCACCACACCACTATCCCCACAGCCGGAATATGCCAGAGCCACGCTGAAATGACCCGCTTCTCACCCTGCCGGATCAAGAGCCAATCGGCCCGCATGAAAGCGATCTGCCCCAAAATGGGTCCGACAATCAGGCGACCTGCTAAGGTATTGTTCCAGCGGTGCAGCGCTTTTCGCCAAGCTGGAAGCGCCGCCCAGATTGCCGGATCGAGGTAGTTGGTCTCGGGGTCATCGTACGGATCGGTCAGCACTTCGTCATGATGGTGCGCCAGATGCGTGTCACGAAACCGAAGATAGGGCACAGCCATGGTCAGTGCGGGAAACACAAGCGCCGCATTCAGAACGTCGCTGCGAAACGGGTGACCGTGGAGCGCTTCATGTGTCAGTGACGAATGCTGCGCACCCGCCAGAGCACACAGGACAATCGCAAGCGGCACGGACCACGTTGCGACCCAAACCGTCGCCGCCGCCCAAACGAGGTAGGTCAGACCCAACACCACAAGAGTTGGCCATTCGGCAAACCTTTTGAACTCAGCCGCGCGCAGCGCCTGCCGATCTTCCATTGTATCACCGTTGCTTGTTCCCACGCGCAGCGTAGTCACGACAGCACATCCCAAGAAGTCTGGATTTGGTGCATAAATCTCAAGTATGGTGATTTTTGTCACATACTGCTACTTTCTGAAAATGGACAAACGACATCGCGCGCAACTTTTTCGTCACCGTCTGAAAGACGCCCTCCGCCGCGGCGGGTCGAACCAAAGTGATTTGGCGCGACAGACCGGCGTGGACCGGTCGACCATCTCGCAACTTCTCAGGGATGATGCCGCCCGGTTACCGAATGCGCATGTGGTGGGTGCCTGTGCGACGGCGCTCGGCGTGTCCGCAGATTGGCTACTCGGTCTGGCCGAGCATCCCGAAAGCGCAGCCGATCTGATGGCAAGCGCCCTGACCCTCACGGACGCGCCGCGGGCGTTGGTGGATGAACAAATCTTCGATTGGCACCGTGAGGCCGAAGGCTACAAAATCCGGCACGTTCCGGCGGCGCTCCCTGACATGCTCAAAACCCATGACATGCTGCAATGGGAGTACGGTCCACACCTGGGCCGAACCGCATCACAGGCGATCACTGCTTCGGCCAAGCGTTTGTCGTGGATGCGCCAATCGGCGTCGGACTACGAAGTCGCGATGCCGCTTCATGAGATTCAAAGCCTTGTTCAGGGCACCGGCTATTACGAAGGGCTGTCCAGGCAAACCCGTCTGGATCAGGTCGACCATTGGCTCGATCTTTCCGAGGCTCTGTATCCTCGCATGCGCCTTTATCTCTTTGATGCGCGACGGCTTTACTCGGCACCAATCACGGTGTTCGGGCCCCTGCTCGCGGTGATTTATGTCGGGCGGAACTACCTTGCCTTTCGGGACGTCCAGCGTGTGCGCGCGTTTTCGGACCATTTTGACCACCTCGTGCGGGAAGCCCAGATCAGTGCCAGAAGCTTCCCGGACCACATCGGTGCCTTGCGCAGAACAATCGCAGATGCATCGCCTTAGTTCAGTGCCGAGACCAACCATCGCCGGCCGCTAAGGCAGCCCGTATTGCAACCCCGTGCGCATTGCGCTCAGAGATCTTTTGCGCTTTCAGCGGCTCCCGATCCAGAAATCTTGGCGCAGGTGCCGCCTGCAAACCGTCCGATGTCTCCAACCACGTGCCGCGCTCCTGATTGTGCGGATGCGTTTGGGCCTCTTTGGGAGACAGCACACGCGCCACGCACGCATCCGTTCCGGCGAACACCGCGTCCCAATGACTGGCATCCTGTTCAAGGAACATCGCCGACAAACGCTCCGACAGGCGGGGCCAGGCTACTGCGTCAAATTGATTTGACCGAAAGTCAGCGTCGTCTGACAATCCCATCCTGTCCAGAAACACGGTGTAGAATTTCGGCTCCAGGCATTGCACGCTGATGTGGCGACCATCGGCGCAGGCATAAGTCCGCGACCAGTGCGCCCCGACCAAGGGATTGGTCCGACGCGATGCAGCGTCCTCCACCCCGCCTTCAATCGACAGAAGCAAGTTCTGCATATGCGCTGCGCCGTCGGAAATCGCGGCATCCACCACCGTGCCCATCCCTGTGCGCGCCGCAGACAAGAACCCCGCCAGCATGCCGGAGACGAGGTACAATGCACCTCCACCGATATCGCCGACAACCGTCGGCGGCACGGAAGGGCCCTGCCCTTCGCGTCCCACAGCCCAAAGGGCTCCGGCGACGGAGAGATAATTCAGGTCGTGCCCGGCTTGCGTCGCCAACGGACCATCCTGCCCCCACCCTGTCATTCGCCCGTAAACGAGGCGCGGATTGATCGCATGACAATCCGCCGGGCCGAGTTGCAACCGCTCCATCACGCCGGGCCGAAACCCTTCGATCAGGCCATCTGCGCCTTTCATGAGCCCAAGGAACACGTCGCGGTCTTCATTGCCCTTGAGGTCGAGCACGATCGACCGCTTGCCGCGATCGATGACAGGCCTTTCCTTGATCCCGATGGCTGGACCGGTTCGGGGCCGATGCGCGACAATCACATCCGCCCCAAGATCGGCCAGCATCATGGCAGCGAACGGTCCGGGACCGATCCCTTCAACCTCTAGGATGCGAATGCCGTCCAGCGGAGCCTTTGCCATCACCTGACCCTTTGAGTGTACGTCAATATGGCATGGGGTGCCGGCGATGCGCCTCGTCCAACGCCTCCAGTACATCATCCGAGAGCGTCAAATCGGCGGCCTTCAGCACATGCTCCAACTGCGCCGACGTGGTCGCCCCAAAAATGGACGACGCCACAAACGGCCGCCGCGCCGACCACGCCAAGGACATCAGCGTTAGATCCAACCCCGCGTCCTCTGCCACGCGCGCATATGCATCGACCGCTTCGAACGCGCGGTCGGTCTTTCGTCCACCAAGAGTGTCATTGAGCAACATCCGGGAGCCTTCGGGAATAGCGCCATTCTGATACTTTCCGGTCAGAAGACCCGCAGCCAATGGCGAGAAGGGCAGCAATGACACCTGTTCATGCACCATCACCTCGGCGAGGTCGGTATCGGCGAGGCGACACATCAGAGAATATTCATTCTGAATGCTTTCCATCCGTGGACCAGCCATCGCCTGCGCCACTTGAAGCCACATCATGGTGCCCCACGCGCTTTCGTTGGACAGGCCGATATGCCGAATGCGCCCCTTATCGATCTCGCGGCCCAGCGCACCCAGCACATCTGCCATGTTCTGCAGCGTTTCGGTCCGGTCCTGCGTGGTCGCATCGAAAAACCAATTCTGGCGGAACATGTAGGACCCACGGTTTGGCCAGTGCAATTGGTACAGATCGATGTGATCGGTCTTGAGACGTTTCAATGAACCTTCGACCGCCTCGGGAACGCTTTCGGACGTGATCGGCGCACCATCGCGGACAAATTGCATGCCCTCACCCGAATGCTTGGTCGCGACAATCCAGTCGTTGCGACGGCCGCTTTTGGCGAACCAGTTGCCAAGGATCTCTTCCGTCAAACCGATGGTTTCCTTGGCCACCGGATTGACCGGGTACATCTCGGCCGCGTCCAGAAAATTGATGCCCGCGTCAAGCGACATCTCTATCTGTCGATGTGCATCCGTTTCGGGTGTCTGATTGCCAAAGGTCATCGTGCCGAGGCACAACTCGGACACCATCAGATCGGTCCGGCCCAATCGGTTCATCTTCATCGCGCGATCCTTCTCGTTTGGCGTCCGCGCACCCTAGCGGCTAGATCCCGGTCTGCAAGCCGACCGCAATATCGGTTTGCGAGACGGCAACGGATTTCATCACGGCAAAGCAGGTGGCGCCCTCTGCAACGCCCATCGCATCCGCACTGCGTCGCGTGATCCGGGCGAGCAACAGGTCGTCGCCCGCCTGCATCTGAACGATGACGCCAGGCCCCTCACCACGGCGCACGGCAAGGACGCGCACCGGAAGGATGTTCAAAGCGGACAAGCCTTCCGGTCTGGTCCGCGACAGGATCACGTCCTGCGCCAGAATGCGCACCCGCAACTCCGATCCCACCGGCGCGTCGACCGCTGGCAGGAACAGGCGCCCGCCCGAAACGGCAAGTTCGCTGACCCCATCATCCGGCTGCGCGACGACACGCGCGGACAGCACCGCCCCGGCGTCGCGAATGCCGACGACGCGCACCATGTCAGGATCCGTCAACACACGTTCAGGCGGCCCGGATTGCACGACGGTCCCGTCTTCGATCAGCACGATATGCGTCGCCAACCGCGCCACCTCGGCCATATTGTGGGTCACATAAAGGATCGACACACCCGTTTCGCCGCGCAATGTCTCCAGATAGGGCAGGATCTCGGCCTTGCGCGGTCCGTCGAGCGAGGCCAGCGGTTCATCCATCAAGAGCATATCCGGCTCGGCCAAAAGCGCGCGCCCGATTGCAATGCGCTGTGCTTCCCCGCCCGACAGGCCATGCGTGCGCCGGGCAAGAAGGTGCTCGATGCCAAGAAGGCCCGCCACCTCTTCAGGCCGGCGGCTTCCTCGCCCTGACACGCGGGATGCATAGCACAGGTTGTCCCGGACCGAGAGGTGTGGAAACAGACGGCTGTCCTGGAACACATATCCCAGACGACGCTTGTGCACCGGAACGTTGGTGCGGGCGTCGCTATCGAAGAGCACCCGATCCCCCAGGTGGATGCGCCCTCGATCCGGATTCAGCAGCCCTGCGATGGAACGGATGATCGACGTCTTTCCGCTCCCCGATCGCCCGAACAGAACCGTGACCCCCTCTGGCGCATCGAATGCGGCCTTCAGGCAGAAGTGGCCCAGTTGCCGCTGGATATCCACCGTTAGCGTCATTTGCCCGCGATCCGTCTTGCCACCCGGCGCGAAAGCCATTCCGACAGGATCAACGCGGCGACCGCGATGAACACCGCAACGACAACCAAGCGAAGCGCCGCGTCCTCTCCGCCCGGGACTTGAAGGAAAGCATAGATTGCCGAGGGCACCGTGCGTGTTTCCCCGGGGATATTCGACACGAAGGTGATCGTCGCGCCGAATTCCCCCATGGCTTTGGCAAAAGCCAACACGGCGCCCGCAATGATGCCAGGCAGGATCAATGGCAGCGTCACAGAAGTGAAGACACGCAATCGGCTTGCGCCAAGCGTGGCCGCAGCCTCTTCCAGCTTCGGGTCCACCGCCTCGATCGCAAGGCGCATGGCCCGCACCATCAGCGGAAAGGCCATGATGGCCGCTGCCAGCGCCGCGCCAGTCCATTGAAACGCGAAGGTGACGCCGAAGGTGTCGTATAGAAATCCACCCACAGGACCGCGACGCCCGAAACTCAGAAGCAAAAGATATCCTGTAACCACCGGAGGCAAGACCAGTGGCAGATGCACCAGCCAATTCAGAACGTCCCGCCCGATGAACTGTCCCCGCGCGAGCGCCATGGCGCAAATCACACCGAAAGGAAGGCTCACCAGCGTCGCCCAGAACGAAACTTTGAGGGACAAAAGCACCGCCTGCCATTCTTCCGGACCAAGCCCCAACATCATTTGGGCTCCGCCGTCGGTGGACCGAAACCATGTTTCCTCAATGAAGATTGCGCGGCAGCGGAAAGTAACCACTGAAGAAAGTCCGAGGCGACGTCAGGCTCCGCGCTTTCCGCCACCAGAGCAGCCGGATAGGCGATCGCCGGATGACTGCCCTCGGGGAACGTCGCCACGACATGCACGCGCGGCTCTGCCAGCGCGTCCGTCGCATAGACGACCCCCAACGGAGCTTCGCCCAGCGCAACAAGTGCCAGAGCGGCGCGCACGTTGTCGGTCGGCGCAAGGCGGTCCGAGACGTCATCCCACAGACCCAGCGTTTCCAGCCCGGCCCTGGCATAGAGGCCCGCCGGGACCGCTTCGGGCAAAGCCACCGCCAATCGTCCGTCAGTGCCGAGCAGAGCAGCGATGTCGGTCTTGGGTGACAGCAATACCTCTGATGCGGCAGCCCCATCATGCGCAACAAGGACCAATGTGTTCGACGCCACATCGATGCGGGACACCTCATTCAGACGCCCACGCGCGGCCAACCAATCCATCCAGTCCACGTTTGCGGACAGGTAAATATCCGCAGGTGCCCCGGCCTCGATCTGCCGCGCCAGCGTCGAACTTCCCGCGAGGACAAGCGTGACGGAATGCCCCGTCTCTGCCTGCCATGCCTCGGCCAAATCGGTCAGCGCATCACCCAACGACGCGGCGGCGAACACCGTGATGTCCGCCGCCTGCGCTGGCAGGGCACAGAGTATCGCCAGCACGGCGGCACGAAGCGATGCGATCACGTTGGCGATGTCCTTGTCCCCGAAATGCGGTCTTGGGCGCACCAGACCAAGTGCGGTTCAGAGAGGCAAGAGGTGACCACGGGATCTGCGACGAATCTCTTGAGAACAAAATGGGAACATTTATACTTCACCCCATGAAACCGGCTTCCACTCTCCTGTCCCGTCGCTCCCACCGCGCCTTTCCGGAGATCACGCTTGGTGATGCCGAGATCGCCCTCCGGCTGGGGCGCGTGCATGAGCTTTGCGGCGCGGCGCGGCATACTCTGGCGCTGGCGGTCACAGCACGGGCGGGCGGACCTGCGATCTGGATCACGGCATCGGACCCGGCCGACTCGCTCTGCCCCGATGCAATCGCGGAGTGGATCAATCCCGGCGATATCCTGTTCGTCAAAGCCATGAAGCGTGACACGCTGCTCTGGGCGATGGAAGAGGCGTTGCGTGACGGTCAGGCACCGGTGGTCATCGCCGATCTGCCCGGCCCGCCCGGCATGGTGCCGGTTCGGCGGTTGCACCTTGCCGCCGAAGCCGGATGCGGCAAGGGCCTCTGCCATCCGCTGGCGCTTCTGCTGACCCCGGAAGACGGCGGCGCGCCGGGGATTGAAACCCGGTGGGCGCTTCACGCTGCACATCGGCACCACACACCGCTTTGGAAGCTCGATCGCCTGCGCGCCCGCATGGCGCCGCCAAAACAGTGGGTGATGACATGCACGAAAGAGGGGCTGAGCCCGAATGATCCCGCGCCCGACGCAGCGGTTGAAACGCATGCCCTCGACGCAACAAAGGCCCACGACCAGAACAATCAGGGCACTATCCATACGTCAGAGCGCATGCTCACACGTGCATAGTACTTGAAACGTCCACACGGCAAAAACCCGCGCTGGCCAAGAATTTTCGTACGAAAATTCTAAGCGGCCACCCATTAAATTCTGGTTGAAAGCCGCCAGAGCGACGGAAACGACGCGAGACGTCGAATAAAGACAGGCATCCCATCCTCAGCGCCCTATCGCTGATCCCATGCGCCTGCCCCTGTCCTTCGCCGCCCTCTTCCTGTCCGTCATCCTTTTGCAGATCTCCTCGGGCGGCGTTGGCCCACTCGACGCGATCTCGGGCATCACACTTGGATTCTCAACCGCCCAGATCGGTCTTCTGGGATCGGCCCATTTCATCGGTTTCTTCGTCGGTTGCTGGTGGGCTCCGCGGCTTATCGGATCAGTCGGTCATGCCCGCGCCTTTTCCGCCTTCACCACGCTTGGGGCCATCGGCCTTCTGGCCCACATGCTCGTGACAGATCCCACCGCTTGGTCGATCATGCGGATGGCCACGGGTCTCTGCGTTGCGGGGTGCTACACGGTGATCGAAGCGTGGCTGCAGGCCGAGGTGACAAACGAAACGCGCGGCCGTGCCATGGGGCTCTACCGCATCGCCGATATGGGCGCGTCGCTCGTGGCCCAACTCCTCATAGGTGTCCTCACGCCCGCGTCCTACGTGAGCTACAACCTGCTCGCCATCCTCTGCTGTGCGGCGCTTCTGCCAATCGCCCTGACCAAACGTCCACAGCCGGAGACCCCGTCTGCTCCGCGCCTGCGCCCGATGCTGGCCGTTACGCGGTCGCCACTCGCCGCCGCGGGTGTCGTGGTCGCCGCGTTATCTTCGGCGTCGTTCCGGATGGTGGGGCCAGTCTATGGCCAGGGCGTCGGACTGGCACTGGACCAGATCGCGCTCTTCATGGCGGCATTTGTGGCGGGCGGCGCACTGGCGCAATATCCGGTGGGGTGGCTTGCCGACAAATATGACCGGCGTTGGGTGCTGATCTGGCTTTCGGTCGCCGCAATCGCGTCCTGTGTGTTGACGGCGACGCTGACGGATTTGTCGACGACAGGCATCTTCATCACCGCGATGATCTTCGGACTCACGACCTTTCCGATCTATTCGGTCGCCGCCGCGCATGCACATGACTTTGCAACATCGGACGAACGGGTGGAACTGTCGGCCGCGCTCATGTTCTGGTACGCCACCGGCGCGATCGCCGCGCCGTATCTGGCCTCTGTGCTGATGACCGCCTTCGGGCCACCCGCACTTTTCGCGATGATCGCCGTCGGGCACGCCGTCCTTGTTATTTTTGGCATCATCCGAACGCGCGTGCGCCCGACGCAAGCGAAAACGCCTTACGTTTATGCCCCGCGCACGTCGTTTCTGATTGGCCGATTGATGAAGTCGAGTCGGGACAGGGACTGATCCCCTAGCCCTTGCCCCATTGTTCCGCTAAAGCACGGCAAACCTCGGACAAAACGCGGACGCATCACGATGGCACGGCATCTCATCACCTCGGCCATTCCCTATATCAACGGGATCAAGCACTTGGGCAATCTCGTGGGCAGCCAACTGCCCGCCGACCTCTACGCGCGCTACCTGCGTGCGCGTGGGCATGAAGTGATGTTCCTGTGCGCCACCGACGAACACGGCACTCCGGCCGAACTGGCAGCGGCGAAAGCGGGCAAACCGGTAGACGAGTATTGCCGTGAAATGCACGCGGTGCAGTCTGAAATCGCAGATGGGTTCCGCCTGTCCTTCGATCATTTCGGCCGATCCTCCAGCCCGCAGAACCACAAGCTGACCCAGCACTTTGCCGGACGGCTGGCCGACGCGGGTCTGATCCGCGAAGTGGCCGAAAAACAGGTCTATTCCCACGCCGACAAGCGCTTCCTGCCGGATCGATATATCGAAGGCACCTGCCCGAATTGCGGGTATGACAAGGCCCGTGGCGATCAATGCGAAAACTGCACGAAGCAGCTTGACCCAACAGATCTGATCGACCCGCGATCCGCGATTTCAGGCTCAACCGATCTGGAAGTGCGCGAAACGAAGCACCTCTATCTGCGCCAATCGCAAATGCGCGGCAAGTTGCAGGAATGGATCGACAGCAAAACGGACTGGCCCGTTCTGACCACGTCCATCGCCAAGAAATGGCTCAACGACGGGGACGGCCTTCAGGACCGCGGCATCACCCGCGATCTTGATTGGGGTATCCCGGTCAAGAAAGGTGACGACGACTGGCCCGGCATGGAAGGCAAGGTCTTCTACGTCTGGTTCGATGCGCCCATCGAATACATCGCCTGCGCGGGCGAATGGGCCGAGGCGAATGGCAAGACGGACGCCGATTGGGAACGCTGGTGGCGCACCGACAAAGGCGCCGACGATGTGCGCTACACCCAGTTCATGGGCAAGGACAACGTGCCCTTCCACACCCTCAGCTTCCCCTCGACCATCCTCGGTTCGGGCGAAGACTGGAAGCTTGTCGACTATATCAAGTCGTTCAACTACCTGAACTACGATGGTGGCCAGTTCTCCACATCACAGGGACGAGGGGTCTTCATGGACCAGGCGCTCGATATCCTGCCCGCCGATTATTGGCGCTGGTGGTTGCTCAGCCACGCACCCGAAAGTTCGGACAGCGAATTCACCTGGGAGAACTTCCAAGGCTCGGTGAACAAGGACCTTGCCGATGTGCTCGGCAACTTCGCCAGCCGCGTGACGAAGTTCTGCCGCTCCAAATTCGGCGAAGAGGTCCCTGCAGGCGGTACACCCGGCGACCGTGAAGCGCAGCTTGTGCAGGACCTCGAAGCGGGTCTGCGGGACTACGAAGCACATATGGACGCCATCGACGTCCGCAAGTCCGCTGCGGCACTACGTGCGCTTTGGGTCATGGGCAACGAATATCTGCAGGATGTCGCCCCATGGACCACGTTCAAGGAAAACCCGGACGCGGCGGCGATGCAAATCCGCATGGCGCTTAATCTGATCCCTTTCTACGCGGTCATCTCAAGCCCGTTCATCCCTGATGCATCGGCGCAGCTTTTGACGGCGATGCGGTCGACTGACGGGCGATGGCCGGAGAGTGCAGAACAGGCGCTCTCGGCCCTCCCAGCCGGTCACGCCTTCAGCGTCCCCGACGTGACCTTCCGCAAGATCACGGATGACGAGCGCTCAGACTGGCAAGTCAGATTCGCCGGAACCCGCACCTGACGCCGCCCGAAGACGGTCGCGCGGAGCCGTAGCCAAAACCGGCGCTGCGCCCATTTTCGGTGACTGCGCACGCGGCGCATGATGAGATCGCGTTCGGTGATCGGATGCTGCGCGCGATATGTGAAGTCGTTTTCAAGGTCCATCGTTTCACTCCTGAAATGCCAAGAGTGAACTTACTGCGTAAAGTAATGGCTCGGCAGCGTCGTTTCTGGCAACATGGGTTTCATGAATGAAACCCCGCCGTCCCTCGACGATCTCGCACTGTTTGCGTCGGTTGCTCAATCCGGATCACTGAGCGCGGCCAGTCGCGCGACCAAAACCCCATTGCCCACGCTTTCGCGCCGAATGGCGCAGCTTGAACGGCAGCTCGATCGGACACTGTTCCAGCGGGGTCCGTCGGGCTACGCGCTCACCGCAGAGGGTCGCGCTCTTGCCGATGAACTCACAGGGTTGGAAGACACGCGGCGTCGCGTGGCACGATGGTGGGCCGCCGAAACCGGTCCAAGTGTCGTGCGCATCACAACCGGCTTCTGGACCGCGCGCGCCATCGCACACGGGTTGAACCCCGACATGTCGCGTGACTGGCGACCGCATTTCGTCGCAGCCACGGCAGCGCTGGACCTTGCGCGACGCGAGGCGGATATCGGCGTTCGCAACGCGCCGCCCGAGCATCCCTGGCTCGCGCGCAAACAACTGGCAACGGTCCATTTCGCGTTTTACGGCAAGCCGGGGGTAAACGGCATCGTCGCCACACCGCCCAATGTCCGGTCCCAGCGTTGGTTGCACGAAAACCACGGCACCGAGATCACCTGCCTCGCAAGCGACCCGCGTCTATGTCTGGATCTTGCCCTTGCAGGGCACGGTCGCCTGCTTCTGCCTACATTCGCAGGAGACACAATTGCCGCGCTTGAACGCATGTCGGACCCGGTGCCGGACCTGACACACGAAGCGTGGCTCGTCGCGCATCAGGACGCCAGACACGACCCGCCCATCCGCGCCGCAATCGACGAAATCACATCGATTCTGCGCGTTGGGTGAACGAAAATGAGGCCCGGAATTCCGGGCCTCTTGTTTCACTTCAGATGCTGAATCGGTGGTCAGGCCGCCTTGATCTCCATCAGCTCGATGGCAAAGGTCAGGTCTTTTCCCGCCAAGGGATGATTGGCGTCCAGCGTGACCTCGGTCTCACTCACCTCGGCCACCATGACCGGGACGACTTGCCCGGTCGGTGTTTGCATTTGCAACTGCGTGCCCGGCTCAAGCGGGATGTCGGCAGGAATTTCGGCGCGCGGGACCGCCTGCCGCGCGTTAGGGTCGGGTTGACCATAAGCCTGGTCTGCGGACACATCGACCACCTTCTTGTCACCGACCGCCATACCCGGAATAGCCTCGTCCAGACCGGGGATGATCTGTCCGGCGCCGACTGTGAACTCCAGCGGATCGCGCCCTTCCGAGCTGTCGAACGTTGCTCCGTCAGCCAGTGTGCCGGTGTAGTGAATCGATACGGTATCGCCCGTTTTGACCTGGGTCATGAAGTCTCCAATGATTTCGGGGGTGTGTTTTCGGAGGCCGTGATGTAGCGGGTGCTCCTGCTCAAGACCATGCCTACTGCATTTGTGGCGTGGCCGCAAATTGGCCCTGCATGACCCGTCAGACAGGCAGGGCGGTGGTCTTGAAGACGGTTCGCAACGCAAACGAACTCTGCATCTGCGCCACACCCGGCAACCGGGTGAGATACTGCCGATGGATGCGCGCGAAATCCTCGGTGTCTTCCGCCACAACCTTGAGAATGTAATCCGCCGTGCCTGCCATGAGATGGCATTCCAAGACGTCGGGCACGCGTGCGACCGCTTTCTCGAAGGCCTCAAGAATCTCGTCCGCCTGCGCTTTCAACTTGATCTCGACGAAGACGGTCGTTGGCATCCCCAGTTTTCGCGCATTGAGCAGCGCGACGTAGTCACGAATATAGCCGTCCGCCTCCAACCGTTGCACACGCCGATGGCAGGCCGACGCCGAAAGATGCACGGCATCTGCGAGGTCGGCGTTAGAAATGCGCCCCTTGCGCTGCAACACGCGCAGGATACGCCGGTCTGTATCGTCCAAAGCCATGTTCTCTGAATTCTCCTGCGTTTTGGCGCATTCTTCGAAGATCCTTCGCAGGATGCCCTGCCACACGCCGCAATTCCAGATCCAATTGCGCAAGATGTACGGCATGCTGCTCCGCAAGACGTCGGGAGGAACCAGTCATGAAAATCGGATGCCCAAAAGAGATCAAACCGCAGGAATTTCGCGTTGGCCTCACACCAAGCGCCGCGCAGGAAGCGACAGCACACGGCCACACAGTGGTGATGCAACGCGGCGCGGGCGTTGGCGCGGGATTTGACGACGCCGCCTACGAAGCTGCAGGAGCCCGGATCGTCGACACGGCGGAAGAGGTGTTCGCTAAGGCCGACATGATCGTGAAGGTGAAGGAACCACAGGCCGTCGAGCGCAAGATGCTCCGCGAAGGTCAGGTGCTGTTCACCTATCTTCACCTCGCTCCCGATCCTGAACAGACCAAAGACCTCCTCGCGTCGGGTTGCACGGCCATCGCCTATGAGACGGTGACCGACGCCAGTGGTGGTCTGCCGCTGCTCGCCCCGATGTCCGAGGTGGCCGGCAAGCTTGCGCCGCAAGTCGGCGCGTGGACGTTGCAGAAAGCCAATGGCGGACGTGGCGTGTTGATGGGTGGCGTACCCGGCGTCGGCCCGGCGCAGGTTGTGGTGATCGGCGGCGGCGTTGTCGGCACACACGCCGCCCGCGTTGCCGCGGGCATGGGTGCGGACGTGACCGTGCTCGACCGCTCTCTTCCCAGGATGCGCTACCTCGATGATGTCTTCGGTGGCACGTTCCGCACGCGGTATGCCAGCCGGTCGAACATCGCTGAATTGATCACGGGCGCGGACATGGTGGTCGGAGCCGTTCTGATCCCAGGCGCGGCAGCACCCAAATTGGTGAGCAAGGCCGATCTGTCGACCATGAAACCCGGTGCGGTCCTTGTGGACGTTGCTATTGACCAGGGGGGCTGCTTCGAAACCTCAAAACCCACCACGCACGAAGACCCGATCTACGAGGTCGATGGCGTCATGCATTACTGCGTCGCCAACATGCCCGGCGCCGTCGCCCGCACGTCGACGATTGCGCTTGGAAACGCCACGATGCCGTACATGCTGTCGCTGGCCGACAAAGGCTGGCAGCAAGCCTGCGCCGACGACCCGCACCTGTTGAACGGCCTGAACGTGCATGCCGGGAAGCTCACCTACTATGCCGTCGGCAAAGCGCTTGGCATCGACGTGACATCACCGCAGCTTGTGCTGAAAGCGGCTTAAAAAGAAGAAGGTGTCCGCATAGGGACACCTTCAAAACGCCCGACTATGTGTCAGGTGATTTCGCGCAATCAGCCCTTTTTCAGGGCATCTCGGATTTCCAGAAGCACATCGAGTTCGCTTGGCCCGGTGTCGACCTCGGGTGCTACATCGTCGGGCTTTTCTGCGGCTTCCTTGATCCGGTTCACCATCTTCACGAGGATAAACACAACAAAGGCGATAATCAGGAAGTTGATCACGGCCATGATAAAGTTGCCGATGGCAAACACGGCAGCACCGGCCTCTTGTGCCGCAGCGAGCGAGGCGTGTTCGCTGCCGTCCAGAGTGTAGAACCAACCGGAGAAGTCGATACCTCCGGTAAACAGCGCGATGATCGGATTGATCAAATCACCGACCAACGACGTCACAATCGCCGTGAATGCAGCACCGATGATGATGCCGACGGCCATGTCCATCACATTGCCTTTGGCAATGAAGTCCTTGAATTCTTGAATCATTACTAGTTTCCCTCGTGTTGGCTTGCCCCCGGTTTTCGACCGGGGTCAACGAATAGTTAACAACACGATGGCCATTGTCACGTTTCGGTAAACGATCCGCGTGGAAATTGCGGATCCCTGCCGCAGGATGCGGCAATCCGGACGCAGTCTAGGACGGCAAAGCGCCCGTGAGCACGTATCGCAGGATCTGAGCGACCTCTTGCGGCGTGCGCGTCATGGCAAGCGCAGCGGCATCCACTTCCTTCAGCGCGTGGTCATGTTCGGGCTGTTGAAGAATAATCAGCGATTTGCCCAGCGCGCTGGCGTAGCCCGCATCAAAAGCCGCGTTCCATTGCTTGTACTTTTCGCCGAACCGCACCACCACAACATCCGCGTCAGAAATCCCTTTCCGCGTCCGGATCGCATTGACCATCGCGCCTTTGTGATCGTGCCAGTATTTGTTCTCCTCGGCGCCGAGGATCGCAACACCGCAGTCATCGCTGGCCGCATGATCGGTCACGGGGCTGTCGAAGGTCACGTCGAGACCTTGGCACGCGTCGATGATTTGCTCACGCCAATCGGTGTGAATTTCGCCCGACAAGTAGACTTTCAAGCTCATGATGGTGTCCTCCCCAGAATTTTCGAAACCGCGCGTATGGCCAGTTCCGCCAGCACTTAACGCAATCTTTTCGAAGGTCACAAAGAATCTTCGTACGAAGATTCTTTGTCCCGATCCCGCAACAGCGTCGGGGCAAGCTCAACCCCGGAGCGTTCCGCCCGTCGCTTTTGTGACTTTCTCGACGATCTTTTGTGCGACCGCCTCGATATCCGCTTCCTTCAACGTACGATCCGTCGGCTGCAACCGTACGGTGATGGCCAGGGACTTCTTGCCCTCGCCCAGACTACCGCCGATGAATTCATCGAATACCCGCACATCCGTGATCAGCGCCTTGTCCGCGCCTGCTGCAGCGTTCACCAGATCAAGCGCGGCCACGTCGCTATCGACGACAAAGGCGAAGTCCCGTTCGACGGCCTGCAGATCGTTCAACACCAACGCGGGTCGCGTCGCGCCCGATTTACGGGGCATCGGAATTTCCTCCGGCCAAAGCGTGAAGGCAACCGCCGGGCCTTTCACATCCATGGCCTTGAGCACCTTGGGATGCAGTTCGCCGAAGATGCCCAGCACCTTCTTCGGACCCAGGCAAATCACTCCGTGACGGCCCGGATGCCACCAGTCATTGGCCCCACGCCGGATCTGGGCCTTGGCCGGAGCTCCCATCGCGGCCAAAACGGCTTCGGCATCCGCCTTGGCATCGAACACATCCACGCCGCGTGACGCACCGTGTACGTCCTTTGGCCCGGTTCGGCCGACAAGAAGACCGGAGATCAGCATATGCTCTTCACCCGGTTCACCGCCATGAAACGCCTGGCCGAGCTCGAAGAGCGCGAGGTCCATGAACCCGCGCGCCTGATTGCGTGCTGCCGCCTGCAAAAGACCGGGGAGCAGCGCCGGGCGCATATGGCTCATCTCGGATGAGATCGGGTTCGCCAGCATGGACGCGTCGTCGCCTCCGGCAAAGAGCTTTGCCGCCTGCTGGTCGATAAAACTGTATGTCACGCATTCGTTGTACCCGAGTGCCGCCGCCGTCCGTCGCGCGGCGCGCGTGCGCTGCTGCATCGGCGACAGGATCGGCTTGGGCACACCATCATGGACGCGCGCCATCGGTTTGCCCTGCAGCTTGGTCAGCGATGCAATCCGCGCGACCTCTTCCACGAGATCCGCCTCGCCCGTCACATCAGGGCGCCAGGACGGCACGTGCGCCATATTGCCCTCCAACCGGAAGCCAAGTGCGGTGAGCGTCTGACGCTGTTCGGCTTCGGGGATCTCCATCCCGACTAGTGATATCACCCGCGCCGGGTCAAGCTTGTATGCGCGGCTGGTGTCCGGCACTGCGCCCGCGACGATCATCTCGGACGCCTCGCCACCCGCATGATCCAGGATCATCCGGACGGCCAAGTCCAGCCCCTCGGGCGTGAATGCGGGATCGACCCCGCGCTCGAACCGGTATCGCGCGTCCGAGTTTATCTTGAGCGCCCGGCCTGCATAGGCGATTTGGATCGGGTTCCAGTATGCACTTTCCACGAAGACGTCGGTGGTCTCTTCGGTGCAGCCGGTCTCTTCGCCTCCCATAATCCCGGCGATACTCTCTGGCCCGTTTTCGTCAGAGATCACCATCTGGCCCGGCTGGAACGCATATGTTTTGCCATCGAGCGCCAGCAGTTCTTCGCCACCCGATGCCCGATGGATACGGAGGTTTCCGTTGACCTTGGCCATGTCGAATACGTGCAGCGGGCGATTGCGGTCGTAAGTGAAGAAATTCGTTACATCGACAAGGAAGTTGATCGGGCGCAGGCCAATCGCACGCAACAGGTCCTGCAGCCACGCCGGGCTTGGCCCGTTCGTCACGCCACGAATGATCCGTCCGCAGAACAGCGGACAGCCGTCCAGAGTGTCCTCGTCGATGGATACGCTCATGTCGGCAGCAAAACTTGCCTCAACCGGATCCACCTTCTTGGTCTTCAAGGTGCCCAGCCCCCGCGCTGCCAGATCGCGCGCAATCCCCTGCACGCCCAACGCATCGGGACGGTTCGGCGTGATGGCGATCTCAATCACCGGATCGACCTTCGCGGGGTCATTCTCGGCCAGCCAGTCGATGAATTTCTCGCCCACCTCGCCAGACGGCAGTTCGATGATCCCGTCATGTTCGTCGCTGAGTTCGAGCTCGCGTTCAGAGGCCATCATCCCGTGGCTTTCCACCCCTCGAATGTTGCCCACCGAAAGCGTCACATCGATCCCCGGCACGTAGTCACCGGGCTTCGCCAGAACGACCGTGATCCCGGCGCGCGCGTTCGGTGCGCCGCAGACGATCTGCTTGTCGCCCTCGTCGGTCTCAACCGTGCAGACGCGCAGGCGGTCGGCATCGGGGTGCTGCTCGGCGTGTTTCACCTTGGCCAGCGTAAACGCCTTCAGCTTTTCGGCCGGATTCTCGACCCCCTCCACTTCGAGACCCAAATCAGTCAGCGCCTCGGTGATCTCATCCACTGAAGCATTCGTATCGAGGTGCTGTTTCAGCCAGGAAAGCGTGAATTTCATTGCGCGTGCCGCCGGTTGATTGCGTTTCGCCGCTCTTTACCGGAGGCACGCCGAAGGGGAAAGGCCCGTCAGGTCATCATCAGGGCTTCAATGCCGATCAGCAGACACATCAGGAAAAACAGGATCGATGTGAATGTCGTCTGCAAGATCACCCGGTTGAAATACCGCACCTGCTTGATCGCCTCGATCTGCATCGGGTAGTCCGTGTCGCTGATGTTAAGGTCGAGCAATCGGCGCAGGTGCGGCGCGGGTTCATAGATCAGGCACCGCAACAGGTAGATGATCGAGAGTGAGATCGTCGCCACCTGCGCAAACATCAGCGTCAGGGCAATGAGGTTCTGTGACAAAGAGAACAGAAAGGCGCTCGCCGCGAGAATGATGGCAAGCACGGCCAGAAGTGCCGAAGACTTCGCGTCGATCTCCGCCATGATCTCCCGCGCCTCACTCAACTCCATCTGGATCGGCGCGACGGTTTCGTCCGAGACAACGCAGACCGTACCGATGGTCAGCTGATCCGCCTCCGACATCAGGTAGCGGTCCATCGTCCGGATCAGGCGGGAGAGTTGGGTGCTCATAACAGTCTCCGGCAATTTGTAGGCCGAGCATCAGACCGGCGGTGATGAAAGTGCCGGACTTACGCCCTGCCTAGCCGCTCAACCCACCATGCAATGTCGGCACATCCAGCGCAGAGAATCCATAGTGGCGCAGCCAGCGGAGGTCTGAATCAAAAAACGCGCGTAGGTCCGGGATGCCGTATTTCAGCATCGCGATCCGGTCGATGCCCATGCCGAAGGCGAAGCCTTGCCACTCGTTTGGATCGACGCCCGCGTTTTCGAGGACCTTCGGATGCACCATGCCGGAACCGAGGATTTCGAGCCAGTCGTCGCCCTCGCCCACTTTCAGCGTGCCGCCTTCCCAGGAACAGCGGATGTCGACCTCGGCCGACGGTTCGGTGAACGGGAAGTGCGAAGCGCGGAAGCGCAACTCGACATCGTCGACCTCGAAATAGGCCTTTACGAATTCTTCCAGCACCCATTTCAGGTTCGCCATTGAGATATCCTTGTCGAGGGCGAGGCCCTCGACCTGATGGAACATCGGCGTGTGGGTCTGGTCGTAGTCGGCCCGGTAGACGCGCCCCGGCGCGATGATGCGAATGGGGGCGCCGTTGGCCTCCATCGACCGGATCTGCACAGGCGACGTGTGGGTGCGCAACACATGCGGCGGGCGATTGTCGCCGTCGGCGCGGTGCATGTAGAACGTGTCCATCTCAGCCCGCGCGGGGTGATGGCCCGGGATGTTGAGCGCGTCGAAATTATACCAGTCGCTGTCGATCTGCGGCCCTTCGGCCACCGAGAAGCCCATATCGGCAAAGATCGCCGTGACCTCTTCCGTGACTTGGCTGATCGGGTGGATCGTGCCCTGTCGACGCGCCCGACCCGGCAGCGTCACGTCCAGCCATTCGCCGCGCAGACGCTCATCGAGCGCCACGTCTTCCAAAGCGGCTTTCTTGGCCGACAGCGCGCTGTTGATCTCGTCCTTCAGCGCGTTCAGGGCCGGACCTGCCACCTGACGCTCTTCCGGAGTCATTTTCCCCAACTCGCGCATCTTGAGGCTGATTTCGCCCTTCTTTCCGACCGCCTGCACGCGCAGGTCTTCCAGCGCAGCTTCGTCCGCCGCGTCGGAAATCAGGCCCAGATACTTGTCGCGCAGGTCGTCCATCGTCACCCTCCGGCTTGTCTGTGGCACTCCCTAGCCTCGCGCCTGCCGCGACGCAAGATGACCGACCTTTGACATGGGAAAGTTTCGCGTGACGGCGGTGGAACCGACCGGTGTGACTGAATTGTGGGCATTGGCGGATCATCGCTTCATAGATGTTGACCATAGCACCAAATTCAGCCGTAATGCAGTTTATCAACGTCAAGATATAGAGCGGAAAACCGCCCATATTGCAGTATCGTTCTTTGGGGGAAGAGCATGTCACTACGTATTTTGAAAGAACATTTGCCGTGGGTGGCCCCCACGGTCGTCATTCTATTGGCCGCTACCGGTGTCATTGATTTCTCACCAAACGAACCAGAATCCGCACTGACACAACCTATCAGTTTTGAAGAGACCGAGGTTTCGCGGACATTGACGCAAAGCCCGGTTGCCGTGGGTCAACAGGGAACGGGGCTCGCGCCACTTGCGTCCGGCGGTGCCACGGCACTTCCCGCCGCGGTGGTTCAACCACAGGCCCAGCCGCAACCCGTACTGCAGGTCACCACGGCCGCAGTCGTCGCGCCGCAGCCCGAACCGCTTCAACCCGTGGCACCCCAACCGGTGTCCGTTGACCGCAACGAGGTGACAAACCCTGTGTCCAACCCCGCCGCCTTTTTCGAAGCGGCGCAGGCGCGACTTGCGCAGGACCGCTCTTGTGTCGAGGACCTCCGCGTTCTGGCCAGCGACGCACGCATCTATTTCCCAAGCGGCGGTTTGGCGGGTGAGGAAACCGGCTTGGCGCAAGCGCGCCTTCTGGGTCTGGTCGCGCAAGACTGTCCGAATGTCGAGATCATCGTCGAAGGCCATTCCGATCCCTCAGGCGACCCGGCAGCGAATCTGCGCCTGAGCCAACAACGCGCAGATGCTGTGCTGAAGCGCCTCTCGGCCGCGGGCATCGATACAAGCCGATTCAGTGCAGTTGGCCTCGGCAGTGCTCAACCCTCCGGCCTCAAAGGCGACCGCCCGTCCGCCTATTATGACCGCCGGGTCGAGTTCGAAATTCGCGAAACAACCCGCAACACCGGCAACGCGTCGATATTCAGGTCTGGAACATTGTCGAGCTGCGCATTGGATTTGCAGCAGGCCGTCGCCCAAACACGTCTCTTCTACTCGCCACGGTCCATCACGGCCCCGTCGGACGGGCTGCCAGCAGTACTTGATCTCGCAACAAAAGCCAGCGCGTGCCCCGATGCGCGCCTGCGGGTAATCGGCCAGTATTCTGACGATATCGGATCAGGCGAAACGCCAGCGACGGCGCGCCTGCGTGCGGTGGCCCTTATGAGTTCACTGGTCGGCGCCGGGTTTGACGCGGAACAGATTATCATCGCAGCACATTCGCGGCCCACGGTGCTGGCCGGGCAGCCGGGGCTGAGCGAACGACGTGTGGATTTTGATGTGATCATCGACTAGACGCACTCTTTGCAAGCACCAGCGTCAAGGGCGACCCAGGCAATTGGATCGCCCTTTCTTTCGCAAGACGAGCAACGCTTCGCGATTCAGTCGCGCGGGCCTACAAGCCGGTCAATCGGCGCGTAGTCATCTGTCAGCTCGATGCCGTTGGACGCAATCTGATCGACGAACCCCTGTCCAAGCGCGGCAAACGTCGTGCGCTCGGGCGCTGGTACGGAGAAGCTGTTCGCAGGGGTTTCTGCAATCCCCGCCGCGATCACCATCACAACCCGCTCGCCCGGCTCGGGCCGGCGCGCTTCGGACCAGACCTCCACCACGGGAAAGACGCTTTGCAGCGTTGCCACCACGCTCCCGACCGCCTGCATCCGGTCCGCGTAGTCGATGACGTTCATCAGATACGTGCCGTCCGGTGCCAGCCGACGTCGGACCAGTTCGAAGAATTCCTTGGTCACCAGATGTTGCGGAACGGCCGTATCAGTGAAGGCGTCGCCGACGATGATATCGTATTCGAGATCCTCAATCCGCAACGCACGGCGCGCGTCCATATGGAGAATGCGCGTGCCGCCCGGATCAAACCAGAAGTCCTGCATGGCGAGATCCGTCACAGCAGGGTCAATTTCCGCGACGGTGGTTCGCGTCAGTCCCCGCATGGCAAAGGCGCGGGGCAGCGCGTAATTGCCACCACCGATGTGAAAGCTTGATGGATCCGGCGAAAGCGACCTCAAGCGGGACAGCGCGTCGAGCATCGCGGCGTGGTCCGTGAACATCACCTCTGGCGCGTGTTCGGCGGAGATGCCGTGCACAAGATGATCGATCACCATGGCCCGGGTTGGACGCGCAGGATCTGCCGCCACATCGACCGTTTGCAAACAGAAATACCGACTTTCAACAGTGCACGGGTTGGGCGACAACGCGGTAAAGACCATGGCGGCACACACACCGACAACCGAGGCCCCCTCGGTCCATGTCAGGCGACCTGCGAGCCAAAAACACAGCGCCGCTCCAATTGCGTAAACTGCGGTAACGGTTGCCAGGGTCCAAAGGCTACCGAGCCACGAGATAAACAGGAAACCGGCAAGCAGCGTGCCAACGATGGCTCCGACCGCGCCTGCTGCAAACATCGCACCCAACGCTTGTCCCTGTCTTGATGGCCCCAACAGAGAGACTTGCGTCAGCAACGGCGCCGGAATGCCCGCGAACAGCGACGGCAGGAAGAAAGCGGCGAGTGTCAGGCCCGTGATCCCCCAGACCGGACTTGGCAAGAGCGTCAGGACAGGCTCTGCCGAGGCGCGTAAGGCCACACTCGCCAGCGCCGTGGTCACCGCTGCGGCAACCAGCGCCCACCCGGTCGCGCGCATGGCGTTGGTCCGTGGTCGATCTGCAAGCCGTCCACCAATCCAATGGCCCGCCGAAAACCCTGCAAGAACTACGGCAATGACCGACGTCCAGGTGTAGAGCGACATCCCGACATACGGCGCCAGCATCCGACCCGCGACGATCTCAACCACCATGGACGCGGCAGAAACGGTGGCTTGAAGTGCGACAAGAACGGAAAGGGGCACGGCGCGCATGAAGGTCTCCGGACTTGCGGCATGTCCGGCATCTTGCCTGACGCAACTGCGAACACAAGTTCGGCGTTCTTCTGGTGGAACGAAATGCACCAAGGTGCCACCGGCGCTTTCGGCAACGGCGCTGACCTTGTCAGGTTACTCTCAACGTAGGATTCAAGGTTTGCCGTGCCCTAAAAGGCAAGTCGGTCCGTATCATCGGCAGGCGCAACGCCAGTCCATGAGAGGGCGAAGAACAGGATGCTGAACAGCGCGGCTGTCTGTACGGAAACACCAGAGAGAAACCATCCATTGATAAGGCCGGTCACGTCACTGATGGCGAGGACCGCAACTCCGATAGCGCTCGATAAGCCGAGGGCGCTGATCGCCTGAACGGCGAAGGTCCGCCCGTTTCGCAAACGATTGATTGCGTAGGTCACGAACAGGAAACCGACCGCTGTCACAGGTGCCATACGCTCTGACTCGGCCACCTGAATGAACAGAAGCCCGGTGGCATCCGTCCAGCCGGAGATCTGTCCAAAGCTGGTGACCGCGCTGATCACAAGGATCGCAGCGGTAAGGGTACGTACCATGTACCTGTTCTGGGCAAGCGCGCCAAGAATAGCCCCCGCGGACAGGACAAAGCAAAATGCTGTCGCCGGGACCATCGCCGCATCGGCAGTCGGGTTACGCACCAGAAGGTCGACCCGGAGGCCCCATCCTACGACAAGTGCAAGAGTTGCATAGATCGCAATCAAAACAGCGATGATCGCCGTAACGGGCGATGCAGACCTGCCTGCCATGAATGTTCGGAACGGCATTGAAAGCCCTCTTTTGATGTGGCTCAACGCTTGTTATCCAGCGCTTTTCGAAGCTTGGTGTCACGTGAAGTTTACATCAAACATGTAAACTAAACACACCATATAACATGCCGAAAAAGAGTCGAGTCTATTCTCCCCTACGGCGGAAGTAAGCCGATCTCTCACAAAGGAAAGAAATTCTGCGAAATACTTTTCGATTCTTTTTATGAAGGCATATTCAAAGCAATTTTGTTGCCAGAGCCAATAAAAAACCCCGCGCAACGGCGGGGCTTTCTACTTTAGATTTGCGCCGCTTACGCTGCAAGCGCGCCTTTCGCCTGATCGACGATCGCGCCGAAGGCTTCCGGTTCGTGCACAGCAAGATCGGCAAGAACCTTCCGGTCGACTTCGATACCGGCCAATGTAAGGCCGTTGATAAAGCGCGAGTATGTCAGCGCTTCGTCATGCGCGCGCACCGCCGCGTTGATCCGCTGAATCCACAGAGCGCGGAAGTTGCGCTTGCGGTTCTTACGGTCGCGGGTTGCGTATTGATTGGCTTTGTCGACCGCCTGACGGGCGACTTTGAAGGTGTTCTTGCGACGGCCGTAATAGCCTTTCGCCGCCTTGATGACCTTCTTGTGACGGGCGTGCGTTGTGGTTCCGCCTTTGACTCGGGACATAGCTCTTCCTCCTTAGCGCGCGTAGGGCATCATCGGCTTGATGATCTGTTCATCAGCCTTCGATAGCGTGGTGGTTCCGCGCGCGTCGCGGATGAACTTGTTCGAACGCTTGATCATGCCGTGGCGTTTGCCTGCCTGACCTGCCTTGATGCGGCCCTTGGCCGTCACCTTGAACCGCTTTTTGCAGCTCGATTTCGTCTTCATTTTCGGCATTTCCGTCTCCTGTCTTTCGATCGGTGAACGCACGACTCGGTATGCCATATTGACCGGCCGTGCGGGTAGAGCGCGCCGTATAGGCGGGGTTCCCGCCTGATGCAAGAGGATTTGCGTAGGGTTCAGGTGAAGCGGTTGATCACGCGTGCCACGATCGCAGGCACCTGCTCCAGCGGATAACCACCCGGTTTGTTCGTGATGGCCCAGACAATCATCGCACCCGAAATCATCAGCGTGATCGTTGCGATCCGCGGACGTTCGCCCCGCGAAATCGCCGAGACGACCGCCGGAACCGAAAGAACGCCTAGACCGAGCCCCACCACAAAAAGCGTGTCAGGATCCATGTCCCCACTCCCACTCGTTACCCCCAGGGAAGCTTACTCTGGGTCCGTATTGTAAATCAAACGCTCGTCGCAGGGAGCCACCCGCAGAATATTTGTTGTTCCCGGTGTGTTAAAGGGCACACCAGCGGTTACGAGGATCTGATCGTTCTCGTCGGCGTAGCCACCCGACCGGGCCGCCCGCGCGGCGTTTACGACAGCTTGCTTGAACCGCTCCAGATCGCCGGTGATCACGCATTCCGTGCCCCATGTCAGGGCCAGTCGTCGCGCCGTACCGACCGAGCTTGTCATGGCGATGATGGGAACGCGGGGACGTTCCCGCGCCGTGAGAAGCGCGGTTGTGCCGGATGACGTGAAACAGCAGATCGCTTTGATATTTGTGGTTTCCGCGATTTCCCGCGCCGCCGCCACGATCCCGTCGGCGACAGTTGCCCGTTTCGCGGCCCGCGACGCCTCGATGATCTCGGTGTAGGTGGGATCGCTTTCGACCTCTTCGGCGACGTTGTTCATTGTCGTCACGGCCTCGACCGGATAATCACCGGCGGCGGATTCCGCAGACAACATGATGGCATCGGAGCCTTCGTAGATCGCCGTGGCCACGTCCGAGACCTCGGCACGCGTCGGCATCGGGGATTCAATCATCGATTCCAGCATCTGCGTCGCCACGATCACCGGCTTGGCCGCCGCGCGGCACCGACGAATAAGACGCTTTTGGATTGGCGGGACATTCTGGACCGGCAGTTCCACCCCAAGATCGCCCCGCGCCACCATGATACCATCGGACACTTCGAGGATCTCTTCGAAGGCTTTCACGGCGGCGGGTTTTTCGATCTTCGACAGGATCGCCGCGCGCCCTTTGCACAGAGCACGCGCCTCGGTCACATCTTCCGCGCGTTGAACAAAGCTGAGGGCCAGCCAGTCAACACCCAGATCCGCCACGAATTCCAGATCGTTGCGATCTTTTTCCGAGAGCGCCGCCAAAGGCAAAACCACATCGGGCACGTTCACACCCTTCCGATTGGAAATCGTGCCGCCCGCGATCACGGTGCAGTCCGCGAAATCCTTGCCGCAGTCTTCGACCTTGAGGCGAATCTTCCCGTCATTCACCAGCAGATGTGCGCCCGGTTCGAGCGCCGCAAAGATCTCGGGATGCGGAAGCGTCACACGCTTGGCAGTGCCCTCTTCTTCAGCCAGATCAAGGCGGAAAGAGGCACCTTCCTCGAGTTCTTCTTCGCCATTGGCAAAAACACCCACGCGCAGCTTCGGCCCCTGCAAATCCGCAAGAATACCGATAGTGCTGTCGAGGTCTTTCTCGACCTGACGGATGATCGCGTGACGTTCCGCAATCTCTGCGTGGCTGCCGTGGCTCATGTTCAGGCGGAACACGTCCGCCCCGGCTTCGTGCAAAGCCCGGATCATGTCATAGGTGCTGGATGCCGGGCCAAGTGTGGCCACGATTTTCACACTCCGCAAACGTCTCATAGAAAGAACAGTCCTTCTTAATTCAGGCCGCTGGATGTCGTTTCACGCCAACCTAGAGCATTGGCGGTGTCAGTTCACGCGACTTCTCCCGCACAGCGCAATTCTTGTGTTACCGCTAACGGTTTTGCGGCCTTATTGCGCAATTCCCTTTCCGGCGCAACTCAACTATTTGATGCGCTCGGGAGATGACGTGACCATGACATTCGAGCCTTATCACATCCACGGAGAAAGCCGGTCGTCCCGCTGGCTGATCACCTGTGACCATGCCTACAACACCGTCCCACCGGAACTTGGAGGTACGCTTGGCCTGACCGATGCGGACATGTCGCGTCATATCGCATTCGATCCCGGTGCCGCCGGCGTCACACTGGCTTTGGCAGATGCGCTCGGCGCGCCAGCGATTCTTGCGAATTATTCGCGCCTCGTCATCGACCCGAACCGCGGCGAAGATGATCCCACGCTGCTGATGCGGCTCTACGACGGGTCCGTGATACCCGGGAACCGCTTTGTGGACGAGGCCGAGAAAGAACGGCGGCTGAATGCCTATTATCGGCCGTACCACGAGGCGTTGTCTTCACTGGCCGAGAGGCGGGAAGACACCGTGATCGTCGCGATCCACTCCTACACACGGCAACTCAAGTCCCGCCCAAGCCGCCCTTGGCATATCGGCATCCTGCATGCTTATGACAGCCGCCTCTCCGATCCGCTGATTGCGTTGCTTGAGGCAGAGCCGGACCTGGTCGTCGGGCGCAACCAACCCTATCCCGGCCATCTGCCCGGCGATGCCATCGACCGGCACGCCTTGCATCACGGTCGGCAGAACACACTTATCGAACTGCGCAACGATCTGATCGAAACCGAAGCGTCGCAAGCCGCTTGGGGCGAAAGACTTGCCCCTTTGCTTGAAGCTGCGCTGGAGCAGACAAGCGACTGACCCCAAGGAGACCAACATGGACGCACAAACGCAACTGGAGATCGAAGCCGCTGCCTTCCGCCGTCTGAGACAGCACCTGATCGAAGATCGCCCGGACGCGCAGAACATCGACATGATGAACCTTGCGGGGTTCTGCCGGAACTGCCTGAGCCGCTGGTACCAGGAAGCCGCCGCCGAACGCGGGGTCACGCTTGATAAAGAAGAGGCGCGCGAGATTTTTTACGGCATGCCCATGGCGGAATGGAAGGCCAAGCACCAGACCGATGCGTCGCCGGAGCAACAGAAAGCCTTTGAAAAATCGTTCAAGGAAAACGTGACGGACCGCGAAGGCTAAGCCTGCACGGACCTCAATCCGACGCGCGGAGTGGCCGCGGCGCGCAAGCATATTTTTGAAAAGAAGAAGCGCTTACCGGTTCGCGCCCGGAACCCAAAGCACATCCGCCTTGCCATCATCATTGGCAATCCGGGCGGCCACGAAGAACCAATCACTCAGGCGGTTCAGGTATTTGACCGCCGCCGGATTCACACTTTCCATCGTGGCGAGCTCTACTGTGAGCCGCTCGGCGCGCCGCGCAACTGTGCGGCACTGGTGGAGGTAAGCCGACAAAGGTGAGCCGCCGGGCAAGATGAAGCTGCGCAACGGTTCCAGCCGTGCGTTCATCGCGTCGATCTCGGATTCGAGCCGCTCAACCTGAGAGGTCACCATACGCAGCGGCGGGTATTCAGCCTCTGCATCCTTTTCCATATCGGGACGACACAGGTCTGCCCCAAGGTCGAAAAGATCATTCTGAATGAGGGACAACAAGCGGTCCGTTTCCTCGACCGCGTGGAGCCGCGCGAGGCCGACCACGGAGTTCAATTCGTCAGTCGTTCCGTAGGCGGTCACACGCATAGCGTGTTTCGCCACACGCGCGCCGTTGCCAAGCGCGGTCTCTCCGGCGTCCCCGGTCTTGGTGTAGATCTTGTTGAGGACGACCATCTGCTATTCTCCGCGCAGCAGGACGAAAAGAAGGATCAGAACCACCGCCGCGAACTGGGCAATGATCCGCCATCGCATCGCTTTGTTGGCGTATTTCTTGTTGAACTCTCCGCCTTTGGCAAAGCTGCCAATGCCGAACAAAAGCACGGCAACCACCGCCAGACAGGCGATGGCGGCGATGATAAAGAGAGGGTCACTCAACATATGTACGTGTCTTTCTTACAACCGGTGTTTGTTTGACGTAGCCGTAACGTGCCTGAAGGCGAATGAAAAGTCAGGCTTTCGACAAAAGCCAATCTAGCGCACGCGTGGGCAGCAAGCGGCGGGCAACCGCCATCACATGCGTGGGTGTGGTCACGCCATACCGGGCTTTCGGGCGGGGCGCTGTCAGCGCCCTCTCGACCACGTCGGTCACGGCAGACGCCGGCCACTGGACTTTGGAACTGCCGCCCTTGTGGAGTTGATCAAGCAGAGATGCTTCGTATTGGTCGCGGCGGGCCGAAGTTTTCCAATCCACCCATCTCTCGAACTGCTTGACCGCGTTCTTCCGGAACTCCGTTTCAATCGGTCCCGGTTCGATCAGAACGACGCGGATGCCGGTCTCGGCCATTTCCATGCGCAGCACGTCAGCGTAACCCTCCAGGGCAAATTTCGTGGCCACATAGGGACCACGCCACTTCATGCCCACGAGACCAAGAACGGACGAATTGAACAGAATTCGGCCATGGCCCTGCGCCCGCATCGCCGGGATGACATGTCGGTTGAGATCGTGCCATCCAAGAAAATTCGCCTCGAATTGCGCTCGCATCCCGTCGGCCGGGATGTCTTCGATCGGGCCGGGCAAAGCGTAGGCACCGTTGTGAAACACCGCGTCGATCGTTCCACCGGTGCGTGACAACACCTCATCCGCGCAGCGCGCGATACTATCCGGATCCTCGTAGTCGAGCCAGGGCGCGCCGAAACCCTCTGCGCGCAAACGTTCGCAGTCATCTTCCCTGCGGCAGGAGGCGAACACCTGCCAGCCTTTGGTCTGCAAGCGGCGCGCTGTATCGAGGCCGATGCCGGACGAGCAACCGGTGATAAGAATGGTCCGTGCGGTCACGTCAGTTTGCGGCCGTCACCAGCCAGTCAGCCATCCAGCCTTCTTCACCTGTCGCCGTGACGCGCAGGCGCAACCATCCTGTCCCGGCATCATCCAGGATTTCGATCATGTCGTCGCGCAACAGCTTGCCGACGACATCGAAATCTGTCCCCGGTCCGCTACGCATATTCACGCGGTCCGCATCGACAAAGCGAATATCGCGGACCGGCTCTGGTGCCGGTGCGATCGGTTCGATTGCGGCGACTTGATCTGGTTCATCGGCGACTGTGACCGGCTCCGACGCCTCCATCCGTGCGATAGCCAAACCTTCGGTCGCGGCTGGCTGCTCGATTTCAACAGTCCCGCGCGCTTCGACGACGTCGGTCAGGAGAGTAGCGGAGGTGTCGGCGCGGGCCACGACTTCGGCACGCGGTTCAGCTCTGGAAGGAATTGGTTTGGGCTCGGCAAACACGACAAGTGTGTTTTCGCCGGGTTCGAAATCCGCGCCGCCGGAGGCTTCATAAAACCACACGCCCATGAATGCGAACGCGATCACGATATACTTGTTCATTCCTATCCCCCAACCGCCCCTCGCCCGAGCAGCATTTACTTACATTAACGCGATTCTTTGGACGCGCCGACGGGGAAAGGCGAAAATTTTTCCCGCAATTGCTTTACGGCCTTTCAGGGGCCGCGTATCACATCATCTATGGCCGATGATGTCGACGACCCCAAGATGACGCCCAAAGATGTGGCAGAACCGCTACGCCGTGCCATCGGCGAGAGATATCTGACCTATGCGTTGTCGACGATCATGCACCGCGCTTTGCCCGATGCGCGTGACGGGTTGAAACCGGTACATCGTCGTATCCTTTATGCAATGCGCGAGTTGCGTCTGAGTTCCACCGGTGGCTTCCGAAAATCGGCCAAGATCTCCGGTGACGTGATGGGCAACTACCATCCGCATGGCGACGCCGCGATCTACGATGCGATGGCGCGTCTCGCACAGGACTTTAACGTTCGCTACCCGCTCGTGGATGGACAGGGCAATTTCGGCAACATCGACGGCGACAACCCGGCCGCGGCCCGCTACACCGAAGCGCGGCTGACCTCTGTGGCAGAAGCCCTGCTTGATGGCCTGAACGAAAACGCCGTCGATTTTCGCGACAATTACGATGGCACGCTGCAGGAACCGGTCGTCCTGCCCGCACAATTCCCCAATCTTCTGGCCAACGGCTCGTCCGGCATCGCAGTCGGCATGGCCACCAACATTCCACCGCACAACATCGCCGAACTCATCGACGCCTGTCTTCATCTCATCAAGGTACCCGACGCCCGCGACGACACGCTGCTTAACTACGTGCCCGGACCGGACTTCCCGACCGGCGGTGTCATCGTCGAATCGCGAGAAACGATTGCTCAGGCTTACCGAACCGGACGCGGGTCGATGCGCGTGCGGGCGAAGTGGGAGATCGAGGATCTGGGCCGCGGTCAATGGCAGATTGTCGTGACCGAAATCCCCTATCAGGTGCAGAAATCCAAATTGGTCGAACGGCTCGCCGAATTAATCCAGACCAAGAAGGTGCCGATCCTCGCCGACATTCGCGACGAGAGCGCCGACGATATTCGCATGGTGCTGGAGCCGCGCTCCAAGAATGTGGATCCCGACTTGCTCATGGGCATGCTGTTCCGCAATTCCGATCTGGAAGTGCGCTTCAGTCTCAACATGAACGTGCTGATCGACGGGCTGACACCCAAGGTCTGTTCGATGAAGGAGGTGCTGCGCGCCTTCCTAGATTTCCGGCGCGAGGTGCTGATCCGGCGCAGCCAGCACCGGATGGACAAGATCGACCACCGGCTCGAAGTGCTGGAAGGGCTGATCGTCGCCTTCCTGAACCTCGACCGCGTGATCGACATCATCCGCTATGACGAAGACCCCAAAGCGGCCCTGATGCGCGAAGACTGGGGTAAGGACCATCCCCGCGCGCGCGACGAGGCGGATTATGTCTCGCCTCCGGCAAGCGACGGAGAATTCGGCCTGACCGAAGTCCAGACCGAAGCGATCCTGAACATGCGTCTCCGGTCCCTTCGCAAGCTCGAAGAGATGGAGCTTGTGTCCGAACGCGACCGCCTGATGGAGGAGCGCGCCGGGCTGGAGGACCTTCTCGAAAGCGGCGACCTGCAGTGGGAGGCTATCTCGGATCAGCTGAAAGAGGTCAAAAAGACCTTTGGCAAAAGTTACGAAGGTGGTGCGCGCCGGACGCTGATCGAAGAGGCCGACGAAATCGAAGATGTGCCTCTGGAAGCCATGATCGAACGGGAACCGATCACGGTTGTCTGCTCTCAAATGGGCTGGATTCGCGCGATGACCGGCCATATCGACCTCACGCGAGAGTTGAAGTTCAAGGACGGCGACGGCCCGCGATTCATTTTCCACGCCGAAACGACGGATCGCCTGCTGATGTTCGGTTCGAACGGACGGTTCTACACGCTCAGTGCCGCCAACCTGCCGGGCGGGCGTGGCATGGGCGAACCCGTGCGTTTGATGGTCGACCTGCCGAACGAAGCCGCCATAGTGGACTTGTTCATCCACGATCCGGAGCGCAAACTGCTGGTCGCCTCCAGCGCGGGTGACGGGTTCGTCGTGCCTGAAAACGAGGTCGTCGCACAGACGCGCGCGGGCAAACAGGTATTGAACGTCAAGGGCGATACACGCGCCAAGGTGTGCAAACCCGTCGCCGGTGATAGTGTGGCGGTGGTCGGCGAAAACCGAAAAGTGCTGATCTTCGCACTGGACGAACTACCTGAGATGGGACGCGGGAAAGGCGTGCGTCTGCAGAAATACAAGGACGGGGGCCTCTCGGATGCAACCACCTTCACCCTGGCAGAAGGCCTCTCCTGGCGCGACCCAGCAGGACGCACCCGAACAGAGACCGAACTGGCCGAGTGGACCGGAAAGCGGGCCAGCGCCGGACGTATGGCCCCGCGCGGCTTCCCAAGAGACAACACCTTCACCTGATCGTTTGACCACCGAGCTTGCCGGCAGTCGCGGCGCGCTGTTCTGGCTGGCGTTAAAAACGGGTCTGCTGACGGTTCTGACTCTCGGGTTCTATCGTTTCTGGATGAAAACCCGCCTGCGCCGCTGGTACTGGTCTGCCATCCGGCCTGGCGGGCACCCTCTCGAATACGTCGGCGATCCGGTTGAAAAACTGCTTGGCTTCCTTTTCGCGGTAGTCGTGCTGGCGTTCTACATCGGCATCGTCAATCTGATCCTCATGTTCCTGAGCTTCTCGCTGTTTCAGGACAACTTCGCCGCCTACACAGCGAGCTTGGTCGGCGTTATTCCACTCTGGTTCTTCGCTCAATACCGCGCACGGCGATACATTCTTGCGCGCACGCGCTGGCGCGGCCTGCGGTTCGGGCTTGAACCCGGCGCCTGGGGATATGCGGGACGCGCGCTTTGGCACTGGGCGCTGACGATTTTGACCCTCGGTATCCTCTGGCCTCGCATGACGTTCTGGCTCGAAAAGTACAAGACCGACCGCACTTTCTTCGGATCGGCCCGCATGAACCAGGGTGGCCGTTGGCAGATGCTCTACCCGGCGATCATTCCGCTCGTCATCGCCGCTGTGATCGGCGCACTCGGAACCGCAAGTTTCAACTTCGGAGAACCAGAGGTGGCAGCCGGCCTCTGGGTTATTGCCGCAATGATCGCCTTATACGGCTTTGTTCATTATCGGGTTGTCACGCTGCGTCTTTTGACCAATGCGAAAACCGTCAATGGCGTTTCCCTTGCGCTCTCGCCAAGCCCGTTCCGCGTCACAATGATCTATGTGCTCGGCACGCTTCTGGCCGCTGCTGCCGTGTTCCTTCCCTTGGTGATCCTTGGGTTGCTCCTGCTCACGATCCAATCTGCGGATGTGCTGGCTGAGGTGGGTATGGAAGATATCGTGGCACCGATTGCCGGTGCAGGCCGATACATGATCATCGGCGCGAGCGTGGTGATCTACTTCACGATTTTCCTGCTGTGGTCGGCTCTTACCAACGTGTTTGTCACGCTACCGGTCGTGCGGCATTACTTCTCAACCCTGACGCTCTCGCCGCAGGATGGGGTAGCAAATATCCGGCAACGCCCACGGGACGAATTCGCAGAGGCCGAAGGGTTTGCGGATGCGCTGGACGTGGGAGCCTCGCTATGACCACGCTTCGCATCGGCCGTACGCCCGAAACATTCTCGACAAGCGCCACGTATTTCGACGGCACCAGCGCGCATCCCGTGCCCGTATCGGTCACGGTCGATGAAGAGGCGCACGCACTCGTTGCACATGCCGGCGCTGATTTTCGATGGCCGCTGTCCGAAATTCGCGAGGTGCTGGATCAGGCCGGGGGTGACCAGATGGTGATCCAACTGGCAACGGACCCTGTGCAACGTCTCATCCTGCCGGATCGCGCCCTTGAACCTCGTCTGCCAAATCGGACGAAACGTCCGAAGGTCACAAATCGCGGCCCCCTTGTGGGATGGGCGTTCGCCGCAGTGGCCTCAGTGGCGCTGATCATCTTCGTTCTGGTACCCGCAATGGCCAACCAATTGGCCCGTTTCATTCCTCCCGAAGGTGAACGCGCCTTGGGAGAGGTGACCTTCAATCAGATCCGCAGCGCGTTAGATCAGACCGGTCTGAACCCCGTTCCGGTCTGTGAAAACCGGGCCGGTCTGGCAGCGCTTGAGAAAATGGAAACGCGCTTGCAGGATGCCCTGCCCGAAGAACACGGGCTGACAGTGGCCGTTCTGGACCACGACATGATCAATGCCTTTGCGCTACCGGGCAATTACGTCGTGTTTTTCCGCGGCCTCATCGACAACGCGCAAACGCCAGAGGAAGTGGCGGCAGTCTTTGCCCACGAAATCGGCCATGTCGTCAGCCGCGACCCCACGCGCCATGCCTTGCGCTCCGCAGGATCGCTCGGTGTCCTTGGTTTGCTGTTCGGCGATTTCGCGGGGGGTGCAGCAGTGCTTCTCCTGGCCGAGCGGCTGATCGAAGCTAATTACAGCCAGGACGCCGAAGCACAGGCAGACGTCTTTGCCCATCAGGTTTTGCGGGATGCGCAGATTGCGCCATCGGCGCTTGCCACCATGTTCGAACGCTTCCGCGAATTGGGTGGCGATGCCAACCCCTTTGTCGCCCACTTCCTCAGCCACCCGGCCTTGGGGGACCGGATACAGGCAGCCGTGGATGCAACGCCCAACGGATTTCAATCCGTCCCAGTACTCACCGCGGCGGAATGGCGCGCGCTGCAGTCGATTTGCGACTGACGACGTTCGGCACGCAACGTAACAATCCGGAGTTCCTGAAAAACGCGACGTCCGATGGCGCTAACGTGACGATTTTGCCCTGTTTCCCCTGCCCAGTGTTGGGTATCCCTTGCCCGGAACGGAATGCCAGAATCGCAGAGTTTGCTGCGATACCAACGAGAGGAACGCGATTATGAAGGTCTTGGTGCCTGTCAAACGCGTGATCGACTACAACGTCAAAGTCCGCGTCAAAGCGGACGGCTCCGGTGTCGATCTCGCCAACGTGAAAATGTCGATGAACCCCTTCGATGAGATTGCTGTCGAAGAGGCCATCCGTCTCAAGGAAGCGGGTAAGGCGGATGAGATCATCGCAGTCAGCATTGGCGTGAAACAAAGCCAGGAAACGCTGCGCACCGCATTGGCGATGGGCGCAGACCGGGCGATCCTCGTTGTGGCCGCCGACGATGTGCACACTGACATCGAACCGCTGGCCGTGGCGAAAATTCTCGCCGCGATCATCAAGGAAGAAGAGCCTGGCCTCGTGCTCTGCGGCAAGCAGGCGATCGACAATGACCTTGGTGCGACGGGGCAAATGCTGTCCGCGCTTCTGGGCTGGTCGCAGGCGATGTATGCCAACAAGGTCGATATCGACGGGGACCACGCCGTGGTGACCCGTGAGGTTGACGGCGGTTTGCAGACCGTGAAGGTCAAGATGCCGACCATCATCTCCACCGACCTCCGCCTGAACGAACCGCGCTACGCATCGTTGCCGAACATCATGAAGGCCAAGAAGAAGCCGCTGGATGAAAAGACGGCTGCCGACTACGGCGTTGACGTAACGCCGCGGCTCGAGATCGTGAAGACGTCCGAGCCGGAAGAACGGGCCGCAGGTATCAAGGTCGGCTCTGTCGACGAATTGGTTGAGAAACTCAAAGAAGCGGGGGCTGTGTAAATGGCTGTACTTCTGATTGCCGAGATTTCCGATGGCGCGCTTGCAATGGACGCAACCGCCAAGACTGTGACAGCGGCGAAGTCGTTGGGTGACGTAACCGTTCTGGCCGCAGGTGCATCCGCCAAGGCGGCCGCCGACGAGGCTGCCACGATTGACGGCGTCTCCAAGGTGCTCGTCGCGGAAGATGACCTCTACGGTCACCGTCTCGCCGAACCGGTCGCAGCGCTGATCGCCTCGCTCGCGGGCGACTATTCGCACATCGTCGCCCCAGCGACGACGGACGCCAAAAACATCCTGCCGCGCGTTGCCGCGCTTCTCGATGTGATGGTTCTGACTGACGTAACCGCCGTCGTCGACGCCGACACGTTCGAACGTCCGATCTACGCGGGTAACGCGATCCAGACGGTGAAATCCTCTGACCCGACCAAGGTGATCTCCTTCCGGACTTCGACCTTCGATGCCGCGCCGACAGGCGGCTCTGCTGCCGTCGAAGCCATCGCAGCCGGCGACAACCCCGGCCTCAGCGAATGGGTCGAGGACAAGGTCGCCGAAAGCGATCGCCCCGAACTCACATCAGCAGGCATCGTTGTGTCCGGTGGCCGCGGCGTCGGATCGGAAGACGATTTCGCGATGATCGAAAAGCTCGCCGACACCCTTGGCGCAGCGGTCGGCGCGTCCCGTGCGGCGGTCGACTCGGGTTTCGCACCGAACGACTGGCAGGTCGGACAGACGGGCAAAGTCGTTGCCCCGGATCTCTATATCGCTGTCGGCATTTCGGGCGCGATCCAGCACCTTGCCGGTATGAAGGACAGCAAGATCATCGTCGCGATCAACAAAGACGAAGAGGCCCCGATCTTCCAGGTGGCCGACTACGGGCTTGTTGCCGACTTGTTCGAGGCCGTACCGGAATTGACGGAAAAGCTTGGCTAACAACCTTCCTCAAGACCTGTTTGAACGGCGCGCTTGTAACAAGTGCGCCGTTTTTTCATGCGAGCATAGGCGCGACGATATCTGACAGGGCTGTTGCCGCCTGTCGGTGGGCCACTGGACCAGGCAATTCAGCCGCCCGCACTTCCTCCACCTTCGGGATGTGCATCTCCGTGCGACCGGCCTGCCAGTTCTCCGGCACGATTTCGACCAACCGCGCCACCAATGGACTGAGCGGAGCGATCACCGCTTCCGACACGACGCAGTCTGCCAGGTACTCACCCGATGTCTCCGTCAAGGATGTCGGCGCGAACCAGAACAGGACGACTTTTCCGTTCATCTGGCTGATGAGATACCGCATCCGGGCCTGCCATGCCTGCCGGATTTCTTGAGCGATGTCCGCGAACCGATCTGGACAGATGCCATTCAGCCGTTCCAGCAAATGCCGTGTGAAATGCACCTCGGTGAAGTCCATTTCCGGGTAAAGCGCTTTCAATGCGCCCGACGCCCTTAAAAACCGATCGTTTCGACGGGGATGCACGGCATAGTAGCGGTTGGACGTGTTATGCGCGCCGGTCAGTTGGACAAGTGTGACAGCGGCAGAGGCCGCCGTGGTCATGCAACCGGGATCGTTCACAAACGCGTCCAGCCCCGCATGTTCGACACCAAGGTTCACCACCGTGCGATTGATACGGTCACCCAACTCCGCCGTGAAAGGCGCCGCAAGATACCGGCCATAAACCTCAGACCCGCCAAGGCAGGCCACATACGGAGTTCGCAACGATTGTCGCGGTCCCCGAAACCAAAGCCGCGATCCGTTGTATCGGCACGGCGCATAATCAACGCCACGATCCGGCGCCAAAGAAACCGTCATGGTTTCACCCCTCGAATAATCCCGTTGATCAAGATGCTCCGATTCGGTTCTCAAACGGCTAAAGCTAAATTTCGACGCAACCGGCCGAT
Source organism: Marivita hallyeonensis (assembly GCF_900129875.1). GTDB lineage: Bacteria > Pseudomonadota > Alphaproteobacteria > Rhodobacterales > Rhodobacteraceae > Marivita > Marivita hallyeonensis. The sequence goes on along the minus strand of NZ_FQXC01000005.1, from coordinate 117,442 downwards.
CCGCCTTGCAGCCCCCTGACCCACACGCCATTGTTGCGCGAAACGGACGGAGCTTTCTGATGGCGGTCAATTCAATCGGTGTTATCGGTGCCGGACAGATGGGCAATGGCATCGCGCATGTGATGGCCTTGGCAGGCTATGACGTTGTTCTGAATGACATCAATGAAGACGCGCTGAAGAAGGCCATGGAGCTGATTCAGGGCAACATGGACCGCCAGGTCAGCCGCGAGAAGATCTCGGCAGCCGACCGGGACCAGGCCATGGCCCGCATCGTCGCCACGCAGGATTTGCCCCAGGTCGCGCAAACCGATCTGGTCATCGAAGCCGCCACCGAAGACGAGTCGATCAAGCAGAAAATCTTCGACGGGCTTCTACCCCACCTTGGTGCGGAGACGATCCTTACGTCGAACACATCGTCGATCTCGATCACACGACTGGCCAGCCGGACGGATCGCCCCGAAAAATTCATGGGCTTTCATTTCATGAACCCCGTCCCGGTGATGCAACTGGTAGAGCTGATCCGTGGCATCGCGACCGACAAGGACACCTATGAGACCTGCCTTGGCGTCGTGCAAAAGCTCGGTAAAACGGCCGCGTCCGCCGAAGACTTTCCCGCCTTCATCGTGAACCGCATCCTGATGCCGATGATCAACGAGGCAGTCTACACGCTTTACGAAGGCGTCGGAAATGTGAACTCCATCGATCAGTCGATGAAGCTTGGTGCGAACCACCCCATGGGCCCGCTGGAGCTTGCCGATTTCATTGGTCTGGACACCTGCCTCGCGATCATGAACGTGCTGCACGATGGGCTGGCCGACACAAAGTACCGCCCCTGCCCGCTTTTGACCAAATATGTCGAAGCCGGTTGGCTGGGTCGAAAGACGCAGCGTGGGTTCTATGACTATCGTGGGGAAACGCCCGTTCCGACGCGCTAGGCCGTGTCGCCCAATCCCATCGTGATCTCGCGCAGCGCTGCTACGAAGTCGCGGCCACGGCCGCTAAAGCTTTCGATCATGTCTGGGCTGATCGGCTCTCCGACGACCGGCTTTTGCGGTTTGCCGCAAGCGTGGATGACTTCGTGGATCAGCAGCCCCTGACGCACGGTCGGCGAGATGCGATTGGCGATCTGATACGCGCGGGAATTCTGACCCGGAAAGAAAAGCGGCACCACTGTCGCTTTGGATCTTTGGATCAGATTGGCAGTGAACGGGTTCCACGTCCGCTCGATCGCGGGACCGAACATTGTGTCGCTTGAGGCAACGACACCCGAAGGGAACAGCGCGATCACGCCACCCTGCTTCAGATGGGCCATCGCCCGACTGCGCATCTCAAGGCTTTGTTCGCGGGCGTCCTCTTCGTGGGGGAACGGCACCGGGATCATGAACTCTTCGACTTCGGTCACACCGGTCAACAGAGATCTCGTAAGGATCTTGTAGTCGGTTCGTACCTTGCCAATCAGTTCGGCAAGGATCATGCCGTCCACCAATCCATGCGGATGATTGGCCACGACGATCACCGGTCCTTCTTTGGGAATGCGCGCAATCTGTTCCGGCGGGGTTTCCAGGGCGATCTTCATCAAATCAAGCGCCTGCCCCCAGAACGCCTGTCCCTCGGCTGGTCCCATCCGCTCGAACCGGCGCACCAACCGCAGCAGAGGGATCTTGCCCGTCATCCATTCGAGCGTCCGAATGGTGTTGGCTTTCCAGGGGTTGGTGAACGTATTGGCGTAGCTGAGCTTGCGCTTGTCATACGGCACCTCGGCAGGCGCCAAAGGTTGCGCGTCCGCAGATGTATGCTGGTAGCTGTCAACCATAGGCCAGTGTTACGTCCTGTTTCCGGTTGCCTGCGCTCACCCGATGGTCAGCATCCCTCGCCGAAACGATCGGCCACCAGCGTCTCGATCGCGGCGGCTAGCGGTTCTGCGTCTGGGCCCGAGGTGTGCACCTCAATAGAGCTTCCTTTGGAGGCTGCCAACATCAAAAGCCCCATGATGCTGTCGCCGGACGCGCTCATCCCGTCTTTCTGGACCTCGGCCGTTGCATCGAACCCTTCTACCACTTCAACCAGTTTGGCGGAAGCGCGAGCGTGCAACCCCTTCTCATTGATGATTTTCAATACGCGCTTTGCAGTCGCCGACATACGGACGGGCCTCCCACTCCCTGTGATCAGGCGCTCTGATCCAAGGATATGTTCTGGCTGTCAATGTATTTCCGACCTGCGTCCAATGCCGCGCGCACCGCTTCCGGCACGGTTTTGTTGCGGCTTTTCGCCAGTTTGATCAGCATAGGCAGATTTGCGCCGTAGACGATCCGGCGATTTTCCGGTTGGCAGGCCCGCAGGCTAAGGTTCGATGGCGAGCCCCCGAACATGTCCGTGACGATGACGACGCCGTCTCCGGTGTCCACGGCATCCGCGACCGAACAGATTTCAAGCTGCTTTGCCTCGCGGTTGTGATCGGCGGCAATTGAAACTGCGGCCATTCCGGGTTGGTGACCGACAACGTGTTCGACGGCGGACAGGTACTCCTGCGCCAAACCCCCATGGGCCACGATCACGATCCCAATCACCGAGTTGCCTTTCCAGCTTGCGGCATGGTCACACCGCCGGTCGCCACCCCTTCCCGGCGCGACAGTTCCTTGTGATGAGTTGACACCCGCCAGCCCTGCTCTGCAAGGGTCTGTGCCACATCTTCCGTCACGGCAACTGATCGGTGTTGCCCTCCGGTACACCCGAAACCGACAGACACATGCGTTTTGCCTTCAGTTTCAAATTCTGGAAGCAGAAATGCCAACATTCGAGTGATTTGGTTCAAAAATGGCGCGAGTCGAGTGTCTTGCATCACAAAATCGCGCACTTCGGCGTCAAGGCCGGTTTTGGACCGCAAGTCTGACTCCCAATGCGGGTTCGACAGGAAACGGCAGTCGAAAACCATGTCGACACCGTGCGGTATGCCCCGTTTGTACGAAAAAGACTGCAACGATACCGCCATACGCTGGTCTGAACTGTCGACAAACCAACGGTGAAGCTCGGACTTGAGGTCGTGCGGGCTTAGCTTTGATGTATCAATGACGATGTCGGCGCGGGCCTGAACCGGCCCCAGAAGTGCGATTTCCTGTGCAATGCCAAGCTCCGGCGTCTCCTCCGGCGACAGGGGGTGGCGGCGACGCGTCTCGGAGAACCGGCGCACGAGGATGTCGGGACGGCAATCAAGATACAGCAACGTGACCGCGCCATCCTCCTGTTTCAGCAAATCAGTGTGAAGGCGCAGCAACCGCTTCATCGAAAAATCGCGATTCCGCACATCGATGCCGATGGCCAGACGCCGATCCTGCGGGGCATCATCGAAAAGATGCGGCACGATCCGCAACGGAATGTTGTCGATGGCTTCAAAGCCTACGTCTTCCAGCACGTTGATCGCAGTGGATCGCCCTGCGCCCGAAGGCCCCGTGACCAGAACAATTCGACTGCGAACCGACATGGCAGCGCCATTCCCCATTATGTGTCCCGAGTCCCGCCTAAAGGGCCTCGGACTTTAGATATTGTATAAGGGCGGCAGGAAAATGCTGCGACGCAACATTGTGAAGCAGCGGGAGCTTGACGTTAAGGTATTCGATGCTCCGCTCGGGCGGCATGCGTGTCTGCTCCGTCTGATCCATGTCGACCACCACGGCTAGGCGCGCCCGGTCGACGGACCGCGCATGAAGAATGCCCAGCCCTCGCGCCTCAATTCTGCCCCGCAACGGGTCCGGACAAGAGACCCAAAGACTGTCGCTCTCTCGTGTCACGATGACCCGATCATCGGCCACCAGATCAGCACCGCGCGCCATCATCTCAAGGGCAAGTGAGGATTTCCCAGACCCGGATGCACCGATGAACATCGCCGCTTGCCCTGCCACTGCAACGGCGGTGGCGTGGATCGTGAGCGGGTCCGTTCGGGTCATGGGAAATGGCTAGAGCGGCAAGCCGACCACAAATCGCGCGCCGAGAGGTTCGGATGTGGCATCAGCTTCGGTCGGGCGAATGTTTTCGGCCCAGATCACCCCGCCATGCGCCTCGACGATTTGCTTGGAGATGGCGAGGCCAAGCCCGGAATTGTTGCCGAAGTCGTTTTCCGGCCGCTGGGAATAGAAGCGTTTGAAGATCTTCGTCAGTGCCTCATCCGGGATACCGGGACCCGTATCTTCAACCACGATCAGAACACGGTTTTCGCGCCTGCGAGCCCAAAGGCGGATCGCATCACCGTCTTCACAAAAGCTGATCGCATTGGTGATCAGGTTGACAAAAACCTGCGCCAGACGTGCCTCAAGCCCGTGCACCATGATTGCGCGCGGCGGCAAGTCAGAGATGAATTCGATCCCCTGCCGCTTGGCATCTTCGCCGAGGAACTGCGCAAGATTTGCGAGCATGTCCAGAAGGTTGAACTCTGCCTCTTCCTCTTTCACCAGTTCGCTATCGAGGCGGGAAGCGTTCGAGATGTCGCTGACCAGCCGGTCCAACCGGCGCACGTCGTGGTCAATCACGTCAAGAAGGCGGTTCACCTGGTCCGGCCGCTTGGCAAGCCGCAAAGTCCCAACGGCAGAGCGCAAGGAGGCCAGCGGGTTCTTGATTTCGTGGGCCACGTCCGCCGCGAACTGTTCATTTGCATCGATCCGGTCGTAAAGCGCCGCAACCATGCCGCGCAACGCGCCGGACAGACGACCGATCTCATCCGGGCGAGCCGTAAGGTCCGGGATGCGGATCCGCCCGGAAGCGACGTTCCGGCGGTTCCGTTCGCGACCCACTTCGGCCGCGTCAGCGAGGTTCGAAATCGGGTTAGTGATTGTCGAGGCTAGCACAAGGCTAAGACCGATCGATACGAGCGTCGCGATCACGAACATCTGCAGGACGTTCTCGCGTTCCAGCCGCACCGCGGCATCGATTTCCGGCGCAAAACTGACAAGCGCAATCGTCCCTGCGACGCCGCTGTCGACCTCGATCGGGCTCAAGGCGGTAAAGATGGTCTCACCGCTGGGACCTTCGCTCCGGTCCACCCGCGTCACGGATGGGTCTGTTTCCTCGATTTGCCGGCGTAGACCGTCCTCCAGTGTCAGATCTTCGCCTCCAACTTCGGGGCGGAAGATGGAGGAGACGCCGGTCCAGACGGTCAACAGGAAATCAGAAATGACGGTGGGGCGCTCTGCACCGCCCAGATCGGCAAATCCCGCCGTGCCGCCATCGATATCGCCCACAAGGAACCGGGCGGAATCGAACACGAAAACACGCAGCCCAGGGCGCACCTCGATTTCATTCAGGGTTCTGGCCACATCGACGCCCTGACCGGTCCCAAGGTTGACGGTATTGATCCCGGATGCCTCTGCCTCGAACACGTCCGCGATCAGTTCCGCTTCGACGCGGACAGCATTCGCCTTCTGCTCAGCCAGCGTGTCGCGCGACGAATTCAAAAAGAGAATGCCCGCAACCAGAAAGTTGAGGGCGACAAGGTTGAACGTGATGATCTTGCGTGTCAGCGGTGACCGATTGAGCGAAAATAGCCCCCGCCTTTCGCGACTGTCGCGAACTTCGGACTCAACGGTTTTGTCGGGGGCGACCCAGTCGTCCCCGAGCACCACATCTGCATCTTTGCGCCCGCCGGAGTTTCCGGTGTTGGCGCCTTCAACCAAAGCCATGGTCACTCTTCGTTGTAACGGTACCCGATCCCGTAGAGCGTTTCGATAGCCGAGAATTCATTATCGACCGTGCGCATCTTCTTGCGCAAGCGCTTGATATGACTATCGATCGTGCGATCATCGACATAGACCTGATCGTCGTAGGCGACATCCATCAGCTGATCCCGCGACTTCACGAAACCGGGGCGTTGGGCAAGCGCCTGCAGCAAAAGGAATTCGGTGACGGTCAGCGACACATCCTGGCCTTTCCAGGACACCGAATGGCGCAACGGATCCATCGTCAGATCACCGCGCACCATGAGCTTGGCCTCTTCGACCTCTCCGCCTGCGGCGTCACCTGCAACGGCATCCTGCCGACGCAGAAGCGCACGAATACGCTCCACCAGAAGGCGCTGGGAAAACGGCTTTTTGACGTAGTCATCTGCCCCCATGCGCAGTCCGAGAACCTCGTCGATTTCGTCATCTTTGGAGGTGAGGAAAATGACTGGCATTTTCGACTTTTGGCGCACCCGCTGTAGCAGGTCCATGCCATCCATCCTTGGCATCTTGATGTCAAAGACGGCCATATCCGGCATCTTCTTGTTGAAGGCATCCAGCGCGGCCTGCCCATCATTATATGTTTCGACCTCGAACCCCTCTGCCTCAAGGGTGATCGCAACGGATGTCAGGATATTCCTGTCATCGTCCACAAGGGCGATTTTCGACATGGATTGTGTTCCTTGTTCTGCTCTCATTTATCTTTTTTCCGCCATTATGCGTCTTTTTTCCCTTTGCGCCAATCCAATTTTGCGAATCACTTTGGTCTCACCGCCCTATTCAGACCGAAAAGTCCTTACGAATGGCTAATTTGCATCACCTTGTCCGGCGGGACATCGCCATGGTTGCGCTAAACCCGATTTGGTTGCGCTAACTGCGCGTTTGCGTCCTGTTCAGCTTTGGAATGTGCGTGTTAAGACCCGAGCACCTTCGACGCGATGTTGACGGGTGGGCGCTTTGTTTTGCGGCCCAATCTACCACCGCCGCACTGGGCGCGGCTACAGGAGCTTGGCAAATGACATTTGGACGGGTGAACCCGGAATTCCGACTTGAAGATCAGCAGATCAACGGGCTCGGCAATGTCTATTACAACCTCACAGAGCCGGCGCTGATCGAGGCCGCACTGAAACGCGGCGAAGGCACATTGGGCAACGGCGGAGCCTTCCTTGTCACCACCGGCAAGTTCACCGGCCGCTCTCCCAAGGACAAGCACGTCGTCAAGACGGACAGCGTTGCCGATACGATCTGGTGGGAAAACAACGCCGAAATGTCACCCGAAGGGTTCGACGCGCTGTACGCCGACATGCTCGATCACATGAAGGGTCGCGAATACTTCGTTCAGGATCTGACCGGCGGGGCAGACCCGAAGCATTCCATCGACGTGCGCTTCGTTCAGGAGCTCGCGTGGCACAACCTGTTCATCCGCCACATGATGCGCCGTCCCGATCGCGAGGACCTCGACACCTTCCAGGCCGACTTCACGGTCATCAACTGCCCGTCCTTCCAGGCAGACCCGAAGCGGCACGACTGCCGGTCCGAAACCGTGATCGCAATGAACTTCGACAGGAAGCTGATCCTGATTGGTGGCACGGAATACGCGGGTGAAAACAAGAAATCGATCTTCTCGCTGCTGAATTACCTGTTGCCGGACAAGGGCATCATGCCGATGCATTGCTCGGCCAACCACGCCGTCGGCAACCCGGTCGATACCGCCATCTTCTTTGGTCTGTCGGGTACCGGCAAAACGACACTGTCCGCCGATCCGAACCGCGTGTTGATCGGCGACGACGAACACGGCTGGTCCGACCGTGGCACCTTCAACTTCGAAGGCGGCTGCTACGCCAAGACGATCAACCTGAGCGCCGAGGCAGAGCCGGAGATTTACGCCACGACGACCAAGTTCGGCACGGTGATCGAAAACATGGTCTTTGATCCGGAAACGTTCGAGCTCGACTTTCAGGATGACAGCCTCACTGCCAACATGCGCTGTGCTTACCCGCTCGATTACATTTCGAACGCGTCTTCCACTGCGCTGGGTGGGCACCCAAAAAACATCATCATGCTGACCTGTGACGCATTTGGTGTTCTTCCTCCGATTTCGCGCCTGACACCGGCGCAAGCGATGTATCACTTCCTGTCGGGCTTTACCTCCAAGGTGGCCGGGACAGAGCGTGGTGTCACCGAACCTGAACCCACATTCTCGACCTGCTTTGGCGCGCCTTTCATGCCGCGCCGCCCTGAAGTCTACGGCAACCTGCTTCGAGAAAAAATCGCCTCGCATGGCGCAACTTGCTGGCTGGTGAATACCGGCTGGACAGGTGGCGCCTATGGCCAAGGGCAGAGAATGCCGATCAAGGCCACGCGCGCCCTGCTGACCGCCGCACTCGATGGTAGCCTGGCCGAGGCCGAGTTCCGCAAGGACCCGAATTTCGGCTTCGAAGTTCCGGTGCGCGTCGAAGGCGTGACGGATATGCTGCTCGATCCGCGCCGCACGTGGAACGACAAGGACGCCTACGATGCTCAGGCGCAAAAGCTGGTGCAGATGTTCGCGGACAATTTCGCGCAGTACGTGCCGTTTATCGATGACGACGTGAAGGCCGCTGCCATCGGCTGAACTGCTGCGTCAGCACGTCCAATATACTTTGAAACCGGGTGCGCCATATGTGCTGTACCCGGTTTTTTTGTGTGCAGCGCCGCCCCTAACGCCGCGACGCAGCATTTCAAGGCGCAATTTTTGAACAAATCCGGCGCCGACTTGGTATTTTTGTTGCGCTGCACCTGCAAAGTGCCTATTCAAGCGCAAAGCTGAAAAGGATGCGATTCATGGCCCACGACGGACAAGACCTCACCCTGACCACGGACATCATTCTGCCCGATCTGCTGACGCTGACCGCGGCCGCCGTTGATCCGGCCAACAAGGTGCTTGAGCTTGCGACGACCCGCGTCCGGGAGATGGTCGAGGCCGATGGCCGCGTCTCTGGCGCGCTGATCGAGGACAATCAGACTGCGGCGCATGGCCTGGCATGGCTTGCCACGTATGTCGAATCGCTCCGCCAGATGCAGGGCTGGGCCGAACGTCTGCAGGCCGATGGCAAATTCGGCGAGGTCGAGCAGCTGATCCACCAAATCGCCTTTGGCGAATACCTCTGGCAGATCTATGGCGGCATCCAGATGAATCAGGGCGAAATCGTACGCCTGCAGGATATCGGGCTGGGCCAGGACGACATGCGCGCACTGATGGCGCCCGAAGTCATGCGTCTCACGCAAGAAGGCAACACGCAGGCCGCACGGGTCCGCCTCGTAGAATTGATGCAGGAACGCAGCGCTGAATTGACCGTCGGGGCGTGCGGCCTTGATGACGAGCTTGACATGATCCGCGAACAGTTCCGCCGCTTCTCGGTCGACAAGGTCGAACCCTACGCCCACGAATGGCACCTTAAGGATGAACTCATCCCGATGGAAATCATCGACGAGTTGGCCGAAATGGGTGTCTTCGGCCTGACCATCCCCGAGGAGCATGGCGGTTTTGGTCTAACGAAGAATTCCATGTGCGTCGTTTCGGAAGAACTATCTCGGGGTTACATCGGCGTCGGCTCGCTCGGCACCCGGTCCGAGATCGCGGCGGAGTTGGTGATCGCTGGCGGCACGGATGAGCAAAAAGAAAAGTGGCTCCCGGGTCTCGCGTCCGGCGAAATCCTTCCGACCGCCGTGTTCACGGAACCGAACACGGGCTCCGACCTCGGCTCGCTCCGCACGAAGGCTGTGAAAGACGAAAACGGTGACTGGATCATCAATGGCAACAAGACGTGGATCACCCACGCCGCGCGCACCCATGTGATGACCGTCCTCGCCCGCACCGTGCCCGACACCGACAACTACAAAGGCCTGTCGATGTTCATGGCAGAGAAAACGCCGGGCACCGACGAGGCGCCGTGGCAGGACCCCGGCATCTCGGGCGGAGAGATCGAGGTGCTCGGCTATCGCGGCATGAAGGAATACACCGTTAACTTTGACGATTTCAAAGTGAAGGGTGAGAACCTCTTGGGCATGGAAGAGGGCAAAGGCTTCAAACAGCTGATGGAGACCTTCGAAAGCGCCCGCATCCAGACCGCCGCCCGCGCCATTGGTGTGGCACAATCCGCGCTGGACGAAGGCATGGCCTACGCGCAGGACCGCAAGCAGTTTGGCAAGGCGCTCATCCACTTCCCGCGCGTCGCGTCGAAACTGGCGATGATGGCAGTCGAGATCATGATCGCGCGCCAGCTCACCTACTTCTCGGCTCGCGAAAAGGATGAAGGCCGTCGCTGCGACCTCGAGGCTGGCATGGCCAAGCTGCTTGGCGCGCGCGTCGCTTGGGCCGCCGCCGACAACGCGCTGCAAATCCACGGTGGCAACGGGTTTGCGCTTGAATACAAGATCAGCCGCATCCTGTGTGACGCGCGGATCCTGAACATCTTTGAGGGTGCCGCCGAGATTCAGGCTCAGGTCATCGCGCGACGGCTTCTGGGGTAACCCCAACCGTCGCAGACAGTGTTGAGCCCCGCTTCGGCGGGGCATCTTCTGTTGCCCACAACCGTCAGCCGAACCGACCTACAGCGATTACTTGCCGGGTCATAAACTTCAAAATTGCCACGGCGGCAGCCACCGTGCATCGTGATCGAGATAATCGAACGGGTTTCACGGGTGGCCGGACATGAAACGACGCACGCTTGCCTTGGCGCTCCTGACTTCGATCACGGCAACCGGCGCCGTGGCCGAGATGATCGTCGTCAACGGACGCTATGTCGTTCCGAAAGACACTGTTCGTGGCTATTTCTACCGTCAAAGCGATCAACGCATGGTGTTCGACGTGCGTTGGAGCGACTGGTCCACCCAGTACCGCTGCGACGATGAATACGACCAAGACCGCATTCTCGCCGCTTCGCTGAACCTCAATCTGAAGATCAACAGCGCGACCGATGTCGACTTCGAGGATTTCCTCAAAGCCGAAGGCTTCACGGGATGCGCGAAGTTCTAGATCGCCGGATCGTCATCCTTGTGACGTCCGGCGCTCTTGGGAACCGATGCTTCAGCCGTCGATCCGGATACGCTCGTTCTTGGGATCGTACGGGCTGTCCTCGACAACTTCGGCATCCCAAAGCTGATCGAACATCTTCACCTTCAGCTTGGTCCCCGGCACAGCCAGATCGGGCGTCACGTAGCCAATGCCAATCGACTTTCCGAAGGCCACCGAGTAGCCGCCAGACGTCAAACGCCCGACGCGTACCTCTCCGTCATAGAGCGCCTCGCGTCCCCACGGATCGGCATCGTCCGGCCCGTCAATCAACAGCGTGCAGCACTTGACCCGAACACCGGTCTTCTCCAGCGCCGCCTTTCCGTAGAAGTCCTTGGATAGGTCCACAAACCGAGGCAGATCCGCCTCCAGCGGCGTCGCATCCCGGCCCAGTTCGGTGCCGAAAGCACGGTAGGATTTTTCCTGCCGCAACCAGTTTTGCGCGCGCGCCCCTACGAGCTTCATCCCGTGCTTCGCCCCGGCCGCCATTAACTGGTCCCAAAGGTAGTTTTGCATCTCGATGGGATGGTGCAATTCCCAACCCAACTCACCGGTATAGGCCACACGGATCGCCCGCACCGGGCACATGCCCAGTTCAATCTCGCGCATCGACAGCCACGGGAAGCGCTTGTTACCGAGCACCGTCGACGGATCGGCATCCTTGACCAACTCGTTCAGGACATCCCGCGATTTCGGACCGGCGATGGCGAACACACCCCATTTCGTGGTCACATCCTCTTCGTTGATGCGCCCGAACTCGGCTTCCTTTTCCATGATCGCCTTGTAGAGGAAATCCTCGTCATAGGCGTGCCAACCTCCTGCGCTGACAAGGTAATAATCATCCTCGGCCACCCGCACGATCGTGTACTCCGTCCGCGTCGTGCCGTGCGAAGTCAACGCATAGGTCAGGTTGATGCGCCCGACTTTGGGCAGCTTGTTGGTGGTGAACCAATCCAGAAACGCCGTCGCACCCGGACCGCTGATGCGGTGCTTGGCAAAGGCGGTGGCGTCAATCAGGCCAACACCTTCCCGGATCGCCTTGGCCTCCTTGACCGCATATTGCCACCATCCCCCGCGCCGGAACGACCGTGCGTCGTGATCGAAAGTTTCACCTACTTCCAGAGGCCCGTAATAGTTCGGCCGTTCCCATCCGTTCACGCAGCCAAACTGCGCGCCCAGCGCCTTTTGCCGATCGTACGCTGGCGCCGTACGAAGCGGACGACAGGCGGGGCGTTCTTCATCCGGGTGGTGCAGGATATAGACGTGCTCATACGCCTCTTCGTTCTTCCGCGCGGCGTATTCGGTGGTCATCCACGACCCGTAACGCTTGGGGTCAAGCGACGCCATGTCGATCTCGGCCTCACCGTTCACCATCAATTGCGCAAGGTAGTACCCTGTGCCACCCGCCGCCGTGATGCCGAAGGAAAAGCCCTCGGCTAGCCACATGTTCTGCAAGCCCGGCGCAGGCCCAAGAAGCGGGTTGCCATCCGGCGTGTAGCAAATCGGACCGTTGAAATCGTCTTTCAGCCCCACCGTTTCCGATGTCGGGATACGGTGGATCATGCTCATGTACTCTTCCTCGATCCGCTCCAGATCGAGTGGGAACAGGTCGGCCCGGAAACTGTCCGGCACACCATATTCGAACCGCGCGGGCGCATTGCGCTCATAGGGGCCAAGAATCCAGCCACCGCGTTCCTCGCGCACATACCACTTGGCATCGGCATCACGCAGGACCGGATGTTCCGGGTTACCTGCCTTCCGCCATTCCACCAGAGCCGGGTCGGGCTCTGTCACGATATACTGGTGTTCCACCGGGATCGCCGGGATCTTGATCCCCAAAAGCTGCGCCGTGCGCTGCGCGTGGTTTCCGGTTGCTGTGACGACATGTTGGGCGTGGATCACCGTCTGCTCATCAGACGGCACAAGGTTGCCGCCCTTCTCGACCATCTTGGTCACGGTGACATCCCAGTGGTCGCCGGTCCAGTGATACGAATCCACTTGCCACTTGCGTTCGATCACGACACCTCGCTGCCGCGCGCCCTTGGCCATCGCCATCGTCACATCGGCCGGATTGATGTAGCCATCCGTCGGATGATAGATCGCGCCGACGAGGTCTTCCGTCCGCACCAGAGGATACCGCTCCTTGATCTGCGCGGGCGAGAGCCACTCGTACGGCACATCACAGGTCTCGGCCGTCGTGGCGTAGAGCATGTATTCGTCCATCCGCGCCTGGCTTTGCGCCATGCGCAGGTTGCCGACGACCGAAAAACCGGCGTTCAGCCCCGTTTCCTCTTCAAGCGTCTTGTAGAACTTGATCGAATAGTCGTGGATATGCGTCGTCGCGTAGGACATGTTGAAGTAGGGCAGCAAACCCGCCGCATGCCAGGTCGAGCCCGACGTGAGCTCGTCACGCTCCAGCAGCATTACGTCGTCCCAGCCCGCCCGCGCGAGGTGATAGGCAATCGACGTGCCAACGGCACCGCCACCGACAACCAAAGCTTTGACATGCGTTTTCATGGGTCTTCACTCCAAGGCGTTTGCCCAAGTGAATACCCTGCCCCTGCACGCCGCGCGAAACCTTCCCGACCCGTTGCAGCAGGAAAACGACGCGCCGTTGAAACGGTGACTTGAAACGCGTCGTCAGTCCTCGGAACGGGCGCGTGGGGTCACGGATGACGAAACATCGCCAGATTGTTGGACCACGGCCACTTGCTTTGGTGCCGACGCGGCGGACAGGTCTCGCAATTCCGACCAGTCAGTTGTGTTCAGAAACGCATTCAGCGCATCGTCACTCGCCCGCGTGATAAGGTCGAGACGCACATCCCCGATATACCCGACAAAGGCCCGCAATTCGTGCGGAAGCGGTCCGTTGCTGGCCCGTTCCAACGCGCTTACATGCTCCACCCACTCGATGCCCTGCATCATGCCGAACGGCATTGTGTCAGAGATACTGTCGAAATGGTTCGTGATGGCCTGATCGTAGCGCTGCCAGACCGGGTGTGCGACCGGCTTGTCGGGATCGGTCACATAGAGGTCAATACGGCTGTCTCCCAGCCTGTAGGTCCGTGTCGTGTTGCGCAGGTAGGCGTTGAAAATCGCGTGATCCGTTTGCGACAAGCGCTGCAACTCCGGCTCCATATGACCAATAGCGGCATCGAGGATTTCGTCGCTTGCGTTCCACTGTGACGTGCTGAAGAGCTCGTTATCATCCGTGTCAATATAAGCTTCTGCCGTCCACCCTTCCGGGGCATCTGGCAAAGCGATCAATACCAGTTGCGACCGGCTCAGGGCGACCGTCATCGCGCCACCCATGTCGCCGAAGCGATCCATCACTGTGGTGACATAAACGCGGGTGTCGAACTCACCCTCTGCCCGTTCCATCTGGGTCCAATAATCCCAGACGGCCACCAGAAGTCCGATACCGACTACAAAGAATGCAATCGACAAAGCCCGCAAAACCCACATCGGAAATCTCCTTACCAAACGGCAACATGCTGATCGCAAATCAGGGCGAGGTTTTGGCAATGCTGCGAAAATGGCGGGTCATTCACCAAGGTGCGAAGTGACCGCTTACCGGTGTTGGGCAATCAACGGAAACAGTCGTCAGACATGCCCAAGATCGTCTCTTTTTCTACCATTGAAATGTGCAAGATGCCGCGAAAATGGCAAAGTTACGACGCATGCGCGCCTCGTTCGAAACCAAGAATTGACGCAAAGCGAAATGAGGCTCCCCATGCTTGGTAAACTGTTCGGAACACTCGTCAAATTCACGTTCTACGCCCTTGGAACCGTGGCGGTGATCGGCGTTTGGGACTTCACCCGAGAGGCTGAAGCAGCCCGCCTGACGCCGGAACCCGACTACACAATGGAACGCTACGTGGCATCGCTGACGGACCGCTACGGCGACGACGTGCAGGCCGCGACCGAAGTTGCACTTGAAACTGCTAAGACCGGTCTGACCGCCGGGCTCGAATGGGCGCAAAACACTGGTGCGATTGAAAAACTCGGCATCGAAGAGCACGCCAAGAGCCTTCAGATGCTGATTGCGCCCCAGGCAGAGCCAGCCATCGAGGCGGCGATTGCCACTGAAGGTGCAGTTGTGCAGATGGCCTCCGCTGCCGGGCATCTGGCCCCGGAGACATCCCTTCTTCCTCGAGCTCGCGTGACACAATAAGACACCCGACCTCCGGCGCGGTCAAAACCAAGAGGCCAAGGAAAATCTGCGCCAGAGCGACGTTGCGAAACACGCGGCAAATTCATGCCAGCAATGCGTCCAGAGGCCCTTTCGCACCTGCGAAACCAAGCCTATAAGACCCTCGGCCTGCGACCCGATAGAGTCGCGGGCCTAAGACATATTGGCTTGGGGCGGGACGCAAAATGCTGGGACTGGACAAATTGCTGGGCATGTTTTCATCGGACATGGCCATCGACCTTGGGACAGCCAACACGCTCGTCTACGTGAAGGGGCGCGGCGTTGTCCTGTCCGAACCCTCCGTGGTCGCCTATCACATCAAGGACGGACAAAAGAAAGTCCTCGCCGTTGGCGAAGACGCAAAGCTCATGCTGGGCCGGACGCCGGGCTCGATCGAGGCCATTCGCCCCATGCGCGAAGGCGTGATCGCCGACTTCGATGTTGCCGAGGAAATGATCAAGCACTTCATCCGCAAAGTGCACAAGCGGTCGACCTTCTCCAAACCCAAGATCATCGTTTGTGTGCCGCACGGGGCAACCCCGGTTGAAAAACGGGCGATCCGGCAATCTGTGCTGTCAGCGGGCGCGCGCAAGGCGGGCCTGATTGCCGAGCCCATCGCGGCGGCCATTGGCGCGGGCATGCCAATCACCGACCCTACGGGCAACATGGTCGTCGATATCGGCGGCGGCACCACGGAAGTGGCCGTTCTGTCGCTTGGCGATATCGTTTACGCCCGCTCCGTGCGTGTCGGTGGCGACCGGATGGACGAAGCCATCATCAACTATCTGCGCCGCCAACAGAACTTGCTGGTCGGTGAATCCACGGCCGAGCGCATCAAGACCTCCATCGGAACAGCACGCATGCCGGATGACGGGCGCGGGTCCTCAATGCAGATCCGGGGTCGTGACCTTTTGAACGGTGTGCCCAAGGAGACCGAAATCAGCCAGGCGCAGGTGGCAGAGGCGCTGTCCGAGCCGGTGCAGGCGATCTGCGAGGCGGTGATGACGGCGCTTGAAGCCACACCGCCTGACCTCGCCGCCGACATCGTCGACCGGGGCGTGATGCTCACCGGCGGTGGCGCGCTTTTGGGCGATTTGGACCTCGCATTGCGCGAACAGACGGGTCTTGCCGTGTCTATCGCCGATGAGAGCCTCAACTGCGTGGCGCTCGGTACCGGCAAAGCGCTCGAATACGAAAAACAGCTGCGCCACGCGATTGACTACGATAGCTGAACCCATCACCCTTTCGGGAAGGGGGATCTTTGGCAAAGGACAGATCCAATAGCGAAGACTACACCACACCGCTAAGGCGCTTGCTCTTGGCGATCATGGTGATGTGCCTGCTTGGCCTGTTCTTCCTGTGGCGCATCGATAGCCCCCGGGTCGAACGCTTCCGCGCGGCAGTGATCGACACCGTGATGCCCAGCTTCGACTGGGCGATGGCCCCCGTCACCGCCACCGTGAACATCGTTCGAGATTTCCAAAGCTACCAGCGGATCTACGAGCAGAACCAGGAATTGCGCCGCGAACTGCGCCAAATGACCGCTTGGAAGGAAGCCGCGCTTCAGCTGGAACAGGAAAACGCCAAGCTACGGGACCTGAACAACGTGCGCCTTGACCCGCGCCTGACCTATATTACCGGGGTTGTCCTTGCCGATTCCGGCTCTCCCTTCCGTCAATCCGTTTTGATCAATGTCGGGTCGCGCGACGGGATTGTTGACGGATGGGCAACAATGGATGGCACCGGGCTCGTCGGCCGCATCTCTGGTGTTGGCGCAAATACCAGCCGCGTGATCCTGCTGACCGATGCCACCAGCCGCATTCCGGCAACCATCCAACCCTCGGGCCAACGCGCACTGATCGTCGGCGACAACACCTCTGCACCGCCAATCGACTTCCTTGAAGATCCCGATCAGGTGCGTCCCGGCGACCGGATCGTGACTTCCGGGGACGGAGACGTCTTCCCACCGGGACTTCTGATTGGTCAGGTCGCACAAGACCCCGGCGGACGCCTGCGCACACGGCTTGCGGCAGATTATGAACGGCTGGAATTCCTGCGCGTCCTCCGCGACCACGGAGCGCGCCGTGTATCTAATCCGTCGGCGCTGATCCTGCCGGAAGCACCACCGAGTCAAACCGCCACGCCGGACACCGAGGTCAGCCAGTAATGGACCAGAACCTCCTGCAACTCTGGGGCATGCGCGCTGCCTTCGCATTCACGGCTCTCGTGATCCTGTTCTTTCACCTCTTGCCGCTCGACGCCGCACCCAGCCGCTGGGCCGGACCAGACGTCCTGACGGCCATGGTCTTTGCCTGGGCGGTGCGCCGACCGGATTACGTGCCCATCGTGCTGATCGCGCTCGTCATGCTGATTGCGGATTTCCTGCTACAGCGCCCGCCGGGTCTTTGGTCCGTGCTGGTCCTCTGCGCAGCAGAATGGCTCAAATCCCGCGAACGCCGTCAGCGCGAAACGACCTTTGCGCTTGAATGGCTGACCTTTGCCGGTACCCTGATTGTGATTACGCTCCTCTACCGGGCGGTGATGATGGTCCTTATTCTGGCCCCGGGCACACTCACGCTGAGCCTTATTCAGGTGGCCATGACCATCGCGGTCTACCCGCTGGTTGTCGGAGTGTCCTACTTCGTGTTCGGGGTGCGCCGGAGCGCCCCCGGTGATGTGGATCGGTTGGGACGCGGGCTATGAGGAGGGCACCGAAAGATACCGCGGAAAGCATCCGCAAAATCTCGCGACGGGGTGTGATCCTCGGCGGCGTACAATTGGCGTTTGCCGGTGCGCTTGGCCTTCGCATGCAGCACCTGCAGGTCGATCAGGCCGATGAATTCCGCCTGCTCGCCGAAGAAAACCGCATCAATATCCGCCTGATCCCGCCCACCCGTGGTCAGATTTTCGACCGCAACGGCGCGATCCTGGCGGCGAACGAACCGTCCTACCGGATCACCATCGTGCGCGAGGACGCCGGAAACGTCGATGACGTGATCCTGCGACTGTCCTCGCTGGTTGAACTGGACGAAGACGAATTGAACCGCGCTCTGGCCGAAATGGAGCGCAGCGCGCCGTTCCTACCCGTCACTGTGGCCGAACGCGTTACGTGGGAGGACATCAGCCGCGTCGCGGTCAACGCCCCCGCCCTACCCGGTGTCACACCAGAGGTCGGCCTGTCCCGCTTCTACCCCCGTCGCGGCGACTTTGCCCATGTCGTGGGCTATGTTGGCCCGGTCAGCGAACGCGATCTCGCGCGGTACGAAACGCCGGACCCGGTTCTGCGCATCCCGCGCTTCCAGATCGGCAAGGTCGGGATCGAGGCACGACACGAAGAAGACCTGCGCGGGCGTGCCGGCGCGAAGCGCGTCGAGGTCAACGCCGTCGGCCGCGTTATGCGCGAACTCGACCGGCGTGAAGGCACACCGGGTGCCGATCTTCAGCTTACCGTCGACAGCAAGCTGCAAAGCTACATTCAGGCCCGCCTTGGCGAGGAAAGCGCATCCGTCGTTGTGATGGACGTTCAGAATGGCGACCTTCTGGGCATCGCGTCGTCCCCGTCGTACGACCCGAACAAATTCGTGCGCGGCATCTCGGTCGCTGATTTCGGCGAATTGCGCGACAATGATCACCGTCCGCTTGCCTCGAAAACCGTGCAGGACGCCTATCCACCGGGATCGACCTTCAAGATGGTGACCGCACTCGCCGCGATGGATGCGGGTCTGGTCGCGCCCGACGAAACCGTCTGGTGCCCCGGCCACATGGAGGTCGGCGGCCGCCGATTCCACTGCTGGAAACGCGCCGGTCACGGGCACATGAACCTCGAACTGTCTTTGCGCGAAAGCTGCGACGTCTACTACTACGATCTCGCCCTGAAAGTCGGCATCGACCGTATCGCGGCGACCGCAAAGCGCCTCGGGCTCGGTCAGGTGTTTCCGATCGGCATGTCGGCGGTTACGCAAGGGTTGATCCCCAACAAGGAATGGAAGCGTGCCGAACGCGATGCGGACTGGCGCATCGGCGATACGGTCAACGCATCTATTGGACAAGGCTACGTTCTGTCTTCGCCGCTGCAACTGGCCGTGATGACGGCCCGGCTCGCCACCGGCACCGCGGTCGAGCCGCGCCTTGTCCGCAGTGTCGATGGTGTGGAAAAGGCGCTCCGGGGCGGTGAGAGCCTAGGCTTCAACGAAAACCACCTGCGCCAGATCCGCCGCGCCATGTACGCCGTGTCCAACAACAGGCGCGGGACCGCCTATGGCTCGCGTATCATCGACGACGCGGTGCGCATGGCAGGCAAGACCGGCACCAGCCAGGTTCGCAACATCACTGCCGCCGAACGCGCACGCGGTGTGACGCGCAACGAAGATCTGCCATGGAACCGACGCGACCACGCACTGTTCGTGAATTACGCGCCGTTCGACAATCCGCGGATCGCTGTGTCGGTCGTGGTCGAACACGGCGGAGGCGGGTCGCGCGCGGCAGCGCCCATCGGGCGGGACGTCACCCTGCAAGCCTTGTTCGGGGATGATCCCCCACTTGAAGCCTACCCAGCGAAGGACCGCGACCGCATTCGCGAACAGCAGGAGCGTCTGCAACAGGTTTTGCGAGCCAATGACACCGACGGACGCGGCCGCGCATGAGTTATCTTGAATATACCGTCAAAACCGTCCCGGCGGGCTGGCGCAAGATGCTCTTCATCAACTGGCCGCTGGTCGTCCTTCTGACCGCGATCACTGGCGTCGGCATCCTCATGCTCTATTCGGTCGCCGGTGGCTCCATGACCCCCTGGGCCGAGCCGCAATTGAAACGCTTCGCGCTTGGCCTCGCGCTCATGTTCATTGTCGCGATGGTGCCGATCTGGTTCTGGCGCAATATGTCCGTGATGGCCTACCTCGTGGCGCTTGCGCTTTTGATCGCTGTCGAGTTTTTCGGCTCCGTCGGTATGGGCGCCCAACGCTGGATCGACCTCGGGTTCATGCGACTGCAGCCGTCGGAACTGATGAAGATCGCGATGGTGATGGTTCTTGCCGGTTATTACGACTGGTTGCCGATGAAGCGGGTCTCACACCCGTTCTGGGTGCTGGTGCCGGTGTTCATCATCCTGCTGCCAACCTTCCTTGTCCTGACCCAACCCGACCTCGGCACTGCGATCCTGCTCGTCGCGGGCGGCGGGTTGATGATGTTTCTGGCTGGTGTGCACTGGGCGTATTTCGCCACGCTCTTGGCGGCAGGGATCGGCGGCATCTACACGGTCTTCCTGAGCCGCGGTACGGATTGGCAGTTGCTCAAAGACTACCAGTTTCGACGCATCGATACCTTTCTCGACCCAAGCTCCGATCCCTTGGGCGCGGGCTATCACATCACTCAAGCCAAGATCGCCATGGGCTCCGGCGGCTGGACCGGGCGGGGCTTCATGCAAGGCACGCAATCGCGGCTCAACTTCCTGCCGGAAAAACACACCGACTTCATCTTCAACACGCTGGCCGAAGAGTTCGGCTTCATCGGTGGCATGTCTCTGCTGATCCTGTACGTGCTGATCCTCATCTTCTGCATTGTCTCCGCACTTCAGAACCGCGACCGATACTCCTCGCTTCTGATCCTCGGGATCGGCGTGACATTCTTCCTGTTCTTCGCCGTCAACATGTCGATGGTCATGGGACTTGCACCGGTCGTCGGTGTGCCTCTGCCGCTGGTGAGCTACGGTGGATCGGCCATGCTGGTCTTGATGATTGCGTTCGGGCTGGTACAGAGCGCACATATCCACCGCCCGAGGTAAACCATGCCCGTCAATGTCCTGTTCGCGGCCCACAAATCCCGCTGGGCGCAATACGAGGCGCCCTTGCGCACGGCGCTTGACGACATCGGTATCGATTACGCTCTGGCAACGGAATGTCCACCCGAAGATGTGGACTACATCGTCTACGCGCCGAACTCGCACGTACAGGATTTCACGCCTTATACCCGCCTGAAAGCCGTCCTGAACCTTTGGGCCGGTGTCGAAGACGCCGTTGGCAACCCGACACTCACGGTCCCTTACGCCCGGATGGTCGATGAAGAGGGTCTTACGCAAGGCATGGTTGAATGGGTTACAGGTCACACGCTGCGCCACCACCTCGGAATGGACGCGCATATTGTGAACCCGAATCACGTCTGGAATGCCGATGCGCCGCCCGTATCGGCCGACCGCCCCGTCGGTATCCTGGGACTGGGAGAGCTCGGCTCCGCCTGTGGTCAGGCCCTCCGTCGTCTCGGCTTCCCGGTCACCGGCTGGGCACGCAGCCCCAAATCGGTGGACGGCATCCCCTGCGAAACGGGGCAGGACGGTCTGGAACGCGTGTTACGTCAGTCGCAAATCCTGATCCTGCTTCTGCCCAGCACACAAGCAACCGAGAACACGCTGAATGCGGACACACTCGCAATGCTGCCAAAGGGCGCGTTCATCATCAATCCGGGCCGCGGTCCGCTGATCGACGACGACGCGCTTCTTGCGGCACTCGACAGCGGACACATTGCCCACGCGACGCTTGATGTGTTCCGGCAAGAACCGCTGCCCAAGGACCACCCCTACTGGTCCCATCCGAAGGTCACGGTCACCCCGCATATCGCGTCCGAGACGCGTCCACCCAGCGCGGCCCGTGCCATTGCCGAGAACATCCGTCGAGGCGAAGCCGGTGAGCCGTTCTTGTACCTTGTGGATCGCGACGCAGGCTACTAAGGGCTTTGGCCAAAGGAGCTGCCCCATGAAATTTGACCGTTCGGTAAAAATCGCCCCCTCCATCCTCGCCGCCGATTTCGCCAATTTCGGGGCCGAGATCGAAGCGGTCGAGGCGCAGGGCGCGGACTGGATCCATGTCGACGTGATGGACGGGCACTACGTGCCGAACATCACTTTCGGTCCGGCGATGTGTGCCGCGATCCGCCCGCATATCAAGACAGTCATGGATGTGCACCTGATGATTGCCCCGGTCGATCCGTATATTCAGGCCTTCGCCGACGCCGGCGCGGACGTGATTACGGCACACCTGGAGGCGGGCCCGCACATCCACCGCACCCTTCAGGCAATCCGCGCGACCGGTGCTAAGGCCGGGCTGGCGCTAAACCCCGGCACCCCGGCCGAAGCCGCGGCCCCGGTGCTTGATCTGGTCGATCTGATCTGCGTGATGACCGTGAACCCCGGGTTTGGTGGTCAGAAGTTCATTCATTCCTGCGTGCAGAAAGTGACCGAACTGCGCGAGATGATCGGGGACCGAGAGATCCATATCGAAATCGACGGTGGCGTCGATCCAACCACCGCACCGCTGGTCCGGGCCGCCGGGGCGGACGTTCTGGTGGCAGGCTCCGCCGCGTTCAAGGGCGGCTCCGTGTCGAACCCGGCGCCGTACGGCGAAAACATCAAGGCGATCCGCGACGCGGCAGAGTAGCACTCAGCCGTTCACCTCGAACACATTGATCCACTTCGCAACAAGCGCGGGTTTGTCGACCCCGTCGATCTCGACCGCGACGTCCCAAACAACGTCATAGCGTCCCGGCTTCTCGGTCACGTCACCGACCTCGAACCGCCCTCGGATCTGCTGTCCGGCCCGCACCGGAGAGACGAACCGAATACGGTCGAACCCGTAGTTCAGGCTTTGCACCAATCCCGGCACATCGGGTTGCACATCGTAGGACATGGCCGACAGCATCGACAGGGTCAGAAATCCGTGCGCCATCGTCCCGCCTTGCGGCGCCATCCGCGCGACGTCGAGATGGATATGCTGCCAATCCTCGGTCACGCCGGCAAAGGCGTCGATCCGCGTCTGGCTCATCTCGTACCAGCGCGAATAGGACATCGGCATGTTTCGCAAGGCATCAGCCGACATCGGGCAGCGTGTAATCCGCAAACTGCTTTCGCAGGGTCAGTTTCGATACCTTGCCCGTCGCCGTCAGCGGCAGGGCATCGACATAAAGCACATCATCCGGCAACTGCCACTTCGCGAAATGCGGCTCCATGAGGGTGTGGAATTCCTCCAGCGGCGGATGCTTCCCGTCCTTACCAACGACCACCAATACGGGGCGCTCGTCCCATTTCGGATGCGCAATCGCGATCACCGCACAATTAGCCACGTCGGGATGGGACATCGCGACATTCTCCAAATCAATGGAGCTGATCCACTCGCCGCCCGACTTGATCAGGTCCTTCGACCGGTCCTGAATGCTCAGATACCCGTCCGGCGAAATGCTCGCCACGTCACCTGTGCCGAACCAACCCTCGGCATCGACAGCACCCTTCGTCGCCTCGTCATTGTCGAAATACCCAGCGACAACACCGTTGCCGCGCACGTAAAGCTCACCAACGGCCTCTCCGTCATGCGGCAGGCGCTGTCCATCGTCGCCAACGATCTTCAGATCAACGCCGAACATCCGCCGACCCTGAAGCGATTTCAGCGCCATGCGATCTTCAAATGGCTTGTCCTGCATCGTGACCGGCAACTGACCGGTTGTTCCTACCGGGCTCATCTCGGTCATGCCCCAGGCGTGGCAGACGTCGATATCCATCTTCTCAAAGAACTCGATCATGCTGCGCGGCGCGGCAGAGCCACCAATCACGACCTGATCCAGTGCAGAAGGCGGTTTGCCCCGCGCGTCGATCTCGGCGCGCAGGCCAAGCCAGACGGTCGGCACACCCCAGCTTGCCGTGACCTTCTCGTTCTCCATGAGATCGTAAAGCGACGGGCCGTCCAGTTTTCCGCCCGGCATGATCAAGGACGCCCCGACAATCGGCGCGGCATAGGGCATGCCCCAGGAATTGACGTGGAACATCGGCACCACGGGCAAAAGACGCGCGCCTTCGTGCAGCGACCGTGGGATGGTGACGGCCACAAACAAGGCGTGCAAGACCGTCGACCGATGAGAGTAGAGCGATCCCTTCGGATGGCCGGTCGTGCCGGACGTGTAACACAGCCCGGCCGCCGTTTCCTCCGGCAACTCGGGCCAGTCATAGTCTGTGTCCTGCGGTGCAAGAAGGTCTTCGTAACACAGGACATCCAGCGTTGTGTCCGGCATATGCGCGGCATCCGTCATCGCCACGATCTGCAAATCTGACGGCAATTGATCCTGCAACGCCTCGAGGATTGGAATGAAGGTCACATCGGTGAAGAGCACCCGATCATCGGCGTGGCTCAGGATGTAGATCATCTGTCCCGCCGACAGGCGCGGGTTGATCGTGTGGCAGACCGCGCCCATCCCGGAAATCGCGTAGTACAGCTCGAAATGGCGATACCCGTTCCAGGCCAGCGTCGCCACCCGGTCACCATGCCCGACCCCCAGCGCCTTCAGCGCATGGGCCAGCTTGCCTGTCCGCGCATATGTTTCACGATAGCTCTGACGGTGCAGATCACCTTCGGTCCGCACCGAAACGATCTCTGCATCTGCATGAATTTCCGCCCCGTATTTCAGGATCTCAATCACCGATAACGGGCGATTCATCATCTGTCCCAGCATCCGGCCCTCCCTTGCCTTCTGCATCCCTTGTCCCGATACACTAGGCGCGAACCCGACACACGCAACCGCAAACCGCGCAGAGGTTTTTCATGTCCGACCAAATGTCCCGCATCACGCTCGCCCGACGCCCCTCTGGCGCCCCCGTTCCCGACGATTTCAAATTGGTGACAGAGGCGCGTCCCGAACCTGCAGAAGGCGAGGTGCTGATCGAAGTCACCCACCTCTCGCTCGATCCGTACATGCGCGGACGCATGGATGACGCGAAAAGCTACGCACCCTCGGTTGATATCGGCGGCACGATGACCGGTCAGGGCGTCGGACGTGTGATCGCCAGCAAGGCGGACGGGTTCACCAAAGGTGACATGGTCACCGGCATGACCGGGTGGGCCAGCCATGCTTGCCTGCCTGCGTCCGAGCTTCACAAACTCGACGGCACTCTACCGCCTTCGACGGCTCTTGGCGTTCTGGGCATGCCAGGCCTGACCGGCTGGGTCGGGTTGCACAGATTCGGTCAACCCAAGGCGGGCGAGACGCTGGTGGTCGCGGCCGCAACGGGCCCGGTCGGGTCGATGGTCGGTCAACTTGCCAAGGCGGTGGGCCTTCGCACAGTCGCCATTGCGGGTGGACCTGAGAAGTGCGCGCTTGCCACGGACACGTTCGGCTTTGACGCCGCCATCGACCACCGTGCGCATGACGATGCGCGATCGTTGCGCAAGACCATCGCAGAGGCCGCGCCAGACGGCGTCGACATCTATTGGGAGAACGTGGGCGGCAAGGTGCTCGATGCCGTCATGCCATTGATGAACGTGCACGGACGCATCCCGGTGTGCGGGATGATCGCGTGGTACGGCGGCGCGAATGTCGAGGACACCAACCAGCTGCCCGCGATGTGGCGCAGTATCCTCGTGAAGCGGCTACAGGTCTCCGGCTTCATCATCTTCGACCACTGGGATCAGTATCCCGCGTTCCTCGCCGATGTCGGCCCCAAGGTTGCGGCGGGCGAGATCGCCTATCTCGAAGACGTGGCCGAAGGATTGGAAAACGCGCCCTACGCCTTCATCGCAATGCTGAAGGGCGGCAACACCGGAAAACAGATCGTCAAGCTGTAGGTCGGACACCCATGTCCGACCCAAGTCGCTAGAACTCCGCTTCGACCTCGAGCGCCAATGGCGCAGCCGGAGCCGCGCGCAGATCGTCGATCTGCAATGGCCCGGACGGTTTCGACAACCGGTTCCGCACCACCCAGTGCAACCGCTCTGACGCCCGTGTGATCGCGACATAGGCCAGCCGTTTCCAGAGCGGCTGACCCGCTTCGACCCGCCCCATCCGGGCCGCCGCATAAAGATCAGGCGCGAACACCTGAACCTCGTCCCATTGCGACCCTTGCGCCTTGTGGATCGTCACCGCCGCGCCATGCAGGAACGTCGCCCCCATGCGGGCTGCGAAAGGAATGAACGGCTCTTCCTCGTCGGGCTTTTCGATCTTCACGATCGACGCCGCTGACACCTGCGGGTCTTCGGCGCCCATCACGTGCAGGCGCGAAAACCCGGGCTTGCGCCCCGGTCCGAGATAGATCACCTGCGCCCCTTTTATAAGCCCGCGCGCCTCAAGGTCCAACCGCTTCTTGCGATGCTTGAGCGGCAATTCGATCCCGTCGCAGATCAACGGCTCGCCCTCCAGCAGCGCTTCTTCCGGCGCACCATGTACCGACCGGAAAGCGTGGATCAGCCGAATGCGCGTTGCGTTCCGCCAGACCAGAACCGGAGACCGTGCCATCAGGTCAACCTCGACCCGCTGGCCCCAGACAACGCGATCATCGCGACGCGCCGTGTCCTCCACCATGCGCTCGAAATCCTCGAAACCCAGGTCCGGATCTGCCAGGGCATGAGCCAGATCGAGGATCGGGTTATCCGCGTCCTGCCGGTGAATGCGGTTCAGGTTGACGATCTGGCTCTCGGCCAGCGTTTCGAACACCATCTTGCCGGACTGATTGACAGGAGCAAGCTGCGCCGGGTCTCCGAACAATAGCAGGTTCGGGAAGATCTCGCGCAGATCCTCCACCTGCCGTTCGTCCAACATCGACGCCTCGTCGATGAACCCGATGTCGAGCGGGTCTTCCCGCCGCTTCCACCCGGTGATGAAGTCCGACCCGCGCAACCCTGCCGCCGCCAATGCCGCCGGGATGGACTTATGCGCCTCGTAGGATGCCTTCGCCCGCTCCAGCCCGACCTCGGTCAGCCCTTCGATCTCGGGCTGATCCCCCTGCCCCATCAGCCATTCCGCGATCCGTTCGTATTCGGGATCGTAGACCGGCGTGTAGAGGATGCGGTGAATGGTCGTCGCCGGCACACCGCGCATCCTAAGGACACTCGCCGCCTTGTTGGTCGGCGCAAGGATCGCCAGCGTCCGACGATCTTTGCGCCGCCGCCCCTCGTAATCGCCCGAGACCACATCAACGCCCGCCGCCTGTAATGCCTTGAACAGTTCCGCCAGCAAAAGCGTCTTGCCCGATCCGGCCTTGCCCGTGATCGCCATGATCTTCGTTTTGCCGTCTCGCGGCGGCAGCAAAAGCCCCTCATCCAGATCGATCCCCGCCTCGCGCAGCATGTCCGACACGCGGTCATGCGCTTCGGCCTGGTCGTCGGAATAGGTCAATGCGGTGGTCATGCCCGGACCCTATCCGCCCGGGCCGAGAGGTGCCAGCGTCAGGCGACGCTTGTTTCGGGCAATCGCTGCGCGTCTCCGAACGATGCCTCGAACCATCGTCTTGACGCCTCCAATGACACGCCCGCAACCCGCGCCACACGTCGTTGCGCCGCCTCGGAAAACTCCCACAAACCGACGCTGATCGCCTGCCTGCCGAACCCGGTCGTCCCCAGGACTTCGGGCGCCGCCCCGATCCGGTTGTAAATGCGCACCATGCGTGCGTCGAAGACACCGACGAAATGCTTGATGCCGAAGCCCTCCATGATCTCGCCCCCGGCCAACATCAGCGCCGCTGCGGTGCCCGGCTCTGTGTTGCGCGAGAGGCAGAACCGTGTGCATTCCCAGATGAACGGGCTTTGGAAGGCGACGCCCCCGGTCGAATCGAGGAAATGCTCGTTCACCATGGTGCGCCCGGTTGTCGGCAAAAACCGCATCGACCCGCCATGCGTGCCATCCGCCCTCTCCCAGATCACGTAGAGCGGATTGAGCGTGTCGTAGATGTCGCGCTCCTGCCCCGCCGCGTCGACCTCGACCTCCCAGCCCAGCCGCGTCTTGAACTGATCGGCGCGGTCTTCGAACATCGTGCGGGCAAGTCTCGGAAACTTCGTCAGTTGGTCGGCATACAGGTATCGAATCATCAGCGCGTCCTCCGTTGCTGGAGGCCAAGCTGAGGCTCAGTGGTAAACGATATCCTGCCTTACCGCGCTGCGGGTGTTGCGCACGTAATGCGCGCCCGCCGCCCCGAAGCACATCACACCACAATCTGCCCGCGCGACATGGCGCGCGCCACGGCATGCGTCGTGTTCAGCGCGCCAAGCTTGAAGCGCGCGCTTTCGATATAAACCCGCAACGTATGCTCCGAGATATTCAGCGTATCCGCCACCTGGGCACGGCTGTACCCGACCGCAAGCAATGTCATCGTTTCCACCTCACGCGGCGACAGTTGCTGCGTCGGTTCGGGCTTCCGGCCCGGCTCAAGCCGCAGGGCGGTTTGATTGAAGTAATGCGCGTACAGGATCAGGTCGCGACGGTTCAATTCGGTGAAACTGTCCCACTCCTCATCGCCGCAGGTATGCGAAACGGTGAAAAGGGCGAATTGACCGTTCGGCCCACGGATCGGGATGGAGAACCCCTGGTTGCCAATCCCGTGGTCAGCCGCGTCTTTCTGAAACGCGCGGGCGGCTTTGCTGGACCAGTCGAGGCGTTTCCAGTCTACCGGATGGAACCGCTGGTAACACCCGATGACAACCGGATCGATCCGCAGATATCCCTTTTCTAGGTATCGCACGACCCATTTCGGGTCGTAAGTTCCGCAACCGTATTGTTCACCGTTGCTCGAAACCCAGTGATACACCATGTCTTCGATGGCGTAGTGATCGCGCAGCCATTCGATTGCGCTTTGCAATTCATCAAGACGATCCGCGCATTCCAACCGCGCGATCACGTCGTCCAATTGCGGTACTTTCTGTAAGAATCCCACGGTCTGTCCCTTTACCGTGTGACACAAGCTCTGCCTGCGCAACGAGCTGGGTATCGTCCAGCTTATCTGCCAGGGCTTCGAGACCATTCGCCGATGCGAATGTCTTGAGGTCGGTCAACACATCTATGATCCAATCATGTCCCATATAAGCGTCACCTCCAGATGGTTAATAGATCGTTAATACAACCATAGCATGTACACATATTTGACAAAATTCCCTGATTTCCCCTCCCCAGAAATGGTGAGACAGAGATCTGCACAATTTGGATTTGGCTGCATCGACCTTTCGCGTGAAAAAACCCGCGCGGCAGTCATTGCCACGCGGGTTCGATCTAGCAGGAAGAAGTAATCAGTTCGTTACGATCTGGCCGCCAAAGCGTCTTCAAATGTGCGCAATCCAGTCTTCGGCGATTGTACCAAAACCGCCATATTTCCCGGCTTGTGTTCATTGCGCAGCATCTTCGTGTGCGCCTGCGGAATCTCGTCCCATGGGAACACTTCCGACATGCACGGGTCGAGACGACGCTCCACCATGAGCTGGTTGGCCGAAGATGCCTGTTTCAGGTGCGCAAAGTGCGATCCTTGGAGGCGCTTCTGGTGCATCCACATGTAGCGCACGTCGAAGGTACAGTTGAACCCGGTGGTTCCCGCACAAATCACGACCATGCCGCCCTTTTTACAGACAAGCGTAGAAACCGGGAACGTGCTTTCACCGGGATGCTCGAACACCATGTCGACGTTCACACCCTTGCCGGTGATATCCCAGATCGCCTTGCCGAACTTGCGCGCTTCCTTGAGCCATTCGTTATATTCCGGCGTATTCACCGTTGGAAGCTGACCCCAGCATTTGAAGTCTTTGCGGTTGATGACGCCCTTGGCCCCCATCGACATCACGAAGTCACGCTTGCTCTCGTCCGAGATCACACCAATCGCGTTCGCGCCAGCCGTGTTCGCCAACTGGATCGCATAGGACCCAAGGCCACCCGACGCGCCCCACACCAGAACGTTCTGGCCGGGCTTCAGGTCATGCGGCTCGTGCCCGAACAACATCCGGTATGCCGTGGCGAGCGTCAGCGTATAGCACGCTGCCTCTTCCCAGGTCAGGTGCTTGGGGCGCGGCATAAGCTGCTGGGCTTGCACACGGGTGAACTGCGAAAACGATCCGTCATGCGTCTCGTAACCCCAAATGCGCTGGCTCGGCGAATACATCGGGTCGCCACCGTTGCAGTGCTCGTCGTCGCCGTCATCCTGGTTGCAGTGGATGACCACCTCGTCTCCCACTTTCCAGCGCTTCACCTTGTCGCCGACTTTCCAGACGATGCCCGACGCGTCAGAGCCTGCAATGTGATACGGTTGCTTGTGGCCGTCAAACGGGCTGATCGGCTGGCCCAAACCGGCCCAGACACCGTTGTAGTTCACGCCAGCGGCCATCACGAGGACCAGCACTTCGTGGCTGTCGATCTCCCACGTGTCGACGACTTCAATCTCGAACGCCTTCTCCGGCTCACCATGACGCTCGCGGCGAATGGCCCACGCGTACATCTGCTTCGGGACGTAGCCCAGCGGCGGCATCTCACCGATTTCGTACAAATCCTTTTCCGGCGCGTCGTATTCCGCAATTCCGGTTTGCTGGTCGAGAGCCATCGAAGCCTCCATAAGGTTATGTCACAACTGTGCCGCAACGCAGAATCGCAGCATCTGACCCTGCAATATGACCCAGATTGAAATTTTGCAACAAGATTTAAGTCAATTTTGTAATTTTATGACCGAGCGGATGCAGAATTCATTGTGCAGCCGCAGAACGATCGCCCACAACATGCGCAATTGAATTCGCATAGAACAAAGCCAGCGCGCGCTTGGACGGGGCAATGGACAAGGCCTCGTCTTCCTCCATCACGATTCCCCGTTCGATCAGGGTCCGTAGACCGAATTCGCAGGCATAGGCCGCATCATTTCGCGGCAAATGAACCTGAGCATCCTTCAACCGGTCCAACTCCTCGGTGAATGCCATGGACAGCATCTCGCGCGATAGTGGACCTTTGTCCAAAAGCAGTGACGTCACCAACGGCACCGGCAGAATGGGCACAGCCTCTGCAATGCGCTGCATGATCAGCTCGGAAACCGCCTCTGGTCGGTCGATACCACCCGGCACTTCACTCAGCAGCACAGGCTTTCCGAAACTCACCGCAGCATAGCCGAACCGATGGAAACGTCGGGTGATCCGCAACCAGAGTTGCCGCAGGATCGCCTTGAACACCACGCTGATCCGCGCCCGGAACCGCCGTGTTCCGGCCTCCTGAGCTTTGATCAGGATGGTGTCCTCCAACACGCGGTCGTAGTTTAACGCCACAGGTACGAACACCACATCGCGATTGGCCGCGTCCGATCCTTCGAGGATGTATTTCAGGATACCCACCTTCGGCTGCGCCAGGCTCCCGTTTAGGCTCAACCCACCCTCGGGAAACACCGCTTGCGTCACGCCCGCGCCCGTAGATTGCTGAACGTAGCGCGCCAGAACCTTGCGATACAGATGATCGCGCGATTTCCGCCGGATGAAGTACGCGCCCATCGCACGGATCAGCCGCGACAGCGGCCAGACACGCGCCCATTCACCCACGGCATAAGACAAGGCGGACCGATCCGCCGCAAGATACGTGACCAAGACATAATCCATGTTCGACCGGTGATTCATGACGAAGACCACCGTCGCTTCGGGGTCGACATCCGCGAGCCCCACATCATGATGCACCATGCGCACCCGATACAGGGACGTGCTCAAAAGCCGGGCCGCGCGGATCGCAAATCCGAAATAGGCCCACGCCGAGAATGACGGCACAATCTCACGCGCGTACCGCCGTGCCCGCTCGAAAGCCACGTCCTCGCGCACACCAGTTTCTTTGGCATGCGCCACAATCGCTTCGGTCACTTCGGGGTCGTACACCAGTCGCTGGATCATGTCCTGCCGCCGAAGCAGCTTGAACGGCTGAATGGGCCGCTCCAACCGCTGGTTCAGCTGTGCCACGGCCTTTTCCATACGTCGCCGAAAGAACCAGCGCACGGACGGAAACAGGAAATGCGACGCAAAGGTGACACCCGCGAACAACAAGATGAGCAGGAAGGCCCAAAGCGGAAGCGTCACGGACTGTGTCATGCGCACCACCGTGGCGAGGCCCGTGCACAACTGCAAGCCTCAAGACCAAAGCATGACGCCATTCCCGCCAACTGCGCGCAATTGGCCCTGCCAATCCGACCCAAATTCCGCTAGCCTTCGGCAATGCAGCAATTCAAAATGCGCCGCAGCGCAGCGAATTGACAGAGACATAATGTTTCGCGTATTGAGCGCAGAACGCAACAAGATTACCTGGGCGAATCTGCCCCATCGGAGGTGATATGACCGACGCACAGACCCCGACCCGTGACCGCCCGTGGCTCATTCGTACCTATGCCGGGCACTCGACCGCTCAGGCCTCCAACGCGCTTTACCGGTCGAATCTCGCCAAGGGTCAAACCGGTCTTTCCGTCGCTTTCGACCTGCCCACGCAAACTGGCTACGACAGCGACCACGTGCTGGCACGCGGTGAGGTCGGCAAGGTGGGCGTGCCGGTCAGCCATCTGGGCGATATGCGCACGCTTTTCGACCAGATCCCGCTGGAACAGATGAATACCTCGATGACGATCAACGCGACTGCGCCATGGTTGCTCGCGCTTTACGTTGCCGTAGCCGAAGAACAGGGCGCGGATATCTCGAAACTCCAGGGCACCGTGCAGAACGACCTCATCAAGGAATACCTGTCGCGCGGCACCTATATCTGCCCACCGAAGCCATCGCTCAAGATGATCGGGGATGTCGCCGAGTACTGCTACACCAACATTCCCAAATGGAACCCGATGAACGTCTGTTCCTACCACTTGCAAGAGGCCGGCGCGACACCGGAACAGGAACTCTCCTTCGCTCTCGCCACTGCCATCGCCGTACTGGACGAGCTAAAACCCCGCGTCCCAGCCGAAGACTTCCCGGCGCTCTGCGGTCGTATCTCCTTCTTCGTCAACGCAGGCATCCGCTTCGTCACCGAGATGTGCAAGATGCGCGCCTTTGTGGACCTCTGGGACGAAATCCTCGAACAGCGATACGGCGTCGAAAACCCCAAGTTCCGCCGCTTCCGGTATGGCGTGCAGGTCAACTCGCTTGGCCTGACCGAACAGCAGCCCGAAAACAACGTCTACCGCATTTTGATTGAAATGCTCGCCGTGACCCTGTCGAAAAATGCCCGCGCCCGTGCGGTGCAGTTGCCCGCTTGGAACGAAGCGCTAGGTCTGCCCCGCCCGTGGGATCAGCAATGGTCAATGCGCATGCAGCAGATCCTCGCCTACGAAACCGATCTTCTTGAATACGACGACCTGTTCGACGGCAACCCGGCAGTAGACCGCAAGGTTGAAGCCTTGAAAGAAGGCGCGCGCGCCGAACTTGCCAACCTTGATGCTATGGGCGGTGCAATCGGCTCTATCGAATACATGAAAGGCCGTCTGGTCGACTCCAACGCCGATCGCCTGAACCGCATCGAACGCAACGAAACCATCGTTGTCGGCGTGAACAAATGGACCGATGGCGAACCAAGCCCGCTGCAAACCGAAGATGGCGGCATCATGGTTGTCGACCCAGCCGTAGAACAGGAACAGATTGACCGCCTGAACGCGTGGCGGGCCGAGCGCAACGATGGCGAAGTCAAAGCCGCACTGGCCGACCTGCGC
Organism: Marivita hallyeonensis; assembly: GCF_900129875.1. Lineage (GTDB taxonomy): Bacteria > Pseudomonadota > Alphaproteobacteria > Rhodobacterales > Rhodobacteraceae > Marivita > Marivita hallyeonensis. Next base: position 84,077 of record NZ_FQXC01000005.1, on the reverse strand, counting down.
GCCGCCGCCAAGGAAGGCAAAAACGTCATGCCCGCTTCCATTGCCTGCGCAAAGGCTGGCGTGACCACCGGTGAATGGGCCGGCGAAATGCGCGCCGTCTTCGGCGAATACCGCGGTCCGACCGGTGTCTCAAAGTCTGTCAGCAACAAGACAGAAGGCCTCGAAGACCTGCGCGCCGCTGTTGACGCCGTCAGTGACAAGCTTGGTCGCCGCCTGAAATTCCTCGTCGGCAAACCGGGCCTCGACGGCCACTCGAACGGTGCAGAACAAATCGCCTTCCGCGCCCGCGATTGTGGCATGGACATCGATTACGAAGGCATCCGCCTCACCCCCGATCAGATTGTGGCGGCCGCGCAGGACAACGAAGTTCATGTCGTCGGCCTGTCGATCCTTTCGGGCAGCCACATCCCCTTGGTCGAAGACATGATGACCAAAATGCGCGAAGCCGGGCTTGGCCATGTGCCGGTCATTGTTGGTGGTATCATTCCCGACGACGATGCCGACCGCCTCCGCGCAATGGGCGTTGCAAAGGTCTACACCCCTAAAGACTTCGAACTGAACGCCATCATGATGGATATCGTGACCCTCGCCGATCCCAAAGCGGTGGCAGCCGAATGAAAGCTGCGCCATATTCCGCGCTCATTGTTTCAATCCACCAGTCCAAGGGGCATTCATGATCCGCTTTTCTCTCGTCCTCACCGCAGCCCTTTTTCCGTTTGCCGCAACAGCCGAAACGCAGCTCGAACGTCTTGAGGTCATTTCGGAACAAATGAACGACGCCATGTTCGACGCGATGATCCGCATGGTGGAAAACGAAGGCGGCAATCCCGAACCTCTCCGCGAGAAAGTTCCAGACAGCGCGTGGAATGATGAATACCGCGACGCCGGGGCCTGCATGCTCGACCGTTTCACAGAGGCTTCGAGCGCCGGTGCCGTGGATGACATGCTCGACAAGATGGAAGCGTTCATCCCGCAATTGGCGAACATGGATCTCGACGCCATGGGTCAGGATAACGATTTCCTGCCTGAGGGTATTTCCGAAGACTTTTCGATTCAGGTAAATGAGGAATGCGGATTGACCGATTTAATGTTGGACAGGATGGAGCAATCCGGCTTTATGGCCGCGATGATGCAATCCATGGCTGGTAACTGACGCCAAACCGCATCAAAGACGAACAACCTCGAATTGCAATTTCACGCCCATAAATTGCATTTTTGGGATATGAATTGACTTTTGTCGAAACTCCTCTCATCCCGGCTACATAAAAAGAACACGTGGTAGGAGAGACCTATGGCCGTCAATTTGGACAAAATGTCGAAAGACGAGCTCAAAAAGCTGATCAAAGACGCCGAAAAAGCCCTGAAATCCCTGGAAACACGCCGCCTTGCGGAAGCCAAGAAAGCCGCTGAAACAGCCGCGAAGGAATATGGTTTTTCGCTCGACGAACTCCTGGGTGGATCGCCGAAGAAAAAAGGCGCAAAAAGCGCGCCGAAATACGCCAACCCGGCGGATGCAAGCCAGACCTGGACAGGTCGCGGTCGCAAACCAAACTGGGTGAATGACGCGCTCAAAAGCGGGAAGTCGCTGGACGATCTTGCAATCTAAATGACTGTCCATATCGGAGCAGCCCCCGGCGATATCGCCGAAACCGTTCTCATGCCCGGCGATCCATATCGCGCGAAGTGGGCCGCAGAGACGTTTCTCGAAGACGTCAAACTGGTCAACGAGGTGCGCGGCATGCTGGGGTTCACCGGCATGTGGAAGGGCCACCGCGTTACGATCCAAGGCTCCGGCATGGGCATGCCTTCTTTATCCATCTACGCAAATGAACTGATCCGGGATTACGGGGCGAAAACCCTGATCCGGATCGGCTCTTGCGGCGGGATGCAAAAACAGGTGAGCATTCGCGATGTCATCATCGCCATGACCGCCAGTTCGATTTCAACACCGTCGACCGGGATCTTCCGCGAACTGAACTTCGCACCGTGCGCCGATTACGGCCTCTTGCGCGCCGCCGCTGACGCCGCGCAAGTCAAAGGTATCACCACGCATATCGGCGGGATATACTCGTCAGACGTGTTCTATGACGAACGCCCCGATCTGAATGAACAGATGACGCGCCACGGCATCCTGGGGGTCGAGATGGAAGCCGCCGAGCTTTACAACCTTGCAGCGCGCCATTCGGTCCGGGCCTTGGCCGTCCTGACCGTCTCGGACCACCTGCAAACCGGCGAAGCCTTGCCCTCCGAAGATCGCGAACGCAGCTTCGGCGACATGATCGACATCGCGCTGACCGCAGCTTTCACCGAATAGCCGCAATCCAACCCGTATTCCTGCCGCATTCCGTTGGCACTCAACGGACATGCCAAATTTCCTTATCGGCCTCTACGTCCTGTTGACCACCCGCGTGCCAATCCCCACGAACACGATGCTGTTCGGCATGTCGACATTGGCAGCCTACACGCTCCTGGCCCCGTACTACGCCGCCTTCACCGAAATCGGATTGATTCTCCCGGTGCTGTGCGCGCTCTTCGGATATGTTTTCGTGGTCGGTTTGAACGTACCGGCAACGGTCGAGCGCCTTGAGCGCGAAAACGGCAAAGTCACGGGTCCACGCGCCTTTGCCGTTCCGTTCATTCTGTGCTCGGTCGCGATCTTTGCACCCAGTCTCGAATGGGCGCAGCACGCCATCAGCCTGCTGCTTGCAGGCGTCGCCATGGTCTTTGCAATCTTCACCATTGGTGGGCCATCCAATTCGAAATCGGAACTCTTCGGCGAAGGCTGGGACGAGGGCAAACGCAACGCCGCCAACTGGCATGTCGCCCGCCTGGTCGCACTGATCGTGGGGAATGAGCTTGTCTCCCGCACCGGCACGCCGACAGATTGGGTCATCGCCATGTGCCTCGGGCCTATCGCCCTGCACTACCTGATGTATTGGACTATCATCGTCACCCACCCGTACGAGAACCGGAACGACGATTTCCGGCAGGACTGATCTTCACCTTCCGTGACTGCGGTCATAGGCATTGACCGCAGGCGACGTCCACCCTTCCAAAGCACCGTCCGCCGGGCGCAATATCTCCACCCTCAACGGAAAACACGCCGCAGCATCGCTCGAATGCTCCGCCGAGCAATCGCCGCCCGGACACGCGCTCAAGGCGCCCAATACGTCAATCTCGGCAAAGAACGTGATGTGATCGCCCGGCCGCACCGGGCTGGCCTTCATGAAATACTGCCCGGTGTCCCGCGTGAACCCCGTACACATGAACACGTTCAGGACGTCGTGCACATACGGTTCCGCATCGGCCAAAGATAGGCCCGTCACATCAGCCAGCGCCCGCGTCAGGTTCGAATGGCAGCAATGATGGTACTGCGTGCCGGCAAGAAGGTTGCCCGTGTACGGATCACAGCGCGTGCCGATCACGTCATGCACCGACCCGCCGAAATCGTCGATCCCGTACCAATCCAGACTGTCCTCGACGACCGTCGCCATCGGCCGCAGCGTCGGAAATGAAGACCACAGCCGGTCGCCGGTGGAAACATGCGTCCCATGCAGCGCGCGTGTCTTGCCGGAATAGAACCGCTCCGACAGATCATCCGCGTGCCAGAGGTTCAGATCACCCACTTGCGGCCCGTCGATGCTGACAATGCGAAAGAACCCGCCAGCGGAGACCCGGAACGTGCAGGCCTCGCGCGGGGCCGCGGTGACCGCATCCACAATCTCCGCACCAGCCAACGCAGCTTGATACAACGCCATGTCCGGCTGCGGCAGGGTGTCGGTCGGATAACAGATCACCGGCGCAATCGCACGGCGCGCGTCGGCATCGTCAGGGGGAAGAAACATAGGCAGCTCCGGGTCTTTTGAACACGAAACGCGAAGCCCACCACAAAAACAAGCGTAGGCCGGACAGTTCTGTCCGACCTACACGGCCCGCCGCGCCCCTCCCTGGCGCGAAAGGCAAAATCTTAAATCGCGATGACGTCCAGCGGCGGGAAACCGTTGAAGCCGACCGACGCATAGGTCGAGGTATAGGCCCCGCAGTTGCGGATCACGATCCGGTCGCCGGACTGCAGACCCAGCGGCAGTTGAACCGGCTGCTTTTCGTACAGCACATCCGCACTGTCGCAAGACGGACCCGCAAGAATACAGGCTCCCGTCGGCTCGTGGTCACGGTCAGTGATGAACTGATAGCGGATCGCCTCATCCATCGTCTCGGCCAGCCCGGAGAACTTGCCGATATCCAGATACACCCAGCGGTGCAGATCGCTGTCCGACTTGCGGGACACGAGCAGCACCTCTGCCGCAATCGCACCAGCTTCGGCCACCAAACCGCGACCCGGCTCCGCCATGATCTCTGCGATGTCACCAAAACGCGCGTGGATTTGGCGCATGACAGCCGCTGCATAGTTCTGCGGCGCGTCCAGTTCCTGACCGTAGAACGCCGGGAAGCCACCGCCGATGTTCAGCAGCGACAGCTCGAACCCTTCGGCTTTGAGCCAGTTCCAGACACCCGCCACCTGATCAAGCGTTTCGCCCCACATCTCGGCTTTGCGTGTCTGCGATCCAACGTGAAACGACAAACCGACCGGCTTGAGACCAAGGTCGATGGCCAGACGGAACAGCGCCGGCGTCTTGTCGAGCGCACAGCCAAACTTGCGCGACAGCGGCCAGTCGGCCTGAAGCGATCCGACGATCAGACGAATGTAGACCTGCGCGCCGGGTGCGTTCTGCGCCAGTTTGCGCAGCTCTTCTTCGGAGTCGGCGGCGAAATGCGTGATCCCGCGATCATGCGCCCACGCAATGTCGGACGCGCGTTTGATCGTATTGCCGAAGGAAATGCGAGATACATCGGCACCTGCCGCAAGGCACATCTCGATCTCGACCCGCGACGCCGCGTCGAAATTGCTGCCCAGCGCGGCGAGCGTCCGCAGGATTTCCGGAGCCGGGTTCGCCTTGACCGCATAGTGGATGCGCGCACGCCCCAGACCCTGTGCCAGCGCCGCGTATTGCCGCGCCACCGCCTCGGTGTCGATCACCAGCGTCGGGCGCTCGAAACGATTGCTCAGGATAAAGGCTTCCGCACGGGATACAGATGCGGAATCGCGGGCCGAAAGCCCGGTTACGTATGCGTTCATTGGTCATCTCCAAAAGACCCGGCCATTCCGATTGCTCGGCGCAGACCGCTCAGTTCCAAGGGAGACGTTACCGTCGCTACGTAACCGCGTGGGTGCAGGTCCTGCTTGCCCACCTCGCCAGAGGCGCGTGCGTTGGCGTCTGTGGAGGCGCATATGGGGCCGATCGCGAGTCGAAGCAATAGAAAAAATCGTGCAGATTCAATTTTTTTCCGAGGGATCGTTTTCGTGTCTCAAACACATCTTCGGGCTCTCCTCCGCCCCCATCTCCGCACCACAAAACGCACAACGCCACCGCCCGGGCGCAGTCCGCCGCCATCGGCAGGCCCGTGTCAGAGTTGTGGTGCGGCGCTGCCAGTATAGATATCCGAGGACACCAATCAGGAGCAGTATCAGGAGAACAGGCATAGCGGACCTTCTCTGACGACAAGTCCGGAGATGCAAGCAGGCGCCGCAATTCGGCAATCGGGCGTTCCAGTAGCCTCAAGTCTGCAGGGTCATGCTACGATCAAAGCCCCCTGTCGGCGAAGCGCATCAATGTGATCCGGCGAGTAGCCGTACTCGGAAAGGATCTCCGGGCCGTGCTCGCCCAGTACGGGGGCCGGGCGGGTCACCGCGCCGGGGGTTTCGCTGAATTTCACCGGCAGGCCGATGGCCTTCACCGTTCCTGCTTTCGGGTGCTGCGTCTCGACGATCATGTCCCTCGCGTGGGCTTGCGGATCCTGATGCATCTCGCAGATATCCATGACGGGTCCGGCGGGCAGGCCTGCAGCCTCCATACGGTCCAACCAGTCGTCGGTGTCGCGCGTCCTAAGGTGGTCTTCGAGCAGCGGAACCAGCGCGGCAAGGTTCGTCATGCGATCCCGATTGGTGGCGAAACGGGCATCGCTTTCAAGCTCGGGCGCGTCGATGACGTCGAGCAGACGCAGCCAGTTGCGTTGGTTCGCTGCGCCGATATTGATCCAGCCATCGCGTGTGCGGAATGATTGGTAGGGTGCGTTCAAAGGGTGGGCCGACCCAAGTGCGCCTGGGGCTTCGCCGGTCGCGAAGGCAATCGCGGATTGCCAGTAGGTAAGGGATATCCCGGCCTCGAAGAGCGACGTATCGACCATCTGGCCTTCTCCGGTCTTTTGCGCGTGCGAATACGCCGCGATGCACCCCATCGCCGCAAGAAACCCTGCCGTAATGTCAGAGATCGGAGCTCCCGGTTTCACCGGCGGGCGACCGGGGCCTTCCCCGGTGATCGACATGAGGCCAGACATGCCCTGCGCAATCAGGTCAAACCCACCACGCTCCGCATAAGGTCCGGTACGGCCAAACCCGGAAATGGCACAATAGACGAGTTTCGGATTGCTCTGGCGCAGCGTCTCGTATCCAAGACCGAGCTTCTGCATCGTGTCGTGCCGGTAGTTCTCAACCACCACGTCGGCGCTATCCAGCAGGGTGCGCAAGACCTCGATCGCGTCCGGGTCCTTCAGGTTCAACGAAATACCGCGCTTGTTGCGGTTCATCATCATATAGGCGGCGCTTTCACCGTTGATTTCGGGCGGCAGAAAGCGGCGGCTGTCGTCACCGTCCGGTTTTTCGACCTTGATCACATCTGCGCCCATATCGGCCAGCATCATGCCGCAGGCGGGACCAGCCATGATATGGGCCAATTCGATGACTTTCATTCCCCTGAGGGGACCGTGACCGCTCATGTCCCGCTCCATTCCGGCTTTTGCTTGGCGAGGAACGCTTCGAGCCCGTGCTTGAAGTCGTTGCTCATGTAGCACAGGGCAATCAGGTCATTGTCCTCGACCGCCAACGCGGCGCGGTTGCGACGCATGGCTTCCTTGGTTGCGCGAAGTGTCAGCGGCGCCATCCCAGCAAGGTGCTGTGCCAGGACATCGGCGCGGTCCAGAAGTGCGGCCTCGTCAGGCAGCACTTCAGAGATCAGGCCACACGCCAAAGCCTCATCCGCCCCCATGAGGCGTGCGGTAAAGATCATCTCACGGACGCGGCCCGCGCCCATAAGCTCGCTCAGCCGTGCGAGGTTCCCGGCGTTCAGGCAATTGCCCAGCGTCCGCGCAATGGGAAAGCCGAACTTGAGCTGCGCACTGGCGATCCGGATATCGCAGGCCGCCGCGATGGACGCGCCACCGCCTGTGCAGGCGCCGTGCATCGCCGCCACGGTGGGAACCGGGCACTGATCGACCGCTGTCAGAACGCGCGTGATCTCGTCTTCGTAATCCAGCGCATCCTGTTCTGTCTCGAAGGCGCGGAACTGGGTCATGTCGGTGCCAGCGGCAAACGCTTTTCCGCCCGCGCCCATGATGACCATCGCACGCACGGATCCATCGGTCGGCACCGATGCGCACAATTCAGCGAGCGCTTCGTACATGCCGAAGGTGATCGCGTTTCGCGCCTCAGGTCGGTTGAACGTCACCCAGAGCGTGTGACCCCGTTTTTCGGATATCAGGTCCTCGGTCATCTGTTCTCACCTCCCCTATGAGCGCAACTGACTGCTGATGTGATGGAATTGTTGTGGATCAGGCCTTGTGGCACCGCATGCCGCGTCAGTGCTGCTCGACCTCATCCGACGTCTCGGCCATGGCTTTGATATGCGCGGCGTATTTGTTCATCATGTGGGTCTTCATGAGCTGACCCAACCCTTCGGCATCCCGTGCCCGCAGCTTTTCCATCATCTGCTCGTGTTCCTGGATCGCCTGCGCCCAGCGTTCTTCTGACAGGTTCACCATGAACCGCGCGCGACGAACACGGGCGGCGAGCATGCGGTGATGGGATTCAAGGATTTCGTTCTGCGCACCTTCGATCAGGGCGTTGTGAATGTCCTGATTGGCCTGAAAATACGATTTCCGGTCTCGCGAGATGAAGGCTTTGACCATCGCATCATGGCGCTTTTCGATGTGGGCGATGCCCGCATCCGACAGGTTTCGGCACGCAAGCTCACCGGCAAGCTGTTCCAGCATCGCGATGACGGGGAACGTGTTTTCAAGTTCTTCACGCGTCACCTCGGCCACGCGTGCGCCACGGTTTGCCTGCAGCACCACCAGCCCCTCTGACGCCAGCACCTTCAACGCTTCGCGCAGCGGCGTCCGCGACACTCCGAAAGATTCGCACAGGTCCTTTTCAGGCACTTTCTCGCCCGGCTTCAACGCGTCTTCGACGACGAGGTTGCGCAACCGTTCTACAAGTTCTTCGTGCAGCGTCGGGCGTTTGATGCTTTCAGTCAGGTTCATATCCGCATCCTATCCATCAAGGGCCTGATCCAGCAAGCGCGCCACGTGCATTGCGCGGCGCGGTGTGCCATCTGCGATCTGGTGGCGACAGGACGTGCCGTCCGCCACGATAAAAGCGTTCGTAGGTGCCGCCTCCAAAGCGGGGAAGAGGTCCAGATTTGCCATCTTCAACGACACGTCAATCGTGTCGGGGGCATAGCCAAAGGCGCCAGCCATCCCACAACAACTGCTTTCTATCATGTGCACTTCCGCCTCCGGGATGCGTTTCAGCAGATCCAGCATCGGCGTCACCGCATCGTGCGCCTTCTGGTGGCAGTGACCGTGAACATAGATTGGCCGGCCCAGCGGCTTCATTCGCAGGTCGGACCGTTTGGCCAGGAACTCCTCGAACGTATGTGTCGCGCCCGCCAAGGCCTCCGCGTCCGGACCCGGGCAAAGGGCGAGGAATTCATCGCGGAAGGTGAGGATCGAGGACGGTTCCAGCCCGACGACCGGAATGCCCTTTGCGATGGCATCCTTGGTGGCGTCGATGACGCGCTGCGCCTCGGCCCGGGCCTCCTCGACACAACCGACGGCCAGCAAGGTGCGCCCGCAATCAAGTGCGGTGCCAGACCCATCCCGTGCGACCGCCACGCGCAAGCCGGCAGCGCGAAGGACGCGGACGGCAGAGCGCAAGTTCTCCGGCTCGAAGTAGCGGTTGAACACGTCGGCAAAGAGCAGGACGTCCGGGTCTGCATCCTGCGCCTCGTCATCCCGGAACGGATTGGACGACCAGACCGGCAGGTCACGGCGGTGCGACACGCCGGTCAGACCCTCGGCCATACGACGCACCGGCCCGATCTTGTTTCGCAGGTTCATCAGCCACGCGAACTTCGCCGCTTTGGGTGCATAGCGGGGCAGGTAGCCCACCAGCTTTTCTGCCAGTGTGAGGCCGGTCTTCTTCCGCCGCGCTGCCAGCACTTCGATCTTCATCCGCGCCATGTCGACGCCGGTCGGGCATTCCCGGCGGCAGGCCTTGCAGGACACACAGTACTTCATCGTGTCGGCCATTGCGTCGGAGGTCAGGCCACCCGGCATCTGCCCGCTGATCGCAAAGCGCAGGGTGTTCGCCCGTCCACGTGTGGCGTCCCGCTCATTACGGGTCGCGCGGAAGGACGGACACATCACGCCTCCCTTCAGCTTCCGGCAGGCGCCGTTGTTGTTGCACATTTCAACCGCGCCCTGAAAACCGCCGGCAGCACCCGGCCAGGCAGACCAGTCCAGCGCAGTTTCGAATTCTGGCACCTCGTAATTCGGTCCGTAGCGAAACACCCGGCGATCATCCATCGCGGGTGCATGGACAATCTTGCCCGGGTTCATGAGGCCTTTGGGGTCGAACCGCGCCTTGACCTCCTCGAACGCCGAAACGATCCGAGGCCCGAACATCTTTTCGTGGAATTCGGACCGCACGATCCCGTCGCCGTGTTCGCCAGAATGCGAGCCTTTGTAGTGCTTCACGAGATCGAAAATCTCGTCCGCCATGGCGCGCATGGTTTTGACGTCCTTGTCTTGGCGCATGTTCAGGATCGGGCGCACATGCAGACACCCGACCGACGCATGCGCGTACCATGTGCCTTTTGATCCGTATTTCGTGAAAACGTCGGTGACGCCCTGCGTGTATTCGGCCAGATCGGGCAGCGCGACGGCGCAGTCTTCGACAAAGGAAATCGGTTTGCCCGCGTCTTTCATCGACATCATCACGTTCAAGCCGGATTTCCGGTATTCGGCGATGGCGCCCTGCAGGCCGTTGTCGGTGACAGGCACCACGCCGCCCCACGTCTTTCCCGTCCCGGTGAAGGCAAATCCAAGGTCACCCATCATCTGGGAAAGCTCGGCCAGCTTGGCCGCGTTTCCTTCGGCACTGCCTTCCGCAAACTCGACCAGCAGCAACGCGGCGGGATCGCCTTCGACAAACGCCTCGATGGTTTTGCGGAACAGCGGAATATCCCGACCCAGGGCGATCATCGTATCGTCGATCAGTTCGACGGCTTGCGGGTTCAGCGTCACCAGATGCTGCGCGGCATCCATCGCGGCGTAAAAAGTCGGGAAATGGCAAACGCCGGTCACCTTTTCGCCCGGCAGATGCGCAAGGCTCAGCTCCAGCTCGGTGAAATAGGCAAGCGTGCCTTCGGACCCCACCAGAAGATGCGCCATATTCACTTCGTAACCGGTCAGCGCGTCGATGTTGTAGCCCCCGACCCGGCGCTGAACCTTCGGAAAGCGCGCATCGATCTCGTCGGCCTCGCGCCGCCCAAGCGCACGCATGTCGTTGACCAGATCGGCGTAGACGCCCGGCTCGGGGTTCGCACCGTTGAACCGGGCCTTCGTACCATCCGGCAAAATGGCCGATATCGCGCGGACATTGTCGCGCATGATTCCGTAGCGTAGCGATTTGCCACCCGAAGAGTTGTTCGCCGCCATCCCACCCAACGTGCATCGCGACGCTGTTGACGGATCGACCGGGAACCACAACCCATGCGGCTTGAGCGCACGATTCAACTCGTCCAGCACCAAACCCGGCTCGACCCGCGCGGTCAGTTTCTCGGTGTCGATGTCAAGAATACGGTTCAGATGGCGCGTGTTGTCCAGCACGACCGCTCGGTTCACGGTCTGTCCGCATTGCGAGGTGCCACCCCCGCGCGGGAGGACGGGCGTTTCCTCTTCCCGCGCGATGTCCATCGCCGCTTCGACATCCTCGACCGAACGCGGAACAACCACCGCTTCGGGAATCATTTGGTAGATCGATGCGTCTGTCGCGTAGCGTCCGCGCGACGCGGGATCTGTCATCACATCGCCAGAGATGGCAGCGGTCAAACGGCTGGAAAGACGGGCATTCTCACGCATGAGCCTTTGATTATCCTCCCCTGTCGGCATCCTGTTTTCGACGCCAAATTTTTTAGTTGACTGAATTATGAATTCATAATTACGTTTTATCAACAGCTAATCGCGCCGACCAAACGGCGCTTGTGGGAGGACCAGATTCGATGCGCCAGGCTGGCAGACATTTCTTGCAAATTCCGGGGCCCAGTGCGGTTCCTGATCGCATTCTCAAGGCCATTGGCCAGCAAACGATCGACCATCGCGGACCCGATTTCGCCGCGGTAGGCCAGAAGGCGCTGGAGGGAATGAAGACCATCTTCAAGACCAAACAGCACGTCTTCATCTTCCCCTCGTCCGGAACGGGCGCGTGGGAAGCGGCGCTGGTGAACACGATGTCTCCCGGAGACAAGGTTCTGATGTTCGAAACCGGGCATTTCGCGACCCTGTGGAACAAGATGGCACGCAAGATCGGGCTTGAGCCGGAGTTTCTAGAAGGCGACTGGCGCGGCGGGGCCGAACCTGACCGCATCGAGGCCCGTCTACGCGAAGACACCAATCACGAAATCAAGGCAGTCTGCGTCGTTCACAACGAAACGTCGACGGGGTCCGTTTCACCCATCGCCGACGTGCGCAAGGCTATCGACGCGGCAGGTCACCCGGCGCTCTTGATGGTCGATTCGATATCCGGCCTCGCCTCCGTCGACTTCCGCTTCGACGAATGGGGCGTCGACGTGTGTGTCTCCGGTTCTCAAAAGGGTCTGATGCTGCCACCGGGGCTTAGTTTCAACGCTGTAAGCGACAAGGCGCTGGAATACGCCAAGTCGACAACCATGCCGCGCAGCTATTGGGATTGGCATGATATGGTCGGCCCGAATGCTACAGGGTACTTCCCGTACACACCGGGCACAAATCTGCTTTATGGCCTGAACGAAGCGATCGACATGCTGCACGAAGAAGGGCTGGACAACGTCTTCGCACGTCACGCCCGTCATGGTGCTGCGACCCGTGCGGCTGTGCGCGCTTGGGGCCTCGAAGTGCTCTGCGCACGGCAGGGCGAGGAATCAGGCGTCCTGACCGCCGTTCTGGTTCCGCACGGCCATTCGGCCGATGCGTTCCGCGCGACGACACTCAAACATTACGATATCTCCCTTGGCAACGGCCTGTCCAAGGTCGCGGACAAGGTGTTCCGGATCGGGCACTTGGGGGATTTCAACGATCTGATGCTGATGGCCACGTTGTCCGGCGTGGAGATGGGCCTCGCCAAAGCCGGCATCCCGCACAATGCGGGCGGCGCGCAGGCGGCAATGGAGCATCTCAAGCATACAACGGAAGAGCGGTTCGCCGCTGAATAGCGCCCGGGAGGGGGCATAAAGGGAGGAAAACCATGAAACTCAAAGCAACCATACTCGCCAGTGCGGCAGCGATCGCGATGCCACTTGCGGCAAGCGCTGCGGACCTGACACTGCGCTTCGGCCATGTCGGCAACCCCGGATCGCTGTTCGAGGCATCCGTCAACGCCTTCGCGGAATGCGCCAACGGCAAACTGGGTGACCGCGCCGAAGTGCAGACCTTCGGGTCGAGCCAGCTTGGCAATGACCGCGAGCTTCTGCAGAAGCTGAAGCTCGGTCAGGTCGATTTCTCGCTGCCATCATCCGTCATGTCGTCGGTAGCACCGGAATTCGGCGTGTTCGAAATGCCTTACATCGTGCAAGATCGCGACCACATGCGCGCGATCCAGGCTGAACTGGGCGACACGTTCCAGGAAGCCGCGATGGGCGAAGGCTACCGGATCATCGGCTATTTCGAAAACGGCTTCCGCCACATCACCAACAACGTGCGCCCGATCAACACGCCCGAAGACCTTCAGGGCGTGAAACTGCGGACGCCCAACGGTGAATGGCGCGTGAAGATGTTCCAGCTGTATGGCGCGAACCCGACGCCGATGTCGTTCTCTGAGGTGTTCACCGCGCTTCAGACCAACGTTATCGACGGGCAGGAAAACCCCTACGCCCAGATCGCGTCGGCCAAGTTCCAGGAAGTGCAGGAATACCTGTCGATCACCGGGCACGTCTACACCCCCGCGTATGTACTGGTCGCGGAAAGCCGCTGGCAGCGTCTGCCGGAAGATGTCCGCGCCGATCTCGAGGCCTGCGGGTCCGAGACACAGGACTTCGTCTACGATCACGCGGCCAAGCTGGAAGAAGAGCTTCTGCAAGTGATCCGTGATGCCGGTGTTGCGGTCAATGAAGCCGACAATGCGGCCTTTATCGAAGCCTCGGCACCGATCTACGAAGAGTTCGCAACCACCGTCGAAGGCGGTGCAGAACTGATCGAGAGCATTCAGAGCCTCGCATCGGGGTCCTGACCTGAACTGCGCAGGGGGCCAATCACGGCCCCCTGCCCGCTTTGGGATAACCAACCATGACTGCTTCTTCTGAAATCACCGGGCCAAGTGCCCGGCGGGGGCCACCTATGCTCAATTCACTGCGCAAATTCTTTGAGGTCGTTCTCGAATATTTCGTGATCTTCCTCATGGTGATCCTGACAGCCATCGTGGTTGTCGCGGTCATCTACCGACTACTGGGATCAAGCCTCGCCTGGTACGACGAGGTGGCCGCGATCATGCTGGCCTGGATCACGTACTACGGCTCCGCGCTCGCAGCGCTGCGCCGGCGGCATATCGGCTTCGACTCCGTTCTCCTGTCCATTCCAATGCCCGCGCGCATGTGGGCGGTGATGCTTGCCGAAGCCATCACGGCAGGTTTCTTCATCCTGCTGGCCTGGGCCGGATACACGGTGATGACAATCCTGGGCGGCATGTCGCTGACGTCGCTCACCTGGGTACCGATCAGCTTCACGCAGTCCGTGATCCCCATCGGCGCCGTTCTGTTCGTGATCTGTCAGGCCCTGAGCCTGCCCGATTACTGGCGGAAGACAGCGGGCGGTGTGTCGCTCGAACACGCCGAAATCGAAGAAGAAGTTGAAACCGAGATGAAGAAAGCGGGGAACGCCTGATGCTGATGCTGGGTATTTTCATCGCCATGGTCGCGATGATCTGTCTGAACGTGCCAATCGGCGTTGCCCTGGCCGTGTCAGCCATTCTCGGATTGCTGGTGCTCGAAGGCGCCGGATCCCTGGTGAATGTGGCTCTGGACATGTATGGCGGCGCGACCAAGTTCTCACTCATCGCGATCCCCATGTTCGTCCTTGCCGGGGCCATCATGAACGCAGGCGGCATCACCGACCGTCTGATCAACTTCGTGGCAGCCCTGATCGGGTTTATCCGCGGCGGTCTCGCCCATGTGAACATCGGAGTGTCGCTCTTCTTTGCCGAGATTTCCGGTTCTGCCGTGGCAGATGTGGCGGCGATGGGATCGGTGATGATCCCGCAAATGAAGAAACGCGGCTACTCCGGGGCCTTGTCGGCCGCCGTGACATCCTCGTCCGCCTCACTCGCCATCATCATCCCGCCGTCGATCCCGATGATCCTTTACGCGACCTCGGCCAACGTGTCGGTTGAGCAATTGTTTGTGGCCGGTGTCATCCCGGGCCTCATGGGCGCCGCTGGCCTGATGGGCGTCGCCTATTACTTCGCCGTCAAATACGACCTGCCACGGGAAGAGGCGTTTTCGGGCCGCAAGCTTTGGGAAGCCTTCGTCGACGCCCTGCCGACCTTTGCTCTGCCGGTCATCATCCTTGGCGGTATCTTCGGCGGGTACGTGACCGCAACCGAGGCCGCCGGTCTGGCCGTTCTGGCCGCCATCGCGATCAGCCTCTGGTACCGCCAGGTCGATCTCAAGCACCTGCAGCGCTCCATGCTGGACGGCGGCATGCAGACGGCGGTGGTCATGCTGCTGGTTGCGGCTTCGGTTGTCATGGGCGGTTTCCTGACGCGGGCGCAATACCCTCAGGAACTTGCCGGAGCCATCCTGAGCATCACCGACAACAAGTGGGTCGTGCTGCTGATCCTGAACTTCTTCTTCCTGATCATCGGCTTCTTCCTCCACTCCGCCGCCGCGATCATCCTCGTGGTACCGATCGTGATCCCGCTGATCGACGCCGTGGGCATCAACCCGATCCATTTCGGCCTCGTCGTGACGCTCAATCTTGCCATCGGCCAGCAAACGCCGCCTGTGGCCAGCGTGTTGATCACCGCCTGCGCCGTGGCACGCGCAAACATCTGGGACGTGACCAAGGTGAACGTGTACTTCATCGCGGTGCTTCTGACAGTGCTCCTGATGTGCACCTACATCCCGGCGATCCCGATGTTCCTGGTGGATTACTTCTACAACTAACTCCCTCGGTCTGTCCGCTCTCTCTCCCGGCGGGCAGACCACCTTTTTTCGAAAGCCCCAACATGAATCTCGATCTCGCCAACGCCCTGATCACGTCCTCCCTCGACTACCGCCGCGACCACGACATGAAGCCCCTGACCATCGCCGTCATCGACGCCGGAGGCCATCTCGTCGCCCTGCAACGCGAAGACGGCACCAGCAACCTGCGCGCCGAGATCGCACAAGGCAAAGCCAAAGGCGCCGTCGCCATGGGCCTCGGTTCCCGCGCACTCTTCAACCGCGCGCAAGAACAACCTTACTTCATCGACGCCATGAACGCCCTGAACAACGGCAGCCTTGTTCCCGTCCCGGGCGGCGTCCTGATCAAACAGAACGGCACGCTGATCGGCGCCATCGGCATCACCGGCGACAGCTCCGACAACGACGAAGCCTGCGCCGTAGCCGCCATCGAAGACCACGGATTTGTTGCTGAGACTGGCTGATCACACGCGTTTGCGCAAAAGGGAGCCCGTTCAACGAAGGTAACGAAAAACCCGCCAAGGCGGGTTTTTTGCTATCTCGTTAAGAGGACTGTAGTCGGCTTGACGATTTACACGTGCCGTTCGACCATCATCTTCTTGATTTCGGCAATCGCCTTGGCCGGGTTCAGGCCTTTCGGACAGGTCTTCGTGCAGTTCATGATCGTGTGGCAGCGATAAAGCTTGAACGGGTCTTCAAGCTCATCAAGCCGCTCTCCCGTCGCTTCGTCGCGCGAGTCGATGATCCAGCGGTATGCATGCAGCAGCGCCGCCGGTCCAAGGTAGCGGTCGCCGTTCCACCAGTACGAAGGGCAGGATGTTGAGCACGACGCGCACATCACGCATTCGTACAGCCCATCGAGCTTCTTGCGATCCTCGATGGACTGTTTCCATTCCTTTGCCGGACGGTTCGTCTTGGTCTCGAGCCAGGGCATGATGGACGCGTGCTGCGCGTAGAAATGCGTCAGATCGGGGATCAGATCGCGCACCACCGGCATGTGCGGCAGCGGGTAGATTTTGACGTCACCCTTAATCTCGTCCAAGCCGTAAATGCAGGCCAGCGTGTTGATCCCGTCAATGTTCATCGCGCAGGAGCCACATATGCCTTCGCGGCAAGACCGGCGGAAGGTCAGCGTGGGATCGATCTCGTTCTTGATCTTGATCAGCGCGTCCAGAACCATCGGCCCGCATTTGTCCATATCGACAAAATACGTGTCCACACGCGGGTTCTCGCCATCATCGGGGCTCCAGCGATAAATGCTGAATTTCCGGACGTTTGTCGCGCCCTCGGGTTTCGGCCACGTCTTGCCGGTGCGGATCGTCGAATTCTTGGGGAGTGTCAGTTGAACCATAACAGTCTCTGTTGCCTTCCTGCCATCGTCGCCACGGCCTGGCAAAAATGCCAACCGCATCCGCGCGGGATCGTGTATTCTTCGCGTTAGATAACTAAGCCATCAAGGCAAAAAAAGACAGGCAAACACAGGCAAAAAGGGACAAGAGATGCAAAATGCCGCAGCGGCAAAGCCTCTGATAGAGCAGAAAAAAATGCTGTGCCTGCCCTCGACCGGCGGCAACCCGTATCAGGCTTTGCTCTACTCCAAACTCCCGGGCGACTTCGACACCGATTTTGCGGGTCCCGGCGGGCTCGACCGGCTTCGTACGACGGATTATGACGTGATCCATGTCCATTGGGACGATCGCATGTTCGGGCGCGGCGAGGATACCGCCGAGGACGAAACCGCACTCGATGAGTCCCTGAAAGAGCTCCGCGCGTTCAAGCGACATGGCGGCCGGATCGTCTGGACCATCCACAACGACGCGCCTCACAAGGAACGCAATCAGGCGATCTTCGAACGAGGCCGCCGCGCCTTGGTCGATCTGGCGGACGCCATCCATGTCCACGCCGATCACGCGGCAGACCACATGGTCGAAACCTACGGGGCCAAGCGATCCAAGATCGCCGTCATCCCGCACCCCAGCTATCTGGGCGCGTATGAGACGTCGAAGAAAACGCTCGCCCGTGGCCTGCGCAAAAGCGACGTGCGGGAATTCCTGTTTTTCGGCATGTTCCGTGGTCCGAAAGGAGTTCATGCGATTCAGGACGTCGCCGCAAAGCTGACCCGCCGCGAGGTGCCATTTCACTTGCGGATGTACGGCAAAGCGTTCTCCTCGCAGGCGCGTCTCCTGCGCCGGCTTGACGCAAACCCCAATGTCGATCTGCGCACGGACCGCATCCCTGACGACGAAATCCCCGACATCTTCGGCGCTTCCCATGTCTTCCTTGCGCCCTACCAGTCGCTCTTTACCTCGGGTTCTGTCATGCTGGCCCTGACCTTCGGCCTGCCGATCATCGGACCCAATATCCGCGAGCTGCGCGAAACCACGCCCGAGGCGTGTCATCATCTGCTTTACGACCCCGCCTCGCCGCGCGGGCTGATCCGAAGTATGCTGCAGTTCATCGAGATGCCGGATATGGAACTTCGGAAGGCCCGCAAAGCCTGCTTTGACTTCGCAAAGGACCGAAATCCAAGCAAGATAAGCACAGAGATCGCCGAACTTTTGCAGGCCGCGCAATAAGCGTTGAATTCTTCGGTCAAGCCGGGAAACTCGATCGCAACCAAATCCGGCTAACGGATGACCGGCGCATCTCGCGCCAGAGCAGAGAGTGAACGACCATGGCACGGGCACGCCCTTTTGAATTCGTGAAAACCCTTAATCGTCTTGGCGTTGGGCTTGAACCGACGGGCAGTGGTGACGCGGATCTTGCCGGTCGACCGCGCAAGCTGATGAACAAACTGGCCCGGCAGGGCTACACCGTGGAACGCACCGGGCTCGACACCAAGACCCTGCAGGGTTACGGCTTCGAACCCGATGTGGTGTTCGATATCGGCGTCGATTTCGGCACACCCGAGCTTTATAACGCCTTCCCCGACCGGAAGTTCGTCCTCGTCGACCCGGTGAAAGAGAGCGAGCAAAAAGTCGAATCCTGGCGCGGCCGGATCGACTATGAGTTCCATTGCTGCGCGGTTGGAGCAAAAAAGGGTGACATCACCCTAAATGTCCCCTCGACCGAGGCCAAGACCCGTCACAGCCGCGCCTCGATCCTTGAATTCGAAGATGGCTATAACGACGTCTTCGCCTCTATCGAGGAACGCAAAATTCCGATGAAACGGCTGGACGAGATCTCAAAGGGGTACAAAGGCACGTTCGGGATCAAGATCGATACCGAAGGCTACGAACTCGAAGTTATCAAAGGCGCGACGCAGACGCTCAAGAAAACTGAATTCGTGATCGCCGAAGCCTCCGTACAGATGCGGTACAAGGACGGTTATCGCTTTTCCGAACTGGTCGCGGCGATGGCCAAGAACGGCTTCGAAATCCTCGAATTCCTGCGCCCGATCCGGCCCGATGCCGCGGATTGCGACGTGCTCTTTGCCCGCTTCGACAGCGGACGCTTTCACCTCACTCAGGACTGACGCAACAACGCCGGTAGCCCCTCGGCAGCCAGACAGGTCAGCGTTTCGGGCTGCGAGACGATGTCGGTCACGATCTGCACGGTGCTTTCCGTCGGTCCGGTCACGCTGTCAATCGCCAGCGCCCGGATCTGCACCGCACTGGCGTTGTCGATGATGCAGTTCAACGCAGGCTCAAGGGGTACGCCAGGAAACCGCTCTGCCAGCACCGGCGTGATCGCCGACCGTGCAGCTTCGCGGGCGATCTCGTCCTGTGCCTGCGGTGAACAGGCCACCAAAAGTGGCAAGGCGAGCCAGATCAGACGCGTCCTCATCGGGGGCAATACCGCGATCCGCCGTGCAACACGTTTGCACCTGCAGGACAGGTGGCTGACACCCCTGTCTCCACGTTGAGGCGCTCCCGGTAGTTCGTAGCCCGAACCGGCGCGGTCGCACGCATCGGCGCAACCGGCTGCCCATTTGTCACGCGGGCAAGACAACTGCGATAAGCCGAATCGATCATGCCCCGAGCAAGGCCTCGCCCGATCGACGCGCCCAACACGGATGCGCCGCTCGAATAGTCCGTGTAAGTTCCGCTGCCGCGCTGCCGTGCCGCCTGATACGCGGCTTCACATTCCTGCACGGTTTCGGCCGGACGGTCCTGATAGGTCAGGATTTGTTGCTCGGAACAGGCTGTCAGCCCCAAAAGACAGACAGAGACCAGAGCAACAAAACGCATCAGAACGTCCTTTCCTTCGGAGCGATTTTCTTAAGTGCGATGCCACCTTGGTCTTCGGTGGTCAGCGGGTCAACCACAACCGGACGATAGCTCAGCTCTGTCTTATTGCCCTCGACCCGCGCAATGGTGTGCACGCGCCAGTTCTCATCATCGCGTGTGGTGAAGTCCTCGTGCGCGTGTGCGCCGCGGCTTTCCTTGCGTGCCTCCGCCCCGGCGATCGTCGCCAAAGCGTTGGGCATCAGGTTGGTCAGCTCCAGCGTCTCCATCAGATCGCTGTTCCAGACAAGGCTGCGGTCGGTGACCTGCAGGTCATCCAGCTTGCCCGCAATCGAAACCATCTTGTCGAGGCCCTCTTTCATCGTCTTGGCGGTGCGGAACACGGCAGCATCGGCCTGCATCGTCTTCTGCATCTCCAACCGCAATTCCGCCGTCGGCACGGTACCCGACGCGTTGCGCAGGCTGTCGAAACGATCGAACGCCTTGTCCACCGAAGCTGTATTCGTCGATGGCACCGCGCTCTCTGGATCGACCACCTTGCCCGCGCGGATCGCCGCCGCACGACCAAACACCACGAGGTCGATCAACGAGTTCGACCCAAGACGGTTTGCACCATGCACCGACGCACAGCCCGCCTCGCCGACGGCCATCAGGCCCGGCACCACGGCGTTCGGGTCGTCCTTGGTCGGATTCAGCACCTCGCCCCAGTAGTTCGTCGGTATGCCACCCATGTTGTAATGCACCGTCGGCAGAACCGGGATCGGCTCCTTGGTGACATCCACACCGGCAAAGATCTTCGCGGATTCCGAGATGCCCGGCAGCCGTTCCGCCAATGCTTCGGCCGGAAGGTGAGACAGGTTGAGATGGATGTGATCCCCCTCGTCGCCCACACCACGCCCTTCGCGGATCTCCATCGTCATGGATCGAGACACGTAATCCCGCGGCGCGAGGTCTTTGTAGTTCGGCGCATACCGCTCCATGAACCGCTCGCCTTCGGAGTTGGTGAGATATCCACCTTCACCACGCGCGCCTTCGGTGATCAGACAGCCGGAACCGTAGATCCCCGTCGGGTGGAACTGCACGAACTCCATGTCCTGCAGCGGCAGACCGGCCCGCGCCACCATACCGCCACCGTCCCCGGTGCAAGTGTGCGCAGACGTAGCGCTGAAATACGCGCGGCCATAGCCACCCGTCGCCAGCACCACCATCTTGGCGTTGAAGACATGCATCGTGCCGTCATCGAGCTTCCAGCAGATAACACCGGTACACGCCCCATCGTCCGACATGATCAGGTCGATGGCGAAATATTCGATGTAAAACTCGGCATTGTTCTTGAGCGACTGACCATACAGCGTGTGCAGGATCGCGTGACCTGTCCGGTCCGCAGCCGCACAGGTGCGCTGCACAGGCGGGCCTTCACCGAACTCAGTCGTATGGCCCCCGAACGGACGCTGGTAAATCTTGCCGTCTTCTGTCCGAGAAAAAGGCACGCCGTAATGCTCAAGCTCATACACCGCCTTGGGCGCTTCACGGGCGAGGTACTCCATCGCGTCCGTGTCGCCGAGCCAGTCCGACCCCTTCACCGTGTCGTACATGTGCCACTGCCAGTGGTCCGGGCCCATGTTCGACAAGGACGCGGCGATGCCGCCCTGCGCCGCCACCGTGTGCGACCGGGTCGGGAAAACCTTGGTCACGCACGCCGTGCGCAGCCCCTGTTCCGCCATGCCCAGCGTAGCGCGCAAACCTGCGCCGCCCGCACCCACGACCACGACGTCATATTCATGCGTCTCGTATTCGTATGCAGCCATATTCTTAGAAGCTCCGATGTCTCAAAGGGCCATTTTGGCGATTGCGAAGACGCCGATGGCGGCCGCGCCGTAGCTGATGCAAGTCATGCCGAGGATCAGGACCTTTTCCCAAATCCCGTGCACATAGTCTTCGATCAGCGTCTGGAAACCGTCATTGAAGTGCTTGAACCCCACGATCAGCGTCAGCGCCGCGATGATCGCCGGGAAAGGACGTGCGTAATAGGCCTGAACCTCTTCGAAAGAGGAGCCCAGCACACTGCCGAAGGTAAAGACAAAGAACGGGATCAGCACCAAGAGCGCCACGGACGATTTCTTCATCGCCCAGAAATGCTCTGTTCCGGATTTCGCGGCGCCCCAGCCGACAGCGCGTTTACGGTCTGTTAGAAAAGCCATGTCTCGCCCCTCACCAAAGCACAACGACAGAGAAAACGGTCAGGACAACTGACCCGATCACCACGGCCCAGCCCAGCGGCTCGGCCTTCTCCAGTTCAAGCATCTTCGCCTCGTCCCAGATCAGGTGCCGGATCCCCGCCAGCGTGTGATACCAGAGCGCCCAAAGCGACAGGAACATCACCAGATCACCGAACCAGCTTGTGACAAACCCGTTCGCAACGGCGAAATAGTCTTCACCCGTAGACGCGGCCAGCAGCCACCAGACAATCATCAGGGCCGCGACGATCAGCGCGTTCCCGGTGATACGTGTCAGAATGGATGTGACAGAGTTGAGCTGTGGGCGATACACCTGCAGGTGCGGTGACAGGGGGCGGTTCCCCCGATTGACGTCAGCCATGGTCTGAGTCCTTTTCGGTTCCTGACCGTCTTTGTATTGGTTTTGTGACCCGAGTCACGGGACACGACCGCGCAGAGGCGCGGTTTTTTGGCGCAACACGACAGATTTTCGGGAACTCGTGATCACACGCGCAAAATGCGTGATCACATTTGCGACTATCGGCGCAACTCTGCGGTTTGTTTGGTAGTTTCCCGGCGCAGCTTTTGCCGGATCCGTTTGGGATACTCTTTGAAATCCGACGCAGTCACAACGAAAGCCCCGTCGCCGTAGATAACGTTTTCCCAGAAATACCCCGTCAGGTCCTCCTCCGCGCTTTCGATGACGATCGCATTCACCGTGATACTCTCGGCGCGCAATGCCGCGCGCAACCGGGACGGTTCCACACCTTCGTTCGACGTGCCGTCCCCCGACACATCGATGACCCGTCGTTTGCAGTGCGGCACGTTTTCGAACTGCGCGATGGACTTTTCAAGCGCCTCCCCAATCGCCGTCGAGAAGTTGCGCCAGATGCGCGGGTCAGCCGCCACTTCATCAGCAAAGGCGTCCAGACCCTCAAAGCTGTCGATCGTCCGCCACGGCACCGTCACCTTCTGGCGCCCTGATCCCGTCCACTGCAGCACCATCACCTCGGCCCGCGCGGCAACAAGCGCTTCCGATACCGCCGGATCCCGCAAAGCCGCTGCCATACCGTCGCGCTGCAACCGGTATTCCCAACTGTCCACCGAACCGGAAACGTCCACTGCCAGCACCAGTGCGAGGTCACACGCCCACCCTGCGGTCGGCAGAAGGGCAGACAAGGCCGGAAGAATACCGCGCAGCATCATCCTGCGATGTTGCACGCCGCCACGCGCCGCGTCTCTCACATTCGTGTCAGTTGCCCAGAACCGTAAACAGGTCGCGCAGGTGATCTTCGAACTCCTGGCACATGATGATCGACTGATCTGACGGATCGTAAAACGCGTTGGCCTCACCACAAGGTTCAACCCGCACCAGGATTTCCGACGGAAACGCGAAATCCTCATTCAGCGCCGCAACCTCGGCACCGATGACGTCCGACGTGATTGACCCGGGGCCTTCCGTCACAAAGGCCATCGGCACGCCGTCTCCCGTCAGGTCGTCGAACACCGCGCCCCAACTGTCCAGCGCGAGGTCATACTCCTCCGGACAATACTCCGCACGATCTTCCGGAAGCCCCATGTCCTCGGCGAACACGTCCCGCGTCTCCGGGTCGCCGCCGTAGAACAAGCAAACCGTGTTGTAGAAACGCTGCTCATCCGGCCCGTGCACGTCCCAATACGGCACCGGATCGTCGTGGTTGACCTCCGCCTCGGCCCAGAACCCGTCCGAGACGTCATACGCCATCTGCAAGGCCGCTTCCGGCTCAAAGAACTGGTCAATCAAAAGGATCGACGCCACATCCGCCGCGTCTTCCTCCTGCCCGAAGACCGGCATC
This sequence comes from Marivita hallyeonensis, assembly GCF_900129875.1. Lineage (GTDB taxonomy): Bacteria > Pseudomonadota > Alphaproteobacteria > Rhodobacterales > Rhodobacteraceae > Marivita > Marivita hallyeonensis. Next base: position 60,291 of record NZ_FQXC01000005.1, on the reverse strand, counting down.
TGAAGCACGTCGATCAGGGCGTGCCCAAGCTCATGGTAAAAGATGCCAAGAATATTCGCTTCGACAAACGCATCCTCCGCCTCATCCGCACACAGAGGCGTCGCGGCGAGGGCCAGCGTCAGTCCAAGCGCCGACCTCATGTCGGCATCAGCGCCCAGTAGTCCAGATCAAGAAGGACATGCGGCAGGTACTTGCCGTCCTCTCCCTTAAGTTCGAACGAACCCGCCGCCTTGGTCGCCACAAGCCGCAACCGCACCGCGCCAACCCCCGACATGTCGGTCTCGGCCTTGTCGAGCACCTCGGACCACGCGCGCACGGTGTCGCCACTGAAGCACGGATTCGCATGCGCGCCACCGTTCAGGCCCACGATCATCTGCGCATTCGCCAAACCGTTGAACGACAGCGCCCGCGCCATCGAAATGACGTGCCCGCCATAGATCAGCCGCTGCCCATCGGGCCGGAACGTCGCATCGAAATGCACCTTCGCCGTGTTCTGCCAGAGCCGCGTCGCCATCATGTGCTCGGCTTCCTCGATGGTCACACCGTCCACATGGTCAATGGTCTCGCCCACCGTGTAGTCGCCCCACCGGTGTGGTTCGCCCGCCAACTCGAAATCGTAGTCCGTGAAATCCAGACCCTTCGGGATCACCAGATCCTCGACCGGCACCACCTTGCTCAACTCAGGCACCACCGTTTCGGGCGCGGGCGCATCGACATCCCGCTTCCGCACCATCACCCAGCGCACATATTCCATGACGACCGTGTCGTTCTGATTGATCCCGCGCGTGCGGACCCAGACGACCCCGGTCTTGCCGTTCGAGTTCTGCTTGAGCCCGATCACCTCGGATTCAGACCGCAGCGTGTCACCCGGATAGACCGGGGCAAGCCAGCGCCCCTCGGCGTACCCAAGGTTCGCAACCGCGTTCAAAGACACATCCGGCACCGTTTTGCCGAACACCACATGAAACGCCGCCAAGTCGTCGATCGGCGACGACGGTAAACCGCAGGACTGCGCAAAAAAGTCGGACGAATAAAGCGCATGTCGCGCAGGATAAAGCGCGTGGTACAGCGCCCGCTCACCGCCCGACACCGTCCGCGGCACCGCGTGACGGATCACCTGACCCACCGAATAATCCTCGAAAAAGCGACCCGCATTCGTTTTGGACATCGGTCGTTCCTTGGTGATTTCGCTTTGCACGTTCATCGGGGTCACTCCTGTCCAAGCGTCATGTCGGGGCTATAGGGTTTGTCGATCTCTTTGGTCACCGCCTGCCCGCAGCGCATCACGCCATTGGCCTGATCGAACGCGTAGGTCGGTGTGCCGTACAGCTCCCAGCCTTTGCTCAATGCATCCGACACCTTGTGGCAAAAAGCCGATGTGTCATCCTCGGTCAGAAATCGGTAGATTTTCATAGCTCACCCCGGAAACGGCCAAACGCCCAGCCATGCGTGAAGACCTGTCATCACGCCATAAGCGACGAGTGTGATGATCACGAGAACCACATCCTTCTTCGCCTCACCCGGTTCGGGCCGATCCCACACCGGCTCAGCCCGATTGATCAGGATCACCTCGAGCACCGCCCAGATCAGCATGCCCCCAAAAAGGATAATCGCCGCCAGATCGCCGTTCACCAGCAAATGTGCCACTGCCCAGATCTTGACGGCGGTCAGTTGCGGATGCCGCATTTTCCCGCGCAAACGCCCGGTTGTTGCGCTCATACCGAAGACGAACACCGCGACAAGCATCAGAAGGTTGTTGATGTGCACCATAAAGCTCGGCGGGGACCAGACAGGGATGAAGTCCGCCCCGCGATAGCCCCAGATCATCAGGCCAAGGCTGATGAATAGGAGAACCGCAACGATACCTTTGCCCTTGTCGCCCATCGCCGCGCGCCGTTCCGGGGCGACGCGTTTGAAGACATGCGCCAGTATCCACAGCGCAAGACCGAGTGTCAGAAGGGTGAACATGGCTTATCCCGCAGTAATTGCTTCAATCGCCTCGGACTTTGCCAGTATTTCGCGCGCAGTGGCAACGTGAAGGTTTTCGACGATCTTGCCATCGACCACCGCGACCCCCTGCCCAGCCGCCTCGGCCTCTTCGAACGCCGCGATTTGTCGGCGGGCCAGGTCGATCTCCTCGGGCGCCGGCGCAAAGGCCGTATTCGCAATCTCCACCTGCGCCGGATGGATCAACGTCTTGCCATCGAACCCCATGTCACGCCCCTGCGCGCATTCGGCTTTGAGCCCCTCGTCATCCTTGAACGCGTTGTAAACGCCATCGACGATCACCAACCCCTCAGCCTTCGCCGCCAAGAGGCACAGCGACAACGACGTCAGCATAGGCAACCGGTCCGGCCGGAACCGCGATTGCAACTCCTTGGCCAGATCATTGGTCCCCATGACCATGCCCGCCAGTTTCGGATGCGCCGCGATCTCTGCGGCATTCAGCATCCCGCGCGGCGTCTCCATCATCGCCCAGATCGGTAGGTCTCCGGTGATCTCGGCCAGTGCATCAAGCTGCGCCGCGCTTTCGACTTTCGGCAACAGCACCGCGTCGCAGTCCATGTTCCGCACCGCCTCCGCATCTGCGCGGCCCCATTCGGTATCTAGCCCATTGATCCGCACGATCTTCACCCGTGGACCATAGCCGCCGCTCGCCAAGGCCTCTGTCAGCGTTGCCCGCGCGGCAGGCTTTTCGTCCACCGCGACGGCGTCCTCCAAATCGAAGATGATCGCGTCCACCGGCAGCGACCGCGCCTTTTCCAACGCGCGATCTTTTGACCCCGGGATATAAAGAACAGAGCGGTAAGGGCGGCTGCGCATGTCCATGTCGGGTCTCCTGATCGGCGTCACGCGAAATAATCTTGCGCCAGACAGCTACATTCTTTTCCAAAAACTGCAAGCGCCGATGTGCCGCAGCGCAGAAAAAAGTCACTCGATCCCCGCTCCCGAACGCACCGTTAACCAAATGTAAGGCCCCCATACGGACGCTTCCCGCCACATTCAGCCATATCGGGGGACGGCCATGCACACGACTTTCTGGAAGATGACACTGCTCACAATCGGCGCGCTTCTGACGACCGCGACGCTTGCCAATGCACAAGCCAATTGCGCGCCGCGCGAGCAGGTGATCGAACGCCTCGCCTCCGCCTACGGAGAGACGCGGCAATCGGTGGGCCTCGCGCAAAACAACACCGTGGTCGAGGTGTTCGCGTCAACCGAAACCGGCACCTGGACGATCACCATCACCAACGCGCGCGGCCTGACCTGCCTCGCGGCCAGCGGTCAATCCTACGAACAACTGGCAGAGGCGCTTTCGAAACCGTCCGAAGACGCGTAGATCGGACAAACATGTCCCGCCTAGGTTACGGCATCCCAGATCAGCTTTGATCCGGTCACCGTGAGCAACACGTAGGTCAGACCGAAAAACAGGCGTTCGGGCACCAGATGATGCGCCCGGATGCCAATCCAGGTTCCCAGAACCGCAAACGGTGCAAGAAACACGTTGATTGTCAGCGTTTCCACCGTGAAAAACCCCATCCCGGCATAGATGACCGCCTTGAGCACGTTCATCGCCCAGAAAACAATGACAGTGGACGCCTGATAGGTCGTCTTGCTCAGCTTCCGACCCAGCAAATAGACCGCCGCCAACGGCCCGCCTGCATGGCTGATAAAGCTCGTGAAGCCGATCCCGACCCCTGCCGTGATCCCCAGCGTGGCCGACGTCTCTTGAGTGCCAAGACGGAACACACCCATCGCCTGTGCGACCTGCCAGACAACAAACCCAATCGAAATCGCCCCGATGATCAGCCGGATCACATCCGTGTCCACGAGCCCGAAAAAGACCGCGCCGAGGATCGTCCCCGGCACACCGCCGATCAGCAACAGCTTCACATCGGGCCAGCTCCATTTCTTCCAGTAGGCTGGCAGGCTCGACACATCGATCAGCATCAACAACGGCAGCATGATCCCAAGCGCCATCGCGGGCTCGAACGCGAGCGCCAGAATCGTGGCGCTCGCAAAGGCCGCGCCAGACCCGAAGCCGCCCTTCGACACCCCGGCAAACAGCGCTGCGGGGATGCCCAGAGCAAAAACTGTCCAGCTCAGAGCCTCCATGCCCGCCTCGCTAAGCCTCAGGTTTTTCAACACATATCCCGCCAAGCCCCGCCGCACCAGCAAAGACGCGCGTCTGCGCCGCACTTGCGAAATACACCCACTCGGACTAGCACAGCGCCAAACTCAAAACGGACCGGAGATAAATTCCATGGCCAGACCAAAGATTGCCCTCATCGGCGCGGGACAGATCGGTGGCACCCTTGCCCACCTTGCCGCCATCAAAGAACTGGGCGACGTTGTTCTCTTTGACATCGCCGAAGGCACCCCCGAGGGCAAAGCGCTCGACATCGCCGAATCCGGCCCCTCCGAAGGCTTCGATGCCAAGCTCAAGGGCACACAGGACTACGCCGACATCGCAGGCGCCGACGTCTGCATCGTCACCGCCGGTGTCCCGCGCAAGCCCGGCATGAGCCGCGATGACCTGCTGGGCATCAACCTCAAGGTCATGAAATCCGTGGGCGAAGGCATCGCCGCCAACGCCCCCGACGCCTTTGTCATCTGCATCACAAACCCGCTCGACGCGATGGTCTGGGCGCTGCAGCAATTCTCCGGCCTGCCCGCCAACAAGGTCTGCGGCATGGCGGGCGTTCTGGACTCTGCGCGCTTCCGCCACTTCCTGTCGCTCGAATTCGACGTGTCGATGAAAGACGTCACCGCCTTCGTCCTCGGCGGCCACGGCGACACGATGGTGCCGCTCACGCGCTATTCCACCGTTGCCGGAATCCCGCTCCCCGATCTGGTGAAGATGGGCTGGACCACGCAGGAAAAGCTCGACGCCATCGTGCAGCGCACCCGCGACGGCGGCGCGGAAATCGTGGGCCTACTGAAGACCGGCTCCGCCTTCTACGCCCCCGCGACATCTGCCATCGAAATGGCCGAAGCCTATCTCAAGGACCAGAAACGCCTCCTGCCCTGCGCAGCCTGGTGTGACGGCGAATTCGGCCTCGACGGCTTCTACGTCGGCGTCCCGACCATCATCGGCGCCGGTGGCATCGAAAAGATCGTCGACATCAAGCTCTCGAAAGACGAACAAGCCATGTTCGACAACTCGGTCAACGCCGTCAAAGGCCTGGTCGAGGCGTGCAAAGGCATCGACGAAAGTCTCGCCTGACATCTACGTCAATAACGCGGCCTTCGGACACGCTCTGGGGGCCGCACCGGCGTGCAAAAGCGCTCAACTTCCTGTACACAAGACCATGAGAAAAGCACGTGCCCGCGTGCGTGCGCCTCTGTTCCGCAGATCCGTCGCGCGTAGCAAAGATGTGCCACTCATCAGAGCAGTTCTACCCGAACACATCGAAAAATTGACACGTGATCCCTGACGCTTACGGTGCCTGCCAAAAGACGGCAAAAGCCGAGCAGTAGAATTGGGGTTTCGTGCATGAGCGAACGTCCTGTCATTGCCTCTTTGTGGATTGGGGCACCTCTGACGTTTCTTGAGCAACTGTGCCTGCAATCTTTTGTCGATGCAGGTCACCGGACCAAGCTCTATGTCTATGACACGGTCGGCAACGTCCCCGACGGCGTTGAGATCGCGGACGCAAACGAAATCCTGCCAGCAACCGAATTCATCGTGAATGCCCAAAGCGGTAAGGCAGGTCCACACTCGGACAAGTTTCGCTATCATCTCCTGTCGAAAACCGATGAAATCTGGGTGGACACGGACGCGTACTGCACAAAACCTTTTCCGGAAGTCGACTACCTTTTCGGCAATCATTTCAACACAGTGATCGCCAATGGCGTGCTTCGTCTGCCGAAAGACTCGCCAACGCTTGCGGGCTTGCTCGAATTCACATCCCACCAATATCCCGATCTTCCCGAAGACTTCCCCTTCGTGCGCAAAACGGTCCGCGCCGAATATGAAGCCCGGCGCAAGGCGGGAAATCCAATGCATGTCAGCGAATTACCTTGGGAAATCTGGGGGCCGTTCGCGATCACGCATTTCGCCTGGCGTCATGATGAAGCCAAGCACACAACCGGGAAAGACGTTCTGTACCCGATCTCCGGTGGGGAAATCTCACGTGTATTGCAAATGCCGTGGCGCGCAAAAATCTCGATTCCGGAAGAAACACTGTCCGTACACTTCTACGGCTCAAAGATCAGAAACCTTTTGGCAAAGAGCGATGGCGTCCCGCATCCAAGATCTTTTCTTGGCCGCTTATGTGAGAAACACGGCATCAACCCTGCCAACGGTCCCATCACAAAGGAGGCTGCGTGATGTTAATTGGTGTCCGTCCCAAAATGGTCGTCAACCGGGTAAGAGACTTTTTGCTCTCACGTCTTGGCGACGATACCGTGCACTATGTTCAAGTCGGTGCCAATGATGGCCTGATGGATGATCCCGTCTACAAGATCGCGGAAGCGCGCAACTGGAGCGGCGTGCTTATCGAACCCAATCCCACGTATTTCTCCGAACTCTCCAAAAGGTACAAAGGCCGGAATAATTTCACGCTCGTCAATTGCGGCGTGTCGGACAAGACAGGCACCTTGAAACTCCACCATCTCTCCAAGACCGGAGAGACCAAGTATCCTGAATGGGCCAAGGGGTGTGCCACCCTGGACAAGACCCGTCTCGAGACTGTTTTGAGCGGAGTCGCCGCGCCCGAGGATGACGATATCGAAAGCACGGACATCAAGGTCCGGACGCTGTCCTCGATCCTCAAGGCCGAAAAGATCAAGACAACAGACCTTCTGGTCGTCGATGTGGAAGGCCACGAGATGGCCGTTCTGAAAGGCGCGACCCTCTCCAAGATCAAACCCAAGGCAATCCTGATCGAAAGCAATGGGAAGGACGAAAAAGAAGACGCGCAGATCCGCGCGCATCTCTCCAAGGCGGGGTACACCTTGCACCGGATGGGCGACGACATATTCGGCTATTCCGAAGACTTCCCGGCGATCACTCCAGAAGAGATGATGGAACTGATCGGACTGCAGAAGGTCAGCTAGGCTTCACCCGTAGACCGGCGGACGCTGGTCATTCCCGCCTGGTGCAGGCAACGTTCGAAGCCGAACGGCCAGCTTCAACGAATCAATCCCACCTGCAACACCCGGTTTGTGATCACACGATTTTCACGTGTGATCACATATGTCGGTTTTTCGCTCAAATGCCGACCCTGCGTCAAAAAAGCCTTTAATCTCTGTCGGTATACAATCGTATATCGGCCAAAATCGCAGCAAAAGACGGGACAGTTGACCGATGAACATCCACGAGTATCAGGCAAAAGCCCTGCTACGCAGCTACGGCGCTCCGGTGTCGGATGGCCGCGTGGTTCTCAAGGCTGAAGAGGCCAAGACCAAGGCAGGCGAGATGGACGGCCCGCTCTGGGTGGTGAAGGCGCAGATCCACGCGGGCGGCCGCGGCAAGGGCTCATTCAAGGAAGAAACCGCTGGCGAGGCCGGTGGGGTCCGTCTGGCGAAGTCGGTGGAGGAAGCCGCCGAAGAAGCCAAGAAAATGCTGGGCCGCACGCTGGTCACCAAACAGACCGGCCCTGCGGGTAAGCAGGTCAACCGCATCTACATCGAAGACGGCTCGGGCATCGAGACCGAGATGTACCTCGCGCTTCTCGTTGACCGCCAGACCAGCCGCGTGTCCTTCGTCGCCTCAACCGAAGGCGGCATGGATATTGAGGAAGTGGCCGAAAGCACGCCCGAGAAAATCCTCAGCTTCTCTGTCGATCCCGCCACTGGGTACCAGCCGTTCCACGGCCGCCGCATCGCGTTCAACCTCGGCCTCGAAGGCAAGCAGGTAAAGCAGTGCGTTCAACTGATGGGCACGCTCTACAAGCTCTTCACCGAAAAAGACATGGAGATGCTCGAAATCAACCCGCTCATCGTGACCGATGAGGGCGATCTGAAATGCCTCGACGCCAAGATGGGCTTCGACGGCAACGCAATCTATCGCCACCCGGAAATTGCCGAACTTCGCGACGAGACCGAAGAAGACCCGAAAGAGCTCGAAGCGTCCAAGTACGACCTCAACTACATCGCGCTGGACGGCGAGATCGGCTGCATGGTCAACGGCGCGGGTCTGGCGATGGCGACGATGGACATCATCAAGCTCTACGGGGCCGAGCCTGCCAACTTCCTCGACGTGGGCGGCGGCGCGACCAAGGAAAAGGTGACCGAGGCGTTCAAGATCATCACCTCTGACCCCAATGTCAAAGGCATCCTTGTCAACATCTTCGGCGGCATCATGCGCTGTGACGTCATCGCCGAGGGCGTCGTGGCCGCGGTGAAAGAAGTTGGTTTGCAAGTCCCGCTCGTTGTGCGCCTCGAAGGCACAAACGTGGAAGCCGGTAAGAAGATCATCAATGAGTCGGACGTGGACGTGATCGCAGCGGACGACCTGAAAGACGGTGCCGCGAAGATCGTGAAGGCGGTTAAGGGCTAAGTCTCTCCAATGCTTCGTTTGTCCATCATAGCCGCTGCGTGCATTGCGATATTGCCAGGGTGTGGAATACCACCCGTCGATACTTCGACAGTGAGCCGAATGCCTGCCAACGCACAGAGTTTTGCTGTGGCACAACGTGCTGCGCGTGCATGTTCCCATGCAAGCAGTCCGACCACAGTCAGCCAAGCAATGAGACGGGCTGGGTTTGCAGTGTCTCAAGAGCGTGTCACGGTTAGAGGTGGTCGCCAAGTAACTCGCTTCAGGATCACGTCTCCGGACGATGCAGTGCGTATCCTATATTTTCCGGGCAGCTGCTATGTCGGGCTTGAAGGCATGACCCCCGCTCAATCAAGTCAACTGGCTAGCATCTGGGTGGAAGCCCATCAGCTATTGTCGAACGCGGAGTTTGGAGATGGTTTGTCCAGCCACGTGTCTGGGGCTTGGAGGCGGTTCTTTACAGAGCCGCCACGCTTCCCAGACAAGGCACCTTATGCACACCGCATTTACGTTGCCGCCTACAAAACGTGGCCTTCCGGGCCCTACGACCCGCAGCGCAGCCTCGCCTACGATATTGGTGACTTCTTTCCCAAGACACCTGGCGCAGCAGTGCGATTGAACCACGCGATTGAATGCAAGCCGCAAGTCACTACCGGACCAAGAAGCGGAGTCTTCCTGCCCTGTTCGGGGCCAACTTACCGGCCTCGGTGAACAACACAACGGTGCGCCATTGCACCAACGCAAAATAGAATAGCTAAGGAGCCAACTAACATGGCCGTCCTCATCGACGAAAACACCAAAGTCATCTGCCAGGGCCTCACCGGGTCTCAGGGCACATTTCACACCGAACAGGCCATCGCCTACGGCACCAAGATGGTTGGCGGTGTGACCCCCGGCAAAGGCGGGCAGACGCATCTGGACCTGCCGGTCTTCAACTCGGTCCACGAGGCCAAGCACGAGACCGGTGCGAATGCCTCGGTCATCTACGTCCCGCCCCCCTTCGCGGCGGACTCGATCCTCGAAGCGATCGACGCCGAGATGGAAGTCATCGTCTGCATCACCGAAGGCATTCCGGTGCTCGACATGATGAAGGTCAAGCGCGCGCTGATGGACTCGTCCTCGCGCCTGATCGGCCCGAACTGCCCCGGTGTCATCACGCCGGATGCCTGCAAGATCGGCATCATGCCCGGCCACATCCACAAGCGCGGCACGGTCGGGGTTGTGTCCCGTTCGGGAACCCTTACCTACGAGGCTGTGAAACAGACGACAGACGTTGGCCTTGGCCAGTCCACCTGCGTGGGCATCGGCGGCGACCCGATCAAGGGGACCGAGCATATCGACGTGCTGGAATGGTTCCTTGCCGATGACGAGACCGAGAGCATCATCATGATCGGTGAGATCGGTGGTTCTGCGGAAGAAGAAGCCGCCGAATTCCTCGCCTCCGAGAAAAAGAAAGGCCGCTGGAAGCCGACCGCTGGCTTCATCGCGGGCCGCACCGCCCCTCCGGGTCGCCGCATGGGCCACGCGGGCGCGATTGTCGCCGGTGGCAAGGGCGGTGCCGAGGACAAGATCGAAGCGATGAAGTCCGCTGGCATCGTCGTCGCCGAAAGCCCCGCGTCGTTGGGCGAGGCCGTGCTTGAGGCGATCGGGTGAAACGGAGGTCCCGGGTTGCTCCTGGGACCAAATAAACGAGAGTTCCGGGAGATATGTTGGGAATGTCGATAGTCCGAGAAGGAGCTGCCAGGGCTGTCGCTGGTCTTTTGATGGTCGGCGCAAGCACCATTGCGACCGCGGTGCATTCCAAAACGGATGAAGCGCGCGCGCACATTGATGCAGTACTCGTGTGCGAGCGGTTCGAGGAAGGCATGGCTGGCATTCTGGAAGCCGCTGGCGATCTTGACTGGCGCTTGCTGACAAATGCGGACTACGCAGAGTGGGGTCACCTCATTCAAGAGATCATTTGGACGCGCTTGGTATCTCACGACCCCATGGCAAGACGTGATGCCAACATAGAAGCGATGGTCAACATGAAGCGGGCCATCTCGTCCGAGCATGAAGCAGCAAAGTCGTATATTGCGAATGCCGATCCCTCGGAATTGTTCGGCGATCCGACCCGGCGTTTGCTGGTGAACCCTGCGGCGCCCGATGCGGTTTTGGTGCTTATGAGTCCGGGCGCCTACGGTGCAGGAGCGGATTGCGTTGTCGTGTCAACCGACGTGCCACCTAAAAGCTTTCTCTCTCTGTTCTCTGACCTTCGTGAGTTTCCTGCGGCGAACGCGATGATGACTGCGGCGCAATTCAGCGCACGTGTGGTGCAGCCGACAGAAACCGAAGCAGGCACGTTCACAATTGTACGCGAAATTGATCCAGAACGCCTTGCCGCGTTCACGGATTACAAGATGCACCTCCGACATTCGTTCGAAGTGAAAATGTACGAAAAAAGACCTGCCGAGTAAGAATTCAAAAGATCACGCCTTTAGGGAGCGTCCCCAATGACCGATCAAAGCCCCAACGATCAATTCCACGCCTCCAGCTTCATGCAGGGGCACAACGCGGCATATCTGGAACAGATGTACGCGCGCTACGCGAGCGACCCCAACGCGGTCGACGAGGCGTGGCAGGCGTTCTTCCGGCAGCTGGGCGACGACGAGATCAGCGTCAAGAAAGAGGCCACCGGTCCAAGCTGGGCGCGCGCCGACTGGCCGCCGCAGCCGAACGATGATCTGACCGCCGCGCTTGACGGTCAGTGGCCCGCGCCGCCCGCAGAGGCCAAGGCCGCAGGCGACAAGATCAAGGCCAAGGCGCAGGAAAAGGGCGTCGAGGTTACCGACGACCAGGTGCAGCGCGCCGTGCTGGATTCCATCCGCGCGCTGATGCTGATCCGCGCCTACCGGATCCGGGGGCACCTTGCCGCCGATCTCGATCCGCTGGGCATGCGTGAACAGACCCCGCACCCCGAGCTTGATCCGAAATCCTACGGCTTCACCGAGGCCGACATGGACCGCCCGATCTTCATCGACAACGTCCTCGGCCTCCAGATCGCATCACTTCGGGAAATCGTCGATATCGTGAAGCGCACCTATTGTGGCACGTTTGCGCTGCAATACATGCACATCTCCGACCCGGAACAGGCTGCGTGGCTTAAAGAGCGGATCGAGGGCTTCGGCAAGGAAGTCGCCTTCACCCGCGAGGGCCGGAAAGCGATCCTCAACAAGATGGTCGAGGCCGAGGGCTTCGAGAAATTCCTGCACGTCAAGTACATGGGCACCAAGCGGTTTGGTCTCGACGGCGGCGAAAGCCTGATCCCCGCGATGGAACAGATCATCAAGCGGGGCGGCTCACTTGGCCTGAAAGAGATCGTGATCGGCATGCCCCACCGGGGCCGCCTGTCGGTTCTGGCCAACGTGATGGGCAAACCCTATCGCGCGATCTTCAACGAGTTTCAGGGCGGCAGCTTCAAGCCCGACGAGGTCGATGGCTCGGGCGACGTGAAATATCATCTCGGCGCGTCTTCGGACCGCGAATTCGACGGCAATTCCGTGCACCTTTCCTTGACCGCCAACCCATCGCACCTCGAAGCGGTGAACCCGGTGGTTCTGGGCAAGGTGCGCGCCAAGCAGGATCAGATCGGCGACACCGAACGCACGCAGGTTCTGCCGATCCTTCTGCATGGCGATGCGGCTTTTGCCGGTCAGGGCGTCGTGGCCGAATGCTTCGCGCTGTCCGGCCTGCGCGGCCACAAGACGGGTGGCACCATCCATATCGTGGTGAACAACCAGATCGGCTTTACCACCGCGCCGCACTTCTCGCGCTCGTCCCCTTACCCGACGGACAACGCACTCGTGGTCGAAGCGCCGATCTTCCACGTGAACGGGGATGACCCGGAAGCGGTTGTGCACGCGGCCAAGGTCGCGACCGAGTTCCGCCAGAAGTTCCAGAAAGACGTGGTGATCGACATCTTCTGCTACCGCCGCTTCGGACACAACGAAGGCGATGAGCCGATGTTCACCAACCCTCTGATGTACAAGAAGATCAAGGGTCATAAGACAACGCTCAGCCTTTACACCGAACGACTGGTCAAGGACGGCCTTATCCCCGAGGGCGAAATCGAGGATATGAAGGCGGCCTTCCAGGCGCATCTGAACGAAGAGTTCGAGGCGGGCAAAAGCTACAAACCGAACAAGGCCGACTGGCTTGATGGCCGTTGGAGCCATCTGGATCGTCAGAAACAGGGCAAGTACCAACGCGGCAAGACCTCGATCACACCGGAAACGCTGGAACAGGTGGGCGATGCGCTGACCCGCCTTCCCGATGGTTTCCCGCTGCACAAGACGGTGGGGCGTCTGTTGGAAAGCCGGAAAGGCATGCTCGAAAGCGGCGAAGGCTTCGATTGGGCCACCGCCGAGGCACTGGCATTTGGGTCATTATTGACCGAAGGCTACCCGGTGCGCCTTGCAGGTCAGGACAGCACCCGCGGCACGTTCAGCCAGCGGCACTCCGGCATCGTGAACCAGGATACGGAAGAACGGTACTACCCGCTCAACCACATCCGCGAAGGTCAGGCACGCTACGAGGTGATCGATTCCGCGCTCAGCGAATATGCGGTGCTGGGTTTCGAGTACGGCTATTCGCTGGCCGAACCGAACGCGCTGACGCTTTGGGAAGCGCAGTTCGGCGATTTCGCCAACGGCGCGCAGATCATGTTCGACCAGTTCGTCAGCTCGGGCGAGTCGAAATGGCTGCGCATGTCGGGCCTCGTTTGCCTGCTGCCGCATGGTTTCGAAGGTCAGGGACCGGAGCACTCCTCCGCGCGCCTCGAACGGTTCCTGCAGATGTGCGGTCAGGACAACTGGATCGTCGCCAACTGCACGACCCCGGCAAACTACTTCCACATCCTGCGCCGCCAGTTGCACCGGTCCTTCCGCAAGCCGCTGATCATGATGACGCCGAAGTCGCTTCTGCGGCACAAGCTGGCGGTCTCGAAGGCCGAGGAGTTCACCACCGGGTCCAGCTTCCACCGCGTGCTGTGGGACGATGCGCAGCACGGCAACTCGGACACCGAACTGGTGGCGGATGACAAGATCAAACGCGTCGTGATGTGCTCGGGCAAGGTCTACTACGACCTGCTCGAAGAGCGCGACGCGCGAGGCATCGACGACATCTACCTGCTGCGGTTCGAACAGTTTTATCCGTTCCCGGCGATCTCTGCCGTGAAAGAGCTCGAGCGCTTCCCCAACGCCGAAATGATCTGGTGCCAGGAAGAGCCCAAGAACCAGGGCGGCTGGACCTTCATGGAGCCGAACCTCGAATGGGTGCTGAGCCGCATCAACGCCAAGCATGACCGCCCGCGCTACGTGGGCCGCGCCACATCGGCCTCACCTGCGACAGGTCTGGCCAGCCAACACAAAGCACAGCAAGCCGCGCTCGTGAACGAAGCGCTGACGATCGAAGGGAACACATAAATGACCACCGAAGTGCGAGTCCCCACCCTGGGCGAATCCGTGACCGAAGCCACGGTTGCGACCTGGTTCAAGAAGCCGGGCGACAGCGTCGCCGTGGACGAGATGCTGTGCGAGCTGGAAACCGACAAGGTGACGGTCGAAGTGCCGTCGCCCGCTGCCGGCACGCTGGCCGAGATCGTCGCGGGCGAAGGGGAAACCGTCGGCGTCGATGCCCTGCTTGCCACACTGTCCGAAGGCGGTGAGGCCACAGCGGCCCCGGCCAAAGCGGAAGCGCCCAAAGCCGAAGCCAGCGCAGCCCCTGCCGCAAGCGGCGGCGGTGAGAGCGTCGACGTCATGGTCCCGACCTTGGGCGAATCCGTGACCGAGGCCACCGTCTCGACCTGGTTCAAGAAGGTCGGCGACACCGTCGCGCAGGACGAGATGCTCTGCGAGTTGGAAACCGACAAGGTCTCCGTCGAGGTCCCGGCGCCCACCGCCGGTGTCCTGTCGGAGATCCTCGCTGACGAAGGCAGCACCGTGGAAGCGGGCGGCAAGCTTGGCGTGATCGGGGGAAGCGCAGGCGCAGCGGCCGCTGCCCCGGCACAGGAAACCGCGCCCGCGCCCGCCGCACAACCGGCCTCGACCGGTGGCAAGGATGTGGAACACGCACCCTCCGCCCAGAAGGCCATGGCCGAAGCGGGCCTCTCCCCCGACCAGGTACAGGGCTCGGGCCGTGACGGTCGGATCATGAAGGAAGACGTCGCCAAGGCCGTCGCCGCCGCCTCCAGTGCCCCGGCCCCGGCAGCCGCACCCGCCGCGCCGCGCGGTCCGGTCAGCGCCGACGACGCCGCGCGCGAGGAACGGGTCAAGATGACCCGCCTGCGCCAGACCATCGCCCGCCGCCTCAAGGACGCGCAGAACACAGCCGCGATCCTGACCACCTATAACGAGGTGGACATGACCGAGGTGATGGCGCTGCGCAGCCAGTACAAGGACCAGTTCGAGAAAAAGCACGGCGTGCGCCTTGGCTTCATGTCTTTCTTCACGAAGGCCTGCTGCCACGCGCTGAAGGAAGTGCCAGAAGTGAACGCCGAGATCGACGGCACCGACATCGTCTACAAGAACTTCGTCCACATGGGCGTCGCTGCGGGCACCCCGCAGGGTCTTGTGGTGCCGGTGATCCGCGATGCGGACTCGATGTCCTTCGCCGAGATCGAGAAAGCCATCGCCGAAAAAGGCCGCCGCGCCCGCGACGGCAAGCTGTCGATGGCCGAAATGCAGGGCGGCACCTTCACCATCTCGAACGGCGGCGTTTACGGCTCGCTGATGTCCTCGCCGATCCTGAACCCGCCGCAATCTGGCATCCTTGGCATGCACAAGATCCAGGACCGCCCGATGGTCATCGACGGAGAGATCAAGATCCGCCCGATGATGTACCTCGCCCTCAGCTACGATCACCGCATCGTCGACGGCAAAGGTGCTGTGACCTTCCTCGTCCGCGTCAAAGAGGCGCTCGAAGACCCGCGCCGGTTGCTGATGGATTTGTAATTTCAGTAGCGGTCTGTGAATAATGCTTGCAACTATCGCGCCCCGTTGGCCCCGAGCCTTCACTACAATTGGCTTCGGAGCAGCAGCTTGCGCGATAGTTTTTTTGTCAACGGTAGTAGCGGTTCTTCCAGACTTGAGAACAGAGGTAAGCGAGTTGAGTTTGAGAGCGGAAAGCATCTTGCTGGAAGCTGACAACCAAGGCTTGGCAACCGAAGACCTACGAAACGAACTAGAGGAAGTGATTGCGAGAATTGAAGCGCCAGTAACCTTTCTGATTGGCAAAGCTGGCGACTGGTACTTACGACTAAACAATGCCGAGGCTTTTTTGGTTGGCCTCGTATCACTCTTTGTAATTTACTCAGTTGGCGAGCTCACGATCGCTCTTGGACGAGCATCGCCAATCAGTTTTTTGCGAGATCACAGTCTTATGCTCATTGGCGAAGCTGCGAAATTTGAAAATGCAATCATAGTCCGAGAATATGAAAATTTTGCTTCATCACTAGTTGTTCTACAAGGTCTTACTTCGCTGATCACCCTTTACGTAGGAACGGCAGTTTTTCATCTTGTCGAGACGTGGGACTATTTCCGCTTCGGCAGAGTATTAGCCATCGCGGCATTGTGTCAGCTTCTCGTTGTTTTGGTCCAAATGGCGAACCAACGATACTTTCGTCAAATCTTGGAACCTTTACAAAAGACGAGCCAGGAAAACGAAACATGACCCCCGAACTCACCGCCCTCACCCTCGCCGCCTTGCTGCAAGTGCTGCAATTCGTGGCCTACTCGATCAGCGCCAATCTGCAGGTCGGGCCAAAAACGGCGATGTCCTCACGCGACACGCTTTTCATTCCGGCAGGCCAGATGCACGGGTTCGAGGCGGATGAAACGATGAAGATGCTCTTCACCTTCCCTGTCGCGCGCTTCGCCGATGTCGACTACGCCTTCGACGAGGCCGCGTGACCCGGTCTGCCGCCATATCCCGGCCCATGCGCCGCTGCACGTCCGCTGCGCCAGCGGGCAGGCATGCCATGGTCCGTGGACGTGGCGCGCAGCTATGCGGGCTGATGCCCCTTTCCCGAAGAGATGAAACCAAAGACACCGATCGCGTGTTGGACACCAAAGCCGGTAATCAACGCAGCGGATGTCCTCATGCCCCTCATTCTTTGGTTCATCGTCGCTTTCGCGGCCCTCAACGCCGTCTGGCACCTGTTCGCCCTCAGCGGTGTCATGCTGATGGCCCCGTCCGAGACTGTCGGCACGATCTCGGAGACCGGCGCGTTCGGTGTGAAACTGCGCTCCGCCATCGCGGCGGTGCTGTATGCCGGGCTGGCCTACTGGGCCTACAAACGGTCCCGGCTGGCCATTGTGGCCTGTCTGCTGATCATTCCCGTCAAGCTTATCGGCTGGTTCATGGCCGGCCAGATGTCGGACGCCCTGCCCGCGATGCCCGCAGCGATGCTGGGCATCTGGGTGATGTACCGCGTTCTGGCGCTGGCCGTGTTGCTGGCCGCGGCCGGGTACTTGTGGCGACTACTCGACAAGGGTCGTCTGAACGGACGCGCCTGATCCGGGGGGGCTTATGACCCCCGAACTGACCGCCCTGACCCTGGCCGCGTTGTTGCAGATGCTGCAATTCGTGGCCTATTCCATCACCGCCCAGCGCCAGGTCGGCCGCAAATACGCCGCCTCACCGCGCGACGAACCGGTGCAGATCACCGGCATCGCGGGTCGCTTGCAGCGCGCGCTCAACAATCATTTCGAAGGCCTGATCCTGTTCGGCATTGCCGTGATGGTGATCACCTATTCCGGACAAAACTCCGAGATGACGGCGCTGGCCAGTGCCCTCTACCTGATCGCCCGCATCCTCTACGTGCCCGCCTATGCATTTGGCTGGGCGCCATGGCGGTCGCTGATCTGGTTCATCGGGTTTCTTGCCACGCTCTACATCCTGATCGCCGCACTTATGTAACTTCATCTTGCCCCAAAACTCCGGGGGTTTGGGGGCTGGCCCCCAACCGACAGACCAAAAAAGGACACCGCAAAATGGCACAATACGACGTCATCGTTATCGGCTCCGGCCCCGGCGGCTACGTGGCCGCGATCCGCTGCGCGCAGCTGGGACTGAAAACCGCCTGCGTCGAGGGCCGCGAAACGCTGGGCGGAACCTGCCTCAACATTGGCTGCATTCCGTCGAAAGCGCTTTTGCACGCGAGCCACCAATTGCACGAGGCCGAGCACAACTTCGCGAAGATGGGCCTGAAGGGCAAATCGCCTTCGGTCGACTGGAAACAGATGCTCGCCTACAAGGACGACGTGATCAGCCAGAACACCAAGGGCATCGAATTCCTGTTCAAGAAGAACAAGATCGATTGGCTCAAGGGCTGGGGGTCGATCCCGGAGACCGGCAAGGTCAAGGTCGGGGACGAGGTGCACGATGCGAAGAGCATCATCGTCGCGACCGGGTCCGAGGCGTCGAGCCTGCCGGGGATCGAGATCGACGAGAAGGTGGTCGTGACCTCGACCGGCGCGCTGGAGTTGCCGAAGATCCCGAAGAAAATGGTCGTCATCGGTGCAGGTGTGATCGGGCTTGAACTGGGTTCGGTGTACAGCCGCCTCGGGACCGAGGTCGAGGTGA
Source organism: Marivita hallyeonensis (assembly GCF_900129875.1). Lineage (GTDB taxonomy): Bacteria > Pseudomonadota > Alphaproteobacteria > Rhodobacterales > Rhodobacteraceae > Marivita > Marivita hallyeonensis. The sequence continues at coordinate 42,167 of NZ_FQXC01000005.1, read as the reverse complement.
TCGAATTCCTCGACACGATCACCCCGGGCATGGACGGTGAGGTGCAAAAAGCCTTCCAGAAGCTGCTGCAGAAACAGGGGCTGAGCTTCACGCTGGGGGCTGCGGTGCAAAGCGTCGATGCCTCCAAGACGAAAGCCAAGGTCACCTACAAGCTGCGCAAGGATGACAGCGAACATACGATGGACGCCGATGTGGTGCTCGTCGCCACCGGACGCCGCCCCTATACCGACGGCCTTGGCCTCGACGGGTTGGGGATCGAGATGTCAGAGCGCGGCCAGATCAAGACCGACGATCAGTGGCGGACGAATGTCAAAGGCATCTACGCCATCGGCGACTGTATTGACGGACCGATGCTGGCGCACAAGGCCGAGGACGAAGGCATGGCCTGCGCCGAGGTGATCGCAGGCAAGCATGGTCACGTGAATTACGGCGTAATCCCGGGTGTGATCTATACCCATCCCGAGGTCGCCAATGTGGGCATGACCGAGGAACAGCTCAAGGAAGCGGGCCGTGCCTACAAAGCGGGCAAGTTCAGCTTCATGGGCAATGGCCGCGCGAAGGCGAATTTCGCGGCGGACGGGTTCGTGAAGATCCTTGCCGACAAGGAAACCGACCGCATCCTCGGCGCGCATATCATCGGGCCGATGGCGGGGGATTTGATCCACGAGATCTGTGTCGCAATGGAATTCGGCGCGTCGGCGGAGGATCTGGCACTTACATGCCACGCGCATCCGACCTATTCGGAAGCTGTACGCGAGGCCGCGCTGGCCTGTGGCGACGGTCCGATCCATATGTGATCGAGCACACCAAGCGGGAAGCCTGTTCGAACAGGCTTCCTTACGCAGCTTCGACGCTGCGTGAAACGGCTCTTCGAAGAGCCGTTTTGTCTTTGAGAAGAAGCGGCGCCGCCCCGTAGGCCTGACGGTTCTCTCATCGTCCCCGATTCAACGGGCGACCTGTACTTGGGGGATACCCAAGCCTGTTCGGAAACCGGTCTCTCATGGTCAGCCTTCCGGCATGTGAGAGAATGCGTGTCGCAAAACACGCGGGTCAGAAAAGTCGCGGCATGGGAGTGACCCTTCCCGCTCGATGCGCATCGTGCGCGTACCCTGTCGCCGGTGTGGTTAATGACAGAGAAATGAACCGGACGGTCACCCGCTGTGGTAGCATGGTCGCGAGCATTTTTCGCAAAGGACACCACATGCATTTGGGCGCGTTTTCCATCAGCCTCGCCGTAAAAGACATCGGCGCATCAAAAACCTTCTACGAAGCGCTCGGGTTTTCAGAGTTTGGCGGGCATGCGGATCAGGGATGGCTGATCCTGAAGAGCGGTGACACGCTGATCGGTTTGTTCCAGGGCATGTTCGAGAAGAACATGCTGACCTTCAATCCAGGTTGGGATCAGAACGCTCAGAACACCGACGGGTTCTTGGACGTCCGTGAGATACAGGCAAAGCTTGAGGCGGCGGGCATCGCGTTGACCGAACGCACCGATCCCGACGGCAGCGGCCCGGCGCATATCACGGTGATCGATCCGGACGGCAATCCGATCCTGATCGACCAACATCGCTAAGGCGGGATTATAGATGTCGAAAGACCTTTCGAAAGGTCTTTGGCAGAGCCTTCAAAGGCTCTGACCCGCGCGCTACCAGAGTCTCGGGATGGCCCGTTCTTCGTAGCCCCGATCGTAGTCGGGTCCTCCGACCCCACCGTCAGTCATGTCCGCCAGAATATCGCCGACCGTTGGCAGATCTGCGGGAACAGGCGCGTTGTCCCACAGGCCCGACCGCATGAGCGCCTTGGCGCATTGCGTGTAGGCCTCGCTTACCTCGGTCACGATGACGGTGGCGGGGCGCTGTCCTTTCTTCTCGAACGACGCGCGGAGATCGGCGTCATCCGTGAGATACGCGCGGCCGTTCACGCGGACTGTGGTCTTGCAGTTCGGGATCAGGAACAGAAACGCGACGCGCGGGTCTTCGACGATATCGCGCAGCGCGTCGAGCCGGTTGTTGCCGCGCCAGTCGGGCAGAAGAATGGTCGAGGGATCGGTCACACGGATCACCGGGTCGACATCACCGCGCGGCGTGGCGTGGGTGCCCTGTGCGCCGACAGTGGACAGGACGCAGAACCGCGAGGCCTCGATCCAGCGGCGGTACATTGGCGTGAGGTGGTCCGCGACCTTGCTCAGCGCTGCGGGCACCGGTGGTCCGTAGAGGGTTTCCAGATCGGCGATCGTTTCAATGCGGCGCATGGAATCCGGCCTCTTCGTTGAGCTTGTTCGACGCGGTTTCGATCCGCTCTTCCAGCAGTGTCAGGAATTCATCGCGCGGCAGGCCCGGCTGGATCGGTTCCAGGAACTCGACAACTGCGGTGCCTGGTTTGCGGTAGATGCCGCGCTTGGGCCAAAACAGCCCGACATTCGCCGCCACGGGCACACAGGGTTGGCCCAGCTGCTCGTAAAGGACGGCCGTGCCGACTTTGTACGGGGCCTTCACGCCGGGCGCGATGCGCGTGCCTTGCGGGTAGATGATGAGCTGGCCGGGGATCGCCGTGCCCTTGGAAACCGCGTCTACCATCTTCTTGATCGCGGCGCCGCGTTTGCCGCGGTCGACCGGAATACAGCCGATGCGTAGGCCGTACTGCCCGACGATGGGCGCGTACATCAGAATGCGCTTCATGATGAACTTGCCCGCCGGCAAAGCCGAAAAGACAAGGAAGACGTCCAGAAAGCTCTGGTGTTTCGACGCGACCAGGCATTCGTAATCGGGTGGCGTGCCCCGGATCTCGGTCTTCAGGCCAACCAGCCACGGGCCCAGCCAGCGCACGATGCGGCAGACCGTCATGCACGCCGTGCGCGCGCCGCGACGGGAGAACACGGCCCACGGGAACAGAACGATGCCGACCACCGCGATCGAGACATAGATCAAGACAACGAAGATCAGGGAACGGACCCACTGGATTGCATATGCCATCAGGCCAACTCCTCAAGCACACGGCCCGCCGCGAACCGGGTCGCGATCAGGGCCACCAAACCGGTCAGTGGCGGAATGAGCACGACCCAGACCCAGCCGACGCCCTGAATGGTCAGGCCCGTCAGGAACCCTGCCGCGTCGCTGCTGCTGGGTATGACGAAGAGCGCGATGATGCCGGTCAACGTTCCGAAGGCGCCGCCCGTCAGGGCGCGCAGGGCGAAACGACGGACAAAGGCACTGGCGATATAGGTGTCCTTGGCGCCGACGAGGCGCAACACGGCGATCACCTGCGCATTGGCCGCAAGGGCCGCGTTGGCGGCGAGCGTGACCATTGCCGCCGTGGCCGCCGTGATAAGCAGGATCGACGCCCAGCCCAAGACGCGCAGCCGTGTGGCTGCTTCGATCAGCGGTTGCCGCCAGCGGGCGTGATCGTCCAGAACCGCGCCGGGCGCTTCGGCCGCGAGACGCAGGCGCAGCCCGGCGGCATCGAACCCATCCTCGGTTTCCGAGATGTCGATCAGCTGCGGCAGCGGCAGGTCGTCGATGGGCAGGTCATCCCCGAACCAGGGGGCCAGAAGCGCGCGCTGTTCTTCAAGCGTGAGTGCGCGGGCATCGATGATGCCGGGTGTCGTGCGCAGAACGCGCAGCGCGGCGTCCGTCTGGGCCGCGACCTCACCCGCAGGGGCCGATATGCGCAGGGTCGAGGATTGGGCGAGTTCTTCACCCCATCGCTCTGCAACCCGGCCCGCGGCCATCGACAAAGCCAGCGCAAATACGGCGAGAAACGCCATGGCAAAGGCGCTGAACAGGGTCAGACGCGCAGTGAAGCCAGTCGGCGGGACGACGCGATCGGCTTTTTCATCGAAGCGAAGCATCTGGGCGGTGGAGCGAAAATCGAACTTCACAGGTCCGCCCCCGCTGTCTGTAATCGCCGGTTGGAAATCCGCAACACGCGCGTCTGGACCTGCGCCTTGGCGGCACGGATGAGGCCAAGGTCATGGGTCGCGACAAGGATGGTTTTGCCCATGCGGTTGAGTTCGACCAAAAGCGTCAACAGGCGCTGAGACATTTCCCAGTCGATATTCCCGGTGGGTTCGTCGGCGAGGATGACCTCGGGTGACATGATGACCGCCCGGGCAAGGGCGGCCCGTTGGCGTTCGCCGCCGGACAGTTCTGGCGGGAGGGCATCGGCGCGTGCGGTCAGGCCGACCCAGGCCAGTAGCTCTTTGAGGTTGGCGTCATCCCCGCCCGCATCCTGCCCGGAGACCGCCAGTGGCAGGGCCACGTTTTCTTCCACCGGCAAATGGTCGAGGAACTGGCAGTCCTGATGCACCACACCGACCTTGCGGCGCAGCACGGCCACGTCATCGCGACCAAGTCCGCGCACATCGCGGTTGAACAGGCGGACATGGCCGGAGGTGGCTTGCAGCGCGCCGTAGCAGAGCTTCAGAAAGGTGGTTTTGCCCGACCCGGACGGCCCGGTCAGAAAGTGGAACGAGCCCGGTTGCACCGTAAGCGTGATGTCCGTCAGCAGCTCACCCCCACCGTAACTATACGCCACATTTTCAAGCTCGATCACGGTGGTCTTGCCCCTGCCCCCTCGTTCGGCGCTGTTGTGCCTGAGCATCGTGCCAGTTTCAATGCGACCGAGGCAGCACAAGAGGCTTTTCCACAGCGCATGGCGCGCCTATGTTGATTTCACGGTGAGAAAAGGCGACGGCATAACAATCGCCGCGTCCAGGAGGGGCAACAGGCAATATGCGGCTGACATGTCCAAGTTGCGGAGCGCAATACGAAGTTCCCGATGACGTGATCCCGGACGAGGGACGCGACGTTCAGTGCTCGAATTGCGGGAAAACGTGGTTTCAGGCGAAAGGCACGGAAGACAGTCCGGAGGCAGTTGCTGCCGCCGAAGCTGCACCGAAGGACGCCGTCTGGCATCCGGAGGTCGACAGCGATGGGGATGACGGCCCGTCCGTGAACCAGGACGCGGCGCCGGGGAAGACGCCCCCGCCAGCGCCCCCGAAACGCAAGGAACTTGATCCTGCCGTTGCCGGAATTTTGCGCGAGGAAGCCGAGCTTGAGGCGCGGGCCCGCGAAGCCGAAGCCGACGTGCTGGAAGACCAACCCGATCTGGGATTGCAGGAACCCGAAGACGAGGCGGCAAAGCGCGCGCGTCAGGCCCAGGACCGGATGCGCAAGCTGCGCGGTGATCCGCCTGATCCGTCCATTGCGGCCGCTGCCACGGGGGCGGTCGTCGACACAAGGCCTCAATCGCGCAGCGATATGCTGCCCGATGTGGAGGAGATCAACCAGACGCTGCGCGCCTCGACCGAGCGGCGCGAGGTTCGGACGGTTCAGGGCGATCTGGAAGACGACGATGAGCCAAACGGCGGGTTTGGACGCGGTTTCATCTTCACCGCGCTCATTTTCGTGATCGCCACCGCGGTCTACATTTTCGGACCACAGCTGGCCGAAAGCTTTCCGGGGCTTGCCGGGCCTATGGAGATGTACGTCGCAACGGTTGATCAGGCGCGGGCCTGGCTCGATACTCAGATCGACAGTATCCGCGCCATGATCGGTGGGGACAGCGCTTAAGCGGCTTGTTTCAATGCCCTTTGTATCGCTCAGGTTGCGCTGTCGCACAGACGCGCAGGGGCCTTTTCATTTGGACTCATTTCTGATGTGCTTCTGGCCCTAACCCCGGGTCACGCCTTCTGCTCAAGTTGTTTCGAACCAAGGCGGGGTCCGCGCTTGGGTGGCACTGATTCTCATACGGAGGCGACAGCCATGGACGGCACCTTGTCCCAGAACGATCTCAGCCACGTGGTCGAAGCCGACCGCGCCCACGTCTGGCACCACCTTATTCAGCATAAACCGTTCGAGACGACCGACCCGCGCATCATCGTCGAGGGCAAGGGCATGCGGGTCTGGGACCAGAAAGGCAAAGAGCACCTTGATGCCGTGTCCGGTGGTGTCTGGACCGTGAACGTCGGCTACGGGCGCGAAAGCATCGCCAAGGCGGTCTATGACCAGCTGCTAAAGCTGAACTATTTCGCGGGCTCCGCCGGGTCGATCCCTGGCGCGCTATTCTCGGAAAAGCTGATCTCGAAGATGCCGGGGATGACGCGGGTTTACTACTGCAACTCCGGTTCCGAGGCGAACGAGAAGGCGTTCAAGATGGTCCGTCAGATCGCGCACAAGCGCTATGGCGGCAAGAAGCACAAGATCCTCTACCGCGACCGCGATTACCACGGCACCACGATTGCCTGCCTGAGCGCTGGCGGTCAGGACGAGCGCAACGCGCAGTACGGGCCGTTTAACCCCGGCTTCGTGCGCGTGCCGCATTGCCTTGAATACCGCGCCGCCGATCAGGGCGCCCCAACCGAGAACTACGGTGAATGGGCGGCGGACCAGATCGAACAGGTCATCCTGCGCGAAGGTCCGGACACCGTCGGCGCGCTGTGCCTTGAGCCGGTGACAGCGGGTGGCGGTGTCATCACCCCGCCGCAAGACTATTGGGACCGGGTGCAGGAGATCTGCCGCAAGTACGATATCCTGTTGCATATCGACGAAGTTGTTTGCGGCGTGGGTCGGACGGGCACCTGGTTTGGCTACCAGCAATACGGTGTGCAGCCTGACATGGTGACAATGGCCAAGGGTGTCGCGTCCGGCTATGCCGCAATTGCTTGCATGGTCACGACGGAAGACGTGTTCTCGATGTTCAAGGACAACCACGAAGACCCGATGAACTACTTCCGCGACATCTCGACCTTCGGGGGCTGTACCGCAGGACCGGCGGCGGCGTTGGAGAACATGCGGATCATCGAGGATGAGAACCTGCTCGAAAACACAACGCAGATGGGCGACTACATGCTTGGTGAACTGCACGCGCTGGCCGACAAGCATTCCGTGATCGGCCACGTGCGAGGCAAAGGTCTGTTCCTTGGCGCAGAGCTGGTGGAGGACCGTGAAAGCCGCAAGCCGATGGCCGAGAAGCGCGTGCAGAAGGTCGTTGCCGACTGCATGGCGCAGGGCATCATCATCGGCGCAACGAACCGGTCGCTTCCTGGCTACAACAACACGCTGTGCTTCAGCCCCGCGCTGATCGCGACGAAGGACGATATCGACCAGATCATCGCGTCGGTCGACGAGGCTCTGACCCGCGAATTTGCGTGACGGATCCGTTCGTCACCGGGCAAACACTGAACGAGTTGGGGCAGCCTGTCGGGTTGCCCCTTTCTGACTTGAGCACGCGACCATTGCCGCCAAAGACAGAGATGACGGGGCGGTATTGCACTGTAGTACCGTTGCGCCTCGACCATACCGATGACCTTCATTTGGCGTTTTGCGAGGATCAGGAGGACCGCCTCTGGACCTATTTGCCAAACGGTCCGTATGACGATGTCGAAGCATTCCGCGAATGGGTGCAGAAGGCTGTCACGTGGGATGATCCCCTGATGCACGCGATCCTTGTCGATGGGCGCGCAGTGGGCCACGCGAGCTTTTTGCGTATCGCGCCGGAAAACGCGTCGATCGAAGTTGGCTACATCAACCTTTCCCCTGCGCTGCAACGGACCCGCGCGTCGACCGAGTTTCAGTACCTCATGATGGCACGCGTCTTCGATGAGCTGGGCTACAGGCGTTACGAATGGAAATGCGACGCGCTGAATGCGCCCTCCCGGCAGGCGGCAGAGCGGTTGGGCTTCACTTACGAGGGCACCTTCCGACAGGCGACGCATTACAAGGGGCGCAACCGCGACACCGCGTGGTTCTCGATCCTCGACAGTGAATGGCCGGACCTCAAAGCGCGCTTTGAACGCTGGCTCGACCCGGCGAATTTTGACGACACGGGCGCGCAGCTTCGGTCGCTGGGGGATGTGTGACGGGACACAGCGGCGGACCCTCGTAGACCAGGCGTGGTGTTCCTAACGAGCTGGGCGTGCCATGCTTTCCTTATTCACCAGGCGCTTGTTGAGAATCCTTCGTGGCGGTTTTCAAAGCGTTCCCGAACACCAGCGTCTCTTCTTCTAGGGTTTTCGTCCGGGACCGATGATCGCGCGTATGAGGATGGCGATGAAAGCGCCCGCCAGCACGAAAACAGCCGTTCTCTGGCCAAGAACCAACCATCCGTAGGTTGTCAAAATCCCATCAACTTCCTGGATCCTGTCACCCCCACCGCGTTGCGAAAAGGAGTCCGGGTTCATCGACTGCATCCAGCCTCTTAGTCGACCCATCACGATGCTCACCAAGGCGATGATGAACGCAACGAAAGCGCCCGAGGACGCCGCGCGGAGCCACGTGATGGGCGAACGCATCATGCGCTTGAGGATTGGCGCGGCAATCAGCCAACTCACCGCAAATGCGATGGGCAGACCGATGACCGCAGCCCAGATCATGACGCCGGCCGATTGGCGGACTTCACCGCCGCCTATGCCCATAGAAATGGGTACAGCCACGACCAACCAGCCGAGGATGGCGGACAGATTTACGGCGCGAACCCATTGCCGGCGCGAGTACGCGTCCGATTGGTTTTCTGGTTGATCACTCAAAACACGACCAAGGCTTTCAATTCATCATTGCAGACAAGCGTGCCCAACACAGCACCCATCAGCGTGGCGCTTTCAAGGCGACCTTGTGCGATTGTCGATCGTTTTCTTGGGGTTGTTTGCTTCATGACGGTCAAAACATCTCCGACGCCCTACGTTGACGTCGAACAGATTGCTATCGGCTTGCGTATATGCTGAATCTGCGGCACAGCTTTGCGCTTATAACAGTGGTCAAAGGGCCGAATTTGCGCCATAGACGCCATTGTTAGCGCAATCAAAGCGCTTTGAGTCGCGTTGGACAGCAAAATGACGATGAAAACCGACATTCTGAACCGCCTGAAATACTCGCTTGGCAAAGACGCCGAGCACGCCTCGACTTATGACTGGCGCATCGCGCTGTCACTCGTCCTGCGCGACCAGATGGTCGAGACGTGGTTCGACGCCACGCGCGAGACCTACGCGGCCTCGCCGAAGCGGGTGTATTACCTGTCGATGGAATTCCTGATGGGACGGCTGATCGAGGACATGATCGGCAACCTTCAGATGGAAGAGGCGGTCAAAGCCGCGATTGACGAATTGGGGCTCGACTACGACGCCATCGTGCATGACGAACCTGACGCGGCGTTGGGCAATGGCGGATTGGGGCGGCTGGCCGCCTGTTTCATGGACTCGCTGGCCACGTTGGGCATCCCGGCCTTTGGCTACGGCATCCGCTACGAACACGGGTTGTTTGAACAGAGCTTCGCGCAAGGCCAGCAGGTCGAGAAGCCCGAGACGTGGTTGACACAACGGCACGCGTGGGAATTCGAACGGCCGGAGGCACAGTACCGGATCGGGTTCGGCGGGCATGTGGATCACCACGAAGGCAAGGCATACTGGCATCCGGGCGAGGTGGTGATGGCCACCGCCTATGACACGCCGATTGTCGGCTGGAAGGGCGCATGGGGCAACACACTGCGCCTGTGGGCGGCGGAGCCGTCGAAGGATTTCGATCTGGAAAGCTTCAACCGCGGCGATTACCTCGCCGCCGGACGGTCGGAGGCACTGGCGCGCACGATCAGTCGGGTGCTTTATCCCGACGACACGACGGAAAGCGGCAAGGAATTGCGGTTGAAGCAGGAATACTTCTTCACGGCCGCGTCGCTGATGGACCTGATGCGCCGCTACCTGCAGGACCATGACGACATCCGTGCCCTGCCCGATTACGTGGCGATCCAGTTGAACGACACACATCCGGCGATTGCCGGGCCGGAACTGGTGCGCCTTCTGGTGGACGACCACGGATTGCCGATGGACGAGGCGATGGACATCGCGCGGCGCTGTCTGGCTTACACCAACCACACGCTTTTGCCCGAGGCACTGGAACGGTGGAGCGAACACCTGATGGGTCGTATCCTGCCGCGCCATCTTGAGATCATCCGCGTCATCGAACACGCGCATCAGTCCGAGTATCCCGGAAGCCCACGCATCCTTGAACATGGCGATGTGCGCATGGGCGAACTGGCCTTCATCATGGCGCACAAGGTCAACGGGGTGTCGGCGCTGCACACCGAATTGGTCAAGGAAACGGTCTTCGCCGACCTGCACCGTATCCACCCGACGCGGATCATCAACCAGACCAACGGCATCACGCCGCGCCGCTGGCTTCATGGCTGCAACCCGTCATTGCGGCGGTTGATCACGGACGAGATCGGCGAGGGCTGGGTGACGGACCTCGAACAGCTTTCCACGCTCAAGTCAAAACGCGACGATGTGGGCTTCATCGAGGCGTTCACCGCGTCGAAGCGCGAAAACAAGGTCAACCTGTCGAACTGGATCGGGGAAACCATGGGGATCACCCTTGATCCCGAGGCGATGTTCGACGTGCAGATCAAGCGCATCCACGAATACAAACGCCAGCTGATGAACCTTCTGGAGACTGTCGCGTTGTGGAACGACATGCGCGACACTCCGAATGCAGACTGGACCCCCCGCGTGAAGATCTTCGGCGGCAAGGCCGCACCGGGGTACTTCGTGGCGAAAGATATCATCCGGCTCATCAACGACGTGGCCGGTGTCATCAATGCCGACGAGGTGACGGGCGACAAGCTCAAGATCGTCTACCCGCCGAACTATAACGTGACGATGGCCGAACGGTTGATCCCGGCAGCGGATTTGTCGGAACAGATCTCGACGGCGGGCAAGGAAGCGTCTGGCACTGGTAACATGAAATTCGCCCTGAACGGCGCGCTGACCATCGGCACGCTGGACGGCGCGAACGTGGAGATCCGCGAGCATGTCGGGTCCGAGAATTTCTTCCTGTTCGGCCTGACCGCGCAGGAGGTGATGGAGCGGCGCACGCATCACGGCTTCGCCCGCGCCGCGATCGAGGCGAGCCCGCGTCTGCAGCGGGTGCTGGGCCAGATCGCCGAGGGCCGTTTTGCACCTCACGACCCAAGCCGGTATCATGGGCTCGTGGGAATGCTTTATGACCATGACTATTTCCTCGTGACCTGCGATTTCGACAGCTATTTCGATACGCAGCGCCGTGCGGATGTGGCGTACCGGAACGCAAAGAACTGGGCGGCGATGGCGCTGGCCAATACCGCAAGCATGGGATGGTTCTCGTCCGACCGGACGATCACGGGCTATGCCCGCGATATCTGGGGCGCGGAGTCCGTCACACGACCGAAGCTTGAGAAATCCGCATGAGCGACACTGCTGATCTGATCGACGCCGGGACTGCCGCCGCGATTGCTGAAGGTCGGCACGGGGATCCGTTCGCGGTGCTCGGCTTGCACGAGATCGGCGGTAAGATCGTGGTCCGTGCCATGCGGCCCGAGGCGGACAGTGTCGAGGTGCTCGACGCCAAGACCGGGCGCAAGATTGCAGCTTTGGAAAACGTGCGGGACGGCTTGTACGCGGGCGTTGTTCCGCGACGAAAGAACCGGTTCGACTACAAACTGCGCCTGACACGCGGCGGCGAGTCCTGGGAAGAGCAGGACGCCTATGCATTTGGCCCGAAGCTGGGCGAGATGGACGAATACCTTCTCGGCGAGGGTACGCATGACAACCTGTGGGACGCGCTTGGGGCGCATGTCTGCACGCATGAGGGTGTCCATGGCACGCATTTCGCGGTCTGGGCACCGAATGCGTTGCGCGTCTCGGTCGTCGGTGACTTCAACGGCTGGGATGGCCGCCGCCACGTGATGCGCCGCCGGGGCGCGACGGGCGTGCACGAGATCTTCGTTCCGGGACTTGGGGACGGCACGGTCTACAAATACGAAATCCTCGATGCGCATGGAAACCTGCTGCCGTTGAAAGCCGACCCGGTCGGATTTGGCGCGGAGTTGCCACCGGCCACGGCGTCGGTCGTGCGAGACCTTGACGGGTACGACTGGTCCGACGCTGGCTGGCTGAAGAAACGCGGCGCGAAACAGCGGATCGACCAGCCGATCTCGATCTACGAGGTGCATCTGGAAAGCTGGCGGCGGGTGCCGGAAGAGGGTAACCGCTCGCTCACATACCTTGAGCATGCAACGATGCTTGTCGACTACGTGCGCGACATGGGGTTCACGCATATCGAATTGACGCCGGTGTCGGAATACCCGTTTGGCGGTTCGTGGGGCTATCAGCCAGTTGGCCTCTTCGCGCCGACCTCGCGTTTTGGCACGCCGCAAGAGTTCCGCCAGTTCGTCGATGCCTGCCATGCGGCTGGGATTGGTCTTATCATCGACTGGGTGCCGGGGCACTTCCCGACCGACCAGCACGGGCTGGGCCGGTTCGATGGCACGCCTCTTTATGAACATGCAGACCCGAAAGAAGGCTTCCATCCGGACTGGAACACGCTCGTTTACAACTACGGGCGCACGGAGGTGCAGAACTTCCTGATCGCGAATGCGCGGTTCTGGTTCGAGGAATACCACATCGACGGGCTGCGCGTGGATGCCGTGGCGTCGATGCTTTACCGCGACTATTCGCGGAAAGAGGGCGAATGGGTGCCCAACAAGGATGGCGGGCGCGAGAACCTCGAAGCGATTGCCTTTATGCAGCGGATGAACACGACCGTCTACGGCGCCGATGACAGCATTCTGACCGCCGCCGAGGAAAGCACCGCGTTTCCGGGCGTCAGCGCTCCGGTCGATGCGGGCGGCCTGGGCTTTGGCTTCAAGTGGAACATGGGGTGGATGAACGACACCCTGCGCTACATGGCCGAAGATCCGATCAACCGGAAATATCATCACGACAAGATGACCTTCGGACTGCATTACGCGTTCTCCGAGAATTTCATCCTGCCGCTCAGCCATGACGAGGTGGTGCATGGCAAGGGGTCGCTCTTGGGCCGGATGCCGGGGGACGACTGGCAGCGCTTTGCGAACCTGCGTGCCTATTTCGGCTTCATGTGGGGCCATCCCGGCAAGAAGCTCTTGTTCATGGGCGGCGAGTTCGCCCAGGCGCAGGAGTGGAACAACGAAACAAGCCTCGACTGGCACCTGCTTGACCATGCCTCGCATGAGGGAATGCAGCGCTTGGTGCGGGATCTGAACACGCTCTACCGCGCGACGCCCGCGCTCTTCCAGAAGGACCATCAAGAAGACGGGTTCCGCTGGATCGACGGCGGCAACGCGGCGGACTCGGTCTTTTCCTGGGTTAGATACGGCGAGGCGGGTGAGACACCCGTTCTGGTCGTCGCGAATTTCACCCCGGTCCCGCGCACCGGTTTCCGCATCGGCGTGCCGCATGAAGGGCATTGGGACGAAAAACTAAACTCGGATGCCGCGATCTATGGCGGCACGGATACGGGTACCCCCGGTGGCGCACGGACCGACGCGGTCTCGATGCACGGGTGCCCCTATTCTATCGAAATCACAGTGCCACCATTGGCGACCGTGTTCTTTCAGTTGGAGGACTGACCGCACGCGGACAGAGGGGAGGGAAAGATGAAAGAAGACAGATTCAGTCTCGCACAGCAAAGCATGGCCTTCATCCTGGCCGGGGGGCGCGGTAGCCGCCTGAAAGAGATGACGGACATCCGCGCGAAACCCGCCGTCTATTTTGGCGGCAAGACGCGGATCATCGACTTCGCGCTGTCGAACGCGGTCAACTCGGGTATCCGCCGAATAGGCGTCGCGACGCAATACAAGGCACACAGCCTGATCCGCCACATCCAGCGCGGCTGGAGCTTCTTCCGCGCGGAACGCAATGAGTCGCTCGATATCCTGCCGGCCTCGCAACAGTTGAACGAAGAGAACTGGTACAAGGGCACGGCCGATGCGGTGACGCAGAACATCGACATCATTCGCGGCTATGGTCCGAAATACGTTCTGATCCTCGCAGGTGACCACATCTACAAGCAGGACTATTCCTTCATGATCGAGGAACACGTCCGGTCCGGCGCCAAGGTGACCGTCGGCTGCATCGCGGTGCCGCGCGACGAGGCGAAGGGCTTTGGCGTCATGCATGTCGATGACAATGACACCATTCTCGACTTCGTGGAGAAACCGGCAGAGCCCCCCACGATGCCGGGCGATGACACCAAATCGCTGGCGAGCATGGGAATTTACGTGTTCGAGGCCGAGTATCTCTATGAGATCCTCAAGAAGGACGCGGAAAACCCGAAATCCGACAACGATTTCGGTAAGGACATCATCCCGAGCATCGTGGCTGAAGGCGGCGCGCGGGCGCATCCGTTCAGCCGCTCTTGTGTCATGTCGGGGCTGGAGACCGAACCCTACTGGCGCGACGTGGGTACGATCGATGCCTACTGGCAGGCCAATATCGACCTGACGGACTTCAAGCCGGAGCTGGACATCTTCGCGACCGATTGGCCGATCTGGACCTATTCCGAATTGGTCCCACCCGCGAAATTCATCCATAACGAGGAAGGCCGCCGCGGTCAGGCGGTGTCGTCGATGGTGTCGGGCGGGTGCATCATTTCGGGATCGTCGCTGTACCGGTGCCTCTTGTTCACCGGCGTGAAGACGCACTCCTATTCACAGCTCGAGGGCGTCGTCGCCCTGCCTTACGCCGAGGTCGGACGGCGGGCCTATCTCAAGAACGTGGTGCTGGATCGCGGTGTAAAGATCCCGCCCGGGATGATCGTGGGTGAAGACCCCGAACTGGACGCCAAGCGCTTCCGGCGCACCGAAGGGGGCATCTGCCTCATCACACAGTCGATGATTGATAAACTGGACGGCTGACATGCAGGTCTTGATGGTGTCATCGGAATGCGCGCCCTTCGTTAAGACGGGTGGCCTCGCGGATGTGGTGGGGGCCTTGCCTGCCGCGCTGAAGCCGCTTGGCGTGGAGGCGCGGGTGGTCTTGCCCGCGTATCCGCAGCTTTTTCCGCTGCTGCCGAAAGGGACCGAGGTCGCCGCGTTCGACGATTTGCCCGGCGGGACCGCACGCGTGGTCGCAGTCGAGGCGGAGGGCGTGCCGCTTGTTCTGCTCGACGCGCCGCAGCTTTTTGACCGGCCGGGCGGACCCTACATCGACGAGGACGGGCGCGATTGGCCGGACAACCACATCCGCTTCGCCGCCCTGTCGATGGCCGCCGCGCGGATTTGCATGGGGGTGATCGACGGCTACCAACCCGACATCCTGCATGCTCATGACTGGCAGGCGGCGCTTAGTCCGGTTTACCTGCGCATGACGGGCCGGACGGAGCCGAAGTCCATCATCACCATCCACAACATCGCCTTCCAAGGTCGGTTCGGCCCGCAAGTGCTTGGGCAGTTGCACCTCAAGACCGACTGGTTCCACCCCGAGGGGCTGGAGTTTCACGGTGATCTGAACATGCTCAAGGGCGCTTTGATGTATTCCGACCGGATCACCACGGTCAGCCCGACCTACGCGCGCGAGATCCTGACGCCGGAGTTTGGCATGGGGCTGGACGGCGTCTTGCGCGCGCGGTCAGACGTGTTGAGCGGGCTGCTGAACGGCATCGACACGGACGTGTGGAACCCGGCGGACGACAAGGCGCTGGCCGAGAATTTCGACGCAAAGACGCTGAAACGAAAAGCTGCCAACAAGGCCGCGCTGCAGGAACAGCTCGGGCTCGTGACGCATGCAACCGGACCGCTCTTCTGCGTGGTCAGCCGGTTGACCAGTCAGAAGGGCCTGGACGCGCTGCTTGATGCGGTGCCGCATCTCGTCGCGACGGGTGGGCAACTGGCGGTTCTGGGCACCGGACAGCGCGAATTGGAGCAAGGCTTCAAAACTGCCGCTGAAACGCATGCCGGGCAGGTCGCGACCCATATCGGCTATGACGAACCCCTGTCACACCTTTTCCAGGCGGGCAGCGACGCCATTCTGATCCCGTCGCGGTTTGAGCCTTGCGGCCTGACCCAGCTTTACGGGCTGCGCTATGGCACATTGCCCGTGGTGGCGCGGACCGGTGGTCTGGCCGATACGGTGATCGACGCCAATGTCGCGGCGATTGCGGCCAAGGCCGCGACGGGCTTTGTGTTCTCTGACGTCAGCGGCGCGGGTATTTCGGGGGTCGTAGACCGCGTCGTTGATGCTTATGCGGACCCGAAACTCTGGCAGGCCATGCAGCGAAATGCGATGCGGCACCCGGTGAGTTGGGAGACCTCGGCGAAAGCCTATCGTGACATGTATTCTGACCTTGTTTGATGACCTATCAGAACACCGTCTCTGCACAGCTTGAACCCGGCATGCCGACCCGGCTGGGCGCGCATTTCGATGGGCATGGCACAAATTTTGCCGTCTTCTCGGAAAACGCGGAGGCTGTGTTTCTGTGTCTTTTTTCGCCGGACGGCAAGCGTGAGGAGCTACGGCTCCCCTTGCCGGAGCGCACAGGATCGGTTTGGCACGGCTACCTGCCCGGCGTGAAGCCAGGTACGCTTTACGGGTATCGCGCGGCAGGGCCGTACGCGCCCGAGGCAGGTCATCGCTTCAACCTCAACAAGCTTCTGATCGACCCGTACAGCCAATCCTTCTTCGGGGCGTTCAACGACCATCCTGTCACATTTGGTTACACGTTGACCGCACCAGAGGCAGACCTGTCATTTGACACTCGCGACAGTGCGGGCCACACGCCGAAAAGCGTTGTGCCGGACCCGGGCTTCTTGCCCGCAACGGCCACACCTCTGGGACGGGGTTGGGAGAGCACGTTTATCTACGAGGCGCATGTGAAGGGTCTGACGATGCGCCATCCTGACGTCCCGGTCGAAGCGCGCGGCACGTTCGACGGGCTGGCCTCACCAGCGATGCTTGATCACATGACGCGACTTGGCGTGACGGCGGTGGAACTGCTGCCGGTGCAGGCGATCAAGTCGGAAGGTGCCTTGGGCGGGCGCGGTCTGGTCAATTACTGGGGGTATAATACGGCCGGATTTTTCGCGCTCGAACCGCGCTACATGGGGCCGTCCGGTCTGCGCGGGTTCCGCGCAATGGTGGACCGGTTCCACGCTGCCGGGATCGAGGTCATTCTGGACGCGGTCTACAATCATTCGGCCGAGGGTGACCACCTGGGACCGACCTTCTCGTTTCGCGGTCTCGACAATGCGTCGTACTATCGCTTGCAAGAGGACCCGCGGTACTACGTGAACGACACCGGCTGCGGGAATACGCTTGACGTCAGCCATCCGTTTGTCACCCGCATGATCCTCGACAGCCTCCGCTACTGGGTTCAGACCTTCGGGATTGACGGGTTTCGGTTCGACCTGGCCACGACGCTCTGCCGCGATGCGGAAGGGTTTCAGCCGCATGGCGCGTTTCTGACCGCGCTGCGGCAGGACCCGGTTCTGGCTGGCGTCAAGCTCATCGTGGAGCCGTGGGATATCGGCTTTGGCGGGTATCAGCTTGGCGCGTTTCCAGCGAAATTCGCCGAATGGAACGATCGGTTCCGCGATACCGCACGCCTGTTCTGGCGCGGCGACGCACATGGGGCGCAAGGGCTTGGGTCGGCGTTGCTTGGCACCGCCGACATCTTCGACCAGCGCGGGCGGCGGGTCTGGTCATCGGTCAACTATGCCGCGTCACATGACGGGTTCACGCTGGCCGACACGACGCGCTACGAGGCGCGGCACAATCACGCCAATGGCGAGAACAATCAGGACGGTCACCGCGCGAATTTCAGCGAAAATTTTGGCGTGGAGGGAGAGACCGACGATCCAGCCATCCAAGCCAAGCGCAGTCAGCGGCAACGTAACCTTCTGGCCACTGTGTTCCTGTCGCAAGGCACGCCGATGCTCTTGGCGGGAGACGAAGGCGGCAACTCGCAACAGGGCAACAATAACAGCTACTGCCAGGACAACGAGATCAGCTGGCTTGACTGGGCCAGCATGGATGCCGAGCTGATTGAATTCACGACGGTGCTGTCGCGGTTCCGGCAAGCGCACCCGGTGCTGCGGCAATCGGGTTTTCTGCACGGCGCGATCCGTCCGATTGACCAGAAACCTGATGTGGAGTGGCAGTCCTTCGCAGGGACCGACATCGACTGGACCGATCCGGACCTGTCGTCACTCTGTCTGCACCTGCGCGGCAACGCCGAGAGTGTAATCGGGCGTAGGGTGACGGATGAGGTTCTCTTGGCCTTCAACCGGGGTGAGGACGATCTTGAATTGACGCTTCCCGACCCCGAGACCCGCGCCTGGACGCGCGAGATCGATACGTCCGAGATGGTGCAGTCCTCGCACCGCCTCGACACCGATCGCGTGACCGTCCCGGCGCAATCGGTGAGCGCTTTCGTCCTGACCGACAGGGTCGTGGCATGAGCACCGCAGACGATACGCTTCGGGAACTGGCGGCCGAGAACGGGATCTACCTTGAGTTCTTTGACCTGCACGGTGTTCGTCATGCGGCGACACCAGACACCCTTCGAGCGCTATTAAAGGCAATCGGGGTCGCGGCGACCAGCGAGGCGGAGGTGCATGAGGCTTTGGCCGAACGCCGCGGTGCCTCGCGCCGTATGCCAGCAGAGCACATCGTTGCGGCGGGGCAAGAGGTTCGGATCTCAGCGCCGGACTGTACATGGGTGCTTGAAACGGAAGCGGGGGACGTTGTGGCCGAAGGGCGCAGCGCCGACGGGATCGGGCTGCCGCAAGTTGAAGTTGGGTATTACCGGCTGCGGTGCGAGGGGCCGGATTGGTCGGCGGAGACCTTCGTCCTGGCACGTCCTGCCCGTGCGCCCAGCATGCCGCAAGCGCCCTGCTGGGGCGCGACCGGTGCGCTTTACGGTTTGCGATCGGACCGGAATGGCGGTCTTGGCTCTTACCCCGAATTGGGGGTGGTGTCCGAGACGCTGGGCCGCGCGGGTGCGCAGTTTTTCGGGATCAACCCTGTCCATGCGATTGGATGGGCCACCACGGATATGATCAGCCCCTATTCGCCGTCGCATCGCGGGGCGTTCAACACCGATCATATTGCGCCTGCGACGGGTCTCGGCCCCTGCCCCGACGACGCGCTTATCGATTATGCCGCGTTTCGGGAGCGGCAGCGCACCGTATTGCGGCAGGACTTCGCGACGTTTCAGGCTTCTGGTGACCGAACTGCTTTTGCCGCTTGGTGCGAAACCTGTTCAGCGGACATCAAGACCTTTGCCGTCTTCGAAGCGATCAGCGAACGGCACGGCCATGACTTCCGTCGGTGGCCCACCGCATTGCAACAACCGGGCCGCGCGGCGGATGCGGAGGCGCGGGACAACGCCACGTTTCACCTCTGGCTCCAGTGGCTGGCACAGACACAACTGGATGCGGCGCAGGCGCGGGCGACAGCGTCAGGTATGGCGCTTGGCCTCTATCTCGACCTTGCCGTTGGACCGCGCCCGGATGGGGCCGAGGTCTGGATGAACGCGGCGACGATCGCCAAGGGTGTCACCATCGGCGCGCCGCCCGATCACCTGAGCCCGGAGGGGCAGTCCTGGGCCTTGGCGGCGCATGCGCCCGGACAGCTTGCCGCGTACCGCTACGCGCCCTTCCGTTCGATGTTGCGCAACCTGATGGCGCGGTGCGGATTGCTGCGGATTGACCATGCCCTTGGGCTACTGCGCAGCTTCTTGATACCGGATGACGGCAGCCCCGGCGGGTACATTGCCCAGCCACTCGACTCGCTCTTGGCCGTCATCACCATCGAGGCGCACCGCGCGGGATGCGTGGTCGTCGGTGAGGACCTTGGGCTTGTCCCCAACGGGTTGCGCGCGGCGATGAAGGCATCGGGGCTGTACAGCTATTCGGTATGGCAGTTCGAGGCGAACCACCTCGGAGAGATTCGCCCGGCCGACAGCTTGGCACCCGACAGCCTTGCCTGTTTCGGCACCCATGATACGCCGACCGTGCAGGGGTTCTGGTATGGCAATGACATCGACTGGTGGCAGCGCGTCGGCTGGATCACGCCTCAAGAACGCGCGGATCGGCACGGCGACCGCGCGCGGCAACGGGCCAGCTTGCGCAAGGTCAGCAGTCTTCGACCCTCCGCCGCTGCCCCAGAGATCACTGAAACGCTGCACGACCGTCTGGCGGCGTCGCCCGCCGCGATGGTCTCGGTCCAGTTGGACGACGTCTTCGGCGCGGTTGAGGCGCAGAACCTGCCCGGCACCATAGACGAACACCCAAACTGGCGCCGGCGCCTGCCAGTCTCGCTCGACGAAATGGCACAAAGCGATGCGCTTGCGCGGACAGCCGGTATCATGAACCGGCACCGCGCCCCCGCACAGGACGAACCCGAACTGCCCCACACCAAGGAGCTAACTGCATGACACTTCTCACGAAAAGCTGCACGCCCTTCGACGGTCAAAAGCCGGGGACATCCGGCTTGCGCAAGAAGACACGCGTTTTCATGCAACCCGACTATGTCGAATGCTTCGTGCAATCGATCTTCAACGCGATTGACGGGGTCGATGACAAGACGCTCGTGATCGGAGGGGATGGGCGGTATTTCAACGCCGAGGCAATCCAGACGATCCTGCGGATGGCGTCCGCCAATGGCGCGATGCGGGCGATTGTCGGGCAAGGCGGGCTACTGTCGACGCCGGCGGCGTCTAACCTGATCCGCAAGCGCAAAGCAGATGGAGGGCTGATCCTGTCGGCAAGCCATAACCCTGGTGGCATCGATGAGGATTTCGGCCTGAAGTACAACATCGCGAACGGCGGTCCGGCGCCGGAGGCGATCACCAACCGCATTTTTGAAGAAACGAAGACGATCAGCGAGTACAAGACGCTGGATACCGGCGACCTCGCGCTGGATCAGATCGGGGAGACATCGCTCGGCGGCATGACCGTCGAAATTGTTGATCCGGTTGCAGAATACGCCGCGCTGATGGAAGAGCTGTTCGATTTCGACGCGATCCGCGCACTCTTTGCGGGCGGGTTCACCATGCGGTTCGATGCGATGCACGCGGTGACCGGACCGTATGCCAAGGCCATCCTCGAAGGTACTCTGGGTGCGCCGGAGGGCACGGTTCTGAACGGTGTGCCGTCGGTCGATTTCGGCAAGGGCCACCCGGATCCGAATCCGATCTGGGCCAAGCCTTTGGTCGATCTGGTGATGTCGGAAGACGGGCCGGATTTTGCCGCGGCCTCGGATGGCGATGGCGACCGCAACATGATCCTTGGCCAAGGCATCTATGTGACGCCGTCCGACAGCCTTGCCGTTCTGGCTGCCAACGCGCATCTCGCGCCGGGTTATGA
Organism: Marivita hallyeonensis; assembly: GCF_900129875.1. Taxonomy (GTDB): domain Bacteria; phylum Pseudomonadota; class Alphaproteobacteria; order Rhodobacterales; family Rhodobacteraceae; genus Marivita; species Marivita hallyeonensis. The sequence continues at coordinate 21,017 of NZ_FQXC01000005.1, read as the reverse complement.
CCGCGGTATCGCCGGGGTGGCGCGGTCCATGCCAACGAGCCGCGCCTGCGACAGGGTGGCAGAGGCGCTTGCGGTGGAGTGCTTCGAGACACCAACGGGGTGGAAATTCTTCGGCAATCTGCTCGACGCCGGTCGGGTAACCCTCTGCGGAGAAGAAAGCGCCGGGACGGGCAGCGATCATGTGCGCGAGAAAGACGGGCTTTGGGCGGTGCTTCTGTGGCTCAACATTCTTGCCGCGCGCAAGATGCCAGTGCGCAATATCCTGATAGACCACTGGCAGACCTACGGGCGGAACTACTACTCGCGCCACGATTACGAGGCGGTGGACAGCACCGCGGCGAATGGGCTGATGAATGATCTGACGGCCAATCTCGATAGTCTTGCCGGACAAAGCTTTGCGAGCTGTACGGTCGCTTCAGCGGATGAGTTTTCCTATCACGACCCGGTGGATGGATCGGTGAGCCACAATCAGGGCATCCGGATTGATTTCGAGGGCGGCGGTCGCGCCGTGTTGCGTTTGTCTGGAACGGGCACCGAAGGTGCGACGCTGCGGGTCTATCTTGAGCGGTACGAACCTCGGGACGGCGATCTTGCCATTGAAACGCAGACGGCGCTGAAAGACATCGCGGCGGCGGTGGCCGAAATCACCGGGCTTGTCGAGCGCACCGGGCGGACGGCACCGGATGTGATGACCTGAAATGCGCGTCCAACGGACGTTACGCCTTGCGCACCTTCAGTCTGGACGCCCGACGGGTGAGCATCTGGCGGCGGACGAACGCCGCCAAGAACAGCACTGTCAAGATCAACACAATGGTCGGGGCGGGTGCGCTGTCGAGGAAGAAGCTCAGATAGGTTCCTGCGAGCATTGACGCGACGCAAACCAGAACCGAGACCCAGAGCATGGTCGAGAACTGGCGCACCAGCAGGAAGGCAATCGCCCCCGGTGCGATCAGCAAGCCAATGGCGAGGATAAGGCCAACGGCCGACAGCGTCGCAACGATGGTCAGCGACAGCGCCGCCAGCAGCCCGTAATGAAGCACGTTGACGTAGAGACCCGAAGCCTGCGCCTGCGCCGGATCGAAGCTGTGCAAGAGCAGGTCTTTCCACTTCAGGATCAGGACCAGGGCGACGAGGGCCGAGATGATCCCGGCGGTCCACAGATCGCTTGCCCCGACGCCGAGCATGTTGCCGAACAGGATGTGATCGAGATGGGCATTCGTCTCAACCGAGACGTAGAGGACGATCCCCAGACCAAACATGCCCGAAAACACGACCCCCATCACGGTGTCCTGTTTCACCCTGCTGTTGTTCGCCAGATACCCGGTCGCGAGGGCGCAGGTCATGCCTGCGGCAAAGGCCCCGACGATCAGCGGCAAACCGAGGATGTAAGCCAGCACAATGCCCGGCAGGACAGCGTGACTGACCGCATCGCCCATCAGCGCCCAGCCTTTGAGCACCAGAAAACACGACAGGAGCGCCGTCGGCACCGCGACCATGATCGAGATCAGGAACGCGTTCTGCATGAAGGCGAAGCGGAACGGCAGGAGAAGCGTTTCGACGTCCATCAGAGACCCTCTTGCGCGGGGCGATGAGTGACCCGTGTCTGACCCGCGCTTTTTTCCAGCGCGGCTCTGGCCTTGCGTTTCGCCGCCAGAAGCCCGTGCTTGGGCGCGAAAACGAACGCCAGAAGAAACACCAGCGTTTGCAGTGTGACGATGATCCCGCCCGTCGCGCCGTCGAGGAAGTAGCTGATGTAGGCCCCGAAGAAACTGCTCAGCGCTCCGATCGTCACCGACAAGAGGATCAGGCGCGGGAACCGATCACAGAGCAGGTAGGCCGTGGCGCCCGGGGTCACCACCATCGCAATGACGAGAAACGCCCCCACCGTCTGCATCGCTGCCACGACCGAGGCCGAAAGCAGGACAAAGAAGATCGCCTTCAAGAGGCCGGGTCGCAACCCTATGGCGCGGGCGTGGTTTTCGTCGAAGAAGGTGACCATCAGGTCTTTCCACTTCGCCAATAGCACCACGAGCGACACAACCCCGATGATCGCTAGTTGCAGCGTATCCTCTGGCGTGATGGCAAGGATGTTGCCCATCGTGATTGTCTGAACCGAAACCGACATCGGATTGAGCGAGACCATGAACAGGCCGAGCCCGAAGAAGGACGTGAAGATCAGGCCAATGATGACATCGGGCTTGAGACCCGACCGTTCGGACAGAAAGAGCATGCCCCCGGCTGCCAGCCCTCCGGCAATGAAGGCCCCCAGGGCGAACGGCAGACCGAGGATGTAGGCTCCAGCCACACCCGGTACAACGGAATGCGCCAGCGCGTCACCAATCAGCGACCAGCCCTTGAGCATCAAATAAGCCGACAGGAATGCGCAGACCGCCCCCACAAGCGCGGACACCCACATGGCATTTGTCATGTAGCTGTAGGTGAACGGCTCCAGCAGGAGGTCGATCATGCGTCTGGATCCGTTTTTTGGGTGATTTCGCCGTATTGCACAAACGGCCGTTCGTCGTCGGTGAAAATCGTGATCTCGCGCGCGTCCTCATCGTCGTGCAGCGCTTCGCCGCCCAGCGTGAAGTGGCGCAACACGCCACCGAACGCAGCTTCGAGGTTCTCGCGCGTGAAGGTCGTCTCAGTCGGGCCGTGACACAGCACGGTGCCTTTGACGAGGATCGTGCGGTCACAGAACTCGGGCACCGACCCAAGGTTGTGCGTCGAGACCAGCATCACGCGGCCTTCGTCCCGCAATTCGCGCAGGAGGGCGACGATCTGGTCCTCGGTTTTTACGTCAACGCCGGTGAACGGCTCGTCCAGCAGGATCACCTGCCCGTCCTGCGCCAATGCGCGGGCAAGGAACACACGTTTGCGCTGACCACCGGACAGCTCGCCGATCTGGCGATGGCGGAAGTCCTGCATGTTCACCCGGCGGAGCGCCTCATCAACGGCGGTGTGATCGGCCGCTGCAGGGCGGCGCAGAAAGCCCATATGGCCGTAACGACCCATCATGACCACGTCTTCGACGAGAACCGGAAAGGCCCAGTCGACCTCTTCGGATTGGGGAACATAGGCCACGAGGTTCTTCGCCAATGCCTCTTTCACCGTCATGCCAAGGATGCGGATCTGTCCTTTGGCCGCGGGCACAAATCCCATGATCGCCTTGAACAACGTGGATTTGCCCGCCCCGTTGATGCCGACCAAAGCCGTGACCGTACCACGTGGGATCTCGAAGGTCGCATCCCACAGTGCGGTGTGCCCGTTGCGATAGGTCACCGTGACGTCGTGCGCCGACAAGCCCGCACCGCCGGGTTCGGAGTCCGGTGCGTCAATCGTTGCGTTTTGGGCGTCAAGCATGACGGTATCCTTCGACTTAATGGCCCCAAGGGGCCGGAAACGCGCGAACCTGCGATGCGCGCACCGCAGGTCCACCAACTTTCAATATAGGCCGCGCCTAGTTCGTGGCAGCGGTCAGGCCCTCCGCGACGGTGCGCGAGGTCACGGTGAGCAAATCGAGATAGGTGGGCACAGGACCGTCCGCTTCGCTGAGCGAGTCGACATACAGGACGCCGCCATAGGCGGCACCTGTCTCTCGCGCGACCTGTTCCGCAGGGGCGGTGTTCACTGTGCTCTCGCAGAACACGACTGGAATGTTGTTGTCCCGCACCCCGTCAATCACCGCGCGCACCTGTTGTGGCGTGCCGTTCTGGTCGGCATTCATCGGCCAGAGGTAAAGCTCTTTCATCCCGAAATCCCGGGCAAGGTAGCTGAACGCGCCCTCACAGGTCACGAGCCAGCGCTGGTCCACCGGAATGGACGCGATTTCGTCACGCAGAGGCTGGAGCGTGGCGCGCAGCTGTTCCTTGTAGGCCTCCGCATTCGCGCGGTAGATCTCGGCATTTTCGGGGTCCTGCTCTGAGAATGCCGTGACGATATTGTCGATATAGATCAGCGCATTATCGAGACCCATCCAGGCATGCGGGTTGGGTTTGCCTTCGTAGCTGCCGGACGAGATCGAGATCGGGTCGATGCCTTCGGAGACTGTCACGGACGGCACATCCCCGAGGTTCGAAAGGAACTGCTCGAACCAAAGCTCGAGGTTCATACCGTTCCACAGGATCAGATCGGCATTCGACGCGCGGACGATGTCCTGCGGCGTCGGCTCGTATCCGTGGATTTCCGCGCCGGGCTTGGTCACCGACACGACTTCGGCCGCGTCGCCAGCCACATTCGACGCCATATCCGCGATCACGGTGAAAGTGGTAACCACCTTCATCTTGTCGTCCGCCCACGCCTGCCCGGCGAAGGCAGCCGTCACGGCAGAGACAGACACAGCAAGGAAAAGCTTCTTCATTCTTGGAACCTCCCGATGAGATATACAGGCTTTCGCCCTGTAGATGCAAATCACTCGCAACTAACTAGGTAGTTGCGAACGGTTCTCAAGATGGGCGCAACTGATTCTTTGAAAAATCCCGCAAATCGGGACACACGCCCGGGACACGCGCGGATAATGCAAGTCAATCCGGATCCTTGATGAAAAGCCGCGTCTTTTTTGGTAGTATAGAATGGACTTGGCGCGGCGAACCGAGGCCGCACCCATTTTTACGTCGATCGTCCTGCTTCAAGATTTTGGCGAGGCCACCGCATGGAAATCACCATTATAGACGGAAAGATACATTATGGAGCGAACCTTCAGAACCTCCACGGCCGATTGCAAAACTACAATATCCCTCAGAACGCGATCCAAAAAACGGTAACGCTGAACCATACGCAGTTTATCCGGTTCAAATGCGCGGGCCGACAAACCGAGATGGCCGCCGCAAAACAGGTTGTCGATCCGCTGACGGGAAATGTTCTGTCTTATCAGCGCGAAGATCGAACGAGTGGAGAATTGGCCAGATGGGATGTCGAGGAGTACGGCAAGCTGACCAGCCGAACCGCGCCCTGGGGCAAAGGCCACAAGACGAACCGTGATCACCTGCTCGCCGACTCAATCAATCAGGTGATGTATTCTGCGGGCGTTAATCCCTACGGCGCTGCAAACGCCAATGAGTTGAAACGTCGGGGTCTCGCAGTTGTTGTTTCAGGCCACCATCACCGCAAGGGAAGCGAAACTTATGGCGGGCGCGTTCAGGCCATCAAACAACAACACGCAAACAACCCAACCGTCGGTGCCGACAGCGAGATGGGGGCGATGATGGAATACAAGAATGATCCAGCCAATCGGAAAAGTAACACGAACAAATCCACCCTGAGGATCGAGATGGTGGGGGCATACTGTTTTCTCTACAAGAGACTGTGCAAACAACAAGTCATGCAACCGAACGCGCAAACGGACTTTATGTTGCTGAGTTATCTCGAAGCAGCTGCCCAAACCGACGACGGCTTTTGGCGCATCAATCCGCAGGATGTAGGTATCAATGCAACGAGCGCAACCGCCACTGCGTCCGGGACGAAGTGGACTATTTGATTGTTGGTGCGTCTGGTTGAACAGTAAACGATTATAGCGCATGCTATGGAACATGCGTCCGCCGATATATTCACTGACCTGCCAGGCGGTGAGGAACAGATCGAGAGGTCGTCCCTGGCTGCCGCAGAGTGTGTACAATTTCGTATTCATGCCACCCTTGGTTCGACCAATCAGGCGTCCATGCCCCGTCCGTCTGTAAAACGATTCACTGGATCGGTTTGTGGCGCTCCGAACTTCACGCCCACGCAGGTGGTTGTTCAGTGTGTCTTGAGGAAGGTCGCGACGATCATCACCGTCTTCCGTTTGCCGTGCTCAGCGGCCGGGCCCACCAAAATTCGCACGAAGATGCCTTTCTCGCTCCAACGCTTCCAACGACTGTAGTGCGTCTTGTGCGGGCCATAGGCAGCAGGCGCATCGCACCACCTTGAGCCATTGCGGCTGATGAAGATTATCCCGCTCAAAACGCGCTTGTCATCAACCCGACGCTTGTTGTGAGGTTTCGGAAAGAAAGGTTCCAGAGGCGCTATCTGCGCGTCGGTCAGCCAAGAAAGATCGCCCATGTCGCCACTCCGCTTTCAGAGCCGAGAATTACGCGATACGGCGGAAATCAATGCATCCTGAAACCAGCGCACCGTGCGACATCAATCATCGCACGCTCTCCGCGCCGGGGCAAAAAGCGCTGGATGCGCGTGCCGCCTTTATCCGACCTATTGGAATTCGCGCAGGACGACGCCTGTGTTGTTTGCCGTGCGTTTCCCGTTGTGCATGGACAAGCTGCCATTTACCAAAACATGGGCAATGCCCGAGGCATACCGACGGGGATGACGCGCCGTGGCATTGCTTGAGATCGCGGCCGGGTCGAAAACGCAGATATCGGCGTGGTACCCTTTTTGGAGCTTGCCCCGTCCCTTCAATCCCAACCGATCCGCCGGCACGCCTGTGATCTTGGCGATGGCTTGCGACAGGCTTAATACGCCTCTGTCCCTGACATAGTGTTGAAGGAACCGGGCCGCCCAGCCATAGCCACTGAGAGAACCGATATGGTCGCTCAGAATGCCATCGTTGGCGATCGCGACTGTGTCTGAGATCACGGCACATTCCGGTTGCTCAAGGCACAGATCGATATCCACGTTCTGAAAGCTCTTTGAAGACCACATCGTGGCCATCATGTTCTCACCTTCCTCAAGCAGGATATCGAGGACCGCGTCATAGGGATCAACGCCGCGCATCCGTCCAATTTCGTCGAAGGTCGCACCGACCAGATCTTTATTTTCGGTGGCGTTCAGCAGAATGATGTCTTTCCATTGCCGCGCTTTGACAATCAACCACATCGGCTTCGGGTTGGCTTTGATCCGTTCGCGCGCCTCTGGATCGGCAAGCCGTTTCAGGACATCGTCGATCCCGCCCGCCTGCGCCCATTTCGGCAGGATCGCAGCCATCAGCGTGTGGTTCCAGTCATGCGGGATCACATCAAATGCAATGTCGGCATCATGCGTGCGCGCAATATCGATCATCTCAAGCGTGTGTTGCATTGCGTGGCTCGGCGCACCGTACTTGGGCTGAATATGGCTGATCTGCAGCCGCGCCCCAGCCTGACGCGCGGTGCTCATGGCTTCGGTGAACCCCAGATCATATTCAGTGTCGCGGTTGCGCACATGGGTTGCGTAGAGCCGTCCGTATTTCGCCGCGACCTCGACCATCGGGACAAGGTGATCGGGAGCGGCAAGACTGCCGGGGAAGTATTCCAGGCCGGATGAAAAGCCCCCGGCCCCTTCCTCCATGCATTGATCGACAAGCTTGGCCATCTTGGCGACGTCATCGGGCTCGCCTGGATGAAGATCACCGCCCAGAACTGCACGGTGGATGGTGCCGTGGCCCACGAAGGCCACCACGTTCACACCCAGATCGGTGTCGTCAAGCACGTCGAGGTATTCGCCAAATCCCAGCCATTTGCGGTGTTTGGCTTTTTCGGTGAACCACGGGGAGACCTGCCGGATTGCGTCATGCGAACAGACCGGTGCACAAGAGATGCCGCATTGGCCGATGACTTCGGTGGTCACGCCCTGATGCACCTGGCTTTCGGCGCGGCCATCGGCGATCAGGGTAAAGTCCGAATGCGTGTGCATATCGATAAAACCCGGCGACACCGCAAGGCCGGACACATCGATCACCTTGGCCCCTGTGTCGTCGTTGATAGTGCCAACCTCAACGATTATCCCGTCCTTGATGCCGACATCGGCGATCTTGCCAGCCGTGCCACTGCCATCAAACACCTCTCCGCCCTTCAGGATCAGATCGAACATCGGCTACCTCACGGATGCAGGTCCGTAGACCCAGTTGGGGAGGAAAAGAGTTAGGTCGGGGAATAGGATCAGGATGATCATCCCAACGATATACGCTCCGATAAACGGCAGCACCGCCACCGAAATGCGTTCGAGCGAGATTTTTGAGATACGCGACGCGATGGTCAGGTTCGCCCCCAACGGCGGCGTAAGGAATCCGATTTCGCACGTGATGACGGTAAAGATACCGAAGAGAACCGGGTCGATACCCAGCGACACGACAAGCGGCAGGAACACGGCCGTGAACAGCACGATCTGTGCAAGGCTCTCCATGAAGGTGCCAATGAAGATGTAGAAGATGCCGATCAGCATCAGGACGAGGAATGGGCTGGTGGTGATCGACGTGATCCCCGCCTGAACCGCAGCGGGAACGTCGTAGAATGCGGTAAGCTGTCCGAAGGCGAGCGTCGGTGTCAGCAGGATCAGGATACCGGTCAGAAGGGCCGTGAAGCGCAGGGCCTCAAGGACTTTGCGCATGGTCAGTTCGCGGTAGATGAACAAGCCGACGAACAGCGCGTAGAACACCGCAACACCTGCCGCTTCGGTCGGGGTGAAGATGCCGCCGTAGATACCGCCGAGGATCAGAACCGGCGCACCTATAGACCACTTGCCTTCCCAAGCCGCACTCAGGAACGGTCCCCACGTGAACGCGTCGCCACCACCCCCATACCCGCGACGACGGGCGATGATGTAAGTGGTCATCATCAGAAGCGTGGTCACGATGAAGCCGGGAATGATGCCCGCCAGAAACAGACGCGGTATCGAGGTTTCAGAGACCAGACCGTAGATGATCATCAGGTTCGACGGTGGGATCAGGCTTCCCAACGCGCCAGCGCTCGCCGTAATGGCGGCGGCGAAGGGCACGTCGTATCCCTCTCTCTTCATCGCGGGAACAGTTGCCGATCCGATGGCAGCGGTCGTAGCGGGGCCGGACCCGGACAACGCGCCGAAGAGCATGCAGGCAAATACTGTTACCAGCCCCATGGAGCCGCGATATGCGCCCACCAGCTTGGTTGCAATCCCGATCATGCGGTTCGCCATGCCGCCGGTTTCCATCAACCTCCCGGCCAGAACGAACAAGGGGATGGTCAACAGAGGAAAGGGTGTCAGGCTGTTATATCCTGTCTGCGCCAGCAAGGTGTACGGGATGTCGATCAGGAACAGCGCCAACGCTGTTGTCAGCCCTACGGCGGCAAACAACGGAACGCCGATCAGCGTCAAAACGACAAAGGTGATCGCGAGGATTGAGAGCTCGTTCAAAACAAGTGCTCCTCATCCACGGCATCGCCATCTTCCACCAGCATGCCAGGCAACCCGTGCGCCCCGTTGCGATACCAAAGCACGTATGTCTGGATCAGCCGGGCGAGCATCAGGCCGTAGCCGATCACCAGAATGGTCTGAGGGTAAAACTCGTTAATCCCGAGGCTTGGGCTTCGGGACGGGAACTTCCAAAGGACGGTCAGGTACTCCCAACTGACCCGGATCATGATGATACTGAATGCGGCCCAGGCGAGGTCTGCCATAAAGATCGTATAGCGCCCGACCCTTGGGGGCAGGGCCTGAACCGCGACCAGAATGCGGATGTGGAACCGTTCGCGGACGCACAGGGATGCGCCCATGTAAACTGCCCAGACCATGCAGATCGCGGCGGTCTCTTCTGTCCAGTGCAGGGCCACTTCGAACACGTAGCGCGCCAGAACCTGCGAGATAACCGCTACTGCGATGATCGACAGCGCAATGCAACACAACGCTTCTTCAAAGTGTTTTTCGAGCCATCGCAGAACGGCCATGACCTGCCCCCAGTCGATATTGGGCGAGAGCCTGTTTTCGGCTCTCGCCCGTCGCGTTTATTCGGCAGCGGCGTTGATCATGTTGACCAGTTCAACAAATTCTTCGCCCCGCTCGGCCGCGACGGCCTGCTGAACTTTTTGGGCTGCCGCGATAAAGTCCGTGCGGTCGGGGTCAGTGCGGGTCATGCCGCCTTCGGTGGCAAGCCACTGGCGTACCTCTTCCGTTTCAGTGCGAACCTCTTCGCTGAACCGGTTGCCCGCGTCGACCGCGGCGCGCATGATCTGCTCGCGCTGTTCTTCGCTCAGGCGGTCCATGAAGCTGGAAGACGCGAATAGCGGGGCCATCGACACGAAGTGTTCCAGGATCACCAAGTTCGGCATGAATTCGTAGAAGCTCATGTCGCGGATGAAAGACGTTCCGTTGTCGCCACCATCCACCGTGCCCGTCTGCAACGCAGTCGGGGTTTCGGACCATGCAAGCGGCACGGGGTTCGCACCAAAGGCCTCGAATGTCTGGAGCATAACAGAATTGTTCGGTGTGCGGACTTTCAGACCTGCCATATCCGCCATCGTGTTCACCGGACGAACCGAGTTGTAGAAATCACGATACAGTGCCGGGCCAAAGCTCAGCAGATGCACACCGGTGTCGGCCAAAAGCTGTGACCGAATGAAATCGCCAACTTCACCATCCACGACGCGCGCAAGGTGGTCGGTGTTCTGGAATATATATGGCAGCACCGTCACATCCATCAGCGGCCAATGCGGCGAAACGTTATTGGCCGTGATGAAGAAGCCGTCCACAGTGCCCAATTGCATCGCGCGGAAACCTTCGTCTTCGGTCGCCACCTGGTTGCAGCAACGCAGGCGAACATCGACCGCGCCGTCCGTGTATTGCTCGGCCAGTTCCTCGAAAATCGCGCCGAAGCGGCCGTAGAGCGAATCCTCGGGTGCGCCAAATCCCACGTTCATCGTGATGTCCTGCGCCGAAACCGCTGCGGTCGACATCGTAAGCGCCATCACCGCGCCGAGCGTTCTGGTGTGAAATCCCATGATCATTCTCCTTGTTGTCCATCTGTTTTTTTCTTTCAGCTTTGCATGGGATGCCGTGTGGGCATAATATCAATTATGACACTTTTGATACCCAATCGGCATCATGCGATCTGATCTTCGCCTGGTGCGCTACTTTGTGGCCGTCGCGGAAGAGTTGCATTTCCGGCGCGCGGCAGACCGGCTTGGGATCGCGCAACCGGCGCTCAGTCGAGCGATCCAAACCTTGGAAACTGAATTGGGCGTGGCCTTGTTTGTCAGGTCGAACCGAAACGTTCAAATCACACCGGCCGGTCAGGTGTTTCTGGAGCGGTCCAATGAAATCCTGAACCTGATGCACCGGGCCACCGAAGACGTACGCAATGCCCATAACGGCCGGGTCGGAACCCTGCGCATCGGTTATACGGATTTTGCGATAGCAGGCCCATTGCCGACCCTTCTCAAGGATTTCCAGGAACGCCAGCGCCAGATTACCCTCAAACCCCAGCACGGTGTGACCCTGATGCAGTTGAACCGTTTGGCCGAGGGTCAACTCGACATCGGGTTTGTCACCGGGCCCGTGAACAAAAACGGCTACGAGGAACATCCCGTACAAACAGAGGCCTTTGTCTGTGTCTGTGCGGACAGTCATCGCCTAGCCGTACGCCAGTCGATCCAACTTGCAGAACTTGCGAACGAGGATTTCGTGCATGGCAGCTCAACCGATTGGCAGCATTTTTATGATTTCCTGATCCCGCTGTGCCGTCGAGCCGGGTTCACGCCCCGCATTGTGCAAGAAGCCTTCAATACGGCGGGGATTTTTGGCCTCGTGTCTTGTGGAATGGGGGTCACAGTGCTGACTGAAAAAGTGTGCTGCGGGCTGCCGCCCGGTCTGGTCATAATTCCAATTGAGGACGTGACCGAGCGCCTCACAACGACAGCAATCTGGCGGCGTGATCACATGGTCGGGCCGACACGGCACTTCGTCGAATACCTGCGCGGGCTGCCTAACCCCAGCTCGTCAATCTGAGGCAGAGCGACAGTCAAATCCGTTGTCTTCCCGAGATTCTGCTGTAGTCCTAGCAATGTGTAGCTTCGGGGTCCCCAATGTCAGACATCACGCTTTTTCAAGCAAAATCAATCGTTACCATGGACCCGAATGTACCGAACGCCACCCATGTCGCAGTGCGCGATGGGCGCATTCTGGCGGTTGGTGACGCGACCTGCGCTGATCAATGGGGTGACGTAACGCGTGATGCTTCGCTCGCTGACGCGGTGCTGATGCCCGGCCTTGTCGAAGGCCATGCGCATATGCTCGCCGGCGCGATTTGGGAGTTTGCGTATACCGGCTACCATGACCGTATCGACCCTGAGGGACGCCTTTGGACCGGGCTCGCATCGCTCGAGGATGTCGTCGCGCGCCTGGCCGAGATTGAAGACAGGCTGCCTGCCGATGAGCCGCTGATCGGTTGGGGTTTCGATCCGATCTTTCTACCCGATGACCGCCTCAGCCGCGCGCATCTCGACAAGGTGTCCACTACGCGCCCCATCGCGATTCTGTATTCGAATTTCCATCTGATGTGCGTGAATTCCGCAGCGCTCGACATGGTGGGATACTCGGAAACCACCAATGCGGAAGGTGTTGTCAAAGGCCCCGATGGCAAGCCCACAGGTGAGCTGCAGGAAATGGCTGCAATGTTTCCGATCATGCGGCGGTTGGGCATAGATTTTCGCGCTCTGTCGCAGAAAGAAAGCGCGATCCGGTCTTATGCACAGGTGGCCACACGGGCGGGGGTCACGACCGTGACTGACCTGTTTTCGCAGCTTGAGGAAGAAGACCTTGATGTGATGCTGTCAGTCACAGGCGAGGCCGAATTTCCACTGCGCATCATACCCGCTCTGGCAGCCAGCGGTGATCCGGCGGCCATTGCCACGCGGGCTTTGGCATTGAAAGCGAAGTCCACGGATAAGGTGCGCCTCGGCGCAGTGAAGCTCATGACCGATGGGTCCATTCAGGGGTGGACCGCGCGGGTCAAATGGCCCGGTTACGTCGGCGGGCAGCCAAACGGCATCTGGAACATGGCGCCAGATCAGATTTATGCGACCTGTACCGCCCTCCATGCTGCTGGGGTGCAGATGCATATCCACGTCAACGGCGATGAGGCGTCCGAAGTGGTGATTGACGCCTTGGCCAAGGCGATGCGCCATGCCTCATGGCCGGACCACGGGCACGTGCTGCAACACGGACAGATGATGGATGAAGCGCAATTCCGGCGCTGTGCCGAACTTGGCGTCTCGGTGAACCTTTTTGCCAACCATCTATGGTATTTCGGGGATCAACACGTCGCGTTGACCATTGGCAAAGATCGCGCAGAACGGATGGACGCTGTGCGATCTGCATTGGACGCGGGACTCACGGTCGGTATCCATTCGGACGCGCCGGTCACTCCGATGGGGCCGCTTTTCACCGCGTGGTGCGCGGTCAACCGACAGACGATGACCGGTAAAGTGCTTGGCGCTGCGCAGCGTATATCGGTTTCAGAGGCGCTTTACGCAATCACGATGGGCGCGGCGAAAACCTTGAAATTTGATGACGAGATCGGCTCTATTTCGGTCGGTAAACGTGCGGATTTTGCTGTTCTCGAGGCGAACCCGCTTGAGGAAGACCCGACAAGACTAAAGGACATCCGCATTCTTGGAACGGTCTTCGGTGGACGGGCAACACTGTTATGATACCTTTGCCGATGACTGTGATCTCTGGCTACCTCGGAGCCGGAAAAACCACATTCATCAACCAACTGCTGGCCGGAGATCACGGGTTGCGCCTGATGATCATTGTCAATGATTTCGGGGCCATCAACATCGACGCCGCGCTGCTTGCGTCGAAAGACGAAGACACCATCGCACTGACCAATGGCTGCGTGTGCTGTACAATGGGGTCGGACCTGTTCCTGGCGCTTGGAGACGCGTTGGACCGCCGCCCACGACCCGATCACTTGATCGTCGAGGCCAGCGGCGTCGCGGATCCATCGCGTATCGCCACCGCCGCACAAGCGGAACCCGACATGCGCTATGCGGGAATTCTGACGCTGGTCGATGGTCAGGAATTTGACGCCTTGGCCCGCGACCCTCTGATCGGCCCGCAAGTCCGCAACCAAGTGTCAAAGGCAGACCTTGTCGTCATCACCAAACAGGTGTCAGACAACTTGGAGACGTGTCTGGTCGAACTCACCAGTGCGCCCATTCTGCAAGAACCGCATTTATATGCGGTGTTTAAACTCATGCTGTCCGACCCGGTACCTGCGACAGTACCCGAACGCGCGGCAAGGCATCCCGATTACACAGCATGGGTCAGCCAGGAGGTAGCCGGCATTGACAAGACTGCTCTGCATCACGCGCTGGCCCGTCGCCCCACCGGGCTTTTTCGCGTCAAAGGCTTGGTTGTGGACAGCGCAGGAGCAAAATGGGGCGTGCAAGTCGTGGGCCAGAACATCGAAATCACACCGAACACCGGATCAGCACCGCCCGCGCTTGTTGGAATCGGCCTTCGCGAGCGCGTCGACTTGGCCGAAGTTGAGGCTTGGTGGGCTTCGGTGACCAAACTTGATCACTGAAACGCCGAACCGGCCATGGTCGCACGGTTTTCTGGTAAACACTCAGTTGGATGTGATCATTTTCAGCTAAGGATCATTGCCATTTTCTAAATCTTCGAACTGCCGTGATTTCAATTGGAACTGCCGCTCCAAGATGCCGCCCAACGCGTGAGACACGCGATTGTTTTCCTTTCCCTCGGCTACGAAGTAACCAAACTCGATGGTCAGCTTTCGCTCCCATGGCACCAAAGCAACGCCTTCCGCCAATTCAGGATCGAGTGACACGGGATCGGCGAAGGCGAACCCAAGCCCTTTATGGACAAGCCGGTAAGCGGCGGTGCCGACGGACACCTCGTATGCGGGTTTGGTAAGACCGGACACTTCGCGCTCGATAAGGCGGCGCAACACCGTTGTTTCATCCAAGGCAATGTAGGGCACATCGCGAAGGTCGCGTGGTCCGAGGACAGGTCTCGTTGCCAAGGGGTGATTGCGAGACAAAGCGATGCAAAGAGTTGCCGCGCCAAGGGGTATCGGCTCTAGCTTCTCCACGGGCAAGGGCAGCGCCGAGACACACACATCAAATTTCTGGTGCATGATCCGGCGACCCAGATCGCGGCGCAACATGATTTCCAGTTTGACCGGATGGTCGGGATACGACGCCGCGAACTCCGCGATAGAGGGAAGCACAAGTCCATTTGCAATGCGGGTCTGTGACACGATCCGCAGCGGTGGGCGCACATCCTTCCGCATTTGGCCTAACACGGATGGAAGTTCGTCAATCTGGGCCAGAAGGCTCAGCGCCTCGGGATAGAACTTTTCCGCTTCCGGCGTCGGGATCAGTCGCTTTTGCGCGCGGCTGAAGAGCGTGACGTCGTATTCCTGCTCTAGCAGCACAAGCTGACGGCTTGCAGCGGATTGGCTGAGGTTCATCCGGTCAGCAGCGCGGGCAAGCGTCCCCTCTTCCATGACATAGACGAAGATGCGCAAAGACCGGATGTTCATAGTTCTACTTTTTCGAATTATAGATGCGATAATTGCGTTTTTTATACGATGCGCCGTTTGCTAAGCTCCAGCAACACCTTTTTCGGCGCGCAAAAGCGGTGCCGACGTCTGTGGGAGGACATCATGGAAAGACGTGACTTTATCAAAGCAGGGTTGTCTGCCTCTGCTGTTCTGGCCGCTGGCCCGGCTCTGGCAGAATGGGCACCGCGTCGCCCGATCAATGCGATTTTGCCGTATTCCGCCGGTGGCGGTACCGACGCCCTGGCGCGTGCGGCGGCAGCCTCTGCAGAAGGCATCTTGCCAGTTCCGCTGGTAATCGTGAACAAGCCCGGCTCGTCCGGCATCACGGGCGCAACAGAGGCGGCAGCCGCCCGGCCCGACGGCAACACCGTCATGGTGACATCGGCGGGATCCTTCCTGCTGACCTCGATGTTGCGCGACACGGATGTGAACCCGTTCGACAGTTTCGAGATCATCGCGCAAATCGGCAATCTGACACCAGCCGTCATCGTGCCCGCCAACAGCCCCTTCCAGACGGTGCAGGATCTGGTCGACGCAGCGAAGGCGAACCCAGGTTCACTTCGCTGGGCGCATAACGGACGCGGTGGGTTCCATCAGGTCGCGGGCCAAAGCTTCCTGAACCGCAACGATCTGGAGGCGCAGGACGTGCCTTTCAAAGGCGGCGGGCCCACACGCGCCGCCGTGATCGGCGAGCAGGTGGATTTTGCCTTTGTCGGCATTCAGCAGGCGGCCGGGTTCGAAAACGAATTGCGCGTGCTCGCGCTGGCTGCACCGGAACGCGATGCGGTGCGCGACGATGTCCCGACGCTGGAAGAGCTTGGCTTTGACTATGTTGCCGTGTCCTCACCGATTGTCTTCTTCGCGCCGAAGGGCACCGATCCCGAGATCATCAGCGGAATGGAAGCGGCCTTGAAGGCAATCACCGAAACGGAGCAGTTCGCTGCCTTGATGCTGGAGCGTGGAAACGTACCCGCCTTTCTCAGCGGCGCGGAGACTGAAGCGCGTTTGCGCCAGATGCAGGAAGAAACCCAACCGGTCATCGATGCGCTGAAGTCGCAGGGCTAGGACGTGTCACCGCAGGCCGCTCCCGCCTCGCGTGCCGTCGGCGTGGCGCTGATCCTGATCGGGATTGGCGCCACCGTCACGAGCATGAGCATCGGGCTGGATCAATACGGACGCTGGGGCGCGCGCTTCTTTCCGTTGGCAGGGTCACTATCGTTGCTCGTGCTTGGAGTTGTGGAGCTTTGGGGGGCGAAACCATCCGAACCGTCTGACCGTCGCCACCTACCTGCGATTTTGGCGCTCCTTCTTTTATCTATTGCCTATGTCTGGTCGATTTCCGTTGTTGGGTATCTGCTGAGCACCACAGTAGCCGCACCTCTGGCGCTCTACATCTTCGGTGTGCGCAATCCGATTGGCCTGTGTGCAGCGGCAGTGTTGTGCCCCGCCATCTATCACACCGTGTTCTTTGTTGCGTTGGGCGTCTTTCCCCCGTTGGGACGGTGGTTCGACCTCCTTGATATTATCGGGGGGTATTGAGGCGTGGACATCTTTGTGGGCCTCGCCACCGTTCTAAGTGATCCCGTTCTTTTGGGCTGGGTTTTTCTAGCTGCAATTGTCGGAATGATCGTCGGGGCTATCCCCGGTCTTACGGCATCCGCCGCGATTGCCATGTTGCTTCCGCTCACCTTTTACATGGAACCACTGCCCGCCCTCGCGTTTCTCTATGTGATCGGCAAATCGGGGCGCTACGGCGGCTCGATCGCCGCGATCTTGTTCAACACCCCCGGCACGGCAGCGTCAGCGGCGACGCAGCTGGATGGCTATCCGCTGGCACGACAGGGAAAGGCGGGCAAGGCTATGAAGGTCGCGACGATCTCGTCCGTGATCGGTGACTTTACCGGAGAGATCCTGCTAATCATTGGCGTTGCATGGATCGCGGCCATCGCCCTGAAACTTGGGCCGCCGGAGTTGTTCGCCGTCTATTTCGCCGCGTTCATCGTAATCGGGTCGGTCATCGGCAAATCCGTAACGCGGGGCCTTGCATCGGCGGCACTGGGCGTCCTGGTTGCCATGATTGGCCTCGATCCGATCAGTTCGACAGAACGCTTCACTTTCGGCAGTTTTGATCTGACAAATGGCATTTCGCTGGTGCCTCTGATGATCGGAATCTTCGTGCTGGGCGAGGTGTTCTCCCAAATCGAAGAGCGCGGCGTCAAAACCCGCATGGTTCCGACCGGTGACAGCGATGCCGCCCGCAATCGTCTCACTTGGGCAGAATACAAACCCTGTATGCCGCATGTCATACGATCATCCTTCATCGGCGCATTCATCGGAATGCTCCCCGGTCTCGGCTCTGCCATTGCGGCCTTTGTGGCCTACGGCGAAGGCAAACGGCTTGCGAAGAACCCCGATGAGTGGGGACACGGCGCGTTAGAGGGCGTGGCGGCACCGGAGGCGGCCAACAACGCGGTCAGCGGTCCGTCAATGGCTCCCTTGCTGACGCTGGGCATTCCGGGTTCAACCATCGGCGCGATCCTGATCGGTGTGTTCCTGATCCACGGCATCCAGATCGGCCCAACGATGTTCCTGACAAGCCGTGATCTGGTGTTTGCGCTGTTTGCGTGCGGGCTGATCGGCATCGTCATGTACGGCGTCATAGGTTACTTCGGCGCGGCCTATGTGGGCCGGTTAATCATGCGTGTTCCGACGCAGGTGCTTTATCCCGTTATCTTTCTGACGTCGTTCGTCGCAGCCTATACATCGCGCGGCAACCTGTTCGATGTTTATGTCATGGTGGCGGCGGGCTTTGCCGGCTGGGCCATGCGCAAGCTCGATTTCAACCCTGCCGCGTTCGTGATCTCCTTCGTGCTGGCAGGCGGCGCGGAAGAGGCGTTTCGGCAGGCGCTGCTTCTGAGTGACAACGGATTGATGATCTTTGTCACCCGCCCCATTGCGCTCACATTCCTGCTGATCGGCCTCGCGGCGATGTTTGCGCGCATTCGCAGCGTGAACAAACAGGCGCGTGCCGTTGCCTTGAGGGACGCGTGATGGTTGCTGCACTGCACGGGATACGGGTGATCGACTGGACGCATGTGCTGGCCGGCCCGGCATGTGCCTACTACCTCGGGCAACTCGGCGCCGAAGTGATCAAGGTCGAACGCCCCGGTCGTGGCGACGCAATGCGCCACCGGGGTGGCAGCGACGCCGCCCGCGCATCCCAAGGAATGAGCACCGCGTTCCTGACCCAAGGGGCGGGTAAGAAATCATTGTCCGTTGATCTTGAAACGCCCAAGGGCCGCGAGGTTTTCGAGCGCCTGCTTCGCTCCGCAGATGTGCTGGTGGAAAACCATCGCCCTTCGACGCTTGAGCGGTTGAACCTGACTGAGCGCCACACGCGCGACATCAATCCGCGCCTCATCCACTGCGCGATGACGGGGTACGGGCGTGACAATCCAATGTCTGGCTCCCCGGCCTATGACGTGAACATACAGGCAATCAGCGGCTTGATGGCACTGACCGGCACACAGGAAACCGGCCCAATCCGCACGGGAGCGCCGATCATTGACTACGCCACCGGGTTGGCCGGGGCATTGGGGGTCATGTCCGCACTGATGTCGCGCAGCCACAGCGGCGAAGGCGCTTTCGTGGATGTGTCGATGCTGGAAACGGCCTTTGCGTTGATGAGCTCGACAATCACCGATTACCGCCTGACAGGCACAGAGCCCCAACCACGCGGCAATGCCGCCAACAGCAGGTCGCCGTCCTCTGGCACATTCCCTTGCCAAGACGGACATCTCAGCCTTGGCGTCAATGAGGAACCGCAGTTCCGTGCACTGGCAGTGGCGATTGGGCGATCAGACTGGCTGAGAGATCCAAGGTTTGCGGCGCCTGAAGAGCGTGACAAGAACAGAAGCGCACTTGTCGAAGATTTGACTGCTGTGTTGCGGACCAAAACCGCACATGCGTGGGAAGAAATTTTGCTAGCCGCCGGCGTCCCCTGCGCACGCTTGCGCAGCTTGGCAGAGGCGCTTGATCTTCCGCCTGCGAAGGACCGAGCCTTTGCAACACGCGGTCCAGCCGGCTTTGTTGGTTTGCCATTCAGAACCGAACCCGGCGGGACAAGCGAACTCCCACGACGGCTGGGCGCAGATACCAAGTCCGTTCTGAGTGAACTTGGATTCGGGGACACTGACGTGTACGACATGCTGGCTGATGGGATTGTTGAGCAGCCCGAATGATTTGATGCCCAACGACGTCAAAACCGCTAGATGCCAGCTGCCTCTGACGTGGCATCGATCAATTGCGGTGCATGCCCCACCTCGAAAACCGTAGGGTGAGAGGGACTGGCAACCTTTGTGGAGCATCCCGCCGAACATGGCCCACCAACTGGAATGGAACGTCCCGCAATTCGGAGGCTCAGCGATGGCTACTTGGAGAAGAGAACCTGCTGCCCTGACAAAACTGAGCGCATGCTCACGTAACGCTTATCCAAGCGCGAGTCGCAATACGTGACGTTTGTCTAACTTACTGGATTCAGTGGTGAGCCGTGTAGGACTGTGCGGGGTGAGGGAAATCAACGGCTTGCGCTGGCGAACCGGAAAACCCCGCCCCTTGATTTGATTGGGCTTTTCGGGCCTCTGGCGAACCGTTTCAGGGAGCCTAGAAACCGAAAGGCCGCTGACTGGGCTGGCACCCGCGTCAACGGCCAAACCGAAAACTTTGCTAGATATGGATATCAGATCGCGCCCGTGACCGCAATTGCTGGAGGGGCCGATGTCTGAGGTTCTGCCCTTCTGCAAGATCAAGCTGCAATACCTGCTGGAGATGGTCACGGACCACGAGCTGGACGACAACGCCCTGCGGGTCGCCCTCTACCTGGCACTGGCGCATGCAGACCACGCGACCGGCGAGAGCCGCCCGTCTTTCGAGACCATCGGCGCGGCCATCGGCAAGCACGCCAAGTCGGTCAAGCGCGCCTTGAACAAGGTCGAGGCGGCAGGCTACATGACCGTGGAGCGCGGGACCAACAAGGGGAAATCCTCGCGCTACCGCCCGACCGAAGCGGCCCTGAAACGGGCTACCGAGCGCCGCCGGGAGGGGGACAAGGTTGTCCCGCTTAGCCGCGCCAAAGGGGGACACTCCTGTCCGCAAAGCGGGACAGACCTGTCCGGCAAAGGGGGACAGGATCGCCCCCCGAACAGAGAACAAGAACTTAGAAAAGAACAGGCGCGCGCGTCCGCGCCGGATTTACCCGATGAAGGGCAATCCGGCGGAACGCGCCCAGACCTGGTGTTTGTCTCGAGGGGCATCTGCTTTGTCCGGGACTGGGATGCACGGCTGGCCCGGGAAGGCATGACCACGCTGGACCGCAGCCTGCCCCTGTCACCGCATGAGCATCACTTGGGCTACTGGCTTCCAGCACGGACACCGGCCCCGGCTGACAGCGCGGAATGGCAGGCGCAGTTGCGTCTTCTGCGGGATGTCATCCGTCAAGCGCAGGATGACGCATGCGCCGCGTCGCCCGCACCCCGCATCGCGTCTTTTGCACCGCGTCAGACGCAGAGCGCATCGTGTCTTCCGCAGGATGTTGCCCCGAGCGCGGAGGAGAACCGCCATGCGGTCTGAGGAAACAGCAAGGCGACCCATGTCATACGCTGGCGCGGATGACCCGGGACCTTGCGAGGGGCGGCAAGCCTCCCCTTCGAACCCCACCGGCGCGGGAAAAGCCCGCGCAAAAGAGCCGCTGACGGAGACCTTCGTCTTC
>NZ_FQXC01000004.1 GCF_900129875.1 Marivita hallyeonensis | reverse complement strand
AGTCCAGACGCTCCGCCTGCTCGGCCCAGAACCCCTCACTGTCACTCACCGACCGCGCATACATCTCCTCATAACGCGCCGCATCAACATGGGCGTTCTTCACCAGGCTGTCCGCCGGTGGGTAGGTCATGTCATTCATGTGAATCTCCTCCGCTTTGAAAAAAGAAAAGCCGCCCCGGCAGCTTATGGCAAGGGCGGCTATGGTCGCACATGATGCAGATCATGCTGGATCAGATTGCGAGATATTCCGCCCGCAGCGAGTCATTCTCAAGAACCTCTTCGGCACTGCCGTCGAAGACAATGGAACCGGTGTCGAGGATGATGGCCCGGTCCGCGAGTTGCAAGGCGCGGATCGCGTTCTGCTCAACGAGGATCGTTGTCATGCCCTGTTCCTTGATGTGGCGCAGCGTCTTTTCGATCTCGTCCACGATCACGGGGGCCAAACCCTCGTACGGCTCGTCCAGAAGCAGAACCTTCACGTCACGCGCCAGCGCACGGGCGATGGACAGCATTTGCTGCTCGCCCCCGGAGAGGGTTACGCCTTCCTGCTTGCGGCGCTCGCCAAGGCGCGGGAAGAGGTCGTACAGGCGTTCGATCGACCAGCCGATGGGCGGAGCGATCTGTGCCAGTTGCAGGTTCTCCTCGACCGTGAGGCCAGGGATGATCCGACGGTCTTCGGGCACAAGCCCAAGCCCCGCCGTGGACGCCTCGTAGGAGGTCATCTTGTGCAGCGGTTGGTGATCGAGCCAGATCTCGCCGTGGTTCACCTGAGGATCGTCCATGCGTGCGATGGAACGGAGTGTCGTGGTCTTGCCGGCACCGTTTCGACCGAGCAGCGCTAGGATCTCGCCTTCGTGCACGTTGAAGGAAATGCCCTGCACGATGTAGCTTTCGCCGTAGTAGCTGTGCATGTCCCACACCGAAAGGAAGGCCGGTGCGGTTTCCGCCATGTTGCGGTTCTTGGAAAAGTCGGGTCTGACGTTCATGGTTGCGTCCCTTTGTCGGGTGCCGGGTGGACGCCCGGCCTACATTGATGGCTCAGGCGGCTTCGCCGAGATAGGCTTCCTTGACTTTCGGATGGCCCTTGATGTTTTCGGGCGTGTCCTCGACCAGAGGAGTGCCTTGCGCCAGCACGGTGATCCGTTCGGCCAGAGAGAATACCACGTGCATGTCGTGTTCGATGATGGCGATCGTGATGTTGCGCTTTTCCTTGATCTCCTTGAGCAGGTCGATCGTGTTGTTGGTGTCGGCGCGCGCCATCCCTGCGGTCGGTTCATCAAGCAACAGAAGCTTGGGATTCTGCACCAGACACATCGCCATTTCGAGGCGCCGTTTGTCGCCGCGTGACATCGAAGCGGAATGCATGTTCCGTTTGTCGAGCATGTTTACGTCTTCAAGCATTTGTTCGGCCTGATCGCGCAACTCGCCCTCGCTGACGACAGAGCGAATGCCGTGGAGTGCAAAGGACCCGTCCCGCTTGGCAAAGCAGGGTATCAGCATGTTTTCCATGACGGTCAGATCGCCGAAGATCTCGGGCGTCTGGAACACGCGGCTGATGCCCATCTGGTTGATCTCGAACGGGGTGCGGCCCAGGACCGACTGCCCGTCGAACATCACCGACCCTGTGTCCGGGATCAGTTTGCCGACGAGACAGTTCAGCAAGGTCGACTTGCCCGCGCCGTTGGGGCCGATGATCGCGTGGACCGTTTGTTCCGCCACGCTCAGGTTCACATTGCCCAGAGCCTGCAGGCCACCGAAGCGTTTGTTGACGTCTTTGACTTCAAGAAGTCCCATGTGCCCGTCTCCTTATTCTGCAGGTTCGGTGGTTGCGGATTTGGTGTCTTCCTGCTTTTTCCGCCGGAAGAGCGCCGCGAGTTTCTGACCGCCCTGGACCAGGCCGCCGGGTAGAAAGATCACGACCAGCATGAAGATGATGCCAAGCGTGAGATGCCAGCCCTTGCCGATGAACGGGTAGATGATCGCGACAATGAAGTCTTCCAGACCGTCGGGCAGGAAGGCGAACCAGCTGTGCAGGATATCGGAGTTGATCTTGGAAATGATGTTTTCCATGTACTTGATGGCACCTGCTCCAAGAACCGGCCCGATCAGGGTTCCGACGCCACCAAGGATCGTCATCAACACGACTTCCCCGGACGCGGTCCAGAACATCCGTTCGGGTCCGGCCAGTGGGTCCATCGCAGCCATCAATCCGCCTGCCAGACCTGCATACATGCCTGAGATCACAAAGGCGGCAAGCATATAGGGACGGGGGTTCATCCCCGTGTAGGTGAGACGTTGCTGGTTCGATTTGATCGACCGCAAGACCATGCCGAACGGGGACCGGAAAATGCGAATGGACAGGTAGAAGGCAATCAGCATCACAACGGCGCTGAAGTAGTAGCCCGCACTGAAGGTAAAGACCCAGTCGCCTAGAACGAGTTCGGTCGCGCTGCGCATTTCCAGCCCGAAGAGCGTCGGAACGGGGATGTTCCCATCGGCCGTGGTCTGCGCACCAAGTATGCGCGGGTCCTGCAGCGTCAGCTGGAGGCCGGTTTCACCACCGGTGAGGCCCTTTTGCAGGAGGCCCTGCTGCGTCGGGCCGTCCATATCGGTGGCAAGGACCGAATAGGCCAGCGCGTATGACATCATCGCAAAGGCCAAGGTCAGGATCGAGAAGTAGATCCCCGACCGCCGCAGGCTCACGTAGCCGATGACGACGGCGAACAGGGCGGACATGATCATCGAAAGCGCCAGCGCTGGGAGTACGTTCATGCCGAAAAGCTTGAACATCCACATCGCAGCGTAGGATCCCACACCTAGGAAAGCGGCGTGACCGAAGCTCAGGTAGCCTGTCAGACCGAACAGGATGTTGAAGCCGATGGCGAAGATCCCGAAGATGACAAAGCGCTGCATGAGGTCCGGATACCCGGCGTTGAACTGCGCGAGTGCAGAGCCTTCCGGGAAGGGATTGAGAAGGAACGGTGCGAAGATGACGAGCGCCGTCACGATGAGAAGGAGCGAGCCGTCTTTTTTGTCGAGTCCAAACATGGCTTAGTCCTCCATGACGCCCTTGCGTCCCATCAGACCGCGTGGGCGGGTCAGAAGGATCACAATGGCTACGAGATAGATGATGATTTGGTTCAGGCCCGGGACGATCTCCAGAACCTCGCGCATGGACGCAAAGCTTTCGAGGATGCCCAGAAGGAAGCCTGCAAGCACGGCGCCAGGGAGTGATCCCATGCCGCCGACAACCACCACGACGAAGCTCAGGACAAGGAAGTCCATGCCCATATGGTAGTTTGGTGAGGTGATCGGCGCGTACATCACACCAGCCAGACCCGCGACCGCTGCGGCGAGGCCGAACATGATGGTGAAGCGCTTGTCAATGTTGATACCCAAAAGGCCGACAGTCTCGCGATCTGCCATTCCGGCCCGCACGACCATGCCAAACGTGGTGAACTGCAGGAAGGCGAACACGGCACCGATGATCACAACCGCGAAGGCGAAATAAACAAGGCGCCAGTACGGGTAGATGATCGTGCCCGGTTCGAAGCCAATCAATGCACCGAAATCGAACGATCCGACAAACGCCTGTGGGGCCGGTGCCGGGATCGGGTTCGCGCCGTAGTAGTACTTGATGATTTCCTGAAGCACGATGGCGAGGCCGAAGGTCACAAGGATCTGGTCGGCATGCGGGCGCTTGTAGAAATGCTTGATGAGGCCGCGCTCCATGATGACGCCGACTGCGATCATCACCGGGATGGCGAGCAGAATGGCCAGCGGCACCGACCAGTCGATGATCGCGGCTCCGGCAGCTTCTCCGAAGATATCATACACATATGGGACATCCCGTGTGGCCGGATTGCCGAGGAAGTCCACTTGGCCCGGGATTGCCACCTCGTGGCTGAGGCTCAGCAGGCGCGACAGTGTCACAGCGCAGAACGCGCCGATCATGAACAAAGCGCCGTGCGCAAAGTTCACCACGCCGAGCGTGCCGAAGATAAGTGTCAAACCCAGCGCGATCAGCGCGTAGGCCGAGCCTTTGTCGAGCCCGTTCAGAATTTGCAGAATTATGGCGTCCATTGCCCCACCCTTTGCGGTCAGAAGTGTGGAAGTGCAGACAGCCCAGCAGTTCTGCGGGCTGATGCAGGAAATGGGTGGGCCCGTTGGCCCACCCCGAAGCGCAGCGGCTTATGCGCCGTTGTTGCAGGAGCCCAGAGCACCGCCCGCGAATTGCGGGTGATCCGGCTCGTAGGTGACCTGTTCCACCGGTGTGACTTCGACGATCTCGAGAAGGTCGAATTCGGAGGACGGGTTTTCCTTACCCTTCACGACCAGAACGTCTTTGAAGCACTGGTGATCTTCGGCGCGGTAGAGTGTCGGGCCGTTGCCCATACCGTCGAATTCGAAGCCTTCGAGCGCTTCGACAACCGCGCACGGTGCGAAGGAGCCGGCACGCTCGACCGCATCCGCGTAAAGCAGAGCCTGCACGTAGCAGGTGTGCGCAGCCTGAGACGGCGGGAAGCCGTACTTGGTGCCGAAGGACTGAACGAATGCCTTGGAGCCTTCGTCCTGCAGCGACCAGTGCCAGTTGGTGGAGCCGAAGATGCCCTTCACGTTGGCGCCCGCACCCTTCGCCATCAGGCGGGAGTACAGCGGAACAACGATTTCGAAGTTCTTGCCGTTGACCTGACGGTCACGAAGGCCGAACTGCACCGCGTTGGTCAGCGAGTTGACCATGTTGCCGCCGTAGTGGTTCAGAACCAGAACGTCTGCATCTGACTGCAGAACCGGCGTGATGTAGGACGAGAAGTCGGTCTGCGTCAGCGGCGTCAGAACGGTGCCGACTGTTTCCCAACCCATCGCTTCGGTCGAGGAGCGGACCGCCTCTTCTGTGGTGTAACCCCAGTTGTAGTCAGCTGTCAGGTGGTACGCCTTACGGTCTGTGCCGTAGTTCGCAGCAAGCACGGGCGCGAGAGCCGCACCGGACATGTACGAGTTGAAGAAGTGACGGAAACCATTGGCTTTCTTGTCTTTACCCGTGGTGTCGTTGGAGTGGGTCAGACCCGCCATGAAGATGACGCCGGCCTCTTGGCAAAGCGCCTGCACGGCCACGGCCACGCCCGAGGACGAACCGCCGGTGATCATGATGGCGCCGTCTTTTTCGATCATCGACTTCGCCGATGCGCGCGCCGCGTCCGATTTGGTCTGCGTGTCGCCTGTGACGTACTCGACTTTCTTGCCGAGGATACCGTTGCCCTGAAGTGCCTTCGACGAGAAGGTGTTGAGCATACCGCCGTCGCCTTCACCGTTCAGGTGCTCAACGGCCAGTTCGTAGGCGCGCAGTTCGTCTGCGCCCTCGTCCGCGTAGGGGCCGGACTGGGGTACGTTGAAACCCAGCGTGACGGTCGATCCTGTTGGTGCGTTTGTGAAGCCTTCGTGGCCCGCTGCGGACAGGTACGTCGGCAGAGCAAGACCCGCCCCTGCAACTGCACCTGTCTTGAGCACGCCGCGACGTGTCAGGTTGCCTTTGGACATATAATCCTCCCAATGTCTTAAAGGGTCTGGCGGGGTTCCTCTGACCGCCAACACCGCACATATGTGCAGGGTGAGTATCGGATATGCAGTGAAAACATATCAATAAGCGCTTTGCTCAAAACGATTTTTCTGTCAATAAATGAACAGTGCAGCGCAGAAATATGTAAAAAAGTTTTAGCCGCAGCGCAGAAACCGATTGATTCATCATGGGATTCCGCATTGGCCCGCGACACTTTGACAGGCAGCCGAATTCGCGAACGGCGGATCATGGCGGGGATCAAGCAATCCGAGCTGGCCCAGCGGGCCGATATCTCACCCTCGTACCTCAACCTGATTGAACACAACCGGCGTAGAATCGGCGGGAAACTGCTGGTCGATATCGCTCATGCGCTTGACGTCGAACCGACCTCCCTGACCGAGGGTGCGGAAACGGCGCTTCTGACCAACCTGCGGGAAGCCGCGACCAATACGGATCTTCCAGAGGCCGAGCTCGCGCGTGTTGAAGAGTTTGCCGGACGTTTCCCGGGCTGGGCAGCTTTGCTGGCCGAATACCAGCGCAGGGTGGAAACGTTGCAGCAAAGCGTCGAAGCGCTGACTGACCGACTGACCCATGATCCCCATCTCGCAGCGTCGCTGCACGAGATGCTGAGCACCGTCACAGCGATCCGGTCGGCGTCCTCTATTCTGGCAGAACCGGGTGACATCGAACCCGAATGGCAGCGCCGGTTCAACCGCAACATCTACGAAGACAGCGCGCGGCTTGCCGAAACCAGCCGAAGCCTCGTGCGATATCTCGAAGAGGCAGAATCCGAAGCACCCACCAACAGTGCTCCGCAAGACGAGATGGACCGTGTGTTCCAGAAGCTCGGGTTTCACATCCCCCAACTTGAGAACCCGCATGCGTCGGTCGATGCTGTGCTGGGCGAATTGTCGGACGGCCTGTCCCATGCCGCGCAGTGGTTGTTGTTGCGTGCCCTGGATCGGTACCGCGAAGACGCTTTGCGCATGCCCCTTGATCTGTGCGCACGGGTGGTCGCCAAGTCTGGAAGCGATCCGCTAGCTTTGGCAGATGCGGCCCATGCGGATGTCGCCAGCGCGATGCGTCGGCTTGCGCAGTTGCCGACAGGCATCCTGAAACAACCGGTGGGCCTGGCGATTTGCGATGGATCTGGCGTCACCACCTTCCGCAAACCACTGCCGGAATTTCCGTTGCCCCGGCTTGGGGCAGGGTGCGCGCTTTGGCCTCTCTACAAGGCGCTGGCGCGCCCCATGATGATCCACGCCGAACGGGTTGAGCAATCGACCCGTGCCTCGGCCCACCATCTGGTCATCGCAATCGCGCAGCCTTCCGAAGCGCCGAAACTCGGGCGGGACACCCTGTTCGAAAGCCATATGCTGATCGTTCCGGAAGCCAAGCACGAAACGTCCGAACCAGTGATGCAGGTTGGCCTGAGCTGCCGCATCTGTCCGCAATCAGAGTGCAAGGCTCGGCGGGAGCCTTCGATCTTGGTCGCAAGGTGATCCCGGAAGTTTTGACAGTCTGCACATAAAACGTATTAAAGTGCGAGTATTGGCCTGAATTGGCGTCAGTTCAAAAAGGCCATGCGGGGGGCCGCGGGAGGGGACGCATGTCGAAACAGGTTCTGTTGATCGAAGATGAACCGAATATCATTGAAGCGATTAGCTTTATTCTGTCGCGCGATGGTTGGACGGTGAAAACCCATTCCAATGGCGCGGACGCTGTCGATATCGTGCGCGAACGTCAACCGGATGTGCTCATCCTCGATGTTATGCTGCCGGGCAAGAGCGGGTATGACATCCTGCGCGAATTGCGGGGCGATCCGGCCAATTCCGACTTGCCGGTCCTGATGCTCACCGCCCGTGGTCAGAGTAAGGACCGCGAGATTGCCGAACGCGCCGGTTGCGATGCGTTCATGACCAAGCCCTTTTCCAACGCCGACGTGTTGGAGACCGTGAGAACACTGGCGTCGAAATGAGCGAACCGGCGGACAGGCCCAAACCGTCGCCGGTATTTCATGAGAAACGCACCTACCGGCAGCGCCGGCTCATGGACGCCGCGCGCCTTGCGCCGATCCTTGCACTCTTATTGTGGCTCCTACCGCTGATCTGGCCGCAATCCGGCGACGCGAGGGTGAGCAGCGCGGCTGCCTTGATCTACATTTTCGCGGTCTGGGCCGGCGTGATCGTTCTCACCTTCGGACTGTCCCGCGCCTTGGGCAGCCGGATGGAGGATGATCCGGGGTCAGACCCATGACCACGCTCAACATCCTTGTCGCCGTCTGTGGCGCCTACGTGCTGTTCCTGTTCGCGGTCGCGTTCGCGGCCGACCGGATCGCGCTTCAGGGTCACAAGGCGTGGCTGCGGTCGCCGTTGATCTACACGCTATCTCTGTCGATCTACTGCACGGCCTGGACGTTCTACGGCGCGGTCGGGAGCGCAGCGCGCAACGGGTTCGAGTATCTCACCATCTACCTTGGACCGACCTTGGTCATGGTCAGCTGGTGGTGGCTGTTGCGCAAACTGATCCGCATCGGTCGGACGCAAAAGATCACATCCATCGCTGACCTGATCTCTTCACGCTACGGTAAATCAAGTTTGCTGGCAGCGGGTGTCACCATCCTCGCAGTGATCGGCACGACCCCCTACATCGCGCTCCAGCTTCAGTCGGTGACACTGTCCTTTTCGGTCTTCGCCGCCGAAGCGCATGACCGTACGCCGGAGAGATTGGAAAGCTTCGCGCTTTGGCTCTCGTTGGGCTTGGCCCTGTTCACGGTTCTCTTCGGGACACGAAATCTCGACGCGAAAGAGCGGCACGACGGAGTCGTCATGGCCATTGCGGTCGAGGCGGTGGTGAAGCTGGTGGCGCTGCTGTCGGTGGGGATCTTCGTCGTCTGGGGGGTCTCCGGCGGAGTGTCCGAGGCGCTGTCACGCATTGATGCGTCCGAGTTCGGACAGTGGCAGACCGATCGCAGCCGTTGGGCGGGGCTGATTTTCCTCTCGGCGGCGGCGTTCCTGTGTTTGCCGCGCACGTTTCAGGTGCTCGTGGTCGAGAATGACGACGAAAGCCATCTGCGCACCGCCAGTTGGGCATTCCCGCTCTACCTCGGCCTGATGAGCCTTTTCGTGGTGCCCATCGCCGTGGTCGGCCTCGATTTGATGCCGGACGGATCGAACCCGGACCTTTTTGTCCTCACCATCCCACTGGCACTGGGGGAAAACGGGTTGGCAATGCTGTCATTCCTTGGTGGGTTCAGTTCGGCCACCTCCATGGTCATCGTCGCGGCGATTGCGCTATCCACAATGGTGTCGAACCATATCGTCATGCCGATCTGGCTGCGCGTGTCTTCGACCGGGGCAAGCGTATCCGGGGATGTGCGCAATGCGGTCCTGATGGCGCGGCGAATATCAATCGTGGCTGTGGTCATGTTGGGGTACCTCTACTACCGCATGTCGAGCGGCGGGGAGGCATTGGCCACCATTGGCCTTGTGGCCTTTTGCGGTCTGGCCCAAGTGCTGCCCGCGATGCTTGGGGGTATGTTCTGGCGCGGGGCCACGTGGCTGGGCGCTTTTGCGGGCCTCACAGCAGGGTTCGGCACGTGGCTTTACACCCTTTACTTGCCAAGCTTTGGCGTTGGCACCGTTCTGCCGGTATCGGTTGTGGAAAACGGGCTGTTCGGCTTGGCATGGCTGCGCCCGTATGCGCTTTTCGGGATCGAAGGGCTCGACCCGCTGATGCATTCGGTTCTCTGGAGTATCGCCTTTAACGTTCTCGCATTCCTGACGGTGTCACTGGTCACCTTCCCGTCACCCATCGAACGGCTACAGGCGGCGCAATTCGTGAACATCTTCGAACATTCGGGCAGCAAGCGTCGCTGGTCGGGCGGCGTTGCTCAGACCGAAGACCTGATGGTCATGGCGCAGCGCATCCTGGGCGCGCCGGAAGCGCAGGCGTTGTTTTCGGCGCATGCCCGCAAGCAGGGGGTCAGAGGGGATCTGCCTGACCCGACGCCGGACTTTCTTGAGGTGCTGGAACGCGAACTGGGGAGCTCGGTAGGAGCCGCGACGGCACATGCGATGGTGGGTCAGATCACCGGCGGGATGGCCGTGTCCGTGGAAGATCTGATGGCGGTGGCAGATGAAACCGCACAGATGCTGGAATACTCGGCCGAGCTGAAAGAGAAATCCGAAGAATTGAGCCGTACCGCATTGGAGCTGCGCAACGCCAACCAGAAGCTGACGCGTCTGTCGATCCAGAAAGACGCCTTCCTCAGCCAGATCAGCCACGAACTGCGCACGCCGATGACGTCGATCCGAGCGTTTTCCGAGATCCTGCGGGACACCGATGAGATGGGTCCCGAGGACCAGTCGCGCTATGCCTCGATCATCCATGATGAGGCGCAACGCCTGACGCGTCTGCTGGATGATCTTCTTGACCTAAGTGTCATTGAGAACGGGCAAGTGAACCTCAATCTGCGCGATGGTTTGTTGAAAGACGCCCTCGATCGTGCGGTGTCTTCGGCCGCAATCGGGGAGGATGGCGCGCAGCTTGAGATCCAGCGCGACGCGCTGAAAGAGGACATTTCGCTGTTCACGGACCTCGACCGGCTCAGTCAGGTTTTCATCAATCTGATCGCGAATGCCCGCAAATACTGTGATGCGGATGCGCCAAGGCTCGTCATACGGGTGATGCAGGAAACCGACCGGGTGGTGATCGACTTTCAGGACAACGGATCGGGCATTTCGGCGGAAGCTGCCGACATGATCTTCGAAAAATTCGCGCGCGTGAGCGATCAGAAAGCCGGGGGCGCCGGGCTGGGATTGGCGATCTGTCGGCAGGTGATGACGCGTTTGGGTGGATCGGTAGACTTCATTCCGACAAAATCCGGCACGACCTTCCGCGTGGTGCTGCCCTATCGTCTGGCGATGGCCGCGCAATGAGCGGGTTGTCCAAGAGACGCTAAGCCCTTGGTAACCATTCCCCGCCATAACGGCAGGAACGTGGTTTGACGGGTGAACACAGTACGATGCCTGACGGCACAGCAGAGTCAGTTCTGGAACGCAAGGCGCAAGCACAACGCCGGTCGCTGGGTGTTGGCGGTCTCTCCGTGCATCGCGCCCTTGGGCGCAGTCTGTCGATTGCTGCTGACGCGCTTTGGGCGCTTGGTCTCGTCGCGCAGGCCACCAGGGACGACACTTTGCCGACCGATCTGGCGCTTGCGCGCCTGCCCGAAGACGCCTTGCTGCTCATTCTTGAGAATGACGCAGGATCCTGCGGGCTGTTGGCGTTGGACCGCTCGGTTGTGACCAGCCTGATCGAGGTGCAGACGCTTGGAAAAGTGTCGCGGTTTCCGCTGGATGACCGCCCCTTCACCGCCACCGATGCTGCCATGACGGCCCCGCTCGTCGATGCGGCGCTCCCGCGGTTTGGGGCCATGCTGGAGGGTCAGCCGGAACGGGCACACTTGCAGGGATTTCGCTTCGGCGCGCAGGTGGATGATGTGCAGACGGCAGGGCTGGCTCTGGACGGGGACAGCCATCACATGCTGTCTTTCGACGTCAGCCTTGCTCAAGACACGCGGGTCGGAAAGGT
Source organism: Marivita hallyeonensis (assembly GCF_900129875.1). GTDB lineage: Bacteria > Pseudomonadota > Alphaproteobacteria > Rhodobacterales > Rhodobacteraceae > Marivita > Marivita hallyeonensis. Next base: position 666,621 of record NZ_FQXC01000004.1, on the reverse strand, counting down.
TGCCTTTCTGTTTCCCGAACCTGAGCCGAGCAAGGCTACCGATGACGCGTCTTCGATCCAGTTGGGCAAGCACGCCGAGGCGATGAAACGCCTGCCTGCCCGGATGCGTGCAGTGCTGACACGCATCCATGTGCCTTTGTCGAAAGCGCAGTCTCTGAAGCCCGGTGATCTTCTGGAAATCTCCCCGGCCGCCCTGAACGCCACCAGTCTCGTGGTTGATGGTGGCTATGTCGTCGCCAAAGGCAAGCTGGGTCAGATAAACGGCTTTCGCGCCATTCGCATCGGTGGTGACGCGCCGCTTTTGCAGCAGGCTGACAGGGGGGACGCCGCGCGGACCACGCCCAAAGTGTCAGCAAAGCAGCCAAAAGACGCGGTCACGGATACCGCATTTTCGGATGCTGTTAATGTTGAGGCGCCTTTGGTGCCTCAACCGATGGACATGTCTTTGGATGATCTGGCCTTGGGCCTCGATGATTTGGAGCCGTGATACGTGGCGCCGAAACCTAGCCTTGCTTTTGCGCCGATGCCGCTGCGTCGAGCGTCGGACGCAGAGCAGCAAGGTCATATCCCGCACGGCTGACCGCATTCAAAATCTGGTCCGCGCTTTGCTGCCCCGCCTGGCTCAGCGCCCACAGGATTGACGACCGCGTGCCCGACGCGCAATAGGCTAGCACCGGGCCATCCGACGACGCGACGATGTCAGCCTGCGCGGCAACACGGTCTGGCGTCATGGTCTGATGCGTGATCGGCAGAACCTCGAAACGAAGCCCTTCCGCCTCAAGCGCGGCGCGAATGGCGTCCGTCTGATGGCTGGGCGGCACTTCGGCATCGGGTCGGTTGCAGATCACAGTGGTGATGCCTGCCGCCTTGATGGCGGCGGCGTCTTCGGGATCGATCTGCGGGGAGACGCTGTAGCGCTCTGAAATTTGGCGAATATCCATGGCAAAGTCCTACTGTGCAGGTGCTGGCCTGTCCAGCCACCCGCGAATTGTGGGCATCGCACCCATGCCGACCAGCATGGAGGCAAGGAAGACCAGTCCCTCGAACCCGCCATAGCTGAGCGACGCGATGGCCGGTCCGGGGCACAGGCCCACGAGGCCCCAGCCCATGCCGAACATGACAGAGCCAAGCACGAGGTTGCGACCGACCTGTGTGCTAGGCGGCGGTGGCATGGCATCGCCCAGCAGGGCGTATTGCCGCCGCGCCGCGACACGCCACGCGATAAACATCGGGATGATGGCACCCCCCATGACGAATGCCAGCGTCGGGTCCCAATTGCCAAACACGTCGAGCCATCCCTGCACTTTGCGGGTGTCCGTCATGCCCGAGATCATGAGTCCGGCCCCGAAGAGGCCACCGGCGAGAAAAGCAAACGCGTTCCGCATCACACCACCCCCAACACGTGGCGGAACAGCGCGATCGTGAGACCACCCGCCAGAATGTAGAACACAGTTGCGACGATCCCGCGCAACGACAGGCGCGAGATTCCGCAAACGCCGTGACCGGAGGTGCAGCCATTGGCAAGACGCGTGCCAACGCCGACCAGAAGGCCTGCCGCAATGAGAACGGGCAGATTACTGGTCACATGCGTGTCCTTCGGGCCCAATACGCTCAGCAGCAGGAAGGGGATGAGAGCGACACCTGCCAAAAAACTCAGCCGCTCCCATTTCGTTGATGCGCCGCTGCCGTCCACGAGGCCACCGACGATGCCGCTGGCCCCCATGATGCGTCCATTGGCCAACAGATACACTGCGCCACCTGTGCCGATCACCAATCCGCCGATCAGCCCGTAAATCCAATCCGGGTTCATGGTCTCAGAGCTCGTTCACAGGAACTTTGAGGAACACCTTGCCGTCCTTGTCGGCTGGCGGCATCTGGCCCGCGCGCATGTTGACCTGCAGGGACGGGATGATGAGCTTTGGCATCGCCAGCGTCGCATCGCGGGCATCGCGCATCTCGACGAAGTCATCCTTCGACGCACCAGCGCCCACGTGCACGTTCTTGGCCTTCTGCTCACCGACGGTGGTTTCCCACGCGTATTCTTCGCGACCCGGCGCCTTGTAGTCGTGGCCGACGAAGATGCGGGTCTCGTCCGGCAGAGCGAGGATCTTCTGGACCGAGTCGTACAGCTGTTCCGACGACCCGCCGGGGAAGTCACACCGCGCGGTGCCGAAATCCGGCATGAACAGGGTATCGCCCACGAAGGCCGCGTCGCCCACAACGTAGGTCAGACAAGCCGGTGTATGCCCGGGAGTGTGGAGGACGTCGGCCCGCAACTGTCCGATGTGGAAGCTGTCGCCTTCGACGAAAAGCTGGTCGAATTGGCTGCCGTCGCGCTGGAACTCGGTGCCTTCGTTGAACACCTTGCCGAACGTGTCCTGAACGACCTGAATGCGGTCGCCGATGCCGATTTTCCCGCCGAGAGCGTCCTGAAGATAGGGCGCCGCGCTCAGGTGATCCGCATGGACGTGTGTTTCGAGCAACCACTGCACGTCGAGGTCATTCTCACGCACGAAGGCAATGATGGCGTCGGCCGATTTCGTATCGGTCCGGCCCGAGGAGTAGTCGAAATCCAGAACGCTATCCACGATGGCGCAAGCGCGGCCTTCGGGATCTTGCACCACATAGGAGATGGTGTTCGTCGCGTCGTCGAAAAATCCGGTAATTTTAGGTGTCATATCGCAAGTCTCCTTACTGTTGGAAAACATATAAGCAAAGTTGAATACGTTGCAACAGGCTTCCGTAGGCTTGTCAAAGAAATCGTGTCGCGCCTAACTGCGATCATGCCCGCAACCGAGTTCCAGCGCTATGCAATTTACCATGTTCCAGACGGCCCATTGGGCGATTTTGGCGCAAGCTGGTTTGGCTGGGACTGCGTTTCACAGCAAAAGGCCACACCGTTGGCGCGGCAGGACTGGATCGCAAATGCCAGCAGATACGGGTTTCACGCGACCCTGAAGGCTCCGTTTCGCCTCTATGACACGTGTGATGCTGCACAACTGCCGCGGGCGGTCGAAGCATTCGCGCAGAAGCGCGCCGCGGTTTCGCTGGGCGGCCTGTCACTGGTGTGGCTTGGGCGGTTTCTTGCGCTGGTTCCCGCCACTTCGAACGATGCCTTGAGCGATCTTGCCGCGCATTGCGTGACCGAGTTGGACAGATTTCGCGCGCCGCTCAGTGTCGACGAGCGTGAGAAATACGCGCGACGCAACCTGTCTGAGACGCTGCACCAAAACCTGCTCACATGGGGATACCCCTTCGTGATGGACGCGTTCCGCTTTCACATGACCCTGACGGACCGCGTGCCACAGGCCGAGCGTACGACAATAGAGGAGACCGTGCGCGCCCCCCTGCCTGACGTCTCCGGACCTTATCTGATGCGACACATCTCATTGATGGGGGAGGACAGGGATGGGCGGTTCCACCAGATCGCGCGCTATGATCTGCCGGAACCTCCGGTCGGGTCAGACAAGTAGGCCAGCACGTCATTTTTACCGATCACGCCAATGGGTGCGCCCTCTGCGACCACGGTCAAGTCTCTGTCCTGCCCGACAAGTGTCTGCATCACCGTCATGACCCGCGCGTCCGCATCAACTTCGGGCGCGCCCTTGGTGCCGTGCCCGCTTCGCATGATGTCACGCGCGCGCAGAACGCCGAGCGGGTTCATGTGCTTGACGAAATCGGCCACGTAATGGTTTGCGGGATGACGGAAAATGTCCTGTGGCGTGCCGCATTGCACGATGCGTCCGCCTTCCATGATCGCGATGCGGTTGCCGATCTTGAAGGCCTCGTCCAGATCGTGACTCACGAAAATGATCGTGCGCCGCAGCGTGTCCTGCAATTCAAGAAGTTCATCCTGAAGCTTCGTCCGGATCAGGGGATCGAGGGCCGAAAAGGGTTCGTCCATAAGGAGGATCGGCGCGTCGGTGGCAAAGGCGCGGGCAAGGCCCACGCGTTGCTGCATCCCGCCGGACAGTTCTCCGACCTTGCGATCGGCCCAATCGGACAGCCCCACGAGCGCTAGCTGCGCCTCCACGCGCTCCTGCCGTTCGGTTTTGGACTGGCCGCCCAATTCCAGACCCAGGCCGACATTCTCGCGCACGGTGCGCCATGGCAAGAGGCCGAATTGCTGGAACACCATCGCCACGTGACGCAGCCGCAACTGCCGCAAGGTCGCGGCGTCGGCATGGGTGACATCAACCAGCCGCGTGCCGTCATGCACCCGAACGCAGCCGCGCACCACGGGGTTCAGCCCATTGACCGCGCGCAGCAGGGTGGACTTGCCGGACCCGGACAACCCCATTAGAACAAGGATCTCGCCCTCGGCCACGTCGAGCGAGCAATCGTGCACGCCAAGTACCTGATGCGTTTCGCTTTGGATCTCACCACGGCTTTGGCCCGCATCCATGAGTGGCAGAGCGGCCTCCGGTTTGTCCCCGAAGACGATCGAGACATTGTCGAACGAGACGCGCGGTTCACTCATTTGTCGCGCTCCATCCGCAGCATCCGGTCAAGGATGATCGCAACGACCACAATGACAAAGCCGCTTTCGAAACCACGCGCCGTGTTCACTTGGTTAAGCGCACGCACCACCGGCACCCCAAGCCCATCGGCACCGACAAGCGCGGCGATCACGACCATCGACAGCGACAACATGATCGTCTGGTTCAGCCCCGCCATGATTTGCGGCAGGGCAGAGGGCAGTTCGACCTTCCACAAAAGCTGCTGTTTCGTAGCACCGAACGCTTCGGCAGCTTCGATGAGGGGCGTCGGTGTCGAACTGACGCCAAGATGGGTCAGGCGGATTGGTGCGGGCAGCACGAAGATCACCGTCGCGATCAGGCCCGGCACCATCCCGATACCGAAAAACACAATCGCCGGAATAAGATAGACGAAGGTCGGCAAGGTCTGCATAAGGTCCAGCACGGGCCGCATCCACGCGTAGAGTTTGGGCCTATGTGCCGCGGCGATGCCGATTGGGACACCCAAGCCCATGCAGACCACGCAGGCGGATAAGACAAGCGTCAGGCTTTCGGTCGTTTCCTCCCAATAACCTTGGTTGATGATGAACAAAAACCCGAGGCCGACGAACAGGCAGACCTTCCAACTGCGTTGCAGCAGCCAGGTGAGCGCTACGAAGAGACCGATGATGAACAGCGGATGCGGCGTCTGCAGCAGCCAGAGAAACCCGTCGATCATCGCCTCCAGCGCGTCAGACAGGGCATCGAAGAAAAAGGCTCCGTTGCTTTCAAGCCAGTCAAAGCCATCGCCCGCGATCTGACCAACGGGGATCTTGTTTTCGGTCAGCCAGTCCATGCGCCGCCTTCGTCATGTCATGATTGGAAAAGGGCGGCCTGTTGGCCGCCCGATGTGTCGATTATTGAAGCGCTGCCTGCACCGCCGCAACGGCATCTCCGCCGTCTTTGGTGGTGACGCCGTCAAGCCATTCCGCGTAAGCGTCCGGGTTGGCCGACAGCCACGCAATCGCGGCGTCGCGCGGTTCTTCACCGTCATTCAGGATCGCGCCCATGATTTCGTTTTCCATGGCGAGGCTGAATTCAAGGTTGTTCAACAGCGCACCGACATTCGTGCATTCCTCGACATATCCGGCGCGGGTGTTGGTGTAGACCGTGGCGCCACCGAGGTTCGGACCGAACCAGTCATCGCCTCCTTCAAGGTAGGTGAGCTCGAAATTGGCGTTCATCGGATGTGGCTCCCAGCCGAGGAACACGATGGGCTCACCCCGGTCTGAGGCGCGCGCCACTTGTGCCAGCATCCCTTGTTCGGAACTTTCGACCACTTCGAAGCCGTCGAGGTCAAACGCATTGTCGGCGATCATGTCCATGATGAGGCGATTGCCGTCATTGCCGGGTTCGATGCCGTAGATCTCGGCATCCAAGGCGTCCCTATGGGTGGCAATGTCCGCGAAATTTGCAATGCCCATATCAGCAGCAGCCTTGTTCACGGCCAGCGTGTATTTCGCGCCTTCGAGATTCGCGCGCACAGTGTCGACCGTGCCAGCTTCGCGATAGGGCGCAATGTCGGCCTCCATCGTTGGCATCCAGTTGCCAAGGAACACGTCCACATCGCCTTCGGCCAGGGCGGTATAGGTCACCGGGACGGACAGCACTTTGATGTCGGTCTCGTAGCCAAGCGCATCGAGGACCACCGTGGTCGCGGCTGTGGTCGCAGTGATGTCGGTCCAGCCCACGTCCGAAAAGACAACAGTATCGCAATTGGCGGCAGCCGTTGTCGCGGTGCAAATCGCAACGACCGAAAGAGTAGATTTCAACATGTTCAAGAAGCTCCCTGATGTGGTCTCGTTTTTTGTTGATTGACGAGTCAATAAAAATCGCCATACCGTCCGGCGGTCAACCAAAAGGGGTCGAATGTGCCGAAACTTGGGATGGAGCCTATACGCCGGGCGGCGTTGGTGAAAGCCACGATTGACGAGATCGGACATGCCGGGTCGCTCGATGTGACCGTGGCCCAGATCGCGCGACGGGCCGGGATGTCGTCGGCGCTGGCGCATCACTATTTTGGCGGCAAGGACCAGATCTTTCTGGCCGCGATGCGCCACACACTGAGTCTCTACGGGGCCGAAGTTCGGGGTGCCTTGTCGATGGCACGGGGGCCGCGCGCGCGGTGTGAGGCGATCATTCGGGCGGGCTTTACCAGCGCGAATTTCCGGCGCGAGGTGGTGGCGGCGTGGCTCAATTTCTACGTCCTCGCTCAAAGCGACGATCAGGCGTGGCGGCTTCTGAGCGTCTACCAGCGGCGATTGCACTCCAATCTCGTCCATAGCCTGCGCCCTCTGATTGGCGCTCGGGCCGGAGAGGCGGCGGTCCGCATCGCCGGTTTGATCGACGGTCTATACCTGCGCGAAGCGCTGCGTCGGGAGGCCCCGCAAGGCGATGCAGCAACACGTCACGTGCTGACCCTGCTCGACCAGGAACTGAAATCTGCCGACAAAGAGGGGAAGTGATGACCTATCCGACCCAACCCACTGCCAGCCATTTCATCGATGGAACCTATGTCGAGGACACCAATGGCACGCCGATCGCGGTGATCTACCCCGCCAGCGGAGAGCAAATCGCCACTGTTTACGCGGCAACACCAAAGATCGTTGAGCAGGCCTTGGCCTCTGCGAAACGCGCGCAAAAACATTGGGCTGCGCTGTCGGGCACCGAACGTGGCCGCGTCCTGCGCCGCGCGGCCGACATCATGCGCGAGCGCAATCACGACCTGTCGGTGCTTGAAACCTACGACACCGGCAAGCCGTATCAGGAGACAATTGCTGTCGATGCCACCAGCGGCGCGGACGCTCTGGAATATTTCGGTGGGCTGGCGGGCAGCCTGACCGGCGAGCATATCCAACTGGGTGAGGACTGGGTCTACACCCGTCGCGAACCGCTTGGCGTCTGCGTCGGCATCGGCGCGTGGAACTATCCGACGCAGATCGCCTGCTGGAAAGGCGCGCCAGCGCTCGCCTGTGGCAATGCGATGCTGTTCAAGCCATCCGAGACAACGCCGCTTTGCGCCTTGAAGGTGGCCGAGATCCTGCACGAGGCCGGGCTGCCTGCAGGGATTTATAACGTCATTCAGGGTCTTGGAGAGGTGGGTGCATCGCTGGTCTCTGACCCCCGCGTGGCAAAGGTGTCACTGACCGGATCGGTGCCGACAGGCAAAAAGGTCTACGCCGCTGCCGCGGCCGGCATGAAACACGTCACGATGGAGCTTGGCGGCAAATCCCCCCTGTTGATCTTCGATGACGCCGATCTTGATAACGCGGTCGGCGGCGCGATCCTTGGCAATTTCTATTCGTCCGGGCAGGTCTGTTCGAACGGGACGCGGGTATTTGTGCAGAAAGGCATTAAAGAAGCGTTTCTGAAGCGCCTGACCGAGCGCCTTGCGAACGCGGTGATCGGTGATCCGCTGGACGAGGCAACAAGCTTTGGCCCGATGGTCAGCGAACGACAGATGAACATCGTTCTGGACTATATCGAACAAGGCAAAGCCGAAGGCGCGCGGTTGGTCACTGGGGGCGAACGTATTGATCGCGAAGGGTTTTACCTCCAGCCCACTGTATTCGCCGATGTCAAAGACGACATGGTTATCGCGCGGGAAGAGATCTTTGGACCTGTCATGGCGGTGCTTGATTTCGAAACCGAGGAAGACGCGATCGCGCGTGCCAACGCGACCGAGTTCGGTCTGTCTGCGGGGGTCTTTACCTCTGACCTGTCGCGCGGGCATCGAGTGATTGCGCAGCTTGAGGCCGGGTCGTGCTTCATCAATTCCTACAACGACGCGCCGGTCGAAGCACCGTTCGGAGGGACAAAGATGTCTGGTGTCGGACGCGAGAATTCTAAGGACGCGATCAACAACTACAGCGAACTGAAATCCGTCTATGTCCGCATGGGCGACGTTGAAGCTCCGTACTAGCACTCTGATATGATTGCAGATTACGTCATTGTCGGTGCCGGTTCGGCTGGATGCGGCTTGGCCTACCGCCTGTCCGAGGCAGGTCGGTCGGTGATCGTCATCGAACATGGCGGCAGTGATGCCGGGCCGTTCATCCAGATGCCCGGCGCGCTCAGTTTCCCCATGAACATGAAGCGCTACGATTGGGGCTACCGGACCGAACCGGAACCGCATCTGAACAACCGCCGCCTCGCCTGCCCGCGCGGCAAGGTGATTGGCGGATCGTCCTCGATCAACGGCATGGTCTATGTTCGTGGGCACGCCAAGGACTTCGACCACTGGCGCGACGCGGGCGCGGCGGGTTGGGGATATGCAGATGTTTTGCCGTATTTCAAACGGTTAGAGGATTGGCACGATGGCGGGCACGGCGGTGATCCGGCTTGGCGCGGCGCGAACGGTCCGCTGCATGTCACACGGGGTCGGCGGGACAACCCACTGACGCGTGCGTTTGTCGAAGCGGGAGCGCAGGCGGGCTACGGGATCACTGGCGATTACAACGGCCACCGTCAGGAAGGCGTTGGACCATTTGAGATGACGGTTTGGAACGGGCAGCGGTGGTCCGCCGCGAAGGCCTATCTGCGCCCGGCTTTGAAGTGCGAAAACTGTAGTCTTATCAGAGCTTTCGCGCGGAAAGTGGTGATCGATGACGGACGCGCCACAGGGGTCGAAATCGAGCGACAGGGCGCAATTCAGACCGTTACGGCGCGTGAAGAAGTCATTCTCGCAGCATCGGCGATCAATTCCCCGAAATTATTGATGCTTTCCGGGATTGGACCCGCCGCGCACCTGCGTGAGCACGGGATCGAAGTCATCGCGGATCGGCCCGGTGTTGGACAGAATCTGCAAGATCACCTGGAAGTCTATGTGCAGGCGGCGTCGAAGCAGCCGGTCAGTCTCTATCGATACTGGAACCTGCTGGGAAAGGCCTATGTCGGGGCGCGATGGCTCTTTACGAAGACCGGGCCGGGGGCGTCTAACCAGTTTGAATCATGTGGTTTTATCCGGTCGCGGGCCGGGGTTGAGTATCCGGATCTGCAGATCCATTTCCTGCCGATCGCGGTGCGGTATGACGGTCAGACGGCGGCGGAAGGGCATGGGTTTCAGGCGCATGTCGGGCCGATGCGGTCGCCTTCGCGCGGCGAGGTCACGCTGAAATCAGCGGACCCGAAGGAAGACCCCCGGATTTTCTTCAATTACATGAGCCACATAGAGGATTGGGAGGAGTTCCGCGCGGGCATCAGGCTGGTGCGGGAAATTTTTGCGCAGGAGGCGTTCGCGCCGTTCTACAAAAGCGAAATCCAGCCGGGCGAACATGCGCAAAGTGATGAAACGATTGATGAATTCATCCGCGAACATGCCGAAAGCGCCTATCATCCCTGCGGCACGGTGAAGATGGGGGCGCGTGACGATCCGATGGCGGTTGTCGATCCGGAGACACGTGTGATTGGTGTGGAAAATCTGAGAGTTGCGGACAGTTCGATCTTTCCGCGGATCACCAACGGGAACCTCAACGCGCCGTCGATTCTGGTCGGTGAAAAAGCGGCGGATCATATCTTGGGCCGGGCGCCGTTGCCGCCCGAGAATGCAGAGCCTTGGGTGCATCCGAATTGGCGCGTGGCGCAGCGTTAGGCGTACGGTTCGCCCGATTGGTCCGTACGGTTGCGATTGTGGAAAATCGGCCTGGAAAGTTCACTTGAGATTTTGGTTTCGGAAAGATCGTTCGATCATAGAGAACGAAACTCGATCATGGTTTCTTAACTTTTGGCGCGTAGAACTCACTTCGTTGATGCGCGGTCCCGGAACCCTTCGCCCAGTGGTTTCCAGGTAAGCGCGCTTAATGCGATGACACCGATTGCGGCGACAATGAATGGTATGGTGAGGGCGGTCTCGCGCGTAACGATGCTTTCGGATGCGCTGACCAATGCGCCCGAGAGAAGGAGACCGATCGGCATCATGCCCCAGGCGAGCAACCGGTAGACGCTGTTGACGCGGCCGAGCAGCGCGTTGGGGATCGTGCGTTGGCGATAGGACACCGAGACGGTGTTCCATGTCAGGCCAACGAATTCGAAGGTGGCGAGGATGACGGCCAAGGTCACGGCGTTCGGTGCGAAGGGGATCGCGGCAAATGTGAGGGCGGAGGCGAATTGCGCGTATTGGGCGGCGCGGCCGGGGCCGAGCTTGCGGACGATGGCGTCCGCGCAGAACCCGCCTGCGATGCCGCCAAAAGCGGCGGCAGAGAGCATGAGACCGTAGGCCTGCGCGCCGAGGCCGAGCACCTCTTGCACGTAAAGGACCAGCGCGATGACGACCATCTGGTCGAAAAGGTTCCAGAGGCCGGTGACTACCGCCAACAACCGCAAGAGCGGCGCATCGCGGAGATATGCCAGACCTTCGCCCAATTCCGCGCGCCAATTGCGGATTTTCGGCGCGGCAGCCGAGAACTGTCCTTTCAGGCCGACAATGAGCAGGGCAGCGATGGCGAAGGCGGCGGTGTTGGTCGCAAAGGGCAGCCAGACCAAAGCAGCGATCAGAAACGCCCCCGCAGCAGGGCCCAGAAGAGTGTTGCCGACAAGTTCGACACTCCAGAGACGCCCGTTCGCTTTCTCGAGGTCGGTGTGCGGAACCAAGGCAGGCAAGACCGTTTGCGCCGCGTTGTCGCGAAAGACCTCTGCCGTCCCGACAACCAGTGCGCAGGTCATGAGTGCCGCGAAGAGGCCGGGCATGGCGGTGCCTTCGTCAGTCGGCGGGTCAAACGGCAAGGACACGTAGACAAGAATCGCGGCGACGCCAAACGCGGCGGCGCGCAGGATGTCCATCGTCAGGATCAGCGTCTTGCGGTTCACCCGGTCCGTGACGATCCCGGCGGGCAGGGCGAAAAGGAACCACGGAAGACGCAAGGCCACGGGCATGAGCGCGACGAGAAACGGATCGCGGGTCAGCATGGTTGCCACCCACGCCCAGACCACCACGGCGATGCCGTCGGCGAGGTTGGTCACGCCGCTTGCCAGGATAAAGCGCGAGAATTGGGGATTTCTTACCATGCTGCCTCTCGTCCATCACTTGAAGGATCGACGGTCAAGCTAGAAGCTCAAGCTAGGTGGAGATCAAGCGCCATTTTGGCGGCGCATCGTTTAGCGCGATTTGCGGTGAAATCCATGCGTTTTCGTCGCAATCACAGCATTGCGCGCCATTCTGACATCTCTGTGAAAAGGAGGGTTCCGCAGGGCACTTACGCGCCATCTCTGCGTTGGACGGAGAGCCGCGCACGACATTCATGCTGAGGCATGGATCGGGTCGGCGCTCAAAAAAACCGATAGGAGTTAACATGCCGTTTCACCTTCCACGCAGACACTTCCTGATGACCGCAAGCGCCGCTTCCGCCGCATTGCTGCTGCCGCGCGGCGCACGGGCACAGGAGACGCTACAGATCGAAATGCTCAACCGGCATCCCGAGGACCGCACCAACATGGTGTTCTACCCCGACATCATTGTCGCACAGCCCGGAGACACGGTGCGCTTTGTGGCAACGGATCGCGGCCATAACACGGTGTCCGTTGATGGGATGCTTCCGGAGGGCGTCGAGGAGTGGCGCGGTCGGATCAATGAAGAGATCGAACTGACCGTCGAGACGCCGGGCTTCTACGGCTATGTGTGCCAGCCGCACGTGTCGATGGGCATGGCGGGCATTATCGTCGTCGAGGGCGAGGGCAAGATGGACAACTACGAGGCTGCGAAGTCGGTCCAGCATCGCCCGCGCCGTCTTCAAGAGAAGTTCAACGCGCTCTTTGCCCAAATCGAGGCTGACGGTCTGGCATCGACCTGACCGCTGCGACTGGTCGTCAACGGGCCAATCGCCATACGCGATACAAGGAGGCATGGAACCAATTCGGTTCCGTGCCTCTTTTTCATAAGCAAACCCTGTTGCGATGTGGGGCCGCTGAGCCAGCAAATCCTTGCATTATCCTTATGTAACCTTCTCTGGGCTTCCCCTATCGTGACCCGATGACCGACTCGCTTGCCAATATGATCGCCTGCCCGAAATGCGATGCGCTGCACCGGATTCCACATGTGGAAAAGGGCGCGCGGGCACGGTGTGTGCGGTGCGACACGGTGCTGATGGCGCCGCGCGACGGGGCGATGACGCGGATTGTGATGCTGTCGGCGACGGGGCTGATCCTGATGATCGGGGCAGTTTTTTTCCCGTTTCTTGAACTCAACGTTCAGGGTTTGGGACGCAAAAGCTCGGTCTTCGATGCGGTTCTTGCGTTCTCCGACGGGCTGATGCTGCCGCTGTCCTTTGCGGTGGCGGCGCTGATCGTGGTGTTGCCGATCATGCGGTTCATGGCGCTGATCTATGTCTTTGCGCCGATGGCGCTGGGCTGGCAGCCGGCGCGGGGCGCGCGGGAGGTGTTTCGACTGGCCGAGGTGATCCGCCCCTGGGCGATGGCCGAGATATTCATCATCGGGGTCGCGGTTGCCCTGGTCAAAGTGGCGGGACTGGCCACGGTCACCTTGGGCCCCGCCTTTTGGGCGTTTGTGCTTCTGGTGATCGTGACAGCGCTCAAGGACAGTTTCATGTGTCGGGTGACGGTATGGCAAACGCTGAACCAGCGCAGGGTGTGATCACCGCCCGCGCGGCGGGGCTCATTGGCTGTGCCGAATGCGGACGGGTGCATCGCCGTGATGTGCCCTTGTGCACGGTGTGCGGCGCGCCGCTGCAAAGCCGCGATACGGCGAGCTTGCAGAAGGTCTGGGCGTGGCTCTTTGCCGGGATGGTGGTCTACATTCCGGCCAATGTGTACCCGATGCTGCGCACCTCGACCTTTGGCAACACGTCGGACAGCACGATTGTCGGCGGGGTGCTGGAGCTGGTGGATCATGGATCTTATGGCGTTGCGTTCATTGTCTTTTTCGCGTCCGTCGTGATCCCGATCAGCAAGTTTATCGCGATTGCTTATCTGGCGTACCGGGTGCAGACCGGCAAACGCGGCCACGCGCGGCATCTGCACCTGTATGAGGTTGTGGAGTTCATCGGGCGCTGGTCGATGATCGATGTGTTCGTGGTGGCCATCTTGTCGGCCTTGGTGCAGCTCGACTTCGTTGCGACGATTAATCCGGGCATTGCAGCGGTGAGTTTCGCGCTTTCGGTTGCATTCACCATGGTTTCCGCCAATAGCTTCGACCCACGATTGATCTGGGACACGCGTGAAGGAACGCCGGCGTGAGCGACCTCTCTCCTGCAGACATGAAGGTATCGCCGCCAAAGAAGTCCTTCTGGCGGAACCTGTCATTTGTCTGGCTTGTGCCGCTTCTGGCGCTGGCGGTGTCCTTGGGGATCGCGTGGCAGAACTATGCGGATCGCGGCACTCTGGTGACGATTTCGTTCGGCAACGCGTCCGGCATTTCGCAGGGAGAGACAACGCTGCGCTACCGCGATGTGGTGGTGGGCCAGGTCGAGCGGGTGAATTTCACGGACGATCTGGGGCGGGTGTTGGTGAATGTCCGTGTCGACAACGAGATCGTGCCGTTCATGGACGACGAAAGCGTGTTCTGGGTGGTGCGGCCCGAGGTATCGGCGCGCGGGATCAGCGGTTTGTCGACGGTGCTGTCCGGCGTCTATATCGAAGGTGCGTGGGACAATGTCGCCGGAAACCCGATGACGGAGTTTGTCGGCGCTGACTCGCCGCCCCTGGTGCAGCCGGGACGTCCGGGCAAGCGGATCACGCTGGCGACGGATGATGGAACGACGATCTCCTACGGGTCTCCTGTGTTGTTCCGGGGTGTGGAAGTCGGGCGGCTTGAAACACCGCGCCTGTCGGCGGATGGGCGCACGGTTCTCGTGGACGCCTTCATCGACGCGCCACATGACGCGCGGTTGAGCCAGGCCACCCGGTTCTGGGATTCCTCGGGGTTCGAGCTGTCCTTCGGCACGGCGGGGTTCGAGGTGGATTTCGACAGTCTTGCGTCGCTTCTGACCGGCGGGATCCAGTTCGACAACCTGTACGAGGACGGAGAGGAGATTGGGCCAGGTTACGTCTTCACGCTGTATGAAGACGAGGAAGAGGCGCGGCGCAACCGTCTGGTGCGCGGGGTCGCACGGGGCGTGCCGTTTTCCATCCAGTTCGACGAGTCGGTGGCCGGTCTCGAAGCGGGTGATGAGGTGACGTATCAGGGTCTGGATGTCGGTGTGGTGACGGAACTGCGGTCGAGCATCCAGGAGACGCCGTTTGGCCCGCAATTGACGCTCGTCGCGGATGTGTCGATCGATCCGCTGCGCATGGGTCTTCCGCCCGACGCGACGCCTGAGCAAACGGTCGAGTTCTTCCGCTTCGCGGTGTCGACCGGCATGCGTGCGCGCCTGGCGACCGAGAGCCTTTTGAGCAGCGACCTGCGGGTCGAGCTTGTGGTGCTTGATGACGTTTCTGCGGATCGTCTTGTCGAGACTGACGACGGTCATCCGCTTTTGCCGAGTGTCGAATCCAACCTGTCGGACTTTACCGCCACAGCCGAAGGTGTTCTGGAACGGATCAACGCCTTGCCCATCGAAGAGGTGATGGATCAGGCGATCAGTCTGATGGACTCGTTCGAGCAACTGGCGCGCAACGAGGATCTGCAACGCGTGCCGGGGTCGACCGTTGCCCTGATTGACGATGCGCGCGCGCTGGTGGGGAGTGAGGCGATCCAATCCATTCCGGCGCAAATCGAAGCGGCTGTGGAAGACCTGACGGCGCTGGTGGCGGAGGTGCGCGAAGGTGGCGCGGTGGCCTCGCTCAACAGCGCGCTGGCGCGGCTCGACGAGGCGATGGTGGGGATCAACGAGGCCTCGCAAAGCGCGCCGGCCTTGGCGCAGAACCTGACCCGGTTGACCGAAGAAGAGATTCCGGCCGTTCTGTCCGAGCTGCAAGGCGTGGCGCAGACCGCGCAGGATCTGGAGCTGGATGCGCTTGTGGCGGGCGCCACACAGACGCTTAATCGCGTCGATGCCCTTTTGGCGCAGGAGGCGGTGCAGTCGATCCCGGCCTCGGTCAACGCGGCGATTGCGGATGTACGCACGGTGGTGGCCGATCTTCAGGCGGAAGGCGCGGTCGAGTCGCTGGGACGGGCCTTGCGCAACCTTGATCGGGTGATGGCGGATGCCAGCGTTGCATCTCAGGATGCGCCCGCCCTGACCGCCAACTTGCGGCAGATCACGGAAACCGACATTCCAGCCCTTTTGGGTGAGCTGGAGGCTGTCGCGAAGACGGCAAACGAACTTGAGCTGCAGGCACTGGTGGATAGCGCGACGGGCACGCTTAACCGTGTGGACGCGCTGATCGGCAGCGACGAGACGATGGACCTGCCCGGCACCATCAACGATGCGTTGACCGAGATGCGTCTGGCCCTGTCGGAATTGCGTCAGGGCGGTGTGGTCGAGAACCTGAATGCGACGCTGCAATCGGCATCGGATGCAGCCGGATCGGTGGCGGAGTCCGTTGAGGACCTGCCGCAGTTGACCGCGCGTCTGGAGCGTCTGGTAGGCGAGACGGAAGCGGTGATCGGGTCTTATGGCGCGCGCTCCGATTTCAACCAGCAGACTTTGTCTGCGCTGCGCGAGGTGCAAAACGCCGCCAAGTCGATTTCAGAACTGGCGCGCGCGATTGAACGCAGCCCCAATTCGCTGATCTTCGGGCGCTGAGGAAGGACGAACGACTATGACATTCGGACATTTGCGCAGCTTTGCCCTTATCCTGGCCTTGCCATTGGCCGCCTGTGCCTCCGGCGATGGCGCGCGCTATCTGGTGGCTGCGCCAGCTGGTACGACGAACGCCGAGACGCGAGTGTCCGTGCGCACGGTTGAATTGCGCGATGTCTCTTTGCCAAGCCATGCGTCGGGTACGGAAATCCTCGTGCGCGACGAAGGCGGGGCGTTGCGCCCGTTAGGTGATGCGGAATGGGCGGACGATCCGGAGCGGGCTGTGACCGGCACGCTGGCGCAGCTTCTGGACGCCCGCAGCACCGCCACCGTTTCGGCAGAGCCGTGGCCCTTGGTTGACGGTCCGTCGGCGCGGCTTGACGTGCGGATCGACCGCATGCTTGCGGATGCCTCGGGCGTGTTCGAGATCACCGGTCAGGCGGCGGTCAGCGCTGTCGAAGGGCGTCCGCGCGAGCGGGTGGACCGGTTTGCGATTGTCGTGCCGCTGACCGAGGCCACCGCGGCTGCGGTTACGGACGCACAGGGCCGGGCCCTTGTCGCCTTGGCGGATGAGCTGATCGGGCTCTTGCGCTGATCCAGGATGCCGTTTGCGCCAAAGTCTCTGGCCGATTTGTTGGATCACGGCTTTGACACGGTCATCGATGTGCGCAGCCCGGCCGAATTTGCCGAAGACCACGTTCCCGGGGCGATCAATCTCCCGGTTCTGAGCAACGAAGAGCGCGCCCGCGTCGGCACGATCTACAAACAGGTGAGCCCGTTCGACGCCCGCAAGATCGGCGCGGCGTTGGTGTTCCGCAATGCCGCGCAGCACATCGAGACGGCGCTGGCGCACCACGATGGCGCATGGCAACCGCTTGTCTATTGCTGGCGCGGCGGGCAGCGGTCCGGGTCCTTTGCATGGCTTTTGAAAGAGATTGGCTGGCGGTCGGAGGTCATTCAGGGCGGGTACAAGACCTACCGGCGGCTGGTGGTCGACATGCTGCACCACGGCGCGTTGCCGCACCGGTTTGTGCAGCTTGGCGGCTACACCGGCACCGCGAAGACCGAGGTATTGCCTTTGCTTGCGGCGCGTGGCGTTCAGGTGATCGACCTGGAGGGATTGGCGCGGCATCGTGGATCTCTGTTGGGGGCCATGGGCACGCAGCCGTCTCAGAAAGCCTTTGAAAGCGCCCTGGCTGCGCAAATCAGTCGGCTGGACCCGGCGCGGCCCGTGCTGGTAGAGGCGGAAAGCAGCAAGATTGGAAACATTCTTCTGCCGCCCAGCTTGTGGGAGGCGATGAAGCTTGCCCCGTGGATCGAAATCCGCGCTCCGATCGACGCGCGCACGCGCTACCTTGTGCGGGCCTATGACGATATCCTGTCCGATCCCGAAGGGCTGCGTGCAAAGCTTGCGCCGTTGAGGGCGCATCGGGGCGAGGCGTTGGTGGCTCACTGGATCGGGTTGAGCGTGGCGGGCGACAGGTTTGCGTTGACCCGGTCGCTGATGGAGGATCACTATGATCTGGCCTATGCGAAGTCGATGAAAGCGATGTCCCCGACCATGATGGCGACCGTCGAAACGCGGGGTTTGGAACCCCGCGATCTTGAGACGGTGGCGGCAGAGATCGAAGATTTGCTTCAGGCGATGGAGACCTGACCCGGTGTGCCGCTGTGCAGGTGACCGATGATCGCGGCGTCTGAATAACCGGCTTGCTGTAGCTCTTGCACCACGGCTTTTGCGTCATCCTTTGGTACGGCGGCGAGCAGGCCCCCGCCGGTCTGGGGATCGAAGAGCAGACGACTCTGTGGTGTTTCGGGAATATTTGAAAATCCTGCGCGATTGTTCGCATAAAGCGAAGAGTGCGCGCCGCTGTCCGACAGGTCGCGTGCACCGGCGAGTAGGGGGATCGCGTCGAGAGTGAGAGAGGCTGCCAAGCCAGAGGCGTGGCAGAGGTTCTGCGTGTGGCCCGCAAGGCCGAAGCCCGTAAGATCCGTCATCGCTTGGGCGCATCTGCGCAGGATGAAGGAGGCTGACCGTTGACCCTGTTGCATGGCATCCAGCGCACCGGCCACATCTGCGCCGCGCGCTTGGCCTGACATGGCGGCGGCCATGATAACGCCGGTGCCGATGGGTTTCGTCAGGATCAGCGCCGCGCCGTCCTGCGCCCCGGCGAGCGTGATCGGCTCGTGATCGCACAGCCCGGTCAGAGCGAGGCCGATGGTGAGTTCGTCCCCGATGGTGCTGTGCCCACCGACCAGATCGGCGCCCGTGTCGCGCAGGACAGCCTCGACCGTGTTCAGGATCTCGGTGAGCGTGCGTTCGGCCAATGTCTCGGACAGCCTTGGCAGCGTGACCGAGAGTGTAGCCGCCTGTGGCTCCGCACCCATGGCCCAGATGTCGCCAAGCGCATGATGCGTGGCGATGCGCGCCATCACGGCGGGATCGCCCCAGAAGCTGCGCAAGTGGTCAGTGGTGAACACCTGTTTTGTGCCGCCGGTGGTCAGGAGCGCCGCGTCGTCGCCGGGAAGGGGCGTGATGTCGGCGCGCTGTGGTGGCGCGAGGGTGGCCAGCGCATTCGACAGGGCGTTGCGTCCCACTTTGGCGCCGCAACCGCCGCAGAGGGGTTTGGGGCCAAGCGCCTCTCGCAAGCCTTTTGCGCGCGGGTAGGGGAGCGGCGGTCTCGCCATCTTCGGCAGGGTCTCAAACTGGTCCATGAACGTGCGGTCGATGCGGTCTTTCCACGTCCACACCCAAGGGCCGGTGAACGTGAGGCCAAACCGATCCCCAAGGGCCGATTTTTCGCCGAGCGAGATGAGTTTCAGGTAGTCCTTCTGTGGGGCATATCGTTTGAGCGGGCCGCCGGAGAGCGAAGCGATCAGGTTGTTGTGCAGCACAGGCGCCTGTCGCACCGCGTAGACACCCGCTTTCGGGCGCGGATCATGGGCCATATGGGCGCAGTCGCCCACCGCGAAAAGGCGCGGATCGCTGGTTTGCAGGCGGTCATTTACGGTGAGAAAACCGTCATGCGTGTCGAGGCCGGTCTCGGCCAGCCAGGGATAGGGCCGCGCGCCGGCGGCGCCGGTGATGAAGGCGGCGGTGATGGTGCGCCCGTCGTCGAGGTGAATGTCGTGCCCGTCGATTTGCGTGATGCCCACGTTTTCGTGGATGACCACACCTTGTGCCTTCATCGCATCGCGCAGGGCCCCGGCGCTTTTGGCGGGCAGGGCAGAGAGCGCCTTGGACGCGTCGATGACATGGATCGTGGCGGGCCGATTGCGCTGACGCAGCGCGTGGGCCATCGCCATGGAAAGCTCTGCTCCGGCAACACCGCCGCCGATGATCGCGACGCTGGCCGGGCCGTCTTCGTTGCGGAACGCATCCCACCGCGCCGCGAAGGGGCCGAGCGGTTTGGCGGGAACGGCGTGTTCGGCGAACCCGGGGAGGGACGGCATGTCAGAGGTGATGCCCACGTCAACGGCGGCCACGTCAAAGCCGATGGGCGGGCCGGTGTCGATATGGATGAGCCCACTGGCGAGGTCGATCCCGGTAGCCGACCCGATCACCAACCGTGCGTTCGCCGCAGTGGCAAGGCGCACGAGGTCGATGTCCAGCTGGTCGCGGGTGTAATGCCCCGCGACGAACCCCGGAAGCATCCCCGAATAGGGCGCGGTCGGGCCGGGATTGATCAGCGTCACCCGCGCACCGGGAAGCGGTTTCATCAACCATTTGCGCAGCACAAGCGCGTGCGTATGCCCGCCGCCGATGAGGACAAGGTCTTGGGAGAGCGGAAGGGGCGGTTGGTGCATGAATGGCGCGTCCTCGGATGATCGAACGCGGTCTAACACGGCTGCCGCGCGGGGCCTATGACGGATGACTCAAATCCGGTCACGACTTGTCGCGCTCTGAAGAACTGATGTGTCGGAATATGAGCGAGAGGGTACCTAGACGCGGTGAAGAGTGTTCTTCAATCTGGCGGTATGGCTGATTGCGCCTTGGCTTGGTTTTAGACGAACCGTTTTCTCTGTGCGTGTAACGCCAAGACATTCTGTCGACGGAGGCTCACAGGTGGTCAAGATGCAATTTGACCAGCGCACGCGCCCCGACGCGCTAGAACGCATTTCGAGCCATGGCCGTTTCGTCCTGACCTAGCCAGATCGGGTGGCAGCGCGATACGCGCCACGGACCAAGAGAGGTGCTTTTCACATAAAAAGTGATCAAAGGCTGAAACGTTCGTCAGCTGGTAATGGATCTTTGTGATGCGAGTACTGCACGGGATTGGAAATCGCAGCGATCATCGCTTGCCGAGTAGTTATTGGACGATGGCGGTGTGAGCCATCTGGCCAACGTGTGATAGCTTAATCCAAAACTGGTGCGTTATTTGGCTACCTCTGCTCCATCGCGTCTTCCCATTCGGTCAGGAACGCCCGTCGATTGAGCGTGTCGAGATAGACCATCAGGGCGGGGCCGAGGCGGATGGGGCCGAAATCTGGGGCTTCTCCGGTACCGGACAGGCTAAGTGGTGGCAGTGGCCATGTTTCCGGTTCGTCGCGCAGGCCTAGCGTTGCAAGCATGTCGATCATTGCTCCTGCGGCATCGGTCTGGCTTGCGGTTTTCGGGATGATGGCGGTGCGCAGCATGACGTTGGCGAAGTCCTGCATCCGCAGAATTTGCACACGACCTCCGCTGTCTCGTGCGACACGTTCGGCGGCGTAGGAACCGAGCACATTGTACGCGAGTGCAAGCCGTCCCTCCGCGACATCGTCGATCATTTGGCCGGAACAGCAATAGAGCTGTGGGTCGAGGCGCCCCATGACTTCGGAGAGTCGCCAGTAGGCATCGGTGGATCGGGCTTCCTGGGTTGCGAAAAGATACCCCAGCCCGCTTTCCCGAACATCATACGTGCCCACCGCGCCGCGAAACGTGTCGGGGTTTTCGCGCAGCAGGGTGATCAGTTCCTGACGGGTGGACGGTGTGCTCAGCCCGTCGAAGCGGTCTGACGATAGCACGACCACAGCCGGTTCGGCAGTGAAGGCGAAGATCAGATCGCGCCAGCGCGCCCAGTCGGGCAGCGCCTCTGTTGCGTCGGATCGATAGCTTTGCGCGTAGCCATCATTGGCAAGTTGGAACTGCAAATCCATGGCCGACGAGAGGGCGAGATCGAACGACGCTCCCTCTTTGATGGCGCGATGAAGCTCTGCCGAGGACACCACAGTGTAGTCAATGGACACGTCGGGCCGGTCTTGCTGAAATGTCAGAAGATAAGGTTCGAAGACCTCCAAATCAGCCGTGGACACGATCCGAAGTGTCACGTCCGTCGATCCCCGGTAATATCTGTGATCCTCGATGGTTTGCGCGGCGACAACGGTCGCCCAAAACATCAGGGCAAAGGCAAGACAAGCGTGATACATGCGCCGCGGCCTCCCTGTCTTGATGCCAATTCGACCCGACCGCCATGCGCCGACAGCACGTCTTCCACAATGGTCAAGCCAAGCCCGGACCCCACGATGCCTTTCGCGGTGCTGCCGCGGCGAAACCGTTCTGTGAGTTCCTGGACAGGGCCGTCACCAAGGCCTGGACCTTCATCGGTCACGATGATGAGGGCTTCATCGGCTGTACTGGTGATCCGCATATGCACATTGGTGTCTTCTGGCGAGTATTTGATGGCGTTGTCCAGCACGTTGCGAAACGCGTTGTCGAGCAGCACGGGATCGCCTTCGACGCGGACGTGTGACGTCTCGAGTTGCAACGTGATATCTTTCATCGCCGCTGTGGGCTCCAAGGCGGCGGCGGTGTGGGACAGAAGGTCGGACAGGTCGATGGGCACACGGTCGAGGTCGTCTGCGCGGTAGGTGACGGCGGCGTGGTCGAGCAGCTGGCCTGCCGAGCGCGAGCTTTCGTCCACGGCCCGAATGATCGCGCGCAACCGCTGCTTTTCGGTTTCGTTGTCAATCGAGCGCAACGCGATTTCAGCTTGCGTGCGCACCGTGGCAAGAGGTGTCCTCACCCGGTGCGCGGCTTCCGCGATGAAGTCCTCGGACCGGCGGATCGACTGACCTAGGCGGTCCATCAACCGGTTCAGAGATGACATGAGCGGTGCCAATTCTGCCGGAGCGTCCCGTTTCAGCGGGCGGAGGTCGGACGGTCCGCGCCGCGACACCGCGGCGGCGATCTCGTTCAGCGGCCTGAGCGATGTTCGCGCTGCAAAGGCAGACAGTACGGCCGCGATGATAAAGAATGCGACCGCGAGCAACGCGGCCAGTTGCGACAGATCGGCGGAGATCGCGCCCACCCCATTGCGGGTTTGCGCGACGGTGACCGTAACAGGGACCGGTTGCGTTCCGGCAAGAACCAGGCGCGAGACTGAGGCCATCCGGATCGGTTCCCCACTGAATTCGCCCGTGTCGAAGGCAACCTGGCCGGGCGATGGCGGGTCGGACAGTGCGGGAAGCCCGGCATATCCCGTGAGCAAGTCTTGCCCAGCCATGACGCGATAGAAAACCCGGTCTTCGCTGATCGCCCCGAGCATGGAAAAGGCGGAATACGGCAGTTCCAGCCGAACCTCGCCCTGTTCGGATCGCAGCGTTTCGGCAATTGCCGTGGCCGACGCGGCCAGCACGTTGTCTTGTGTGCGTTCTGCCGCCTCTCTGGCCAATCCGCTGACCATCCACCAGCTCAGCACGGACAGAAGCGCCGCGACGCCGGCCAGGAGAAACGTCAGGCGGCGGCCAATTGAGCCGGTGCCGATCACGTCTTTGCCGTCTCCATCCGGTAGCCCAGACCGCGCACGGTTTCGATCCGGACGCCAGCCCCGTCGATGCGGCGGCGTAGGCGCCCGACGTAAACCTCGATGGCGTTTTCGGTCACGTCGGCATCGTAGGAAAACAGACGGTCCATCAACTGGCTTTTCGACAGGATCTGGCCGCGATGGCGGGCGAAGACTTCGAGCAAGCGAATTTCGCGGTTCCGGAGTTCGATGGTCTGATCGCCCTGTCGCAGGGTGCCTGCAAGGGGGTCGAACAGGGCAGAGCCGAGAGCGATCTCGTTTCGCGCCTCTCCCCCACGGCGACGCAATACCGCCCGGCAGCGCGCTTCGAGTTCGGAAAAGTCGAACGGCTTCGTTATGTAATCGTCAGCCCCCTGATCGAGCGCTCCTACGCGATCCGAGACCTGTGAGCGTGCGGTGAGGACGATCACGGGCGTTTCCAGATGCGCCCTGCTGCGCGCCAGAAAGTCCCGGCCATCACCATCGGGCAGCATCACGTCGAGGAGGATCAGATCGTAGTTTGCTGTGGCAAGGCAGTCTTCGGCGTCTGACAAGTTCGCTGCGTGATCGACGGCATGCCCATCCAGCGCAAGCCGGTTCAGAACGGCTTCGGCCAGTTCGAGATTGTCCTCTACCAGGAGATAGCGCACGAGATGTCCTTCTGATCCGCGCCCCGTGTCAGGCTTCTGTCAGCTTTCTGTGGTGATGTAGGACCATGGGCGGCGGAGGACCGTCTGTCAAATGGGAGGATACACTATGAAAATGACCATGACCCGCCGGGTCGTGATGGCAACGGCTGCCGCCACGATTGCCGTCTCGGGAACAGCTTATGCCGGTGGCCATCAGGTTCTGGAGCAACTGCATTTCGTCATTCCGGGCGGCGCAGGCGGCGGTTGGGACGGCACTGCGCGCGGCACCGGTGAAGCGCTGACAGGGGCCGGTCTTGTCGGATCGGCGAGTTTCGAGAACATGTCGGGCGGCGGCGGTGGCGTGGCCATCGCCTACATGATCGAGAACGCGGAAAGCCTCGACAACACATTGATGGTGAATTCGACGCCGATCGTGATCCGGTCGCTGACCGGCGTTTTCCCGCAAAGCTTCCGCGATCTGACGCTGGTCGCAGGAACCATCGGTGACTACGCGGCGCTGGTTGTTCCGGCCGACAGCCCGATTGAGAATATGGATGGCCTGCTGGCCGCCTATCAGGAACAGGGGCCAGACTTCGCCGTTGGTGGCGGTTCGGTGCCGGGCGGAATGGATCACCTCGTGGCCGCAATGGTCATGCAGGCGGCAGGCGAGGACCCGACGGCGGTCAACTACATTCCCTATGACGCAGGCGGCGAAGCGATGGCCGGACTTCTGTCCGGTGAGATCGACGCGTTGTCGACCGGGTTCTCGGAAGCGATTGCACTGGCGGAACAGGGCGAAGTGCGCATCCTTGGCGTGACCGCCGAAGAGCGTGTCCCGGCCTATGACGCGGCACCCACGTTCATGGAGCAAGGGATCGACACGTCCTTCGTCAACTGGCGCGGGTTCTTCGCGGCACCTGGCACATCGGACGAAAAGGTGGCGCAATACGTCTCGGCCCTAGAAGCCATGTACGACACCGAAGCCTGGGAGGCGGTCCGGTCGCGCAACGGGTGGGTGAACATCTTCAATCCCGGCGACGATTTCCGCACCTTCCTTGAGAGCCAGGAACAGGAAATCGGCGATCTGATGCGGACGTTGGGTTTCCTCTAAGTCCCTTATGCCGTCGATCGGGCAGTCAGCGATAATAGGCTGCCCGACGCACAATACAGGTATCGCCGAGTGTCGGGCGATGCCATCTGAACAGCCACTGTTCCGAGGGAGGGAATAGCCATGGTGCTGGATCGCTGGATCGCGCTCATCTTCATCGCATTCTGCTGTGTGTATGGCTACTTGGCCTACTTCACGATGGATCAGCTGTTGCCGCCCTTTATGCAACGCAATCCCGTCTGGCCGTCCACCTTTCCCAAGGTGCTGTCCGTTCTCGGCGTGGTCGTGGGCCTGATTGTCTTGCTGGGTTTGGAAAAACCGAGCGGAGACAGCGAACCGTCGGCCACGGACATCAATTACCGACGCTTGCACGAGTATAAACTTGGGCAGGCCCTCATGCTGCTTGGTCTCATGGTGGCGTATGCCCTGGCCTTGCGCCCCATCGGGTTTCTTCTGGCGACGACGCTTTTTCTGGCTGCCGGTAGTGCCGTTCTGGGAGAGCGGAAATGGCACGTCATGATCCCCGTCGCGATGATCGCCACAGGCTGCGTCTGGTATCTCGTGCAAGAGGTGCTTGGCATCTTTCTGCGGCCATTTCCGTACTTCATGGGGATCTGAGACATGCTCGAAGGTATTATGATCGGCCTGACGGCCGCTCTTTCGATCCAGAACTTGCTGATGGTGATTGCGGGCTGCCTGATTGGCACGTTCATTGGCATGCTACCCGGTCTGGGCCCAATGTCGATCATCGCCATCATGATCCCGGTTGCGATTACCCTGGGCGATCCGACCGCGGCGCTGATCCTTCTCGCAGGCGTGTACTACGGCGCGATTTTCGGGGGATCGACATCTTCAATCCTCCTGAATGCGCCCGGTGTCGCCGGGACGGTCGCCACAAGTTTCGACGGCTACCCGATGGCGCGCAAGGGACAGGCCGGGAAGGCGCTGACCATCGCCGCCGTGGCGAGTTTCGCCGGTGGCACCATCGGTGCGATCCTGTTGATGATCTTCGCGCCTGCGCTGTCGTCGGTCGCCTTGCTCTTCCATTCCGCCGAATACTTCGCGCTGATGGTGGTGGGCCTTTCCGCCATCGCGGCCTTCGCGGGGACCGGTCAGGTCGCAAAGGCGCTCATGATGACGATCCTCGGTCTGATCCTCGCCACGGTTGGTGAAGGTGCGCTGTTCAACATGCCACGCTTCACGCTTGGCCTGATGGACCTGCAGTCGGGGATTTCCTTCATCACGTTGGCCATGGCGATGTTCGCCTTGCCAGAGGCGATGTTCCTTGTGCTCAACCCGTTGCGCGGCGCAAATGCCGACGGTAGCGGGTCCAACAAGATTACGGGGCTGCGCTTTTCCCGCGAAGAGGCCAAGGCGATGGCCCCTGTCATTGGACGGCAGTCGATCCAAGGGTTCTTCATCGGCGTTCTTCCGGGTGCTGGCGCGACGATCGCTTCGTTTCTTGGCTATGCCGTGGAACGCAACATCGCGAAGGGCGAGGAACAGGCCGAATTCGGCAAGGGATCGGTCAAAGGCCTGGCTGCGCCGGAAACGGCCAACAATGCCGCCTGTACGGGGTCCTTCGTGCCCTTGCTTACGCTCGGAATCCCAGGGTCCGGCACAACCGCCATTTTGTTGGGTGCGTTGATCGCGCTGAACGTCACACCGGGGCCGCGCCTGATGACCGATACGCCAGAGGTGTTCTGGGCGGTCATCATCTCCATGTTCATCGGCAATCTGGTTCTGCTGATCCTGAACCTTCCATTGATCCCCTATATCGCCAAGATCCTCGCGATCCCGCGCAACTATCTGATCCCGTTCATCCTCTTCTTCACGCTCATGGGGGCTTATATCGGCCAGAACAACGCGACCGAGTTGCTTATTCTCGTTGGCTTGGGTGTGATGGCGACGATCCTGCGCTTTGCCGATTATCCGCTGGCCCCGCTTTTGATCGGGTTCATCCTTGGCACCATGCTCGAAGACAATTTCGCGCGGTCTATGCAGCTTTATCGTGGGCTCGATTTCATTGTGGAACGTCCCATGACGCTTGCTCTGCTGGTTCTGGCGATGCTGCTGGTCCTTCTGCCCAGCTATCGCGCGCGCCGGGCACGGCGGCGGGCTGAAGGCGTGGCCGATGGGGACTGAACCTGCGACCGGTCCCCTGTCAGGGGTTCGCGTCCTTGACCTGACAAATGTGCTGGCTGGCCCGTTTGCCTGTCATCAACTTGTGCATCTCGGGGCGGAGGTCATAAAGGTCGAGGCGGTCGGGCGTGGCGACTTGGCCCGCAATCTTGGCGCGGACCCCGAGCTTTCCGCCAAAGGCATGGGCGTTAGTTTTCTGGCCCAGAATGCCGGTAAAGCCTCACTGACGCTCAACCTGAAAGACCCGCGCGGCGTGGATGCATTGAAGCGATTGGTCGCAACCGCCGATGTGTTGGTCGAAAACTTCCGACCGGGTGTGATGGATCGCCTCGGCGTTGGCTACGAGGTTTTGAAATCGATCAAACCCGATCTCGTCTACTGCGCGATTTCCGGCTTTGGCCAAACGGGGCCCTGGGCAGATCGCCCGGCCTATGACCAAATCGTGCAAGGCGTGTCCGGTGTCATGTCCATCACCGGGGATGCCGAAAGCGCGCCCTTGCGCGTTGGCTTTCCGCTTGCGGATACGATTGGGGGTCTGACCGCTGCGATGGCGATCAGCGCGGCCCTGAACGCCGAAAAGCGAGGTGCCTTTCTGGACGTATCCATGCTGGAATCCGTTCTTGCGACGATGGGCTGGGTGGTATCGAACCACCTCATCGGTGGCGTTCAACCGCAGGCCAATGGTAACGAGAATCCAACTTCGGCCCCATCCGGCGCTTTTCAATGCGCCGATGGGTTGATCAACATCTCGGCCAACAAGGACGAACAGTGGGCGCTTCTGGCGCGTCATCTGGACCGCGAGGACTTGCTGCATCGAGAGGATTTTGCCACGCGGGAAACCCGCAAGGCTCATCGGCTTCAGCTCAAGGCAGAACTGGAAACGGTGCTGACGAAAAGACCGGCGGGCGATTGGGCGCGCGAGCTGAACGCGATTGGTGTGCCTTCGGGCGCCGTCATGACCGTTCCACAAGTGCTGCGCCACGCACAGATCGTCGGTAGGGAATTCTTGGCGCATTACGACGACGTCGCCGGTCTCGACCGCGCCATCGACCTCGTGACCGTCGGTGTCACGGTTGACGGCGAACGACCCAAGGTCCCGGCGCCACCGCCCACTCTTGGACAGGATTCCACAAGGATCCTTGCCGAACTCGGCTATACCCGGGACGATATCGAAAGCATGCAAAACGAGGGCGTCACGTGATCGAAAGAAACAAAGTCTCTGATTGGTGGCGTACGCGGATCATAGACATGGAACCGGGCCGCATTCACTTGCGCGGCCAACCGATCGAGGACCTGATCGGACAGACCGGGTTTGCGCAGATGATCTGGCTTCTGGTCATGGGTGACACCATCACCGGCCATCGTGCGACGCTGTTCGAAGCGGCCTTGGTGGCAAGTGTTGATCACGGACCGCAAGCGCCTTCGATTGCCGCCGCGCGCATGGCCGCGACTTGTGGTGTCGGACTTCAGTCCGCCATGGCGACTGGCCTGAACATGCTTGGTAGTGTTCATGGCGGCGCGGGCGAGCAGGCAGTAGAGCTGTACCGCGAGTGCGAGAAAGCTGGTCCGGAGGGTCTTGCCGAAAGCCTCGATACGTGGCGTGCGAAACACGGGCGGTTCATTCCCGGTTTTGGTCACCGGTTTCACAAGCCGGTTGATCCCCGCGCGCCGCGCCTTCTTGGGTTGGTCGATGACTCGGCCGAGGCGGGTGCGGTGTCCGGTGTCTATGCCGAGATCGGCCGCGCCATTGAGCGCCATCTGGCAGAAGAACGCGGCAAACCCGTGCCGATGAACATCGACGGCGCGACTGCGGTCATCTATGCGGAACTGGGTTGCCCCCCACCGCTCGCCCGTGGCTTTTTCGGATTGTCACGGTCCGTGGGCCTGCTCGCCCACGCCTGGGAGCAGATGGAGCAGGGTGGCCGGAACAAAGGACCAACGCCACCGGAATATCGGTGGACGTACGACGGCGATTAGCGCACCTGCCGCTCAAATGGACGCATGTGATTGACCGGAGTGTGACCAGCTCATCCCATGCTGACCGGCTGAATGGCATTGTGTAGAGTATTCAGCCCGGCGCCGGAAAGCTGCCTTTCTCGACCGGCGTGGGTCTTTCAGTAACTTGCGCATCATGGAACCATCGCAGGAAGTGCGTTTGAGCGATGTCGATATTGCGTTGGGCTGTGTCGCTGAGACCGTCGTGAAGCATTTCAAAACTGGTCCCTGCGATCGCCAGAATGAAGGCCGGGGGCGTTGCGTCAAACAGAAGTTGCGTGAGGCCGAGCACCGTTGACGGGTGAAGGCTGTGGCTGTCGATACGAGCAGACGGCGATGGCGCGAGCGGCTCCAGCGTTACCGGCCTGTCGGCGCCAATACAGGCATCGACGAAGATGACCTGAGAGGCCTCTGAGATCTGGATTGCGTGTTCCACCTTGAGTTGGAAATCGCTGATGACCGTCAATCCGGGAAGCGCCTGCGCCTCGGCCCAGTGGGCGAACGCGGGACCGATCCCGTCGTCGCCGCGACCGGGATTTCCGTATCCTATGAGAAGGGTCATGCGTCCCGCGTTCGTTGATGGATCACGTTGCCAGCGGCATCGACGATCTCGACTTTAAGAGGCATCTGCCCAAGCGCGTGGGTGGCGCAGGACAGGCATGGATCATAGGCGCGAATTGCCACTTCAACTTCGTTCAACATCCCTTCGGTGATCGTCGGTTGATGGGATAGCGCGCGCACGGCAACGGCTTTCACGGCGCGATTGAGCCCTTCGTTGTTATGCGTGGTCGACACGATGAGGTTGCAGTAGGTGACCTGGTCGTTCTCATCGACTTCGTAGTGATGGATGAGGTTGCCGCGTGGGGCCTCGATCACGCCGATCCCGTCGTGCCGGCGTGTGCCGGTGGCAACGAGATCTGTGCCCTGCAAATCCGGATCGTGCAACAGATCGCGGATCTTCTCGACGCAATGCAGGACCTCAATCAGACGCGCCCAGTGATTGCCGAGAACGGCGTGTTGGGGCATGCCGTGGTTTGTTTCCAGTAACTCTGTCCGGGCGGCATCGGCCAACGGTGTGTCAATGAAATCGACAGTGTTCATCCGCGCCAGAGGTCCAACACGGTACCATCCGTCCTTCGGTCCAAGCGTGTCGATGAAGGGGAACTTCATGTAGGACCACGACCGCACATCCTCGACAAGAACCTCGTGATAGCGCTCGTAATCCAACTGGTCGAAGATCGCGCTGCCGTCCGAATTCACCGCGCGCAAATTGCCGTGATAGAGGTCAAGCGCGCCGTCGCCTTCGCGGACGAGCGACATGTAGCTGGAGGCGAACGCGGCGAACCCTTTGACCATGTCCAGGTTCTTCATGGTGTAGTCCCGGATCAGCGCCAGCCCATTCTGTGCCCACAATTCCATATCATCGATCTGCTCGAGTAGCGCGTCGCGCGTCTCAACAGGCAGGTTGCGGTTGATGCCGCCGGGGATGGCACCCGTGCCATGAATCTTTTTGCCCGCCGTCGCTTCGATGACGTCCTGGCCGAACTTGCGCATCAGGATGGCGCGGCGGCCAAGCTCGGGGTGTTCGGCAAGGACCTCGAAGATATTGCGCTTTGCGGCAGGTGCTTGAAATCCGAAGAGAAGATCGGGAGAGGCGAGATGGAAGAAATGCAGGACGTGGCTTTGCATCACCTGTCCGTAATGCATCAAGCGCCGCATCTTTTCGGCGGTGGGAGGCAGCTCATCGACCCCGACGATCATGTCCATCGCCTTGGCCGCCGCCAGATGGTGGCTGACCGGGCAGATGCCACAAAGCCGCTGGACGATGACCGGCACTTCCCAAAGAAGGCGCCCGCGAATGAACCGCTCGAAACCGCGGAATTCGACGATGTGCAACCGCGCTTCATCGACGGCCCCGTCAGCGTCAAGGTGGATGGTCACCTTGCCGTGCCCCTCGACCCGTGTGACGGGGGAAATCTCGATCAGGCGCGGTTCGCTCATGGCATTCAACCCGGTCGCACCGGCCTCCTAATCAAACCGTATCGTCTCGCGCTCGAAACCGTGGAACTTTCCGGCCAAGAGCTTGATCAGCGTGTCATAGATGATGTCCCCCGACGGTGCGCAGCCGGGTATGTTGTGGTCGATCTCGACCACCTCGTTGCAGGCGTACACCTCATCGAGGAGAAGCGGCAAAGCAGGATCGTTCGGGATGTTGTGCGTGGCGTTCGTGAGGTTGCGGCCCGTGATGAATGCTTCTTCAAGGCATTCGCGCAAAGGCGCATCGGAATGCATGATCGCGTTCCGCATGGCTGGCAGACCGCCCATGATCGCGCATTGGCCAAGCGCGATCAGCACGTCGCAATTGCGCCGGAAGTCCTGCAACACATGCACGTTTTCTTCGTTGCAGCAGCCGCCCTCGATGATGCCGATGTCGCAGCGCCGGGTGAACTGCTTGAAGTCGGTCAGCGGCGACCGGTCGATTTCGACCTTGCTCATCAGGTCGATCAAGCGCTCGTCCATATCTAGGATTGCCATGTGGCAGCCGAAACACCCGGCCAGCGATGCCGTTGCGACACGGGCCTTGCGCAACTCAGTCATCGCGCTTTTCCTCGATGTCATGGCCGATCAACGCCTTGTCGAATTCCCTCTCGCCGATGGGCGTCGTAAAGCCTTCGCGTTTGCGGATGATGCAACCCACCGGGCAAACCTCGGATGAGATGGCGAAGTCGGTAACCTCCGCATCCGTGTCGGCAAGCGTGTCCCCGTTGACCGACACGCGCCGGTGAATGCCACGTCCGACATACCCGAAGACGCCTTTGCCATCGACATCCTGACTGGCGCGGATGCACCGCCCGCACGAGATGCACCGGTTCGTGTCCAATGCGATGTCCGGATGGGATGCATCAAGCGCGCGGCAGGGTTCGAGATAGGGGAACTGTGTCGGCTCCGTCATGTCGAGCCGGTAGGCCATCGCCTGCAATTCGCAATTCCCGCTGGCTTCGCAAATCGGGCAAAGATGGTTGCCTTCGTGAAACAGCATCTCGACAAGGTCGCGGCGCAGTTTGTTGATATGCGCATTTTCGTTCTCGACCAGGATATCCGGCGCTGCAGGCTGAGTGCAGGCGGCGACACTGCGTCCATTGGCCTTGACCGTACAAACGCGGCAACTGCCCTGATGCCTCAGACCTTCATGGTCACAGAGGCGCGGGATGTAGATGCCTGCCGCATCGGCGGCTTCCAGGATCGTTTGCCCTTCGCACGCCGGGATCTCAACGCCATCGATCATGAAGCTGAAATCGCTCATTTGGTGAAATCCCTGTCGTAGATATGCGACCGTCGCTTCGCCAGTTGGCGCGCATTTTCGATGGCCGATTGGATGTCGAATGTGGCCCGGGTCCGATCGGCCGACGGCTTTGCCACCGCGGAATAGACAAGGGGGAAGTTTTCCAAAGTGGACAGGATCGGGTTCGGCGATGTCATGCCAAGCCCGCAGCGGCTGGTCTCGATGATCGTGTCAGACAGGTCGCGCAGATAGGCGATGTCAGACGGGTTGGCGAGGCCCTTGCGAAACTTGCCAATCGCCTTTTGCAGAAACACGTTGCCGACCCGACACGGCGTGCAATAACCGCAGCTTTCGTGAACAAAGAACGACATGTAGTATTCGACGATCTCTAGGATGTTCCGGTCGCCGTTGAAGACCACGACGGCACCGCCGGTCGCCAGATCGTCAAAGGCAAGACGTCGGTCAAACGTGTCACGCGCAATCATCGTGCCGCTTGGACCGCCGACGAGCACGGCAGCGGCATCCTCGGCGCCCACCATTTCAAGAAGATCCCGGATCGACACCCCGTAAGGCAATTCGTAGATGCCTGGGTTCAGGCAGTCGCCGGACACGCTGAAGAGTTTCGTCCCGGGGCTGTCCTTGGTGCCCATGCCCGCAAACCACTGCGCGCCGGTTCCAAGGATGCGGGCCGCGTGGCAGAGCGTTTCGACATTGTTGACCACGGTGGGGCAGCCAAGATAGCCGCGCGTCACAGGGAACGGCGGGCGGGTTTTCGGCTCTCCCGGCAGGCCCTCGCAGGACGAGATCAACGCGCCTTCTTCGCCACAGATGTAAGCCCCCGCTCCAAGTTGCAGGCGGATGTCGAAATCGAACCCATCCACCCCCATGATCGCTGGACCGAGAAGCCCTCGATTGCGTCGGTCAGCCAGGACCTCTTCGAGGAGGTCCCGCAAGTAGACGTATTCGCCGCGCAAATAGATGATGCCCTCTTTCGCCCCGATGGCGCGGGCCGCGATGGTCATTCCCTCAAAGACAAGATGCGGGCGCTCGGTCAGTAGCACGCGATCCTTGAACGTGCCCGGCTCGCCTTCGTCGGCATTGCAAATGACGAAGCGGCGGTCCGCCTCCGTCGCGGCCGCGGCGCGCCATTTCCGGCCGGTTGGAAATCCGGCGCCCCCGCATCCTCGAAGCCCGCTTGTCTCCAGCGTGCGGATGATCTGCGCCGGACCGGTTTCAACCGCCGCTTCAAGCCCGGCGTCTTCCGGCACTGGCCCCAATAGCACGGGACCCGCGTGGCGGATGTTGTTCGACACCATCTCTTTGGCGCGTTGGTACGGTGTGCGCTCCGCATACCGGTCGACAAGAACTTCTTCCGGCGGCGCCCCAGCCTTGAGAGCGGCAACAATTTCATGAACACGCTCTGCCGTTAGATTGGTAACGACAAGGTCGTTGACCATCGCCGCCGGTGCCTGATCGCAAAGACCGATGCAGGGCGTATATTCCAGTGAGAATGCTCCGTCCGGCGTGGTCTCGCCCACGGTGATGGACAGCGCGTTCTCGAAGGCCGCAGTGACCGAAGCAAGACCCGAAAACCTGTCGATGATGTCGTCGCAGAGCCGGATCGTTACCCGACCCTTCGGTTCGGACGAGAAAAACGCGTAAAAGCTCGCAACCCCTTCAACCGCGATCCGCGACAACCCCGTCGCTTCGGCAATGACATCCATCGCGGGCGCAGAGATACAGCGAAACCGATCCTGCACGCGCAAAAGGATGTCCATCATCCGCGCCGGATCATCTTCGACCTCGCGACAGATCGATCGGATAGTCGCTTTCTCTTCCAGAGAAAGACCGGACTTCTGGGCAGTGTCCTCGGGATGCGACGCCATGAATTCATGGTGCAACTTAGCGGACAGGCTGTCCAGTATGAGTTGGGTCGAGCCACTGAACGGGACTTGAAGGCTTGATCGCTGACGCCCAAGCGGTTCTGCAACTGCAATCGAAAGGAAGCGGTGTCAGCCCATGGCTTTCAGGACAGCATCAACCGCTTCGCTGGTTGATGCCGTTCCACCGAGGTCGCGGGTGCGGGTTTCGGGGTGTTTGAAAGTCTCGGCCAGCGCGCTCATCACCGCGTCGCTGGCGGCGGTTTCGCCGAGGTGGTCGAGCATCATTGCGCCGGACCAGATGGCGGCGGCGGGGTTGGCGATGCCCTGCCCGGCGATGTCCAGGGCCGATCCGTGTACCGGTTCGAACATGGACGGCGTGGTCCGGGCGGGGTTCAGGTTGGCGGACGGGGCGATCCCGATAGACCCCGCGATGGCGGGGCCAAGGTCGGACAGGATGTCGCCGAAGAGGTTAGACGCCACGACCACGTCAAAGCGATCCGGATTCAGGACAAAATGCGCGGTCAGGATATCGATGTGATAGGCCGCCGTGTCGATGCCGGGATGGCGCGTCTTTGCCGCTTCGAAACGTTCGTCCCAGAACGGCATGGTGTGCACGATACCGTTGGACTTGGTGGCCGAGGTCACGTGCTTGCGGCGGGTTTGGGCCAGCTCAAAGGCGATGTCCATGATCCGGTCGGTTCCGTGTCGCGTGAACATCGCCACCTGGTTGGCGGCCTCGTGTTCGGTGCCTTCGTAAAGGCGGCCGCCGATCTTGGAATACTCGCCCTCCACGTTCTCGCGGACGACAACGAAGTCGATGTCATCGGGGGTGCGCCCGGCCAGCGGGCAGGTGACACCTTCGAAAAGCTTGACCGGTCTGACATTGGCGTAAAGATCAAGATCCCGGCGCAGGGGGATCAACAGTCCCCAGAGTGAGACGTGGTCCGGTACCGACGGCCATCCGACGGCGCCGAGGTAGATTGCGTCATGGGCCCGGACCTGGTCGATACCGTCCTCGGGCATCATCGTACCGGTTTCGGCATAGCGCTCACAGGACCAGTCGAACGTTGTCCAGTCCAGCGCAAAGTCGAACCGGTCCGCCAGAGCTTCGAGAACGCGTTGTCCTGCTTCGATCACTTCGGGTCCGATGCCGTCTCCGGGGATGACGGCAATGCTGTGGCGGCGTTGGGTCACGGGGCAGGTCCTTCCAGAAAGAATTCGATGAGCGCGTTCTGAACGTCGTCTGGCCGTTCTTCGGCAAGGTAGTGCCCGCCGTCCATAGCCCAGCCGCGCACATCTTCCGCGCGCTGCCGCCAGAGATCAAGACAGTCGAAACAGGCTTCGATCGTGCCGCGTTTGCCCCACAGCGCAAGCAGAGGCATGGGCAATTTCTGCGCGTCAGCATCGTCATGCTCGAGGTCGATGGAGGCCGCGGCGCGGTAATCCTCGCACATGGCATGCACCGTTGCAGGGCTCCGGATCGCACTGAGATAGGCGGACCAGGCGTCTTCGGTGAACGGTGAGAGCCCGGCGGAGCCATGTCCGCATTTGTAGGTCAGAAACGCTTCGGGGTCGGCATTGATCATCTGTTCCGGCAGCGGGTTTGGCAGGATGAGCCAGAACCAGTGCCAATAGGCCCGTGCAAACGCCTCTGTCGTGTTGCGATACATCTCGCGCGTGGGCGCGATGTCCAGCACGGCAATCTTGCGCACCCGGTTGCTGTGATCGGCGGCCAGACGATGCGCCACGCGCCCCCCGCGGTCATGGCCGCAGAGGAAAAAGGTGTCATGTCCCAAAGCGGTCATGACCTCTGCCATGTCCTGGGCCATCGCGCGTTTGGAATAGGGCGTATGCCGCGCATCCGTGGCCGGTTTCGACGACGCGCCGTAGCCGCGCAGATCAGCGGCCACGACGGTGAAATGACGCGACAGCCCGGGGGCCACCTTGTGCCACATGACGTGGGTTTGCGGATACCCGTGCAACAGCAAGAGCGGCGGACCCTCGCCGCCGTTCACACCGGAGATCCGCGCGCCGGATGTTTCGATGTCAAAAGGATCAAACGTGTCGAACATGGAAGCAGACAGCCGCAGATGCGGCAGGAAGTCCAGCCGGATTCATTGAGACGATACCGTTCTCAGTTTCCGCTCTTCGGGGCGGTGGCCCAGAAACCTCTGCACCATGTCCATCGTATCTTTGCGACGCCAGGGGACGCAAGCGCTCACCAGTGGACTGTCGCCCGCAAGTGACGATAGTCGAACGTGTTACGTTTGAACTGAGTGACTCAATTCGGTGCGAGCGACAGGCGAAGACCTGCGGCTACCACCGCGGTAATCTCGATCTGTTCGTTCGCTTCTTGAAGGACTTTCGACGCCCGACCATACTCGGCCAGTGGTTCTGATTGTTAGCGAGTGGGGCAGGATGATGAAAGCGGGCAGGGATGAGCGAGTTCTCTGTCGAAATACTCATTGGCACAACTATTATGAGGCAGCTGAAGGTTTTCCGATTGCGCTATCATGGCACGTACTTCATGTGAGCTAAACAACTCTGCGCCACCAAATCGCCAAGTACAAGTTCGGTGCGGAAGCGTTCTAGCGAAAGCTTTCGTCGTGCGAGTTATGAGGAGCGCGAACTCCGGTTCCTGCCGCCGGAGCAAAGCTACGACCTTATTGCAAGTGACTTTTTGCACTTGGTCTTGTACGTCTTGGGGGAAGATCGGGAGGTGCATGCATGTTCAGAAAAACCGTTGTCGGGCTGTCTTGTGCGCTTTGGGCGCAGGGCGCGTTTGCGCTGGATGATCCGAAGACCAAGCTGGACGATCCGATGAAATCGGGCATGTGGGATTATCACCAGGTCGAATTGCTGGGCGATCCCGAGGTGATCCGGTTCGATGAGAGGGTGATCGTGCGCGGCCCGGTGTCGGCCGAAGACAGTCTGAACGTACCGCTTCTCGTGGATGCCACCGGCATCGACAATGTGAAACGCATTGTGATCAGCGCCGACTACGGGCCGATCCCGCACATCCTGACCTATTACCCGGAACAGGCGGAGGCCAAGCTTGGTCTGCGGTTCAAGATCGATCAGGGCACGGCGATCCGTGCAAGTGTTGAGACGAATGACGGCCAGTGGTTCGTTGGGTCCACCTATATCGACGCAGCGGGCGGCGGTTGCACGGCCCCTGCGCATGCGTATGCCAGCGATGACTGGGAAGAGAAGCTGGGCGAGATTCACGGACGGCTTTGGGCGGCGAGCGGCCGGGCCCGGGTGATTGTCGATCACCCGATGGACACCGGTCTTGCCGGCAATATCCCGGTCTTCATTATTCAGAACCTCGCCTTCGAGAGCGACTCCGGTGACCTCCTGGCGCGGTTGGAGCTGTTTGAACCGGTCAACGAAGACCCGGCCTTTTCGCTCTATTTCGAGCCGGGGACGCTGACGGGTCCGTTGCACGTCAAAGGTCGGGACAACAACGGCAATCGGATCAGGGGTTTGCTCGCCGAGGGCGACACGCACTGATGTTCACCCGTCGTCACGCGTTGGGTATCCTAGGGGCAGGGATCATTGCGCCGCGCGCCTACGCGCAGGCGCGTCACGTTTACGACCTGACACCGATTCAGATCGCAGATGGCATGTGGATGATCGAAGGGTCCACCGACTATTTCTCGATGCAGAATGGTGGGGCGATTGTGAATATCGTCCTGATCGAAGGTGACTCTGGTTTGATCCTGATCGATAGCGGACCGTCGTTGCGTTATGGTGAGGCGCTGGCCAGTGTCGCCCGTAGACTCGATCTGCGTGGCGTATCGGCCGTCATCAACACCCATCACCACCCGGACCATTTCTTCGGCAATCAGGTGTTTGCCGACAAGCCGATCCTTTCCCTGGGTGAGACCTTGTCTGCCGCCGTCTCGGACGGGGATGCGTTTGCCGACAACATGTACCGGCTTCTGGGCGACTGGATGCGCGGGACCGAGGTAGTGCCACCCACACAGGTGATCAGCAGCGGCGAGGTCACCATAGACGGGCGGTCCTTCACAGCACTGCCCTTGGGCGGTCACACGGTCGCGGACCTTGCTGTGCTGGATCGGCAAACCGGGACACTGATCGCCGGAGACCTTGTCTTCTACGATCGCGCGCCCACGACGCCGAGCGCGGATCTTGAGATTTGGCAGGCGTCGCTGAATGAGCTTGAGGCGATTAATGCGGCGCAGCTTGTTCCTGGGCACGGCCCGGTCGACAAGACGCGCGCGGCGATCCCGCAAACACGTGCGTATTTGTCCTGGCTGGAGCACACGCTGCGCAATGCGGCGCGGGAGGGCTTGGACATGATCGAGGTGATGGACACAACGCTGCCTGCGGAGTTCGCAGGAATGGGCGCGCAGCCGCAGGAATTCCACAGGTCCGTGTCGCACCTTTTCCCCGGTATTGAACTGCAGGAATTGCCGCGCGGTAACTAGTCTGTTTGGACGGGGATGGGCGCGACTGGAAAGAGCGGGGCACCGATGTCCTGCCAGCCATCTGTGCCGAGCCGAAACCAGTAGACCTGTGAATACCCCGCAGCCGCAATACGCTGCGCCGCGTTCCAGCTCATCCAGCAATCGGCGATGCAAAAGATCACAATAGGCTGCGCAAGGTTTCCGTTGGTCAATGCCGCCAGATTGTCGAAAAGATAAGCCTGCATCACCGGCGTGAGTGTCCCCCGACCGGTCTCTGGCAACCAGACCGCGCCGGGAAGGCTCAGCCTTGGCTCCGAGACAAGCCACGTTCCATCAAGCTCATCAAAGCGGGATTGCGCGGCGCCGAAGACGTCGATGGCCAAAGCGCCCTGATCGAGAAGGGCACGCGCGTCTTCCGGTCCGATCAGTTGCGCCGGAGGTGGAATGTCATCCGGTGTCGCTGCGCGCTGCCGCGCGATGCGGTATCCGGTCTCGGGATCGAAAAGCTCCGGGCGCTTTGTCTGATGCTCGCTGTACGGCGCTGCACTCGGGGGTGTCGGCAGGATGACGAGCATCAACAGTAGCGCTGCGAACAGCTTTGACGTGGAGTGGAAAGATGCGGCCACAAAGCGCAAAGCAGCGGTGTGGGGTCCGCGACGTCCGCGATCCGGGATACTAGTCGAGTTCGACCTGTATGTCTGTTTTGCGCTCATCGTGTCGTCGGAGCGTAAAGGGATTCCCACGATGACTCCAGCAACGGACAGGCGCATCACTGTTCAGGTGAGACATCAACCCTCGGCGGGCGCAAACGTATCTGAGTATTGATCGCGCAGGATGTTTTTCTGGACTTTGCCCATTGTATTGCGCGGAAGTTCGTCGATCACGATCATCTTCCGGGGCTGCTTGAACCTGGCCAGCGTCGCACTTGCGGCCTCGGCGATGGCTTCGAGGTTGGGCGTGGCACCCGGCTCGGGGACAAGGATCGCCAGGACCGTCTCGCCAAAATCGGCATGCGGCACGCCGATCACAGCGCTTTCGAGGATACCGGGCTGTTCGTCGAGTACCAGTTCGATTTCCTTGGGGTAGATGTTGTAGCCGCCTGAGATGATCAGGTCCTTGTTCCGCCCTACGATATGGACGTAGCCGTCCTCATCGACCTTGCCCAGATCGCCGGTGATGAAGAAGCCGTCCCTGCGCAGTTCGGCGGCGGTTTTTTCCGGCATCTGCCAGTAGCCCTTGAACACGTTCGGTCCGCGCACCTCGATCTGGCCGACCTCACCGTCCGGGATGGTCTTGCCGGTTTCCGGATCGGTGATCTTGAGTTCCACGCCGGGCAGGGGGAAACCCACGGTGCCCGCACGGCGGTCGCCGTCATAGGGGTTGGACGTGGACATGTTGGTTTCCGTCATGCCGTACCGTTCGAGG
This sequence comes from Marivita hallyeonensis, assembly GCF_900129875.1. GTDB lineage: Bacteria > Pseudomonadota > Alphaproteobacteria > Rhodobacterales > Rhodobacteraceae > Marivita > Marivita hallyeonensis. The sequence goes on along the minus strand of NZ_FQXC01000004.1, from coordinate 626,809 downwards.
ATGCGATGGCCGGTGCGCTTTTCGAACTGGATGTGGGTCTCGGCCAGAAGCGGTGCGCTACCGGACACAAAGAGGCGCATATGGGCCACCAGATCGCGGTCGAACCGGTCATCGCCCAGCAGGCGAGTGTAGAAGGTCGGTACGCCCATCATCGTGGTCGCCTCGCCCATGCGGTCGATCATGATGTCGATGTCGAATGCTGGTAGGAAGATCATCGACCCGCCGACCGCCAGGATGACGTTTGTCGCCACGAAAAGCCCGTGCGTGTGGAAGATCGGCAGCGCATGGAGAAGCACGTCATCTTCGGTGAAGCGCCAGTAATCGACGAGTACAAGCGCGTTCGACAACAGGTTGTCCTGCGTGAGCATCGCGCCTTTGGAGCGACCCGTCGTGCCCGACGTATAGAGGAACGCCGCGAGGTCGTCCTTGTTGCGTGCAACGGTGTCGAATTTGGTTGGTTTATCTCTGGCGGCATCGGTCAGTGTACCGGTGCCGTCGGCATTGAGCGTGTTCAGCGTCGCGCCAAGCCGCTTGGCAATCGGCGAAAGCTGCGCTTCCTTGGCGGCGTCGCAGACCACCATGGAGGCTCCGCTGTTTTCGATGAAATAGGTCAGCTCATCCGCCGTATACGCCGTGTTGAGCGGCAGAAACACGATCCCGGCCTGCACACAGGCCGCATAGAGCGCCAGTGCTTCGGGGGATTTCTGCACCTGGGCGGCAAGACGGTCGCCGGGGCGCAGGCCGTGGTCATTCAGAACATGGGCGATCTGTGCGGTTTTCTGCAGATATGCGTCGTAGGTCCAGTGGGTCCCGTCCTTGAGCAACAGGAACGGTTTGGTGCTGCCTGCATGAATTCCAAAGAGCGTGTCGTAGAGGGGATTGGACATGCCGGTACTCCTAGGCGTTGGCTTTTTCCACGGAGGATTTGAGCGATCGGATTTCGGACGATGCAGCGATCTCGTGCGACGCCGCGAAACGTTCATGGTTCTGCGACACGCGCGCGAGATCGTAAAGGTAGTTCACCATAACCCCGGCAGACTGTTGCATGCCCTTTTCGGACAGGTCCGCACCTGCGTGCACCCGGTGGACCTCGGCCCCGTTGCCCAGATGGAACCGTGCGACAGGATCAAGTGGGTGTCCGTCGGGGCGGCGTGCTTCGGTCAGGTAATGCGCTGCCAGCGCCCTCAGGCGGTCGCCGTCTGCCATCAGCGCATCATGCCCTTCGGCCTCCATCCAGCGGCGGAAGCCCGGGATCGGCGACAGCGTGACAAAGGTTTTCAGGTTGGGCAATTCGGCGGACAAATCGGCGGCCACCTGTTTGATGAGCGAATTGCCGAACGAAATGCTGGCGAGACCGGCCTGACAGTTCGAGATCGAGTAGAACACTGCGGTATCTCCGTCCTCTGCCGCCAGCACTTCGCGTTTCGCAGAGAGCAGCGCCTGCACCGAGCCCGGGATGCCGTTGGTCAGCGCCACTTCGACGAAGATCAGCGGCTCGTCTGGCATCGCCGGGTGGAAGAACGCAAAGCAGCGGCGATCCGACGGTTGCAGCCGCCCGCGGAGGTCGTCCCAGCTGTCGATGGCGTGAACGGCCTCGTATGCGATGATTTTTTCGAGGACATGCGCCGGGCTTTCCCAGTTGATCGGCATCAGCACAAGAAAGCCCCGATTGAACCAGCTGGCGAAAAGATGTCGGAAATCCAGATCAAGTGCTTCGAGCGCGGCTACGCCCTTGCCCAGCCGCAAAAGGTCTGACCGCATCGCGACCAGCGCTTTGGTGGCCCCGGGAACCTGGTTGAGGCGCCGGATCAGTTCCTGACGGGGTGGTTCCGATGCGGTCATGAACGCGCGATAGCTGGCCTTGGTCTGTCCTTGCTCGTAGGCGTCAAGCGCTTGTCGGACCGAGCTGGGCGAGATCGTCATGTCCTCGGCCAAGTGGTGAAAAAAGGCCAGTTTCTCTGTCTCATCGCTGACGCTGTAGCGATCAAGGATCGCGCGGGCGACATTCATGCCCGACACCTCGCCGCTGGTGCCCATCAATTCCATCGTCAGATCGGTGAACGGACGCTTCGCCAAGTCTCCGTTGCGGCCTGAGCGGTAGCGCCGCTCGAACACATTGGCGAGAAGGTCCGCAAGCAAGGTCACAGAGCCGGTCCCATTACAGCGTTGGGCAGCCAAGTAGCGATGCCGGGGAAAAAACAGAGCAGGATGATCGCGACGACCATGCACGCCACATACGGCAAGGAGCCCTGAAGGATGGTTTTCAATTTGATGTCCGGCGCGATGCCGTTGATGACATAGAGGTTCAAGCCGACGGGTGGTGAGATCAGTCCGATTTCCATGTTGATCGTCAGGATGACGGCGAACCAGATTGGGTCGAACCCGGCGCTCGTGATGATTGGAAGCAGGATCGGCGCAGCCATCAGGATCACCGCGACCGGCGGAAGGAAGAAGCCTGCGATAAGGAGGAAGATGTTCACGGCGAACATCAGAACCCAGGGGTTCACGTCCAGCGTGCCGATCCAGGCAGCGATGGACTGGGTTATAAAGAGGCTCGACAGCATGAAACTGAACACACCCGCCGCGCCGATGATAAAGAGGATCATCACCGATTCCTTGGTGCTGTCGCGCAGGACAACCCAGAGGTCTTTCACGTTCCACAGCTTGTAGATGATCATCGCAATCACGACGCACAGAAGAGCGCCCACAGCTGCGGTTTCGGACGGGGTCGCGACGCCGCCATACATTGCGTAGAGCACGCCGATGATGATCAGGATGAAGGGCGCGACGCGGGGCAGGATCTCGAATTTCTCTTTCCAGGTGTAAGTCACATTCCGAAGGACCGCCGTATTGCCGGATTTCCAAGTGGAATAGAGCGACCATGCCATGAAGAGGCCGACCAGCATGAGACCGGGCAGAACGCCTGCAAGAAACAGACGGCCGATCGAGGTCTCGGTCGCGATACCGTAAACGATCATCGTCACGGACGGTGGGATGAGGATGCCAAGCGTGCCGCCCGCTGCGATAGATCCGGCAGCGACCGCATCGGGATAACCGCGCTTGCGCATCTCGGGGATGCCCATCTTGCCAATGGCGGCGCAAGTGGCCGGGCTGGACCCGGACATCGCGGAGAACAGGGCACAGGCCCCGAGATTGGAGACAACCAAGCCACCTGGAACGCGCGTCAACCAGCGCTCCAGCGCTTCGTAAAGGTCCGCGCCCGCACGGGTCGAGGCGATGGCGGCCCCCATGATAATGAACATGGGGATCGACAGAAGCGCGAAATTGTTGAGCTTGCCGAACATCACCTCGGGCATGAGTTCTAGCGACCGGAACCCGTCGAAGATGACAAGGAACCCGCCCGATACGATCACAAGTCCAACGGCAACCGACACGCCGGAGAACAGAACAAGGATGGTTGCGATGGCGACAAACGCGCCGAGCAGAAGCGGATCCATCAGCTCACCTCCCCGATGCCGAAGGGTTTATCGACACCGATCGCCACGGCCACCGTGTCGGCAATCAGCTGCAGGATGAACAGAGCGAAGCCGATGGGCAGGGCAAGGTACGGGATCCACAGGCGGACACCCCAGACGGTGTCACTGCGCCAGTTTCGTTCCCACGCAATGTGCCAGTATTCGAACGCGTAAAAACCCATGATTCCCATCACGAGGATCGACAGGCTCATGGTGACGTAGAATAGCAGCTTCCGCGCCTTGAGCGGTAGGGCCAGCGGAATGAGATCCACGTTCACGTGCCCTCGCAGCCTTTGAACATAGGGCAGCCCGAGCATGGTCGCGGCGATCATCATGTAGACCACGGCCTCGGTCTGCCAGATCGTTGACTGGTTCAGAACGAAGCGCACGAAGATCATCTGACAGGTGATGAAAACAGATGCCACGATCAGCGCTGCGGCGGTCCAGCCGGACAGAAGCGACAAAAACGCGACCGTTTTCAGAAACCAGTTGTCGCCGGTGCGCGCGGCATGCGCATTGGATTGGACTGCCATGAGACCTCCCGTCGCGTGAATGAGTGTCGTCGATGCCGGGATCGGGCGGCAATTTTACCGCCCGACCGCGCAGATCATTCGACGGAGAGTGCCAGATCGAGCAGTTCCTGCCCTTCCGGATAGTCCGCCACGAACGCCGCGTAGGACGTCTCTTGCGCAAGCGCGCGCCAGGCTTCGAAGTTTTCAGGGCTCATTTCGGCAATCTCGACGCCCGCTTCACGGAAGACATCAACCGAAGCCGCGTCCTCTTTCTTGGCTTCTTCGAGGTAGAAGGCTTCGGCTTCGGCAGCGGCGGCCATCAGGGCCTCTTGCTGCTCTGCGGTCAGGCCATCAAAGGTGGATTTGTTCATCAGGAGCGGCTGGTACATGAACCACAGCGCGGTGTCACCAGCAGGCGTGTAGCAGCTGACCTGTTCGTAGATGCGGTACGAGACGAAAGACGACGACGACGTGTTCGCCGCGTCAAGAACGCCCGTCTGCATCGCGTTGTAGATCTCGGACGAGGCCATCGAGGTGATCGACGCGCCAGCACCTGCGAGCATCTGTTCGAATGCGCGACCGGCAGCGCGTGTCTGCTTGCCCTCGATGTCTTCGGGCGCGGTGATGCACTCGTCGACACCCGCAAAACCACCGGCGAGGTAGCCGTGCACGAGGACCATGACGTCATCCTCGGCCATGATCTCTTCCAGCCGCTCCATGAACGGCGAATTGTTCAGTCGCGCCGCATGATCGTGGTTCTTCACCAGACCGGGCATCAGGGTCAGGTTGTAGGCCGGTTGCTGACCACCCGCGTAGCTGAGCGGCAGAACGGTCATGTCCAACTGACCACGGCTGAGCGGATTGTACTGCTCGCGCGGGGCAAAGAGCGACCGGGATGGGTAAATGGTGATCTCGAGACCGACATCGGCCTCTGCCACACCGTCGGCGACCATCTGCGCGACCTGGTGGCGGATATCTTGCGTCGACCACTGGTGCGATAAACGCAGGTCCGCTGCAGATGCGCTTCCTGCCAAAAGTGCCAACCCAACAGCCGTTGAAATCAAGGTCTTTTTCATTGGTGTCCTCCCAAGTGCAAAGCCCGATTCGACGTCGGGCAGGGCTCTTGGATTGCATAGCGTGTGTGCTTTATCAAGTTTCTTGTATACAAGAATGAAAAGATTGAATGCGAAAAGGGAGCGTGCTACGGGCTTTGTCATGACACGCGCAGACACCATTGCACAGGAACTGGAGCGGATGATCTTCGACGGCACCTTCGCCGACGGAGAGCGTCTGGACGAGGTGCAGTTGGCCGAGAAGTTCGCGGTGTCACGCACACCTGTTCGTGAAGCGATTCAACGGCTTGCGCTGTCGGGCCTGGCAGAACAGATCCCGCGTCGCGGGGTGTTTGTCCGCCAGCCGGGACCGGTAGAACTGATCGAGATGTTCGAGGTGATGGCCGAGCTTGAAGCGGTTTGCGCCCGTCTGGCCGCCACTCGTATCAGCGACGCGGCACTGGCCGAATTGCACGCCACAAATGAACGCTGCAACGCGGCGGTGTCCGCACAGGACGCGGACGGCTACTACCACGAGAACGAAAAATTCCACGCGATCCTGTATCGGCAGTCCGGGAATTCGTTCTTGGAACAGGAATGCTCGCGTCTTCACAAACGCCTGCAACCCTTCCGCCGCATGCAATTGCGTCTGCGAGGCCGGTTGAAGCAATCCATGGGCGAACACGAAGCAATCGTGGCGGCGCTTGAGGAAGGTGATGGGGAGAAGGCGGCGTCCGCCATTCGGTCCCATGTGGCCGTGCAGGGCGAGAAATTCCATCACCTGATGGCGTCGCTCAAGCATGCCGCAGAGTGATATCGGCGCTTTGGCGTTGCTTGGAGATTGCCCCCGTTCCGCATTGTGCTGCCTCGCCCGACCCGTCATTTTGCGACCATGAGGTCAAAGCGGTATCTTATCGGAGTGGACGGCGGCGGCAGTGGGTGTCGCGTCGCCCTAGCTGCGCCTGACGGGCGCATTGTGGCGCAGGCGACTGGCGGGCCTGCGAATTTCACGACTGATCCGGACGGTGCAATCGCAAATGCTCTGCACGCGATCGAGGAGGTTGCTGCAGCCGCCGGACTTGACGCCGAGGGACTCGAAGCGTGCATTGCGCATCTTGGCTTGGCCGGGGTGATGGATCAGGCGGATGAACGGGCCGTGGCTGATGCGATGCCCTTTCGGAACATGGCGGTTTCGGATGACCGCGCCACCATGGTGGCCGGTGCCTTGGGGGATCGTGATGGTGTGCTGTTGGCGCTGGGCACCGGGACCATCATCGCTGCGCAAAGGCGGGGGCAGGTCCGGTATCTTGGCGGGTGGGGCCCTGTATTGGCGGATCAAGCGTCAGGCGGATGGCTTGGACGCCGTGCGTTGCAGATTGCGATGCAAACTGAGGATGGCCTTCTGCCGAACACGGGCTTCACGGCCACCGTCATGGGCCATTTCGAGGGGGACCCGATCGCTGTCGTCAAATTCGCCGCCTCGGCGCAGCCAAAAGAGTTTGCAGCCTTCGCACCCGTGGTTTTCGACTGCGCCGGGGCTGGCGATGAGCAGGCCAAGGCCTTGATCGAAGAGGGGGTCGCCTATTTGGAAGCCTGCCTAGACGCTGTGCAATTTGATGAGACTTGTGTGCTCTGCCTCGCTGGCGGCGTTGGCCCGCGATATGCGCCCTACCTGGAAAAGCGATACAAGGCGCGTATCGTCTCTGCGCTGGGCACGGCGCTGGATGGTGCCCTGAGTTTGGCGCGAAAGCTTCGGGACAGCGAGGGCGGCTGATCATGAACGGCTTGGATATGAACGGTAATCAGGACAAACGCGCACTTGTTGGAGCGGATGTTTTTGACGGTCAAACCCTAAGGTCAAACTGTGCGCTGCTGTTGGATGCCGGCCTTTTGAAAGGTGTTATGGCAGAGGGCGACATCCCGGATGGATATCACCTTCAGCAATTTGGTGGCGGCACGCTCTTGCCCGGGTTTGTCGATTTGCAGGTCAACGGGGGAGGTGGTGTTCTGTTCAACGAAGCGCCAACGGTCGACGGTTTGAGAACCATTGCGAAGGCCCATCGCGGGACCGGAACGGGTGCTGTGTTGCCAACCCTGATCACCGACACGAAAGATTGCATGCGCGCAGCGGTGGACGCGGTCGGTGAGGCCTTCCGCCAAGGCGTACCGGGCGTCATCGGCATTCACTTCGAGGGCCCGCATCTGGCGGTCGTTAAGAAAGGGGCGCACGATCCGAACCTGATCCGCCCGATGGACGAGGAGGACGAAGCCTTCTTCCTGAATGCGGCGAAAGCGCTCCCCAATGTGATGGTGACCGTCGCCCCGGAAAACGTGCGCACCGATCAGATAACCCGTCTTGCCGAGGGCGGGGTGATTGTCTCGCTCGGCCATACAGATTGCAGTTTCGCCGACGCGCAAGCGGCCTTTGCGGCAGGCGCGCGCTGTGTCACGCACCTGTTCAACGCAATGAGCCAATTAGGTAGCCGGGAACCCGGTCTCGTCGGGGCGGCGCTGGCCACAGACGGTGTCATGTCCGGCCTGATCGCGGACGGCATTCATGTGCATCCGGCAACCATGCGGATCGCGCTTGCGGCGCAGCGGCCCGGATCGGTGTTTTTGGTGACTGACGCTATGCCGACGGTTGGATCGGATATCCAGCGGTTCACATTGAACGGGCGTACGGTTGCGCGTCGCGACGGACGGCTGACGCTGGAAGATGGCACATTGGCGGGGGCCGACCTTGATTTCCCCAAGGCGCTACGCGTGCTCTGCAACGAGGTCGGTATCGACAAGGCGGAAGCGCTCGCCATGGCGACATCCGGTCCGGCATCCGTTTTGCGAACCCCGAGGCATGTCGGACGGTTCGTGCTGGATCAGCCTGCAAACGTGATCCACCTTGGCGAAGACTTTGCTTACCTCGGTTCGGTTTGAACGGATTCTTCGGACGTCTTCGGTTAATTGGATTGCGACAGATACGCCCGCAGGGCCGCTTCGGTCCCGTCTGACCAGATCTTCTTGAGCCATGCCTCGAACCGCGACGCGAAGTCGGGCTGGGACGCCAGATCTCCGTAGAGCTTCGTCTGCTCCAGCCACGCCATCGGCCGCGATTTGGCGGCGTTCGCAGCCTCCTGAAGGGACGGCCAGAGCGGGTCGTTCGGCTCGATCCGGGTTCCGTCTTCGCGGGTCCCGGCGCACATGCGCGCCCACAACGCTTCGGTCAGTGCAAGTCCATCGACGCTCCCGCCCGCTTTCAACGCATCCCTGAGAATGGGAAGCAAGAACCCGGTATGCCGCGAGGAGCCGTCGAATGCGACACGGCGGGTGGTGTCACGAATCTTGGGGTTCGAAAACCGCAGGATGATCAGTGCGAGATAGGCGTCGGGGGCCATGCCCGGCACCGGGTCGACGTAAGGCACGACCTCTTCTGATTGCACCTTGCGGAAAAACGCGGCGATATCGCGATGCTCCATGCAGGCGGCGATGGTCGGAACGTTGAGCAGTTCACCTGCATTGGCGAGGATTTGGTGACCTGCATTCAGGATTCGGATTTTCATCGCCTCGTAGGCATGAACGTCCTGTGTGAGAGTGGCGCCGACAGCTTCCCAGGGCGGACGCCCGTTGCAGAAGTTGTCTTCGATCACCCATTGACGAAAGTTTTCATGTGTGACCGGCACGACGTCGGCGATGCCGATGGCGCGTGCGGTTCTAAGTTCGGCTTCGCCGGTTGCAGGCACGATGCAATCGACCATGGAGTCGGGGAAGGTCGCGTTTCTCTCGATCCAGTCGGCAAGCTCCGGATCAATCGCCCGTGCAAGGCCCAGAACGGTCTGGCGCAAGACCGCACCATTGCCCTGAAGGTTGTCGCAGCATTGCCCGGTGAACGCCGGGTGCCCCAAGTCACGTCGGTTCCTATACGCTGCCACCATTGCCCCAAACGCGGTACGCGGGGTGTCCGGACGGTCGATGTCGTGGCGTATGTCCGGGTGATCCAGATCCAACCCACCCTTCGCATCAAGGTAGTAGCCACCCTCAGTCACGGTCATAGACACGATGCGGATCGCTGGGTCGCACATGGCAGCGATCAGTGGTCCATTGCCCTCTTCTACAGCCACGAAGTCGATCATCGATCCAATGACCTCGGCCGAGGTGCCGGACGGGTCGAGTTCGATCAGTGTCGTCAAACAATTCTGAGCGAGGAGTTTTTCGCGCATTGCCGCATCACCGGCACGGACACCAGCGCCAATGATGGCCCAGTCGTGCGCTTTGCCCTGCTGCATGAGGCGGTGGAGATACCACGCCTGATGTGCGCGGTGGAAATTGCCGAGGCCGATATGCACGATGCCCGGCGTCAGTTTGGATCGGTCGTAGGTCGGTCGCGCAACATCGTCGGGCAAAGCATCAAGTGTCGCGTTGGACAGTTTGGTTGGCGTTGTGATCTCGGACATCGTGTTCATCAATTCATCCAGTTTCCACCGTCCACATTGTAGGTCTGCGCGACGATGTACTCGGCGTCGTCAGACGCCAGAAAGACGGCCATGCCGGTCAAATCCTCGGCGGTTCCCATCCTCCCGAAAGGCACAGCCGCACCCACTTCGGCCTTTTTCTGGCCCGGGGACTTGTTCTCGTATTTCGCAAAGAAGGTATCGACGCCATCCCAATGCTCGCCATCGACCACGCCGGGCGAGATCGCGTTGACGTTGATGCCATGCTCGATCAGGTTCAGACCTGCCGATTGTGTCAGCGAGATGATCGCCGCTTTGGTGGCACAATAGACCGCCACCAAAGGCTCCCCGCGGCGACCGGCCTGGCTGGCCATGTTGATGATCCTGCCCTTGATACCCTTGTCGATCATGTGCCGCGCCACCGCCTGCAATGTGAACAGGGTGCCGGACACGTTGATGTCGAAGACGCGCTGATAGTCCTCGCGTGTGATGTCAACGATCGGAGCCGCGGTGAAGATCGCGGCGTTGTTGATCAGAATGTCGATCTGCCCGAAATGCGCGATGGTCTGCGCGACGCCCGCCTCGATGCTGGCCTGATCGGTGACGTCGAGATGGACTGCAAGGGCGTTCTCGCCCAGTTCCGCCGCCGTTGTTGCCGCGCGACTGTCGTCGATGTCGGCAATGGCAACGCGCGCACCCTCTTGAATGTAAGCCTCGGCAAAGGCGCGCCCGATGCCGCGGGCGGCACCCGTGATCAGCGCGGTCTTTCCGTCGAGCCGTTTCATTCGATCCGCAAGCCCTGCTGGTCGAAGCGATGCAGGTTTTCGAGGCGCGGTGTGAGGTAGACCTCTGTGCCGTATTTCAGGTCACGCTCGCCGCTGGCGCGCACGGTCAGCGGTTCGGATGACGCGTCACACAACACGTGGAAAAACGTGTCGGACCCAAGATGTTCGGACACCCCGATCGTGCCTTTCCATGTGCCGTCGGTTTCCGAGATGTCGATATGCTCGGGCCGAATGCCAATCGTGGTGGCGTCGTGCTTCGTGGCCTCGCTGCCTGTGATCAGGTTCATTTTCGGTGAGCCGATAAAGCCCGCGACAAATGTGTTTCGCGGACGCTGGTAGAGTTCCAGCGGACTGCCCACCTGTTCGATCACGCCTGCATGCAGCACGACGATCTTGTCGGCCATGGTCATTGCTTCGACCTGATCGTGGGTCACGTATATCATGGTCGTCGCAAGGCGCTTGTGCAGTTCGCTGATCTCAAGCCGCATGCCGACACGCAAGGCGGCGTCGAGATTGGAGAGCGGTTCGTCGAACAGGAACGCGGCCGGTTCGCGGACGATCGCGCGCCCGATGGCGACACGTTGGCGCTGGCCGCCCGACAACTGTCCGGGGCGACGGTCAAGATAATCTGTCAGGTTCAGAACAGAGGCTGCGCCGTTCACCCGCTTGTCGATCTCGGCCTGGTCAAGCTTGGCCATGCGGAGCGGAAAGGCGATGTTCTTGCGCACCGTCATATGCGGGTAAAGCGCGTAGGATTGGAACACCATGGCGAGGCCGCGCTTGGCGGGCGGCACGTTTGTCGCGTCAGCGCCATCGATGTCGATCGACCCACTGCTGATATCCTCAAGCCCGGCGATCAGACGCAGAAGCGTGGACTTGCCGCAGCCCGACGGGCCGACGAAGACGGTGAACTCGCCATCCTCGATGGTCAGGTCCAGTGGCGGGATGACCTGCACGTCGCCGAAGGACTTGGTGACCTGTTTGAGTTGAATGCGTCCCATACGTCAGGTTCCCTCCTGTCAGGTCCTATTTCACCGCGCCGAACGTCAGGCCGCGGACGAGTTGTTTCTGGCTGAACCAGCCAAGGATGAGGATCGGCGCGATGGCCATGGTCGAGGCCGCGCTGAGTTTCGCGAAGAAGAGGCCTTCGGGGCTGGAATAGCTGGCGATGAAGGCGGTCAGGGGTGCGGCATCCACGGCTGTCAGGTTAAGCGTCCAGAACGCTTCGTTCCAGGCGAGGATGAAGTTCAGCAGGATTGTCGACGCAATGCCCGGGATCGCCATCGGCGTGAGCACATACAGCAACTCTTCCCGCAAAGACGCGCCATCCATCCGCGCCGCCTCGAGGATCTCGCCGGGGATTTCACGGAAATAGGTGTACAGCATCCAGACGATGATCGGCAGGTTGATGAGCATCATGACAATCACCAACCCGATGCGACTGTCGAGCAGTCCAAGCTGAATGAACAGCAGGTAGATCGGGTAGAGCACGCCCACGGCGGGCAGCATCTTCGTCGACAGCATCCAGAGCAGGATGTCTTTGGTGCGCTTCGATGGGACGAACGCCATCGACCACGCCGCTGGGACGGCAATGATGATGCCCAGGATGGTGGAGCCACCCGCGATGATGACCGAATTCCACAAGAAGCGCATGTAGTTGGAGCGCTCCTGCACAATGGAATAGTTCTCCAGCGTCCAGTCGAAGCCAATAAAGATCGGTGGGTTCGCGATCGCCTGCGCCTCGGTCTTGAAGGAGGTCAGGATCGTCCAGAGGATCGGGAAGAAGATCAGCAGACCGATCGCCCAGGCGAGGGTGGTGTTGATCGCTTTGCGTTGTGTCGTGACTGCGCGTGCCATGGTCAGATCCTCCTCACGCGTCCAGGTTCTTGCCGACGATGCGCATCAGGAAGATCGCAACGATATTGGCGAGAATGATGGCGTAGACACCGCCCGCCGATCCAAGGCCGACGTTCTGGCTTTCGAGCACGCGCTGGAAGATCAGGTAGGTCAGTGTCCGTGTTCCGAAGGCACCGCCTGTGGTGACGAAGATCTCGGCGAAGATCGACAAGAGGAAGATCGTCTGGATCAGGATCACGATCGTGATCGCGCGACCCAGGTGCGGAAGAATGATGTTGGTAAACCGGGCAAGCGCGGGGGCGCCATCCATTTCGGCTGCCTCAAGCTGTTCGCTGTCCAGCGACTGGATCGCGGTGAGAAGGATCAGTGTCGCAAAGGGCAACCATTGCCAGGATACGATCATAATGATCGAACTGAGTGACGCATCGGACAGCCAGGACACAGGTTCGGCCCCAAAGAAGCGCCACAGATGGGCGAACAGCCCATTCACCGGGTCCATGAACATGTTCTTCCAAACCAGCGCGGACACGGTCGGCATGACGAAGAACGGCGCAATCACAAGGATGCGCACAACGCCCTGACCCCACATCGGCTGGTCGAGAAGCATCGCCAGAAGGATGCCCAAAACGACGGTGATCAAAAGAACCCCGCCGACGATCACGAGCGTCGTCTGTACAGCGGGCCAGAAGGCGCTTGACGAGACGAACCGGACGTAGTTGTCAAACCCCGCCCAACCCAGATCGCCACCGCGCAGGGGTAGGTAATTCTTGAAGGAAAAGTAGAGGGTCATCGTCAGCGGCACCAGCATCCAGCCCAGAAGCAGGACCACGGCGGGAGCCATCATCAGTCGCGCTGCGGATCGGGAATGTTGTGTAGCCATGACGCAAGACCTCTCTGTTCAGGCTCTCTGCAGCCTGCGAGAAAACGGCGGTTTTGAATAGTTGACTGGGGTGGGCAGAGACTGCCCACCCGAAAAGCGCGGATTAGTACCCTGCCGCTTCCATCACTTCGGTCGCGATGTCCTGCGCTTTGGCAAGCGCTTCGTCGATGGACTGCTGACCGGCATACGCCGCCGAGAACTCCTGGCTCACTTCGGTCGCCATACCCGCAAATTCCGGGATCGCGACGAACTGAATGCCGACGTAAGGCACCGGATCCACGGTCGGATCGGTCGGGTCGGCCGCATTGATGGAGTCGAGCGTCATCGCTGCAAACGGCACTTCCTGATACTCGGCTGTCTCATAAAGAGATGTGCGTGCACCCGGTGGGACGTTCGCCCAACCTTCGTTGGCGGCAACCAGCTCGATATACTCTTTCGAGGTGGCCCATTCGATGAACTGCTTGGCTGACGCTTCTTTCTGCGTGCCCGCGGGGATCGCAAGTGCCCAGGCCCAGAGCCAGTTCGCGCGCTTCTCGACGCCGTCCTTGTTCGGGGCAAGCGCGAAGCCGACGCTATCGGCGACGGTCGAGTCGTTCGGGTTGGTCACGAAGGACGCCGCAACTGTTGCGTCGATCCACATGCCGCATTTGCCTTGCTGGAAGAGCGACAGGTTTTCGTTGAAGCCGTTGGTGGCGTAGCCTTCCGGGCCGTAGTCGTTCATAAGATTGACGTAGAACTCCAGCGCCTCTTTCCACTGTGGCTGGTCGAACTGGGGTGTCCAGTTTTCGTCGAACCAGCGTGCGCCGAAGGAGTTGCCGGTAACGGTGATGAATGCACCGCCTTCGCCCCAGCCTGCCTTGCCGCGCAGGCAGATGCCGTTGATGTCTTCTGCCGGGTTGTCCATCGCAGCCGCTGCTTCACGGATGAATTCCCATGTCGGAGCTTCCGGCATCTCAAGGCCAGCCGCTTCCATCAGGTCGGTGCGGTACATGACCATCGAGCTTTCGCCATAGAAGGGCGCTGCATAAAGCGTGCCTTCGTGGCTCAGGCCGTTGCGCATCGCGGGCAGAATGTCATCGACGTCATATTCCGCCGACAGATCATTCAGCGGCACAAGCCAGCCGTTGGCACCCCAGATCGGGGTTTCGTACATACCGATTGTCATGATGTCGAACTGACCACCCTTGGTGGTGATGTCCGTTGTAACACGCTGACGAAGAACGTTTTCTTCCAGCGTCACCCACTCCACTTCGATGCCGGTCTGCTCGGTGAACGTGTCGGTATAACCCTGCATACGGATCATGTCGCCATTGTTCACGGTCGCAATGGTGATGGTTTCTGCCTGTGCGGCAGCGACCGTAGCAAGCGACAAAGCCGTCGCTCCCAAAAGTGCGCTCCTGAGGTGCATCCGAATCCTCCCTGATTAATGGATTACCTACGGGAAACTAACACCACTTGGTTTACTCGCGTCAACATAAAATTTACTCGCGTAAAGAAACCTAAGCCGAGTCCCGCATAATCAGTCGTGCCGGGAAGACAGTCTCGGTTCGGTTTCTCAGGTGGCCGCCGCTTTCGATCACCTGGAACAGCGTCTCAACCGCCTGATCGGATACGGCAAAGTAGTCATGCGCTGCCGTGGTGAGCGACGGGCAGGTGAACTTGGAGAACGGATGATCGTCATGCGAGGCGACGCGCAGCTGGCAGTCCTGCGTACGACCGACCTTGACGCCCATCTCGTAGCAGGCAGACAAGAAACCGATCGCGAGGCGGTCGTTGCTGCACAGAACGGTGTCGGTCGGCAGAGCGTTTCCCGAAAGCAGCTTGAGCGCACCCTGGCGGCCGATCTCTTCGAACGCCCACCCGGTGCCATCGATCTGGATCACATGCGGCTCAAGCCCAAGGCGTTCGGCCATCGACAGGTAGGCAAGGCGTCGTTTGTTTGCATTCGGGTTGGCGGGCGTCTTCATTTCGAAGAAACACGGATTTTCGCCGGTCCGGCTCAGATATTCGACAGTTTGCGACACAAAACTGTAATTGTCGGAGCCAATGAACGCTTCGCCCATGCCTTCGATATTGCTGTCAAACAGCACCGTCGGAACATTCTTGCAGAAGGTCTCGATCGCCGATTTGTCGGACTGCCGACCCAGCGGGGCAAGCAGGACACCCGCTGGTTTGATCGACCGAAGGCTGTCGAGAATGTCATTCTCGAACGCCTGCTCACCGTGCGAGCTGAAGAGAGAGGGAGTGAAGCCCGCTTCGATACAACGCCGTTCGATCACGCGCACGATCTCGGCGAAGAACGGGTCGGCGAGGTATGGTACCACAATGCCGATATTCTTCGTCAGCTTGCGGTTCTGGTTCATCGCGTAGATGTTTGGGCGGTAATCGTACTTCTCGAGCGCAGCCTCGATCCGCGCGCGTGTCGAAGGGCGCACGCTGGCCGGGTCGTGGAAGTATTTCGATACGGTCGGGCGGGATATCCCGCTGATCGCTGCGAATTCTTCCATGTTTTTGATTTTCGACTCGGACATAACTTTACTCTTGATCGGCGCGTAACGTGTGAGTTTTCATGTTTACATTTTCTTATCGCGCGCAAAAAATCAATTAATCACCGGAAAATTCTCTTCATCGGAAGCCAAATCAATGAAGGACGGTGCAATTTCCACCACTGCGGCGCAGGGTTGCGCGCGATTTGAGCGGTATCGGCTCTCAGGCCAAAGGCTGAAGCGCCCGGTACAACGCACGGTAACGTGCCAACCGCGTGGTGGTCAGATCACTGCGCTCCGGATCAAACCAATCCGAAATGGCAGGCGTGGCTCCGAGATCGGACAAAGCCAACGCCCCGGTCCCGCAGGCTGCAAGTCTTGCGGCACCCAAAGCTGGCCCCGCGTCTGATCCCGCCGCGCGCCCGATGCGCTTTCCAGTGGCATTGGCAATCAGCTGCAGAAGGAACGGGGATTTGCTGCCGCCGCCGATGGCAGCCAGGTGGGGCAGATCATTGATCGTGTCACCAAAACTCTCTGCAGCGTCTGCGAAAGTGAACGAGATCGCTTCGACAACAGCGCGACACAGCCCGGCCCTGTCAGTTGCGTCTTCCAGTCCAAAAAATCCCGCCCGAATGTTCGGGTCGCCATGCGGGCTGCGCTCACCGGTGAGGTAGGGCAGGAAGATCGGCGCGCGGGCCGGGTCAGCGGTTTCCGCCAGCGCAACAACCTCTGCCTCTGCAATACCGAGTTGATCGGCAAGCCATGCAATCGGACGTGCACCATTGAGCATGGCAGCCATCTGGTACCAGCGGTCGGGTACGGTATGCGCAAAGGCGTGCACGAATTTCGCGGGGTTCGGGCTATAGGCATCCCCTGCAACGAACAACTGGCCCGAGGTGCCGAGTGAGATGAACCCGCGTCCCGCCTCGGTGGCCCCGAGCGAGACTGCGCCAGTCGCCGCGTCGCCGCCGCCCGCAACAACCGGGATGCCGCGTGGAATACCGGTTTCGTTAGCGGCTGTCTCGGTGACGGTACCCACAACCTCGTGCCCGTCGAACAATTGCGGCAGCCAAGCCGTATCGGTTGCGGATTCCGATGCTACGATAGCACTCCAGTCGCGCGCGGCCTGATCCAGCCAAAGCGTCCCTGCGGCGTCCGACCGATCCGTCGCCAATGACCCGTGCAGACGAAGGCCGACATAGTCTTTTGGCAAAAGGACATGCGCGATCTGGGCATGAACGTCCGGTTCATGGTCCCTGACCCACATCAGTTTCGGCGCTGTAAATCCCGGAAGTGGGAGCACGCCTGCAATCTCACCGATCCCGGGTAAAGACGCCCGCAACTGCGCACAGGCCGCGGTTGAGCGGCTGTCATTCCATAGAATTGCCGGGCGCAAGACGGTGTGGTCCTTGTCCAACAGTACCGCGCCGTGCATTTGCCCGGAGAGGCCGACCGCCGTGATCTCACTCAACGATGCTAGTGTGTTCAGCTCATGCAACGCAGATTTCGTCGCGTTCCACCAGGTCGATGGGTCTTGTTCCGACCATCCGGGGTGGGGTGATTGCGACGTCAACGGCGCAGTGGCGGAGGCGACCAAGGTTACGCCATCGGTGACGATGGCCTTGACCGAAGATGTGCCGATATCGATGCCAAGAAACATGGCCAAGGGATATGTGAGGCCATATTGATGCGCAAGACTGCCGCGTTAGTTCGGACGCTTGGGACTGGGACCCCGGTACCTCGCACGCAAATCGGGGGCGATCTCATCCTCGTCGTAGACGCCAAGCAACACACCGGTGCGTGCGCCAATTTTGCGCTTGGCATGGATCTCGGCGTCCGAGATCGTGACGCGTTGGGCTGGACGACGTGCCCAGGTGTGCAGGTGATCGTAGAGCATGGCCCGCGTGTCTTCGTAGTCCGGGTCGCCGCCGAGATCGAAAAGCTCATTCGGATCGTTTTTCAGATCGAAGAGCATCGGTCGAAAGCCACCTTCGCAATGCACCAGTTTCCAATCCTGCGTCGCCACCATGAAGAGCCGCGCCTCTTTTGGCGGGACGTTCAGGGCGGTGCCGACAGGGTGGCTGGAATAATCATATTCGCTGATTGCGAAATTGCGCGGGTTGGGATGTGGGGTGCCGGTGAGGTAAGGCTGCAGTGAGCGACCTTCGACAATGTGGTCGGGTACGTCGCCGCCCGCGGCCTCGATGAACGTCGCCGTCACATCAATCGCTTCAACCAGCGCTTCGCAAGTGGTGCCACGAGTGGCGTCGGCGGATGAACGTGGGTCGTGAACAATCAGCGGCACCTTCACCGAAGGGGCGTGGAACAGGTCTTTTTCTCCCATCCAATGGTCGCCAAGATAATCGCCGTGATCCGAGGTCAGCACGATCATCGTGTCATTCATTCGACCCGTCGTTTCGAGGTAGTCGAACAACCGACCCATCTGATCGTCACATTGCTTGATAAGACCCATATAGGCGGGGATGACCTTTTCGCGGACATGATCCTGCGCAAAGCTTTTGCCGACGCGGCCTTGCGTGAAGGCACGGTAAATCGGATGCGGGTCGACCACTTCGCGTTTGGACCGGATCACGGGCTGAATATCGTCCACGTCGTACATGTCATGATAGGGCGCGGGGACGATGTAGGGCCAATGCGGTTTGATGTAACTGACATGCGCGCACCATGGCGATTTCGCCTGTTCAATGAAGGCGATGGCCTGTGAGGTGAGCCAAGGTGTTTCGCTGTCTGGTTCATCCACATTGGCGGCCTTGTCCGCGTTCTTCATGAACCAGCCGCTGGCGATTTCGCCATTCTCGACACCTGCGTTTGCATGGTCTGCCCAAGGATTGCCGCCTGCGTAGCCTTTCGATTTCAGATATTCATTATACGGGCTGCGCTTCTGGTCATACGGTCCGTCTGGTCCTTCGGCCCAAAGACCGTCGTCCCTGCACCACACGTCGAACCCGCAGTCCGCCTGCCGCGCGCCAATCACGCTGTCCGGTGACAGACCAAGCCGCTCCATCCCCTTCGCGTCAGCCTTCATGTGTGTTTTGCCGATCAGCCAGCAGTCCATGCCCGCGTCGCGCAAATGGTCGCCGAGGGTCATCTCACCGACACGCAAGGGATAGTTGTTCCATGCCGCTCCGTGGCTGCTGACATAGCGCCCGGTATAGGCGCTCATCCGCGCGGCACCGCAGACGGGTGATTGAGTATAGGCGTTGGTGAACCGCACACCTTGAGAGGCGAGACGGTCGATGTGGGGCGTGTGCAATGTCTTGTGACCGGCGCAGCTCAGGTAGTCGAAGCGCAACTGGTCGAACATGATGTAGAGAATGTTCACAAAGCCTCTCCTGCCGTGGCTTTCCGGGTCGGGAGTATATTGAAACGGCTCCGAATGTGCTGATCCTGATCCGTGCTCAGGTAGCACGGATGATGCGTGTCCAGAATGCGTTTCGCAACAATCCTGGCCCGCGCCCACGCATCCTGCGCGCCGTCGTCTTCCCACGTCCGCGGCTGTTCGCGGTTGGCGAGTTTCGGGTAGTGATAGTCCCGCTCCATGGCGTCATATGTCTGGTCTGATCCAAGGAAATGCCCGTCCCCGAGGATGGCGCTGGAAATCGCGTCAAAGTCCAGATTGTCCTCTGACACCTCGATCCCGCGCAAGGCGCGATAGGTCATGGCGTGCATCTCGTCGTCCAGAATGAATGCCTCGAAACTCGCGCCAAGCAGAGCGGCGGTCATGCCGGAGCTTTCGTAGATCAGGTTCCCACCGGCCAGCGCGGCGGCGAGGCTGGTTACGCCCTTTTCAACACCGTACTGCGCATCGATGGCTTTCGCGTCTGTCATCGAACAGGCGACCCCGGACGGCAGGCCAAGCCAGTTCGACAATTGTGCGGAAGCCGCGTTCAGAAGCGCGGTTTCACCTCCGCCCCCGGCAAAGGCGCCGCTGCGCAGGTCGATCACCAGCGGCCAGTTGGAGAACACCATCGGAAATCCGGGCGAGAGCACATTGACCATCACGAGGCTCGCCATCGTTTCTGCCAGTGATTGGGCGAGGAACCCGGCAAGGGTCGCCGGTGCCGTCGCACCGGCCTGTGCGGCAGTGATGCAGGACATCGGGATGTTGTGTTCGATACACTTGTAGACCACGTCGACAGCGTCTTCGCCAAACCGCATCGGAGAGATGACCGGGCTGATATGTGCCTTGACGAAAGGTCGTTTCGCAAATGCGCCGTCTCCGCCCGCGGCGATGTCGAACATCTGCACAATCGGGTCGACGTGGTCCGCCAGCGTAAAGGCAGTGGCCACCGGTTTGGTCGTGTTCCGCAAAAGAGCGTAGGCCGTGTTCACGTCAAGGTCGAACATGTCCGGCACGTCGGTCGCGATGCAACACCGGGTGAACCATGACACGTTCGTCAGCGTGTCCTGAAGCCGTGCGAAGTCATGCAGGTCCTGCAACGTGGAGGGTCGGTAGCGTCCTGTCTTCAGATCAAGCGTGTTCAGCGCTGCGCCGCCAGTTCCGAAATAGACCGCGTCACCGCCCACCTCGATGGATTGGTTGGGGTCGCGGCCATGCAGGATGAATCGCTTCGCCGCCTTTGCGATCGAGTCCTCGACCATGGCCGATGGAAGTCCCAGACGCCCGCTGCCGAGGTCGGTTGCACCTGCAGCCGTAAGGTCCGCCCAAAGCCGGTGGGGCACCTCGCCCATGCCCAAGTCGGCCAGGAGTTTGAGCGCAGTTGCGTAAATGTGGCCCATATCGGTGTCGGACAAAGGACGGTAAACGCCCCCGCTTTGACCGGGTGGAGCCGGGTTCACCTTGGGAGGTGCCGCACGCTGTGCAAGGCGCGATTTCCGGCCGGACCGGCGGAGGTTTCGGGAGGAATCCGTCATAACCGGACTGGACACCGCGGCGTGCACAGGCGCAACTGATTTCGTGGTGCGGGCTGAACCGGAACGGTTGATGGCAACACGCGCAGGCATGGCGATCCAAACGACCGGAAGCGGGACTGCATCGGCCGGGACGGACAAGGGGATGGGCAAGATGAAATCTCAGACGCGCGTGGTCGTCATCGGTGGCGGAATTGCGGGATGCTCGACGCTTTACCACCTTACGCAGGAAGGCTGGACGGATGTCGTTCTTGTCGAACGGAACGAATTGACCTCCGGCACCACCTGGCACTCTGCCGCGCAGGTCACGAATTTCGGCATGAACCAGACGATGGTCGGTCTGAAGTCTCATTCGATCGAGCTCTACCGAGAGCTTGCCAGCGATCCGGACTATCCGATCAACTACCACCACGGCGATGGCGGCATCCGGCTCGCGAACACCGAGGCGCAGATGGACGGGTATCGTCACTTCGCCTCAATGGCACGTGGGATGGGCGTCGAGTTCGAAGTCATCGATGCGGAGGAATGCGCCCGCCGCCATCCGCTCATCTCGACCGATAACCTGATCGGCGGTTTGTGGGATGGTCAGGATGGCGACATTGACCCGGCGCAGCTGTGTCAGGCGTTGGCGCGTCGCGCCCGTGCCGCCGGGGCGGAAGTCTATCGAAACACACCCGTGATCGGCTTGACCCAGCACCGGGACCACAGCTGGACCGTGCACACAGAACACGGCGATATCACCTGCGAGATCGTCGTGAATGCGTGCGGTTACCGCGTCAACGAACTGGGCGCCATGATGGGTGTGCATCACCCCGTGATGTCGATGGAACACCAGTATCTTGTCACGGAAGAGATCCCCGCAATCCGCGAGGCCGGTCATCGCATGCCGCTCTTGCGCTGCCCGATAAGCGATTACTACTGCCGTCAGGAGAAGTACGGACTTCTTGTCG
This sequence comes from Marivita hallyeonensis, assembly GCF_900129875.1. Classification (GTDB taxonomy): domain Bacteria; phylum Pseudomonadota; class Alphaproteobacteria; order Rhodobacterales; family Rhodobacteraceae; genus Marivita; species Marivita hallyeonensis. Next base: position 605,476 of record NZ_FQXC01000004.1, on the reverse strand, counting down.
GGTTCTACGAGCAGAATTGCAAAACCTGGGGCATGGACGGGATCGACCCGCATTTCGTCAATGCGCTCTGCCCAGATGACCTGGATCGTACCACGGACGTGCTAGAAGGCGCATTCGCACGGATGCCGGCCTTGATGGATGTCGGGATCCATACGGTCGTCAATGGCCCGATCACCTACACCATCGACGGTGCGCCGTTGGTTGGACCGATCCCGGGCAAGCGAAACGCGTTTTGCATCATCGGCTTGCGCGCCGGGCTGGGCGAGGGCGGAGGGCACGGGTGGTTGCTTGCCCAACAGATTGTGCACGGGGAAGCATGCTACGACACCTGGTGTCTCGATCCGCGGCGGTTTGCGGGTCACGCCAATGTAGAACTGACAGCGCTCAAGGCAATCGAGGACTATCAGAACGAATTCCGGTTCCATTTTCCGAACGAACATCGCCCGGCAGGTCGCATGGCAAAGACAACCCCGTTGACCCCTGTTCTTGCGGCCGAGGGGGCGGCGTTCACTGTGGTGAACGGCTGGGAGCGCGCGGAGTATTTTAAGCCCGCACCGGATTTCGATGTCACGCATTCCTTCCGCTTTGACGAAAGCTTCGACCTTGTCGCGCAAGAGATCAAAGCCGTGCAGTCGGCTGTCGGTCTGTGCGAGGTCAACGGCTTCAACAGGTTCGAGATCACGGGATCGGATGCGGAAGCTTTTCTTGACAGGATGATCTGCGGCCGCCTGCCGCGCAGGTTTGGACGCGTGGGACTGGCCTATCTGCTGAACCATCACGGCATGCTGAAATCCGAGGCGACCATCGCGCGGTTGCCCGCCACTGACCTTGGACCCGAGAGGTTCTGGTACGGGTCTGCCGCAGCGTCAGAGCTGCACGACATGGACTGGCTGACGCAGCACCTTGGCAGCGACGAGGATGTGCAGATCAGATCTCTGACGAATGATCAGACGATCCTCGTGCTCGCCGGTCCGAAATCGCGCGATGTGATCTCGGCTGTCAGCCGCGCAGATTGGTCCGCCGCGGCGTTTCCGTGGCTTTCGGTCCGCGAGTGCTTCATCGGCATTGCCCCCGCAACGGTCATGGCCGTCAGCTTCTCGGGCGAATTGGCCTACGAGATCCACGTGCCGAACGCATCGCTCTACGCCGCATATCTGGCACTGCGGGAGGCTGGTGAAGCGCATGACTTGCGGCTCTTCGGGGCCTTGGCAGTCGAGTCGATGCGGCTTGAGAAGGGCTTTCTTCATTGGAAGGCGGACGTACTTACCGAGTTTGATCCGTTTGAAACCGGGCTGAACCGCTTCGTCCACATGGGCAAACCTCAGTTCATCGGGAAGGCCGCGTTGGAAACCCGCGCGGCGCAAGGTCCGTCGAAGCGGCTCGTCACGTTAGAGGTGGGGTCCAAAGCCGCTCCGGCGCATGGCGGAGCGTCGGTCATGCTGGGCGATGCCTTTGTCGGCACGGTGACCTCTGGTGGGTGGGGCCATCGGGTTCAGAAGAACATCGCCTATGGATTTGTGTCTCCGGACTACGCGGACAGTGGCACAGAACTGCACATCGATCTTTTGGGCGACCGGGTGCCTGCGACCGTCGTGACGTCGCCGCTTTATGACCCCGAGATGAACCTCGTAAGAACCTGATCAGGTATCGCCAAGGTGGTCTTCAAGATCGCTCAGGTTCGGGGCGGGAAGAGCCGTCAAGAGATCATGGAGCAAGCCACGGCACGCAGGACCGCGCCAACCTTCCGAGAACAGGTGATCCGGGAAATCCGGAACCCGCAGGATCAACCTTCGCCATTCATGAACAACGCTCACCCGCAGCGCGGTGCGTTGCAAGACTGTCAGCGCCGCCAACTCGTGCGTATCGACGAGCGAACGAAACCGTGTTTCCAGAGCGGCGGATGCAGTCTGCACCTCCGTTGGGCAAAGCTTTTCGGCCACCCAGTTCGGAACGCGATCCGAAGGGGTCATCGTCAGAACCAGATCCGTGTCGGCCCGCGCAGTGTCCAAGGTCACGACGCAATGCGGCCCGATACGCACGGTTGTGTGGCCAAGGCCCTTGTCTTCGGCCACCATGGCCGTGGATGGGTCATCAAGGGCAACAACTGGATATGTGTCCGGCGACCCGGTCGCGTAGACGCGCGGCCGGGCTGCTTGCGTTTCCGACCGTCCAAGGTTGGTCAGACCGTACCGCGATTGCCGACCGACGCGCTGGCTCTCGATCCAGCCTTCCTTCCGCAAGCGATGCAAGGCGACGCGCGTGGCCTCTGGCTTGATCCCGATGGCCGCGGTCAGCGCGTTCACGCATGCGCCGCTCAACCGCGCGTCAGGGGCCAAAGCCAGATCGCCGAACATCGTGACCAAGAGCGACCAAACACGCGGCGGTGTCTGGCCCAGAAGGCGATGTATCAGGTGATCGAAATCGGCAGACTTCATAGTCCACCGTTACGCGCTGCGTTCTCCGCCGCCAAGCGTCAAGCGGCCGCCTCGTAGGCATTCATCGTCAGAAGTTCATACTCTGCAACAGTTTCGCCCTTCTGATTGCGGATAAGCACATGCCATCGCACTTCTCCGTAGGTGTCGGTGCGCGGGGTTTTCTTCTTGACCGTGAGGTGCACGTGTATGCTGTCACCCGCGCTGACCGGTTGTTGAAAGCGTAGCGTGTTGAGGCCGGTGTTCGCCAGAACCGGACCTTCGTCCGGATCGACGAACAGCCCGGCGGCAAAGCTCAAGAGCAGATACCCATGTGCGACGCGACCCGGGAAGAACGGATTTCGCAGCGCGGCGTCTTCGTCCATATGTGCGTAAAACGTGTCGCCGGTGAAATGCGCGAAGGTTTCGATATCTTCGATGCTGACTTGCCGTTCCGACGTCGTCAGGCTCTCGCCGATCTGAAGGTCGTGGAACGTGCGCCGGAACGGGTGTTCCGGGCCTTTCACGGTCTTGCTGCCCGGCACCCACTGACCTGTGACCTTGGTCAGAATGTCAGGACTGCCCTGAACCGCTGTGCGCTGCATATAGTGCAACACGCCTCGCACACCGCCCAGTTCCTCACCCCCGCCCGCGCGTCCAGGACCGCCATGCACCATGTGGGGCAGCGGCGATCCGTGGCCCGTCGCCTCGTCCATGCTGTCGCGGTTGTTGAAGTAGAGGCGGCCATGATACGCGCCAGCGCCCATCACCACCTCGCGCGCCACATCGGGATCATGGGTGATGACCGAAGCCACGAGGCTGCCTGCGCCCTTGTTCACCAATGAAATGGCGTGATCGATGTCGCGGTAGCCCATGACAGTCGCAACCGGACCGAATGCCTCGGTGTCATGGACTGTCGTCGCGTGATCCGGGTCCGCGCAGTGGTATAGCATGGGCGGCAGGAATGCGCCGTTTTCCGCATCGGCCCCCTGCACCTCGAACGCGTCGGGATCTCCGAACACACGCTCGGCCTCTTGCCCAAGCGCGTTGGCTTTCTCAAGCACATCGCGCCTCTGGCTTTGCGACACCAGTGCACCCATGCGTGTCTTCGGATCGCGCGGATCGCCGATGGTGGTGTCGGCAAGTTTCGAAGACACCGCCGAAATGACCGCATCGACCTGTGAATCGGGCACGATGATCCGGCGGATTGCCGTGCATTTCTGACCCGTTTTCGTGGTCATCTCGCGATGCACCTCCTTGATGAAGATGTCGAACTCCGGCGTGCCCGGCACCGCGTCATTGCCAAGGATCGAGGCGTTCAGGCTGTCTTGCTCTGCCACGAACCGCACGGACTCGCGCAAAAGGGTCGGCGCGCTGCGGAGCTTGAATGCGGTATCGGCCGAGCCTGTGAAGCTGACCACATCCTGCGATCCGAGCCGATCCAGAAGGTCACCCGTTCCGCCCGTCACCAGCTGAATTGTACCATCTGGTAAAATCCCGCTCTGCAGCATCAGCCGAACGCAGGCCTCCGTGACATAGCAGGTGGCCGTCGCCGGTTTCACAATTGCCGGCATCCCGGCAAGGAGCGTCGGCGCAAGCTTTTCCAGCATCCCCCAAACGGGGAAATTGAACGCGTTGATGTGCACTGCAACGCCGTGCAACGGCGTACAGACATGCTGCCCCAGGAAACTGCCCTTGCGAGACAACATCTCGGTCCCGCCGTCCAGATAAACGTGGCTGTCCGGCATCTCTCGGCGACCCTTTGAGGCGATGACAAGCATCGTTCCGATGCCGCCATCCACATCGATGAGGTGATCCTTTTGCGTCGCCCCGGTCGAGAAGCTGAGACCGTAGAGGACCTGTTTGTGGTCCTGCAGATACAAGGCAAGCGCTTTGAGCATCCGCGCCCGGTCGTGGAAGGTCATCGCCTTTAACGCGGGGCTGCCGACAGTTACCGAGTGATCGATCATGGCGGTCGTGTCGAGCCGATCCCGTCCCGCTCGGGCGATGATCTTGCCGGTTGCCGCATCGGCGATGTCCCGTGCGCCGCTGTCTGGCTCAAGCCATTGACCGGCAACGAAACTCTGCACGTCTTGAACCGTCATATCTGCGTCTCCCTCGCTATGCCCTAAGTATTTGACCGCGCGCGCACTTCATGCAAGCGTCGCGGCCATGACACCTGACGACCGCGCCCAAAAAGCCGCCCAAACCATGTGGAGCCAGGATAAGGCATCGCAGTGGATGGGGTTTGAATTGATCCATGTCGCCGAAGGCGAGGCAACGCTTGAACTGACTGTGGAACGACACCATAGCAACGGTCACGGTATGTGCCACGGCGGTGTGATCTTTGCACTGGCTGACAGCGCTTTTGCCTTTGCCTGCAACAGCCGCAATCAGGCAACCGTCGCGCAGCATAACGTGATCAGCTATATCGCCTCTGGCCGATTGGGGGACCGGCTGACGGCGCAGGCGACAGAAATCTCGCTGACGGGGCGAAATGGCATCACAGACGTGCGCGTGACCAATCAGTCCGGAACGCTGATCGCCGAATTCCGCGGCATGTCGCGCGCGATCAACGGGCAGGTGTTCGAAGAGGCGTAGGGGAGGCGCCAAACGCATGAAGGATTTGTCACCAAAGCCGTCCGATCTTGACCCGATCGAGCTGGCATCGATTGACGAAATTCGGGCATTGCAACTGGATCGGCTTCGCTGGTCGTTGCGCCATGCCTACGACAACGTGCCGATGTATAAAGAGAAATTCGATGCAGTAGGTGTGCATCCAGATGACCTTGGAGATCTGTCGGACCTCGCGAGATTCCCGTTCACCCTGAAATCCGATCTGCGCGACAATTATCCCTTCGGACTGTTTGCCGTGCCGCGCGACAAGATCGTGCGCATCCACGCCTCCTCGGGCACGACGGGCAAGCCGACCGTGGTGGGTTACACCAAGAACGATATCGACATGTGGGCCGATGTGGTCGCGCGGTCGTTGCGGGCTTCGGGATTGCGGTCAGGCGACATGGTTCACGTGGCTTATGGCTATGGCCTATTCACCGGCGGCCTGGGCGCGCATTACGGGGTGGAAAAGCTGGGCGGAACCGTGGTTCCGATGGGGGGCGGCCAGACCGAGAAGCAGGTGAGCCTGATCACCGACTTCCGACCCAAAGGGATCATGGTCACACCGTCCTATATTCTCAACATTCTCGAGGCATTTCACAAAGCAGGCCTCGATCCTCGGGCGTCTTCGTTGGAGGTTGGTGTCTTCGGGGCAGAACCGTGGACCAACGCGATGCGGCAGGAGATCGAAGAGGCGTTCGACATGCACGCGGTCGACATCTACGGGCTGTCCGAAGTCATCGGACCGGGTGTCGCGAATGAATGCGTTGAGACCAAAGACGGTCTGCATATCTGGGAAGATCATTTCTATCCCGAGATCATCGATCCCGAAACAGGAGAGGTTCTGCCGGATGGAGAGCGCGGTGAACTGGTTTTCACGACGCTCACCAAAGAGGGCATGCCGGTCATCCGGTACCGGACGCGCGACCTGACCCGGCTCTTGCCTGGCACGGCGCGCACGATGCGGCGCATGGAAAAGATCACCGGGCGCAGCGACGACATGATGATCCTGCGCGGCGTGAACGTCTTTCCGACCCAGATCGAGGAAGAGGTCATGGCGACCGGTGGCCTCGCGCCATATTTCCAGATCGAGCTTTACAATGCTGGCCGCATGGATGCGATGCGGGTGCTGGTCGAAGCCGAACCTACGGCAGCCAGTGACCTGTCTCGTCAGGCTGCGGCGACCATGCTGACCGAGCGGATCAAGGACCATGTCGGTGTTTCAGTCGAGGTCCAGGTCGGTGATCCCGGCAGCGTGGCGCGGTCGCAAGGCAAGGCCGTGCGCGTCGTCGATAAGCGCGGAACCTAGAGCGTCGTTCTCCTGTGGCACGTTGCAAACTGTGGAAAATTTGATCTGCTAAGCCTCTCTTAAACCTCTGCCTCCAATGTCTTTTTTAATTGGAGACGGGGGTTTCGATGAATACGGTTGTTGCTGCTTGGCTTGATCTGGTTGCTGCACTTGGACTGGTGATCGCGCTTGGGTTCGCTTACGCACGCCTGCGCCGTCTTGTTCACATGCCCGTTGTTGCAGAGCTTAGCTTGGGCGCAAGTTTCGGTTTTGTCGCGCTTCTTGAAATGCACCATCCGATCGAGCCCTTTCCGGGCATGATCGTCGATTTGCGCAACGTCCCCATTGCGCTTGCCGGTGCGTTTCTTGGCACACGGGGCGCAATCCTCACGCTGATCATCGCGATGGCCGGGCGGGCTGGCATCGGCGGGGTCGGTATGTGGTCGGGCCTTTTGGGCATGATGATCGCCCTTGCGGCGGGTGCGCTCTGGCAACGGCTCCACCAAAACGAACAAACGCGGAGCTTGCGCGCCTTCGTCGTTCTCGCTGCGATGATGTCGACACATCTGGTGGCAGGCGTAATTCTGCCCGCCGACATTGCGTTCTGGTTTTTTACCAAAGCTGCCGGTCCCGTGCTTGCTCTGAACCTTTTGACGGTGCCGTTTTTGGCGAGCGCGCTTGAGGCCGAGAAACGCAGCTTCGACACAGAGGAGGCCTTGCGGGCATCGGCAGTTGTGGATCATGAGACCGGATTGCTGCCGCTGTCGGCGCTGCGGCGCGAATGCATGGTGCGTGCCACGGCACTGGCTGATGGGTCATTCACGACCGCGCTGGTGGTCGTCGTGCGTCCCACAAACGTGTTTTCGATCTGGAACACATCGCGCATGCGCAAACGTCTCGTGGCGGCGATGCGCCTGCGCCTGATGTCTGAACTCCCTCGATGCGACCTCGCCACCGTTTACGGCAGCGCGACGCTGGTCTTGCCCATGACGCAGGCTGAAGTGATCGATGTCGAGGCAACGAAGATCCGCGTGCACCGCGCAGCGACCGAAGATCCTTACGCGCTGAACGGTGCTGTCGGACATCGCGTCAATGTTGACGTGCACGCCATCGATCTGATGTCCGAAATTCACAAGCTCGAAAAACTGGCGTTGCGCCGACGAGTTGGGAACCGGATCCCGCCAAATGGCGCGGTCGGATCAAACAGGCGTATCGCTCACCACCAGAAAGAGGATCCGAGGTTGGATCATCTTTTCGCCAAAGCAGAGGTTCTGATGGCGCAAAACGCAGGAGCGGCCGTGAAACTCACGTGACGTTCGGCTGCAATCACGCGTCGTAGGTCACAACCAGCCTGTCGGTCAGCGGATAGGATTGGCACGACAGAACATAACCCGCACGCACCTCGTAATCCTCTAGCGCATGGTTCACGACCATCTCGACCTCGCCTTCGATTACCTTGCATTTGCAGGTCGAACAGACACCAGCCTTACAGGCATGCGGCGCATCGAGCGCGTTCTCCAGTGCTGCTTCCAACACGGTGGCATCGCGAGACATCTCGAACGTGCGCGAGATGCCGTCCACCGTGACACTGGCTTCAACCGCGGCTTGGGTCGCGGCGTCGCGGCGGGTCTTGCGACGCTCCAATCGCCCAGTCTGCGCGCTGGCAAAAAGCTCGAACTTGATCTGGTCTTTCGTCAGCCCATGATCCTGCAACGCCTTGGCGATGGCCAGCATCATCGGTTCCGGGCCGCAGATGAAGGCAAGGTCCACATCTTCGATATCGATCCAACCGGAAAACAGGGCCGCGCATTTATCCGCATCGACGCGCCCCTGGAAAAGCTCGATATCCTGCGCGTCGGTTTCAAGTACATGAATGACGTTGAAGCGCCCCATGTGCTGGTTTTTCAGGTCTTCCAGCTCTTCCCGGAACATGATCGAGCTGACGCTGCGATTGGCGTAAACCAGCGTGAAGCGTGACTGCGGTTCGGCCACCAGCACCGTTTTCAGGATCGACAGCACAGGCGTGATCCCCGAGCCGCCCGCAAAAGCAAGGTAGGATTTCGCGCGATCAGGCTCCAGCGCGGTGTAGAAGCGCCCCATCGGTTCCATCGCGTCGATAACCATGCCGGGCTGCAACTCCGTGTTGGCCCATTCCGAAAACGCACCGTCGGCCACACGTTTGATGCCCACCTGCAGCTTGTTTTCCTGCACGCCAGAGCAGATTGAGTAGGACCGACGGATTTCCGTCCCGTCGAAGTCGCGCTTGAACGTCAGGTATTGTCCCTGCTTGAAGGAAAAGTCTCCGCCATCCCTGGCTTCCAACGTCACGGCGACAGCATCGCGGGTGGTCTTGTCCACATGGGTGACGGTCAATGGAAAGAAGCGCGCCATGTCAGGGCCTTACAGTCAGATGCATTTGAAGTAATCGAAGGGTTCGAGGCAGGCATCGCAGCGCCAGTGTGCCTTGCAGGGAGTCGAGCCGAACTGGCTGACCCGGGTCACGCGGGTGCTTTGGCACCGCGGGCAGTGATCCGGTCCGCCAGCGGGTGAGGGTGGAGCGATGCCATACGCCTCAAGCCGAGCACGGCCTTTTTCCGACAACCACTCCGTGGTCCAAGGCGGCGCGATCTGGGTCTTGATCCGAAGATCCGTGATACCGTTGTCCCGCAGCGCGGTTTCGATATCCATGGCAATCACGGAGGTCGCCGGGCATCCGGAATAGGTGGGCGTGACCGCCACTTCCAAGGTATCCCCGACCCACGACACATCCCGCACGATCCCCAGATCGACGACAGAGATCACCGGGATCTCGGGATCAGGCACCGCGTCGAGCCATGTCCAGATTGTGGAAACCTCGGGTCGCATATCACCATTGCGCCCCGGGGTAGGCCCGCTGCAACCACTGCATCTGAGTGAGCAAATGCCCCAGATGTTCGGAATGCCGGAACCCGGTCTTCCCGCCGGAATGCGCAAACCCGCCCTCGGGCGCGACGAGCGTCGCTTCGGCCAGCACGGCCGACATTCTGGTGTGATAAGAGCTGCTGAGCTCTGACAGATCGGGCGCAATGCCCGCGTCTTGCATCGCTGCATCCACCTCGTCTGCCGCGAAAAGCTCGCCGACATAGGGCCACAACCGGTCCAGCGCGGCCTGCATGCGCGTATGGCTTTCCTCGGTTCCATCCCCCAGCCCGATCACGGTCTCGCTTGACCGATCAAGATGGTAGGTCACCTCCTTCACCGCTTTCGCCGCGATTGATGCGACGCGGTCATCCGACGCCTTTGTCAGGCCGGTCAGCAGATCGAAGTGGAAGGCATCGAACAGGAACTGCCGAAGGATGGTCTGGCCGAAATCGCCGTTGGGTTGTTCGACCAGCAGCACATTCCGGAAATCCCAGACATCGCGTAGCATGGCCAGATCATCGGCGCTGCGCCCCTTGCCTTCAACCTCACCGGCAAGGCCAAGCCACATCTGCGTCTGTCCGATCAGATCGAGCGCCGTGTTGGCCAGCGCGATGTCCTCTTCCAGAACCGGCGCGTGCCCGCACCATTCACTCACACGATGGCCAAGGATCAGCGTGTTGTCCCCTAGTCGCAAAAGGTATTCGAACAATGCGTCCTGCGTCGTCATCACATGTGGCCCGCTTCATCGGGAATGTCGAAGAACGTCGGGTGCCGGTAGACCTTGCTTTCCGAGGGCTCATAGAGCGGCCCCTTGTCTGACGGGGACGAGGCGGTGATGTGCCGTGCCTCGACCACCCAAATGCTGAGCCCTTCATTGCGCCGCGTATAGACATCGCGCGCGTTCTTCAGGGCCATTTCCGCGTCCGGTGCATGGAGGCTTCCCACATGGCGGTGGTTCAGCCCGTGCTGGCTGCGCACGAACACTTCCCAGAGGGGCCATTCCTTCGACATGTCGGTTTCTCCTGTCGCCTGTCGCGCCTGACGGCTTTTTGCGCGAAGATGCCTGCAAAGGCAGATGAGCTATTCCGCGGCCAGTTTCGCCGCGCGTTTCTTGGCAGCATGCGCCATAAGCCCCTCGCGCACCCACGCGCCGTCGTCCCACGCTTTGTTGCGCGCCTCCAGCCGTTCGGTGTTGCAGGGGCCATTGCCCTTGATCACCTCGAAGAATTCGGACCAGTCGGGTTCCGAGAAGTCGTAGCCGCCCTTCTCTTCGTTCCATGTCAGGTTCGGGTCCGGCACGGTGAGGCCAAGGTATTCGGCCTGTGGCACAGTCTGATCGACGAATTTCTGGCGCAGCTCGTCATTGGTGTTCATCTTGATTTTCCACGCCATCGACTGCGCGGAATGCACGCTGTCCTTGTCCGACGGCCCGAACATCATGAGTGACGGATACCAGAACCGGTTGAGCGCATCCTGTGCCATCTTGCGCTGGGCATCTGTGCCCCGGGCCATCTTCATCATGATGTCGTAGCCCTGACGTTGATGGAACGACTCTTCCTTGCAGATCCGGATCATCGCGCGGGAATATGGTCCAAAGCTGGTACGCTGCAGCGGCACCTGATTCATGATCGCCGCACCATCAACCAGCCAGCCGACAGCGCCCATGTCGGCCCAAGTCAGCGTCGGGTAATTGAAGATCGACGAATACTTCATGCGCCCGTCAAGCAACATCTCGGTGAGTTCATCACGGCTGACGCCGAGTGTTTCGGCAGCACAGTAAAGATAGAGCCCGTGGCCCGCCTCATCCTGCACCTTTGCCAGCAGGATTGCCTTGCGCTCCAGCGTCGGCGCGCGGGTGATCCAGTTGCCCTCGGGCAATTGGCCCACGATCTCGGAATGAGCGTGCTGCCCGATTTGCCGGATAAGCGTCTTGCGGTAGCCCTCCGGCATCCAATCCTTCGGTTCGATCTTTTCGCCCGCGTCGATGCGGGCTTGAAAGGCGGCGAGCTTCTCAGGATCTTCTGCGCTCGCCTCGGATTTGATCATCTGTGCATACATCTCTCAGATCCTTTCCAAAATCATGGCCACGCCTTGGCCCACGCCCACACACATGGTGCAAAGCGCGTATTTTCCACTGCTGCGTTTCAATTGATGCGCCGCCGTCAGCACGAGCCGCGCGCCGGACATGCCTAGTGGATGCCCCATCGCAATTGCCCCGCCTTGGGGGTTCACACGCGGATCGTCATCACCGATGCCCAATTGACGTAAAACAGCCAGCGCCTGCGCTGCAAAAGCTTCGTTCAACTCGATGATATCCATGTCACTCATCGACAGGCCAGTGCGATCCAGAACTTTGCGCACCGCTGGTACAGGGCCGATGCCCATGACACGTGGCGCGACACCCGCGCTGGCGCTACCCACTATGCGGGCCATCGGCGACAACCCGTATTCCTTTGTCGCCGTAGCCGACGCGATCAACAAAGCGGCAGCGCCGTCGTTCACTCCCGACGCGTTCCCGGCGGTCACACTCAGATCCGGACCGTTGATGCCCTTGAGTTTGGTCAGGCTCTCCTCAGTGGTTCCCGGCCTTGGGTGTTCATCCGTGTCGAATACCACCGGATCACCCCTGCGCTGCGGCAGAGTCACCGGAACGATTTCGCCCGCAAATTGACCCGCAATGTGGGCGGCCTCCCATTTTTTCTGCGAGGCCGCCGCAAACCGATCCTGATCGGCGCGTGACACCGTGAAATCTTCGGCCACATTATCGGCCGTCTCCGGCATTGAATCCGTACCGAACGCCTCCCGAAAAGCGGGGTTCACAAAGCGCCAGCCAATCGTCGTATCATAGACCGCAGTGTCTCGCGAAAAGGCGGTTGTGGCCTTTGGCATCACGAAGGGCGCGCGGCTCATGCTTTCAACGCCGCCGGCGATGACCACGTCGTGCTCTGCCGCAGTGATCCCTCGTGCTGCAAAGGCGACAGCGTCAAGTCCGGAGGCGCAAAGTCGATTGACGGTCACGCCCGGCGTCGTCTCTGGAAGGCCGGCAAGCAGCGCCGCCATGCGCGCGACGTTGCGATTGTCCTCACCCGCTTGATTGGCGCAGCCAAGGATAACCTCGTCGATGTTTTCGGGGTTCAGCCGCGGATTGCGCGCCAGAAGCGCCGCCAAGGGCATCGCTGCGAGATCGTCCGCCCGCACGGCAGACAGGCTACCACCATAGCGTCCGATGGGGGTGCGTACCCCGTCGCAAATGAAAGCGTCGCGCATGTTCTACCCATTGCTCCTGAGCGAAAACTGTATCTCAAATGTGCGAATTCGGCAAGAAAGAGTTACGGCATTTTTGTATCTATGGGATATCTGTAACGTTTTGTGCCCAGAGCCAGTTCAGATCATCAGGGCCACAGACGAAGGGGAAGAGTGGTGGCGTGGGGGGGACTCGAACCCCCGACCTAACGATTATGAGTCGTTCGCTCTAACCAACTGAGCTACCGCGCCACGGTGCGCGGGTGCTATGATAGTGGTGTAACGTCGTCAAGTGGAATCGGCCAAAATTTGAAGCCGAAACACTGGTGTTTCACCGCTTCCCCGCCGTTCACGATAAGAGACGTGTTACTTCACGATGTGTTCGTCTTTGACGAACATATTTGCCCACGCGCGATCAATGAGTTCCGGCGTCATCTTGTATGGCCAACCTTCGAAGTCGCACACAGAAATCATCTGATCGACAAGGAAGACGGGCTGATAGTTCGCGTAGATGTTGTTGATTGTCGGATATTTGGTCTTCAGCAGGTGAATCAGCGACTTCTCACAAAGCTGCATCTTTTTCTTTTTCGCCACGAGCGAGAAGATCTTCAGGAAGTCGGCCTGGTTTGGCCCGTCGATCTTGATCTTGAAGAAAATCCGGCGCAGGGCCGCTTGGTCGAAGATCTCATTCGGGTGGAAGTTGGTCGAAAAGATCACAAGCGTGTCGAAGGGAACTTCGAATTTCTCGCCCGACTGCAACGCGAGGATATCGCGGGCTTCTTCCAACGGAACGATCCAGCGGTTCACGAGCTTCTGAGGCGGCTCTGCCTGACGGCCAAGGTCGTCGACGATGAAGATGCCGCCGGTTGATTTCAACTGGAGCGGCGCCTGGTAGGTGCGGGCCGTCGGGTTGTAGACGAGGTCGAGCATATCGAGCGAGAGTTCACCACCGGTCACAACGGTCGGTCGCGCGCAGAGCACGTATCGCGTGTCAAAGCGGTTCGTGATACGCAGCCCGGTCGTGCTGGAGGCAGATTCCGCAGCGCTGTGTACGATCGGGTCATAAACGGTGATCACCTGACCGGCGTATTCGATGGCATGCGGGATGTAGATCTTGTCACCCATCGCGTCCCGGATGCCGTTCGAGATCGACGATTTGCCGTTGCCCGGAGGCCCGTACATCAGGATGGAGCGGCCCGATCCGACGGCCGGGCCAAGGTTGCTCAACAGGTCGTCCGGCAGCACGAGGTGACCCATCGCGTCGGTCAGCTGCTCCCGTGAAATATGGATGTTGCGGATCGATTGCCGCTCCACCTGTTCGGCGTAGATGGCAAGCGGAACCGGCATCGCGCCGTAATATTCGGACTGCGCCAAGGCATCGAGCGCGCGCGCCTTGCCCGCATCGGTGAGCTGATAGCCCATCTCATTGCCGTTATTGGCGTTCAGCGTGCCGGTTGCTTCCAGCAACAGCTGGCTGCGGGCGTAATCAATGAGTTCTTGTGTGATTGGCACCGGAAGGCAGATGCTCTTGGCGATATCCGTCGCCGTCGAGACGTTCTTGCGGAAAACCGTCTTGATCATGATGTCGCGCATCATGACGGGGGACAGGTGCATGTCTTCCATGCGCTTGGGCGGTGGCGGCGCCATGACGGCGCTGGGTTGCATATTCATCGGTAGCCCCGGGTCGGTTATGCCAAATCACGTGCCGCTACCGTGGCAAGTCAATGTGGCAATAGAAGGGCTATGCCGGGACCGAGTGTTGGCGGATCACTTGCCGAAAACCACACCCAACCCCAAGTAAATCGCAAGCGTTCCACCCAGCGCCAGACCCATCGGAAATTTCGGATTTGTCCAGCTTTTCCAATGCGGTGCGATGCTGCTGAGCCGCGTGTGTTTGCCAATTCTGTGGGCAACAAAGGCGGCGAGAAGGTTGGCTGCGAAAAGTACCATCAGAAAGCGCAGATCACCCAGATGGATCAGCGGTGCCGCCGCAGCGGCGAATTTGGCATCGCCGGCGCCCATCACGCCGCCGGCGTTCAGCGCGATACCTGCCGCCAGCACCACGATCAGGTGCAGGTACCTCCACGCATAGACATCGAAGGGCAGGGCGACGAGGCCGACGACCGCATAGACAAAGAAAAGCGCCACGACCATCTGGTTCGGGATGCGCATGTCTCGCATGTCCGAAAAAGCCACGTAAATGCAAATTGGCACCACAAATGGAAAGAAGAGCAGTGCCGAAAAAGCCGAGATATCCATAGGCTGACGTCAGTTCGTGACGTTGGATTCAAGCGCCTTGAGGCTCCGCGCCGCAGTTTCGAAATGCTGGGGATGCGTCTCGATCGCTTCGCGCATCAGACCCTTGCCGGTCACGACATCACCACGTTTCACCGCCGCGAGACCCATGGAATGCAGAAGTTCAGCGCGTTCCACCTGTGTCATCGGAACCACCGGAAGGACGTAGTTGCCTTGTGCCCCACGCGCCAGAACGAGGTTGTTCTTGGCGGTAAAGAGCGCCTGATCGTTCTGGATCGCCTGGCTGAAGAGCCGTTCAGCCCCCTGATAATCGCCGCGGGTCAGTTTGGAGAACCCCCAGTTGTTCAGCACGGAGGCCGGAGTGGTGGTCAGTCCGACGGCGGTTTCGTAGAAACTGTCGGCCTTGTCCCATTCCTTGTTACTGTCCGCGATCATCGCTTCAAGACGATAGCGCTTGTAGGTCTCGTGTGTCGGCGGGATCGCATCGAGTACGGTCTCGGCCCGCTCCCATTCGTTGTTGCGGATCAGCGCGTCGGCCAGTTCGACGCGATCGGCATTGGTGGCTTCCTCATGCGAGACGACCCGGGCCCATGCCGCCACACCCTCTGTGTGACGCTT
This sequence comes from Marivita hallyeonensis, assembly GCF_900129875.1. Taxonomy (GTDB): domain Bacteria; phylum Pseudomonadota; class Alphaproteobacteria; order Rhodobacterales; family Rhodobacteraceae; genus Marivita; species Marivita hallyeonensis. The sequence continues at coordinate 590,143 of NZ_FQXC01000004.1, read as the reverse complement.
GGCGCGGATCAAGGACAAGGCCAAACCACGTTGCAAATCAATGCGTTCGGGATCATTCGAACTTGCCCGCTGGAAATAGGAGACGGCCTCATTCGGGTCGGATACAGACAGCATGACCTGATTCAGGTTTGTCCCGTCGATGACGTTCACGTCCTGAAATTCGCGGTCTACGGCGTCTGTATCGATGCCTTGTTCACACCCAGATAGGGCGACTGCCCCTGCCACACACAGGGTCACGATAAAGGGATGGCGCATTTTTGCGTCCTTTACTGCTCTGCCTCTTTACTGTGCTGGGCGGATCAAAAAGTCACTGCTGCCGCGCCGCACGAGTTTATATTCTTGTTCTGTTTCGGCACCATACTGCGAATTTTCGATTTTTGCGAGTGCCAAGCGAAGATTATCGCGAATTGCAACACTTTCGCCATTGTCCAGTGCAAATGCGCGACGGAAAACCTGTGCGGCTTCGGCGCTTTTGCCACGTTCCATGAGGACGACACCCAGATTGTTCCAGCCCTCCGGGCTGTCCGCGTCGTCTTTCACCGCACGACGGAGCAATTGTTCAGCCTGTCCCAAACGCCCCAATGCGAGGTTTGCCGAGCCCAGAGAGGTGACGACTTCGGGGGTTAGCCCCTGATCGGCGGCGGCAAGTTTGAAAGAACTGAGCGCAAGTTCGTATTCGCCGGCAGCCATGAGCCTGTGCCCCACGAGAAGCTGGTCCACCTGATCTCCACGCGGATCCACGCTCGGCGCGAAAACAGTGTCGCCAGACGCGGAAAAGCCGCCCGGTCCACAGGCGGCAAGTCCGATACACATCAATGCGGCCCATAAACGGCCAAGTCTCATAGGGTTACGGCCCTGACATCTGCCCCAGTTGCTGGATGCCGACCACAGATGGACCCACGAGGATTATCAGGAGCGGCGGCACCGTCAGCATCATAGTGGTCAAAGTCATTTTCGTTGGCAACTTGTTTGCCTTCTCTTCGGCACGCATCACGCGTTTGTCACGCATTTCTGCCGCATAGACCCGAAGCGCGTCCGAAATCGGTGTCCCGAAGCTCTGGCTTTGGTTCAAAACGGTGACGAAAGACATCACGTCCTGCACGCCGCAGCGTTCGCCCATGTCGTTCAGAACGGTCGACTTGTCTTTACCGGCCTTCATTTCGAAGCTCACCAGCTCAAACTCATCGGCAAGGCTGGGGTAAGATGCGCGCAGTTCCGTGCTGACGCGGACAATCGCCTGATCCATCGACTGACCTGCTTCGACACAGACCAGCATCATGTCGAGGCTATCCGGGAATCCGCCTTCGATTTCTTCCTGACGGGTCTGCACCCGTTTGGTGATCCAATACTTCGGAAACATGTAACCCGCAGCGCCTGGGCCGAGCGTGTACAAGATCGTCTGCTGCGTCGTCGCCGTGGAATTATCCATGATCAGCGTGAAATAGGCCACGCCAAGGATCAGACCGCCGATACCGAGGGCGAACTGGGAAAAGTAGTACAACTGAACCGCGTCTTTCGTACGGTAGCCCGCCTGAAGCAGTTTTGCCCGAACGTCGGACAGCTCTTTTGCGTCCTGCGGTTCTAGGAACTGCGCATATTTGTTCAGCTTTTCGTTCTTGCGTTTGTCCCGCAAAACGGCGCGCGTTTCTTCGTCCAGTTTCTGGCGACCGCTTTTGGTGTCGAGACGATCCATCGGGTTGGAGCGTGACACGAAAAACATCGGGATCGCGAGGACAAGCAGCAAGGCCCCCAGACCGGCGATGACGATCATCGGGCCGGCAGGTCCAAACATGTTCACGGCGAATTGGTTGAAGGCTTCCATGATCTGGACCTCACACTTTGATGTTCACGAGCATGCGCATGACGAACAGGTTGGCCGCCAGGAAAATGCCGACAAGGAAACAGGCTGGAATGAACCACGGGTGATCCAGGACCTCGTCATAGTAATGCGGGTCTGTCACCTGGATCACGATAAGCGCGACGATGGGGAAGGCCGACAGAAACTTGCCGGACCACTGCGCTTCGGCGGTGATCGCCTTGACCCGTCGGAAAAGACGGAACCGCGCCCGGATCACCTTGGCCAGACCTTCAAGGATCTCGGCAAGGTTACCACCCGATTGCTGCTGGATCGATACGGCGACTGCGAGGAAGCGCAAATCCTGCATATCCAGGCGTTCGGCCATGGCTTTCAGCGCCTCGCCGATGTCACGACCATAGCTCGACTCGTCGGCGATGACGCCGAATTCGGTTGCCAGCGGATCCTTGATTTCCTTCGATACGATTGAAATCGCGGACGAGAAGGGGTGGCCCACCCGCAGGCTCCGCACCATCAGTTCGACAGCATCCGGCAGCTGTTCTTCGATCATGCTGATGCGTTTCTTCGCTTTGCTGTTGATCCAGAAGAAGATGCCACCGACGCCCATGCCGATGCCCATGAGCACCCGGACGCCTAGCTGGGCTTCGGTGCCAACAGTCAAGCCCACGAAGGACAGCACACTGACCAGCACCATCATCATGATCAACTGCTGTGGCGTGAATGCGATGGCGGCCTTTTGTGCGCGATCGGCGAGGATCGAGTAAAGCGGCAGGCCACGCGAGGCCATATGCTGGTCCATCTCCTTGCGGAGTTTGGCCAGCACTTCCTCGCGCTTGGACCCCTTGTCCAGCATCTCGAGACGGCGGTTGACCCGTTTGTTAAGGCTGATCGATTTACCGAAGGCGACCAGATACACGCCTTCGACGAGCACCAGCACCGCGATAAAGATCAGGCCATAGACAATTGGTTCTGCACTAAGAGTCATGGTCAGTAGTTCCCGTCAAAGGGTTCGTAGATCGATGGCGGCAGATCGAAGCCCCACATCTTGAAGCGCTCCGAAAAGTTCGATCGCACACCGGTCGCCGTGAAGTGACCGATGATCTTGTTCTCCGGTGTCAGACCGACACGCTGGAAGCGGAAGATTTCCTGCATGGAAATCACTTCGCCTTCCATACCAGTGATCTCGGTGATGGAGGTCATGCGACGCGAGCCATCTTGCAGACGCGAGGCCTGCACGATCAGGTTCACAGCCGATGAGATCTGAGACCGCATCGCTTTGAGCGGCATCTCGATCCCGGCCATCGCGATCATGTTTTCCAAACGACTGACGCCGTCGCGGGCACTGTTTGCGTGGATCGTGGTCATCGAACCATCGTGGCCCGTGTTCATGGCCTGCAGCATGTCGATGACTTCTTCGCCGCGCGTTTCCCCCACGATGATACGGTCAGGACGCATACGCAGAGCGTTTTTCAGACAGTCGCGCGGCGTAACCGCGCCTTTGCCTTCCACGTTCGGCGGTCGGCTTTCCATCCGGCCCACATGGGTCTGCTGAAGCTGAAGTTCCGCCGTATCCTCGATGGTCAGGATACGTTCGCTATCGTCAATGAACGAAGACAGCGCATTGAGCGTCGTCGTTTTACCCGAACCGGTACCGCCCGAGACGATCACGTTCAGTCGCGTCGACACAGCAGCTTGAAGATACACGGCCATTTCTTCGGTGAACGCGCCAAAGTTGACGAGGTCGTCAATGCCCAGCTTGTCCTTTTTGAACTTACGAATGGATACCAGAGATCCATCCACCGCGATCGGCGGCACCATGGCGTTGAAACGCGAACCGTCAGCCAGACGGGCGTCCACGTAAGGGTTTGATTCATCGACACGACGACCTACCGCAGACACGATCTTGTCGATGATCCGCATCAGGTGCTTTTCGTCTTTGAACGTGATGTCGCTGATCTGAAGCTTACCGTTGCGTTCGACGAAAATCTGTTGCGGGCCGTTCACGAGAATATCGCTGACCGTTTCGTCTTTCAGAAGTGTCTCAAGGGGGCCGAGCCCTTTCACCTCGTCGTACAGCTCTTGGTTCAGCGCGATCCGTTCCTCACGGTTCAGCACCATACCTTTCTCTTGCAGGCTTTCGCTGGTGATCGCGCTGATTTCTTCCTTCAGCTCGTTTTCCGTCGCCTGGTCGAGCGCGGCGAGGTTGAGATTGTCGAGGAGGGCGCGGTGCAGTTCGAGCTTGATCTCGCTCAGACGTTCTTTCCGCTTTTTCTCACGATCCGCTGGCGGCGCTTTTGCTGCTGTCTTGGGCAGCACCTTGCGCATGACTTTCGGGGCGGCGTCTAAGTCGGCCGCGGGTGCAGCAGCCGCCGCTTTCGCTGCGACAGCGGCGGGAGGTGCGATATCTGCCGTTTTCTTGTAACGCGAAAACATTCTGAAACTCCTTAAGCGGCTTCAGCGTCGGACTGACCGACTTCGAACAGGGATTGTGCCAATTTGGCGATTTCCTTGCGGAGCGCGTTTTTCGGCTGTTGCATGCCAAGGGGTTGGCCGTGATCGCCCGCTTCCGCCACGGCGCGACCGCCGTCTGGCATGTGCAGATCTACCGAGATTTCAAGGCTTTCCTGCATCCGCTTCAGTCGGCTTTTGCCTTGAAGATCGGTGAATTTCGGCGCGCGGTTCAGAACGAAACGTATCTTCTCGAACGGCAATTCTTCGGACTGCAGCGCGCGTTTCAGTCGGAACGTGTTCTGTGCCGACCGCATGTCGAGTTCGATGATCCCGAAGTAGACCTGCGCCGCATAGAGCACGGTTTCGGACCACTGAACGAGGCTGGGTGGCATATCGACGACGACAAAATCGAAATGGCGCGAAGCCGTGTCCAAGAGCTTTTGCACTTCCGCCTGCCCGATGATGTCGAGCGGCGGAAGATCCGCCGGGGACGTGAAGACCTGCAGTTTATCCTCAAAGGTTACAAGCGCTTGCGCAAAGCTGTCGTCGTCAAGCGCCTCCATATCGGTCAGCAGTTCAAGGACCGCTTCACGGCGAGGAACATCGAGGTAGGTCGAGACCGCGCCGAACTGCAAGCCAAGATCAAGGATGCAGACGCGCGGAGGTTTGTCTTTGCTGACGGTTGCGAGTTCCCACGCAAGGTTGGTCGCAAAGGTGCTGGCGCCACATCCACCAGCCATGCCCTGAACGGCAATGATGACACCATCGCCATCATGCGACAGCTTCACGCCGTTGGCATCCACGCCTGCGCTCGACGCTGGTTTCTGATCCGCAGCGCGCATCCGTTCGATGGCTGAAATCAACTCACCTTCAGGCAAAGGGTAGGGGACAAACTCGTCCGCGCCTTGGCGCAGCAAATGATGCAAAGCGGCCGGCGTGACGTCATGTGCGATCAGGACAACCTTGATGTTGTGTGATTTCGCGGCCGCAATGATTGACGACAAGTTTTCGACGTCGTGCTCGTCCTCCGCATCGATTGCGATGGCAACGAATTCAAGATGTTCGGCATCGCTTTGCGAGAAAAAGTGAATTGATTCATCAAACCCGAGATCACCCCAGGCTTCGCCAAGGACGGCTTCCATATCCTCGATCAGGAGATCGAATTCTTGCACATCCCGGCTGATTGTGCAGGCAACCAGCGGTGCTGGTTCCGGGGTGCTTGGAAGGATACTCGTCATGTGCCTCGTTTCCTCTAACTTCTCACTGTGGCGCATACGTTCTGCACGCAGCACGAACAGTGCTCCCGAGTCGCTCGGGATGGACTGCTACAGTCCGAAAGTCGTCTGAAAACTTGGCGAGATTGGGGCCGAAATACCGAAATTGTACGGTATTTCAGGCAAGTGAAGCGGTCCCCGTAGGGACCGTTTCCTTATCGTTCGGTTTCGAAGTCCGCACCAACGATGCCGGTGAGGCGGCTTGGTGGGACAGCGCTGTTGATATATTCGCGGTAAATGATCTCCGCGTACCGTCCTTCAAGAACGGACGGATGCGACCCGACAAAGCCCGAAACTTCGGTCACTGTCCGGCGGTTACGGCGTTCACGGCCTTCCGTCACGATCAAAGGCTGAGTCTCGCCGAAGGAGACAACGGCTTCGAGTCGCGACTTGGAAATACCCTGCGATGCAAGGAAATCCACAACCGCATGTGCGCGGCGCAATCCGAGGCGTTTGTTATATGCTTCGCTGCCCACGGCGTCTGTATGGCCGTAAACCCGGAAGCTGACTTCGGGGAATTGGCGGATCCAGTTGGCCTGCTCACGCAAGGTGTCTCGTGCGCCTGCATCCAGAACCGCGCTGTTGAACGCGAAGTTGACCGTGGTCATCACATCGCCGGCAAACCGTTGAGCCAGGTTGTAGGTGTAGCTCTTTTCGCCCGACATGATCTGCACGTTGTTCATGGTCGCATTGCCGAAGTTGCCGGTGTCGATCAGCGCCCCCGCCTCGCGGTTGAACGCGCTGTAAATGGGATCACTGGTGGCACAGGCAGTGAGCAAGGCAATGCCTGTCAGAGCCACTGGGATACGGATGTTCTTTTGAATAGCCATCGCCTCAATCCATCACATAGCCATAAGACCCGTTGAAGTCCTGTTTGGCAACTTCGCCGGCTGCGCCGCGCAGATTGCGCGAGTCGTCAGTGACACGCCCGAACAGGAACAGGTCTTTTTCGGTGGGGGGACGAACGCGGTCTGTCGGCAGGGCAAGCGCCTCACCTCGGGTCGGCGTTACAAGATGGGGTGTGATGATGATCACAAGTTCTGACTGTTCGCGTTGGTATTCGGCGCTGCGGAACAGCGCGCCCAAAACGGGAATGTCTCCCAACCAAGGCACCTGACCGTTCAGATCGCGGAAGTCGTCCTGCAAAAGCCCAGCAATTGCAAAGCTTTCGCCGTCACGGAGCTCCACGGTCGTTGATGTCTCACGACGGCTGAAAGCGTCGACGCGGACCGCGCCGATGTCGATCCCGTTGTCGGGATCAAGTGCCGATACCGCAGCTTCGAGTTCAAGATTTATCAGGTCGCCATCGATAACGCGTGGGATGAAGTTCAGCTCCACACCGAAGGGCTTAAATTCAATCGTGACCTGATTGTCGTCCTGTCCAACCGGAAGCGGGTATTCCCCACCGGCAAGAAACTTGGCTTCCTGTCCGGAAAGTGCGGTCAGGTTTGGTTCCGCCAGTGTTCGGACAACACCCTTGGCTTCAAGTGCTTCAAGAAGGATACCGACTTCCAGGCCACCAGAGGTGAACCCAAAGGCAATGCCTCCCTCGCTGTCGGGTCTTAGAGCAATCGGGCTTCCGAGACCGTTGGCCCCATCGAGCCATGTTCCGGTTTCGCTGGCGACGCCCAAATCGCCGTCAAGAACCGTGCCGCCAAGTGCAATTGAGGATCTCAGCGCCTTGGACACCGAACGCTGCATTTCGGCGAAACGCACCTTCAGCATGACTTGCTGGACACCGCCGACGGTCATGAGGTTCGAGACCCGTTCCGGTGCGTAACGCTGTGCAAGATCCAAAGCGCGTTGCATGCGCGCCGTGCTGGACACGGTGCCAGACAGGACAATCCCGTCATTCGCAGAGCGTACCTCGATCTTCTCGTCCGGAATAATCTGCCGCAAACGTTCTTTGAACTCGGTAAGGTCTGGCGCGACCCTTACGTCCACGTTGGTGATGAGCTGACCGTTCGCGTCAAGAATCGTCAGTGTTGTCGTTCCGGGCGTCTTGCCGAGAACGTAGATGCTTCGATCCGACAAAGACGAGATATCCGCAATCATGGGATTTGCGATGCTGAGTTCCGCGAATGGAACTTCGCTTTCCACAACGACGGCCCGGTTCATCGGGACGTTCAATGCAGCTTCAGTGTTCTTTCGGATGACGCGCAACGTGTCGGCCATGGCCGCCTGCGTCATCGATGTCAGTGCAAGTGCAACGCCCAAGAGGGCGGCCTTGAAGGGACTACTCGTGTACATGTGACCTGCCTTTCCGATCACGCCTCGGTTTATGGGTCTTTTCGCCCGTATTGGTGCCAACCTGCGTCAAGTCGCGTTTTATTTCAAGAATCAATAGTTTCAGTGGTCCGCTTCATGTGGATAAGGCGCAACATGACGTTGCGCCTTATCCTGTCGACCAAATTGTTAATTCACCAAATGCGGTGTGTACCGGATCAGTTTGTACAAGGGATGGGCATTTCGACCACTTCACCGCCCTTACGTGTCCGGATGGTGCAAACCTGAATAGTTGCCGGAGTTTCGCTGGCTTCACGCTCGCGAAGGCCAAGAAGAGACCGTTGGTCGACCTCGATCACCTCGGCCACCGTATCATCATTGCGGCCCATAAGGGACAAAGACAGACGCCCGGTGGACTGTGCCTGAGCCAGCGCCGCGACTTGTTGCGGGCTTGCCGCGACGGTCACGGTGCGAGCGATAGTCGCGTCCGTAATTTCGGTTTCGGAAGTCTGATCGATGGCGATCAGTTTCACGCCGGTTTCGATAAGCTTGGTGACATCGCCCGTCGGCAAATCACGATCACGACCCTGAACGCGACCGGTCCAGTAAACATCGACCCGGTCGTTCGGGCGCAAGAAGCCGGACACGCCAGACGCTACATCGACGCGGATCGCGAATGCACGCTGCCCACGTTCAAGACGCGATGTCAGCCCCGCATCCGCGCCGGGCGCACTTACCTTCACTGCCATGAAAGCTTCATTTTTCTCAATCTGACGCAGGGCAACGCGGTATTCGTCGCCTTCAACATTCAGTGGATTGGCTTCATCAAAGAAAGCTTCAGGGAGAGCTTGTATTGGCCACGGGACCAAAGCCATGTCTTCCTCGGTGATTGCTTCGCCGAAATCTATGGCGCGTGTTGCAACATAGATATCCTGCACTGGCACGCTTTCGGTTGCCTTGGTGCGTTCTTGCTCGAGCGCGGTCTGGTACGCGCCAATGTAGTTTTGTGCCATGTAGACTGCAAAACCTGCCAAAGCCAGGCCAGCCAACAGGACAAGTCCAAAGACGATGCGCATAATGCCTCCTATACTCTACCCGGGTTCTGCGACAGCAGCTGGGGACAGTGTCTGTCAGTGCTCTGACAGATGAATGTGACCGCGACTTGAGAAAACTGTGGTGAAATAAAGACCGTCGTCCTGAATGCAAAAACGCGCCTCGCGGCGCGTTCTGCAGAAGGAGTTTAGTTTCCGGAAACAAAGAAAAGGCACTTCCGTGCCTCTTCTCTTTCTTGCGATCTGCCTGACTTTAGGCGCCGCCGCCGCCTGCACCGAACCCGTCGTTTTGCCCGGTGACAGCCGTACCAGCAGCAGTCGTAAGGCCAACAGAAGCGGTTTCGATCGTGGTCCATGCCGCAATGGCGAGACCAACGACAGCAGCAGTCAAGACAACCCAGTCAACTGTGACCGCACCGTCTTCGTCCTTACGAAACTTGGTGAGAAAACGTGTCACGCTGAACTCCTTTGTGCTGCGGATGGAAAGGCGCGCTCTGCGCCTTTCCAATTTTTGTAGCTAAGCGAAGCGCTATTATGCGCCGCCGCCACCAGCACCGAAGCCGTCGTTCTGGCCGGTCACAGCTGTACCAGCTGCGGTGATGAGGCCAGTCGAGGATGTTTCGATTGCGGAATAAGCAGCAATTGCCAGACCCACAACAGCAGCGGTCAGAACGACCCAGTCAACTGTTACGGCGCCGTCTTCGTCCTTGCGGAAGTTTTTGATGAACTTGATCATGTTAGTCTCCATAGTCCTAGTTTGCTCACGTTAGCCAAGCTCAGGACTGATAGTGAGCGCTCTCTCTTTCGCTCCATCCCGTCTTGGATGAGCAGTTATAGTCGCCGGATTGGGGCAGCAGTTTGACGCGAATGGTCCGTTTTTGCAGCCCGTAAAAAAACCACATCCATCCAGATTAAGTATCTGATAAGAAAAGATAGTTTTTTCAAATTTTTTCGTTTTTTCTTGAATTGGAGGCGGTTTACGCAACGGTGTTTTTTCTGATTTCTTCCGAATTCGAAACGAAATGGCGCTGAAATGAAGATTGTGTCATAATCCCTGCAAAACAGGGCATCGAGCAGGATCCTGACAATGAAACACTTATTGGTAATGGCCATCTGCGCCATCTCTCTTGGCATTTCTGACGTGCGGGCAGAGCCTGCACCGTTCCAGGATTTCTCTGCCAAACGGGTAAAGCCGCCGTCATCGAGTTCTAAGAAGCGGATCACAGTCCAGATCGCGCCGCAGGCTCCAACCGCACCGGCTGCGACGGCCGCGTCTGCGGCTTCACCGGCGCCCCGGGCTCCGGGAAGCGAGACGCTGGCGTGGTTCTGGTCCGAGATCTCCCCATCGATAGAGGCGAAAAGCCCAGGACGCCTCGAACCCGCCTTAGTGCGGTTGGCAAACCCGCCATCGGGGAAGGGTCTTGCCGGTCCGCGCTTGCAGGATCTTCAGGATATTGCGGCGCGGTACGGGCGCGACATTCTTCTTAGCACCGTGGGCACACGCGTATCACCAGCCTTGGCGCTTGCCGTCATCGCAGTCGAATCATCCGGCCGTGCCGACGCGCAGAGCTCGGCGGGGGCGCAGGGGCTCATGCAGCTCATGCCAGCAACGGCGGAACGCTTTGGCGTGAATGACAGCTTGTCTCCGGAACAGAACATCAAGGGTGGTATCGCGTTTCTCGATTTCCTGATGGAGACTTTCGACAATGACGTGATCCTTGTACTTGCGGGCTATAACGCGGGGGAGAACGCGGTTCTGAAGAACAATGGTGTGCCGGATTACGCAGAAACACGCGCCTACGTGCCAAAAGTCCTGCAAGCATTCCAGACGGCCAAGGGGCTTTGCCTGACGCCGCCGCAACTCGTCACCGACGGATGCGTGTTCCGCGTGGCTTCACGGTAGTACAGCGCCTGGGTTCATAATGCCCTTTGGATCGAGCGCGTTCTTGATGGCGCGCATTGCGGCAAGTTTGGTCGGATCTCCGTACCGTGCGAGATCGGCTGTCTTCGCGCGACCGATGCCATGCTCTGCACTGAACGTACCGCCAAGCTCGTGCGCGATATCGTGCACGAGCCGTTTGATGGCCTTCGTTTCGGCCAGATAGGAGTCACGGGACTGACCAGAGGGCGGGAACACATTAAAGTGCAGGTTGCCGTCCCCGACATGGCCAAAGCAGTTGATCCGAAAATCGCCGACCTGCGCGATGGCCTGACGTACGCGCGCGATGAAAGCCGGTAGCGCACCAAGGGGTACAGAGACATCGTGGCTCGACACCGCGCCGATACGGCGATTGGCTTCGGGGATATGTTCACGCACCGACCAGAACTCTGTCCGCTGAGCTTCCGATTGCGCGATCACAGCGTCCGTCGCGATCCCTTCTGCCTCGGCGGCGACGAAAAGGTCTTCGAGCGCGCTCTGCGGATCAAGACCTTTCGGCAAGCCAATGTCTGTGAGGATCATCCATTCAGGGTGGTGGTCGCCAAAAGGCTTTCGAACGTCTGGCAAAGTCTCCGACAGGAAATCCAGGCCCGTCTTATGCATCAGCTCGAAAGCGCTGATACTTTCGCCAAGCTGGCTTTTCGCCAAAGACAACAACTCCAGAGCCGCTTCGGCATCGCGGATCACGAATACGGCTGTTCCGATCGCGGCGGGGCGTGGGTAGAGCTTGAGCGAGGCCGCTGTGATGATGCCCAACGTGCCTTCCGCCCCGATCAGCAGGTTCCGCAGATCGTACCCTGTGTTGTCTTTTCGCAGCCGCTTCAGCCCGTGCCAGATCGATCCGTCCGGCATAACGGCTTCCAACCCGAGGCACAGATCCCGCGTATTGCCGTAGCGCAGAACGTTCACACCGCCGGCATTTGTGCTGAGTAGCCCACCGATGCGTGCAGACCCTTCCGAGGCAAGAGACAACGGGAACAGGCGGTCCACATCCCGCGCTGCGGTCTGGATATTCGCAAGGATTACGCCTGCCTCTGCAATCAGCACGTTTTCTTGGGGAAAGACGTCGCGAATCCGCGTCATCCGTTCAAGCGACAGGATCAGCGGCGTCTCGGGCGCGCCGTCCGGTGCGATCTGACCGCCAACAAGGCCGGTTCCGCCACCGTATGGCACAATGCCGACACCCGCGTCGGAACAGGCTTGTACGAGGGCGGAGACCTCTGCCGTGTCGCGGGGGCGAGCGACGAACCCCTGTGCGCCTTGCCAGCGTCCACGCGGCTCTTCCAGATAGGATTGCTCTGCCCGCGCAAACATGTCTGCAGGGAACCGCTGCGAGAGCGCGTCAATGAAGGTGCTGTCAGCCGAATCGCGGGGCATATTTGGCGTTCTGTCTCTTAGTCGTCCGTGTCGCGCAACCATTGTGGCTGCAGGACCACGACGGTAGGCCGCGACGGCAAGTCGCGCAACGACAGTTCCAGGTAGGGCGCATCGCGGCGGTCAATTGCAAAGCTGTCGGAAACTTCGTCGAGAAATGCCTCCAGCGCAAAGCCCGAGAACCAGTGCATCGGGATGACAATGCTTGATTTCAGACGGTCGACGATGCGGACCATGACCTCGCGGGGTAGGGTGAAGCCGCCATCGACAGGTACCATCACCACGTCGAGTCGCCCGATGGCTGCGTATTGCTGTTCGTTCGGTTCGTGATGCAGGTGGCCGAGATGGCCGATGCACAGGCCTTCCACCTCGAAGATGAAGATCGAATTGCCATTCTCCTCGACCCCGCTCCATTGCGAGCGGATGTCGGTCGAGACATTGCGGATCAGAACTTCACCCAGTTCAAGATGATGGTCGATGCCTTCGCCGAACGGGCCCCAGCCGGGAAGGACGTGCGGGATGGCCGGGTCCGGATGTGCGGTCCAGTGCGTCTCATGCGCGTGGTTCATCGTCACCACATCGGGGATCATCGTGGTGGTGCCAAGAAAACCCGTGAAATCGGTCGCGATATTCAGCCCGCCGGGTGTCTGCAACAGAAAGGTCGCATGCGCCACGTAGTTGATGCGGACACTGAATTCGGGGACCGTGTCTGACCAGGACGCTTTCTGGATGAAAGCTGCGCCGGGTGTGGCGTCCGCTATGGCAAGGCAATGGCTCGGGCGTCGCGTGTCCGATTGCGCTGCGGCGGCACCGGCCAGAACCAATAGCGCAAGGGCGCTCAGCAGACGTGTCACTCGCATACCGATACCTCCTGACGACGAAGGTAGCCCTGTTACGGAGCGGTGCAAGCCTCTTCGCAGTTGCTTGGTCAAGGGCGTTCAAACGGCTTGTTACCCGGCGTCGGTGCGTCCGCGCCGATCCAGCCGCAGCTGTGCATAAAGAACGTGGGTCCGCCACCGCCCGTCGATCTGCAGATAACTCTGCGCGACCCCTTCGTATTTGAAGCCCGATTTCTCAAGAAGCCCGCGCGAAGCCTGGTTTTCCGGCAGGCAGGCTGCCTCGATCCGGCTCAGGTCCAACCGGTCGAACGCGTAGTGCACCATCGCTTCGATGGCTTCGCGCATATAGCCCTGCCGCGCAAACGGCTCTCCGATCCAATAACCCAGCGTGCCCGCCTGCGCCGGTCCGCGCCGGATATTGTCGAGCGTGATCGCGCCCAACAGCATGTCATCACTCCTGCGCAGCAGAAACAGGGGCACCGCTGATCCATTCCCGATGGCCCGGTTGGCCCAGTAGACGCGATTGGTAAAGGCACGACGGGTCAGGTGGTCTTCCGCCCAACTGGGCTCCCATCGCGTCAGGAAGACCTCGCTGTCCCGTCGCAATGCGCACCACGGATTGAAGTCGCTGTGCATCGGCGGGCGCAGAACCATCCGCTCGGTATCGAGCCGTAGCTTGCGCCGCAGTCCAAGCATCAGGCCACGCGGCGCTGTTGCAACGCGTCGAGACCGGGTGCCGCCTGCACGGGGCCGTAAAGCGCCAGAGCTGCGGGCGCTTTGCAGGCGAGATGTTCGGCAAATGCCCGAACGTCACCCGTGGTGACGCTGTCGATGCGGGACACCGTATCTTCAAGCGGCGGGACTTCGCCCCAGATCTGGGTCATGCGGGCCAGCCGCTCGGTCCGCGAGGACGGGCTTTCCAAGCCCATGAGCAGCCCGGCTTTCATTTGCGCTCGCGCGCGTGCCACTTCCGCCGGAGACATATCCTCTGCGGCGCGTTTCATCTCGTCGACCGTCAGATGCGTCAGGTCGAGAATTTCCTCGCCGCTTGTGCCCGCGTAGATCGTGGTCATCCCGGTGTCGGAATAGGCCCCGGTTTGCGCGAAGATCGTATAGCAAAGACCGCGCTTTTCGCGGATCTCCTGAAACAGGCGGCTCGACATACCACCACCCAGCGCGACCGAATACACTTGGGCCACATAGAAATCCGTATCGCGATAACCCGGCGATTCAAAAGCAAGGGCGATATGCGCTTGCTCCAAGTCTTTCACATGACGGCTCTCGCCACCTTGGAAACGCGCCGCGTCGGCGACGAGGGCAGGGCGCTCCGCCATGTCCCCGAACATCTGTTCCGCCTGCTTCACGATGCTGTCGTGTTCCACGGCACCGGCGGCGGCGAGGATCATCTGGCTTGGGCCGTAATGCTCGGTGACGAAAGTCGACAAGTCCTCTTTGGAAAACGCAGAGACCCGGTCGGTTTCGCCCAATATCGTGCGCCCGAGGGCCTGATCCGGATAGGCGCGCTCCTGCAACCAGTCGAAGATCACGTCGTCCGGTGTATCCAGCGCCTGGCCGATCTCCTGCAGGATCACGTGCCGTTCGACTTCGATTTCCTTCGGGTCGAACACCGGATTGCGCAGGATGTCAGAGATCACGTCCAGCGCGAGACCCACATCATTGCGTAACACGCGCGCGTAGTACGCCGTCACCTCGCGCGAGGTGTAAGCATTGATATATCCGCCCACGTCTTCGATGGCCTCGGCGATCTGCAGGGCTGACCGTGTCTCGGTCCCCTTGAATGCCATATGTTCGAGAAAATGCGCGATGCCGTTCTGCTCGGGCCGTTCGTGCCGCCCGCCTGCGGTCACCCAGATACCAATCGCCGCGCTTTCGAGGCCCGGCATATGCTCGGTCACGATGCGGAAACCGTTGGAGAGTGTGGCGGTTTGAACGGTCAAGAGGCGATCCTGTCTTTGATGAGGGTTTCAAGCTTCGCAAGGTCGTTGGGCACGCGGGTCATACGCTCATCGCGGTCAAAGAGGTCCGCCATGCGCTCCGGCAGGGCAGGCCGCAAGCCGCTCGCCTTCTCGACCGCATCGGGGAATTTCGCGGGATGCGCTGTGGCGAGCGTCACCATCGGCACCGAGGGGTCTTTGATCTCTTCGGCAACCTTGACGCCAATCGCAGAATGCGGGCAGAGCAATTCGCCCATGTGGTTGTGCGCGTGCGTGATCATGGCAAGCGTTTCGTCTTCGCTGACCCGCCCGCTGTCATAATGCTCCCGCAGGACATGCATGGTCCCTTGGCTGACATGGAACCCACCGGCCTTGAGCTCGTCCATCAACTGCGCCACCGCACCACCGTCGCGGTTGTACGCGTCGAACAGCGCGCGTTCAAAGTTCGAGGACACCTGAATGTCCATCGACGGGCTGATCGAAGGGGTGACGCTGTCGGTCACATAGCCGCCGGTCGTTAAGCACCGGTGCAGGATGTCGTTCTGGTTTGTCGCCACCACGAGGCGATCGATCGGCAACCCCATGCGCTTGGCAATATAGCCCGCGAAGATATCACCGAAATTGCCGGTGGGCACGGTAAAGCTCACCATGCGGTCCGGTGCGCCCAGCGATACGGCGGACGAAAAGTAGTAGACCACTTGCGCCAGCACGCGGCCCCAATTGATCGAATTCACACCGGCCAATTTCACGCCATCGCGGAAGTCGAAATCGTTGAACATGTCTTTCAGCCGCGCCTGGCAGTCATCGAACGTCCCGTCGAGAGCCAGCGCATGCACATTGTCTTCGACCGGCGTCGTCATCTGCCGCCGCTGCACCTCGGACACCCGGCCATGCGGGTAGAGGATGAACACATCCACCGCATCCAGTCCGCGGAACGCCTCGATGGCGGCAGAGCCTGTATCGCCGGATGTGGCCCCCACGATGGTCACCCGGTCCCCGCGCCGCGTGAGCGCTTCCTCGAACATCTGTCCGATAAGCTGCATCGCGAAGTCCTTGAACGCGAGCGTTGGCCCGTGGAACAGCTCAAGCAGGAAATGCCCGGATCCAAGTTGCACCAGCGGCGCGCGGGCATCGTGCCCAAACCCGGCATAAGCCTTCGCGATGAGGTCTGCGAATACCTCGTCCGTAAACGCGTCACCCACAAAGGGGCGCATCACGCGGTACGCGATATCCTCATACGGCAGCCCGTGCATCGCGCGAATGTCGTCGGCTGACATCTGCGGGATAGTTTCGGGGACATATAGCCCCCCATCGCGCGCAAGGCCCGACAGCATCGTGTCCTCAAATCCAAGCGCCGGGGCTTTGCCACGGGTCGAGATATACTGCATCAGCCTTCCTTGCCTTTGCGTTGCCGCCAGATGAATGCGCCTGTCATGATCACCCAGACCGCCGCCAGCGAATACCACGTGATCGCGTATTGCAGGTGATCGTTCGGAATACCGCTGGTGTCCACCGGCAAGGGCGTCACGCTGGGGTCCGGCGGCGACATGTTGCGGGCAATCACCAAAAGCGGCTCGGTGCCCAGCACTTCGGACATCCGGTCGATATCGCGGGCGAACCATGTGTTCCCGCCCACATCGTTCTCGGGGGTGGAGGATGTCCGGTCATCGGGCCAATGCAGGTTGCCTTGCACCTCTACCGTCTCACCGGCGCGCGACCGGTCTGCATCCCGCTGATCTACCGGGGTGACCCCGCGATCAAGAAGCACTCTGCGACCGTCATTCAATGTATAGGGAGAGATCACCCGGTATCCCGCGCCCACGCGCTTTTGCGACACGAGCACCAAAAGCTCTTCCTCGCCGATCTCCCCGATCAGGGCGACCGGGGTATAGCGGTCGCGTGCGGGGATGACCGCACTTGAAGGGGGGATCGCTTCGAACGGCCCGTCGATCCGCGTTTCGATCTCGTTCAGGATGCCACGCTTCCACTCCAACCGCTGCATCTGCCACGTGCCCAGCCACACGAGAATGGCAGTGCCGATCAGGCCGAACAGAAGGGGGATGGCGAGGCGAGAGACCAAGAAACACTCCTAGAATTGATAAAGGCGCGCCGATCAAGCGCGCCTTGCTTTATCCTTGTCGCTTCTCCGTGTTCAACCCGGAAAAACCGCGCTATCGGATCAGCCACCCCAGACGTAGATAGCCGCGAACAGGAACAGCCACACGACGTCCACGAAGTGCCAGTACCATGCAGCGGCTTCGAAGCCGATATGCTTGTCTTGGGTGAAATGTCCGCGCATCAGGCGCAACAGGCAAACGAACAGGAAGATCGTTCCGATGATCACGTGCGCACCGTGGAAGCCGGTCGCCATGAAGAAGTTCGCGCCATAGATATTGCCCGAGAACCCGAAGCCCGCATGCGAGTATTCGTAGGCCTGCAGGATGGTGAAGATCACGCCGAGACCGATGGCGATGATCAGGCCCCACTTCATGTCTTCCTTGTTGTCCTCATGCACCAGCGCATGGTGCGCCCATGTGGCCGCCGCGCCCGAGCACAACAGGATCAATGTGTTGATAAGCGGCAGGTGCCACGGGTCGAAAGTTTCGATCCCGACCGGCGGCCAGACGCCGTCGATGGCAGGGCTTTCGGGACCCATCGGATACATGGCGTGCTTGAAGAAGCTCCAGAACCATGCCGCGAAGAACATGACCTCGGACATGATGAAAAGGATGAAGCCGTATTTCAGACCGATCCGCACGACGGGCGTGTGATCACCCACCTGGCTTTCGGTCACCACATCCGACCACCAGGCGAACATGACGTAAAGCACGCCCACGAGGCCGATCAGGAACAGCCAAGGGCCATTGCCGTGCATCCAGAGCACCGCCCCGAAGAGCATCGCGAACCCCGAGACCGCGCCGATGAACGGCCAGACTGAGGGGTTCAGAATGTGATAATCATGGTTTTTTGCGTGCGCCATTTTGGGTCCCTCGTGGATAGGCGTTAGTTCGTTTGCGTCTGCGCGGGCGCAGCTGCATCCACCATCGCCTGCATTTCTTCGGTCAGCTCGATCTGGTGGAACGTATAAGACAACGTGATGTGGTTCGTGCCATTGGCGTCAGGGTCGTCCAACAATGCAGGATCGACAAAGAACGTCACTGGCATCTCTACCCGCTCGCCGGGCATCAGCAACTGCTCTTCAAAGCAGAAGCACTGGATTTTCGAGAAGTAGAGCCCCGCGCCATAAGGCGCGACATTAAAGCTTGCCGTGCCCGCAACGGGTTCATCGGTCGGGTTGTAGGCCTCGTAGAAGACCAGCCCGTCTTCGCCAAAGCGCACCTCGACCTCAAGCTGCATGGGACGAAACTCCCACGGCATGCCGCGTTCCTTGGAGGCGTCGAAACGGACCTTGATGGTCTCGTCAAGGATTTCGACGCTGCCCGATTCCGCAACATTCGTGGTTCCGCCAAAGCCGGTCACGCGGCAGAACCAGTCGTAAAGCGGCACCGAGGCCCACGCCATAGCGCCCATGAAGATGACAACGCCGACGCCCTGAAGCGCGGTCTTGGTCTTCGGATCCATGCTCATTCTTGCACCGTTGTTGTAGCCGGGGTCTCGTAATCGCCGCGGGTCACCTTGACGACCGTCAGGCCGAAGACGATGGCGATCACGCCAACCAGCAATAGCCCGACGCCGACGTTGCGACCGTAGCGGCGCGTGTGCAGCTCATGTTGCTTGGACAGGCTCATGCCCAAAGCCCCCAGCCCAGTTTGTCCAGCCCCGCCTCGACCAGAATCGCGCCGAAATGGGCGAAAAGGTAGAGCAGTGAGAGTTTGAAGAATTTGCGTTCTGTCAGGAAGTTGTCGGCTTCCGACATATCCTCGTCCCGGCGCCAGATCTGCCATGCCCCGCGCAGGAACAGCACGTTCAGCACGACAGCCACGCTCAGGTAGATCGGTCCGCCGATGGATGTGAACCCGGCGGCGACGGCCAGAATTGCCAACAAAATTGTATAGACAAGGATATGCACCCGCGTCGCGCGGCGACCATGCGTGACGGTCAGCATCGGCACATCTGCGTTGTCGTAATCCTTGCGCATGAATAAGGCGAGCGCCCAGAAATGCGGTGGCGTCCACATGAATGTCAGGCAGAACATCAGCACCGACTCGACGCTGACCCCGCCCGTTGCGACCGCCCAGCCGATCATCGGAGGGAACGCGCCCGCCGCGCCGCCGATCACGATGTTCTGCGGCGTCCAGCGCTTGAGCCACATCGTATAGACGACGACGTAGAAGAAGATGGTGAAAGCCAGCAGTCCGGCTGCGAACCAGTTGGTCGCAAGGCCAAGGAACACGACCGAGAACGCCGAGAGCGCCATCCCGATGGCAAACGCCTCGTCACCCGTGACCTTGCCAGCCGGGATGGGGCGGCGCTGCGTACGCTTCATGACCGCGTCGATATCCGCATCCCACCACATGTTCAGCGCGCCCGAGGCCCCGCCGCCGATGGCGATGAACAGGATCGCGCAGAACCCGATGAACGGGTGCACCGGCGTCGGTGCCGCCAGCAAACCCACAAATGCCGTGAACACGACCAGCGTCATCACGCGCGGCTTCAGCAGCGCGAAATAGTCGCCGAAGGTGGCTTCGGTCTGGTAGGTGCCGGTCTGGCTGTTGAAGCTTGTATCGGTCACGGGCGTCTCAACTGGGTTGCGTCAGATTGGCCGGTCGGGTCGCGCATGCAGGAGGCACGCATGCGCGCAGTGTTCTTAGTTCGTCAGAACCGTGCGCACGTCGACATACGTGCCTTCCTCTTTCGAGGCTGTGAGCCACGCGTCGTAGGCCGCTTCGCTCACCACTTTCACGGTGATCGGCATATAGGCGTGCGCGATACCGCAAAGCTCGGAACACTGGCCGAAATAGATGCCTTCCTGCTCTGCCGTGAACCACAGCTCAGCAAGGCGGCCCGGCACGGCGTCCTGCTTCACGCCAAAGGCGGGAATGGTCCAGGAATGGATCACGTCTGCCCCTGTCACCTGCATCACGACGGTTTTGCCCACGGGAACGACGATGGCAGTGTCTGTTGCGAGGAGGAAGTCTTCCTTCCGGTAGCCCGCTTCGACCAGCTGTTCTTCGACTTCCGGTGTCAGGCGATTGTCGCCTCCGGTGAAGGGGGAGCCGATCATGTAGCCGTCATAGGCCAGGTCTTCGCCCACGTATTCATAACCCCAGTACCACTGATACCCGGTGACCTTGATCACCACGTCGCCTTCCGGGATTTCCTGCTGCTTGAACAGCACCGGCAGGGAAAACGCGCCAATGAACACGAGGATCAGGATCGGACCGACCGTCCAGGCGATTTCCACCGGTGTGTTGTGAGTAAAGGTCGACGGGTTCGGGTTGGCACGGCGATTGTAGCGCACGATGCAGTAGGCCAGAAGCGCCGTCACGAAAAGCACGATGGCGGTGATGATCACGAGGATCATGCCGTCGAGCCACTGAAGGTCGCGGGCCAGTTCTGTGGCGGCAGGCTGGAAGCCGGTGCCCCGATCCACCGGGGCGCCAATGGTTTCCAGAGTTTGCTGGGCAAAAGCAGGTGCCGCTGCAAAAGCGGAGGTCAGGCCCAAGAGCAAAGGTTTGAGTTGCATGTCGTACCCTGATCGGTTGCGTGTGTCGTCATTCGAATGGAGCGGATTTCGGTCGGCGGTTTCACCAACGGCAGCACCCCATTGTCTTGGGCTCGGTTAAAACCATATTCTGGACACCAGTTAAAGAAGCTTGCTTGCGGCAAAAACGCGCTTTCTTTGACGCAGATCAAATCCAGACCGGAGGCTTCATGTCCGATTCCGCTTTCCAACCGTTCGACACCCAACTCGACAAGGATCGGACGCTGGCGCTGCTGCGCGACGCGGTCGCCGGGGCCGAGGATGGTGAGCTGTTTCTCGAACGGCGACGGTCCGAAGTTCTGGTCTTCGATGATGGGCGCATCCGTACCGCCAGCTATGACGCATCCGAAGGGTTCGGCCTGCGTGCCGTGAACGGAGAGGTGGCGGGCTACGCGCATTCTACCGATATCTCCGAATCGGCGATCAAGCGCGCTACGGAAACGGCGCGCCTCGCAGTGGGCGAGGGCGGCGGCACACTGGCCGATAAACCTTCGGGCACCAACACAAAGCTCTACACCGATGCCGACCCCATCGCAGGGCACAGCTTTCCGGTCAAAGTCGATACCCTGCGAGAGATCGACGCCTTTGCGCGTGGGCTTGACCGTCGCGTGGTTCAGGTAAGCGCAACCATCGCCGCCTCGCTGCAGGAGGTCGCGATCCTCCGCCCCGAAGGCACGCTGGTCTCGGACACCCGCCCGATGACGCGCGTCAATGTCAGCGTCATCGTCGAGGAAAACGGCCGCCGCGAATCCGGAACAGCCGGTGGCGGGGGGCGCGTCCTGCTCGACGGTCTGCTCGATCCGGCGGATTGGCAGGCCAAGGCGCGCGAGGCGCTGCGCATTGCGTTGGTAAATCTCGAAGCCGTTCCGGCGCCCGCAGGTGTGATGGACATCGTCCTCGGCCCCGGCTGGCCCGGTATTTTGCTGCACGAGGCGGTGGGTCACGGGCTGGAAGGCGATTTCAACCGCAAGGGCAGTTCGGCCTTTGCGGGTCTGTTGGGGCAGCAGGTTGCCGCCAAGGGTGTGACCGTGCTCGATGACGGAACGATCCCGGACCGGCGTGGCTCGATCACAGTCGATGACGAAGGCACGCCCTCTGGCAAGAATGTCCTGATCGAAGACGGTGTTCTCGTCGGCTTCATGCAGGACCGTCAGAACGCGCGTTTGATGGGGGTCGATCCCACTGGCAACGGTCGCCGCGAAAGCTACGCGCATATTCCGATGCCGCGCATGACGAACACCTACATGTTGGGTGGCGAGGCGGACCCGAAAGACATCGTGGCCGACCTCAAGGACGGCATCTGGGCCGTCGGGTTCGGCGGCGGTCAGGTGGATATCACCAACGGCAAGTTCGTCTTCTCCTGCACCGAAGCCTACCGTGTGAAGGACGGAAAAGTCGGTGCCCCGGTCAAGGGGGCGACGCTGATCGGCGATGGGGCGACTGCGCTGCAACAGATTCGCGCGCTGGGCAATGACATGGCGCTTGACCCCGGAATGGGCAATTGCGGCAAGCAGGGCCAATGGGTTCCGGTGGGCGTGGGCCAGCCAACGGTCATGATCGGCGGGCTGACCGTCGGCGGTGCACAGGCCTAAGTCCGAGACTTTTCAGACGCTTACGATCTGGCCGCGGCGCAGCGTTGGGAATGTGCGTGCCCGTTCACACCTGATTAACCACTGTGCGTCTATTCCTGTCTAAGCAAGCAGACGGGGACAGGATGCCATTGGAACACAGCTCTTCCACTCACCCCCTAATCCCACCCACCACGGAAGACCAACGGTTTGACTGGCTCCGTCTCTTGCGCTCCCGACGGGTCGGGATCAGCACGTTCTATCGCCTCATGCACGAACATGGGTCGGCTGCCGCTGCGCTGGGTGCGCTGCCGGAGATCGCCCGCGCCGCTGGGGTCGACAACTATCAGACCTGTCCGGAATCGGTGGTCGAAGCGGAACTGAAAGCCGCCGCAGCCGTCGGCGCGCAGCTACTTTGTTTTGGTGACACCACTTATCCCGATGCGCTGCGCGATCTGGAGGATGCACCGCCACTGCTTTGGGCGGTGGGCGCGTTACCAATCCTCACGAGACCTCAGATCGCATTGGTCGGTGCGCGAAATGCGTCTTCCCTCGGTGGCCGCATGGCCCGCAGCCTGGCACAGGGTCTGGCAGAGGCCGGTTACGTCATCGTGTCGGGCCTCGCCCGCGGTGTCGACACGGCGGCGCATCTCGCCGCGCTCGACACCGGCACCATCGCGGTGCTCGGCGGTGGGGTCGACGTGCTCTACCCGTCCGAAAATGCGAAACTGGCCGAAGACATCGTGGCCAAAGGCGGCCTCCGGGTCAGCGAACAAGCAATGTGCCTGCAACCGCAGGCCCGCCATTTCCCGGCGCGCAATCGCATCATCTCGGGGCTGTCACAAGCGGTCATCGTCGTCGAAGCGGCTGCCAAATCCGGTTCCCTCATCACCGCGCGAACCGCGCTCGATCAGGGGAGGGAGGTCATGGCCGTTCCCGGCCACCCGTTCGATGCGCGGGCCAGCGGTTGCAACATGCTCCTGCGCGATGGCGCGCGTCTGGTGCGTAACGCCGACGACGTGATCGAGGCGTTGGCACCTCTTGCCGAAGCGGCGCCGGACCTGCCGATGCAAGCGCCGCAGAAACGGCAAAGCCTGTCCGACGTTGCGAAACTCCACCAGCAAATTCTCGACCGGCTTGGCCCGTCGCCGATGGGCGAAGACCAGCTGATCCGCGATCTTGGCGCGCCGTCGCAACAGGTCTCGCCAGCGCTCACCGATCTGGAACTGGACGGGCGTATCAACCGACAGCCCGGTGGCCTGATATCGCGGGCCAGCTGACTGAGATCGCCCGAAATCTGCAAGGATTTCGAGCATTTCCTTTCAAGGGAAGACCACGCCGGTCAAACACCTTGCGGGCCAAGGGCACTTTCGCGCCGATTGACAATTCGCGCTTGCACACCACATCTTGCGCCGCCATATGCGGTCCACCCGGATCGCCATCGGGTCGCTGAGAAAGGTCATTGTTTCATGCCAGTTGTGGTCGTCGAATCCCCGGCAAAAGCCAAGACAATCAACAAGTACCTGGGATCCGATTACACCGTTCTGGCGTCATACGGCCACGTTCGCGACCTGCCACCGAAGGACGGATCGGTCGACACCGAGAACGGTTTCGACATGAAATGGGAAGTCGCCAGCGACTCTCGCAAACACGTCGCCGCCATTGCCGAAGCGCTCAAATCCGACGACGCGATCATCCTCGCCACTGACCCCGACCGAGAGGGCGAGGCAATCAGCTGGCACCTCAAGGAAGCCCTGACCAAACGCCGCGCGATCAAGAAAACGACGGACGTGAAACGCGTCACCTTCAACGCCATCACCAAGGCCGCCGTAACCGAGGCAATGGCCAACCCGCGTGACATCGATGCGCCGCTGGTCGAAGCCTATCTCGCCCGCCGCGCGCTGGATTACCTTGTCGGCTTCAACCTGAGCCCGGTTCTCTGGCGCAAACTTCCCGGTGCGCGCAGCGCAGGCCGGGTGCAGTCGGTCTGCCTGCGCCTGATCGTCGAACGCGAGATGGAGATCGAGGCGTTCAAGCCCCGCGAATACTGGTCGGTCAAAGCCATCCTCGCGACCCCGCGCGGTCAGGAATACGAGGCGCGCCTCACCGTGCTCGCCGGAAAGAAACTCGATCGCTACGACATCGAGAACGAAACCCAGGCAGAGCTTGCCGTCCAGGCGATCCAGAGCCGGGATCTGACAATCACCTCGGTCGAGGCGAAACCCGCCTCCCGCAACCCGTCCGCCCCTTTCATGACCTCGACGTTGCAGCAAGAGGCCAGCCGCAAATTCGGCATGGGCGCCCGCCAGACCATGAACGCCGCCCAACGCCTCTATGAGGCCGGACACATCACGTATATGCGAACAGATGGCATCGACATGGCCCCCGAAGCCGTGGACGAGGCCCGCGCCGCGATCAAGGATCGGTACGGCGCCGAATACGTGCCGGCCGAGAAGCGCATCTACAAGAACAAGGCCAAGAACGCGCAGGAAGCGCATGAATGCATCCGCCCCACCGACATGGCCAAGGATGCGGCCAGCCTCAAGATCAGCGAACCGGATCAGCGCAAACTCTACGACCTGATCTGGAAACGCACGCTTGCCTGCCAGATGGAATCTGCACGCCTCGAACGCACGACGGTCGAGGTGGGGAGCGCGGACGGTCAGGTCGGACTGCGTGCAACGGGGCAAGTGGTTCTCTTCGACGGGTTCCTGCGTGTCTACGAAGAAGGCCGTGACGACGCCGTCGTCGACGATGACGACAAGCGACTGCCGCAGATCATGCAGGGCGAAAAGGCCGACAAACGTGGCGTGACACCCGATCAGCACTTCACCCAACCGCCGCCCCGTTACACCGAGGCGACGCTGGTTAAGAAGATGGAAGAACTCGGCATCGGTCGCCCGTCGACCTATGCAAGCATCATCACTACGATCCAGGATCGCGAATACGTCCGCAAGGAACAGAACCGCCTCTTCCCCGAAGACAAGGGCCGGATCGTCACGATTTTCCTCCTGAATTTCTTCAAGCGCTACGTGGAGTACGACTTTACAGCCGCCCTCGAATCCGAGCTGGATGACGTCAGCGCCGGGGACAAGGATTACAAGGAATTGCTCGGTCGCTTCTGGCGCGACTTTTCTGCGGCCATCGCCGAAACCTCGGAACTGCGTATCTCCGAAGTGCTTGACGTGCTCGATGACGCGCTTGCCCCTCAGCTCTACCCGCCACGCGAAGACGGCAGTGACCCGCGCACCTGTCCTTTGTGCGGTGAGGGCCAACTGCATCTCAAAAGCTCGCGCTCCGGTGGCTTCGTCGGTTGCGGCCGCTACCCGGAATGCCGGTACACCCGCCCCATCGGCGGCGACGCGGCAGAAGCGGGCGACCGCGTGCTGGGCGAGGACGAGCACGGCAATGAAATCAGTCTGCGTTCCGGTCGTTTTGGCCCTTACGTCCAGCGTGGCGAGGCAACAGAAGAGAACAAGAAGCCCGACCGTGCGAGCCTGCCGAAAGGCTGGCAGGCCGACGACATGACCCTCGAAAAGGCGCTGACGCTTCTAAGCCTGCCGCGCATCATCGGCATGCACCCCGAAGGCGGCGAGATCAAATCGAACTTCGGGCGCTTTGGCCCCTACATCATGCATCAGCTTCCGGATGAGGCGAAACCGGTCTACGCCAACCTCAAGGAACCGACCGATGTCTTCGAGATCGGCATGAACCGCGCCGTCGAACTTCTTGCGGAAAAACGCGCAAATCCGGGCCGCGGCCGTGGTGCGGCAGCAAAGCCGCTGAAGGAACTGGGCGAACACCCGCAAGAGGGTGGCACGATCGCGGTGATGGAGGGGCGCTACGGTCCTTACGTGAAATGGGAAAAGGTCAACGCGACCTTGCCGAAGGATGTGGAGCCGGATGCAGTGACCATGGACATGGCCGTGGCCCTGATCACGGAGAAGTCCGCAAAGAAGGGCACCCGCAAGAAAGCCGCGAAGAAACCGGCGGCGAAAAAGAAGGCTGCGGCGAAAAAGTCCTGACCGAAGATGCCTTTATGCCCCGGCTGCCGGGCCTGGCCGGGAACCGCTGTTTCACTGCCTGAATATTCAGCAAACCGGCCTGAAAACAGCCATGGAAAAGTGTCAACTTTCGCAATGACGCGCGAAGTTGACACATTGCACTCGCATCGTTGCAGCCGTTGACTTACCCCGCCTGAGACGCCAAAAGCGACACGTCGCTGAACACGAGGGGAACTGTCGATGAACAAGGTCTATGCAACTGCGGCTGAAGCACTGGACGGGGTCCTCTCGGATGGCATGCTGATCGCTGCCGGTGGATTTGGCCTCAGCGGAATTCCCGAGCTTTTGCTTGACGCCATTCGCGAAAGCGGCGTGAAAGACCTGACCTTCGCGTCCAACAATGCGGGCGTGGATGATTTCGGTATCGGCATCCTTCTGCAGACCCGTCAGGTCAAGAAGATGATCAGCTCCTACGTCGGTGAAAACGCGGAATTCATGCGCCAATACCTGAGCGGGGAGCTGGAGCTTGAATTCAACCCGCAAGGCACGCTGGCTGAACGTATGCGCGCCGGTGGCGCGGGCATTCCGGGCTTCTACACCAAGACCGGCGTCGGCACCGTGATCGCCGAGGGCAAGGACCACAAAGACTTCGACGGCGAGACCTACATCATGGAGCGCGGCATCTTCGCCGATCTCTCCATCGTCAAGGCCTGGAAAGCCGACACCACCGGCAACGCGATTTTCCGCAAGACCGCGCGCAACTTCAATCCGCCCGCTGCGATGTGTGGCAAAGTGTGCGTGATGGAAGTCGAGGAAATCGTCCAACCGGGCGAGCTTGATCCGGACAACATTCACCTTCCGGGGATCTACGTGCACCGCATCATCCAGGGTGAACACGAAAAACGTATCGAACAGCGCACTACCCGGCCACGCCCGGCAGCCTGAGAAAGGGACCGCATTCCCCGTGGAACGCGCCGCAGATAAACCAAAGCTGACATCCGTGCTTGACGACAGTCAGGCCCTGGCGGGGTTTTCCCGCCTGAATGTGGCAATGGTGATCTCCAATCCGCAATCCGAGGACAACCCGATTGTCTACGTGAACGATGCGTTCGAGCGTACCACGGGGTATAACCGCGCGGCCGTCATCGGTCGCAATTGTCGCTTCCTGCAGGGCACCGACACCGACCCCGAAGCCGTGCGCAAAATCCGCAGCGCGATCGAGGCCGGTGAGGATGTCAGTGTCGATATCCTGAACTACCGGGCCAGCGGTGAACCGTTCATGAACCGCCTGCTGATCGCTCCGATCCTCGGCGCGCGCGGCAAACCGGTCTACTTCCTCGGCATCCAGAAAGAGCTGCGCGATGACGAGCAGGATCAGGCCAACGATTCCGCGCGATTGCACCTCGACACGGTCTGCTCCCGGGTCAGCAAGGACCTCGGCCTGATCGTCACATCGCTCGTCGGCAAAAGCGACGCAAAACCACCGACCACCGAGGAAGAGCGCCAAAAGTTCCTGCGCACCCTGGATGTGCTGCCGCGCCGTCTGGAATGCCTGCAATTCGTGTACGAGGAAATGCAGCTCGCCGACGAACAGTGGAACCGCGATGGCATCGACCTTGGCTCGCTCCTGTCACGGATCTCTCACACCATTGCGCATAACGAAGGCCGCCCGGGCGTGCGCTTTGTGTCGCTGGTGGAACCGCTCGAAGTGAACCTCGACACCGCGATCCGCGTCGCGCTCATGACGTTCGAACTGGTGTCGAACGCCTTCCAGCACGCGTTCGACGGGCTGGATCAGGGATATCTGGAATTGCGCGTGAACCGCCTCGCTGCGGGCGGGTTGCGCATGACTATCGCCGACGACGGCGTCGGCATTCCGAAGAAACAGGGGTTTCCGTCCAGCACCTCCGTCGGCGGACGGCTTGTCTCCTCGCTGCTCGACGGGTTGGACGCGACGCTCAACGTGGCGCGTGGAGCGGCGGGAACCGTCATCATGATCGATGTGCCCGTCGGCTTCACCGATATCAGGGAATAATCCGCGCCTGTGCGGATCAGGACAAACGAAGGAACGCTACCATGGGATGGGATCGCAATCAGATGGCCGAACGCGCGGCGCAAGAGCTCGAGGACGGCATGTATGTCAACCTCGGCATCGGCATCCCGACGCTCGTGTCGAACTATATCCCCGAGGGCATGACCGTGACGCTGCAGTCCGAGAACGGCATGCTGGGCATGGGGCCGTTTCCCTACGAGGGCGACGAAGACCCTGACCTGATCAACGCGGGCAAGCAGACGATCACCGAATTGCCCCACACCAGCTATTTCGACAGCGCCACCAGCTTCGGCATGATCCGCGGCGGCAAGATCGCGATGGCGATCCTTGGCGCGATGGAAGTGGACGAAAAAGGCGACCTCGCGAACTGGATGATCCCCGGCAAGCTCGTCAAAGGCATGGGCGGCGCGATGGACCTCGTGGCCGGTGTCGGACGCGTGGTGGTCGTGATGGATCACACCAACAAGCACGGCGAGAGCAAGGTCCTGAAAGAATGCACCCTGCCGCTCACCGGGGCAGGGGTGGTCGATCGCATCATCACCAATCTCGGTGTTCTCGATGTGACCCACAAGGGGCTACACATTCAGGAACTGGCCCCCGGCGTGACGCGCGAGGAGATGATCGCCGCGACGGAAGCAACCATTGTCTGAGCACGACATCATCCGGGAACAGGAC
Source organism: Marivita hallyeonensis (assembly GCF_900129875.1). Classification (GTDB taxonomy): domain Bacteria; phylum Pseudomonadota; class Alphaproteobacteria; order Rhodobacterales; family Rhodobacteraceae; genus Marivita; species Marivita hallyeonensis. The sequence continues at coordinate 561,252 of NZ_FQXC01000004.1, read as the reverse complement.
GGCGCAAAGGGCCGCTACGTGATCCGCAAGGACGGTGAAGAGGCGGAACTGACCTTTTCCATCGCCTCGCCGACCCTCGTCATTGCCGATCACACCGGCGTTCCGGACGCTTTTCGTGGCACCGGGGCGGGGCTGGCACTGGTTGAACGGCTGGTGGCCGATGCCCGAGCCGAAGGGTTCAAGATCGTGCCGCTGTGCCCCTTCGTGAACGCGCAACGGCGCAGACACCCTGACTGGGCCGACGCTTTCAACGTGTAGCGCGCGCCGTCACCGGCGCGCCGTGATGCGTCACCGCATCATCCCGTTTCCGTCATCGGAAACGCCGCGTGCCGCGGTCGCGCACGCAGGCCCTGCGCCCCCGCAGGGCGTCGTTTCCGTTCACGGAAACGCCTGCCTCATAAGCCGTCGAATGCGCAAAGCGCGTGAACATCCATCCCCATCGCTTCCAGCTTCTGGCGTCCGCCAAGATCGGGAAGATCGATGATGAAGGCGCATCCGATGGTCTCGCCGCCCAGCCGTTCGATCAGCTTCAACCCGGCCTCCGCGGTGCCGCCCGTGGCCAAAAGATCGTCCACCAGAAGGATCTTCTCTCCCGCCTCGATGGCATCGTCATGGATTTCCACCACCGCCTCACCGTATTCGAGCGTGTACTCCTCGGAGATCACCGCGCCTGGCAGTTTGCCTTTCTTTCGGACCGGGACGAACCCGACGGACAGCTGATGCGCAATCGCGCCGCCAAGGATGAAGCCTCGTGCCTCCAGCCCGACCACCTTGTCGAACCGCATTCCGGCGTACGGGTGCAGAAGCTGATCGATGGCCATCCGAAACCCGCGCGCATCGGCGAAAAGCGTGGTGACATCGCGGAACATGATCCCTTCATGCGGGAAGTCGACGATGGTGCGGATGTAGTCCTTGACGGTCTTGGTCGGTGGCATGGGGTCCTCAGGTGTTGCGACGTGCCATGGCGGTCAGCGCGCCCATGGCGATCAGGGTGGCCCCGCCCGCGCGGGTGAGCCAGGAGATGACAGTCGGTTTGCCGATCCACGTGCGCAACCGGTCGGCGGCCAGCGCGTAAATGAGCGCGTTCACCGCGGCCAGCGTCACGAAGGTGGCGATCAGGATCGCGAATTGCGGGCCGAGCGGCGCGCCGGGGGTGATGAATTGCGGCACGAAGGCGATGAAGAAAGCGATGGACTTTGGGTTCAGTGCGGTCACAAGCGCCGCATGCGCAAATACGCCCCGTGCCTCTGACACGTCCGGCGTCATGGGCAGCCCTGCGCTTGGCGCGGAGCGCAACAGTTTGATCCCGAGCCACACGAGGTAGGCCGCGCCCACCCATTTGAGCACGGTGAAGAGGGTGGCTGAGGCCATGACCAACGCGCCCAGGCCCGCCAGAGACAGGCTAATCGCGATGAAATCGCCTAACGCCACGCCGCTGGCTGACGCGACGGCAACGCGCCGCCCCTGGCTCAGCGCATAGGACAGCACCAGAAGCACGGTCGGCCCCGGAATGAGCAGCAAGGCGGTCGAGGCCGCAACGAAGGTCAGCCAAAGGTCAAGCGGCATGAAGAGGCTCCAGATCAATCACTTGGCCCAGAAAGCACGCGTCCCGCCACCGCGTCCAGCTTCTTGAGCACCTCCGGGTCACGCGCGTCGGGTGCGGTGATGAGCGCGTATTCCAGCGCGGTGCCACAGCCCTGCGGGCAGGGCGCATGCTCCGGTCCCAAAAGTGTCGGCAACTCCGTGATCATGGCGCGCGCCGCCTCTGCGTTTGCGGTCAAAACGCGGAGGATATCGGCCACTTCCACCGCATCGTGGTCCGGATGCCAGCAATCATAATCCGTCACCATCGCCACGCTCGCGTAGCACAGCTCCGCCTCCCGGGCGAGCTTGGCTTCGGGCATGTTCGTCATCCCGATGACCGAACATCCCCACTGATCGCGGTACATCACCGATTCCGCGAGCGTCGAGAATTGCGGACCCTCCATGGCCAGATAGGTGCCGCCTTCATGCACTGTGACCCCGGCTGCCTGCGCCGCGGTTGCACAGACCGACCCCAGCGTGCCGCAGACCGGATGTGCCATCGACACATGTGCGACGCAGCCCGCGCCAAAGAAGCTTTTGTCGCGCGCAATCGTCCGGTCGATGAACTGATCGACGATCACGAAGTCCCCCGGTTTCATCTCTTCCCGAAACGACCCACAGGCGCTGACACTGATGACATCCGTCACCCCCAGCCGCTTCAGCGCGTCGATATTCGCGCGATAGGGCACATCGGATGGGCTGTGCACGTGACCGCGCCCGTGGCGCGGCAAGAACACCATTTCAAGCTCGTCCAGCAGACCGCAGAAGAGATCATCCGACGGCGCGCCCCACGGCGTCTCGACCCGGTGCCACGCGGCCTCCGTCAAGCCGTCCACCGCATAAAGACCCGATCCACCGATCACCCCGAGTTTGCGCCGTGCCATGTTGCATCCTTCCGACATTCACTGCCACTTTTGCAGCGCTAAGGCAGCGCTTCAACCGTGACATGCGCGCAACGCATGGCCGTCACCCGCAAGACACGATGGTCATTTGCCGCTGCACCCACTATTCGGTGCGCTTCAATCCCAAAGCCATCGAGAGCGCACATGTCCAGAGGTTTGCTGGCATCTTTTGCCAACCGTCTTGCCATTCCCGATCTGAGCCTCATGCCGAAAGAGCGCCTGACCCCGGCGCGCATCCGCATCGAACTCCTCTCGGGCCTGACCGTGGCCCTCGCTCTGGTGCCCGAAGCGGTGGCCTTTGCCTTCGTCGCCGGAGTGCATCCGCTGGTGGGCCTCTATGCCGCGTTTCTCGTCGGCCTCATCACCGCGCTGATCGGGGGGCGGCCGGGCATGATCTCTGGGGCAACCGGTGCGCTGGCCGTGGTCATGGTGGCGCTCGTGGCGCAACACGGGGTGGAGTATCTCTTTGCGACCGTGGTCCTGATGGGCGTTCTGCAGATCATCGCGGGCGCGCTTCGTTGGGGGAAATTCATCCGGTTGGTGCCGCACCCCGTGATGCTCGGCTTCGTCAACGGCCTTGCCATTGTGATCTTTCTCGCTCAGCTCAGCCAGTTCAAGGTGCCCGGATCGGTCGAGAACACGGGCCACGGCATGGGCGGCGGCGAATGGCTGTCCGGCATGCCGCTTTACCTGATGCTGGGCCTGACTGCCCTCACCATGGCGATCATCTGGGTCATGCCGCGCATCAGCCGCGTCGTGCCTGCGCCGCTTGTTGGCATTGGGGTCGTCGCTGCGCTGGTGATCGGCTTCAACCTCGATGTCCCACGCGTTGGTGACCTCGCCTCGATCCAGGGCGGCTTGCCCAGCTTCCATATTCCCACGGTCCCGCTGACATGGGAGACGTTCGAGATCATTCTGCCCTACGCGGTCATCCTCGCCGCCATCGGCCTGATTGAATCGCTGCTCACCCTCAACCTCGTGGGCGAGATCACCGGCGAACGCGGCGGCGCGAGCCAGGAGTGCATCGCGCAGGGCGTCGCCAATACCGTCACCGGCTTCTTCGGCGGCATGGGCGGTTGCGCGATGATCGGCCAGTCGATGATCAACGTGAAATCCGGCGGCCGCACCCGCATCGCCGGCATCGCCGCAGCGCTCTTTCTGCTGATCTTCATCCTCTTCGCCGCACCCATGATCGAACTCATCCCGCTGGCAGCGCTTGTCGGCGTGATGTTCATGGTGGTGATCGGCACCTTCGCGTGGAACTCGCTGACCATCCTGCGCAAGGTGCCGCTGACCGATGCCTTCGTGATCCTCCTGGTGACGGTCGTAACCGTGCTCGAAGATCTTGCCGTCGCGGTGGTCGTCGGCGTGATCGTCTCGGCGCTTGCCTACGCATGGAACAACGCCCGCCGCATCCATGCCATCACGCGCGAAAGCCGCACGGCCGAGGGCGCAAAGGTCTACGAAATCCAGGGCCCGCTGTTCTTTGGCTCCTCCGACGGGTTCACCGAGCTTTTCGATGTCGAGACCGATCCCGATCTGGTCATTGCCGATTTCGCCCAAAGCCGCGTCGTCGATCAGTCCGCCCTGCAAGCCATCGAAGCCGTTGCAGGCAAATACGAGGCCGCGGGCAAGCAGCTGCAACTCCGCCACCTCAGCCGAGACTGCCACAAGCTCTTGTCGAAGGCGGGACACCTCGTGGTCGAAAACGATGACGATCCCGACTATGCGCTGGCGGTGGATTACGGCGTGCGGACGGGCATCCTCGGCGATCACTGATCGGCAAAACCGCTGGGCCGTGCTAGACTTCTGACGTGAACGTCAAAACCTGCCTGAGCCTTTGTGTCTTGGCCTGCGTCGCTGGGCTTGCCGCGCCCGACGAAGTGCAGGCTCAGGATACGTGTCTCCAAATGCACCTGCCTGTGGATCGCGTCATCGCCCCGCCAGAGACCTACGTCGAGTTCTGCCTGCAATACGACGGCGCGTGTGAGCTCACCGGGCCTGAGGTGCTGGAGTGGACATCTGACACTCATGCCAAGATCGCGCAGATCAACGCCAAGGTGAATGCAGAGATCACGGTTGTCCCCGATTGGCAGTTTCACGGCCTCGAAGACGTCTGGGACTACCCCTTCAACTGCCAGGGGGATTGCGAAGACATCGCGCTCGAAAAGCGCAGGCAACTGACCGAAGCGGGTCTCCCCAGCGCGGCTTTCACCCTTGCGCTTGCCCTGAAGAACGCACCCCCCGTCCCACACGCGCTTCTGCTGGTCGAGACAACACACGGAACCTGGGTCCTCGACAACCTGCAGGAGGACCTCCTCTGCTGGACCACCGCGCCCTACACGATCACCTACCGCGAACGCACCGACGGCCAATGGGAGCGTTACGCGGTGCCTCGTTAGACCTGCGCAGACGGCACGTCATGCCGCGCTGCAACGCAGCGTTCCGAACGGCAGAAAAGAGCTCATTTTGACCGATGTTGCGCAGCGCACGAACGGTAGCTTTCACGATCAAGTCTGATGAAGATGCTTGACCTAAAGTAGCTTCAGGTCGGTATGAACCTGAGTGAAAGGGTGTGACCGCATGAAGATTTCAGAAGTAGCTGAGCTGACCGGGCTCAGCGTTTCAACGATACGCTTTTATGAGAAATCCGGACTCTGTCCGTTAGTCCAACGCGGGGCGGATGGAAACCGCCGGTTTTCAAAGACGGATGCCGACTGGCTGGAGTTGCTGGCATCACTGCGCGCGACTGGGATGTCGATGTCGGAGATGCGCAGGTTCGCCGACTTGTATGCATCAGGCGATACAACAATCCCAATACGCAGGACGGCGCTTCTAGCACACCGACAGAGCCTTAAGGCTCGACTAGTGGAGTTGGAGCGCTGCCGAACAATCCTCGACCGAAAGCTGCAAAAGTACGATGAGATAATGAAGGATCAGATATGAGGATAATCGTCGTCGGCGCGTTTGGCGATATCGGGCGAGCCGCCTGCAAAGAACTTGAACAGAGACATGAAATCGTCACTGTAGGCCGTTCCTCCGGAGACTTTCAGGTCGATGTTGGCGACCTGAATGCGGTGAAGTCACTCTATGACAAGGTCGGCACCGTTGATGCTGTCGTATCTTGCGCAGGCGATGCAACCTTCGCGCCCTTGTCAGATATGGACCAAGAGAAGTTCATGGTCGGGCTACGGCAAAAGGTGATGGGGCAGGTGAACCTCGTCCTCGCCGGGCTGGATGTCGTATCGGATGGCGGCTCCTTCACACTGACTAGCGGCGTGCTTGATCGCGATCCGATCCGTATGGGGTCAAATGCCGCGACCGCCAATGGGGCGCTGGCTGGCTTCGTCAAAGGAGCGGCAATAGAGATGCCGCGCGGGTTGAGAGTGAATGTCGTCAGTCCTGGAATGCTGGACGTCTCCGCAGCGCGCTATGGCGCTTGGTTTCATGGTCATAAGCCTGTGGCATCACATGATGTCGGGCTGGCGTATGCAAAATGCGTTGAGGGCGCTCTGACCGGGCAGGTGGTGATCGTGGAATAAACGACCAGCCGACGAAGCAGACCTTCGCGCAGCCGTAGCGAAACTCCCCTCCGTCCCGCTGAGCTGCCGCTGACCGAAATCTGCCGAGTGACCGCTGTGGGCCCAGACTGCCTGATGCTGCGGTGTTCACGAATGTCCCCTCCGGGCAGATCGCCCACGTGCTACACTCTGTGAATCACAAGCGAACTGAGGTTTTTTGATGGGTTTTTCGCAGCCAACGCCAGAACTACCGGTCCCCAATGTGCGAACTGCGCAAGAATACTATCGCGACAGACTTGGCTTTGAGATCAGATGGTACAATGAAGCGGGCAAGATTGGAGCCGTCTCACACGGCGATTGCTCAATATTCTTCAGAGAAACGATTGAAGGACGGCCGGGTAGCACTTTCTGGGTGTTTTGCGAAGACTTGGAAGCCATGCAGACGGATTTGGCTCGACGCGGCGCGAATATCACTGACGAACTGGAGCTCAAGCCATGGGGTCTAAGGCAATTTACCGTCGAGGATCACTGCGCCAACAAGTTTTACTTCTTTCATGATGCCTGATCGCGGTCAGTAAAACACAACGCAGTCATTGGGCGAAACACTGCAAAAGGCAGCTACGTCCCGCGTAGCCGTCATCCTTTCACCTCACCCGGCACGACTCAAGGCCGAAGGCCGCCGTGCCAGCGCCGGCCCGATGCCACGGGAAGGCGCTTTGGCTCCCGTCAGCGCGCAGAGCATCCGAGAAATGACTTGGTGGCCACATAGCGCCACGAACTTGGGTTGCAGCGCCACCCCTCGGCTCGGCGCTGGCACAGTTCGTGTTGCATCCAGCGTTTTCGAGGCAACGGCTGCTTGGAGACCAGAGTGACCGGATTTCTGCGGCGCCGCTAAGGTCTGCTTAGCCGTCGTGAATGATGCCAGTAGCAGACACAATGTTGACAGTTTTCATTTCCAAAATGTGCAGAGATTTTCGGAAGCTTACCTATGGACACAGTTCTCTTCTATGCAGCGGTCATAGCTACTCTGTTTGCAGCCCCATGGCTGATGAATAGACTCGTATGGCAACCTAGGCTCAGACGTGAAGCGGAGGGGGCACCTCGCATCACGCTTGCTGAAGCACAATCGTTCTGGAACGCGATTGAAGAATGTGCATTGCCCATCGCAAAAGCCATCGTCCAGTCGAGGCCTCCAAGCTCGCCACAAGAGAGCCGGATCGGCGGTGCACCGCTCGCAATAGGTCAGGACACGTCATGGCCGAGAAATCCGCACAACGACTTTCCCATGGCCTTCGTTGCTCAAGTAAACTTCTCAGAGTTGCCTCGCTTGGAAGGCTTCCCCACGCGTGGAGTTCTTCAAATCTTTTCGTCTTTCGAGATGATTGACGATACAGGTGAATGTGACCGGGTGATAAGATGGGAGCCCGATCCGCAAACTGATCAGCTTCTTGTTGTTCCTGATGAAATTCAGAAGACCACCCGTCAGACAAGAGATTTCAGTGAAAAGGCACGACGGGTAGGACTACCCTTGATTTTTGAACCAGATGTCGCACCGGGAAATCCGTACAACTGGCCATTTGAAGAGAGCGATCCGTCAATGGAAAATAGGCTCCCTGAAAGTGAAGAGGTTGCTGCCTTTATGGATAATTGGGAAGCCAGGACCGAGCAGATCGTCAATGGGTATGGCGACCATTGGGTAGGAGGACATCCAAGATTTGTGCAGCAAGACGTTAGGGCCAGCTGTCCTGAGTGCCAGAATCTCAACCGCATCTTGTTCCACATGGGCTGCGACGACGAAATCAATCTAGGTGACGGCGGCGAGTTGAATGTGATGATCAGTCGTGAAGCCCTTTTGCAAAGAGATTTTCAGAAGGCTTACCTTACATGGGACTGCGCCTAAGCCACCTTGGGGCCAATCCGCTTCCACAGCCGATCCACTCCAAAAGCAGCCATTCAGGCAGCCGCAGCGAAAGGGCGGTTTGTCCGCTGAGCAGCCGCTGACCCAAATCTGCCGAGTGACCGCTCCGAGCCCTGGTTACCCCTTTATGATCGCAACTTCATCCCACGCCTGCGCAGAGTTCGGGTAAATCGATTTCTCTGGTTCATATTTTCCGGGGTCGTCCAGTGAAGACGCGTGAACGTATATCCGATCACTTATCCTTTGGCTGTTCCGCGTGATCTGAGACCCGCAAGTCGGACAGAATCCGCTGAAGGTGAACTGCCCCGAACCACCCACCATTCTTTAGGTTTTGCAGGTCTCGGTAATCGTGAAATCTTCGAGTGCGAGAGGCATCATCTCTGAATGACCCGAGCCTGTCAGGTGTTGGCAATCCCGACAGTGGCAACGAAACATCGGAGCATCCAAACGGGTGCCTTCGTAGCGCACCGCCCCACATTTGCATCCACCAAGCAGTCGCTCTGACATCGCCGATCCTCCGCGTCGATACCTTAGGATGGAATCGTCGCAAAGTGACAATACTTCGCGATCAAGTTTGCTTCGGCAAAAACGCCTCCACCGCCGCGGTTGCAATCACAAGCGTATTGCCGCTGTCAGGATTGACCACATTCAAGCCTCCTTCGACGGCTTTGACCTCGGCCCGGCCACGGGGGAGGGAGGCAATGAGCGCGGCACAATCCACCTTGTCCGGCTCAGCAACGCCCACAGTGACCTGAACCCGCATCGCGTCGTGGGACAGGCCGGTGGCGTCGAAGAGCGGGATCGAGGAATGCCGGATCGCGTCCTCGATCGCGCGGGCGGCGGCCTTGGTGTAGTCCATCCCGTATTGGTCATTGCCCATGCCCATTTCGATGATGAAGCGCTGATCGCTCATGCCGTGCCCTCCACATCCAGCGCGACCGAGATCGCGACATTGGCGATAACCGTTGGCTTGCCGCCATCCGAACGCGGCACGTCCAGACCACCCTTGCGGGCGATGACCTCGATCTGACCGTACGGAAACAGCGTACGGATCGTACGGGTGTCGATCTGATCGGGCTGCTGCACGCCCACCTCGACCGTGATCTGCATCTCGGATTTCTCCTTGCCGTAAAGCTCGGCGAGATTGATCGAGTTGTGCCACAGAGCGTCCCGCACGGCGCGCGACGCGGCCTCGGTATAGTCCTGCCGCCGCAGCGAACTGCCCATGCCGAATTCGGTCAGCAGACGTTTCAGAGCCATGTCTTATTTACCTTTTCTTAAAGGACCGGATCGGACCCAATGTTTCGCGCGCGAAACAATTCGAACCGGTTGTGCCTCCGGCACACAAACCATCCGGGGGAAGGTTTGAGGTGAGAATGGGCGGAGCCCTGGATATGCATGGTGACCTATTCCTCGCCGGGGCGTTTGAGGCTGAACTTTTCGCGGATCACCGAATAATCGCGATACCCCATCCGGGTCAGCGGGTTGAAGCTCAGCACGTCGAACATGCCGTCCTTCAAGCAGTCGTCCCGCATATGCACACCGGTGACCTCTCCGAACACCGCGAAGTTCGACGCGCCCTCCAGCTGCAGGATCTGCGTCAGCTTGCACTCCAGCGTCGCCGGGGCTTTTGCCACGCGCGGGCAGTCGATGGTCTCGCACTCGGCCTTCTCGATCCCGGCCAGCTCGAACTCGTCCACATCCTTGTCCCACGCGCCCGAGGATTGGTTCATCACGTCCCGCATGGCGTATTCCACGATATTCACGGCAAACACTCCGGTTTCCCGGATCTGCGCAACGCTGTCTTTCGTGTCGCCGCGATCCGGTTTGGTGGAGGTGGAGGCGAACATCACCTGCGGCGGCACGTAGGCGACGGCGTTGAAAAACGAATAGGGTGCGAGGTTGTCGTGCCCGTCTTTTCCACGCGTCGCGATCCAGCCGATGGGGCGGGGTGTGACGATGGCGTTGAACGGATTGTGCGGCAGGCCGTGGCCGTCCTCTGGGCGGTAGAACATACGGGTGAGCTTCCCTGTTTGCCGAAAATTTCCCTGCGTGATAGGCCGTTTCGCAGCGGAATGCACGGGGGTGTGCCGCGCGTCAACGAAGAGCGGTGTCATGTTCACCCTGAGCCCGGAAACCAAAGAAGATTGGTGGGAGGTCGAAGCGCTTTACGACCTGTGTTTCGCGCCCGGACGCGAGGCGCTGAGTTCCTACCGCCTGCGCGACGGTGTGGCCCCGATCGCGGCACTGTCCCGTGTTGCGCGGGACGAGGCGGGCATCCTTGGCGGTGCGATCCGGTACTGGCCAGTGCGGGTGAGTGGCCACCGGACGCTTCTGCTGGGCCCCATTGCCGTTCATCCGACGGCGCAGGGTGAAGGCTTGGGCGGCGCAATGATCCGCGACTCGGTCGAACAGGCGCGCAGCGATGGCTGGTTGCGGGTTCTCCTCGTGGGCGACGCACCCTATTACGGGCGCTTCGGGTTCGAGCGCTTGCCGCATGTGATCATGCCGCCGCCGACCAACCCGGACCGGGTCCTGGGACTGCCTCTGGCCGAGCATGCGTGGGACGGTGTCGCAGGCGAAGTGACCGGGGACGCTTGAAGCGGCGGCGGAATGACCCAATCTATGAAACATGACCGGTACTGACCTTGTCCCGCTGGACACCAACAAAACCATCGCCGAGCTCGCGCGCCGCCACAGGGCAGCGGGTGGGGTTGGCCTGCAGGTTCTCAACATGATCGGCGGACGGGCGGAGAACCTTCTCGAACGTCTGCCTGACCCCGTGAAACTGGGTTTGGAAAGCGCCACGGAGCGCGCGCTGACCGTCGCCCTGCACGCAGCGAAACAATCGCGTGGCGTGGTGCCGGATCAAAAAGGCTGGCTCAACACCGCCCTGACCACCGCCATGGGCGCGGTCGGTGGGGCAGGTGGCCTTCCCACCGCGCTGGCCGAGCTGCCGGTAACCACAACTGTTCTCCTGCGCACGATTCAGGGGATCGCGGCGGAATACGGGTTCGACGCTAACGACCCGGACATGCTGGCCGATTGCATGACCGTCTTCGCCAGTGCCGGCCCACTGGAGGACGATGACGGCGCCAATATGGCGTTCCTCACGACACGCGTGACGCTGACCGGCACGGCGGTTCACGGGATCATGAAATCCGTGGCACCCCGACTGGCGACTGTGCTGGGTCAGAAGCTGGCGGCGCAGACCGTGCCAATTCTTGGCGCGGCGGCCGGGGCGGCGACGAACTATGCCTTCACGAGCTATTATCAGGAAATGGCGCATGTGCATTTCGGCCTGCGGCGTCTGGCGCGGGACAGCGGACAGCCGGAGACGCTGCTGGTCGAGGAACTCCGCCGCGCGATCAAATCCGAGAAATCTCGGTAAATCCCCCGCACGCTTCACGATATCTTAACGTTAATAGATCACATTGTCGGTGTTCTTCGGGGGCATCCCGGGACGATAGCGGACGGGTCACCTTGGACCGTTACATGATCCGGCACTGGACCCGGGTTGACCCGTTCGCTCACAAAGCTCTGACAGCACGCACGCCGGAAAACCCGGATGAGACCAGCCAAAACGGCTGAAGCGTGCTGTCAGGTGCCTTGGTGTGAATTGCGCTGGCACCCGCAAATCCCTGCCGGACTTGTGCAAAAGCAAGTTTTGACGGCTCTGCTGAAGACTATCCCCGCGGGGATCAAGGGGCTCCTCAAACTGCACCAAAAAATCGGAAGGGCGCGCGCGCCCTGTCGGGCACCACGCGGCTTACCGTAAATGGTAGCAAGGTTTCGAGCTCCAGACATCTGATCCGACCTGTTCCGAGGTCAGCTTAGTCCCCGCAAATACTCCATCACGGCTGGACGGACGGATTGTTCGCCGGCGTCGCGCGCGGTGTGGATGACGTTGCGGACGTCGTCCAGATTGCACCGGCGCAGCAGGTGTTTCACCGGGCCGATGGAGGCCGGTCGCATCGACAGGGAGTGCAGGCCGATGGCGGCCATGCAGAGCGCTTCGACGGGGCGGCCTGCGTCTTCGCCGCAGAACGACACGCGAGTGTTGGTCGATGCGCAGCGGTCCACGATGTTTTCAAGGAAGGTCAGATAGCTCACGTTCAGCGTGTCGTAGCGCCGCCGCACGCGTTCGTTTTCGCGGTCGGCTGCGAAGAAAAACTGTTTGAGGTCGTTGCCGCCGATCGAGAGGAAATCGACTTCTTCGTAGAATTTCTTGCAGGCGAAGGCGAGTGAAGGGGTTTCCAGCATCGCGCCGATTTCAAGGCTTTCCGGGATGGCATGGCCGAGCTTGATCTCGCGTGCGATGGCCTTGTCCACTTCGGCGCGGGCCTGGGTGTACTCGTCGTATTGGGCGATGAAGGGGAACATGATCGTCAGGGAGCGCCCGTTGGCAGCGCGCAGAAGCGCCTGCAACTGCATGCGCATCACGCCCGGCTTGTCGAGGCCCACGCGAATGGCGCGCCAACCAAGCGCGGGGTTCGGTTCGTCCTGTGGCGTCATGTAGGGCAGGACCTTGTCCGAGCCGATGTCGAGGGTACGGAAGACAACGCGCTTGCCCTTGGCCGCGTCGAGCACGCGGGCGTAAAGAGCGGCGAGTTCGGTCCGTCGCGGCATCTGGTTGCGGACAAGGAACTGAAGCTCGGTCCGGAAAAGGCCGACGCCCTCGGCGCCGGAGTTTTCAAGCGACGGCAGATCGGCCATCAGACCAGCGTTCATGTCCAGCCGGATGGTTTTGCCGCAGAGCGTGAGTGCCGGTTTTTCCCGGATCGAGGCGTAACGCTCCTGTGCCTTGGCCTGCATCGCCATCTTGTCCCGGAACGCGCTGACGACCGTGTCGTCGGGACGCAGATGCACGATGCCTTGATCGCCATCGATCATGACGTGATCGCCGTTCAACGCTTCGTTCTGGATGCGTTTGGTGCTGATGACCAGCGGGATGGCAAGGGCGCGGGCGACGATGGCCGCATGGCTGCCGACCGAGCCCTCTTCGAGGATGATGCCGCGCAGTTTGCGCCCGTATTCGAGCAGTTCGCCGGGTCCGATATTGCGAGCCACGAGGATCGGGTCATCGGGCAGTTCGGCGCCGGTTTGTGCGCCCTGTCCGGTGAGGATACGCAGCAGGCGGTTCGAGAGGTCGTCGAGGTCTTGCAGACGTTCGCGCAGGTACGCGTCATTGGCCTGGGACATGCGCGCGCGCACGTCGGACTGTTCCTTTTCCACGGCGGCCTCGGCGCTCAGGCCGCGGTCGATGCTTTCTTCCATCCGTCGCAGCCAGCCCTTGGAGTTGGCGAACATGCGGTAGGCTTCGAGCACCTGGACCTGCTCGCTGTCCCCGTGCGCACCCGCCAGAAGCTGGTCCACGCTGATGCGCAGGTTTTCCACAGCGTCGGTGAGGCGTTTGCGTTCGACATCGGGGTCGTCGCCGACGAGGTTCGTGACCACGACGCGCGGTTCGTGCAGCCAGACGTGGCCTTCGGCGGTGCCTTCCTGTCCCGTCACACCGCGCAGAAGCACCGGTTCGGTGTGGCGGGCACGCAGGGCGGCCCCTTCGCCGACGAACGCGCCTAGTTCCGTCATTTCGGCCAGCACCATGGCGACGACTTCAAGTGCGTAGACCTCGTCGGCGCTGTATTTGCGGGCCTGCTTGGACTGGACCACGAGGACACCGAGTTTTTCACCCAGACGTTGAATCGGGACGCCAAGGAAGCTGGAGTAAATTTCTTCCCCGGTCTCTGGCATGTATCGGAAACCGGGTGCGGCGGGGGCGTCGGCGGTATTGACCGTTTTGCCGGTGCGCGCGACGCGTCCGACAAGGCCTTCGCCAAGCTTCATGCGGGTCTGGTGCACGGCTTCGGGGTTGAGACCCTGCGTGGCGCAGAGCTCAAGCGTTTCATCGTCGCGGAACAGGTAGATCGAGCACACTTCGGTGCCCATGGAGTCCGCGGTCAGATGTGTGATGCGATCAAGGCGTTCCTGACCCGCAGCCTTGCTGGCCATCGTGTCGCGCAGGCGGCCCAGCAGCTTGCGGCTTTCGCTTTCGAATCTCTCTGGCATCCGCCCCACTGCCTTGTCGGTCCGGGGTCAACTATAGGCTTAGTGCGCAGGTGGGGAAAGCTGTTCCTTTGAGCATCTTACGTCGCTTCGGCGCGTGTTTGTGCAGTGCGGGCGGGGGAGGCGAAACGCTTGCAACGCAACCGAACGGCCCACTGCGCCCTGATGCGGTTGGCCCCGGCTCAGGTGTCGTGGATGTCCCCGCGCAGACGGCCAAGATGCTCGTCCCAGCCTGCGTCCATCGCGAGCGTGAGGTCGAAGGCGTCAGCCCCGTCCGGCACGCCTTCGTGGCGGAGCGACAGGTGCGTGCCGCCAGGGACGTCCTGCAGGGTCCATCGGACGGTTGTAGGCGTGTCTGCCAATGGGGTGATGATGAACGTATATTCGAGCGTCTCGAATGGTTTGGCCGACAAAACCGTGCCCCACATGAATCGATCTCCGGTCTCAGCGCTGCGCATCTCGTAATCGCCATCGGTCAGGGGTGTGTTCGGCTTGTGAAACCATTTGGCGAGTTTTTCCGGTTCGGTCAGATAAGCCCAGACCTGCGCTGGCGTGGCCTTTAGGTAAATCGACTTTGTCAAAACGCGTTTGGTCATTGGACATCCTTTTCGATTTCGGATTTGAGGGCATTGAGGCGGTCATCCCAGAACTGGTCGAAGAAGCCGAACCAGTCGTAGACCCGGCGTAACCCGTCCGGATCGAGCGAATTCCGGCGGGTCCGTCCGACGGTTTCGACCTTAATGAGATGGCCTTCGTTTAGGATTGCGAGGTGCTTTTTGACTGCCGCGCGGGTCATCTGGAAGTTCTCGGCGACCTCGGCGATTGTGAGGTCCTCGCGGGCGAGCAGTTGCAGGATGCGTCGGCGTGTCGGGTCGGAGAGCGCGCGGAAGCCAAGCTGTTGTGCGTCGGTCATGGTGAAACCGGAACGAAATCGAACGCACCGTCCTGATAGAGATAGGCGAGGCAGGGCGTGTCAGAGACACAGGCCGAGATGTGAGGAAGCCCTGCCGGGATGCTGTAGTACGATCCGGCTCCGACCCGTCGTGCGGTATGCGGATCATCAGTTGCGGCGTAGTGGATCATCTCGCCACGCAAAAGGACGCCGAACATGTTGGCCGATTTGACATGTGGTGGGCTGACCGTTCCGGCGGGCAATTCGACGAGCGCCTGATAGGTGTCGACAAAGCGGTCACCGTGCAAGGGAGCGAAAGACACACCTTCGGGCGTGCGTTGCCATGCGAAATCGGACGAGTCGAGAAGAGTGATCGTGTCAGCCTCTTCAATGCCGGGTAAGGCCGCGGCGAGGAGGAGGGCAGGTAGTACGTGTTTCATGGAAACTCCATGTGATACCGAATGGTTTCATTTAATAGGATACTGTTTGGTATCACGTCAAGGGAATTGCAACTGCCTGGAGGAACAGCGCGCGCGAATGAAGAAAGCGCCGGGCAACCTGGCGCTTTGACCTGTTGTTTCTGCTTAATTTAAGGCTGCGGCGTCGCGATGGTTGCGGTCAGGCCGCCTTCTCCAGCTCAAACGCGTCGTGCAGTGCCTGCACGGCAAGTTCCATGTACTTGCGGTCGATCAGCACCGAGATCTTGATCTCTGACGTGGTGATGACCTTGATGTTGATGCCTTCCTTGGCCAGTACGTCGAACATTTTGGCCGCGACGCCTGTGTGGCTGCGCATGCCGATCCCGACGACGGAGACTTTCGCGACGTCGGTGTCGGCGACGATGTCATGGAAGTTGATCTTTCCCGCCGATTTTGCCTCGATCATCGCTTTTTCTGCCCGCTTCACCTGATCAGTGGGGCAGGAGAAAGTCATGTCTGTGCGGCCCTCTTCCGAGATGTTCTGCACGATCATGTCGACGTTCACGCCGGCCTCTGACAGGGGCATGAAGATCGCAGCGGCGATGCCGGGGCGGTCGGCGACGGAGACGAGCGTCATCTTGGCCTCGTCGCGGGAATGGGCCACACCGGCCACAACATTGCTTTCCATGATGTCCTCCTCGTCGCAGACCAGGGTGCCTGCATTGTCTGATTGTTCCTCGAAACTGCTGAGCACGCGCAGCTTCACCTTATAGCGCATGGCCAGTTCGACAGAGCGGGTCTGCAATACTTTCGCGCCAAGGGACGCGAGTTCCAGCATTTCTTCAAACGCGATCTTGTCCAGCTTGCGGGCCTTGTCGCAAATGCGCGGGTCGGTGGTGTAGACGCCGTCGACGTCCGTGTAGATATCGCAGCGTTCTGCGCCGAAGGCGGCGGCGAAGGCCACAGCGGTGGTGTCCGATCCACCGCGCCCCAGCGTGGTGATGCGACCATCCGGCCCGATGCCCTGAAAGCCCGCGACGACAGCGACTTTCATGCCTTCGTTGAACTTCTTCGTGATGTTGTCGGTCGGGATCTCTTCAATCCGCGCAGCCGCGTGAGCGGCGGTGGTTTTCACCGGAACCTGCCAGCCTTGCCAGCTGCGTGCGGGCACGTCCATTTCCTGCAGGGTCAAGGCCATAAGGCCCGCAGTCACGTTCTCACCTGAAGAGACGACCGCATCGTATTCGCGCGCATCGAAAAGAGGCGAGGTTTCGTTCACATAGCCGACCAGTTTGTTCGTCTCTCCCGACATGGCCGAGACGATGACGATCACGTCGTACCCCTTGGCCACCTCGACGCCGACACGCTTGGCCGCACGCTTGATGCGGTCCAGTGTGGCGACGGAGGTTCCGCCGAATTTCATCACGAGAACGGGCATACGTGGCCTCCCCGGCTAAATGTCAGCGGTCCTTTACGTGGGGTGGCACGACGGTGCAAGGGCGGTGGATGTCGCGGCCGGGTCAGGTGTTGCGATAGTCCACAGCACCAAGGGTGCCAGTGTTCAGATGGGTTTCCTTTCCGGGTACCACATCCGTGTTCTGTGCGGTGACGGCGTGCCAGCCTGTGTCGGTGCGGCGAAGCACGAAAACCAGAATGGTTTTACGGTCGCCCGCCGCGCTGCCATCCGGGGCTGTCTGGCCGGACAGGTGGAACCGGCAATGCACGACTGCATGGTCGTCGCCCAATGTGCGTGTGGTGATCGTGCCCGGCTTCAGAACCGTTTCCGCGAAGAACGATTTGAGCGCGTAATCATGCGCCTTTGCGATGGCGGCGCGGTTGCGCCACCAAAGCCCTGTGACATTCACGAAATCAGCATCCTCTGCGAAAAGTGCGGCGATCCGGTGCCCGTCCCGGCTGTGCCACGCCTCTGCGAAAGCATGCGGGAAATCGGCGGGATTGGTGACCGTCAAAACGGCATCGGCGCGCCGTCCCACATCTCGAAACAGCCTGTGGTGTCGAGCGACAGCGCGTCGAAGCGGGCAAGCAGGCCAGCGGCGGAGTCGTCCGTTCCGATGGCGGCGGCACTGCCGCCCATATCGGTACGGACCCAGCCGGGATGGTAGATGCCGACCGCAATGCCCTTCGGCTTGAGGTCAACGGCGAGGTTACGGCCCAGGTTCACGGCTGCCGCTTTTGAAGCGCGGTAGATGTATGCACTGCCGCCGGCCCGTTCGCTGGACCCCATCTGGGATGAGATGATCGCGATCTTCGGGGATTTGGACATTGCCAAGTGCGGCAGAAAGGCCATTGCGGTCAGATAGATGCCCGTAACGTTGGTGGCAAATGTGTCGTTCCAAAGCTGCGTCTCGGTCAGACCCTCCGTAGGAAGGCCTTTTTCCAGGTAGACGCCCGCGTTGCAGACGAGCGTGTCGATCTGCGTGTCTTTCAGACGGTCCGCCAGTGCCGCGCAGCTATCGGGGTCACGAACGTCCAACGGCAGGAGCGTGGGATGATCCGAGGTCCGTGTCGTGCCGATCACCGTGTCGCCCCGGGCCGAAGCAGCCTCCAACAATGCAGCTCCGATCCCGCGATTGGCACCGGTGATGAGAGTAACCATCAGTTGGACTTTCGCGTCGGCGTGAACGGCAATGGCGCAACCGGAATGCCATCCTCGATCAGCTTTTTGGCTTCATCGCCGCGTGTTTCGCCCCAGATGGGACGATCTGGCGAAACACCATCGTGGATCGCGCGGGCTTCGGTGGCGAAGTTTTTGCCGACGTAGTCGGAGTTCTTTTCGACATAGGCCTTCAACTCGGCCAAGGCCTGTTCTGCCGGGCTTGCCGGAGTGCTGAGCTTTGGCTTGGCAGGCACCGCATCTGGCGCGTCCTTGGTGCTGACGCGCGGAGCCATCATCGCCTTGCTCACATCATTCGATCCGCAAACCACGCAATTCACCATCCCGGCGGCGTGGAGCTTGTCGAATGCCGACCCGGACTGAAACCAGCTGTCGAACTGGTGATCTTGTGCACATTTTAGAGTGTACTGAATCATGAGGTGACCGTGGTTAGTTGCACCATGTTGCCAATTTGTCTTTCTGTTTAACAAATAAGCATAGGCTCGACGACATCAAGCGTTCAGCGCGGCAATCACGTGCTGCATCAATGTGTCAATTTTGACGTCTTGCAAGAGCGCATCATGCGCCGCAGCACCCAGTCTGGTATGGGTTTTGGACGTCATCAGGGACTCGAGGGCGTCCGCAAGCGATGCCGCATCGTCTACGCAAATCGCACCGTTCAACCGTGCCAGTTTCTCGTAAGCGGCTTCGAAATTCGCCGTATCCGTGCCGTGAAGGATGGCTGACCGAAAATGCGCCGGTTCATAAGGTGTGTGCCCGCCACGGTCTGAAAAGGACCCTGCGACAAGGGTAATCCCGGCCAGCGCGTACCAGAGGTGCATGTCGCCCATCGTATCGGCGAGATACACTTGCGCGGTCTCCGGGTTTTCGCCCTTCGAGCGCTGGGCAAAGCTCAGGCCGTGCTGCCGGATCAGGTTGATGATCACGTCCGCGCGTCTGGGATGGCGTGGCGCAAGGATCAGGCGCGCGGTCGGGTGGACGTTCAGCAAACGCTTGTGGGCCTCTAGAACAATGTCCTCGTCCCCTTCGTGGGTGGATGCGGCCAACCACGTGGTGTCGCGGTCAAATGCGCTTTTCAAGGTGGCATTCATCGGAGCGTCTGGCGGCTCGTAAAGCGCTTTCAGATCGAACACCGGACCTTTGGCAGCATCCGAAAGCCCGAACTCTTCAAAACGCCTCATCGACCCTGTGTCCTGGGCGGACAGGAAGGTGATCTTTTTCATGACGCGGCCCACGAGCTTGGGGAACCGACGCCAACCTTTTGCCGACCGCTCGGTCAACCGTCCGCCGAGGACGATGACCGGCCCGGGGCAGGCCAGAATGCGATGCGGCCAGAGGTCGGATTCCAGGGTGATGTGGGCGGTGATACCCCAATCGCGATAGATGCGTCTTGTTGGCCCGGGCAGATCGAGTGGCGCCAACTGTGCAAAAAGGTTCGGGAGCGCCCAGCTTTTCGCCAACGCGACGCCGGTATCGGTGTTCAGGGTGACAAGGAGCCGGTGCCCCTGGTCCAGAAGGTGGCGGATCACCGGCTTCGCAGACGCGATTTCACCGTTCGACGCGGCGTGAAGCCAAATCGTGGCGCCCTCCGGTGCCGCGTCTACCCGGCCAAGCCTGGCTTTGATCCCCGACCAGTCCGCTTTCGCCGCGCGCGCCGCGAGCTCTTTGGCGGCCAGCACACGCAAAAGGATATGGTACAGCAGCACGCCCGGCCCGATCAGTCGCGGTCGGCGAGCGTGTCCTGAATCCGGCGTTCGAGCACCTTCAGCAGGGTATGATTGTCGAACCGGTCTTCCGCCACCTTGCGCGCACGCTGCGACATGGCTGCCGGGTCGTCGACCGCAATCGCGGTGGAGACCGCTGCGGTGAAACCAACGTCATCGTGTTCATCGACGAGAAAGCCGGTATCGCCTTCGTCGATGGCCTCGGGAATGCCCGCATGGCGGGTTGATATGGTGATACAGCCGCAAGCCATGGCTTCCTGAATGGCGGTGGGCAGGCCTTCGGTGTTGCCATCCCGCGCGGTGACGGAATGCTGCAGGAAGAATTGCGTGCTCATCAACCGGTCGCGCACGGTGTCGTGAGGCTGCGCACCGTGGAACCGGACCTTGCCAGTCACGCCGATCTCTTCGGCCAACGCACGTGTCGCCTCGAGCAGAGGGCCGTCGCCGATGAAGTCGAGCTTAGCCGCCGGAAAACCCTGTGTCGCGTCGGCAAACGCGCGCAGGGTGATGAGCGGCGCCTTCTTTTCGACGAACCGCCCCACCGCCATGAAGCTCAGCGGCACCTTGTCCTGAGGCGCAAACCGGCGGACATCGACGCCGGAAGGGATGACATGGCTGTTCGGGTGCGTGATGTTGTGTCTTTTGAGGTTGTTGAGCAGAAACTGCGACACCGAAAACACACCCGCCAAACGCGGCATCATCTTCCGATACGCCGCCCGCATACGCTCGGTCCGAATAGCTTTGGAGGCGTCGGTGCCACGGAAATAGGTGAAGATCGGAATGCCAAGATCATTCGCGAGCGGCGCAAGAGCCAAGGCCTGAGTGCCGAACTCGGCCAGGATGACCTCCACCCCCTCATCGCGCACGAACTTGGTCAGCGCCACTTTCGCCTCTCCAAATGGCAATCGCGATGTCCCATGCCGGATGCGATTGCGCAGGAGCCACCAGGGTGCAATCAGAATATCCTTGCCGGATAAACCATCGCGCCGGACGAAATAGGATTTGCCGTAGGGATTGTCCCCATGAAACCGCCCACAGACTACAACGGTATTGCCACCGAACAAGTGTTCGATGTGGCGGTTGATGAAGGTCTCACCGCCCAGATGATATTCGCCAGTCGCGATTGCAGCGCGCATGTGAGTGTCCGGGTAGATAACAGACTGTTAGGTAGCAGTGCAGAGAAACACCAGCAAGGCAAAGGCCTCGGGCGACGTGGAAATGAGCGACGGCATGTCACTCTGACCAAATTTAACGTGTTCAGCCCGTCAGAAACGCAGGTTTTTGTACCGCGAGTACAGTGCCGAGGATGGGTTTTGCCATTTCATCTCGCAAGCGGGCGTGTGTCAGAATTTTCGGTTTGGGAAATCCGGTCTGCGCCAGAGTGTCCAACAAATACCCGTCGGAGTGTTTGTAGCGACCGCTGCTGTAGAGCCGGAAACCGTTTGCGCGCTTTGGATCGGTTTCTGTCTCGACGGTAATCAAGAGCCAACCACCGGGTTTCAAAATGGTCTGGAAGTTGTCGAAAACGGTATCAAGTGCGCCCACATAAACGAGCACGTCCGAGCTGACAATCATGTCGAATGTGCCTTCAGGGTAAGTTGCAGCGACCGACAAATCCGTGCGCGCGAGGTAGTCGTAAACGCTTTTCGACTTGGCTTTCTCGAGCATGCTGACCGACAAATCGACGCCGAACACCTCATTCGCGTAAGGTCTCAGGAACGGTGCGCAGAGGCCGGTTCCGCATCCTGCGTCCAAGATGCGCCGTGTTCCGTTCTTGGGAATATTCAAATCTTCCAATACGCTGTAGAGCAGGCTCGGGCCGTTGTTCTCCAGAAGTTTGAGTTGCTCGTCGTAGGTGTCCGCGAAATTGTCAAAAAGCTCGACGGCCATAGCATGCTGATCAAGGTCATCAACCGGATAGCCATGCGCGGCTAACTGGTAGTTGAGCTGCGCACGTTGCGATTTGGACGTGACGTGTTCCCGAGCATGAAACAAAAAGTGCCTTGCGCTCTCCCGGCAGTCCAAATGGGCAAAAACCATTGCAAAATGGATGGCAATTTCGAATTGGTCCGGCTTGCCCTTGATGAATTCTGTTGCTGCAGAAAAAGCATCTTTCTCGTAATCCATGCTGACCATCAACGAGCAGTACGAGGTTGTCAGGTGCACATCATTAATTACGGTCGGTCGTGCAAGATCGGAAAGCTGTTTGGCGTCGTCGAACTTTTCGAGGTCGGCAAGTGACTGCGCCGCGATGATCAGGTTCGGTGTGGATTGCGATAAGCTCTCCAAATTCTTGCGGATCCCTTCGATCAAGACCGATGTGATTTGGTCAGCCATTTCATCCTGACCGAGGTGTCGCACGATGCGCGCAAGCGTTGATGCGCTTTGGATTGGAAGATCACCCTGCTTCAAAACATCAGTGCAGGTTCGAAGCGCTTCTTCCTGTTTGCCTTCGGTGACCAGGTCCCGGGCTTTTTCGAGTTGAGCGTCGATGAACGCAAACTTCTCGAGTTCTGGGTCACCGTGGTTTGTGGAGCAGGTTTGGTTCGCAGAGTTTTTGCTCACGTCTCTGGCCTCCCCAGTTTGATACCTCAAAAAATCGCTATGCTCTGAATATTGAATTGTGCCGCAACTATGCTGGCACACGAAGAGGTCCAAGTCGACCACTGCGGTAGCCTGACAGTAACTCGATGCACATTCGAATGGATGGTGCTGCTGGAGAGAATTGAACTCTCGACCTCTCCCTTACCAAGGGAGTGCTCTACCTCTGAGCTACAGCAGCGCCGGGCGCTGGGGTCAGCGTGGCGGGTGATTAGACGCAAACGAGAATCGGTGCAAGGGCAATCTGGACCCTTTTTGGGCTCTGGGATAGGAAGGCGGCATGGTGCAGAAATCCTCATCCGGGAAAAGCGCGGCTGCCGAGCGTGAAGATCGCCTCAAGGCGGCGTTGAAGGCCAATCTGGCGCGGCGCAAAGCGCAGGCGCGGGCGCGGTCGGGCGAGGACAACGACAAGAAAAAATCGAACGCGAGCGAGGGCAGTTAGCAGGTATGGATCAGATTATCGTGACGGGGAACGGACCGCTCAGCGGGCAGATTCCGATTGCAGGCGCAAAGAACGCCTGCCTGACATTGATGCCGGCGACGCTTCTGAGCGATGAGCCTTTGACGCTGACCAATGCGCCGCGGCTAAGTGACATTCGCACCATGACACTCTTGCTGCAGTCGCTAGGTGCCGAGGTTCAGGCGCTGCAAGATGGGCAGGTGTTGGCAATGTCGAGCCATGACCTGACGTCCCAGCGCGCGGAATACGACATTGTTCGCAAGATGCGCGCGTCGATCCTCGTTCTGGGGCCGCTGCTCGCGCGCTTCGGACATGCGGAAGTGTCTTTGCCAGGGGGCTGTGCGATCGGGGCGCGTCCCGTCGACCTTCATCTGAAGGCGTTGGAAGCGATGGGCGCAGAGCTGGACCTGCGGGACGGCTATGTGCATGCCAAGGCACCCTCGGGCGGGCTGCATGGCGGGCAGGTCGACTTCCCGTTTGCGTCCGTGGGCGCGACAGAGAACGCGCTCATGGCGGCGACGCTTGCGAAGGGGACAACCGTACTCAGGAACGCAGCACGGGAGCCGGAGATCGTGGATCTGGCCGAATGCCTCCAGAAGATGGGCGCTCAGATCGACGGGGCGGGCACGTCCGAGATCACGGTCGAGGGGGTCGACCGTCTTGGGGGTGCAACGCACCGGGTGGTGACAGACCGTATCGAGTTGGGGACCTATATGTTGGCACCCGCCATTTGCGGTGGGGAAGTCGAGTGTCTGGGCGGACGGATCGACCTTTTGTCGGCGTTTTGCGAGAAGCTGGACGAGGCCGGGATTTCGGTTGAGGAGACCGAGGCGGGGCTTAAGGTGGCGCGCAAGAATGGGCGTGTTGGGGCGGTGAATGTGACCACCGAACCTTTCCCGGGGTTCCCGACCGATCTGCAGGCGCAGATGATGGCGCTCTTATGTACGGCAGAGGGCACAAGCGTTCTGGAAGAGAAAATCTTCGAGAACCGCTTCATGCACGCGCCGGAACTGATCCGCATGGGTGCGCAGATCGATGTGCATGGCGGGACGGCGACGGTCACCGGGGTGGACCGCATGAAAGGCGCGCCGGTGATGGCGACGGATTTGCGCGCATCGGTGTCGTTGATCCTTGCCGGGCTGGCGGCCCAAGGAGAAACGATTGTGAGCCGCGTCTACCATTTGGACCGGGGATATGAGCACGTCGTCCGCAAACTGGAAGGTGTGGGCGCCAAGATTGAGCGGGTGAAGGAACAGTGACAGAAGACGCCACATTCGAAAGCGGTGCGGAACGGCCGCTGCGGCTGGTTGCGATGGACACGGAGGACCTGCAAATCCTCTCGGCGCTGTGCCAGGACGCTGTATTTCCCGCGACGGAGATGCAATGGCAACCGCGCCAGAAACGGTTCGGCCTTCTCATCAACCGTTTCCGCTGGGAGGACATTCCGGCGGCCCAGCGTGGGACACATAAACCCGAGCGGGTTCAGTCCGTTCTCGCGGTGGAGAATGTGGTCCGCGTCTCCAGCCAGGGCGTCGACCGGTCTGACACGGATACGATCTTGTCCTTGCTGTCTGTCAGCTTTGACGAAGGCGGCTCGGCGTTAGAGTTAACCTTGGCCGGAGACGGCGCCTTGCGGCTGCAGGTGGACGAGCTTGAAGTTGCTTTGCGCGATGTGACGCGGCCTTATGTGGCGGTATCCGGCAAGGTACCCGATCACCCCGAATGACGATCCGCAGGCTGACGCCGAAGGACCTGTCTGCCTACCGTGCCATCTGGGCCGAAGGCCTGATGCGTGTACCCACGGCCTTTCTTTTTGGTGCGGAAGAAGTGCGCGCGATTCCGAACAAGGACATCGAGAAGGCGCTGCAGACGCATTTGACTTTCGGCGCGTTTGACGAGGCGTCGCGCATTCAGGGGTTCATTTCGGCACGGCGCGGTGGCCCGCGGCGCATGCGGCATATGGCGGATATCGGTCCGCTTTACGTGCGGGACACGGCACAGGGACAGGGGCTCGGTCGCGCACTGGTTGAGGCGATGTTGCAGGAACTGGCGCGGAACGGCGTGCTGCAGGCCGAGCTTTGTGTCGACGTGGAGAACACACGCGCGCAGGCGCTTTACAAGTCAATGGGATTTCATGTGTTCGGACGGCGCCCGAGATCGGTGCTTGTCGATGGGGGTCCGCGCGATGACTTTCTCATGATCCGGGCTCTCGATGAAACGGATTTGACCCGGGACGCTTGAGGGTTCGGGCGGCTCGGTCTAAGTGTCCGGCGTTGCCAAACCGGGAGAGGTTGATGCCACAGTTTCTGTCAACGACGGACGCCGATTTCGAGCAGCGTTTTTCCGCGGTGCTGGCCGCGAAACGCGAAGACAGCCCGGATGTGGATGACGTGGTGTCTGGCATCATCGCCGATGTTCGCGCGCGCGGTGACGTGGCAGTCCTGGAGTTGACGGCGAAGTTCGACCGGATGCAGATCGATGCGGACCAGATACGTCTGTCCGATGCCGAGATCGACGCGGAGATCGCCAAGGTGTCCGACGAGGAGCAACATGCGCTCGAGTTGGCGGCGGAACGCATTCGCGCCTATCACACGCGCCAGATGCCCTCGGATGAGATGTGGACCGATCCGGATGGCGCGACGCTTGGCTGGCGGTGGACACCGGTTTCGGCGGCGGGGCTTTACGTGCCGGGTGGATTGGCCAGCTATCCGTCGTCGGTCCTGATGAACGCGGTTCCGGCCAAGGTGGCCGGTGTGGAGCGGTTGGCGATGGTGGTGCCGACACCGGACGGAATCATCAATCCTTTGGTGATGATGGCGGCGCGGGTGGCCGGCGTCGACGAAGTGTACCGCATTGGCGGGGCGCAGGCTGTGGCCGCGCTGGCCTATGGGACCGAAACCATTGCACCCGTGGACAAGATCACCGGTCCGGGAAACGCGTTCGTCGCAGCCGCCAAACGGCGGGTGTTCGGCAAGGTCGGGATCGACATGATCGCGGGGCCGTCCGAGATCCTTGTCATTGCGGACGGGGACAATGATGCCGACTGGATCGCGCTTGATCTGATGAGCCAGGCCGAACACGACGAAAGCGCGCAGTCGCTTTTGATTACGACGGACGCGGCTTTCGGACAGGCTGTAGCAGATGCGGTCACGGTGCGTCTTGAGACACTGGAACGGCGCGAGATTGCGGGGGCGAGCTGGCGCGATTTTGGTGCGATCATCACGGTGCGGGATCTGGACGAGGCGGCAAGGCTGTGCGACCGGATTGCGCCCGAGCATCTGGAACTGTGTGTCGCTGACCCTGAAGCGCTGTCCGACAAGATCACCCATGCCGGAGCCATCTTCCTGGGCCAGTGGACGCCCGAAGCGATTGGCGATTACGTCGGCGGCCCAAACCACGTTTTGCCCACGGCACGGTCGGCGCGGTTCTCTTCCGGGTTGTCCGTGCTCGACTTCCTGAAACGCACGACCTTGGCCAAAATGTCGCCCGAAGCGTTGCGGGCGATAGGACCTGCGGCTGAAGTGCTGGCAACGTCGGAGTCGCTGGAGGCGCACGGCCTGTCCGTTACGGCGCGCTTGCGGAAGCTGAACGGCTGATCTTTCCCCGCCCTGTCAGATGCGCTAGCGATTGGCGAAGCGAAGGGGAGGGGTGCGATGATCCCGGTTCAGGGTTTCGATGGGCAGCAAGTAGCAGTTCTGGGCTTGGGGCGTTCTGGCCTGTCAGCGGCACGGGCGTTGCGCGAAGGTGGCGCAACCGCGATTTGCTGGGATGACAACCCGAAGGCCCGTGAAACCGCCGAGGGCGAAGGTTTTGACATTCGCGACCTGTCCAAGGACAGCGCGTTTGACCACATTTCACGGCTCATCATCAGTCCCGGCATCCCGCATCTTTATCCCGCACCCAACCCCGTGATCGCCAAGGCCTGGGACGCAGGCGTTCCGGTCGACAATGACATCGGCCTGTTCTTCCGGTCGCTCGCCACAGGTGATTGGGACAGGTTCGACACCGCACCGCGCGTGATCGCGGTGACGGGATCGAACGGCAAGTCCACCACGTCGGCCCTGATCCATCATATCCTTGAAGAGGCAGGGTTCCGTAGCCAGCTGGCGGGCAATATCGGGCGCGGCGTGCTCGACATTGATCCGCCAGGCGATGGGGATGTGATCGTGCTTGAACTGTCGAGCTACCAGACAGACCTTGCGCGGGCGCTGACGCCAGATGTGGCGGTGTTCACCAACCTGTCGCCGGACCACCTTGACCGCCACGCTGGCCTTGGCGGCTACTTCGCGGCGAAGCGCAGGCTGTTTGCCGAAGGCGGCCCGGATCGCGCGGTGATCGGCGTCGACGAAAACGAGGGACGGTACATCGCCAATCAGCTGTCCGAAGGCGCAACGGATGATCGCGTGATCCAAATCTCGTCCGGACAAAAGCTCTCTGGTCCGGGCTGGTCCGTCTTCGCCCGGAAGGGGTTTCTGGCCGAGTGGCGCAAGGGGCGGCAGGTCGCCTCGATTGATCTGCGTCCGATCAAGGGTCTTCCGGGGGCGCATAACCACCAGAACGCTTGCGCGGCTTACGCCGCCGTACGCGCGCTGGGCGTTGCGCCACGGGCCATCGAAGCTGCCTTGGGCACATTTGCCGGTCTCCCGCATCGAAGCCAGATCGTGGGCGAAAAAGACGGTGTGACCTACGTGAACGACAGCAAGGCAACGAACGTGGATTCGGCGCTGAAAGCCCTGCTGGCCTTCAAGAACATCCGTTGGATTTGCGGCGGCTTGCAGAAGGAAGGCGGATTGGAGGCCTTAAGCGCCGGATTTGGCCATGTGCGCAAGGCCTATGTGATCGGGCGCGAGGCGGATGCGTTTGCGGTGCAACTGACCGGGTTGGAAACCGAGGCGTGCGGGACGATGGATGTGGCCGTCGCGCGGGCGGTTGCCGATGCGGAGGCGGGCGACGTTGTCCTGCTGGCCCCGGCGGCGGCGAGTTTCGATCAGTATGACAGCTTCGAAAAGCGTGGAGAGGACTTTGTGGCGCGGGTCACGGCACAGCTCGGGAACTGACGCTTGTGGGCTTAGTCCGGCGCTTGTCGCAGGTTCTTTAATACACCCGAGCGTACCGCATCGGGGTGGATCACGCCCAGTTGCGCCGGGACCTTTTCAAGATCGAGACTATAGGCGATGGCGAAACGGTGCATGCCGCCGCCGTCGCGCAAGGGCGTTCCGTTGCGGTTGATATGCACGAGGATACCCCCATGCTCGCGCCGCGTCTCATTGACTGACCCGTGCGGGCGCAACCGACCGGTACGCTTTGTTTCGTCGTAGATCCGGTCCAGCCGCCTATAGCGGTCCAACAGCTCTTCCCGGTTGCGGCAGCCGTCGATGCGGCCTTTCTCCTCGATCTGTTGCAGCATCCAGCCAAAGAGCTTGGTTTCTTCCCACGGAACACCGTTTTCAAAGTGCTGCCTGATGCTGTTGAGTTTGAGGTGGCTGCCGAACGGCGAGGTGGAGCGATCCCAATTGCCCGGTGCCACCATGCCCGAATGTCGTCGGCGAAACCGTGGCGCGCCATTCTTAGGGTCGGGTTTGTACCAATTCTCAACGTCGCGCGGCCGGATCCAGATCAACTCGTCGCTTTGAGGGGCGTCAGGGCCAAAGCGCAGCCGATTGGTGACATCACGCAAAGCCTTGAGCGGTACGCCCGCACTGATGGTCTTTCGAATCTTGTTCATGGACGTGGATCCCGAAACCCCTGCAGCGCGCCTTGAGACAGTGCTTTGGGGTGCACGACGCCAAGTTGCGCCGGGATGCGGGTCAGACCCAGAGCGCGTGCAATACCCATGCGGTGGTTGCCAATGGCCCCAAAAACGGGCGTCCCATCACGGTCGATATGGACAAACACCCCTTCGGGCAGGCGCGGCACGGCGCGCCGGATCACCGTTTCGTTCCGGTAACCGCTGGCTTTGATGTTGGCATAAAGCGCATCGATCCGGCGGTATCGCGCTTCAATATCCTGTTGAGTCCGGCATCCGTCAAATGTGCCACGACGCGCGATCACGTCCTGCATCCTCTCGAAGACGCCGGTTTGCTCCCATGGCACACCGTCCCGGAAATGCGCCAGACACGCGGCGATCTTCCAGGATTGGTCAATGGGTTCGGTGCGTTGATCCCAGTCGCCAGCCACGATCATGCCGGAGTGCCGACGTTTGAAATCCGGCGTTTCCAACGGGTTGCGGGTGTAGATGCGAGTGATGCGCGAAGGGTTGATCCAGATGCGTTCCTGCGCATGCGGCGCGTTTTGCCCTTCCGCCAAGCGGTTCGCCAGATCGCGCAAGACGCCGCGCAGAACCGGAAAAGGTGCTTTGGGAACAGACATGGCAACATCCGACATGAGCGGCAGATGTGAAACAGTTTTCAATCGCATTCAAGTCCGAGCCGTGATCGCACGCCCGGCTGCGACGCCGGAACTCCACGCCCATTGGAAGTTGTAGCCACCCAGCCAGCCGGTCACGTCCACGGCCTCTCCGATCATGAAAAGCCCCGGAACCTTGCGAGACATCATGGTCTTGCTGTCGATCCGGTCGGTTGAGATACCGCCAAGCGTCACTTCCGCGGTACGGTAGCCTTCACTGCCCGTCGGTGTCAGTGTCCACTGCCGCAGCCCGTCGGTAATCTCGTCGATCCGTTTGTCGGACAGATCTCCGACATTGCCTTGCAAAGGCAACTGGGTTGCGAGATGCGATACCAGCCGTTCCGGCAGGACTTCGGCCAAGGCCGTGGTGACGTTTCGCTTCCCTTGGATGGTGCGCGCGCTGCGTAAGCTGGACTGAAGATCATGGTTCGGCAAAAGGTTGACGGAAATACTGTCGCCTTCGTGCCAATAGCTGGACACCTGAAGCACCGCCGGGCCGCTCAGACCACGATGGGTGAACAGCATTGCTTCCTCGAAGGTGGTGCCATTGGCGCAGGCCGCGACTGGGGTCGAAACGCCCGAGATGTCGGCAAAGCGCTTGTCACTGAAGGTCAGTGGAACGAGGGCAGGGCGCGTTTCAGTGACCGTGTGGCCGAACTTGCGTGCGATGTCGTACGCCAGCCCGGTTGCGCCCATCTTGGGAATGGATTTCCCGCCGGTCGCAAGCACGAGGTTGCGCGCCCGCAAAACGTGGCGTGTTCCGTCCCGTTCAAGCGTCGCCTCGTACTGATCGCCATCGTGGGCGAGATCGGTGAGCGTCGTTTTCAACCAAAGCTCTGCACCTGTCTGCAAGAGTTCGGCGCGCAGCATTTCGATGATCTGCGTGGCTTTGTCGTCGCAGAAGAGCTGGCCAAGGGTCTTTTCATGCCACGCGATCTTGTGGCGGTCGACGAGGTCGAGAAAGTCCCACTGGGTGTACCGGCTGAGCGCGGATTTGTGGAAATGCGGGTTCTGCCCAAGAAAGCGCGCCGGATCGGTGTGCAGGTTGGTGAAATTGCAACGCCCGCCGCCCGAGATACGGATCTTTTCACCCGGAGCCTTGGCGTGGTCGATGACCAGTGTCGAAGGTCCGGCATGCGCCGCACACATCATGCCGGCGGCGCCAGCGCCAAGGATAAGGGTGTTCACGTCCATATCGGCACCCATCATGGATCGCGGAGCGTCGCAAGAGGCAAGGTGCGAATCATTCCTCTGGATCGGGCGAATCATATGCGTTAGGGTGCGCTCAGAGACCCGGGAGAACCCGGGCGGTTGAGGCAGAGTTAGCGGTGAAACCATGACAGAGATGGTCTATGGCGCGGTGCCCTCGCGCGCGGGTGAACCTGTGTTGCCAAAGTGGTGGCGCACGGTCGACAAGTGGTCGTTGTCCTGCATCTTCATTCTGTTCGGCATCGGGCTTTTGCTTGGGCTGGCCGCGTCGCCGCCCTTGGCGGAACGCAATGGCTTTGCGCCGTTCCACTATGTGCAGCGTCAGGCGTTTTTCGGAGGCACGGCGCTGATCGTCCTGATCGTGACGTCGATGCTCAGCCCGATCGTTGTCCGGCGCTTTGCGGTCATCGGATTTGTCTTCGCCTTTATTGCTTTGGCCCTGTTGCCGTTCTTTGGCACTGACTTCGGCAAAGGCGCGGTGCGCTGGTATTCCATCGGGTTCGGGTCCCTGCAGCCATCCGAGTTTCTGAAACCGACCTTCGTCATCGTCGCCGCGTGGCTTCTTGCGGCCAGTCAGGAGCTTGGCGGACCGCCGGGTAAAACATTGTCCTTCGCGTTGACGGTAAGCATCGTCCTCATGCTTGCGCTGCAACCGGACTTTGGACAGGCCTGTCTGGTGCTTTTCGGATGGGGCGTGATGTATTTCGTGGCCGGTGCACCGATGCTCTTGCTCATTGGCATGGCAGGTCTGGTGATCTTTGCGGGCACGGTCGCGTACCAGAACTCTGAACATTTTGCGCGGCGCATCGATGGGTTTCTGAGCCCCGAGGTCGATCCCACGACGCAGCTGGGCTACGCCACCAACGCCATCCGCGAAGGCGGCTTCTTCGGCGTTGGCGTGGGAGAGGGGCAGGTGAAGTGGTCCCTGCCGGACGCGCAC
Source organism: Marivita hallyeonensis (assembly GCF_900129875.1). Lineage (GTDB taxonomy): Bacteria > Pseudomonadota > Alphaproteobacteria > Rhodobacterales > Rhodobacteraceae > Marivita > Marivita hallyeonensis. Next base: position 529,976 of record NZ_FQXC01000004.1, on the reverse strand, counting down.
ACGGATTTCATTATTGCAGTGGCTGCCGAGGAATACGGGCTTGTTCTGGTTCTTATCATCATCGCTTTGTACGCCACGATCGTGGTGCGGTCCCTGCTGCGGCTGATGCGCGAGAGGGATCCGTTTATCCGACTGGCCGGGACGGGGCTTGCCTGCATGTTTGGCGTTCAGGCGATGATCAACATGGGTGTGGCGGTCCGCCTTCTGCCTGCCAAGGGCATGACGCTTCCCTTCGTTAGCTATGGCGGGTCGTCCTTGATTGCAGGCGGGATTGCTGTGGGTATGTTGTTGGCCTTCACGCGAACACGACCGCAAGGCGAAATCGGCGATATCTTGCGAGGACGGTTGCGATAGCGTCATCATCTGGGGTGATTTACGCCCTGGTTTGTTGACAAACCGGTCGTGGATGGGTCTGTGTGCCTTCAACCTTCGGGCGGGGCATTCATGAGCAAACCATATCTGGTCATCGCGGCAGGCGGCACGGGCGGGCATATGTTCCCGGCGCAGGCGCTGGCCGAGGTCATGCTTCGTCGAGGATGGCGCGTGAAGCTGTCCACTGACGCGCGCGGCGCGCGCTACACCGGCGGTTTCCCGCATTCGACCGAGATCGAAGAGGTAAGCAGCGCAACCTTCGCACGCGGCGGTCTTTTGTCCAAAGCACTTGTGCCCTTGCGCATTGCCGGGGGCGTGCTCTCCATGGCGAGCCGCATGCTGCGCGACAAACCTGATGTCGTCGTTGGTTTTGGCGGCTACCCGTCGATTCCGGCGCTGGGCGCGGCGACGCTGTTGCGCAGGCCGCGCATGATCCACGAACAAAACGGTGTGCTGGGCCGTGTCAATGATCTTTTTGCCAAGCGGGTGGACCTTGTCGCATGCGGCACGTGGCCGACCAAAGTTCCCGAAGGCGTCGAGGCGATCCATGTGGGCAACCCTGTCCGGCTTGCCGTGAAAGAGCGTGCGGCGGCACCCTTCATCCCGCCGGGGGATTACCCGATGTCGATCCTTGTCATCGGCGGCAGCCAGGGCGCGCGCATCCTGTCGGATGTCGTGCCGCCTGCCATTGCCGCCTTGCCTTTAGAGACACTGCAGCGGCTGCGGGTCAGTCATCAGGCGCGCGACGAGGACGGCGAGCGCGTTGCGCAGTTTTATGAAGAGCACGGGATCACCGCCGAGGTGCAACCGTTCTTCAACGATGTGCCGAAACGGATGAGTGAAGCGCAACTGGTCATTTCGCGTTCGGGCGCCTCGAGTGTCGCCGATATCTCGGTCATCGGACGGCCCGCGATTCTGATCCCATACGCGGCTGCGACGGCGGACCATCAGACCGCCAATGCCAAAGGTCTGGTCGAGGCCGGTGCGGCGATCCGAATTCCGGAAAGCAAACTCACGGTGGACAGCCTTGGGGAACAGATAGCGGCGGTTCTGGACAATCCCGATGGCGCCTTGCAGATGTCCATTGCCGCCGTCAGACAATCGAAGCCCAACGCCGCCGAAGAGTTGGCCGCGCTTGTCGAGATGCTCGCCGGACAGGCGCCCGAAGACCAAGAAGGACAACCCGCATGAACGCCGCCACGAAACTCCCGGTCGATATCGGGGCCATTCATTTTGTGGGCATCGGCGGGATAGGCATGTCCGGGATTGCAGAGGTCTTGGTGAACCTCGGCTACACGGTACAGGGGTCCGACCTGAAGGCGTCGAAGATCACCAATCGCCTTGCGGATCTTGGCGCACGTATCTTCGAAGGACAGCGCGCCGAAAACCTCGACGGGGCCGAGGTGGTTGTCGTGTCCACCGCGATCAAGCCGGGCAATCCGGAACTTGACGAGGCACGCGCCCGTGGCCTGCCTGTGGTGCGGCGGGCGGACATGTTGGCAGAGCTGATGCGGCTCAAGTCCAACATTGCGATTGCGGGGACCCACGGGAAAACCACGACCACAACGATGATGGCCGAACTGATGGTGGCAGGCGGTTTCGATCCGACCGTGATCAATGGTGGGATCATCCACGCCTATGGCTCAAACGCGCGGATGGGGCAGGGCGAATGGATGGTCGTGGAGGCAGACGAGAGCGACGGGTCATTCAACCGCTTGCCCGCGACCATCGGGATCGTTACCAATATCGACCCCGAGCATATGGAGCACTGGGGCGATTTCGACCGGTTGCGCCAAGGTTTTCAGGACTTCGTCTCAAACATCCCGTTCTATGGGCTGGCCGTGTGCTGCACCGACCATGAGGAAGTGCAGCGGCTTGTCGGAAAGGTCACGGATCGTCGGGTGGTGACCTATGGCTTCAACGCACAGGCAGACGTCCGCGCAGTGAACTTGCGGTACGAGAAGGGTGTCGCGCATTTCGACATTGCGCTGCAGGCCGAGGACGGGGTGATCGAGGGCTGCACCCTGCCCATGCCTGGCGATCACAACGTATCGAACGCGCTATCTGCCGTCGCTGTGGCGCGGCATTTGGGGATGAAGAAATCCGAGATCCGCGCGGCTCTGGCGGCTTTCGGCGGGGTGAACCGGCGCTTCACCAAGGTGGGCGAATGGAACGGGGTCACCATCATCGACGATTACGGCCATCACCCGGTCGAGATCGCCGCCGTTCTCAAGGCCGCGCGACAGGCCTCGGAAGGTCGGGTCATTGCGGTGCACCAGCCGCACCGGTATTCGCGGCTTGCGCACTTGTTCGACGATTTCTGCGCCTGTTTCAACGAGGCGGATGTGGTGGCGATTGCCGAGGTGTTTTCGGCTGGAGAGAACCCGATCGAAGGGGCGTCGCGCGATGATCTGGTGGCGGGGCTGATCCGTCACGGTCACCGCCATGCGCGGGCGATTCTGTCCGAGGACGACCTGGAACGGCTGGTCCGGGAACAGGCCCGTCCCGGCGATATGGTGGTCTGCCTTGGCGCCGGCACGATCTCGGCCTGGGCCAACGGGTTGCCGGCGCGGTTGACCGCGTAGACCAAAATGCGTCTCCGCATTTTGGCGTTTCCGGGTCCGGAAACGGTGGGGCTCTGCCCCACACCCCGAGGTATTTCCGAAACAGAGAAGATGAGGATCACGTTGCCACCGGATGATCGTCTTCGTGCCGCGCTTTCGCCCTGAACGTGGTGACAATCGCAGCGGTCCCCGAATAGCGAAGGAACAAATCGACATGCTTCTTCTCTGGCTCAGTATCGGCTGGGTCTTCGCGTCCGTTCTGGTCGCGATGTTGCCGATGCGGCGGCAGTATGTGCCGGGGGTGCTTTTATTGTTGGCGGCTCCGATGCTGATTTATGTCATCGCCGTCGAGGTCGCGCTCTGGGCCGGATTTGCCGCGATGGCGGCGTTTTTGTCGATGTATCGCAATCCGCTGAAGTTCTTCTGGAAGAAAGTGACGGGTTGGCCGGTGAATTTGCGGCGCTGAAGCGCGTTTGACCCATCGCATGGATGCACCTGCCCGATTTCGGTTAGCTGCGCCTTGCGATGAGGCGAGAAAGGGCGGCATGGCGGAGCACTTGAAACGACGCATCGGTCTGCCGCTGCTGACCGCCTACGGCGTTGGGGTCATGGTCGGCGCGGGCATCTACGTGTTGATCGGGGCAGTGGCGGCCGAAGCCGGTGTCTGGGCTCCGCTTGCTTTTGTCTTTGCGGGCATCGTCGCCGCGCCAACGGCGTTAAGTTACGGCGAGTTCTCCGCTCGTCTGCCGGATGCCGCGGGCGAGGCGGCGTTTGTCGCGGAAGGCTACAGTGCGAATTGGCTGGGCGTGATCGTCGGAGTGGCGATCGTGATCGCCGGAACGGTGTCGGCGGCCGCCGTTCTGCGCGGGGGTGTCGGGTATCTGGGTGCGCTCGTGGATGTCGCACCCGCGTATCTCATCATCGGTCTTGGCCTGGCGTTGGTCGGAATCGCTGTGCTCGGTGCGTTGGAAAGCCTGAGCGTCGCGGCGGTCTTCACGGTCATCGAGATCGGTGGGTTGGCGCTTGTGATCTGGGTGGGATTGACCGCGTCCCCTGTGGCGGAGATGGCGGCACCGCCTGCGCCGATCTGGGGTGGTGTGGCCGCTGGTGCACTGTTGGCCTTCTTTGCTTTCATCGGGTTCGAAGACATCGTGAACATGGCCGAAGAAGTGCGCGACCCGCGCCGGACGATGCCAAGAGCCATCCTGCTTGCGCTCATGATCACCAGTGCGATCTATGCGCTTGTGGCCTACGCCGCCGTGCGGGTGGCACCTGTCGGAGCGCTGGCCGCATCCGAGCAACCGCTTGCACTGGTTTGGGAGACGGCGCTTGGCCGTGGCGCGGACTTCCTTTCGGTCGTGGCCGTCTTCGCGGCGTTGAACGGTGTTCTGGCGCAAAACGTGATGGCGGCGCGGGTGTTGTTCGGGTTGGGCCGTCGGACTGCGGTTTTCAAAGGGTTTCATCACGCACATCCACGTTTCGGCACACCCGTACTGGCGACGGTTCTTGTCGGCGTTTGCGTGATACTCGGTGCTTTGCTGTTGCCGATCTCCACGCTCGCCGAGGTCACGTCGATAGTGTTGTTAAGCGTCTTCGTGCTGGTCAACGGAGCCCTCATTCTGGTAAAATTGAGAGGTGGCACGGGTGAGGGCTTCACGGTGCCGATTGCTGTTCCGGTTCTCGGGTGTGTGCTGAGCCTTGCCGCTTTGTTGACCGCTCTTTTCGCGGGATGACCATGGCTGTGCCAATTTTTGGTCAATTTGATTTGGTGTTTCCCAGTTCGAGAAGAGCAGTGCCTGAGGGAGAACCGCGATGAGCCTGACGTTAAGCGCCGCGTGTTGTTGGATCATCCTTGCCGCCATCCTTGCGGCGATCCCGTCGAATGACAATCACTGGCGTCGCGCCTATTTCCTGATGCTGATCGGGGCTCCGATCCTAGTCATGGTCTATTGGAATGATGGTATCCTGTTCGGGTTGGCCTTCACCGCGGCGGCGGCGAGCGTTTTTCGGTGGCCGTTGCGGTATCTCTGGGCGTGGATCGTCAGGCAGTTCGCGCGCCGGCCGGAATGAGGCTTTACGGGCTTTGCGTGGCGTTGCATTACGCGGAGCATGACTGAGCTACCGAAAGTACGGGGCAAACTGACCCCGAACAAACCGCTGTCAGATCTGACCTGGCTGCGCGTGGGGGGACCTGCCGATTGGCTGTTCCAACCTGCCGATCTTGCGGATCTTCAGGACTTTCTCCGCGATTTGCCACTAGAGGTGCCGGTCTTTCCCATGGGAGTGGGATCGAACCTGATCGTGCGCGACGGGGGTTTGCGCGCTGTGGTGGTCCGGCTGGGCCGGGGTTTCAACTCCATTTCGGTTGAGGGCGCGCGGGTTACGGCAGGCGCCGCCGCGCTCGATGCGCATGTTGCACGAAAGGCGGCTGATGCCGGTGTTGATCTCACCTTCCTGCGCACCATTCCGGGCGCGATTGGTGGCGCGGTCTGCATGAATGCCGGGTGCTACGGGTCTTACGTGGCCGATCATCTGTTAGAGGTGCGCGCGGTGCTGCGGTCCGGTGAATTGGTGACCCTCACCCCATCTGATCTGAGCTTTGCCTACCGGTCATCCGAGGTCCCCGAGGGGGCCGTGATTGTGGAGGCCGTGTTCGAGGGACACGTCGCCGACGCTGAGCAGTTGCACGCGCATATGGAGGCACAGCTCAAGCGACGCGACGAGACGCAACCGACCAAGGACCGATCGGCGGGAAGTACCTTTCGAAACCCGGCGGGGTTTTCGTCTACGGGACGGGCGGATGACGTGCATGATCTGAAAGCGTGGAAGGTCATCGATGACGCCGGTTTGCGCGGTGCGACACGGGGCGGGGCGCAGATGTCACCCAAGCATTCCAACTTCCTGGTCAACACCGGGTCAGCGACGGCGGCGGACCTTGAGGGATTGGGCGAGGAAGTGAGAAAAAGGGTTTTCCAACAGTCTGGAATAGAGTTAGTATGGGAAATCAAGCGCATCGGTGAACCGGTGTCTTCTGACAAGGGATAAACCCTTGCGAATTGAGGCGGTGCAGCGAGCAGGTTGCACAAAATCATAAGGGGCATGGCCCCAGGCAGAAATGGGGGTAAACCCCTGATTTGAGGCGATTTTGGGTATGTCGAGCAGGGCAAACCCGAAAGTGGCAGTGTTGATGGGTGGCCCCTCGGCCGAACGCGAGGTGTCGCTGTCGACGGGGCGCGAATGCGCGGCCGCTTTGCGGGGTGAAAGTTTTGAGGTTCACGAGGTCGATGCGGGCCGTGACCTTGCTGCTGTTCTGACCGCCCTTTCGCCGGACGTCTGTTTCAACGCGCTCCACGGTCGTTGGGGGGAAGATGGGTGTGTTCAGGGCCTGCTGGAATGGATGCAGTTGCCCTATACGCATTCCGGTGTGTTGGCGTCGGCCCTTGCGATGGACAAGGAACGGTCGAAAGAGGTCTACCGGCGCGCAGGTCTTCCCGTGGTCGAGAGCGTTCTGGCGCCGCGCGACGAAGTTCGGATGCGCCATGTGATGGCACCGCCCTACGTCGTGAAGCCGAACAACGAAGGCTCGTCTGTCGGCGTGTATCTCGTACATGACGCCGCGAACGGTCCGCCGCACTTGTCTGATGATATGCCCGAGACCGTGATGGTGGAAACCTTTGCGCCCGGGCGGGAGCTCACGACCACCGTCGTCGGCGACCGGGCGCTGTGCGTGACGGATATCCTGACCGACGGGTGGTATGACTACGACGCCAAGTACAAGGCGGGCGGGTCTCGGCATGTGGTGCCCGCGGATTTGCCCTCCGAAATCACCGAAGCCTGTCTGGACTACGCGGTGCGGGCGCACAAAGCGCTGGGCTGTCGCGGTGTCACGCGGACAGATTTCCGCTGGGATGAGGCGCGAGGTGTGGATGGCCTGATCCTCCTCGAAACCAACACGCAACCCGGTATGACGCCCACATCCCTCACTCCGGAGCAGGCGCAGCACGCAGGCATGAGCTTTGGGGCGCTGTGCCGCTGGATGGTGGAGGACGCGTCATGTCACAGATGAACGCGCGTCCCGATCCGGCCCCGTCGCGGCTGAAATACCGAATGGAGCGGCTGATGCTGACGCCGCTGTTCCGGTTGCTTCTCCGGTTTGGACTGCCCTGTCTGCTGACCTTCAGTGTCGCCACATGGTGGCTGTCGGTCGAAGGAAATCGGCAGATGGTGGTCGACACCTACGCTGACCTGCGGTCGCAGGTGGAAAGCCGTCCGGAGTTCATGGTCAACATGATGGCTGTCGATGGTGCGAGCGATCTTGTGGCCGAAGGCGTGCGCGAGATGCTTCCGGTTGATTTCCCGATCAGCTCTTTTGATCTGGACCTCGAGGCGATGCGCGAGACGGTCGTGTCTCTCGATCCGGTGAAATCGGCACGGCTCTACGTGCGGCAGGGCAATGTTCTTCAGGTCGACGTGGTCGAGCGCGTTCCGGTCGTGCTTTGGCGGAACGATCGGGGGTTGCAGCTTCTCGACGACGAAGGCGTACTGGTCGGCCCGGCCTTCGTACGGTCCGATTGGCCGGAATTGCCGCTCATCGTGGGCGACGGTGCGAATGGCTACGTCGAAGAAGCGCTCAACCTGATGCAGGCGGCAGAGCCTTTGGCCGACCGGTTGCGTGGCTTTGTGCGTATGGGCGAGCGACGCTGGGACGTCGTGCTTGACCGCGACCAACGCATCCTGCTGCCCGAGGCCGATGCGGCGCAGGCACTGGAGCGTGTGATTGCGATGGATCAGGCGGTGGACATGCTGGAGCGCGATCTGGTCACGGTCGACCTGCGGTTACCGCACAGACCGACGCTCAGAATGACAGACGGAGCGGTGCAGGAATTGATCCGCATCCGGGCGATTGAGGCAGGGGAACCAGTGGAATGATCGAGCTTTACGAGTCTCAACGGGCGATGCGCAATATGCGCAAGGCGGCGATGCAGCGTGGGGTTATCGCGATCCTCGACATCGGAAGCTCGAAGATCGCCTGCCTTGTCCTGCGGTTCGATGGCACGGACCGGGGACTTGAAAGCGATTCGATCGGGTCCTTGGCGGGGCAGTCCGGGTTCCGGGTGATCGGAGCGGCCACAACCCGGTCGCGCGGCGTGCGTTTCGGCGAGATCGATTCGATGAGCGAGACCGAACGCGCGATCCGGACGGCGGTCCAGGCGGCGCAGAAGATGGCGCAGATCCGGGTGGATCACGTGATCGCCTGTTTCGGCGGCGCCGATCCGCGCAGCTATGGTCTGGCGGGCAAGGTCGAAGTTGCCGGGACCACCGTTGACGAACAGGATGTGGCGCGGGTGCTGTCGGCCTGTGACGTGCCGGATTTCGGCCACGGGCGCGAGGTGCTGCACGCGCAGCCCGTGAACTTTGCGCTGGATCACCGGTCGGGTTTGATCGACCCGCGCGGGCAGATCGGGCAGGAACTCGCTACCGACATGCATATGCTGACGGTGGACGCGATGGCGATCCAGAACCTCGCCCATTGCATGAAGCGGTGTGATCTGGAACTCGCGGGCATCGCGAGTTCGGCCTATGTGTCAGGCGTTGCCGCGCTGGTGGAGGATGAGCAAGAGCTAGGGGCCGCCTGTATCGACATGGGTGGTGGATCAACTGGGCTTTCTATCTTCATGAAAAAGCACATGATTTACGCCGATGCTGTGCGCATGGGCGGGGATCATGTGACAAGCGACATCTCGATGGGACTTCAGGTCCCGATGGCGGTGGCCGAGCGGATCAAGACCTTTCACGGTGGTGTCGTGGCCACCGGCATGGACGACCGCGACATGATCGAGATCGGTGGCGATACCGGCGATTGGCACCATGATCGGCGTTCCGTCAGCCGCGCGGAACTGATCGGCATCATGAGACCACGCGTTGAGGAAATCCTTGAAGAGGTACGTGCTCGGTTGGATGCGGCGGGGTTTGAACACTTGCCAAGCCAGCAGATCGTGCTGACGGGTGGCGCGAGCCAAATCCCCGGACTTGATGGCTTGGCGACAAAGATCCTGGGCCAGCAAGTGCGTCTGGGCCGCCCCATGCGCGTACACGGATTGCCACAGGCCGCGACCGGTCCGGGATTCGCAAGCGCCGTGGGTTTGTGCCTGTTTGCGGCACATCCACAGGATGAATGGTGGGATTTCGAAATCCCCGTAGACCGGTATCCCGCCCGGTCCTTGAAGCGAGCGGTGAAATGGTTCCGCGATAACTGGTGATCGCAAGATGTTGAGGTTTCGACAAAATCCGGTTTTGCGGTTTTCGGCGATAGGCAGATTTAGTGTCGAAACTGTGGATAACAAAGGTTTTTACGTGACCTTCGGGTACTTGCCCGGTAATAATTGGCGGAATAGGTGCAGAAAATGCCCGGAATCGGGCTGTAGTAGCAGGCGGACAATCAAATGACTTTGAACCTTTCGGTGCCCGGACAGGAAGAATTGAAACCCCGCATCACCGTGTTCGGTGTCGGAGGTGCAGGCGGCAACGCCGTGAACAACATGATCGAAAAGGCGCTTGATGGCGTCGATTTCGTGGTGGCGAACACGGACGCGCAGGCGTTGCAACAAAGCCAATCGAACAGCCGTATTCAACTCGGGGTCAAGGTCACCGAAGGATTGGGTGCCGGGGCGCGTGCGTCTGTTGGGGCCGCCGCTGCCGAAGAAAGCATCGAACAGATCGTCGATCACCTTGCCGGGGCGCACATGTGCTTCATCACCGCGGGCATGGGTGGCGGCACCGGAACCGGCGCTGCCCCGATCATCGCGCAGGCCGCCCGCGAGCTTGGCGTTCTGACGGTTGGGGTCGTGACGAAGCCGTTCCAGTTCGAGGGCGGCAAGCGGATGAAGCAGGCCGAAGATGGCGTCGAGGCGCTGCAGAAGGTCGTGGACACGCTGATCATCATTCCGAACCAGAACCTGTTCCGCCTTGCCAACGAGAAGACCACCTTCACCGAAGCGTTCTCGATGGCCGACGATGTGCTGTATCAGGGTGTGAAGGGTGTAACCGACCTGATGGTGCGCCCGGGTCTTATCAACCTCGACTTCGCCGACGTTCGTGCCGTGATGGACGAGATGGGCAAAGCGATGATGGGCACAGGCGAAGCGGAAGGCGAAGATCGCGCCATTCAAGCGGCCGAGAAGGCCATTGCGAACCCGCTTCTGGACGAAATCAGTCTGCGTGGCGCCAAGGGTGTTCTTATCAATATCACCGGCGGGCACGACCTGACGCTGTTCGAACTGGACGAAGCGGCGAACCGTATCCGCGAGGAAGTCGATGCAGATGCCAACATCATCGTCGGCTCGACCCTCGACGATGCGATGCAGGGCGCGATGCGCGTGAGCGTTGTGGCAACCGGCATTGATGCAACCGACGTACACACCGAAATCCCGGTCCCGCGCCGGTCGTTGGCCACGCCTCTTACCCAGATGACCCAGGTTGAAGAGCACGCGAAATCCGAGCGTGAAGAGGTCTCGCCCGAGCGCGTCGCAGCCCGCGCCGCCGAGACATCAGAAGAGCCGTCGCTCTTCGGACCGACCGAGACAGAGCGTGTCGCAGCCGAAGAGCAGATGGAAACCATCTTTGAGGATGACAGCGCTCAGGATGCGCTTGACGACGACGGACTGCCAGCGCCGGCATATCGACCGCAGGTTGCGGAATTCAGCCCGCGTGAAGATAGCATCGAAGCGGATCCGGAGCAGTTTGTGGCCCCGCGTGCTCCGGCACCGGGCACACCGAGCGCAGAAGCGCTGGCCCGCCTGCAGGCAGCAGCCTCTCGCGCCCGTCCCGAGGCAGCAGCGAAACCCGCCGCCGCGACCGAAGCAGAGCCCGCTGATGCGGATCGCCCGCGTTTCGGGATCAACTCCCTCATCAACCGCATGACCGGCCATGGACAGGCACCAGACGCCCCTGTGCGCCGCTCGACGCAGCCACCTGTGCGGTCCGCCGCGGCAGCCCCGGCGCCCGAGCCTGAAGCGGATGCCGATCAGGAGCGGATTGAAATTCCGGCCTTCCTGCGCCGTCAGGCAAACTAAGTCGGCGACACAATTCTAGCGGAGCGCCCCCAATTCCGGGGGCGTTTTTCGTTTAAGATCAGCCTATTATTTATCACGGCAAAAATCCGCCGATATTCATCGGGCCTGTGTTTCACGCCGTTACAATCTTTGATTTGAGACCAAACAGGTCACTCTATATGACCTACCTCGAAGCGCGGCATGGGGGTGTGCGCGTAGCAATCCGAGGGTCATTTGCAGACAACGGTTCAATCAACGGTGCGGTTTCACGGCACGGGTCTTCACACTGGTCAGCCGGTGAAGATGGTCGTGTGTCCGGCGCCGGCAGATCATGGAATCGTCTTTCTGCGCAGCGATATCCGGTTGGGCGACGCAACTATTCCGGCGCTGTGGGACAAGGCTGAGCAGTCGCCGTTGTGTACTCTGATCAAGAACGATGCCGGCGTGTCCGTGTCGACCATCGAACATGTGATGGCCGCTTTGGCCGGTTGCGGTGTCCATAACGCGCTGATCAAGATCGATGGGCCGGAAGTTCCTGTTCTGGATGGCAGCGCGGCCCCCTTTGTGCGTGCCATCATGGCAACTGGCGTCAAACGCCTGAACGCGCCGATCCGCGTGATCGAGGTGCTCAGCACGGTCGAAGTCCATACCGCCCAAGGTTGGGCGCGTCTTGGACCGGGAACTGGTCTGACGATGGACTTTCACATCGATTTCGCCGATGCGGCCATCGGTCGGCAGAGCAAGTCGCTGAACCTGGCCAACGGCACATTTGTGCGTGAACTCTGCGACAGCCGCACGTTTTGTCGGGCTTCGGACGTGGACGCGATGCGCGCGGCAGGTAAGGCTTTGGGTGGGACGCTTGAAAATGCAGTCGTGGTGGACGGCGATACCGTGCTGACGCCCGGCGGTTTGCGCCATCACGACGAGGCTGTGCGCCACAAAATGCTTGATGCGCTTGGCGATCTTGCCTTGGCTGGCGCGCCGATCCTTGGACATTACGAGGGTCACAAGGCCGGGCACGCATTGACGAACATGCTGCTCTGCGCGCTGTTCGCAACGCCGGACGGGTTCCGCATCCGCGATTGTGACCCTGCCGAGGCGGCGCAGCTTCCCGGTGCCGGTGTCGAGGAACACGAAGTTCCCGCCGTCGCGTAATCCCATTTTGTGGACCCATCCCAAGGTCGAGCGAATGTGTTCGACCGGTGGTCCTTTGCAACGGTCCCTTAAGGCGTTTTGCCTTGTGATTTATTGTGCTAGGACCAAATGCAGACAAGTGGCACATATAGCCACGACGGCTTAACGAAGGTGACGGGCATGGCAGCGGGCAGATACGCAAAAGCTGTGATCGGAGCAGGGCTCTTGGTTGTGACGCTGACCGCGTGCGGCAATGGGGAACGCCCCGGTTTTGGTCCCGGTGGTGTGCCGATCGAGAATTTCACTGCGGAACAGATCTTCGAACGCGGAGAGTTCGAACTGGATCGCAGCGATCCCAGAGATGCGGCGTTCTTTTTCTCTGAAGTCGAACGACTTTATCCGTATTCCGAATGGGCCAAGCGCGCGGTCATCATGCAGGCCTTCGCCTATCATCAGAACAAGGACTATGAAAACAGCCGAAGCGCGGCGCAGCGATATATCGACTTCTACCCGACCGACGAAGACGCAGCCTACGCGCAATACCTTCTTGCCCTCAGCTATTACGACCAGATCGAGGAGGTCGGTCGCGACCAAGGCCTGACCTTCCAAGCGCTCCAGGCGCTGCGCACGGTCATCGAACGTTACCCGGATAGCGAATACGCGCGGTCGTCCGTTCTCAAGTTCGATCTGGCGTTCGACCACCTTGCGGGCAAGGAAATGGAAATCGGGCGTTATTACCTGCGCCGCGACCATTACGCTGCCGCGATCAACCGGTTCCGGGTGGTTGTCGAGGATTTCCAGACCACAACGCACACCGCAGAAGCGCTGCATCGCTTGGTCGAAGCCTATTTGTCTCTTGGCCTGACGGACGAGGCGCAGACCGCTGGCGCTATCCTTGGGTATAATTTCCAGTCGACCGACTGGTACGAGGACAGCTTCAAGCTTTTGACCGGCCGTGGCCTCGAACTGACAGCGACTGGCGACAACTGGCTGCGTCAGGTCTATCGCCAGATGGTCAGAGGGCAGTGGTTGTAAGGGCGATGGGGCATCGCACCCATTCTGCAAGACATGCTGCGCACGCTTGAAATACGGGACATGTTGATCATTGACCGGCTGGAGCTTGAGTTCCAGCCGGGTCTCAATGTGCTGACCGGGGAAACCGGCGCCGGCAAGTCGATCCTTTTGGATAGTCTCGGTTTCGTTCTTGGCTGGCGGGGTCGGGCCGAACTGGTACGGTCCGGGGCCGAGCAAGGGGAAGTCATCGCTGTTTTCGAACTGCCGAAGGATCATGCGGCGCATAAGGTCCTCATCGAAGCCGGGTTCGACGATGCTGACGAGTTGATCCTGCGGCGTGTAAACGCCAAGGATGGTCGCAAGACCGGGTGGGTGAACGACCGTCGGGTCAGTGGTGAAATGCTGCGCGCTTTGTCCGACACGCTTGTCGAGTTGCACGGCCAGCACGATGACAGAGGGCTTCTCGATCCGAAGGGCCACCGGGCCTTGCTTGACGATTTCGCAGGGCATGAAGGCTTGCTGTCTGACACGCGAGCCGCATGGAGCGGCATGTCAGCAGCGCGCAAAGCCGTGAACGCCGCCGAAACGGCCTATTCCGAAGCGCGCGCGGAAGAAGACTTCCTGAGACACGCGGTTGCCGAACTGGACAAGCTGGCCCCAGAGCCGGGCGAGGATGCCGAGCTCGATGCCCGCCGCCGGATGATGCAGGGTGCAGAGCGAATCCGCGACGACATCGCACGGGCGGCGCAGGCGATGGGACTAGATGGGGCCGAAGGTGCGATGGGCGACGCGTTGCGGTGGCTCGAAGGCGCGAGCGATGCTGCAGAGGGGCGCTTGGACGACCCGCTTTCCGCACTGGCCCGGGCGATGGCAGAACTGGACGAGGCTGGGCGCGGCGTGGCCGAAGTTCTGGATGCGCTGGATTTCGACCCACACGAATTGGAAGCAACCGAAGAACGGCTGTTTGCCCTGCGCGGGCTGGCACGAAAACATGCGGTTGCGCCGGATGACCTTGCCGGGTTGGCAGAGACGCTACGGGGCAGGCTGGACGCGTTGGATCAGGGCGCGGGTCGGCTTAGTGAACTGACCGCGGATTTGCGCACTAGGGAAGCGATTTTTCAAAAGGCGGCGAAGGCGTTGTCAGAGAGCCGTGCGAAAGCCGCAAAACGACTCGACACCGCTGTCTGTGAAGAACTGGCTCCGTTGAAGATGGAACGGGCTGTGTTTTCGACTGAACTCAGCACGGCTGCAGCAGGCCCTGACGGGGTCGACCAGGTGGCGTTCACCGTTGCCACAAACCCGGGAGCGCCAGCAGGGCCTATAGGAAAGATCGCCTCTGGTGGCGAACTGAGCCGCTTTCTTTTGGCGCTCAAGGTTTGCTTGGCCGAGCAAAGCAATGCAGGTCTGACGATGATCTTCGACGAGATCGATCGCGGGGTCGGTGGAGCCACGGCGGCAGCGGTCGGGCGTCGACTCGCGGCGTTGGCGGAGGGCGGACAGGTTCTGGTGGTCACGCATTCGCCTCAGGTCGCGGCTCTTGGGGCGCATCACTGGAGAGTGGAAAAGCGGGTGGCCGAGGCGCAGACGACCTCGACCGTGATTCCGCTGGATGCGTCGGCGCGCGAAGGTGAAATCGCGCGCATGTTGTCTGGGGATACCGTGACGGACGAGGCCCGTGCCGCGGCGCGGGCCCTACTGGCCGGCTAAAGACGCATCATTCCAAAGCCCGCAAGTGCGAGGGCAATGCCGCTGAACACGGTGCGGATGGTGTTGTAGAGCTGCCATTCATCGGAATAGGCCACCCAGATCTCTCGCGCCGCGTCGATGTCGGTGGGCACCGGCAGAGCGCCAAGCGCTTCGTTCATCGGAACGTTGACGGTCATGGTCAAGAACACTCCGCCAAGCGCGTAGATCACGCCACCCAGCCCGAAGGCGACTGCGGCCTGCGTATTGTCGACCTTCAGCGCAAGCAAAGCGGCGATCCCAAGAACGAAGGGCGTGCCGAAAAATGCGGGTGCGAAGACCATGTTGCGGACAGAACCATTCATAGCCTGCATTGCCTGAATTGCGATGCGGGGGTCCGTAGAATCCAGACCCCACATGGTCGAACAAATCCATGCGTAGAAAAATCCGAAGATGGCGCCGCTGAAGAGCACCGCCGCCAAGCCTGAGATTTGTGCGGCAACGCGCATCGCATCGGTGATGTCCTGTGGTGGGGCCGAGTAGGCCAGGGGAAGAGGGGTCATAGCTGTCTCACTTTCAATATCCGTAACGCAGTGTACGCCTTTACAATTCCGTACACTGTGTTACGGATTTTAGTCAACCCGGAATTTCACGAGGCGACATGAGAGACGAAGCAAAGGCTTTGCGTCGTGCCCAGATTGAGGCGGCGGCCTATGACATTCTTGCCGAAAAAGGCTTTCAGAACATGTCGATGCTGGCCGTGGCGAAGGCGGCGAAGGCGTCGAACGAGACGCTTTATCGCTGGTACGGGGACAAGCTCGGCCTTTTTACGGCGCTGATCGACAGCAACGCCGAGGAGGTCGCAAAACGCTTGCGGCACCAGATTCAGGCATCCGACATTCAGGAGTCGGCATTGTCCGACATTGGACGCGTGCTTTTGACCATGCTGCTGGGGGACAGAGCTATTGCGTTGAACCGTGCTGCGGCCGCTGACGCGACGGGCACTTTGGGCAAGACGCTGGCCGAGGCCGGACGTGGGCGTGTCTTCCCGCTGATGGTGGACCTGTTTTCGCTACTGCGGGACGCTTACGGGTGGACGGAAGATCCGGCGGACCTTGCCTCGCTCTACGTCGATCTGTTGGTTGGTGACCTGCAAATCCGCCGGGCCACGGGGGCTTTGGGCCCCGTATCACCGGAGGTGATCGCTGAACGGGCGCGACGTGCCGAACGACGTCTGATCGCGCTGGCGACTGTGTCCTGACACCGACCGTCACACAGTTTGATGTTCGAAGGGGTGGACACCGAGGCCGCTTCGGTTAACCGTTGATAATCAGGAGATTTTTGACGGCTCTCCCCGTCACCGAAAGGACCGCTTGGCATGGCGTCGGCTTTGCGTGGTCAATTGCTGGAAATGAGGCGGCAGTGCGGGCGCGGCTGGGATTTGCTGCGCCATAAAGGACCGTCGCAATTTCAGTTCTGGTTGATCGCCCTGATGATTGGGATCGCAGCAGGTCTCGCGGCGACGGTCTTTCGTTTGGCGATCACGTTCCTGCAGACAACAGTCTATGGCACGCCAAGCGTCACGACCATTCACAGCTATGCCGCCAATCTGCCGTGGTGGATGCTGCTGACGATCCCGACAATTGGCGGATTGGTCGTGGGGATCATCGTCCATTTCTTCACGCCGGATGGACGAGTGCGATCCGTTGCCGATGTGATTGAAGGCGCGGCCCTGAATGACGGGCGGGTCGAGAAGAAGGCAGGTATCGCCTCTGCCATCTGTTCCTGGATCACCTTGTCGACCGGGGGCAGCACCGGACGGGAAGGTCCGGTTGTCCACATCGCGGCAATGATTTCGTCGTGGGTGTCGAATACCATCCGGGCCGATGGGATCACCGGTCGCGACCTGTTGGGCTGTGCCGTGGCTGCGGCGGTCTCGGCCAGCTTCAACGCCCCCATCGCCGGAGCTTTGTTCGCGATGGAGGTGATCCTGAGGCATTTCGCGCTGCACGCCTTTGCGCCCATTGTGGTGGCAAGCGCAGCCGGAACGGTCATCAACCGATTGATGTTCGGCGACGTGACCGAATTCGCGTTGCCAGGCACGACCACGGTGGAGTTCTACCTCGAACTTCCGGCCTTTTTCATCCTCGGGCTTGTCTGTGGGCTGGTGGCGGTGATCATGATGCGGGCGGTGTTCCTTGCCGATGACCTTGGCACAAGCTTTCAGCAGCGCCTGAGGCTGCCACATCTCTTGAGGCCCGCTATTGCAGGGGTCATGCTTGGCGGGTTGGCGATTTGGTATCCGCACATCATCGGTGTGGGTTACGAGACCACGTCGCGTGCGCTGACGGGCGCCTTGCTCTGGCACGAAGCGATGGTCTTTGCCGTGCTCAAGGTGGTCGCAGTGGCGATCACGATGGGCGGACGTATGGGCGGTGGCGTGTTCTCTCCGTCGCTGATGCTCGGCGCTCTGACCGGTTTGGCGTTCGGCCTCATCGCAACCGGACTTTTCCCGGAGAACTCCGGCGCATCCACACTCTATGCTCTGGCCGGTATGGGCGCGGTGGCAGCTGCGGTTCTGGGCGCGCCGATCTCCACAACGCTCATCGTGTTTGAACTGACCGGGGACTGGCAGACCGGGCTCGCTGTGATGGTCTCGGTTTCGATGTCGACAGCCGTGGCGGCGCGTCTTGTCGACCGCTCTTTCTTTCTCACGCAATTGGAGCGCCGCAACGTCCACCTCGCCGCCGGGCCGCAGGCCTATCTGCTGGCAATATTCCGCGTGCAGGGCGTGATGCGTAAGCCCAACGACCCGAACTCGGCCGATGAAGACGCGTGTCTCACAATGATCGAGCAGGGCCTGTATGTGCAGGCGCAAGCGACGCTCGAGACGGCCCTGCCGCTCTTCGACAAGTCGGGCGTGGCTTTCCTTCCCGTCGTCACCCTCACAGGTCCGGACAATGCACCCGTCTTGCAAGGCGCGTTGTTCCATGTTGATGCATTGAAAGCCTACAACCGCGCTTTGGCAGCGACGGCCGAAGAAGAGCATAGCTAATAGTCGGTCGGGGATCAGACCTGTTCGACGGTCACGCCATCCTGCGCCATGAAGGCAAGGTAACCCTTGATCTCGGCGACGTCAGCCTTTGGCTCCTCGTAGCTCCAGACCGCGTTCTTGAGGGTGGTGCTTTTCGACACGATATCGAAATAGCTTGCCGTGCCTTTGTGCGGGCAAGTTGTGGTGTGATCGCTGGCATCAAGAAACGCCATCGCCACATCGGATCGCGGAAAGTAGATCACTAAGGGCAGATCGCCTTCCTGCAGTTCAAGCGCGTTTTTGCTTTCCGCCAGGACGGCACCGCCAGCGCGCACAGACCAAGTTCCCGCGGCCGGTGTAATTGTGATGTGTTTCTGCATAGCGGTCTCCCTTTTGCCCGCGATGTAGCGGGCTTAGCGGTGGAATGTAAACGTTTTGGATCAAATTGGGGCGCAAGCCTTAGAAAGCCACTCAGACACTTCGCCATCGACCAGAGGTCCGATCTTTTCGCGAACCTGCGCATGATAGCTGTTGAGCCAGTCCCGTTCTTTTTCCGTCAGAAGGGCGACATCCACCAGTCTTGTATCAATGGGCGCCCATGTCAGCGTTTCGAAGGATAGCATCTCGGCCACGGTTTGCTCCGGCAGCGGTTCGGCCTCCTGCACCACGATCAGGTTCTCGATCCGGATGCCGAACGCGCCTTCCTTGTAGAAGCCGGGTTCGTTCGACAGGATCATGCCTGGCTCGAACGGCACGGTGCCGACGCGTGCCAGCCTTTGCGGGCCCTCGTGCACGCTCAGGTAGGACCCCACGCCATGCCCGGTGCCGTGGGCGTAATCCATACCATGCTCCCAAAGCGCAACGCGGGCGAGCGCATCCATATCGCGTCCGGCCAGACCCTTCGGCCAGCGCAACCGCGATATGGCGATCATGCCCTTGAGGACCAGAGTAAACGCGCGCCGCTCTTCTTCGCCGGCCTCACCAATCACAACCGTACGTGTGATATCGGTGGTGCCATCCACGTATTGACCGCCGCTGTCCACCAACAGCAAACCCGGCTCAACCGTCCGATTGGTACGGTCCGTCACCCGGTAGTGTACGATTGCCCCGTTCGGGCCGGCGCCGGAAATCGTGTCGAAACTGATATCCCGCAGTGCGTTCGTAGCCGACCGTTCGGCTTCGAGCCGCTTCACAACACCGATCTCGGTCAGGCTGCCCGCAGGTTGCGCATCGAGCCAGCACAGAAACCGCGCTATTGCCGCGCCGTCCCGCAACTGCGCCGCGCGGGCGCCGTCCAACTCGGCCGCCGTTTTGCAGGCTTTCGGCAAGGCACAGGGATCAGATGCCTCGACGATCTCGACCCCGGCGGCAATCAGCGTATCGGCCACGATTACCGGACATGAGGCCGGGTCGATTTGCACCGGACCCTTTTGCTTCGACAGGGTCTGTAAAAATGCGTCCACTGGCGCCGTGTGTACGCGCTCACCCAGATGGTCGCCCAGCCCGGTCAGTTTCGCCGGGTCCGCGAAAAGGGACACTGTGCCGTCGGCATGCAGCAGAGCGAATCCGTGCATGAAAGGCGTGCGGGGAACGTCGTCGCCGCGAATGTTCAACAGCCAGCACAAGCTGTCGGGAAGCGTGATGACGGCGCAGGACGCTTCACCAAGGCTTTCCGCAAGGCGCGCGATCTTGGCGTTGTGTGCTTCGCCGGTCAATTCCACCGGTTGCACGAAGGCGGGCGCCGATGGTGGCTCCGGCTGATCGTCCCAGATACGATCCACAAGGTTTTCTGTGCGGCGCAGGGTGACTCCCGCGGATGCTTTCTCCAGGTCTCGCAATTGGCCCACTGTGTGCAGCCAGGGATCGAAACCTACGACACCACCCTCGTCCACATGCTCTGCGATCCAGTCTCCGAGAGAGGTTTCCGGCCAGGAAACCGGTGTGAAACATTCCGCCACCTGCGCGCGCACCTGCACCCGGTAGCGACCGTCGATGAAGACCCCGGCCTTTTCGCGCAGGGCGACACAGAACCCGGCCGATCCGGTAAAGCCGGTCAACCAGGACAGCCGTTCGTCCCGCGCCGCGACGTATTCTCCCTGATGTGCATCGGCGCGTGGAACGATGAACCCATCCAGCCCTTCCGCCGCCATCGCCTCGCGCAGGGCGGCCAACCGGGGCGGGCCTTGTTCCGGATTCGAGGTCTCATGAAAGCTTTGAAACATCGCGACGTCCTTGGATCGGAGCGCACTCGCCGCCCCTTCTTTTCTTTAAAAAGGCCTGCACCCCAAGTGCCAAGGGGCATACATGTGGCTCAACTCGCGCGCTTGATCCCGATGAGCCGTGCCCGCGCCCGTGGATCGCTGTCAAAGAGCGATGCCAACTGTTCGGTCATCGCACCCGCCAACTGTTCCACATCCGTGATCGTCACCGCGCGTTCGTAATAGCGCGTCACGTCATGCCCGATCCCGATGGCCAGAAGCTCCACCTGCTTGCGGCGCTCCACCATCGCGATCACATCACGTAGGTGTTTCTCGAGGTAATTCGCCGGGTTCACCGACAAGGTGCTGTCATCGACCGGCGCCCCGTCCGAGATCACCATCAGGATCTTGCGCGCCTCAGGCCGCATGATCATGCGCCGGTGCGCCCATTCCAGCGCCTCACCGTCGATATTCTCTTTCAGAAGGCCTTCCTTCATCATCAGACCAAGATTGGCCCGCGTGCGCCGCCACGGCGCATCGGCCCCCTTGTATATGATGTGCCGCAGATCGTTGAGGCGACCGGGCTGCTGTTCGCGGCCTTCGTTCAGCCATTTCTCCCGCGCCTGCCCACCTTTCCAGGCGCGTGTGGTGAAACCGAGAATCTCCACCTTGACCGAACACCGCTCCAAGGTTCGCGCCAGAACATCTGCGCAAATCGCGGCAATCGAAATGGGTCGCCCGCGCATCGACCCTGAATTGTCCAAAAGCAGGGTCACCACCGTGTCCCGGAACTCGGTGTCTTTCTCCACTTTGAAGGAAAGCGGCGTCGTCGGGTTGGCCACGACACGCGCCAGACGCCCGGCATCGAGGATGCCTTCCTCCAGATCGAATTCCCACGAGCGGTTCTGCTGCGCCTGAAGGCGCCGCTGCAGCTTATTGGCGAGGCGGCTCACAGCGCCCTTCAGCGGCTCAAGCTGCTGATCGAGATAGGCGCGCAACCGTTCCAGTTCGACCGGCTCCGCCAGTTCTTCCGCCAGAATTTCTTCGTCATGCGCTGTGTCGAACACCTTGTAGTCCGGGTCCGCTTCCGAGATCGGGGCAGGGGGCGGCGGCTCCAAAGGGGCTTCGCCTTCAGGCATTTCGGCCTCTTCGCCCATCTCCTGGTCGGCCATCTCGTCCATGGACACCTGAGCCTGGCTCGGGTCCTGTGTCTCGTCCTGGCTCTGTTCGGGGCTGGCCTCGGCGTCCTGCTCCTGATCGTCGTCCTGACCGGTGCTGTCGGGTTCCTGATCCTCGTCCGCGCCTTCCTCACCCTGATCTTCGGCGTCTTCGTCGATCTCGTCCGGGTCGTCGCCCAACTGGTCGCCGTAGCCGAGATCGGTGATCATCGCCCGCGCAAACCGCGCAAAGGCGGCCTGATCGTTCAGAACGTCGTCCAGCCCGTCGAGCGTGCCGCCGCATTGCTGCTCGATGAACCCGCGCCAGAGCTCCATGACGTTCTGCGCGCCTTCAGGCAGGTCGCGCCCTGTCGCCAGATGACGCACGAGGTACCCGGCGGCGGCGGGAAGGGGCGCTTCGGACGCTTCCCGGATCTGGTCATAGCCCCTGCGCATCGCGTCGTGACCGATCTTCGCGTCGATATTGCCCGCCGTGCCGGGCATGTCGCGCGCGCCCATCGCTTCGCAGCGCGCGGTCTCCATCGCTTCGTACAACTCGCGCGCCATATCGCCTTGCGGCACGTAGCGCTGATGCGTGCCCGCATCGTGGTAGCGCCGGTACATGGCCATCGCATCCGCCGTACCGCGGGCGAGCATCACCTCGTCGCGCGTCAGTCGCCGGCTGACTTGCGGAAGACGCATCGCGTCTCCGGACATGCCGGCGGGGTCGACAGAATAGCTGACCGTCAGCTCGGGGTCATTCGCCAGGACCTTCGTCGCCTCGGCCAGCGCTTTCTTGAACGGATCGGCGGGATTGTCAGATGGTTTGCTCAAGACTGACCCGCCTCTTCATCTTCTCTGTTTCAAATACACCTCGGGAGTGTGAGGGCAGCGCCCTCACGCGCGCCGCAGGCGCGCTCCGGTTGGATCGGTGAAACCGATCCGAAACCATCAGGCAATGCTCAGGCTGGCCGCGCTTTCCGGCAGCTCTTCGTCAAAGCAACGCTGATAGAACTCCGCCACCGTCTGCCGCTCCAGCTCGTCGCATTTGTTGAGGAACGACACGCGGAAGGCATAGCCCACGTCTCGGAAGATCTCTGCGTTTTGTGCCCAGGCAATCACGGTGCGCGGGCTCATCACGGTCGACAGATCGCCCGACATGAAGGCGGTGCGGCTCAGGTCAGCCACGGTCACCATCTGGCGCACGGTCTTGCGGCCCTTTTCGGTGTTGTAATGCGGCGCCTTCGACAGAACGATCGAAGTCTCTGCGTCGATCGACAGGTAATTCAGTGTCGCCACGAGTGACCAGCGGTCCATCTGTCCCTGGTTGATCTGTTGCGTGCCGTGGTAAAGACCCGTCGTGTCGCCAAGGCCGACTGTGTTGGCCGTCGCGAAAATCCGGAAATATTTGTGCGGTGTAATAACCTCGTTCTGGTCGAGCAGGGTCAGTTTGCCGTCGGTTTCAAGCACGCGCTGAATGACGAACATCACGTCGGCCCGGCCCGCGTCGTATTCGTCGAACACGATGGCCGTCGGGTTCCGCAACGCCCAGGGCAGAATTCCTTCCTGGAACTGTGTCACCTGCTTGCCATCCACCAGCTTGATCGCGTCCTTGCCGATGAGGTCGATCCGGCTGATATGGCTGTCGAGGTTCACCCGCACGCAGGGCCAGTTGAGCCGCGCCGCGGTCTGCTCGATATGGGTTGATTTGCCGGTGCCGTGATAGCCCTGGATCATTACGCGACGGTTGTTGCGAAAGCCGGCCAGGATGGCGAGCGTCGTGTCCGGGTCGAACTTGTAGGTGCTGTCGATATCCGGCACACGCTCCGTGCGCTCCGGAAACCCGTGCACAACCATATCCGTATCGATGCCAAAAACCTCGCGGACCAGAATCTCTTCGGTCGGTTTGGCGTTGATGTCGATTGTCCCGTCGGCCATGTTGCGGACATCCTTCTCAGCTGGGCGTGTTGGCGTGTGTGGTGCAACATAATGGCGGGAGGAGCAAGGGAAAGGGCGCGGGAATCGGTCGATGACAGGGCCTGAGGAGACAGACAGCCTGATCGCACGCATCGCGATGGCGGATCGGGTCGCGTTCGAGACGGTCTTCCATCAGGCGTCGGGGACGTTTCTGGCTATCGCCCAACGGATCACTGGAGATCTGGTCGAGGCGGAAGAGATTCTCGAGCAGCTCTATGTCGATCTTTGGGATCAGGCGGACCACTTTCGCGACGGTCCGCTGCCGGCAATCGATGAACTGGCGCTCACCATTCGCGACCGCGCCATAACCCGGAAGCGCAGCCGCGCGAACCGACCTCCAGAGCTGCGGACCAGCGATCTTCTGTCGCAACCGGGCCATCACACCGTCGATGAGGCGGCAACTCTGGCCGGATGTCTGGAGACGCTGCCAAAAGCGCGAGCCACGCTGATGCGGCGGATCATTCTAGATGGCGAAAGCTATGACGATCTGGCACAGGCGGCGGACGTGGATGTGGAGACAGTGCGTGCCTCGGTGCAGGGGGCGATTGTCGCGTTGCGTGCATGCATGATCTCGGGCTCGGATTTCAGCGTCGAGGACACGATAAGTGCTGCCGAGGCAGCGCTTGGTGTTGGTGGTCACGAGGAAAACGGGCAACCCGCCGACATATCTGACGTGCTCGCGTTCTGGCAAAGTCAGATTGCGCATCTGATGCTGTCTGAAACCGACCCGATTCCCGTGCCCGAGCAGGTCTTGCGCCGCATCACGTCGCGCGTGGTTCCGCCCGACCAGGAAACGATCTGGGCGCAGATTTGGCCATATGCGGTGGCAGGCGCTCTGGCCGCCGGCGTTTTATGGCTGGCCATGCGGGCGGGGATTTTGCTGCCGCTTTGACCCTTGAATGCGGTTGGGACTCGCGCAATCGTGTCTGCCTTTTGCTTGCGCGTTGCCCATTGGAGACCCCATGTTGAAGGCAAGTGAAGGAGGATGCGATGTTGAGGCGCAATTTTTTCCAAGGTGCAGCGGCCTTTTTGGGGCTGTCGGCGTCACCGAAAGCCATCGCCGCGGCGGAAGGCAATTTCGAAGTGACGCGATCCGAGGCCGAATGGAAGGCGATGCTGACGTCTCTTGAGTACCGTGTGATGCGGGAAGAGGGGACTGAACGTGCATTCACATCCCCGCTCAACGATGAAAAGCGCGCTGGCATATTTCACTGCAAAGGGTGCGACCTGCCGCTCTATTCCTCGGAGCACAAATATGACAGCGGCACAGGATGGCCGAGTTTCTGGCAGGCGCGGAGTAATGCCATCGGAACCAAGCCTGACCGGTCGTTCTTTATGGTGCGCACGGAATGCCACTGCCGGCGCTGTGGCAGTCATCTGGGTCACATCTTTGACGATGGGCCGCAAACTACCGGCAAGCGGCATTGCATCAATGGGGTGAGCCTGACGTTCCGCGCAGCCTAAGCGCCTCGCGCGCCCAGTCCCAGCTGCATCACCGATGTGCGCACCGGTTTGAGGGTGTAGAGCGCGTCCAATCCCTTGGCGCGCAAGTCCCGCAGCGGTTGTGCGCTGAGCATCGATGTCCGGTTGAGCAGCGTGATCCCCGCGACGCGCGCCCGCACGTCGGCAATCCGCTTGTTGTGGTATGCGTCGAGCATCTTGCGGCTGCCGATGTCGTCGCCATGTGTGCGGGCCAGGTCGCGCAGCACACGCAGGTCGGTCAGGCTCATGTTCAGCCCCTGCGCCCCGATCGGCGGCACAACATGTGCAGCTTCGGCGACAAGTGCGATCCGCTCACCACTCAATCGATCCGCCTGCTGACTGATGATGGGCCAGATGCTGCGACGCGAGGCCAGTTTCAACGGGCCGAACAGGCTGCATGACCGTGTTGTCATCGCGTCTTCGAATGCGGCCTCGTCAAGCTCGGCCAGCGCCTGCGCCTTGGGGCCTTCCTCCATCCAGACGATGGCGGACGACGGGCGACCGTCTAAGTCGGGCAGCGGTACGAAGGTGAAGGGCCCCCCCGTCCGGTGGATCTCGGTCGAGACATTCTCGTGCGGGATCGGATGCGTTACAGCAAAGGCCAATGCTTTCTGGCCGAACCGTGTGGTCTGGACCCCGATGCCCGCCGCCTGCCGCATTGGCGACCCGCGCCCATCCGCGGCGATCACCAGTTTGCAGCGAACTTTCGTCCCATCGCTCAGCCCGACGCGCGCCTCGGCCTCACGGGTGAAAAGCGATGTTGTCGATGTGCCAGGCCTGAAAGCAACATTGGGCACGCGTTCGAGGTGTTTGACGAATTCCCGTCGTAGGAGCCAGTTCGGCAAGTTCCATCCGAACGGGAGGTCAGAGATATCAGACGCGTCAAAGGACTTGTTGACCCGCGGTGTGGGTGTATCGCCCCCCGCATCCACAATGCGCATAATCTGAAGCGGCATCGCATGGTCTGCAAGATGCGACCACAGTCCGATTTCTTCGAGAAACGCTTGAGCGGGCTGCAGAAATGCTGTCGTGCGAAGGTCCGCGCCATCCGCGTCGCGGTCTGTGACCGGCGGTGTCGGATCGACACAAAGGACCGAGTAGCCTTCAGTACCAAACGCTGCGGCGGCTGCGAGACCGGCAATGCCGCCGCCAGATACGACGATGTCATACTGCATGCCGAGATCCTTCACCTGTGGTCCGGTATCTGCTTAACGCGAGACCCGGCAAAGCGCGATGCGTCAGGAGTGCCGTTGCGTCTATTTCCCGACGGTTATGAGGACAAGTACCACCATGATCACAGGCACAAGCGCAAGCGCGGTCAGGCTAAGCGCGACAAGACCCCATTGCGAAACAGCGAATGCCAGCGCGGCTATCAGGACAGCGAGCAAAAGGAAGACTGCCTGCGGCTTGCCCTCTTTGATGGCCTCGATAACGGGTTCGAACGCGGATGCGGTGCCACGGGAAAACCCGGGATCGGAAACAGACATTTGATACTCCTCTTTTTCTGATTGAGGACATAGTCGGCGATTGCCTGACTAAAACTGTCAAATTGCCGCAAGCGCGAATTCCGGGTCTCACGTCAAGCGCGCAAGAAACGCGGCCAGGTCATTGGTATGGTGATGGATATGCGGCGCATCATGCGGTTCGTCGGCGACATGGACCGTCTGCATGCCCATGTCATGCGGTGCTGCCAGGTTGCGCGGCTCATCTTCGAACATCGCTGCGGTTGTCGTATCCACGCCATCGCGGCCAAACACGCGCTCGAACGCGGCGCGCTCGGGTTTTGGTTTGAAGTCTGCATGTTCGACCCCATAAATCGCGTCGAAGATCCCGTTCAACCCGCGCGCTGCGAGCACGCGTTCGGCGTAGGGGGCCGAGCCGTTCGTATACACGATCTTGCGGCCGGGAAGCTGCTTGATGAGATCGGCGAGGTAAGGGTCTTCGGGCAGTACCGAAAAGTCGATATCGTGCACCTCGTAAAGGTATGGTCCGGGATCGACATCATGTTCCTGCATCAGCCCGCTGAGTGTTGTGCCGTACTGCTTCCAGTACTTGACCCGGAGGTGATCTGCCTCTGCCCGCGTCACGTTCAACGCATCCATCACGAATTTGGTCATACGCACTTCGATCTGATCGAAGAGGCGGATGGCTGGCGGGTAAAGGGTGTTGTCCAGATCGAACACCCAGTGCCGCACATGTTTGAAGGCTGATTTCACCATGTTGCGGAACGTAGGGCCCGGCAGTGCCGCGCGCAATGGCTCTGCTTGCCTCTTTTGGGGTCAGGGCGCTATCCTTCTGAAGACGTTGGGAGGATACGTGACATGAAAGATGCAAAGCCACCGCAGAAGGACGCGTATACCTCGATCCTTGAGGCGATTGACGTCGGCGTGTACCGCCCCGGCGATCGCCTTGTCGAAAGCGATCTGGCCGAGCGCTTTGGCATGTCGCGGACGCCGATCCGGGAAGCCTTACAACGGCTTGAGACGCAGTCCTTGCTGACGCGAGACGGGCGGTCCCTTATCGTGGCGTCGCTTGATCACAACCAGATGGCAGAGCTTTATGTCGTTCGGACAGAGCTTGAGGGCCTTGCCGCACGGCTGGCGGCACGCCACGCCACGGATGAAGAGGTGCAAGTCCTGCGCGACATGGTCGAAGCCGACCGCGCCTTGCTGGAAGACCCGTCAGCGCTCGCACGGGCCAACCGACGGTTTCACAAGCAAATTCACCTCGCCTCGCACAACCGCTTTCTGGTTCAGCAACTCGACCTTGTGCATCGGTCGATGGCGCTCATGGCCACGACATCTCTGGCCGCTCAGGGTAGGGGAGAGATTGCCCTTGCCGAACACCAGGCCATCGTCGATGCCATCAGTGCACGGGATGAGGACGCGGCGTACCAGGCGCTGCGGGACCACATTTCGGTGGCCTTCGTGACCCGCCTCAAGCTCGACTCGCTGGCGCACGAAAACAGCTAGTTGACCGAACTGTGGATGTCGCCACCGGGCGTGTCGGGTGACGACATGCCGTGTTTCGTCTTGTCCCAGTAAAACGGGTTCATGACCAACTCTGCCAGCGCCTTGTACGCTGCGAACACACCCATTGGGTGGTAGAACATCATCATCGGCACCCATTGCATCAGCTTTTCATGCTGTGTGCGCGCGACTGCCGCGAAGCCAATCATCAGCGAGATGAGTTCCGTCATCAAAAAAAGGGCCAGAAGGCCCTTCATCCAGTCGCTTGGGAAGACGTCCATGAAGGGCGTCGATAGCCCGAAAAACACCAACCAGAAGGACCAGAGTGCCGGGGCCAGGGTGAATTGCAGGATGCTGGTCAGGAAGAACAGCTGAAAGCCCACGAATTTCTTCGTTCCGACCTCGCGCCAATGGCGGAAAGGTCTGCGCATGTGGACGATGTAAGTGATCATGTAACCCTTGAGCCAGCGCGATCGCTGCTTGATCCACGGGATCATCCGGTTGTTCGCTTCCTCTCGGGTGACCGTCGGCAAGAGGATTGTCTGGTAGCCGAACCGGGCGAGGCGGACGCCGAGATCAGCATCTTCGGTGACATTGTGGGCATCCCACGCGCCGACCTCCTGCAGCGCGTGGCGGCGCAGGTAGACCGTGGTGCCGCCGAGCGGAATCTGCAGACCAATCCGCGCGGCACCGGCGAGGATCACACGGAACCAGGTGGCGTATTCGATAGTGAAGCACCGGGCAATCCAGTTGGATCTGGTGTTGTAGAAATCCAGGATGCCCTGCACGCATGCGACCTCTTTCGGCGCTGCGTGGAACGCTTCCACCACACGCTCGATCTGATCTGTCGCCGGCGCATCCTCAGCGTCCAGAATGCCGACAATGTCGCCGCGCGTGAACTTGAACGCGTAGTTCAGCGCGCGTGGCTTGGTCCGAATGCGCCCGTCGGGAACCTCGATCATCCGCATCCAACTGGGCAGCGACTGGTCCTCGATCATACGCTTGGTGTGCTTGTCGAATTTCTCGACAATCAGCACCACGTCCATGAGCGCCTTGGGATAAGTGAGCCGGTTCAACCGCGCGATCAGTTCGTTTGCGATCCTCTCCTCGCGATACATCGGTACCATGATGCTGACGACTGGGTGTTCATCAAGTGGAATGGCCTGCGGGTTCTTGATGGGTTTGCGGTAGCCGACGAACAACATCACGACCTTGAACAGCGAACAGGCCACGACATTGGTGATCGCAACTGTCGTGATCCCGATGAAGAAGGCACGTGGAAACAGAAAGATCAACGCGAGGCTGACCCCGAAGAACAGGCTTGCCGCAATGGCCCTTCGCAGTGTCATCTTGTTGATGTCGCGGCAGCTCAGGTCCTTGTCGACGCGTGACTCCGCGTGTTCGACAAGGTCTTCGCCGAAGACGTCGCTGATCGCGTTTTGAAGTTCGGCTTCGGGCAGATAGGCAAAGACGATCGGACCGATCGCGTCTTCCACGACATGGCGCAGCTGTCCCGGAAAGTCGCGATGTGCCGTGGCGACAAGTGTCGCACTGCCGACCTTGTCCCAGGGCAGCACAAGGTTTTCGAGGCAGAATTCCGGTGACAGGGCGTGATCGAGATCGCGTGTTGGCGGATGATCCACCGGATCGAGTTGCCGCCGCGCCGATGCCAGCGCTGTCGCGCGATCGATCACGCGATCTTCACGCGACACTGTCTCACGCGGTTCGGTGGCGAACCGGTCACTTGGCTTCATCACAAATGGCGAAGCCGATTTTTCTGGTGCGGACAGGACCATGTCACCCCCGGGAGCAGCTCGGGGGTATCAAGACGTTAAACGGTTAAATGACCGTTAATGCCGTCAAGCGCTGGATGCCTTTTCGCGGTCCATCGAAGCCGCGAAACGTTCGAAAAGATAGAAGCTGTCCTGTGGACCAGGGCTGGCCTCGGGGTGCTGCTGGACCGAGAAAACCGGCCGATCCTCCATCCGAATACCGCAGTTCGATCCGTCGAAAAGGGACACATGTGTTTCCAGCACTCCGGTCGGCAGGGTCTGGCTGTCCACCGCAAACCCGTGGTTCATCGAGGTGATCTCGACCTTGCCGGTCTCGATTTCCTTCACCGGATGGTTCGCCCCGTGATGCCCGTGGTTCATCTTTACTGTTTTCGCACCGAGCGCCAGCGCAAGCATCTGATGACCAAGGCAGATTCCGAACATCGGCAAATCCGTCTCGTTCAAAATCTGTTGGATCATTGGCACGGCGTATTTCCCTGTCGCGGCAGGATCACCAGGACCGTTGGATAGAAACACGCCATCCGGGGAATGCGACAGCACGTCCTCTGCCGTTGCGGTTGCAGGCAGCACCGTTACATCGCAGCCCGCGCTCGCCAGACACCGCAGAATGTTACGCTTCGCGCCATAGTCGATTGCCACGACCTTGTGCTTCGGATCGGTCTGCCGTGCATAACCGTCAGGCCACGCCCAGCGCATCTCGTCCCAACGGTAGGATTGCGCGCATGTGACATCCTTGGCGAGGTCGAGACCTTCAAGGCCGGGGAATGCTCGGGCTTTCTCGACCAGCGCTTCCAGATCGAACTTGCCCTCTGGGTTATGCTCCAGCGCGACATGGGGCGCACCTTGCTGGCGGATCGCGCGGGTCAGGCGCCGTGTATCGACACCCCCAATTGCAATACGCCCGCGCGCGGACAACCATTCACCGAGTTCCTGCGTCGCGCGCCAGTTCGAGCTTTGCGTCGGCATCCATTTGACAACCATGCCTTCGGCAACCGGATCGCCGGTTTCATCGTCATCCGGGTTCACGCCGACATTGCCGATATGGGGGAAGGTAAAGGTCACGATCTGTCCCGCGTAGGACGGGTCTGTCATGATTTCCTGATACCCGGTCATCGCGGTGTTGAAGCACAGCTCCGCCACCGCCGTGCCCGTTGCACCAAAGCCCTGACCGTAGAAGATCGTCCCGTCCGCCAGCGCGAGACAGGCCGTAGGTGTGTCATTCGAAAGCTGGGACATGGCGCGACTCCGCTGGGTAAAATCGACCGGAACCTACGGGGGCGCAGGCCTGTGGTCAAGGTTCCAGAGGAATTGCGATTTTCAATAAAAACAAAGATTTAGGTAGGCGCGTGTTGGCTTGCGTCCCAGCGGGGCTTTTCGTAATGTGCGCCTTCGAACAACCCGAGGATGGGACGTCATGGACCTTCGCACACGGATTACCACGTCGATCAAGCAGGCGATGCGCGACAAGGACAGCGCGCGTCTTTCAACGCTTCGCCTGGTCAACGCCGCCATCAAGGACCGCGATATCGCGGCGCGCGGCACTGGCAATGACGATGGGGTCTCTGACGCCGAAGTGCTTGCGATCCTTGATAAAATGGCCAAGCAGCGCAAGGAATCGGCGACCACCTACGAAGAGGGTGGGCGGCTTGATCTTGCCGAGCGGGAACTGGCGGAAATTGAGGTGATCGAGGAATTTCTGCCGCGCAAACTCTCCGATGACGAAGTGGCGGGCGCAATTGACGCTGCCGTGACCGAGACCGGTGCGTCCTCGATCCGTGACATGGGCCGCGTCATGGGCGCTTTGAAGTCCAGATACACCGGTCAGATGGATTTCGGCGCGGTCGGTCCGATGGTGAAAGATCGGTTGTCGAACGCCTGAGGTCTTGTGCCGCGTCTGACAGTCGCCGTCAGACGCCCAGCCGATCCCGCATCGCGTACCATGACATTGCCAGAGACAGGATCGGCGTGCGAAACATGCCGCCGCCGGGAAACGGCGTGTGCGGGATGTCATTGAAAGCGGCAAAGCCCTCCGAGGGTCCTCTGGTGGCCTCGGCAAGAAGTTTTCCGGCCTGAATGGCGTTGCCGACACCGTGCCCGGAATAGCCTGAGGCGGACAGAATGTTGGGGCGAACCCGGGTGAGGAAAGGCATACGTTTGATGGTGATTGCCAGTGTGCCACCCCAGGCGTAGTCAATCTTCACATCGCGCAAATGCGGGAAGATGGTGGTCATGGGCTTGCGGACCAAGGCCGAAATGCCTTTCGGAAAGCGGTAGCCATAGGTCTCACCGCCGCCGAAAATCAGGCGCTTGTCATGGCTCAGACGGAAATAATTCACAACGAAACGCGAATCCGCAACAGCGACGTCCTGTGTCAGAACCTTCTTGGCTGCGTCGCCCAATGGTTCGGTCGCGACAACGTAGTTGTTGATCGGCATGACGCGCGACGCGACGCGCCGTTCGAGCGAGCCGAGATAGCCATTGGCGGCGAGGATCACGTGATCAGCTTCGACATGCCCCGCATCCGTGCGCACCGTCACTTTTTGCCCGTGTTTGATGTCGTGGACATGGCTGCGCTCGTGAATCCGGACGCCTGCCGTTTGAGCCGCCTTTGCCAGCCCCAGCGTAAGCCGCAGCGGATGCAGATGCGCTGCGCCCATGTCGAGTGTGCCGCCTTTGTAGTCCGGGGACGGGCAGAGTGCGTGAAAAGCCTCGGAATCCAGCGGTTTGATCTTGGTGTAGCCATAGCGTTTTTGCAGGTGCTCGGCATAGCCATGTAGCTCGTCCACTTCGGAGCGGCGTGATCCGGCCCAGGCAATACCGTCTTTCAGGTAGCAGTCGATCTGATGGGTCTGCACCAGTTGGCGCACAAGCGCTTTCGCATCCTCGCCGAGGTCCCAAAGCCGACGCGCAGCCTCTTTCCCCACCATCTTCTCGAGTGTGATCTGGTCCTGCCTCTGACCCGATCCCAACTGGCCGCCGTTTCGACCCGAAGCGCCGAAGCCGACCCGGTGCGCGTCAAGAAGAACGACATCCGCACCCATCTCAGCCAGATGCAACGCTGCCGAGAGACCGGTGAAGCCTGCACCGATTATGCAGACATCGGCCTTTGTGGCGCCTCCCAATGGTGGGAACGGATCCAGCGGCGTCGCGGTCGCTGCGTACCAGCTTTGGGGATATTCACCGCGCCGGTCGTTGCTGAAAAGCAGGTTCATATCTTCTCTGGTTCAAAAATATCTCGGGGGTTTGGGGGCAGAGCCCCCAAGTGTCACACGTTCAACAACAGGTGTTCCCGCTCCCACGGAGAAATGACCTGCAGGAATTCCTCGTATTCCGCGCGTTTGACGATCGCGTAGACGCGGCAGAATTCTGGGCCAAGCACATCGTGCAGCGCTTTGGCCTCGTCAAACAACAGCAGCGCTTGTCCAAGAACCTGAGGGATATCTGCATCGCCCTCATACGCATCGCTTTTGAATTGCTTGGACGGGCGACGCTCCTCCATCAAGCCGAGATAGCCGCAGGCCAGCGACGCCGCGATCCCAAGATACGGATTGCAATCCATCCCCGCGAGACGGTTTTCCACCCGGCGGCTTTCGGGGCCGGAAAGAGGAATGCGGATACCGGTGGTCCGGTTGTCCCGACCCCATTCCAGATTGATCGGCGCGGCGTGTTCTTTCACGTAGCGGCGGTAGCTGTTCACGTATGGCGCGATCACCGCAATCGCCGCTGGCATATACGTTTGCAGGCCACCGATGAAATGAAAGAACGCATCCGTCTCGCCACCCTGCGGGCCCGAGAACAGGTTCCGCCCTGTCTCCATGTCCATGATCGAATGGTGGATATGCATGGCACTGCCAGGTTCGTTCTCGATCGGCTTCGCCATGAAGGTCGCAAAGCAATCATGCCGTAGAGCCGCTTCTCGGATCAGTCGCTTGAAGTAGAACACCTCGTCGGCAAGCTTGACCGGATCGCCGTGGCGCAGGTTGATTTCAAGCTGCCCGGCTCCGCCTTCCTGCGTGATGCCGTCGATCTCGAATCCTTGCGCTTCGGCGAAGTCGTAGATGTCGTCGATAACCGGGCCGAACTCGTCAACGGCGGTCATCGAGTATGCCTGGCGCGCCGCCGCGGGGCGGCCCGAACGCCCCATCATGGGCTCGATCGGTTTTGCCGGATCGAGGTTGCGGGCGGTCAGGAAGAATTCCATTTCGGGTGCGACGACCGGTTCCCATCCCTGATTACGATAGAGTTGAACCACTCGTTTCAAAACGTTGCGGGGCGCGTAGGGCACGGGTCGGTCCTTGCGATCAAAGGCATCGTGAATGACCTGCAATGTCCAGTCGCCCGTCCAAGGTGCGGCGGTCGCGGTGCTCATGTCCGGCTTCAGGATCATGTCACGTTCAATGAAACCGCCATCGGCGTCGTCAGCGGCTTCGCCCCAGTCGCCAGTGATGGTCTGAAAGAAGATCGAGTCCGGCAAATGAAAATACTTCTGGCGCGCGAACTTTGAGGCAGGCACCGCTTTGCCTCGCGCGATGCCCGGCAGGTCCGCGATCACGCATTCCACCTCGTCCAACCGCTTGCCTTGCAGATAAAGCGCGGCCGGATCGGGAAGGTTCACTGTCCAGTCATTCATGAGAGACGTCCTTCGCGGAAAAAGGTGGCGAATTGTCGGGCCATGCGCTGGTTGCTGAGCGGTTGGCCCATACGGGTCTGCGCGGCCTCCATCAGATCGTCTGGCACCACGCCTTTGCCGCGCGTATCGATTAGACCCTGAATGAAATCGTCGCCATACTCCGGATGCGGTTGCACGGTGAATGCCTTGCCGGGATAAAGCAGGGCGGCATTGGCGCAATAGTTGCTGGTCCCGACAACCTCGGCCCCTTGCGGGGCTTCGATCACCTGATCCTGATGCCAGGCATTAAAGGTCAGTACCTCGTCACCGATCGTATAGTGGTGCTGGCCGACGACCCAGCCGCCTTCGAATTTGTTGACCTTGCCGCCGAGTGCCTGCGCGATGATCTGGTGGCCGAAGCAGACGCCGATCAGCGGCCGTTCCGCCGCGACGATATCGCGGATGAGTTGCTCCAGAGGTGGGATCCAGTCGTGATCCTCGTAAGCACCGTGTTTCGATCCGGTGATCAGCCAGCCATCGGCGTCTTCCGGACCATCGGGAAAGACGTGCTGCACCACCGACCAGCTCTGGAAGGTGAAGCCGTTGCCGTCGAGCAGCCTTTCAAAAAAAGCCGGATACTCGCCGAAGTCATCGACAAGCTCATCAGGCGCAAGGCCGGTTTGCAGGATCCCGATTTTCATGTGTCACCAAAGGGGTTCAGTCAAAGAGTTAAGTGATGCTTTGCCTTACGGCAAGGCGGCGGTCATACCGTGTCGAGGTAGATCTCCACCCGTTCGGCGGGTGTGAGCTCGTTCATGTAGTGGATTTCCTGGGTCTTCGTCAGAACCAGGTTTCGGATCAGTTCAGGATCGAAAATGCGAGGCATCAGGGTGCTTTTCTCGAACGCGGCGACGGCGGTCGGCCAGTCGCCTGGAATGCGCGGCAGATCGAGCGCGTAGGCGTTGCCTTTGACCGGTTCAGGCGGATCTTTTGCATCTTCGATCCCGGTGAGCGCCGCGCCGAGGATGACCGCAAGCGTCAGGTACGGGTTTACATCGCCGCCTGCCACACGATGTTCGATCCGACGCGCTGCCGGGCTGCCCGATGGCACGCGGATCGCGGTTGTGCGGTTCTCGTAGGCCCAGGCGATCCCGGTCGGTGCGTGCGATCCCGGAACGAGGCGGTCATAGCTGTTCATATGCGGCGCGAAGAGCAGTGTGCTGTCATACATACCGTTCATGCAGCCCGCGATGGCGTGTCGGAGTGTGTCCGTGCCCTTTGGCCCACCATCGTCGAAGACGTTGTTCCCGTCCTCATCCAGAAGCGAGAAATGCGTATGCATGCCCGAACCGGAATAGTCCGGATAGGGTTTCGCCATGAAAGACGCCGCAAAGCCGTGACGGCGCGCAAGTCCCTTGACCAGCATCTTGAAGAGCCACGCATCATCCGCCGCACGCAAGGCGTCGTCACAATGCATCAGGTTCATTTCGAATTGGCCGAGCCCGGCCTCGGAAATCACAGTATCAGCCGGAATGTCCATCGCTTCGCAGGCATCGTAGAGATCGGTGAAGAAGCGGTCGAACTGGTCGATCAGGCGGATCGACAGGATCTCACCGGCTTTGCGCCGCTTGCCCGACCGCGGAGAGGCGGGCACCTGCAGGTTGCGTGTGCTGTCGTCGATCAGGAAGAATTCAAGCTCCATTGCTACTACCGGTGTCAGCCCGCGCGCCTTGTAGCGCTGCACCACCGTATTCAACGCATGGCGGGGGTCTCCGGCGTAGGGCTTGCCACTGTCGTGATACATCCAGAGCGGCAAGAGCGCGCTGGGTGCTTCAAGCCATGGCATGGGAACGAACCCGCGCCCGGTCGGCCAGAGCACTCCGTCTGCATCGCCCGCTTCGAAGACGAGCGGGCTGTCGTCGATATCTTCGCCCCAGATGTCGAGGTTCAGCACCGAGAGCGGAAACCGCGTTCCGCCCTCGATGGCCTTGTCTGCGAACCTCGCCGGAACACGCTTGCCCCGCGCCTGACCATTCAGGTCCGAAGCCGCGACGCGGATCGTGCGCACCTCGGGATTTTTGCGAAGCCAATTTCGAATATGGGTATCCATGGGAACCATGATGTGAAAATTTGATCAAATTCAGAGATAGGCGCCCGACACAGCGCGACGCAAGGGGAATTCAGCGGATGACGTTCATCTTGAGCTTCATCTTCGTTCGCGCGTCCTGCGGAAGATGACGATTGAGGCGACGATTGATCAAGCCGAACACACCGATGATGCACAACGTCAGCAGGATGAAATAGAACGCAAGGATCGGGTAGGGGATGAACGGGTTGAACGTCTTGTCGGCAAAGAAATTCGCGTAGTAAAGCGCGTCGCCCCTCTGCTGCCATGCCGGGAAGCCGGAAAAGTAGACAAGTGTCGTGGCGTGGAACAAAAAGATCGCTTCGTTCGTGTAACCGGGCCACGCCAGCCGCAGCATCGTCGGCCATGTGATCCGTTTGAACCGTGACCACCCGGACATGCCATACGCATCCGCCGCTTCAATGTCGCCTTTGGGCACGGATTGCAGCGCGCCGAAAAAGATCTCTCCGGAATATGCGGCGGTGTTCAAAAACAGGACGATCAGCGCGCCGAGCCACGCAGAGGTGAACGGATCAAAGAACGGCGACACCGGCTTCAACGTGAGAAACAGGAAATAAGCGAAGAAGAACTGGATAAAGAGGGGCGAGCCCCGGAAGACAAAAATGAACCAAGCGCTCGTCTTCTGAATCAGCCAGTTGTTGGACGCCTTTCCAAGCGCCACCGCAGTTGCCAAAAAGAACCCGGCACACAACGCCACAACACCGAAATAGATGTTCCAGATCATCCCCGAGCCGATGAGCGTGAATTGCTGACAAAGAGTGAAGCCCTCGCGCGGCAACATACGTTCACCGATCCCGATGGAACGCAATCCGTAGTCGGCGATGGTCTCCCAGCAACTCATGCTCGGGGCCTCCGTATGAGGCACCGCGCCTGTGGCAGCGTTCGCAAAGCGGGCGCGCTCCGACTCCATTGGGACGATGCAGAAAGAGGGATCATGCCGCTGCCTTTCGCTGCGCTTCGCCAGCCATGGTGGCCTGCCCATGCGTGAGCTTCAGCATCAGCTTGTCGAGCACGATCTCTGACACCCGCGTGAAGGCGAGGTAGAAGACCAACAGAAACAGGAAATACCACATCCGCCAGTCAGGATGCGGGTAGTCCGTGAAGCGCGCGGTTTTCGCGCCGCCAAGTTCTCGTGCCCAGTAAACGATATCCTCGACGCCAAGAAGAAAAAGAAGGGGTGTCGCTTTGATAAGGACCATCCAAAGGTTCGACAGGCCAGGCAACGCAAAGACCCACATTTGCGGCACGAGAATGCGCCAATAGACCTGGCGCTGGGTCATCCCGTAAGCCTCGGCTGTTTCCAGCTGGGTGCGGGGGACAGCGCGCATCGCGCCATAAAGCACATTGGCCGCAAATGCGCCGAACACGATGGCGAAGGTCAGGACGGCAAGGAAGAACCCGTAGGTTTCATGTACCCATTGCGGGGCATTGCCGAGCGGCAGTTTGGCGATGTCGCAGACGACGAAATCATTGCCTTGCCAAATGTTGTCGGTCCACTCCGGACATTTCCATTCGTGCCGCAGCCATTCGAAAAAGATGTCGAGTGCCAACACGAAGAACAGGAAAAACGCGATATCCGGCACACCGCGCACCACGGAGATATAGCCTTTGCCGAACCAGCGCAGAGGCGCGATTTTCGACCGTGCCATCGACGCGCCGCCGAACCCGAATGCCAGCGCCGCAGGGGCCGTGATGGCCAACAGCAAAAGCACGGTGCCGAACGACCAGTAGAACGCCATGTGCTTTCCGGTCGTGAGGTAACACGCCATCCAGCGGAGGCTATCGAGCGTGTCGGGGTCTGTGCAAAAGCTGAAGATGGCGAGCCTCTGGCGCGGTCAGAGTGGCATATTTGGAAAAAGAAGAAGGGGACAGGGTGGCGCCCCCTTCGACCGTAGTGCTTAGAACGTGGCCGAGCCGGGCAGCCACTTTTCAATCAGCGCGTTGAGGGAGCCGTCATCCTTCATGCTCTGAATCGCGGCAGAGAACTTGTCGCGCAGCTCTGTGTCACTTTCGCGGACACCCATGCCGATGCCGCCGCCAAGCAGCACGTCTTCGCCCACGATCGCCACGTCGGCGTTCTCTTCGGCGATCGGCGTCAGGTAGCCTTTGTCAGCGAGGACAGCGTCGGCCTCACCGCTGCGGACGGCGGCAATCGTTTCGTCCGGTGTGGCAAACTCGACAAGCGTCGCACCGGAGGACGCGATATGCGCCGCCTGAATGGTGCCTGCCTGCGCCGCGATCACGCCGCCTTCGAAGTCGACATCCGCACCTTCGAGGGCGAGGTAGGCGGACGGGTCGGGCTGGGTGTAGTTTTGTGTGAAATCAATGACTTCATCGCGCTCGTCTGTGATCGACATGCCTGCGATGATGGTGTCGTAGTTGCCCGATACGAGATTGGGGATGATGCTGTCCCATTCGTTCGTGACCCATTCGCAGGTCAGTTCGGCCCGCGCGCAAAGCTCATCGCCGAGTTCACGCTCAAACCCGTCCACTTCACCGGCATCGTTGATGAAATTGTACGGAGGGTAGGCGCCTTCGGTGCCCATGCGGACGACCGAATGGCTGCCCGCAAGCGCGACGGTGGCCGTGATGGCCAGAGCGGCAGTGCCCAAAAGGATGGTTTTCATGGTGGTTACTCCCTGATTTTGAGTGGTTATTCGGCCATTGTGGAGGAGAGAAACCCCCGAAGCCGTTCTGATTTGGGCGCGCCGAACACGGTGTCGGGCGCGCCTTCTTCTTCGATGAGACCCTGATGCAGGAACACGACGTGGTTGCTCACATCGCGGGCCAGTTTCATGTCATGCGTGACGATCAGCATCGTGCGGCCTTCGGCGGCGAGATCCTTGATGACCTTGACCACCTCCTGTTCGAGCTCGGGATCGAGCGCCGACGTGGGTTCGTCGAACAAAAGCGCTTCCGGCTCCATGCAAAGCGCCCGCGCGATGGCTGCTCGCTGCTGCTGACCGCCGGAAAGCTGCGCCGGATAGACATCGCATTTGTCACCGATGCCCACCTTGTCGAGATAGCCGCGCGCGGCCTGTTCGACTTCGGACCGGTCGCGACCCAACACGGTGAGCGGCGCTTCCATCACGTTCTGCAGGATCGTCATGTGGGACCACAGATTGAACTGCTGGAACACCATGCTGAGGTTGGTGCGGATCCGCAGAACCTGTTTCGGGTCGCTCGGATGCCGACCAAGACCCGAGCCTTTCCACGACACCGCTTCACCTTTGAACAGAATGTCGCCCTGCTGGCTGTCCTCCAGCAAATTGGCGCAGCGCAGGATCGTGGATTTGCCCGACCCGGAGGAGCCGATCAGGGACACGACGTCCCCGCGATGCGCCGAGATATCGACGCCCTTGATAACCTCAAGGGTGCCGTACTGCTTGTGCAGGTTCCGAATGTCGAGGACGGGGGTGTCTGTCACTGGGCGGCGTTCATTGTTTCGCTAACGTCGCGGGCGACCTTGACGCCAAAACCTGTCTTTATGCAAACGAAAACCAGCGATTGGCATCAGGACTGGCAAAGTGACGATGCGTCAGGCAGGCGGTGGCGCCGGATTAGGCAGCGTATGGTATTGCGCTTCCTCCAACACGCAAAACGCCATTGGTCCACCCATGAGATACGGGTCCTCTGGCGTGAAACCCGTCGTCGCGGCGCCCAGGGCGGAACGCAGGGGTGCCGGGTCAACGCCCTTCGCGGCGATGAGCGGCAATCCCGGCGTCGCATCCGTGTGGCCAAGTACATGAACTTGCTGCGCGCGGGGGTCAAAGCGCTCCAGCAGCCGCCATGTGACCGCATCGATATAGGCGATATCGGCCCGTCCTTCGGCAACGGCCGCAAGCGAAGTCGCGTGCGACCCGGTTTCAAGAAACCCGGAAAAACGCGGTGGACGGGCGAATGGCCGCTCGCTTTGCGACACTGCCCATCCCGACTGGCTGTCGGCGGCATTGTAGGCAAGTCGCAGGTTGCCCGTTCGCGTCATGACGTTTGAATCAGAGCCCGCGATGACGCAGGAATAATAGTGCCCTGCGGGGCAGTCCAAGTTGAAGTCCAACGTCCCGATGTACTGGACCTTTCCCTTCAACGCAGTGCGGAAGGGCAGGCCGCAGGTCATCGACAGGGCAAGGTCCGGTGCCGTCCAATGCGCGTACAGATCGGACGGGAGATCATTCGGCGGTGTCAGATTGGGCAAGGCAATGCCTTCCTCCGCTGCGCAATCTTGTAACACCGACCAGAACGCCCGCCACATCTCTGCGTTCTCAGCCCGCCAGTACATCGGCAGGCTGGCTATTGTCATGCGTTCTCGACGCGTTGGCGGGCAAGCGCGCTGTCGCGGTCGTTGATGCCAAGCAGTTTGGAGACCAAACGCAACAATGCATCCTCTTCCGCCTCGCGCACACCGTCTGCCAGAACGACCTGCCACAGCGCCTCTATGACGCCGATCCGGTCTTCGTAAGGCACGGCGTCCTTGATGGCAGACGTAAAGCGCACCGTATCCGGCGCTTCATCTTCCAGCACCTCAGCATCACTGCGCAGCTTGGTCGCTTCGAATGGCGACAGGCCGTACCGGGCCGACGCGATCTTGTCGATACGGGACTTTTCACTCTGATCGTAATTGCCGTCGGTTCGCGCGACACGCACAAGCAAGGCCGTCAGGGCCAAACGGGCGTCGGAATCGGGCAAAGGGGCGGGGTCGGGCGCGGTCAGCCGCTTCAGGAATTCACCAAACATGAGGGTGATATATGCCGGACCCGCTGCTTCGCCAATGGGTTTTAGCCCGAGAGGTCTTTGACGGCGAACAGAATGTCATCGATTGCGATCCCACCGGGGTCGGTGGTCTCGATGGTCACAGCTGCAACGCCGTCGTCGTTGCGCCATCCCAGCGACATGACCCCGTGGGTCAACCCAAGCGTCACACGGGCCAATAGCCGCGCATCGGCATCGTAAAAGGTGACCTGTGCTGTGTGTGGCTCCGGGCGCTGCCCCAGAGGGTCGGGGTATTCGGCATGCAGTCGAAATCCAAACGCGAACTGCGGGTCATCGAAGGCCAAAGCCATACTTCCCTCACCGCGCCCATCCGCACTTGCGAAACCGGCAGGGCCGAGGGGGAACAGCGCGTTGGATTGAAACCCCTCGTGATAGGCGATGGTCAGGTTGTGGCCCGGTTGCCCAGATGTGACCTGCGGCGGCGCACTGGGGTGCCCAGCCAGGCGATCGAACCGCCCGTGTGCGGTCTCTGTCACCACTGCGTTTTGGCCAAGCAGCCTCTCCGCGACGGACAAACCCGGTGCTCGCCAGTGATAATCGAAGGCGATGCCCGGCTCGGGCGTGCGCGGCACAGTGTCGAAGGTTTCGATCCTGTGCGGCAGGCTTCGCAGGCTGTCGAACGACACCGGTCTCATCTCACCGGCGAAAGCGATCTGCGGCAATAGCAGACACAGAACGGCGGCGCGGATCATCGTAGTTTGTCGAATAGTTTGCTGAGAGACTGAAGCTCTGGCTCCAATCCGTAGGGCGGGTTCACGACGAACAGACCCGAACCGACCATCCGGTGGCCCTCGCGCGCTGGTGGGAATGCCACCTCGTGGGTCAGTGCGTCCGGATGCGCCTCCCGCAGTGCCTTGAGCATTGGCGCATGCAGGTTCGACGTGAGGATCGGGTACCAGATCATGACGGTTCCGACATTCCATTTCCGCGTGATTGCGGCCAACCATTTCGGCAAGGCCGCGTACTCTGCCTTCACCTCGTAGGACGGATCGACCAGCATCAACCCGCGTCGCGGTGTCGGTGGGCACAGGCTTTGCGCCAGTTCGAGGCCGTCCTGTCGGTAAACATGCACGTTTGGCCCGGCGAGGTTGTCACGCAAAGCGGTGTACTCTTGCGGGTGGAGTTCTGCGAGATGCAGCGTGTCCTGCGGGCGCAGCAAAGCCCCGGCGATAGCAGGCGACCCGGGATACCGGTCATGGGCATCGAGCGCCCTGCGGTACGGGTGATCCGGCGCAAAATGGGCGCGCAGCCGGGCAATGCCTTGCGCCGCCTCATTGGTTTTCAGCGCCTCAGGGGCGGTGAGGTCGTAGAGACCACGGCCGGCATGGGTCTCGATATAGGTGAGCGGCTTGTCCTTCCGGGTGAGATAGTCCAGCGCCACGGCAAGCAGTGCGTGCTTGTGAACGTCCGCGGCATTCCCGGCATGGTAGAGATGTTGATAGGACAGCATCCCCCACTGATAGGCGAGAATGCGCCTGTCGGGTAGAGGCAGAGATTGATCGGACTCCGCAAAAGGCTAATTCTTCAGAGCTGGGTTGACGTTGCGTAATCTTGTGATCGGCGGCGTGTTGCCCGGTCCCCGAAATGCTCGGGGCTTCGGAAGGCGCGGACCCGCGTCCGGCGCCTTCGTTCAACTTTGGGAGGATATGATGTTGACACGCACTCGAACCCGATCCGCGTCCTGGCTCGCGTCGGCTCTTGCAGGTACGGCGTTTCTGACGGTGCCGGCTCTGGCACAAACCGGCATGAACACCAGCGCTCTGGAACACACGGTTGTTTTGGATGAGCTAGACAGCCCTTGGGACATGGCGTTCCTTGAAGATGGCACGATGTTCTTCACCGAAAAATGCGATGGCCTGTCCGTCCGCTTGCCGTCGGGAGAGGTGAACGCCTTGCTCGGCATGTCGGGCAGCAGCGACTACGCCAGCACGGCGGAGGATCTGTTCTGCGACGGTCAAGCTGGTATGAACGGTGTCGCGGTCGATCCTGATTTTGCAGAGAACCGCCGCATCTATGTCTACTCCACGTCGAACCTGTCTGATCCGCAGACCAACCGTCTGATGCGCCTCACCGTCAGCGAGGATTTCTCCAACGTCTCGGACCGCACCGACATCGTCGACGACGTGCCGTACAAGACCGCAGCGTCGGATCACCCGTTCGGCGGCACTGGCGCACATAATGGGGGGCGGGTGCGCTTTGGTCCCGACGGGTTCCTCTACCTGACCACCGGTGACACCCATAATGGCGAGGTGCCGCAAAGCCCGGCGATCATGGGCAGCAAGGTCATCCGCATCGACACTGACGGAAACGCTGCGCCCGACAACGCACCGCCCGAAGGGTTCGACCCGCGCACCTTCACTTACGGCCACCGGAACGTGCAGGGCATTGCGTTTCATCCCGAAACCGGCCAGCCCATCGTGGCAGAGCACGGTCCCTGGCATTCGGACGAGATCACACCGCTGGTGAACGGCGGCAATGGCGGCTGGGACCCGCGTCCGAACATGTCCGGACGAGGTGACTGCCCGGACAACTATTGCGGCTACATGCCCAACCAGAACGAAGGCATGAACCGCTTCGAACGCGCGGCCTTTATGCCGATGACCGATTTCGACACCTATCCCGACGCCATGCCCCCCATTTGGGAAAACAACGGCTGGTCGCGGGGGACGTCCTCAGCGGCCTTCCTCGAAGGCGAGGCCTGGGGCGATTGGGACGGCGCAATGGTCGTCGGCATCATGGGCATCGGCTTTGGCGGCACGCCGATCGGTCAGCGGATCGACGTGATCCATCTGGTGGAAGAAGGCGGATCGCTCATCGTGGAGGACGTGACCGAGATGACATTGCCAATGGAATCGGCGCGCTTCCGCTCGGTCGTGCTCGGCCCCGATGGCAGCCTCTACACGGCGGTGGACGAGGGCCAGATCCACAAGCTCACGCCGCCGTCCAACTGATCTCTGAACCTGGGGTGAGCCTTCGGGCTCATCCCGTCGCCGTCGCGTCGATCCAGTTCAGGAAGCTCTCCGAGCCATCCGCGATCTCAACCACCCAGAGCGCCGGTTCGTCATAGGGGTGCTCGCGCAGGATCAGGTCCTTGAGCTTCGGATACGCCGCGCGGCTCGTTTTGAACATCACCCGGATTTCCGCCTCTTCCTGTATGCCGTTCCACTCGTAGACCGAGGTGATGGGCTGGATTTGCACACACGCTGCCAGTTTCGCCTCGACCACTTTGCGGGCGAGGGCTTTCGCAGTTTGGTCATCGTCGAGCGTCGTGTAGGAGAGAAGGGGCATGGCAGGCCTTTTGGTGGGTTGGAAACCCACCCTACGCCAGCGATAAGCGCAGCGCCAAGGCGCGAATAGCACCGAAGGGGCCGCGCCATCGCCAGGCCGCCCGGACGGGCTGGCGATTTGGTTGGGCTAGGCAAAACGTTCGTTCTGCGCGCGGGTTTGGCCGGGATAAAGCGCTGTCGTTCAGAGGTTGGATCGCCATCCCGCGGTCTGGCGATGGCGCATTGGTCATGAAAACACTGCTTAGCCCAGACCGGTGTTGCAACCTCATATTAAATGGAGCCACTCTTTTGTGCCTTACGTACTTCTAAGCATACGTCACTCACAATCTGGCTTGGATCATGGTCCGATAGCCCAGTCCACTGTAGCATGAACCGCCGATTGTTTTCCTGCACCTCCAATGCGATGCTGGCAGGTAAGAAAAGACACCAATCCAACAGAAGCGAGCAGTAGCCCAAGTCACCGTAGCGAGGCCAAGGCGGAACATGTAGCTTATCCAAGACCATTTCAGTACTGCCCTTGAATTCGACAGTTGTCTCAACCGGTTTTGGATGAACAAGTTCGTGCCTTTTTTCACTTAGAAATCCTAAGACCAGAATGATTTCGCTGTGGTGTATGCAACGAATGCCGCTGGCCTTAAGAAGTTCTCTAGTTCTATCTTTCAGTGA
This sequence comes from Marivita hallyeonensis, assembly GCF_900129875.1. Lineage (GTDB taxonomy): Bacteria > Pseudomonadota > Alphaproteobacteria > Rhodobacterales > Rhodobacteraceae > Marivita > Marivita hallyeonensis. Next base: position 485,070 of record NZ_FQXC01000004.1, on the reverse strand, counting down.
TCCGTCTCTTCGTTGAACAATCTTTCGAATTTTATGGACTTCGGTCTCAGACGCCGAACGCAAAAAGTACGCATTAATAAATGCTTCTAGCCCCATTGCGGCTGAAAGAAACGCCAGCATGCCAAAGTTTCTTGCGAAATCTGCATCGACGGAGTCTTCCAATTGTAGCAATAGATTAAAGCTGTTCGTGAAATGGCGACTAGACAGCGAATAGGTTTGTTCGAACTCTAGCCCTTTCACGCTTACGTCAGAGCCGTTCTTATTCGCTCGTACTACCGACTCATTCTTGAGAAAAAACTCGTAACGATCTGCCAAAACTTCACACCAACCGCGACACATCCTTCGCCGCCCGGACAAAATCCTTGAACAACGGATGCGGATCAAACGGTTTCGACTTCAATTCCGGGTGGAACTGCACCCCGATAAACCACGGGTGGTCCGGCCATTCGACGATTTCCGGCAGGCGACCGTCCGGGCTCATGCCCGAGAAACATAGGCCCGCTTTCTCCAGATCGTCCTTGTATTTGATGTCGACCTCGTAGCGGTGGCGGTGGCGTTCGTCGATGGTGGTGGTGCCGTAGACCTCTGCCACCTTTGACCCTTCCGAAAGCACCGCGTCGTAGGCGCCAAGGCGCATCGTGCCGCCCTTGTCGTCATCGACCTTGCGGTTGACCTTTTCGTTGCCCTGCACCCATTCCTTGAGGTGATAGACCACCGGGGTGAAGCGTTTCTTGCCGGCCTCGTGGTCGAACTCCTCGGACCCGGCATCGGGCAGTTTTGCCACGTTCCGCGCGGCCTCGATCACCGCCATTTGCATGCCGAGGCAGATGCCCAGGTAAGGCACCTTGTGTTCCCGTGCGAACTGCGCAGCCTTGATCTTGCCCTCGGTGCCGCGTTCGCCGAAACCGCCGGGAACGAGGATCGCGTGGAAGCCTTCGAGATGCGGGGCCGGATCTTCGCGCTCAAAAATCTCGGCATCGACCCATTCGACGTTTACTTTGACCCGGTTCGCCATACCGCCATGGGTCAGCGCCTCGGCGATGGACTTGTAGGCATCCTCAAGCTGTACGTATTTGCCGACGATGGCGACGTTGACCTCACCCTCCGGGTTGTAGATCCGGTCGGCCACGTCTTCCCATTTCTCAAGGTTCGGCTTCGGGGCAGGGGTGATCTGGAACGCGTCCAGCACCGCCTGATCCAGCCCCTCGCGGTGGTAGGCCAGCGGCGCCTCGTAGATCGATTTCAAATCCTGCGCGGCGATCACGCTGTCGGGCCGGACGTTGCAGAAGAGCGCCAGCTTCTCGCGTTCCTTGGTGGGGATCGGCCCTTCGGAGCGACAGACGAGGATATCTGGTGCCAGACCGATGGAACGGAGTTCCTTGACCGAGTGCTGGGTCGGTTTGGTCTTCAGCTCACCCGACGCCTTGATGTAGGGCAACAGGGTCAAGTGCATGAAGATGCACTGTCCGCGGGGCTTGTCCTGACTGAACTGGCGGATGGCTTCAAAGAACGGCAATCCCTCGATATCGCCCACGGTGCCGCCGATTTCGCAGAGCATGAAATCGACCTCATCCTCGCCAATGGAAATGAAGTCCTTGATTTCATTGGTGACATGCGGGATCACCTGGATCGTTTTGCCAAGATAATCGCCGCGCCTCTCTTTCTCGAGCACGTTGGTGTAGATGCGCCCCGAAGAGATACTGTCGGTCTTGCGCGCAGGCACGCCGGTGAACCGTTCGTAGTGACCAAGGTCAAGGTCCGTCTCGGCCCCGTCATCGGTGACAAACACCTCACCATGCTCAAATGGCGACATCGTGCCGGGATCGACGTTCAGATAGGGGTCGAGCTTGCGCAACCGCACCGAGAAGCCCCGCGCCTGCAACAGCGCTCCAAGGGCTGCAGAGGCCAGCCCTTTGCCAAGGGAAGACACCACGCCGCCGGTGATGAAAATGAAGCGTGCCATGTGGTGAAACCTCCCGCGAAGCGCCTGTCAAACTTGCGTCCTGCACAGTCAAAACCACGCAGCATCACGGGATTTAACCGGTAAGGGATTCGGCACCGTTTGGCAAGGCTCGGCCCAAGATGATGTTGCGTCAGAACAGCCCGCCTCTAGGGATGGTGGGCGATGAACGTGAGTGTCACGCGCAGCCGAGCATCTCCAGCGCGCGCACCAACCCTTAGGAAAGGCGGCTTAATCTGCGCGCGGCACCAGCGGCGTGTTCGGGTCGATTGTCGAAGGCGGGGGCAGAAGCCCGTCCGTGTCGATTTCGTTGGTGCTGTCTTCTGCCGGAGCGCCACCGCCACGGGTCAGACGGTCCATGATCGAACTGCCCGACGCATTCTGCGCCGCGATGACCGTGAGGGTCAGCGATGTACAGATGAAGGCAATGGCCAGGATCCAAGTCAATTTGCCCAGCCCCGTCGCCGCGCTGCGTGTGCTGATGGACCCGCCACCGCCGCCACCACCCATGGCACCCAATCCGCCGCTGTCAGACCGCTGCAACAGCACGACGCCAATCAGCGCGAGCGCCAGAAGCAGGTGAATGATGAGAACGACGTTTTCCATGGGCCAACCGGGATGTCAGGTGTGAATGGGGGGTATCTAAGGCCAAGAGCCAAGCCGTGCAACCCGTGTTCGCCGACCGGATCGTCACGACACCACGTTATTCGTCCACGTTATTCGTCCACGTCATCGACATCCGTCTGGCCCGTAAGCTTTCGGCGCACGATGGACCAGCTGAGACCGATGCCCAACACGGTGGCCAGTGCAACGATTCCGATCCACACTGTCAGGTTTCTGTTTTGCAGATCGAGCAGCCCGAAATCGTAGAGCACCCACAAAAGTGCAGCGACGAGCGCGAGGATGAGGATCATCCCGAACGCGCCGATGGATCGAAGCGTGGCGCGCAGATAGATGATATATCCGACCAGCAGCACGAGGCCGGCCAGAACGGTGATCGACAGCTGATCCGAGGTGGAGGCCCAGCGAACGAAGTTGTATTCGGTTGGATTGTAGGTGGCTGAAATCAGGCCAAAGGCAAAGAGCCAGCGTAGAAGAAACCCCATGATCCTACCTCGTCTTGCGTGTCGATCTGGGCAGATGGCCCAACCCGTTGCGGGCTGTCCAGAGGGCGCGTCACTTTCCCGGTTTCGCCTGTGGCAATCCGGCGCTATACGGGCGCGGGTTTGACGGACGGAACTTCAACAAAAGGTCTTGGATAATGGCAAACGTTGTGGTCGTGGGCGCCCAGTGGGGCGACGAGGGCAAAGGCAAGATCGTGGACTGGCTCAGCGAGCGCGCGGATGTGATCTGCCGTTTCCAGGGTGGCCACAACGCCGGCCACACGCTTGTCATCGACGGTAAGGTCTACAAGCTGCACGCGCTGCCGTCTGGCGTCGTGCGTGGCGGCAAGCTGTCGGTCATCGGCAATGGCGTGGTGCTCGACCCGTGGCACCTGATGAAGGAAATCGCGACGATCCGCGAACAGGGGGTGGAGATCACGCCCGAGACGCTGATGATCGCCGAAAACACGCCGCTGATCCTGCCAATTCATGGCGAACTGGATCGCGCCCGGGAAGAGGCCGCCAGCAAGGGCACCAAGATCGGCACGACGGGGCGCGGCATCGGCCCCGCCTATGAAGACAAGGTTGGGCGCCGCTCGGTCCGCGTGGCGGACCTGGCCGACGCCGCCACGCTCGAAGCGCGTGTGGACCGGGCGCTGCAGCACCACGATCCGTTGCGCAAGGGACTTGGTTTTGAGCCGGTCGACCGCGACGCGCTGCTGGCGCAGCTGAACGAGATCGCCGACCATATCCTGCCTTTCGCCGCTCCGGTCTGGAAGGTGATGAACGAAAAGCGCAAGGCGGGCAAACGCATCTTGTTCGAGGGGGCGCAAGGCGCGCTCCTCGATATCGACTTCGGCACGTATCCTTTTGTGACGTCGTCTAACGTGATCGCGGGTCAGGCTGCCACGGGTGTTGGCCTGGGGCCGGGTGCGATCGATTACGTTCTGGGCATTGTAAAGGCCTACACGACCCGCGTCGGGGAAGGCCCGTTCCCCACCGAGTTGGAAGATGCTGACGGCCAACGCCTTGGCGAACGGGGGCACGAGTTCGGTACGACCACGGGCCGCAAGCGGCGTTGCGGCTGGTTCGATGCCTGCCTTGTGCGACAGACCTGCGCCACCAGCGGCGTCAATGGCATCTCTCTGACCAAGCTGGACGTGCTGGACGGGTTCGAAACACTGAAAATCTGCGTTGGCTACGACCTTGACGGCAAGCGGCTTGATTACTTGCCCATCGCGGCCGAAGAACAGGCCCGGTGCGTCCCGATTTACGAAGAAATGCCGGGTTGGTCGCAATCCACCGAAGGCGCGCGATCCTGGGCCGATCTGCCAGCAGAGGCCATCAAATACGTTCGCCGGGTCGAAGAATTGATCGAATGCCCGGTTGCGCTACTTTCCACCTCACCGGAGCGGGAAGACACAATCCTTGTGACAGACCCGTTCGCAGACTGAGGCCGCAACGGAGAGAGCCATGGCGCTAAGCTACAAAGCCCGCAAACGATGGTCGCTGGTGATCCTGCTCATCGGGATGCCGGCGTATGTCGTGGCCTGTGTGACGGTGCTGAACTGGCTCGACCGGCCGCCATTCTGGCTGGAGATTTTCGTGTACCTGATCTTAGGCATTCTGTGGGCATTGCCGTTCAAGTTCGTGTTCAAGGGCATCGGACAGGAAGACCCTGACGCCAGCAAGTGACCTGACTGCACGGTGGAACCAACAGGACGCGGTGTGCGACATTTCGGATCACACGCAGCCTCCGCTCGTCCAGTGTCAGAGAAGCCATCGATTAGGGCTGAAGGTCGCCTTCGATAAACGTATCCAACCGCTGATAAGACTGCTCCATGCCATCGGTCATGCCGGTCGACAAGGCCATGTCACGCGAGGCCTGGTCTGGATACGTGATCCGCGTCGTCAACGTTGTGACGCCGTTCTTTTCGACAAAGGTCACCTCGGATTGCGCCGGCTTGCCCATGTCCCCGCCCAGGGTTCCCGGATCGAAGGTTTCGGAATTGACGATCCGATGTGGTGCGTCGATTTCAAGGAAGTCGCCGAAGAAGCCGAAATAGGCTTTGCTGTCGACATGGGTCCATTCCCAGCGATAGCTGCCGCCAACGCGCAGATCGACATCGCAGCGGGTCATCTCCCAGCCGTCACTGCCGACAAGCCAGCGCACAAGCAAATCGGGATCGGTATACGCGCGGAACACAAGCGGCGCGGATGCGTGGAAATCGCGCGTGACCAATACGGATCGGTCATCTGGCAAAGTGACGTCGGCAGGTGCGATCAGCGTGGTCATTTCATATCTCCTTCGGGGATGGTGGGATCGGATTGCAGGTCTTCCAAAACCGCGTCGAGCCGCTGGTATTGCGCCTCGTAGCGCGCGGCCAGGTGGGTGAGCCAGGTCGCGACTTGTGCCAAAGCCTGTGGATTGAGCTGCCGTGGTCTGCGCTGTGCGTCGATGCGAGTCGAAATCAGCCCGGCTTTCTCCAGAACGCGCAAGTGGCGCGAGATCGCAGGCTGGGAAATCTGAAACGGATCGGCAAGCTCCGCCACGGTTGCCTGACCTTCTGCCAGTCGCGCGAGAATGGCACGCCGTGTGGGGTCGGCGAGGGCGGTAAACGTGGCGTCTTGCGGGATGTCGAAGGGCATGGAAATTCCTTTATCTTCTTGTTATATAACTTAAGAGTTAAATAAAGTCAAAGCGATTTCACCGCCGTGGAGCGGAGCGATCGTCAAACCAAGGTGCATCATTAAAAAGGCCGGGCGTTCGCGGCCCGGCCTTTTCAGTCGTTCTGGATTTGGGAACTTAGCCTGCGGCGCGTTCGTCCGGCTTGAAACCGATATTGTCCGATGCGGTGAAACGTCCGCCACCGGTCTTCTCGATCTTGCCGTCGCGCAGAAGCTGGCCAAAGCTGCGCAGCCGTTCCTCACGAGAGCTGGCCTCACCTTCGGCCTGATGCAGCTTCGTCATCAGCTGCGGGCGCGAGAACTGGTCGCGGCCTTCTACGAAGGACATGTAGGCTGCTGCGGCTTCAAGCAACTCGGGCAGCGTGTGCGCCCCCTGGCTTTCGGCGAATTCCGCAAAACCCGTGTCGTCACCGGCCACATCGTCCATCGCGTCGATCGTTTCGTTGCGCATCACACGACGCGGGCGCACCGGGGTCCGGTCATCCTCATCCTCGTCCACGTCGATCCGCTGCTCCGCAACCAGCTTCAGCGGGGCAGGGCGCACCGGCGCCGGGCGCTCGGACGTGGCTTGTGTCACGGTCGGGCGGCGCGGGCGGACGGCGTCGGCGAGGTCTTCGCGATACTGTTCCTCGGCGTCATCCTTCTTTTTTCCAAGACCCAACAAACGATCTGCGCGGGTAGCCGCAACCGCGGCACGAAGATGCGCGATGGCGCTGCGACGGCGATTGCCTTCCGGCTCTTCCATCGCATGCTCGGTCTCATCGATCAGACGCTCTACAGAGCTTTCGTCGTCTTCGATGGGCTTGTCCGTCAGCATCGCGCGGGCCGGGCTGGTCAGTTTGACCGCCTTCCGAATGTTGGCTTCGGCCTCGTCGTCATACTCATCCGAAAGCGCTTCAACCGGCTCGTCTTCTTCTTCTGCCGTATCAACTTCGGCCGTGTCCTCGGAGACGTCGAAGTTCCAGTCTTCGTCTTCGTCGATCTCCGCCTGAAGCTCGGCCAACTCTTGCGCCAGCTCTGCTTCTTCCTCGGGCGTCAGCGAGCTGTCTTCAGTGCCGGGGACATCGTCATCTTCGGCTTCGTCCTCGGCCACCTCTTCAAGATCGCCCGACGCCACAGCAGCCTCGAAATCGCTGCGCTTGACCTTGTTGACGCGCGCGACCAGCGGGGCGTCTTCCGCCTCGGACAACTCCTCTTCGGCGCTCTCGTCCCGAACGGCATGGTCCTTCTCAAGAACCAGCGGCGCGGCATCGTCCTCTGCGTCGTCGTCGAACTCTTCGAAATCGTCCTCTGAAAGCTCAGCCAGATCCTCATCGTCGTCTTCTGCGACGGGATCCGGGTTCGCGGCGAGGGCTTCGAGTTCTGCGATACGGGCCCGCAGCGCTTCGACTTCGCTGTGCGTGTCTTCTGCCTCGACCTCGGTGTCGTCATCCGCCAGTTCTGGGAGAAGAGCGTCCTCGTCCTCGTCGGACGCGACCATGTCGCTGACAGCCGCAATGGTGTCAGTGAACAGGTTGTCGTCAGTTTCGGTCAGTTCCGCGGCTTCAACCTCGGTCACTTTGTCTTGGTCCGCCGCGACATCGTCGTCAAATCCCGGCATGTGGGTCTCAAGGTCGATGGCATCGTTCTCGTCATTGCCGTCACCATCGGGACCGGACATCGCGTGTTCGTCTTCGATGTAGTCAGGCTCTTCTTGAGGCTTGGATGCGACCACCGCGCGAATGCGCTGCAGTTTGTCAGCCACAGTGTCGGCAATGGTACGCGCCGGAGCTTCTTGCACGACATCTTGCGTCGGAGTTTCGTCGATGATTTCTTCTGCTTCTGCTTCTGCTTCTGCTTCTGCTTCTGCTTCTGCTTCTGCTTCTGCTTCCGCTTCTGCTTCTGCTTCTGCTGCGGGCGAAACTTCATCGATCGTCTCTGCGACGGCTACAGGTTCTTCCTCGACCTCCGCTTGCAGCTCTTCCTCGGCCTCCACTTGCAGCTCTTCCTCGGCCTCCGCTTCCAGCTCTTCCTCGGCCTCAGCCTGCAGTTCTTCCTCGGCCTGCGCTTGAAGCTCTTCGTCAGCGTCCAACTCTTCACTTGCTTCGATGTATTCTTCCAGGGCGGCGTCTTCCGCAGCATGTGCCTCGGCCTGCGCTTCCTGTTGCGAGATCAGGTCGTCGATGCTCAGTTCATCGTCGACGTCTTCGGCGTCATCGACCTCTGCGGTCTCAGCCTCATCCAAGAGCCCGTTCGTGTCCTCGACCAGCTTGATGATCGTCCCGTCGTCTTCGAGACCAGACAGGTCCAGCGAAACTTCGCTGCTCTCGATATCCGCACCGCGGTCGAATGTCGTGACGTTGTCGAACGAGATGTCCGGCGTGTCGACCTTGACCTCGGGTTCGGGTGTGTCCGCGACAGCCGGATCAGTGGCAGCCAAACCGGCTGTCGCGCCCACGAGAGCTGCGCCGTGTGATGGTTCCGGCGCGACATCCCCGCGCGGCGGCTCGGCCTCATCAGTCGGGCGCAGAACCAAACTACCTTTTTCAAATCGGGCTTCGACCCTGCGCTCGATCTCGCGCTCGGCGATCCGGGCGAGCATCTCGGCATCTGGGGTGGGGGGTTCCGCACCAAAATAACGGTCGTCCTGGGCAAGGTCGCGAAAGTACTCGGCGATTGCCTTCATCGTGTCGAAAGAGTCGTCGAACCCTTCGAGCGTACATGAAAAGGTACCGTAGGATACCGTGAGTATTTTGTTAGAACTCACCATAGCAACACTCACTTTCCAAAATTCTGCGCTTGGTTGATGCATGTTTACCAAGACCAAAGCGCATCGAATCTGTGCTTATTACGGTATCATTTCGTGACCTGATTGTGATCTGTTTCGCCAATTGCCATTAATCGGCCATGAATGACGCAATTGTTTTCTCGGAAGAACCAGTTCTGCTCGTTGGTGGCGCGAATGGCGACAATCAGCAGCTTGCAGAGCTATTGGATGCGTTTCCATGCGTTGTCGCAGCAGACAGCGGCGCGGACTGGGTTCGTGCGATGGGACGATGGCCGGATGCGCTGATCGGCGACTTGGATTCCGTCTCGCCCGAGACGCGCGCAGCGCTTCCCCCGGATCGGGTGCATCACATCGCAGAGCAGGACAGCACTGATTTCGACAAGGCCTTGCGGTCCATCGCGGCACCTCTGATTGTCGGGATCGGCTTTTTGGGCGGGCGGGTAGACCATCTTCTGGCCGCGATGACCGTTCTGGCAAGATACCCGGATCGCCGTGTTTTGCTGGTCGGGGAAAGCGACGTCATCGCGCATATGCCGCCCAGACTTGAGCTGCCGCTGGAAGCAGATACGCGTGTCTCGCTCTACCCGATGCGCCGCGTCGAGGGGCGGTCGACTGGATTGCACTGGCCCATAGACGGCCTGACCCTGTCCCCATCCACGCGTGTCGGAACGTCCAACCGGGCCGAAGGTCCGGTTGCGCTTGAGGCAAAGTCCCCGGGATTGCTCGTTATTCTGCCGGTGTCGGCGCGCGCTGTGCTGCAAGAGGCGTTGCTGTCGTCTGACGCGCGATGGCCTGCTCTCTGAACACGATGTAAAGCCCCGCGGCGATGGTGATGGCGATGCCGATTGCCGCCATCGTATTCGGCAGATCCCCGAAGACGATGAAGCCGATAATCGTGGCAATGGGAATCTCGAGATATTGCATGGGTGCAACCGTAGCCGATGGTGCATAGCGCAGCGACCACGTCATCAGAAGATGCGCCAGTGTTCCGGCCAGCCCGATGATGATCAGAAGCGACCACACGAATTGGCCCACGCCATTATCCCAAGCGAGGACTGGCGCGGCGGCATCGGGGATGAGGATGATCAGCGGCGCTATGATGAACACCGCCATCACCCCGGAGACAGCCTGCAATCCGACCGGGTCGGTGTCTTTGGCGATCTTGCGGGTGATCAACATGAAAAGAGAGAAGTTCAAAGCGACCCCAAGCGGCAGTAGCGCGGGCCAACCGACCTGCTGGAACGAGGGTTGAACGACCAGCAACGTGCCCGCGAACCCGACCGCGCAGGCGATCATGCGGCGCAGGCCCACTTCTTCACCCAGCACATAATGCCCGAGCAGTAGCATGATGAATGGCATGACAAAGGCGATGGCAACCGCGTCCGCGAGGGGCAGGTAATATAGCGCCGACACCATCATTCCGATGCCGAAGATATGCATCACGGTCCTGAGCGCCGTCAGTCCAAAGATCCGTCGGTTCATGCGCCAGATCCGGTTCCCCATCACGAGGATGGGAATGAGGACGAGCGCTTGAATGCCGAACCGCAGCAAAAGCAATTGCCCCAACGCCACCTTGTCCGACAAGATCTTGGCCATCGCATCACCCATCGGCGCGACAATGCAGAAGCCGAGCATGAGCATAATTCCAAGGGTGGGGCGATCCTGATGCATGCGACACGCTACTCTTGGTTGTGCTGGGCTGTCAACGCTCTCCTTCACGGGGGCGCCAGCGCGCGGTTCTTCGCCTGAACAGCCGAGTGTCTAGCAGTTGGGTATGTTCACGGCCAGACCGCCGAGCGAGGTTTCCTTGTACTTTTCATGCATGTCGAGGCCGGTCTGGCGCATGGTCTCGATCGCCGAATCGAGCGGCACGAAGTGGGTTCCATCACCTCGAAGCGCAAGGCTCGCCGCCGAGACGGCCTTGATGGCACCCAGCCCGTTCCGCTCAATACAGGGCACCTGCACCAGACCTTTTACCGGGTCACATGTCATGCCAAGATGATGTTCCAGCGCGATTTCCGCGGCATTCTCGATCTGCATGGGCGTGCCACCCATCACGGCGCAAAGGCCCGCTGCCGCCATCGCGCTGGCGCTGCCGACCTCTGCCTGGCACCCGGCCTCGGCCCCACTGATCGATGCGTTGAACTTGACCAACCCTCCAATGGCCGCTGCGGTCAGAAGGAATTCCGGCACCCGCGTCGTGGTCGCGCCGGGTACGAAATCGAGGTAGTAGCGCAACGTTGCAGGCACCACACCTGCCGCGCCATTGGTGGGTGCTGTCACGACCTGCCCGCCAGCCGCATTTTCCTCGTTCACCGCCATTGCGTAGACGCTCATCCAGTCATTGATCGTATGCGGCGCCGTCAGGTTCATGCCACGCTCGGCCAGCAGCTTTTCATGGATGCCCTTGGCGCGGCGCTTGACCTTGAGCCCGCCGGGCAGGATGCCATCCGTCTCAAGCCCGCGGTTGATGCAGTCGTTCATCACCTCCCACAGTCGCTGGATGCCGGCATCAAGGTCGGTCGCCGTGCGGCGCGACAGCTCATTGGCCCGTTTCATGTCCGCGATGCTCAGATCGGAATTGCGCGCCATTTCAAGCATTTCAGCGGCGGAGTGGAACGGGTAGGGCACAGGCGGTCCATCGTCGGTGTCCTTGCCAGCGGCCAATTCCGCCTCTGTCATCACGAAACCGCCGCCGATGGAATAGAACGTCTCTTGCAGGATCACGTCTCCCTGCGCGTCGGTGGCGCTCAGGATCATACCATTGGCGTGTCCCGGCCGGTTTGGTCCGAAATCGAAGATCAGGTCCGTTTCGGGATCAAAGTGCAAAGGTGGAAGGTCGTCCGGGCGAACGGTCTTATTGTCCTTGATGTCAGCCAACAGCGCTTCGGCCTTGGCGTGGTCGTAGCTGTCCGGCACGCATCCGGCGAGACCGAGGATCGTCGCGCGATCGGTGGCGTGTCCGACGCCAGTGAATGCAAGCGAGCCGTGCAGCGACGCCCTGACGCCGTGCGCCTTGAAGGGCGCGTGTCGCAGCATCTGCAGGAACCGCGCCGCGGCCACCATCGGGCCCATGGTATGGGACGACGACGGACCCACGCCCACTTTGAACATATCGAAGACTGACAGAAACATGGCTAAAGCGCGCTTCCTTCGGGCGGATTTGGGAGCTGAGGATTGGAAAATGGCGTTGGACCAAGCCCTTCCGCCTGGGCAACGGCAATGGCAGAGGGAAGAGCCTCGATCCGCTGCGCAAGTGCATGAAGCGCGGGCCAGCATGACAAGTCAAACCAGTCGCGATCCCCATCCGTTGGATAGAGCGCGGGCCACCGTAGCAAGGCGGCAAGGTAAAGATCACAGATCATCGGATTCGCCCTTCCCATGACGATTCCGGCCGCGCATTCGGCGTTCAATAGGGCGAAGTGATCCGCGAGGCGCTCATGAAGGTTTTTGGGGAACGTGTCGCCCGGCAGATCGGGAGGATAGAACAGCAATCGCATGTCTGCGTGCAAAGTGTTCGACAGGTAGAATAACCAGCTGAGCAAGCGACCCCTGAGCGGATCGCTCGTCTCCGGCGCAAGGTCTGCAGCGTTACGATGACGATCTGCCAACCAAAGTAAAATGGCAGCGGTTTCGAATATCGGGCCGTCCGGCGTCTCAAGCACCGGAATGCGCCCGGCGGGATTGAGCGCAAGATACGCCGCGCTGCGTTGCGCCTTTGACCGGCGGTCCACCAGCGCGGTGCGGTACGGCACGCCAAGCTCTTCCAGCGCCAGCCGAACGATCAGCGACGCGTTGTCTGGTGCGTAGTGAAGAATATACCCGCTCATGGAATGACATGTAGCCTCGGTTGTCCCGAACGAGACCAGCGAAAACGGCGCGTCGTCACAAAAAAGCGATGCGCTTAACCCGGTTTTTACTGCTGCGCCCGATGCTGCAGGCCCGCAATTGATCGAAAGGCTCGCAGATGACGGAACGCTACAACAAGCTTGCATGGGTCGCCGCAGCGCTGGCCGTGCTCGTCTGGGCCTTTGTCCCCCATCTTGTGTCGGCGAATGTGGTGGTCTTCCCTCAGGTGCCAACCATCACGGTCAGTGACTTGCCGCCTGTCGCGCTGGACCCAGAGACATCAAAACGGGCGGATAAAGGCGCCTCGCACGCGGACAATTAGCGGGGTGTCTTGGGGTACATAATCACCGCCCATGGGCAGAGCAGCCAAAGCGTTTGATGGGATGCGGCGGATTCGGTCTCGCACCTGTAAAACCGACACCCTATAAGGCTGCCATGTCTGCCAACGGAGCCACCAATATGTCCGGTGAATTGTCGCCCATCGATAAAGCCAAGTATGTCGCCGCAAAACGCGCTGCGGAAATGGTCGAAGACGGCATGCGCGTCGGTCTAGGCACCGGTTCGACCGCGGCATGGCTGGTGCGGCATCTGGGCGACATGGTGCGTGACAACGGCTTGCGGATCAAAGGTGTGCCGACTTCGTCGCGCACAGCCGCGCTCGCCCGCGAGGTCGGGATCGAGGTAATCACGCTGGATGAGGCAAAGACACTCAACATCACCATCGACGGGGCGGACGAATTCGACCGCGAATTGAACCTGATCAAAGGCGGCGGTGGTGCGCTCTTGCAGGAAAAGATCGTTGCTGCGGCGAGCGAGGAAGTGGTCATCATTGCCGATGCCGCCAAAGAGGTCGGCACCCTCGGTGCGTTTCCGCTTCCCATCGAAGTGATCCCGTTCGGCTGGACCACGACGCAGATGTTGGTGGAGGAACTGCTGGTCTCCGCCGATGTCATGGGCCGCAAGATCACGCTTCGCATGAACGGCGAAAAGCCATTCGTCACTGACGAAGGCAACTATATCCTCGATCTGCATCTCAGCCGTATCGGCAACGCGCGGCAACTTGCCATGGCGCTGAACCAGATGCCCGGTGTTGTGGAAAACGGTCTGTTCATCGATCTCTGCGACAAGGTCATCATCGGCTTCAGCGACGGTCGCGTCGAAATACGCGATATCAATGAAGGGACCGTCAGCGAAGACCGGATCACCCTTGCCGACAGCGACAATCTGTTCTCGGACATCTGACTGCCGGGATCAAAGGTCCTTTGCAAAGTAAACGCGGTTGAACCCGTCCTCTGTGCGCCGGTCGGTCTCGGCATACCCGAGATAGGGATATAGGGTCAGGTTCCCGAGCATCTTCTCGTTGGTATACAGCGTTACGCGCGACAACCCCGCGCGTCGTGCGTCGCTTTCGCAGGCTTCGATCAACCGCCGCCCAAGCCCCTGTCCCGTATAGCGCGGATCAACGGCGACGTTTTCGAGGAACATGTCCGCACCGCGCGGGAAGAAGACAGCAAATCCCGCAAGGTCCTGTCCCGACATGGCAACCACGACGCACTGCCGGTCGATCAACGCAGCGAAATCCGCGACCATTGGGGCGGGCGGTCGACCGATCGCTGGAATGTAAGGTGCATAGGCTGCGACAGCGCACACCTTGATCTGTTCCAGATCGGACATCGACGCGCGACGCAGGACAATTGCCGTGTCCGTCATGCTCAATGTGCGGCCAGTCCGTGCACGGCGTGCGTGCCGACAAGACCCGGCCGCCGCAGGGCCAAAAGGCGCCTGGCTTCGTCCTCCTTGCCTTGCTTCAGAAGGGCACCCAAAAGCGAGAATTCAAGCAAATCGCGCTGGGCCCGGCTTCCGCCAAGGCGCGCATGATCTCCCATGGCCGACACCAGTAGCTCTGTTCCCAAAGCCCAGTCTTGCGCTGCAAAAGCACGGTAGGCTTCCGCCACGGGTGTTACCAGATCGCCCGTCACCGGGTTCGGCTCCGACACAATGCGCATCAGAGCATCCGCATCGTCTGCCATCGCATGCGCAAGCGCGGCGTGGATGTCGACAAATCCGATCCCTGTCGTCGGAAAAAAGCGTGAGGCATAGCGGCTGATTGCGATCCATATCTCACGCGGGACAGACACGCCTGCCAATTCGGCCCGATACAGGATCGACGCCGTGTCCGTCAGCACGTTGATCGGCAGACCTTGCGACACGTCCGGAAGGATATCCGTCTCGATCCGCTGCCACATCGTGTCCACATCACCTTGTTCCAGCGACCACAACGCGGCGTGCCAGGACAGATGCCCGTGCAAATACCCGGCGCGATCATAGGGCTTCAGCCAATCGGTGAGGTAGGCAATCCCAAGCTCCGGCGCGCCGCTTTCGTAATAGATGTGGCTGCGCACATGGGCGCCATTGGCGTTGCGCGCATTCAGCGCCAGAGACCGGTCGATATAGGTCGTCGCCGCGTCCTGATTGCCGTTTTCGCACAGCGCGAAGGCGTGCTGGCTCAGGCACCACCAATCTTCGCCGTAATGCGGCAATAAAGATGTGGTGTAGGCCAGGATCTCCGGTTCGCGTCCGGGCTTGCCCGAAAACCCGATCAGCCCGAAGACGGACGAGCAGGTCTGCGCGACCAATGCGTCTCGCGGATGCTCGGTGACATGCGTACGGATCGCGGCGTAAGCCTCGGCCGTCCTGCCCGAGATGAGCAGGTCGAATACCGCAAGATGGCTGTCTTCGCGATCGGTGCGCGGGCCTTTGGTTGCTGCGGCAGCGGACATGGCGGCCTTTGCATCCGCCATCTTGCCCTCGAACTGAAGCCCACGTGCCAGACCCACATGTGCCAGAGCGAACTCCGGATCGGCATCAACCGCGCTTTGAAACGCCGCTGAAATGCCCGCGTGCCCGCCGAGAAGCAGATCAACCGCGCGAATGTAGTGATCCCGCGCCGCATCGGACTGGGTCGATAGCGGATTGTCGTACCGGTCGCGTCTCATATGCGGGCCTCCCCTGTATCCCGAAACGCTAGGCGCGAAACGCCTGTCGCGCAATCTTGGTGCGTTGGGTGCCAACGTTCTCTGGTCATCCGGGCGACGCTGTGAAATACCTGCGCCGACGAAACGAGGAACGACCCATGAGCGAATTCGACTATGATCTCTTTGTGATTGGCGGGGGGTCAGGCGGAGTTCGCGCCGCCCGCGTCGCAGCGGGAGAGGCCGGAGCGAAGGTCGCACTGGCAGAACATGATCGCTACGGCGGCACGTGCGTCATCCGCGGCTGCGTCCCGAAGAAACTCATGGTCTTTGCCAGCAGCTATGCCACGATCCCGGACGAGTCCACGGCCTACGGATGGGACCTGCGGAACTACGGCTTCACCTGGGACAAATTCGCGGGCCGGATGCGCGAAGAGTTGGACCGGCTGGAACAGATCTACCGCAACCTTTTGTCCGGCAGTGGGGTCGAGACCTTCGACACCCGCGCACGGATCAAGGATGCGCATACGGTCGAGCTGGCCAATGGGGACACCTACACCGCGAAGCACATTCTCGTCGCGACAGGTGGTCGCCCGGTGCGACCCGATATGCCGAATGCCGATATGGGCATCGTATCGGATGACATCTTCCACCTGGAAACCCTGCCGAAGTCCATTCTCATCATCGGTGGCGGCTACATCGCCTGCGAATTCGCCTGCATTCTGGCGGGACTTGGCGTCGAAGTGACCCAGTACTATCGCGGCGCGCAGATCTTGCGTGGCTTTGACGATGAGGCGCGCGGACTGATCGCCGAGTCGATGCGCGAAATGGGCGTCGATCTGCACACAGGGTCCAACATCGTCGAGATGGAGCGTTATCGGGGAGAAGACACCGACGGGATGGAAGCGCCGATGGAGGCCAAGCAGTTTGCCCAGCCCGCCGAAGACGCGCCCAAAGAAGGCCCGCTGAAGGTCAAGGCGACCAACGGTCGGATCAAGGTGTTCGATCAGGTACTTTTCGCCACCGGTCGCAAACCCAACACAGAAGACATGGGTCTCGAAGAGGTCGGGGTCACGCTGGGTCGTAACGGAGAGATCGAGGTTGACGAGTACAGCCAGACCAAAGTGCCGTCGATCTACGCAATCGGCGACGTGACGGACCGGGTCAACCTGACGCCCGTCGCCATCCGCGAAGGCATGGCTTTTGTGGAAACGGTATTCAAAGGCAACCCGACGCCTGTAGATCATGAACTGATCCCGTCAGCGGTGTTCACACAGCCAGAGCTCGGCACTGTCGGTATGACTGAAGAAGAAGCCCGTGACCAAGAAGGGGTCGAGGTCTACTGTACCTCGTTCCGCCCGATGCAGACCGCGTTCGCCGAAAAACCGCATCGTGTTCTCATGAAATTGATCGTCAGTACCGAAAGCCGCAGGGTTCTTGGCTGCCATATCGTGGCCCCCGGGGCCGGCGAAATGATCCAGATGGCTGGCATTGCGGTAAAAATGGGCGCGACGAAGGAAGACTTCGATCGCACGGTTGCGGTCCATCCGACCATGTCCGAAGAGATCGTGACCATGCGCAAACCGATGCGGACGGCTTGAATTCCTGACGATTGCGCACAGGTAAGAGACAGACATTAAAGACGTAAGACTTCCGAGAGGGGAAAAGACCAGATGGCAGGTAACAGTGGCGGCCCGTGGGGCGGCGGCGGAGGCGGTGGAGACCGTGGTGATGATCGCCCGCGTGGTGGCAACAATGGCGGGCGGCGTCCAGGTGATGACGGCCAACCGCAAATTCCTGAAATTGACGAGTTGATGAAGAAGGGCCAGGAACGCCTGCGTGTGCTAATGGGCGGTCGCGGCGGCAATGGCGGGATGAACGGATCCGGCGGCGGTGGCGGCGACGGCTTCAAGTTCACCCGCGGCACGATCGGTCTTGGTGTCATCGGTGCCATCGTCCTCTGGGGCATGGCCAGCTTTTACACCGTTCGCCCGGAAGAACAGTCAGTCGAACTTTTCCTTGGTGAATATTACGCCACCGGGAACCCGGGTCTGAACTTCGCCCCTTGGCCGGTCGTCTCGGCCGAAGTGATCCCGGTGACCCGCGAACAGACCGAAGACATCGGTGTTGGCGCTCGTGGGTCTGACGCGGGACTGATGTTGACAGGCGATGAAAACATCGTGGATATCGACTTCCAGGTCGTCTGGAACATCAACGATCCGGCGAAATTCCTGTTTAACCTGCGCGACCCACGGCCGACCATCCGGGCCGTGAGTGAATCGGCAATGCGTGAAATCATTGCGCAGTCCGATCTCGCGCCGATCCTCAACAGGGACCGTGGCGCAATCGCGTCGCGCCTGCAGGAGCTGATCCAGTCGACGCTCGACAGCTACGATTCCGGTGTGAACATCATCCGTGTGAACTTTGACAAGGCCGACCCGCCCGAGCCGGTGATCGCCGCCTTCCGCGACGTTCAGGCCGCCGAGCAGGAACGCGACCGCTTGCAGAACGTGGCGGACGCCTACGCAAACCGTGTCCTCGCAGAGGCACGCGGTGAAGCGGCACAGGTGCTTGAGCAAGCCGAAGGGTATCGCGCCCGCGTCGTGAACGAAGCGGAAGGTGAAGCCAGCCGTTTCCTTGCCGTTCTTGGCGAATACCGCAACGCGCCGGAAGTGACCCGTAAGCGCCTTTACCTCGAAACGATGGAAGAGGTTCTGGGCCGCGTCGACAAGATCATCCTCGACGAAAGCAGCGAAGGCGGAGGCAGCGGTGTCGTACCCTATCTGCCGCTCAATGAGCTGCGTCGCAATACGCCCACCGGAGGGACGAACTGATGCGTAAAACAACGTACCTTTTGCCCGTCGTTGTCCTTGCGATCGCGGGCTTGCTGTCCTCCATCTTCATTGTGGACGAACGCGAAAACGCGCTGGTGCTGCAGTTCGGCCGCGTGGTGTCGGTCAAGGAGGACCCCGGTCTGGCGTTCAAGATCCCGCTCATTCAGGAAGTCGTCCGCTACGACGACCGCATCCTGAGCCGGGATATCGATCCGTTGGAAATCACGCCTCTGGATGATCGCCGTCTCGTCGTGGACGCCTTCGCACGTTACCGGATCGTCAATGTCGAACAGTTCCGTCAGGCCGTCGGTGTTGGCGGTATTCCTGCCGCAGAAAGCCGTCTGGATTCGATCCTGCGCGCCGAAACCCGGGAAATCCTTGGTTCGGTGTCGTCGAACGATATCCTGAGTTCGGACCGCGCCGCGCTGATGCTGCGCATTCGCAACGGTGCTATTCAGGAGGCCCGCGCGCTCGGGATCGAAATTATCGACGTGCGCCTCAAGCGCACCGACCTTCCGGCGGAAAACCTCGACGCCACCTTCGACCGGATGCGAGCCGAGCGTGAGCGTGAAGCGACCGACGAACGCGCACGTGGTAACGAAGCGGCGCAACGTGTTCGTGCTCAGGCGGATCGTACGGTGGTCGAGCTTGTCTCAGACGCCAACCGCCAGGCCGAGATCATTCGCGGTGAGGCTGACGCTCGCCGGAACAACATCTTTGCCAATGCTTTCAGCCAGGACGCGGAATTCTTTGAATTCTATCGCTCTCTGACCGCCTATCAGCGGGCACTGCAGGGCGAGAATTCGACCTTCGTCATGGCGCCGGACAGCGAGTTCTTCAATTACTTTGACTCCGCTGTTGGTCAGGGCGGCGGGATCTCGGCAGAAGACGCCGCCCGCATCGCGATCCCCGAGGCACCGGGTGCCGAAAGCACGGCGATCCAGACGGAAAGCGAAACCGACACTGGCGCAGGGGCCGGCAATTGATCGAAACGATCCTTTTGGGGATTGCCCTTGTTCTGATTATCGAGGGGCTGGCCTACGCGCTGGCCCCTTCGCTTATTGAACGCATGCTTGAGGCGATGCGCATGATGCCACTGGATATGCGTCGCTTGATCGGTGTGTCGTCCATTGCCGCGGGCGTGGCCATGCTTTGGATAATAAACAGCTTTTAACAAACCGTCCCCCTGCTGCCTGACGTCACAATCAACTCACAAGCGGTTGAGCAGGGGTTTTCCTATTTGCGTGTTGCGATCGCGCACCTACATTGTGGACATGCAAGGCAGGTGGTCGGCGATGCACCCGACACCCAACACGAAGGAGTTTCCCTTGACCTCACAGGCAATCGCAATCGATCGGGATCGAGCCACGCCGCTGCGGCTTTTCTGGCTGACCTCATTGTCGATTTTCCTCATTCTCGCTCAATCGCTGGTGGCGCAGGCACGTGAAAGCTTCGCGGATCTTGCCGATCAGATCAGCCCCGCGGTTGTGAACATTACAACCTCAACCACCGTCGCAGGCCGTACCGGCCCGCAAGGCATCGTGCCCGAAGGTTCCCCGTTCGAGGATTTCTTCCGCGAATTCCAGGATCGCAACGGCCAGGGCGACCGTCCGCGCCGCTCAAGCGCGCTTGGATCGGGCTTCGTGATTTCCGAAGACGGCTTCATCGTGACAAACAATCACGTCATCGAAGGCGCTGACGAAATCCTGATCGAGTTTTTCGAAGGCTTTGAACTTCCCGCGGAAATCGTCGGCACGGACCCCAACACGGATATCGCGCTGCTGAAAGTGGAAAGCGAAACCCCGCTGAAATACGTCACGTTCGGCGACAGTGATACCGCCCGCGTTGGTGACTGGGTCATGGCGATGGGCAACCCGCTGGGGCAGGGCTTCTCGGTCTCTGCTGGGATCGTGTCGGCCCGCAACCGCGCGCTCAGCGGCACATATGACGACTACATCCAGACCGACGCGGCGATCAACCGCGGCAACTCGGGTGGCCCCCTGTTCAACATGGGTGGCGAGGTGATCGGCGTGAACACCGCGATCCTGTCGCCCAATGGCGGGTCGATCGGCATCGGTTTCTCGATGGCGTCGAACGTTGTTGTCCGCGTGGTCGATCAGCTTCAGGAATTCGGTGAAACCCGCCGTGGCTGGCTCGGCGTCCGTATCCAGGATGTGACCGAAGACGTGGCCGACGCGCTGGGCCTTGAAGAAGCCAAAGGTGCGCTGGTCTCCGACGTCCCCGAAGGCCCTGCGATGGAAGCCGGCATGGAAGCCGGTGACGTGATCGTAAGCTTCGATGGGCGCGAGGTGGAAGACACCCGTGGCCTCGTTCGTCAGGTTGGCAACACCGAAGTCGGCAAAGCCGTGCGCGTGGTCGTCAACCGCAACGGGGAAACCCAGACGCTGCTCGTAACTCTGGGCCGTCGCGAGGAAGCCGAAGGCGCGGTACCCGCATCGCAACCGGTGGAAGATGACGACGAGCCGATGTCCATGGACCTGATGGGTCTTACCCTCAGCCCGCTCAGTGACGAGATCCGTGAGCAGCTCGAACTGCCGGACTCGGCGCGTGGTCTGGCGGTGATGGATGTCGACGAAACGTCGGAGGCATTCGAAAAAGGCCTGCGCGCCGGGGACGTGATCACCGAAGCGGGTCAGGCTCAGGTGGCGTCGCTCAGCGATCTGCAGGAACGGATCGAAGAGGCATCCGAGGCGGGGCGCAAGTCCATCCTCCTTCTCGTCCGCCGTTCCGGCGACCCGCGCTTCGTGGCGTTGACCATCGCAGAAAACGAATAAAGCTCTACCAAAGAGATCACGAACCAAAAGGGCGCCCCACGGAGGGCGCCCTTTTTCTTGTCACATCTGACGATCTGACAAACCGCTGAGCCAAGGGCGAAGTGAGCAACGCGAAGCGCCAGCGGTCCTCACTTCTCTGGTTTCGAAATATCCCGGGAGTGTGAGGGCAGCGCCCTCACGCGCGTCGGAGACGCGCCCCGGTCGGACCGGCACCGCCGGCGCGAACCAATACGCTTCTCAGCCTTTCGC
Source organism: Marivita hallyeonensis (assembly GCF_900129875.1). Lineage (GTDB taxonomy): Bacteria > Pseudomonadota > Alphaproteobacteria > Rhodobacterales > Rhodobacteraceae > Marivita > Marivita hallyeonensis. Next base: position 463,853 of record NZ_FQXC01000004.1, on the reverse strand, counting down.
GTAACCCATGCCCTGCAGCGCGATCTTGATCTCGTCAAGGATCGCCGGATCGTCGATTGTCGCGGGCATCTTGAAGTCTTCGCTGTCCGCAATCTTGACCATTGTCGCCCGCAGGATCTTGCCAGACCGGGTCTTTGGCAACCGATCCACCACGGCGCACAGCTTGAATGCCGCGACGGGTCCGATCTTGTCCCGCACCAGCTTCACGCATTCCGCAGTGATCTCGTCGTGCGGGCGGTTCACGCCGGTTGTCAGACAGACGAACCCCATCGGCAACTGCCCCTTGAGCTGATCCGTCACGCCGATGACCGCGCATTCCGCAACGTCTGGATGTGATGCGAGCACTTCCTCCATGCCGCCAGTGGACAACCGGTGTCCCGCCACATTGATCACGTCATCGGTGCGCGCCATGATGTAGAGATAGCCATCGTCATCCACGATGCCCGCGTCACCGGTCTCGTAATAGCCGGGAAAGGTGGTGAGGTATGATTTCCTGAACCGGTCCTCGGCGTTCCAAAGTGTCGGCAGGGTGCCCGGCGGAAGCGGCAGTTTGACCGCAATTGCGCCAAGCTCTCCAGGAGGCATCGGATTGCCTGCCTCGTCGAGGATCTGCACATCGTAGCCCGGCATCGGCACGGACGGAGAGCCCATCTTCACCGGCAGGGCTTCGATGCCTGCGGGGTTGCCCGCGATGGTCCAGCCGGTTTCGGTCTGCCACCAATGGTCGTAGATCGGCTTGCCCGTCACGTTCTGGGCCCATTCGATGGTGTCGGGATCGGCGCGTTCCCCGGCCAGGTAGATCGCCCGCAACCCCGACAGATCGTATTTCTCGACAAACGTGCCTTTGGGGTCTTCGCGCTTTACCGCCCGGAAAGCGGTCGGTGCGGTGAAGAAGCTGCGCACCTTATGCTCCGAGATCACGCGCCAGAACGTGCCCGCATCCGGTGTACCCACTGGCTTGCCCTCGAACACGATCGTGGTGTTGCCGTGGATCAGTGGCGCGTAGCAGATGTAGCTGTGCCCGACGACCCAGCCGACATCAGAGGCGGCCCAGAACACGTCACCCGGATCGACATTGTAGATATTTTTCATCGTCCAGTTCAGCGCCACCAGATGTCCGCCCGTGTGGCGCACCACACCTTTGGGCTGGCCGGTCGTGCCCGAGGTGTAGAGGATATAGGCCGGGTGATTGCCCTCCACCGGTACGCAATCCGCCGGTTCAACCCCGTACTGGAACCCGTGCCAATCCACGTCGCGCCCGTCTTCCAGATGCGCGACGTCCTGCTCGCGCTGGAAAATGACGCAGAAGTCCGGCTTGTGCGCCGCCAACTCGATCGCGCCGTCGAGCAATGGCTTGTACTTTACCACGCGGCCCGGCTCCAACCCGCAGGACGCGGCGATGATCGCCTTGGGCTTTGCGTCGTCGATCCGCACCGCCAGCTCGTTCGCGGCAAACCCGCCGAACACCACCGAATGGATCGCACCCAGACGCGCGCAGGCCAGCATCGCCTCAAGCGCTTCGGGTACCATCGGCATGTAAATGATCACGCGATCGCCTTTCTCGACGCCCTTCGCGCGCAGCGCGCCTGCAAGGCGGGCCACCCGGTTGCGCAGCTCGGCATAGGTGATCTTGTGCAGCGTGCCGGTGATCGGACTGTCGTGGATGATCGCCACCTGTCCGCCGCGCCCGGCCTCCACATGGCGGTCGACCGCGTTCCAGCAGGTGTTGGTCAAACCGTCCGCGAACCATTCGTACAGATCTGCACCGGTTTCCGTCAGCGCTTTCGTGGGCTTCCGGTCCCAGTCAATCGCCTCGGCCGCGTCCATCCAGAATCCCTCCGGATCGGATTTCCAGCTGTCGTAAACCTCTTGGTAGCCCATCCCGTGCTCCTCCTCTTCGTCCGTGGCTCTGGCCTACGGCGCGGGCGACGTTGCGGCAAGTCTCTGGATTTGTCACGCGGCAGAAGGCCGCAAAAACTTTGCAGTTTTCAGGAATTTGACCTGCAAAGTTTTGCAAAGCGCTTGGGTTTATGCAGGTGGCCCTGCTGGGCAATCGCTTTTTGCAAAACTGCAAACTTCACCTTGCAAACCGTTTGGCGTGCTGAGTCGCGTGTCGCGATCAGAGTTGATCGCGCGGCGTGGTCAATAGACCCAGCCGTCGGGCGGATTGCAGGGACAGCAGCCCGCTCGGCAGGCCTTGTCCGCTTTGGTATCGCCGCACGGCCCGCAGGGTGAAGACATCCATCTCTCCGGTGATCGGTCCGCGATAGAGCCCGCGCGCATCCAGAGCCCGCTGGAGGGTCGAGATGAACTCGCGCGTCATGTCCGCCGGGCAGGGGGTTTCGAAAATTAGCTCCTGCCGCTCTCGCACGATCACCTGCGCGGTTTCGGTTCGGAACCGCGCGGGTTTCAGTAGGGTGCCGTCCGGGGCCATTTCGGCGGGCGACACCTCGATCTGACGCGTCACGGTCTGAAGCTCGGCCGGGGCCACGTCGCGCACCCAGCATCCGCCAGGATTGACGCCGGGCGGTGGCGGGATCTGGGCCGAGGCGAAATCGGGGACATCGAGATCGCTGGGCCCGTCGTCAAAGCCACTGGTGGAGGTACAGGCGCACAGGTACCCCGTCAGAACCACGGCACAGACGGCCCGGATCACAGTCGGGGGACGGGTCACGATTAAACTGCGCCTGTTTGTCTGTTTCTGCTCGGGCGCAGTCTAGCCGGTTTGCAGGTCCGGCGAAAGCGTCTCGGGTTTCGGCGACAGAAGCAGGTCGAGCATCGGCGAAATGTCTTCGATTTCTTCCGCGATCACATGGATGACGTCGCCGTCATTCTGAATGCGCCCGGTGACCCGGAGCATCCGCCCGGCGATGACCGCCCGGCGAAAGCGTTCGTACATCTTGCGCCAGACGATGATGTTTACCACGCCGGTTTCATCTTCAAGCGTGAGGAAGATCACCCCTTTTGCGGTGCCGGGCCGCTGCCGCAGGATCACAAGCCCCGCCACCGCCACCCGCGCCCCGTTGGGCGGCAGCTTGAGCTGAGACGCCATCAGGCACGACGGCGGGCGCGGCCAGTCAGGCCCATCCGAATGGCGAGAGGCATAGGCGTTCTGCATGAGAACAAAAATAGAACATATGCCAAATCATGCAAGCCGGCATTTTCCGCAAAATTCGGATCGCTTTGGAACCCTTAATCCTGGCTTAAGGACGCAGAGCACACCCACGTGGGAAAGTGCCATCAGACACAGCACATACCGACGAGGACATCATGGCATATTTCGACACAGACAAGACGATCTCAGCAGCGCCGGTCACAGTGACCGACACCAAGACACATCTCCGCAGGCTGATCCGGATCCTGGCGGCGTATCTTGCAAAGCCGAGAAAGGGCATGAAGCGCAAGCCGGAAGACCTTCTTGCAGCCCAAAACCGCGCCGAAACACACCGCCGCGCTGTCGACAACCTGATGCGCTAATCCTCGGGAAACCCGTTGGCGCGTAGGGCGTCCACCACAGCGTTGCGATAAAACTCATTGTGATGCGGGCGCGTGCGCAGGAACGTCGCGACCGTCATATCAGGGACCTTGTTGCGAAACCACGTTGCCATCTGGGCCGACTTCTCATGCTCGCCGACCTTCCAGTAACACCCTATCAATCCAAGCTGGATCGTCGCAAATTCCGGATACTGCATGAGGGCTTCCTCATAATACCTGATGGCGGTCTCAAGGTCCTGTTTCTGAAAATAGGCATTTGCAATTCCAGATGTCGTGATGCCGATATTGGGGTGCAAAGGGCTTAGCCGCAGGGCGCGTTTTAGATGCTCGATAGCCGCGTCATCGTCGCTCAGGTAGTTGTAGACCCATCCAAGCAATAAGGAGATGGTGGCCGAGTTCGGGTTCAGCGCATTCGCGCGTCTTACGGCGATCAACCCCCTGTGCGGGTCCTGACCGATATAGGCGATGTAATGACCCGCCGTGGCAAGCGCGAATGGGTCGTCGGTGCCCTCGTCCAGAAGCTTTTCGGCAAGTGGAAGCGCTGCACGCGCTTTCTCAAACGACCACCACCGCGCGGCAAACGACCCGGTATGGGCGTAGCAAAACAGCCCCTTCGCCCGAACAAAGCCCGGATCGAGCGCAAGTGCCTGGTTCAACAAGCCTATCCCTTCTTCCAGGTTATCAAGAGAGTTTTGGCGCATGACCAGGGGTGCTGCCTTCATGCACAGGTCATATGCGGCAAGGTTGTGTGTTGGTTTCGCCTGTATACGCGCGGCTTCGGCCCAGATCATTTTGGGTTCAATGGCCCCGGCGACGCGCTCTGCGACGCGGTCTTGCAGATCGAAGATGTCCTCGGTGGTGCCATCGAACCGCTCGTGCCAGATCATCCGCGCGGTCTTGGCCTCTACCAACTGCGTGAAGATCCGCAGACGGTTATCGGCCTTCTGGATGCTGCCCTCCAGTACATATCTCACGCCAAGGTCCTGCCCGATCTGAGCAAGGTCAACGGCTTGGCCGCGATAGGTGAATGTCGAGGTGTTCGAGATCACGAAGAACGACGATACCCGTGCGAGCGCAGAGGTGATTTCGTTCACGATGCCATCCACCATGTATCGAAGCCCCTCATCCCCCGTCAGATTGGCAAAGGGCAACACGGCAAGTGACGGCATATCGGGCAGGTCGGGTTTGGCTTTTGGCTCCGATGCGACAGGTTCGGCTCCCGCACTCATCGTCAGTTTGTACCCCACGCCCGGCACGGTCTTGATGGCATCTTTGCCCAATGCCTTGCGAAGACCTGCGATCTGGACGCTCAGGTTGCTTTCCTCGACCAGAACACCGGCCCAGACGTGATCCAGCAGGTCCTCTTTCGTCACCACACGGTCGGCGTTCTGAGACAAGTAATTCAGCACATCGAAAGCCCGCGCGCCAAGGGTCAGCACGGAACCGTCCAGGGTCACGTTGCGCGTGACGCTATCGATCTGCAAATCACTCATGCCAAGCCAGAGCCTTTCCCGTATCCGAACCCTAGTCGTTGTCACGCTTTTTCACCAAGTGGATTGCTCTCGTTTAATCCCTCAGGGACAAAATTCATCGAAGGCGCACAACACATCACGCGGAATGGCATTTCGGGACTGGCAGCCCGGGATTGGGCAGACTAGGTATGGCGCGAAAGAACTGACAGAGAACGGCGTTATGGCGAAGATCACTTACATTGAGCACAACGGCACCGAGCATGTGGTGGACGTGGCAAACGGTCTGACCGTGATGGAAGGTGCGCGGGACAATGGCATCCCCGGCATCGAGGCGGATTGCGGCGGCGCCTGCGCCTGTTCGACCTGCCACGTCTACGTGCACCCCGACTGGGTCGGCAAGCTGCCCGAGAAAGAGGACATGGAAGAAGACATGCTCGACTTCGCCTATGAACCCGATCCCGACCGCTCGCGCCTGACCTGCCAGCTCAAGGTCTCGGATGACCTAGATGGTCTTGTGGTGCAAATGCCGGAAAAGCAGATCTGATATGCGCATGCCGGGCAGGGCGCTGCTTTCGGTCATGGCGGCGCTTGGGATCGCCACCGCAGCTGACGCGCAGGACATTGTGTCGGCGACCTATCAAGGGCCGACCGACCGTTATCCGCACAACGTGCTTGGCGACGCGGTGGAGTACACGACGTTGGTCGTGCAACTGAGCAACGGCGCGCAAACCTCGGCCACGTGGCAGCCCGGCATGGTGTTCGAAGACATCGCGCCGCGACTGGCCGATCTGGACGGCGATGGCACGTCCGAGATCATCACCATCGAAAGCTCCGACACCGAAGGCGCGCGGCTGGGCGTGTGGGGCCTTCGTGATGGCCGCCTGATGCCGCTGGCCACCACCCCCCATATCGGCACGCGTTTCCGTTGGCTGGCTCCTGCGGCGTGGGAAGACCTCGATGGTGACGGCAGGGTCGAGATCGCCTATGTCGACCGGCCCCATCTGGCCAAGACACTGCGCGTCTGGCGTTATGAGCCACAGGCCGATGGCACGGCGATCCTGACGGAAGCAGCATCGCTGCCGGGCCTCACCAACCATCGCATCGGCTGGGACTATATTGCCGGTGGGACGCGGACCTGCGGGCAGGGGCCCGAGATGATCATGGCCGATGCCAACTGGACCCAGGTTGTGGCCGTCCGGTTCGATGGCTCCGCGTTGTCCGTCACCGAATTGGGCCCTTACAGCCCGGCGGCGCTAGAGCAGGCCTTGACCTGCTGACTCTTGCCCGACCGCGCAGTTCGGGTCAGCGCACCCCTCCGAGCGCTTGCGAGAACGACATCAACTGTTTCTTGTCCTCATCCCACAGGTGAAGCCGCGCGTTGCGCAGGCTTTCTCGAATGGTCAAGCGATTGTTGAATGCCAATTCGCCATGGTCGCGCAGCACCTCTGTCAGCCGGTAAAACGGTATCCGGCTTTGGAGGTGATGGACGTGGTGAATGCCGATATTGCCACTGGCCCACTGCAGGACCTTTGGCATCACGTAGTGCGAACTGCCCTGAAACGCGGCGTCCTGCACATTCCACGCGTCTTCCTCTTCCCAGTGCGTGTCCTCGAACTGGTGCTGCACATAGAACAGCCACATGCCAGCGGTGGCGGCGAGAAGCGTTGTCGGGAGGAAGATGAGAAGGATGGGTACGATCCCACCGAAATACAGGATCAGACCAAGGGCGACGAGGATGCCCGCATTCGTAGCCATCGCGCTAAGCCAGTATTTGGCCTTGTCCGGAAAGCAGACCGGGATGCGGTTCTCGACCAGAAACAGGTAGCCCGGTCCAAGCCCGAAAAGCACGATCGGATTGCGGTAAAGGCGATACTGGATCCGACGCGGCATCGATAAGGCTTTGTATTCCTTCACCGTAAGCGTGTGGATGTCGCCGATCCCGCGTCGATGCAGGTTGCCGGTCGTTCCGTGGTGGATCGAATGTGACTGCCGCCACACGTCGTATGGTGTCAGGGTCAAAACGCCAAGGACCCGGCCGAGCCAGTCGCTCAGCGTACGATTGGCGAAGAACGCGCCGTGCCCGCAATCATGCTGGATGATGAACAAGCGCAAAAGAAATGCACCGTTCACCAGCGCGATCACGAAGGTCAGCCAGTAGCTGACGTCAAGTGACCACCATGCAAACGCCCATAGGAAAACGAAAGGCCCGATGGTCACGGCCACTTCGTACCAGCTGCGCCATGCGTTCGGTTCGCGGTAAGTGTTGAGAACTCGTGCCCATTCGCGTGCGGAACGGGTGGAAGTCGCCTGCTCGGGGGTCCCGGAAGTGTTGTCCATGTGCCTGCTTCTTGTCGTTATGGGTCCGTCTTAAGCGAAAACCTGCCGGAGGGGTATGCGGCAAACGCGAGGAACCTGAAAAAAGGAGTCGGTGTGTTGGGCGGCCCATGAGAGATGACGCGCAAAAGGAAGCCCCGCCCAGTCAGGTGGAGCGGGGCGCCGGTTGACCGCAGGTCGGACACAGCGATCAGAGCTGCGCCATCACCTCGTCCGTCGCTTCGAAATTCGTCGTGACGCGCTGTACGTCGTCGTCGTCCTCAAGCGCATCGACCAGCTTCATCAGAGACTGCATCCCGTCAAGATCAAGTTCGGTGGTCGTCGTGGGCTTCCAGACCAGCTTTGTCGATTCAGATTCGCCCAACTCCGCCTCCAGCGCCGTCGCGACCTCGTTCAGATCGGTGTCCGCGCACCAGATGATGTGGCCGTCCTCGCTGCTCTCCACGTCTTCGGCACCCGCTTCGATCGCTGCCATCATGACAGTATCCGCATCGCCCACATCCGCCGGATAGCTCACCTCACCCTTGCGCTCGAACATGAAGCCGACGGACCCGGTTTCACCCAGGTTTCCGCCGTTCTTGGTGAACGTGGACCGCACGTTCGAGGCCGTGCGGTTGCGATTGTCGGTCATCGCCTCGACAATCACCGCGACGCCGTTGGGGCCATAGCCCTCGTACCGGATTTCCTCGTAATCTTCGCTGTCACCGCCGGACGCCTTCTTGATCGCGCGCTCGATATTGTCCTTCGGCATCGACTGCGATTTGGCTTCCTTCACCGCCAGACGCAGGCGCGGGTTCTTTTCCGGGTCCGGATCGCCCATTTTCGCGGCGACGGTGATTTCCTTGGAAAGCTTCGAAAAGAGCTTGGCCCGCACGGCGTCCTGACGTCCCTTGCGGTGCTGGATGTTTGCCCATTTGGAATGGCCGGCCATGGTGTCCTGTCCTTGATTGTCTTTTGGAGGCGATTTCGCGGCTATGTACAGCAGAAGCAGGTGAGGGAACAAGTGGCCCATTTTGCGGTTTGCCCCGCGCCATCTGCGCAGTAAAGACAGGAGCATGAAACCGTTTTTGATCCTGCAGTTACGTCCCGAGACCGAGGCCAGTGATGGCGAATTCGCAGCCTTTCTCGACAAGGGCGGATTACGCACGGAAGAGGTGCATCGTATCTGCCTTGATCATCAGGCCCTGCCGGACGATCTGAACCTCTCGGACTATGCCGGTGTCATTGTCGGGGGTGGCCCAGGCTGCGTATCCGATGATCCAGCCAGCAAAGACCCGGTTGAGGCAAGGATCGAAGCCGACATCCTGTCCCTCATGCCCGAAATCACCGCGCGGGACGTCCCGTTTATGGGATGTTGTTACGGGATCGGCATACTTGCCCATCACCTTGGTGCGGACGTGTCCAAGGAACGCTTCGGCGAACCGGTTGGTCCTGTGTCCTGCACCTTGACGGAAGACGGTGCGGCGGACCCGCTTCTTGCCGGTTTGCCCGCGCAATTCGACGCTCTGGTGGGTCACAAAGAGGCAGTGCAGGAGCTACCGACTGGCTGCGTGCATCTTCTCGCGTCTGACCCGTGCCCGTTCCAGATGATCCGATACGGTCGGAACGTTTATGCGACGCAGTTCCATCCCGAGGCGGACGGCCACGTTTTTGAAGACCGCATCAACATTTACAAACACAGAGGGTACTTTCCGCCGGAAACGGCGGAGGACCTGATCGTGACGGTCAAGTCAAGCGAGGTCACCGTCCCGCCCGACATCCTACGCCGTTTCGTTCAACGGTACCGGTAGGCGTTTCCGTCACTGCGTCGACCCAGCATTACAACGGCCAGATCAGCGGGATCAAAGCCGAGGCCAGCATCCCTACGGTCAGGTTCAGCGGCACACCGACTTTCAGGAAGTCGGAAAAGGCATATCCGCCCGGACCGTAAACAAGGGTATTGGTCTGGTAGCCAATGGGCGTCGCGAAGGCGCAGGACGCTGCCACCATGACCGCCACCACCAGCGGGCGCGGATCGAACCCCATCGCCTGGGCCAGCCCGATGGCGATCGGCGTGACCACAACGGCGACCGCATTGTTGCTCACCAACTCAGTCAATACGCTGGTGAGTAGATAGATGGCCCAGACAATCGCCCAGGGTGGCAGGTTCATCAGGTAGGGGGCCAAAGCTTCGACAATCAGCGTCACCGCGCCCGAGGCTTCCAGTGCGGCGCCGATGGCAAGCATGGCGAATATAAGCGCGAGCAACTGGCCTTCGATGAAGGAAAACGCTTCTTCGGAGTCGACGCATTTCGTCAGGAGCACCACAGCAACCGCGATGATCGCCAAAGCCAGAATCGGCGCGACGCCAAATGCCGCGAGCAGAACAAGACCGGCCAAAGCGGCGATCGCCACGGGGGCGTGGCTGCGCCGATAGGCACGCGCGGCAGGTTTCGAGACATCGACGAGGTTCATGTCCTCGGCAAGACGCTGGATATCTTCCGGCGCGCCCTCGAGCAGCAGCGTGTCGCCGACCCGTACGACAAGGTCATCGAGTTGCCGCCCGATATTCTGGTTTCTCCGATGCACCGCCAGAGGATAGACCCCATAGCGCCGCCGCAAGCGCAAGGCACCCAGGCGCCGTCCGACCATCTTGCAGACCGGGGTGATCAACACTTCGACCGTTGTGGTTTCAACCGACGAGACCTGATCGACCCGGCGCAGTTCCTTGTTGCGCTGAAGGCTCAGAAGTTCCGTCATCTGCGTGCGCAGCACCACCCGGTCACCAACCTGCAGTTTCACCCCCTCGAGGTTGCGCCGCAGTGACGCATCGCCCCGGATCACGTCTACAAGTCGAACGCCTTCACGCTTGAACAGCTGTACGCTCAGAACCTCGCGGTCGATGAGGTTGCTGTCCGGCGGTATCACCGCCTCGGTGAAAAACTTCATTTTCGATTTGTCCGACAGCATCCCGGCCATGCTGGTCCGGTCCGGCAGCAGGAAGCGGCCGAAAAGCCAGAGGTAGAGCATCCCCCACGCGATCAGCACCACGGCGAGCGGCGTGACCTCGAAGATGGTGAAAGGCGCCAAACCCTGCGCGCGCGCGACACCATCGACCAGAAGGTTGGTCGAGGTGCCGATGAGCGTCAGCGTCCCGCCCAGGATCGCCGCATAGCTGAGCGGGATAAGAAGCTTGGACGGCGCCAGCCCAAGGGTTTTCGCCAGCTGCACGAAAAGCGGCAGCATCACCACGACCACGGGTGTGTTGTTCATGAAGGCCGAGGCGACGATCACCACCAGAAGGATGCCCGCCATCGCCCTTTTGGGGTTCTTTTCCGCCGCGTTCTGCGCCGCCGTCGTGAACGCAGCCAGCGCGCCGGTTCGCACCAATGCGCCCATAACCAGAAACATCGCGGCGATGGTCCAAGGCGCGGGATTCGACAAGACCTGAAGCGCATCCGCGTAAGGCAGGATACCGGTGGCCAAAAGAAAACCGACGCCACCGATGGCCACAACCTCGGTTGGGTAGACCTCGCGCACGAACAGCGCGAACATCACCACTACGGTGCCGAGCGCGATCACCGCCTGTGTCGTCTGGTCGATGTCGAAAACCGCAGTCAGCACCGCCCGGGATCCCCTCGCATTCAGGTTGATTCAATGTGGCGTTGTTCCGAAGACGGCACAAGCGCCGCTTTCGGTCTTGGCTGCACCAATGCCAACCCTGTCAGCATGATGGCAAGAGCGGCCCAGAAGAACCGCGAATAGTTCTCGCCAAGGAACAGCATGGCCCAGGTCACGCCGAAAAGCGTGACGAGATAGCTGATCTGCGCCGTAAAGACCGGACCGGCTCGCCCGACAAGCCAGACATAAGAGGAATAGGCCGCGGCATGTAGCAGCGAAGACGCGAGGATTGCCGTGTCCGGCGCGCCCCAGGCGACATGCGGCGCAATCCATTGACCCGACACGAGGGCCAGAGGCAACGCCATGACCGCGCCGACAAGCGAGGCCCCGCACAGCACCTGCACCGGATCGAGGCCGTTGCGGCCCAGCTTTGCCACCACGTTGCCCTCAAGCGCGTAACAGAGCGACGAAAAGAGCGCGACGAAGATCCAGATTGTCACCACCGTCTCCGGCAGGCTGGCCTCTGGCACAACCAGAAGGCTGATCCCGATGAAACCAAGGCTCAATCCCGTCAAACGCCGCCAACTGAACGAATCCAAACCCATAACCAGTGCGATCGGAAAGGCGAACATCGGGATCGAACTCAGGAGAATGGACAAGACGCCCGACGGAAGATGCACGGCGGCGCTGTAGGAGGCGATGCCTGGAAAGAGTGTCCCGATCAGTGCAATCAGAACATAGAGCCGCATGTCACGCGGTTCGAACCGCAAGCGCTTTCCGCGCATCAGCGTGACAGCCCCGAGCGCAAGGACACCGATGCTCAACTGCCAGAACAGGATGCCAAGCGGCCGATACCCCTCGCTCACCGCGACCTTGGACAAGGGTTGGGTCGCGCCCCAGGCCGCACCGGCGAGGATCAGCACGACCAGCGGAAGAAGTCGGCTCATTCCGGAATGCTTGGCTGCAACCGACCACCATCGCGGATCATGTGAATGGCGGTCGCCTTGCCGGTTCTGTCGTCCGTCTCGACCAGCACACCCGACAGCGTGGCTTCCTCCATTGCCGGTTGAAACCGGCCCTTGCTCATGCCGGTCACGAAGCGGCGCATCGGTTCAGTCTTTTCCATGCCGATCACGGAATTATAGTCGCCGCACATGCCTGCATCGGTCAGATACCCGGTGCCGCCCGGCAGGATCTGCGCGTCTCCGGTCGGGATATGGGTATGGGTGCCGACGACAAGGCTTGCGCGACCGTCGCAGAAATGGCCCATGCCCATCTTTTCCGACGTCGCCTCGCAATGCATATCGACCAGAATGGCCTGCGCCTGTCCGCCGAGGGGATGCGCGCGCAGCACAGCGTCAACCGCCGAGAACGGATCGTCAAAGGCGCGCTTCATGAAGACCTGGCCCAGCACCTGCAGCACGAGGATCTTACGGCCCCGCGCGTCGGTGAACATCCGCGCCCCGCGCCCCGGTGCCGTCTTAGCGAAATTGAGTGGGCGCAGGATGCGCGGCTCATTGTCGATGTAGCTGAGCATGTCCTTCTGATCGAAGGCATGGTCGCCAAGCGTCAGGCAGTCGACACCGGCATCGAGCAGAAGTTTCGCATGTGGCCCGGACAATCCGACACCGCTGGAGGCGTTCTCTCCGTTCACCACGCAGAAATCCACCCGCAACCGCTCCCGGATGCCAGGGAGCCGCTCCACAATCGCCGCCCGCCCGGCGCGGCCCATGATATCGCCCAGAAAGAGTGTTCTCATGGACTAGGGCTTAGGCCGCAGTTTCTGGAAAGCAAAGAGACAAACGTCTTTTCCTGAGCGAAACCGCCTTTCGAATGGCGGTAAGAACGCCAATTTGAATTGGTGTTGCACGCCGCTTTGCAGCCGCTTTAACGCGCACGCTGGCGAAGGTGCCTCGTGAACTCCTTCGTCAGAACAACGATCCTTGTTCAGGTGGTGAAGACTTCGGTTTCCCGCCAGACTTCGCGCTGGCTGCACCCACAGTCAGACGTCCGTCCGAAAACTCGATTTCCAGCGATGTCGCCGCCTTCGCCGCCTTCGTATTGGTCACGACCGCCCCGTCGCCTCGCACAACCGCATATCCGCGCTTGAGCGTTTCCTTGTAACCAAGCGTTTCCCGCAGACGGTCCAGCCCGTCCAGCCGCGTGCGCCAGTCTTTGACCTGTGCCTGCCCAGCCGTGGACAGGCGTTGTGACAGCGCATCGAGCCGCTCGCGTTTGCCGCGCAGGTCCCGCAGGATCGGCTGTACCGACAATCGGTCGGCTCTACGCGCAAGCGCTTCTCGCTTCTGGTCGACGAGGCGCATCAGGCTCGGAGAGAGGCGCAGTGACGTCGCCTTCAGGCCGCGCTGCCGCTCTTCCAGTGCTCGCCTCAACAGGCCCGGGCGCAGAGAGGCCCCGGCCTCGATGAGACGCCCGCGCCGTTTTTCGACCGAGCGCACCAGCGCCAGCGGCAACCGCTCGCCCCAGACATCCAGTCTTTGCACGGGGCCGGAAAGAAGGCTGTCGGGTCGCGGCAGCGCCCGGCTCAGATCGCGCAACCTCTGGCGTCTCGCGTCCATCCGTTGTGACATCGCCCGCGCCATCCGTGCCTCGCTGTCACCAACCCATGCGAGAAGTTCCAATCGCACCGGAACCGCCATCTCGGCCGCTGCGGTTGGTGTCGGCGCGCGCTGATCCGACACGAAATCGATAAGCGTCGTATCTGTTTCGTGCCCCACCGCCGATATCAGGGGGATCTCAGACGCCGCCGCCGCCCGCGCAACGATTTCCTCGTTGAACCCCCAAAGGTCTTCGATACTCCCGCCGCCACGCGCCACGATCAGAAGGTCGGGGCGGGGCAGGCCCCCTCCCGGCGTCAATGCATTGAACCCCTCAATCGCCCGCGCCACCTCGGGTGCGCAATTCGCGCCTTGCACGGCGACGGGCCAGATCAACACCTTGCGTGGAAAGCGGTCGCGCAGCCGGTGCAGAATGTCGCGGATCACCGCCCCGGAGGGCGACGTGATGACGCCGATGATATCCGGCAGATAGGGCAGAGGTTTCTTCCGCGCCGGATCGAACAGACCCTCGGCGGCTAGCGCTTTCTTTCGCTTCTCCAGCATCGCCATCAGCGCGCCTTCGCCCGCGACGGTCACCTCATCGACGTTCAGATTGTATTTCGACTGACCGCCGAACGCTGTCATGCGCCCCGTGACGACCACTTCCAGCCCTTCCTCGGGCACCACGGACAGGCTCGACACCTGACCCTTCCACGTGGTGCAGGCCAGCACGTTCCGATCGTCCTTCACGTCGTAATACAAATGCCCCGATCGCGCGGTGAAGACGCGCCCGACCTCTCCGCGCACGCGGATGCGCCCGAACTGGTCTTCCAGCGTTTTCTTCACGGCGCCCGATACTTCGGACACCGTGTATTCCGGCAGGTTCTGCCCCGGACGGGGATCATCAATCAGGTCGGACATGGCGTGCCTCAATTCGACGGTCGGACAATCTTGTCCGACCCACCTTGCTCTCAAGTCACCCCAACCCTAGAACGCCCGCAATCGAAGGTGAAGTCGGAGACCGCCCCCATGAACATTCTGATCCTTGGCAGCGGCGGGCGCGAACACAGCCTGGCCTGGGCGGTGATGCAGAACCCCAAATGCGACAAGCTCATCGTCGCGCCGGGCAATGCGGGTATCGCCCAGATCGCCGATTGTGCCGCGCTCGATATCGAGGACGGCGGCGCGGTCGTTACCTTTGCCGAGGAGAACAGCATCGACTTCGTGATCGTCGGCCCCGAAGCGCCGTTGGCCGCCGGGGTTGCCGACCGGCTGCGCGATGCGGGCCTGCTGGTTTTCGGTCCCACTGCGGAGGCCGCCAAGCTGGAAGCCTCCAAGAGCTTCACCAAGGAAATCTGTGATGCGGCCCAAGCCCCCACCGCCGCTTATGGGCATTTCACCGACGCGGACAGCGCGAAGGCCTATGTCCGCCAGCAGAGCGCGCCCATCGTGGTCAAAGCCGACGGCCTCGCGGCCGGAAAAGGCGTCATAATCGCCGAAACCATCGAAGACGCCGAAGCCGCAATCGACGACATGTTCGGCGGCGCGTTCGGCGGGGCCGGGGCCGAGGTGGTGATCGAGGAATTCATGCAAGGTGAAGAAGCATCCTTCTTCGTCCTGTGCGACGGCACCGACGTCCTTCCCATCGGCACGGCACAGGACCACAAGCGCGTGGGCGAAGGCGATACGGGCCTTAACACCGGCGGAATGGGAGCCTACTCACCCGCTCCCGTTCTCACAGATGCCATCGCGCAAAAGGCACTTGATGAGATCATCAAACCGACGATGGCTGAAATGGCCAAACGCGGCACGCCCTATCAGGGTGTGCTCTACGCAGGATTGATGATCCAAGACGGCCAGCCACGCCTTGTCGAATACAACGTGCGCTTCGGTGACCCGGAATGCCAGGTGCTGATGATGCGGCTCGGCGCGCAGGCGATGGACCTGATGCACGCCTGTGCGGAGGGACGCTTGGCCGAAACGCGTGTCAACTGGGCGGACGATCACGCGATGACCGTCGTGCTCGCGGCTGATGGCTATCCGGGGTCTTACGAAAAAGGCACGCCCATCACTGGCCTCGACGATTTACCCGAAGACAGCTTCCACATGATGTTTCATGCTGGCACGTCTGAAAAGGATGGCAGGATCGTCGCTACCGGAGGCCGCGTGCTCAACGCCACCGCGCGCGGGACGACACTGCAAGAGGCCCGAGATCGCGCCTATGCGATGGCGGACGCCGTCAACTGGCCGCAGGGCTTCTACCGCCGCGACATCGGCTGGCGCGCGCTCTAGATGACGGCGGCGCTCGCCGGGTTCGCGCTCGGCTTCTCCCTCATCCTTGCCATCGGCGCGCAGAACGCCTTTGTCCTGCGGCAGGGGCTACTGCGGTCCCATGTGTTCGCGGTCAGCCTGACCTGTGCACTGTCGGATGCGATCTTGATCGCCGCTGGCGTGGCCGGGTTCGGCGCGTTGACACAGGCCATTCCCGGTCTTGAATTCGCGATGCGGCTGCTCGGTGCCGCCTTCCTGATCTGGTACGGCGCGCGCACCTTACAAAGCGCGTGGCGTGGGGGGCAGGCGATGCAGGCCGGGCAGGCGGCAGGTTCCCTTCGCAAGGCGCTTCTGACCTGTCTCGCGCTGACATGGCTGAACCCGCATGTCTATCTCGACACGGTGATCCTGCTCGGCGCGGTGTCAGCGCAGTATGACAACCGTCTTGCCTTCGCGTTGGGCGCAATGACCGCCAGTTTCGTGTTCTTCTTCTCACTGGGGTATGGCGCGCGGTTCCTCGCTCCGCTGTTCGCTCGACCGCGCGCGTGGCAAGTGCTCGACGTCATCATCGGTCTCGTCATGTGGGCGATCGCCGCGAAACTGCTGCTCATGTGACCACCGTCCCGTCTTCCATGGGCGTGACCCGAGGACCCTTGACCGGACGACCCTCTGGTTGAACGCAACCATGACACATCACGCCAAAGCGCGGACTGCCTGCGGGGCGGGCCAAGCGCCAGCCTCCGCTTGCCATTCCCGACGCCTTCCGTTCCAGTGCAGGCATGACGACGGACGCAAACAGACCCGTGACCGGCATCCTCTGGATGATCGTCACCGGCCTGTGCTTCGTGGCAGTGACCGCACTGGTCAAAGTGCTGGGTGGACGGGTCCCCGCCGCCGAGTCGGCTTTTCTGCGTTACGTGATCGGGTTGGTCTTTCTGATCCCGGTCTGGCGTGAACTCATGTCGGTGCGGCTCACGCAACGGCAAAAAGGCCTGTTCGCCGTGCGGGGCCTGATGCACGCGCTGGGCGTGATCCTCTGGTTCTATTCGATGACCCGGATCTCCATCGCCGAAGTCACCGCGATGAACTACCTTAACCCGGTTTATGTCACCATCCTCGCCGTGTTTGTGCTTGGCGAAAAACTGGCCCTGCGCCGCGCGCTGGCCGTCGTGGCGGCTCTGTTCGGCGCGCTGATCATTCTGCGCCCCGGCTTCCGCGAGCTCGATCCCGGCCATATCGCCATGCTCGCGACCGCTCTGTTCTTCGCAGGCAGCTACCTGATCGCCAAGATCGTCTCGGGCGAGTTGCCCGCCAGCATCGTCGTGGCGCTGCTGTCCATTACCGTCACCATTGGCCTTGCTCCCTTCGCCTTCGCGGTTTGGGTGACGCCAAGCCTGTCTGACCTCGCCATTATCGCCCTCGTCGCCTGCTTTGCGACCGCCGGGCACTACACCATGACTCTGGCCTTCGCCGCCGCACCGGTAACGGTCACGCAACCGGTCACGTTTCTGCAACTCGTCTGGTCGGTCGCGCTTGGTGCGATCTTCTTTGCAGAGCCGATTGACCCTTGGGTGATTTTCGGAGGCGCCGTGATCATGAGCGCGGTCGCCTTCATCACCTGGCGCGAGGCCGTTTTGCGCCGCGCCCGTGTGACGCCCGTGGTGAACGAGACCAAAAGCTGACGGCGCGTCCGCATCGCGCCACAATCACTGTTTCCATTTCGGCAAAAAACCCCGTTTCGTTCCAAGATTTGCCTCAATCGGCGTCGAAAACGTCTTCAGGTAACGTACGAGGAGACACCCCATGTTTGCCGAAACAACTGCCGCCTCCGATCTGGGCAAGCTGCGCCACTTCCTTGTGGCGGAACGCGAAAAAACCCTGTCCGACACCGAATGGAAATTCCGCATGCGCGGGTACGGCTTTCACGTCAAACGCGTGAACGGTGGCGTGATGGTGGCCCGTCTTCCGCAGAACGAAATCCTCGGCTGCGTCAAGATGTAAGCTCCGGTCGCCCGGTCCCCACGGGCGTCCTTCTGTCCCACTGCCTTGCGGGTCGCGTTACTCTCTGACGCTTGCTATACCCCCGCTATGCTCAAGTACCTAGACATCCCCCCTGTCTGGCTTTGCACCGCGCTTCTGCTCGCGTGGCTGCAAAAGACATATTATGACTTTGGCCTCAGCTTCGGTCCCGTGGTGGCGGACCTGCTCGGTGGCCTTCTCGTCGGCGCCGGTTTTGTCCTGATCGCGCTCGCCGCGTACGAATTCCGCCGACATCGCACCACGATCATCCCGCACCAAGAGGCGACGCGCCTCATTACCTCGGGCATCTTCAAGCGCAGCCGCAATCCGATTTATCTCGCCGATTCGCTGATCCTGGCCGGATTCATCCTCTACTGGGATGCTGTGTTATCGCTCCCATTGATCCCGATCTTCGTCTGGTGGATCGAGAAACACTTCATATTGCCCGAGGAAAAGCGCCTTCGGCGTAATTTTCGTGCGGATTTTGCACGATACGAGAAACAAACGCGACGTTGGCTCTAGCCGCCTGCGACTTACTGTTCTAGATGAGCGGTTCGCAGGCGCGGGGCCATTGTGCGCTTTAGGTCAGCACTATAGACCCATCGCCGCTGAACTTGCCGCTACGGCACCATGATTGACGCAAAAGAGGGGACAGCTCAGGTGAAAATCGGAACACCCAAGGAAGTGTTCGAGGGCGAAAACCGCGTGGCGATGACGCCCGACAGCGCCCGACAGCTCCAGAAACTCGGATATGACTGCCTGATCGAAACCGGCGCCGGTGAAAAGGCAGGGTTCTCGGACGCGCTCTACGAGGAAGCCGGCGTTACGGTTATCAAGACCCCCGCCGCCCTGTGGAAAGAGGCCGATATCGTCGCCAAGGTGCGCCAGCCCGACGGTGGCGAATTGAAACGCCTGCGCGAAGGTCAAACCCTGATCTCCTTCTTCAATCCCGCTGCCAACGAAGAGGGCATGGAAGCGGCGAAGAAAAAGGGCGCCAACGTCATCGCGATGGAAATGGTGCCGCGGATTTCCCGCGCGCAGAAGATGGACGCACTGTCCTCGATGGCAAATATCGCGGGCTACCGCGCCGTAATCGAAGCGGGCAACAACTTCGGCCGCTTCTTCACCGGTCAGGTCACCGCCGCTGGAAAGGTGCCGCCCGCCAAGGTGTTGGTCGTCGGCGCCGGTGTGGCCGGTCTTGCCGCCATCGGCACATCGACCTCTCTTGGCGCCATCACCTACGCCTTCGACGTGCGCCCGGAAGTGGCCGAGCAGGTTGAATCCATGGGCGCGGAATTTGTCTTCCTCGACTTCGAGGAAGAGCAGCAAGACGGCTCGGCCACTGGCGGCTATGCCTCTGTATCCTCACCGGAATTCGCCGCGGCCCAACTTGCCAAGTTCCGCGAACTGGCCCCCGATATCGACATCGTGATCACCACAGCGCTGATCCCGAACCGCGAGGCGCCAGAGCTCTGGACCAAGGACATGGTCGAGAGCATGAAGCCAGGCTCCGTCATCGTCGACCTCGCGGCCGAAAAGGGCGGTAACTGCAAGCTGACCGTCAAGGATGAGAAGATCGTCACCGACAACGGCGTGACCATCATCGGCTACACGGACTTCCCCAGTCGCATGGCGACACAGGCGTCCAACCTCTACGCCACCAACATCCGTCACATGATGACCGACCTGACCCCTGAAAAAGACGGTCAGATCGTGCACAACATGGAAGACGATGTGATCCGTGGTGCGACGGTGACCTACGAGAAGGAAATCACCTTCCCGCCACCGCCGCCCAAGGTGCAGGCCATCGCGGCCAAACCCAAGGAAAAGGCCAAGGAGCTGACGCCCGATGAAAAGAAGGCGCAGGAACTCGCGGCCTTCAAGGCGCAGACCAAGCAGCAGGTCACATTGCTGGCCGTAGGCGCGGCGCTTGTTCTGGGTGTCGGCCTCATCCCCGGCATGCCGGCAAGCTTCATGCAGCACTTCATCGTGTTCGTGCTCTCCGTCTTCATCGGGTTCCAGGTGATCTGGAACGTGGCGCACTCGCTGCACACACCGCTGATGGCTGTGACGAACGCGATCTCGTCGATCATCATTCTCGGCGCTCTGATCCAGATCGGATCTTCAAGCCTCTTGATCACGCTCCTTGCCGCGCTCGGCATCTTCATGGCCGCCGTCAACATCTTCGGTGGCTTCCTCGTGACACGGCGCATGCTCGCCATGTTCCAGAAATCCTAAGGGGCAGAGGCAATGGAAAACGCATTCACCATCGCGGCCTATGTTGTCGCCGCTGTTCTCTTCATCCTGTCGCTGGGTGGTCTGTCTGGTCAGGAAAGCGCCAAACGCGCCGTCTGGTATGGCATCGTGGGCATGGCCGTTGCGGTCATCGCAACGATGTTCGGCCCCGGTTCAGGCCTCTGGCTCGCCTCACTGGTCCTGATCGCAGGCGGTGCCGTGGTCGGCTACCAACTGGCGACCAAGGTCGAAATGACCCAGATGCCCGAGCTTGTGGCGATCATGCACTCGCTTGTTGGTCTGGCGGCTGTTTTTGTCGGCTTCAATGCTGACCTCATGATCAACTACGTGGGCAACATCTACGAGGCGCAGGGCCTTGTGATGGGCGCGGTCGGCGACGACGGCATCACCGCCATTGGACTTCCGAAAGAGGCCTACGACGGTCTTTCGGCGTTCGGTAAGCTCATCGCCAAGAAATCCTCGGTCGAGATCGGTATCCTTCGGGTCGAACTGGTCCTCGGTATCTGGATCGGCGCGGTGACCTTCACCGGCTCCGTCATCGCCTACGGCAAACTCGCAGGCAAGGTGGACAGCTCTGCCAAGAAACTGCCGGGCGGTCACCTTCTGAACGCAGGCGCTGCGGCCTTGTCGCTGCTTCTGGCCATCATGTACCTGGGCGGCTCGGGCAGCTGGACACTGGTCCTTCTGACGCTTCTGGCACTCTTCATCGGCTACCACCTGATCATGGGTATCGGCGGCGCCGACATGCCGGTCGTGGTGTCGATGCTGAACTCCTACTCGGGGTGGGCCGCTGCCGCGATCGGCTTCTCGCTGGGCAACGACCTCCTGATTGTGGTCGGTGCGCTCGTGGGCAGCTCCGGTGCGATCCTCAGCTACATCATGTGTAAGGCGATGAACCGCTCGTTCATCAGCGTGATCCTCGGTGGCTTCGGCGGCGCAGCGGGCGAACAAATGGCGGTCGAGGGCGAACAGATTGCCATCGACGCTGACGGGGTAGCCCAGGCGCTGGACGAAGCTGACAGCATCATCATCATTCCGGGGTACGGAATGGCGGTGGCGCAGGCACAGCAGAACGTGGCCGAGCTTACCCGCCGTCTGCGCGCCAAAGGCAAGGAAGTCCGCTTCGCGATCCACCCGGTCGCAGGCCGTCTTCCCGGCCACATGAACGTGCTTCTCGCCGAGGCGAAGGTGCCTTACGACATTGTGCTCGAAATGGACGAAATCAACGACGACTTCCCCGATACGGACGTCGCCATCGTCATCGGCTCGAACGACATCGTGAACCCGGCCGCACAGGACGATCCGAACTCGCCCATCGCCGGGATGCCGGTTCTGGAATGCTGGAAGGCCAAGCAGGTCTTCGTGTCCAAACGCGGGCAGGGCACCGGGTATTCGGGCATCGAGAACCCGCTCTTCTTCAAGGACAACACGCGGATGTTCTACGGCGACGCAAAGGCGTCGCTCGACACGCTGCTCGGCAAGATCAGCTGATCATTCCGAATAATCGAACAAAGGCCCCGCAACTCCTGCGGGGCCTTTTTTGTGGCCGAAGCAGCAGAAGTCACGAAACGGAACCTGCTCAAGCGGCGTGCTGATCCAAGACGACATCAGGCGGAAGGTAGTGCTCCGTCACTCCGGCTCGATCCGTTGCAACCATGCGGTCACCGTCGCATCGAGTGCCTCCCAATCGGTAAATTCGGCGTCCCAGTCGGGATCGACCTCCGGATCCTTCGCCTTGATAATCCGGCGCATTATGAACCGGCGGAAGACGTCATATTCCGACGGCTTGTACGCCCCGGCCACCTGCGCAACCTCACCCGGCGTCCACTGCGTCGCGTCCTTGAAATCGGCAAGGATCTTGTCAAGCGCGCGCCAATCCTCCGCCTCGTGGCCCGAGGCCGCCAGCGACACCGAGATCATAAGCGTCGGGATCGCATCCAGCGCCATCACGTGATCCGCCGCGAAATCCGACAGCACCCGCTGATAATGCCCCGCATGCACCGATCCGCCGAGCACCGCGCCGTCGAAACGGGCAAGATCGACGGATCCCGCATCCGTTAGTCCCATCATTTCGACGGAATGCCCCAGATCAACACAGCGATCCGCGACGTACTGCGCGATCTTGCGGGTTTGTCCTTCATTCGTCGCGTAGCCAATGAACAGTTTCATGGATGTCCTCCAGATGTGCTCTGGCCCTTCGAGCGTCACGTGATGTGGCGCTCCGGGCACAGATCGAATCCTAGCGTGATGCCGTCCATGCCGCTTTGAGCCACCGCAAAACTGCATCAGATTCCCGATCTTCCGCGGATTTCCCGCACGCACAGCTTCCAGACATCCAAGGACAGGGTGCAAAAAATGCGTGCTGCATACAGTAGAATACCGGTAAAATATTGAATAGAAACAAATTTTTCTTTACTTGACGCCCGGGCGCGCCTACCTGACCCTTACAGTTAACAGGTGCGTACATGTCCCCGATTGAAGATCATCCGCTGCGATACCCGCTCTCGAACGAGCTGCACGCCCGCCCGTTCCCGTCGCTCGAAGCGCCGTGTCGTGCGATCTATCTAGCCATCAAGAAACCCAAGGCCGCGGCGGCGCGCGACAAGGCTGATGATCTCAATCACCTGATCGCCTTGCTTGACCGGTACGGCACCACCCACCCGCAACCCGGCGCCACGCATTTTTCGGGTCAGATCGGGCAGCATACGCTGAAATGGGAACAACATACGGAGTTTGTGACCTACACGGTCTTCATCAACGGTGTTTCGGAACGTCCGTTTGACCCCACGGATATCTCGGTCTTTCCCGAGGACTGGCTTTCCACCGCCCCCGGTGTTCGGATCACCTCGGCCCTGATCCGGGTCGAGGAGCGCCCCGACGACGCCAAGATAAGTGAAAACCTCTCGAACTGGTTCGTCCCGGAAAGCCTTGCCGTCAGCCGCGTGCTCGACGATGACGCCATCTGCTGCGGCGACTTCCGGATCGATCCGGCTGGCCATCTGCGCTTTGGCGTCTTCGTCACGCCTGGCATCGGCCGGCGCCGCGTCGGTCGCATCGTGCAGCGCCTGTGCGAGATCGAGACTTACAAGACCATGTCGATGCTCGGGTTCACCCGCGTCCGTGAGCTTGGTCCGAGGATGGGCGAGATCGACAACGAACTCACGCGCCTGATGACGGCCATGACCCAGGGCGACGGGCAGGAAGAAGATCGGCTGAAAGCCCTCCTTGCGGTGTCGGCCGAACTGGAAAGCCTGTCGGCCCAGACCTCATTCCGCTTTGGCGCGACCGGAGCCTATGAGGCGATCGTTGCGCAGCGAATCTCGGTCCTGCGCGAAGAACGTTTCGAAGGTCGCCAGACCTTTGCAGAATTCATGACCCGCCGCTACGATCCAGCGATGCGCACCGTGAAAAGCGCCGAACGCCGCCTGTCTGCCATGGCGGAACGGGCGGTGCGGGCCGGGGACCTTTTGCGAACGCGTGTCGAAGTCGCCCGCTCGGCCCAGAACCAACAGCTCCTCGAAAGCATGAACCAGCGCGCCGACATGCAATTGCGCCTGCAAAAAACGGTGGAAGGCCTGTCCGTGGTCGCGATCAGCTACTACGCCGTGTCGCTTGCGGGCTACCTGCTTTATCCGGTGGCCGGCATGCTGGGCATCACGCGCGGCGCGTTGACGGGGCTTGTGACCATCCCGGTGGTGTTGCTTGTTTGGCTGGCGATCCGACGTATCCGCAAAGTGGTAGAGCAGGGCGGTCCCGACATGTAGCCGGCGTTTCCGGTGACGGAAACGCGCGTCCGCTACCGGAGGATCTTCACGTCGACCTCGGCTCCAAGGGATGCGGCCAGCGACTGAAGCCGCGCTTGCGCAACCTCGCCGTAAAGCGGCACAGAAGCCTTGGTCAGTTTCAGCCGCAGAAGCTTCTTGCGTGGCTTCCATTCCAGAGCCGTGCCATCTGCGCTCGCGTCCGACATCCATAACATCGCCCCGAAACGCAGCGCTTTGCCCAGAACTTCGGCCTCTTGCGTTGCGGTTTCGGACAAAAGCTCTTCGAGGTCTTCAAACCGCGTGCCTTCGCGCTTGTTCTTGTAGCGATGCAGCAGCGCCAACCCCAGAAACACGCGCTCGGAATGCTTTAAACCGCCAAGGTTGGCCCGCGTCGCGTTATCGAAACAGGTCTCTGCGCGGTAATCGGGATGCGCACGCCAGCTCACGTCGTGCAACAGGCACGCCGCCTTGATCAGCCGCATGCGCGCCGCGTCCGAGCGCGAGAACAGCGGCATCACGAACTTGAAGAGCTTCTTGCCAAATCCGGGCAACCGAGCGTCTTTCGCCTCAGCAAAGCGGCAGGCTTCGATCAGCGGATCGCGATCCCGCAGCTCTTGCGGCATCTGTTCGTAGAGCAGCCCTTCCCGAATGCCGTAGCTTGAAATCGCGATGTCCTTCGGGCTGAAGGTCTGCACCAATCGCTTCAACACTTCGGACGCGTAGGGCACCAGCTCCATCCGGGCCGAAGACACCCCACAGGCCTGGCGCAGCTCTTCCAGATCGCTCGACTTGATGAACTTCACCGTCTGGCTGACCGATTTCCGGTTCATCCGGTATTCATGCAGCACGTGCAGCGGATACCCTCGGCGATACATGTCGATCCGCGCAATCGCCCGCCATGAGCCGCCCACAAGGAACAGCCGGTCACGCTGTGCGCCCATGTGCTCGGCCAGCTTGGCCATCACCTCTTTGATATGCGCGTCGCGCCCCTTGTATCCGCCCTTGACGTCGCGCAGCTTGAGCGGCCCGAGGTTCGAACTGATGCGCCGCCCGACGCGACCCTCCGAGATCTCGGCCAGTTCCATCGACGATCCACCGATATCGCAGACGAGCCCGTAGCTGCCCGGCCAACCCAAAAGCACGCCTTGTGCCGACAGCCGTGCCTCTTCCTCACCGCCGATCACCCAGATGCGCAACCCAGTCTCGCGCAGCACGTCTTCGCGGAACTCGGGACCGTCCTCTGCTTCGCGCACGGCGGCGGTGGCGACCACGGTCAGGGGCGGGAGGTTCATGCCTTCGGCCAGCGCGTGGAACCTTTTCAGCGCCTGCAGCGCGCGGTCCCGACCCTGGGGGTTCAATCGCCCGGTGTCCGACATGCCTGCGCCAAGCGCGCACATCAGTTTTTCGTTGTAAAAGTAGGCAGGCGATCGCGCCGCGCCGTCAAAGACCACAAGACGGACCGAGTTCGATCCGATATCGACCACGCCCACCCGGCTTAGCGCGCGGGCTTTAGGGTCGTTGAACAGGGGCCGTCCGAAGAGGCTCGTAGAGTCGTATTCGGATGTGGCAGTCCCGTCCATAACGCCTCTCGATCAGGTCGCGCGCACCGTTGCAAAGCCACGCCCGCAGGTCAAGTTTCGACCTTTGGGTGCGGCAACAAATGCTGGCTAAGGGAACATGGTCCGGCCTCAGGTGTTTAAGTCTGGAGAGACGAAAGGACATACCATGTCACATCGCACATCAGCCGCCGCCGCTACATCGGCCCATGTCAACGATCTGAGCACTTCGAAAGAGGTGCGTGCCGGCCCAGGAGATGCGGGCCGTCAGGCGCGCCCGGAACGGCTTCCCGAACGCTCGGGCGATCGCGAAAAGGGCCGCACGGCCATAAGACTCTTTGCGGTTCTGTGTGCTGTCGGTGCCGCCGTTTGGCTGATCCTGCAACTCGCTGGGTGACGGACCCGGTTTACTCTTCGGTATGGGTCAGCTTCGGCACGTCCGATGCGCCGGCCGATCCGCGGCCGGACAACGACGGGTTCTCCATAAAGAACCGGTGGCAATTGAAAGCAAACGCGCCGTCCTCCCATGTCGCCCGCTCGAAATGCCCTTCGGGCCGCATGATCCAGCTTTGCGCTACATCTGCGAGGTTGGCGGCCATGATCTGGCTGACGATCTGCGCCTTCACTGTAGCGTTCTCGATCTCGATCAGTGTCTCGACCCGTCGATTGAGGTTCCGCCCCATCCAGTCCGCCGAAGACATGAAGACGCGAGCCCTCTTGTGCGGAAGGCCAAATCCGTTCCCAAAACAGATGATCCGCGAGTGTTCCAGAAACCGTCCGACAATGGACTTCACGCGGATGTTCTCGCTCAGACCCTTCACACCAGGTCGCAGTCCGCAAATCCCCCGCACAACGCAATCGATCTGCACCCCCGCCTGAGAGGCGGCATAAAGCGCGTCGATCATGTCAGGCTCGATCAACGAATTCATCTTCAACCAGATTTGCGCCGGTTTGCCCGCCTTGGCGTGCTCAATCTCCGCCTCTATCAAGTCCAGCATCAACGGTTTCAGCGAATGCGGTGAAATCGCTAGATTTTCCAACCCCTCGGGTTCCGCGTATCCGGACAGGTAGTTGAACACCTTCGTGGCATCGCGCCCAAGCGTCGCATCGCATGTAAAGAAACTGAGATCAGTATAGATGGTCGCCGTAATCGGGTGATAGTTGCCCGTGCCGAAATGAGTATAGGTCACGAGCCTATCGCCCTCGCGCCGCACCACGACAGAGATCTTGGCGTGCGTTTTCCAGTCGAGGAACCCGTAAACCACGTGTGCCCCGGCGCGTTCGAGCTGTCGCGACTGACGGATGTTCGCAGCTTCATCGAACCGTGCCTTCAACTCCACAAGCGCTGTAACGGATTTGCCATCCTCCGCCGCTTCGCAAAGCGCCGCCACGATGGGCGACTGCCGCGAGGTGCGGTACAAGGTCTGCTTGATCGCCACAACATCGGGGTCGCGGGCCGCTTGTGTCAGGAACCGCACCACCATGTCGAAGGTCTCGTAGGGGTGGTGCAGCAGCATGTCCTTCTGCCGGATCGCCGCGAACATGTCGCCGTCGAAATCCTGCACCCGTTCCGGCACCCGTGGCGTGAAACTCGGCCACAAGAGATCGGGCCGCTCGTCCAACACCAGTTCCTTGAGGTCTGCGGCGCCCAACATGCCGGTCAGTTCGATCACGTCGTCCTCGCGGACCCGCAATTCGCGCATGACGGTCTCGCGCAGCCCTTTCGGCGCCCCGGCCGAGATCGTCAGCCGCACAACCTCACCACGGCGCCGCCGCTTCAACGCAACCTCGAATTCGCGCACAAGGTCCTCGGCCTCTTCCTCGACCTCAATATCGCTGTCCCGCAACACCCGGAACCCGAAGTGATCGCGCAGTTTGTAGCCCGGAAACAGCCGGTCGAAATGCATCAGAAGCACGTCTTCAAGAAAGATGAAGCGCCGCCCGCCATCCTCTGCGGGCAGGGCGACGAACCGCTCCACCTGCGCGGGGATGGGCAGCAGGGCCTGCAACGACGTCTTGTCCTTGCGCCGCTCCAGTTGCAGGGCAAGGCAATAGCCATTGTTGGCGATGAACGGGAACGGATGCGCCGGGTCGATCGCCAAGGGTGACAAAACCGGAAAGACGCGATTCAGAAACACCTCGCCGAGATGCTCCAGATCTTCTTCGGTCACCGCGTCGCGATGGACGATGCAAATTCCTTCTGCCTCCATCTGCTCGCGCAGCTCGGCCAAAACCCGTTGCTGCGAGGCCATGAGCTTTCGCGCGTCCTCGTTGATCAGCACAAGCTGCTCGGCCGGGGACAGCCCGTCCGCTGCCGGTGTCGTGTTACCCGCCTGCGCCAATTCCCGCAGACCGGCCACGCGCACGGTATAGAACTCGTCCAGATTGGTGGCCGAGATCGACAGGAAGCGCAGTCGTTCCAAGAGCGGCACACGCGGGTTCTCGGCCTCTTCCAGCACCCGCCAGTTGAAGCCAAGCCAGGACAGCTCACGGTTCACGAAACGCCGTGGACTGCCCAAATCCAGATCCGGGAACTCGGTCGGCGCGGGGCGGGGGGCTTTCAGATAGTCGGCGGCGTTCATGGGCGTCCCTTAAGGGCGAAAAGTGACACAGAGGTGACGGATCAGAAGAGCCGCTATTCTGGCGCGGTTTCGTCCGGGAATTCAAGCTCTGCCAATGCCTGACGGGCGAGCGTCCGGGTCACACCCTTCGGAGTGCCCAGTGCCGCGCGGTCCAGATGCGCCACAACCTGACCCGCCGCGGCAAAAGATCGGGGCATCCAGCGCACGAGATATGGGATCACATCGGCCAGAGGTACGATCTGACGGTCGGCGAACAGTTTGGCCAAAACCGCCGACAACAGGATGTCATCGGGCGGTGATACCTTGGCCACGGTGGTCGCCACCATCCGGCTGACCAGGTCCGGCAGGTCCAACCCCCAGACGCTCGGCACCGATGTGGCGGTCATCAAAAGGGTGTACCCATTCGCCAGCACCAGATTATGCAGGTGGAACAGGGCCTCTTCGGCGGTCCGATCCCCCGCGACGCGTTCGACATCCTCAACGCAGACCGACCCGGAACAGACGCCTGCCATGTCCAATTGGCCAAGGTCGCGCGACGCCACCATTCGCGCACCGCTCTCCGCGCACCAGACATGCGCCAGATGCGTCTTGCCTGCGCCTTCCGGCCCGACCAAAAGCAGCTTGCCCTCGGGCCAGTGCGGCCAGGTATCGACCAGCCCCAAAGCCACCGCGTTGCTTTCGGTCACGTAAAAATCGCCCCGTCCCAGCGCGGGCCGCGCCGGAATATCAAATTTCATTTGTTGGTGCATCACTCCGGGTCCTGATCACTCAACCCGCGATACAGCCGGCTCGATTTGTACTGGTCCGCCGCGAACCGCGCGACCACGCCAATCGCCGCCGCGACCGGCACTGCCACCAGCATGCCGACAAAGCCGAAAAGCGTCCCGAAGACCGACAGCGCCAGAATGAGCCAGACAGGGTGCAGTCCGACGGACGACCCCACAAGCTTGGGCGTCAGCACATTGCCCTCGATCACCTGGCCCAGCACAAAGACACCGGCCACAAGCGCAATCGACACCCAATCGCCCCAGAACTGGAACAGCGCCAGACCGATCGCGAGCGCCCCGCCAATCAGCGCGCCCAGGTAGGGGATGAAGGTCACCAGACCGGCCACGAATCCGACAACCAGACCGAACTGCAGACCGATCATCATCAGAGCGACGGCGTAATACGTGCCGAGGATGATACAAACGGTACCCATGCCGCGAATGAAACTCGCCAGCGTCCTGTCGATATCGGCGGCCAGTCTGCGGATCGTCGGCGCATGATCGCGTGGCAACAGCTCGTCGATCCGGGACACCATCCGGTCCCAATCCAGAAGCAGGTACACCGAAACCACCGGCACGATCACGAAGAGCATGACGATATTGATGATCCCCGCGGCCGAGCTCAGCACCGTGTTGAGAAGCTCTCCACCCCGCGCCTGAATGGTCTCGCCCACAGACACCAGCGACTGCCGCAGCGGGCTTTCCACATCCATGATGTCCGGGAACCGCGCGATCAGGAAATCGCGCAGGTTGCCAAAGACCGTCGGCGCCACGTTGAACAGATCCACCGCCTGATCCACCAGCGCCGGTATGACCAGCAAAAGCAGGATCACGAAGGCAAGGATGCAGACCACCGTGATGATCAACGTCGCCGTCACCCGGCTCAGCCCCATCTTCTCCAACCGGTCCGCCACCGGATCGAGGAAATAGGCAATCGCCCCGCCCAGCACGAAGGGCAAGAGCACGTCCCCCAGGAACCACAGCACCACCGCAAACACGGCCGCCGCGACGCCCCAATATTTCAACTGATCCCGTGCCGGGAGTGCCATGTGCCCTGCCTCTCTGGCTTTGGTCCTACATCGCGCCTTGTTGCCCGGGTTTCAAGTTTTGCGCGAGAAGAGATTTTTGAATTTCCCGGGTTTGCGTGTCTTTTTGGGCGGTTCGGGACAATGGACGTCTCTTTGTGCGTGAACGATTACACTGTGTCCGTCGTCGCTACGGCACGCGAGCACTGACCTAGCGCCTTTGACGAAGATTACACGATTAGGCATCAACAGCAGACGCAGTGCTTTTGCGTATCTTCGCAGTACAGCCTCAGCATTTAAACCACCTTCGGGACCCGTTGCCAAAATCAGGAACGGAAGTGCTGGGTTCGCGGTAGGAGCCGTTGAGGAACTCGCTGCGTCGGGCGCGGTGTAGCCCAATTTGGCGCACCACTCCTCGTTGAATTGGACGTCACCGCTCATATGCGCTGCAGCCATCCTTTCCAGACCACTGCTAATCATTATAGCGGCACCGCAACTGGTCAATCCCGAGACGGCCACGGCTTCGGCTTTTCCGGTGTCGACCCAGCCACTGTAATTCCCGGAACTGAATTCGCTGATGACTAGGTGCACTCCGCCGTGTATCGAAGAACTCCCCGGACAATTGGAAGAGATGTCAATGACACTCGACCAATGCCCCGGCAATGACGCGGCCAGCCTATTCGGCATACCGCGTGGGATGACAAACGTCACTGAAGGTTTTTCTGTGGTTAGTTGAAACGCCATCGGGCGAAACGTAACCGGGTTTATTCACACTGCCAACTCCAAGAACTCGGGTTGCACTGCGCGTTCGTAGCTTTGGACTGCTTTGAACCGACCGTCGGTCTTGTCCGAATTCACCCAACCAGCTAGGACAACCCAAACGCCAAAGTGAGAACACCCATGCGCCTGTCCCGCTACTTCCTGCCTGTCCTCAAAGAAACGCCCGCCGAGGCGCAGATTGTGAGCCACCGCCTGATGCTGCGCGCAGGGATGATCAAGCAGGCCAGCGCAGGCATCTACTCGTGGCTGCCGCTGGGCTACAAGGTGCTGAAAAACATCGAAAACATCGTGCACGAGGAACAGGTGCGCGCGGGCCATATCCCGATGCTGATGCCGACGCTGCAATCGGCGGACCTTTGGCGCGAATCCGGGCGCTACGATGCCTACGGCCCCGAAATGCTCCGCGTCCGCGACCGACACGACCGTGACATGCTCTACGGCCCCACCAACGAAGAGCTGATCACCGACATCTTCCGCAGCCATGTCAGCAGCTACAAGGACCTGCCGCTGACGCTCTACCACATCCAGTGGAAATTCCGCGACGAGATCCGTCCGCGTTTCGGCGTCATGCGCGGCCGCGAATTCCTGATGAAGGATGGCTACAATTTCGACCTCACCAAGGAAGACGCGCTGCACGCCTACAATCGTCACCTTGTCAGCTACCTGCGCACTTACGAACGCATGGGTCTGCAAGCGATCCCGATGCGCGCCGATTCAGGTCCCATCGGCGGTGACGATACCCACGAATTCCTCGTGCTTGCCGAAACGGGCGAATCCGAAGTGTTCTACGACAGCGAGATCACCGATCTGAAATTCGGTGACCGCGAGATCGACTACGACAACGTGGACCAGTGCCAGGCCGTGCTCGAAGAATTCACCTCGCGCTACGCGCGCACCGATGAAACCCATGACCAGGCGGAGTTCGCCAAGGTTCCCGCCGACCGCCAGCGCACAGCGCGCGGCATCGAGGTTGGCCAAATCTTCTACTTCGGCACAAAATACTCGGACGCCATGGGGGCGAACGTTGCTGACGCGGACGGCAACCGAGTGCCGGTCCATATGGGCTCGCACGGCATCGGCGTCAGCCGCCTTTTGGGCGCAATCATCGAAGCCAGCCATGACGACAACGGCATCATCTGGCCCGAAGGCGTGACCCCGTTCCACTGCGGTATCGTCAACCTGCGGCAAGGCGATGAACAGGCGGACGCTGCCTGCGACGCGCTCTATGCCAGCCTCACCGCGCTGGGACTGGAGCCGCTCTACGACGACCGCGATGAACGGGCAGGGGGCAAGTTTGCCACCATGGACCTGATCGGTCTGCCCTGGCGCATCACCGTCGGCCCACGAGGGCTCAAGAACGGCGTGGTCGAATTGACCTCCCGCCGCACCGGCGAAAGCGAAGAACTGCCGCCCGAGCAGGCCGTCGCACGGGTCGCGGAAATCTACGGCAAGGCCACCGCCTGATGTACCTCCGCGCCGCCGCAATCCTCGTCTGGATCGCGTGCGGCGCAACGGCGCAAACCGCCAATGGCGTCGCGGATGCGGTGCAGGGCTGGCTGACGGAACGGGACGCCTCGGGCGTCGTGGCGATGCAATCCCCGGACGGCGCGATCCAAACCATTGATCTTGGTCTGCCCACGGCTCGGCCGGTCGAACTGGCCAGCCTGTCGAAAGCCATCACGGCGGTCTGCGTTGCCGATCTTGTCGCGGACAGAAAACTGCGCTGGGCCGATCCGGTGTCGCTTTTCGTGCCCGGGTTCGACGAGATGACCGTCGGAGACCTCGTCACCCACGAAAGCGGCGTCATAGAGGACGCGACCCAGCGCCACATGAGCGCCTGGCTGGGCGATCCACGGCACCGGGCAGATGCAATCGTGACCAAGATGCGCACGCGCAAAGCGCCACAGGGCCCGCAGGACGTCCATGTCTACTCGAACGACAATTTCGCACTGCTTGCCCTCGTGATCGAAAACGTGACGCAAGACACGTACGAGGCGGCCTGCCGCGCCCGTGTGCTGGACACAGCCGGGGTGGCGGCGGCGCCGTCGCCGGTCTCGGGCGCATTTCTGTCCTGGGGCGGCTGGTCAATGACCGCCGACGACTATCTCCGCTTTCATGCGCACTGGTTCGACACATCCGATCCCACGCGCGACGAACCCATGGCCGATCTCGGCGGGGGTGCGGTCTACGAACGCGGCATGCTGGCGCGCAGCATGAGGGGCGGGTCGAATTACTGGCATTTCGGCGCGCTCTGTTTTCCCGAAAGGCTCAACGTGGGCAGCTACGTGGTCGGGTTCTTCAATGGCTGGCGGGTTGTGGTCGCTTACGACGCCTGTGTGGAGTGGGAGGCGATGGTCGCCCTCGATGCCGCGATCGTGCAGGCGATCTTCGCGGCGGATTGATCAAAGGGAGGTGTTTGCGGCCATGCCAACGCGAGGACGCGTCCGCGCATCCTCAGACCGCCGCGCTCACCTCTGCAACGATCGTGTCCACCACCTCGGTCAGCAGCCCCTCGTCCTCGCATTCCGCCATCACGCGGATCAACGGCTCGGTCCCCGACTTTCGGATGAGTAACCGCCCGCTGCCGTTCAACCGGGCCTCGGCATCCGCAATGGCCGACTGCACCGATTGCGCCTCCAGCGGCGTCGCGCCCGCCGCATAGCGCACGTTCTTCAGAAGTTGCGGCACCGGGTCAAAACTCCGCGCCAAGACGCTTGCGGGCTGCTCGGTGCGGCACATCTCGGCCAGGAATTGCAGCGCGGCCATAAGCCCGTCGCCGGTTGTGGCGAAATCGGTCATCACGATATGGCCGGATTGCTCCCCACCCAGGTTCCAGCCGCCCCGCCGCATTGCCTCGACGACATAGCGGTCCCCGACACCAGTCCGTTCCAGCCGCAGCCCGCGACCGTCGAG
Source organism: Marivita hallyeonensis (assembly GCF_900129875.1). Classification (GTDB taxonomy): domain Bacteria; phylum Pseudomonadota; class Alphaproteobacteria; order Rhodobacterales; family Rhodobacteraceae; genus Marivita; species Marivita hallyeonensis. The sequence continues at coordinate 430,461 of NZ_FQXC01000004.1, read as the reverse complement.
AAACCGCTCCAGCCCAAGGTTCGACATCACCGTCGCCACCAGCACGCCATCGCGCAGACGCTCTTCCTCGGCCCATCGCGCGGCCATCAGCGCCATGATCTGGTCGCCATCCGCGACCTGGCCGGTCTCATCGATCAGGATCACGCGATCCGCGTCACCATCGAGGCAGATGCCGATATCCGCCCCATGCGCAATCACGGCTGCGGCAGCCAGTTGCGGATTGGTCGATCCGCAGCCTTCGTTGATATTCGTCCCGTTCGGCGTCACACCGAAGGGAATGACTTCCGCGCCCAGTTCCCAAAGAACTTCCGGCGCGGCCTTGTAGGCAGCGCCGTTCGCGCAATCGAGAACCACCTTCAGGCCGTCCAGACGCATGCCCGCCGGAAAGGTCGATTTCACCCGCTCTTGGTAACGGAACCGACCATCGTCGATCCGCTTGGCACGGCCGATATTGCTGGCCTGCGCAGGCTCCACGCCGGTGTCGATCAACGCCTCGATCTCGGCCTCATCCGCATCCGACAGCTTGAACCCGTCGGGGCCGAAGAATTTGATGCCGTTGTCATTGGCCGGGTTGTGGCTGGCCGAAATCATGATGCCCAGATCGGCGCGCATGGAGGGCGTCAGCAAACCGACGGCGGGCGTCGGCACGGGGCCCAGGAGCAGCACGTTCATGCCCGTTGAAGTCAGCCCGGCGGTCAGTGCGTTTTCGAACATGTAGCCTGAAAGGCGCGTATCTTTCCCGATAACAACGCGGTGTACGCCTCTGGAATCGCTTCGAAAATGCCGGCCGACGGCGGCACCGATCCGCACTGCCATCTCAACGGTCATCGGATGAATGTTGGCCGTGCCGCGCACCCCGTCGGTTCCGAAAAGCTTCCGCACCATCAGATCTCTCCAAAGTCTACCGCGCGCCAGAGCGCCAGGGCCTGCGCCGTTTCGGGCACATCATGCACCCTCAGAATCTGCACCCCTTGTGCCGCCGCATGCAAGGCCACCGATACCGATCCGGCCACACGTGTGTCCGCGATGTCAGCGCCGGAAATCGTGCCAATGAATTTCTTGCGCGACGCGCCCAAAAGGATCGCGCATCCAAGGCTGTGGAACAGCGAAATATCCCGCAAAAGCGACAGGTTATGGTCCAACGTCTTTCCGAACCCGATGCCGGGGTCGACAACGATCTGCGACCGAGCAAGACCCAGCCCCTCCAGAAACGCGATCCGCGCTTCGAGGAAATCGTACACGTCAAAGCGTACATCATCGTATTGCGGCGCGTTTTGCATCGTCTGGGGATCGCCCTGCGCATGCATCACACAGACCGGCACGCCGCGCTTTGCGCAAAGCGGCGCAAGGTTCGCGTCGAAGGTAAAGCCCGACACGTCGTTCACCAGCGCCGCGCCCGCGTCCAATGCACGTTCCGCGACCGCCGCCTTCCGTGTGTCGATCGAAATCGCCACATCCAACCCGGCATGGATAACCGAGATCGGATGCACGACACGGGAGATCTCTTCGTCGACGTCCACGGTGTCCGCACCCGGCCGCGTGCTTTCGCCGCCGACGTCGATGATCCCGGCCCCCGCCGCGACCATGGCACGCGCTTGGTCAACCGCATCGTCTGTGTCGGCAAACCGCCCGCCGTCCGAAAAGCTGTCTGGCGTGACATTCAAGATCCCCATCAGGACAGGGCGCCGCAGATCGCATTCGGCGACCGGCGCGCGCCGCGCGGTCAGGCGATCCAGAACATCAGTCGGCAGATCCGCCGGGGCCAGAACCTCGACGTCGCCCTCGCGCGTCATCGCAAGGATGTCGGAAAACCAAAGCGCGCCGCCGGCCAATGGCACGGCAGACATCGGGCGGTCGATCGCGGCACGCGGCAAAGCTCGGTAGTAGGTGGTCATGGCGCTTGCATGATCCGCAATCGGGATTTTGGCAACTGCTTAAAGCAGGCTTTCGCCGACACCGATGTTGCGAATTGAAACATCCGTATGGCCGGGTGCGTCGGACCCAATCACCAAGAGCTCACAGGCCTCCATTTCGGCCGCAAACCATGCGGTGAGGTCAACCGCATCGGTGGGGGCCGCGTCCGGTCCGTCGACCGCATCCAGCACGATCTTCGATGGGGCCCAGATGCAGACCTGGCCATTCTTCATCGCCCAGTCGAGCTCTGTTCGCGTGGCCACCACCTTGCAGCGCGTGTCCCGCGCCGCCAGAACCCAGCCGTTCTGTTCGATGGCCAGAAGATCGATCCGTCGTTGCGCCAGCGGATGCCCGACCTCGGGCCGCGGGCCATCTGGCAGGCCAACACTGAGAATCAACGGGGCGTCTTCTGCTGACAATTGGTCGATCCAGCCATGCATGTACTCCGATGCAATCGCCGCATTGGAGACATAGACGATCCGCGGGTGCGGTCGCTCCTGGCTTTGATCCTGAGCCGCGTCGGTCAGGTCGGATCGAGATCGAACGATTTCCACGCCAAGAGCGCCGGGACCGCGATCCAGTTTTTCGATCCGCACGAAGGCACGCAATGCTTGCGGTTCCAGAAGAATACGCTCCGCAATGCGTTCGGCCAGCGTCTCCAGCAGGTTCAGGCGTTCCGCCGCAAGCTCTGTCGCGATGGCCTCGGTGACCCGATCATAGGACAGGATACGGTCCACATCGTCGTCGATATGTCCCACGATCGGTTGCACTTCCACGACGACGTTAAAGCACACACGTTGCGTCGTGCCGCGTTCGGCCTGAAAGGCGCCGATCTCGACATCGACGATGTGGTCCCGCAACGAGATACGATCAACCGGCCCATCGTCTGCCGTCGCAATGGCGCGTTCGGAAGGGTGCGCGAAGGCAAGGCGAATTTCTGAACTCATGCGGCACCCTCCAGTTCCGTGCTCACAGAACCGCTACCATCCTCGCGCCCACAAAAAAATGCCGCGAAGGGGCGCTTTTCGTCCCACTCGCGACATTTGCTGGCCTGGAGGCGCGACGTCAGCTTGAGCTGCTGACCCGCCAGGTGTGCCGGTAGAAGAGGTGAACCCCGTAATGCGCGGTGCGTGTATACGTCCGCGACCAGCGCGGGCGTACCGCTGTCGTGTGATAATGTGTGGCGCCATCGGTCAGGTTCATCGGCGCGATGCCGTCCAGAATGGCACGCGCCACCTTACCCACACGCTCCCAGGCGCGGGGCTCGTGAATGCGTTCAGGAAGGCCGTCACAGGTATAGGTGAATTGGCAGGCGTATTTCCGCCCGGTGCCTTGATTGATCACGCCACAAACCGTGTCCGGGAAGCGCGCACTTTTGACACGATTCATGATGACTTCCGCCACCGCGAACTGGCCTTTGACGGTCTCGCCGCGTGCTTCAAAGTACAGCGCTTCGGCCAGGCACTCCCATTGCGCGCCACCCTTGGCGCGGGGCTGTGCATTCAGCCATGAGGTGTTGTAGATCGCGGATTTGCGGGAAACAGGGGTGACCAGCGAAGTCAGGTGGGATTGCCCGGCAGCGCGCAATCCATTTTGTTCCTGTTTAAGAAGGGATTGCGCGGCGTCGTTCGCGCGCTCGGCCAGCGCAGGTGTTGTCAGGCTGAAGGCAGCCAGGAGTATTGCAAACAATCTCGACATAACGAGTGTTGATCTCGCAACGTTAGGGGTGGCGACACGTGCAGATTTCGGGCAGTGGCGCGCAGACGGGGGGCTGTTACAGAAAAATTAAGTTTTCCACAAGCTTACGGGTCATGCATAAAGCGCATGTCCGCTGACCGCCTCGGAATTGGGGCGAAATCTAGGCGCAAGTGTGGCGCCGGCTACTTCATCTTGTCGGCCAACGCAAGCTGTGCGGCAGCCAGTCGCGCCACCGGAACACGGAAGGGAGAGCAGCTCACATAGTCGAATCCGGCCTCCCGACAGAAGGCAATTGATTCGGTATGCGCCGCATGTTCCCCGCAAATGGACAAAACCACGTTCGGACGGGCACTTCGACCCCTCTCTACACCCAGGCGCAACAACTCGCCGACGCCCTCGGTATCGAGGATGTGAAACGGATCTTCTTCGAACACACCCTGACGCACATATTCCGACATGAACCGCCCCGCATCATCCCGCGACAGGCCGTAAGCCATCTGGGTCAGGTCATTGGTGCCAAAACTCAGGAAATGCGTGTGCTCGGCGATGTCACCCGCGCGAAGACAGGCGCGGGGCGTTTCCACCATCACGCCCAGCCGGTAGCTGAAATCGGCGTCTTTCTCGGTCCGTACCGCCGCAGCGACGGCCTCGATACGCCCGCGCACGAGTTCCACTTCGCGCTTGGCCGACACCAGCGGGACCATGATCTCGGGCACAATCGGCGTGCCGCTCTTATTGGAGTGGACCGTGGCCTCGAAAATCGCGCGCGCCTGCATGTCATAAATCTCGGGCACAGAGATCCCCAACCGCACCCCTCGCATGCCCAACATCGGATTGTACTCGGCAAGACTGTCGATCCGCCGGGTCACATCGCTGACCGGGATGTCCAGCGCGTCCGCAAGCTCACGCTGCCCGGACCGGCTTGTCGGCAGGAACTCGTGCAGGGGCGGGTCGAACAGACGGATACAGACAGGTTGGCCCTGCATGATCTGGAACAGCTCGATAAAATCGGCGCGCTGCATCGGTAGCACCAGTTCAAGCGCCGCCGCCCGGTCCTTCGGATCGCGTGCGAAGATCATCTCGCGCATCGGGGTGAGGCGTTCCGGCTCAAAGAACATGTGCTCGGTCCGGCAAAGCCCGATCCCCTGCGCGCGAAAGTGCAAGGCTGTCTTTGCATCCGCCGGCGTATCCGCATTGGCGCGCACGCCGATGTCGCGTTCGGCGTCGGCCCAGCTCATGAAGGTGCGGAACGTATCATCCAGATTGGCCTCGATCATCTTGACCGACCCGGCCAGAACCTGACCGCTGCTGCCATCGATGGTGATCTCGTCACCTTCCCTCAAGACGCGACCGTCCGCAGACGTCAGCGTCCGACGCTTGATCTGAAACCGCATGCTAGTTGCGCCCACCACGCAGGGCAGGCCAAGCCCTCGGCCAATCACCGCAGCATGGCTTGTCATGCCGCCGCGCTCGGTCAACACAGCCGCCGCCACGTTCATGCCCCGGATGTCTTCCGGGCTGGTCTCGCGGCGCACCAGCACGCAAGGTTCTCCGCGCGCGGCACTGGCTTGCGCCGCTTCCGAGGTAAAGACGATCTTGCCGGTCGCCGCGCCGGGGCTGGCCGCGATTCCAGTGCCCAGCACATCACGAGGGCTCGACGCCGCCACCTGACGGTGCAACAGCTCTGACAGGGCGCGCGGTTCGATCCGCATCACTGCGTCCTGTTTGGTGATGATGCCGTCTTCGGCCAACCGCACCACGATTTTCAACGCCGCCCGTGCGCTGCGTTCCACGCGCACCCCATCAAGAATGTGCAGCTTTCCGTCTTCGATCGTGAATTCGATCTGCATCTCTTCGCGCAGCTTGCGCCGCATCAGAGCAGCATGGTCCTTCAACGCCGCAAAGGCCTCCGGGGCCAGTTCCTCCAAAGACGGCCCGCGCGGATCCTTTTCGAGGTAGATCGACTCCGACCGCCGGTCCAACGCCTCGCGCCCCTGGCTCTGGCTTAGGTACCGCCCGGTGATCTGGGGCAGGCCGGTTTCGGAATTGACCAATTGCAACACGCCAGAGCCACAGGCACCCGTGCCCAGCCCAAGCGCCATCTGCTGCACGACCAGCCCCAGCCCCGCATCGACCGGTGCGCCCTTCGCCTGCCGCAAAAGCCGCGCCGTCGTGCCTTCCCAAGCCCGCGCCATGGATCGCAGGATCTCGGCCAGTTGTACTGCCGGATCTTGCGGGAACGGTTCCTCGGCTTCGTCCTCGTAGACACTCAACGCTTTGGCCAAGGCTTTCGACCCGGTGCCGCTGATGCCGTCGAACACTTCCGCGTCAAGCCGCGCCACATCGATCGCGTAGTTCTGGATAAACCGCAGATAGATCTCTGTCGCGGCATCCTTGCCGATCCGCTCACACAGGATCGCGTGGCGGTCATCATTCATGCCGATATTCAGGATCGCGCCCGGCCCACCCCAATCCGGATCCTCGGACGAGGGCCGCACACACAAAAGCGCATCCGACGGAAATTTCTCAAGAATTTCGCGAACATCCGGGCGATAGCCGCTTGCTAGCTTGTGGACAGATGCAAAGGATAACGCGATGGTCGTGGGCACCGGCAGATCAAGCCGCACCAAGCGCTGCAAGCATTTCGCCCGCCCGCCATGGGTCGGCGTCGCCATCGGCGACGTCGGTGTGATCAGTGTCACATCCGGGTTGTCATGCGCAGGATTCCGCACCGCAGCACCTCATCGATCTGCGCGCAGCATACGAGTGCGGCGCAGCCTGACAAGGTGCATTTACAGCGCAGGTGTCAGCCTTCGATGCGGGTCAAATCGGCAACCTGAAGGCACTGCGTGCGTACCTGATTGAGAAGGTTGAGCCTGTTGCGCCGCAAGACGTCGCTTTCGGCGTTGACCTGCACCGCTTCAAAGAACGCATCCACCGGACCGCGCAGTGCCGCCATCGCACTCATCGCTGCGGCGAAGTCCTGCTTTGCCATCGCTGGCGTGATCTTCGCTTCGGCTTCTTTCAAAGCGTCGAACAGGGCGGTTTCGGTCGGATCCTCGGCGAATTTCGGGTCTGCGCCGAACGAGTATTCAACACCGTCCTTTTCCTCGGCCTGCGTCAGGATGTTGTTGGCGCGCTTGAATCCCTGGACAAGATTCTCGCCATCTTCGGTGCTCAGCACATCCTGAAGCGCCCGCGCCCGTGCGACCAGCAGGGCCAGGTCGTCCTTGCCTTCCATCGCAATACAGGCGTCGATCACGTCGTGCCGCACGCCCTGATCGCGCAGATAGACCTTCAACCGGTCATGGATAAAGGCCAACAGGTCGTCAGACGCATCGGGCAGGGCGCCTTGCATGGCCTCAAGCCCCTCTGACGCTTCACCGCCCCGCGCTTCCTTGAGCATCCGGTACGCGGCACCGAACACACCGTGTTTGGCAATCGCTTCGATGATTTCCTCGACCTCGTCGTCACTCATCGCGTCAATGATGTTGCCCTTGTGCCGGACGAGTTGCGCATCGACGAACCGGTCCAGCGACATCGAAAGGTTGTTCTCCAGCACCAGCCGGATCACCCCAAGCGCGGCACGGCGCAGCGCAAACGGGTCTTTCGATCCCGTGGGCTTCTCATCGATGGCCCAGAACCCGGTCAGCGTATCGATCTTGTCGGCCAGTGCTACGGTCACTGACACCGGCGCATGCGGCACCACGTCGGATGGACCAAGCGGTGAGTAATGCTCTTCACAGGCCGCCGCGACGTCCGCAGGCAATCCAGCCGCCTCGCTGTAATAGCGGCCCATAAGCCCCTGCAATTCCGGGAATTCGTACACCATCTCAGAGGACAGATCCGCCTTCGCCACCTGCGCGGCCTGAGCGGCCACCTCCACATCCGCCCCCACCGCCGGGGCCAATTCACGCGCCAGCGCCGCGATCCGGTCGATCCGCGCCTTCTGCGAACCCAGCTTGTTGTGGAAGGTCACGTTCTTCAGCGCCTCCAGCCACGGCGCCATCTTCTCTGACCGTGCAATGCGCAGATCGTTTTCCCAGAAGAATTTCGCATCCGCCAACCGCGCCGACAGAACCTTCTGGTTGCCCGCAAGGATCAGCGCACCGTGGTCCGCGGTCTCCCGGTTCGCCACAGTCACAAACCGCTCGATCTTGCCCGTCTTGGGATTGCGGACCGAAAAGAACTTCTGGTGCTCCTTCATCGAGGTTTGCAGCACCTCCGGCGGCAGGTCGAGATAGTCCGCCCCGATCTCTCCCATCAGCACCACGGGCCATTCCACCAGACCCGCCACTTCGGTCAAAAGACCTTTGTCTTCAACGACGTCCAATCCATTGGCAAAAGCCTGATTGGTGGCGTCATGCCAGATCGCCTCGGCCCGCTCGGCCGCGTCAAGCACCACATAGGCCCGCTTCAGTCGCGCCTCGTACTCGTCAAACGACGACACCTTGAACGCGTCCGGCGCCATGAAGCGATGTCCCTCGGTGGTCCGTCCGGCCTTGATGCCGTCCACGTCCAAGGGGACCACGTCAGACCCATCCTCCGAGGTCAGGACGCAAACGATCCGATGCAACGGGCGCACCCAGCGCAACGACCCGGATCCCCAACGCATCGACTTCGGCCAGGGGAAATTGCGGATCGTCTCTTCCAGCACGTCCGCCACGATCTCGGACGCCATGCGTCCGGGCTTTTCGATCACCGCAAAGAACACGCGACCCTTCTTGTCATCCCGCTCGATCAGGTCGTCCCGCTCCACACCGGCCCCGCGCAAGAACCCCTCGATCGCTTTCTCCGGCGCATCGACGCGCGGACCCTTGCGCTCTTCCTTGATGTCCGGTGACCGATCGGTCAGCCCGTCCACCCGCAATGCCAACCGCCGCGGCGTGGAAAACGCCGCCGCACCGGCATAGGTCAGCCCGGCCTCAACCAGCCCGTGCGTGACCTTCGACTTCAGGTCATCGGCCGCCTTCGCCTGCATCCGCGCAGGGATTTCTTCGGAAAATAGCTCGATCAGAAGGTCGGGCATCAATTGCCTCCAAGGTCTCGTTCAGGGCAATCCTCGCCCAGCGGGCTGCCATCATAGGCCTTGTCCCCGCATTCATTCACTTCGTGCCAGATATACCCGCGCCCGTCCTCGGTGACGGCAACCACCCGGTCGATGCCAAACTCGAGGTTGCGCTGGCTCACGAACACATGCGCCCGGCCATTGCGGATATCCTCGCCAATGGCCTCGGCATCAAAACACTCGAACCACCCGGGCGCGTTGCGCGGCGCGGCGCCGGAATATGCCTCATAGGTGGTCAACAGCGTTGTCAAAGGCGTCGTCGTGGTGAAACACGCCCTGTACCTGATGGGTGAGCTATCCGCGTCAATCGCTTGAAAATCCTCGTAGAAAATCGTCTCGACACCGCCGTTCACCGTGGTCAGCTGTACATCATCCACGCCCGTCGGCGTAACTTCCTCGTAGAAGGCATAGACCTGCAGATAATACATCGCCACGCCCGCGATGAGCGCGCAAACCACGATGACCACGCTGAGAATCTTGCCCGTCATCGCTATTTCCAATCCATGTTGACGACAGGTTGCACCATCTCTGCCGCCCGCGCCCGCAGCGCATCGGTGCGCTCCAGAAGATCGGGAATGCGGCTCTCATGCGTCTCGACGAACAGATGCCCGATCCGCCGCATCACCGGATGATCGAAAAGAACCTCCAACAACGGCACCTCTGCGCCTTCGATATCCATCTTGATGACCGCGATATCGGTCTCAAGCCGCTCCAGAAACGCCGGGAAGTCCACGACAGCCACGTCGATCGCCGACGAAGTATCGACGTTCCGTTTCTGCGCCATCAATGATGACGACTGCGATTGCTCGACCGGATCCGCGTCAAACGACGCCGTCCGGTAAAGCGGAAACGTCCCGTCCTCGGTCCCCGCCGCCGCCTCAACCACCTCGACGTTATCCAGATCGGCCAATGCCTCGCGCAGCTGCGCCGCAGTCCACGGGTCCGGTTCGAACGCGTAAACCTTCGCCGCATGGGCCGCCATCGTCCGGGTGTGCTGGCCCAGATTGGCCCCCAGATCGACGCAAACTTTGCCTGCCGCGCCAGCCAAAGCCTCCCAAAATGCTGCCTCTGCCGCGGGCGCATAAAGCTTGCGCAGCTTGCGGCGGTATTTCAGCCCAAGCTCCCCCGGCAGATGCTGCATCAGGCCATACTTGGCCCGCCGCAGCGGCGTATTTCGATTGGCCTGTGCCATCAGGCCGCATACCCTCCGGCTTCGGTCTGCACGAACGCATCCGCACACAGCTTCGCCAGCGACCGCACGCGCCCGATATAGGCCTGCCGCTCGGTGACCGAGATCACGCCGCGCGCATCCAGCAGGTTGAAGATGTGGGAGGCCTTGATGCACTGGTCATAGGCTGGCAGTGCCATCACGATCCGACGTCCGGTTTTGGGGTCCTCTGCCGGTTGCTCCAGAATGCGGGCGCACTCGGCCTCGGCATCCTTGAAATGCTGGAACAAGACGTCCGTGTCGGCGGTGTCGAAGTTCCACCGCGCATATTGCGCCTCTGCCTCGCGGAACACATCGCCATAGCTCAGGGGGATCGGCGCATCGGGTGCGTTGTAAGGCATGTCCATCACGTGATCGACGCCCAGAATATACATCGCCAGACGTTCAAGACCGTAGGTCAGTTCGCCCGAAACGGGGTGGCAATCATGCCCGCCAACCTGTTGAAAATAGGTGAATTGCGACACTTCCATCCCGTCGCACCACACTTCCCAACCTAGACCCCACGCGCCCAGCGTCGGGCTTTCCCAGTCGTCCTCGACAAAGCGAATGTCGTGCAGGTCCATGTCGATGCCGATGGCCTTCAGCGACCCCAGATACAGGTCCTGAAGGTCCGGCGGCGACGGTTTGATGAGCACCTGATACTGGTAGTAATGCTGCAACCGGTTCGGGCTGTCGCCGTAGCGCCCGTCGGTCGGACGGCGTGACGGCTGCACATAGGCCGCCGACCACGGCATCGTCCCCAATGACCGCAGCGTTGTGGCCGGGTGAAATGTCCCGGCTCCGACCTCAAGGTCATACGGTTGCATCATCGCGCAGCCCTGCGCCGCCCAGTAGCTTTGCAGGCGCAGGATGATGTCCTGAAAACACCGAGGTTTCGTGGCGGTCTGATCCATCGTGGCTTCACCCCAATTGGCACTGGCGCCTGATTAGGCGCATGGCCGACAAAGTTCAATTGCGCGAGAGGTGGTATTTTCGCGTTCCAGAGCCGAAGCAATCTTGCTAGAGCATGGCACCGAGGAAGTTTGTTCGAGCAGGTGGCACGTTTACGATGCGCAACGTTTTGTTTTCCCTGATGGCACTGCTGTTGGTCTGGGTCACCCCGGCCAAAGCACAGGACACGGTCTATATCCAGATCGAAGCACAGCCGACCCTGTCCGTCGCCGAGGATCGTCTGCGCGACTATGCAGCGGTTCTGCCGGACGTGAACGGCTTCGATCTGGGTCGCGGTTGGTACGGGATCGCCCTCGGGCCATACCCGCGCGCCGAAGCCAACGCGCTTCTGCGCAGCTTGCGATCACGCCGCCAGATCCCAAGCGACAGCTACCTTGAAAGCCCGGGCCGCTACGGCCAGCGCATCTGGCCCATCGGGGCGGGCCCCGCGACAACCGCGCCGATCACACCGCAGCCACAAGCCACCGTGGTCGTGCCAGAGCTGCAGCCAGCCGACGAAACCCCCGCCCAGGCACGCGCCTCCGAGGCACAGCTCAACCGAGCCGAACGCGAAGAGCTGCAGATTGCCCTGAAATGGGCGGGCTTCTACAACGCCGCCATCGACGGGGCCTTCGGGCGCGGCACCCGCGCCGCCATGCGCGCATGGCAGCAATCCAACGGGTTCGACGACACTGGTATTCTCACCACTGCTCAACGCGCCGAGCTGTTCCGCCAATACAACGCGGTGCTCGACGGTATGGACATCCAGACCGTCCGCGACACCCGTGCAGGCATCGCCGTGGACCTGCCCTTGGGCGCGGTGCGCTTCGATCGCTACGACAGCCCGTTCGCGCATTTTGCGCCAACCGGTGACGTCGAGAACGCGCAGGTCCTGCTGATCAGCCAGCCCGGCGACCGGGATCGCCTCGCGGGTCTCTACGAGATCATGCAAACGCTCGAAATCGTGCCGCTTGAGGGCGACCGCACGCGCAATCGCGACAGCTTTGTCCTCACCGGTCAAAACAACCGCATCGTGTCGCACACCGAAGTCCGGCTCGCGGACGGGGCCATCAAGGGCTTCACCCTCGTTTGGCCCACAGGCGACGAAGACCGTCGCACCCGTATCCTCGCGGCTATGCAGAAAAGCTTTCAGCCGTTGGAGGGCGTGCTCGATCCGGCCATGATCGCCGAAGACAACCAAAGCGTCGATCTCGTCGCCGGTCTGCAAATCCGTCAGCCGCTGCGCACTGCGTCGGGCTTCTTCGTCGACACGCGGGGCAGGGTGGTCACCACCGACACCGCCGTTGAGAACTGCGGGCGGATCACCCTGAACGACAGCTACGACGCCGAGGTCATGGCCACCGATCCCGCCACCGGCATCGCCATCCTGCAAGCCACCCAACCGCTTGCGCCAACGACCGTGGCACAGTTCCGCGACAGCACCCCGCGCCTGCAGTCCGAGATCGCGGTCTCCGGCTACTCCTTCGGCGGTGTCCTGCCCTCCGCCACCATGACCTTTGGCCGTCTCGCCGATCTGCGGGGCCTGAATGGTGAGGAAACGCTGACCCGCCTCGACATCAGCACGCTCGACGGAGATGCGGGCGGTCCCGTGCTCGACGATCGCGGCGCTGTGCTTGGCATGCTGCTCCCGCGCGACGCCGCGGGCCGTCAGCTTCCCGCCGATGTCAGCTTCGCCACCAAAAGCGACACCGTGCGCGCCGTCCTGCAACGCGCTGGCATCGCCGTGCAGGCCAGCACCACGCTGCCCCGGCTCGACCCGGTGGACCTGACGCAGATGGGCACCGCGATGACGGTTCTCGTCAGCTGCTGGGAGTAGCGTCCCGCCCGAACAATCGCTTCAATGCGCCCCACTGGCTGATGAACAATCCGCTGAGGATCAGCGCCATGGCGAGCAACAGGATCGGTTTGAACGGCTCCCCAAGGATCAAGATCCCAAGCATCACCGACCACATCGGCACCTGGTAGTTCACCAGTGACATGAAGACCGGTCCTGCGCTGCGGATCACGAAGATCCGCAAGAGGTTCGCCCCCGCCGTCGGGATCAATCCGAGGATCGCCACCACCCAAAGCGTCCGCCCGTCCGGCATCACCGGCGCGCCTTCGACAACCACCGCCGCCGGGATGACCAGCAGCGACCCGAACACGAGCGCCAACGCTGCCAGCCCAAACGGGTCCACAGGTGGCAGGCGGCGCACCATGATCGAACTCACCGCATAGCACGTGGCCGCCCCGAGGCAGGCCAGCCGTCCAAACGGCTCCAACGGATCGCCGGTCGACTCGAAAACCTGTCCACCCAAAAGCACGGTGACCCCGGCAAAGCCGATGCCAAAGCCCAGCAGACGCCGCAGCGTCAACCGCTCTCCGGGCACGAAGAGATGCGCCAGCGGCAACACGATCAAGGCCACGGCCGCCATCGACACGCCCGCAAAGCCCGAGGTCACCGTCTGCTGCCCCCAGCTCAAAAGCATGAACGGAATGGCCGAATTGATCACCCCCGCCAGCGCCAGCATGCGCCACGCCGAGACCTCGGTCAGGAACACACGGCCTCCGCGCCAGAGCCAGACAGCGGTCGTCAGCACCGCGGCAAACCCGATCCGCGCCGCCGCCAGCCAGAACGGCGTGATCCCCTCCAGGGCCAGTTCGATGAACAGAAAGGTCGCACCCCAGACAAGCCCAAGGATCGCGACCATGGCCCAGTTCGCGGGCGTGATGTCGGGTTGCGTTTGCATAAATAAGTGGCACCAAGTGTCGGGATGCCCCCAAACGTGGCGCAAATCATTGCAACCGGTCAGAGAGTCCTTAGCTCTGTAGGCAACTGGCACCCGGGCGGCAACACCCGCGCCAGATGCAAGACCCCGAGGAGGACCCCATGGACGCGTTTTTCATTCTGCCCATCGCCATTCTGATCGCCCTGTTGGCCTGGTGTGTGATCCAGTTGAAAGACGACATGTAACCTGTTCCAAGTGCGCCCGGCCGCGAAGTGCCGAGGCGTCATAATTGCATCTGCCGCCTGTCCCTGTGACACTCTTTCGGGGAGGCGCAGACATGGATCAGGCAGACGCTATCATCGTGGGTGCGGGACTCGCGGGTCTCGTCGCGGCGCACGAACTCGCTGACCGGGGCAAGACGGTTATCCTTGTCGATCAGGAAGGCCCGCAGAACCTTGGCGGTCAGGCGCACTGGTCGCTTGGCGGCCTCTTCATGGTCGACACCCCCGAGCAGCGCCGCATGGGCATCCGCGACAGCCGCGCGCTGGCCGCGAATGACTGGATGGGCTCCGCCCAGTTCGACCGCCCAGAGGACGACCTGCCGCGCCAGTGGGCCGAAGCCTATCTCGACTTCGCCAGCACAGAGATGCGACCGTGGCTGCACGGCCTCGGCATGCGCTGGTTCCCGGTGGTCGGCTGGGCCGAACGCGGCGGCGGTTTCGCCAACGGTCACGGCAATTCCGTCCCGCGCTTTCACATCACCTGGGGCACTGGCCCCGGTGTCCTCGCCCCGTTCATTGCACGCTGCAAGGCGCACGAGACGACGGGTCGTATCTCGTTCAGCTTCCGCCATCGGGTCGACCGGATCGAGATGGCGAACGGCGCCGCCACAGGCGTTTCCGGCACGATCCTTGCAGATGACCCGGCAGAGCAGGGGGCAGAGACCAACCGCACCCCCGTTGGCGATTTCACCCTCACCGCCCCAAGCGTGATCGTCACCTCAGGCGGCATCGGCGGCAATTTCGACCTTGTCCGCAAACACTGGCCCACCGACCGCCTCGGCCCCCCACCGAAACAGATGCTCTCGGGCGTCCCCGCGCATGTCGATGGCCGCATGCTCGACATCGCCGAAGCGACCGGCGCCCAGACCATCAACAAGGACCGCCTCTGGTTCTACACCGAAGGGGTGAAAAACTGGGCCCCGATCTGGCCCGCCCATGGCATCCGCATCCTGCCGGGGCCAAGCTCCATGTGGTTTGACGCAAAAGGCAACCGCTTCCCGCCCCCCGCACTGCCCGGGTTCGACAGCCTCGGCACGTTCAAGCTGATCCTCGACACGGGCTTCGATTACAGCTGGTTCATCCTCACCCAGAAGATCATCAAGAAGGAATTCGCGCTCTCCGGCTCCGAACAGAACCCCGATTTCACCTCCGGCAAGTGGATCGAAGTTCTCCGTCAGCGCATCCTGTCCGGATCCCGCGCCACCGACCCGGTGGAGGCCTTCAAGGAACGCGGTGAGGATTTCGTCGTCGCAAATGACCTCACCACTCTCACCCGAGGGATGAACCAGATCGCAGGTGGCAACCTCATAGACGAGGCTCAGCTGCGCGCCCAGATCGAAGCGCGCGACGCGCAGATCGACAACCCGTTCTCCAAGGACGCCCAGATCATGGCGATCCACGCCGCCCGCAACTACCGCGGTGACCGCCTGATCCGCACCGCGAAACCGCACAAGATCCTCGACCCCGCAAACGGTCCTCTGATCGCGGTGAAACTCAACCTGCTCACCCGCAAATCGCTCGGTGGTCTGCACACCAACCTGCAAAGCCAGATGCTCGACGTGCAAGGTCAGCCCATCCCCGGCCTCTTCGCCGCGGGCGAGGTCGCGGGGTTCGGCGGTGGCGGCTACCATGGCTACAACGCCCTCGAAGGCACCTTCCTCGGCGGCTGCCTCTTCTCGGGTCGCGCTGCAGGGCGCAGCGACAGGATCGCCTGACCCGGCATTTCTTCCGGCCAGAAATATCTCGGGGGGTGTGGGGGGCAGAGCCCCCCACGGATCGGATGGGCGCAGCCCATGCGACACGAAAAAAGGGCGGCCCCTCGCGACCGCCCCCAGAGCATGAAATGCTGATCTTTGCCGATCAGTTCTTCTCTTTATCCACCATCTTGCCCGCCGAGATCCACGGCATCATGCCGCGCAGCGTCTCGCCCGTCGCTTCGATCTGATGCTCGTCATTGATGCGGCGCGTGGCCTTGAACATCGGCTGACCAACCGCGTTTTCCTGCATGAAGTCGCGCACGAATTTGCCGGTCTGGATGTCGGTCAGAACCTCTTTCATCCGCTTTTTCGTCTCGTCATAGGGCAGGATGCGCGGGCCGCTGACATACTCGCCATATTCCGCCGTGTTCGAGATCGAATAGTTCATGTTCGCGATGCCGCCTTCGTAGATCAGGTCTACGATCAGCTTCACCTCGTGCAGACACTCGAAATACGCCATCTCCGGCTCGTAACCGGCCTCGACCAGCGTCTCAAAGCCCATGCGGATAAGCTCGACCAGACCGCCGCAGAGAACGGCCTGCTCACCAAAGAGGTCGGTTTCGCACTCTTCGCGGAAGTTGGTCTCGATGATGCCCGACCGGCCGCCACCGATGGCCGAGCAATAGCTCAAACCGATTTCCAGCGCGCGACCCGAGGCATCGTTGTGCACGGCCACGAGGCACGGCACACCGCCGCCTTTGGAATATTCGCCGCGCACCGTGTGGCCCGGGCCTTTGGGCGCCATCATGATGACGTCGACCCCCGGCTTCGGCTCGATCAGCCCGAAATGCACGTTCAGACCGTGGGCAAAAGCAATCGCCGCGCCTTCTTTCAGGTTGTCATGCACGTATTTCTTGTAGGTCTCCGCCTGCAATTCGTCGGGCATGGTGAACATGATCAGGTCACACCACGCCGCTGCTTCGGCGATGCCCATGACCTCCAGACCTTCGCCTTGCGCCTTCTTGGCCGACGGCGACCCGTCGCGCAACGCCACGACGACGTTCTTCGCGCCCGAGTCGCGCAGGTTCAGCGCGTGGGCGTGGCCCTGGGACCCGTAGCCCAGAATCGCCACCTTCATGTCTTTGATCAGATTGATGTCGCAATCGCGGTCGTAATATACGCGCATGGTCTTCCCCTTGGTCGGATTTCGATTGCCGCGCAGACTACAGGGAATCGACAGAGCTTGGCGGCGAACCACAGATGGTTTCCCATATTTTCGGGGATTTCATTCGCGTGCCTCGCATGTTACGCCGAATTCATGCTCGATCCCACCGATCTCCGAATCCTGCGCCAGTTTCAGGCCGCGCCCGATCTGCCCACCGCAGATCTCGCCGACAGGGCAGGGGTGACGCCCACAACACTAGCGCGACGTCTCGACAAGATGCGCGCAGCTGGTGTGATCCGCGCCGTGCGCTCGGTCATCAATTGGCCCTCCCTTGGATACACGGTCGAGGTGTCTCTGCGCGTGCAACTCGACAAAACCCAACCGCGCGCATTCGACGAATTCCTCGCGCAGGCGCGCAAAATCCCCGAAGTGATCGAGGCGCAAACCTTCCTCGGCCAGGTAGACGCGCGCCTTTCGGTCATTGCCCGCGACATGCCGCATTACCAGGAAGTGTACCGGGACAAGCTCCTGACCCTGCCGCATATCGCAGATATCGAAGCGCTCATGCACGTCTCCCGCGTCAAGTTCGACGAGACACTGCCGCTATGATCGACCTCGACGATACCGACCGCGCCATGATCCGCGCCGTGGCCGCCGATGCGCTCCTCTCTGCGGGCGCACTGGGGCGCCAGCTTGGCCTGAGCCAGCCCGCTGCATGGCGCCGCCTCAAGCGCCTCAAGGACGCGGGCATTTTCCGCGGCCAACGCCTCGATCTGGACCGCGAAGCGCTCGGCTTCTCGGTCACCGTCTTCCTTGGCGTCAAACTCGCCACAAAGGGCCGCGTCAGCCTCGAAGACTTCGAACGCGCCGTGACCGCCATCCCCGAAGTGCAAACCGTCGAACACGTACTCGGGGCCTACGACTACCGCCTTCGCGTGGTCGCCCGCGATATCGCCGATTTCGAACGAGTCCTCCGCCGCCGCATCATGACGCTGCCGGGCGTCGGCAATATCGACGCCAACGTGCTGCTCTCCGAAGAACGCCTGCCGGGTCCGATCGGCTGACTGACAGGTCCGACCTAAGCCGCCACCGTCAATAGCGCCTTCGCCTCGTGCCGCTTCAGCGTGTACCGCGCCATGGGACCGGGGCAGACTGCGCCGCTCACATCCGGCAACAAGCCGAGGATCTCGTCCCGATCCTCTTCTGCAATGCTCTGCATCGCCACTTGCCCGGGATAAAGCGTCTCGGAGGCACAGCCTTCGGCGAACACCAACTGATGACCGTGGCAAAGGAAATGCCAGTACTCCACCATCTCGCGCGGCTCTTCGAAGATACGCTCCCCGTCGACCAGATGCTTGGCCGCCACCAAGACCTCCGGCTCTCCGAACAAAAGCTCCGCCACGGTGCCGCGCACCAGCATCCGGTGATTGGGCGACACCCAAAGATCGCGCACATTACCCAACGCGCCCGCACGGATCCGGATAGGAGTGTTCACTCCGGTGCCCGGAACGCGCACATGCCCGATCCAGGTGATGTCCTGCGCGCCAGCGTCCAGCGTCGTCACCGCATCGCCTTCGCGCAGCGTCTCGATAAAACGTGGTCCGTCCGGCGTCTCGATCAGCGTCCCCCGGGCAAAGCAGATCACCAGAAGCCCGTCCGCGATGGTCGAAGAAAACGCGCCATCCGCCGCTTCTTCCCCGGTGATCTGTCCGTCATCGTTGATGTCGATGTCTTCGTTTGTAGGGACTTCCAGCGGCCCGGTGGTCGAGGCAAGCGTGCCCAGAATGTCCACCCCCGCAATCGCTGCCAACTCGCCCAGAACCGGCGCACCCGCATCGGTCGAGGTCAGCCCGGACGCGTCGAACTCGATATACCGGTCGCCCATGTTGTTGCGACCGTCATCGATGTCGCCCGAGCCGGTATAGGTGTATTTGGCGATGTCGTTGTAATAGTCGGACGCGTTGTCATAGACGATGATCTGCGTGACGACCGAGTTATCGGTCAGCACCCCGTTGACCGTTACATTGTCGACGACAAACGCAACGATATCATTGCTGTCCCACACCGCATCGCCATCATGCAGCATGAATTCCCCGCCATTTGAGGCGTTGGAATTCGACTGCGGATTCCCCACGATACTGAACCCGTTCAAAAGAAGGGTGGTGGTCGCCATACTGCTCTACCCGGGAGGATCTGTGCCTCCGCTCGTTTTTCGAGACGTTAACCGTTCGTTAACAAAAGGGAAAGCACGCTCGCAAAAACATCCAAGGCTGTGATATTTCGGGCAAAATGCGCAGCGTGGCTGCCACGGGCGTCCGGCGCGGCGCGATTTCCGAAACGCGGCGCATCGCGCGCATCGGCGACCCGCGTGCTGCGATTTCGGGTGCCGTATACCGAAGTAGACTTTGCCTTCCCGTCAGCGCCGCGCTACCCCGGTGCGCGAAAACATGGGAGGGAACCCCCAATGGCATTGCTCGATACCGTCGACCCCACGGGTCTCGAAGAATTCTCGGTCGTCTTCACCGACCGGTCACTGAACCACATGTCCAAGGCGTTTCAGCAGGTGATGACCGACATCTCGTCGATGCTGAAAGAAGTCTACAACGCCGACGCTGTCGTGCTTGTCCCCGGCGGTGGCAGTTACGGGATGGAGGCCGTCGCACGTCAGTTCGGGCAGGGCGCCAAGAGCCTCATCGTCCGCAATGGCTGGTTCTCCTACCGCTGGTCCCAGATCTTCGACGCGGGCCAGTTCGGCGGTGAGACCATCGTGATGAAGGCCCGCCAGACCGGCAACGAGGCCACAGCGCCCTTCGCCCCTGCGCCCATCGAAGACGTCACCGCCCGCATCCGCGAGGAAAAACCCGACATCGTCTTCGCCCCGCACGTGGAAACCAGCGCGGGCATCATCCTGCCGGATCACTACGTGAAAGCCCTGGCCGACGCCGCGCACGAGGTCGGCGGGCTCATGGTGCTCGACTGCATCGCCTCGGGCTGCGCCTGGGTCGATATGAAAGCCACGGGCGTCGACGTGCTCATCTCCGCCCCGCAGAAAGGCTGGTCCTCGACCCCGTCAGCCGGACTGGTGATGCTGTCGGACCGGGCGGTCGCGCGCATGGAGGACACCACCTCCAACAGCTTCGTCACCGACCTCAAGAAATGGCACCAGATCATGCAGGCCTACGAGGGCGGCGGCCACGCCTACCACGCCACCATGCCCACCGACGGCCTCAAGGCCTTCCGCGACACGATGCTCGAGACGCGCGAGTACGGCTTCGACAAGCTCAAGGACCAGCAATGGGCCCTCGGCAACGCCGTCCGCGCGCATCTCAAGTCCAAAGGCATCAAATCCGTCGCCGCCGACGGCTACGGCGCACCCGGCGTCGTCGTCAGCTACACAAGCGACCCCGAAATCCAATCCGGCCGCGCCTTCGCCGCCAAAGGTATGCAAATCGCCGCCGGAGTCCCCCTCCAATGCGACGAACCCCCCGAATTCAGCACGTTCCGACTGGGGCTGTTCGGGTTGGATAAGCTCTACGACGTGGACGGCACGGTCGAGCGCTTAAAGCGCGTGGTGGACGAGGTTTTGTGATCGGTATGTCGCCGGTTTGAAAAGTGACGAAGCCCGAGACGGCAAACCACCGTCGGCGTCTTCTTTTCAAAGATGTCCTGACACACCATGCATCAAAAGGGTAGGGTGGGTTTTCAACCCACCACCCGTTGACCGGGCGTCAGCCCGGCGCATGCCGGCTCAAAAACACGCCCATTACCTAATGTGATAACCCAAGCATCGTCTGACCCGCGCGGAATAGCACCGAAGGTGCCCGCGCGATGGCCAGACCGCCCGCAAGGGCTGGCCATTTTGGCGGTCCCTCGCGCAAAGCTCCGATCTTTCGCGGATGTGGCGACCATAAAGCGCGCCGATCACCGGTCAGATGGCCATCCCGCGGTCTGGCCACCGCACCCACGATGCCACGCCGCAGCACGTAGTCCGGGCTTCAGCCCGGCACCGCCGTAGAATGTGGAGGCCACAGCACAGCGTCCCAATGGTGAGGTCGATGTGGTTTTGTAGAAGGCTCCAATGGTAAATCATATTTACAAAAGTGTTGAGATGACAAGCCTTTGGCTGCAAACAAACAAGGGCTATGCGCCTTTCGGCCCAAACCTGCCGTTGACCCGACATACCGATTGCCGCGGTGCGGCTCGTCAAACCTGATGGGGTGGATGGCTCCTGCTCCAACCGGCGTCGCAATGCGCCATAATGCAGTTGTCATAACTGCTATTAGAGGAGCCACCCAATGCAGGTTACAACAATTGGCATAGATCTCGCCAAGAACATCTTTCAGGTCCATGGCATCGCTGAAAGTGGCGATGTTGTTTTCAATCGCGCGATAAGGCGGGCGCAGCTTTTGGCTTTCTTTGAAAACCTTCCAGCTTGTTTGGTAGGAATGGAAGCTTGCAGTTCGAGCCACTAATGGGCGCGCCAATTGAGCGCACTCGGGCATGACGTCCGTTTGATCCCGGCCAATTACGTGAAGCCTTACGTCAAGCGCGGCAAATCTGATGCCGCCGATGCCGAAGCGATCTGCGAAGCCGTGACACGCCCGACCATGCGGTTTGTTGCGATCAAAACGGAAGAGCAACAAAGCGTTCTGTTCCTTCATCGCGCGCGTGATCTCATCGTTCGCCAACGCACTCAGATCAGCAATTTGTTGCGCGGTCTGCTCGCCGAATTTGGAATTGTGATTGCCCAAGGAATTGGCAGCGCGGTGAAATTCGCAAAAGATGTGTTGGACAACGACCCCCCAGATATTCCCGAAGTTGCAGTTGATGTGCTGACAAATTTGAGCAATCAGCTCGTGGCTTTGCACTTGCGGATCCGTTGGTACGAAATGCGTATGCGTCTTCAGGCAAAGCAAGATCCGCATGTGGCCCTGCTTCGAACTATACCGGGCGTCGGACCGGTGACAGCTTCCGCCATAGCAGCAACGATCGGCGATGCGCGCCAGTTCAAGAACGGTCGCGAGTTCGCAGCTTGGCTTGGTCTGACGCCGCTGAACCGATCCAGCGGTGGCAAAGAAAGACTGGGCAGGATCTCGAAGATGGGTGATCGATATCTTCGACGCCTATTGGTCACAGGAATGACAGCTCGGCTGCGACAGATGAAGGTGAATCCAGATCGTGTCGACCCATGGGCCATCGGACTGCTTGAACGCAAGCCAACCAGGCTCGCGACCGTGGCGATGGCCAACAAAACCGCACGGATCATATGGGCCGTTTTGACGAGGAACGAATACTATCGCCCACACTACGCCTGAAGCAAAGGAACAAAAACGAGATAGCAAGACCAACGAGTTGATGGCGCACAGTCAGCCCGCCAACCAAGACACCCCGTCGAATGTCCGGGACACAGTGTTGTCCGCGAACCTGTATGGGACTTGGCCTGCGGAAACCATCAGGGCCAGCGGCCACATGTGCCGCGCAAACAGGCCGGACACATGTCTGCTTCTGACCAGTGCGAACGCATTCAAATACGTCTTGCTATGCAGGAGCAATCCACACAGGACTTTCGCTGCGACTGCGAGACTTGGATGTTGTTTGTGCGCGTACGTCGGACGGCTTCGAGGTCCAAGCCAAAGCAAACGGCTGTTGCATTACGGCACGATACAGACGGTGCCAGCCTTTGGTCGGCCCACACAACTTGCCAGCGGACGCCTCCCAGATCTTTTGAACTATTGTTCCGAGCAAAGCATTCCTCGTCTTCAGCACCACTGGTTCTTGTTTGATGGTTTCACCAAATCGTCAAGGAAGCCGCACGTTCAGCACTTCGCTCAGAAGCAGCGAGAACCCCAGCACCAGAACGACGCCGGCCGCGGCATGAACAAGGATCGATGTCTTTGACATCGGTTCGCGGCGTGTGATCACCGCGACCGCAAACACAGCCATGCTAGACGTGGGCACAAAACCGAAGCGATCAGGTGACAGCGCCCAAACCAACATGGTCGCGGCGAAGAGCCCGGCTCTAAAGTGGTCAATCTTCTCGTTTGCCACTGTATCAGCGCTCGGCCGCAGGATGATCTGCACCAACACCCCCAAACCAGCAGAAATCGCAATCAGGCTGGCAGTGGTCGGAAAGACGCGTCCCAGTTCGGACATGCTGTTTGTCTGTGAGATTGCAAAGGCCCCCAGACCGATGCTGAGGACGGCAACGAGGGCCTGACGCCACTGGTTCACAATCCGAGTCATGTTGAACACTCCAGACGAGTCTTTCGTTTGAAGACGCCGGAAGAGGCAAGCGTCAACACTGTGAGCGCCATGATCGCAAGGGAAATCGGTTGGCCGAAAAACATGCCAAAGCGATCCCCTTGTGCCCCGCCGATCAGCCAGCCTTGCACAAAACCAGCTTCCGCAATAGGCCCGAGGATCAATCCCAAAACGATGGGCGACGCCTCAATGCCGATACGCGCAAGAAGCCAGCCGATGATACCAAGCGACACCATGATCAACACATGGAAGGTGTTTGCCTCAATGGCAAAGGAACCCACAATCGTCAGAAAAGCGATGGCAGGCGCCAGCGCGGTTTTGGGCACCGAGACGATCAACCGATACGCATAGCGCCCGATGATCAGTCCGGTTGGCAGCATCAGGAGTGTGGCTATCAGGAGCCCGAAGGTGAACGTAAATACGATGTCAGCTTGCTGGGTAAAGAGTTGCGGGCCGGTGCGGATCCCCTGCACCAGAAGCGCGCCGAGGATGATGGCGTCAGGCGGTGTGCCGGGAATGCCTAGCACAAGCGTTGGAATAAACCCGCCGCCCACGGTGGCGGAGTTTGATGCCTCGGACGCAATCACCCCGTCATGTGCACCTTTACCGAACTGTTCTGGTGTTTTGGCAGTCCTGCGGGCCTCGGAGTAAGCCACAAGTCCGGCTACTGAGCCGCCTGCCGCCGGGATGATGCCGACGCCGGTTCCGATCATCGCCGAGCGGATCACATTGAACTTCGAGCGCCACATCAGACTGAGCGCCTCGGTCAGGCGGAACCCGCGCATCTGTTCGGCGCGGCGTTCCAAATGCGCTTCGGGGCGGATCACCATATCGATCAACACCGGCACGCAGTAGAGGCCGATCAAGGCGGGAATAACCGGAATGCCGCCCAGAAGGGAGGTCAGGCCGAACGTATATCGGACATCCCCGCCAACCACCGCCGACCCAACACAGGAAAGAAGCAGACCTATCCCCCCACCGATCAATCCGAGCAAGGTTGCTCCACGAGACAGTGTCGCAATAAGCGACAACCCAAAGATCGCCAGCCAGAAATACTCCACTGGCCCGAAAGACAGTGCGATTTGCGACAGGGGTGGCGCGAGGAACAAAAGGGCGAGTGCCCCTACAATACCACCTGCAACCGAACCAAGACAGGAGAGTGTTACGGCGAGGTCACCGTCTCCGCGTTTGGCCATGGGGAACCCGTCCATTGAGGTCGCGATAGCAGCGGGGGTACCTGGTGTGTTTACCAAAATGGCCGAGTAAGCACCGCCATATATTGCACCGGTGTAGATCGCACCCAACACGATCAAGCCAGAGCTTGGGTCCATCGTGAATGTAAATGGCACCAGAACGGCGACCGCCATGGTCGCCGAAAGTCCGGGCAACGCGCCGATGATGGTTCCTCCGATCACGCCAAGAAACGCAAGGAGGAGGTTTTCCAGCGACAAGGCTGAAAGTAAGGCGTCCAACATGGCGCGCTGCTCCGGGATGTGAAATTAGTTGCCTTTCAGGGTCTCAATGCCAGACGCGTAGTCGGCCTGGCGTTCAGCAATCCAGGCACCCATCTCGGAGTTTGGAACATCGACCAGGACATAGCCATTTTCCTGCATCTGGGCCTGGAATTCGGGAATGTCGTTGATTTGAGCAATCACAACAGACAGCGCATTGCGGACATCATCTGGCGTTCCCGCGGGAACCGTCACACCACGATAGGCACCGGCAACGTAATCAAAGCCCAGTTCCTTGAAGGTTGGTACATCTGGAAAGATGTCGAGCCGCTCTTCTGTGGCAATGGCCAGCACACGCACTTGATCTCCGGCTTTGACCCCTTGCGTTGTATATGTCATGCCCGCACCGATCTGGCCGCCAAGAACGGCCGCCATGGCAGGCGCTGACCCGCCGAACGGCACATAGGTTACCTTCACGTCAGCCATCTGACCAAAGCGCACAGCCGCGAGATGGTTGGCCGAATTGGTGCCGGAACCGCCGAAGGTCAGCGCGCCCGGGTTCTCGGTTGCGAAATTGATGAGGTCTTGCAGCGTCTGATATGGGCTGTCGGCGCGTACCACGATGGCGTCCGGTGTGTAGTGGAACACGTAAACCGGTGTGACATCCCCGGTCTGATATCCGACATCTTTGATCGAAGGTTGTAGGATCGCATGTGGGAAGTTGACGTTCATGATCGTGTAGCCGTCGGCGTCAAATCCACCCAGCTGGGACCAAGCTGTGGCTCCCCCTGCTCCCGGCTTGTAAGAAATGACAACATCCTGTCCGGTCACATCGCTCCAGAACTTCTCTTGAAAGCGAGCAGTGACGTCAGACTCCCCGCCAGGATTGTAGGGAATAATGTAGTCAATTGCCTTGGATGGGTAGTCATCGGCATGCAGAGCACTGGCTGCGAGCGAAAGTGAAACGGCCGCAAAAGCCGTGGTCAAAAAAACGGTTCATGGTTGTCCTCCCTAGTAGTCGAAAACTCTCGACATTGGATTGGGAGGTTAGACATGCTTGCCATTTCGATTTAGATGAAATCAGTTATAAATATTTCTTCTCACCCCAGATCGAACGTCAATACATGGAACTCAAACAGCTCAGGATCTTTCTTGCGGTTGCCGAAGAGCTGCACTTTGGCCGGGCATCGGAGAAGCTTCATATGGCCCAGCCAGCCCTTTCTGCGCAAGTCCGCAGTCTTGAGGGCAGATTGGGCGTCAAACTGTTCGAACGTACAACACGAACGGTCAGCCTGACCCGTGCTGGCGAGGTTTTCTTACCAGAAGCAAAGGCCACAATTGCCCAAGCCGAAGCCGCGGAAGCGGCCGCACGAGCAATTGGTGGCGACAGTGGAGAGCTCCTGAAAATCGGCGGAGTTGATTCCGCAACCGCTGGTATCCTGCCACAGGTGATCCGCGCATTCCGACGTTCCCACAATAATATTGAAGTTAAAGTCTTCGAAATGTTGTCAGCACCTGCTCTGCATGGCTTGGCCAACCATTCCCTAGATGTTGGCTTTGTCCGCGTTCCACCAAAAGAAGACTTCTTGGACCACAAGTTCGTGTTTAGCGAACCGGTGATTGTTGCTCTGCCTGCCGACCATCCCGCCGCAGGCGGAAAAGAAGTGCCACTAGAAGTGGTGGCCTCTGAGCCGCTCGTCATTCCAGCCCGCTCGCACAGGCCAATCTTGTTTGATGTTATTCAGAATCACTTTGAGGTTGCAGGCCTAACCCCTCGCATTCTTCAGGAGGCAAACGAACGACACATGATCATTGCCATGGTCGCAGCCGGTTTGGGAGTGTCACTTGTTCCTCATTGGGTCAGCCAGTTCCAACGGCGCGACATCGTCTACCGCCCCCTCGAAGGTGGCGGCCCAATGGTGGATGTCCATGTGGCATGGCGGAAGGGCGAAACACTGACCGCAGTGGACCAATTCTTGGCTTGTTTGCCTGAGGATGTCTCATTGATAAGAGATTACACTTAATATTTACGTCTGGACTTTGTTCGGCCTCATGCTGCTGATATCAGTATGTTTGAAGACTTCCGAAAATTCCGGATCGCCACGGTGGGTGCCGAAATCGCCGGCGTCACTGGCGGTTCAGGTCCTCCCCTTCTGTTGTTGCATGGGTACCCACAAACCCATGTAATGTGGCACAAGGTGGCGCCTGTCCTGGCACAAGACTTTACAGTGATCGCGGCGGACCTGCGTGGTTACGGCGCCTCCTCGAAACCAAAAACAGATGCCAATCATGCTCCGTATTCCAAGCGGGAAATGGCTGCGGACATGGTACAGGTCATGTCCGAGCTGGGGCACGACAGGTTTTTGCTGTGCGGTCATGACCGCGGCGGACGCGTCGCTCATCGCCTTGCAGCTGACCATAGCGAGCGGGTGCTGAAGCTCGCGGTGTTGGACATTGCACCGACGCGCGAAATGTATCGCAATACGACGGAGGGATTCGCGCATGCGTATTGGCATTGGTTCTGGCTGACCTTGCCGGCCCCTTTGCCGGAACGGATGATTGGCGCAGATCCGGAAGCCTTCCTTACATATAAATGTGGACATGGGTCTGCAGGTCTTGAACCTTTCACGGACGATGCTTGGGAAGCCTATCTCGCTGCCATTCACACGCCTTCGACCGTTCATGCGATGTGTGAGGATTACCGAGCTGCGGCAAGCATCGATATCGAACATGACAATGCGGACGACGACCGCAAACTGGACATGCCAGTGCTCGCGCTCTGGGGGGCGCATGGAGTGATCGAGCGGTATTTCAACTGCGTGGCCCTGTGGCGCAAACGCGCCACAAATGTGCGTGGACGTAGTTTGCCTGGAGGACACTACCTCGCTGAAGAATGCCCGGAGCATGTTCAGTCAGAACTCAAATCATTCTTCCTTGAAGGATCGGCACCTTGAACCATCGACGTCACCGCATTGCGACAATCCCCGGCGACGGGATCGGCCACGAGGTCATTGAGGCAGGACAGGAGGTGTTGGAGGCCGCCGCGCGAAAGTTTGGCTTCTCGTTGAACTGGACCGAGTTCGACTGGTCCTGTGATCGTTTCCAGAACACCGGGCAGATGATGCCGGAGGACGGTATAGACCTGGTCCGGGAATATGATGCTATCTACTTGGGTGCCGTCGGCTGGCCAACGGTTCCAGACCACGTTTCCCTTTGGGGTTTGCTTATACCATTGAGGCGCGAACTGGACCTCTATGCCAATGTGCGTCCGGTGAAGCTTTTTGAAGGGGTCAAGTGCCCGCTGGCTGACCGGAAGCCAGAGGATATCGACTTCGTCGTTGTGCGCGAAAATGTCGAAGGAGAGTATTCCAAGATCGGTGGACGGCTCTACGAGGGCACGCCGCAGGAAGCTGCCAATCAAGTTGCTATGTTCACCCGCCACGGGACCGATCGGATCATGGAGGTGGCATTTGATCTTGCCAAGCGCCGGCGAAAGCATGTCACGTCGGCCACCAAATCAAATGGGATCGTCCACACAATGCCCTTCTGGGACGAGCGGTTCAAAGCGGCGACGGCGCGTCACGCCGGGGTCGAAACGGCCGCCTATCACATTGATATCCTTGCGGCGCATTTTGTTCTGCACCCGGACTGGTTCGACGTGGTTGTCGCGTCAAACCTGTTCGGAGACATCCTGTCGGACCTGGGTCCAGCCGTTGCCGGGTCAATCGGGATTGCGCCGTCGGCAAACCTTAACCCTGCAAGAAAGACACCGTCCATGTTCGAACCCGTGCATGGCTCCGCACCGGATATTGCCGGCAAAGGCATCGCCAATCCGGCGGCTGCGATTTGGGCCGGCGCTATGATGCTGGAGCACCTAGGCGAAACCCAAGCCGCTGAGGCCGTGATCAATGCTATGGCCACCACCTTGGCACAGAACGAGACGCGCACTGCCGATCTCGGTGGCACCGAAGACACAAGGCAGTCTGTCGCTGCGGTTCTTGCGGCCTTATAGCTCAACGGCCCATACCGGTCATCCAGCGGCCACCGACGATGCTGCGGTGCGGCCCGCCATACCAGACTTTCGCCGCATTGCAGAAATCGTTGCCTGCTCGAACTGAAGGATTGTGGGACAAATCTGCGGTTGGACGAATGTCGGCTTACGCTTTTTGGTCTTTCTCTTCATGTGAAACGGCAATGGCCACTTCTTCTGAACCCATCTGCGCTTCCGACAACAACCAAGCGATCACAGTTTGCACCACTCGTCTCCGGCCAGTTTCAGGATTTGCAATAATCCAATAGTTGTCGCCCAAATCGAGTTCGACGTCCCCGAACGGTCGAAGAAGCGAAGTATTGGCAAGGCTTT
Organism: Marivita hallyeonensis; assembly: GCF_900129875.1. Classification (GTDB taxonomy): domain Bacteria; phylum Pseudomonadota; class Alphaproteobacteria; order Rhodobacterales; family Rhodobacteraceae; genus Marivita; species Marivita hallyeonensis. Next base: position 401,676 of record NZ_FQXC01000004.1, on the reverse strand, counting down.
CCTCGGCCAAGCGACCTCGTGCAAGAGCCACGCCCTGGCCCTGTTCAGCAGCTCGCAGGATCAAATCGGAAGACGTCAAACGCGGACCCTTTCGAACGTCCAGTCGCTCCGGGCCGAATTGCCTCCGCCACGTTCCCCAGGACGTTGACGGGTCGCGGTCGTGCAGCAATGGCAGATTCAGCAGTTCGTCAATTTTCGATGGCCTTCCCAGTTTCTCCCAGAGACCTGGAGCCATGACCGGAAACACCCGTTCATCCATCAACGGAATGGGGTCGACGTCCAGCGAAGGTTGTGCACCCATTCGGATGTTCAGATCGGCACCCGTTGCCATTGGGCTCTTGCGGGCCTGATCGACAAGGATCGACACCTCGATTTTCGGGTGGGTATCGGTCAACCGTGGAAGTCGCGAGAGAAGCCATCGCATCGCGAACGAGGGCGTCGTCGCGATGGTAACAGAATTCGCGCTCGAACCTTCGCGTGTGTTCAGAACGGCGGTCTCAAGGTCTCTCATTGCGGACAGCGCGGCTTTGCCGAGCGCCGCACCGTCGGCGGAGAAGACAAGGGCCCTTTGCCCGTCACGCTTCTCGAACAGCGGCACCTCAAGCCACGCCTCCAGATCACGCAACGCACGGCTGACTGCGGAGTGCTGAATCCCGAGAAGACGCCCGGCGGGGCGTATCCCGCCGGTTTCATAAACGGCCGCCAGGGCGCGCAGGAGGGTGAGAGGCAAGTCACGCATGGTGCCTTTAGTAGACCGAAACTGGTGTGCTTGTGAACAGACGGAATATGCCGGTCTCGCTACTGTGCTGCTTAGAAAGGATGGCCCATGGGAATGCTGATCGACGGAGTTTGGTGTGATAGCACCAACCGATACATGCAGGATGGCGCGTTCAAGCGCGAGACATCCGAACTGCCGACGCTTTCCGCCGGAGAGATCGCTGCATGTCTGCAAAACAAAACCAATATTGTTCTTGTCGCCTCTCAGAGTTGCCCTTGGTCCCATCGCACAACTCTGGTCCGGGCGCTCAAGGATCTAGAAAAAATCTCTGTCGCTCTGGCCGGTGGCCCCAGAGTGGAAGGCTACGCGCTGACCGGTTTTCCGGAACTCGATCCTGGCGCGGACCCCATCCGGCATGTCCACCAACTCTACACCGCCACCGATCCGACTTACACGGGGCGCGCAACAGTGCCGGTGCTTTGGGACACGAGCACGCGCAGAATTCTGTCAAATTCATCGGCGGGCATCGCGCGGGCGCTCGATCAGATCGGGAACAGGTGGCGACTTGCGCCTGACATGCTGGCTGACGAGATCGATGCCCTGAACACTGGCGTCTACGAGGGACTTGCCAACGCGGTCTACCGCGCCGGGTTCGCCACGGCTCAGAGTGCCTACTTGGAGGCCACCCGTGACGTGTTCGCAACACTCGATTGGCTCGAGTCGCATCTGGCCAAGCGTCGTTGTCTTTTCGGCCAACAGGTCACCGAGTCCGATCTGTTCCTGTTCGCAACACTCGTCAGGTTCGATGCGGTCTATGCACCGCTCTTTCGATGCACACGGCGGAGGCTGGTCGAGTATCCGGCACTGTGGGCCTATGCGCGGGATGTCTACTCGTGGCCAGGCATCGCTGACACGTTCGATTTTGAAGCGAACCTAACGGGCTATTTCCAGAACGACACGGACAACAACCCGCACGGGATCGTGCCGGAATTGCCGGGCATCGACTGGACGGAACCACACGGACGCGACCGGCTGGGGGCTTTGACCGTCTGGCAGAACGACGCGCTGATCCCGTTTAAAGATGTGGGAGGCGGTTATCATGCAGCCTGATGTTCGCCCCGACCGGCGGGCAGGACTTCTTGCCTGGCTCATCACGGTGACGGTGGGCGCGGGCTGGCAGCTGGCGACACGCTTCGGCGTCACGACGACTCTGACGCCAATCGACCTCGCGCTCCTGCGCTACGCGATCCCCGCACTTGCCCTGTTTCCAATTCTGATGCGAGACGGCTTTTTGGCCAAAGATCAGCCCTTATGGATACTTGCGCTGATCGTCATAGGCGGCGGTCTGCCCTTCGGTCTTCTGGGCATGGTCGGTGCGCAATTCGCACCGGCAAGCCACATGGGCGCGCTTCTGCCCGGTTCGATGCCGATCTTCGTGACCCTCCTGAGCAAGGTGTTCCTCGGAGAACGTTTTGGACGGGGACGCGTTGTCGGCCTTGGCATCATCGTTCTCGGAGTTGCTTGCGTGGTTGGAACGACGCTGTTCGGAACCGTCGGCGGGCCGAACGTCCTTCTCGGCGATGCATTGTTCATCTCGGCCGGGGTGTTTTGGGCGATCTACACAGTGGCCTATCGCAAAAGCGGGTTGGACCCTTGGCACGGAGCCGCCTTGATCTGTTTCTGGTCGTCCATTCTGGTTCTGCCGATATGGATTGTGTCGCCGAGCGCGGCTCTGCTCGACGCGCCGCTTCCGGACATTGCCTTGCAGGTCGCCGCACAGGGCATTCTCGCGGGGCTCATCGGTCTTGCCGCCTATGGCGTAGCCATCCGCCATCTCGGGGCAAGCGTCGCAGCCGTCAGCGGCGCGGTCGTTCCCGCCCTGACCGCTCTGGGGGGTTACGTGCTGCTCGGCGAACCGCTCTCCTGGCTGACAGCAGTCGGTGTGATCTGCGTGGCGGTCGGCATCTGGGCCTATGCCGGATCACCCGGATTGTCGCTCCTTTCCCGGAGAAAGACGCGCCCCGGCGGATCATGAGCGGCACGAAGCGCGAATTCGCAGCAACTACGCAGTGGTCAGCTTTCGCTATGAAAGCTTCGACGCCGTCTTGAGTAACGCCTCCATCAAGGCGTTGGCGGAAACGGCCTCTTCAACATTGGTGATCCGCTCACTACGATTACGGAAGCCTTCTAGTGCCGCTCGAAATCCGTCGGCTGGCGTTGGCATCTCGCCATCGTGGACGACTTCGGGATTAGCAGCGCGATACTTTCGCGTGACACACCCATCATTCAGCAGGACCTCCCCGCCTTCCCAGAAAACCTCAATTCTAAGGTTGACGCTTGGGGCTTCGGCACTTGCCCAGACATGAATAAGACAACCTTCGTGCGAAGTGAGCGTGGCCTGACCCTGTGTATCGAAAGAAGTATCGAAACCCAGTCTGGTGGATGCGCTTGTGTCGAGTTGACAGGACCCAGCGGTCAAAGGACCGAAGATGCAGGTTGCGGCGTCAACCAGATGGATGGCCAAGTCAGCGAAAGCACCTCCTCCCATGCGGGTTCTCGAGATATGGGCAGGCCATTTTTGCAGCCATCCGTCCAAGAAACCCGGATGTGAAAAAGAAAACCGCGCAAACCGGGCTGTCCCCATCTGGGCATTATTGCAGGCTCCGCAAAGTGCATTGAACGCAGCCGAGTGACGAAGAAAGAAGCCTGTCTCGGTGTCGATTCCTCTTTGGGTCAACAAGCGCGAAATGTGCTGCGCTCTGTTATGAGAGACGGCCAGCGGTTTTTCAATGAAAACGGCTGGGGCGGTTAACCCTGCGCATACTCGATCGTGGCTGTCTGCGTCTGTGAGAACGACCGCCACATCATGATCTGGGAGGTCCTCTTGCCGATCAAACAAAGGAGGTAAGTCATAGATCAACCCGATCGTGTCAGGGTCTGGCTCGGCAATTCCCACAACTTTGAGCCAAGGCATTGAGCGCGTCACCGCAAGATAATCGGGCGTATGAACGTGTGATGTACCAACAAAAGCCAAGCGCATAACTTCGTTTAGCCGGATTTATCCATTTCGTCACTTCGAAGCCACCTTTCGCCGCCCGACAGCATTGGCGTAGTTTGGACTCCGAGCGGACCTCGGAGGCAGCGCTGCATCAAGCCACCACAAAGCTCGCTGCAGGGCCCAAGCGGCCCTTAGCTGCCGTTAACTTAAACCGCAGAATGCTGCGACCGCAGCCCACTTTGCGGTCATTCATCCAAGAAACGAGTATTCGAAAGCGTCCATTGATAAGCACTAATCAACAGTGGTTGCGGCGACACATTGCCAAAGCTTGATCGATCCGTCAGCGCCCTGAAACAGTCATTTGATAATGCTCAAGTTGATCGACCAGTTGCAGACCTGATGGACAATTCATTCGCGTGCAAAACTCATCCCAAACGCGCCCAAATGGCAAGTCTTTGAGTTGTTCGGTCACGACCAAACGCTGTGTGAAATCCAACGCATCTTCTGCAGACCGAAGACGGTCAAGCGGCATCAGCAAGGCGCGCAACAGCGCCTTTTGCATGTTCCGCGTGCCAATCACCCAGGCCGCTGTCCGGCTGATGGTGGCGTCAAAGAAATCAAGTCCGATATAGGTCCGATCCAGCAGATCAGAGGCCACAAGTTCCTGCGCAATCTGCAGCACATCATCGCTTTGAAGGATCACATGGTCGCTGTCCCACCGCATCGGACGAGAGACGTGCAACAGGATTTCATCCACAAAAAGTGATGCCGCACTTAGCTTGTCGGCCACGTTTTCCGTGGGATGGAAATGGCCCATATCTAGGCAAAGCACCGTATCGTTCTTCATGGCATAGCCCATGTAGAATTCGTGGCTACCGACGGTGCAGGCCTCTACCCCGATACCGAAGAGTTTGCTTTCCACAGCATCACGCATGTGCGCGCCATCGTAGCGCGCGGCGATCATCTGGTCGATAGACGTCTCCAACCGGCGACGGGCTGCCATGCGGTCAACAGGCGTGTCTTTGTACCCGTCTGGCACCCAAATGTTGTTGACGCAGGTGGAGCCAAGCTCTGACCCGATTTGTGCTGCAATCTCGCGGGTCCGGCGCCCATGTTCGATCCAGAAATCGCGGATGCCTTGGTCGGGGTGTGACAGGGTAAGATTATCGTCCGCCTTGTCATGGGCAAAGAACGTTGGGTTGAAATCAAGTCCGAGACCCTGATCCTTGGCCCAGTCCACCCACGGCGCGAAATGTTTGTACTCGATCTCATCTCGGTCGGGGATCTTTTCCGTGTCTAGATACATCGCATGCAGGTTCAGTCGGTGCGACCCGGGGACCATGGAGTAGGCGAATTCTAGATCGGCCCGCAGCTCATCCGGCGTGCGGGCGCGACCGGGATGGTTCCCAGTCGCCTGAATGCCGCCACCAGACGATCCTGTTTTTTGTTCAAACCCGACCACGTCATCGCCTTGCCAGCAATGCATAGAAATCGGGATGGTTTTCAGGCGTTCAATCGCGGCTTCGGTGTCGATGCCCCAGTCTGCAAACTGTGCTTTTGCGCTGTCATAGCTCATATTCGCCTCTTACCGTGTGAACGCCTGAACGTTGCCAGCGTCCACGTTGATGATGTTGCCAGTGGACTTGGAGGAAGTGTCTGCGGCAAAGAAATAGGCAGCCTCGGCGATATCTTCGGGCAGAACCGATCGTTTAAGCATTGACCGTTGGCGATACATTTCCTCCAGCCCGTCCTTGTCGGTGCCATAGGTGCCCGCGCGCTGTTCCAGCCAGTCGCCTTCCCAGATCTTGGACCCGCGCAGCACGGCGTCGGGGTTCACAACATTGACGCGAATGCCCGCCTCTGCACCTTCGAGCGCCAGACAACGGGCCAGATGGATTTCTGAAGCTTTGGCCGTGCAATAGGCCGACGCATTGGGCGATGCCGCAAGGCCGTTTTTGGACGCGACGAAAATGATCGAACCGCCCAGGTCCTGCACCCGCATGACCTTGAAAGCCTCGCGACTGACCAGGAAGTACCCCGTGCTGAGGATGTCCATGTTCTTGTTCCATAGCTCAAGCGTGGTGTCCTCGACCGGTGCCGAGGATGCGATACCCGCGTTGGAGACGAGAATATCAACGCCGCCAAATTCAACGGCGAGGTCCTCGTAGGCGGCGGCGACGGCGTTCTCATCTGTCACGTTCATGTTGACCTGCCGGACCACATCCGAACCAAACCGCGAAGTGAGACTATCCAACGTTGAGGCCAGAGCTTCGTCGTTGATGTCGGCCAGCATCACGCAGGCCCCTTCCCGCAGGTAGCGTTCTGCGGTGGCAGACCCGATGCCCCCTGCACCGCCTGTGACAAGTGCCACACGGCCCGCAAGCGCCTTGGGCTTGGGCATACGCTGCAGCTTGGCCTCTTCGAGAAGCCAGTATTCGATATCGAAGGCTTCCTGTTCGGGCAGGCCGCAATACTCGCTGACCGCTGACGCGCCGCGCATCACGTTGATCGCGTTGACATAGAATTCGCCACTGATCCTCGCCGTTGCCTTGTCTTTTGCAAAGGTGATCATGCCCACGCCGGGCACCAGATAGACCACCGCATTGGGATCACGCAGGGCGGGACTGTCGTCGTGTTTGCAGCGTTCGTAATAGGCGGCGTAGTCGTCGCGGTAATCCGCGATCTGCTTGGGAAGACCTTCGAGCACCTCATCGATGTTGTTCTTTGCGGGATCAAAATCGACAGCGAGAGGGCGGATTTTCGTGCGCAGGAAATGGTCCGGGCAAGAGGTGCCGAGCGCCGCAAGCGGTTCCATGTCCTGAGAATTCACAAATTCCAGCACCGCATCGCTGTCGTTGAAATGGCCAACCATGTGCTGGTTGCCGCTGACGAATCCACGGATCGTGGGCATCAGACGGGCGGCGATCGCACGGCGGGCGGCGGCGTGCAGGCTTTCGTGCTTTGCACCACCGAAGGCCGGTTTACCCTCGCTTTCGGCGGCCAGCCATTCAGTCGCCACGTTGATCACATCAATGGTGGTGTCATAGCATTCCTTGGCCGTGTCACCCCATGTGAACAAGCCGTGGCTGGCCAAAACCACGCCGTCGGCATCGGGGTTCTCAAGGCAGAATTTCTCAAGCCAAAGACCCAATTCATAGCCCGGCCGTTTCCAAGGCAGCCAGCCGATCCGGTCGCCGAATACGCGTTTTGTCAGCTCTTCAGAGTTGGCCGAGGCGGCAATTGCGATGATCGCATCCGCATGGACGTGATCCACATGGGTGCGTGGCACATAGGCGTGCAAGGGGGTGTCGATGGAGGCCGCGCGCGGGTTCAGGTTGAACGTGCAATGGGGCAGGTACGCTACCATTTCGTCCTCGAACTCGACCCCGCGATACAGGTCTTTCAGCGCGCGCAGCTTATCCATGTAAAGCGTCGAAAAGCCGTCCATCTTGATGGATCCGATGTCACCGCCCGATCCTTTGACCCAAAGAACCTCAACCTGATCGCCGGTCAAAGGGTCCGTTTCCATCACTTTGGCCGATGTATTTCCGCCGCCGTAATTGGTCACCCGCTTGTCCGAACCGAGGATGTTGGAGCGGTAGAGCAGCAGTTCCGATTCGCTCATTCCCGCCGCATCAGCGTCGGACCAACGGTTTTCAAGCAGCTGCTTTTCAGCGGTTTTCAACATTCTTTCCTCCCTGCAGGGGCACGGCGGCACCCTCTGAACATGCCGGTAGGCTGCGTATACAACTGCATGTTGTCAATCATAAACAATCAATTTCAATCATGCTACGGCGCAGAATGATTGTTTGTGATTGAAAATGATTGACAGGTGCTGCGAATCTGAACAACGTTGAAGGCGGGAGGACGAAATGCACGAGACTGAACGCCACAGAATAATTCTATCTGCCGTGCAGGACCGTCCCGTAGTGACAGTCGGAGACTTGTGCGGACTGACCGGCGCGTCAGAGGCCACGATCCGCCGCGATATCGCCAGCCTTCACATGCAAAAGAAGCTGCGCCGCGTTCGTGGTGGCGCCGAAGCCATCACGCCACCGCAGTTCGTCGGCCTTGCAGGACGGCCTTTCGCTGTCAACGAAACGCTTCACAGCCCCGAAAAGCGCGCGATTGCCCGCGCCGCCGTGGATCTGTGCGAAGATGGTGACCCAATCATCATCAACGGCGGCACCACGACGTTTCAAATGGTGCACCCGCTGGCGTCCCGCCGCTGTCAGGTCTTCACCAACAGTTTTCCCATCGCAGAACACCTGCTGAAGCATTCCAAGAACACGATTATGCTGTCAGGCGGTGCGATCTACCGCGAACAGAACATCATCCTGTCGCCCTTCGACAACGACGTGACGCGCAACTTCTACGCCCGCCGCATGTTCATGGGCGCGCAAGGCATTGGGCCGCTGGGTTTGATGGAGGCTGACCCACTGCTCATCCAGGCCGAACAGAAGTTAATCGGCCAAGCGGATGAACTGGTGGTCCTAGTGGACAGTTCAAAATTCGAACAACGTTCCAGCCTTGTGCTGTGCCCGTTGTCACGGATCGACACGGTCATCACCGACGATGGCATATCCGACAAGGCCGCCAGCATGCTGGAAGCCGCAGAAGTTACCCTGATCGTCGCCGATGCCGGCGTCGGGCAGGCCGAGGATGAGGCGGCCTCTTAACCGCTTAATGACCAGACGTTCTTTCAGGGAGGATCCAATATGAAACGTCGTACTTTCACTTCACTTGTCGCAGGCCTCAGCATGGCTGCGAGCATGATGGGCACAACGGCCATGGCGCAGGATGACATGCGCATCGCAATTGTGGTCAAAGCCCTTGGCATCGGCTTCTTTGAGGCCGCAGCAGAAGGCGCCGAAGAGGCCGCTGCAGAGCTCGGAAATGTCGAGATCATTTACACCGGTCCCACAGACACCACCGCCGAAGGCCAGATCGAGGTGATCAACAGCCTGATCGCACAAGGCGTTGATGCCATTGCGATTTCCGCCAATGACCCAGACGCCGTCGTTCCAGCACTTAAGCGAGCGATGGACCGCGGCATCACCGTTATCAGCTGGGATTCCGGTGTGGCCGAAGAAGGCCGGATGATGCATCTGAACCCATCTTCAACGCCTCTGATTGGCAACACCATCATCAAGCTGGCTGCGGATCACATGCCCGATGGCGGTCAGGTGGCGATCCTGTCAGCCACGACGACCTCCACCAACCAGAACGCCTGGATCGCGGCCGCCGAAGAAGTGCTGCCGAACTATCCGGGCATCGAATTGGTCGCTACGGTCTATGGCGACGACCTGTCGGACAAGTCATACCGCGAAGCGCAGGGCCTGATGCAAACCTACCCTGATCTGAAGGCGATCATCGCGCCAACGACCGTGGGTATCCTTGCAGCCTGTCAGGCGGTGTCTGACGCGGGCAAGATCGGTGAGATCAACGTCACGGGCCTCGGCCTTCCGTCCGAGATGGCGGGTTGCGTGGAAAGCGGCGCAACCGAGAGCTTTGCCATCTGGAACCCGATCGATCTAGGCTACTCGGCCACGATGATCGCTCATGCATTGGCCACCGGCACCGACCCCAGCGGCGAAATTCCGATGGGACGAATGGGGTCTATCACGTTGGATGAAACGGGCAGCGCCGCTATGGCCGATCCGTTCACCTATGACAGCTCCAACATCGACCAGTTCAAAGACATCTTCTGATGTCACCAGGTCTGGCGCGGCTTGCCTGCGCCAGACCCGCCCTCTCCCCATTTCCAAATTCCTGACTTGCACATGAGGCCCACCGTGTCCCCATCTGACGCCCCCGTTCTGTCCCTAAAAAAGGTGACCAAGACCTTCCCCGGGGTGCGAGCGCTTTCTGAGGTGTCCATTGACCTCTATCCGGGCAAAGTCACAGCCCTTGTGGGCGAAAACGGCGCAGGCAAGTCAACGGTCGTAAAAACCCTGACAGGTATCTACCAGCCCGACGGCGGCGAAATCCGGGTCGACGGCGCGGCCGTACAATTCCCGACACCGCAATCCGCTGAAAACGCAGGCGTCACCGCGATCCATCAGGAAACCGTGTTGTTTGACGAACTCAGCGTTGCCGAAAACATCTTTCTGGGTCACGCACCCAAGGGCCGCTTTGGCCTGATCGACATCCGCGCCATGCACAAGGGCGCACAAGAAATTCTGGACGGGCTAGGCGCAAAGATCGACCCAGGCACGATCCTCAAGGAGCTTGGCACCGCCAACAAACACCTTGTCGCCATTTCCCGCGCCCTGTCCGTGGACGCGCGGGTGGTCATCATGGACGAACCAACTGCCGCCCTCAGCCACGCTGAGATCGAAGAGCTGTATGAGTTGGTCGATGGTCTAAAGGCGCAGGGCAAAGCAATCCTGTTCATCAGCCACAAATTCGACGAGATTTTCCGCATCGCCGACAATTACACGGTCTTCCGCGATGGCCAGATGGTCGGCGACGGCGCCATTGCCGATGTGAGCGAGGCCGAGCTGGTCAAGATGATGGTCGGCCGCGACGTGAGCCAGATCTTCCCCGAACGCGACCGTAAACTGGGCGAAGAGGTCCTGACCGTCGAAGGCTACGACCACCCGACCGAATTTGCCGACATCGGCTTCACCCTCAGACGAGGCGAAATCCTTGGCTTTTATGGCCTCGTAGGCGCGGGCCGCTCGGAATTCATGCAGGCGCTGTTTGGCACCACTAAACCCACCGCCGGAACAGTGCATATTGATGGGGCTGAGACGACCATCCGCTCCCCCGCCGATGCGGTGTCCCATGGCATCGTCTACGTCCCAGAGGACCGCGGCAAACAAGGCGCGATCGTTGATCTGCCCATTTTTCAGAACGTGACCCTGCCGTCCTTGAAACAGACCTCCCGCAAGGGCTTTCTGAAATTGGCCGAAGAATTCAAACTGGCGCGTGAATACACGGAACGGCTGGACCTGCGCGCCGCGTCTTTGGACACCCATGTAGGCAGCCTGTCGGGCGGCAACCAACAGAAGGTTGTCATCGCCAAATGGCTCGCGACCGAACCTAAGGTCATCATCCTCGATGAGCCCACCAAAGGCATTGATATCGGGTCCAAAGCCGCCGTGCATGAGTTCATGGCAGAACTGGCCGCCCAAGGGCTGGCGGTCATCATGGTAAGCTCAGAAATCCCCGAAATCGTCGGAATGTCGGACCGTGTGATCATCATGCGCGAGGGGCGGATCGCCGCTGAGCTCGACCGCCAAGACATTAGCCCTGAAGTGCTGGTCAGCCACGCCGCAGGCATTACGGAGGCCACCGCATGACCAAACTCCTCGCATCTCGCGAAGCGCTATTGATGGTCGCGATTGCGATCCTTTTGGCCATCATCGCATGGCGGTTTCCCGCTTTCGTGGTCCCGTCAAACCTTTTGGCAGTGTTCAACGACACCTCACCACTGATCCTCTTGGCCATTGGTCAGATGATCGTAATCCTGACAAAATGCATTGATCTGTCCGTCGCGGCCAATCTGGCACTAACAGGTATGGTCGTATCCCTGATCAACATCGCCGTCCCCGGCCTGCCGGTGATCTTTATTGTGCTCATCGCCATCGGCTTTGGAACCCTGCTGGGAATGTTCAACGGCATTCTGGTTTGGAAACTGGCAATCCCACCGATCGTGGTGACGCTGGGCACCATGACGATCTTTCGCGGCATCATCTTCCTTCTGACCGAAGGCAAATGGGTCAACAGCCACGAGATGTCGGACAGCTTCAAATCCGTCCCCCGCACGGACCTACTGGGCCTGCCGATCCTCAGCTGGATCGCTATTGCTGCTGTTATCCTGTTCACCATAGTCATGACCCGCACATCGCTGGGTCGCGCATTTTATGCGGCAGGCGGCAACCCCCATGCGGCGACCTATGCTGGCATCAACGTGGGCAAGACACAGTTCTGGGCCTTCACCATCTCGGGCGCCATCGCTGGGCTGACGGGCTACCTTTGGGTGTCCCGCTTTGCCGTGGCCTATGTCGACGTTGCAGGCGGGTTTGAGCTGACCGTTGTGGCAGCCTGCGTCATCGGCGGTGTGTCGATCATGGGTGGCATCGGCACCGTTTTCGGGGCGCTGCTCGGCGCGCTGTTTCTGGGCATCATCGCCAACGCCCTTCCGGTCGTGAATATCTCACCCTTCTCCCAAATGGCGATCTCTGGCGGCGCGATCATCATTGCGGTCGTCCTAAACGCACAGGCCAACCGATCGCCGGGTCGCATTATCCTGAAAAAAGCGGAGCACGCCACATGAACACGCGCAGCATCCCCGACCGCCTGCAATCCCCGCTGGAGCGCAAAGTCAAGAGCTGGGAAAGCCTTCTGATGCTGGTGGCGATTGGCATCTTTGTGGCCAATTCCTTCGCCTCGCCCTACTTCCTGAACGCATGGAACCTCAGCGACGCGACGTTCAATTTCACCGAAAAAGCGATGATCGCCTTCGCCATGGCGCTGCTGATCATCTCGGGCGAGATCGATTTGTCAGTGGCGTCGATCATCGCGCTGGCCTCCACCGCAATGGGGGCCGCCGTGCAAATGGGCGTGGGCACCGAAGGGCTGGTTCTGATCGGGCTGGCCACGGGGCTGGTGTGTGGTGCTTTCAACGGCATCCTTGTCACTGGTCTTGGCCTGCCGTCCATTGTTGTGACCATCGGCACCATGTCCCTGTTTCGCGGGATCAGTTTCATCATCCTCGGGGATCAGGCCTATCGCGGTTACCCGCCTGAATTTGCCTTCTTCGGACAGGGCTACGTCTGGTGGGTGATCTCGTTTGAATTCGTGCTGTTCGCCATCATTGCCGTGATCTACGGCGTGGTCCTGCACATGACCAACTTTGGTCGTGCGGTCTATGCGATCGGCAACAACCCCACCGGCGCGCTGTTTTCCGGTATCCGCGTGGGGCGGGTGAAATTCATCCTGTTTCTGCTGACTGGCTTGATGTCCGGCATCGCGGCGATCTGCCTGACCTCGCGCCTGGGATCCACCCGCCCGTCCATCGCTACGGGGTGGGAGTTGGAGATTGTCACGATGGTTGTCCTCGGAGGCGTCAACATCCTCGGCGGATCAGGCTCGATCCCCGGCGTAGTCATCGCGGCCTTCGTCATGGGCCTCGTTACCTTCGGTCTTGGGTTGCTCAACGTACCCGGCATCGTAATGTCCATCGTGATTGGCGCATTGCTCATCGGCGTTATCGCACTGCCACGCCTATGGACGATGTGGAGGACCCGCTGATGGAAAAGTACGCCTTCAAGATGCATCTGACGCCGGGGTGTCGGGATGAATACAAGAAACGCCACGATGAGATCTGGCCAGAGCTTGTGACGCTGCTGAAAGACGCTGGCGTCTCGGATTATTCAATCCATCTGGACGAGGACACCAACATCCTGTTCGGGGTGCTTTGGCGCAAAGACGAACACACTATGGGCGCGCTGCCTGATCACGAGATCATGCAAAAGTGGTGGGCCCATATGGCCGACATCATGGACACCAAGCCCGACAATGAACCCGTTGCCGTGCCACTGACGTCCATGTTTCACATGCTATGACCCATGTGGCCGTCATCGACATCGGCAAGACAAACGCCAAGCTCGCACTGGTGGACTTGTCTACGCTGAAGGAGTTGGCGGTCGTCAAACGCCCCAACACGGTTCTGGCCGGGCCGCCCTGGCCCCATTTCGATGTCGATGGCATCTGGAATTTCCTGCTGGATGCGATGGCCAGTTTTCACCAAAGCCACATCATCGACGCGATCTCGATCACGACCCACGGCGCCTGCGCTGCATTGATCGGTCCCGATGGTGATCTCGTAGCACCTATCCTTGACTACGAACACAATGGGCCTGATGCCACTGCCGCCGCCTATGACTCCATCAGACCGCCGTTTGAAGAAACAGGTGCACCGCGCTTGCCCATGGGCCTCAACCTCGGCGCCCAGCTTCATTGGCAATTCACCGAAGACCCCGACTTGCGGCGCCAAACAGTCGCCATCGTCACATATCCGCAATACTGGGCCTACAGGCTGACGGGTGCTTATGCCTGCGACGTAAGCTCACTCGGCTGTCATACCGACCTTTGGAATCCGCACACGAACTCCTTTTCAAATTTGGTCCATAGCTTAGGCATTGCCGATAAGATCGGGACCCCTCGCAAATGCTCGGAGATCCTCGGAACACTTCTTCCCGATATCGCCGACCGGGCCGGCCTTGATCCCTCAACGCCGGTCTACTGCGGCATTCACGACTCGAATGCGTCGCTGTTGCCGTACGTCTTTCGGCAAAAGGCGCCGTTCTCCGTGGTCTCAACGGGCACTTGGGTTATCGCAATGAGTGTTGGGGGCAAACAAACAAACCTCGATCCTGCACGCGACACTTTGATCAACGTCAATGCCTTGGGCGATCCCGTCCCATCTGCGCGGTTCATGGGGGGGCGTGAATATGACACGATCCTTCAAGGTGCTCCTGTCGACTATACTGAGGACGACCTAACCGGAGTCGCGCGAAGCGGTCTGATGCTCTTGCCCTCAATCATTCCAGAGAGCGGGCCGTTTCAAAATCGCCGAGCAAAGTGGGTTGGCACCGAACCACCCGTTTGCAGCATTGAACGCACTGTGGCGACGGGATTCTATCTGGCTCTCATGACAGCGGAATGTTTGTCGCTTACGGGACACGAGGGCACCGTCATCATTGAGGGGCCATTCGCCGGGAACCCTAGTTTCTGCGCCATGCTCGCAACAGCAACGAACTGTAATGTCGAGGCATCGGATAGTGCCACCGGTACGAGCGAAGGCGCGGCGCTTCTTGCGTTGTCCACTGGATCGAGGTCGCCGCCGACAGATCAGCGACGGATCTATCTTCCCAACAATGACGCACTCTCAATATACGCCGCGTCTTGGATGTCAGGTGTTAGCGCCCATTGAGCTAACGGTGGCCTGAAGCAAAAGCGCGTTTGGCCCATTCGGTCGATCAGAAATTCATCGACAACGTTTCAGAATGTCGGCTTTTTCCGGAAAGACGAGACTTGTTCGCAGGTGCAGAGAAAGCGTGGAATCCGCCCTTGTCGGCGTACATATCATTAGTTTTGCACCAAATTGGAATTCGTCGCAAAAACAAGCCAAAGGCATGGATCGCATGTCCGGTGCAGCGTCAGCGTAGGCCGGGCTTCAGCCCGGCACAAACCCAACCCCTCACTTAAAATTCCGACTGTCCTTGATCTGGTCCCAGGCCCAGACCACCTCCTGCAGCTGCTCTTCCTGAGACCGGTCGCCGCCGTTCATGTCCGGGTGCAGCACCTTGATCAGCGATTTGTACGCCTTGCGCACCTCCGCCTTCGTCCAGGTGTCCTTCGCCTCGAGGATCTCGATCGCCCGCCGCTCGGTCGGCGGCAGCCGCTTGGTGTGCCCCGTGGACGCCCCGTTCTTGCCCGGGTTCCGCGTCGCATTGGCACCCAGCACCTGATGCGGGTCCTCGATCCCCAGCCGCGCCCAGGCCTTGGCCTCGGGATCGCGCCAATCTTTCGTGCGCCGCTCCCACACTTTGTCCGAGCTCGCCTGCGCGTTCATCTCGGCCTCGGTCTTGCCGTCGAAGAAGTTCCACTTGGTGTTGTACTCGCGCACATGCTCCTGGCAGAACCAGTAGAAGTCGTCGAGAACATCCGGCGCTTTCGGCGCGCGGAACTTGCCCGCCTCCTCGCAGCCCTCGTGGTCGCAGATTCGGGTCGAGGTCTCGGACGCGCCGGACATCCCGCGCCGTCCGCGCGGATTCTTCTTCTTGGCCGACTTGATCGACATATCGAAACCGAATGGATCTGATTTGCTCATAACCTGCCCTTTTCGACTCGGAGGCGTGAGTGTAGACCAAACCGCGCCGGAGGTAAGCCCTTGGAGGCGAAAAAATGACCCGAACCGAACAGATCGAGACCCGCTTGCGTGACGCATTGGCGCCCCGCGAACTCACCGTGCGCGACGACAGCGAACGCCATCGCGGCCATGCCGGCTACCAGGAGGGCGGCGAAAGCCATTTCCACGTCGTGATCCGCTCAGACGCCTTCGCGGGTCAGTCCCGCATCAACCGCCACCGCATGGTGCACAAGGCCCTCGGCCCCGAGCTGACCGCCGCCATCCACGCGCTCAGCATGGACCTCGACACGTAGGGAGGGGTTCCAACCCGCCACACCGTAGACCGGGGCGTCACTCCGTCACCAAACTCACGCCGGCCGCGTCTCCTCCGGCCCTTCCTCGAAATCCGCGTCATCCGCCTGCTTCGCAAGCGCGTCGGACTGCGGATGATCCTCTGCCACCCCGTCACCCTCCGGCACCGCCGCCACCGCAGGCGCCGTCAACACCGGCTCCATCCGCGCAAGCACCACCTCCGCCTCCGGAGCGGCCTCGACCGCCAAACCCCGCCGAAACACCATCAGGTTGCGCCAGTTCGTCACCGACCCGGTCAGGCCGACCCGCTCTTCCGAGGGCAACACATCCGTGCGCACATAGTCCCAGCCATCCGCCGCCAACGCGTTGATCGCCTGCTCCACCGCCAAAGCAAAGCGCGCCTCCGCCCCTTTGACCCCCTTGGCCTTGAGCCCCTTCACCGGGGCCGGAACCACCTTGTATTCGAACATGCCGCCCGCCTCACACCTGAACCGAGGCCCTCATACCCAAGCCCGCGCGCCGAGGCCAGCATATTGGAACGAGATCGCGCATTGCAAAAAGGTTGGGCTTTGCGTGCAAAGCCTCCGGCCGGGCGGGTGCGGAACGCGCCCGCCGTGGGGCGGGCGGACGCGTGCCTGCCGCTGACGCGACAGGCGGAGCCAACCCCGTAGGGTGCGTGTTCACACGCACCGCACCGTCAAAGCTTCGCTTCCAAATCCGCCAAAATCCGATCCGACTTCTCAATATAAAACGACGCTCCGGCCTCCTCAAACACCTCCCGCGCCGCCCGCACCAAAGCAATCGCTTCTTCCAACTGCGCCCGGTCCCCCGTCTTGTCGAAGAACGCCTCATACGCCAACCCAAGGTTTTCCGTCGTCGTCGCCCACTGAAACGGCACCCGCTCACGCGAGAATTCCTCCAAAGCCGCACGATAGGCCGCCACCGCTTCCTCCAACCGCGCAGTCCCGCTCTCGCGTCCCCCGAGGATTTGCAGCACGTTACCCAAATTGTTCTGCGACTCGGCCCACTCCAGCGGCGCCCGCTCCCGCGTGTATTCCTCCAGCGCCGCGCGATAGGCCACCACCGCCTCCTCCAACCGCGTGGTCCCGCTTTCGCGCTCTCCGAGGGATTGCAGCGCATTGCCCAGATTGTTCTGCGTCGTGGCCCAGCCCAGCGGCACCCGCTCCCGCGTCCGTTCCTCCAGCGCCGCGCGATAGGCCGTCACGGCCTCCTCCAACCGCGCCGTCCCGCTATCGCGCTCGCCGAGGGCGAGCAGCGCATTGCTCAGATTGTTCTGCGTCATGGCCCAGTCCAGCGGCACCCGCTCCCGCGTCCGTTCCTCCAGCGCCGCGCGATAGGCCGTCACAGCCTCCTCCAACCGCGCCGTCCCGCTTTCGCGTTTCCCGAGGATTGACAGCGCATTGCCTAGATTGTTCTGCGTCATGGCCCAGTTCAGCGGCACCCGCTCTCGCGTGTATTCCTCCAGCGCCGCGCGATAGGCCGCCACCGCCTCCTCCAACCGCGCGGTCCCGCTTTCGCGCTCCCCGAGGGCAGACAGCGCATTGCCAGTTCGGTTCGCAGCCTGTCCGCGTTCATCTCGATCGCTGGCGCGGTCCATCAACATCCGGGACAATGCAATGCTGACTTCCAAGTCAAACGCCAGACCACGGTCCCGTCCCGTAGTCGTCCATTCTACTGCAACATCGTGCAACATTTGAAACTGCCGTTTTGTACTCGGCGTCTCCCGTTCCACCTGCCGCACCAACAGCGCAGCCGCCTTCTCCACATCCCGCATCAGGATCGCCTGATCGATCCCTTCGCGGATCAGTGCATCATTTCCCGCCTTGCGGAGCTCTTCTTCGGCGAGCCCTGCTTCCAGCGCCTCGTCCAACGCGCGCGCCGCATCTTCCATCTGACCTACATCATTGAGCCGCTTCACCTCGGCGATGATGTCGTTCACATCGGCATCCAGATTGCCCGTGGTCGGGCGCTTGGCCGCAATCTCCAAGGCCCGCATCAAACCACGTACCGCACCTTCGAAGTCTTCGGGGTTTCCGGCGGCGTAGCGTTCGGTCAGTTCCAGGGCCAGATCATCCGACACCTCGGTTTGCGCCACAGCTTCCTTGATGACCTCGAACAAATGCTCCGCATATCGCGCAAGTTCGATTTCTTCCGCTGTCCGGCAGGCGTCGATTTCCTCCTTTGAAACAATTGATGCGTCACGAAACTTCTTCAGTGTCCGCGCGGTCGGTTTCGCACTTTTTCCGGCTTCCAGTTTCTGGATATCCGCTTTCCGGCTTTCACCGCCTTTGCCGTCCTCTCCGTAAACGGCCAATGCCATCTCTGCGAAAGACCACCCGCGATCTTCGCGTTTCTCCCGGATCAAATCACCAAAGCGCGTCCCAAAACTCAGCACCGTTTCCCCACAAACACCTACGACCGCACACAATGACCGACATGTCCCGACACGCTCCGTCGGGGCTTTTCGGTGGGCATCTGCGATCCTGTTCCTGTCGGCACTGTAGCTGACACCGGGCCCGGTTCAACCTTTCGTGGAGTGACGAAAATGCTGAACCAATTGAAGACGATTTTGAAGACCCTGTTCTGCACCCTCTGGTGCCATCGGATCACGTACGCAGGATTAGCCCTCGCATATGGTGCGGGATGCGCAAGCTTGATCGAGAAAGACACCGTTGCGCAAATTGCGACCGCTTTGTACGTGACCATGGTCGCGCAGCGGCACTGAACCGTACAAAACGTACGCTTCCCCCGTACAAACCGTACCATTCACGCGCAACACCTGCCAAAAACGCAAAAACGGGGCCAAAAGCCCCGTTTTCACCATCTAAGCTGGACGATTCGTACGCTCAAACCGTACAATCGCCTCTTTCCGCGCAGGTCGGGCATGACCCCCGCAACACCCAAGCGAAAAAAGGGCCGAAATCACCCATTCAGCTTCTTCGCGACCAGTTCGTTCACCGCTTTCGGGTTCGCCTTGCCGCCCGTGGCTTTCATCACCTGACCCACGAACCAGCCCGCAAGTTTCGGGTTTTGCTTGGCTTTTTCTACCTGATCCGGGTTCGCCGCGATGATCTCGTCCACGGCGGCTTCAATGGCACCCGTGTCCGTGACCTGCTTCATCCCGCGCGCTTCGACGATCTCTGCCGGATCGCCGCCTTCGGTGTAGACGATCTCGAACAGATCCTTCGCGATCTTGCCCGAGATTTCATCCGCCTTGATAAGCGCAATGATTCCAGCCAGTTGCGCAGGCGATACAGGGCTGTCCGTGATGTCGTGGTCTTCTTTCTTGAGCCGTCCGAACAATTCGTTAATGACCCAGTTCGCCGCCAGTTTCCCGTCACCGCACGCATCAACAACCTTTTCGAAATACTCCGCATTCGCCGTATCCGCCGTCAAAACGTCCGCGTCGTACTCGGACAGCCCGAAGTCTTTGACAAACCGTGCTTTTTTCTCGTCAGGCAGCTCGGGAAGGGACGCCTTGATGTCGTCCACCCACGCCTGTTCGATCTCCAAGGGGAGCAAATCCGGGCACGGAAAATACCGATAATCATGCGCCTCTTCCTTGGAACGCATTGATCTTGTTTCATTTTTATCCGGATCGTACAGCCGCGTTTCCTGATCGATCTGGCCCCCGGACTCCAGAATCCCGATCTGACGCCGCGCCTCATAGTCGATCGCCATCTGGATAAACCGCATGGAGTTCATGTTCTTGATCTCGCAGCGCGTGCCTAAGTGACTGAAATCCTGTGTTTCTTGGTACTTCTCGTACTGGCCAGGCCGGCAGACCGACACGTTCACATCCGCCCGCAGGTTGCCATTTTGCATGTTCCCGTCGCATGTCCCCAGATATCGCAATATCTGGCGCAACTTCACAACATAAGCCGCCGCTTCCTCGGGCCCGCGTATATCTGGGCGGCTCACAATCTCCATCAGCGCAACGCCCGTACGGTTCAGATCCACGAAAGACATCGCCGGGTCCATGTCATGGATCGATTTGCCTGCATCCTGTTCGATGTGAATCCGCTCGATCCGCACCCGCCGCGCGATACCGGGCTCCATATCCACGATCACTTCGCCTTCGCCCACGATGGGATGGTAGAGCTGGCTGATCTGGTAACCTTGCGGCAGGTCCGGGTAAAAATAATTCTTGCGATCAAAGGCACTTACGAGGTTTATCTCAGCCTTCAGACCAAGTCCGGTGCGCACCGCCTGTTCCACGCAGAACTCGTTGATGACTGGCAGCATGCCTGGCATGGCCGCATCCACGAAAGACACGTTGGAATTGGGTTCTGCCCCGAATTGCGTCGACGCGCCGGAAAAGAGCTTGGCCTTGGACGCAACCTGTGCGTGCACCTCCATGCCAATCACCAGTTCCCAATCGTGCTTGGCTCCGGCGATGACCTTGGGTTTCGGGGACTCAAAACTCAGGTGGTCCAGCATGGCGCTTCCCTTCTTGCATACCGCAGCGGGGAATACGCCAGAGGCGCGCAGGGGGCAAGTGGTCTGAGGCGTGGCTAGCCGGTCTCGAGCGCGTCCGACGCGGGCGCTGTGACAGGCGGCAAACCACGCGCGTGTCGGTCGAGCGCGGCCCAGGCGCGGTGGCGGCCCTTGGTCAGGCGATCCTGGTCATCCAGCCGTGACGCCCAAACCCCCTTGGCCGCATACCAGACCCGCGGATGCACCTCGCGCAGATGGTCGGTCACGATCCAGTCAAAGCAGTCCGCGATCTGCGCGCGCGCCTCGACATTGACGCCCTCAGGCTCCAACACGGTTCCAGTATAGGCGGCAAAGACGTTTGCGGTGTGCTGATCGGTCTGCCGCGCAAGGATGTCGCGTAGGCCCTGGCAGAAGAGATCGGCATCAAGCAAAGCATACGCCTCGCCATCGACCGTCAGGGCATCCAGATAGGTCCAGGCGTAAGCGCCGGACCCCCAGACATCTTCGGTGCGCTCCATCGTACGGCGTGCTTCGTGATCGAGCCTCTGATAACTGCCGAACCAGCGGGGCAACATGTGATTGCCGAGGGCGCGCATGTACTTGCCGACGCCGGGCGCGAGATCGATCAGGTCTTCATAGTCGTCACTGGCCCGTGCTCGCGGGCGCGTTTCAGCAGACAGCAGAGCACAGCGGACGGCGGCGAGCATGGGCGAGTCCAGTTCGAAGGCGTCGAAGCGATCCACCAGATCACTGGCGGTCTTGAAGTGGCGGAAGAACGCGGCGCGATGCGCTGCGGGAATATCCTGCCGCCAGCCTTCGCCGCGCCATGCCCAGCCGATGTCGATATTTGCCATCGCAACCACATAGGCGACGCCGTGATCTCCGTCGGTTTCCTCAAGAACCAACTGCATGTCGTTCATTATGGCGGACGCACCAAGTTCGTCGCCCGCATTCACTGCTCGCGTTGCCGCGGTGACCGCGTCGGCGCGCGCGCCTTCCGAGAGAATCTCGGCCTCGGGTACGCCACCGGGGGTCAGGGCGCGCTCTGCATCCGCCGTGCGAATGCGGTCGCCAAGAGTGCCCCACGCGTCTTGCCGGGCGAGGTAGAGCCCCGCTTCGAAAAGGGCGTTGTGAACGTCCTCTTCTTCGCTCGTGGTCTTGACCGGAAGATTGAGCTTGGAAGACTTCATCGCCTCGATGTTCAACAGGGCGCCACCTGGCGCAGGCGTTTCTGCGGCATTGCGGGCCTTGCGGATCAAGGTTGTCAGGTTGTCCAAAACCGGCATGACGGGGGCCTTCGAATTCGTGGTGCGATCACCAGAGGGAACAGTTTGTTTCGCAACATATCCTTGAAAAACGTGTCGCAATTCGGGCGCCAAAGCGATTTCGTCGGGGTAATCTGTGGGCGTTGGCGAAGCCTTGCGCAGGAAGTCCCGCAAAAAACCGAAATCATGCAGAAATCCGCCCATTCTGATGCAAAACGCCGGTTTTTGTTGATCTTTGCCGCGAAATCCCCGAAATACGCGCGAATGTCACGCTGGGGGATCATAGGCGTGGCAGTGTTTTTGCTGAGTTTCGGACAGATTGTCAGCGCAACACCTGCCACTGTGGTTGATGGTGCCACCACCACCACGCTGAGTGCATCTTTGCGCCCGGTTGCGCGCAATTACACACCCTTGCCCGAGATGCGTTGGGAACACCGTCGCGAAGCGGATCGCTGGTCACGCGCGGCGTTGATGGCGCTGCGCAGCCATGCCAGCGTCCTGCCTCAGATTGTGCCCAAGGACATTGCGGATTGGTGTCCTGCCTATCCGACCAATGATACTTCGGCGCGTGAGGCGTTCTGGATCGGTCTGTTGTCGACCCTAGCGAAACATGAAAGCACGTTCCGCCCCACTGCCGTAGGCGGTGGCGGCAAGTGGTACGGGCTGCTGCAGATCCTGCCGGCCACCGCACGTGGTTACCGCTGCCGCGCGCAATCACGCGATGCGCTGAAGGATGGTGGCGCGAACCTGCAATGCGCATTGCGGATCATGGCAACCACGGTGCCTCGCGACGGTGTCGTGTCTCACAGAATGCGGGGCGTCGCGGCGGATTGGGGCCCGTTCCACAGCCGCAATAAGAGCACGGACATGATGGCCTGGATGCGCTCGCAGCCTTATTGTGCGGGGTTGTCGCGGTCTCTCAGACCCGTCGCGCGACCGGTGCCAGTGGTCAGCAACCCGGTGATTTCGACCCAAGGTTTTTGATGTAAGACGACACTCGGAACCGACGTACCGCTTCTCTCAGGCCCGCCGTGTCTTGGTGCGCGAGGCATCCCACAGAGAAACCCCCTGATTTTCCGGTTCGCCCAGGGCGAGCGTCGCGCGGCGCAGCATGTCGATACCGTCATCCGAATTCTCCGGCAACGCGCCGGGCGAGATCGGCTCTCCGACACGCAATTCATACGGCTGACGGTCCTTGTTCAGCGTTTCATGGAACAGCGTGATATCCCTCAGCGTGGGGTGGATCGCATCGAACAGGTAGAACAGCGCCGAATTGCGCGCCTGCATGTGAATCGGAATGACCGGCAAATCGAACTTGCGCGCCAGCATGGCTGCTGAGGCCATCCAAGGCCGCTCGTGCAGTCGCAGACCGCGCCGTTTGGCAAGCCGGCCTGACGGAAAGATCACTCCCAACCGACCGTCCTTGACTGCCTGACGCGCAAACACCATCGTTTCGCGCGTTTTGCCATGACTGCGCCGATCCTTCCGCCATTCCACGGGCGCTATGCGATCGGCCATTTGCGGCAGAACCTTCAGAATATCGTGGTTGGCAAAGTAGTAGGCGTCCTCCCGCACCTGTCTCAGCGCCGCATGAAGGATGATCCCATCGGCGATACCGGTCGGATGATTGGCTACGATCAACGCTGCGCCATGCCGTGGAATGTGCCCCAAGCCAAAGACCCGCATCTTTTTCGCCAGACGCTCGGCCATCTGATCCATGATCCGCCCGGCAGGCAGATCGGCAACGGCTTCGGCCAGGTCGAGCGTGCTATGATAACCCAGCACGTGATCCAGCACCGGGCGCGCCAGATGCGCTTTCAACGAATTGTCAAAGAGCCAGGGTGCGCGATCTTCAATCAGCGGATCAATACGGTCTTTCATGGCACACTCCTGACAGAGCTGAGTGACAGCGGCATGACACACGCTTGAGATTTTGCGCCAAGAGGCAAGCCGTGAAGCAGGCGCGAAAAACTTTGCGCGGGTGCATGCCGCTAATCTGTGAACGCCGGCGGTTGGCCGCTTGTTCCGGCGCCCGCCGGTCTTCAGAAAAAGCTGAAGTGGTGGCGCTCGTGCCGGATACCGGCGTCATCTAATGCTGCACAGAAGATATCATATCGCGGAACGCATTCCACGGGAAGCCGCAAGACCGTGCCGTTGACAAGCTCCAGCCGCGCGTTGACGGCAAGGTCGAGCCGCGTGTCAAACCGCACGTGGTCAATGTCCTTCAAGGGCGCATCCCCCGAATGCCGTTCGCTGCGCCACGTCAGCCGTGTGTCGTCGAGCGTCAGTCGTGCGACGTCGCCGCGCGCGGCCTCGAAGATGGCGGGCAGGGTGAACAGGCCAAGCAGGACGAGTATCCACGGCGCCGCGTCGAGTCCGACCCAGACACCCCAAAGCCCCAACCAGACCAGCGCGATCGCCACCAGTGCCTTGGGGCGTCGTGCGCTGACCTCATGCTCCAGGATCATCGCCCGCCCGTGACATCAAGAACCGTCCCGGTCACATAGCTTGCGGCGTCCGACAGAAGCCACAGGATACCTTCCGCCACTTCGTCTGCGGTGCCCGGTCGACCAAGAGGTGGCGTGTGCCCGATCTTTTCAAGCCGGTCAGGAACGCCGCCCTTGGCGTGGATTTCCGTCTCGATCAGGCCGGGCCGCAACGCGTTAACTCGGATACCGTCCGCAGCAAGCTCATGCGCGATGCCCACGCTGAACGTCTCGATGGCGCCCTTGGTGGCGGCGTAGTCCACGTATTGGCCCGGGCTGCCATGGCGTGCCGCTGCCGAGGAGATATTGACGACATGCCCGCCGTGATGTGCCTGCATATACGCGACGGCCAGCCGCGCCACCTCGAAGGCTCCCAAGACGTTCACTTCGAAAACCGCGCGCACCCGGTCCGGTGTCAGGTCGGCCAGCGATCCCGTCGGTGTCACGACCCCTGCGTTGTTCACCAGGTGCAGAGGGGCAGGGGGCAGGTCGCCGATCCGGTCGAAAAGCGCCGACAGCGCAGCCGCATCCCGCACATCCGCGCGGATTGCATGCCCGGTGGCCCCGGCCTCCTCGATATCGCGCAGAATCGCATCAGCGCCCTTTGCATCCTGACTGTAGGTAACAACGACATGGTCGTATCCCCGCGCGGCACCCATCCGCGCCGTCGCTGCCCCGATCCCGGCGCTGCCTCCGGTGACAAGAAGCGTGGTCATGCTGGTTCTCCCCGACAGTCGTTTCTGCGCAGCCAGCATACTTCGGGCTGTGGCATGATCCAGCCGTTTCGACGAAGCGTGTCGGGCAAACGGAAGACTGTCCGGTTCGCTTGCGCGTGAAGCGTCCGCCACCAAGGCATACCCCTGCGGCTTGCATAGACATCAGACCGACGGAGTGGCATAGATCAGGCATGAAACGCCTCGTTCGGAACTGCGGCGCACGCTGCCCAAGTCGAATTACAGTCCCGGTCTGACCGACAGGCCGGGCAAATCGATTCCGAACGTAACGCGCACGCATTGCGCAAGAAAATGGCTGTTCTCATGTCCCCAGATGTTCCCACCCTCCACATGCTCTGTGGAAAGATCGCCTCCGGAAAATCCACGTTGAGTGCGCAACTTGGCCGTTCGGAGAGAACGGTCGTTATCGCCGAAGACGACTGGTTGAACGCTCTGTATGCAGACGAGATGAGCTCTGTTGCGGATTTCGTGCGCTGCATGTCGAAACTGCGCCGCATCACGGAACCGCATGTCGTATCGCTTTTGAACTCGGGCCTTTCGGTCGTTCTTGATTTTCAGGCCAACACGGTCGAGTCGCGCAATTGGATGCGAGGCATTCTCGACCAAACGAATGCAGGGCATCAGCTTCATGTTCTGGATGTGCCTGATGACGTTTGCCTCGCGCGCTTGCACGCCCGCAACACACAAGCCGATCATCCGTTTGCCGTCAGCGACGACCAGTTCCGGCAGGTGACCAAGCACTTTGTCGCCCCCTCCGCCGAAGAGGGCTTCAACATCGTGATGCATCGCGCGGTTGCCATAAGTGAGTGATACGGACACGGGCCCAGGTCGCCGCGTGTCCGTCGCGTGACGAGTCACAAACCACGCAAACCAGGGATTACCCCAGGATGCGCGTCACCATCTCGTCCGTGTCACGGCTCAGCTTCGGTTTCGCCTTGATCCGCTCAAGCTGCTCGCGGATTAGGGCTTGCCGGTTGGCGTCGTAGCGTTTCCAGGTCTGGAACACCGAACACATCCGGGCCGTTGTTTGCGGGTTCTTGTCGTCCAGCCGGATGAGCCAATCGGCGAGAAACGCGTATCCCGCGCCGTCTTTGCGGTGGAACCCGGCGTGGTTCATCGCCAGGCCACCCATGACCGCGCGGAACCGGTTGGGATTCTTCCAGTCGAAATCTTCGTGCTGCGACAGCGCCGTCGCCACGTCGACCGCAACCCCGGGATCGGCCATGCCCACCTGAATGCCGAACCATTTGTCCATCACGAGCCGGTCGTTTCGCCACTGCGTGTAGAACGCCTCAAGGGCTGCATCGCCCCGACCCGCGCGGATCAGGTGTGTCAGGGCGGACAACTGAAGCGTCATGTTGTCTGCGGTGTCGAACCGCTCCTGCGCCGCCGCCCCACCGTCAAGACGCGAGATCAGCGATAGCAGGGCTCCCGAAAGCGCGCGTTTGCCGGTTTGTTCGGCATCGGGGCTGTACGGAGCATCGACAACCATCTGGTCCGCAAGGTCCTTGAGCCAGCCTTGCCATTTGTTCGCGATGTGCTGCCGCAGCCGTTCAGAGGCATCCCATATCTTGTCGGGATCGGGTGTCACGCCTTGTTCGAACAGCACCTGCGCGAGTTCTGATTGGGTTGGCCCACTTAGCATCAGTTGCCGGTAATCGGGATCAAGCGTGTCGTCCCGCACCACTTTTTCAAGACCGGTCAGCCAGGCATCGTCCGGTTCCGCGTCATCGGTGATCATGTTGACCAGGCAATTTCGGGTCAGTGTGCGATTGGCTTCCCATCGGTTGAACGGATCCGTGTCATGCGCCAGCAAGAACGCCTGTTCTTCGCGGCTGACCACCCGTTCCAGTACCACCGGGGCCGAAAACCCGCGCAGGATGGACGGGGTCGGTTTCGACGCCAGTCCGTCGAAGGTGAAGCTTTGCTCGGCTTCGGTCATTTCAAGCATCCGGGTTGGGACAATCTCGTCCCCGTTCGGGTTCAGCAGACCCACCGCAATCGGAATGACTTTCGGGTCCTTCACCTCTTGGCCCGGTGTTGGTGGCGTGTGCTGTTTGAACGTCAGGGTATAGGTGCCGTCTGACCAATCGTCCGCCACCGAAACGCGCGGCGTGCCGGATTGCGAATACCATAGTTTGAACTGGCTCAGATCGCGGCCGGTCACGTCTTCGAAGACCTTCAGCCAATCCTCGATTGTGCAAGCCTGCCCGTCTTGACGGTCGAAATAGAGATCCAACGCCTTGTAATACGCCTCGTCCCCGACCAGCGACTTGAGCATGCCGATCACCTCGGCGCCCTTCTCATAGACGGTGGCCGTGTAGAAGTTGTTGATTTCCTGAAAGCTTTCAGGGCGCACCGGATGGCTGAGCGGGCCTTGATCCTCGGGGAACTGGCGCGCGCGCAGGTCGATCACGTCATGAATACGCTTGACTGGCTCGCCACGCATATCTGCGGTGAATTGTGCGTCCCGAAAGACCGTCAGCCCCTCTTTCAAGCACAGCTGGAACCAGTCGCGGCAGGTGATGCGGTTGCCGGTCCAGTTGTGGAAGTACTCATGCGCGATGATCGCTTCGATGCGTTCGAAATTGTCGTCGGTGCTGGTTTCGGGTGAGGCGAGAACACAGGAGGAGTTGAAGACGTTCAGCCCCTTGTTCTCCATCGCGCCCATGTTGAAATCGTCGACCGCCACGATGTTGAAGATGTCGAGGTCGTATTCGCGCCCGTAGACCTCTTCGTCCCAGCGCATCGACTTCTTCAGCGCCTCCATCCCGAAAGCGCATTTGTGCTCATCGCCCGGACGGACCCAGATGTTCAACTCCACGTCCTTGCCGGACATCGTCGTGAAACTGTCCGGATGGTTCACCAGATTGCCAGCGACAAGCGCAAAGAGGTAGGCCGGTTTTGGCCACGGATCGTGCCATTCGGCCCAACCGTCCCCGCTGCCCGTCGGGTTGCCGTTCGACAACTTGACAGGTTCGTCCCCTTCGATCCGCACCGTGAACGTGCTCATCACGTCTGGCCGGTCGGGGTAGTAGGTGATCTTGCGAAACCCTTCGGCCTCGCACTGCGTGCAATACATGCCGTTCGACATGTAAAGCCCTTCGAGCGCGGTGTTCGTCTCGGGGCTGATCTCGACCTCGCATTCCCAGGTGAACGGCCCGTCGGGCACGTCGCAGCGCAGACCGTCATCCGTGACGACAGGCGAGACCTCCGTCCCATCGATCTTTGCCCATTTCAGCTTCAGCTCTTCGCCGTGAAGGAAGAACGTCTTGTCGGTCCTTTCCGGGTTCGGAGCGAACTCGATCTTTGCGATCACCCGCGTCGCTCTCGGGGCGAGATCGAACGTCAGGTGGACGCTCTCCACCGTGAAACCGAAGGGCGTGTAATCCTTGAGATAGATCGTCTTGGGTGCGGCGTCTTTCATGCGGGCAGGCTCCGGATCATGCGTTTTCGAGTTGAGCGTATGTCTACGCCGCGATTGCGGAGAAGGGAAACGGGTAGCGCGGCAGATTTCCGTCGACGCTGCGCCTGGATGCTCTGTGCAAACGCCGCGGCGCGCCTAGGTTGAATGGCATGACCTCCGTCCTCTGGTACAAACGTGATCTGCGTATCCACGACCACCCCGCACTCGCCCACGCAGCCGAGCGCGGAGATGTCGTGCCGCTTTACATCATCGAGCCGGACTATTGGGCGTTGTCCGACACGTCGGGACGGCAATACGCGTTTCTCTGCGAAAGCCTTGCCAGCTTGCGTGACGCTCTTCGCGCTCTGGGCAGCGATCTGGTGATCCGGGTCGGTGACGCGGTCGATGTGATGCAGAAACTGCACGATGAGATCGCGTTTGCGCACCTTGTCAGCCATGAGGAAACCGGAAACGGCTGGACCTATGTACGGGACAGGTGCGTCGCAGAGTGGGCCCGGGCGAACGGCGTTGACTGGACCGAGCTTCCCCAATCCGGTGTGGTCCGCCGACTGGACACGCGCGACCGCTGGGCCGCGAGGCGCAACCGGTTTCTTGCGCAGCCTCAGACGGACGTTCCTCGGGCCTTGCGGCCTGTGTCGTCAGCGTCGGACCCGATCCCAGACCTATGCGTCCCCGATCCGTGCCCGGACCGCCAGTCAGGCGGACGGGAACATGGGCTCTCGCTTCTTGGTGGCTTCCTCACCGAACGCGGCCAGACGTACCGCAAGGACATGTCCTCTCCGCTGGAAGGCGCGATTGCCTGTTCTCGCCTCAGCCCGCATCTTGCTTATGGCACGGTCTCCGTGCGTGAGGTCAGCCAGGGTTGCGCAGCCCGTCAACGTGAAGTCCGTGGCGGGCCACGCGACGGATGGGCGGGCAGTCTGAAGTCCTTCCAGTCCCGCCTCGCATGGCGCGATCACTTCATGCAGAAGCTCGAAGATGAGCCCGAACTGGAACACCGCTGCCTGCACCGCGCATATGAAGGCATGCGGCCGCTTGAGCCGGATTCCGCACGCCTCGCTGCGTGGGAAAAGGGCGAAACGGGCCTGCCATTCCTTGATGCCTGCATGCGCTCGCTGCAGGCCACAGGCTGGCTCAACTTTCGCATGCGCGCCATGGTCACCGCGGTGGCCAGCTACCATCTCTGGCTCGACTGGCGCAGCACCGGTCAGCACCTCGCGCGGATGTTCACCGATTACGAGGCCGGCATCCACTGGAGCCAGATGCAGATGCAATCGGGCACCACAGGCATCAACACGCCCCGTATCTACAACCCCATAAAACAGGGCTTGGATCAGGACCCGACCGGCGCGTTCACCCGCCGCTGGGTGCCGGAACTGGCCGCTGTGCCGGACGAGCACCTTCAGACGCCATGGACATGGGACGGGGCAAGGCGGGTCTTGGGCAAAACCTACCCGGAGCCGATCATCGACGTGGCCGAAGCCGCCCGCACTGCCCGAACCCGCTACTTCGCGCATCGCCGCACGGTCGACCGCGACGAGACGCAGCGCGTCATCCGGAAACACGCCAGCCGCAAGGACAGCGCCGGGCATTTCGTCAACGACCGCTCTCCGCGCAAGCAACGCCGCGCACCGACCAGCGACGCCCAACTGACCTTGGATCTCTGATGCCCAAACACCGCAAGAAATCCGACCTGCCCACCAAGACCTGCGCCAGCTGTGGCCTTCCATTCACATGGCGCAAGAAGTGGCAAAAGGTCTGGGACGAGGTCAAATACTGCTCGGACCGCTGTCGGCGCGAAAAGAATGCCAAACCCTGACTGAGAGCTGTTGCGGATCGGAAACTTTCTTTCTAATGGAGTACCGCCGTATACAATCATGGAGCGCAGCATGGCCACGCGGATCGACCGCCACGGATTGCAGATCGACCAGATTTTGCACGATTTCATCGAAGAACGGGCGTTGCCGGGTACCGGTGTCGACGCCGATGCGTTCTGGCAGGCGCTGTCCAAGCTGGCGCACGAATTCGGCCCTCGGAACAAAGAGCTTCTGAACATCCGCGAGGATCTGCAGACAAAGATCGATGAGTGGCACATCCGCCACCGCAATCAGCCGCATGACCACGAGGCCTACAAGGCGTTCCTGTCCGAGATTGGCTACCTTCTCGACGATGGCGACGATTTCGAGATTGAGACCGCGAACACCGACCCCGAGATCGCCACTGTTCCGGGTCCGCAGCTCGTCGTGCCAATCACCAACGCGCGCTACGCGCTGAACGCCGCGAACGCCCGCTGGGGCAGTCTATACGATGGCTTCTACGGCACCGACGCGATGGGCTCGCCCGCGCCGAAGGGCGGGTATGACAAGGGCCGGGGTGCCCGCGTCGTGGCGCGTGCACGCGTTTTCCTTGACGAAGCATTCCCGATCGAAGGAGGCAGTCATGCTGACGTGCGACGCTATTACGTTCACAACGGCGCGCTTCTGATCGACGATATGCCGCTTGCGCAGCCGGAGAAATTCGTGGGCTACAAAGGCCACCCCAAAGCGCCCGATGCGGTGCTTCTGCGCAACAATGGGCTGCATGTCGAACTGGTGTTCGATCGCACCCATTTCATCGGCGCGCGGGATCAGGCCGGGCTGGCCGACGTGCGTCTCGAAAGCGCGGTCAGCGCGATCATGGATTGCGAGGATTCAGTCGCTTGCGTCGATGCCGAGGACAAGACGCTGGCCTATGCGAACTGGCTGGGCCTGATGAAAGGCGATCTGGCGGACACGTTCGAAAAGGGGGGCAAGACCGTCACCCGAGCGCTGAACCCAGACCCGACCTATACCGCGCCCGATGGCTCAGGCGAGATCACGATCAAGGGCCGCGCACTGATGCTGGTGCGCAACGTCGGTCATCTGATGACGAACCCGGCGATCCTGCTGAAAGACGGCTCGGAGATTTTCGAAGGCCTGATGGATGCAATGATCACGGCTCTGATTGCCAAGCATGATCTGGGCAAATCGGACGGGCCGCGCAATTCGGTCATGGGATCGGTCTACGTGGTGAAGCCCAAGATGCACGGGCCTGACGAGGTGGCTTTCGCCGACGATATTTTCACCTTTGTCGAAAACGCGCTCGGCCTGCCGCAATATACCGTGAAGCTGGGTATCATGGATGAGGAACGGCGGACCTCGGTCAACCTCAAGCAATGTATCCGCGCCGCGAAACATCGCGTCGCCTTTATCAATACCGGCTTCCTTGACCGCACCGGCGACGAGATCCACACTTCAATGGAAGCAGGGCCTTTCAGCCGCAAGGATTTCATCAAACGTAAGGCCTGGATTGGCGGATACGAGAACCGAAACGTGGATATCGGCCTTGAATGCGGGCTGTCGGGTAAAGCGCAGATCGGCAAAGGCATGTGGGCGATGCCCGACATGATGGCCGCGATGCTGGAGCAGAAGATCGAACACCCAAAGGCAGGCGCCAATTGCGCCTGGGTGCCGTCCCCGACCGCCGCGACATTGCACGCGTTGCACTATCACAAGGTCGATGTGTTCGCGGTACAGGCGAAACTGCGCAAGGGCGGACGTCGTGCGCATGTGGACACGATCCTCGACATTCCGCTGGCGAGCTATCGCAAATGGACGAAAGAGCAGATCGCCAAAGAGGTCGAGAACAACGCGCAAGGCATACTCGGCTACGTGGTGCGCTGGATCGATCAAGGGGTCGGGTGCTCGAAGGTGCCGGACATCAATAATGTCGGCCTTATGGAAGATCGCGCAACCTGCCGCATCTCGGCGCAGCATATCGCAAACTGGCTGCATCATGGCATTGTGTCGAAAGACGTTGTGAAGCAGATCATGCAGCGCATGGCAGCTGTGGTGGATGAACAGAATGCAGGCGACCCGGATTACACGCCCATGTCGCCGAGCTTTGACACCATTGCGTTCCAAGCGGCCTGTGATCTGGTCTTCGAGGGGCGTGTCCAACCGTCAGGTTACACTGAACCGGTACTGCATCAGCGTCGACTTGAACTGAAAGCGGGCTAACCTGCTGGAAAGGCGTCGCGTGAGCGCGTTCAAACGCGCTTGCGTGCGCCCGGTGGCCTGCGTATACCGCACATCAGGCACCCGTAGCTCAGCTGGATAGAGCGCTGCCCTCCGAAGGCAGAGGCCAGAGGTTCGAATCCTCTCGGGTGCGCCAACTTACCCGTTATCAGCCGTCACCGCGAAGCCGGTCATATAGCTTGGCTGGCTGCCGTGCTGATCGACATGGTGGAGTGCGTCCTCAGCAAGCAGGATGCCATGGACCATCAGCACTTTCATGCCGTGCGACATGGTGGGGTGGGCGACAATCTCTGCCAGATGTTCGCGCGACGTCGGTGTGACTTCGGACAAATCGAACGCGGCGACGTATTCGGTCAGCGTCCGTTCCAGCGCATCCGCCGAAGCGGTCATCGGCGTGCAGAGAAGAATGGCGATCAGGGCAGCTTTTGTCTGTGTCATGCCCCCAAAACACCGTATTTCGCGGTTTTGTTCCGTATCAGGGCAAGATGGCGAGCCAACCCCAGACGCTCAGAACAGACAATCCGGTTGCCAGAAGGATCGACGACGCCGCGACACGGCGGGCGTGGCCGTACATGTTGGCAAACACGTAGACGTTCACTCCCGGCGCCATCGCGGCGGTCAAAACGGCGCTGCGGAATGCCGTTTCTTTCAGTTCGTACACCTGCCCGAGGCTCCACGTGATTGTCGGGTGCAAGAGAAGGGTTATCGCGCAGACAAAGAGGATCACGCGCATGTCGCCTTCGGGGCGGTAGCGGTAGAGGATGCCACCAAGCGCGAAAAGCGCGGCGGGCAGGGCCGTCCGCACGATCATGTCGAGCGCTTCGGTGAATGGGCCCGGCAGGGTGACGTTCAACAGGTTGAATACCGCACCGAGTGCAATGCCGATTACCAATGCGTTGCGGAACATCGCCTTGATGACAAGAACCGGCAGATGCCGTTTGGGGCGTTGCGTGGCGCGGGCACGGACGATCTCCATCGCGGTGATGCCGATGCCATAGCAGAACGGTGAATGCAGCGCGACGATGGCATAGTTGGCGTCAAGCGCGTCTGGTCCGAAGGCCCGTTCGGTGATCGGGATACCAAGCAGCACCGAGTTGGCAAAGAGGCAACAAAAGCCAATGGCGACCGCATCTTCCCAGCCCCGCTTGAACACGTACCTCGCACCAAGCAGGCCACAGAAGAAACAGGTGAGAGACCCGGCATAGAAGCTGATGAGCAAAGGCAGCGAAAAGCTGTCGCCCAGATCAAGCGTCCAGATCGCCCGGAACAGAAGGCATGGGATTGCGACGGTCTGGGTGAAGGTCATCAGCCCGTCGATGGTGCCCGACCCAAGGAACCCGCGCCACGCCACCACATAGCCGAAGCCGATCACGATAAAGACCGGCAGGATGACGTCGATCAGCGCCTGCATCGGGCCGCTTCGGACAAGGGGATGCGCAACGCGGTGGCCATCCCGGGCGTCTTACACCGGCTGCGTGATCACCATGCCGTCAAAGGCGGGGGTGATGTGGTCGGGGGTCTCGGCCTCGACCTCGGCGTAGTCGAGGTCAACATGCATGTTCGTCAGGATGCCGCGGCGCGGTTTGGCGCGGTCCATCCATTCCAGTGCCCGCTCGAGGTGCGCGTGGGTCGGGTGGGGAGTGCGCCGCAGCGCGTCAAGAATCCAGACATCGAGGTTTTGCAGATGCTGTGACCACACCTCTTCCGGGATCTCTGCCACGTCGGGCAGGTAGGCCAAATCCCCGATGCGGAAGCCAAGGGCGTCGATACTGCCGTGGTTCACCCGGAACGGGGTCAGTGTGACGTCGCCTCCTTCGCCGTGGATTGTCACCGGACCGCTGATGGTGTTCATTTCAAGGATCGGTGGGTAGGGGCTGTCCGACGGTTGCACGAAGGCATAACCAAAGCGCGAATAGAGATCATTCTGCGTGTCGCCGTCGGCCCAGACCTGAAGGCGCTGTTTCATGTTGAACACGATCATCCGCAGGTCATCCAGCCCGTGAACATGGTCGGCGTGGCTATGGGTGTAGACCACGGCGTTGAGCGTCCCGACACCCGCGCTCAGAAGTTGGGCGCGCATGTCGGGGCTGGTGTCGATGAGCACACGGGTCGTGCCGCCATCGGTCATTCGCTCAACCAGCAGCGAACAGCGGCGGCGGATATTCTTCGGATTGCTCGGATCACAGGCGCCCCAGATATTGCCGAGCCTCGGAACTCCGCCGGAGGACCCGCATCCTAGGATGGTGAAACGCATCTCTCCCATCAGGCAGCCGCCTCGTATTGCGCGGCCTTGCTGAAAAGCCGGTCAAAATTCGCCTCGGTCTGCGCAGCGAAATCGGCGTAATCCATACCAAATACGTCTGCTCCGACCTTCGCCGTATGTGCGGTGTAGGCCGGTTCGTTCCGCTTGCCGCGATGGGGCGGTGGGGCAAGATAGGGGCTGTCGGTTTCCACAAGGATGCGGTCGACGGGCGCGGCCGCGAAAATATCCCGGAGTTCCTGACTTTTCGGGAAGGCGGCGATGCCCGACATCGACAGGTAGAAGCCCAGGTCAAGGGCTGCCTTGGCGAGTTCACTAGATGATGAAAAGCAATGCATCACGCAGGTATAGGGTGCGTTCTTAAAGCCTTGCGTCAAGATTTTCGCCATGTCCTCATCCGCTGCCCGGGCGTGAATGATAAGTGGAAGACCGGTCGCCTGTGCGGCCTCGATATGCACCCGCAGAGATTGCTTCTGCACCTCCGCGGTTTCACCGGTGTAATGGTAATCCAAACCGCTTTCGCCAATACCCACGAATTTCGGATGCCTGGACAAAGCGACCAGCTGATCGACGGTCGCCATCGGCTCGTCGGCCGCGCTCATGGGGTGGGTGCCAGCGGCGTAGAAGACCGGATCATGCGCCTCGGCAATGGCCCGCACCTGCGGTTCGAGCCGCAGCTTCGTGCAGATCGTCACCATGCGGCGCACGCCAGCGTCCAGCGCGCGCTGCACGACGTCCGATCGCTCCTTGTCGAAATCCGGAAAGTCGAGGTGGCAATGGCTGTCGGTGATCTGGGGCGTCAACATGGCGGTGGTATCAGGGATGCGCGGCGGGCCGTCAAGGTGCCTGATCCTACCTGGGGCACCCGTCGCGCAAGGCAAGAAAACTGGCCAGGAGAAGCGACCCGGTTTCCACGTTCACGGCGCGCCCGTGCCGCAACCGGTCGCCTTCCTGTTGCGCCAGATGCGCCCACACCCGTGCAGCCTCCGGCGTTGGGCAAAGACGCTGGAACGTCTCGGCCTCCCGCGGTGCCGCCGCTGGCTCTGGCGGTTGACCGGTCGCGCCGGTGCGGGCCAGCCGTGACAATGCGCGATCCAGAAGCGTCAGCATCAGGTCAAGGCGGTCTTCCTTGCCGCGTCCGGCGGCGCTTTCAGCGAGCGCAATGGCGTGCGGACGGCTGAGGTCGGGCAGGGACGACAGAAGCTGCACAATATCGGCATAGAGCTTGAGGCCGTCGAGTTGGACCAGCCGCACGGCCTCTCCGACCGATCCGCCGGACAGCGCCGCCATGGCATCCGTTTGAGACCCTGGCTTATCATCTGCAATCCCCGAAAGAGCCTGCGCCATGTCCGACGGGCTAAGCGGTCCGAGGCGCAGTTCCCGACAGCGGGACCGGATCGTCGGCAGAAGCCGCGATGGTTGGTGGCTGACCAAGAGTAACGTCGTCCGCGCAGGCGGTTCTTCCAGCAGTTTCAGGATCGCGTTGGCGGCGTTCACGTTCATGTCGTCGGTGGCGTCAATGATCACCACGCGGCGTCCGCCATCCGTTGCGGATAGCGCGAAAAACCCTTTGAGTTTGCGGACTTCGTCCACCGTAATCTGCGCCTTGAGCCGTTTGGCTTTCTCGTCAAAGGGACGGCGAAGCACGAACAACCCCGGTTCGGACCCCGCCATCATGCGGCGGGCAACGGGATGATCGTCCGGCACCGACAAGTCCGTGGGCGCGGGCGGCGCACCGAACAAGCCATCATCGTCGGCCGGAGGTGTGGCGAGCAGAAATCGCGCGATCCGCCATGCAAGCGTCGCTTTGCCAACCCCGCGCGGGCCGGTGACCAGCCAGCCATGATGCAACCGATCAGAGGCGAAGGCGCGCAGAAACTCTGCTTGCGCCTCATCCTGCCCGTAAAGCGTCTGCGTTTCGCGGGGGTGCGGTGCGCCGTCGATGCGATCTGGTTCGGGGTGGGGCGTGTCGCTCATGTCAGATGCGGGCTTACCGCAGCCCAGACATCCTCTGCAACACTCTCGGGTGCGCGCGCCCCGTCGATCACTCGGAACCGGTGTTCGAATTCTTCGGCCAGCGCCAGAAAGCCGTCGCGCATCTGTGCTTGCAGGCCGTGCCCGAAATCCTCGAACCGCTCTTCGACCGTGTTCCGCGATTTTGCGCGGCTCAATCCGGTGGAAGGGTCCATGTCGATCAGGATCGTTAGATCCGGTTCGATGCCGATCATCAACTCGTGCAGGGCGTCCACCTTTGACCGCAGATTGCCCCGGGACAGGCCCTGATACATGCGGGTGCTGTCGGCAAAGCGGTCACAGATGACGATCTTCCCTGCCTCAAGCGCCGGTCGGATGGTGCGTTCCAGATGGTCCCGCCGCGCGGCCGTAAAGAGCAGAAGCTCGGTTTCCGCCGACCAGCGATCCGGGTCCCCTTGAAGCACCAGCGCGCGGATTTCCTCGGCCCCCGGGCTGCCGCCGGGTTCGCGGGTCAACACCACGTCGCGACCCAAGGCCGTCAGACGATCTGCCAGAAGGCGTGCCTGTGTCGATTTCCCCGATCCGTCAATGCCTTCAAAGCTGACGAACAGCCCGTCTTGGCTCACATCGTATCCCCGGCCTGGGTCTGCATGCGCCCAAGCAAGACCTGCGAGACATTCAGAATCCGATCCACGAACCCGCTCGCAGGCACCTCGGTCGCCGCGAAAAGCGGGATGCGGTGTTCGGGCAGTCCTTCGGGGCTGATGATAAGCTCGGCCAATTGCCGACCGGCCGCGATCGGCGCTTCAATGGGGCCGGTATAGACCACCTCCGCAGAAATCCCGGTGCCGGGAGTGTTCGGCAATAGAAGCGTCACGTCTTCGTTTGCGACAAGACCCACCGTATCAGAAGCGCCCATCCAGACATCGGCCTGAGCAATCACCGCACCAGCCTTGGTGACGGTCTTTTCGGCGAACTGACGGAAGGACCAGTTGACGATGGCTTCGGATTCCTGCGCGCGCGCCTGTGCGGTATCGAGGCCGGTGATCGTGAAGATCACCCTGCGATCCCCCTGTTTGGCAGAACCCACCAAGCCGTAACCCGCTTCCTGCGTATGCCCGGTTTTCAGACCGTCCGCCCCAATGCCAAGCGCCAGAAGCGGGTTCCGGTTGAAGCGGTTCGATGACTCGGCTTCGTCAAACAGAAACTCCGTTTCGGCGAACATCGGATAAAACTCGGGAAAATCTTCGATGATCCGCTGCGCCAGAAGCGTCAGGTCACGCATCGACATGACATGCCCGTCGGCCGGCCATCCGCTGGAATTCTTGAAGGTGGAGTTGGTCATCCCGATCTGCTGCGCGCGTTGCGTCATCATACGGGCAAACCCGGCCTCGCTCCCGTCCGGGGACAGGGCTTCGGCGATGACGACACAGGCATCGTTGCCCGACAGAACAATGATCCCTCGGATCAGGTCTTCGACCGACACCCGCTCGCCGGTGCGCAAAAAGAGCGTCGAGCCGCCAAAGGAGTTCGCGTGCGCCGACACGGGCAGTTCTTCGTCCAGGGACAGACGGCCATCGCGCACCGCTTCGAACGCGATATAGAGCGTCATGAGCTTCGACATGGACGCGGGCGGAAGCGGCGTGTCCGCATTTTTGGACAGCAGGACCGTTCCGGTTTTTTCGTCCAGCACAAAGGCGGCCGACGCCGAGGTATCAAAAGCCGCCAACGGCGCGGTGGACATCAACAACCCCGCAAGACCAGCGGTCAAAAGAACACGGGCGCGTCGGATCATGGCAGCTCTCCTGTCGTACCTGGAATGTCGCCGGATCAGTTCGTCACGGCATAGGCGTCAGTGAACCCTTGGTCCTTGATCTTGGCAAGCAAGGTCCGCCGCTCTGCGCTGCTTTGTGCCGGTCCGACGATCACGCGCCAGAAAGTCTTACCGCTGGAAGATTGCTCGAGCACGGTCGGCACCATGCCGGCCTGCCGCATGGCGGTCGCGGTATTGTTGGCATTCTCTTCAACGCTGAAGATCCCGATCTGGATATAGGGTTTCTCTAGTGGCGATGTCGTCGGGCGCGGAGCCGGGGCGGCGGGTGCCTCGCTCGGTGTCGCCTCAAGCGCGGCTGCGGCTGTCTCGGCAATCGGATCAAGCGTGGTTTCGGCCACGTCCGCGGGCGCATCCAGCGTGCCTTCGCCGACAGGCGCATCCTGCGCAGGAGCCGAGACCGCATCGTCCGGCACCTCTTCACGACGCAGCGCAACCACGTTCAGGTTCGTTGGCGCACCGGCCAGCACACCAAGCGCGGCGGCGGCATCCGACGAGATTTGCAGGCGAGGACCCGGCGTCTCGCGTTCCTTGCGGAACAGCGCCCCGATCACGAAATTGCCGTTCGCCTCATTGCGAATGATCACGCGTTCAGGCTCGGACACGTCCGGGTGCGCCGCCCAGACGCCACCGAGGGACGGTCGTCCATCCCAGAGGCCGGGCTCATTCACCTGAAACACCTCGGGCGCTTCGACATCGCGCTCGACCAGACGGGTGGACCGTTGTGACGTGACGGTGCCATCCTCGGTTGTTGTCGTGCCGCCGCCCTGCAGGAAAGCGGGCATGTTCGCGCCCTCACATCCCGCAAGCGACACGACAACCGCGCCGCACAGCAGTACCTTGCGAGGCCTGCGCCACACAGCGGGGGTCGTCTTCGTGATGTCCATTGCCTGCTCGCCTTCTGCTATGCCGCCCGACCGCGTCGTTAAATGGCTTGCGCCCGACGCCTATCTTGTTTCCGCGCAGCTTACAGTCTTGTCGCCCGCAAGAAAAGTCTGACGTGCAACAGCCCAGATTTTCCTCAACCCATCTTTCAGAATCGCGATTTGGTCGCTAAGTCGCTTGCCACCGGAGGTTTGGCAGAGTGGTCGAATGCGGCGGTCTTGAAAACCGTTGGGCGTGAGAGCGTCCCCAGGGTTCGAATCCCTGAGCCTCCGCCACCCTACCTCACTTCACCATTTCCTCCGACTGTCAGCGATGCGTTTTGGTCCATGAAATATGGGTAGAGTGACCCAAGTATTGCGCTTGGCTTCTTTTCGATTAAATTCACTTCATCCCATTGCGTGGTATGAAGTGAGGTATAATCCTGATGTTGCATCTCTCTGGAAAGCTAACCAAGGCACTCGTCAAGTCTATGGGGCCAGGGCGGCACGCGGATGGAAATGGCCTCTATCTTGTCGTTGACCCCTCAGGCGCGCGACGCTGGATTGTGCGGGTAACGGTGAAGGGGCAGAAGAATCGTGCGGGCAAGCCTCTGCGGACCGACTTCGGGCTTGGTGGGGCCGATCTGGTGTCGTTGCACGAGGCACGGGCACGGGCCCTGGAATATCGGCGTCTGGCGCGCGCCGGTCTGCATCCGAAGTTTCACGGCGTGAAGGAAATCCCTAACTTCGAGGAGATCGCGCGACAATTGCATGCCGAACGGCTGCCGACTTGGAAGAACGCCAAGCACGCCGCGCAGTTCATCACAACGCTGGAGACATATGCGTTCCACAAAATCGGTCGCTTGCCGGTCGATAACATCGGGCAACCTGAGGTGCTGGCGGTACTGTCGCCGATCTGGATCGAGAAGCACGAGACCGCGCGGCGCGTGGCTCAGCGCATCAAGACCGTGCTGGATGTGGCGCGCTCCAAGGGCTTCCGTGATGGTGAGAACCCGGTGACGGCGATCCGCGACGGTGGCGTGCTGCCAAAGGTGAAGGCTAAGCCGAAACATCACAAGGCGATGGACTGGCGCAATGTGCCTGCCTTCTATGCCGATTTGGCGACACGCAACGCGATGGCCGCGCAAGCGCTGATGTTCACCTGTTTGACCGGATCGCGCACGGGCGAGGTGCTGGGCATGACCTGGTCGGAGATTGACACCGACAACGCCCTATGGACCTGCCCGGCGGAACGGATGAAGACCGGAGCGGATCATCGAGTACCATTAACCGCCGAAATGCTGGCGATCATCGAGCCTCTGCGGGCCATGCAATCCGACTACGTCTTCGAGGGGCAAAAGCGGCACCGGCCACTGTCTAACATGGCTATGCTGATGCTCCTGCGCCGGATGAAAGTCGAGGGCATCACCGTGCACGGCTTCCGCTCGACCTTTCGAGACTGGGCGTCCGAGGCTGTAGGCGCACCGCGCGAGATCGCCGAGATGAGCCTTTCGCACCGAATCGGCTCCGCAGTCGAACAGGCTTATGCACGGTCCGACCTGCTCGAAAAGCGCAGAAGTTTGATGAAACGGTGGTCTCAGTTTGTGACGGGTGCGGAAGGCACGGTCGTTTCGCTGGGGAAGATTGCAAAAAGTTAATGCAGAAAGGTCCGCAGGCGCGGGGCATTTTTAACCGTGCTTTCATCCTAAGCAATCGAACATAAACGATACCTAATGCAGGAAGGTCGGTGTATGCTGACCTTTATGCAGGAGAGTCAGACGAATAAGACCGCCGACGCGCTGTCGTCCAACAAGATGGCGCGGCTTCACGACATCGTGGATCGGATGCTGGAACCGCATGGCAAAAGCAGTGACCGACACCGCGCGGGGCTTGCCGCGAGCGGTAGGCTCTTGCCGCCATTCGATATCAACCGGCCGAACGAACATGAGACCAAGGCGGATTTCAACGCAGAACTGGCAGTTGTTACAAAATCCCTTGAGCAGGTCACCAGCCTGATCGACACGATGCTGGTCAACGCAAAACAGGACGACGGCGTCGCGCCGGAAATCCAGAGACTGTCCGGAATTCTCAACCGCAAACTGCGAGAAAACGCGGCTGGGCTCGAAGTGTCCAGCGCCTCTGATCTGGTACGGCAGAACCTAGCCGAGGCTGGAGGCTACACCACATTTCTCATGGTACTTTTGGACATGCAGCTTGCCCTGCAAGATCGGGCAAGGGAACTCGAAGACCAGAAAAGCAAATTCTGGAACCTCTCA
The DNA here is from genome assembly GCF_900129875.1 of Marivita hallyeonensis. Lineage (GTDB taxonomy): Bacteria > Pseudomonadota > Alphaproteobacteria > Rhodobacterales > Rhodobacteraceae > Marivita > Marivita hallyeonensis. The sequence goes on along the minus strand of NZ_FQXC01000004.1, from coordinate 360,156 downwards.
TATCGTGCCCCGGACTACTTTGCGCGTTTTCTCGCACTGAACCTTGCAAGGCTCTATTGTCAGCAGGTTGGAGCGATCCCGACCTATGGAACGTCCGGAGAAACCGGAGAGCCATCGACTGATTTTTGCCGCGCCCTGAAAGAAGTTTATGCAGTCCTAGACCATGAAGTGAACGAACGTGAACACGCCCGGTGGGCGGTTTCACAGTTGACCGAGCGCGACGTCGAGACGCGACAGGAAGGGCTTCTTGGGTCATTAGTTGGGATGACTCTCAGGGAAACGGAAGAAGAAACTCTCGCCGCTCTGACGCGCAGCGCAGGTAGGAAAAGCTTGGACGGCTAAGCCCTTTTCTCACGCTGCTTCGCGCATTTTTACCAATGCTAACCGAAACGCTCCAATGGATGCACATAGCAACCAAGGAGCCTCAATCATGGCGAACCTTTTCGAGCAGAACCGCACCTACGTCCTCGGCGACCCCGAGTTGGAGATCATCGGCGACCGGAACAAACTGGCGCAATATCGCCACAAGGGGATGGGCCCAGCCTACTACAAGCTGGGCCGCAAGATCATTTACCATGGCGCGGACCTCAACGCATGGGCTGAGGCAAATCGTGTCGATCCGGACGGGGATCATAGTTGATGGCCCGTATTTCCGCACGTCGCGTCAAAACCCATCGCAGCTACACGTTCTTTCAACTCGCCGATTTGCTTGGCGTGACAGTAGGGACCGTTCGTCGGTGGTGTAAGGCTGGCTTGCCACACGTTAGCGACGCGCGTCCCTACCTCATTCAAGGCAGCGACTTCCACGCGTTTCATAAAGCCAAGCTATCAAAGAAGAAAACACCGCTGAAAACTTTCGAGGTTTATTGTTTGGGTTGCCACGCCGCGCGAACGCCTGAGCCCGGATTGGTCGAAGCTGAACCAATCGACGCCGAGCGCGACTGCATCATGGCGATCTGTCCAACCTGCGCTGGACTGACGCGCCTGATTATTTCACGGCGCGATCTTCGCAAATGGGCGGGCAAATACGGCTTCGCATACAACACGCGGGAACACGCCTAAACGAACCTTTTTGGTTCAACTGAAATGATAACTTAGAAGGGGGGCGCTGAACATGCCCAAGACAACCGCATCCAACGTGCGTATGAAGCACAAATATTTGGAGCATCTAAAACACGCCAAGGGGCGTGATGAAAAAACGCTCGATAAGGTGGCTTCCGCTCTGACCGAATTCGAGAAAGCGGTTGGAGGAAAGGACTTCAAACAATTCCATCGTGGTTGGGGGGAGCGTCTGAAGGTGCATCTTTCCAAGGCGCGTAACAAGCGGACGAAGAAGCCACTCAGCCCCTCGACGGTAGATGCCACTCTGGCGTATGTGAAGGGTTTCATTCTCTGGCTGGCGGATCAGCCCGGTTTCAAGTCGCGGGCCAGGTATTCAGACGCTGAATACTTTAACAACTCGCTCAAGGGCAGGCGGGTTGCACATGCCCAGCGCTCAATTCCTTATCCGTCTATGGAACAGGCGCTTCACGCATTTCAAGCAATGCCGGAAGGCGACAAATTCGAGCGACGGGACAAGGCGCTGTTCGCGTTTTTCATGCTGACCGGTGCGCGCGATGGAGCGGTGGCAACACTGCTTTTGAAGCATGTAAACCTATTTGACGGTCACGTTTTTCAAGACCCGCGCGACGTGGCGACGAAGAACGCCAAATTAATTGACACATGGTTCTTTCCCGTGGACCCGCTCTACCGCGAATGCTTTGAGCGGTGGGTTACGTATCTGCGTGAAGTTGAATTGTTTGGCGACACGGACGCAGTTTTTCCGAAGGCAGAGATGGGCATGGTAAACATGCGGTTTCAGAAGGTCGGATTGTCGCGTGAAGGCTACACATCCGGTGCACCCTTGAATGCGATCATCAAGACCGCATTCCGGCGCGTGCAAATGACACCGTTCACACCACACGAGTTCCGCAAGACGCTTGCGCGCTATGGGGACGAAACTTGTAGCAGGATGGAACAACTCAAGGCGTGGTCCCTCAATCTTGGCCATGAGCATCTAGCGACGACTGTGAATAGCTACATTCCCGTGTCGAAAGAGCGGCAAGGCGAGTTGATCAAAGGGTTGCGGCAATCATCCTAGCCATTCTCCTCCCTTTCGTCACTTTTGGGGCGCTCCCTATTATCAGAAAGCAGACATGCTAATCGCAAACGCCGCCCTTGCTTTGATCGCGCCTAAAGACCATCAAGAACGCCGTTTCAAGGGGCGTGCTAGCCATGCATGAAGCAAGGCTTATGCACGTCGCTCATGCGATTTCGAAGGCAACGCGATGCGAACAGAATTTGTTTTCAGTGTCATTGAACCCGCCTGAGCATGTTGTTGTGTCAGATGATGTTTTTCGAGAGGCGGCAACCCGTGTTGCCGTGAAACTGGGCCTCAACAATCAACCTTGCGCGATTGTCGTGCATGAAAAAAAAGGTCGTCACCATTCGCATGTCGTTTTCTCAAGGATCGATGGTGATGAGATGAAGGCGATCAATCTCTCGCATTACAAATTGAAGATGCGGGAGATTGCCCGTGACCTTCATCTCGACCATGGCTGGGAGTTGCCAAACGGTTTGAAGAGCTACGGCCAGGGCAATCCACTCAACTTTACCCTCGATCAATGGCAATAAGCCCAACGGCAAGGGATTGATCCACGAGAGATCAAACAACTCTTTCACGAAGCTTGGGAGAGGTCGGATACCACCACTGCCTTCAAACATGCACTGGAAGTTCGGGGCATGTTCCTCGCCAGAGGTGACCGCCGTCGTTTTGTCGCCTTGGACATTCAAGGCAATGTATATGCGGTCAGTCGCTGGTCCGGCATCAAAACGAACGAGGTCAAAGCCAAACTCGGTGATCCGAAAGACCTACCGTCAGTGTCTGAGACACAGGCGCATCTGCGCTCCAAAATGACATCGCAGGTGAAAAGTTACATCGATCAGATCAAATCTCGTCATGATGATGAGATACTCCCTTACCATGAAGAGAGACGCGACTTGGTTTTGGCGCAACGAGAAGAGCGGACTATGCTCAAACGCAAACAGGAAGAGCGATGGATCGAAGAGACAAGGGTTCGATCAGAGCGATTGAACACAGGTCTTCGTGGGCTGTTTGATCGGATTACGGGGACAGCTTAGACCACACGGCTTCAAAACGAAAAGGAAGCCGTGGCCTGCGCCAAGCGCGACCAAGACCAACGGGATCAACTAATCCTGGCGCAGATGACAGAACGCAAAGAGCTACAACATCGCGTCAAAAGCGTGAAATCCAAACACCGCCAGGAACGCAAAATCTTGGTCCGCAATATCGCGTCCTACATGGCTCGACCACGTGTTGATCAGGTGCAAGAGCAGTACCGTGTCAGATCGCGGGATCGGAATCGATCACTTTCAAAGGTAATTGACAAGTGAGCCCGAAATAGTGTCCATCAGGATTCATTGCACTTCCAAGGCGCTTGTATTCGCGACTATTACTTGGCGAACTGAAACTATATGCCGTACGGCTTTTTGCGGCTAAGCACATCAAGCTCATATTTTGCTCGTGACAAGTCTAACGATACATGCTTTGATAATAAAGGTTACAACGAGTTGGATGTCTATACGTGCACGGCGCAACAGAACATGCTAAAGTACATTTTTGGAGCAGCTTTTCTACTTTCTTCATGCGGTGGTGACGGTTTGTCGTTGGCGGAGGCTTTTGCGACCATGTCACCCAGTGAGCTATCACGCTTTATTGCAAGTAAAGAGAGCGTCGATATTGCAAATTATAGGTTCGGTCGTAATCAGAATGTGGTGCACGCAGCAATTAATAATAAAAATAGTGCGAACGCAATATCTCTAGCTTTTGAAAATGGCAGTGATCTGGACCATTTGGATAATGACCGAAGGACACCGCTGCATCATGCAATAGATGCTAATCTCTTGGAAGCAACGCAAACTCTATTAGCGCTCGGTGCGAGTACCAGCATTGAAAACGAAGCAGGCTTTTCGCCGACCGATTTTTGCGAATTGGTGTTAAGAAGCGATCCAATGCATGCCGCTTGTAGGACTGTCCTTTCCCCGTAAATTCACTTTTAGCTAAGGCGCTCTTGAATGACAATTTTCAACTTCAATGGTCTGACCCCCGAAAGAGTGGTTGAACTCGTATCGCTCTCTAATGCTTCCTATTTTGGAGAGTTGCCGCCCACAGGGTGGACAGCACTATCCGGTGACGAAATTGGTTTTGAAGAAGGTTTTCTTTCAGGTTCTTTTGATGGAACAACGTTCGTTGGAAGCGCTGGGTTTTTGGGAGCTCCTGCTGCGCAAGTCTTTCAGAATGGTACCGAACTTACAGTTTCGTTTCGAGGGACTGATACAAGTAGCTTATCAGCGCTGCTCGCGGATTTTACAACATACTTAGACATAATCGGGAATAACAACTATATAAATGCGTTTGACAGTCTTCTCGAGGCTGTTGCTGACTACGCAGTAGAGTCTTCTAACAACATTTTGTCGATAAATGTTGTTGGCCATAGTCTTGGAGCAGCTGCTGCAAATATTCTTCGAAGCGTGTCATCTACAGAATTCGATGGCGTATTCGATAACGCAAACTTTTTGACAGTCGCCTCCCCTAAGATATCGTCCAGTCCTAGCATTCTGAATGTTGGGTTTGAGAACGATTGGGTTTTCAAAGCAATCCCACGCTCGACGCCATTTGTGAATTCAGATTTTTTTTCGACTACTGACAATATCGTTCTTTTCGATGATGATTATTCAGACGAAAATTGGCCAGGGCTTGTATTTGGGCCAAGCGATGTTTCTTCACATGATTCAAGCGGCTACATCGAAGCAGTTCAGAGAATTTTGAGCTCTTCATTCTACAGTGAAATGACTAGGGATAGCGTGATTGTTGTTGTCTCAACGGATAATCAAGTTTCCGATAAAGACGTGACGACATCTGATCACTTTGGTTCAAGCGCATTTTTTATCGGTCGCGATCAGGCGGATGACATTCTGGGCGGTCAAAATGTTGACTATATCGAGGGGTTTGCTGGCGACGATTCACTAAATGGTGGTGGAGGTGATGATACGCTATCGGGTGGCTCGGGAGTTGATCTGTTCTTAGGTACTCCAGGCGAACTGGATGGTGACACCATTACCGACTTGGAGATTGGCGACCGTATTGGGATATCTGGCGAGACCGTAACCCAAAGTGATGTTGCTCTTCTTTCCAATCGGATCAGCATCAACGCTGATAGTGGCTTTTCCGGGTTATTTGGCTCCGAGATTTCAATCAATTTAACAACCCAGCCTGTTGGTGCATCGCTACGAGTTCTTAATGAAACGCTCCCAGATGGCGGATCGATTTTGGAGGTTGTCGGTTCAAGTCGCGATATTGCGTTGTTGATCGACATAAGCTTAAGTATGGACGATGATATTGCGAGCGTTAAGGCGCAAGCGGAAGATATCATTGCCGCTGCGTTTGAAAACGGGGCAGATGCTCGGATCAGCATTATTACCTTCAACACCGTAGGTGAAATCTTCACTGTTCTTGAGTTCACGAGCCAAGAGAATATCGAAGACCGGATTTCTGCAGCCTTGACTGGTGTCGCGAGCGTAGAGGTTTCTGATGGGGGTTTGGAGCCAGCTTATGGCGCAATTCTGAGTTCGCTCAACGGCGATGCAGGTGCCTTCCGAACGGATGCAGGTGTGAGTCGGCAAATCATCGTATTCACGGATGAACCACCGTTCGACACAGAGCTTCGGGATGAAGCCATTGCGAAAGCGCAGAATCTGAACGCCAATGTCGATGATCCACTCGGGCCTGTACCATTCGCGTCTCAACTCGCGCTTACGAGTTCAGCGTCAAGTCAGGCCGCGTCTCTGGTGGCCTCAAGTGTGGCACTGGACCAGTTGCCGACGCAAATTTTTACAGTTTTGATTGGTGATGATAGCCAGGCAGAAGCCGCATACGAAGAACTAGCGTCAGCCACAGGTGGAGCCGTCGTTTCGGCGGCGAACGCTGATGATGTCGTCGATGCGATTTTGGAAGTTGTTAATCTGCCAAACTACACAATTAACACCAATGCGCTTGTGGTAGATGAAGGTGACATTGGCACCCAAACGGTTCAGATCTCGATCTCACGGGATGTTTCTGACAACGCAGCGGTCGTTGATATTTCTCAAAGTGGAACTGCGGATAACAATGACGTGTCGGGCATCCCATCCACTGTTTCGTTTGGTGTTGGCATTGAGACGGTCACTTTTGACGTAGACATCATCGGTGATGCGCAAGTCGAACCAGATGAGACGCTCGTTTTAAGCATCGGAGCTGTGAGTGAAGCAGCGACCTTCAGTGGGGCATCTATCGGGATCACCATCACCAATGACGACGCATTTATTGCATCTGGGCCAGTGTTACTGGATGCTGGTAATTCGAACGTGAATATTGATGGTCAAGTCTTTGAGTTCGTGGATTTTGGGGGGATTGATACCTATACCATCCTGCCGAACCTGCTTGGTGATGTTGTTATCACAGATAACAATCTCAGCGGGATTAACCTGCCTGCAGGCCTCGTTATCGAAGATGCACGTTTCCTAAGCGATGGCCTTCAACTTCAAGTCAATGGCAACACCATTACCTTCCTGGGGAACCCTGACGACTTTGCCTATGTGTTTGGCGGCACGCCACTTGATGCCAGCGTTGGCAGCGTTCTGAGATACGACCAGGTTGCATCAGCGTTTGGAACATCCTTGCCAGCACCAGGACAGCCAGCAACATCCGCCCTGTTCACTGGTACGGTTCGGATTGATGGTACAATTGAGGGAAGCGGCAGCGGTGGACCAACGACCATAAGCAGTGTGGCTTATTTCCTCTTGGATCAAGCGGCGGAGCTCGCGGGCGACCCCAACCGGCTAAATAACATCGATATTGATGGTCTTGTGTTTGGCGTTACGGATGAATCTGGAACTACAACGCAGGTGGTTTTGGAGTCTGATGCTGCCAACGTGGCCGGGACACATCAGGGCTTCGTCAATTCCTTGCAGGGGCCATTGCAGGCGCTGATTAGCGACGGGACACTGCCAATTGGCACAACGTTGCGCCTTGACCCAACCTTGGTCGATACAACCTTCCTGGCGGATGGCTCGCAGTCTGATCCCATACCGGCGATGGTCCTCACAGTGAATGACGGATCCACTCTATCCGGTTTCGGCTTTAGCCGGATTGACGATCCAATTGGCATCTTTGATGTTTACGGCCGCCTTAGTGACTTCACAGAAACATTCGCGCAGATGGCTTCTGTCGATGAACTAGCTCTAAATGATCTGCCCATGTTGAATATGATTGCTGATAGCGGTGATATTGGCTCGGAGCATGAACTGTCTCCGTTTGATTATGCCACTCCAATTGAAGTTGTTGGTACGTCAATTGAGACAGTTGAGGGCTACGCTTAGTAAGAGCATTTTACAGCAGAACCATAACAGCGCACGTCATTGAACGTGTGCTGTTATGCCTGATCAAACAACTCCACTCATCAGTTTTCTCAACTGTGTCAACGGCGGTGTAAAAACCTGCCACTATGGCCGAGCAAAAGTCGGCAAATGGCTCGTTCCCCCAATTTGCCGCGCAGGGCATGAACAGCCGCTACAGAGCAGCGTCTGGTGAGCTCAATCCCCATCGGTTTTCCATGTGTCGTCACCTTGGTATTTTTGCACGCAACTTCTGCACGCAGTAAGTAGCTGATATCAAAGAGCCTGCCGACGCGTGCAAAATTTGTGATTTTTGCACGAGGCCGATCTGTCGGTTACATTTCGCTCAGATTTGCCATTCAAAGAATTTTGGCTGTCCGACAGGTGCATGAGGGTATTTCGCCACGGTATGCATCAAGTCTTTCAATGATTCGATTTCGCTCTTGGGGCCCGTGGCGAGCACAAGATACCGATCAGTCTCGTATTTCTTTTCCGCTACAGTGGCAGCGACCGCATAGGGTGTGTTGAATCCAACCGGATCGAACGTTTCAGTTGTGGCGGCATCTATGGCATATGCAGCTTGATGGCTGCATAGCCCATTCCAAACATACCAGGCGTTGTCATTTACAGACCCTTCAACATAACGGAACATCGCGTCGCCGTCGACTTTATTGCCATCTAAGTGCTGCACTAGAACGGAGCGTCTTCTATTGTTCTGCATGTAAGTCTTTGATGCCATGACGGACCAACCCCCGTTATCGCCGAACGAATAGACTTTTGGTCCAATCACAAGAGCCGAATGGCCTGGGCCAAAAATTCCAGGATTGTAGACTGGTGTTAAGAGCGCTGTCTTAGGCATCGGCCTCTCCAAAATAACGTTTTCGATCAAAGACGTGTAAGTATAATGTTTTTATCTTGCTGCAATTTTGAGTATCGATCAACCCCTTGGGTGGCAACGCCATTCGCAAAGAGGTGACCTGCAATCAAGAATGTGTCTGCATGAGGTGGTGGCACGCTTTCGACGGGTTTTGGCTACTACAAAACTATTAAGTTCAACAACTCAAGACTTATGCACACCTTTCTCGATCCAATCATATCAATATCTTGGAGCGTGCAGAAATCGCGTTCATAATACCTATATGAATTCGATCGGCTACGCGCGCATTTCCACCTCCGGCCAGACCCTCGATGCTCAGCTAGAACAGCTTGGCACGGCAGGGTGCGATCCCGTGTTCAAAGAGACGATGAGCGGGGCGCGGAGTGATCGACCCGGGTTGAGGAAAGCCTTGGCCACCCTCTCCGAAGGGGATGTGCTGGTTATCACGCGCCTCGATCGGTTGGCCAGATCAACGCGTGATCTTCTGGATATCGTCCACGAGATCGAAACCAAGGGCGCGAAGTTGAAGGCGCTGACGGATTCATGGGCAGACACCACCACGCCCACCGGTAAACTCATTCTCACTGTCCTGGGCGGTCTTGCAGAATTCGAGCGATCCTTGATTGCCGAACGCACCGCCGAGGGCCGCGAACGTGCCAGACGGGCAGGGCGCAGGCTAGGCAGACCCCCGAAACTCTCACAGTTTCAGCGCAACGTGGTTCTCAAGATGCGTCTTGATGGACAGGACAATGCCGAGATTGCCCGCGTTCTTGGGGTGTCCCGCTCCACGGTTTCCCGCATCAAGTAACGTCAGCGTCACTGATCCCCTGATTTTTGAATAGCTTCTTCGTGTCCGCTTTGCGGGGCACGCTTCTCCTGTTCTCGCCAAGAGTTTTGAGCGCGCCAGTCCCGGCCTTCTTCTGGGCATCCCTGGCAGACCCCCCCCCAGCCCTCGCAACGGCATGCGCCGTCTTTTCGCTTTGCCCGCCCCTTTGGGGTGCAAGGGCTGTTTGGTCCTGCCTCACCGGTCGCCATCAGGCCGCGACAGTCGCGGCTTTCAAACGGCGAAAGGAGAAAGCTCATGGCCCGCAAGACACAGAAATTCGATATCCATCAGGAGATCACCACCCGCATCGTCGATGCGATCGAAACCGCCGGAGACTTCCGGCTTCCCTGGATCACAAACAAAGGCGGCAGCTTCGAGCGTCCTGTCAACATCGCCTCCAAGAACCCCTACAACGGCATCAATGTCCTGAGCCTTTGGGTATCCGCCCTGGCCTGCGAGTTTCCTTCCAATGTCTGGGGTACGTATCGCCAATGGCAGGAAAAAGGCTGCCAGGTGCGCAAAGGTGAAAAATCCTCGCTCGTCGTCTTCTACAAGACCTTCGAAGTCGAAGATGTGAATGAAGAAACCGGTGAAGCAGAGGCCGGTGAGCGCATGATGGCTCGCGCCAGCCGCGTCTTCAACGCCGCCCAGGTGGAAGGTTTCGAAGTGGTGGCCGAAGAGCTTCCCGAAGGACCCACATTCGACCCGATCCAACGCGCCGAAGACTTCGCGCGCACCACAGGCGCACAGATCGAAGAGGGTGGCGACAAGGCTTGTTTCATCCCGTCCCTGGACGTGATCCGCATGCCTGAGCGTCGTCGCTTCACGGGCACCGAAACCACAACCCCGGCCGAAGGCTTCTATTCAACGCTTGCGCACGAGCTGGTGCACTGGTCGGGCGCAGAAAAGCGGCTTGCCCGCGATCTCTCAGGGCGCTTTGGTGATGAATCCTATGCGATGGAAGAGCTAATTTCTGAGCTAGGTGCCGCATTCATCTGCGCTGATCTCGGGATCACACCCGAGCCGCGTAATGATCATGCCTGCTACATCAAGAACTGGCTGCGTGTCCTGAAGAACGACAAGAAAGCGATCTTCAGCGCCGCCGCCAAGGCATCCCAGGCATCGACCTGGCTCCTAGCACACGAGGACGGTGCGGCGTGAGCCGCACCTATTCCATCCCGCCCTTGTCCTTCATGAAAGGCGCGTTGCATGCAGGTTGCCGCGTCGTTCACGAAAGGGCGCTTCGACCCCTCTGGGGTGTAAGGCAGATACCGGGGAAAAACGTGTCAGAACCTCTGGGGCTTTGCCCAGGGTCGGTGATACGCCTAAGTCATTGATTTCAGGAGAGCAGGGCAGGGTGGTCAGAACCCACCGTTTTTGGCATTCGAAACCCAACAATACGCTAGGGGTACAATCGTTATGCTGTGTTTGATTGACCGACTTAGGGCGAAGAGGCATGGTCTTTGGGGAAAGTAACACCACAGGTAAGTGGAAGAGGCACAACGACTATGTCAGTCGAACAGCAGTTTGAGTTTCGAGGATTTGCCTATTCCATATACGAAGGCTCGGGCCCTCCCGGAGCAATTCGAAACCTTGAAGCAGAACAACGTACTCAGATCGAGGCAAGCCTGGACCTGATATCAGGCATGAACGCGAATGCTATCATTTTGGATATGACGCTGTCTCAATCAACAGTTTCATCCTCCGATCCAAAGATTGATAGCGACTATGATGTTGGTTTTGAAACATACAGCTACATCATCGATGCTGCCGCGGCGCGGAACATTGATGTCTTTATCAAACCCGTATTATTCATTACAGATGATCCAACTCGAGGCATATTTGACTGGTTCGACGTGCTTCCTGAAAATCCAGATAACTGGTTTTCCGAATACAAGAAAATTATCGTTGAAATAGCTAATTTTGCTCAGGCTGCCGACGCAAAAGGAGTTATGATCGGTAGCGAGTTGTTTAATATCACTGTACGAAATGAATTTTACCCTGATTGGCAGGATTTAATTTTTAGTGTTCGAGGTCATTTTGACGGACTTGTAGGGTATAGTGCTGCTGCAAGCAGTGCAACGATTGAGTACCAGTCGGTCACTTTTGTTGAGGATCTGGATTTTATTGGACTATCCATGTATCCCGAACTTCTGAATGGTGATAACTTTGCACGGGAAGATGTTCACGTCGCTTGGTCAGATGACCTTTACGGATCAAATACACTTCAAGCCTTCAAAGACTTCATCGAGAGAACTGATACGCCTGTCTTTATCACTGAGTTCAACTCCTTCCCTATAAGCGGTGGAAATCAAACTTGGTTCGAACAGACCGAAGCTTCTTGGAATTCACAGAACGTGGTTGTCAATGAAGGTCGACAGCAGACGGTTATCAATGGTTCTATCGATGTTTTCTTGTCAGAACTTGCTGATCTGGAGGGGGTATTTTTCTGGACGCAATCGTATTTCGCGCAGTTTTTCCAGGAGCCGAACGATCAAGAGGTAAGCTATGGACTTTGGGCAAACCACTTTCATGACAAACTTGTTGCGCAGGACATTGCGGGCTTCTTTGGGGGTAGTGACGCAGGAGCAATTAACCTGAACGTACAAGGCTCTGATAAAGCTGACGACCTCTTAGGCGGGTTTGGAGATGACACAATCCAAGCTGGGTTTGGTGACGACGAGATACGCAGCGGAGCCGGAACCGATGTAATCGATCTGCGGTCTTCTAGTAGGGAAGTGACACCTAATACATTTGTGATTGAGCCTTATGCTCTCAACAGTCCTCTTGATCCGATTATTTTTGACGAAAATCTAGTCTATCCTACTGTGACAATTTCCCTTTCCGACCGCACAGAGATAGCCTCATTCCAGGTGTTTGATTTCATCTATTTTCCGGAAGGCAACTCCGAGAGAAGGGAGTATGAGCTTCCAGATGTCGATAATGTTGACCTTGTGATCAACGTGGACATTCATGAAAGTTACGGTCAGGAGTTACTTTTTGACTCCTTAGAGCTGAATGGGACCCCCTTGCGGCTAGTGGACTTCATTCGCATTGAAATTGTTGGTGGGTTCGAGCTCGTTTTGCCAGCAGCGCTTTTGAGCGAGATCGCGATAAAGTCTCTCACAAATAACAATACAGTTCATTCCGGTGCCGGGAATGACGTCATCTATTCGGGCGACGGGAATGACAGTGTGATTGGGGGTGATGGAACCGATACCGTCATCCTGGAAGGAAACCAAGACAGTTACACCCTGTCCATTTCCGCCAACGAGACGCAAGTAATTGATCGCCGTCCTGACGGGCGGGGAACAGATACCCTTACTGGTATCGAGATGTTGGACTTCGGAACAGAGATTGATGTGTTTGGCGCCGGGCCAATGAACCTTGATATCTTTGACGATGCTCCAGGTCTGAACAGCAATCAGTTTGCCGCCATGGCTGAACTCTACATCGCTTATTTCAACCGTGCCCCGGACGCAATTGGTTTAAACTTTTGGGCTTCCAGCTTTGCCAGAGGTGAGGTTGATCTACCTCGTATGGCTGAACTTTTCTTTGATCAACCCGAAACTCGATCTGTTTATGCATCTTCTTTGAATGAAGACGGGTCTCAGATTACCGATGTGATCGCTTTTGTGACGGCGATATATACCAATGTTTTGGATCGGTCGCCCGATCCGGGTGGCAGAGACTTTTGGGTTGGCGTTCTGGAGCAAGGCGCAGTGACACCAGGGGCCGCCATTCGAAGCATCATTGAGGGCGCAAAAGCAAATGCACCGCCTGACGCTACGCAGGCTGAGATAGTGGCCCGTGCTCTCGACCAGCAATACTTGGCGAACGCAACGGATATCGGAGTGCACTTCGCTGTCATCAACGGAATGTCTAACACCAACAACGCTGATGTTGTCATGAATCTTTTAACCAGAACGCAGGAGAGCGTCAGTACTGCGGTCGGCCAATCCAACCAATTTCTTGAAGCAGCACAGTCAGCGCAAGACGGTGAGTTTCTAATGCCGTTGATCGGTGTCATCGACGATCCCTTTGGATAAGGGATTAATTACCATAAAACATTGTGGATGCCCCGTTTACTGTGAGTGAATTCAAAGTCTTGGAACGCCTGATCGGGTGCAGTCATGTGTCCGGCCTCTGGTGTGCCGCGACACGCGCGGCGGGCCCTTATGGAGTTGCGAGGCGCGGGCCCCAATCACATTAACGGGCTCGAAGGCCGCCGTTTTATCCTGGTTTTCCCGCTGCCGATCTCATGATCGTCGTGTTCCGTAACTTGTCCTTCGTCCTCTCAGTCCTGCCGGTATCCTGACTGCGCCGACTTAGGCGGCAGCCCGAATGTCGTAGTCGCAACCCTCGGCGAGCATTGCCCAGAGCCGTCGTGCCATCCGATTGGCCAGGGCAACGGCTACCAACATGCGTGGTCGCCTCATAAGCATACGGGCGAGCCAGGGATCATCGCAATGGCCTTTGCGTTCGCTCGCACTGATGACGGACATCGCGCCGATAATCAGGAGTTTTCGCACGTCACGCTGACCCATTTTCGTGATCCGCCCAAGCCGATCCTTACCGCCCGTTGAATGTTGTCGCGGCACCAATCCCAGCCAGGCCGCAAAATCCTGACCTTTGCGAAAATTCTCTGTAGGTGGACAAAAGGCCTGAACGGCCCTGGCGGTCATGGGCCCAATGCCGGGCATGGTTTGCATGCGCCGCGCTTTTCCGTTTCTCAGCGCGCCTTTCTTGATCTTCACATCGAAAGCGGCGACCTCCGTATCGACGCTCTCGATCTGGCGCAGATACGCATGCACGATGTTTATGACTTCTGAAGGCGCAGCGTCCAATTCAGTCCGGCACCTTGATGCGAAGGCGTGCCCGTTGCGACGCTGTTGGGGCAAGATGATCCCGTATTCTGCCAGATGTGCCCGTACCGCATTGATCAACTGAGTGCGTTGCCGCACGAAAAGTTCGCGCGTGCGAAAGAGCACCGCCTGCGCTTGCTGGTCTTCGTCCTTCACCGCAACAGTTCGGATTGAGGGTCGGGACGCCGCTTCGGCAATCGCTTCTGCGTCGATGGCATCGTTCTTGTGCCGCTTAACAAATGGTTTGACGTAGAGCGGTGGGATCAAGCGCACGTCATGACCGGCAGCGCGGGCCATGCGTCCCCAGTGGTGAGCCGAGCTGCATGCTTCCATGGCAACGATGCAAGGCGGCAGGTCTGACAGCATTTTCTGGAACTGAGATCGGGTCAGTTTCTTCCTGAATATAACACAACCCTTATTACACGTGCCGCAGGCCGCGAACGTCCGCTTGGCCAAATCCACACCCAAAATATGAAGTTTCGACATTGGTTTCCATCCTTCTTTCTCAACCGAGTCCATTATGAACCGGCAGGAGGGGCATCCAATACATCACATTAAACGGCTGAAATCCCGATATAGTTCTTGACGGGGTACTTGCGGTGTCTGTTTGCCACGATTTCTTTTTTTGAGTAAAGCCGCAATCAACTTATAGGGTAGCTAAGTGCAGGTGAATGCTGAAGTCGATCTTGCCTCGAGCCTCCTAAGCCTTCATGCCAATCATGCAGTCGGGGCAAATACTTCACACTGTGTGGTGCGTTATGTGGTATGTTTTGCTAGTGAGATATTGAAGTTGTTACAAAACAAGTAAATGCTAAAGAAATTAGTCGGACTGAGCCTCCGCCATTCCCGCCCACTCGCACCCACCAAAATCCGTTTTGTTGTCACTTAGCGACCCAATGACCTGCGCTTGATGTAGCGCAAGGCCGGGATGCTTTGACTTGTCCACATTGGGGCGGTGTCGTGAGGTTTGGGGCGCTTTGTCATGTTCAAGTCAAAAAGTTTTTTCATTGCGGTCGCCGCGCTTCTGCTCGCGGGTATGGCGGCGTTCATGTTCGTGTCTGAGGAGGGCGCGGACCTGCCTGTCGGGTTTGTTCAGGGCAACGGACGGATCGAGGCCGAGCAAGTCGAGATCGCGCCGACGCTTCCCGGGCGCGTGGCGCGGGTGATGGCGGCAGAGGGCAGCCTCGTTTCCACCGGCGATATTCTGGTCGAAATGGACACGGATGAGCTCTCCGCAGCGCTGGACCGGGCCAAGGCCGAAGTGGCACTGGCGCGCCAGATCAAGGCCGAAGCCGAAGCTGTCATGGTTCAGCGTGAAAGCGAACAGCGACGGGCTGAACACGAGTTGGAACGGGCGCAGGCGCTTCTGGCGGGGCAGAACATCTCGGAGACGGTGTTCGAAGAGCGTGAAACAGCACGAGAGGTCGCAGACGCCGTGCTGGGCGCATCGAAAGCCCGGGTGGCGACGGCGGAGAGCCAGATCGCCGCGGCCGAGGCCGAGGTGCGCCGGATCACGGCACAGCTTGAGGATAGCAAGCTCTTTGCGCCAATGCCCGGGCGCGTGTTGTACCGGCTGGCGGAGCCGGGAGAGGTTGTGCCGGCGGGCGGTCCGATCCTGACGCTTCTCAGTCTTGAGAACGTGTATATGGAGGTTTTCCTTCCGGCGCGCGAGGCGGGGCTTTTGCCGATCGGCGCCGACGCGCGGATCGTCCTGGATGCGATGCCTGATTTCGGCATCCCGGCGGCGGTCAGTTTCGTGTCACCCGAGGCGCAGTTCACGCCTAAGCAGGTCGAAACACTGAGCGAACGGGAGCAGCTTGTCTTCCGGGTCCGTGTCCGCATTCCCGAAGACCTTGTCGAAGGGCGGATCGAACATGTCAAAACCGGGCTGCGGGGTATTGCCGTCATCCAGCTGGACCGCAGTGCAGAGTGGCCCGAAGCGCTACAAAGGCGCATTCCGCCAGAGCTTTTCGAATGAACGGCGAGCAAACGGACGCTGCGATCACGATCGCGGATGTCTCGCATCTGTATCGGAAGACGGTGGCGTTGGATGCGGTGTCTCTGGACTTGCCCGCAGGACAGCTGATCGGGTTTATTGGCCCCGACGGGGTGGGCAAGTCGACACTTCTTGGCCTGATCACCGGCGCGAAGAAGGTGCAGTCCGGACAAATCGAAGTGCTCGGCGGGTCTATCAGCGATGTCAAACACCGGCGGCAGATCTGCCCGGCCATCGCATTCATGCCGCAGGGTCTGGGCCGGAACCTTTATGCCGAATTGTCGGTGCGCGAGAACCTCGAGTTTTTCTCACGTCTCTTTGGGCAGGGCCGGGACGAGCGCGAGGTGCGGATCGAAGCGCTTTTGTCCGCCACCGGTCTTGCACCGTTTGCCGACCGGCTGATGGGCAAGCTGTCGGGTGGTATGAAGCAGAAGCTTGGCCTCTGCTGCGCGCTTATCCACGACCCGAAACTGCTGGTGCTGGACGAGCCGACCACAGGGGTCGATCCGTTGTCGCGGCGGCAGTTCTGGGCCTTGATCGCGGCCATCCGCGATATCACGCCCGGCCTGACGGTTTTGGTGTCGACGGCTTACATGGAGGAGGCCGAATCCTTCGACCGGATTGTCGCGATGGATGCAGGTCGGGTGTTGTTTCAGGGCACGCCCGATGCGCTCAAAGGCGACATGGAGGATCTGGAGGAAGCCTATCGCGCCTTGCGTGCCGATGGTCGTCCGTCTGAGACCTTCGAAGACGCCCCGCAAAACCACAATAATGGCGACCCGGTAATCACCGCCGACGGCTTGACCCGCAAATTCGGCGATTTCGTCGCGGTCAATCACGTCGAGTTTTCGATCCACAAGGGCGAGATCTTCGGATTTCTCGGCTCCAACGGCTGCGGAAAATCGACGACGATGAAGATGCTGACGGGGCTGCTGCCGATCACCTCGGGGGAGGCGACCTTGTTCGGCAAACCCGTAGATGCGCGCAATCGTGCCCTGCGTCGGGACATCGGGTACATGAGCCAAGCGTTCTCGCTCTATGGCGAATTGACCGTTCTGCAGAACCTGCAGCTTCATGCGCGCATCTTTGCGATCAAGGATCAGGAGGCGCGCATCGCCGATCTCCTGTCGCGGTTCGATCTGGACGCGCATCGCGACGCCCTTGCGGCGGCGTTGCCGCTGGGCATCAAGCAGCGTCTGTCGCTTGCCGTCGCGATCATTCACCGTCCGCGCGTTCTAATCCTCGATGAACCCACATCCGGGGTCGATCCCGAGGCGCGTGATGGGTTCTGGGCGTTGCTCATTGGATTGTCGCGGAACGAAGGTGTCACGATCTTTGTGTCCACCCACTTCATGGCAGAGGCAGAGCGCTGCGACCGGGTGTCATTCATGCACGCAGGCCGCGTCCTGGCCGAAGGCACGCCGGAAGACTTGATGGCCGATGAGGGTGCTGACAGCCTCGAAGAGGCGTTTATCGCAATCCTCGAAGCGGCGGACCCACCCACTCCGGTGCGTGCGCCGGATGTTGCGGTCGCGGCCCATACGTCAGCGACGGGAAGCAGCATTGGACGCGCCTTGGCCTACACGCGCCGAGAGACGGTCGAGGTTCTGCGCGATCAGGTGCGTCTGGCCTTCGCGTTCATGGGGTCGGCGATCCTCATGCTTGTCTTCTGCTACGGTATTACGCTCGACATCGAAGAGCTGGATTTCGCGGTGCTCGACCTGTCCCGCAGTCCCGAAAGCCGCGCCTACATTTCCGAGATCGAGGGGTCGCGATACTTCGAACTTGGGTCGCAACTGCAAAGCGCTGAGGAAGGTCGGCTCCAGCTACAGTCGGGCAAGGTGTCGCTTGTGGTGGAGATCCCGCCCGACTTTGGCCGCCAGCTCCGATCCCGCGAACCGACCGAGGTGCTGGCCACAGTGGATGGCGCGATTCCGTTCAAGGGGGAAACCGTCGAAGGCTATGTCGCTGGCCTGCACCAGACGTTTCTTGGCGTCATCGCCCGGGAAGGCGGTGTCCAGCACGAAGAGCTTGCCCGGATCGAACCGCGCTTCCGCTATAACCAGAGCTTTGAGAGTATCGCCGCAATGGCACCGGCCATGCCCGCGATCCTGCTCATCATGCTTCCCGCCGTGCTGGCCGCTGTCAGTGTGGCGCGCGAACGGGAATTGGGCTCCGTCATCAATTTTTACGTGACGCCGACCACGCGGCTGGAATTCCTGATCGGCAAACAGATCCCCTATATCGTCATTGGGTACGCCAATTTCCTCTTGCTCGCAGGGATGACCGTCTTTCTCTTCGGCGTCCCGCTGAAGGGCGATCCCCTTCCGTTGGCGCTTGGGGCGTTTCTCTATATCTGGGCCACGACCTCATACGGCCTGTTCATTGCCACGATGACGTCAAGCCAGGTCGCCGCGACCTTTGCCACGGCCATTGCGTCGGTCGTGCCGACCATCCAGTTTTCCGGCTTGTTGCAGCCGGTCTCCACGCTTGAGGACGGGGCGCAGGTGATCGGGTCGCTTTGGCCGTCATCTTATTTTTTGCACCTGAACGTAGGGGCCTTCACGAAAGGTCTGGGATGGGAGGCGCTGGGGCCGGACATCCTTGCGTTGGCCTGTTTCGGTCCGGCCTTCACGGCAGTTGCCGCGCTGTCGCTGCGCGCGCAGGAGAAATAGATGCAGCGTCTGGCGTGCATATTCTGGCTTGGTCTGAAGGAAATGGTCAGCCTGCGCCGTGACTGGGTGATGATGGCGCTGCTTGTGTGGTCATTCACATTGGCCCCGGTGATGGAAGCCACCGGCGTCGCCAACTCCGTCAACAATGCCTCCATCGCTTTTGCCGACGAAGACAACTCCCCATTGTCACGCGCCCTTGCCGCCGCGTTCTTTCTGCCGGAGTTCCAACCCGTGGTGCAAATCGTCCCTGGCACCGGCGCGACCGAGATGGATGCGGGCAACTTCCTTTTCGTCGTCGCGGTCCCGCCGGGCTTTGAAAAAGACGTGCGTGCGGGGCGCAATCCCGAAATCCAGGTCCTCATCGACGCCACGGCGATGGAACAGGCGGGCATCGGGGCCACTTACATCACGAATATCCTTGGCACCGAGATCCGGCGGTTTGCCCTTGGCGCCGATCTTGTCGTGCCGCAGCCGGTCGACCTTGTCCTGCGCAGCGCTTTTAACCCGAACCGGGATACCGTGCGTTTTGCAGGCATCGTGGCGCTGATCGGGCAGATCATGTGGCTGACCACGATCCTCACCGGTGCCGCGATGATCCGCGAACGCGAACACGGGACAATCGAACATCTTCTGGCGATGCCGCTATCCCCGTTCGATATTGCGATGGCAAAGATTTGGGCGAACGCAATGGTTGTGCTCATCGCCGCGGGACTGTCGCTCACCTTTGTCATGCAGGGCGCGCTGGGCATCACGATTGCGGGCTCGAAACTCCTGTTTCTCATCGGAACCGCGCTCTTTCTGTTCACGGCAACGGCGCTCGGTGTTTTCCTGGCGACACTTGCCCGGTCCATGGCGCAATTCGCGTTGCTCGTCATGCTGATCGTTTTGCCCATGCTCATGCTGTCCGGGGGCGAAACCCCGATCGAGGGCCAGCCCGTGTGGCTTCAGTTCGGCACGCTCATCCTCCCGTCCCGTCACTACATGACCGCCAGCCAGGCCATCGTGTTCAAGGGTGCAGGTCTTGAAACAGTCTGGCCCGAATTCCTCGCGCTGACCCTTTTGGGCCTCGCGCTTCTTGCGACGAGCCTTCTGCTTTTCCGCCGATCCGTCGCGCAAGAAGGGTGAGCCATGGTCGGCGGTTTTAGCAGTCGGCGTTCAGTTCAGACGGGTGTCACGCATGTGACGACGCGTCAGATCGGCCAAAAATGCATCCGACGTGCAAATTCACGTTGACTCACCCTACGTCAATTCCGTTCCAGTAAATGCAACGAAAAGAACCGGCTGCTGAAAGCCTTGGGAGGGAAACGGATGACTTTCAGAAAACTCGCTTTGGCGAGCACGGTATTGACCTGTGCGGCCAGCATTACGTCAGCGGACGAACTGCGCTTCGACGACCTGTTCATCATCGGCGACTCGCTGAGCGACGCCGGGGCCTATTCGCAATCGGTTCAGGCCGCGGGCATGGGGCTTTTGCCAGTCATCAACTACAAGTTCCTGACCAACGCGCCCGACGGATCCTCGCTGACCTTTGGCGAGGTTCTGGGCAACGAACTGGGACTGAGCCTTGGTCCGAATGTCTATTCCGCCGTGCCCTTGGCCGGGTTGCAGGAAGTCGACCTTGGCGGGACAATCTATGCTGAGGGCGGGTCTCGGGTCACAAACCCAAGCGGGATTGGGTTCAATACTTCGCAAGGGATCACGACGCGGTCCCTGGCCGAACAGGTGGACCGCATGCTCGCAGATCGCCCGAAACTGGGCGAGAACGACCTGGTCATTCTTTGGGGCGGTGCCAACGACGTCTTTGCACAGGCGGGTGCCGTTGGGGTAGGGGCGATTACACCTCAGGATGCGGCCGCCAACATGGCGCAAGCCGCGACAGAGCTTGTCGGCCTCGTGGATCGGGTCAAAAACGCGGGCGCGGAGTCGGTCATCGTGGTCACGATTCCGGATATCGGTTCGACGCCATTCGGTCTGTCCTCGGGCCCGCAGGGCGCCGCGCTTCAGACGGGGCTGACCGACGCATTCAACAACACTCTGCTTGCCTCGATTGGAGACAAGGCCGTCATCGTGGATTCGCAAAAGCTCCTTGGCGCGCTTCAGGCGGATCCGGCAAAATACGGCTTCACCGCACCGAACGCGGCCACGGTCCCGGCTTGCCCCGGCAGTTCGCTCGGCTGTCTGCAGGGCGTCGATGCAAGCGCTGACAGTGAACTGCGTATCTTTGCGGATGGCGTTCACCCCACAACGTCGGCGCACGCCTTGTTCGGTCAAGCGTCTTTCGCGGGGCTGCAAGCCGCGACACAAACCGGCGCGATTTCCATCGCGACCATGACAGCCCTGCGCCAGCACGGTCTGTCGATTGAAAACCGTATGAACCCGACCGTTCTGCGCACGACTGACGAAAACGGCGCACCACGCCGCCGCGAGGTGGGCGAGGTTGACGTGTATGCCAGCCTCGACGTCGGTCGTTTTGAAGGTGACGCACAGCAGGTGACGCCCGGCGTCGAAGGCACCACACGCGTGCTGAAGGCCGGGGCGGATGTCGTCGTCGCTCCGAACGCCACAATCGGTGCGGGGATCAGCCTCGACTATGGGGAAGTCGATTTCGACAACGATGCCGGTGGCTTTGACACCGACCTCGTCATCGGTGTCGTCTTCGGTCAGGTCGCCTTGTCGCCGAAGTACTATCTCAACGCGGCCTTCGGCGGCGGGCGCGTGAATGTCGACGACATCACTCGCAGTTTCGCCCTAGGACCGGCGACCGAAACCTACACCGCGGACACGGAAGGCGATTATCGCTTCGCCCGCATCGGTGGTGGTGCGCTCTACGCGATCAACAGCCAGGTGCGCCTCAATCCGTTTGCCCATTACACTTGGGAACGAGTGTCGCTGGATGGCTTCACCGAGTCCGATGGGGCGGCCAGCCTGTCGTTCGGTGAGACGGAGTACGAATCCAGCCGCATCACCGCCGGTTTGTCTGCCCTCATCACGCCGGAGAACATGGATGGCTGGACCTTCAACCTGCGTGGCTCGATCGAACACGATTTCAACGATGACCCGCTGGAGGTGTCGCTTGGACCGAACGCCAACACGCTCGGAACCGTCTCTGCACCACGTCCGGATCAAACCTGGGGTTACATCGCGGGCTCGGTCGTGAAGGAATTCGGATCGGGTTCGTTCCTCAGCCTGACCGGCAGCAGTTCCATCGGTCTCGACGGCTCGCGCGGCTTCACCGGGGCGCTGACCTACAAGATGACGTTCTAGTCACTCATGCATGACGTCGACCACTGCGTTCCGCGCGGTGGTCGGTTTGCCGCGTTGCACAAACAAAAATGGATGCCGCCCCGCGACACCCATCCAAATTTCCAGTCTTATCAGCGTTGAGGTCTTACCGGCCCCAGGACCGGACCGGGCCGCAGTCCATGTGGACGAAGCCGGAGCCAGAGTAGCGGCCAACTCCGCCCGCTTTGCAGGCGGCGGCGGCGCGGGCCATCTGGTTGACCGACCGCGAGCTGAGGCGCAAGTCTGCAGCCTGACCTTTGAGGTGGAGCGAGTTCTTCGCCACGCCCGAACCACGGCTCCGCAGCATCGCGTTTGTTTTCGGGCTGCGATAGCCGCTCAGCAACATGTAGGGTTCGCTTGTGTCCAGAAGGTTGTGCGCGGCGGCCATGATATCGATGGTGCGCAGATCGATGGATTTCACATCGTTGGTGCGCCAGTCGCGCATGAAGTGATGCACTTCGCGCACGGCGTCTTTGATGTATTCGCCTTCGATCCAGTAGATCATGTCGATGCGTTCGCCAGTTCGGCCGGAGTGCATCTTGATCCGTCGGATGTCACCTCCGCCGCGCAGGAAACCCGCTGCGTTCGAGTAGGTGGGTGCCGCTGCAACCGCCGTCGCCGCAAAAGCAGTCAGCAGTCCGCGACGCGTAAAGCCGCCAGATCCAGTGTCAGTCATTGATAAGTGCCTGTGTGTCCCGTGTTCACTTAAGTCTGAAGCCCAGGCCGTTCCCCGAGCGCTGCCGAATGCCTGATATTGCGCGTGACTATGACACAACACGAATCGTAAAAAAACCTAAAGTTCCGAGAAAAATCGGGGATCAATTATTTTCGGCAAAAACCTGCTTAAATTCGCAAACTGTGTTTAAGTTACGCTACACCTGTCGCTGCGGTGCAGCTTTGCCGCAAATTTAAAGTAATTGTCAAAATATACCTTTTTGTGAGTGGACAGCTTTGGCGACCAGCATGACGATGGAACCCAAAGCGCTGTCAATGCGCTGACGTTGTACGATCGAGGGAGAGTACCTTATGACCCGCCAGACATTCCTGCGTAGTGCCGCCGTTCTTGCCCTGGCTGCGGCCGCATTTGTCATGCCGGTCAAATCCGACGCCGTTCAGGTCACTGCATTCCAGCAAGCTGTGGCAGAGAATGTGTCGCGCGACGACGAGATCGCAGCCTTTTACCGGGATCGCGGTTTCGCGCCGATCTGGACGGGTGACAGCCCGGCCGATTTCGCGCGCCGGACCGCTTTGATCGAAGCGCTTGCATCCGCGCGGCATCACGGCCTTCCTCAGCGCAGCTATAATCAGGACGCTTTGCTGGCGCGCATGGCGTCGGTGCGAAACGGCTTTGATCGCGGTGCGCTCGAAGTGCAGTTGACGGAACTGTATCTCGACTTCGCGCGCGACATGCAGACCGGTGTGATCGACACGCCGCAACGCGTTCACCGTGAAATCGTCCGCGAAATTCCGCGACGCGACGCGGGCTTCTACCTGTCGGGTCTGCTGTCAGACGATCCATCGGCCTTCATCGCCTCGCTGGTCCCGCAAAGCCACGAATATACGCGTTTGATGAAGGCCAAGATGCGGCTGGAACATGCCGTTTCGCATGGTGGCTGGGGCGCAACAGTGCCGTCCCGCAAGATGGAACCCGGCGATAGCGGGCAGGGCGTAGTCGCGCTGCGCGACCGCCTGATCAGGATGGGATACCTGAAACCGACTGTTACGGCATCTTACGATGCCGCGATCACGGAAGCCGTCGCAACCTTTCAGGACCGGCACGGCCTGACCGCAGACGGCATTGCCGGGGCGAGCACCATTGCAGAGATCAACGTCGCGCCGCAGGACCGTCTGAAATCCGTCATGGTGGCGATGGAGCGCGAACGCTGGATCAATCGTCCAGACGGGTTGGGCGACCGCCATATCCTTGTGAACATCACCGATTTCAAAGCCCGCATCTTTGACCACGGAAAACTGACGTTCGAAACACGCTCGGTAGTCGGCCATCAGGAGCTTGACCGTCAGACACCGGAATTCTCGGACGAAATGGATCACATGGTCATCAACCCAAGTTGGTTCGTGCCGCGCTCCATCATCGTGCGAGAGTACCTGCCCAAGTTGCGCGCCAATCCCGGCGCAGTATCACACCTTGAAATCACCGACAGTCGCGGTCGGGTGGTGAGCCGCAATCGCAGCTTTGCGGGCTACACGGAACGCAACTTCCCCTTTGCCATGCGTCAGCGGCCCGGACCGCGCAATGCACTGGGCACGGTGAAGTTCATGTTCCCCAACAAGCATAACATCTATCTGCATGATACGCCTGCGAAATCCCTGTTCTCGCGTGAGGTGCGCACCTTCAGCCATGGCTGCGTCCGCCTGAACGATCCGCACGAGTTCGCCTACGCGCTTCTGGCCCCGCAGACCGATGACCCGGTTGGCTTCTTCCACAGAACACTGCGCACCGGTCAGGAAACGCGCGTTAATCTTGAGACGCCGGTCCCCGTTCATCTGATCTACCGCACGGCCTTCACCACACCGAAGGGCGACGTCCAGTTCCGTCGCGATGTCTATGACCGTGACGCATCAATCTGGCGCGCGCTGAGCGCGGCAGGGGTGGAGATCGGCGGCATTCAAAGCTAAACCTTCGGCCAGTCAGGCCGGAGGCACCATGCCCTTTTCCATCGCAGAGATCGCAGACGCCCTTGGCATTCGCGCCGAAGGCAACGTGGCTCTGACCATCAGCGCTGTGGCGGAGCCGGCCCACGCGGGTCCCGACGACCTCGCGCTGGCCATGAAACCGGAATTCGCGGCGCAGCTCACTCAGGGCCAGGCCCGCGCCGCCATGCTATGGGACGGCGCGGACTGGCGGGCATTTGGCCTCGACGCGGCCCTGATGGCGCCTCGTCCGCGTTTCGCCATGTCCGGCCTCTCTGCCATGCTGGACACGGGCAGTGGTTACGAGACCGGCATCCATCCCAGCGCCATCATCCATCCCGACGCGGTCTTGGGCGCGGACGTATCCATCGGTGCTCTTACGGTGATCGAGGCCGGCGCGCGCATCGGGTCGGGAAGCGTCATCGGACCGTCCTGTTACGTTGGAAAAGACGTGACCCTTGGGGCCGACGCGCGTCTCAACAGCGGTGTCCGCTTGATGCACGGCGTGAGCATCGGTGATCGTTTCATTGCTCATCCCGGCGCGGTGGTCGGGGCCGACGGGTTCTCCTTTGTGACGCCGGAAGCCTCAGGCGCGGAAAACGTCCGCGAGACGCTGGGCGATGCCGGGAATGCCATGGCCCAAAGCTATGCCCGCATTCATTCGCTGGGCTCCGTGACCATCGGCGACGATGTGGAACTCGGGGCGAATGCCTGTATCGACCGGGGCACCGTGCGTGACACACAGATTGGCAATGGCTGCAAATTCGACAACCTTGCCCAGGTCGGCCACAACGTGGTCATCGGCAATGACTGTCTGATCTGCGCGCAAGTTGGCATCGCCGGGTCGAGTCGTATCGGCAACAACGTGGTTCTGGGCGGCCAGAGTGGCGTCAGCGACAACATCTTCATCGGCGACAACGTCATCACCGGCGGCGCCACCAAGGTGCTGTCCAACGTTCCTGCCGGGCGGGTCATGCTTGGCTACCCGGCCATGAAAATGGACACACAACTGGATCTCTACAAGCAGCTGCGCCGCCTGCCGCGGCTGATTGCGGATGTGGCCGCTCTCAAGAAAACGGTTTCAAAGACCGAACCCAGTGACTAAATCACGCCCAACGAAAGCGTCTGAAGGGTGGGACAGATGAGCGTGCAAGACAGGGTGATCAAGATCATTGCCGATCAGGCGATGATCGAGCCGTCCGACGTTGCTCTGAACGACACGATGGAAGACCTCGGCATCGACAGCATGGCCCTTGTGGAATGCATCTTCGCTCTTGAAGAAGAGTTCGACATCGAAGTGCCGTTCAACGCCAATGAACCGGGCAAAAGCGATTTCGACATCTCGTCGGTGACTTCGGTGATTGCAGGTGTGGAACGCCTGATCGCGGACCAGTCCGGCTGACACAACATGAAACGCGTCGTCATCACAGGGGCAGGGACGGTCAATGCACTCGGCCTCAATGTGCCGGATACTCTGGAGGCAATGCGCGAGGGACGTTGCGGCATCGGCCCTTTGTCGTTCCAGGACGTGGAGCGCCTGTCGATCCAGATCGGCGCGCAAGTACACGAATTCGATGAGACGGCGCATTTCAATCGCCAGCAATTGTCCCTCTATGACCGCTTCACCCAATTCACGCTGATCGCGGCCCGGGAAGCGCTGGCGCAGGCCGGGTTGGAGTTTTCGGGCGAATTGGCGGCGCGCTCGGGTGTTGTTCTTGGAAATTCCGGCGGCGGGATGACCACGCTCGACGAAAACTACCGCTCGGTCTACGAAGACGGCAAGAACCGGGTACATCCGTTCGTCGTCCCGAAACTCATGAACAACGCGGCCGCCAGTCATGTGTCGATGGAGTTCAATCTCAAGGGTCCGAGTTTCACCGTCTCAACCGCCTGCGCCTCGTCCAACCATGCCATGAGCCAGGCGTTCCAGATGGTGCACGGGGGTCTTGCCCCGGTGATGATCACCGGCGGGTCGGAATCGATGCTCTGTTTCGGGGGCGTCAAGGCATGGGAAGGGCTGCGCGTGATGTCCAAGGATGCCTGCCGTCCTTTCAGCGCCAACCGCAACGGCATGGTGCAGGGCGAAGGGGCCGGGGTGTTCGTGTTCGAAGATCACGACCATGCCACGGCGCGGGGCGCTGAGATCCTTGCGGAAGTCGTCGGGTTCGCCATGACCTCGGACGCCTCCGACATCGTCATGCCATCCAAGAACGGCGCTGCCCGTGCGATTGCCGGCGCCCTGCAGGATGCCAAACTCAACCCGGAGGAGGTGGGTTACATCAACGCGCACGGCACCGGAACGGCGGCGAATGACAAGACCGAATGCGCGGCGGTGGCGGATGTGTTTCGCGCCCATGCCGACAAGCTCATGATCTCATCGACCAAGGCGATGCACGGGCATTGCATCGGCGGCACCGGCGCCATCGAACTTCTCGCCTGCATCATGGCGGTGCGGGACGGTGTCATCGCCCCGACCATCGGATACGAGGAACCGGACCCGGAATGCGCGCTCGACGTGGTACCCAATGTGGCGAGAGACGCGAAGGTGCAGGTCGCCCTGTCCAACGCCTTTGCCTTCGGCGGGCTCAATTCCGTCCTGGCGCTCCGGCGGGTGTAGCCTGTGTGGTGAGCCCAAGGTTGAGTGGCGGCTTGGAGGCCATAGCCACAGCTTTCTGCATATGCGAATGTCGCCAGATGAAGTCTCTCAGAATAGATGTTTCGGATTGCAAATATGTCGACGATGTCTATGGGCGATTGCTTGCTATCTTGGACGCTCCGGAGTGGCATGGGCACAACTTAGATGCGCTATGGGACAGCATAACGAGCGATATCAATGGCTTATTGCCGCCATACTGCATCGAAGTGGTAGGATACAAAGACGTCCCAGAACCAGTCTCTGCGCTGCTGTCTCGTATTAAGGCTGTGTTTGAAGAAGCTCAGAAAGACGAAAACATTCGAGTCCAGCTTCGTTTTGGCTGAACGGCGGCTTTGTCCCGTCTTTCAGCCATTCGCCGAGATCCTGAGCGCACGCACGGTTTCCAACTCCTTAACGCCTCGCGCGGCATACCGCTGCCCACGATGCGCATCGAGCGGGAAGGGTCACTCCCATGCCGCGACACCTGAACTGACAGTCTCTTGTTCCCCGATCCGGGGCGACCATGAGAAACCGGTTTCATGAAGGCCTGCGAGGGCACAGGTCCCGGGGAATTCCCGGCAGATGAGAGAACCGTCAGGCCAAACGAGGCGGCGCCGCTTTTTCTCTTCACGTAACACATTCCGGGCTGAAGCCCGGCTTACAAGACATCGTTATCCTCGGGTGGACCCGACGGGTAACATTCCGCTTTGCCCGTCGGTCGGACACAGCTGTCTGACCGGCCACACGCCATGTCAGCGGAACCATTAGCGTCCGTCGTGCCTTGACGATCCCTCCTGCATCGACGGATCCACCTGCCAAGATCGCACGCAATCCCATTGCCATTTGCCCGAACGCGTGACCATCTTCCGCCATGAGTTTCGCAAAGCGCATCACCCGTTTGCCCCGTGCCTTTGAGCCCGATCACGGTGCCGACACGTTGCAGGCCGTGCCCTGGGCCAGCGGCGACATCGCGCTATTGATCGCGGGCACCGGCGGCTGCAGCCCGTATCTGAAATCCCTGATCGAGAAAGAAGGCGACTGGCTCGAAGGCGCGCTTGATGTGATGGACAGCGCGGTGCCACAGCTATGCGATGATCTCAGGGCCACCGCGCCCGATGCGCTGGCGGTCGCGCTGCGGCAAGCCAAACGCCGCGTTGCCCTGCTGACAGCGCTGGCCGACCTCGCCGGTGTCTGGCCGCTTGAAACCGTGACGCAAACACTCACGGATTTCGCGGACCTCTCGGTACACCTCGCGCTGCGCGCCACCATCGGGGCGGAAATCAAACGCGGCAAGCTGCCCGGTCAGACCGAAGACGATGCCGAGCAGGCTGGCGGCATGGTGGCCCTGGCGATGGGCAAGATGGGCGCGGGCGAGCTGAATTACAGCTCTGATGTCGATCTGATCTGCCTCTTTGACGAAACCCGCTTCGACCCGGACGCTTATCACGATGCCCGCGCCAGCTTTGTCCGTGCCACGCGCAAGATGTGCGCGATGCTGAGCGATCTGACGGGAGACGGCTACGTCTTTCGCACCGATCTGCGTCTGCGCCCGGACCCGGCGGTGACGCCGGTCTGCCTCGCCATGGAAGCGGCAGAGCGCTACTACGAAAGCCTCGGCCGCACGTGGGAACGTGCTGCATACATCAAGGCGCGTGCTTGCGCCGGTGACACCGCAGCCGGGGAACGATTCCTCAAGACGCTGACACCCTTCGTCTGGCGGAAGCACCTCGATTTCGCGGCCATTCAGGATGCGCATGACATGGTGCAGCGGATCAGGGATCATAAGGGATTGGGCGGCGCCATTACCCTGCCTGGCCACAACATGAAACTTGGCCGCGGCGGCATTCGGGAAATCGAGTTCTTCACCCAGACCCGCCAAATCATCGCAGGTGGACGCGATATGGACCTGCGTCTGCGTGGCACCGTTCCGGCGCTCGCCGTTCTGGCCGAAAAGGGCTGGGTGCCGAAAGACGTGGCGGACACGCTGACCGAACACTATCGCGCACACCGGGAGGTCGAACACCGTGTGCAGATGGTGCGCGACGCCCAGACCCACGATCTGCCGAAGTCACCCGAAGGCTTCGAACGGCTCGCGGCTTTCATGGGCACCGACCGAGACACGCTGGAGCGTCATTTGCGCGACCGGCTGGAAGAGGTGCACAGTCTGACAGAGGGCTTCTTCGGGGGTGACGCGGCACCAACGTCCGACGCACCTATCCCGGAAGCGCTGGCCAAGTCCGAGGTCGTCAGTCGCTGGCGCACCTATCCCGCGCTGCGATCCCAGCGTGGCAGCGGAATCTTCGAACGGCTCAAGCCCGACATCCTCAATCGCCTCGGAAAGACATCTGACCCGCAATCCGCGCTGTCTGCATTCGACGGGTTCCTCAGCGGTCTGCCCGCCGGGGTGCAGGTGTTTTCGCTGTTCGAGGCCAATCCGCAGCTCATCGACCTGCTGATCGACATCGTGGGTGTTTCACCAGAGCTTGCCCGCTACTTGTCGCGAAATGCAGGCGTGTTCGACGCTGTGATCGGGGGCGATTTCTTTGCGGACTGGCCGGGGGAGCAGAGCTTGCGCGCGTCCCTGTCGGATATCCTGTCGCGCGAGGCGGATTACGAGAACAAGCTCAACGCCGCGCGTCGCTGGGCAAAGGAATGGCATTTCCGTATCGGCGTGCATGTCTTGCGCGGCCTGATCGAGGCGGAAGAAGCCGGGGCGCAATATGCCGACCTCGCCGATGCGGTACTGGGCGCCATCGCCCCAGAGGTGCAGACGGAGTTCGCGCGCAAGCACGGCTCGCCACCGGGACGAGGCGCTGTGATCCTCGGGATGGGAAGCCTCGGGTCGCGGCGACTGCACGCGCAGTCGGACCTCGACCTGATCGTAATCTATGATCCCGGCGATGCCGAACTGTCGGACGGACGTCGCCCGCTGGCGCCGCGCCCTTATTACGCGCGCCTCACGCAGGCGATGATCACCGCAGTGACCGTCCCGATGGCCGAAGGCCGGCTTTACGAGATCGATATGCGCCTGCGCCCATCCGGCAACCAGGGTCCGGTCGCCACCAGCCTGCAGTCTTTCCGCGATTACCAGATGCATGAGGCCTGGGTCTGGGAACATCTTGCCCTGACACGCGCCCGCGTCGTCGCGCCAGCGGGGCCGCTTGGTGCGGATATTCAAGCCGTCCAATCAGACGTGCTTGCGTCCCCACGCGACTGGGACGGGGTGCTTGGCGAGGTGGCCGTCATGCGCAACCGGATCGCCGCGGCCAAGGGCGCGGGCGACCCGTGGGACCCAAAGCTGGGGCAGGGGCGGATGCAGGACATCGAACTTGTCGCCCAAGCCGCCGCGCTGCTGGCGGGTCGACCGTTGGGCGCGGTGCCGGATGCCTTGCAAAGCGGTGTGACCTGCGGCTGGCTCTCTTCCGAGACCGCGCAGCACTTAAGTCACACCTATACCCTGTGTTGGTCGCTCCAGCTCGGCGCGCGCTTGATCTCGGACACGACCGTCAGCCCGGACAACGACCGAAGTGCCGCGTCCGCATTCCTGTGCCGCATCACGAAGACCGAGAGCATCGACGCCCTGCGCGAAAAACTCACCATGTCGAGCGCCCGAGCGGCCGAATTGATCAACGCGGCCCTGCCGCCCATCGAGAAGGACAGTTGAGCCATGCGAAAAGGCGACGCTACGGATCCAAAAGGACTGATCGCGGAAGCTTTCAAGATTGACGGCATCACCTACGAGGAATGCCGCTCCATCTTCCTCGACTGGGCCTTGGCCGTTCCGGTGGATGCGGACAGTCAGTCACTGATCAAAACATTGCTCGACCGCCATCCAGAGGACGGCCACCCCATGCGCCAGGTGCTGGAAGAAGGCTTGGCGTCAATGAATGCGCCCAGACGAAGAGGCGGTTGGAAAGGGCGGAGAAGCTGATGTCGCCAGAAACGAAAAAGGCCGCCCGAAGGCGGCCTCTCTGTAATCAGTTAGCGTAGGTTTACCCGTTCGATGCGGCGGGTGCGGCTGCAACGGGCTTGGCTTTGCCGCCGTTCAGCGGGTCGTCTTGGCGCTGCACGGAACCTTCGAAATGCGCGCCGCTCTCGATAGCGATCGTCTTGTGGATGATGTCACCCTCAACCCGTGCGGTCGCGGTCAGGCGAACCTTGAGGCCACGCACGCGGCCAACGACACGGCCGTTGACGACGACGTCATCGGCGACCACTTCACCCTTGATCGTGGCGGTCTCGCCAACCGTCAAAAGATGCGCGCGGATGTCGCCCTCAACGGTGCCTTCGACATTGATGTCGCCGGTTGTCTTCAGGTTACCAGTGATGTGCAGGTCGTTCGACAGGATCGAAGCGGCAGGCTTCGCTTTCGGAGCCGATGCCTTGAATTCTGTGGGTGTGGGGCGCGGGGTGTCCGGCGTTGCCGGCTTGGATGCGCTGCTCTCATCGGCCTTGGGGCCGGGCTCATTGATTTTGCTTTTAGAAAACATCGTTTGCAGCCTTGATGTAGATCATGGGGTTGACAGGTTTGCCACCGACACGGACCTCGTAGTGGAGATGGGTGCCGGTAGAGCGTCCAGTGTTCCCCATAGCAGCAATTCTATCCCCGCGCGAGACCCTTTGGCCCTTCTTCACGTAGAGTTTCGAATTATGCGCGTAGCGGGTTTCGATGCCGAACTCGTGCTGGATTTTGACCAGCCTACCATATCCTGACTGCCAGCCCGCGAAGGTCACTACACCGTCCGCGGTTGAATAGATCGGCGTGCCGTGGGCGGCTGCAAAATCGGTGCCCGCATGCAGGCGGCCCCAGCGGTAGCCGAAGCCCGATGTAAAGCG
This sequence comes from Marivita hallyeonensis, assembly GCF_900129875.1. Taxonomy (GTDB): domain Bacteria; phylum Pseudomonadota; class Alphaproteobacteria; order Rhodobacterales; family Rhodobacteraceae; genus Marivita; species Marivita hallyeonensis. Next base: position 328,021 of record NZ_FQXC01000004.1, on the reverse strand, counting down.
GAACGAATCTTTCAGGGGCATCGCAAACGGCGCTTTCTCAGCCGCGATGCGGTACAGGTTCAACCGGTCCATCTGGTTCAGGATACGGTTGGCGCGCAACACGTCCTCGGACGGCTCTTCGCCGCGGGTCGAGAAGGTCAGCGGCATCAGCGGGCCGCCTTGGCCAGAATAGCCGCGCCGCACCTGGTTCAGGATGGTGTCGGGGTTCATGCCCGCTGCCTCGAACATCTTGTCGAGCGGTTTGACCGACACGGTCATCGCCTCTTCAAGCTGGCGGAAAATCGTGTCGTTCTTTTCCTGCATCAGGCGAATTTCGGTCGCCATCTCGTCCGCGCGGATCAGCGCATCCTGCGCATCCGCAACCACTTGATCGCGTTCTTCTGCCGTGCGGGCGAGGGCGGAGGACAGGAAGTCGAGCGTCGTAGTGTCGACCGCCCCGGCAGAGGCCAGTAGCGTATCGCCATTCTCAAGCTCGTCGCGCAGCGTCGCGAGTTCGGTGCGCACGTCCTCGCGCTCGCGGATGGCGTTACGAAGCTTCAGTTGAACCGCTTCAAGCCCGGTCTCCAGCTCTGCCATGCGGGTGTCGGCGTCAAGCAGCTTCGACTGCATCACCGACACTTGTTCCAGCGCGCTGTTGAACCGCTCATGCGCTGCGATCGCTTCAGCGGCGCGGGCGTCGCGCTCGTTGGACAGGATGTTCAGGCGCAGCTGGTAGGTTTCCAGATCGCGCTTCGCCTGCTCGCGGAAATTGCCGGACCCGATGGAGTCCATCAGCAGAACGGCAGTGGCGATGATGGTCCACGCCACGACAAGGGATGCGCCCCCGAAGGCCATAGCCTGTGTGCTGGATTTCAGACGGATGAAACGGGTGTCTGTGTCGGATCGCAGAAATAGGCGGCGCTCCGGAAATAGTCGTTCGAGTATGCCATGCAGTTTGATCGCAAGTCGCGTGCGCACCTGTATGTCCCCTAATCCCGTCCCATTTTTCGCGCCCTCAAGCCCCAACTCCGAGCGCGTTCTGTTACGGCATTAAAGTCACATTCAGAAATTGGCAACATTTTTGGACCAGTGAGTCGAGACCTCGGGCGATCTGTTGCCTGACCGGCAAGATTTCGCCGATACGGCCGATCGGTATCGGGGGCAACCCCTGCAAAACTCATCAAAATCGGCGGTTTTCAACCTAAACGCTCTCTGTCAGCGGCCAGTAGAAGTCGGGTGGCAAGCCGGCCTCAGCGCGTTTTTCTTCGTTGAAGGGCGGCTTCAACGCACCTTTGAAGTAGGTGCGGACAAGGGCGTGGAAGGCGTCTTTCGGGTCTTTCTCGTGCCGCCCGCAAAGGAAGTGAAACCACTTCGACCCATAGGCCACGTGCCCGACTTCCTCGGCATAGATGGTCTCCAGCGCTGCCACCGCGCTGGTCGCATCCGCCTTGCGGAAGACTTCGATCATGCCGGGCGTCACGTCCAGGCCGCGTGCTTCAAGCACCATTGGCACCACGGCCAGACGTCCCATGAAGTCTTCTGCCGTGTCTTCGGCCGCGCGCCACATCCCGGCGTGGGCGGGCAGGTCGCCGTAGTAGCTGCCCATCTCTTCGAGGCAGTCGCACATCAGGTTGAAGTGCTTCGACTCCTCGTCCGCCGCCTTCACCCAGTCGTCGTAAAAGCCGAGGGGCATCTGAACATGCGCAAAGCGGGGGATGATATCCCAATGCAGATCGACCGCGTTCAACTCGATATGCGCCACGGCATGCAAAAGTGCGATCCGGCCCTGCGGACTGCCCGGTTTGCGTTTTGGCACGTCGCGCGGGTCAAGCAGTTTCGGTTCGTCGGGGCGCGCCGGCCGCAAGGGCGGGTTTGCCGTTCCGATGGCAATCGGCGTGTCGGTGTCTCGGGCCACGAACCACTGCGCGGCATAGTCCCGTGACTTGGCCGTCTTCTCTCGCCCGTCTGCAGTGGTCAGAACGTCCACTGCCATGTCGCAAAGTGTTGTCATGCGCCCGTCTTCGCGCGCAACGTGGCGGACTGCAAGACCACGTCGCGTCTTCTTCGGTGCGCCAAGCGCGACCGTTCTCTATAATGACCTCACCCGGACCCCGGGTTCGCGTCCGGAAAGGAATCCGATGAAACAACTCACGACCGCACCCACGCTGAAAACTGAGCGGTTGGTTTTGCGTGGACCGGAACAGAGTGATCTACCAGCGTTCACCCGGTTCATGACCAGTGCCCCGTCGCTGCAAGCGCAGGACGAGACAGTCACGGCAGAGCAGGCCTGGTTCGGGTATCTTGCCGGGATTGGCCACTGGCATTGGCACGGCTTCGGCTTCTTCGTGGTGGTGGAACAGCTGACTGGGGATCCCGTTGGCCGGGTGGGCCTGATCAAGCATTCCAACTGGCCGGACGTGGAATTGGCATGGCATCTGTTCGAAGGCGCAGAGGGAAAAGGCTATGCGACCGAAGCGGCGAAGGCCGTCAAGACATGGGCGTCCGAGGACCTAGGGTTGGACAGGCTCTACAGCTACATCGACCAACAGAACACGCGGTCACAGGCTGTCGCAAAAAGGCTTGGTGCCGTGACCGACGGAGCGCGCGCTCCGCATGAGCCCGAGGCGGAAGTGTGGGTTCATGCGATGAACAGCACTTGAGGCGAGCGGGTCAGGACGCGTAAAACAGCTTCTTGGGAGGGGGTCGTTTCACGAGCCTCAACTCGCACCCGTTAGGGCGCGCGCCAGTGGAATCCGGCGCGGCCCGATCCGAGACGCGGGCTAGAGCGCTTTCGCCGCTTCCAGAACCTCTTCGGCATGCCCCGGCACCTTGACCTTGCGCCACTCCTTGGCAATGCGGCCTTCGGCGTCGATCAGGAAGGTCGAGCGTTCGATCCCCATGTACTTCTTGCCGTACATGTTCTTTTCCTTCCACACGCCGAAATCCTCGGATGCGGTCCCGTTCTCATCCGACAGAAGCGGCACGGTCAGCGATTTCTTCGCCATGAATTTCTCGTGACTTGCCAGACTGTCCTTGGAAATCCCGAAAACGCGCACGCCGATCTTCTCGAAATCGCCTTGCAGGGCCGTGAAGGCTTCGTTTTCCTTGGTGCAGCCCGATGTGTCGTCACGCGGATAGAAGAACAGGACGACGGGTGTGCCACGCAGGGCAGACAGGGTGATTTCGGCCTCGTCCGCGCCCTCTACTGGCAGAGTGAAGTCGGGGGCCAATTCCAGTGTATCGCTCATGGCGTGTTCCTCTAAAATGGGTGCAACGATCACGGCGGTCAGCCGTTATTGCCAAGGGTAATGCAAAAGGACGTCGCTTCCAGTGACATCGACCGAAACAGAAACCCCCAAAGTGCCGAAAAAGCGCAAACGGCGGCTGCTGGCATGGACGCTCGGTGTTTTTGCGTCGCTGATCCTGGCGGTGCTCGTCGCGGGCTGGGCGATGGTGGGCCGGTCTGTGTCCGCACCGGACTGGGTGCGTGACACCGTCGAGCTGCGCTTGGCCGAGTCTCTGCCCGGATTTCGGGTGCTGTTCGGGGATGTCCAGCTCAGGCTCGAACCGGATGGCCGCGCCCGGATCATCCTTTTGGATGTGGACGTGAAAACCGCGTCAGGCGGTCCGGTGGCGGTGCTGTCCGACGTAGAGATCGGGCTGGCCCTGCACGACCTCGCACGTCGTAGTCTGGTTCTGCGCCATCTTGGCGTGAGCGGCGCTTTCGTGACGCTGAAGCGGGATCGTTCCGGGCGGCTTGGTCTCGCGCTTGGTGATGCGTTCGTCCTGGACGGGGACGCGCCCGACGTGCCGACCATCGTTTCGCACATCGACCGGCTGCTGGAGGACCCGCGCCTGTCGCGTTTGCGCAGTGTGGAGGCCAGCGCCCTGACGCTCCGCTTCGAAGATGTCCGCGCACGGCGGGGCTGGACGGTGGACGGTGGACGTCTGCGTCTCACGCGTGACCGCGACGACGTGCGGTTGTCCGGCGATTTCGCCCTGCTGGGCGGCGGGGCGACGGCGACCACGCTGCAGCTCAACGCGTCCTCCGTCATCGGTCAGACAGACGTTGCCTTCGGCATGACCCTTACCGACATGCCGTCTCAGGATATCGCGACGCAGGGACCGGCACTGGCATGGCTCGGTGCCTTGCGCGCCCCGATCTCCGGCGCCTTGCGCGCGACGATGCGCGAGGACGGAACGCTGGGTGTGTTGAATGCGACCCTGCAGATCGGTGAAGGCGTTGTGCAACCAACGCCCGACACGCCACCGATCCCGTTCACCTCGGCCCGCAGCTATTTCACCTTCGACCCGCAAGCCGAACAGATCCGCTTTTCGGAACTGTCTTTCGACAGCGCGCTCGGTCGTGCCGTGGCTGACGGGCGGGCGACGCTCGCCGGGCTGCGCGACGGGGTTCCGTCGGAAATGATCGGACAGGTGCGGTTCAGCACGCTGGAGGCCGCGCCGGACACGCTGTTCGAAAATGCTTTGAGCCTCGACCGGGCAGAGCTTGATTTCCGTCTGCGTCTTGACCCGTTCGAGGTCGATCTCGGGCGGCTCTGGGTCGATGATCCGCAGGTCCCGGTACGTCTGTCCGGTCGTGTCACCGCGACAGAGGCGGCGTGGCGCTACGGGTTGGATGGCACCGTCGGGCGCGTATCACCAGAGGCGTTGCTGCGCCTCTGGCCCACCGCGCTTGCACCCCGCACGCGCCAGTGGGTCGCGGAAAATGTGCAGGGAGGCGCGATTACCAAGGGTCAGTTCGCCCTGCGTTCGCAAGAGGACGCGCGGCCACTGATCTACCTCAACGCGGCGTTCGAAAATGCGCAGGTGCGGTACGCGCGCACGCTGCCGGTGGTGACGGACGGGACCGGTACGCTGACCCTGAACGGCAACCGGTTTGCGGTGCGGGTGTCCGCCGGTCAGGTCACGCCACAGCAGGGCGGTGCGATCGGCGTGGCGGGCAGCACGTTCGTTATCCCTGACACGCGGCAACGTCCGGCCGAAGGCCAACTCAGGCTGCAAGGCGAGGGTGAGATCGAGGCGCTACTGTCATTTCTCGACAGCCCGCGTCTCGAGATCATGCAAAAGGCCAATCGTCCGGTGGATATCCTGTCCGGGCGCGTGGCGTTTGACGGCAGCCTCGACTTGCCGCTGCGGCGCGGGTTGCGCCTACCGGACATGGCGCTGGATTTTCGCGGTCGCGCCACGGATGTCTCAAGCGACGCCATCGTGCCCAACCGCAACCTGACGGCGCGCGCCCTGGACGTGCAGATCAACAATCGCGCGTTGCGGGTGTCCGGGCAGGCGGAGTTGTCCGGTGTTCCGTTCGAAGGCAGCTGGACCTTGCCGATCCCGGAACCCGGCACGCCGGTGTCGGGCAGCCGCGTGGAAGGGGTCGTCACCCTGTCCGATGCTGCGGCGCGGTCCTTTGGCGTCGCTCTGCCGCCCGGAACGATCTCCGGCAGTGGTCCGGCGGACCTTGTCGTGGCGCTCGATCGGGGTGCGCCGCCCCGGTTTGAGCTCACGTCGCGGCTCGACGGGATCGGCGTGACCATCGCGCCGGTGCAATGGTCCCTGTCGCGCGGGCAGACAGGTCTGCTTGAGGTCGCGGGTGTGCTCGACCGGCCCGCCAGGGTGGATGTGTTGGCGCTGTCCGGCCCCGGTCTGGAGGCGCGCGGGTCCGTGCGATTGAACGCCAACGGGTCGCTTGCCTCGGTCGATCTCGACCGCGTGCGGGTTGGCGCGTGGCTCGATGCGCCGGTCACGTTGCGTGGCCGGGGCGCGGGCGTGCCGCCTGCCGTGCAGATCAACGGTGGCCGGATTGACCTCAGGTCTGCACCTTTCGGGCGCGGCACGGGCGGCGGCGGGTCACGGGCAACAGTGCCTTTGGCGCTGGCCCTCGACAGTTTGCAGGTGTCGAACAACATCCGCCTATCCGACTTCCGCGCGGACCTACAGTCATCCTCGGGGTTGGCGGGGTCCTTCAGCGCCAACATCAACGGCTCGGCCCCCATCGTGGGTGAAGCAGTGCCGCAGAATTCGGGCACAGCGTTTCGCATTCGCTCAGACAACGCGGGTCGGGTGATCCGCGAGGCCGGATTGCTCAAGACCGTGGCAGGGGGCAGCCTGACGCTGGCGCTGGCCCCGGTCTCGGGCCGTCCGGGCAGCTATGATGGTGTGCTCGAGGTTGCCAATGCGCGGCTGCGCGATGCGCCGGGGATTGCCTCATTGCTCGATGCGATCAGCATTGTGGGCTTGCTCGATCAGCTCGAAGGCCCGGGGATCCTTTTCACCGATGTTCAGGCGCGCTTTCGCCTGACGCCTGACCGACTGATCCTGACGGAATCGAGCGCGACCGGACCTTCGATGGGGATATCGATGGACGGCATCTACAATCTGACCACCAGCACGCTCGATTTTCAGGGCGTTCTGTCTCCGATCTACTTCCTGAACGGCATCGGCAGTATCTTCACCCGCCGGGGCGAGGGCCTGATCGGGTTCAATTTCACACTCGGCGGTCCGGCAAGTGATCCGCAGGTCGGTGTGAACCCGCTCTCGGCGCTGACACCGGGCATGTTCCGTGAGATTTTCCGCCGTCCACCGCCCAACCCCGGCGAATGAGGGTCGTGCGCGTGCGACGCGTCAGGCTTTTGCTTGTTCCGCGATTTGACTAGACCGAAGCAAGACCATTCAGCCCGGAGTCCGACCCATGAAGCTCAGTGATTTCGATTTCGACCTGCCGGATGACCTGATAGCGACGCGCCCGGCCTCGCCACGGTCATCGGCCCGCCTCCTGCATGCCGAGGCCGGGGGCATCGCCGACCGGATCGTCAGCGACTTGCCTGAGATCCTGCGTCCAAGCGACCGGCTGATCCTGAACGATACGCGCGTCATCCCGGCGCGGCTTTTCGGTGTGCGCAAACGGTCAGGCGAGGCCGGACCGTCCGAAGCCAAGATCGAGGTCACTCTGCTTGAACCACAGGCGAACGGGTCGTGGTCCGCTTTGGTGAAGCCGCTGAAGAAGGTGAAGGACGGGGAGACGATCACGTTCTCACCCGACCTGTCGGCCCGTGTCGACAGCCGCGCCGAAGGGCAGGCCTTCCTGCGCTTCAACTTGACCGGAGAGGATTTTGACAATGCGCTGGCCCATGCCGGTGCCATGCCCTTGCCCCCCTACATCGCCGCCAAGCGGCACGCCGATGACCGGGACAAGGAAGACTACCAGACGATCTGGGCCCGCAACGCGGGTGCGGTTGCGGCACCGACGGCGTCGCTACATTTCGACGAGGCACTGGTGGCCGCGCTGAAGGCGCGCGGGGTGGGTATGACCTTTGTGACGCTCCATGTGGGGGCGGGGACGTTCCTGCCCGTGAAGGTCGAAGACGTGACCACGCACAAGATGCACGCCGAATGGGGACACGTTTCGGAAGACGCCGCCGCCGAGATTCGCGCGACCAAGGCCGCCGGCGGACGGATCATCCCGGTGGGCACCACTGCACTCCGCCTCATCGAAAGCGCCGCGCGGGACGAAGGGATCGCGCCGTGGGAAGGCGACACCGACATCTTTATCTATCCGGGGTTCGAATTCCGCGTGACGGACGGGTTGATGACGAATTTCCACCTGCCGAAATCGACGCTGATGATGCTCGTCTCCGCGCTCATGGGGCAGGAGCGCATTAGGGAAATCTACGCACACGCCATTGCCGAACGCTACCGCTTCTTTTCGTATGGTGACAGTTCGCTACTCATTCCATGATGTGGCGCGCGGGTCCATAAAATCCGCACAATCGTTTGCTAGCGGCGGACTATGGACCGTCGCGACAGACCTCAGATCGACAAACTGCTGCGCGGCATCGCGACCGGGCATGTGGAAACGGTGCGCGATGCGTGGCGTGATCTATTGCAGGATTCAGACAACGCTGTTCCTGAAGTGCTCGCCAAACTCGCCAGCCCTGCCTGGACAGACACCTCCGTCGGTCCGCGCGCGCAATACTTTGGGGTCCTGCTTGCGTTGCTTGATGCGCTCGACCCCGAGGCGTTCCGTCAAGAGAGTCTGCGACTGTCGAAGACGCCCCTGCATCCGCTGCATCGCAAGACACTGACACTGTTGTCCAAGCGCCTGACCGAGGAACCGGCGGCACACCTGAACGAGCGGCTACCGGTCTTTGTCGCCTCCGATATCGATGACCCTCATGGCGTCGTCACGGCGGTGTCGCGATGGGCCAGGACGCGCGGTCTTGATCTGGATGGGGTTGCCCGTGTCGATGTCATGCCTGCCGATCCGTCGCTCGACTACCTTGGCCTTTATAACCTCTTCTTTTCGAACATCATCCTGACTTGGCCCGCGCAGTCACCGCGCGGTCCGCGTCGCTGGTGGCAAAGGTTTCGCACCGAGTTCACCTTTTATCACGAGGTCGGGCATCACGCCTGCGGACATCTCGAAGGCGGCACCGTGGCCGACCAAGAGGCAGAGGCCGACGCCTATGCCGCAAAGATGATGCGGCGGGCACATCCGGTCTTGGCCGCGTTGGCATTTGTCCTCGTGAAGCCATTTGCGATTGTGCTGAAGCGGCTCCTTCGACCGTCCGAAGGGACAAGCATCCGAGAGCCGCATCCCGCTGAATAATTGCGCGCCCTGACAGGTCCGGTCGTCGACGCGGTAAACGCGCAACGGCGCTTTCAGACATTCTTCCGAAAAAAGTCGCCCATGTGATTGCGCCTGTCGTTTTGCGCAATTAGCCGGGATTGAAACCATGCGACGTGGCGCGCAGCCTCAACGGGAAAGGCCCGGCGATGATTACCGTTTTCAAAACGTCCTGGCCGCTGTTGCTCGGCATGCTTCTTCTGATGCTTGGCAACGGTTTGCAGGGCTCGCTTCTCGGTGTGCGCGGTCCCGGTCTGGGCTTTTCGTCGCTTGAGATGTCGCTCGTCATGTCGGCGTATTTCGCGGGCTTCCTCATCGCGTCCCGCGTCACGCCAAACATGATCCGGCGCGTGGGCCACGTGCGGGTGTTTGCTGCGCTTGGATCGCTTGTATCCGCCGCGCTGCTGCTGTTCCCTTCCGTGCAGGACCCAATGGCCTGGGTACTGGGCCGCGTGGTAATCGGGTTCTGCTTCTGCGGCGTCTACGTGACGGCGGAAAGTTGGCTCAACAACGCGTCGACCAATGAAACGCGCGGGCAGGCGCTTTCGGCGTACATGATCGTGCAGATGCTGGGCGTGATCATCGCGCAGGGGCTGCTTGTGTTGCCGGACCCGTCCGGATTCCTTCTGTTCATCGTGCCGTCGGTGCTCGTCTCCATCGCCTTTGCGCCGATCCTTTTGTCGATCTCGCCGACACCGGCCTTCGAGAGCACGAAGCCGATGAGCCTACGCGAACTCTTCCACACGTCACCGCTTGGGTTTGTCGGCATGTTCCTGATGGGCAGCGTCTTTGCCGCGCAGTTCGGCATGGCTGCGGTCTACGCGACCCAGGCGGGTCTCACCCTTGGTCAGATCCCGTTCTTCACCGCCGCGTTCTACGTTGGCGCGCTGCTGTTCCAGTATCCGATTGGCTGGATTTCGGACCGGTCCGACCGGCGCGTTCTGGTGGCGATTTCGGCGGGGATCGCGGGGCTGGCCTCGCTCACGGGGATGCTGTTCGGCGGGAACTATTACATCCTGCTCGCGTCGGCCTTCCTGATCGGAGGGCTGTCGAACCCGCTTTATTCCCTGCTCATCGCCTATACCAACGACTTCCTGCAGCACGAAGATATGGCGGCGGCCTCGGCCGGGTTGCTGTTTGTGAACGGGTTGGGGGCCATCGCCGGACCTCTGGTCATTGGCTACGCCATGCAAGCGTTCGGTCCGCCGGGGTTCTTCATCCTTCTGTCCGTGGTTCTGCTGCTGCTGACGGCCTACGCGATCTACCGGATGACCCAGCGCCCGGCACCCACGGTGGATGAAACAAGCGCCTACCAGACAATGATGCCGACCGCGACGCCGGTTTCCATGGAGGTGGCGCAGGAATGGGCGATCGAAACCGCCGAAGCCGAAGCAGAGGCCCATTTGGCGGAAGACAAGGACAGGTCATCCGCCGCATAGGGGCGTGGCCGAAAGGCCGCGCTCGCGCCGTGTGTCGGCCCTGACATTAAATGTGACTGTCTGACCTACATTTTCTTGTTTAGCGTTCATACCTTGTTGGAAGGCCGCGATAGTCTGGAGTACACGCCATGGTCACGCCTGAAGATGTTCTGGAATTCTGGCTGGACGAGATCGGGCCAGAACGGTGGTACAAGGCGTCAGACGACCTTGACCAGCAGATCCGCGACCGGTTCGAAGCGGCCTGGAATGGCGCCATGGAAGGTCGCTACGCGCTCTGGCTGACCTATCCCAGCGGTACACTGGCCTACATCATCCTGTTGGATCAGTTTTCGCGGAACATGTTTCGTGGCACGGGCAAAGCCTTTGCGTCGGACAAGTTCGCCCTCGCCGCCGCGAAGCAGGCGATCGGCAAGAACTGGGACATGAAGATCGACGAACCCGCGCGCCAGTTCTTCTATATGCCGCTCATGCACTCGGAAAACCTTTGCGATCAGGACCGCTGTGTGCGGCTGATGCTGGAGCGCATGCCGAAAGAAGGCGAGAGCAACCTTCTGCACGCCCGCGCGCATCGTGAGGTCATTCGCAGTTTCGGTCGCTTCCCCTATCGCAACGACGCACTGTCGCGGCACTCGACCCCGCAGGAACTCAGATATGTCGAAGGCGGCGGTTACGGGTCGACAGTTGAAGAACTGAAAAAGGCCGGGTAGCGTTCCGCGCAACCTTACCGGGAAACATCATGGCAGCCTCTGACCGGGCCCTGATGCCGGACTATCTTCGCCTTTTCGCGTTGTTCGGGATCGTGGTCGTCAATGTTCAGTTCATCGCGTTTTCGGCACTGCATGGTCTGACCGATCCGATTGCCGAGACAACCGCTGACGCCGTGACCCTGTGGCTGGTCAATGGTGTGGCCTTGCTCAAGACCTATGGTCTTTTTTCCTTCATGTTCGGGGTCGGACTTGGGTTCCTGATGCGCTCGGCCGAGCGGCGGGGCCTTGCCTTCGGCAAAGTCTATCGCAACCGCATGCTGGGTCTGCTGCTCTTGGGTGTTTTGCACGGCTGCCTGTTCTTTCCGGGCGATATCCTTGTCATCTACGCGATCACGGGGTCGATTTTGTACCTGTTCCGCGACTGGACGGTGCGCCGTCTTGTCCGGGTGGGGGCCATGCTCTTGATCGTACAGGTCGTGATCGGCGTGCCGCTGCTTCTTGCTCCGGCAGAGATACCGCCCGACTTCCTTGAGTTCGAGCGCGCGGCCTTGTCCCAAGGCGGCTTCATCGATGCAGTTGTGTTCCGGACGATCGGGTTTGCCTTTGTGATGCCCGGCGGGTTGATCGCGCAGGGGGTGTCGGCGCTTGGGTGGTTCTGCCTTGGGCTGGCTGCGGTGAAATCCGGAATGATCGATCAGTCGGATCATCCCCTCTGGCACCGCGCGCGCCGGTGGTGCTTTCTGCCCGGGTTGGCGCTTAGCCTCATTGGATCAGCGCTATGGCAGTGGGGTGCGACTGTGCCGGGGGCGGCGTTGACCATCGCCATCGCTCCGGTGGCGACGCTTGGCTACCTTGGCGTGATCGCGGCTGTCTCGCGAACGCGCGGGGTGGTGATGGAACGGGTTCTAGCCGCAGGTGGGTCGAGCCTGAGCATCTATCTTGGTCAGTCCATCCTCTTGTCGACCATCTTTTCCGCGTACGGTCTTGGTCACTGGGAAGAGGTCGGGCGTGGCACGGCGACGGGTATCGCCATCGCTGTGACGCTGCTGCTCATCGTGCTCCTCGCGGGGTGGAGGACGCAGATGCGGCTTGGGCCTTTCGAATGGGTCTTGCGGCGGATCACCTATGCGGGCCAGCCCCGGTCATAGGCGTGCGCTGCATCAATCTCCGTAGTATCTGAATTTTCAGGTTACTTCGACGCTTCGAAAATCTTGTTGATGTTGCTGCCAAGAGCGGCGTTGAATTCTGCGTCTGTCTGCTGGTGCGACAGACCTTCCGCCAATGCGCGCGAGAAACTGGCGATCATCTTGGGGTTCCGTGACAGACGCGCGCAGGCGTCGTCGGTGGTATAACCGCCGGAGAGAGCCACGACGCGCAGCACGTTGGGGTGATCGGCCACATCCATATATAGGCCGTCTTCCGACGGGATCGTCAGTTTGAGCATCACCTTCTCTGACGCGTCCAAGGCGCTGAGTTCGGACAGAATTTCCTGTTTCAGGATCGCTTCAGCCTCGGCTTTGCTGGGGCTGTTGATGTCCACCTCGGGTTCGATGATCGGAACAAGCCCTGCGGCACACACGGTTTTGGCCACTTCGAATTGTTGCGACACCACCGCCTTGATCCCGTCCGGGTTTGCCGCGTGGATCACGGAGCGTTCCTTGGTGCCGAAAACACCAAGCGATTTCGCATCCGCCAGAAGCGCGTCCAGCCCCGGCATCGGCTTCATCACCTGCGCCTCGTTCTCGGTGTCTTCAAGTCCTTTGTCGATCTTGAGGAACGGCACGATGCCGCGGTTTTCCCAAAGGTAGGTGGGCACCGGGATGCCTTCGACCGTATCGCGCATGGTGCGTTCGAACAGGATTGCGCCAAGCACCTTGTCCGAGGTGAAGTCCGGCGCGGTCATGATGCGGCAGCGCATGTCGTGGATCAGGCCGAACATCTCTTCGTCGCTGCTGTAGGCGTCCTCGGGGATACCGTAGAGTTTCAGTGCCTTGGGGGTCGATCCGCCGCTCTGGTCAAGCGCTGCGATAAAGCCTGCGCCGGTTGCGATGCGTTCTGCCATGGCCGAGTTGGTCATCTGTCTTCCCCAAGTTGACGCGTCATCCTGAGGCTGTGGTAGAGCAGGTTCTTTCAGAAAGATAGTGGGGCCACAGGGGTTTAGCGCTAACCGGTTGCGGATGCCGCATCTTTTGATGCTGCGGTATCTCGCGGCTTTGCACCAAGCCAAATCCCGTCACGCGCCCGCACTGTCAGGTGGGCGACTGGTTCGGGAGTTTTGCCGGTGACCGGAGACAATTCCACCGCCCGCAGCATCATCGACAACAAAAGCGGCCCTTCGGCCATCGCGAACCCCGCGCCGGGACACACGCGGGGGCCGGTGCTGAACGGCATGTAGGCGTCGCGGATGGAGGGCTTGCTTTCCGGCATCTGCCAGCGCGCTGGGTCGAAGACATCCGGGTCGTCCCAAAGCCGAGTGTGACGGTGCAGGTGCCATGGGCTGAGCACCAGTTGCGCGGCTTTCGGGATGGCGCGTTTGCGAAACGTCTCGGGCTTGGTGGTTTCGCGCACCATCATAGGCACCGGCGGGTAAAGACGCAGGGTTTCGCGAAACACGTCGCGGCTGAGGGTGAGGCGCTTGACGTCTGTCGGCGTGGTTAGGGCCTGCGCCTCCTTCGCGATGGTTGATTGCCATTTCCCATTCGTCGCGCAGAGATAGAGCGCCCAAGCGAGGGCGCTGGCGCTGGTTTCGTGACCGGCGAGGAAGAAGATCGCCACCTGATCGACCATTTCATCGACGGTGAAGGTCTCTCCGGTCTCGGGGTCGCGGGTCGTCATGATTCGTGTCGCCAGATCGTGTGGCGCGGTACAGTTCCGGATCTCCTGCATGCGCCGATTGGTCAGGTCGGTGATCAACGTGCGAATGCGGTGCGCCGCGGCTTTGGTGTCGGAGCGATGGAAACGGGGAAGCCACCGGGGCAGGGGCACGAAGGCGGCGAGGTTGAGGATGGGTTGCGCGCGCTGGTAGCGGCGGAATTCGTGAAAGACTTCGCTGGCAATCTTGTCTTCGATGGGGATCGAAAACAGCGTGCGAAAGATGACGTCGGCGGCGGCATGGCTCGCGATTTCTTCGATCTCGATCTCGATCTTTTCGCCCGTGCCGATGTGATCCAGCACGCGGGCAACCATCGCTTCGCCCGCGTCCCACATGGCGGGTAGGCTGTGGGCCAACCGACCGCGTTCGAATGCGGGGTCAATGATCCGGCGTTGCCGCTCCCATGTCGGTCCATTTGTCAGGAAGACGGATTTGCCCAGAAGCGGGCGCAAGCCTTCGCCAATGCGGTTCGACTTCGGGAAGTCAGACGGGCGATCCTTCAGGATGACGCGCAAAAGCTCGGGGTCGTTGGCGAGGTAGGAGCGGAAAAACGGTGTGCGGAACTCTGCCATCCACGCGCCGTAAAGGCGTTCCGGCTGGGCCGAGAGAATGTCCTGGCGGAAGAGCCGCATATAGCGCCAGAGCGACACGCGGTCGGGGCGGGATTTCGGTTTTGGCGGTCTCATGGCCCGGTCGAGGTGTATTTCGACACCGGCACGTCGATCCGGCTTTTCGACGGCGGTCGGTCCGCGTAGCGCGTGCCCAAGGTCAAAGGCCCCGCGGTGATCTGGAAGTAATCGTAGTCCAGTGGTTGCTCGAACGCGCAAAGATACTGGAAATGCAGCTTGAAATACTTCCGCCGCAGCGCTTCGTAGCGTTCGGGGGCCATGGTGCGCGAAAACTGCGCCGAGAAGACAAGCGGCCATCGCTTTTCCGCCGTCTCCAAGCCGGTCACGGCCACCGGATCGCAAAGCGCATAGGAGCATCCGTCCCCGGGCGCGGTGACATCGACCCAGGTGATCTCGTCGCGCTGTGACAGGAACCGAAGATCGGTGCGCAGCTTGTAGGCCTTGGGCAGAAACGACACCATCGGGATCACATGCCCCAGGCTCAGAAACGACAGAGCCGGGCGCGACGGCAGGGTCGGATGATCGCGCAGAAGATCGGCAAGGATCGACACACCAAGATGTGCACCAGAGCTGTGACCGACGACCAGAACCTCGTCATAATCCTGCAAAAGTGCTATGGCGATGGTCGCGCGAAAGTCGTCCAGCCTTTGCTGCAGCGCAGGTGGCGTCGCGCCCTTCCGCCCGGCCGAAAAGGCGTAGTCATGCATCAGATAATAGGTATAGAGCTTGTGGTCCTGCGCCCGGAACCACCGCAAGACCAGCACGGCGATCACGAAGAATGGTGTCCAGTACAACAAGGCCTGTCCCCATCGCGCGATGGCACCTTCGCCAAGCGCCCAGAGCACCAGAGCCTGAAACACGGTGCTGAGCGTCCAGCCAACAAGATGCGCCGCCAGAAGCGCGGCGATCAATTGCAGCAGGAGAACGGCAATCGGGTAAAGCGCGGCGATCAGCGGCCCTTTTGGCAGCAGGGCGAGACGCCGCAAGGTTCCGGACGCGATGTAGGTCCAACTCGTGCGGATGAGTTGCCAATAGGTGGCGGGGATCGAGTTCGACATGCTGTCCTGTACGATGTCCGACCACGTCAGGACCTCGAATTCGGACTCGACGCGGACACCGTCGAAGACCCCGGAAGCCCGCCAGCTATAGGCCCCGTCATCGCCCGCGGCTTCGACGCGCAGGCCATACTCTGAGATCTCGGCCTGTTTTGCGCCCTCGGTCCTGTAAAGCTCCCGGTAACGCCGCGCCGGAAACGGGTCGTATCCGGGGAGATAAAACACCTTGCGGCGGCGCACGACTTTGGGCGGGGCGGGCATGTATCTGACTGCTCGGTTGTTTTGCAGACTGTAGCACCAGCTATGCTATGCGCCAATTGTTTGCTGGTTTGCGGGAACCGCGCGCTATGTGGTCGGTTGTGCACACATCGCAAAGAGGGCTTCATGGTCGACATTCTCAACATCATCGCCGCAGTTCTGAGCATCGCCTTGGGCGCGTTCGGGTTTCTTGCACCGCGCTACACCGCCGGCGTACTTGATCTGAAGACCGGCGACACGACGATGGGACTGTCTGAATTGCGCGCTTCGGCGGGGGGCATGTTCATGGCGGTCGGCGCGGCCTGCCTGTGGCTCAGCGAACCCTGGGCCTACGCGATGCTGGGTTTTGTGTATCTCGGCGCGGGCGCCGGGCGGGCGTTGTCGCTGGTCCTGGACAAACCGCCTTACCCAAAGGCGCATCTCTACTTCCTGTTCGAAGCGGTGTTCGCTGCGTGGCTGATCCTCGCCAACCTCTGACCGCGTTCGAACCTTCCCGAGAACGGGGGCGGCCGACCGGCGAAATGCGATCTCGTCCGTCGATGGTTATCGCGGCGGAGAAAGACTGCAGCGGCATCACGGTCGGACACGGATATCCATAGCTTCAAGCCCCGATGCGTGCACCGGAGCAGTTTTGCGTGCTATCAGCGCGCCTCGTGTTTGGACGCAGGTCGGACAAATATGTCCGACCTACTGGGATGTCTCAGCTTTTCATCGGGCAGGTCCGGATGCCCAGAAGTGAGTAGACCGGGCAGGAGCCGATCAGGCCCGTTACCAGCGGGACAAGGCCGATCAGGCCCCAATAGGTCTGCGGGCCGATGAACACCAGTGAGAGCAGGACAAGTCCAACAATCACGCGGAGGGTGCGGTCGAGAGTGCCTTCGTTCTTGGTCATGAGTATCTCCTTTCATGTCATTGAGGAGACCTTAACAAGCGATTGGGCAGTCTGACGGTGACTCTGTCACCGCGGATCTGCGGCAATCTGTTCCAAGGCACGCTTTTCCCTGATGGCGATGCCGTCCGGCAGCTGTTCGACCACGCCTTTCCGCGCGAAGACCGCCAGCCGTCGGGTGACATAGGCGCGCCCTGACGCAGTTTCGGCGGCAAGTGCGGTGTGGGTGGCATGGACGATGTCTTGGTCGTCCGCGAGACGCAGGAGGACCTTCGCCAACCGGGCGTCAAAGGCGGTGAGTGCCACATCCTCGACCAGTTGCTGGTACTCCGAGAACCGCAGGGCCACGGAGTTCAGTACCTTGTGCCGGAACGCGGCATCGGATTCGAGCGCCTCGCGGAATTGGGATGCCGGGATCAGATCGGCCTCCACATCCGCCTCGACAATGCCCTCTGCGCCGTATGCGTGCCCTTCGACAAGGCAGGAAAAGGTTTGCAGGCAAACCTCTCCGGGCCGTACCCGGTAGAGCACGACTTCCCGCCCCGAAGCCCCGGTCAGCATGACACGGATCGAGCCTTTCTTGAGGTCAAGAAAGCCGGGGCATTCCTCACCGGGACGAAAGATCGTCTGGCCTGCCTTGGCGGAGAAGGGGCGTGTTTGCATCGAGGTGCATCCCTTTCGTGCTATCGGGTACAGGTTTCCCGAGACAGCCTGTCAGTTCAAGCGCCGAGATGCGAGCGAAACGCGCTTACGGCAGTCCGACGACAACGCCTTCGCGGATCACCTCCGGATCGTAGGCCTTGCGGGCAAAGACCTCGCGCACCAGGGGTTCGAAATGCTCAAGCGGTTTGGTGGGGTAGTCGGGGTCGAAGGATGACTGGTCCCAGCGTTCGCAGAAGTCGGCACAGGATTGGAAGCACGGATGCGCCTTGAACCTGTCGCGCGCGTTGCGGTCCCAGCCGTAATGGTGGCCGTAATAGAAGGACTGGAAGATGCCGTGATGTTCCACTGTCCAAGCCACTTCCCAGCGCACGTAGGGACGGATGACTTCGGCCGAGAAGCGATCGTGATTGCGGGGCGCGAGGCCGTCGCCAACGTCGTGAAGTAGCGCCCCGACGATCCAGTCGATATCGGCGCCGTCCTCTTCCGCGCGTGTTGCGGCCTGAAGCCCGTGCTGGGCGCGGGTGATCTTGTAACCTTTATGGGCGGGATCGTCCTGCTTGCGCAGCTCTTCCAGAATGCGGTCCGGGGCCAGCGCGATATAGGGCTTCTCCAGTTCGTCGAGCAGTTCATAGTCTTCCTTGGTCCCGTCTTTCATCTGGGTGAAGGATACGGTCTGCGTGTCCGACATTATCGCGCTCCTGTGGTTGCCGATTGCCAGCTTCCGACGTGCGGGCCGGTTTGGCAAGTGCGGTCGGACAGAGAAAATTCAGGCGTTCCGGATGCGTATCGTGCTTGAAATCCGGCGTTGGAACACCGATATTCGATGTGTTCCCGCAAGGGGACTATGGACATAAACGCGCGTGTAATAAGCGGCTCGGACCCGGGGGCGGTACCCGGCGGCTCCACCAGATACCCTGTCATTTGCAGGAACATGGGGCCGAAACAGGATCGACGAACGTCTAAAGACGTCTGCTTTGTCTCGGTGAGATACCACCGTTATCGGTTCAAATAGTATAGTTGCAAATGACAACCATGCTCCGGTCGCAATGGCTGCGTAAGCAGTCGGAGTTACCGAAACTTAAGCCCTGAGGCCTAGCAGCGTCAGGCGGGGTTCGCAGGCACCTGGCAACAGAAGCCTGCATTTTCATTCAAACGCGTCCTGCTTTAAAACTCCGCATTTTGCGGACTGGTATGATTTTCCAGAAGAAATCCAATTGGAGCCAAGTCTTCGCCTGATTTTCCGTGTGAAAACAGAAGCCAAAGTGTATTCATTCAGGACTTGAGCTTCATGCAAACCGCTCGGGAGATCGCTTACGAGGAAGGGCGCAAGGCGCTTGAGACACCAAAGGGTCTGTCCACGTTTTTGCGGCAGGGCAAGGTGTCCGTCATCTCAAATCAGGCCTCTGGGCGGGCAGATTACCTGATGGCATTTGCCGTGCGCTTCGTACGCCGCGAGAACAGCAAAAACGCCCTGTTGGACGCGCCCGGCGTTCATCACCTGACCCAAGGCGAACGCAAGGCATGCGCGATTTTGCATGACATTCTTTGTGCGGATGCCGGGTCCATTCTGGACATCATGTCGGATCACCCACGTGTGGCAGAAACTGCCTACGGTCTTTTCAAGTTTCGGGATATGGACGACATGGCACGGGAGCTTTTGGACGACACGTGCCAAGCCCGCCTAAACGACCCATTTGGCTCGCCATTGGCCGGGAGTGTCATCATCATGCGGGCGTTTGTTCAAAACGAAGCCGCCGGACGTCGTGCGGACGCGGGGCCTCAAACCATCGAGACAACGGATCCAACATTTCTTGCGTGGCAGGAAAAAGCGCCGGACCCGGACCTGTGGCATCAGATGTTGAACGAATTGAATTACGACATCCCCGGAAACGTGGCCTTGCTGCATTGGGTTGTCAGACAGCCGTCCTGTGATCGTGCCACTGCTGCGGCTTTGTTCCTTATGCTGTTTGGTCAGCACATGGTTGGCATGCCATCGCTTGCCGTCAAAGAACGCTTTCCCGGATCGCTTGTTTTCGAGATTTGCGATCGTGCCACTAAACAAGGCTTTGCGCGCAGCGAGCTATCGCTTGCGTCTGTTGGCTTTGCCAATGACCAGCGACCGTTGCTCAACGAGATGCGCCGTCTTTACGAGGAAAGGGCCGATATGGCGAAAGACTGCATCCCGGTTCCGGTTGCGCTGTTTGAACGTCCAGTGGCAGGGCGCGCACCGTCAAGTTCGTATTACGCGCATTCGGAATCTTTCGTGACGCTCAGCGCCTGAAGCAGTCCCGTCTAGCTTCTCGAAGCGCTCAATCGTTGCTTGCGATCGAACGGCTTTCGCTTGACGCTGGAGATTGCCGCGTCATGAATAACGCGATGCTGTGGCGTGTTCTCTTCGTTTGTCTGTTTCTGGCTCAACCGGCGCTCGCTTGCCGTACGGCGCTTATCCTTGCCATGGATGTCTCGCAATCCGTCGATCCCGGGGAGTACCGGTTGCAGGTCGATGGTCTTGCCGCCGCGTTGCGGGATCCTGAGATTGCAGAGATCCTCGTTCGCGATCAGGTCGCGCTGAGTGTGATACAGTGGTCGGGCGTGGATGCGCAGGAGGTGAGCCTCGACTGGACGCAGATGCTGAGCCAGAGCCACGTGCAACTCTTCGCCAACGCCGTGCAACGGCTTCCACGGGCTTTCGTGATGTCGAACACCGCGCCGGCCGAGGCGATGTCGACCGCGCTTGAGCATTTCGACCGCGGCCCCAATTGCGCGCGCCGGGTGATCGACATGTCCGGTGACGGGACACCGAACGCGGGAGGAGAAGTGACCCGATTTCGCCGCCTGGCGGAACGGGAAGGGGTGACGGTGAACGGGCTCGCCATCGAAGGCCTCGGTGTGGCGATCACCAATTTCTACACCCGCAATGTGATTACGGCTAACGGCTTTGTCGAAACGGCGCGCGGGCACCGTGACTACGCGCGTGCGATCCGCCGCAAAGTGCTGCGCGAAATCTCTCAGGTACTGTTCTGACGATACAATGGGCGGAAGCTGACTTTGGGTCAGCCCCGGTCTTTTGTTTTCGGACCGATGCAATATGATTGAGGGCGACTCGGGGGATATCCGACATGACCACTGGCATCAATTATGGAAGCCTGATGCATCAGGCGATGCGCGGTTTGATCCGCGCCGTTCTTGAGGATGTGCAGAAGGACGGTCTTCCGGGGGAGCATCATTTCTTCATCACCTTCGACACGGGTCACCCGGATGTCGAGATCGCCGATTGGCTGTCCGACCGTTATCCGGGCGAAATGACCGTGGTGATGCAACACTGGTTCGACAATCTGGAGGTCTCGGAAGACGGGTTCGCGGTGACGCTGAACTTTGGGGATGCGCCGGAGCGGCTTTATATTCCGTTCGATGCGATCCTGACCTTTGTCGATCCGTCCGTCGAATTCGGCCTGCGCTTTGAAAGCACCGACGACGATGGCGAAGAAGAGACCGCACTTGTCCCGGCGCCGCGCGCTGTGACCGAGGTCACGCCAAGCCCGGCGGCCACCGAGGACAAGGGCAGCGAGCCGCGCAAAGACGCGGATGTGGTGAGCCTCGACACCTTCCGCAAATAGCCCTGCGCCAGTTTGACAATTGCCTCGCGCATTGGGGGCGGGTAAACGGCATGCAACCGTATACCGAAGGAGGCTCGCATGGCGCAGACCCGCACCGAATCCGACAGTTTTGGCCCGCTCGAGGTTCCGTCCGACAAGTACTGGGGCGCGCAAACGCAGCGGTCGATCATGAATTTCCCGATCGGCTGGGAAAAGCAGCCGGTTGCGATTGTCCGCGCGCTGGGCGTGATCAAGAAAGCCTGCGCGCAGGCGAACAAGGCGTCGGGTGATCTGGACCCGCGTCTGGCCGATGCGATCATTCAGGCGGCGGGCGAAGTAATCGACGGCAAGTTCGACGACAACTTCCCGCTGGTCGTCTGGCAGACGGGATCGGGGACGCAGTCGAACATGAACTCCAACGAGGTGATTGCGAACCGGGCGATTGAAATTCTGGGCGGCGTTATCGGATCGAAAGACCCGGTGCATCCCAACGATCATTGCAATATGGGGCAATCTTCGAACGACACGTTCCCGACCGCGATGCATATCGCAACGGCAATGATGGTGCGCGATGTGCTGATGCCGGGGTTGGAAAAGCTAGCGTCGGGGCTTGAGCAAAAGTCAGAAGAGTTCAAGGACATCATCAAGATCGGGCGGACGCATACACAGGACGCCACGCCCTTGACTCTTGGGCAGGAGTTTTCCGGCTACGCGCATCAAATCCGTCAGGGTATTGCACGGGTCGAAGCGTGCTTGCCGGGCATTTACGAGTTGGCGCAAGGTGGCACGGCTGTTGGCACAGGGCTTAACACCAAGCATGGCTGGGGCGAGACGGTTGCCGCGAATATGGCCGAGATTACTGGCCTGCCGTTTGTGACGGCGCCCAACAAGTTCGAGGCGCTGGCGGCGCATGACGCGATGGTCTTCATGTCGGGCGCTTTGGCGACCGTGGCGGGGTCCTGCTACAAGATCGCCAACGACATTCGCCTCTTGGGCTCTGGTCCGCGCTCGGGTCTCGGTGAATTGATCCTTCCGGAGAATGAGCCGGGATCGTCGATCATGCCCGGCAAGGTGAACCCGACGCAGGCAGAGGCGCTGACCCAGGTGGCGGCGCATGTGATGGGCAACGACGCGGCGATCAAGTTTGCAGGTTCTCAAGGGCATTTCGAGCTGAACGTCTACAACCCGATGATGTCCTACAACCTGCTGCAATCCATCCAGCTTTTGGGCGATGCGGCAGACAGCTTTACCGAACGGATGCTCTTGGGCATTCAGGCCAATGAGCCGCGCATCGACAAGCTGATGAAAGAGTCGCTGATGCTGGTCACGGCGCTCGCGCCGACCATCGGCTACGACAACGCGACCAAGGTGGCGAAGACCGCGCATAAGAACGGGACGACGCTCAAGGAAGAGGCGATTGCGCTGGGCTTTGTGGACGCCGAGACCTTCGACAAGGTCGTCCGCCCCGAGCAGATGATCGGGCCGAAAGGGTAGGCCAGCAGTTTTTGCTAGGCTCTCGAATGCTGCCGCGGGATACTGTGGCAGCTTTTTTCGTACCGGTAGGTGCTGTCATGACCAAAGATCACGTCTCCATCAACCGCGAGGTCTGGGACAAGGATGCCCAGAACTGGGTCGATCTGGGCAAACGGCTTTGGAGCGGGCCGCCGCAATGGGGGATCTGGGGTGCGCCGGAGACGTCGGTGACCTTGCTGCCCGAAGACATGACCGGATTGGATGCGGTCGAACTGGGATGCGGGACCGGGTACGTGTCGGGCTGGATGGCAAGGCGCGGGGCGCGGGTGACGGGGATCGACGTGTCATCCGAACAATTGGCGACGGCCCGGCAGTTGGCGGACGCGTACGGGGCGGAGATCACTTTCGTTCAGGGGGACGCCGAGGCGACCGGCTTCGACGCGGGCCGTTTCGACTTCGCAATCTCGGAATATGGCGCGGCGATCTGGTGCCGCCCGGAGGTCTGGCTGCGCGAAGCGTGGCGGCTTTTGCGCCCCGGTGGATCGCTGGTGTTTCTGGGCAATCACCCGCTGTCGATCATTTGCACGCCTCTGAACGGCGCGCCGTGCGAGCCGGTGTTGCACAGGCCGTATCGGGGTTTGTGGGGTGTCGACTGGACGGAGGTGGAGATCGACCCAAGCGGCGTGACGTTCAACCTGTCCATCGCGGACTGGTTTGCGCTGTTCACCGAGATCGGGTTCACGGTCACGCGCTATCAGGAACTTTATGCGCCCGACGAAGCGGCGGAGACGCGGTGCTGGGTTCCGTCCGACTGGGCCAAGAACTATCCGATGGAGCAGGTCTGGCATCTGTCGAAGCCTGTTTAGGCGCGCGGTGCGGGGCGCGATTTCAAAATCGCGTGGACAAGGCGCTTGGAAGGGCCTTGTTTGCCTCCGATCAGGGGGTATCTTTGGTCTATGAGCAACGTCACCAACCTCAACCGGTTTCGCAAAGTCCGCGCGCGCGACGAGAAGCGCACGAAGGCGGATGAGAACGCGGTGAAGTTCGGGCGGACCAAGGCTCAAAAGACCCTGGAGAAAGCGCGGGCCGAAAAGGCCGAGCGCGATCTGGACGGCAAATCAAAGTCATGAGCGGACGGCCGGTCAAACGGTCGCTGACCCTGCGGGGCCATCGCACGAGCGTGTCGCTGGAAGATGCGTTCTGGAGGGCGTTTCGGGACATCGCGGCGGAAAAGGATATGCCGATCAACGCCTTGGCCGCGGAAATTGATGAAGGCCGAGGCATGGATGTGGGCCTTGCCTCGGCCATTCGGGTGTTTGTTCTGGCGTATTACCAGGCGCAGGTCACGCCCGGCGATTGAGGGCGACGGTGCCCAAAAGCATATCCGTCAAGCCCTGACCGCGTTCGGTGAGGAACATCATCGCGATCGAGATGAGTTGCAGCGGGAAGACCGACATCGACACGGTGTAACCCAGCGTGTGCAGGAAGGCCTGGGAGAAGTCGAAACGCTCTCCTCGCTGGTCGCGGAACTCGATGGCCATGAGGCGCATACCCCATGTGGCCGACCCGCCGGTGATCGTGGCGACGCGGTAGACGAAGCCCACGAGGAAGAACAGGAAGGGCAAGAAGAACAGGCCGATGAATGCCGTCATCACCACCGCCGGCACCACGAGGGCTAGGATCAGGACCGCGTCGATGACCCAGGCGAGACCGCGCTTGATGACGACGGTGTCGTAGAATTCGGGTTGGACCATCGGGTCGGGAAGGTGGTCATAGGGCTGTGTCGCGTACATCGTTCAAACCATTGCTGACAGAGGTTGCACCGGTCGTGGCCCCGATATGGAGCCACGGGCGTGAAAGACCAAGATCAGGCGTCTTCGTTTTCGCGGGTTTCCTTGGCCGCCTTGGCACGGTCGTCCATGAACTGGTCGAACTCGGCCTTGTCTTTCGCTTCGCGCAGGCGCTCGAGGAAGGCCTCGAAGTTCTGCTGCTCTTCTTCCAGACGACGCAGGGTTTCGTTCTTGTACGCGTCGAAGGCGGTGTTGCCTGAGGACCGCATCGCCGTGAATTTGGGCGACATGCGTCGGCTGCCGCAGGATGTATTGAACATGCGTTTGCTCCAGATCATGTAGGCGAGGATGGCAAGGCCGATGGGCCAGAAGAAGATCAGGCCAAGAATGGCTGCGGCGATCCAGGCGCCTTTGCCCTTGTTGTCGAGCCATGCCTCGGTGCGGGAAAACCAACCCTGACGGGCAGGGACAGAAGCGGGGGCGGCGATCGTGCTCATTTTCAACTCCGTTGTTTGAGGGATGTTAATTGTCTTCACATCCAAGAAATCGGAATTTGCCAGCGAAATTGCAAGAGAAAATGTGAATGTTTTTTACATTTACTTTTATTATGAAGTAAATTCAGATACTTGTGCGCCAGAGATTTTGGGGAGAACGTGTGGGTCCAGCGGGAAGACGTGTCGCGGCGTGCCTGCAGCGGCCCAGACCACATCGAATTCCAGCAGGCGCGGGTCGAGCCAGGCGCGGATCGGGGTGAGATGTCCAACAGGGGCCACGCCGCCAATGGCAAAGCCCGTTTGCGCACGGATCAGCGCCGCGTCGGCCTTGCCCAGCGGCTCGCCCGCGCAGGTCGAGGCCTTTGCGGGGTCTACCTGGTTGCCGCCAGCGGTGAGAAACAAGACGGCTTGGCCGCTTGTCTCGGCGCGAAAGATGATGGATTTGGCGATTTGATCGAGGTGACACCCGACACTGTTCGCCGCTTCCTGTGCGGTGCGCGCCTGTCCGACTTCGCGAATGTCGACCGGCAATCCTGCGGCTTCCAAGGCGGCGCGGACGCGCTTCAGGCTCTTGCTCATGTCTTTTGTCCTTGCTGATCTGCTCGCTGTCCGCGTGTGGTACTGCAGCTCCCGGTATCAGAAAAGATGCGATTGCCCATTGTATTGATCGCGCCCCTCGCACTATTGTGCGTGTCAGCCCAGTCCGCGTCGCGGTTTCCGGGCCAAAGAGTTTCGCTGGTGCGCGCGTCGGCAAGATCGTTCGGATGCCGCATCACGCAGAGTTGGCCGTAAGGCTTTAGAACATGCCTGGGGTTTTGAGAAACGTCAGGTTCGTAACGGACGCAGCCGGGTTCGGCATGCGTCGGAGAAGAAACGCGATGAAACGCGCGCAAGACGTATGGCTTGACCGCCGGGGTGATTTGCCCCGCGCAGCATTTGCGCATTCAATCGCCATGACAAGACACACCCGATCCCGGTCTCCTTCTTCAGAGGGAGGACGGCGGCGGTTGTGCGCACGGAATTTATGCCCAAGAAAATGCTTATCGATGCCACCCACGCGGAGGAAACCCGCGTTGTGGTGGTCGATGGAAACAAGGTCGAGGAATTCGATTTTGAATCCGAAAACAAACGCCAGCTTGCTGGCAACATCTATCTCGCAAAAGTAACCCGGGTCGAGCCGTCGCTTCAGGCGGCCTTTGTCGACTACGGCGGCAATCGCCACGGGTTCCTGGCGTTTTCGGAAATCCATCCGGATTACTATCAGATCCCCGTGGCGGATCGCGAGGCGCTGCTCGAGGAAGAGCGCGCCTATGCGGAATCGATGGCCAAGCGTGATGACGAGGACGAAAAGCCGAAGTCCCGCCGGGGCCGCGGTCGCGGGCGGGGACGGGCCAAGGCGGCGGAAGCCGAAAACGGCGATGCCGTCGCTACGAAGGATATCTCGGATGACATCTCCGGGATGGAAACCATCGATCTGAGCGAAGAGGACGACGACCAGGAAGGTCTGTCCCCGATGGAGACCGTCGCAGAGACCCCGGTGGAAGAGCCCGATGATGATGCCGACCAGGACGTCTCGGCAAAGGACGGCACAGACAGCGACGATGAGGATGATTACGATCCCAAGGCGCAGCCGGCGGACCGCGATGAAAACATCGAGTCGGTTGCTGATGACGACACACAGGAAGACATTCGTCCCAAGCGCAAACCCCGCCCCAAGCGCTACAAGATCCAGGAAGTGATCAAGGTGCGCCAGATCCTTCTGGTGCAGGTCGTCAAGGAAGAGCGCGGCAACAAGGGCGCTGCACTGACCACCTATCTGAGCCTCGCCGGGCGCTACTGCGTTCTGATGCCGAATACGGCGCGGGGCGGCGGGATCAGCCGCAAGATCACCAATGCGCCCGACCGCAAGAAGCTCAAGGAAATCGCCAATTCCATCGACGTGCCGCAGGGCGCGGGGCTGATCATCCGGACGGCTGGCGCGAAACGCACGAAGACTGAGATCAAGCGCGATTACGAGTATTTGCAGCGGCTTTGGGAACAGATCCGCGAGTTGACGCTCAAGTCGATTGCGCCTGCGAAGATCTACGAGGAAGGCGACCTGATCAAACGGTCGATCCGAGATCTCTACAATCGCGATATCGACGAAGTTCTGGTCGAGGGCGAACGCGGTTACCGCATCGCCAAGGACTTCATGAAGATGATCATGCCGTCCCACGCAAAGAACGTGAAGCATTACATCGACCCGATGCCGCTTTTTGCGCGCCATCAGGTGGAATCGTATCTGTCGGGCATGTTCAACCCGACAGTGCAGCTCAAGTCCGGCGGATACATTGTGATCGGCGTGACCGAGGCATTGGTGGCCATCGACGTGAACTCTGGTCGGGCGACCAAGGAAGGCTCGATTGAAGAGACCGCGTTGAAGACCAACCTCGAAGCGGCGGAAGAAGTGGCGCGGCAGTTGCGCTTGCGCGACCTTGCCGGTCTCATTGTCATCGACTTCATCGACATGGACGAGCGCAAGAACAACAACGCCGTCGAAAAGCGCATCAAGGACAAGCTCAAGAACGACCGTGCGCGTATCCAGGTGGGCCGGATTTCCGGTTTTGGCCTGATGGAGATGAGCCGCCAGCGTCTGCGGCCCGGCATGATCGAGGCGACGACGCAGCCTTGCCCGTCCTGTCACGGCACCGGTCTGATCCGGTCCGACGACAACATGGCGCTGCAGGTGCTGCGCCAGATCGAGGAAGAAGGCGTGCGCCGCCGCTCGCGCGAGGTGCTGGTCAGATGTCCGGTGTCCATCGCCAACTTCCTGATGAACCAGAAGCGGGAGCACGTGGCCCAGATCGAGGCGCGCTATGGGCTGTCGGTGCGTATCGAAGGTGATGTGCACATGGTCAGCCCGGATTTCTCTATGGAGAAGTTCAAGACGGCGACCCGGACTGTGCCGGAAGCGACGGCACCCGTGGTGTCCGTTGATACGTCCCTGATGGATCAGGTGGACGAGGACGCCGCGTCCGAGGATGAGGATCAGATCGAAGAGACCGTGAATGGGTCCGAAGACGAAGATCAAAAGCCCAAGAAGCGCCGTCGCCGGTCACGCAGAGGCGGCCGAGGCCGCAACCGCAATCGCGACCGTCAGGAGGACGGTGAGAACGGGGCGGAGTCGTCAGACGAGGAACCGTCAGACGGCGAAACACCGGCCGAGGCCGAGGTCACTGCAGAAGCTCCTGAGGTCGAAGTGACAGCCGAGGCGGAAGCGAAAGCAGAAGATGCCACGGCGAAGCCGAAGCGCACGCGTCGGTCCCGCAAGAAAGACGACGTTCCGGCAGAGGCTGATGCTCCGGCGGAGGCCGCTCAGGCCGAGGAAGCGCCTGTGGACGCTGCTCAAACCGAGGAATTGCCTGCGGAAGCCGCAGAAGAGGCACCTGCGCCAAAGAAACGGCGGACCCGGAAGGCTCCTGCCAAGAAGGCTGCCGAAGCACCCGTTGAGGAGGCACCCGCCAGCGAGGCCGAAGCGGCCCCAGCCGAAGACGAAGCGCCGAAGAAGAAGCCGCGGCGCACTCGGAAAAAGGCGGAGCCTGAGAAGGAAACGGTCGAGACTGTCGATGCGGAGGCCCCGAAAGAGGCCAAGAAGCCCGTTCGCAAATCGCGCGCGAAGAAGGCACCGGTTGATCCGGAACCGGCCGTGGCCGCGACAGAGGCTGTGGCGGTGGCAGATGTCACGCAGTCCGAACCCGCACCTGCGCCGGAGCCGGAGCCAGAGGCCAAGCCCGAGCCGGAACCAACGGCAGCGGAGGCAGAGCCCGCACAGGACGAGGCACCGAAGAAAAAGCGCAAAGGTTGGTGGTCTCTGGGCCGCTAAGCGACCAAGACATCGTGCAAGAAAGGCTTCGTGATGGACACGAAGCCTTTTTCTTTTGGGGCGTCTGTCAACAAAGAACCGGAAAGGATGATCATGCCGTTCAACAAGCTTCACGTGCCGCAAGACCTTGATCCCGGAACCTGCCAGAAGATCAATCAGGAGCTTCACGACGCGTTGGTGGAAACCTGCGCGGTGAACCCGGAAGATTTCTTTTGCCTCGTGTGCAGATACGCGCCGCAAGACATGATCTTTCACCCGACCTTTTTGGGGGTGCGCGATCCGGCGGCGACGATTGTCATCGAGATCGCGCTGCTGTCCGGGCGCACGGAGGCCCAGAAGGAAGCGCTCTATGCAGATGTTCGGTTGCGGCTGGATAAGATCGGGTTTCCGTCGGGCAACTCGATCATGTTTCTTTTGGAGAACAGCCCGCTGGACTGGTCGTTCAGTGCAGAAGGGTCTGTCAAACGCGTGCTGAAACTTTAACCGCGGTCGCGATCAGGCTTTTCGGATCGTCCAGATCATGGCGTCGCCGTCTTCCTGACTGTTCTCAAGTGCGTGCCCGGCCTCGTTGCAAAAGTGTGGGACGTCAACAATGGCCGCAGGGTCGTCCGTGCGGATGACCAGCGCTGCGCCGGAAGGCAGGCTCAGCAATCGCTTGCGGGCCTTCAGTACGGGCAGGGGGCACAGCAGTCCCGTGGCGTCGAGTTCTTCCATCATGGGGGTGATGTATGTCGTGGCCCTGAGGGTGTCCATGCGGAACCCGCGCCACGATTATGTGACTGTGCGTCGCGTGACAGGCAGGCGCGCTTCGCATATGTGACATCTGATGTTGGAATTTCAGATCATCGACGCCGCCCTGTTTCCGGCCATGAGCATTGCGCTTCTGGCCGGGGCGTTGTCGTTTCTGAGCCCATGTGTCCTGCCCATCGTGCCGCCTTACCTGGCTTACATGTCCGGTGTAAGCGTTCAGGAGATGGAAGAAGGCGGGCACGGGCGCAGGCGCGCTGTGACGGCGGCGCTGTTTTTCGTGCTGGGGCTATCGACGATCTTTATCCTGCTGGGCTTTACGGCTTCGGCGTTTGGGGCGTTCTTCCTCGAATACCAGACCCAACTGGCGCAGGCCTCTGGCGTGGTGGTGATCCTGTTTGGGCTGCATTTCCTGGGGGTGTTCCGTATCCCGTTTCTGGATCAGGAGCGGCGGCTTGAGGCAGGCGATCACGGCGGGTCGGCCTTTGGGGCTTACATCCTTGGTTTTGCGTTCGCCTTTGGCTGGACGCCCTGTATCGGCCCTCAACTTGGGGCGATCCTGTCTCTGGCGGCGTCTGAGGCGTCAGTGGCGCGGGGCACCGTTTTGCTGGGTGTCTACGCGGCGGGCTTGGGGATTCCGTTCCTTCTGGCCGCGATGTTCATGACGCGGGCGATGGGGCTGATGAACCGGATCAAGAAGCACATGCGCAAGATCGAGATTGCGATGGGTGCGCTTCTGGTCGTCGTCGGCTTGGCGCTGGTGACGGGCGCGTTCACGTCTTTCGCGTTCTGGCTTCTGGAAACCTTCCCAGGCCTTGCGTTGCTCGGCTAGCGTGCGCGCTGTTCCAGCACCGATTTACCCAAGGTGATCGTGTAGCCTTCGAGCGCGGTCAGTGCAGCGTCGATTGCAGCGGCGTCGCGGGCGTCCAAGCTATCGGCGATCTTGGTGTGCAGCGTCACGATCTCGGCGCGGCTGCGCTGGGTGAAGGTGATCATGTTCATCAGAGGCTGCATGGCCTCGACACTTCCGGCGAGATGATAACTGAGCACCTCGTTGCCGGCGCTGTCGACGAGCGCGCGGTGAAACGCGACGTCCGAGGCGCAGAACGCTTCGTCGGTGAGGTCAGGATCGGATTGGCGCGCGATCTCGGTCCGCATGGTCGTGAGGGTCGCGTCGCTGCGGCGGGCGGCGGCGAGCGCGGTGCAGCTTCGCTCCAGCGCATAACGGGCCTCACAGGCGACCTGGAAGCTGACCGCGTTCATGCCGAGCAGCAGCGTGGAGGTCGTGACCTGCTGCGCGCGGGCCTCTTCATATGACAGATGATTGACGAACGCCCCGCCGAAGGCACCGCGTTCGGTTCGGATGAGCGATTGCGCCGCAAGTCGCTTGAGGGCCTCGCGCACCGTGGCGCGCGAGACGCCGTGCTGATCGGCCAGTTCGGCCTCGGATGGCAGGCGGTCGCCGACCAAGAGCCGCCCGTCGACGATGGCCGCGCGAATGGCATCGGCGATCTGGACCGAGAGGCTGGAGGTTTGTTTTGCAGTTTTCATTTGTCAGACATTTAATTGTCTGACAATCATGCGGTCAAGCTGAGTCTGGGGAGGCGACCACATGCAAGGCACGTTGCGCACCGTGGGGTGGTTGGCGTTCTTTGCGTCGATCCTTGGGGCGTGGGTGTTCCTTTACATGATGGCCATCGGTATGGACCTCGATCTTTTCGGGCGTCCCGGACCAATGGGGCAGGCCATGCAGGGCATGGATCCGCGTATGGATATGCGCATGCCGATGGCGGAGTTCGGCCCGCTTTTCGCGATGTGGGCGGTGATGATGGCCGCGATGATGCTTCCAACGATGGTGCCTACGCTGCGCGCCTATGAAGACCTCATGATCAGCGCGAACGGAACGCGGGCCGGATGGTTTGGCGTTCTGCTCGGCTATTTCGTGGTCTGGGTCGGCTTTGCCGTTCTGATCACCGGTGTGCAACTTGTTTTGCTTTTCGGCGGCGTGATCGACATGCTGGGCATCGCGCGCAGCCCTTGGCTGCAAGGCGGATTGCTCATCGTCGTGGGTGCGTTCCAGTTCAGCCGCGCCAAGGAAGTGTGCCACGGCGTCTGCCACAGCCCGATGTCGTACTTTCTCACACGTTGGAAAACCGGCTTTGGCGGCGGCCTGCGCATGGGGCTTGGCCTTGGCGTGTTCTGCGTCGGCTGTTGTTGGGGCTTCATGGTGCTGGGCTTTGTCGGCGGCGTGATGAACCTGGCCTGGATGGGGCTGGCGACGCTTTTCATGGTGATCGAGAAATTGCCCCAGATCGGGCATGTGGTGACAAAACCAATGGGCTTTGCCCTGATCATTGCGGGTCTCGCGGTGATGGGCTGGCCCGTGTTGATGGGAGGATAAGATGGCGGTCAAGAAACGCCCAGACGCGGACCGGTTGCCGGTCAGCCAGCGGATCGACCAACGGATGGACAACCCAAAGCGGCGGCGCATGACGCCGACGGAGTGGGAGATCAAGGGCGAGTTGTTCCTCAACTGCTCCTGCACGGTGTTCTGTCCCTGTGTGGTCAGCCTTGGCGCGCATCCTCCGACCGAGGGACACTGTTATGCGTGGATGGCGATTGCGATCGACGAAGGTCATTACGAAGGCGAGAGCCTGTCGGGGCTGAATGTGGGTCTGATGGTCGAAATTCCCGGCCGCATGGCGGAAGGCGGCTGGAAGGTGGCGGCCTATGTCGATGAGCGGGCCAGTGGAAAGGCCTATAACGGCATTCTGCAGATCTTTTCGGGGGCTGCCGGCGGTACGACGGGTCTTTTCACCATGCTGGTGAGCGACATCGTGGGAGCCGAGCGCGAGAAGGTCGAGATCATTCGGGACGGCAAGAAGCGCGGGCTTTTTATCGGACGGAAGATTCAGGGCGAGATCGAGATGATCGATGGCGCGGATGACGATCACCCCGTGATGATCACCAACTCCAAATATTGGATGGGACCGGACATCATCGCGGCGAAGGGATTGAAGTCGAAAGTCCGCGACTACGGTCGGATCTGGGATTTCGGCGGCAAGTCGGCCGAGATCTGCCCGATCGACTGGCGCGGACCAAAGTAAGATGTTGGTGACGCGCGACTATTGCGTGACGATGGCGCGCTATAATGCGTGGCAGAACAAGCAGTTGCGTGACGCTTTTGAGGCGTTGAGCGATGCGGAGTTACGCAAGGAGCGCAAGGCGTTCTTTGGCTCGATCTTCAAGACGGCGAACCACATTCTGTGGGCCGACCGGATGTGGATGTATCGTCTTGGGATCGGCGATGCCCCCGAGGGTGACCACCTTTCGCTCACGCCGACACCGGCTGTATGGGCGGGCGAGCGGTACAAGACGGATGCGCGGCTGATCGCTTGGGCGGAAAAGCTGGATACGGTGGACCTCAAAGGCGATGTGGTCTGGCGGTCGGTGATGGCGGATCGCGATTTCACACATCCGTTCGACCTGTGCGTGTCGGCGCTTTTCAATCACCAAACCCATCACCGGGGGCAGATCCACGCGATGCTCACGGCGGCGGGTGCGACGGCGCCTGTCACCGATCTTCTGTTTATGCCCGAGGAGGGGCCTTGGCTGTGATGGCGCGCGCCGCTTGCGCACAGCGCATCGCCCCGCCCGCCAACCCGTTTTTTCGTGCTTGAGGTGTGCACATGGCTCTGATTTCCCCATCCCGCAGGTTGCGGCGCACTCCGTTCTCGGACGGTGTCGAAGCTGCCGGCATCAAGGCGTACACGGTCTACAACCATATGCTTCTGCCGACGATGTTTCGGTCGGTCGAGGAGGACTACCGGCATCTGAAAGAGGCGGTGCAGGTCTGGGATGTGGCCTGTGAGCGGCAGGTCGAATTGCGCGGTCCCGATGCGGGGCGGCTCATGCAGATGCTTACGCCGCGCGATTTGCGCTCAATGCTGCCGGGCCAGTGTTACTATGTACCCATTGTCGATGAGACGGGCGGGATGCTCAACGATCCGGTGGCGGTGAAACTGGCGGAGGATCGCTGGTGGATTTCGATTGCTGACAGCGATTTGCTCTACTGGGTGAAGGGGTTGGCTTACGGGTTCCGGCTGGATGTGCTGGTGGACGAGCCCGACGTGTCGCCACTGGCGGTGCAGGGGCCGAAAGCCGATGAGCTGATGGCGCGGGTCTTTGGCGACGCGGTGCGCGATATCCGGTTTTTCCGCTTCAAGATGCTGGATTTCCAGGGCCGCTCTCTGGCGGTCGCGCGGTCGGGGTATTCGCGGCAAGGCGGGTTCGAGATCTATGTCGAGGGCGGTGACCTTGGCATGCCGCTCTGGAACGCGCTGATGGAGGCAGGTGCGGATCTGGACGTCCATGCCGGCTGTCCCAACCTGATCGAGCGGATCGAAGGCGGTTTGTTGAGCTACGGCAACGACATGACCGACAACAATACGCCGCATGAATGTGGGTTGGGCAAGTTCTGCAACACCCAGACGGCGATTGGCTGTGTCGGGCGCGATGCGCTCTTGCGGGTTGCGCGTGAAGGGCCGGTGCGGCAGATCCGGGCCATCGAGATCTTTGGCGACCGCGTGCCCGGGTGCGACCGGGCCTGGCCGCTGATGTCGGGTGACAAGCAGGTGGGCCAGGTGACAAGCGCGGCGTGGTCGCCCGATTTCAACACCAACGTTGCGATTGGTATGGTGCGGATGACGCACTGGGACGAGGGCACTGATCTGGATGTGGTGTTGCCGGACGGGGTGCGGGCGGCGCAGGTGTGGGAGACGTTCTGGCTCTAGCGCCGATGGCTGAGTGAGGGAGCGAGAGGCCAGCCTCTCGCGCTCTCCGAGGTATTTTTGAAACAGAGAAGACGCGACACGACAGCAAAAGGAGACGAGGCATGGGATTTAGCGCACTGGTGGTCCGCAAGGACGAAGAGAGCGGCAAGACGTCGGCGGAGGTGGAAACACTGGAGCTGACCGACCTGCCCGAAGCCGAGGTCACGGTGGCGGTCGAGTATTCGACGGTGAACTACAAGGACGGTTTGTGCATCGGACCCGGTGGCGGGCTTGTGCGGAAGTACCCGCATGTACCCGGGATCGACTTCGCAGGGACGGTCGAAGCGTCTGATGATGATCGCTACAAGCCGGGCGACAAGGTTGTGCTGACCGGCTGGCGCGTCGGTGAGGCCCATTGGGGCGGGTACAGCCAGAAGGCACGCGTGAAGGCGGATTGGCTGGTGCCGCTGCCCGATGGGCTTGATACGCGGCAGGCGATGGCTGTCGGCACAGCGGGTTTCACCGCGATGCTGGCGGTGATGGCGCTGGAGGATCACGGGATCAAACCGGGCCCGGTGCTTGTGACCGGGGCAGCGGGGGGTGTGGGGTCTGTCGCAACGGCGATCCTTGCGGCTCTCGGGCATAAGGTGGCTGCGGTCACCGGACGCCCCGAGCAGGCGGATTACCTGACATCACTGGGTGCGACGCAGATCGTGGCGCGGGAAGAGTTGAACGAGACCACAAAGCGGCCTCTGGAGTCCGAGACCTGGGGCGGTTGTGTCGATGCGGTGGGCGGCCCGATGCTCGCGCGTGTGCTCGGCCAGATGGAATACGGGGCCTCGGTTGCGGCGGTGGGGCTGGCCGGTGGGGCAAACCTGCCCGCGACGGTCATTCCGTTCCTGTTGCGCGGAGTGAACCTGTTGGGGATCGACAGCGTGATGCAGCCCTATGACAACCGCGTCCGCGCCTGGACACGGATCGCCAAGGACCTGCCGATGGACAAGCTCGAAGCGATGATCCATCCGGCTGGTCTGTCGGATTTGCCGAAGCTTGGGTCGGAAATCCTTCGAGGTCAGGTCAAGGGGCGTGTTGTAGTGGATGTCGCTGCCGGATAACGGCGGCGGACAAAAGCGTGTCTGGATCGGGGTGGTTTCGGCCATTCCGACAGGCGTGGAATGTGATTCAAGACATTGATATTAAACAAAAAAGCGGGGATTCCGGCGGATTTCTCTCTGATCTTGCAGATTTCTATGCTAGGCTGCCCCGATAAGAGCCAGAAAATGTTTGGGAGGACAGTACACCATGGCAATCAAACCGCCATTAATGCATTTGCCGATCGAGACGGCCGATAGTGGATTTTACAAAGGCTTCGCAAAACTCGTCACGATCTCGGGCAAACTGCTCGTCGGAGCGCTCATCCTTTGGGCCGTCGCCTTTCCGGATCAGGCCGGGACTGTGCTGTCGAGCATCAACAGTCTGATCCTCGCGACATTCAACTACTGGTATGTCTACGTGATGGCGTTTTTCGTCGCCGTCTGCCTCATCCTGGCGATCTTGCCTGCGTCTGGCCGGTTGAAACTGGGGCACCATGACGATGTGCCCGAGTTTTCGAATTTCTCATGGTTTTCCATGATGTTCGGGGCCGGTATCGGCATCGGGATGTTGACCTTCGCCACGGCGGAACCGCTCTATCACTGGGGTGGAAATCCCAGCACCATCCAGGGCTTCACCGAAGCGAGCGGGGCCGACAACGTGCGTCAGGCCTATGTCTGGTCGTTCACCCATTGGGGGCTTGCTGCTTGGGCAGCCTACGCGATTGTGGGCTTGTCACTGGCCTATTTCGCCTATCGACGCGATCTGCCACTGACGATCCGGTCCGCGCTTGCGCCGATCTTCGGGCGGTCCCTCTCAGGGACGGTGGGTCACGTGGTCGATGTTGTGGCTGTCGTCGCGACCGTTCTGGGCGTGTCGCAAACGCTGGGCTTCGGCGTGGAACAGTTCGTATCAGGTCTGTCGCGGATCGGGTTCGGCGATTGGCTTTACACTACAAACGCAGCTGGCGATCAGACCATGTCGACGATGGCGATTGTCACGGCACTTCTTGTGATCATGGGGGCCTCGACGCTGTCGGCCCTGTCCGGTGTTGGCAAGGGCATCAAGTGGCTGTCCAACATCAACATGGGTCTCAGTTTCTTTATCCTCGCCTTCTTCCTTGTCTTCGGCTCCACGTTCTTCGGGCTGCAGGCGCTGTTCGTGGGCATTTGGGATTACATCCTGTCGATCCCGGGCAACATCATGACGGTCTGGACAGGCACGCCGGTTGAGACATTCACGGCGACCGTCCCTCCGGCGGTTCAGGCTTTGCCCGCAGAGGATCTGACGGCGATTTACGACTCGGCTACCAGCCCATGGGGGACTTTGCAGTCCTTCGGTGAAGGTTTGCCGGCATCGGCTGCAGGGCTGTCCGAAGCAGATATCGCCGCAACCTATGCCGCGGCGACCGACAACCGTCTGTCTGGTTGGCAGGGCGCATGGTCCATCTTCTACTGGGCGTGGTGGATTGCCTTCGCACCCTTCGTCGGCGTGTTCCTTGCGCGAATCTCCAAGGGTCGCACCGTGCGTGAATACGTTCTGGGCGCAATCGTGATCCCGGCATTCATGTGCTTTGTGTGGTTCGCCATCGTGGGCGGCACCGCGATCGACCTGGAACTCAACGGCGGGGCCGATGGCGCCATCGTCGGGGCCGGTCAGTCGGACCAGCTTTTTGCGATGCTGGCCTTCATGCTGTCCGAGAACCTCGCCTGGATCATGTCGATCATCGTGGTGATCCTGCTACTGACGTACCTCGTGACGTCAGCTGACTCGGCCGTTCTGATCATCAACACGATCAACGCGGCTGGCGACGAGGGACCCAAAGCGCGTCCGCATATCCTGTTCTGGGGTGCGGCTCTGGCGCTCGTGGTGGGTGGCCTGATCATCGCGGGCGGCCTCAGCGCCATCCAGACGGCGATGGTCATCGGCGCGCTGCCATTCTCGGCGGTCATGGTGTTGATGGGGATCTCCGTTCTCAAGGCGATCTGGCGCGACAGTCACCGGGTCAAGAACGGTGTGGCGTCGACTTCGGCCGAACTGAAAGCATCGGCGAACCCGGCGGAGTAAACCGCGGTCCCGACGTCTGAGATTGGCCCTGGTACAGGATGTGCCGGGGCCTTTTCGTTGCGTGGCGCGACCGGCTTGACCCGGGTCGGATCGCGGGGTTTTGTGCGTCGCAAAGACGAGGGAGGGGGTCCATGCTGGATATCGAATTTGTGCGCGCGCAGTTTCCGGCGTTTTCAGAGCCGTCTTTACTGGGGCAGGCGTTCTTCGAGAACGCGGGCGGGTCCTATACCTGCGCCCCGGTCATCGATCGTCTGACCCGGTTCTACCGGGAGCGAAAGGTGCAGCCCTACGGCCCGTATGACGCGTCGCGGCTGGGTGGCGAAGAGATGGACGAGGCGCGCGCGCGGTTGGCGCAGCTTCTTGGCGTTGATACCAATGAGGTCAGTTTCGGTCCGTCCACAACGCAGAACACATACGTTTTGGCGCAGGCGTTCCGAAAATTCCTGTCGCCCGGGGAGGCGATCATCGTCACCAACCAGGATCACGAGGCGAATTCCGGACCGTGGCGGCGGCTGGCCGACGAGGGGATCGAGGTGCGGGAATGGACGGTCGATCCGGACATCGGGCATCTTGATACGGATGAGCTTGAAAACCTGCTGGATGAGCGCGTGCGCTTGGTGTGTTTCCCGCACTGTTCGAACGTGGTGGGAGAGATCAATCCGGTGCTTGAGATCACCTCGCTCTGCCATGCCGCAGGCGCGTTCGTGTGTGTCGACGGTGTGAGCTACGCGCCGCACGGGTTTGTTGATGTCGGGCAGTTGGGTCCGGATATCTACCTGTTTTCGAGCTACAAGACCTATGGCCCGCATCAGGGCGTGATGGTCATTCGCCGCGCGCTTGGGGAAATGCTGCCGAACCAGGGGCATTATTTCAACGCAGGCAGCCTTTACAAACGGTTCACGCCTGCGGGACCGGATCACGCGCAGGTGGCGGCTTGCGCGGGCATGGTGGATTACATCGATAGCGTGGCGGCGCATCACGGTGTCGGCGCGTCACAGGTACACGATCTGATGCGCGGACATGAAGTGCAGTTGTTACAGCCGCTGCTCGACGCGGTGAAGGACCGCAATTCGGTGCGGCTCATCGGCCCCTCCGAGGCCTGCTTGCGAGCACCGACCGTGGCGCTGGCCCTGAACCGGCCCGGCGAAGAGGTGGCAGCGGACCTGGCGGCGCGCGGCATCATGTGCGGTGGCGGGGACTTCTA
The DNA here is from genome assembly GCF_900129875.1 of Marivita hallyeonensis. GTDB lineage: Bacteria > Pseudomonadota > Alphaproteobacteria > Rhodobacterales > Rhodobacteraceae > Marivita > Marivita hallyeonensis. The sequence goes on along the minus strand of NZ_FQXC01000004.1, from coordinate 289,786 downwards.
CGCGGTGCGTGCGCTGGAGGCGATGGGCGTCGATGCGGACAAGGGTGTGCTGCGGCTGAGTTTCGTGCATTACACGTCCGAGGCGGAGGTCACCAAGCTGATCGATGCGCTCGACGCGGTGCTGTAGGGGGCGCTGCCCCCGTCCGCCTTCAGCGGACGCCCCCTAGGTATTTGGGAAACAGAGAAGCAGGCGGTGTCCTTCAGGACGATGGTGCGGGCATTTCGAGCCATTCGGTATCGCCATTACCGGTCAGTGCGACGCGGCCTTCTTCGATGGCGATCACCGTCTTGCCATTCACGCTGTCTCCGCGCGATACGGATTTGGTTCTGCCGTTGCGGAGTTTCAGGAGCGCTTGCGGATCCGCGCTTGAGCCGAAGGTGCCCAGCAGCAATAGGCCGCGGCCAAGATCGTTGGTGGATTGCGTCGCATTTCGCGCAACCAGGGACGAGGTTTCAGTCTGTGCCATGAGAGTCGTTTATGCCATATCCATCGCGTGCCAGATGGGGCCCTGCGCGCCGGATGAAAAGGCGTGATCTGCGGATGCGCGGGATTGTGCCGTGACGTTACTCGGCGGCCTTCATCTGAAAGCCCTTCTCAAGCATGTCGGAAGGTTCCACCGGGTATTCGCCCGAGAAACAGGCATCGCAATATTGCGGCGATTTGGGGTCCCGACCCGAGGCTTCGCCTACCGCACGGTAGAGGCCATCAAGTGAGATGAACTTGAGGCTGTCAACGCCAAGATGCTCGCGCATTTCGTCCTCGGACATGGTCGCGGCCAAAAGCTTTTCACGCTGCGGCGTGTCCACGCCGTAGAAGCAGGGCCATGCCGTCGGGGGAGACGCGATGCGGAAATGCACCTCGGCCGCGCCGGCGTCGAGGATCATCTCCTTGATCTTGCGGCTGGTGGTACCGCGAACGACGCTGTCGTCCACCAGAACCACGCGTTTGCCCTTGATCAGCGCCCGGTTGACGTTGAGCTTGAGGCGGACGCCCATGTTGCGGATTTGCTCAGTCGGTTCGATGAAGGTGCGTCCCATATACTGGTTGCGGATGATGCCCATACCGTAGGGAATGCCCGACTCGTGCGCGTACCCGATGGCCGCAGGGGTGCCGCTGTCGGGGACCGGGCAGACGAGGTCGGCCTCGATCGGGGTTTCGCGGGCCAGTTCCACACCGATCTGGCGGCGGGTCTCATAGACAGAACGGTCGCCAATGATGCTGTCGGGGCGCGAGAAATAGACGTGTTCGAAGATGCAGAACCGGGATTTTTGCGGGCGGAAGGGGCGGATGGATTCGACACCGTGTTCGGCGGTGATGACGACCATCTCACCAGGATCGATCTCGCGCACGTATTCCGCGCCAATGATATCGAGCGCGCAGGTTTCGGATGACAGCGCCCAGCCGTCGCCCAGCTTGCCCAGGACGAGGGGACGGACCCCCAGCGGGTCGCGGACCCCGATGAGCTTCGTGCGGGTCATGGCCACCACCGAGAACGCACCTTCGACGCGGCGCAGCGCGTCTTCCATGCGTTCGGGGATGTTGCGCTGGAGCGAGCGCGCCATCAGGTGGATGATGCATTCGCTGTCTGACGAGGACTGGAAGATCGAACCGCGCTCGATCAATTCGCGTCGCAGGGCGTCGGCATTCGTGATGTTGCCGTTATGGGCGATTGCCGCGCCGCCCATGGAGAATTCGCCGAAGAACGGTTGCACGTCACGGATCTGCGTCTGGCCCTTCGAGCCGGCGGTCGAATAGCGCACATGGCCGATGGCCAGCGGGCCGGGCAGCGTTTCCATCAGCTTCTGGCTGGTGAAGTTGTCGCGCACGTAACCGAAGCGGCGGGCGTTGTTGAAGCCGTGATCGGGATGGTGCGAAACGATGCCGCCGGCCTCTTGCCCGCGGTGCTGCAGGGCGTGCAAACCAAGAGCCACGAAGTTCGCAGCATCGGTGACGCCGATGACGCCGAAAATACCGCATTCCTCTTTCAGTTTGTCGTCGTCAAACGGATGGGCGGGAGGCATCTGGGTGTCGGACAAATCGGGACTCCGAATCCGTGGCAGCAGAGATTGTCCCCCTCATAAGCGCCACGGCGCCGACTGTCACGAAAGGATCATGAAACCGCGACATTGCCGTGCAGGCAAAGCGGTGTTTCGATCACGCGTCGTCGCCGGCAGGCGCTTCGCAGACGCTCACGAGAGCTTCGTATTGTGCGGTGATCCAGCCAAGGGCCTGTTCGGGGTTCTGATCCTCGATCTGGCCGGTCATGCGCCCAAACACCACCGCAGAGCGGCTGTCGTTGATCATGGCGATGTCCTGCGCGGTGATGACGACCTCATAGACAAAGAAGCCGACCGCGACGAGGAGGACGCCCCGCGCCACGCCGAAGAGGAAGCCCAAAGCCTGATCCAGACCGCCGAGGGCCGAACGTTGCACCAGCGTCGAAAAGAGCGGTGTGAAAAAGGACATGATCACAAGGGCGATGGTGAACACGGCTGCGAACCCGCCAATGACACTGAGTTCGCAGCTGCCGGTCATGAATTCGCCGAGGACCGGGATTTCCGTCATCAACGGACGCAGCTGCGGGCCGAACATGAAGCCGAGGATCGCCGCCGCGACCCAGCCGAGGATCGCCATGCCTTCGCGCACGAGGCCACGGGAATAGGCCAAAAGGGCCGACAGAACGATGATGGCGGCGACCACCCCGTCGATAATGGTAAAACCTTCCATCCGTCACTGCCCTTCTATTGCCTGTCGTGCCTTACCCGGCTCCGAAGACATCCCCTACAAAGCTTGCCAACGCGTCAATCTCGGTGGCTTTAATTCCGCCGGTCGGCACTGATTTGCCACCCTTTGGTACAATCGCGGCGGTAAAACCAAGTTTTTGCGCCTCTTTCAACCGATTTTCGGTCTGACCCACCGGGCGAAGTGCTCCGGACAGGCTGATTTCGCCGAAGACCACCGTTTCCGGCGGCAGAGCAACGTCTTCGCGCGCGCTGAGAAGGGCAGCCGCGACGGCGAGGTCGGCCGCGGGTTCGCTCACTTTCATGCCGCCTGCGACATTCAGATAGACGTCCAGCCCGGCGAAGGGGATGCCACAGCGCGCTTCGAGCACGGCAAGTATCATCGCCAGCCGCCCGCCGTCCCATCCGACGACGCTGCGGCGCGGCTGGCTATGCGGTGTCGGCGCGACGAGAGCCTGAAACTCGACCAGCACCGGGCGGGTGCCTTCGATGCCCGCAAACACCGCCGATCCCGGCGTCGGGTCGCCGCGTTCGGAAAGAAACAGCGCCGAGGGGTTCGCCACTTCCGCGAGGCCAGTGCCCGTCATTTCGAACACGCCGATCTCGTCAGCAGGACCGAAACGATTCTTCACCGCGCGTAGGATGCGAAACTGGTGTCCGCGCTCGCCCTCGAAATACAGGACTGTATCGACCATGTGCTCGACAACCCGTGGTCCGGCGATCTGGCCGTCCTTGGTCACATGGCCTACCAGGATCACGGATGTGCCCCGTCGTTTGGCAAAGCTGGTCAGCTCATGCGCCGCGGCGCGCACCTGGGCCACGCTGCCGGGGGCCGAGGTCACATTGTCCACCCACATGGTCTGGATCGAGTCGATGACCGCAAGATCGGGCTTTTCGGCTTCCAGAGTGGTCAGGATATCGCGCAGGTTTGTTTCCGTAGCGAGTTTCACCGGCGCGTCCCGAAGGCCAAGGCGCGCGGCGCGCATCCTGACCTGAGCGCTGGCCTCTTCGCCGGAGATGTAGACCACCTTCAGCCCGGACTGGGCAAAGGCGGCGGCGGCTTGCAAAAGCAGCGTCGATTTGCCGATCCCCGGATCGCCACCGACAAGCAGGGCGGACGCCGGAACAAGCCCGCCGCCCAAAACCCGGTCGAGTTCGGCAAGATGAGACGTGGTGCGCGGTGGCGGCGCTTCGGTCCCGGACAGCGCGCTTAGCGCGAGTGCACGGCCTTTGGTGGCCCCTAGCGATTTCGCTGAGGGTCCGGCCGACAGCGGGGCTTCTTCAACGATGGAATTCCATTCCCCACACGCATCGCACCGCCCTGACCATTTGGTCGTGCTGTTGCCGCAGGATTGGCAAACAAAGGAAGTCGTCGGTTTAGCCATGCCGCCGCTTTTGGAGCAAGGGGGCAGGGCCTGCAAGCCACAGGATCGGACGGTGTGTTATTCGGCGGCGCGCCGCGCCAGAAGGGCAACGATGCGATTGCCGTCCTTGTCGGTGAAATCAGGGGCCTCGTCCCAATCGTTCGTGGTCGCTTGCGCGTCATGTGGCGCTTTTCGGGGTGGGATAAGCGGTGCGTCCTCGCTGCTGTGCAGTTCGGGAAGGATGTCCGCAAGCTCTTCGTTCAAGCGGGTCAATTGCGCTTGTGCCACCGATTCTTCGAGCTCGATTTTGTCCACCCAGACGCGCATTTCTGCTGCAGTAGCCTTTGCGGCATCAAGGCGGTCGTTGAAATCTTCGATTTCCTGCTGGCGTTGGATGAGGAAGTCGCGGGCGCGGTTGACGCTGCTGTCCGAGTAAGTCTTCGCCAGGTCTTTGGACACGTGGCTCATCTGGCTGGCGACTTCGAGTACGGAGGGCTCCAATTCCGCCAGATCCGGGTGATCGCGCAGATAAGCGATGCGTTCGCGGACCGAATCAAATTCGGAGCGCATCTTGAACACGCCTTCGCGATCGGCCGCATGCGACAGACGATAGGCACGGGCCACGTCCTCCATCGCGATCTGGAACCGGCGGTGTGAGTTCTCGAGCGCCATGATCCGGGCGTTGGACGGCAGGAAAAAGCAGATGCCCAGCAATAGCGCAGTGACACCGATCTGTACCACCGGTCCGGCCTGTGGATAGATCATACCCCCAAATGTTGCGGTCATCTCTAGCCACGGCGCGTGACCCATCGCGCAAGCAATTGTGTAGGCGAGAGACCCAAGCCCAAGCGTGGCAACACACGCGAACATCAATCGTTGCATCAGCCACGACGTGGCGAACGCGAACGAACGCACAGCCCCAATCATTTTAACCCCCAGAAACCATCATACTAGTTGGCAACATCGGCAAGTTTATGCCGAAGCGCCGCAACGACATACTGTTTTTTAACGATTTTTTGGACTGTTAGCGGATTTGTGAACAATGGGGCGCGGAAAACGAAACTGTTTCGTCTTTTGGATCAATCCCGCGTTTGGCCCATTTCAGCAAGGCTGATCAGCAGTGAGGCAAGGATGCAGGCGGTGAAAAGATACAGGCCCCAGGCGGTCTCGATACGGCCAATCCCAATGCCTTTCACGATCGTGATGTAGAGTGCGATGAGAAAGATATCCGCCATGGCCAGTTTGCCCAAAACGCTCAGCACCGGCAGGGCCGTGCGCTTGAGAAAATCGAACTGAACCAAGGCCAGTCCGATGGTCTTCACGTATGGCGCGAAGAGCGCAAACACGGTGACAATCAGCGCCAGAAGGATATCGGTTGACCACAAGGCTTGAAGACCTGTCAGCACGCTGATCTCACTCAAACCGAATAGTGGCAGCAGCCCCGCACGCATCAAGGGCGCTGCCCAGGACACCGGGTACAGGACAAGAAGCGCGAGGTTGATCCATTTCAACCAAGCCATTCTTTACACCCGCGTGATCGCCCAGAGGCCAACAAAGGCGAGGACACCCAGCAGGTGAAGAAGATCGATCCATCGCCAGCGCCTTTGCTGAAACAGAAAGCAGAGTGCAAATACTCCGGAGGTCGCAAGAGGCAAGGCCGCGCCGCCGCCGGTTGCCAGAAGGCGTGCGGCATCCCCGTAGAACGGCACGCTCTGCAAGTTCAGGGCAGGGGCGAAGGTCGTGAAGATGGCGACGGCGCATATCGTCAATGTCAAGAAGGCCGGAAGCCTCGCTGCGCCGCGGCCGACGATCAGACGGAGCAGAGCAAGAAGCGCCAAGACCTCGAAGTAAACCAAGCGTTGGACAAAGATGAGTGCCAGCAGCACGGGGGAGGGTTCGAAAAAGCTCATTTCCCCGCCCGGATCATCCGCCGACATACGTGCGGGCGTAGCGGTGTCCCAGGGACGTCAGAATTTCGTACCCGATCGTTCCGGCTGCGTCTGCCACTGTGTCGACAGACTGATGTTGGCCCAAAAGCTCTACCGTGTCGGGCAAGTCCTTCACCGGGCCGACATCCACGCCGATCAGGTCCATGGAAATGCGGCCGACGATCTTGCAGCGGGTTTCATTGGCCCAGACATGCGCTTTCGGGCCCATCGCGCGGATGATGCCGTCAGCGTACCCTGCGGAAATCGTTGCGATCCGGCTGGGCACGCGCGCCACCCAACTGTTTCCGTAGCCCACGGACTCGCCTGGGTTGACCTCGCGGACCTGAATGACGGGGATCGACAGCGACGCAACAGGTTGCGCATCGACGAATGGCAGGCCGCCATAAAGCCCGATGCCGGGGCGCGTCATGTCAAAGTGGTAGTGTTCTCCCAGGAGTGTTCCACCAGTGGCGGAAAGGGATCGCTGAGCCTTGATCCCATCAGTCATCTGCAGGAAGTTCTGCAATTGAAATTCGTTCATGCCGTGCGTCGGTTCATCCGCACAGGCGAGATGGCTCATGACAAGAAAGGGGTTCTGGCTCAGTGCAATCTCGCGCAACGCCGCCCATTCGCCCGCCTCCATACCGAGACGGTTCATCCCGGTGTCGAGTTGGATGCCGAACGGATGGCCGGGCAGGGACTCCACGTGGCGCAGCATCTGGTCGATGGAATTGATCATCGGAGTCAGATTGGCGTCACGGATCAGGGGCGCGTCACCTTCCATGTGACCCCCGAAGATACCGATGGTCGGACCGTCACCAAGCGACTCGCGAACGAGTACGCCTTCTTCGGCTTGCGCCACAAAGAACGTCCGTGCGCCAGCCTTGGCCAGGGCCTTGGACACGCGGTCCGCGCCCAGACCATAAGCATCGGCCTTGACCACGGCCGCGGTTTCGGCAGCGTTCATTGCGGCCAGAGCGCGCCAGTTCGCGCGGATCGCGCCAAGGTCGATTGTCAGTTGAGCCTGTGCCATGCGCGGGTGTTTGGCAGGTCTGGGCGGTGGGTCAAGACGGAAATGTGCTGTACCTCGCCGACGATGGCTACATCACATGTCTTCCGCGCCCTGCTGCCACGGTTTGATCAGGTTGCCAAAGCGGGTGAAGCGACCCTCGAAGCTCAGCTCGACCGTGCCAATGGGCCCGTGGCGTTGTTTGCCGATGATGACCTCGGCTTTGCCGTGGAGGCGTTCCATCTCTTCCTGCCACGCGGCCATTTTTTCGAGGTCGTGATCGCCGGGTTTTTCCCGCTCTTTATAATACTCCTCGCGGAACACGAACATCACGACATCCGCGTCCTGTTCAATGGAACCGGATTCGCGCAGGTCCGAGAGCTGCGGGCGCTTGTCCTCGCGGCTTTCCACCTGACGCGACAGCTGGGACAGGGCGATGACCGGGATATCGAGTTCCTTCGCGATGGCTTTCAGGCCTTGGGTGATCTCCGACACCTCGTTCACGCGGCTGTCTTTGGCCGATGCCGGGCGCACAAGCTGGAGATAATCCACGATCAGAACGTCCAACCCATGCGTCCGTTTCAACCGACGGGCCCGTGCGGCCAACTGGCTGATCGGCAGGGCCGGTGTGTCGTCGATGTAGAGCGGACAGGCTTCGAGCGATTTCGCGGCGTCCACGAAGCGGCGGAACTCGGCTTCGGTCATGTCGCCGCGGCGGATCTGTTCCGACGGCACTTCGGCCGCTTCTGACAGAATCCGCGCGGCCAACTGCTCGGCGCTCATTTCGAGGGAATAGAAGCCAACGACACCGCCTTCGACCGTGCCTTCAGTCCCATCGGGCCGGGTGCCTTTGCGGTAGGCTTTGGCGATGTTGAAAGCGACGTTGGTGGCGAGGGAGGTTTTGCCCATGGACGGACGTCCGGCAAGGATCAGCAGGTCGGACTTATGCAGACCACCCAGCTTGCGATCCATATCCATGAGGCCAGTAGAGATGCCGGCCAGACCACCCTCGCGCTGATAGGCGGCGTTGGCGACATTAACTGCGTCCGTTACCGCCTTGAGGAAGCTTTGAAATCCGCTTTCGCTACGGCCCTGCTCGGCGAGCTTGTAAAGCGCCTGTTCGGCCTCTACGATCTGTTCGCGTGGTTCGGACGCGACATCCACCTTGGCAGCCTTGGAGCTGATATCCCGGCCAAGGCCGATAAGGTCGCGGCGCACGGCGAGGTCGTAGATCATCTGCGCGTAGTCGCGGACTGCGAATGAGCTGATAGCGGCACCCGCCAGCCGGGCAAGGTAGGCCGGTCCACCCAGTTCCTTCAAGCCCTCGTCATCTTCCATGAACGCTTTGAGCGTGACGGGCGAGGCGAGGTTGTTCTTGGCGATGCGCGCTGCGGCGATGTCGAAGATTCGCGCGTGAACGGGATCATAGAAATGCTGCGGCCCGATGATCGACGCGACACGGTCGAAGACGTCGTTGTTGGTCAGAATCGCGCCCAGAAGCTGCTGCTCTGCCTCGATTGAATGGGGCATTGTTTCGGGGTTCTGGATCTCTGCGCCCGTCGGATTGAATGCAGTGATTTCGTTCATTTCGTTACCCCCGTTGATCCCGGGCCTTGCGTAGCGATGCGTCGCTGGAAGCGCAAAATGTATATCCTGTGGAAAAGCTGTGAGCGTCTGCTGAGGGTGCATCTTGCGCTGCGAAGACGCCATTCGTCAACATATTGTGGAATGGGCGCTTCGCTGTGACACAAGAGACACGCAGCAAGTCGCCAGTGCGTGGTTTGAGAATTCGTTTACAGACGACACAGGCGCGTGCGAAGCTGACCTGCATGTGGGCGACGTCAAAAACTGCGAAATCGATTCTGAGTGGCGTCACGGCTCTTGGTGTGGCGATCACGCCGGTCGCAGCGCAGGAGACCTGCACCCGCGACGCGATGGTGGTGTTCGATGGGTCGGGATCGATGGCCGAGATGGGGTTCAACCTGATGGACGAACCGCGCATTTTCGACGCGCGCCGCGCCGTGCGCACTGTCATGCCCCAGGTTGCGCCGGTACGGCGGATGGGTCTTGTGACTTACGGGTTCGGGCGGCAGGAAAGCTGTTCCAGTGTTGTTGTGCGCTTCCCTCCAGAACCGGATGCGGCTGACCGGATCATTGCCGAGATCGACCGTCTTCATCCGGCGGGCGAGACCCCGCTGACCGAAGCCATTGCCGAAGCGGCGCGGGTGCTGGATTACGAACACAAGCCCGGAGAAATCGTGCTTGTCACCGATGGCAAGGAAACCTGCGGCGGGTCGCCTTGCCAATTGGCGGCAGACCTTGCGGCGGGGGCGGATCTGACCGTCCATGTGATCGGATTTCGTGTGCGGGGCGAACACTTCAACTGGCCGGACCAGCCGCAAAACATGATGATCGAACCTGTCGCCCGGTGCCTCGCGGATCGCACCGGGGGGATGTATGTGCACACCGAAACGCTGGACGATCTGATCGGCGCGTTGCGTCAGACCCTTGGGTGTCAGGTGCTCAGCGAGGTTACGCCCGCGCGTCCTGCCAGGCTCGGGGCGCTTTGAGGAACGTTTCGACCTCGGTCAAAGTGTCCTCGTCAAACGCTGCTTGCGCGCGTGCCTCGGCCAGAACATCCCACCACGTGCAGAGGTGATGCAGTGTCACCCCATGATCGCCAAGGGTCTTTTCGGTTTCGGGGAAGATATCGTAATAGAAGATCACCGCCGTGTGGCTGCAGGTCGCGCCGGTGTCCCGGATCGCGTCGACGAAGCTGAGTTTCGATCCACCGTCGGTTGTCAGATCTTCCACGAGCAACACACGCTCGCCTTCGGACATGGCGCCTTCGATGCGGGCGTTGCGGCCGTAGCCCTTGGGTTTCTTGCGCACATAGGTCATGGGCAAGGCCATGCGTTCCGCGACCAGTGCCGCAAAGGGGATGCCTGCCGTCTCACCACCGGCGATATTGTCGAACGCTTCGAACCCGGCGTCGCGCATGACGGTCACCGTCAGGAAATCCATCAGCGTTGAACGGATGCGCGGAAAGGAGATCAGTTTGCGGCAGTCGATATAGGTGGGCGAAGGCTTGCCGGACGCGAGGATGAACGGATCGTCCGGCCGAAAGTTCACCGCGCCAATTTCAAGCAGCATCCGGGCTGTCAGGCGGGCGATTTCGTCTTTTGGCGGATAGGATGTCGGGATCATGGCGCGCCTCCTGAAACGGTGTGAGGCCGCATTACGCCATCCTGCGCGCAGTTTGAAGTGTCAGCAGCGCGAATACATGTGTGCCCAGAACGCCCGATTGCCCATCGGGTCCCACACGTGTGATTCAGCGAGGTAGATCCCACCCAGATGATACGCGACGCGTTCCCCTTGTGCCGGGCAGTGCCATGTCTGGGCCTCTCCGCTTTGCCACTGCACATGATGCACCAGCTCGTGCAGCAGAACTTCACGCCAGAGCGGGTTTTCGGTCGGATCTTCGAAATGCTCCGATTCATCGAACCCTGCGGCGGCACGCAAGTAGATCGTCCCGTATGCGCCATCGGTCGCCGCGTAGAGCGCGTTCAGCCGCTCATCAACGCCATCTTCTGGCATGAGATGCGCAACACCGGTGTAATACTCGGTGGTCAGCTCTTCGGGGGTCAGTTGCAGCACCACGGGGTGTGGCAGGTCTTCGGTGACATAGTCGCTGTGATCCGCAATCCAATCGAGCAGCGCGTCGATCAATATCTCCATCGGGAGGCCCTCTCGCTCTGATCCTCCCGAGATCAGAATAGGGCTTATACGACCAAAGTCGTAGAGATTGTCGCAGCTGCTGCGCAGCAGACACAGGGTTGCGCGCCTTTTGGGCGGTTTCGACGCCGTGTGACGTATGGAACGGCACAGGCCAGCCGAGCGTGTCAGCCTGGGTGGTCTATGTGTGTCATTGGTTCGTGGTCAGCGACGCTTGATCGTCGGCATGCCGAGCCATTTGGAGAAGGAAAACCCTTGTCCGCCGTCGGATTTTCGCGTCTCGGACCGGCGGATCACCAACGGCAGAATGGCATCGGCCATGCGCGCATGGCGCGGGATGATCGATTTGGTGACCGGCTTGCGGCGGCTGATCAACGGGATCAGCAGGTTTGCCATTCGCGCGTGGCGGGGGAAGGCGAATTTGTCATATGGCTTCCGGTCGCTCAGCAGGGGGATCGGAAAATTCGCCATATGCGGGTGGCCGGGAACAATGGCGTTGGTGCCCGTTTCGCCGTCGATCAGATGCGGGAAGGGCCAATTTGCCATGCGCATGTGGCGCGGAAAGGCGAATTTGTCGTATGGCTTTCGTTTGCTGATCAGCGGGATCGGAAAGTTTGCCATCCGCGCGTGCCGTGGAAAGGCGAACTTGTCGTAAGGCTTCCGTTTGCTGATCAGAGGGATCGGAAAGTTTGCCATTCGCGCGTGGCGTGGAAAGGCGAAGGCGTCGGATGGTTTGCGTTTGCTGATCAGAGGGATTGGGAAATTAGCCATTCGGGCATGACGGGGAAACGCAAAGGCGTCGGCCGGCTTGCGGCGGCTGATGAGCGGGATCGGCCAGTCGGCCATATGGTAGGTCTTGCTTTTGCTGCTGCGCATCCGCGACAGCATGTAAGGATGCTCGGTCAGGACGCTCAGACTGCGTTTCCGTTCGTCTTTGAAGAACACGGATTCGTCCAGAGATCCCATGTCGGCAGCGCCGCCTTCATCTGCGACGCGACGGGTGATCTTGGCTACGCCGAGCGGTTTGTACCCAGCGCGGACCAAAAGGATCGCGCCACCTTTGGTCATCCTGTCCTGGTACGCCTGCGCGGTATCGGGCAGGACGTTCGCCGCGATCAGCCGATCGGCCAGCCCATCGGCGTTGTCGTAGATACTGATGATCCTCGGAGAGACCTGGTGGTCATAAATCAAGTCATGCTCAACAGATCGCGCGTGATCCGCGTTTTCGAAATACCTCGTGATGATCGTTGTCATGGGGCCTCCACTGGGCTGGATTGCGCGTTGGGTGCGGATCGCGTCGTGTTTGAATGGGTGCTGCGGGTGACGAGCGGAAGGGTGATCAGAACGGCCAGGGCGAGGAAGACCATTTCTATTGAGAACACGGCCAGATAGGGCGTTTCGACCGCCAACCCACCTTCAGGGCGCAGGGCGATGATAAGATCGCGGACCCATCCGGCCAGCGCCATGCCGACACCGGCCGCGGTCGCCTGAACACTGCCCCACGCACCAAGCGCGAGGCCGACATTGTCTTTCGGTGCGGCGCGCATCGTAGCGGTGAGGGTCGAATGACCGAACAGTCCGGCACCGATGCCGATCATCAAGGTGCCGGCTAGAAAGGCTGTGGTGCCGCCGCCATAGGCCGAGAAGATGATGCTGACAAAACCGGGTATGCCGATCAGCGCACCGCTGAGCGACAGGGCCGATGGCGGAGTGCCTCGGCCAAGGACGCGCGATGCGACGCCGAAGCCAAGAAGCGTACCACCGGCAAGAAGGGCAGTGAGTTTTGTCGTGCTGGCCACCGACAGGCCAAGCGCTTCACCCCCGTAGGGTTCCAGAAGCACATCGGCCATGCCGAAGCCGAAGGTTCCCAAGCCGATAACAAGCAACAGCCGGAGCATTCCCCGGTGTTCCATCAGTTTGGCCCATGCATCGCCGAAGGCGATGTCCGGCGCAGCTTCCATCGCGCGGGCGCGCACCCGGTCGCGCGCTTCCTGTTTCCACATGGCGATGAAGTTAAGTGCGACGGTCACGACGGCGGCGCCCTGGATCACCTGGATCAGGCGGCCGGGCGAGTAGTTTTCAAGAAGCATCCCGAAAACGATCGCGCTGACCACCATGCCGAAAAGAAGCATGACATACATCAGGCCCACGACCTTGGGCTGGTCCGCCTCTTTCACAAGGTCGGTTGCCAGAGCCAAACCGACGGTTTGGACAATATGCACACCCGCACCGACCAACAGAAAGGCCAGCGCGGCAGAACTGTAGCCCACCCATCTCGGGGCGTCGTAGGACTCGCCGTAGCCCGACAGGACGAGCAGCGCGAAAGGCATGATGGCAAAACCGCCGAACTGGTACAGCGTGCCTTTCCAGATGTAAGGCAGGCGGCGCAAACCGAGCGCGGATTTGTAAGTGTCGGATTTGAAACCGATCAGCGCGCGGAACGGGGCAAAGACGATGGGCAAGGCCAGCATCGAACCGACAAGGCCCGCCGGGACCGCGAGTTCGACAATCATCACACGGTTCAACGTGCCTACAAGAAGCACCAGCGCCATGCCGACGGTGACCTGAAACAGCGCCAGACGCAGGAGGCGGGACAGCGGCACGTTCTTGCTTGCCACATCGGCAAATGGGAAATAGCGCGGACCAACGGTCGCGATGCGGTGCAGAACGATGCGGCGGAAGTCGAGCATTCGGGTCACCTTATCAGGGGTCACCGAGCACCCAGCGACGGGGCTCAATCGGAAAAAGGAAAACGCAGGCCCGACTCGAAACGACTGGGCCTGCGAAAAGCGTTATAACTCTGGCTGCAAGGGTGGCGCTTGAATGAGCGCCGTCGTCGATCTGCCATCCGGAAGGATGATCGTCACTTCGAGGCTTCCATCCGCGCGTTCCACGGCGTAGCTCGCCTTGGCCGTGTTGGCCTCGGGCGCAATCCGTGCTGCGGCTTCCATGTCGCCTGAGCCAAGTTCCTGACCTGAGAGGAAATCGGACACCCAGGACGTGTTGCTGAGAACGGCCACGTGTACTGCGAACGAGCCAACGGCAACGGCACCCAGGAAGACCGGAACACCCACTGCGGGGGGGACGACCAACCACATTTTTGCGTTATTCATGGTGGGCCTCCGTTATCCGAGCCAGGGTGTGGCAGCGGCGACGAGAAAATGCGCCACAAGAGCGATGGCACCAAATACTCGGGTGCCGTCGATGAGATAGCTGTGAACTTCCTCAGCTTCCTTCAGGGTCAGACCGGTGGGCCAAACCTTGTCTTCGTCATCAGTAACCATGGGTGGATCCTCCTCAGGATGATTGCAATTGGTCACGGAGCGCTGAAATGGGGGACCCGTTGGCTGAACCAGGCCCAAGACCTCCGGCGAGCGCTCCAACAACCACCGGCGTCCAGATTCTAATTTCTATGCGAAATATTGTCACATTAATCTGACACAATCAAATGTAAGCTTTAGTTTACACTATTCGTTTTGCAGGTGAACTGCCGTATTCGCGGTCTTTTTCAAGTAAAAGCAATGAGTTGATTGCGGTTCGCGTTTGGAAAGCACACTGAAACAATGGCGCGCGGCCGCTTAGGTAGCGTGCGGCCGCACGTCAAAACCCGGCCAAAGCGCCAGTTTCATCCATCGCAGGCGTAAGAGTTGGAGCGCTGAGACCCCGTCAGGTCAGTCGGTTTCGACCCACCAGTGCAGCGGCATTTGTGGGTCGAAGACGGTGACCGGGCCGTCTGTCGTCTCGATCTGAGGGGGATAGGCGACCGGGTCTCCCTTGGTCAGGGTGATCTGGCCGTCATTCACCGGCAGTCTGTAGAATTTCGGGCCATTCAGAGATGTGAAGGCCTCAAGATGGTGCAGCGCGTCTTCCTGCTCGAACACTTCGGCGAGGATCGACAGGGTGTTGGTTGCGGTGAAACATCCGGCGCAGCCGCAGGGCAAAAGCTTGTTCGCATCCGTGTGCGGCGCGCTATCGGTGCCAAGAAAGAAGCTCGGGTCGCCGCTCGTTGCCGCTTTGCGCAAAGCGAGCCGGTGTTCTTCGCGCTTGGCGACCGGCAGACAGTAATAGTGCGGTTTGATTCCACCGGCGAGGATATGGTTGCGATTGATGACGAGGTGATGCGTGGTGATCGTCGCGCCAAGGTCGGGACCACTCTCTGACGCGTATTCCACGCCTTGCATGGTCGTGATGTGCTCCATAACGACACGCAAGCCCGGTGTCCCACGACGGATCGGATCGAGCACACGTTCAATGAACACGGCTTCCCGATCGAAGATGTCGATATCGCTGTCCGTCACTTCGCCATGCACGCAGAGCGGGCAGCCGATTTCGGCCATCCGTTCCAACACCGGCCGCACCTTGTCGAAGTCACGCACGCCGCTCGCAGAATTGGTTGTCGCGCCAGCGGGATAAAGCTTCACCGCTGTCACAAGCCCGTCTTTATGCGCCGCTTCCAGATCGTCCGGATCGGTGTCTTCGGTTAGGTAGAGCGTCATCAGCGGGTCAAAGGTCGACCCGGCGGGCAGGGCGTTCAGAATCCGGTCGCGATACGCGGCAGCATCACGCCCTGTAACCACCGGCGGCACGAGGTTGGGCATGATGATGGCGCGGGCGAAGTGGCGGGCTGTCTCAGGCGCTACAGCGCGCAGCATATCGCCGTCGCGCAAATGAAGGTGCCAGTCGTCGGGGGTGCGAAGCGTGATCGTCTTGGTCATATCGCGGGCGTAGCACGCGCCGCTGATTGAGACTAGGCCTCAGCCGCCTCATCGTGTGTGCGGGCCTGACGCATGGCCTTGAGTTTGCGCCGGTAGCGCGGCGCGCCCCATTTCTCGCAGATATAGGCGCAAACGGCTTCGGCGAGGCAATGACGTCCCTGTGCCTCGACCTTGCTGAACAGCTTCTTGCAGTAGGCGACATGGTCGCGCCGCCTGCGATAAAGCGCGGCGAAGACTTCATCATCCAGAGTTCCTGCAGCGGCGCTTTGCACCAGCGGCGACAGAACACCCATCAGGTCGAAATGGGCCTGCATACCGCCGCCAAGATGGCGCGCGCGAAAGCGTTTCGTGCCGTTGCGTTCGAACAGCGCCGCGTGCATGGCATCCAGCGGCTCTTGCGGGTCATAGACCACGTAGGCCGCTTTCGAGGCTTCCAGCATGTCGGGCGCATAGCCGTAACGGTCCGTGAAATCGAGCCGCCGCATGTCTGTGAACCGGTCGTCCCACTCGGTCACCCGCGGGTCGAGAGTGGCCTGCGGTTCAAGCGCGATCACGGTCGCGCCCGGCGCGGCCACCGAAAACGCACAGGCCGCGTAGCCGCATGGTCCGGCACCGTAGAAGATCACTTGGTCGAAATCCTCAAAGAAATCGTCATCGGTCATCTGGTCGAAAAATCCGAAAATCCCGGGATCGCGGAACCATGTGTCGCGATTGCTGATGACCGACAAACAGGACCAGCCTTTTTCGCGTGCAAGATCAAATCCGATGGGGCGTGCCGTTTCGGACAGGGCCTGAATGGCGGGCAGGGTTTCGAAGGTGACGAGAAGCGTGTCTCCGTCTTCGATGAAGACCGCGTTGTGATCGCGCCCGAGCGGTTCGAAAAACCCGTAGGAGTCGCCATGTGCTTTCATCGCCTGCAACCACTGGACGGGGCGCAAATCGGTCAAAGTTATGGAAAACGGATCCGATGTATCCTGCATGATCGACATGTCCTCGTAACTCTACGCCCGGTTTCAGGTCATTTGTTGAACGCAAAGCTAGAGTTGGATTTAGGCATAATTTAGCCAAAATACAGTGAACTCTATGAAGATTACGTGCCCGTCACCCGCGATGCGTCGCGCGATCTTTGTGCCGCCCGCGTCAATCGGGCTGCGTCCTGCTTCGACAGTGCGCGCGAGGGCTGTGCCATCAGCAGGCGACCGTAGAGATCGCGGAACCGATCCTGCCGCAAAAGCTCTTCGAGCTTTGCCTTGCGCCAGTCAACGGCCTTGGCGTGAAGCTCTGCCACAACCGGGTCAGCTGCAAAGGCGTCCCGAAAGGGTTGCGCGCGGTGCCAGAGATCGGCAGCTGAGCGGTCTTCGTCAGTGTTCAGGTTGCGTTCGACCCAGTAGTCCAGTCCCAGGCTGTCCGCGCTGTGGACCGCCCGCCCGCGATCCGATTTGAGGACATAGCTTTCGATCGACCCCAGCGGATAGTGGTTCAACTGGACCAGCTTGTTATTGTTTTGCGTGTAGTCCGAAAAGAGCCGACCCGTGGCCATTTCCGACCCAAGGCGGCGACCCTCTCCATCGTACCAGCGCGCGTTTGGTAGCCTGTCCTCGACCGGGTTGCGCGGCCGGTGGACACCGAGCGCACGATAGGTTTTGTCGTTTCGGTACAGAGTCTTGAACATGGCCAGACGCCAGGGCCATCCGACGGTGCGCGGCGCGGCACGGGTGAATTGCACCGGAACGGGATCATCGACGTACTCCACGACGCCACAGTTTCCGAACACACGCCATGTCAGGGTGATGGCCGTCGCCTCGGGCAGCGCGTGGATCAGGTCGGGAAGGGTGCCGTCGCCGGCATGGACCGTCACGAATTCGTCGATATCCAGCGTCAAAAGCCAATCTGCCTTGCGCACGGCCTCGGCCTTGTTCGCCAGTTTCAGCCCAGAGAACTGAATGCCGCCTTTGCCATAAGGCGGAGCGTTTCGGATATGGGTCAGGCACCCCAGTTCTGCGAGGCGGTCCAGCAGGTCGTCCGTGCCGTCAGCGCACTCGTTCGACACGACAACAAAATCCGTCACTCCAACGCTTCGGTGCCAGGCCAGCCAATCCAGAAGAAACGCCGCTTCGTTGCGGACACAGAGAACGACGGTGATTTTCACGAAAGCGCTTCCAGGGTTCAGGTCGTTGCGCGCACAGTGTCAGGCGGGCCCGCAGCCGTCAAATCGCCCGTGATCCTGCGACTATGGGGCTATTGACCTCGCTGGCCCGCACGGGCAGCAACGTCGGAACAAGGAGCACGCCCCATGCAAACCCCAGACAGTATCGACGCCGTTCAATCCATGCTGGCAGAGACCGGCTATGTCTGCGGCCGCGCGCTTGCCACGGTGGTGTTCCTGTCGCTGAAGCTGGGCCGACCACTTTTCCTTGAAGGCGAAGCGGGTGTGGGAAAGACCGAGATCGCCAAGGCGCTGGCGGCATCGCTGGGGCGCAAGTTGATCCGGCTGCAATGCTACGAGGGTCTGGATGCCTCTAGCGCAGTCTACGAATGGAATTTCCCGGCACAGATGATCGCCATCCGCACTGCCGAGGCGGCGGGCAATGCCGACCGCGAGATGCTGCAGCGGGAACTCTTCGGCCCGGATTTCCTGGTCGAACGCCCCTTGCTCGAGGCCATGCGCCCCGACGCCAACGGTGCGCCCGTCCTGCTCATCGACGAGCTGGACCGCACCGATGAGCCGTTCGAAGCGTTTCTGCTTGAGGCGCTGTCGGATTTTCAGGTCACGATTCCAGAGATGGGCACCATCAAGGCCCCCGAGCCGCCGATCGTGATCCTGACCTCCAACCGCACGCGCGAAGTGCATGACGCGCTCAAGCGGCGCTGTCTTTACCATTGGGTCGATTACCCGCAATTCGACCGCGAAGTGGAAATCCTGCGCGCCCGCGCGCCAGAGGCGGCAGAGACGCTCAGCCGCGAGATCGTCGCCTTCGTTCAGCGGCTGCGCACCGAGGACATCTTCAAGAAACCGGGCGTGGCCGAAACCATCGACTGGGCCAAGTGCCTGCTGGCTTTGGACGTGATCGACCTATCGCCCGAAGTGATCTCCGACACATTGGGCGCGATCTTGAAGTACCAGGACGACATCCAGAAACTGCAAGGCTCCGAGGCCAAACGCCTGCTGGACGAGGCCAAGGCGTCGCTCGAACCGGCCTGATGCTTCTTCTTTTTACAAATATGCCGGAGGTCTGGAGGCAGAGCCTCCAGTCGGCCATGTAATGGCCGAATACATCCCCCTCGAACTGCCGGATAATCCGCGTCTGGCGCAGAACATCATCCATTTCGCCCGCGCCCTGCGCCGGGCGGGTTTGCCCATCGGGCCGGGACGGGTGATCGACGCCATTCGCGCGGTCGAGGCCGCAGGCTTCACGGAGCGGATGGATTTTTTCTGGACGTTGCACGCCTGTTTCGTGAACCGGCCAGAGCACCGCGTGATCTTTGCACAGGTCTTCCGCCTGTATTGGCGCGATCCGCGTTACCTTGAGCACATGATGTCGATGATGCTGCCGGCCATTCGCGGCGTGCAGGAGGAGAAATCGGCAGCCTCCGGCGAAAAACGCGCGGCGCAGGCGCTTCTGGACGATCTTTTGCCCGAGGTGCCGGAAAACGAACAGTCCGAGGAAGGTACCGAGATCGAGGTCAAATCGACTCTGACCATGTCGGCCGAGGAAAAGCTCAGGACGCTCGACTTCGAACAGATGTCCACGGCCGAGATGGCAGAGGCCAAACGCATGCTGGCACGTTTGAAACTGCCTGTGAAACCCATCCCCTCACGGCGGGGCAAGGCGTCGGTGCTGGGGCGGCAGGCGGATTACCGGAGAACGCTGATGCGGTCGATGCGCTACGGCGGAGAAATCCGGTCAATCTCGCGCAAGACGCCTCGCTTGCGCTGGCCCAATCTGGTGGTCTTGTGCGACATTTCTGGGTCGATGAGCCAGTATTCCCGGATGGTGCTGCATTTCCTGCACGCGGTGGCGAACGAGAAAGGCGCGGGCTGGGCCAAAGTGCACGCCTTCACCTTCGGCACGCGGCTGACGAACATCACCCGGCACCTGGCCACCCGCGACGTGGACGCGGCTTTGAAGGCCGCGGGCGCGGAGGCACAGGATTGGGAAGGCGGCACCCGGATCGGTCAATGCCTGCACGCCTTCAATCGAGACTGGTCGCGCCGTGTCATGGGGCAGGGCGCGGTTGTGCTCTTGATCACTGACGGGCTCGACCGGGACGATGCCGGTGCGCTGGAAAAAGAGATGGAGCGCCTTCACCTGTCCTCGCGTCGCCTGATTTGGCTCAACCCGCTTTTGCGCTGGGACGGGTTTGCACCCAAGGCAACCGGGATCCGGGCGATGCTGCCCCATGTGGACAGCTTTCGCGCCGGGCATTCGATCCAGTCGCTCGAGGAATTGGCCGAGGCGATCTCGCGTCCAGATGATCTCGGGGAGAAGGCCAGATTGATGGCAACGCTCTGATCGGAGCGGCTTTCCGTTATCGGAACGCGCACTCTGCTATGACGCGGAGTGTTATCCGACCTGCTGGTGCACCTCGATGACATTGCCTTCGGGGTCCTGGAAAAACACCTGATGCCATTCCTTTGCGAAGGTCGTGCCGTAGTCGGAATAGGGTATCCCCTCGGCGTCGAGCACAGCCAGGAACGCGGCAAGGTCATCGGTGCGAAAGGCGATGTGGCCTTGATCGACGGGATTGATGACCTGCCCGTTTTTGAAGGCGACGGAAAAGTCGCGCTCTGCCAAATGCATCTGCATGCCGCCATCGGTGGCGAACCGGATCTTGCCGTCATAGCCCGCAGAAGCGCTCGCCTCGGTGCGCGGGAAGTTCTCCTGTGCGATGTTGTCCAGTCCCAGTACGCGTGTGTAGAAATCATGCATCGTATCAACGTCTTTCGAGACGTAATTGATGTGATGAAATTCAAGCTTCATTGGCTTTCTCCAACCCGCCAGACAGCAGTGCCCGCGGCCCCCATGCCCGTTTGGCAGCCCCGGCCATCAGGCGAAGTGACCGGCGAATGCGTTTTCATGCATCTCGGACAATGCCTCCAAAGACGCCTCGGAACCTCCGAGTTTGACCGTGTTGCCGGTGAAGCGACCCACGGATTTGATCGGCACGTCGGCCTGTCCGGCGGCGATAAACAGCGCCTCGGCCTGATCGAAATTGCAGGCGACAAGGTAGCGGGCCTGGTCTTCGCCGAAGAGCATTGCCTGATCGGTCTCGTCGATCTGGACACCAACGCCGGACGCGCAGGCCATTTCGAACGCGGCAAGCGCAAGACCGCCGTCGCTGAGATCCGTGCAGGCTTTGATCACATCGCGATTGGCGCGGATGAATTCACCATTGCGGCGTTCGGCCAGAAGATCGACCGCCGGGGCGTCGCCGTCTTCACGCTTGAACACCTCGGCAAGCAGTGCGGTTTGGCCGAGATGCCCCGCGGTGTCTCCGATGAGGAGGGCCATGTGGCCTTCTCGCGCCCGGCCGAGGATCGGTTCTTCGCCCGCCGCGATCAGGCCCACGGCACCGATGGTGGGGGTGGGCAGGATTCCCTGACCGTCGGTTTCGTTGTAGAGCGAGACGTTGCCGGAGACGATGGGCATGTCCAGCGTTTCGCAGGCCCGTCCGATCCCCTGAATCGCGCCGACGAACTGGCCCATGATCGCGGGCTTTTCGGGGTTGCCGAAATTGAGGTTGTCCGTGGTCGCCAGCGGCTTGGCGCCGACCGCGCAGAGGTTCCGATAGGCCTCGGCCACCGCCTGTTTGCCGCCTTCGATGGGATTGGCCTTGACGTAGCGCGGGGTCACGTCGGCGGTGAAGGCAAGCATCTTGTCGGTCCCGTGGACACGGATCACCCCGGCGCCCCAACCGGGGCCCTCCACTGTGTCGGCCATGACCATCGTGTCATATTGTTCGTAGACCCAGTTTCGGGCGCAATAGTTCGGGCTGCTGATCAGCGTTTTCAGCGCCTCGATGGGATCGACTGCAGACACAGGTTCCATCGGTGCGGGTGCTTCGGTCGGCACCCAGGGGCGGTCGTATTCCGGTGCGGAAGAACTGAGCTTCGATAGCGGCATGTCAGCCTTGGTCACGTTGTTGTGCATGATCAGGAAACGATCTTCCGCGATTGTTTCCCCAACGATGGCGAAGTCGAGGTCCCATTTGTCGAATACCGCGCGCGCCTCGGCCTCTTTGGCGGGGTCGAGCACCATGAGCATCCGCTCCTGTGACTCCGAGAGCATCATCTCGTAAGCAGTCATGTTCTCTTCGCGCTGCGGCACCTTTTCAAGGTCGAGCCGAATGCCAAGCCCACCCTTGTCGCCCATCTCGACTGCCGAACAGGTCAGTCCGGCTGCGCCCATGTCCTGGATCGAGATCACCGCGCCGGTTTGCATCAGCTCGAGGCACGCCTCCATCAGGCGCTTTTCGGTAAATGGATCGCCGACCTGAACCGTGGGGCGTTTTTCCTCGATGCTGTCGTCGAATTCCGCCGAAGCCATCGTCGCGCCGCCCACGCCGTCGCGGCCCGTCTTGGCTCCAAGGTAGACGACCGGGCGGCCCACGCCGCTGGCCGCCGAGTAGAAGATGCTGTCCGCGTCTGCGAGGCCCGCCGCGAATGCGTTCACAAGGCAGTTGCCGTTATAGGCGGGGTGAAAGCGCACTTCGCCACCCACCGTCGGCACGCCGAAGCAGTTGCCGTATCCGCCGATGCCCTCGACGACGCCATGCACCAGCTGACGCGTTTTCGGATGATCCTTTTCACCAAAGCTGAGCGCGTTCATCGCCGCGATTGGGCGGGCGCCCATGGTGAACACGTCGCGCAGGATGCCGCCGACGCCAGTCGCGGCACCTTGATAGGGCTCGATGTACGACGGGTGGTTGTGGCTTTCCATCTTGAAGACGACCGCTTGACCGTCGCCGATATCGACCACGCCAGCGTTTTCTCCGGGACCGCAGATCACTTGCGGACCGGTGGTCGGCAGGGTCTTGAGGTGGATCTTGGAGGATTTGTACGAGCAATGCTCGTTCCACATGGCCGAGAAAATCCCCAGCTCGGTGAAAGTTGGTTCACGACCCATGATGTTCAGGATTTCGGCGTATTCATCTGCGTTGATGCCGTGTGCGGCGATCAAGTCTTCGGTGATGGCTGGGTCTTGCATCGTGGGTCCCTGAGCTTGGCACGCGGTGTTTAGGACACCGTGACGCCGGGGGAAAGGCCTCGTGCCGCAGCTTTTGCGATTTGCCGGTCGCACACACCCCGTCGAAACGAGCATTAGGGGCAGACGATCACTGCGGCCGCGCCGCGTTCCTTTCGGACTTGCTGAGTACTCGAGGGGCCACGACGGGTGTTTTGTCGTCGTTGAAGAACGGTGATGCGCGCTTTGAGGGCGAAAAGACGCCGCCCAGGATGCGCCCGATGACCGAGAGCTGAGCCTTCAGCACGCCGGTTTCCTTGATATGTGGGGCTGTGCCAACGGTGCTGAGCAACGCCGTGATGGGGCCATAGCCTTTCGCGCCGGGCGGCAAGACCGCACCGACAAAGGGCAGACCGGGACCCGGTAGCGTGTTCGCGATCTGCGTGCCGCAGCACCCCGCGTACCATCGCAGAATGCCTTTCGGGCTAAGCCGCAGGACGGCAAGGTGGTCTTGGCCGCGAAGGAATTCGAAATTCGCGGGCAGTGTCTGGAAGATCTCGGTGCCGCCATCGGAATCCACACGCGTTGCGCCGTGGTCCAGAACGTTGGCATAGGTCTGGCAATCGGCGCAGTAGCATACCAAATGTGTCCCGGGAGCTGTGGGGGCAATCCGCCACTCCATCTTGCCGCATTGGCATGTGTGGTGTCTGTCATCCGTCATTCAGATGCTCCGTTGTTTGGCAGGCTGTGTAAGAAGCAAGCAGAGATGCCTCAATTATGCAAACCGGCGGCCTTTTGTCTTCAGAGCCTCAGATGCGCCGAACTACCCGGTAGCCAATCTGTCAAGACAAAGATACAATGAGGGTGTAACTTTAAATTTACGATTGGGGCCGTAGGAGACCTTAGACTATGACGACCAAAGTGGCACCACAGTATAGCCACTTGTCATCGACCGAAATGCAGGTCGGACTGGAAGTTGCCCGCGTGGGCATCGGACGAGTAGATTACCTCAAAGACACCGTGCGGATGGATGGGCTGAGCGCAGAGCTTTTCGGCTTTCCGGACAACGTGGATATTCCAAGATCGGAGTTTCATTCCCGCATTCATCCCGACGACTGGCCGGTGGTAGAGCGAGAAGTGGACATCCTTCTGGCGCCGGAACTGCCGGATGTGATTGATCTGACGCACCGCATCCTGCAACCGGGAGGGCAGGTGCGATGGGTCAACGCGCGCAAACGCGTGTTCTTTGACCGGGCGGTACGTCCGGAGGGGCCAATCGAAGGTGTCTTCGCCGTCGTCGATGTGACCGAATACATGCGCGCGAAAGAGCAGACGAATCTGCTGATTGGCGAGTTGAACCACCGGACCAAAAATCTGATCACGGTCGTTCAGGGCATCAGCCGTCTTCTGGCTCGTACAGTGTCACCCGAAGAGTTTCCGGAGGAACTGAACAAACGCCTGATGGTGCTGGTCCGAAATCAGGACGCCATGGTCAAGGAAGGTGCCGGGTCATTTGAGTTGAGCGAATTGCTGCGGTCGCAGCTTGCCCCGTTCGATGAAGAGTTGACCTCGCGGGTCGAGATGACAGGGCCGAGGTTGCGTCTGAACGCGGCGGCGGCGCAAGTTGTAGGCATGGTTGTGCATGAACTCGCCACCAACGCCGTCAAGCACGGCGCGTTGTCCAAACAGGGCGGGCGCGTTTCGGTGAATTGGGGTGGTGAGCTCGCTCACTCAGATGCTGCGCTTGTCTGGAAAGAGCGAGGCGGACCCAAGGTGACGTCACCGTCGCGCCGAGGATTCGGGACCCAAGTTCTGGAGACACTGCCGAAGCTCTCGCTCGAGGCGGATGTGGCCGTTTCCTATGACGAAAGCGGTTTCACCTACCGCATGAGCCTGCCCGACTCCGCGTTAGCTCCCTGAGCAAAAAAAAGGCCGAGCAAAAGCTCGGCCGAAGTCCAACAGGGAGGTATGAAGATGATGCGCAATTCGGCGTTTCATCTCACATATGCCAAATATGTCATCAGTCTGATTCATATCAAGTGATATGTACCTTTACCGGTGGCAATCCCGATATGCGTGAGGCGCATGGGTCACACCTTGGACGCAGCGTCCGCCTCAAGCGCTTTTCGCGTCTGCCGGTGTGCGAAGATCTCCTCCTGAACGAAATCGCGGAAGGCCGCGATGCGCTTCGATTGCCGGAGCTCTTCAGGATAGGCAAGGAAAACAGGCACTTCCACGGACTCAACGTTCGGTAGCACGCGCTGCACGCTCGGGAAATCCTCGATCACGTAGTCAGGCAGAACGCCGATACCGAGGCCGGACAAAACGCTTTGGAGAACTCCGAAGTAATTGTTCACCGTCAGTGTTGAGTGAATGTCATAGGTTAATAGCTCTTGCACCAGCATCATGCCGGCGCTCACCTGTGCAGCCCGGGGATTCTGGCAGATCAGGCGATGCCGTGCCATGTCCTCGATCCGCTCGGGTGCGCCGTTCTGAGCAAGGTATTCCGGCGACGCGTAAAGCCGCATGCGGATGGTCATCAGCTTCTTGCGGATGAGGTCAGCCTGGCTCGGTTCTTTCATGCGCACGGCAACGTCCGCCTCGCGCATCGGCAGATCGAGGACGCGTTCCTCTAGCATCAGGTCGATGTTCAGATCGGGATACTTTTCGTAGAGCTTCGGCAGGCGCGGGGCCAGCCAGAGAGAGCCGAAACCGATCGTCGTGGTCACGCGCAACTCGCCGAACACCTCTTCCTCACTGTCGCGGATGCGCGCCGTCGCGGCCTCGATCCGCTTGTTCATGGAGCGCGTGGCGTCGAACAGAAGCTCACCCTGTTCCGTGAGGATGAGACCGCGCGCGTGGCGGTGAAAGAGGACAGTGTTGAGTGATTCTTCGAGCGTCCGGATCTGCCGCGACACCGCAGATTGCGACAGGTGCAGCGCGTCTCCGGCATGCGTCAGGCTTCCGGCGTCGGCAACGGCGTGAAAGATTCTGAGCTTGTCCCAGTCCATGGTATTCGCTTTCCTTCGTTGACGGCGGTCTACATGACACAAAGAAATATATGAACGACAAGTTTTGCGACTTGACCGAAATCACGTAGATTTTGGTGGTAAGGTCAGAATTTATGACCTAAATTTAGATATACAACATGCACATTTCGCGCGGGGAGGCGTCAAATGAGCAAGCCGGAAATTTCGCTGAACGACCGTTTCGATCTGTCCAAATCGCCTGTTCTTCTGAACGGAACGCAGGCGCTGGTGCGTTTGATGCTCATGCAAAAGACGCGTGACCTGGCCGCCGGGCTGAACACCGCAGGCTATGTGACCGGGTACCGCGGATCGCCACTGGGCGCGGTCGATATGCAGATGCACCGCGCCGAAAAGTACCTCAAAGCGGCGGATGTGGTGTTTCAGGAAGGTCTGAACGAGGATCTCGCCGTCACCGCAATCTGGGGCACGCAACAGGCCGAGTTGCGGGGCGAAGGTACGCATGACGGTGTCTTTGGCCTTTGGTACGGCAAAGGCCCCGGAGTGGACCGCTCGGGCGATGCCATGCGGCATGCCAATATGGCGGGCACGTCGAAACACGGCGGTGTGCTCATGGCCATGGGCGACGACCATACCGGTGAATCGTCGACCGTGCTGCACCAGTCCGAATGGGCGATGGTCGACGCCTATATGCCAGTGGTGTCGCCGGCGGGCGTCCAGGAAATCCTGGATTTCGGCCTCTACGGCTTTGCCTTGTCGCGGTTTTCCGGTCTCTGGGTTGGCCTCAAGACGATGAAAGATACGGTGGAGGCGACTGCCGTTGTCGATGGACGGCCGGACCGCATGTCTTTCGTGACACCTGAATTCGACATGCCGAAAGACGGGCTCAACATCCGGCTTGTCGACGACCGTTACCTGCAGGAAACGCGGCTGATCCAATACAAACGCTTCGCCGCTGAGGCGTTCGCCGATGCCAACGGGATCGACAAGCGCGTCTGGGGCAAGCCGGGGGCCAAGATCGGGTTTGTGGCGGCGGGCAAGAACTGGCTCGACCTTGTTCACGCTCTGTCGCTTTTGGGCATCGACGCTGACGAGGCCGAACGGCTTGGCATCACGACCTACAAGGTGGGGCAGACCTGGCCCCTGAATATGCGCGGCTTCCACGATTGGGCCGAGGGGCTCGACCTGATTGTCGTGGTGGAAGAGAAGCGGAAGCTGCTCGAGGTACAGATCAAAGAAGCGATATTCGACGACCGGCGCGGACGGCGGGTGTACGGCTGGCATAAAGGCGGCGGCGCGGGGTCGATGCACGGGGAAGAGCTGTTCCCGACGCATTGGGCGCTTGATCCGATCATGATCGCAAAGAAGCTCGGCACGATCCTTATCGAAGAAGGTCGCGACACCGATCGCATCAAGGCCGGTCTACAAGCGATTGATGAAGCTCAGAAAGCGGATAACGCCGAGGAGATCGCGGCGCGTCTTCCGTATTTCTGTTCGGGCTGTCCCCACAACACGTCAACCAAGGTGCCGGAGGGCAGCCGCGCGTATGCCGGGATCGGGTGCCATTTCATGGTGCAGTGGATGGACCGCGAGACGTTTGGCTTCACCCATATGGGAGCCGAGGGCGCGAACTGGATCGGCGAGTCGCTGTTTTCCAAGCGGGACCACGTGTTCCAGAATCTCGGTGACGGGACGTATAACCACTCGGGCGTGCAGGCGATCCGCGCCGCCATCGCGGCGGGCACGACGATCACGTACAAAATCCTTTTCAATGACGCAGTCGCGATGACCGGTGGGCAGAAGAACGATGGCGGGTTGACGCCGCAGCAGATCGCGGCGGAATTGCGCGCGATGGGGGTGAAGCATCTGGCCGTTGTTTACGACGAAAAAGAAGATGTCGACCTGAAGGCTTTCCCGCAAGGCATTGAATTTGCAGAGCGTGCGGATTTGCAAACCGTGCAGGAGAAGTTTGCAAAGACCGAAGGCGTAAGCGCCATTGTCTACATCCAGACCTGCGCCGCCGAAAAGCGCCGCCGCCGCAAACGGGGCAAGTTTCCCGACCCGGACAAGCGCGTCTTCATCAACACCGACGTGTGTGAAGGCTGTGGCGATTGCGGGGTGCAATCGAACTGTGTGTCCATCGTGCCGGAAGAGACGGAGCTTGGTCGCAAACGGGCCATTGACCAGTCTTCCTGCAACAAGGATTTCTCTTGTCTGAAAGGGTTTTGCCCGTCCTTCGTGACCCTGGAGGGCGCAACGGTGAAGAAGGCCGCGACGGCCTCTCTGGATTTGCCCGACATGCCCGAGCCGACGCTGCCGGCGATCGACGGCACGTGGAATATGGTCATTACCGGCGTCGGTGGCACAGGCGTCGTAACTATCGGCGCGGTTCTCGCGCAGGCGGCGCAGATCGACGGCAAGGGCGCGGGCATGATGGAGATGGCAGGTCTGGCCCAGAAGGGCGGCGCGGTGCATATCCATCTGAGGCTGGCCGAGCAGCCCGAGGACATCAGCGCCATTCGCGTCGCGACCGGCGAAGCGGATGCGGTGATTGGCGGCGATCTGGTGGTCAGTGCCGGGGCCAAAACGCTTGGGCTGATGAAATCGGGGCGCACGGGTGCGGTCGTGAATAGCCACGAAATCATCACAGGTGACTTTACACGAAACACGGAATTTTCGTTGCCGTCTGAGCGGTTACAACTTGCTCTTGAAGCGCGGTTGCGGGATCGTCTGGACCTGTTCGATGCGTCCGAACTGGCGAAGGCCGTGATGGGCGACTCGATCTTTTCCAACATGATGATCCTTGGCGCCGCGTGGCAGCGTGGGTTGGTTCCGCTGACCCGGGAGGCCATCCTCAAGGCGGTGGAACTGAACGGCGCGGCAGCAGAGAAGAACCAGCGCGCGTTCGAAGTTGGACGCTGGGCGGTCACGCATCCCGAGGATGCGGCGCGGCTCATCACGCCGAATGTGGTGGCGATGCCGAAGACGCTGGATGATCGTATTCGGTACAGATTTGACCATTTGGTAAAATATCAGAGCAAGCGCTACGCGAAGCGGTATCAACGGCTGGTCGACCAGGTGTCCGATCCGCGTCTGAAAGAGGCGGTTGCGAAGGGGTATCACAAGCTTCTTGCCTACAAGGACGAATACGAGGTCGCGCGCCTGCATCTGGAAACCCGCGAAAAGGCGAAAGAGCAGTTCGACGGTGATTTCCGCATGTCATTCCATCTTGCCCCGCCGATGCTGAGCAAGGAGGGGCCGGACGGTCGTCCTTTGAAGAAGCAATACGGTGAAGGCATGTTGCGGGCCTTCGCGCTGCTCGCGCGGATGAAGAAGCTGCGCGGCACTCCGCTTGATCCGTTTGGACGCACGGCGGAGCGGCGGATGGAGCGGGCGCTGATCAAGCAGTACGAGGCGGATATGGTCGAGTGGCTGCCGAAAGCAACGCCCGAGAGCATGGACGCGCTGGTCGCTTTGGCCGAGTTGCCCCTGCAGATCCGGGGTTTTGGGCCGGTGAAAGAAGCCAACGAACGCAAGGCGGCCAAGCGGCGGGAAGAGCTGATCGCAGTGTTGCGCGCCGGCGGGCCGGTGACACAGCAAGCGGCGGAGTGATGCGGCAAATCACCGTTATCCGACTGTTACAGCTTTGCGGTAGCACACGGGCGCGGTAGCAGGCCGCAAACCGTTTTCGGAGCCGTACCCGGTGCTATCCCGTTCCGCGCAGTCCGTCGCCCGCGACATCTCGTATGCCCATGTGGCCCGGTCCCGACCCGGCCGCGCGATGATCCGGTTGATGGAGAACGCGACCGGGCGGATGGGCCTGATCCGGCGCGCCGCCGGGTATGAGCGCGAAGTCGCGCAGGGCCGCGATTTCTGGGAGGTCATGGTCGACCGCTACGGTCTTGAGCTTGACGTGGTGCAGGGGTGTTTGTCGAATATCCCGTCGAACGGCCCTTTGATCGTGATCGCCAACCATCCCTACGGCATTCTCGACGGGCTTGTCCTTGGGCATATCCTGTCCGTCGCACGCGGCGATTTCCGGGTTCTGGCGCATCACGTGTTCCGGAAGGCGGAGGACCTCAAGCGCGTCATTCTTCCGGTGAATTTCGACGAGACGAAAGAGGCAGTGGCACAGAATATCGCCACTCGAAAAGCGGCTCTGACCTATCTTGCCGACGGGGGCTGCGTCGGGGTCTTCCCAGGCGGGACGGTGTCCACCGCGGCGCGACCGTTCGACCATCCGGTGGATCCGGGCTGGCGCAGCTTCACGGCACGTATGATTGCCAAATCCGGGGCGACGGTTCTGCCGATCTATTTTCACGGCCACACCAGCCGGATGTTCCAGTTGGCGAGCCATTTGCATGCCAATCTGCGCATGGGGCTTCTCATCCACGAGTTCCGCGCGCGGGTGGATACGCCGGTTCATGTATCGATCGGAGACCCCATTCCATCGCACGAGATTGCCACACGCCAAAAAGACGCGCGGAAGCTCATGGATTTTCTGCGCGAAGCGACGTATGAGCTGTCTCCAACGCCAGTTCCCTTCAAGGAATATGGCTTTGAGTTTGATGAAAAACACCGGGTGACCCGCTAACGCGAGCACCCGACAGGGGTCGCGACATGGCGGTTGGTGTATTCGACAGCGGATTGGGCGGATTGACGGTGCTGGATGCCGTCTCCAAGCGCCTGCCCGACGTGCCGTTTGTCTATTTCGGAGACAGCAAACACGCGCCCTACGGTGTGCGCGACGCGGATGACGTCTATAACCTGACTTGTGCCGCGACGGAACGGCTGTGGGAGGCCGGGTGCGATCTGGTCATTCTTGCGTGCAACACCGCGTCTGCGGCCGCTCTGCGGCGGATGCAGGAAAGCTGGATTCCTCCCAACAAGCGTGTGCTGGGTGTGTTTGTCCCGCTCATCGAAGCGCTCACAGAGCGGCAATGGGGCGACAATTCCCCACCGCGCGAAGTGGCTGTGAAGCACGTCGCGCTTTTCGCGACGCCTGCAACGGTACGCAGCCGGGCGTTCCAGCGCGAGCTGGCGTTCCGTGCGATTGGGGTCGACGTCGAAGCACAGGCCTGTGGTGGGCTAGTCGATGCCATCGAAGAGGGCGACATGATCCTCGCCGAGGCGTTGGTGCGGTCCCATGTCGATGCGCTCAAGCGCAAGATGCCGGACCCGGAAGCGGCCATTCTTGGCTGCACGCATTACCCGTTGATGCAGGACGTCTTTCAGGATGCGCTGGGGCAGGATGTGGCGGTTTATTCGCAGGCCAATCTGGTGGCCGATTCCTTGGCCGACTATCTGGACCGGCATCCGAACATGCTGGGCTCTGGAGAGACATCCACGTTCCTGACAACCGGTGATCCGAAAAAAGTGTCGGATCACGCGACGCAGTTTTTGCGACGACAGATCACGTTTGAAGCGGCCTGACGCCCGACATTTTCCAATCTGATCTGATATTTGCGTCCTGAAGGAGGTTCGCATGCCCTACAAAATCGCCATCATCGGTGCCAGCGGCTATACCGGAGCCGAATTGCTGCGCCTCATCGCCACCCATCCCGAAATGGAAATCGCCGCGCTGGCCGCGAATTCCAAGGCGGGGCAGACCATCGCGCAGGTTTTTCCGTTCCTGAGGCATCTCGACCTGCCAACCCTTGTGACCTGGGAAGAGATCGATTTTTCGCAGATTGACCTGTGCTTCTGCGCCTTGCCGCACAAGACAAGCCAAGAGGTGATTTCGAAGCTTCCGACCAACTTGAAGATTGTCGACTTGTCCGCAGATTTCCGGCTGCGTGACCCGGAGGTTTATCAAAAGTGGTACGGCAACCCACACGCGGCGGTCGAGATGCAGAAAGAGGCCGTTTATGGCCTGACCGAATTCTACCGCGAGGACATCCGCGGTGCGCGGCTTGTGGCGGGGACGGGATGTAACGCTGCGACGGGGCAGTACGTGCTGCGGCCGCTGATCGCCAAACGGGTGATCGGTCTCACGGACATCATCCTCGACCTGAAATGCGCGGTGTCGGGGGCAGGGCGGTCGTTGAAAGAGAACCTGCTGCATGCCGAATTGTCGGAAGGCACCAACGCTTACGCGGTCGGCGGCACGCATCGGCATTTGGGGGAATTCGATCAGGAATTCAGTGCCTTGGCGGGTGAAGAGGTGCGTATCCAGTTCACGCCCCACCTGATCCCGGCGAACCGGGGTATTTTGGCCACCTGCTATGTGAGCGGCGAGGCGCAGGCGATCTATAAGGCTCTCAGCGCTGCCTATGCCGATGAGCCGTTCATTCAGGTGTTGCCGTTCGGCCAGACGCCCTCGACCCATGACGTGCGCGGATCGAACTTCTGCCACATCGGCGTGACGGGGGACCGGATCGACGGACGTGCCATCGTTGTGGCGGCGTTGGACAACCTGACGAAAGGGTCGTCGGGACAGGCGCTGCAGAACGCGAACCTGATGTTGGGGGTCGAGGAAACCACCGGTCTGATGCTCGCGCCCTGTTTCCCCTGACACGCGGCTGATCCGCTGTTGCGGATGTGAGCGCGGCGCGTCTTGCGTTTGACGGGTGTGGAACATAATGTGAACATTATGTCCAGGCTCACACTGCAACAGAAGCTCGCCATCCTGTCGGATGCAGCCAAATACGATGCCTCGTGCGCGTCCAGCGGGGGGCAAAAGCGCGACTCGAAAGACGGTAAGGGGATCGGTTCGACCACCGGGTCGGGTATCTGCCACGCCTATGCGCCTGACGGGCGCTGCATCAGCCTGCTCAAGATCCTGATGACCAATTTCTGCATCTACGATTGCGCCTATTGCGTGAACCGGGTGAGCTCGAACGTGGAACGCGCGCGGTTCACGCCGGAAGAGGTGGTGGAACTGACGTTGGAGTTCTACCGCCGCAATTACATCGAGGGGCTGTTTTTGTCCTCGGGCATCATCCGGTCGCCGGATGACACCATGGCGGACATGGTGCGCATCGTGCGGAGCTTGCGGGAAGAGCACGCCTTTCGCGGCTATGTGCACCTCAAGACCATCCCCGACGCCTCGCCGCACCTGATTGAAGAGGCTGGAAAATACGCGGATCGCCTGTCGATCAATATCGAACTGCCAACGGACTCGGCGGTGAAGACATATGCGCCCGAGAAGGACCCCAGCCAAATTCGCCGCGCGATGGCGGATGTGCGGGTTTTGAAAGAGGCGCGGAAGGAAAAGACCTATCGTGGCCGCCGCGCACCACGCTTTGCGCCGGCGGGGCAATCGACGCAGATGATCGTGGGTGCCGATGGCGCGAATGATGCGACGATCCTGAGGACCTCGACGCGGCTTTACTCGGGCTACCGATTGAAGCGGGTCTACTATTCGGCGTTCTCACCGATCCCGGATGCCTCGGCCACATTGCCGCTGATCCAGCCGCCCCTGATGCGCGAACATCGCTTGTATCAGGCGGATTGGCTGATGCGCTTCTACGGCTTCGATGCGAAGGAAATCACTGCGGCGCGGTCTGACGGCAATCTGGATCTGGAGCTTGATCCCAAACTCGCCTGGGCACTGGAAAACCGAGCGCTGTTTCCGGTGGACGTGAACCGTGCCGATCGGGATATGCTACTGCGCGTGCCGGGTTTCGGGACGCGCACGGTGGGGCGCCTCCTTGCGACGCGACGGCATCGCACCGTGCGGTGGGAAGACCTCACACGCATGGGGGCTAACCTGAAATCCGCACGGTCGTTCATCTCGTTGCCGGGGTGGCAGGCGAAGGGTCTCGATGCTGCCGATCTGCGCGCCCGCTTCGCGCCGCCGCCCGAGCAACTCGCGCTGTTCTGACAGGCGCGGCCCATGTTTCGCATCACCTTGCCCGAGATCGGCACCTTCGACGCCTGGCGCGACGCGGCCCGCCGAGCGCTCGCCGCGTCGATCCCGCCAGAGACCGTGATCTGGCAGAGGGGGGCGGGCGAGGTCGACCTTTTCGGTACGGAAAGCGCGGCTTTGCCGGATGTCGCGGCGCAGGCTGGCTTCACTGTGCCGAAAACCTATCTGTCGACTGTGAAACTGGCCCTGTGGCATCGCGATCCAGAGCGATTTTCCCGCGCCTACGCGGTGCTTTGGGACCTGCAATCGACGCCACGGTTGTTCGAGGACTGTGGTGACCCGCGTGTCGCCAAACTCAATGCGCTGGCCAAAGAGGTCGGGCGCGACAAACACAAGATGACCGCGTTCGTGCGCTTTCGGGACATCGGTGACCGTACCGCGCCGCGCCGTCGTTTTGCCGCGTGGTTTGAGCCGTCGCACCACATCGTGGAGCCGACGGCGCCCTTCTTCGCAAAGCGGTTCGGCGACATGGACTGGACGATCTTCACACCGGATCTGACGGCGGTGTTCGAGGGCGGGAAGGTGCGGTTTGAACCGGGTGTCGAGAAGCCTCCGCTGCCGGAAGACGCCACAGAAGAGCTCTGGGGCACCTATTTCCGCAACATCTTCAATCCGGCGCGCGTGAAACTGAAGGCGATGCAGGCCGAGATGCCGAAGAAATACTGGAAGAACATGCCAGAAACCGCGCATCTGCCCGAGATGATCGCTGGCGCGCGGGCGCGGGCGGCCGAGATGCAGGCCGCCGCGCCAACCCTGCCACCGCTTCGCGCCGAAAAGGTTACGGCACGGGTGTCGGACATGTTGGGCGCAGCGCGTGCATCGGGCGGCGAAGAACGGATGACCGACGCTCTGGCATCCTGCCGCCGCTGCCCACTCTGGCAGGATGCGACACAGGCGGTGCCGGGCGAGGGACCGCTCGACGCGCGGCTCATGTTCGTGGGCGAACAGCCGGGCGACCGCGAGGACCTTGAAGGCCGGCCTTTTGTCGGCCCGGCGGGGCAGCTTTTGGATCGTGCCTTAGAAGCGACGGGTATCGTCCGGTCCGAGGTGTATCTCACAAACGCGGTCAAGCATTTCAAATTCGTGCCGCGTGGCAAACGGCGGCTGCACCAGTCTCCGAACCGTGATGAGATCGACCATTGCCGCTGGTGGCTCGATCTGGAACGGGAACGCGTGCGCCCTGCGCTGATCGTCGCCCTCGGCGCGACCGCGCTGCGCGGATTAACCGGAAACGGCGACGGCTTGCTCAAGCGGCGTGGCAAGGTCGAGATGTCGGGCGGCCAGCCCATCTTCGTCACCGTCCACCCGAGCTACCTTCTGCGATTGCGCGATGCCGAGCAGCGGCAGCGGGAGGAGCGCGCGTTTCACGCCGACCTGAAAGCCGCTGCCGAGATTGCGGCCCGCATGGCGACCCAATCCGCCACAGTTTGATCTGTCGCAGTTTTCACGCGCGCTTTTGTGCTTATATGTACGTCAGCGAGGAGACGAGGACGCCATGGCACTGAAATCGCTCAAGAAGCAAAGACGCATTCAGGTGATCGCACTGGCGACGCTGGCTTTGGTCATCTCGACGGTGCTTATTGGGTACGCAATGCGCGATGGCATCAACTTCTTCCGCTCGCCCAGCCAGGTTGTTGCCGAACCGCCCGCTCCGACAGAGGTGTTCCGGATTGGTGGATTGGTCGAAGAAGGGTCTATCGTGCGCGGGCAGGGCGAGGCGGTGTCGTTCCGCGTCACCGATGGTGGGGCAACCGTTCCGGTCGTCTATACGGGTGTTCTGCCGGACCTTTTCAACGAAAACGAAGGCATGGTCGGCACGGGCCGCTTCGTTGACGGCGTATTTCAGGCCCAGGAGATCCTCGCGCGGCACGACGAGGAATATATGCCGGCTGAGGTCGTCGACGCACTGAAAGAGCAAGGCGTCTACAAAGAACCGGACGCCGGAAGCTGAAACCCGCCCCTGGCTTCTTCTTTTTCCAAATATGCAAATAACCGGGCGCGCAGCGCCCGGCTTGTCGGATTTTCCGAAGGAAAATTCGAAGCATTTATCCTTTCAGGATCGACCGCCCAGCGTACTCGGCTGATTCTGCCAGCATTTCCTCGATGCGGATCAATTGGTTGTACTTCGCCAACCTATCGGAGCGCGCTAGCGATCCGGTCTTGATCTGACCGCAGTTGGTGGCCACGGCGAGGTCGGCGATTGTGGCGTCCTCCGTCTCGCCCGAGCGGTGGCTCATCACGTTTGTGTAGCGTGCGCGATGGGCCATATCGACGGCGCGCAAGGTCTCGGTCAGCGTGCCGATCTGGTTCACCTTCACGAGCATCGAGTTGGCACAACCTTTCGCGATCCCATCGGCAAGGCGGACCGGGTTGGTGACGAACAGATCATCGCCGACAAGCTGCACCTGATCGCCCAGCACTTCGGTGAGCTTCGCCCAGCCGTCCCAGTCGTCTTCGGACATGCCGTCCTCGATCGAGATGATCGGGTAATCGGTGACAAGCCCCTGAAGGTAGGCGACGTTTTCGTCCGAGGTCAGCGATTTGCCTTCGCCCTTCATCTCGTACTTTCCGTCCTTGAAATATTCCGTCGCGGCGCAGTCGAGCGCGAGGTAGATGTCCTCTCCGGGCTTGTATCCGGCCTTTTCGATGGATTTCAGGATGAAATCGAGCGCATCGCGGGTGGAGCCGAGCTCAGGCGCGAAACCTCCTTCGTCGCCCAGACCGGTGGACATTCCGGCGGCGGAAAGCTCTTTCTTGAGCGTGTGGAACACTTCGGACCCCATGCGCACCGCATCGCGGATGTTCTCAGCCGCGACCGGCATGATCATGAATTCCTGAATGTCGATCGGGTTGTCCGCGTGTTCGCCGCCGTTGATGATGTTCATCATCGGAACCGGCATCATGCGCGCCGAGGTGCCGCCCACATAGCGGAACAGCGGCTGGGTGGTGTAGTCAGCGGCGGCTTTTGCGACAGCGAGGCTTACCCCGAGGATCGCGTTTGCGCCAAGGCGCGCCTTGTTGTCGGTGCCGTCCAGTTCGATCATCGTCATGTCGATGCCAACCTGTTCGGTGGCGTCCATGCCGACGATCTCTTCTGCGATCTCTCCGTTCACGGCAGCTACCGCTTCAAGCACGCCTTTGCCCATGTATCGGGATTTGTCGCCATCGCGCTTCTCGACTGCCTCATAAGCGCCGGTCGACGCGCCCGACGGAACGGCCGCGCGGCCGATGGTGCCATCCTCCAGTGTGACGTCGACTTCGACAGTGGGGTTGCCCCGGCTGTCGAGGATTTCGCGGGCGAAGATGTCGATGATGGTGCTCATGGCGTCTGGTCCTGACTAAGCTGCGTTTGGCGGCGGTATATCAGGGATGGACGCGAAGTAAACTATCGCTGGTAGCGCTAACGTGGTGTTCCTTCGGCGGTTTTCTCGGCGGCAAGCGCGAGCTGGCGTTCTCGGTAGAGCGCATAGAGGCCTGCGGCGAGAATGATCCCCGCACCAAGCAGCGTCAGACCGTCGGGTTGTTCGGCAAACACGAGTATGCCCAAGCTCATGGTGAAGACGAGGCGCGTGTAGCGGAAGGGAGAGACGATGCTGGCGGGCGCCATCCGCATGGCTTGGGTAACCGCATAATACCCAAGGGCCGTGACGATGATCGCGCCGAGCATGTTCATCGATGAGGTTGCATTGATGTTGGCCTGTGCATCGAGGGCAAGGACCAAGATCAGCCCGGTTGGAATGGTGGCGGAAAACCCCCAGGTGGCCAGCGAAATGGATGGGATATGGCGCGGGGCCAGCCGCGTGATCAAATCGCGCAATCCAAGGCCACACACTCCCATCACCGCGAAAAGCGCTGCCGGTTCGAAGTCTTCGGCGCCGGGTCGGATCACCAGCAGCATCCCGAAGATGCCGACGAAGATGGCGATCCAGCGCCGGGTGCCTACCGTTTCCTTGAGAAACACCGCAGCACCCAATGTGACGACCAGCGGGGCCATCTGCATGATGGCGGCGAAGAGCGAGAGCGGGATCTTTCCGATGGACAAAACAAGGCCGAGCCCGCCGATGATTTCCAAACCGCCTCGCGCCAGAACCCAAGGGTGCAGCGCATCGCGGGTGATCAGCTTGGCTCCCTGCCATTTCGCGATGAGAACGAAGCACAGCGTTCCGCCAGCGCTCAGGAAAAACATCACGTGCCCCGGGGACAGATCGCGAGAGGACAGCTTGATGAACATGTCGCTCAGCGCCAGAAGCGCCATCGCGAGGATCATCAGGAGGATGGCGCGGATTGTTTGCATCCCCAGCAGCTACGCCGTTTCGCCGACGGACACCAGTTGTTCCGCGCGAATGCTATTTCTTGATCGGCACGCCGTAGAGTTCGAGCTTGTGACCCTTGAGACGGTACCCAAGCTTGGCCGCGATCTTTTCCTGCAGGGCCTCGATTTCGGGGTCGACGAATTCGATCACCTCGCCTGATTGCAGGTCGATCAGGTGATCATGGTGGTCGCGTTCGGCGTCTTCGTACCGCGCCCGCCCGTCACCGAAGTCGACTTTTTCGAGGATCCCGGCCTCTTCGAAGAGTTTTACCGTCCGGTATACGGTTGCAATCGAGATATTGGGATCGATGCCGGAGGCGCGGGCATAAAGCTCTTCGACATCGGGATGGTCATCCGCGTCTTCAAGAACCTGCGCAATGGTGCGCCGTTGGTCTGTCAGGCGGAGGCCCTTGGCCTCGCAACGTGAAATGATGGTGTCGGACATGATCCCGTCTCTCAAGCTCGCGCGGGACGGTTTAGCCAATGGCGCGCCGCAAGGCCACATAAAGCAGCTCGAAAAATCAGACGCTGCGGCGCAGGTGCCAGAGATAGACAGCGAGCGTGGCGATCACGATCGCGCCGCCGATCACCATGCGCGCGGTGGGGGCTTCGCCGATCCCGGCCCAGACCCAAAGCGGTCCGAGGATCGTTTCAAGCAAAAGCACCAGACTGACATTGACGGATGCCGTATGACGCGAAGCCTCGGACATCAGGTAGAAGGACAGCGGAAGTACGACAAAGCTGGCAAGAGCGATGGCCCATGTGGTGCCGCTGGCCATCTCGGCCGGGCTGGTGAACAGGAATGCGCTTGACCCGGACAGGAGGGCACCGATGCCCACGGCCAACAGCAATGGCATCTCCGGGTTGTGACGCAGAAGCGTGAAGCTGAGCGACAGGCTCAGCGCAACCCCGATCCCGCAGAGGACACCCAAGACCCAGTTCCCTGAAAGAGCCACTTCGCCCTTGCCGGACATGGCGAAGGCGATACCACAGGTGACGATCGCAATGGTCACCCATGTGACTGGCCGCGTTGGCTGCTGATAGAGCAGCCACGACCAGAGCGCGGCGCAGATCGGTACGGTTGCCACGGCAATCAGCACCAGCGCGACAGGGGCGAGCGAAATGGCCGGGGCGAACAGCGCGGCATTGGCCCATTGCGCAAGGATCAGGGCAACGCCGACGCCGGAAGCAAGGCGCGGTAAGTGCCGGGCCTGACCGATCAGAAGCGCCGCGACGAGGAAGAACGTGCCCATTGCCAAGCCGCGCCATGCCACCAAAGGCGCTGCGCTGAGTTCGGACAGGCGTATCAACAGCGCGTCCGGCGTGAGGATGAGCACGCCGAGACAGGCAAGTAGGATGCCTTTCATCGAGGCAGGTCAGGGTTTGATGGACCGCGTCAGCTGTAGAGCGGCTGAACCCCCATCTGCATATGGAGCGCGTTGACGGTCGGTTGATCGAGGTCCATCGCCCGGGCCAAAGCGTCCAGATACTGTGCCTCGGGCTGGGTATCGAGGCGAATCGTCATCAGAGACGCCGCGTAGACCTGGGTGCGCAGTGCGGCAGGCGTGTCATTTGCCAACCCTTCGACATCGATGGGCGCTGCAAGTTGATCCTGCACAAAGGCGATGTCTTCGGCATCCGCATCATCGCCAACGGTGTCGATAATCTTGGCGCGCTCGGCCTCGTCGATGCCTCCGTCGGACTTTGCCGCCTGGATCATCGCGCGCAACATGAGCGCGGCGGTCGCCTCGGCCTCGGGTGCAGCGGCGCCGGATTTTGCGAACTGGTCCATCATGCCGCCCATATTCTTGCCGCCCATCGCGGCCATACCACCTGCGGCTGCCAGAAGGCCGGCGAGTCCTGCGCCACCTCCGCCGCCAAGTGAGGAGAGAAGCCCACCCTTGTCACCCTGATCGGACCCTGCCGCGCCGCCGCCCATGAGCGAGGACAGGTCGAGGCCACCCGATTGCAGTTTTTCCATGATGCCCGCGAGCGGGTTTTCGCCCCCTGCGCCGCCCATCATCTGGCCCATCTGGGCCTGGATTTGCGCCATCGGATTGTCGCCCGGCACCTGCGCACCTCCCATGAGCCCGCCAAGACCCTTGCCGCCGGACAGGTGATCCACCCCGCGTGCAGTTGCATATCCGATGGCTACTTTTGCCAAGGTTCCCATGAGGCTCATGTCGTGTCTCCCGTGTTGGTTGTTGGCACGATGACAGATTCGGCCGTGTCTGGCGACATGCGCAACGGTCGCGGCACGACGGGTTCGTTCGGCATTGGCGCTTGCAGTGGTCGGGGTGCCAGTCTCAGGTCTCAAACCCGCCTGGAATGTCCGCGCTCAAGTCCCGCAGAACGTTGCCTGCACGACTTCGTTCGGTGCGGGCGGATTGCGCAGATCGATGTTGCTTTGCGTGTCATCGTAGGGCTTGGCGTAAGCTGCAACCAAGCGGTGAAATAGCGTGTCGTCACCGTCGACCGCCGCCGCGATCATCTCTTCGATGCGATGATTGCGCGGGATGAGCACCGGATTGGCCGCGCGGATCACCGCGTGCGGGTCTTCTTCGGCCTCAAGCCGGGCTTGCCAGCGGTCCGACCAAGCGTCGTACAAAGTGGGATCGGGGAAATGGTCGCGTGCGCTCCCGTCAATCAGCCCTCTGAAGGTATTGGTGAAATCGGCCTCCACCTCTTGCATTGCGGCAAGCAGATCGACGATTAGGCGCGCGTCATCTTGCGTCGGTGCGCTGAGGCCGATCTTCGCCCCGAACTGCTTTAGCCACTCTGCGCGGATCATTTCGGGCATGCCGTGGATCTGCGCGGTGAACGGTTCAACGGCGGCTTCGGGGTCCGGCATCAGGTTGAGTAGCGCGGTGGCAAGCTGGGCCATGTTCCACACGATGATGTCGGCCTGCGCAGCATAGCCATAGCGCCCGAACCGGTCGATCGATGAATAGACCGTCTCGGGGTGATAGCTGTCCATGAAGGCGCACGGCCCGTAGTCGATGGTTTCGCCCGAAATGCTGCAATTGTCGGTGTTCATCACGCCATGGATGAACCCAAGACTCAGCCACTGTGCCACCAATGCCGCCTGTTTGCGCATCACGGTGTCAAGAAAGC
Organism: Marivita hallyeonensis; assembly: GCF_900129875.1. GTDB lineage: Bacteria > Pseudomonadota > Alphaproteobacteria > Rhodobacterales > Rhodobacteraceae > Marivita > Marivita hallyeonensis. The sequence goes on along the minus strand of NZ_FQXC01000004.1, from coordinate 248,826 downwards.
TGGCCGGATCGGTGGCGTCCGGCGCGTGGCGGTCCACGGCGTAGTCGAACAGTGTTTTCAACCCGTCGATGTCGCCCCGCGCGGCGAAGACCTGGAACGTGCCGACACGCAGATGACTTTGCGCCACGCGGGTTAGGACGGCGCCGGGCAGGGGCGCTTCCCGCACCACCGTTTCCCCGGTGCGGACTGCTGCGAGCGCTCGCGTCGTCGGGACGCCCAAGGCGTGCATCGCCTCGCTCACCACATATTCGCGCAGGACCGGTCCCAGCCACGCGCGACCGTCGCCCATGCGGGAGAACGGCGTCTGTCCCGATCCCTTGAGCTGAATATCCCTCCGGATGCCATCGGTCCCGATGGTTTCGCCCAGCAGAACCGCACGGCCGTCGCCCAGTTGAGGATTGTACTGGCCGAATTGGTGCCCGGCGTAGAGCTGGGCAATCGGCGTAGCGCCGTCTGGAAGGGTATTGCCCGCGAAAACCGAGGCGAGAGCCGGATCTTCGGCCCCGTCGATCCCAAGCGTCTTTGCCAGATCGGTGTTGAACGCGATCAGTTCCGGCGCCCGCACCGGCGTCGGCGCGACGCGGGCATAGAAGCTGTCGGGCAGGGCGGCGTAGCTGTTGTCGAACGGGATGTGCAGGGTCATGTCCGACATATAGGGGCTGGGCGGCACAGCCTCCAGCCCCGCGCGAGATCCTACAAGATCCGAGACATATAGGCGTAGCCGTTCCGCGTCTCGAACTTCAGGCGCTCGTAAAACTTGACGAGCGTCTGATTGTCCTGATCCGCTTCGAGATGCAGCGCGCGGATGCCGCCGTCTTTCAGCGCTCTGGCCAGCGCATTGATCGCTTCCGACCCCATCCCGCGCTTGCGCACCGCTGTGCGGATGTAAAGCTCATCAACGATCGCATCCATCCCACCGTATTCGACGGACCAGCCGAAGGAGACGACCACATAACCCACCGGCGCGCGACGTGGTCCGATCAACCAGACCGCGCCATGCGGAAGGCCTTCGAGCAACGGGAGTATCGCGTCGTGCTGATGCGTCGGCGTCGTGTCGAAGCCCTGGTGTTCGTGAAACGCCGCAACAAGGGGGAGGAGCTTGGGCAGGTCTTCGACGGTGGCGAGGTGAAGCGATCTCATAGGCGGGCCAGCCGTTCTGTGAGAAGCGCAAAGAAGCCGTCGGCGTCGATGTCGCCCATGAACATCGCGTTTGGTGGGCGGTCGGTGACACCCCACCAGTCCGCGACCGTCATGCCAAGGGTCAGTTCGGATTGCGTCTCGATCTCCACGTTGATCCGCCGCCCGGTGAAAAGATCGGGGTTGATCAAATAGGCGGTCACACACGGATCGTGCAGTGGAGCGCCAGCGCTGCCGTATTTCTCTTTATCGAAGCGTTCGAAGAAATCCGTCATCTCCGCGACGGCGACGCCAACCGGGCTGCCAATTGCGCGAAACGCATCGTTGCGCGGTTTCGTCACCAGCGCCTTATGTGTCACATCAAGTGGCATGACCGTAATCGGGGCGCCAGATTTGAATACGATATCAGCGGCTTGCGGATCGACGTAGATGTTGAACTCGGCAGCGGGCGTGATGTTGCCGACCTCGAAATAGGCGCCACCCATGAGCACGATGTCCTGAATGCGTCCAGCGATGTCCGGAGCACGCTGTAGCGCCACCGCAATGTTGGTAAGCGGGCCGAGCGGACACAGAGTGACTGTTCCCGAAGGCTCTGAACGAAGCGTGTCGATGATGAAATCGACGCCGTGTTGCGCTTGCAACGGCATCGTCGGATCGGGAAGCTCTGGACCGTCCAGCCCGGTTTTGCCGTGCACATGCTCTGCCGTTACAAGCTTGCGTGCTATTGGCGTGTCGCAACCAGCAAAGACCCGTGTCTCGGGCTTGCCGGCCAGTTCGCACACGATCCGCGCGTTCTTTTCGGTCAGCGGCAGAGGTACGTTGCCTGCCACCGCAGTGATGCCGAGCACCTCGATCTCTTCCGGAGAGGCGAGCGCAAGGAGAATCGCGACCGCATCGTCCTGTCCCGGATCGGTATCGATGATGATCTTGCGCGCTGCCATGGGTGTCTCCGTGTCGGTGACGGCGTCGTCGCATGGCGACCGGGCAGGATCAAGCGGCATCATCACGGCCGCGCGGGGGATTGCCGCTTCTTTGGGCAAGTCGATTGCAGCGCCACGGTCGCGTGGTACTCTGCGCCTGATTTTGTGAAAACGGATTTACATCTGCATAGTTAGCGCTAACAAAGCGGCGGACACGCCAGAATCGGAAGGACAGCGCCATGGTGTCTCGAGTTATCCCAGTTGATCCCTTTGACCTTGTCATCTTCGGCGGCACAGGTGACCTGGCGCGTCGCAAGATCCTGCCCGGGCTTTATCGCCGCTTCTGCGCTGGTCAGGTACCAGAAGGTTCGCAAATCATCGGGTCGGCGCGGTCCGATCTGGATGATGCGGAGTATCGGCTCATGGTCGCGGAGGCCATCGCCGAGTTCGGTGGTGTCCTGTCCCGTGAAAGCGCGTCGCTCGACGCGTTTCTGCATCGCATCCATTACGTGAAAAGCGACGCCAAAGGCGACGGCGGTTGGAAGGAGCTTCAGGCGACGCTGCGCGATGGCGTTGTGAGGGCGTTTTACTTTTCCGTCGGCCCGTCGCTGTTCGGCGATTTGGCTGAACGACTGCACACGTTCGGGCTTACCACGCCCGACAGCCGCGTCGTGGTTGAAAAGCCTTTTGGACACGACTTGCAAAGCGCGAAGGCGCTGAATGCCACGCTGGCGGAACATTTTGACGAGCATCAGATTTACCGGATCGACCATTACCTCGGCAAGGAAACTGTCCAGAACCTGATGGCCGTCCGCTTTGGTAACATGCTGTTCGAGCCGCTTTGGAACTCACAATACGTCGACCACATCCAGATCACCGTCGCCGAAACGGTCGGCGTCGGAGGGCGCGGCGGGTATTACGACAAGTCTGGCGCGATGCGGGATATGGTGCAGAACCACCTGATGCAGCTTCTCTGCCTCATCGCGATGGAGCCGCCCGCCAAGTTCGATCCGGACGCGGTGCGGGACGAAAAACTCAAGGTGATCCGTGCGTTGGAGCCGGTGGATTGGCACCACATCGTGCGCGGCCAGTACGGTGCAGATGACAACGGGCCGGGCTATCGTGACGATGTCGAAGACCCGAAATCGCGCACAGAGAGCTTCATTGCCATGAAGTGCCACATCTCGAACTGGCGCTGGGCGGGTACGCCTTTCTATATGCGGACGGGCAAACGATTGAAGGCGCGCACGTCCGAGATCGCCGTGGTGTTCAAGGACGCGCCGCATTCGATCTTTGGGGTGGATGCAGGACGCCACCGCAACGTGCTCGCGATCCGCTTGCAGCCGAACGAGGGCATGACGCTCGATGTGACGATCAAGGAACCGGGACCGGGGGGCATGCGCCTTTTGGACGTGCCGCTCGACATGAGTTTTGCCGATGCCCTGGGGCCGGATGCGGAAGAAGCGCCCGATGCGTATGAACGTCTCATCATGGATGTGATCCGTGGAAACCAGACACTCTTCATGCGGGGTGATGAGGTTGAAGCCGCCTGGGCCTGGACCGATCCCTTGATCGAAGGCTGGCAGACGCGCAATGATGTGCCCAAGGAATACGAGCCGGGAACGGCGGGACCAGAGGACGCGCTCATGCTTATGCACCGGGACGGACGCAAATGGCGGGAGATCAAGGCGTGAGCTACGACCTGCAGACGTATCCAGACCGCGACATGCTTGCCATGGATCTTGCCAACAACCTGGCGGGCGACCTGCGCAGCATCCTGACACACGAAGACCGTGTCGTACTGGCGGTGCCAGGCGGTACTTCGCCGGGGCCGGTGTTCGACGTGCTGTGTGCCGCCGACCTCGACTGGGACCGGGTCGATGTCATGCTGACCGATGAACGCTGGGTGCCCGAAGACAGCGACCGCTCGAACACGCGGCTGATCCGCGAACGTCTTTTGGTCGACCGCGCGGCCAAAGCGCGGCTTTTGCCCATATACGCCCCGGCGCATGAGCCGGAGGAAGTGCTCGCCGAGATTGAGGTGCAGATCGCCAACGCACTCCCCCTTGCCGTTGTGCTTTTGGGCATGGGCACCGACATGCACACTGCGTCGATCTTCCCGGGCGCGGACCAGCTGGCGGAAGCCTTGGATCCACATGCGCCGGTTCTTGTGGCGATGCGCGCTCCGGGCGCTCCGGAGCCGCGGGTTACGTTGAGCGCACGTGTGCTCAACGAAGCGATGCGCAAGCATGTCCTGATCTTCGGAGACGACAAACGCAAAGCGTTGGAGAATGCGCAAGGCAAGCGGCTGGAAGACGCGCCGATCAACGCGGTTCTGAGCGGCGCAATTGTACACTGGGCTGAGTAGACGACATGTGGACTGAGTTGAAAGCGGCGGCCAAGGCGGCCGAAGATCGCAAGATCCTGGACTTGTTCGCAGAGGACGCGAGACGGGCGGAGGGGTTCAGCGTGACCGCGCTGGATTTGCTGTTCGATTACTCGAAAATGCAGATCGATGATGGCGCGCGCGACGTCTTGCTTGCGCTGGCGCGCGACGCTGACGTGGAAGCGCGCCGGGACGCGATGTTCGCAGGTGATATCATCAACGAAACAGAGGGCCGCGCGGTCTTGCACACGGCGCTGCGCAATCTTGATGGGGATGCCGTCTTCGTTGACGGACAGGACGTTATGCCGGGCGTTCTGGACACGCTGGATCGCATGGTGCGCGTTGCGGAAGAAGTGCGGGATTCAGACATCACCGACGTGGTCAATATCGGCATCGGCGGATCGGATCTTGGCCCCGCCATGGCGTACCTGGCTCTCGCACCCTATTGCGACGGCCCGCGATGCCATTTCGTGTCGAACGTGGATGCAGCAGATATTGCCGACACGCTGCGCGGTTGTGATCCCGAGAAGACGCTGTTCATCGTGGCGTCAAAGACTTTCACCACTATCGAAACCATGACCAATGCGCGTACCGCGCGGGCGTGGCTGCAGGATCACGGGGTGTCCACCGACGGTCGGTTCATCGCACTGTCCTCCAATGCCGAGGCGGCAGCGGAGTGGGGTATTCCGGCTGAGCGTGTCCTCGGCTTCGAGGACTGGGTCGGAGGGCGCTATTCGATGTGGGGGCCGATTGGCCTGTCGCTCATGGTCGCGATAGGGCCGGATGCATTCAAAGCCTTCCTGCGCGGAGGGCAGGCGATGGATCGGCACTTCAAGTCCGCCGCCTTGCACGAAAATATGCCGGTGATGCTGGCGCTGGTCGGCATCTGGCACAATCAGGGATTGGGCCACGCGACGCGCGCCGTGCTGCCTTACGACAACCGACTGTCACGTCTGCCGGCCTACCTGCAACAGCTCGAAATGGAGTCGAATGGCAAATCGGTTGCCATGGACGGGCGGGGGCTTCCGGTCAATTCGGGACCCGTCGTCTGGGGCGAGCCCGGTACCAACGGACAACACGCGTTCTACCAGTTGATCCATCAGGGCACGCGCGTTGTCCCCTGTGAGTTCATGGTGGCGGCCGAAGGGCACGAGACAGACTTGAGGCACCATCACGCGCTTCTGATCGCGAATTGCCTTGCACAGTCTGAAGCCCTGATGCGGGGCCGATCCCTGGACGAGGCGCGCGCGATGATGGCGCAAAAGGGGCTGACCGGGGAGGAATTGGAGCGACAAGCGCGGCACCGGGTTTTCCCGGGCAACCGCCCGTCAACTACGCTGATGATCCCGAAGCTGACGCCCGAAGCGCTGGGCCAGATCATCGCTCTTTATGAACACCGCGTGTTTGTCGAAGGTGTGATCCTTGGCATCAATTCGTTCGATCAGTGGGGGGTCGAACTGGGCAAGGAACTTGCCACGTCGCTTGGACCGCTTGTCAGCGGCGATGCGCCGGCGGATGAAAAAGACGGCAGCACGCAGGCGCTTTTGGCCTACGTCAAACGGCGCTCGTAGCCGGGTCTTATTAACCTTCGATTTCTGCGTCGAACAGCTGGCGGATGGTGTCCGGGATCGGCATCCGTTGTGATCCATCCGCGGTCAAAAGGACGATGACGCACAGGAACTCCGCCCGTTTCGTACCACCGGACCAGATTTGTTGCATCAACGTGAAACTGGTGTTGCGGTAGTTGATGGCCTTGGTCAGCACTGCATAGTCTTCGTCCGCGCGCATTTCCTGCAGCCAGTCCATCTCGCCTCGGCGGATCACGATGCGCGGCTCGTGGGCGCCGTCGCGGTATGTCGACAGGCCGATATGCTTGAAATACGCGACCCGCGCGCTTTCGAACCATGTCAGGTACGCCACGTTGTTCACGTGGTTCAGCGGGTCAAGCTCGGCAAAGCGCACACGGTCGGCAAGTGCGAAAGGCCAGGCCTCAACCACGCCGAACGTGTGTTGTTGTTCATCGGACAAGGGCGTGTGGTAAAGATAGGAGGTCATGGCATTCTCAGTCTCAATCCGCGCGGGGAATGTCAAATCTGGGTGCGGCCAGTTCGAACCCGTTGAATTCGAAGCCGGGGCTAACGGTACAGCCGACCAGTGTCCAATCGCCAGTGCTGCGCGCGGCCTGCCAATGATGGGCTGGTACGATGATCTGTGGCGCTTGCCCGGCGAAAAGATCTGGTCCGAGCGTGAGGTCCTGCGCCGGCCCGGCATCGGTGTCGGACATGGACAGGATGAGCGGCGCGCCGGCGTAGTAGTGCCAAATCTCGGCGGCATCGACTCGGTGCCAGTGGCTTGCTTCTCCGGCCGCCAAAAGAAAGTAGATACATGTGCCCGTCGCGCGACCTTCGTTGTCGGCCATCCACGTTTGCCGGTAGTGGCCGCCTTCGGGATGCGGTCTGAGATCGAGATGCTTAATAACTTTCTGAGCAGATTTTCTATCAATATCAGAATTTTGCGTGCCGATCATGATGTGCCGTCCGGTGTCTTCTCGTTCCGTTAACCAAAGCTTCGCAGGGTTTGCGCGGTTGGGCAATGCGGGGCGAAAATGGCACAGGAAACACGTCGGGTGCGCGCAATCGCGGAAGAGATCGTGCGCCGCGAAGGCGGCTACGTGAACGATCCGGATGATCCGGGTGGCGCGACCAATCATGGGGTCACGATCCACACGATGCGGCGGCTCGGGCTGGATCTGGATGGCGACGGCCGGGTCACGCCGCGCGACGTCCAGCGGCTGAGCCGCGAGCAGGCGATTGGCATTTTCCTTGATCACTATTTCATGCGCCCGCGGATCGCCGAACTGCCCGAGCCTCTGCAGCCTACGGTGTTCGACATGTACGTGAACGCCGGAGGGAATGCGGTGAACATCCTGCAGCGTCTGCTGGGCAAGATGGGATTCCCGGTTCGGGTCGATGGGGCCATCGGACCCAAAACCATCGCGGCGACGGCGCGCGCGCATGCGGCTGCGTCCGATCATATCGTGGATGCCTACGGGATCGAACGGCGCAATTACTACTTCGCTTTGGCGGACCGACGCCCCAAAAGCCGGAAATATGCCCAAAGCCGGTCAGGCGGGAAGGGCGGATGGATCAAGCGCGCCGAAGAGTTCATCGCGCCGCGCTATCACCTCTCGGACAGGGCATTCAAAGAAAGGGTCGCGCAATGGGGTTGATCGAACAGGTGTTCTCTCTCGTCTTCGGTTCGGGTCGTAACGTGATCCGCGAAACGGCGGAGGTTTTCCGCCCCAATGCCGAGGCGCAAGCCGGACGGGACCAAGAATTGCATGGCGCGTCCCTTCGTCAGTTTGCAGAGGAATTCTACGCACCACAGCGCGGCTGGTTTGACCGGTTCATGGACGCGCTCAACCGCGTACCACGTCCGGCACTTGCGTTGGGGACGCTGGGGTTGTTCATCGCCGCGATGGTCGATCCGGTTTGGTTTGCGGCGCGCATGGCGGGGATCGCCTTGGTGCCGGAGCCGCTCTGGTGGTTGCTGGGTGCGATTGTCAGCTTTTATTTCGGTGCACGACATCAGGCCAAGGGGCAAGATTTCCAGCGTGACCTTGTTGAGCGCCTGTCGAAGGTCCAATCCGTTCTGCCGGAACGGGACACTGACGAACCGCGCGAAACCGAGGTCGAAGCCGACGGAAACGCCGCATTGGAGGACTGGCGACGACATCGGCGGTAAGCCCGCGACAATGTGAACCGGGGCATTGGGTGAATCGCATTGGCCGTGGCCCCGGCTGCACCTATACTCCGATGCATGATTACAGAGCTCGGACATTTCGCCCTCATCCTCGCGTTTCTGGTCGCGATCGTGCAATCCGTCGTACCGTTGGTTGGGGCGCATAAACGCTGGCCCGGCTGGATGGCTGTCGCTGAACCTGCGGCGACCGTGCAGTTCCTGCTGACCGCGTTCTCTTTCGCCGCGCTGACCTATGCGTTTGTCATCTCTGACTTTTCACTACGGCTCGTCTGGCTGAACAGCCATTCCGCAAAGCCGATGCTCTACAAGATCAGCGGTGTCTGGGGGAACCACGAAGGGTCGATGCTCCTCTGGGTGCTGATCCTGACACTCTTCGGTGCGATGGCCGCGTGGTTCGGCAAAGGCCTGCCGCCGACCTTGCGCGCGCGCGTTCTGGCCGTTCAGTCGGCTGTGGCGGTCGCGTTCTTTGCCTTTATCCTCTTCACTTCCAACCCGTTCCTGCGCCTCGCGGTGCCACCCTTTGACGGGCAGGACCTCAATCCACTTCTGCAGGACCCGGGCCTCGCCTTTCACCCGCCGTTCCTCTACCTCGGCTATGTGGGCCTCAGCATCTGCTTCAGCTTTGCCGTGGCCGCGCTGATCGAGGGGCGCGTCGACGCCGCTTGGGGCCGCTGGGTCCGGCCATGGACCTTGGCCGCGTGGACCTTTCTGACGATCGGCATCGCGCTCGGATCGTGGTGGGCCTACTACGAGCTGGGCTGGGGCGGTTTCTGGTTCTGGGACCCGGTCGAAAACGCATCCTTCATGCCGTGGCTTCTTGCCGCCGCGCTACTGCATTCGGCCATCGTGGTCGAGAAACGCGAGGCGCTGAAAAGCTGGACGATCCTGCTGGCCATCCTCGCATTCGGTTTTTCGCTGATCGGCACCTTCATTGTCCGATCCGGCCTTCTGACCTCTGTCCACGCCTTCGCCAATGACCCTGAACGCGGCGTCTTCATTCTGATGATCATGGTCTTCTTCACCGGCGGCGCGCTCACGCTTTTCGCGGCGCGCGCCAGCGCGATGGAAGCCAAAGGTGTGTTCAGTGTGGCCAGCCGGGAAAGTGCGTTGGTGGCCAATAACGTCCTTCTCGCCGTGAGCTGCTTTGTTGTCTTCGTCGGAACCATGTGGCCCGTCGTGGCCGAAATGTTCTTCGACACGAAGCTGAGCGTCGGTCCGCCCTTCTTCAACATGGCCTTCACGCCGTTCATGGTGCTCCTCGGGCTACTTCTGCCTATCGGGTCCATGCTGAGTTGGAAACGGGCCAAGGTGGGCCGCACGGTTCGCCAGATGCTGCCCGCGTTCGGGCTGTGCCTTGCGCTTCTTGGCCTATTCTGGACCATGCAGACAGGCCGCAGCCTGCTTGGCCCCGTAGGAATGTTCCTTGGGGCGTGGATCATCTCGGGCGCGGTGATGGACCTGATGAACCGCACCGGCCAAACCTGCGACCTGTCGCGTCTGATGCGCCTGCCGCGTGCCGACTGGGGCAAGGCGGTGGCGCATACCGGGCTTGGGATCACGTTTATCGGCGTCGCTGGCCTCATGGCATGGCAAGACGAAGATATCCGCGTCGCGCAAATCGGTGAGCCGTTCACAGTCGGCGATTTCGAGCTGGAGCTGACAGCCGTCAACGACGTACGTGGGCCGAACTATTTCTCGACCATGGGTGACGTGACCGTGCGCCAGGACGGAGAAGAGATCATCGTTCTACAACCGGAAAAGCGCAATTACCCCGTGGCTCAGATGCCCACAACCGAGGCGGCTATCGACTACCGGTTCCTGCGCGACATCTACGTGGTGATCGGCGATCAGCAGGATGATGGCGGGTGGGTCATCCGCACCTACATCAAACCGCTTGCCAACTGGATCTGGGGGGGATCGATCCTCATGGCGCTTGGCGGCTTCCTGTCGCTCTCGGATCGTCGCTATCGCGTTGCCGCTGGTGAAAAGAAGGTCCGCGCACCGCAAGGCGTGCCCGCAGAATGACGATGCGGGCACTGAAAGCGGTTCTGCTGTCGCTGATCATAGCTTTCGCGGCAGTGCCGTCACTCGCCGTTCAACCGGACGAGATGCTGGACGACCCTGCGCTTGAAGAGCGGGCGCGGGAGCTGTCCAAGGGCATCCGGTGTGTGGTCTGCCAGAACGAAAGCATCGACGAATCCAATGCGGACCTCGCGCGCGAATTGCGCCTCGTGGTGCGCGAACGTTTGGTCGATGGTGACAGCGATAGCGAGGTGCTCGACTACCTTGTCGAACGTTACGGCCAGTTTGTCCTGATGAAGCCCCGCACCGATGGGTGGAACCTGATCCTCTGGCTGTCGGGACCGGCGCTCTTTCTGATCGCGCTCGGCGTCGGCGTCACGTATGTGCGCGGACGGGCAAGTGCCGTGGCACCAACCGAAGCGGCGCTTTCGGAGGACGAGAAGAAGCGCCTTGAAGAGCTTCTGAAAGACTGACCGCTCAGACCTGTTTCGACACGTACCACTGCGTGCCGCTCGGTGACGTGAATCCCCCACGCCGGTCGCCATCACCTTTTTCAGACATCGGCTCAATCGACGTTGCACCGGCTTCGATCGCTCGGCCGTAAGCGGCATCAGGGTCGGGCAGGTAGAGATGCAGCATCGCTGGCGTACCGTCGGCCCCGCCCATCATCAGCACCGTGTCGCCAATCCGGCACTCGGCATGCATGATCCTGTCGCCATCCGGAATGACCCGCAGGCGCTCGGCCCCGAACACGGTTTCACAAAACGAGAGCTCGGACTCTGGATCAGGGATCACGAGGTAGGGGGCAAGATCAGTATAGCCGTCGGGTTTATAACTCATGGTAACATGATGCGTCACATTCGACCTTCGGGCAATCGCGGTCGTGACGCCGCGTTCAGCTTTGCCAATCCTGCGACTTCCGTGTTTGATGCGCGCAACCGTTTCAAGGAGTGCGCGCGGCATGGACTATGACACCATCACATTTGACATCACCGACGATATTGCGACCGTGACGTTGAACCGGCCCGAGGTGATGAACGCGCTCAACACCCAGATGCGGGCAGAGATCACCGACGCGGTCCTGACCGCGGGCAAGACCGCCCGTGTCGTCGTTTTGACGGGGGCGGGCAAATCGTTCTGCTCTGGCCAGGACCTGGGCGACCGGGCCAATGCCGCGAACCTCGATCTGGAGCGGACCTTGCGCGATGAATACGTGCCGATGCTGCGGGCGATTTTCGATTGCCCGGTGCCGACGATCAGCGCGGTGAACGGTGCGGCGGCGGGGGCAGGGGCGAACCTTGCCCTGGCAGCCGATGTGGTGATCGCGACCGAGTCGGCGTTCTTCCTCCAAGCCTTCACGCGGATCGGCCTCATCCCCGATGCCGGTGGGACCTATTACCTGCCGCGGCAAATGGGGCTCGCAAAGGCGATGGGCGCGGCGCTTTTCGCCGACAAGATCACCGCGAAACAAGCCGACGACTGGGGCATGATCTGGGAAGCGGTGGCTGATGCCAGCTTTTCGGACCACTGGCGCGCGCGTGCGCTGCACCTCGCCAAAGGCCCGACCGCAGCGTACCAACGCGTGAAGCAGTCCATCCGCGGGTCTTTCGACAATGATCTGGAAGCACAGTTGGCTCTGGAGGCAAAACTGCAAGGCCAGTGCGGCAAGACACGGGACTTCAAGGAGGGGGTGGTCGCCTTTCTGGAAAAGCGTCCGGCGCAGTACGAGGGTCGTTGAGACAATAGCCTCAATCCCGGGACGTTGATCCACGGATGAAATTCAGGCCGCTTCCCGTGGCGCTTTTAGCGTGAAATATGCGCTGTCGGACCATTCGCCGTTCACGCAAAACGTGTTCTTCGCCTCGCCCGTCTGCACAAATCCCACCTTCTGCAGCGTCGCGACCGAAGCCGCGTTGCGGGGGTCCGCATCGGCGGTCAGTTGCGGAAAGCGTAGGTCTTCGAAGAAATGGTCGATCATCGCGAACAGCGCCTCGGTCATCAGACCCTGCTGCCAGTAATCGGCGCCTAGGATGAACCCGACCTCGTCCCCATCATGAACACCGCCACGTCCGATGGCGCGCCCTTTGTGTTCTATCACGAAATAGAGCGGCGCATGATCAAACGCAGCGATATGCCGTTTCACCATCGTTTCGGTGACGGACCGATCCGCATGCGGCGGTTCGGACCAATAGCGCATAACCCGGGGATCGCCATAGACGGCAAACAAATCGTCGACGTCATCCAAGGAAGGTCCACGCAGGACCAATCGCTCTGTTTTCAACACACCCATACGCAACAGGCCGCCCGAAGGCGGCCTGAAAGTCAACGTGATTCACGCAAGTGCCGGATCAGCGTTTTTCGATATCCACGTAATCGCGTGCGGTTTCACCCTGGTAGAGCTGACGCGGGCGGCCGATCTTCATCTGCGGGTCGGTGAGCTGTTCTTTCCACTGCGACACCCAGCCAACGGTCCGGCTCAGGGCGAAGATCGGCGTGAACATCGACGTCGGAAAGCCCATCGCTTCGAGGATGATGCCGGAATAGAAATCGACGTTCGGGAAGAGCTTCTTCTCGGCGAAATAGGGATCGGCCAGGGCGGCTTGCTCCAATTCCTTCGCGGTCGCGAGGATCGGATTGTTCTCTACACCCAGAAGGTCCAGAACCTCGTCCGCCGATTGCTTCATGACCGTCGCGCGTGGGTCGAAGTTCTTGTAGACCCGGTGGCCGAAGCCCATCAAACGGAACGGATCGTTCTTGTCTTTGGCGCGAGCGATAAATTCTGGAATGCGGTCTGGCGTGCCGATTTCCTTGAGCATCTCGAGGCAGGCCTGGTTCGCACCGCCGTGAGCAGGCCCCCAAAGACAAGCGATACCCGCAGCGATGCAGGCAAACGGGTTCGCCCCTGACGACGAGGCCAGACGCACGGTCGAGGTCGACGCATTCTGTTCGTGATCGGCGTGCAAGGTGAAGATCCGATCCATCGCACGGGCGAGGATCGGATCGACCTGATATTCCTCGGCCGGAACAGCGAAACACATGTGCAGGAAATTGGCCGCATAATCGAGGTCGTTGCGCGGGTACACGAACGGTTGGCCGATGGAGTATTTGTACGCCATCGCCGCGATCGTCGGCACCTTTGCGATCAGGCGGTGCGAGGCGATTTCGCGTTGGCGCGGATCGTTGATGTCAGTCGAGTCGTGATAGAACGCTGCCATTGCTCCCACAGCGCCCACCATGACCGCCATCGGGTGCGCGTCGCGACGGAACCCACGGAAGAAGTTGTGCATCTGCTCGTGGATCATCGTGTGCAGCGTGATCGTGTTCTCGAACTCTTCGAGTTGCTTCGCAGATGGCAATTCGCCGTACAGCAGCAGGTAGCACACTTCGAGGTAGTGCGATTTCGCCGCCAACTGATCAATCGGATAACCGCGGTGCAGAAGCTCGCCTTTGTCACCGTCAATGAAGGTGATGGTGCTGTCGCATGCCGCGGTCGATGTGAAACCAGGGTCGTAGGTGAACACCCCCGCCTGGCCGTAGAGTTTGCGAATATCGATCACATCCGGCCCGGCGGTGGGCGAATAGATCGGCAAATCATAGGAGTTATTCCCAATGGTCAGCGTCGCGGATTTGGAGGTGTCAGACATTCGTGGTCCCTTCGTCTCAATGCTTTGAACGGAAGTTCAAAGCCAGCTATCCCTCTCGCCAATCGGGTCCACTGATCTGAAGTCAGTTGCCCCCCTCGGCGGATGCATCCGTCAGGCGTGCGATTGTTTCCTCTCGCCCCAGAACCAGCATCATATCGAACACGCTCGGCGTCACAGCCCGGCCCGCCAGCGCCGCCCGCATCGGGCCGGCCAGCTTGCCGAATTTGGTCCCGTGCTCCTCTGCAATTCGGGATGTGACGGCTTCAAGCTCGTCGCGCGTCCAGCTAGCATTTTGCAGCTGCGGCGTCAACGATCCCAGTATACCACGGGATACCGTATCAAGCTGTTTCACCGCTTTCTCGTCAGGTCGAATGGGTCGTGAAGCCAGAACAAATTCAGCCTTTTCAATAAGTTCTGGAAAGGTGCGCGCCCGCTCCTTGAGGCAATACATCGCACGACCCATCCCGTCTTCCTGCGCGTCTGTCAGCGCGGGCAATTTCGCCGCAGCGAGATAACCCTTCAATTCATGCAGCAGTGCAGCATCGTCCGCCGCCGCGATATGTTGCCCACTGAGATTCTCCAGTTTCTTGAAGTCGAACCGGGCCGGGGACTTGCCGATGCCGCTCAGATCGAACCACTCCTTCGCCTGCGCGTCGGTGAAAAACTCATCGTCGCCATGGCTCCAGCCAAGACGTGCGAGGTAGTTGCGCATGCCCGCAGCCGGGTAGCCCATGACCTGATACTCTTCGACCCCGAGCGCGCCGTGCCGCTTGGACAGCTTCTTGCCGTCCGGCCCATGGATCAGCGGGATATGCGCCCAGACCGGCACATCCCAACCCATCGCGGTATAGATGCCCATCTGCCGCGCGGCGTTGTTCAGATGATCGTCTCCGCGGATCACATGGGTGACGCCCATGTCATGGTCATCGACCACCACCGCCAGCATGTAGACCGGCGTGCCGTCAGAACGAAGCAGCACCATGTCGTCCAGCTGATCGTTGCGGATGGTCACGTCCCCTTGCACCTGATCGCGGATCACCGTTGTCCCGTCCTGCGGTGTCCGCAGGCGGATGACGAAAGGTGCGTCCGGATGGGTTGACGGGTCCGCATCGCGCCACGGGCTCTGGAAGAGGGTGGATCGGCCTTCGGCCCGCGCCTGTTCCCGGAAGGCTTCGATCTTTTCCTGGGTCGAGAAGCACTTGTAAGCCGCGCCTTTGGCAAGCAAGTCATGCGCCACCTCGGCATGTCGGTCTGCGCGGGCGAACTGACTGATGACCTCGCCATCATGGTCGAGCCCCAGCCACTCCAGGCCTTTCAGGATGGCGTCTGTCGCCTCCGGCGTGGACCGCGCTCTATCCGTATCCTCGATCCGCAGCAGGAACTTGCCGCCGCGCCCGCGCGCATAAAGCCAGTTGAACAAGGCCGTGCGCGCCCCGCCGATATGCAGGAAACCGGTGGGCGACGGAGCAAAACGGGTGACGATCTGGCCTGACATGCGGGCGTTTACCTTTCATTCACCATGAGGGAGATATCTTACCGGTCTCTTAACCAGCACCTTGGACGGGGGCAAGCATGGCGCGGGTCTGGTCTTTGCTGACCGATGCATTGCTCGCGCAACGTGGGGCGCTGTTTCCGTGGGTGCCTGTCTTCCTCGGCATCGGGATTTGCCTCTATTTCAGCCTGCTGTTCGAACCCTCATGGCAGTTGCTGGGCGCAAGCGGTGCGGCGGGGCTGATCGCGCTTGTGCTTTACTGGCGCAGCGCATCTGTGGGTGCGCCCCTTCTTTGCGCGGTTGCCATGGTGGCGCTCGGATTCTCGCTTGCCGGGGTGCGCGCGCATTTGGTGGCCGGTCCGGTGCTCGATTGGCGCTACTACGGGCCGATCACCGGCCGCGTTGTGGCGCTGGACCGATCCGCGTCGGATGCCTTGCGGGTCACACTCGATCAGGTTTGGCTGACGGACGTGAATGCCGCGCAAACGCCAACCCGCGTGCGGTTGTCGCTGCACAGCAAGACGCCGGGGATGGCCCCGGAGCCCGGGATGATCGTCATGACAACAGGTCATCTCGGCCCGCCGGGCGGTGCTGTCGAACCGGGCGGGTTCGACTTCCGCCGCCACGCCTGGTTCCTGCGGCTTGGCGCGGTTGGCTATACTCGGGTGCCTTTGGTCTTGTGGGAGGAGGCGGGGCACGGGCAAACGCTGTTTCGCACGCGCATGGCGCTGTCGCAACGCATACAGACCGCGCTGCCCGGCGAAACAGGGGGCGTTGCGACGGCCATCATCACCGGCGACCGCAGCGCCATTCCCAAGGACATCCTGCAAGCCCTGCGTGACACCAACCTCGCCCATCTTCTTGCGATCTCGGGTCTGCACATGGGACTTGTCAGCGCGTTCGTGTTCGCCACGCTCCGTCTTGCACTGCTGATTTCCCCCGTCGGCCTGCGCTGGCCTATCAAGAAGATCGCAGCGGCAGGGGCGCTTTGCGTCGCCGCCATCTATCTTGCCCTGTCCGGAGGCAATGTGGCGACAGAGCGGGCCTTCGTCATGGTGTCCGTCATGTTACTCGCCGTGATGTGCGACCGCCGCGCGATATCTCTCCGCGCGGTGGCATTGGCGGCGCTGGTCGTGCTGGTGCTGCGCCCCGAAGCGGTGCTTGGCCCCGGTTTCCAGATGTCCTTCGCCGCGACAACCGCGTTGGTGGCTGTCTTCGGTGCGCTCCGGGATGGCCCGGCAGAGCTCCCACGGCACAAGCTGGCCCGCAACGTGGCTTCTGTCATCCTGTCCTCTGCGGTCGCCGGTGCCGCCACGGCCCCGTTCGCGATGGCGCATTTCAACCAGATCGCGCAATACGGGCTGATCGCCAATCTTGCCACGGTGCCCCTGATGGGTGTTCTGGTGATCCCGTCAGCGGTTTTTGCTGTGGCGGCGATACCGGTCGGCCTGGAACAGATCGGCCTTACACTCATGGGGCTTGGGCTGGAGTGGATCCTCGCCGTCGCCCAGACCCTCGATGATTGGACATATGCGGTGCGTCCCGTCGTGACGCCCGATCCTGCGGTTTTGCCCCTGATTGCACTCGGGGCGCTTTGGGTGATCCTGTGGAAAGGTCGTGCGCGATGGGGAGGCTTGGTGGCGTGTGGCGTCGCCGTTGCGCTTTGGGGCGCGTCGGACCGCCCCGACATTCTCGTGGCAGAAGGCGGCACGCTGGTCGGTGTCATGACGCCGGATGGACGCGCGGTGTCCCGCGCAAAGGGGTCCGGGTTCATCGCGGGTGTCTGGCTGGAAAATGACGGACAGGGCAGGGATCAGGCTTTCGCCGCCTCGCTTTGGGACCGCGCGCCGCCCGAGAGTATTCGACATGTGCACGGCAAGAAAGCCGCCGCCCAATTCGACGGATGCACAACGCGGCAGGTCCTGATCGCGAGTTCTGACTTGCCGATGGACACCAACACGCTGCCCTGTCTGGTCTTCGCGCCGGACGACCTGAAGCAGACGGGCAGTCTGGCCATCAGGGTCGACGCCGATGGCGGGTATCACATAGAAACGGCGCGCGACCGATCCGGCGCGCGCCTGTGGAACGATGCGACTGTGCGCAGAGGTCAGTAAGTGCGAATAAGACCCACCAACCGACCCTGCACCTTCACATCGCCGACTGGTAGAATACGCGGCTCATAAGCCGGATTTGCCGCTTCGAGGATGATGCTCTCGCCCTTGCGCTTGTACCGCTTGAGCGTCGCCTCATAGCCCTCGACCTGCGCCACGACGATATCGCCATTGTCGGCGGACGAGCTTTCGCGAATGACCACGACATCGCCGTCGTTGATCCCGGCGTCGATCATGGAATCGCCTTTGACCTCAAGCGCGTAGTGCTTTCCGCTGCCGCTGAGCATGGTTCCAGGCACCGTCACCTTCGGCGGGACATCGTTGATTTCCTGAATGGGAACACCGGCGGCGATGCGGCCCATCAGGTCAAGACCCACGGCATCGGTGGTTTCAATGTCCACCGCGTTCGCGGGCGCTGGCTGATCCGGCAGATCGCCGTCGATGACCACGGGGTTGAACCCCGGTTGCTTGGCCGCGAGCGTATCGGGAAGCTTCACGATTTCGATGGCCCGTGCGCGATGCGCCAGACGTCGGATGAAACCGCGCTCTTCCAACGCGGTGATCAGGCGGTGAATGCCCGATTTCGACCGCAGATCCAGCGCCTCTTTCATTTCGTCAAAGCTGGGCGGCACCCCATCGCGCGCGACGCGCTTGTTGATGAATTCCAGCAAATCCAGTTGTTTTTTCGTCAGCATTTTTCGCCTCTGCTCACATGATCCTCACCGTTTGTTCTACGGATGTTCCTGTTTTGTGTCAACAATCACAGGCAGAGTGGCGCGAAAAGGTAAAGTTTTAGCGAATATTGATGCAGTCGACTCTGTCGCCCACGGACCGCGCCGCGTCACGCGGTGGGCGCACGATCAGGGCGTCGGCATCGCTCAGGATGCTGAGTAGCGAGCTGTCCTGCGCGCCAAAGGCGACAAGCCCAGCCTCGGTCCGTTTCGCGCGCATGTAGTGTTCACGCGGGCCATTCTCGGAAAGGGGTTCGGCCAACGTGGCTTTGACGCGTGGCGCGGGCTGGGCGGGCAAGCCCAGCATGACGCGGATCACCGGGGCCACAAAAACATGACCGCACACCATCGCAGAGACGGGATTTCCCGGCAGGCCGATCATCATCGCATCGCCAAAGCGCCCTGCCATCAACGGTTTACCCGGCCGCATCGCCACCTTGTAGAAGGCCTGCGTCAACCCGAGCTTCGGTGCGAGGTTGGCCACCACGTCGTGATCGCCGACAGAGGCACCGCCAATGGTGAGGATCAGGTCCGTCGCGGCTGCCATTTCCAGCGCCGTGCGCAGGGAGGCCTCATTGTCCCGCGCGATGGGCAGGAGGCGCGGTTCCGCCCCCAGATCGCGCATCAGGGCGTGCAGCCCCAGCGTGTTCGACGCGATGATCTGGTCCCGGCCGGGGGACTCTCCCGGCATCACCAACTCATCCCCGGTCGAGATCAGGGCCACCACCGGACGGCGGGTAACCGGAACTTCGGGTATGTTCATCGACGCCAGCAGGGCGATGTCGTTGGGCCCCAGAACCCGGCCGGCCTGCACTTTGTCTCCAACGCGGAAATCGCCGCCTGCGGGCCGGATATGTGTGCTGGCATCAAGCGCATCGCCGAGGGTGATCCAGTCTCCGTCGCGCGTGACATCCTCTTGAATCACGACGCGCGTCGCACCATCCGGGACCGGTGCGCCGGTAAAAATCCGGACCGCTTCGCCGTTTTTGACCGTTTGGTAAAATCCGTGGCCAGCAGCGGATTCGCCAATCACCCGCAATCGCAGTCCCGGCGCGGCCTCTGTCACCGCGTAGCCGTCCATGGCAGAGCCGTCGAACGGGGGTTGGTTGCGTGTGGCGGCAACATCCCGTGCCAGGACGCGGCCATTGGCCTGCAAAAGTGGAACCGTTTCGACCTCAAGCGGCGATGCCAGTGCGAATAGCTGCTCCAGCGCCTCGGCGACCGAAATCATACGGCCTCGTAACGCCCGGATTTGCCGCCGTCCTTGAGCACGACGCGAATGCCGCCGATCTCCATGGCTTTGTCGACGGCCTTCGCCATGTCGTAAACCGTCAGCGCGGCGGTGGACACCGCAGTCAGAGCCTCCATCTCGACGCCGGTCTGTCCGGTGGTTTTCACCGTCGCTTCGATACGCAGGCCGGGCAGGTCAGGGTCCTGCGTCAACTCCACCGAAACCTTCGTGATCGGAAGCGGATGGCACAACGGGATAAGCTCTGGTGTCTTCTTGGCTCCCATGATTCCGGCCAACCGCGCGACGCCGATCACGTCGCCTTTCTTGGCGCGGCCTTCCGAAATGATATCAAAGGTTTCCCGCGCCATCTTGATGTGGCCTTCCGCTACGGCAATGCGCGATGTCACGGCCTTGTCGGACACATCGACCATATGCGCATCGCCCTTGGCGTCGAAATGGGTGAGACCGCTCATGCCGCCACCGGATCGGCCAGAAGCGTCTGTGTCGCTGCCGCCACGTCCTGTTGACGCATCAGGCTTTCGCCGATCAGGAAGCTGCGCGCGCCGCATGCGGCCATGTCGGCGAGATCGGCGGGGGTGAACAGCCCTGATTCCGAGATCAAAAGCCGGTCTTTCGGTACGTATCTGGAAAGTTCACGTGTTGTCTCAAGAGTGGTTTCGAACGTCTTGAGGTTACGATTGTTTACACCGATCAGGTCCGACTTCAAGTTCAGCGCCCGATCCAGTTCCGCCCGGTCATGCACCTCGATCAGCGCATCCATACCCCAATCGAACGCAGCCGCTTCCAGTTCCGCCGCCTGCGCGTCAGACACGCTGGCCATGATGATCAGGATGCAATCCGCGCCCAAGCTGCGCGCCTCGGCCACCTGATAGGTGTCATACATGAAATCCTTGCGCAAAGCCGGCAGTGCAGTCGCCGCGCGGGCCGCGACAAGAAACTCTTTTGCGCCCTGAAAGCTGGGCGTGTCTGTCAGCACTGACAAACATGTCGCGCCACCGGCCTCATAGGCCTGTGCCAGCGTTGCCGGATCGAAATCGGCACGGATCAGACCCTTTGAAGGAGAGGCTTTCTTGACCTCGGCGATCAAACCGTACCCATCCGCCTGCGCCTTGCGAAGTGCCGTGCCGAACGGACGTACCGGGCCCGCGTCTTTTGCCGCTGCCTCGACCTCTGACAGGGGCACGCGCGCTTTGTCGGAGGCGACCTCCTCGAGCTTGTAGGCTTTGATCTTGTCCAGAATGGTGGCACTCATGGCGTTGTCCAGTTGATCGGCGGTTGGCCTTGTTCTTTAAGCCACGCGTTCACCTTGGAAAAGGGGCGGGAGCCGAAAAACCCGCGCCGCGCGGAGAGCGGCGAGGGATGAGCGCTTTCGAGGACAAGGTGACCATGCCCATCGAGCCGGGGCGAATGCGCGCGTGCGTCGTTCCCCCAAAGCACGAAGGCGCGCGGTGCGTCTGCCAATCTGTCCAGAACCTGCGGCACCAGCGTCTGCCATCCAAGCCTCCGGTGCCCGCGTGCCGCGCCGACCGGGACCGTCAGCACATCGTTCAAAAGCAGAACCCCTTGGTCCGCCCAAAAGCGCAGGTCGCCATTTGGCGGTGCGGGGCCAATATCCTCGGACAACTCTTTGAAAATATTAATCAAAGACCGAGGCAGGGGTGCGACATGAGGATCGACCGAAAACGCCAGCCCATGCGCGTGCCCGGGTGTGGGATAGGGATCCTGACCCAGAATGACGACGCGCACATCCTCTGGCGCGTTTCGCTCCAAGGCCGCGAAAACCTGCTCTGGTGGCGGCAGAACCAGTCCTGTGTCGTCGGCCAGAGCAGTCTGAATGTCCGGCAGCGTCTCACGGAAGAACGGCAAATCGCTCCAAGCAGGCGGCGGCGTCAACATGGCGCGCGTCCCTTGCTTCTCTGGTTCAAAAATATCTCGGGGTCTGGGGCAGAGCCCCAGTCCATAGGCCGGTCATCCATCGCAGATGCGCGTGTCACGCCCCCTGCGTGATCCGGGCAAGCGCTTCGACACGGGCTTTTGCTGCGCCGCTGTCGATACTCTCGGTTGCCATCTCTACACCCGAGGCCAGATCGTCGGCCTTGTCCGCGACGATCAACGCCGCGGCCGCATTCAACAGCACGGCATCGCGATAGGCGGACTTTGTGCCGTCCAGCAAGGCGCGGAAGGCTTCGGCATTCTCTGACGGTGTTCCGCCCAGGATGTCCCGAAACGGATGCGCTGGCAGGCCCGCATCTTCGGGGTGCACCTCGCGGCCGCGGATTTTCCCGTCCTCAAGGACTGCGACCTGTGTTGGTTTCGAGATCGAGATCTCGTCGGTTCCATCATCGCCATGCACCAGCCAGGCTTTCTCGGCGCCGAGTTCCTTCAGGGTTTCCGCCATCGGGAAAATCAGGTCGATGGCAAACGCTCCGGTCAATTGCCGCTTCACACCCGCCGGGTTGGTGAGTGGCCCGAGGATGTTGAAGATCGTCTTCGACCCAAGCTCTTGCCGCACCGGCATGACGTGCTTCATTGCTGGGTGGTGCATCGGCGCCATCATGAAACCGATCCCGGCCTCGGTGATGGCACGTTCCACCACCTCTGGTCCGACCATCACGTTCACGCCCATCTCGGTCAGCGCGTCCGCCGCGCCGGATTTGGACGACAGGTTCCGGTTGCCGTGTTTGGCCACCGGCACCCCGGCCCCCGCCACAACAAATGCCGTCGCGGTCGAGATGTTGAGCGTGCCCATCCCATCGCCGCCGGTGCCCACGATATCCATGGCGCCTTCGGGGGCTTTGACCGCCGTACACTTGGCCCGCATCACCGCCGCTGCGGCGGCATATTCCGACACCGCCTCGCCGCGCGCGCGCAGCGCCATCAGGAAACCACCCATCTGGGCAGGTGTCGCCTCACCCGCGAACAGTATCTCAAACGCCTGTTCTGCCTGGCTGCGGCTCAACGGCCCTTCGGAGGCGGCGTAGATCAGGGGCTTCATCGCGTCGCTCATGCGAGTACCTTTAGTTCGTTCACGAAATTCTGCAGCAAGGCATGCCCATGCTCAGAGGCGATGCTTTCGGGATGAAACTGCACGCCATGCATTGGCAACTCTTTGTGGCTGAGACCCATCACCGTGCCGTCTTCAAGCCAGGCGGTGACCTCAAGACACTCCGGTACACTGTCCTTGTCGACCACAAGCGAGTGATACCGCGTCGCCTCGAAAGGCGAGGGCAGACCCGCAAAAACGCCTTTGCCGGTGTGATGCATGATCCCCATCTTGCCATGCACGATTTCGGAATGGCGCACCACTTTGCCGCCAAAGGCCTGGCCAAGCGTTTGGTGGCCCAGGCAAACGCCCATCAAGGGTATTTTTGTCTCCGCTGCCGCAAGTGTCAGAGCAAGGCAAATCCCCGCCTGGTCCGGATCGCAAGGTCCGGGTGACAGAAGGATGCCCGCCGGGTTCAGGCCGATCGCTTCCTGTACGTCGATGGCGTCGTTTCGCACCACTTTCACGTCTGTGCCCAGCTCACCCAGGTAGTGCACCAAATTGTATGTGAAGCTGTCGTAGTTATCGATGAGCAGCAGCATGGTCGTTTCTTCTCTGACAGGGCTGGTGGGGCAGGGGTCAATCGCGGTATACATGCACAGGCAGACGAAAGCGCGTCAAGGGCGCGGATCGACAACCGGTGCAGCGATGATGCCGGAGAGGCGTGAGACGGCAAGACGAGGGCAAAGAGCATGGCAAGAGGGTTTGTTTCAGGGGCCATCTGGGGCACGGTTCTTTCCGTAGGAACCCTGGGGGCGCTGTCGGTTCTCAACTCCACAGAGGCCGAGCGGCGCGAGGCGATGGCGGAAGCGGTAGACGCGCCACCCGCACCCGAACAAGACACCGCTGTAGTCGTAGAGACACCGGAGCCGGATCAGACGGCGTCCGATGGCGAGAACCAGACGCCGCCTACGCAAGAGCCGGAACTGGTTGAATCCGAGGCGGTGACTGAAGCAACGGAAACCGCAGAACCCACGCCGGAAACCATCACTTCCGAAAATGCCGATCAACCGGCCGAACCGGCGGATACCACAGAACAGACGACGCCGACCGAGGTCGACACAGCCGACGCCCCCGATCCCGGCGTCACGTCCGAGCCGGGACGCCGCCCGGCGGATGTAACCGATGTCACGACGGAAACCGATGCGCCTGCACTGGACACGCCTGCAGCGGGAGCCGATGCGTCGCCAGAGAATGTCGCGCAAGACCCGACGCCTGCGCCCGAAACCGGTGAGGCTGTCGCGGCCCTGACGACACCTGAAACGCCGGAGACACCTGCCACCCAGCCAACTCCGTCGTCAGACGCGGCCACACCAACACCGCCGTCCGCACCCACGCTCGACGCGCCGGATAGCGAGATTGGACTGTCGGTATCGACCGAACCTGCACAACCGCCGGTGCCCTCCTTGCCCGAGGTCGAAACGGCGCTTGTGCCGGACCCGGAACCCGACACTGAGACGCAGGATGCACCCGACGCGTCTGAGCCCGAGGCCTCGGCGGCTACGACGCCCGGGGAGGCGCCCGAGCGCCCGCAGGTGCGTCG
Source organism: Marivita hallyeonensis (assembly GCF_900129875.1). GTDB lineage: Bacteria > Pseudomonadota > Alphaproteobacteria > Rhodobacterales > Rhodobacteraceae > Marivita > Marivita hallyeonensis. The sequence goes on along the minus strand of NZ_FQXC01000004.1, from coordinate 224,783 downwards.
GCTTGTCCCTGACACACCGGCTCCGGACGCGACGGACGAAGGGTCTGTCGATACCGCAGTTCTCACGCGGCCTTCGATTGGGCGACCGGCGGGGTCTCTCATTGAACGGGACGGAGAAAGCGCTTCACGATTGCCAAGTGTCACTGACGGCACAACGCCCGAGACTTCAGAGACACCACCGGTTGATGACAGTCTTCCACCGCTGCAGCGCTACGCGGCCAAGGTGGATCTTGCCGATCCAAACCTGCCGCTGATGTCCATCGTGCTCATCGATGACGGATCGGGGCCGCTTGGGCCGGACACGCTCGAAAACTTCCCGTTCCCGGTCACCTTCGCGCTTGATCCGACGCAAAGCGGCGCGGCCGAACGGATGCGGGCATACCGGGCGCTTGGCTATGAGGTTGCGACCCTCGCGGACCTGCCAGAGGGTGCACAGCCGACGGATGTGGAACAGATTCTGGCCGGAGCGGTCGCGGCTTTGCCTGACTCTGTGGCCCTGATCGAAGCTCCGTCCGGCGCGTTGCAGTCCTCGCGCACAACAACCGAGCAAATTACGAGCTTCGCCGCCGAAAGCGGCCACGGCCTCGTGTTCATGCCGAACGGGTTGAACACCGCCGAAGCCATCGCGCGCCGGGAAAATGTCGCGACGGTCAGCGTCTTGCGTGATTTCGATGGGGAGGGGCAGGATGCCCGGACCAAGCGCCGGTTCCTCGATGGCGCTGCGTTCCGCGCGCGTCAGGACGGGTCAGCGGTAATGCTGGGACGGCTGACACCCGACACGGTGTCCGCGCTCCTTCTCTGGAGCCTGCAGGACCGTGCCGCGCGCGTGTCGATGGTTCCGGTGTCGGCCGTGCTGATGGAGCAGACGCAGTAGCGTAAGCTAGCGCTGCGCCCATCGCGCCAACGTGTCCTGCAGATCGCCGTACCCGGTCATCCGCCGCTCAAATGGCAGGCCAAGACGCTCTGCGCAGCGCTTTGCCTTGTCGGTCAAAGCGGGGTCGTCGGTCTGCGCCTGATACACCAATCGGTCGTAATGCGCGAAATACATGTCTCGCAGATCGGGATGGCGGTCGAGGCCCAGCGGCTTCCACACAAACGCATCGAACTGACGCACCAGGAAATCGGTAAGGTAGAACGCCGTTATCTCGTCCCGCGCCGCGAAAACCTCGTTGCCTTCGAAAAAACTGTAGCAATGCGGCCCGGCGATCATCTCGACACCGATCTCCGCACAGGCCGCCTCCAACTGGCCGCCAGTGCCGCAATCGGCATAGGCTACGAAGATCGTCTCGTAATCTGCCCGGTGCGCAGTCACCGCCGTGCGCACGGCATCGGTGATGCGCTCGGGGTGATTGTGGAGGATCGCGGGCAGACAGGTCAGATCAAGATGCGACCAGCCGTTCCGGTCCCGGATGGCAAGGATTTCGCGGGCAATCGCGCCGCAGCCAATAACAAGCACACGCCCACTGCCGCGGGCATCCAATCCTTCGGTTCTCAGCGTGGTGTCGTCAGGCAGGCTCGTCATCGCCGGGCACATGCGCCATGCCCCACCGTGCGAGCAGAGCGAGCGCGATCAAAGCCGGAAGCACCTTGAGAAGTCCGAATTCTGCAACCGCCCAGACGGTCAGACCGGATGCCATAAAGACGGCCAAAATCATGGTAACGAAGGTGGTCACTGGCATGCTGCCCTCCTTTGTCCTTAAAATATGGGGCAGTTTCATGCATAAGAAAAGGCCTCGCCGGAAAGCGAGGCCCAAAAAGCGTCAAAATGCGCATGCTTACCCAGCGGCAAGCTGATTGTGTTTGCGTGCGACGAAGGTTTTGGCCGTCTCGACCGCTACCGCTGCATCCCGGCAATAGGCGTCGGCGCCGATGGCCTTACCGAACTCTTCGTTCAGCGGCGCACCGCCCACGAGAACGATGTAGTCGTCGCGCAGGCCTTTCTCGACCAGCGTGTCGATGACGACCTTCATATACGGCATCGTCGTGGTCAAAAGCGCGGACATGCCAAGGATGTCGGGCGCTTCGGTTTCGAGCGCTTCAAGGTAGCTTTCCACCGGGTTGTTGATCCCCAGGTCCACCACCTCGAACCCGGCGCCTTCCATCATCATCGAGACGAGGTTCTTGCCGATATCGTGGATGTCACCCTTCACGGTGCCGATCACCATCTTGCCCACACGGGGCGCGCCGGTTTCGACCAGAAGAGGCTTCAGGATGGCCATGCCGCCCTTCATCGCGTTCGCCGCCAGAAGCACCTCGGGTACGAAGAGGATGCCATCGCGGAAATCCTTTCCGACGATGGTCATCCCACCGACAAGCGCTTTGGTCAGGATGTCATATGGCTGCCAACCACGCTCCAGCAGGATGTTGACCCCTTCCTCAATCTCTTCCTTGAGACCGTCATAAAGGTCGTCGAACATCTGTTCGACAAGTTCATCGTCATCCAATTCCGACAGAACGATATCGTCTTCTTCGTCAGCCATATGAGTCACTCCAGGTCCCGGCCACGTGGCTGGGCGCGTTTCTTTTCGACTATTTGAGGTTTTCTTGCGATCTCAGTTGCAGAATTCCGACATTGCCACGCGCTCTACCGACGAAACCCCTGGATGCCAGGCCGCCTCGACGCTCGCTCTTGTCGATGTTCCTAATGTGTTCTACATCGCGGTCATGGCACGGTCTGAACGTACAGTCGATGCCGACGTCCGTCGCGGGCGCGGTGCATTGAGCCGGGACAATGGCCGGTTCGAACGTCTTCGGCACGTCGATGAGGGTGATGGATGGGACATCCCCGAAGAGCTGGGCACCCTGCGCACCGAGGTCAGTGAAGAACGCCCGCGCAGCCTGATCAACTACGTGAACTCGCCGGACCTGTCCTTTGACCGGACGATCAACCCGTACCGGGGGTGTGAGCACGGCTGCATCTACTGCTTTGCCCGCCCAACCCATGCCTGGCTTGGTCTGTCGCCGGGGCTGGATTTCGAGACGAAGCTGGTGGCCCGCCCCGATGCCCCGGCGCTTTTGGCGCATGAATTGCGGCGGCGGCGCTACAAGGTCGCGCCGATCGCCATCGGGACGAACACCGACCCGTACCAGCCGATTGAACGGGATCGCGGGATCATGCGTGCCTGCCTGCAGGTACTCAGTGACTTTCGCCACCCGGTGATGATTGCCACCAAAGGCACGCTGATCGAGCGCGATCTCGATATCCTGTCCGAGATGGCCGCGCAAAATCTGGTGCGTGTCGGCATCACGATCACGACACTGGACGCCGACTTGAACCGCCGGATGGAGCCGCGCGTGCCAAGCCCGAAGCGGCGGTTGGCGACGATCCGCAAGCTGACCGACGCGGGCATTCCGGTCCGTGTGATGGTCTCTCCCGTCGTGCCCGGGCTGACCGATCCCGAAATCGAGGCGATCCTTGAAACAGCGCGCGACGCCGGGTCGGTTGCCGCGACCTGGGCGATGCTGCGCCTTCCGCACGAGGTTGCGCCGCTTTGGGAGGAGTGGATGGACGCCCATTATCCCGACCGAAAGTCGCGTGTGATGTCGAAACTGCGCGAGATGCACGGCGGGAAGGTCTACAGTGCAGAGTGGTTCAAACGCACGCGAGGCGAGGGGGCATTTGCCCAATTGATTGCGCACCGGTTCACGAAGGCCCGAAAACGCCTTGGTCTGGATCAAACCCTGCCCATGCCTGATTGCACGCGCTTCGCGCCACCGCCCGCACTGGGCGATCAACTGTCGCTGTTCTGAGGTGTCGTAGAGACCCTTTGAAGGGTCTCGCCTCGTCGACTTGGAAAAAGTCGAGCACGTGGCGGCGGCTGAGCGCGGCGCGATAGCGGCGTGGGCCGAGGTCACTTCAAGACCGATCCAATCCGGGCGCGCGTTCGGCAGTGCGGGCAGGGGCGAAGTCACTTCGTATTCCCGCATGGCTGGGCCCGGGTCGGAACACATGACGTCAATCGGAAGCGATCACGCACGGCGCCGCCCGCGGCGTTCGCGTTTTGGCGCTCCGCTCTGGTCGCCGGTGCCGTCATTGTCCGAGCTGAAAGGCCCGATCTCCGACACGATCAGGTCCAGAGTAGGCGCGCTGGATTTGGGCTCTGTTTCAAGCGCTTCACGCATGGCTTTCAAGTGTTCCGGCATGGTTCCACAGCAGCCCCCAATGATCCGCGCACCTGCGTCGCGGGCCAGCACCGCATAGCGCGCCATCAGGTCCGGCGTGCCGTCATAATGAATGTGCCCGTCCACATATTTCGGTATGCCCGCATTGCCTTTTGCGATGATCGCCCGCTCTGTGCCGGTGGCGGTAAACCCAAGTACCGTGCGCAAAAGATCGGATGCACCGGTCCCGCAATTCGCGCCGAAGGCGACGGGCGGGTTGGGCAGGCTGTCGACCAGTTCCACCATCGCGGACGAGGTCACGCCCATCATCGTGCGACCTGCGGTGTCGAAACTCATGGTCCCGCACCACGGCATGTCCGCCAGCGCAAAGGCCTCTGCCGCCGCGCGATACTCTTCCGGTGCGCTGATGGTCTCTACCCAGAGCACATCGGCCCCGCCAGCCTTCAGCCCCTCTGCCTGTTCGTGAAACATCTCGACCGCATTCGCGTGTGACAGCGTGCCAACGGGCTGCATGATCTCTCCGGTCGGTCCCACGGACCCGGCCACGACAACGGGACGTCCCGCCGCATCGGCAACTTCGCGCGCCAGTTCTGCCCCCAGACGCGACAGCTCATGCGCGCGGTGACCGGCATCGTGCAACCTGAGACGCGACGCGTTGGACCCGAAGGTGTTGGTCAGGAAAAGATCGCTGCCCGCGTCCACCGCCCCGGCATAGAGCGCGCGGATTTTGTTTTGTTCGGTCTCGTTCCAAAGCTCCGGCGCATCACCGCTGGCAAGCCCCATGTTAAACAGGTTGGTGCCCGTGGCCCCATCGGCCAGAAGCCAGTCACGTTTGGACAGAAGGTCTTGCAAAACTTGGGTCATGGCGCGCCGTAATGAGAGGGAAGATGTGATCTTCACTGACACAGCGCGGGTATTGAGACAAATTCATAATTCTCAACACGATTATGAAGCAACCGATGAACCGCAGTCGCGTGATACGCCAAGACGCGTGCAGACCTGCGTCAGACCAGCTCTGTCTCTACCCGGGAAGAGGCTTCCAACGTCCTGTGAACCGGGCATTTATCGGCGATCTCAAGCAGCTTTTTCCGTTGCTCGGCGTCCAGATCACCGCTGACGGCGATGCGTCGCCGGAACAGGTCGATATTCTCGTCCGTCTGCGTGCCCGCATCCTGCGCGTGGACCTTGTCGTGGCTCACATCGACCGAAACATGCGTCATCGGCCAGCCCTTACGCCGCGCGTACATGCGCAACGTCATCGACGTGCATGCACCAAGTCCGGCGGCCAGCAGACCATAGGGCGACACCCCGCGATTGGTGCCGCCATAGGCCAGCGGTTCGTCCGACAGAAGGTGATGCGGGCCGGACTGCACATCCTGCAGAAACCCGTTCACATCCGCTTCGGACACGCGCACCACACCTTCGGGCGCGCCCACAGGCGGGGCGGGCGGGGTCAGGCCCAGATAGCGCCCCACCCAGGCCGAAATCACATCCGCCGCGTATTCCGCGTCCTCTGCCCGGGTCACGAGGTGATCTGCGTCGTCCAGCGTGACGAAACTCTTGGGATGTTTTGCGGCGACGAAGATATTCGTTGCGTTTTCAATGCCCACCACGGCGTCGCGCGGCGCGTGCATGACCAGCAAAGCCGCTTTCAGATTGCCAATGATCGGGGCCAGAGCCTGCGCTTTCACGTCCTGCACAAAGGCCTTGCCGATTGTGAACGGACGCCCGCCAAGATCGACTTCGGCCTGGCCCTTCTGGTCGATGTCTTCCAGCGCATCCGCAAAATTATGCGTCACATGTTCTGGATCGAAAGGGGCGCCAATAGTCACGACCGCCTTGATGCCCTCCATATCCCCGGCGGCGCGTAACACCGCCGCGCCACCAAGGGAGTGACCGATCAGCATGGACGGCGCCATGTTGCGATCCCGCAAATAGGCGGCGGCTGCGTGCAAATCCCCGACATTCGAGGTGAACGTGGTGTTTGAAAACTCGCCTTTGGAATGGCCGAGACCGGTGAAATCGAACCGCAGCACCGCGATCCCCATGGCCGACAATCGCGCAGCGATCCGCCGCGCCGCCGGAATGTCCTTGGAACAGGTGAAGCAATGCGCAAAAAGGGCAGTGGCCAGGTGCGGCCCCTCGGGCAGGTCGAGCCGCGCCGACAGTGTGTCGCCGGAATGGCCTGGGAATGTGATGCGTTCGGTCGTCATGGTCTTGGTCCTTCAGGGCCGGGCTAGGCGGCCCTTTTGGCGGTTTCGGTGTGGTAGACAGTGTGGGCAGTGTGGCCCTTTAGCAAGCAATGTGTCGGAGGCGTCACAGGATGGTGAGAGCAGGGCAGGTGCTGGTGATCTTTGTTGCACTGGCGCTGACAGCCGCGTTTGTGGGCGGGTTTCTGGGGGCTGTGCACCCGGCCGGAGACAGTTTCGCTGTGTTCCGTCTGCCCATCGCGGCGCTGCTTGCTTTGGTCGTGATCTGGTCGCCGTGGCCTGCTGCGTTGCGATGGAGCGTGGCGGTGTTGTGCCTTGGGGCCATGGGGCAGATCGTGGCGCAGAAATATACGGCGCATCCGCCGGGGTCGGTTGTCGTGTATCAGAAGAACCTGCTGTTCGAGAACAATCAGGTCGACGCGCTTTATGCCGACATTGTCGCGGCAAACCCGGATGTCATCGCCTTGCAGGAACTCACCTCGCGCAATGCGCCGCTCGTCCAGCAGCTGCGCGACGCCTATCCCCATCAGGCAAGCTGTGCGCTGACCACCTGGGCGCGTGTCGCGGTCCTGTCGCGCTGGCCGGTCGAGGGTGAGATCTGCGTGGAAAATCAGGGACTGGTCGGGCTGCGTGTCACCTCTCCCGATGGCACATTCTGGGCGTTCAGCCTGCATGCGTTCTGGCCTTGGCCGCATGGGCAGGCAGATCAGTTGGAGGTGGTTCTGCCGGTGCTGGCCACGCTTGACGACCCGGTGGTTCTTGCCGGCGATTTCAACATGGTGCCGTGGTCTCATGCCCTGCGCCAGATCGCAGTCACCACCGATACCGCACGCGCCGGTCCTTTATTCCCCACGCTGCGCAAGGCCGGAGCGCCGTTGCCCATCGACCATGTCTTCGCCCCCGGAGGAGGCCGCGCCGGCCCGCGTGCACTGGCCGGGTCCGATCACAGCGGGGTGCTGGCAGAAGTCGTTGTTTTCGAATGAAACTCATTCACCCATCAACGCCGGATCGAACGGGTATTTGGTGAGGTTTTCGAACCCGTCTTCGGTGACCAGAACCTGATCCTCAAGCTTGATCGAAAAGTCACCGCCTTCGGGGCTGATCAAGGCCTCGACGCAGAGTGTCATTCCAGCCTCAAGCGGGTAATCGAACGCCCCCGGCACCGCTTGATCAGGATAGGCGACCAAAGGCCATTCGTCACACAGACCAACCCCGTGCATAAGGCAGCTGTATTTGCCTTTTTGGAACTCTGGCCGCAGCACATGTGTGTTTGCGGTCAGTTCGGGGATCATGACGCCGGGCTTCAGCATCTCCATATTGGACATGATATGGTCGACCCCGTGTTTCATCGCGTCGATCATGTCGGGGCGCGGCCGCTGATCTCCGATCCACCACGTCCGGCTGATATCAACGCAAATGCCATAGCTGCCGACCAAGTCTGTGTCGAAGGCCACGATTTCGTTGTTCTGCACGATCCGGCCACCGCATTCCTGGAACCACGGGTTGGTGCGCGGGCCAGATGTCAGCAATCGCGTCTCGATCCATTCGCCGCCGCGCTTGATGTTTTCCGCGTGCAGGACGGCCCAGATGTCGTCTTCCGAAGTCTGCCCTTGCGGCACCTCGCGCCGCGCAAAGCGCTCCATCTCGACCATCGCCGCTTCGCAGGCGTGGGACGCACAGCGCATCGCCTTGATCTCGTCCGGGCACTTGACCGCGCGGGCCTTCTCGGTGACCTCTTCGCCTTCCATCACCTCGAACCCGACCGATGTCAGTGCGCGGTATCCGGCGATCATGATCTTGTCGACGGCCAGTCGCCTGTTGCCGCCACCGTGGTCCCGGATCAGATCTGCGATCTCTCCGACAAACGCCTCTGCAGCAAGATCACTGCGGTCGCCGTTCGCGAAATAGAACATCGACGCGCCAGAGCGTTGTTCGCGGACCAAGGGATTGAAACTGCTCAGGAAAGGCGAGTTCTTGTAATCCCACATCACCATGTAACCATCGGCACAGAGCAGGACCGCGCGGAACGGGTTGTGCGTGTTCCAGAGCTGCATGTTGGTGCTGTCGGTCGCGTAGCGGATGTTCAACGGATCGAACAGTAAAAGCCCCCCATACCCCCGGTCCACGATGTGCTGCGTCAATCGAGACCACCGGTAGCGGCGCATCTCTTGCAGATCGGGAAGGTCCAATCCCGCCGCCGCCCATTCCGCGTAAGCAAGTTGGGTGGGTCCGATCTCGATCCGGTCCTGATCGTTCGGGGTGTTGTCGCCGGTCACCGCCCCGCGGTTAGGGTCGATTTTGCGCGTGTCGCGGAAATGCGTGTTCATGGGCAGGACTTCCAAGGCCTGACCTGCAAATTGACCTGTGCCGCGCCCGCGCTCATGCCAGTTTGCGACACGGCGCATGATCAAAAGCGCCCGTTTTCTGTGCATCGCACCAGAAACCCGTTTGCCTCCCGTTTGCACGCCCGCAATCAAACCTCGCTGAAAGCTACTCGATGGCGCGGCGCTGCATCGCGATGACCTGCGGTTTCGCTGACCCGGAAAGCTTGCTAAGCCGACTTCATGATCTTTCAGACCGCTCTTCCGTACGACGTCTTTGCGCCGCGTCCGCTGCCCGGCGTTGCGCCGATCGGCGACGATCCGTGGTTCATCGTGGATGACGCCTACGCGGGCCAGATGGCGCATCGCGAAGCGTTTTTGGCGACGCGCGCAGATGACGTTTTGGCGACGGATGCCCCGTCACAGGCGGCGCTGGGCGAGATGCTAAGCGAGGTTCTCGCACATTTGCCCAGTGGATTCCGCATTGCGGAGGACACCGTGCTTTGCCCCGATGGCCGCTCAGTTCCCATCGACCGCGCGGAGCCGTTTCGTACGTTGGGCCGTATCCTGCAGGAAGACGTCTGCCTTTTGGAAAAGCGCGGCGATGAACACGTCCTGACCGGCGCGGTGCTGTGTTTTCCGGCCAGTTGGCGATTGTCAGAAAAGATCGGACATCCGCTAACGCATATCCACATGCCCGTGCCAGACTACGACGCCCAACTCGCGCGACGGGTGCAACGCCTGTTCGACGGTGTGCGGCCGGGTCGTGCGATCTGGCGGTTCAACGCACTTTGGTACGCGGATCCGGAGTTGCACCAGCCGCGCTCGTCCGACACCCCTCGCGAGCTGACTGACAAGACCTCGGCCCCCTACTTGCGGAGCGAACGGCAGGTGATCTGGCGCTTGCCGAAAAGCGGCGGCGTGCTTTTCACCATCCACACGTTCGTCATCCCACGCGCGGCCGTTGCGACTGCGTTTGCACCTGCGGATCAGCTGCCCGCGCGCTGAGCGGAATAGACGATGGCTCGCAAGTAGTTGCCGCTGTCATTCCAGACCGACAACACGTTGAAATTGCGCGTCCCTTCGCCGTAGGGTTGCCCCGCCTGCCAGCCGTTCTGGCGCAGCATGTTCGCTGCCGTCGCCAGCGCATCGACCGCGTTATACGGGTCTGCCCGGCCGTCGCCATTGCCGTCGACGCGGTAGCGCATCCAGTTCCCGGCAAGGAATTGCATATGCCCCAACTCACCCGAGGGTCCACCCTTGGTCGAAGGTGAGAGGATCCCCTGATCCACCATCTGCAACGCCGCAATGGCGTGCGGCTCGAACCGGGGATGGCGTCGGCAGTAGGAGGACAGCGTGACCGCCCCGTCCACGACCGACGTGCCACCAAGATATCCGCCCCAGCTGGTTTCCAATCCCCAGATCGTCGCAAGGATGGAGGCCGGAACGCCGAAATTGCGCTCCAACGCGGCGAAGGTGTTCGGATTGTTCGCGATCTTGCGGCGGGTCTGGTTGATGAAGGCGTCCGCCGAACTGCCGGACCGCTTCGCCAGGAAACGCGCTGGGTCGCCCTGCAATGTCCCGGTCTGGTTACTGGGGTTCGATTCAAATCGCCAGGTGATGTTCGACAACTGGGCGTTCTGCAGCGCCGACAATCCGCGTTGCCCGACCCCCGCCGCAGATGCCTGTCGTGCCAGCGTCTGCTTGTACTGGCTGAAGGCATTTTTGCTGGTGATGCACTGGGCCGCCGCAGCGGGCAGGGTGGTGCAGGCGACAAGGCAGGCGGCAGCGATCAGGCGACGCATAATGAAACACTCCAACTCGAAAACAGTTGGGGCAGACGTTAGCAAATATCGTGTGATCGGCAAGCGCTTGACGGCCGCTCCGCGAGGAACGGCCGCCATTCCGCAGCATCCGAAACGAGTTCTAGAGAAGCTCGGTCAGACCAGGCGCCATGCCCGTATGGGCCAAAGCGGCGTAAAGCCCGGCCACACCAAGTGCCATCGCACCGGATTTCACATCTTCACCGCGCACCAGATTGTGAACCAGCAAAGGGATCGCCAGCGGTGCGGCGATCAACGCGGTCGAGAACGACATCGCCCATGCCGACAGGCGCAGCGGCGCAGATTTCGCGCGACGCTCTTCCAGTTCAAGGTGCTCGAATTCTTCTGAGTTTGCCTTCAGCAAATGTGAACGCATCGCGGCCATCGTCAGATTGTCCTGCTTGGCCAGACGCGCACGCTCTTCGCGGCGACGAGAGGTGGCAACGCGTACCTTGCGCGGAATGATCCGGCTGCGATTGGCACCACGAGCCTGCGCGGCGTCGCCCGCGTTGATGAAGTCGGCTGCCGGAATTGGCTGTTGCGCGCCGTTCAAGAATACTGTGTGGGCGTCGAAATCACGGCACAGATCAGCGGCGACATTGGCAAGGCGGGTTGTGCAGTCTTCTGTCTCTGCACCGCGCGATGCAACAAGGATCACACAGTCATCCTTGCTATCATCAAGCGCCACGGTCAGCTCATCCGAGCCGTTCACGACCCAGTCGATGCTGTCACCGGTCAGCGGCAGACGGTGATAGGTGGCGCGCTGGCTGGCCAGGGCGCGACCGACATTGGGAATAAGGGACCGAACAACATGATCGCGGGTCTTCGGCGTGACCAGACTGATTGCAGTGACTTCTTGTCGAGACATTTCACAACCTCTCAGGTGCAGATTAACTATTTCGTAATACCTTCTGCTGTGAGAATGTGTTCGAAATCGGGTGACAATTTGACGGAAACGTAAACTTGGTGCTTTTTTTGACGAACTCGTGCGGAGTTTCGGGTCAGGGGAAGGCCGTTTGTCACAAAAGTCGATGCGTCCTCAGGCTCGCGCCAGGTCATTAACTGTTTGAAATTAAATATAATTCAGGGTTGCCTTTGCGGCAAAAATCGGACCGTTGACGCAGCGATCACGATGCCAGATGCGCGATGATCTGCAAAAGCGTGTCACCGTTCTCCGAGAAAAAAATCGTCCCGAGAATGGCCAGGGTTGGGATCAGAATGATCAGGAACGCCCCCAAAGCCACCGCTTTGAGCAGATTTCGCTTGGGAGCTTCGCTTGATTCGCGCGGCATGTCGCTCTGGCGCCTCGACGCAGCGACCGGTTGCGGGATCTCTGCTTCGGCCTTTGCTTGAAGGCGCGCGATGCGACGTTCGAAATCAGCGTTCATCGGTCTATCCCGTGGCTCGTGTCTTACAACCGACGCCCAAGTTCCAGGCGATGCTTCTGACTCGCAAACGGATGCGGCGCGCGATGGACACAACAATGGCGATTTGTGGGCCGTGACGGCTGCGGGATACGGCACGGCACTTTGCAGCAAAAAAAGGGCACCCGTCGGGGTGCCCTTTTGTCTCTCTCGGCGTCAGCGATCGCCGTGCTGGATTAGCAGCTGTAGTACATGCCGAACTCGACGGGGTGCGGCGTGTGCTCGTAGAGTTCGATCTCTTCCATCTTCAGCTCGATATAGCCGTCGATCTGGTCCTTGGTGAACACGTCGCCAGCCAGCAGGAAGTCGTGATCGGCCTTCAGGCAGTCGATCGCTTCGCGCAGCGACCCACAGACGGTCGGAATGCTTTCCAGTTCTTCCGCCGGCAGATCGTAGAGGTTCTTGTCCATGGCTTCGCCCGGATCGATCTTGTTCTTGATGCCGTCGAGACCGGCCATCAGGAGTGCCGCGAAGCAGAGATACGGGTTCGCCGACGGATCGGGGAAGCGGGCCTCGACGCGCTTGGCCTTCGGGCTTTCGGTCCACGGAATACGGACACAGCCAGACCGGTTACGCGCGGAATAGGCACGCAGAACTGGCGCTTCGAAGCCCGGGATCAGTCGCTTGTAAGAGTTGGTCGACGGGTTGGTGAAGGCGTTCAGCGTTTTCGCGTGCTTCAGGATGCCGCCGATGAAGTAAAGAGCCTCCTGCGACAGGTCCGCGTACTTGTCGCCCGCAAAGAGCGGCTTACCGTCTTTCCAGATCGACATGTTGCAGTGCATGCCGGTGCCGTTGTCGCCGTAGATCGGCTTCGGCATGAAGGTCGCCGACTTGCCGTAGGCCTGTGCCACATTGTGGATGACGTACTTGTATTTCTGGAGCTCGTCCGCCTGCTTGGTCAGGCTGTCGAAGATCAGGCCCAGCTCGTGCTGGCACGACGCCACCTCGTGGTGGTGCTTGTCGACCTTCATGCCCAGACGCTTCATCGTGGACAGCATCTCAGAGCGAATGTCCTGACCGTCGTCGATCGGGTTCACGGGGAAGTAGCCGCCCTTGACGCCCGGACGGTGGCCCGTGTTGCCCATTTCGTATTCGGTGTCTGTGTTCCAGGACGCGTCCAGCGCGTCGACTTCGTAGGACACCTTGTTGATCGAGTTCGAGAAGCGCACGTCGTCGAACAGGAAGAATTCCGCTTCCGGGCCAAAATAGGCGACGTCACCGATGCCGGAGGACTTCAGATACGCTTCGGCCTTTTCGGCGGTACCACGGGGGTCGCGCTCGTAGGCCTCGCCGGTGTCCGGCTCGACAACCGAGCAGTGCACGCAGACGGTCTTTTCGGCATAGAACGGATCGAGATAGGCACTCTCAGTGTCGGGCATGAGCTTCATGTCGGACGCTTCAATGGACTTCCAACCCGCAATGGAGGAGCCGTCGAACATGAACCCTTCGTCGAGGAAATCCTCGTCCACCTGGTCGGCCATCACCGTCACGTGCTGGAGTTTGCCACGTGGATCGGTGAACCGGATGTCCACGTAAGCGACATCTTCGTCCTTAATCATTTTGAGAAGCGCTTCAGTGCTCATTCTCTCGTTCCCTTTCACTGATAGTGTATAATTGTGTGATAGATGTCGGGTCAGATTGCGTCGGACCCGGTCTCACCGGTGCGGATGCGGATGGCCTGCTCCACGGGGGAGACGAAGATTTTGCCGTCGCCGATCTTGTCGGTCTTGGCTGCGTCGACGATCGCTGCGATAGCGCCGTCGACCTGATCGTCGTCGAGCACCACTTCGATTTTCACTTTGGGCAGAAAATCAACGACATATTCGGCTCCGCGGTAGAGCTCTGTGTGGCCTTTCTGGCGACCAAAGCCTTTCACTTCCACAACGCTGAGACCCTGAATGCCTGCGTCTTGCAGCGCTTCTTTGACTTCATCAAGTTTGAATGGCTTGATGATCGCTTCGATTTTTTTCATGGCAGGTCCCTCGCTCCAGCAGTGAGGTGGTGAGACCACTTCTGTTCGAGGGCGACAATCGACTAGACTGCACAGAACCGGGGCGGTTTGGTGGATTGAAACGAGTTGCCTAAAAATTATGCAGTTTGCCTTAATTTAGGGCAAAATTGAATCTATGGGAGTGTTTTGAGTGACGGAATTGCTCACCTCGGCGCAGATGCGCGCGATTGAACTGGCCGAAATCGACTCGGGGGTGGTCACCGGATTGCAGCTGATGGAGCGGGCAGGGCGGGGCGCTGTTGCGGCGGCGCTGGCGCGGTGGCCCGAGCTGGCCACGGGCGCACATCGCGCCATGATCCTCTGCGGCCCGGGCAACAATGGCGGCGACGGTTTCGTCATCGCGCGGCGGTTGAAAGACCGAGGCTGGGACATAGACGTTTTTCTATTCGGAGATGCGGAAAAGCTGCCACCAGACGCCAAGATCAATCATGACCTGTGGACAGAGCAGGGTACCGTGACACCGCTGGACCACGACGCGATGCGCGCCTGCGGAAAACCGGACCTCTTCGTGGATGCGGTGTTCGGCACCGGTCTCACCCGGCCGCTCCCCGATGCCTTGGCGGACGCTTTGGACGCGGAAGTCATGCGGAAGTGGCGCGGTAGCCACAAGATACGGCGTCTCGCCATCGATTGCCCATCCGGCCTGAACCTCGACACAGGGATGTTGCCGCAGCCGGACAAGGACGAAGATGAAGACGCTTTGTTCGTACCCAAAATGAATTGCGCCGATCTGACCGTCGCCTTTCACAGCCTGAAACTCGGCCACAAGATCGGCATGGGGCCAGCGGTTTGCGGAACGGTGGAGGTGGTGGACATTGGTCTGACCGGTGAAGATGCCACCGAGCGCAGCATGATCGGGCTCCCACCGGACCGAGAGCGCGTTCGGCTGATCGATCCGATTTTTGTGCAGAAACCGCTGCCGACCCGCTTCTGGCCAGGGTCCTGCGTCGCCAAGGAGGTTGGCGGGCACAAATACGACTTTGGACATGTGATGGTCCTGTCCGGTGGTCCGGGTCGCGGCGGCGCGGGGCGGATGGCAGCCCGAACTGCCCTGCGCGCTGGGGCGGGATTGGTGACGCTGCTTTGTCCACCGGACGCGTTGCAGGAAAACGCTTGTCACCTGAATGCCGTCATGTTGCGCCCTTGCGCCGATGCGGACGCGTTTCGCCAGATCGCGGATGATCGCGTCACGGCCCTTTGTCTTGGCCCCGGAATGGGGGTCGGACCTGGTACACGCGCATTTGTTCGGGCCGCTTTGGCCCATTCCGGCGGTGATCGGGCCTGGCGCGAGACCGCTATCGTGCTTGACGCCGATGCGTTGATCTCTTTCGAGGAGAACCCGGCGACGCTTTTTGCAGATACCCATGCTCGCACGGTGCTGACGCCACACGAAGGAGAATTCGCCCGGCTGTTCCCGGACCTGTCCCAAGCCGAGCGCGGCGATCTGTCCAAGGTCGATGCGGTGCGTATCGCTGCGGACCGCGCGGGGTGCATCGTCCTGCTGAAAGGCGTCGACACGGTGATCGCGCAACCCGGTGGCGGGGCGAGCGTGCACAGCGCCACTGGACCTCGTTCTGTGCCGTGGCTGGCTACCGCTGGGGCAGGGGATGTTCTGGCCGGTTTGATCGCTGGTCTTGCGGCGATGCCGACCTCGCCTGATCTCTTCTGCGTTGTTGAGGCGGCGGTGTGGCTCCATTGCGAGGCGGCTCTGCAATTTGGACCGGGGCTGATCGCAGAAGACCTCCCCGACATGCTGCCTAAGGTTTTCTCAACCCTCGCGACCTAAGAATCTTCGTACGAAGATTCTTGACGCTCCCCAGTAAATTCTTGGGCAAAAATCCACTCGCCTCTGTCGCGCAGGTTTGCTAGAGACGCGCTCGATGCGGGTGTGGCGGAATTGGTAGACGCACCAGATTTAGGTTCTGGCGCCGCAAGGCGTGGGGGTTCAAGTCCCTTCACCCGCACCATGACTCTCCTTGTCATGATCGGCAGCACTGCAAAACGCGCTCATGTGTCCACGGACCGTGCCGCATCTGTTCACGACGGAGAGCTCGCGGACGGCCGTCAACCGCTTCTCATCTGTACCGCGCGTTACCACATAACTTTGGAACGGACCGCGCCACCGCTGCGTTGACCTGCTAACTTGGCATGTGTCGAGGCCTGCTCACGCAGGTCCAGAGCCTCGACGCCGCAAGGAACGCTGGAAAGGGGCCCAATGCCTGCGCCACTCACTGCATCCGAAAAGGACCGCCGCTTGGCGCGTATGCAAACATTGGCGCGTCGCCTGGACAGTCAATTTCGCATTCCGGGCACGCGCATTCGCTTCGGCTGGGACTCGGTTCTCGGCCTCGTGCCGGGGCTCGGTGATCTGATCACAGTTGGACCTGCCGCTCTCATGATCGTCGAAGCCTACCGCCTCGGTGTTCGCAAGCGGACGCTGATCCGGATGGGCGCGAATGCAGCGGCTGACTTTGTTTTGGGTGGCGTGCCTGTCATCGGTGATGCCTTTGACCTCTTCTTCAAGGCCAACCGCCGCAATCTCGCGCTTGTCGAAGCCGATCTTGGCCGACACGCGCCACTTACCGCAGAGGAGAAAAAATATGCCTGAACGTGCTCGATCTAAAGATGGTCGGAAGGAAACTGAGGAGACCCTAGGAGCCGAGGGCGCCATAGCGCAATCCGGTCGCACCGGCGGGCGTCTGCCTCGCGACGTCGGCACCCAGGATGAGCTGAAGCGCAGTGCAGAGCGTCCCGCAGGTGCGACACGCGTCACCAAATCGATGGAAAAAGACGAGGCCGACAATGACTAAGCGTTTGCCAGGACTGCCCGCAGGCGCATGGGTGCTCATCGCAGATGGCGAGAAAGCGCTCTTTCTTGTCAACCGCGGCGACGAACAGGACATGAACCTCGACGTGCTGCGCAAAGACGAGCAGGACAATCCGAAAGCGCAGGACTGGGCCGAAAACCGGCCCGGCCGGTTTAATGACGGTCCGGGCGTCCAACGCTCAGCCGTTGATGACACCGACTGGCACGAGCTTGAGAAGGAACGGTTCGCGAAGGAGCTCTCGGATCGGTTATACGGTTACGCTCACAAGGGTGCTTTCGACGCCTTGGCCATCGTGGCCAGCCGCGTGGTCCTCTCGGAACTCAGAAACGAGATGCACAAAGAGGTGGCCGACAGGGTCATCCTCGACGTGCCGAAAGTGCTCACGAACCATCCGATCGAAGATATCGAGGCCGCACTGTCCGACGCGTTGACTGACGCCTGAGGATCAACGGACGCGGCAATTCCCGCACGGACACAACCGTGCTCAACACCGAAGAAGGAGACAGATATGGATAAGGATCGCATTTCCGGCAAATGGACCGAGATCAAAGGCCGCCTGCGTGAAGCCTACGGTGATCTGACTGACGACGACATCGAAGAAGCCAAGGGCGATCGCGAACAGATGATCGGCAAGCTGGAACAGAAGCTTGGCAAATCGAAGGACGAGGTCCGTAAAACCGTGGACCGTGTGCTCGCAGATATCTAAGCGCAGTTCATTCCAAAGGCCGGCCCCGCGTGGGGCCGGTTTTTTCATGTTTTCACGCCCGTGACCGGCATATCCGCCTTGCACAGCTGGGGGGCGCTCAATAGAAGGGCGCAGATTTTGACCGCCGCGGACGCCTCCGCGGCCCCTATGCAATGGATAAGGACGACATGCAGGTCACAGAAACCCTCAACGAGGGCCTCAAGCGCGGCTATTCGATCACCGTTTCGGCGGAGGAACTGGACGCAAAGGTGAATGACAAGCTGAAAGAAGCGCAGCCGGACATCGAGATGAAAGGTTTCCGCAAAGGCAAGGTGCCGATGCCGCTTCTGAAAAAGCAATTCGGCCAGCGCCTTTTGGGCGAGGCGATGCAGGAAACCATCGACGGCGCGATGTCGAAGCATTTCGAGGACTCGGGTGACCGCCCGGCGCTCCAGCCCGAGGTCAAGATGACCAACGAGGACTGGAAAGAGGGCGACGACATCCAGGTCGAGATGAACTACGAAAAGCTGCCCGAGATGCCCGAGGTCGACCTGTCGGCGCTGAAGCTGGAAAAAATGGTGGTCAAGGCGGGTGACGCCGAGGTGGACGAAGCGCTTCAGAACCTCGCCGAAACCGCGCAGGATTTCAAAGACCGCAAGAAGAACGCCAAGGCGAAGGACGGCGATCAGGTTGTGATCGACTTCCTCGGCAAAGTGGATGGCGAGGCCTTTGACGGCGGTGCCGCAGAGGACTATCCGCTTGTGCTGGGCTCCGGCTCGTTCATCCCGGGCTTCGAGGAGCAGCTCGTCGGCGTGAAGGCCGGTGAGGAAAAGAACGTCGAAGTGTCCTTCCCGGACGATTACGGCGCAGAAAACCTCAAGGGCAAGGCGGCAGTGTTCGAATGCACCGTGAAAGCCGTCAAAGAACCCGTCGCAGCCGAGATCAACGATGAGTTGGCGACGAAGTTCGGGGCCGAAGACCTGGCCGCGCTGAAGACCCAGATTGCCGAGCGCCTCGAGGCCGAATACGCGGGTGCCGCCCGTCAGGTCATGAAGCGCGACTTGCTCGATCAGTTGGACGAGAAAGTGTCCGTCGACCTGCCGCCGTCGCTCGTCGAAGCCGAGGCCAAGCAGATCGCGCATCAGCTCTGGCACGAAGACAACCCGGACGTGCAAGGTCACGATCACCCCGAGGTCGAGCCGACGGACGAGCACACCAAACTCGCCGAGCGCCGCGTGAAACTGGGTCTGTTGCTGGCCGAACTGGGTCAGAAGGCCGAGATCGAAGTAACTGATGCGGAGATGACTCAAGCCATCATGAACCAGGCCCGCCAATACCCGGGTCAGGAGCGCGCGTTCTTCGACTTCGTGCGCCAGAACCAGCAGATGCAACAGCAACTCCGCGCGCCGATCTTCGAAGACAAGGTCGTCGATCACGTCGCCGAGCAGGCGACGGTGACCGAGAAAGAGGTCTCCAAAGACGATCTGCAGAAGGCGGTCGAGGCGCTTGAGGACGACGAGTAAGCGTCGCATCATACGAATTCAAAGAAGGCCGCCCCGGTGGGCGGCCTTCTTTGTTTGAAAGTGGTCACTGTGTCCGGCCGCTGTGAACCTTGTTTTGCAAGACTGTCCTATTGCAGCCAATGTTGTCTTGGCGATGCCGGCGTTGTCATAAAGTCCCGTCAACTTTAGACTTTTTGAAGCTGAAGATTGCTGATCGGCAAGGTGGCACATTTAGAGGTCGGAGCTTTTCGAGAGGTTTGTCATGCCAACACGACTCCCAACCGAAGAGGAAATTGAGGCATGGGACCTGGCGACCCTCTTGGAATATGGCCGGGCAGGCTTGCGCAGTTTTGCGGGCGATCACGACGAACTGATCCAAAGGCGCAACGTGTTGATCACGTCGAGGTTCGGAGACCTGAACGCGGTTCTGCGAGAGGTGGTCATGCTGTCCTTGGCTGCAGAAGACATACCCACCGTACACAAAGTTGTCGGCTGGCTGGAAGATGCCGGTGATCCTGCAATGGGCTACTATGTCTATCGGACGATGGCAGATCGTGGCGAAGCAGACAAAGCCGAACGGTTCCTGATTTCGGCGGCATCCCACGGACACTTTCCTGCGCAACGCGTCCTGTCGGATCGAAAGGCCAAAGAACATGGAGTCCTTTCGCCTTTCTTTTTCGTAGCGAGTAGAGTTGCCCACGCGTGGCGCGTCGCTTTGGTCGTTCGACAAAACCCAAAAGACTTGCGCCTCAAATAGGGGACATTGGCGCGGACGCAGCGACCGGCCACTATGTCCGCCACGCGACAAGAAAATGCACAGCGAACGCCACGTTTCAGTCCCTACCGAACGAGTGTGTGGTTGGCTGTCTGATAGCTCGCGATGGCGTCGGGCAATTCTGAGATCCCAAGGCCCGGCGCGGCTGAGATCTTCATTTCTCCGCGTGTCTCCGTGTTGCCCCATGGCGCAAAGGCATCCCGCAGAGGGTTCGGATTGATGTCAACCTCCAAGAGCCCATCCCCGCCTGCCGCCTGATAGCCCGTCGATGCGTCAGAAGCCAACTGTGATCATGGTTCATGGAGGCCCTGGTGCTGATCACACTGTATCCAAGTCCGATTTTTCGCAGCTTACTGATGTTGCTCAGGTCATTTACAATGACCACCGGGGAAATGGACGCAGCCAGTTATGCGATGAGTCGACCTAGAATCTTGCGCATTGGGGTGATGATCTCAAAGGTCTCTGTGATGAGCTTGGCATCGAGAAACCTATCGTTATTGGCACTTCCTTCGGCGGATTTGTAACCCTTTCCTATGCTACGCGGTATCGTAGAAACGCTGCAGGACTGGTCCTCATCAGCACTGCGGCGAAAGTTGAATTCGAAAGCGTGTACCAAGCCTTCCAGCGCCTCGGCGGTAGCGAAATGCGCGATATAGCGAAAGCCTATTGGGAAGCCCCGACAACCGAGGGTAGGGCCCTCTACCGTGATCGCTGTGTGCCACTCTACAATTATGATCAGTCTGTTTCGTCTGACTGGCAAACCCGCATTCTTTGGCGAAACGAAACTGCGCTTTGGTTCAAAGGGCCCAAAAATGAACATGGGCGCATGGACTTTCGATCGGACCCCCGCCGGATTGAGTGCTCGACGCTGTTGCTTGTGGGTGACGAAGATCCCATCACTCCGCCCGTCTTCAGTGAAGAAATCGCGGCGGGTCTTTCGCGGGACAACTTGACATACGTCAAGTATTCAAAATGCGGTCATGGTGTGATCGCTGACAAACCTGACGAGGCTTACGCCGAAATCCGGCGCTTCGTTCTATCTTCTTACGCTTAATTGAACGGCCTGAAGGTCACGCAGCGCGGGCATCGACCACCGCGCCGCTCGGGGCACCGTCACTTTGGCTTGATCCCCCGCACATTCCGTGTATACGGGCGCTTCCTTTCGCAAGACGATTTTACCGCGCAGTCTCTCGTGGGCAGGTGCGAAAGGGTCAACCGCCTGTCCTTTGAAATGCGCCAGAACAGAAACGGAGTGCACATGCCGCTTTACGAGCATGTTTTTATCTCGCGCCAGGATTTGTCCAACGCGCAGGCTGAAGGTCTCATCGAACATTTCGGTACGGTCCTGTCCGACAACGGCGGCAAGCTGGTCGAACAGGAGTACTGGGGCGTCAAGACGATGGCCTACAAGATCAACAAGAACCGCAAGGGCCACTACGCCTATCTGCGCACCGATGCCCCGGCAGAGGCCGTGCAGGAGATGGAACGCCTGATGCGGCTGCATGACGACGTGATGCGGGTTCTGACCATCAAGGTCGACGAACACGAAGAAGGTCCGTCGGTTCAGATGCAAAAGAGAGACGAACGTGGCGACCGCCGCGAACGTCGTAATTGATCGCCTGAAGAAAGGACGCTAAACCATGGCTGCAAAACCATTTTTCCGCCGTCGCAAGGTGTGCCCCTTCTCGGGCGACAACGCACCCAAGATCGACTACAAAGACACCAAGCTGCTGCAGCGCTACATCTCTGAGCGCGGCAAGATCGTGCCGTCGCGTATCACGGCCGTGTCGGCCAAGAAACAGCGTGAGCTGGCCCGCGCAATCAAGCGCGCCCGCTTCCTCGCCCTGCTGCCCTACGCAGTGAAGTAAGGAGAGACTGACATGCAAGTTATCCTTCTGGAACGCGTGGCCAAGTTGGGCCAGATGGGCGACGTCGTCGACGTAAAGCCCGGCTTCGCGCGCAACTACCTGCTCCTGCAGGGCAAGGCGCTGACCGCGTCGAAAGAGAACATCGCGTCGTTCGAAAACCAGAAAGCTCAGCTCGAAGCGCAGAACCTGGAGACCAAGAAAGAGGCCGAAGCCATGGCCGACCGTCTTGGGGGACAGCAGTTCATCGTGATTCGTCAGGCCTCCGACGGCGGCAACCTCTACGGCTCCGTCACCACCCGTGACGCGGCAGAGACGGCCACTGCCGAAGGTTACACCATCGACCGCAAGCAGGTCATCATTCGTCAGCCGATCAAGACGCTTGGTCTGCACGAGGTCGAGGTGCACCTGCACCCCGAGGTGATGGTCACCATCGAGTTGAACGTGGCTCGTTCGCCCGAGGAAGCCGAACTTCAGGCCTCTGGCAAGTCCATTCAGGAACTGGCCGCAGAAGAAGAAGCGCAGGCCGAGTTCGAAATCCAAGAGCTATTCGACGATATCGGTGCCGCCCAGCTTGACGAGCTGGAGACCGAAGTCGAACAGCAGACCGGCGAACCCGCCGTTCAGGAAAAAGCCGAGCTGGACGAAAAGCTGGACAGCGACGACGACTGATCGCGCCTCCTTTCGAAACATACAACGCCCCGCCCCCCTCGGCGGGGCGTTTTTTTGTTTCAACACGCGGGCGCGTCTGTTCACGTCGATTACCTGAAAGCCCAAACTTGTGGTATGCTCGTCTCTGCGCCGCGCAGGGGGTTATGCCGATGCCTACACCTTGGAAAGACACTGTTCGTGCGTCCGGTCGATTGAAAATTCATTGCACGGATTCACTTGTTGGGGACTGGCGCAGTGTCGTGGCCGACGCGATGACCGAGTTCAACAGCATAAGTACGCGCGGAACTCTGGGCGTGAGCTTTGTCGACGAGGCCGCAGAGGACCAGGCCAACGTCATCGTTTGGAACGTCGACGGCACGCGGTCGACCTCTTTTGCCGGCACGACAACCACGGTGAACCTGCGCGGAAATGCAAGCGCTGGCAACACGCGGACTTTTTCGATTGGTGGCCGCATGGAAATGGCCCACGTCTTTCTTCCATCCACGCCCGGGCAATATTCCCAGATGCGCGCCTTGGGACGTCCCGTGCGGTTGGTGATCGCGTTTCACGAATTGATCCACTGCTGTGGCCTTCACAATGACGATCACGGAGGTCTTGCTTTCCATGGTCATCCCAGCGCCACTCGCGCACGGAATGCCGCGGATGACGTTGTGTCTGTTCAAACGGAAAACGGTTACGTGCACATGCCTCCCTTGGTGATCACGCCGGAGACGGGACGGCGTATCCGCGCGAACTGGACGTCAGGGGAATAGCGGCAAGCGCCTTTCAAGGCGCATTCCCCGCTCATCACCTAGAAGACGAAGCCAAGGTCGCGAATTACGCATTGTCAGAGTGCCCTTTTATTCAGAGCTTGCCGCACCCCTTCAATGAGCCAAAAAACGCCTTCAAACGCTGCTTCGCGAGACGATAGCTAGGAAATTTTGAGAATTGGCCTAATATTTTCCTCGGATTCAAGGGAAGGCTCGACCGATGTTTAAACTGATTGTGCCGCTGGTTCTGTCACTCCTTGCAGGCGCACAGGTACAAGCACAAACATTGGCTGCGGACGGCAATCCAATCCTTGTCGATCTCCAGCAAACCCACCCCAATGGAGTAATTCTCCAAGTCAGCAGCGTGCAGGCCGGACTATCGGAAACAGTGGTTTCTGTGCAGGTGATCAACGGCTTCAAACGCGAAATCCGCTTGCTGAGCAGAAGGAACGACAGCTTCATTGCAAGTGAAGATGGCACACGGTTGTTCCTCTCACCGCCAGAGGACAACGAACGGTTTGAGCTTCCAGCGATGACCAAACTCGAGGGTGAGCTTGTTTTCTTGGGGCGCTTGCCAGAGACTGATAACGTGACTTTTGTCCTCAACGATGATGCTGGCAGTTCATCCGAAAACTCGCACACACCTCGGTTTGAAATCACGATCGCTCTCCCCGAAGGCACCTTTTCCGAAGGGTCAAAAAAAAACTGACAAGTTCTGGTGTTTTCACTCCGGTTCCGACTTCCACATCAACGACGATTCCCGTTCCCAAATCCGTCATAGTTCTATCCGACGCCGCGCCGTCGGGCACGACACTGGCAACACTTGACGAGAGCCAGTTCTCGCTGACCGAAACGCCTCAAGGGCTCTTGATGGCGATGCCAGGCGACATTCTGTTCGACTTCGACAAATCCGTATTGCGGGCATCGGCCTTACCGAGCCTGCGTGTGCTCGCCAAAATAATCATGGAAGAGCAACCGGCGGACATTCTTATTCGGGGGCACACGGATTCCAAAGGCGATGAAAGCTACAACCTCCAGCTTGGTCAACGCCGTGCGGATGCGGTGGCGCAGGCTTTGACGCAACGGTTTGGGATAGACGACGGACGGCTAAAGACAGAAAGCCTTGGTGAAGGCGCCCCAGTCGCGCCAAACGTGACCCCAGAGGGCCGCGACAACCCTATCGGGCGCCAAAAAAACAGACGAGTCGAGGTGTTGTTGCGCCGTTGACCCATTGTCAGGTGGCTTGTTTCGGCTGTCTTAAGCTCTCAAGAAAACATCAAGGGCATGCGCAATTTTTCGAAGACCGCACGCCGTGTTTCTTCCACGATAACCATTCGGTCCAATACTCCGCCGCATTGGATCCGATACCCGTTTCGTCTGTCGATGGAGCACCCCAAGTGACCACCCTCTCTCTGCGGACGCATGGTGCGTTCAGACCATGAGAGACGCGTTTCATAGGCCTCGTCAGGGGCACAGGTTCGGAGCCGCTTTGTCGGTTCTGCATAGGGGAGAGGATGTCCACTCAACTGAGGTGACGTCACCTGCTTTTCCGGTCCTCTGGACCAGTTAATATTGTTCACGGGCGAAGACCCAAGGACTTCAGGCCGCGCAAGGTCCAGGCTCTTGCCCAAAAAACAGCGGCACGATTTTTCAGCCCCAACGCATCGAGCAGCGCGGTTTCATGCCAGCGTGATGAAATTGCTATGTGACCGAGACTATTCGGCAGTACCCTTGTTCTATTCCAACAGGGGGACTCACCATGCCGATCGAACTCAATCGTCGCGGATTCCTGGCCTCTACGGCGGGTTTCATCGCGCTGCATCCATACGCCGTCCAGGCGTCCACCAATCAAGCGCATTTGCGGATCATGGAGACAACGGACCTTCACGTCCACGTGCATCCGTATGACTACTACGCCGACAGACCGAGCGACCGGGTCGGCCTGAGCCGCGTCGCGTCCATTGTCGAAGGCATCCGTGCCGAAGCGGGGAATTCCCTCCTGCTCGACAATGGCGACTTCCTTCAGGGCAATCCGATGGGCGACTACATCGCCTACGAGCGCGGAATGAAGGAGGGTGATATGCACCCGATCATCACTGCGATGAACGTGTTGGGGTTTGAAGGCTCGACGCTGGGCAACCACGAATTCAACTACGGACTCGACTTCCTGATGAAGGCGCTTGCAGGCGCGTCCTTCCCCGTTGTCACCGCGAATGTCGCCAAGACGGCTGGCGCCACGCCGCGCGAGGACGACACACTCGTTCCGCCTTACGCGATCCTCGACCGGATGCTGGTCGATGGCGCAGGCGAGGCGCATCCGATCCGCGTCGGTCTGATTGGCTTTGTGCCACCGCAGATCATGACCTGGGACCGTCGCCACCTCGAAGGCAATGTCACCGCGCGGGATATCCTCGAGACCGCGCGCGCCTACGTCCCGCAAATGCGCGAGGAAGGGGCCGATATCATCATCGCGCTGTCCCATTCCGGCATCGGTGCGGCAGAAGCCGAGGACATGATGGAGAACGCCTCGATCCCGCTGGCCGGGGTCGACGGGATCGACGTGATCCTGTCGGGGCATTCGCACCTCGTCTTCCCCTCTTCCACCTATGCCGAGACACCGGGTCTCGACGTTGACGCGGGCACCATCGGCGGCAAGCCGGGGGTCATGGCCGGATTCTGGGGAAGCCATATGGGGCTGGTCGATCTCCTGCTCGAACGTGACGGCGGTGGCTGGCGCGTGGTCAGCCACACCTCTGAGGCGCGCCCGATCTACCAGCGCAATGAAGATCGCTCGATCACGGCACTGGTCGAGGATTTCCAGCCCGTGCTCGAGGCAACCGCGCAGGACCATGAAGAAACACTCGCCTATGTCCGCCGCGCGGTAGGCAAGACCGACGCCGCGCTGCACAGCTATTTCGCGCTGGTGGCGGACGACCCGTCGGTGCAGATCGTATCGAACGCCCAGCGTTGGTATATCGAACAAATGATGCAAGGCACGCCGCATGAGGGCCTTCCGATCCTGTCGGCCGCCGCACCCTTCAAAGCGGGAGGCCGGGGCGGCCCCGACTACTACACCGATGTGCCGGTCGGCGATGTCGCCATCAAGAATGTGGCGGACCTCTACCTCTACCCGAACACGGTGCGCGCCGTGCGCGTGACGGGCGCGCAGGTGAAAGATTGGCTCGAACGCTCGGCCGGCATGTTCAACCAGGTCGAGGCCGGGGCTGCCGACGCGCCGCTCTTGAACGCCAATTTCCCGAGCTACAATTTCGACGTGATCGATGGAGTCACCTACGAGATCGACCTCAGTCAGCCATCGAAGTTCGACCGCGACGGGGCAGTCATCAACCCGGACGCCAACCGTATCGTGAACCTGAGCTACAATGGCGCGCCGCTCGACCCGAACGCCGAGTTCATCATCGCCACCAACAACTATCGCGCGGGTGGCGGAGGCAGTTTCCCGGGCACGGGCGACACCATTGTCTTCGAAGGTCCCGACACCAACCGCGACGTGATCGTGCGTTTTATCGTGGAGCAAGGCACCGTTAGCCCCCGCGCCGATTTCAACTGGCGGTTCAAGCCGATGGAGGGCACGTCGGTGATCTTCGAGACCGGACCGTCGGGCGCGAAATACGCCAGCGAGCTACAGGGCATGACTTTGGAAGAGGCCGGGACCAACGACGACGGCTTTGCGCTGTTCCGCATGCAGCTCTGAAAGGCCATATCAGCGCTCAGCGCCCGCCGTGGGACGGGCGCGGACGTGTGCCTGACGCATGCGCGACAGGCATATCAAACCTTGCCGACCGCTGCGCGCTCTGATCCTCTTGGCCCATGCCTATCACTCTGACCCGCATCGACGTCTCGGCCTATCGCGCTCCCATCGACACGCCAGTAGCCACGTCCTTTGGCGTGATGACCAACCGCCCTGCAGTGTTCGTGCGTTTGGAGGACAGCGACGGCGCGTTCGGCTTTGGTGAGATCTTCGCCAACTGGCCCGCCGCCGGAGCCGAACACCGCGCGCGGCTGGTGGCAGAGGACTTTGCCGACCTGCTGATCAGTCAGAGCTTCAATGGTCTGACGGGCCTCTTCGACACGCTCACCCGGAAGACCCATATCCGCGCGCTGCAATGCGGGGAATGGGGGCCGTTCCGACAGGTGATCGCGGGGCTGGATACGGCCTATGTCGATCTGCTGGCCCGTCGTGCCGACGTGTCGGTCGCCCGGTTCCTGAACCCGGACGCCGCGCCCGAGGTGCCCTGCTACGCCAGCGGCATCGCCATCGCGCAGGCCGCAACGGAAATCCCGGCAAGCCGCGCCGCCGGGTTTTCGGCCTTCAAGGTGAAGGTCGGGTTCGACGCGGACCGCGATGTCGCCCTGCTAAGCGCAGCGTTTGACGGTCTGAAGGAGGGCGACACGCTTTGTGCCGACGCCAATCAGGCGTGGGATTTCAGCGCGGCGAAAGACTTTCTCGACCGGACCACCGACTTGCCCCTTGGCTGGCTGGAAGAGCCATTACCCGCGGACGCGCCTCTGCCCGACTGGCAGGCGTTGCGTAAGGCAGCACATGTGCCTTTGGCCGGGGGCGAGAACATTACCGGCCTTGGCGGGTTCAGCGACGCGATTGGCTCAGACGTCTTCAGCGTCCTGCAACCGGATATCGCAAAATGGGGCGGCCTGTCAGGCTGCTGGCAGGTCGCACAAGCGATCCGCCAGAGCGGGCTGCGCTTTTGCCCACATTTCCTTGGCGGCGGCATCGGCCTGATCGCCTCGGCCCATCTTCTGGCGGCGGCAGGCGGGGATGGCTTTTTGGAGGTGGACGTAAATCCCAACCCGCTGCGTGATGCCTTTGCGCCCTGGGGCGACACGGAGACACGCGGAGTAATGAAGATCTCAGCCGCGCCGGGCCTTGGGATCTCAGAATTGCCCGACTCCGTCGCGAGCTATCAGACAGCCAATCACACACTCGTTCGGTAGCGGCACATACATGGCATGGCGGTGCACTATCATTTGTCGCTTTGCGGGACGAAACCGCCTTTTGATCCCTGTACACAGAGACCGCTTTGCGTGCTTACCGGCAGCTCTTGCTTGGCACAGCATTCACGAAAACAGCTATGCTTGAACTGACTATTGTTTCCGCAAACCTGCCATGCTCAAGCCAGAAAACTATTTGACGATGGCTGACAGATCGAATGGAGCTGTTCAGTGATTTTGTTTTGGCGATCAATTTTGCTTGGCGCTGTGTGTATGTGGGCGGTGACGCTTTTACTTGCTCTGCCCGATCAGCCGTCCAGTCCCGAAAAACTAGACTGGGCACCTACACTGGCTGAACGCAATCAGTCTTGGACGCGCCTGTGTATGGAGGTTGATTGCAACACCTTGCCGATGGATTTCTTCACGATCCAGTTAGAGCCAGGTATGTACGACACACCTTCTGAGCGCCGCGCTCGCTTGTATGTGCCTCTGAATGAGCTGGGCCATCCTATCGCATCGGGATGGGGGCACCCACGAAAAGCCGACCAATTTGACGGCAATGGCCGCCTTTTGCGCCGATACTACGCCGGACGTCGTTTTGAGGTGCTTCATTTGACTGACGAACTTTTCAGCGAACTGGGCCTCGGCGCGGACAGGCGGCGCGATCTAATGATCGAGAAGGTGATATGGCTCGGCACAACCAAGCGCCAGAATTTGCTTGGCGCGCAATTGTATGATCGGGTCAGTTCAGAAACTGATCTTGTGTTGGACCCTAGCGCACCCCCGACGGAATTTCTTGAGGAATATAATGACCATTTCCGGCGCGTGACACATCGTTATAAGTTAAATGGCGATCGCATTACAGACATTCAGGAATTCCTGTCGAACCGGCCATTGGTTACAGGGCGCTATCTGTATGCAAAGTGCTATAAGGCAACCTGTGATGTCCATACTCTGCAAGACCGAGACGATAGAATGGATATGCCACATATAGAATTCCATATTGGAGGTGGGGTTGAATTGGTTGGGGTCGGATGTGCAACCGTAGGTTTGAGTCGTGATTGCGTGACCGTCGATAGCATTATGCAGGATCTGGCAAATACCGCCGCGGTTATTGATGCCTTAAACAATATGCTGATTTTTCCAGTCTTTTGAACCATCTAGATTACTTGGACTCTTTGCGTTGGAGAAAGGCGCAAATGTGGCGTGAAGTGAATCGCGTCGACAAAGACTGCGACTGCAGTATCACGAAGCCCATTTCACGGCGTTGTTTAGGCCCTAGCAAAAAAGTCGACGCTCAGCGCTTCACGGCCGTTCATGCGATGCACAGCATCGGTCAATAGGGGCTCAAACCCGTCATCTGAGTTCGGCGCCGTATTTTCGCCCTCTGATTGGCACGCAACAGTCCCGTCGGTGTCGTAACCTTGTCCCATTCTGAAAACACACTGTTTGCAAGTCGGAGACAATTCCGGCGCTGTGAGGAGTGAGACATGGTTGAGTTCAACGATCCGTTTTTCGGAAATGCCCGTCCGGCAAGATCGGTGTCCCGGTGGACGCGGCGGTTGTTCGGGGTGGCTTGCCTGATCGCCGTACCCGGTATCTGGATTGCCGTGCAGGACGCGCTGCCCGAGGCCCGCATCCTGGGTCTGGCGCTGTCGATTGTTGTCATGGGCATTGCGGGCCTGTGCTTTGTGGGCCGACGCTGACAATTCCGCACGGCACATCGGCAAATCGCCGCTTATGTTCATTTGAACACAGAAACTGTGGGATTTCCGCCAGTTGAGATCATTGCGGGCTGAGACAATTTCAAAGCATCGCAACCTTAAACAGGACGGACCCATGAAAAAGACTTTCCTCGCTGCAGCGCTGGTCGCCGCACCCTTCGCGGCCCAGGCCGAACCGGAAGCCTATGTCTTCGACGCCAGCCACAGCCAAATTCTTTTCTCCTACGATCACCTTGGATACTCCACGACCTGGGGCATGTTCTCGGGCTTTGACGGCGAGATCAGCTTCGATCAGGACAACCCGGCCAATTCGACTGTGACCGTGTCTTTCCCGGTTCGTTCCATGTTCACCGGCTGGGAAGCGCGCTTCAACCATTTCATGTCCGAAGATTTCTTCGGCGCAGGTGAAGACGAGATGGTGACCTTCACGTCCACGTCCATCGAAGTGACCGGCGACAATACCGCCAACATCACCGGCGATCTCACGCTGAACGAAGTGACGCGCCCGGTCACCCTCGCAGCGACCTTGAACCAGGCAAGCGAACACCCGATGGCGAACCAGCCCTGGGCCGGTTTCGACGCCACGACGACCATCCTGCGCAGCGACTTCAACGTCGGCAATTTCGCCCCCTTCGTGAGCGATGAGGTCGACATCCAGATTTCCATCGAAGCCTCCAAGGTGATGGAAGACGCGAGCTGACGCACACCCGATAAACCACCACTCACGGAAATCCCCGGTCGATCACGCCCGGGGATTTTTTTTGCGCGAAGGCAAAAGCCTGCCGGTCCGTGCGGTGTGTTGCATCCGGTGATCGGATCGGGCTTGCTCCTGTCACCACCACCGCAGAAGGTTACAACGAATGGGCGAGACACCGTATATCCTCAAACAGTCCGACATCGCGGCGATGCCGGGTACCGACAAGACGCATTTTCTGAACGCCAATGCGAAACGCCTGAACAAGTCGCTGGGCGATGCCACCGGTCTGACAGGGATTGGCGTTCACCTTGTCGAGGTCGCCCCGGGCCATGAGACGACCGAGCACCATCTGCATCACCACGAGGACGAATGCGTCTATGTTCTTAGTGGACACGCAACCGCGTATCTCGGGGACGAGGCGCACCCCATCGGTCCGGGCGATTTTCTCGGCTACCGGAAGGGCGGGCTGGCGCATTCGATCCGCAACACCGGGGACGAGACGCTGCGCTGTCTGGTCGTGGGGGAAAGGTTGGCCCATGACGTGGGTGACTATCCGCGGCAGGGCAAGCGCATCTTCCGCAATGACGGTCTGCCTTGGACGGTGGCCGAACACAGCGATCTGCAAGAACTGGGCGGCTCAGTGGGCAAGAAGTGACCGGTTGTGCAGATCACTCGCCCCGCTGCGCCGTGAGTGCAACGTTCACCACCACATCAAAGGCCAGCTGGTTTTCATCCGTCATGCCGTCGCCGATGCCGTAATTCTGGCGGTTGAGCGTCGTGCTGCCTTCCATCGTCGCCAAGGGTCCGTCGAGCGTCAGCTCGAAGGGCAGGGTGATCGGCTGCTCGACGCCCTTCAGGGCAAGCGTCCCTTCGGCGACGTAGCCATCTGCCGTGTTGAGGATATCAGCGGTGAATTGCGCGGTTGGGAAAGCCTCCGCGTTGAAGTAATCCGCACCCATCGCCTGATTGGTCACGGACCCGAGCGACAGTGACGCAATGGCCACCTCGACGGTGACGTTGCCCGCGACCCCTTCCGTGACCGTGTCGTCAAACGCAATCTGTGCGGTCCAAGTGGCGAACTCGCCGCGCACTGCCGATCCC
Source organism: Marivita hallyeonensis (assembly GCF_900129875.1). Classification (GTDB taxonomy): domain Bacteria; phylum Pseudomonadota; class Alphaproteobacteria; order Rhodobacterales; family Rhodobacteraceae; genus Marivita; species Marivita hallyeonensis. Next base: position 193,303 of record NZ_FQXC01000004.1, on the reverse strand, counting down.
ATTTGTTGCACGGTGATAGCGAGCGTGCCGTCCCGCACTTGCCAGTCGCTTTCCACTTCCTGCAGCGCAACTGCAGCCGCGACAGAGCCCTTTTGGTAGACGCCCAGCGTCCCACCGATGCCAAGCGCCGCGGCCCAGATCACGATGGCGAGGGCGGCAGGCAGGCCATGCTTGCGGGGTGCCTCTTTGCCTTCGGCTTTTCCTGCGCCGAACCACATGCGGGACAGGGTGCCGTCCTTGTCTATGACAGCATGTTTAACCGCCCCCGCAATGTGCAACAGCAGTGAAAGGATCAGAACCCGTTCAAACACAATGTGGAGACCGGCGGCAGCCTCGGCGACGGTGTTGCTTTCGGGAACCAGCGGCAGGTTTTGTCCGAAGGGCCACCAGATCGGCGCAAAGCCTTCCGTAGCGGCGTGGTGCACCCAACCCGAGAGCGGTACAAGCACCAGAGAGCCATAGAGCAACCAATGTACGGTTTCAGCCGCCAGCGACTCTTCCTTGCGATCGGGGTGCAAGGCTGCGGGTTTGGGCTGCGTCAGCGCCCAGACGATGCGGGCAAGGGCGACGAAGAAGATGGTGATGCCCACCGTCTTGTGCAGTGAGAAGAGCCACGCCTTCTGCGCCAGTTCCTCTGCCGTGTCATAGGGCAAGTCGTTTGCAATGATCCCGAGCGGGATGACAAGAAAGATGCCAAGCGCCGTCAGCCAGTGAAAGACCTTGGCGACAGAACCATATTGCGCGGTGGTATTGGATACGGGCATGGAGTGTGTCTTCCTTTCAACGACTTGGCCGAACACCTAAGCCATCGCCCCCGCAGCGCAATCTTCGCAGATGCACAGAAAGCCTGCGCGGACGTTGCGTCGGATCGGTGCAAAATGTAAGGGCTTCCCAAGGACAGAAGACCAGAGACGGAGACGCCAGATGAGCCGAGCTTTCCTTTTTCCCGGGCAGGGGGCGCAAACCATTGGCATGGGGAAAGACCTGGCCGACGCTTATCCGGCGGCGCAGGCCGTGTTCGACGAGGTCGATGAGGCGCTGGGCGAAAAGCTGAGCGCGCTGATCTGGGAGGGCGACCTGGAGACGCTGACCCTGACCCAGAACGCGCAACCCGCACTGATGGCGACTTCGATCGCCGCGCTGCGCGCCTTGGAGGCCGAAGGTATCGCGATCACCTCCGCTGCCTATGTCGCGGGACACTCGCTGGGGGAATATTCCGCCCTGACCGCCGCAGGGGCGCTTTCGGTGGCGGATGCGGCACGGTTGTTGCGCGCGCGCGGGATGGCGATGCAAAAGGCGGTCCCGGCTGGCGAAGGGGCAATGGCGGCCATCCTTGGCCTCGATCTTGAGACGGTGCAATCGGTGGCGGCACAGGCCTGCGCCGGAGATGTGTGCGCTGCGGCAAATGACAACGACCCCGGCCAGGTGGTGGTCTCGGGCCACAAGGCGGCGGTCGAACGTGCGGTCGATCTCGCGAAAAACGCGGGCGCGAAACGCGCGGTGATGTTGCCCGTTAGCGCCCCGTTCCACTGCGCCCTGATGGCGCCTGCAGCGGATGTCATGGCAACCGTGCTTGACCGTGTCGAGATCGGGGAACCCGCTGTTCCCGTGGTCGCGAACGTGGTGGCCGAGGCGGTGAGTGATCCGTCGACCATCCGGGGATTGCTTGTCCAGCAAATCACCGGTGCGGTGCGTTGGCGGGAATCCGTCAGTTGGATGATGCAGCAAGGAGTCGATGAGTTCTGGGAGATCGGAGCAGGCAAGGCCCTGATCGGTATGGTGCGCCGCATCGACCGCGCCGCGACCACGCGCGCCGTGGGCACGGCGGAGGACGTGAAAGCCGCCACCGAGGCCGCCTGACGCGCAACAGAATTTACTGGAGAGCGCCCAGAAAATTCGTACGAATTTTCTGTCAGCGCTCGGTGAAGAAATCATGAAGAGGACCCCACCATGTTCGATTTGACCGGCAAGACCGCTCTGGTCACAGGCGCATCAGGCGGTATCGGAGGTGCCATCGCGTGGCATCTTCATCAGGCCGGCGCAACCGTCGGGCTGTCCGGCACGCGCACCGAACCGCTCGACGCGCTGGCTGCAGAGCTTGGCGACCGCGCCCATGTGCTGCCTTGCAACCTGAGTGATGCCGAGGCCGTGACAGCCCTGCCCAAACAGGCGGTCGAAGCGATGGGTGGCCTCGACATACTCGTCAACAACGCGGGCATCACGCGCGACAACCTCTTCATGCGGATGTCGGACGAGGAATGGCAAAGTGTCATTGACGTCAACCTGACCTCGACCTTCCGCCTGTGCAAGGGCGTGCTGCGCGGGATGATGAAGGCCCGCTGGGGGCGGATCATCAACATCTCGTCGGTGGTGGGCGCAACCGGAAACCCGGGGCAGGGCAACTACGCCGCCGCCAAGGCGGGCATGGTCGGCATGTCCAAATCGCTGGCCTACGAGGTCGCAAGCCGCGGAATCACCGTTAACGCGGTGGCTCCGGGGTTCATTGAAACGGCCATGACCGACAAGCTGACCGACGATCAGAAATCTGCCATCCTGACACAGATTCCTTCGGGACGGATGGGGACACCGGAAGAGATCGCAGCGGCCGTTCTATATTTGGCAAGCCCGGAGGCAGCCTACGTGACGGGCACCACACTTCACGTGAACGGCGGTATGGCAATGCTCTGACTTCAAACGGAAAACCGACGTTTCGCAGATGCAGAAACCGCTGTTTTCACTGCGAAAATCGAAGGCAATTCTTTGCGCCGAAAGCGTTTGCCATCCGGTTCCCATGTGCTATAGCGGCGCAGGTTTTGGACCAGCCTCGCGAGGGGTATCCCTGGTCGACACAATTCAGTGTGATATAAACCGGCGCCCGTGTGGGCACGACCAATGACTGCCCGGGCAAGGGCGAACCCGGCCTCCGTGCCGACGAAACTGTGAGGAAGAAAACATGAGCGACGTCGCAGATCGCGTTAAGAAAATTGTTGTCGAGCACCTCGGTGTGGAAGAAGACAAAGTCGTAGAGAATGCATCTTTCATCGACGACCTCGGCGCGGACAGCCTCGACACCGTTGAGCTGGTCATGGCCTTCGAAGAAGAGTTCGGCATCGAGATCCCGGACGACGCTGCCGAAACCATCCAGACCTTTGGCGACGCGGTGAAGTTCATCAAAGACGCGCAGTAACGCGCCTCACGTCTGACGAATTCAAAAAAACGCGCTCCAGCTCGGGGCGCGTTTTTTTCGTCATGCTTGCAGGCTGTCGAAATGTTTGGTCCAGATCTTTCCGCGATCCTCATCGCGCGCTTCATAATCGGCGATCGCCCTGACAAGCGCGTCAGGGCGCAGGGCAGGTTTCGCGTTTGCAATCCGCGTCATCTGCATCGTGTACCAGGCCGTCACGCCGCCCTCGGGCGGTCGATCGAAACGTGGAAATGACGGGCTGCGTGCCGTTCCGTTCCGCCATTTGTCGGGGAGGTCCGGATCCACGATCAGCGCGCGCGCAAGTCCGATGATGTCGGCTTTGCCATCACGAATAGCAGCATCCGCCTGCTCGAACGTCTTGAATCCACCTGTCACCATAAGGGGTATCGTCGTCTTCGTGCGGGCGCGATCGGCAAAATCAACAAAATAGGGTCCTGACCCGGCCCGTTCCGAAGAGGACGGCGCGCCGGGGAAATACGTACCGCCGCTGATGTCGATCAGGTCGAGACCCGTCTGATCGAGCGCAGCGATAACATCAAGTGCCTCATCCTGCTGGAATCCACCGTCAAGCTGGTCGGTTGCGTTCAGCTTCAGTCCGACCGGGAAATCAGGACCCACCGCGCGACGCACAGCCGCCACGGTTTCGAGCGTCAGGCGCATGCGGTTGTCAAGACTGCCGCCATAATCGTCGGTGCGTGTGTTGAAGAGCGGCGAAAGAAACTGGCTCAGAAGAAAGCCGTGTGCTGCATGGATTTCGACACCGCCGAAGCCAAGCGCTTTCGCACGTCCGGCGGTGCGGGCAAAGGCGGCGGGCAGAGAGGCGATCTCGTCGGGCGAAAGCGCACCGCAGGTGAGACCCGGCACCTCGAGCGCGCTTGGTCCTTTCGGGTTGCTGATCTGAGCATCCGCCATGGCGCCTGCATGGCCGAGTTGTAACCAGAGGCTTGCGGCGTTGGAGGACCCGCGTCGCGCAAGGGTTTCAAACCGTTGCTGGTCGGACCGTGCGTCAAGAACCAGATTGCCCGGTTTCTCTGGGAAGTCTGGTGTGCCCTGAACCTCTCCGATGATCGACAGCGCGACACCACCATTGGCCCACCGTTCGTAAAGCCTGATTTGCGCATCCGTCGGCCCGCCGCGACCATCGCCCAGCGAATCCGACATCGCGGATTTCGCAAGTCGGTTCTTGAGCACGGTGCCGCATGGCAGGCGCAAGGGATCAAACAGACCCTGTGTGCTGAGACGATCCATGGCCGATGCATTTCTCCGCTGCTCGCGTGTCTTCTGGACACTTCAGGCCCGACCCGCGATTGTCAAAGCGTGCGCGACAACCGCGCCGGGATTCCGCCGCCATACGTGCTTCAATCGTCTGTCACGCCTGTTTTTCCGCCATCTTTGCAGCATCCCAAAGCGCATCCATTTCTTCCAAAGTGCTGTCCTTGGGCTCGCGTCCCTCGGCGGCGAGGGCGGCTTCGATGGACTCGAACCGGCGAGTAAACTTGGCGTTGGCGGCGCGTAGGGCGGCCTCCGGGTCGAGGCCCATGTGGCGGCCAAGATTGACCATCACGAACAAGAGGTCGCCGAACTCTTCGAACCGTGCGTCCTCTGATGTGACCTCGCGCAACTCCTGCGCTTCCTCGACGATCTTGTCGAGCACCTCGTCCGTGGAGGGCCAGTCAAAGCCGACACGCGCGGCGCGGTTCTGGAGCTTGATGGCGCGGGTGAGCGCGGGCAGGCCTTTGGCCACACCATCAAGCACGCCTTTCTGGGCTTTTCCGGCGCGCTCTTTCGCCTTGATCTTCTCCCAGTCCTGCACCTGTTGTTCTGCGCTCTTGTCCCGGCTCTCATCGCCAAAGACGTGCGGGTGCCGGGCCACCATCTTGTCCGAGATCGCGTTCGCCACGTCGTCGAAACTGAACAGCCCGGCTTCCTCCGCCATCTGGGTGTGGTAGACCGACTGCAAGAGAAGATCACCCAATTCGCCCTTCAGTTCATCCCACGCCTCGCGCTCGATGGCGTCGGCGACCTCGTAGGCCTCCTCGATCGTGTAGGGCGCGATGGACGCGAAATCCTGTTCGATGTCCCAGGGGCACCCGGTGTCCGGATCCCGCAGGCGGCGCATGATTTCCAGAAGTCTGGGCATCCCGCCCTTCGGGTCATGGATCAGATCATCACGCATTGCGGCCCCCATGAAATACTGCTCTTGTGGCAGGGATGGGGGATCAGAGCGCAGGAGTCCAGACATGGCCATCGTGAACCGGATCGGTGAATTCGCCGAGGACATGAAAACCTGGCGACGGCATCTGCATATGCACCCTGAGTTGAGCCTCGATTGTCACGAGACGGCGGGTTTCGTGGTCGAGCGTCTGAGGGAGTTCGGCGTGGACGAGATCCACGAAGGCATCGCGCAGACCGGCGTGGTTGCGCTGATCCGCGGACAGGGCGACGGCGCCGTGACAGGGCTCCGCGCCGATATGGATGCGCTGCCCATCGAGGAAGAAACCGGCGCGGACTATGCCAGCACCATCCCCGGCAAGATGCACGCCTGCGGCCATGACGGGCACACGACGATGCTGCTTGGCGCGGCGCGCTACCTTGCAGAGACGCGCAAGTTCAAAGGTACCGCCGCGCTCATCTTCCAACCGGCCGAGGAAACCATCGGCGGCGGACGCATCATGGTCGAGGAAGGCATTATGGACCGGTTCGGCATCGAAGAGGTCTACGCGCTTCACTGCGATCCGTTCACCGAGGAAGGTGTGTTTTCGACCGCGCCCGGGCCGATCATGGCGGCGGTCGATGATTTCCACATTACCCTTACCGGCAAGGGCGGGCACGGCGCGTTTCCGCATGAATGTATCGACCCGGTTCCCTGTGCGCTCTCCATCGGGCAGGCGCTGCAGACCATCGCCTCGCGCAACGCGCCGCCGCGTGACGCGCTTGTGGTGTCGCTGACCATCTTCAACGCGGGTCATGCGACGAATGTGATCCCGGAATCGGTGAAACTGGGCGGCACAGTGCGCACCTTCGACCCCGATTTGCGTGATCTGGTCGAAAAGCGGTTTCACGACATTGTCGCCGGACAGGCGGCGAGCTTCGGTGTGACGGCGGATCTTGAGTACCAGCGCAATTACCCCGCGACAGTGAATCATGACGCCCAGACAGAGTTCGCCACCCAAGTCGCCGCCGATGTGGCGGGCGCGGGCAAGGTCAACGCGCAACGTGACCCCGAGATGGGGGCCGAGGATTTTGCTTACATGCTGCAGGCCCGCCCAGGCAGCTACCTGATGCTGGGGCAGGGGATCGGCCCGTCCTGCCACCACCCGGCGTTCGACTTCAACGATGACGTCTCGGCCATCGGCGCAAGCTTTTTCGCGCGCCTGATCGAAACGCGACACGGGGTGTAAGCCATGTCCCTCGAAGACGCCAAAACCCAAATCGACCACGCCTTCACCCGCGATGACCTGAAGGGCGCGAGTTTCGAGAACACGTTCGGCGGCGCGCCGTCGTTCCTGAGGCGGCGGTACACGAAGGACCTGACAGGGGTGGACGTGGCCGTCACCGGCGTGCCGTTCGATCAGGCGGTGACGAACCGCCCCGGGACACGCTTCGGTCCGCGCGGAATCCGGGAGGCCTCGGCCCTGCAATCGCCAGATGCGCCGTTCGGATGGGGCTACAACGTGTTGGAGGAATTCGCGATTGCGGATTACGGCGATCTGGCCTTCGACTATGCGAAGGTCTCGGACTTCCCCGAGGCGCTGAAGTCGCACATCGCGGGTATCCTTGCGCAGGACACGGCCACGGTCACCCTTGGTGGGGATCACTATATCACCTTGCCGATCCTCGAAGCCTATGCCGAGAAATACGGGCCGCTCTCACTTCTCCAATTCGATGCGCATAGCGACACCTGGGTCGATGATGACATGGACCGCATCGATCACGGCACGTTTCTTTACAAGGCGGTGAAGCTGGGTTTGGTCGATCCAAGCCGCTCCGTTCAGGTCGGCATCCGCACCGACAACCCCGACACGCTGGGCTTCAACATCATCGACGCGCGTGAGATGCAGCGCATGGGCCCCGAAGCGGTGGCCGAGGAAATCTGCGAAATTCTAAAAGATTACCCGACATACCTCACATTCGACATCGATTGTCTCGACCCGGCCTTCGCGCCCGGCACCGGGACTCCTGTCTGGGGTGGCCCTTCCAGCGCCGATATCGCGGCGATCCTGCGGAATATCGCCGGGATCGAGCTGATGGGAGGCGATGTGGTTGAAGTCAGCCCGCCTTTCGATACATCGGGCGCAACGGCGATTGCGGGTGCACATGTGGCGACAGAGATTCTCTCTCTCTGGGGATGGACCCGCCGCGGTTGAAACGTTCGGTACATGTGACCATCTGGGCCGGGGTAGGCCCAACCGAGGCAGGGAAAAGGCGTCGTGAAAATGTTCTTCTGGACAATCGTCCTCATCGTTGTGGCAGGTCTGGCCTGGATCCGGTTCGCACCGTCCGATCCAGAGGTCTGGCATGTGGATCCACAGGTCACCGCGGATCAGGACCTCGCCGGTGGCGTCCGCCGCCGCATTCCGGCCGAAGACGGCACGTTCGAAGCGCTCGACCGCATCATCCTCGCCACGCCTCGCACCGAAGTGCTGGCGGGCAGCGTCGAGGACGGCAAGGTTACCTACATCACCCGGTCCCAGTGGATGGGATTTCCCGACTACACCACCGTCATGCGCAACGAGGACGTGTTGGAGCTACATGCCCGGCTGCGGTTCGGACAATCCGACATGGGCGTGAACAAACAGCGCGTCGAGGGGTGGTTGCAAATGCTTGATGGCCAACGCGGATAACGCTTGACCGACCGCGTCGGATGCCCGACAGAACCGCATGATCCCCGAAGACCGCCTGCACCAGATCACGTCACGTTTCGAATACCTTGAAGCCCAGATGGCCGAAGGGTCGGGCGACATTGCCGCGATTGGTAAGGAATATTCCGACCTGAAACCCGTGGTCGATCAGATCGCCGAATGGAAACAGGTCACCGCCGATATCGCCGACGCGGAAGCGATGCTTGACGACCCTGAGATGCGGGAACTGGCGCAGGAGGAACTTCCCAGCCTGAAGGCCCGGTTGCCGGAGGTCGAACACGCGCTGCAACTGGCGCTCCTGCCGCGTGACAAGGCGGATGCGCGGCCTGCAATGCTGGAAATCCGCCCCGGGACGGGTGGCGAGGAAGCAGCGCTCTTCGCAGGAGATCTTTTGCGGATGTACCAACGCTACTCGGAAGCGCGCGGATGGCGCTTCGAGATTGTCGAGGAACAGACGACCGAGATCGGCGGCATCAAGGAAGTCGTCGCGCATATCACTGGCGACAACGTGTTTGCGCGGCTCAAATACGAATCCGGCGTCCACCGCGTGCAGCGCGTGCCTGAGACGGAGTCGGGTGGGCGCATCCACACCTCTGCCGCCACCGTGGCTGTTTTACCCGAGGCCGAAGACGTGGACATTCAGATCAACCCAAACGACATTCGCATCGACACGATGCGATCCTCCGGGGCCGGAGGCCAGCACGTCAACACAACCGATTCCGCCGTGCGCATCACGCATCTGCCCACCGGGATCGTCGTCACGAGTTCCGAGAAGTCCCAGCACCGCAACCGCGAGATCGCCATGCAAGTGCTGCGTACACGGCTGTTCGATCTGGAACGCCAGAAGATCGACAGCGAACGTTCCGCCGACCGCAAGAGCCAGGTCGGCTCCGGCGACCGGTCCGAGCGCATCCGAACCTACAACTTCCCGCAGGGCCGTCTGACCGATCATCGTATCGGCCTCACGCTCTACAAACTCGACGCGGTGATGGGCGGCGATCTGGACGAGATCATCGACGCGCTGACGGCGGATGCACAGGCCACCATGCTGGCCGAGATGAAGTGAGCCACGACCCGAAAGAAGCTCTGCAAGACGCGCGCCGTCAGCTTGAGATCGCAGGCTCACCCAGCCCCGCACGCGATGCCAGCGCGCTGATGGACAAGGTGCAAGGGGACGCCCCACCGTGGACCCCGCTCAGCGACGCACAATTGGCCGAGTTGAACCGCTACATTCAACGCCGCGCGCGGCGCGAGCCCATCAGCCACATCGTCGGAAAACGCGCGTTCTGGATGCACGATTTCATCGTCACCGACGCCGTTCTCGACCCGCGCCCCGAGACCGAGACGCTGGTCAGCGTCGCGTCGGATACGTCTTTCGCCAGGGTGCTTGATCTAGGCACAGGGTCGGGGTGCATCCTGCTGTCCTTGCTTTACGAAGTGCCAGAGGCGACCGGGGTTGGGGTGGACGTGTCAGAGCCAGCCCTCGACATCGCGCGGCAGAATGCGCAGCGGGTCGGCGTCGAAGATCGAGTAACGTTGCTGGTGTCGGACTGGTTCGACAAGGTCGAGGGTCAGTTTGACCTGATCGTGTCGAACCCGCCCTATATCGCAGAGGTGGAGATGCCCGACCTCGCGCCCGAACTCTCCTTCGAGCCGCGCCTCGCGCTCACCGATGAAGCCGACGGGCTGACCGCCTACCGCGCGATCACGTCGGGTGCCGGCCGCTTTCTCAAACCAAGCGGCAGGCTTTTGGTCGAGATCGGCCCGACCCAGGCCGTTGCCGTCTCGGATCTTTTCGCAGCACACGGCTTTACCGATGTCACCGTTCATCCGGACCTCGACGGGCGTGATCGGGTGGTTTCCGGCGTGTTCCCGCCACAAAACGCGACGAATTAGCGGACCTGTAACGGTTTTTTCGCAAATTGCCCTTGTAAGAAGGGGGTGGACATGCTTACTCAGGTATATCGCAGCGGTCGAGGACGCTTAACCCTCTCGCGCGATGGTAAGCCCAAACATGGATGCAATTGCAGAATATTCGCGCAAGAAGCGCACACCGCAATCGCAAAAACAGCTGAAAGAAGGCTGAAAATTTAAAAATGCGCTCTTCAAACAAACGTTCGCGGAACAAAAGCAACCGCAACCGCTCTGGAAACATGGGCAATGTGGTCAATCGTGTGTTCGACAGCTCTGGCCCAGAAGGCAAAGTGCGCGGCACACCGCAGCAGATCATCGACAAATACAACCAGCTTGCCCGAGATGCGCAGCTTTCCAATGACCGCGTGAATGCCGAAAACTTCCAGCAACACGCAGAACACTACATGCGCCTTCTGTCCGAGGCACAGCGCGAACAGGACGCGCGCCGCGAACAGCAGGAGCGTGAAAACCGCGAACGCCAGGCGCAGCGTGACGCGGACCGCGCCGCGCGGCAGGATAACGACCCACAATCTGACGACCCGTCAAGCGCACCGCAGCCGGATGTGGTGGACATCACCAAGGATGAAGACAGCGGTCTGGTCGAAACACCCGAGGCCAAGGCCGACGAAAAGCCCAAGAAGCCCCGTGCTCCGCGCAAACCGCGCAAAAAGCCCGAGCCGCAGGCAGAGGTGGCACAGGACACACCCGCGCCTGACGCGGCGGAATAATATCCCAAGCTTTCCTTAAGCTTTGGCGACGGATCGCGCGAGGGCGCAGAACCCTTCGACCGATACGCGTTCCGCCCGCTCCGTAGGCGCGATGCCGACCTCAGCCAGACGCGCTTCGATATCCGGTGTCAGCCCTTTCAAGGACGCGCGCAGCATCTTGCGCCTCTGATTGAACGCCGCCGCCACCACCCGTTCCAGAACCTTTGCGTCGGCGTCGAATTTCGGCTTCGGCAAAGCTTTGATATGCACCACGGCAGAGCCGACTTTCGGCGGTGGTGTAAAGGCCTCTGGCGGGAGATGCATGACGATCTGTGCCTCGCACCGCCATTGCGCAAGCACGGCCAGCCGTCCGTACGCCTTCGAACCGGGCTGGGCCACGATCCGTTGCGCCACCTCTTTCTGGAACATCAACGTCAGACTGTCCCAGACCGGTGGCCAAACCTCGGGCGTGAGCCAGCGCACCAGAAGCTCCGTTCCGACATTGTAAGGCAGGTTTGCGCAGATCGCGATCGGCGGCGTGAGTCGGTCCAACACATTCAGCGCCAGCGCGTCACCTTCGATCACGTCCAGTCGTCCCGGATAGGCCGCCGCGATCTCGGCCAGTGCGGGAAGGCAGCGGGCGTCCTTCTCGACCGCCATCACCTTGCGCGCCCCTTCTGCCAACAGCCCGCGCGTCAGACCACCGGGGCCGGGGCCGACTTCCAGCACATCCATGCCGGTCAGGTCACCCGCCTGACGCGCGATCTTGGCCGTGAGGTTCAGATCGAGCAGGAAGTTCTGGCCCAACGCCTTCTTGGCGCTCAATCCGTGGGTGGCGATCACGTCACGCAACGGCGGCAGGGAGTCGATGGCGGCCATCTAAGCGCGCGCCCCCTGCTTCTTCTTTTCAAAAATATGCATCAACCGACCTTCCAATCCGCGCAACGTCAGGCCGAACCGCTCGCCAGTTGCCACGCCATGCGCAGCGCCTCGATGGTCGAGGACGGGTTGGCCTGACCCGTTCCCGCGATGTCGAAAGCCGTGCCGTGATCGGGCGAGGTCCGCACGATGGGCAGGCCCAGCGTGACGTTCACACCCCGGTCGAAATCCAGTGTCTTGATCGGGATCAGCGCCTGATCGTGGTACATACAGATCGCCGCATCGTAGGTCTCGCGCGCCGCCGCATGAAACATCGTGTCCGCGCTCATCGGGCCTTCGATATGAAAGCCTTCGTTGCGAAGAGTCTCCACGATGGGCGCGATAAGCGTCTGTTCCTCGGTCCCCATCTTGCCGCCTTCGCCCGCATGCGGGTTCAGCCCGGCCACCGCAAGCCGTGGCTCTGCGATACCGAACTGATCGCGCAGCGCCGTGTGTGTGATGCGGATGCGCGTCTCCAGAAGCTGCGCTGTCAATGCCAGCTTCACCTCCGACAAAGGGATATGGATCGTCACCGGCACGACCCGCAGGGCAGGGCTGGCCAGCATCATCACCACGTCACGCGTGTCGCAGAGATGCGCAAGAAACTCTGTATGCCCGGGAAAGCCGAAACCGGCACCGTCCTGCAAAGCCTGCTTATGGATCGGCAAAGTGCAAACCCCGCCTGCCTTGCCCGAGGCTGCGAGCGCCACCGCTCTTTCGATTACCGCGATCACGTCCTTTGCATGCGCGGGACGCGCTTTGCCGGGGATGCGTGGGCTCTCGAACGGATGGGGGAGGATGGGCAGGGCTGTGCCGTCCGGTCTGACTTCGTCGGGCGCGGCGATCTCGACCCAGTCGGTGCCATCCGGCAGATGGGTCGGGTCTCCGATCAGGAAAAACGGGACCTCGCCGCGCAACCTCTGCCACGCCGCCGCCGCAAGCTCGGGGCCGATGCCCGCGGGTTCCCCGATGGTCAGGGCAATCGGAGCTGCGGTCATTGCTCGATGATACGGGCGTCGGCGCGCAACTGTGCAAGGTAGCTTTCGGCCAGCGACGCAAGACGCTGGTTGCGCAAGCCAAGCGCGAACTGGTCGCGGTCCACATCCTCGTTGATTTCGGCGGTCCGACCGCAGAGCATCAGGAACACCAGCGTCTGCCCGTTCGACCGCGTCAGCGCGGTGGACACCTCGCCCGGGTCGAGCTTCGACAGCTCGAAGGCGATATCCGTCGGGATCTCGGACGGCGGCAGGGCCTGCCGCTCCAGAACCTCCTCGGGTTGCCCCTGCGCCACGCCGTAAAGGTCATCGCAGCGATCCACGCGGCTCGCCAGCACCCGTGCCTGCGCCAGCGTTGTCTCACTGCGCCCGCCCGGCATGTAATAGGCGGCGTATTCGATGGCGGCGTAGGTCGGAGACGTAAAGCCGGTTTCCTCGATATCGCGCAACTGGAACAGGGCGATGGCGTTCGGGATCGGGATCGGATCCGTCACCTCGCCCGGCGCGAGCGCGAGAACCAGAGGCCTCAGCACCGGCGGCAGGTCTTCGAGGTTCTGCCACGGCAGACGCCCCCCAGCGCCACGGGTTGCCGTGGCCGAAAAGCGCCGCGCTTCCGCCGAAAACGCAGCCTCGGACGTGATCTGGCTGATCCGTTCAGCCCGTTCCCGAACTGCATCGGCCTGCGGCGGCGGGGCGGGCATGATGATTTCGGACAAGAGCACCCGCACGGACGATCCGCCCGATGCTCCCAAGGCGCGGTCGATCTCGTCTTCGGAAAGGTTTATCCGGCTGGTGAAGCGCGCCTGCACCAAGAGGCGCCAGCTCAGACCCGCCCGCACGAAATCCCGGAAGGTCTGCGCGGCCACTCCGTTCGCCTCAAGCGCCTGGATGAATTCGTCGCGGGTCAGGTTGGCGCGTCCGGCAAATTCGCTCATCCCGTCCAGCACTTCCTCGGTCGACGGCACGATGCCGGCGTCCTCTGCCGCCTGCAGCCGCAGACGGTCGTCGATCAGCTGCTGCCGCGCGAGGGTTTCCGGATTTCCGGGTGCGTTTAGCACCGCCAGCATACGCGCCCGCTGGTCCAGCTCATAGGCAGTCACCACAGAGTCGTTGATGCGGATCGCCGGCGCAAAGAGGTTTTGCGCCTGAACGGGCGCGACTCCCAGCGTCAGCGCGACCCCAAGGACAAGAGCGCTCAGTTTGCGGATCGAAATGCTCAGTTGCTGCATGAACGGCGATACTCCTTGCCGCTGCCGCCAGTGCTGAACCCGGTCAGCGCGACGGTGAGGCCAAAATCTGTCGATGGTTCCAAGTTAGTGGAAGAGGCAAAGCTGCGCGAGACCGAAAAGTCCACGATGACACATTCGTTGCGATACTCGGCGCCGATCCCGGCGGTCAGGAACTGCCCTTCGGCGATGTCGTAGCGGGTGTTGCCGGTGGCGGTCCATTGGCGGTCGATATTGTACCGCCCGTTCAGACGCCATTGTGACTGCGCATCGTCGCGGTCTTCGTCCGGATCGGTGGTCAGAAGAATGTAGGATGCCCCAAGCGAATAGCGCTCCTGCGAAACGTTGGCGCGAATCTCGGCCTTCGTGAACCGCAGGTCACTGGCATCGTACAGACCGCGCGCCAAAAGCTGGATGCCGGTTTCGTGTTGAAACTGACCTGACACCAACCAGTCCGATTCCGTGCCATCAAGGCCAGACGACCGAGAGAGGCTGTCATCCTCTTCCTCGCGCCACACCCGCCCCACGGTGAGCGCCGCACGCCAACCATCGGGATCGTCGCGCATCCAGCGCAGACCAGCCGCGCCTATCAGGCCGCGTTCGCGACGGTCGGCAGCGGGAAAGCGGGACAGGGCCAACAGATTGCCCTCGTCGAACTCGACGCGCGTGCTTTCGTCGTTCGGCACCCCGGTGCGTTCCCCACCGATCCAGCCAAGCTGCGCCACAGGCTCAAGCAGTATGCGCGCACCGGTCTCGGTGGTGCGGGCCAACGGCCAGCGCAGCTCCACCGATGCAGCGGGGGTGATCTCGGAGTAGGTGCCTTCTGCACCAGCGTCCTGCCGTACGTCGAACTGGTCAACCCACACCTGCGTCAGCGCCCCGGCGCGCAGCCCGCCTGGCAGGGTCCAGCGATCCCGCCAGCTTAGGTCGATGTTCAGCCGGGCCACATCGCGGCCATCGACCACGGTGTCCGCATCCGACCCGTCGACGTCCCGATCCGAGTAGCGGTAGTGCCCGTGCGCCGCGACGCCAAGACGGACCTCGCCGCCAAGCCGCTGCGGAAAGAACCGGCGGTTGTAGCGCACATCGCCAATAATGGTCGGCTGCGTGGCGTTGTTCTCGCCATCTGTCAGGCTTTCGTAATGGATCACGCTGGTCGAGAAAAAGCTGTTGCGCCGGGTCCTGGACAGGGTCACCGCGCTGTCCAGACGGTCTTTCTTGAAGGTGCTGTTGTAGTCGTTGAGATAAGCCTCATCGGTGACCGCTTCGATATCGAAGGACAGCCGATATCCGCGCTGCAAATCAAAGGCCCCGTTGGCGAACAAAAAGCCGCGCGGCTGGTCGCGATCAAGGCTGTCCCGGCTGACCGCGCTATTCACGGTGAGATCGCCGTTGCGGAAGGCCTGCCGGTAGCGCAATTCAAGCGTCGTCGTCACTGGCGACAAATACGGCGTCAGCGTCAGATCGGCATGGTCCCCGAGCGGGATGAAGTAGGGTAGCTTGATCCCGAAGCCGAGAAGCGTCGACGTCTTCAGTTCCGGGATCAGGAACCCCCGTGCGCGCTCAAGCGTCGGGTCGGGCAGGCGCATCCGGGGCAGGTAGAAGACCGGCATGCCAAGGATGCGGAACTGCGCGTCGTCGAAGTAGATCTGCCGCTCCTCCGCGTCGTGCACCACGCGGGACGCACGAATGGCCCAAAGCGGCGGTCGGTCGCTGCCGCAGACCTGGCAGGACGTCGCGGCGATCCGGCTCATCGCGGTATAGCGCCCGCCGACCCGCGCAGCGCGGGCTGAGGCGATCTGGAGCTGTTCATCCAGCACGAAGCGCGCACTTTCCAGAAGTCCGTTCTCGAACCCCTGATCCAGCTCCGCCCGGGTTGCCGTCAGAACGTCACCGTTCGGCTGAGTGATCCGGATCGGCCCCTGAATGTCCAAAGTGTTGCTGGTGCGATCATAGATGATGGTCGAGGCGGTCAGCCGGGTGCCTTCGTAAAGCGCCTCGACATTGCCGCTCGCAATCAGTGTGTCGCCGCCAGCCTCGACCAGCACGGTATCGGCCAGCAGCAGCACGCTGCCGTCCTGCGCGCGGGCCGGACTCACCCAAAGTGCCGCAGCAGCCAGGCAAGCCAGAAGCGCGCGTCGCACTACCCGTCCTCCCGGTGCAGGATGAGACCGAGCGCCAGAAGCACCGACGCCAAAGGCGGCACCCACGCCGCCGCCAACGCATTCAACTGCCCGTTCTCGCCGAGGATCTGCGCGAAGTTGCGCACGTAATAAAGCGAGAATCCCAAAAGCACCGCCGACAGAACCGCGACACCCGTGCCGCCCATCCGACTGTGCCGCATGGTGAAGGCCGCACCGATAAGCACCATCGACATCAGGAACACCGGACGCGCGAGTTCCATCTGTAACCAGACCTCGTGCCGTCGGGCGGAAAACCCGGCATCTTCAAGATCGGTGATGAAGCCGCTCAGTTCCCAGACCGAAATCGCCGAGGGTCGGCCAAAGCGGTCGCGGATGCTTTCTTCGGTGAGGGTCGAGGACACGATCAGTTCGTCATGCGCCGCCGCGTTGGTTTCGGGATTGATCCCGGCAACCAACGGCCAGACCTTGGCGTCTTTCAGCGTCCATGCGCCGTTACGCAGCGCGGCTTCCGCCGCCTCGATCCGCCGGATCGGTCCGCCGCCTTCGGCGTAGGCCACGAACATCACGTCATAGAGCACAGTGCCGTTTGGATTGGCCCGGGCCGCCCGGATCACCGTCTGGCCGCGCGGATCGGATTGACGAAGCCATAATCCTTCCGCGCCGATGGACAAAGCTGATGCGCCGCCCGTGCGGTAGGTCTCGCGCAAATCGGAATAAGCCTTGGAGGTCGCAGCAACAATCGGGTTGCCCATGCCGACCGCCAGCCCGCCGATGATCGCCGCCACCGCCAAGGGTCCCACCAGCGCGATCAAACCGGATCGTCCCGCCGCGCGCGTCACCACAAGCTCGGACGAACGGGCCAGCGACACGAAAAGCGCGATGGAGGATAGGATCATCACCAGCGGCAGGATCTGATACATACCCTCCGGCGTGTTCAGCAGCGTCAGCTTCATCACCTCCCCGAAGCTCACCGAACTGTCCAAGCGCCGGATTTGCTCAACGAGGTCGAGCAGCATCTGGAACAGGAAGAACACGCCAAAGATGCCGAGAAACGTCCAAAGAAAGCGCCGCGCAAAGTAAAGGTGCAGGGTCATGTCGCCCCCTCCACCGGCTCTGCGGCACTGCGCGGTTGCCGGAACGGCCGCGCGGCGATGTGCAGGACAACCCAGGTGATGGCAAGGCCAACGACGGAGGGGAGATACACCAGCGGCCACAACATCGCATTGCTGCGAGTGGGTTCCGTGACCGCGCTTTCGACAAGTTTGACGACGACCAGGAAAAAGATCGCGACCACGATCTGACGCCCCACACCGAACCGGCTGAAGCTTCCGGTCAAAAGCGTAGAAAACCCGATCAAGGCCGCCACCAATCCAAGCACGGCTTGCTGAAAGCGGCCGTGCAATTCCTCATTGATCCGCGCCACTGTCGTTCGGGTAAGGTCCGCCATCTCTTGCGGCCGGGTGATCAGGTCCATGGTGGCAAGGTGCCGCGGGCGCAGGTTCAGGTTCTGGTTCTGAACAATCATGTTGCTGATGTCGTAGGTGAAGTTCTCGAAGATCGTGGTCGACAGACGCCCGGTCTCCGGCCGCAGGGTCTGCGCAAGACCGCTGATCATCACCAGCCTCGGTCCTTCCTCGGCCTGCACCACATAGGCGCGTTCCGCCGTGTACGTGACCTCGCGGTCGTCCTGGCGGCGGTCCGACAGGAATACGTCGCGCAACTCGCCCTCCGGCGTGATCTCGCGGATAAAGAACGTCACTCCGGGGCCGGGATGCAGAAACGTACCTTCGCGCAACAGCCGTGCGCTGACCGAGCCCGAGATATCCACCTCGCGCTGCTTCAACTGCGCGATGGAGGCGGGAACAAGAAAATGCGTGAGAACCGACATCATCACAGCGACCAGCACACCGAAGATCAGAACCGGCCGCGCGAGACGCCACGGGCTGTACCCGGTGGCCTGCACCACGGTCAGTTCCGAGTCGCCCATCAACCGGTTGGTCACATAGACCGCAGCGGCAAACGACGCCATCGGCATGACAAGCGCGATCACACCGGGCAGGCTGAGGGCGGAAAACTCAAGAAAGACCGCCGCCGAATGCCCGTCCGCGATCAACCGGTCAAACAGGACCACCGCGCGGTTCACCCAGTAGACGGCCACCAGCACAAGTGCGAAGAATCCAAACAGGACCATGAGTTGCGACAGCATGTATCTGTCGAATCTTGGCACGCGATGACCCCTTCACACGACATAAGGTGGGCGACGTCGCCTCACACCCTAGGGTTTGCGGGAAAACCCGCCTCTGGTCAACCGCGCGCACCGGCGCTACCCCTATGATGAAACAGGGAAACGGAGCGGAACATGGCAGAACTTCGCGCAGTGGCTTTCACGGCTGTCGATCTGGACGCATTGCCCAAGGCACAAGGTCGGATCGCGGTATTCATCACCCCCGATCTCAAACTCAGCGCAGGCGCGCGGCGCCTGAACCGGCTGACCAAGGGCGCGCTGGCCCGCGCAACCGCGTCCGAGGCGTGGGAAAAGCTGGGCGAAGGCAAAGTCATGTCGCTCAACTGGCCTGCCGGACTTGAGGCGAAGGCGGTCGACCTCGTGAAACTGCCGCGTCGTCCAACCCCGGAACTGGCGCGCAAGGCCGGGGCCAGCCTGGCGGTGGTGGCCGGACCTGCAGAAACGACAGTTCTCATCGAGGGCACAAAACGGTGCGAAGAGATCGCGCTCGGGCTCACGTTGCGCAGCTACGGCTTCGACGCCCACAAGACCGAAAAAGGCGAACTCTTGGGTGTGGCGACTTTTATGTGCGCCAAACCGGAAGAGGCCGATGCCGCAGCGGCGCCGCGCCTCGCCGTCGCCGAGGGGGTACACCTTACACGCGATCTGGTGAACGAGCCTGCCAATGTGCTGACCACTACGGAATTCGCCAACCGACTTGAGGCGCTCAGCGCGCTTGGGGTCGAGGTTGAAGTCCTTGAGGAGAAAGCGCTCGAAAAGCTGGGTATGCGCGCGCTGCTGTGCGTCGGGCAGGGGTCCGAAAGCCCGTCCAAGGTGGTCATCATGCGCTGGAAAGGCGGAAAGAAGGGCGACGCGCCGTTGGCCCTGATCGGCAAGGGCGTGGTGTTCGACACCGGCGGCATTTCTCTCAAGCCCGCGGCGGGCATGGAAGACATGACCATGGACATGGGCGGCGCGGGCGTGGTGGCCGGGGTGATGCACGCCATCGCCAAACGCAAAGCCAATGCCAACGTGGTCGGCATGGTGGGACTTGTCGAAAACATGCCCTCAGGGGCCGCCGTGCGCCCGGGGGACGTTGTGACCTCCATGAAGGGCGACACGATCGAAGTGGTGAACACCGACGCCGAAGGGCGTCTCGTGCTCTGCGATGTGATGTGGCACGCACAGGAAACCGAAAAGCCTGCCGCGATGATCGACCTCGCGACGCTCACCGGTGCCTGCATTGTGGCACTCGGCTACGAAAACGCCGCCGTGTATTCGAACGATGAAACACTGGCCGACGCCTTTCTCAAGGCAGCTGAGGCGGAACAGGAAGGGGCATGGCGGATGCCGTTGGGCAAATCCTATGACGACATGCTGAAATCGCCGGTCGCGGACATGAAGAACGTGGGCGGCCGTCCAGCCGGCTCTGTGACCGCTGCGATGTTCCTGAAGCGATTTGTCAAAGACGATTTGCCGTGGATTCACTTGGACATCGCGGGCGTTGCTCATGTATCGCGTGATCTTGAGCTGTCGCCGAAAGGTGCGACAGGCTGGGGTGTGCGGGCGCTTGACCGGCTGATTGCCGATGGGTTCGAGTCAAAGGACTGACCTCTATGGGCGCGGCCTATTTCTATCACCTGACCAACAAGCCGCTTGAGGCCACGTTGCCTATGCTTTTGGGCAAGGCGCTCGACGTCGGTTGGCGCGTGGCGGTGCGCGGCACCGACGCCGCGCGGATGGAATGGCTGGACCAGAAACTCTGGCTCGGTCCCGAAGAGGGGTTCCTGCCACACGGGTTGGCGGGCGGTCCGCACGACGCGATGCAGCCGGTCCTTCTGACCACGGAGCACGCGGCGGCAAACGATCCGCAGTGCCTGATGACGGTCGACGGTGCAGAAGTGGAAGCGGACGACGTGAACGCACTTGACCGGGTGTGCGTGCTTTTCGACGGCAATGATCCGGCGGCGGTCGAAGTCGCGCGGACGCAATGGCGCAACCTGACCGGCGCAGGCTGTTCGGCGCAGTACTGGTCCGAAGAGTCAGGTCGCTGGGAGAAGAAGGCGGAGGCCTGAAGTCGGTTTCTAAACAATTGGTTAAAGGGGCAGTGGCGCTGACCCATTGTTTCGCGCGCGAAACATAAGGTCCGTTTCGGACCCATCCGCGCGGATCCCATTGTCGGCCAATTGCCTTTCGCCTAGGCTCACGCGACAGCAGACCCTTTGGGAGGAGAGTGGGCGATGAGCAAAAGCTTCGACATGATCGTGATCGGCGCAGGCCCGGGCGGTTACGTGGCCGCCATCCGTGGCGCGCAGCTGGGCTTGAAGGTTGCCATCGTCGAGCGCGAGCATTTGGGTGGCATCTGCCTCAACTGGGGATGCATTCCCACCAAGGCGATGCTGCGCACCTCCGAAGTGTTTCACCTCATGCACCGCGCCAAGGAGTTCGGGTTGAAGGCCGAGGGGATCGGCTATGACCTCGACGCTGTCGTGAAACGCTCGCGCGCCATCGCGAAACAGCTGAACTCGGGGGTCGGGCACCTTCTGAAGAAGAACAAGGTCGCCGTCCTGATGGGCGAAGCGACGCTGCCTGCCAAGGGCAAGGTGTCCGTGAAAACCGAAAACGGCACCGAGGAATTGACGTCCAACAACATCGTCCTCGCCACTGGCGCCCGCGCGCGCGAGTTGCCCGGGCTGGAAGCGGATGGCGATCTGGTCTGGACCTACAAACACGCGCTTGTGCCAAAACGCATGCCCAAGAAACTTTTGGTGATCGGTTCCGGCGCCATCGGCATCGAATTCGCAAGCTTTTACAACGCACTCGGATCCGAGACGACCGTGGTCGAGGTCATGGATCGCATCCTGCCGGTCGAAGATGCCGAGATCAGCACGTTCGCCAAGAAACAGTTTGAAAAGCAAGGCATGACGATCCGCGAGAAGGCCATGGTCAAGCAGCTTGATCGTGGCAAGGGCAAGGTCACGGCACATATCGAAGCAGCTGGTAAGGTGACGAAGGAAGAATTCGACACCGTGATTTCCGCTGTCGGGATTGTCGGCAATACCGAAGGGCTGGGGCTGGAGGCTTTGGGTGTGAACGTGGATCGCACCCATGTCGTGACCGACGTGCGCTGCCGGACCGGTGTCGATGGGCTGTACGCAATTGGCGATATCGCCGGTGCTCCGTGGCTGGCGCACAAAGCGAGCCACGAAGGTGTCATGGTGGCCGAGCTGATCGCGGGCGGCCATCCGCATGCCGTGGACGCCGACAGCATTGCGGGCTGCACTTATTGCCTGCCGCAGGTCGCCAGCGTCGGTCTGACCGAAGCGCAGGCGAAAGAACAAGGCTACGACGTGAAGGTCGGGCGGTTCCCCTTCATCGGGAACGGCAAGGCGATCGCCCTGGGCGAGCCGGAAGGTCTTGTGAAGACGGTATTCGACGCGAAAACCGGCGCTTTGCTGGGCGCGCATATGGTGGGGGCCGAGGTGACGGAGCTCATTCAAGGTTATGTCGTCGGTCGGCAGTTGGAGACGACCGAGGAAGATCTGATGCAGACAGTGTTTCCGCACCCGACCTTGTCAGAGATGATGCACGAGGCGGTGCTCGATGCCTGGGGGCGGGCGATCCATTATTGAGTTTGGCCGTAGCTCGGGCCAACCCGCGTCAATTTAAAATTTACTGGTCGCGCTGCAGAATCTTCGTACGAAGATTCTGGGGGCCCGCTAGTAAATTTTGTGAAACGCTAGACGTGCTGACCGCCATTCACTTCGATCTCTGTGCCGGACACATATGCGCTTGGGTGTGAGCACAAGAAATAGATCACATCCGCCACTTCGTTCGGTTGACCCAAGCGCCGCATGGGCAACTTTTCGACGATCTTGTCGGTGCCTTCGCTCAGAATGCTCGTTTCCACTTCGCCGGGTGCGATGGCATTCACGCGCACGCCCAACGGTCCGAAATCATGCGCCATTTCCCGCGTTAGTGCCGCGAGGGCGGCCTTGGAGGTCGCGTAAGCCGCACCGGCAAACGGATGCACCCGTGATCCGGCGATCGAGGTGACATTGACGATGGCGCCTTGTGCCTTCGCCAATTCATCCCGAAGACCGCGGCCCAGAACAACCGAGGCAAAGAAATTGACGTGAAACACCTTACCCCAGTCGCGCAGGTCGGTGTCGAGCGTGCTGAGCCGTTCGCCGTTCGGCGCTTTCGGCGAAATACCTGCGTTGTTGACCAGCGCGTCCAGGCGACCTCCGTCCAGCCGTTCCTTCACGGTCTCCACCGCTGTCATCGTTTGTTGCGGGTCACTCAGATCAACCTGGATGTGATTGCGTTCCCCGCCGGGCCACGGACACTCGGGCGCAAACGCCTGGCGCGAGCAGCTGATGACGCGCCAGCCTTCAGCTGCAAATTTCTTGACGGTCGCATGGCCGATGCCACGGCTGGCACCGGTAAGCAGAAGCGTGCGTTGCGACGGGGCGGAGTCCATGCGTCCACCGTAGGCCATCGCTTCGGGCAGGGCGAGGGGAAAGCGCTGTCTAGAGCCTGGCGTTGAAGAAGGCCGCGACCTGCGGGCGAAGCCACTCCCAGATGCCGGGCGCCCCGCGATTGATCTTTGGTCCGATATGCGCTTCGAACCGCGACAGGGTGACGTCGAACTGCGTCCAGGACCCGCCACCCGATTGCAGGTTCTGGATCGGCGGCTGCAACCGGTCGATGGACTTGGCGAATTCCGCTTCCGGAGTTTCGTTGGCCTCGAACTCTTCCCAGATTGCGCGGAAGGTTTTGGCCTGATCGTCCGGGAGCAAACCAAAAATGCGCTCGGCGGCAGCAGCCTCTTTAGCCGCCAGCGCCTCTTCGTCGTGATCGCCGAAGACCGGAGCGTCGCCTGCGTCGATTTCAACGAGATCGTGCAGCAGAAGCATTTTCAGGATCTTCAAGACGTCCACGTCTTCTTCGGCATGCTCAGCCAGCACCATGGCGTAAAGCGCGATGTGCCATGAATGCTCCGCACTGTTTTCGATCCGCGATCCGTCGCAGAGGGTCGTGGCGCGCAGGACGGTCTTCAGGCGATCCGCCTCGGTCAGAAATGCGATTTGTTTGTCGAGACGCGACATGCCGTCCTCCGCTGCTTGGGTCAGGTGTGCTACCGGTATGGGGATGTAACAGGAGATGTGCCATGTCGTCCAATGTCACGGCCATGACAGATGCCTCGGTCGAGGCGTTCATTGACAGCGTCACCCATGCGGGGCGCCGCGAGGATGCGCGGGTGCTGGATCAGCTGTTTCGCGACGAAACCGGGTTCCAGCCGCGCATGTGGGGGCCGTCGATAATCGGATATGGACAGTACCATTATGTCTACGCGTCCGGTCGCGAGGGCGATTTCCTGGCGACCGGGTTTTCACCGCGCAAGGCCAACATGTCGATCTACATCATGCCGGGGTACCAGGACTATTCGGAACTGCTGAAAGATCTCGGCCCGCACAAGACCGGCGCGTCGTGCCTTTATGTCGGTCGCCTGTCGAAGATCGATCTGGACGTGCTGCGCAGGATTGTCCGGGCGGGGTTAACGGATCTGGGAAAAAGATGGCCGGTGCAGCCGACCTGAGCGTCAGCCCGGTTTCTTGATCGTTCCGTCGATCCGGCCCTTGATAAAGGCCCGCGCCTTACGCTCGGCGAGGCGGACACGGACCGCCGTCAGGAACGCCTCTTCCAAGGTGGTGGAGGCGGCGCCGAGTTCTGCCGCGACTTCCATGAAGAAGCGGTCATCATCAAGATGCTTCATGGCCTTGAGCGTGTCGTCGGCCAGGCGTTCCGCCAGTTCATCAACCATGGACATCGGACAGACCTCTTAGCGCGTGTTTTCGGTCAGGCGGCGTTTCACGTAGGTGGTCACGTGGTCGATCATCGTGTCCATATGCGGCTCTTTGAAGAAATGGTCCGCACCTTCGATCTCGGTATGGGTGACCGTGATGCCCTTCTGCTCGGCCAGCTTTGCCACGAGGGCCGTGGTGTCGGCCGGCGGCGCCACGCGATCCCCGGTGCCGTTGATGATGAGACCCGATGACGGGCAGGGCGCGAGGAAGGAGAAGTCGTACATGTTCGCCGGTGGAGAGACCGAGATGAAACCGGTGATCTCTGGTCGCCGCATCAGAAGCTGCATGCCGATCCACGCGCCGAAGCTGAACCCGGCGACCCAGCAGTGCTTGGAATTGTTGTTCATGGATTGCAGGTAGTCGAGCGCCGCCGCCGCATCCGACAGCTCTCCCACTCCCTGATCGTATTCACCCTGGCTGCGGCCGACACCCCGGAAATTGAAGCGCAGCACCGTGAACCCCATTTTGTGGAATGCGTAGTGCAGGTTGTAGACCACCTTGTTGTTCATCGTCCCGCCGAATTGGGGATGCGGGTGCAAAATGATCGCGATGGGCGCATCGCTTTCTTTCTGCGGATGGTAGCGGCCTTCGAGGCGGCCTTCTGGTCCGGGAAAAATCACCTCGGGCATGAGGGTGGGGACTCCTGCTTTGGCGCTGACCGGCACCGCCAGATAATCTTGACAGCTTCGCTCAGGCTTCTTAGAACGGTTCTAAATCCGGCCTGTCCGGATCTGGGTTATCCGCACATAGGCAATAGACCGCGCAAGGTCAATTGCAGGTAGAATTCGGCGAGGGATTGCCATGAAGTTGAGCACGAAGGGGCGCTACGCCATGGTTGCTTTGGCCGATATCGCGCTGCAGCCCGAGGACAGCCTTGTCACGCTTGGCGATATCGCGCAGCGACAGGATGTGTCGCTCCCCTATCTCGAACAGCTATTCGTCAAGCTGCGTCGTGCCGGTCTCGTGGCCTCGGTCCGGGGGCCCGGGGGCGGGTATCGGCTGGCGAAACCGGCCAGCGAGATCCGGGTGGTCGATGTGCTCGCGGCGGTGGATGAAACCGTGGACGCGATGCACAAGGGCGCCGGCGCATCGGGCGGATTGTCCGGTAGCCGCGCGCAATCCATGACAAACCGGTTGTGGGAAGGCCTGTCGGCGCATGTCTATGTCTTTCTGCATCAAACTCGGCTGTCGGATGTGGTGGGCAACAGCCTGGCCCCCTGTCCGGCGGTTCCGACGCTGTTTGCCGTGGTGGATGACTGATGGTGTCGCATTGGCTGCGCCAATCCGACGGACGTGCGTTTGCGGTGCAAACGCACGCGCAGGGGGCGCTGCCCCCTCTTGGCCTTTGGCCAATTCACCCCCGAGGTATTTTTGAAACAGAGAAGCTGATGGGGTCGGTGCGGTGACGGACCGGGTCTATCTGGATCATAACGCCACCATGCCGCTGCGGCACGAAGCTCGTGAGGCGATGATCGCGGCGATGGACGTGGTGGGCAACCCGTCATCTGTGCATGCGGAAGGGCGCAGGGCCAAGGGTCTGATCGAGCGCGCGCGGGCGCAGGTGGCCGCGGCCTTCGGGGCGGATGGGGCGGATGTGGTCTTCGTGTCCGGTGCGACGGAAGCGGCGGCTTTGGCCTGTGCGGGGCGCGGCCTTGTCGGAGCCGCGGTGGAGCATGACGCGGTGCGGGCCTGGATCGATCCGGTCCTACCGGTCGATGCAGTCGGGCGTGTGTCGGTGATCGACCCCGGCGGCACCGCATTGCAGGCGGCGAATTCCGAAACCGGGGTGGTTCAGGACCTGCCAGAGGGGTTGGCGGTTGTGGATGCGACGCAGGCCTTCGGCAAATTGCCCGTGGCGTTCAACTGGATGAGCTGCGGGATGGCGCTGATTTCGGCGCACAAGATCGGCGGTCCGAAGGGCGTTGGCGCGTTGGTGATGCGGCGCGGCACTGACCTTGCGGCACAGATCAGGGGCGGCGGTCAGGAAATGGGGCGGCGATCCGGCACCGAAAATGTCGTTGGCATCGCGGGATTTGGTGCTGCGGCTGAAGCTGCGGCGCGGGATTTGGAGGCGGGTGTCTGGCACCGCGTCGAAAAACTTAGAAACATTCTAGAATTGTCTATTGAGGCCAGCGCAAAAGAGACTATTTTTGTCGGGAAAGAGGCGAAACGCCTGCCGAACACGTCCTGTTTCGCGACCCCCGGCTGGAAGGGCGAAACGCAGGTGATGCAGATGGACCTGGCAGGCTTTGCGATCAGCGCCGGGAGCGCGTGCTCCAGCGGAAAGGTTAAAGCCAGCGCGGTACTCACCGCAATGGGGTTCGACGAAGCGACGGCCGGCAGCGCGATCCGCGTGAGCCTTGGTCCGGAAACGACAGAAGACGATATCGGCCGGTTCGCGGAGACGTGGCTGGCGAAACGGGAAAAACACCGCGCGCGGGCCGCGTGATAATGTGAAGGGGCATCAAATGGCTGCTTTGGACAATGTGACCGTCAAGGAAGGCGTGGACCAGGAAACCGTTGACGCGGTGCGCCAGGTCGGCGGCAAGTACAAATACGGCTGGGAAACCGATATCGAGATGGAATACGCCCCGAAAGGGCTGACGCCGGATATCGTGCGGTTGATCTCGGAAAAGAACGAAGAGCCGGAGTGGATGACCGAGTGGCGCCTTCAGGCTTATGAGCGGTGGCTTTCGATGAAAGAGCCGTCCTGGGCGATGGTCGATTATCCCGAGATCGACTTTCAGGACCAGTATTACTATGCGCGCCCTAAGAGCATGGAGGTGAAGCCGAAGTCGCTGGACGAGGTCGATCCGAAGCTGCTGGCGACCTACGAAAAGCTGGGTATCCCGCTCAAGGAGCAGCTGATCCTGGCCGGTGTGGAAGGGGCCGAGGACGCGCCTGCAGAGGGCCGTAAAGTGGCTGTGGATGCGGTGTTCGACTCGGTTTCCGTGGGCACGACCTTTCAGGCAGAGCTGAAGAAAGCCGGCGTGATCTTTTGTTCGATCTCCGAGGCGATCAAGGAGCATCCCGAACTCGTCAAGAAGTACCTGGGGTCCGTGGTTCCGGTCAGCGACAACTTCTACGCGACGCTCAACAGCGCGGTGTTCTCGGACGGATCGTTCGTCTACGTCCCGCCGGGGGTGCGCTGTCCGATGGAGCTGTCGACCTATTTCCGGATCAATGCCGAGAACACGGGACAGTTCGAGCGGACGCTAATCATCGCGGACAAGGGGTCGTATGTATCCTACCTCGAAGGCTGCACCGCGCCGCAGCGCGATGTTGCGCAGCTTCACGCGGCGGTGGTCGAAATCGTCGTCGAGGAAGACGCGGAGGTGAAGTATTCTACTGTCCAGAACTGGTATCCGGGCGACGAGAACGGCAAGGGCGGCATCTACAAC
Organism: Marivita hallyeonensis; assembly: GCF_900129875.1. Classification (GTDB taxonomy): domain Bacteria; phylum Pseudomonadota; class Alphaproteobacteria; order Rhodobacterales; family Rhodobacteraceae; genus Marivita; species Marivita hallyeonensis. The sequence continues at coordinate 165,837 of NZ_FQXC01000004.1, read as the reverse complement.
TTCGTCACGAAGCGCGCCGACTGCCGGGGCGACCGGGCGAAGGTGATGTGGACGCAGGTCGAGACCGGGTCGGCGGTGACGTGGAAGTACCCGTCCTGCATCCTGCGCGGCGACGACAGCCAGGGCGAGTTCTACTCGATCGCGATTACCAACAACATGCAGCAGGCCGACACCGGCACGAAAATGGTGCATCTGGGTAAGAACACAAAGTCGCGGATCGTCTCCAAGGGGATCAGCGCGGGCAAGGCGCAGAACACCTATCGCGGGCTCGTGTCGATGCACCCGAAGGCGAAGAATTCGCGCAACTATACGCAGTGCGACAGTCTTCTCATCGGCGACAAGTGCGGCGCGCATACGGTGCCGTATATCGAGGTGAAAAACAACTCGTCTCGGGTGGAGCACGAAGCCACGACGTCCAAGGTGGATGACGATCAGCTCTTCTACTGCCGCCAGCGCGGCATGGACGAGGAAGAGGCCGTGGCGCTTGTGGTCAACGGGTTCTGCAAGGACGTGCTGCAGGCGCTGCCGATGGAATTCGCGATGGAAGCGCAGCAGCTTGTCGCGATTTCGCTGGAAGGTTCGGTGGGCTGACCCGTGACCCTGTGGCAGTGGCTGAGCACTCCGGCAGAGCCGAAAGGCCGATATGCGATTCTGACCGGGATCCTGACCTTGGTGGTCATGATGCTGTCGATGCCGCTGTGGGCTGACGGCACGATCCTTGCGCTTGCGATTGCCGGCGGGGTGAGCGGCGGGGTGGCAGGCATTCTGGTAAAATTGTGGATGGAGCGACGTCAATGATCGTGACAACGACAAACAGCATCGAGGGCAGCAAGATCCTTGAATATAAAGGGATCGTGGTCGGCGAAGCGATCATGGGCGCGAACGTGGTGCGCGATATCTTTGCGTCGATCACCGATATCGTCGGTGGGCGGTCCGGTGCGTACGAGGCCAAGTTGCAGGACGCGCGCGATGTCGCTCTGTCCGAATTGGAACAGCGTGCAGCGGCTGTCGGGGCCAATGCGGTGATCGGGGTCGATCTTGATTACGAAGTTGTTGGCAACTCAATGTTGATGGTGTCCGCGAGCGGTACGGCTGTTCTGACGGACCGGGGGTGACAATCTTGGCGAAGGACCTTCTCAACCCCATCGCCGCATCGGAGTTGGCTGAACTCACGGTCGCGCCGGGCATCTTTCGGTTGCCCGGAGGGACGATTGTGCGGTCGGAAGTGAACGGAGAGACTGTGTTCTTCACGGTCGCGGCGCGTCGCGACCTCATCCAGAATAAATATCACGCGAACGGCGTGTTCTATGAGCAGGAAGAACTAGAAATCCTGCGGCGTGCGTTTCCCCCGGGGGGCATCTACATCGATATCGGCGCAAATGTTGGAAACCATGCGCTATTCGTTGCCAAGTTTCTGCGCCCGTCCGAGGTGGTTGTGGTCGAGCCCAATCCGGTCGCCTACAAGGTGCTGGTCAGCAATGTGTTGCTCAATCACGTGGACGATGTCGTGGACATGACTTGGTTGGGCTACGGTATCGCCGAAGCGGCTGTGGATACCTTCGGCCTCGACTTTCATATGAGCAATGTCGGTGCCGGACGTCTTGTGGAAGGGGCCGGAGACATCAGCGTCGTGCCCGCAGATGACGTGATCGGGGATCGCGCTGCCAGCTTCATCAAGATCGATGTCGAAGGCATGGAGATGCATGTTCTGCGGTCTCTCAAGGAGACCGTCAAACGCTGCAAACCACGTATGCTCATCGAAGTTGATCGCGAAAATCGCGAGGCTTTCGAAGCCTGGGTCAGTGAACACGGATACACGGCGTATTCGAGACGTAAAAAGTACAACCCGAACAGAAACTTTCTTCTCATCCATGAGGAAGATCAGACCTGGGGTTCGTGGACATGTTGACTATCCGGAACCCTCATACGGAGCTGGAGGGGCACGACAATCAGGCCCTGACGGGCTTTGACCTGCCTGTCGAAGCGCGCAATGTGCTTGCGATTGCCGCGCCGAACGCGTCGCTCAAGTCTGCACTGACCTATGCACCGATCAACCGCGAGGGCCACGAAGCGACCGTGGGCGACGTCGGTTTCGCCGGTGTCGGCGATGCGATGCTGATGGCGTCCGCCGGCGCTACGATTGCGCAGAACACACGGTACAGAACAAACGAAAACCATCTTCTCGTGCATCGGGAAGACACAAGCTGGAGACTTTCATAATGCTGGAAATCAAGAACCTGCACGTGAAACTTGAGGAAGAGGACAAGCAGATCCTCAAAGGTGTGGACCTCTCCGTCGAGGCGGGCAAGGTGCATGCGATCATGGGGCCGAACGGGTCTGGCAAGTCGACCCTGTCCTATGTGCTGTCGGGCCGTGATGGCTATGAGGTGACCGAAGGCGAAGCGACGCTCGAAGGTGAGGACATCCTTGACATGGAGCCGGAAGAGCGCGCGGCGGCGGGGCTGTTCCTCGCGTTTCAGTACCCTGTCGAGATTCCAGGCGTGGGCAACATGACCTTCCTGCGCACTGCCGTGAATTCCCAGCGCAAGGCGCGCGGTGAAGAAGAGATGTCGGCGGCCGATTTTCTCAAGATGATCCGCGCGAAAGCCAAGGAGCTGAAGATCGACGCGGATATGCTGAAGCGTCCCGTGAATGTCGGGTTTTCGGGGGGCGAGAAGAAGCGCAACGAGATCCTTCAGATGGCGATGCTGGAGCCGAAGATGTGCATTCTCGACGAGACCGACTCGGGCCTTGATGTGGATGCGATGAAGCTGGTGGCTGATGGTGTGAACGCGCTGCGCGATGCGGGCCGTGGGTTCCTTGTCATCACGCACTATCAGCGGCTTCTCGATCACATAAAGCCGGACGTGGTGCACATCATGGCAGATGGTCGGATCATCAAGACCGGCGGTCCCGAGCTGGCACTTGAAGTCGAAAACAACGGCTACGCAGATCTGCTGGCGGAGGTGGCGTAATGGCGCTGCCTCAGATCAAACAGGATGCCACGGATGCGCGGCTCGCCGCGCTGACACTGCCCGATGGTGGATGGTCTGACACAGCGCGCCAGGAGGCCGTTGCGCGGGTGCGGAACATGGGGTTGCCGGGCGCGCGGGACGAGTACTGGAAGTACACCCGGCCCGATACGCTCGTTCAGCCCGACGCGCCGAAGGCCGCGCTCTTCGAAGCGGAAGAAACACCGGTGTTTGGCGAAGTGGACCGCCTCAAGATCGTGTTCGTCGACGGTGTGTTCGACGCCGAGGCCTCGGACGATCTGGCGATGGAGCACGTCACCATCGATCGTCTTGCCGATGCTGCGGATATTCACTGGGCCAAGGACCTGTACGGTGTGCTCGAAACACGCGGTCAGACGCCGGTGCACCGTCCCTTGGCGGCGTTGAACACCGCCTTTGCCACTGACGGCGTGCTGATCCATGTGACAGGCAAGGCGCCAAAGCCGGTCAGCCTGATCTACCGTCACGAATCTGAAACGTCCGACGCGATCCTGCACCACGTGGTGAAGGTCGAAAGCGGGGCCGAGCTGACCATCCTTGAAAACGGACCGGCGGCGGCGCGGTTCAACAAGTGCATGGAGATCGACATTGCCGACGGCGGTGTGTTGCACCACGTCCGCGCACAGGGCCGGGACCCAGAGCGTCGCGCGGCGACCGCGATGTTCGTGCGGTTGGGTTCGGAATCGGTTTTCAAATCCTTTACGCTCACCGCCAATGGCGTACTGACCCGCAATGAGATGGTGGTCGAACTGACAGGCGACGATGCGATTGCGCATGTGGCCGGAGCCTGCGTCGGTGACGGCGACTTCCACCATGACGACACGGTGTTTATCACCCACGACGCGCTTAACTGCGAGAGCCGTCAGGTGTTCAAGAAGGTGCTGCGCAACGGGGCAACGGGTGTTTTCCAGGGCAAGATCCTCGTGAAAGAAGGCGCGCAGAAAACCGACGGCTACCAGATCAGCCAGTCGCTGCTTCTGGACGAGGACAGCCAGTTCCTCGCCAAGCCGGAGCTTGAGATTTACGCCGATGACGTCGCGTGCTCGCATGGATCGACCTCGGGCGCGATCGACGAGGAGGGGCTGTTCTACCTGCGCTCGCGCGGGATCGAAGAAGGCCCGGCGACCGACCTCTTGACGCTCGCTTTCCTGGCCGAAGCGGTGATGGAGATCGAGGACGAGAGCCTGCAAGACGAAATCAACGGCCGCGTCGAAGCCTGGCTGACGCGTCGCCGCGGATAAGGGGTAGGATGCCGTTAACCCGGGATATCGCGGCCACGTATCGGGGGCCGGGCACAGTGGTGCGTCGGCTTGTCTCCGGCGTACCGCGTGAGGATCGTGCACTGGCGATCCTCATGGGGGCCTGTGTGATCCTGTTCATCGCGCGCTGGCCTGCCTTGGCACGGCAAGCACATCTTGAGGGGCAGGAACTCAACATGCTCCTTGGGGGCACGTTGATGGCGACGATCTTTTTCGCGCCGCTTCTGTTCTACGGGTTGGCATTGATCGCGCATTGGATCGCGCGGCTGCTGCGCGGGAAGGGGTCCGCCTACGACGCGCGCGTTTCGCTTTTTTGGAGTTTGCTGGCGTCGTCGCCTCTGGTTCTGCTGAACGGTCTAGTGGCCGGCTTCATTGGGCCAGGGATCGAGTTGACCATCGTCGGGGTGCTCTGGTTTGCGGTGTTCATGTGGTTTTGGTTGGCCAGCATGCTGGCTGTGTATCGCGAGGCAGAGGCGTGACGGTTCCCGGGTTCTTCAAACTGGCCATCAACACGGTGACTGCGCCACGAGATGTGGCGCGGTTGTTGCTGGCAATGAACCTGCCCAAGCAGGCGCTGTGGCTGGCCTTTGCGTTGGTTGTGGTGCTGAACACGCTGATGTTCTCGCTGTCGCTTCTCACGACCCCGTCGAATGATCTTATTGGTCCGGTGTTGGGTAGCCCCATGGTGTTCGGGGTCATGCTGGCGGTATCGGTGGCGGCGCTGATCTTTGCGGTCACGCTTTGCGGCCGCCCGTTGGGCGGGCGCGCGACATATGCGCAGATCGCGGTGCTGGTGATCTGGCTTCAGGCCCTGCGCGCTGTGATGCAGGCGGCCGTGGTGCTGATCGGGCCTGCCAGTCTTTTCCTGTCGGGGGTGGTGATCAGCGCGGCCTCGGTTCTGGGCATTTGGATCTTTGTCAATTTCATCGACGTCGCGCACGAGATGGGCAGTTTGCTCAAGGCAGGGTTGATCCTCTTGCTTGCGGTCGTCGGCATGATGCTGGGGCTGAGCATGATTTTCAGCTTGCTGGGCGTACAGACCGGAGGACTTCCTGGATATGTATGACGTGAACGAAATTCGCGGCGATTTCCCGATCCTATCGCGCGAGGTGAACGGCAAGCCGTTGGTCTACCTCGACAACGGGGCGAGCGCGCAGAAACCGAAGGTGGTGATCGACGCGATCAGCCGTGCCTATGGCGAGGAATACGCCAACGTGCATCGCGGTCTGCATTATCTGTCGAACCTCGCGACCGAGAAATACGAGGGTACGCGCGGGATCATTGCGAAGTTCCTGGGTGTGAAGGACGAAGACGAGATCGTCATGAACACCGGCACGACGATGGGGATCAACACCGTGGCCTATGGCTGGGCCATGCCACGGATGCAGGCTGGGGATGAGATCATCCTGTCGGTGATGGAGCACCACGCGAACATCGTGCCGTGGCATTTCCTGCGCGAGCGTCAGGGCGTTGTGATCAAATGGGTCGATGTGGATTCGACGGGGTATCTTGATCCGCAGGCGGTGATCGATGCGATCACGCCAAACACAAAGTTGATCGCGATCACGCATCTTTCCAATGTGTTGGGAACCGTTGTTGATGTGAAGACTATCGTGGACGCCGCACATGACAAGGGTGTTGCGGTGTTGGTCGATGGCTCGCAGGCCGCGGTGCATATGCCGGTCAATGTCGACGCACTGGGCTGTGATTTCTACGCGATCACTGGACACAAGCTCTACGGTCCGTCAGCTTCTGGCGCGATCTTCATGAAGAAAGAGCGCATGGCCGAAATGGAGCCGTTCATCGGCGGCGGTGACATGATCCGTGAGGTCCATAAAGACGAGATCACGTGGAATGATCCGCCCATGAAGTTCGAGGCGGGAACCCCCGGAATCGTTCAGCAAATCGGGCTGGGCGTGGCGCTGGAATACATGATGTCGCTTGGGATGGAGAACATCGCCGCGCATGAGAAGAAGCTGCGCGATTATGCGCGCACCCGGCTGGATGGGCTGAACTGGTTGCAGGTGCAAGGCACGACACCGGACAAAGCGGCGATCTTCAGTTTCACGCTGGATGGCGCTGGCCATGCACATGACATCTCGACCATCCTCGACAAGAAGGGTGTAGCGGTACGCGCGGGGCATCACTGTGCCGGACCGTTGATGGATCATTTGGGCGTCACGGCGACCTGCCGCGCGTCCTTTGGTCTGTACAACACCGAAGAAGAAGTGGACGTTCTGGTCGACGCGCTTGAACTGGCGCATGATTTGTTTGCCTGAGGGGGACATATGGCATCGATTTCGCTGCGCCGGGCGCGCACCATCATCCGCAAAGCGCTTGAGAAAGGCCGCGAGGCCGAGATGAAGCCTTTGTCCGTGATTGTCCTCGATGCGGGCGGAAACATTCAGGCCTTCGAGCGTGAAGACGGCGCGTCCCCGGGGCGGTTCCAGATCGCGCATGGCAAGGCTTATGGCGCGGTCATGCTGGGTATGGCGGGTACGGCGCAGATGCAACGCGCCGAGGCGCAGGCCTATTTCATTGCCGCAGCGAATGGCGCGTATGGCGGTCAGTTGATCCCGGTGCCGGGCGGTGTGCTGGTGCGCGATTCCAAGGGCCGCGTGCTGGGGGCTGTGGGCGTCACGGGCGACAGCTCGGACAATGATGCCATCGCGGCGACCGCCGGGATCGAAGCGGTTGGACTCACCGCCGAGATTTAGGGAGGCGCACATGACACGCCCGGTCGTTGGGATCATCGGCAACCAGTATTTGATCAACGATCAGTATCCAGCTCATGCGGGCGGGACGATGAATTCCGAGGCGGTTTCGAAGGTGGCGGGCTGCATGCCGCTTCTGGTGCCTGCGGATCCCCGGTTCGTGTCGGTGGACGAGCTTCTGCGAACCTGCGACGGGTTTTTGTTCACCGGCGGGCGCCCGAACGTGCATCCGGAGGAATACGGCGAGGCCGCCACGGATGCGCATGGCGATTTTGACCGGGCGCGGGATTCGATCACGCTGCCCCTCATCCGTGCCTGCGTGGAGCGCGGTCAACCGATCCTGGGGATTTGCCGTGGGTTCCAAGAGGTGAATGTCGCAATGGGCGGCACGCTTTATCCCGAGATCCGCGATTTGCCCGGGCGCATGAACCACCGGATGCCGCCCGATGGCACGCTGGAGGAGAAGTTTGCTCTTCGCCACATCGTGACCGTTGTCGAGGGCGGTGTGTTCCACAAGGTTTTCGGCGCGACCGAGGTCATGACCAACACCTTGCATGGGCAGGGGATCAAGACGCCCGGCGCGCGGATTGTCATCGAAGGGCATGCGCCGGACGGTACGCCCGAGGCAATCTACGTGAAGGATGCACCCGGCTTCACCTTGTCGGTGCAGTGGCACCCTGAATGGGATGCTGCGAACGACCCGGTCTCACGCCCGCTGTTCCAGGCGTTTGGCGATGCGGTTCGCGACTGGACAAAGGGTCTCACGACGGCACATCCGCAGGCGAAGGCAAGCTGATCGCACGGGTCAGGTGACAGCCTTTTTCCTTTGAAATTCAGGCGTCTCCCACAGCCGGTCCGTTATCACCCGACGCAGAGTGTCGACCGCCGCGTCGATGTCGTCTTCGTCGAGATAAAGCGGCGCAAACCCAAACCGCATCATGTCCGGAGCGCGGAAATCGCCAATCACGCCGTTCGCGATCAAGGCCTGCATCGCGGCATATCCGTGCTCAAATCGGAAGCTGACCTGACTGCCGCGCTGTGCCGGATCGCGGGGGCTGGCCAGCACCAGACCCGGGCAGTGCGCTTCGACCCCGGCGACGAAGCGTTCCGACAGGTCAATCGACCGGTTGCGCACATCTTGCAGATCGACACCGTCCCAGATGTCCAATGCCGCCTCGAGCGCGGCCATCTGCACGATGGGCGGCGTGCCGACGCGCATGCGACTGACGCCCGCGCCCGCACGGTAGCCGAGATCAAAGGCGAACGGGCTGTCATGGCCAAGCCAACCGGATAGCGCCGGAAGGGCCTTTTCCGCATGGTCTGGTGACACGTAGATGAACGCTGGCGCACCCGGACCGCCATTGAGGTACTTGTAGGTGCACCCGACCGCAAAATCCGCGCCGACGCCGCGCAGATCGACCGGGATCGCCCCCGCAGAATGCGCCAGATCCCAGACAGTGACGACGCCATGCGCCCGCGCTTTCTTGGTCAGCGCGGCCATGTCATGTTTGCGCCCGGTCCGGTAATCCACTTCGGTGATCAGCGTAACGGCGATCTCTTCGGTAATGGCCGCGCTTACGTCTTCTGGCGCGACAAGCCGCAGGTCGTAGTCAGGTCCAAGGAGGCTGATCAGCCCTTCGGCCATGTAAAGATCGGACGGGAAATTCCCGGTGTCGGACAGGATCACGCGACGGTCCGGGTTCAGCTTGATCGCGGCGGCCAGGGCCTGAAAGACCTTGATCGACAGGGTGTCGCCAACGACCACATGACCCGGTTCCGCGCCAATCAGGCGTCCGATCCGGTCGCCTAGACGCATTGGCATGTCCATCCAACCGCAATCGTTCCAGCCCTTGATCAGGTGATCGCCCCATTCCTGCGTGACGACCTCGGACACGCGGCGCGCGGCGGTCTTTGGGAGCGGCCCAAGCGAATTGCCATCAAGGTAGATCACCCCGTCGGGGATATGGAACGCGGCGCGTGTGGCGGAGAAATCGGTCATGTCAGGTCCTGTCAGAGGCGCGTGCGCAGATGCCAGAGATCGGGGAACAACTCCACCTCCAGCATCCGCTTGAGATAGGACACCCCTCCGGTGCCGCCAGTGCCGCGTTTCAAACCGATCACGCGCTCGACCGTTGTGACATGGTTGAAGCGCCAGCGACGGAAGTAATCCTCCAAATCGACCAGCTTCTCTGCGAGTTCATACAGGTCCCAATACGTGGTCGGGTCGCGGTAGACCTCGGCCCAGGCGGCCTGAATGGCGTCGTTCGGCGCATGGGGCAGAGAGCGGTCGCGGTTCATGTCGGCTTCGGTAAGGGGGAAGGACCGTGCCAGCCGACCAACCGCGCAATCGTAGAGCGATGGTGTCCCGAGTTCCGCCTCCAGCCGGGCTGTGATCTCTGGTCGGTGCGCGTGTGGCCGGATCATCGCCGGATTGCGGTTGCCCAACAGAAACTCGATCTCCCGGTATTGCGCCGACTGAAAGCCCGAGCTTTGGCCAAGTGCCGCGCGGAAGGTCGTGTAGTCACTGGGTGTCATCGTGCGCAACACGTCCCATGCGGAATTCAATTGCTCGAAAATGCGGGTGACCCGCGCGAGCAGTTTGAACGCCGGACGGATGTCGTCTTGCGCCAGCGTTTCCCGTGCGGCCTTGAGTTCGTGCAAGGCAAGACGCATCCAAAGCTCTGACGTCTGGTGCTGGATGATGAAGAGCATCTCGTCATGCGCCGTGCTGAGCGGATGTTGCGCGGACAAAAGCGCGTCAAGGCCAAGGTAGTCGCCGTAGGACATGCGCCCGTCAAAGGCCATCTGTGCACCCTCACCAGAAGGATCGTAGGGGTCGCTCACACCTCGCCTCCAGCGATCTGGATGGCTTGGCCGTTGATGCTGCCCGAATGCGGACCACAGAGCCAGAGCGCTGTCTCGGCCACTTCCTCGGGCGCGATGAGGCGGCCATGCGGGTTCACGTCGACCATGAGCTGCCGCGCCGCGTCTTCATCCATGCCGGTGCGCGCGGCGATGGAGGCGGCGTTGCTCGACACGATGTCTGTGTCGACATAGGCGGGGCAGAGCGCGTTGAACGTGTAGGGCTTGCCCGCGTAATCCGCCGCCAGCCCGCGGATCAGACCGATCATCGCGTGTTTCGATGCCGTGTAACAGGGCGCGCCCTTCAACCCGCGCAAGCCCGCGATGGAACTGACCGCAATGACGCGGCCCCAATCGGTTTCATGCATTGACTTGAGGCTTTCGCGGATCGTCAGAAACGCGCCGTCGAGATTGGTCGCCATCATGTTGCGCCAGAAGGCATAATCGGTCTTGTGCAACGCGCGTCCCTCGGCAATGCCCGCATTCGGCACACAGATCTGAATCGGTCCACGCTGATCCACCGCACTGGCCACGCCAGTGACGATGGCATCCTCGTCCTGCACATCCATGACAAGCGGATGCAGGCCGTTATCCCTGGCCGCTGTCTCAAGCACGTCGGCGCGGCGTCCGGTAATCGTGACGATGGCCCCCTCAGACTGCAACGCTTTTGCGATGCCCAATCCGATCCCGGTGCCGCCGCCGGTGACCAGGGCGTGTTTGCCTGCCAGTGTCATGACGATCCTCCCTCACGCTCAGTGAAGGAGCGTAACGTGCCTACGGGTGGTGGCAAGTCATCGGCTCAGATGGTGATTGATTTTCTCATTCATATTCGTGAATGTGACCGCAAGAGAAGGAGACCCCGATGCGATACCCGATGACCGTAGCCGCAGCCGTGATGGCGACCACCGCCGTGGCGAGCGAAGACATCCCCGACAAATACCCGCAATCCGAATTGTACGACAAACCGGTCGAGGTGATCCCGCATGTCTTTTCGGCCATCGGCGCGACCGCGCCGCCGACCTATGAGAATTCGGGACACAACAACAACCTGAGTTTCGTCGTGACCGGCGACGGTGTGATCGTCATCAATGGCGGCGCGTCGGCGCGATTGGCCGCCGCGTTGCACGAAGAGATCAAAGCGGTGACGGACCAGCCTGTCCGTCTGGTCATCAACGAGAACGGGCAAGGCCACGCAATGCTTGGCAATTCCTACTGGGCGGCGCTCGGGGTCGATATCCTCGCCCACGAGGATGCCATCGCAGAGGTCGAGGCCAATGGGCATTTCATCCTCGAAGGCATGAAACGCTACAACCGTGACAAGGCGAAGGGCACAGAGGTCGTCCCCGCGAACCTCAGCTTTTCCGACAAACACGTCGTCGAGATGGGCGATGTAACGCTTGAGGTGCTGCATCTCGGCCCCGCGCACGATCCGGGCGACGTGCAGGTCTGGATCCCCCAATGGGACATCGTGATCGCAGGCGACATCGCGTTTCACGAACGCATGCCGCCGATTTTTGAGCACACGTGCACCAGCTGCTGGATCGAGACATTCGACGGCCCGTTTACCGAGCTGAACGCCACTTACGTCATCCCTGGCCACGGCCACCCGACCAACATGGCGCAGGTCACGCGCTATACGTCTGACTATATTAAAGACCTGCGCGCCAAGATCGGGACGCATATTGACGAGGGCGGCGATCTTGCGGGCGCGTATTATGTCGATCAGTCGAGCTGGGCTCATCTCGACACGTTCGAGGAACTCGCAACGCGCAATGCAGGTCGCGTTTTCGAAGAAATGGAATGGGAATAAGCTCGTCGTCCTGAACTTCTCTGGTTCAAAAATATTCCCGAGGGTTTGGGGGCTGACCCCCAATGCGTTTCCGGCGAAGGAAACGCGAAGATGCGTCGGCGCATCTTCACCCGCGCATGATTGACGCTGCAGGCGGTTCGGATCAGTGTCGCGCCAGAAGCGGCACGCGGAGACGCCATGAAACCGAATATCCTGATCCTCGTGGTGGACCAACTGGCCGGAACCCTGTTTCCCGATGGCCCCGCCGACTGGCTGCACGCGCCGAACCTGAAAAGACTTGCCGCACGCTCCACCCGGTTTCGCAACGCCTATACCGCCAGCCCGCTGTGTGCGCCGGGACGGGCGGCCTTCATGTCCGGGCAGCTGCCTTCGGCGACGGGGGTCTATGACAATGCCGCCGAGTTTCCGTCGTCCATCCCCACCTACGCGCACCATCTGCGCCGCGCGGGCTACTATACGGCGCTGTCGGGCAAGATGCATTTTGTCGGCCCCGACCAGCTCCACGGGTTCGAGGCGCGGCTGACCACCGACATCTACCCGGCGGATTTCGGCTGGACACCGGATTACCGCAAACCGGGTGAACGCATCGACTGGTGGTACCATAACATGGGCTCGGTCACGGGCAGCGGCGTGGCCGAGATCACCAACCAGCTCGAATACGATGACGAGGTGGCGTATCAGGCGAAACTCGCGCTCTACGATCTGGCGCGCGGCAAGGATGCGCGGCCCTGGTGCCTGACAGTCAGTTTCACCCACCCGCACGACCCTTACGTGGCGCGTCGCAAATACTGGGATCTCTACGAAGACTGCGACCATCTGCTGCCCGAGGTCCCGGCCATGGCCTATGACGACCACGACCCGCATGCTCGGCGCATTTTCGATGCCAATGACTGGCGCAATTTCGACATCACAGAGGACGACATTCGCCGCTCACGCCGCGCGTATTTCGCCAACATCTCCTATCTCGACGATAAGATCGGTGAGATCCTTCAAGTGCTCGATGACACGCGGCAGGAGGCGATCATTCTGTTTGTCTCGGATCACGGCGACATGCTGGGTGAGCGCGGCCTGTGGTTCAAGATGTGCTTCTACGAGGGCTCCGCGCGCGTGCCGCTGATGATTTCGGCACCGGGGATGAAGCCGGGCCTTGTCGCTGACCCGGTCTCGACCATCGATGTCTGCCCGACGCTTTGCGATCTGGCCGGGGTCAGCATGGACGAAGTCATGCCCTGGACCACGGGCGAGTCGCTGGTGCCATTGGGGCAGGGTGGGGAGCGCACCAGCCCGGTCGCGATGGAATACGCGGCCGAGGCATCTTTCGCGCCGCTGGTGTCGCTGCGCTATGGCAAGTGGAAGTACACCCGTTGCGCGCTCGATCCGGACCAGTTGTTCGATCTTGACGCGGATCCACATGAATTGACCAATTTGGCCGACACGCCCAAGCACCAAGGCACGCTGCAAACCCTGCGCGCGAAATCAGAGGCGCGCTGGGATCTCGATCGCTTTGATGCTGAGGTGCGCGCAAGTCAGGCGAAGCGGTGGGTTGTGTATGAAGCGTTGCGCCAGGGCGGGTATTACCCCTGGGACTACCAGCCGCTGCGCGATGCATCCGAGCGGTTCATGCGCAACCACATGGACCTGAACGTGCTCGAAGACAGCCAGCGCTTCCCGCGTGGGGAATAATTAACCTTTCTCAACGAATTCCATTGTTCCGCCGGATTTTGCTGGCAATCTTAACGGTATGTTAAGGTTCTTCTGCATTTCCGCTCTCGTTTTTACGGCACATCTCGCTCAGGCGGGGCCAGAGGGGACGGTTCGCGTCATCGATGGCGACACGTTCGAGGTCGGTGGCACAACCGTGCGTCTGCACGCCATCGACGCGCCAGAAACCGATCAGATGTGCGGCGATGCGAACAGTCCTGCGTGGCCCTGCGGAGAGTGGGTGCGTGCCGAGACACGCGCGCTGTTCCACGGCAGGTACGCCCGCTGCACTGCCACTGACACCGATCGGTACGGGCGCACCGTTGGAACATGCACAATCGACGGGCGTGATGCGGGTGAAGTTCTGGTGAGCGAAGGGCTTGCCTTCGCTTATCGTCGCTACGGGATGGACTATGATCTTGCGGAGAAAGGCGCGGCGGTGAACGCGCGTGGGCTTCACGCGACAGGCGTGATGTCCCCGGCCGCTTTTCGGTCCGCGCAGCGTGCGCGCGCGCGTCCCGCGACGGAGACCGGTGCAAAGACCGTCACCGTCAACCGCGGCGCGCCGGAACGAAGACGCCTTTTACCCAATGCCCTCAATTCCAATTGCACCATCAAAGGCAATGTCAGTCCCAACAGTGGCGAACGCATCTATCATGTTCCGGGTCAGGAGTATTACGACAAGACCCGCATCTCACTGACCAAGGGCGAACGCTGGTTCTGCACCGAGGCGGAGGCGCAGGCTGCGGGATGGCGCAAGGCGCGGAAATGACAGCGGTTTGATCCGGGTCAAAGTGAAAGGTGTACGGCTCTGACATCTTGTGTCGAAAGACATCAGGAGAGGAGTGAACCCATGTCACACACCCCGCACGAGTTGGCCGAGGAATTCCCGGACCACGTGGAACAGATGAGCGCGCTCAAGCAGTCGGACGCGCATTTTGCCAAGCTTTTTGACAGCTATCACGAAGTCAATCGCGCGGTGCACCGGGCCGAGACCAATGTCGAACCGATAGATTCATTTGCCGAGACCGACCTGCGCAAGCAGCGCGGTGCTCTCAAGGATGAAATCTGGTCCTATCTGCAGAAGTGATCAGTTCAAAACCGCCGTTATCGCAGAGATGACGGGACGGGACAGTGGCCGCGCGTTCGATCCGAACGTGGCGGCCACACTGCCATCTGGCGCAATCAGGATTTTGTTGAAATTCCAAGCGGGCGCAAACCCGGCTTCCTCGCGGACCCATGTGTAAAACGGATGCGCGTCCTCGCCCAGCACGGGCGTGATCGTCGTCATCGGAATGTCGAGGCCGAAATTCACTTCGCAGAAGTCCTTCACCTCGTCGTTTGATGCCAGCTCCTGCCGGAAGTCGTTGGATGGCACCGCCAGCACGACCAATCCCTGATCGCGATAGCGGTCGTAGAGCGCCTGCAACCCGTCGTATTGCGGCGTGAACCCACATCGGGATGCAGTGTTCACAACCAGAACCGGCTGACCACGCCAGTCCGCCAGATCGATATCGCCGCCGTCGATGGACGGGAACGTGAAGCTCGGCATCGCCGCGTGAACCAGCGTGGCGCAGCAGACGATGAGGGCGGACAGCAAAACGCGCATGGGGTCTCTCCTTTGCGCAATAGCTAGGCGCGGTTGCGCCAAAGGAAAGCCTCAGAGCCGGCGGAAAATCATGGCGAGCCCGCGATCGTCGGCGTGATCATGCGTGGCGTTTTCGTAGATCGCGAACTCGCGGAAATCGACCGGCGTGATCGCGTCTGTGGCGACAAGCAAGGCCAAACGCGATCCGAACCCGGCCCCGTCATACACGGACGGGATCACCCCACAGGTGAACAGCGCCCCCGGTCTCGCGATGCGGATCAGCTCCGGCAGGACGTCCGCGCCGACATGACCGTGCGTGAACGTCCCGCAGGACACGAAGCCACCGTAGCTTGCATCGTCCACGGGCAGCGTCTTGGTGAGGTCCGCTTGGATGCAGGTGCGATAGACACCCTTTGCCGTCGCTTCGGCCAGCATACCTTCGGAAATGTCGATCCCGTCAACCACGCAGCCGGTCAGATGCTCCGCCACCAATCCGGTGCCTGCACCGATATCGAGGATGGGATCATTGCCGTCAGAGAGCGATTTGAAAACACGTGCGATTTCGCGCGGCGCGACATAGCCGTGCCGGTCGCTGAACCCACTGTCATAGGCGGCGGCCCATGTGTCGTAGAACGCCTTGGCATCCTCTGCGCCGTCGATGGCATAGGCCTTTTCGAGATCGAAATCGGGCATGAGAAACCTCCAAGTGGGAACCATGGCGCGAGACGCGGGACCGGACAAGCCTCTTGCAACGGCCCGGCGCACTGCCCATCGTGAATGTGTAAACTGGCGGGCAAGCGACATGGCAGGCGGTTGGACCCGCGACGGTGCGGTGCAAGATCAGATCGACGCGTCGATTCAGGACGAACTGGCGCGGCTGAAAGCGCGGAAATCACCGGTAGGCGAAAGCCTGACCCATTGCGCCGAATGTGACGAGGAAATCCCCGAAAAGCGCCGCATCGCGATCCCGGGGGTGAAGCTCTGCATCGACTGCCAGCAAGAGCGCGACGGAGCTTTCAAGGCGCGGGCGGGGATCAACCGCCGTGGGTCCAAGGACAGCCAGTTGAAGTGATCATTCCCGTCTGCGCTTGAGCCATCGCCAGACCGGAACGACATCGAGTGCCGCCACCGCGAATCCGAGGGGGATCATCCAGAAGCCCAGAACCGGCAGGAAGCCGAGGATGCCGCCAACGATCAAAAGGAGCCCCAGGACAAGCCGCAATCCCGGTGGTACACGGGCGCGGATCCGTACGAGAAGCCGGCGCAAACGGGTGCGCCAGCTGAATTGAGCGGTTTTACCCCTGGGCAAGCCTTAGTCTTCCATCGCCTCCAATTCGTCGATGAAGACCGAGATCATGCTGAGACCCTTGTCCCAGAACTTCGGGTCGCTGGCGTCGAGGCCGAACGGGGCGAGCAAATCCTTGTGGTGCTTAGAGCCGCCCGCCTTGAGCATGTCGAAATACTTGTCCTGGAAGCCCTCAGGGTTTTCTTCGTAGACCGCATAGAGCGCGTTCACCAAACCGTCACCGAAGGCGTATGCGTATACGTAGAAGGGCGAGTGCACGAAGTGCGGGATGTAGGCCCAGAACGTCTCGTACCCGTCCATGAACTCGAACGCAGGGCCGAGCGACTCGGCCTGCACGGACATCCAGAGCGTGTTGATATCGTCGGGGGTGAGTTCGCCGCCACGCCGCGCGGCGTGCAGTTTGCATTCGAAATCGTAGAACGCGATCTGGCGGACGACCGTGTTGATCATGTCTTCGACCTTGCTGGCCAAAAGCACCTTCTTCTCGGCATCGTCCTTCGCGTTGTCGAGCATCCGGCGGAAGGTGAGCATCTCGCCGAAAACGGAGGCGGTCTCCGCTAGCGTCAAAGGCGTCGACGCCAGCATCTCGCCCTGATCGGCGGCCAGCACCTGATGCACGCCGTGGCCCAGCTCATGTGCGAGGGTCATCACGTCGCGCGGTTTGCCGAGGTAGTTAAGCATCACGTAAGGATGCACGGTCGTGACGGTCGGGTGGGCGAACGCGCCGGGCGCCTTGCCCGGTTTCACCGCCGCGTCGATCCAGCCATCGGTGAAGAACGGCTTGGCGATCTCTGACATGCGCGGGTCGAAGGCGTTGTAGGCGTTCATCACGGTCTCGGTCGCCTCGTCCCAATTGACGATGCGGGTCGCTTCCATCGGCAGCGGCGCATTGCGATCCCAGACTTGCATCTTGTCGAGGCCGAGCCACTTCCGTTTCAGCTCGTAGTAGCGATGGCTGAGTTTTGGGTAGGCGGCCACCACCGCATCACGCAGCGCCTCGACCACTTCGGGCTCCACATCGTTCGACAAGTGCCGCCCGGTCTGGGCGGTGGGCATGCCACGCCAGCGGTCCATGATCTCTTTCTCTTTGGCCTGCGTGTTGTGGACGCGGGCGAAGATCTTGATGTTTTCGGCAAAGACGGCGGCCAGCTCTTTCGCGGCCGCCTCGCGCTTTGCGCGGTCCTGTTCGGTGAGCAGGTTGAGCGTGCCCTCGATATTGAGCGGCTCCCCGTCCACTTCGAATTCCAGCCCGGCGATGGTTTCGTCGAACAGCCGCTCCCACGCGTCGCCGACGACGCCGAGATCGTGCAGGAACTTCTCCATCTCGTCGGACAGCTGGTAGGGTTTCATCGCGCGGATGCGGCGGATGGCGGGTTTGTAGCGGGCAAGGTCTGCGTTCGCCTCGAACAGCGCGTCGATCTTGGCGTCTTCGATGCGGTTGAGTTCCAGCGTGAAGAAGACGAGCGGCGTGGTGTAGATCGTCACCTTCTCCTGATGGTCCGACAGAAACTTCGCGCGCTGGGCATCGGTGGTCAGCTGGTAGTAGCGCAGACCCGCATAGGACATTATGCGCCCGCCGATGTTTTCGATCTTCTCGTGACGGTGGATCGCTTCGAGGAATTGCTCGGCGGTCAGATCGCCCAGCTTGCCTTCGTAATCTGCGGCAAAGCTTTTGCAGGCTGCCTCCAACCAGTCGAGATCCCGCTTCAACTCGGCAGCCTCGTCAGAGGCATAGAGATCTGTCAGATCCCATTCCGGCAGGTCCCCGAGGTCTTTGGTGCCGGTCTTGGCATTGGCATCGAATACGGGGGTAGGGGTGCGCAGCATGGGTCGTCTCCTGTTCCTTGTTGCTGTGGAACCTGTGCCGCGCGCGGCCAAGGTTCAAGAGGCAAAGCCGTAGAGGCGCGCCGGATTGTCGGTAAAGAGCTTCTGGCGTGTCGTGTCGTCGGGGATTGCGTCGAGGACAAGGTTCAGTTGCTGGCCCGCATCGGGCATCAGCACACCGTTCAGCATCAGATGCGGCCAGTCACTGCCCCAGAGGATGCGGTCGGGGTTGGCCTTGGCCAGACGCCGGATCAGGTCTTGCGGCTCTGGCGTGTGGCGGTAGGTGGCGCTGAGCTTGGTCCAGGCGTGGCCGTCGGCCAGCAGGCGTTCGAGAGCTTTGTGCCCGTCCGTGACGCCCAGCTTCGGGTCGGGCCACGCGCAGTGGTCGAAGACGACCTGGACGGGCAGGTGTGGCACTTGCGGCGCAAGCTCTTCAAGATGCAGGTGGGAATGGGCGAGCATTTCGACATGCAGCCCGTGATCGGCGAGCTTCGGCGCGAGGCGCTTCATGCCGTCCCAGGACAAAAGCCCGCCGTGCACATAGTTGAGCCGCACCGCCTTGCAGCCTTTCCCGGCGAGTGCAGCGATTTCGGCCTCGGTCGCGTTGTCGGAAATCAGACAGACCGCGCGGAACTGGTCGCCCATACGTCGGGTCGCCTCAAGCGTGATACTGTTGTCGCCGCCGTAGAGGATGGAGTGCACGATGACGCCACGCGAGCAGCCGAGCGCTGCGAGATGCGCGCGATAGCGGTCGAGCCAAGTGTCGATTGTCCCGGGCGGCGGATTCTCGATCCGGCCGTCCCACAGAGCGAAGTCATCGCCGATCAGGTGCACATGCGCATCGCAGGCATTCACGGGCAACGTGGCGCTGGGCGGCGTGATCTGCACAGGCGGTGCGATGGCGGTGGGCTTATCCATAGGTCTCCAACAGGTCTTTCAGATCGTCGAGCGTATTCGCCTCTTGCAGCGGTTTGTCATGACGCCAGCGCGACATGCGGGGAAAGCGGAGTGCAATGCCGGACTTGTGGCGCGGCGAGGCGTGGATGCCTTCGAAGGCGATTTCGAAGACGTGTTCCGGTTTCACCTGCCGCACCGGTCCAAAACGCTGCTGCGTGTTCTTGCGCACCCAGGCCGTGATCTTGCGGAATTCCTCGTCCGTGAGGCCGGAATAGGCTTTGGTGAAGGGCACAAGGTCGTTGCCGTTCCAGACCGCGAAGGTGAAATCGGTGAAGAGGTTGGCGCGTCGTCCAGAGCCCTGCTGCGCGTAGATCATCACTGCATCGACGGTCAGCGGATCGAGCTTCCATTTCCACCAGTCGCCCTTTTTGCGCCCCGAGAGATAGGGGCTGTCCAGCCGTTTCAGCATCACCCCCTCAGCGCGGTGATCGCGGGCGGTGGCGCGGATGTTGGCGAGTGAGTCCCAATCGTCAAACGCCAAAGGAGGCGCCGGACGAATGGGCGCGTCGTCGGGCAGGTTTTGGAGCAGGGCATCCATGCGGGCGCGGCGGTCCTGCAGGGGCAGATCGCGGAGGTCTGCGCCGCTTTCTTCCAAAAGGTCATAGGCCAGAAGGATCACCGGCGCCTCTTTCAAAAGCTTTTTCGGCACTGTCTTCCGCCCGATCCGCGCCTGAAGCGTGTTGAACGGATGCGGCTGAGTACCGTCCCACGCAACGATCTCTCCATCGACAACTATACCATCCGGTAAAAAATCCGGCAGGCGGGCGAATTCGGGAAAGCGGTCGGTCATCAGTTCTTCACCGCGTGACCAGACGTGGTGCGTGCCGCTGCGCAGGATGACCTGACCGCGGATGCCGTCCCATTTCCATTCCGCTCGCCAATCTTCGGGTGATCCGAGGTCCTCTGGCGCGTCCTCCAGCTGATATGCGAGGTAGAACGGGTAGGGGCGGCTATCGTCTGCTTCGGCATCCTCGGCCTCAATCAGATCGTGAAACGTGGTCGTCTCGGGCGTCCAGCCGCCCATAAGGCGGTGCGCAAGGCTGGGTTCGTCCTGCCCGGTGGCCTGCGCCAGCGCGCGGGTCATCAGCTTGCGGCTGACGCCGATGCGGAAGCCGCCGGTGATGAGCTTGTTGAACAGGAACCGCTCGATCGGATCAAGCTGATCCCACGCGTCGAGGATGCGTGCCTTGCGCTGATCAATGTCCAGCGCCGCGAGGGACTTGAGTTCGGTGATCCAATGGGTGAGCGGCAGGTCGCTTTCGCGGGTCGGCGGCGGCAGGGTGAGGGCGATGGTCTCGGCCAGATCACCGACGATGGGATAGCTTTCCTCCAGCAGCCAGAGCGGGACGCCACCAACCTCGGCAGCCCATTCGCGCAACTGCGTTGTGGTGACAGCGCGCTTGGGGCGTCGGCCGGAAAAGAGCGCGATGGTCCACAGCTTGTCGTCGTCGCTGGCCGTCGTGAAGAACTCCGCCAGCGCCTTGGTTTTGGCGGTGGTCTTGGTGGTCTGATCGACGGCGGTGAAGAGGGCGGCGAAATCCTTCATGCCGCTTCCTCCGCCTCGTCATCCTCACCGCCAAATTCGGTCGGGACGACCTGTGCGTTGTAGCCTTGCGTATTCAGCCATCGCGCGAAGA
Organism: Marivita hallyeonensis; assembly: GCF_900129875.1. GTDB lineage: Bacteria > Pseudomonadota > Alphaproteobacteria > Rhodobacterales > Rhodobacteraceae > Marivita > Marivita hallyeonensis. Next base: position 145,168 of record NZ_FQXC01000004.1, on the reverse strand, counting down.
TGTCCGTGTATCCATGCGTCGCATATACACTTTCTGCGCCTGTCGCCTCGATCGCCTGCATCAGGCCCGCCCAATCGGCGTGGTCGGAAATGACGAACCCCCGATCCGCCGCCCGTCTGCGCCGCACACCGCGCAGGCGCATCCAGCCCGACGCAAAGGCGGTGGATGCGGCGCCAAACCGCCGCGACCATTGCGAACCGAGCGCCGAGGGCGGCGCGATGACCAAAGCGCCGGGAAAGTCCTTCGGATTCAGATCGGGTGTCACGTAAATGGTGTCGGGAAGCGCGTAACCTTGTTCGCGAAGGACGGCGTTCGTGTTTTCGACCGCGCCGTGCGTGAGGATCGGGCCGATATCCGGATCAAGCATCGACAGGAGCCGCTGCGCTTTGCCCAGCGAATAGGCCCCGAGGATCGCCGTCTTACCGTCGGCGGCGGTGCTGGCCCACCAGTCGTTCAGTTCTTTGGCGACAACCGACTGATCGTCCCATTTGAAAACGGGCAGGCCGAAGGTGCATTCGGTGATGAAGCTGTGGCATTTCACCGGTTCGAACGGCTCCGAAATACCGTCGGGCACGACCTTGTAATCGCCGGACGCGACCCAGACCTCTCCGCCAACCTCGACCCGGATTTGCGCCGAACCGGGAAGGTGGCCTGCCGGGTGGAAGGACACAAGTGCATCGCCGATCCTGCGTTGTTCGCCGAAGCGCACGGTTTCGACGCTGATCTCTCCCAGCCGATGGCGCATCACCGGGGCGCAGGCATCGGTGCAGAGATACCGCCGATGACCCGGACGCGCGTGGTCGGCATGGCCGTGTGTGATAAGCGCGCGGTCCACTGGACGCCACGGGTCGATGTAGAAATCGCCCGCAGCGCAATAGATGCCACGGTCGGTAAAGCTGAGGACGGGATCGGTCATGCCTCTCACTATAGAACCCGTGCCTGCCTTCGCCAGAGGCTTGCCACCGCGCGCCCGGGGCGTAGTGTAGGCCGACCAGACCACGAGGAGCCTCCCATGCAGATCGCCGGATTTCGCCAACGTTTGCTGTCACGCGTGCCGTTGGCGGGCACGTTTCTGAAGACCCCGGCGCTGCAATTGATCGAGGTCCTGGCGCAGTCGGAGTTGGATTTCGTGTGCCTCGATGCCGAACACGCACCGTTCGACCGGAGCGCCATTGACGCATGCTGCGCGATGGGCCGGGCACTGGATTTCCCGGTTCTGGTGCGTGTCGGCGACAGTTCCGCCCGCGAGATCCTGCAGGCGCTGGATTGCGGCGCGGTGGGAATCGTGGTGCCTCATGTGGACAGCGCCGCGAAGGCGGCGGACGTGGCACGCGCCGCACGCTTCGGGCGGGGCGGACGGGGCTATGCCGGTTCGACCCGCTGGGCCGGGTATGCGACCCAGTCCATGCCGGACCTCCTGAAGAAATCGCAGGATGAGACCGTGGTCATCGTGCAAATCGAAGAACCGGAAGGCGTGGACGCGTCCGATGCAATCGCCGAGACCGACGGAGTCGACGCTCTGTTCCTGGGTCCCGCTGATCTGTCTGTCGGGTACGGGCATGACAACCAGACCTCGGACGACCTTGCGCACGCGATGGAGCGTGTCGGCAAGGCGGCAGGAGCCGCAGGGAAAGCCTACGTGTCCTGGGTCGCCAACGCACAGAAGGCGCAGGACTGGTCGCAATACGGAATGAGCTGTTTCTTCATCTCATCCGAGCATTCCTGGATGCGCGCGGGTGCAACGGCAGAGGCGAGGGGCGTGCACGAGATCGGGAAAGTGTAGCACGGGTTTGAGTGAGTTTACGGTGAGCGGACAATGCTGCCAATAGAGCTTCCACCTATTGGTTTGCGTGATTTCCTCTACCACACATTATCGCATCCAATTCCGCTACAGTCAGGGAAGTTACTGGAACGGCTCGTTTCGTTTCTACAAAGGGCAACCACCCTCGCAGATACCTCATCCAACTGAATTCGCCTGGAATGCACTCAGCGGGCACAAGGAATTCGGTGCCATAAACTTCACTAAGTATTTCATAAAATTCGGAAAAATCGTCGCCGTAGATACCCAGATCGGTAACGATCTGCGTGTCCGCTTTGACATCTTCTACTCGGAGGTCATTCCCGAAGAATCGCCTCAAAGCTTCTAGAACTCTCTCTGGAGCTTCTGATGTTTGCATGGCGTGCCAGCACCCGTACCAATCCCTTGTCAGATTTACTTCCATAGAAATGTACTTCAAGCTCTCGTGGTAGGTCTGGGCTCATTCCAGACCTTCGCTGCTTCATTTCGAAGACAGCCTGAGCTCACGCCAAACTTGAGAACAGCGAAATGGCCGACCCGGTGATCTGTTTGCGGATGGTTTCGCCTTCCATCAGCACCTCGTGTTCCGCGCCGTCGACGATCATGAGTTTGCCGCCGGGCCAGCCGGTCATGCGGTGGCGGATCGCCGTCGTGTCGACGATGCGTTCGTGTGAGCCGACAAAACACAGCGCCGGGATCGCGGGAGAGGGTTTGGCGGCCAACGCCTTGCACTCGGTCATCGCGGATTTCAGCCATGTGAGCGAGGGGCCGCCAAGGCCGAATTGCGGCTCGGCTTCCACGTGGCGGCGCATGTAGGCGAACATCTCGGGGTCCGAGCTCAGCAGGTTGTCCTCGAACGGTGCCGCGGTGAGATAGCTTTCGATAGAGGTGAAGGGCGCCAGACGCTGACCCATCCCCAAAAGCTCGGCTACTCTCGGGACGGCCCAGGCCAGCGGGCGCATATGGGCACCCATGCTGATGCCCAGCATCGGGCCGGTGAAGACCACGGCCTTCATGTCGGCCCCTTGCATCAGGGCGCGCAGGCCGATGCAGCCGCCCATCGAATGCGCCACCATGAACCACGGTTTTGGCAGGTTTTGCGCAGCGGCAAAGCTGCGCATCGCGGACCAGTCTTTCTGAAAGTCCTGAAAGCGGTCCACGTGACCCACCATCGGGTTCGCGCCGAGCCGGTCGGCCATGCCTTGCCCGCGCCAGTCGATGGTCAGCGTGTCGAAACCGGCTTCGACGAAATCCTGCGATGGGTAGCCGTATTTCTCGATGTATTCGGTGCGGCCGGGCAGGATGAAGACCGTTCCCTTGAGGTGATTGCCTGCCGCATGCCCCACGCGAATGCGCACCCCGTCAGAGGTGCGCAGCCAGAATGCATTCGTGTCCGGCCCTTGGGCCAGATCCGCGCGGTACGGGGCAGGGTCCGCCATCAGGCGAGGGTGGACGCCAGTTTCATCGCAAGCCCCATGTCGCCGTCGATGGTCAGACGTCCCGACATGAATGCGCTGGTGGGGTTCAGCGAGCCTTCGAAGATTTCCTTCAGCGTGTCGGCGTCCGCGGTAAAGGTCACATCCGCGTCCGCTTCGCCCGGATGCGCGCCGTCGCCATCCACGTAGAGGCTGCCTTCGCCTTCGACATTGAACTGTGCGGTGCCGTCGATTCCTTCACCGCCCAGCTTTTCGTTCAGGGCCGTTACCGCTTCTGCCACTACGTCGCTCATACGCTCTTTCTCCTTCGTGATCGCGCGTGGGGTGTAAGGTCTGGCATTCACCGAACCTCACGCTAAACTTAGAGGTGGTTATGAGGTTCACCATGCGCAATTACAAATCTGCCGTTGCGGCATTTCTATTTGCCGCGTCTTCCTTGGCGCTTCCGGCGGCGGCCGAGGACGACGTTGCGGCGCAGCTCATGGAAGAGCTTTCGCAGGCCGAGACGGAACAGGCGGCCAACCGGCTTGAGCGGCAAGTGCGACAGGAGTGGGCCAAGTCTGGCTCTGCCACGATGGATTTGCTGTTGAAGCGGGGGCAGGACGCATTGGATGTCGATGACATCGACGCCGCGATGGAGCATCTCACGGCGCTCACGGATCACGCCCCGGATTTCGCGGAAGGCTGGCATAGCCTCGCGCTGGTCTATTACCGGGCCGAGATGTTTGGACCGGCAGCGGATGCGCTGGAACGGACCCTGGCGCTCAACCCGCACCATTTCGGCGCGTTGCGTGGCCTTGGGGCGATCTTCGAACAGGTCGACAAGCCTGCGCTTGCCTATGACGCCTATTCGCGGGTACTGACCCTTCGGCCGCACGACTCGGACGTGATCGACGCGTTGGAGCGGTTGGAACGTCGGGTGAACGGCCAGACACTCTGAACATCGGACGCCTGAGCAGGGCGGCATAAGGCAGGCAACATGGCCGGACAAGCGCGGGTTGCGGCCATTCTTGGCCCCACCAACACAGGCAAGACCCATTACGCCATAGAACGGATGCTGGGATACCGGACCGGGATGATCGGTCTGCCCCTGCGACTTCTGGCGCGCGAGGTCTATGACAAGATCGTCGCGGCGCGCGGTCCGTCTGTCGTGGCGCTGGTGACCGGAGAAGAGCGTATCGTCCCCCCGCGGGCGCAGTACTGGGTTTGCACGGTCGAAGCGATGCCCGAAGGCATGGGCTGCGATTTCGTCGGGGTTGACGAAATCCAGCTTTGCGCCGATCCCGAGCGGGGCCACGTCTTCACCGACCGCCTGTTGCGGATGCGCGGCTTGCACGAGACGCTTTTCATGGGGTCCGACACCATGCGCGGGCCAATCTCCGAATTGGTCGAGCGCTGCGAGTTCGTGCGGCGCGAACGGATGAGCCAACTCACTTACACCGGATCGAAAAAGATCAGCCGCCTGCAGCCGCGCACGGCGATTGTCGGGTTCTCGGTCGAGAACGTCTATGCCATCGCGGAACTGTTGCGCCGCCAGAAAGGCGGGGCTGCGGTCGTCATGGGCGCGCTCAGCCCCCGGACCCGGAACGCTCAGGTGGATCTCTACCAGAACGGTGAGGTGGACTACCTTGTGGCCACTGATGCGATTGGCATGGGGCTCAACCTCGATATCAATCACGTGGCGTTTTCGTCGCTTTCAAAGTTCGACGGACGGCGGATGCGGCCCTTGATGCCCAACGAATTGGCGCAGATCGCCGGGCGGGCCGGGCGTGGCATGTCGAACGGGACCTTTGGCGTCACCGGTGAGGCGAGCCCGCTGCACGAAGAGGTTGCCGATGCGATTTGCAACCACCGCTTCACGCCGCTGCGAAAGCTCAACTGGCGGAGTGCCGATCTGCGGTTCGGTTCCATCGACACGCTCGTCGCCTCGTTGGAGGCCGCGCCAACGGATGAGCGCCTGGTCAAGGCACGGGAGGCGGACGATCTGCAGGCGCTGAAGGCGCTCGGTCAGGTGGCCGAGGTGATCGCGCGGGCCTCGGACCCGAAATCCGTCCAACTTTTGTGGGATGTCTGTCGTATCCCGGATTTCCGCGGGATCAGCCATTCGGAACATGCTGGGCTTTTGGAAGTTATCTATGGGCATCTGCACGAACGCGGGCGCATTCCGGACGACTTTCTGGCACGGCAGGTCAACCGGATCGACCGCACCGATGGTGACATTGACACATTGTCGAAACGCTTGGCGTATATCCGCACATGGACCTACGTCGCGCAGCGGAAAGGCTGGGTTCATGACGAAAGCCATTGGCGTGACCAGACGCGCGCTGTAGAAGACCGGCTATCTGACGCGCTGCACGAGCGTCTGACACAACGATTTGTCGACCGGCGGACATCCGTGCTGTTGCGGCGGTTGAAACAGAAGGAGGCCCTCTTGGCCGAAGTGAACGATCAAGGTGAAGTGACCGTCGAAGGCGAATTTGTCGGTCGGTTGGAAGGGTTCCGGTTCCGCCAGGACAAGGACGCAACCGGGCAGGAGGCAAAGACACTCAAGTCCGCGTCCCTGCAGGCCCTGGCGCCGCATTTTCATTTGCGCGCCGACCGCTTCTACAACGCGCCCGATACCGAGATGGACTTCACCGAACAGGGTGGCCTCATGTGGGGCGATCAGGCGGTCGGCAAACTTGCCGCCGGGGATGATCCGCTCAAGCCACGTATCGTGGCCTTCGTCGATGATGAGGCAGGAGCGGAGGTGGCGCAGAAGGTCGAGCGCCGTTTGCAGCATTTCATCGACCGCAAGATCGCGTCGCTGTTCGAACCGCTTATCAACCTGCAGAAGGACGAGACGCTGACCGGTCTCGCGCGGGGCTTCGCGTTCCGCATGGTCGAGGGCATGGGCGTTCTGCCGCGCGCCGACGTTGCAGAGGATGTGAAGGCCCTGGACCAGGATGCGCGCGGACTGCTGCGCAAACATGGCATTCGTTTCGGCCAGTTCACGATCTTCATGCCACTTTTGCTGAAGCCCGCGCCAACGCGGCTTCGCCTTGTATTGTGGAGCCTGTCCAAGGGTGCGGACGTCTTCCCGGAAGCGCCGCCGCCGGGTCTCGTGACCGTTCCCAATCCCAAAGGCACACCCGCAGAGCACCATACGGTGTCAGGCTATCGAGCGGCTGGCGAGCGTGCGATCCGCATCGATATGCTGGAGCGGTTGGCCGATCTTCTGCGCGGGCAGGACAGCCGGAGCGGGTTCGAGGCGAACCCGGATATGCTGTCTATCACTGGTCTGACGCTGGATCAGTTCGCGGACCTCATGGAAGGTCTGGGCTACAAAGCTGAAAAGGGCGACCGGGAAAAGGTGCGTCCCGTCGATGCCGTCATTCCCGAAGCTGATGCCGCCACACCGGACGCCGGAACCGAAGAGACGCCTGTGATGGATGCGGCTGCCGAAGCGGCACCGGGCGCAACGGTCGATCCGGTACCAACCGAGTCGGAAGCGCAGATCGCGGACGATGGACAATCCGCAATGACCGAAACGCCGGTCGAGGCCCCCGCAGAGGAACCGGTCGCCACGAACTCCGAGACCGAGATTGATCCGGGTGCCGCGCCCGATGAAGCGCTGGCCGGACCGGAGCTTGAGGTGTTCTACACCTTCACATGGCGGGGGAACCGCCCGAACCGCCAAGGCAACCGCGATGGCAATCGCCAACGTCGCGATGGTGGCAAACCGCAGGGCGACCGTCCGCGCGGCAAAGGCGGCAAGCCGAAGGGTAAGGGCAAGGTCCGCGATACGGGTCCAAAGACCTTTGCGTCCAAGCCGCCGAAAAAGGAAAAGGCCATCGATCCGGACAACCCCTTCGCGGCGGCCTTGATGGGGCTGAAGGACAAGGACTGAGTTGAGCGAAACAGCCGATAAGCTGCGTATCGACAAGTGGCTGTGGCATGCGCGGTTTTTCAAAACCCGCAGTCTGGCCGCCAAGATTGTTTCCGGTGGCAAGTTACGCGTCAATGGCCAGCCGATCTCGAAACCGGCCTATTCTGTCTGTGCGGGCGATGTGCTGACGTTTCCTCAGGCAAAAGAAGTGCGCGTGATCAAGATCGTCGCGATGGGCGTCCGACGCGGGCCGGCTCCGGAAGCGCAGCTGTTGTACGATGATCTCGACCCGCCGAAACCAAGGGAGGCCGCGCCTCAAGTGCCTCGTTTCGACGGAAAAGGCAGGCCGACCAAGAAAGATCGTCGCGCTTTGCTACAAACCAGAACGGACGCGCTTGAATGATTTTCGCCAGTCGCTTAGCTAGCGGAAAACAACCAAACGGACGCGCCGCATGACCTATATCGTCAACGATGCTTGCATTGCCTGTAAATACACCGACTGCGTCGAAGTATGCCCGGTCGATTGTTTTTATGAAGGCGAGAACATGCTTGTCATCCACCCTGACGAGTGCATCGATTGCGGCGTGTGTGAACCGGAATGCCCCGCTGACGCGATCCGCCCGGACACCGAACCGGACATGGAAAAGTGGGTAGAGTTCAATCGGAAGTATTCCGAGATGTGGCCGGTGATCATCACGAAAAAGGATCCGCTGCCGGGGGCAGAGGAGCGTGATGGAGAGCAGGGAAAGCTCGAAAAGTACTTTTCCGAAGCTCCGGGCGAGGGCGGTTGACGAATCGAGGCACTTGTTGGGCAACTCGCGCGATTCTCGTCTAACCTACTGAAAAATTGATGAATTCATGCCGTTCTTCGGCCCCTACCGGGGCGGCCGATTTTATGGTAGACTTACCGCTGTAACTGCCAAAAGTGGGACATGCGCTTCAGAGACTGGCGCGGGTAAGCTGACATTAGCTTGTTCTTTTGATCGACCTTAAAACGAACGGAAGCTTTGCCTCCGTGCGTTCTTTTTGTCGGTCGTTCCACCGGTGCATGTCAAGAAAGGTTCTGAATGACCAAGTCTAAGAAATCCGAATTCCGCCCGAACGACTATGTCGTCTACCCCGCGCATGGCGTTGGCCAGATCATCTCGATCGAAGAGCAAGAGATCGCTGGTATCACGCTGGAGCTGTTTGTCATCTCGTTCGAAAAGGACAAGATGACGTTGCGCGTTCCGACACATAAGGCGACGGAAATCGGCATGCGGTCGCTGAGTTCGCCCGATGTGGTGAACCAGGCGATGAAAACGCTGAAGGGCAAGGCCAAGGTGAAGCGCGCGATGTGGTCGCGCCGGGCGCAGGAATATGAGCAAAAGATCAACTCCGGCGATCTGATCGCCATCGCCGAAGTGGTGCGCGACCTGCACCGCGCCGACGATCAGCGTGAGCAAAGCTATTCCGAGCGTCAGCTTTACGAGGCGGCACTTGAACGCCTCACACGTGAAGTTGCGGCCACTTCGGGCGGCGATGAGCTTTCCGCGGCCAAGCAGGTGAACGAGGTGCTCATGTCACGCGCACCGGCAGCTGCTTAAGCAAATTCCCGAACGTTTGAGAAACGACCCCGTCACGGGGTCGTTTTTTTATGCGGCGTCGTCTGATTTGCTTTCAAGCGCTGCAAGCAGGGACGCCTCAAGCTCCTTCTCAAGCTCTTTCGCGCGCGCGATGTAGGCGTCGTTTTGGGCGGACGGTGTATTCGGATCCCAGAGCGAGGCCAACTCACGCACGGTGTGACGGTCGTGATGGTAGAACAGTTTCTCTGCCTCCGACGCTTCGAATTCCGTCAGTCCAATGTTTTCCAGAACGTATCGTCCCGCACGTAGCGACCCGTCGAACAACTCGCGGACGATATCGTCAGCTCCGGCCTGGTACAGACGGTAGGTGTGTGTCCTGTCACGGGCGCGGGCCACGATATGGATATCGGGACGGATGCGGCGCGCATATTTGACAAGTCGCTCTGCCGCTTTCGGATCATCCAGCGCCACCATCAGCACGCGCGCCTTTTCGATCCCCGCCGCGTGCAGCAGATCAGGGCGGAGCGGATCGCCGAAAAAGCCTTGGTACCCAAAGCGTCGCATCAGTTGAATTGTTTGGAGGTTGTTATCGATCACGACGGTTTTTGCACCGACGGACTGCACAAGCCGGTTCACGATTTGCCCGAACCGACCGATCCCGGCGATAATGACGGCGCCTTGTTCATCGATCTGGTCGTGCTCGGGTGCGTCGCCGCCATCGGTCATACGCTTCGACAGCACCTCATACAGGATGAAGGCCAATGGCGTGATGAGCATCGATAGGGCGACGATCAACAGCAACCGGTTCGCCAGGAACTCGGGCAGGATGTCTTGCTGAAACGAGAACGAGATCAGCACAAATCCAAATTCGCCCGCCTGCGCGAGGCCAAGTGTAAACAGCCACTGATCCCGCCCACGCAATCGGAATGCGCGGCCTAGAATATATAGGATCACGCCTTTCAGAAGCATGACCCCAAGAGCGAGGCCAAGGATTTCGAGCGGTTCGGACAAGAGCAGATCAAAGTTGATCCCTGCGCCCACCGTGATGAAGAACAGGCCAAGAAGGAGACCCTTGAACGGCTCGATGTCGGATTCGAGTTCGTGCCGGAATTCGCTGTTTGCCAGAACCACACCGGCGAGGAAGGTGCCGAGGGCCGGGGACAAACCGACCGCTGTCATCAGGAACGCGATCCCGATCACGATAAGCAGGGCAAGAGCCGTATACATCTCGCGCAGATGCGCGGCGTGGATGTAGCGAAAAATCGGACGGGCCCCGTAGATGCCGCCAAGGATGATCAGCGCCACGGCACTTAAGGTAACAAGCGTGACGCCCCAACCCGGCAGCCCTTCGACCAACGACATGGCGTGCCCGTGTGCTTCTTCGCCGTGATCGGCCAGATTGCGCTGAATTGATCCGTCGTCGCTTAGCGTCGGACCGATCGGGACAGCGAGCAAGGGCAAGAAGATCAGCATGGGAATGACGGCGATGTCCTGCGTCAGCAGAACCGAAAACGCAGATCGACCGCCGCTGGTCTGCATCAGGCCCTTCTCACTTAGCGTTTGCAGGACGATTGCGGTCGACGACAACGCAAAGATCATGCCTATGGCAAGCGAGATCTGCCATGTCTGACCCATTAACATGGCCGCGACCATGACGGCGAGCATGGTGATCCCGACCTGCAATCCGCCCAGCCCGATCAATCGGTGGCGCATGTCCCACAAGGCGCGCGGTTCGAGTTCGAGCCCGATCAGGAACAGCATCATTACAACGCCGATCTCGGCGTAGTGCTGCAGGTCGGTGGTGTCCGCGACAAGACCGAGGCCGGGTCCGATGGCAACACCCGCCAGCAGATAGCCAAGCACAGACCCCAGTCCCAGCCGCGCCGCGATTGGAACAGCGATCACCGCCGCGAGCAAAAACACGGAAGCCAGGAAAAGAAATTCACCCATAATTAAATTGCCTGATCATTTGCGGGCAGCATGGCGGTTCGGCGTGGGTCTTGGCAACCGGACCATGCGAATAACGCCGTATTATTTGGCAATTTCGTGACGAGCGATCAGCGTCTGTGCAAGGATTGCCCGGCTCAACCGTCCGGCATGTCGAGCACGATGTTGCGCCCGTTTTTCGTGTACCGCAATTCGCTGTTGCCAATGGCTGCGACACGGCCACCGTCAAGACGATCCCCCACCTGCACCTTCTGGTATCTGCCATTGGAAAGGCGCACCAGCGCGCGGCGCGAAGACGGTTTGCCATAGACGCCGATCAGGTTGATGCGCCGCAGATTGATGGCGTTTGTGACGGTGGCTTGCCGGGCCACATTGGCGCTCGATGGAATGCGTGGCTGCACCGTGCGGGGAGCAATGGACGCCACTTGTGTCACCTGGGTCGACTGCACCTGCCGAAGTTCCTGCGCGCGGGCGACAATGCGGGAGAAGTTGCGCGGACGCGTGACCGGCGCCACCGATTGCGCCACGGCGAATTGGGTCGCTTCGGGCTGCGCTTCTTCTTCCACCGCCTTGATCGTGGCAGGCCGCGCGTTGGGACGAAGGGCTGCCAATTCGGCACGGGTTCGTCCCCCGAGCTGCGCGCGTTCATTGCCTTCCAAAAGGCCACCCGGGCGCGTGCGCGGCCGAAACGCTTGCAGTGCCGCGTTGACGACCGTTTCCGCGTCATCCGCTTGTGGCACAACCTCCGGCGCATTCGGTCGGGCAGGGGGCACGACGGGTGGAAGCCCGGCAAAGACGCGAACGCCTTCGGGGTTCACCGTGCCCTCGGGCGTCGCCACGACGAGACCGCGCTGGTCCAATTCGTACCGCGTTCCGGGCAACGAAGGGTTGGGCTGCGACAGATAGGCTTCATCATTGCGCAGCATCTGCGCGCTTGGCAGGGCTACGGCGTCGAACTGTTCCACGCGGCCATCAATCGATGCGATATAAAGGTCATCAAGGCTGGTTTGCGTGGGCGCAGACGGCGCCTCGGGCGAGTGCAACCAGATACCGGTTGCAGCATAGGTCGCTTCGATTTCCTCCGGTGTCATCGCGGCGGGTGGCGGTAACAGGTCGGACAGACCATCTTCCGCAGGCGCGCTGATATCCGGTTGCTCCAGCGAGGCGAGTTGAACGCCATCCTCTTCGACGAGCGGCTCGGTAATCGACCCGTCGAGCGGCGCAAGCTCAACATCCGGCATGCGGGCGATGGACGGTGTCTCATCATTGCGATCAAAGAATCGCGATATGCCTTCGTCGAGGAAGACACTGGCCCACGCCGCCACGGCCAAGAGGAAAATCAACAGCGCGCTGGTCAGCATCAGCCCAAGGAAACGTGGCTTGCCCCCGACCTGTGGCTCGGTCCGCGCGCCGAAAATCGTCATCCGTTCGCGTTCATCCGGGATCACCGCGGCCTGGTCAGACGACGCGTGCATGTCCGTGTCGCGACCGGCGCGCATGGCGGCGATCCGCGCGACGGCGGCACGCGCCGGGGCAGGATCGTGCTTCGGAGGTTCAACCTTGGGCGCGGGCGACGCTTCGGTCTTCGGTTTCGAAACCGGCGGTTCCGCAGGAGGTGACGGTGTCTCTGCAGGTTTCCGGCGGCTGAAAAAGCCGGAAATCTTGCGATCGCTGGCAGCGTCTGACGTTTCCACCTGAAGCACCGGGGCGGTGACATCGCTATCGCTCGACGATTTTCGAACTCCGCCGAGCCTCAACCGGGATGTCACCGGTGCATCCGGCGCATTGACCGCGGGTGCCGGCGTCGCGCTATGCGCCACCGTCGGCGGTGCGTCGCGCGAGGCGCGGATCGATCCGAAGACCGGGGCGGGCGTGTCGTCCGGCGTCTTGGCAGATGCTTTAAACGTGATGGTCTCCGGCGCAAGCGTTTCTTCGGCTTCAGCCTCATCCGCCGCTCCGGGTGCGAGCGCGTCCCGCTCGTCTAGGTTTTCTTCGGCGTTCTTGAACTCCGATCCGTCGTTTGACTCTTCGGGATCGAGGCTCAAGTCCTCGCTCGTGTCCTCGACCAAATCCGCCAACGCAGTGTCCGGATCATCCGTGTCGGTGGTGGTTGCGTTCGGCTCCGGATCGACAGCGGTGACGATGTCGAACGGATGGTCATCCTTCTCCGGTGCTGCACCGCTCCAACTTGCGGCGGCGCCGAAGAAAACCTCGCCCACGAAGTCTCCGTCGGGTGCGTTGGCCGCGAAAGACACCGGTTCAAAATGATGGCTCTTGGCGAAGGCTTCGGCCTCGTCCAGCGTCTCGTTCGCGACGGCCGCGACGTACAGCGATCCGTTCTTTTGAACCCAATCAAACGTGAGGTCATCTACAGCGTAGGGCGTGGCACCATCCAGAGCGCTGCGAATCTCAGCGGTCAGAGCCTGCCCGCTAAGCCCTGTGTCGGGCAGCGCGAGGTACTTGATCTGCTCGTTCGGAATCACAAGCTTGACCTGACCGCCAGTGGGCGACAGCGTATCAGCCTCGGTCCGCAGGTCCGCGAGCGCGCCCCGCAGATCGTCAGCGTCAAGAGCCACATCGCCAACCCGTGCCCAACCTGTCGGCACGCGGCGTAGCAGTGAAATTCCGTCAAACGAGAGTGTCAGGGCGAACGCTGGAGTCATATTCATATTTTAACAGCCAATGATCCGGGATGGGAGTCTCAAACCGTCGCTATCCTGCCGGAAGAGCGAGCCGCCGCGCAGGGGAAAATCAGAACTTGCGTTGCACGCGGTCAGCCGGGATGCTTGTCCTGCGTGGTGTAATCGAATGAGGCTAACATGCAGTGGGTGCACGGTTTATTAACGACGTTTGTCCTGATCCTGAGTGTATCGGCTTCGGCGGCGCAGACAGAGGGCCGATTGACGGTGACCGGGGAAGGGCGCGTCGCAGCCGTGCCCGACATGGCCGTCATCACCATGGGCGCCACATCACAGGCGGAAACAGCCCAAGACGCCATGGCGCAGACATCAGATATCACGGCGGCGATTCTGACCCGGCTGACAGAGTTCGGAATAGAACCGCGCGATGTACAGACCTCGGACCTGTCCCTGTCGCCCGTCTGGCGCAATCGTGGCGGCAACGACGGCAGTCCGCAGATCGATGGGTATCAGGCTTCTAATCGTGTGACGGCCCGCGTGCGCGATCTGGACCGACTTGGCGAAATCCTCGACGCGGCCCTGTCGGATGGCGCGAACCGCCTGGGCGGACTGCACTTCACCCTCTCGGATCCCGATCCATTGACTGACGACGCCCGCAGGCTTGCAGTGGCCAACGCGCGGGCGAAGGCAGAGCTTTTCGCCGAGGCGGCGGGGGTGGAGCTTGGTGCGTTGATATCACTAAGCGAGGCGGGCGTTGCGATGCCTCAACCCGAAATGCTGGGCATGGCGCGGGCTGCCGATGCGGGGGTGCCGATCGCCCAGGGCGAGACCGAACTGCGCGCCAGCGTCACACTCGTCTACGAGATCAGCACCCCCTGATTGCAATCGTTGCGCGGCCGCCGAGGGCCGGTATAGTGGCGGAAAACAAGAGCAGTTCCGCCAAAGGAAAACCATGGCACGCCGCCAGGCCGGATCCGACACCGTAAATGTGCTTATCGTGGGGCAGATGGGCCGCCTGGCCTATGAAGCGCTGCTCTTTGCGCTGTCATTCAAGGCCAACACACCCGACCCGCGGTTTCGGCTCTTCGTTGCCGAACCTCAACCCGGGGCTTTGTGGCCCAACGATCCAACCATCAAGCCGGGCGAGCTGCGCGCCATGATCGAGGCGCAGGGAGGTGAAATTCTCCCCTTCGAGAGCAAACATTTCGGAAGCAATTATCCATTTGGAAACAAGATTGAAGCGCTCTTTGCTCTCCCAAAGGGTGAACCGTTTATCTTCTTCGACACCGATACGCTGATCACCGGAAACCTGGGCGACGTGCCGTTCGACTTCGCGCGTCCGACCGCGTCCCGGCGCGTCGAAGGCACGTGGCCGCAGATCGAACTCTACGGCCCCGGATACTCCGAGATCTGGAAGTCGCTCTATGACCGCTTCGACCTCGATTTCGAAAGCTCGCTAGATCGTAGCCAGCCGGATGAGTACTGGCGGCGATACATGTATTTCAACGCGGGCTTCTTCTTCTACAAATGTCCACATGAGTTCGGGCAGTGTTTCCTCGACATGGCGCTGTCGATCCGGGACGATCCCCCCGATGCACTGGTTTGCCAACCGCTCAGCCCGTGGCTCGACCAGATCGCGTTGCCGCTGGTGATCCACAAACTGGGAGGCGGTCGAGATACCCTCCCCGAAGGATACATCGACGGCCAAACAAGCGTGCATTACCGGAACATGCCTTTGCTCTACGCACGCGAGAGCGACGGCGTCGTCGCCCTGCTGGAACAGATCAGCGCTCCAAACCAGGTGAAGAAGCTTCTCAAAGGCTACGAGCCTTTCAAACGCATGATCTACCAGAAACGCGGTCACAAGGTCCGCGCCTTGTTCGATAGGGAAAACCTCCCGTCACGCGAACAACCCATCCGCCAGAAAATCAAGAAGAACGGCTTCTGGATGGTGTAGGCCTCCGATTATTCAAAACATAGCCATTTACTCGCCTAAGCAATTGGATAGGCTGATCGTCGGCACTCACCAAAACCCCCCATATTCCACGTGTTTGCTTTTCGACCTATCCGCCACGGGAGCCAATTATGGCCTTTCTCACTGCCGAATTTTTTGGCCCGACGAACGATCCGATTATCGACATCCTCTTTGGTGGGCAAAAGTGGGATCTGTCTGAGTCAAATACGATCACCTGGGCTCTGTCGGATGGATTTGACGGGTTTGTCTGGAATGACAGTTCGGCAGCCATTGAACACTTTACCCGTGCTGTGGAGAGTTTCGCGGCGTTCATTGAAGTAGAGTTCTCATATCTTGGCACGTTCGACGATCCGATCGCCGCAGGGAATGCGGGGGCGGATATTGTCTACTCCGTGGACAATACCGTCGCTAACGACGGCACCTTGGCCTACGCTTATTATCCGGACAGGGATCATCCGCGACCGGAACGGAATCCGAATGAAGGCGGTGACATCTTCATGAACTTCTCGGACCCGCTGATTTCGGGGTCCAGTTACGCGACAGGATCGGAAGGGTTTTTGACCGTCATTCATGAACTAGGTCACGCTATGGGATTGCGTCACCCCTTCGAGAACAACGACGGTCGACCCTCCATTCAAGACCTCAATCGAAGCGACATCCTAGACATGGATTGGTTCTCGATCATGTCTTACGAGGACCAGTACACAAGTGAGCTGGAAAGGTGGGATCCCGGAACGCCAATGCTCCTTGATGTGCTTGCCCTGCAGTACATGTATGGCGCAAACACGATGACCCACGCGGGCAATACCGATCATGTGTTGGAGAACACGAACTACTACTACACGATCTGGGATGCGTCCGGAAAGGATCGCGTCGATGCTTCCGGTCTTTCACAGGGATGGCGGGTGTCCTTGCCGGACACGCGGGCTACGCCGCTTGTCGACGCTATGTTTGGGTTCGCCCTGCCGCTGGAACAGCTCGAAGGTGCGCTTGCGAATTCACGTCCGAAAGAGTTGGTTTGGTTGGTAGGGGACATTGAAAACGTCACGGGCACGCCGTTCGCAGATGATCTTCGAGGAAATGCCTTTGCCAACGTGATGCTTGGCGGAAACGGAAGCGACTCGCTCGAAGGGTTCGCGGGTGACGATTTTCTGAACGGTCAAGGCGGGGTCGACACCGCATACTTCGATGGACAAAAATCAAGCTACACGGTGAGCTACAGCCCCACTGGAACGACCGTTCGTGATCGGCGCAGTGACGGGACCGGCACGGATACGGTCGAACAGATCGAACATCTTGTCTTTTATGGTGATCCGGAAGAGGAAGTCCTGGACCTTACGCAATTTGGTGGCCCAACAGACCTGCTGGCAGAGGACCTAGAGTCGTTTATCGAGCTGTATATAGCATATTTCAACCGCGCACCGGATGCCACCGGCCTCTGGTTTTGGGGAAACACTTTCGCGGACGGAACATCACTCACCGAAATGGCGGCACATTTCAACGACCAGGAAGAAACTCGCGCAACATACCCGTCTGACCTGAGCAACGCGGATTTCGCAGAGGCTGTTTACAAGAATGTGCTGGGCCGCATTCCGGACCAGCTTGGTTACGAATTCTGGGTCAACGCGCTGGAGTCAGGAGCTGTGGCGCGCGATCAGTTCATTCTGTCCGTTCTTCAGGGCGCAAAGTCCAATCCGGCTCCAGATGCAACACAGGACTTCATCCAGCAGCAATTGGCCGATCGCGATTATCTCGCCACCAAAACGGATATCGGCGCACTCTATGCGGTACATCGCGGTTTGTCGGACGTGGAAGACGCCATTCAGGTGATGTCGCTCGTCGACGGTACGCAGGCAGGAACAAACGCAGCTCTGACCGAGATCGAACAGTACTACGGCGAGGCGCTTGATCCGGACACCGGTGCATTCCTCGCGCCGCTCATCGGAGTACTGGACAATCCTTTCGACGTCGTCGTCTGACGTCCGGCACAGCCTGAAAATGATGGCGGAGAGACAGTCCGTAGAATCCACGGTCTTGCATGTTTGACCGCGTTCGGGTTTGGTCGGATTGTGTAATTTAAAACAGACAATTAACTTCACCTCTTCCCATTGCAGTCCGCGCACGTTCACCCTGAATCGTGGCTATGTGTAGGAACGAATGTGGGAACGTCGTGCCGCTCAGCGCTCGAAAGGTGGAAACAGCAGGACCCGGACGGCACGGCTATGGACGAGGCCTTTTTCTCTATGTCAAACCCTCCGGTGCTCGCTCTTGGGTACTCCGCTATCAAATACAGGGACGGCGGCGTGATCTGGGGTTAGGTGCAAATCCCGATGTCAGCCTCGCCATGGCCCGCGATCGCGCAGCGGAGGCGCGAAGACTGATTGCGGAAGGTGGCGATCCCAATCGCCCAGAAACGGCGAGCCAAGCCCAAGACGTTCCGAGATGCTGCGCTGGAACTGATCGAAAGCAAGCGGTCCGGCTGGAAGAACGCCAAGCACGCCGCGCAGTGGACTTCGACGCTTGAAGCCTATGTCTTCCCGAAGATCGGCGCGGTTCAGGTGGCAAAGGTCGAGACGGCGGATGTCATTGCAACGCTCACGCCGATTTGGGCGGAAACACCCGAGACCGCCAACGTATCGAGGCAGTAATCGACTATGCCTCAGCACTCGGCATTCGCAGCGGTGACAATCCGGTCCATTGGCGCGGTCATCTTGACCATCTCTTGCCAAAACCTAAGAAGGTTTGTGCGATCAGACATCACCCAGCTTTGCCCCATGCAGAGATTGGCGACTTCATGCGCGATTTGGCGGAACGACAGAGCGTTGCAGCGCGCGCGCTAGCCTTCACGGTCCTCACGGCGGCGCGGTCCGGCGAGACGCGCGGCATGACATGGGGCGAAGTCGATGTGAAGGCGAGGCTCTGGATCATCCCCGCGCATCGGATGAAAGCGGCAAAGGAGCATCGCGTTCCGCTCACCGAGGCCGCCATCGCATTACTGGGACAAAGCGGCAAAGCCATGCCCGACGATGCCGTGATCTATGGGAGCGAGGCGACACCTGGCAAACCGATCTCCGACATGAGAATGACCGCGGTGCTCCGGCGCATGAACCGCTCGGACATCACGGTTCACGGCTTCCGCTCAACCTTCCGGGACTGGGCAGGTGAGACAACGGGCTTTCCACGTGAAGTCATCGAAACTGCACTGGCCCACGGCCTCAAGGACAAGGCCGAGGCAGCATACGCACGGTCTGATCATATTGTTAAACGGCGGAAGTTCATGGAAGCGTGGGCGGCTGCAGTAAGAGTTCACGTGGCCGCCTGAAATTCTTCGCAATGCCAATAGACCAAAACTGAAACTCAAAAACTCTTCACTGAACGTGGGAGAATCGGTTTAGCTTTCAATGTAAGTCCATTTTGTATTGGGAAGGGGAATTTATAGCAAACCTTGGATCATCAAACGACAATATCAACATTGACGGCTCCATTACCGAATTCACGGATTTTGGCGGCACCGACACCTACACAATCCTGCCTACGTTGAGCGGTGACGTGACGATCACAGATGTTCAGAAAAGTCGAATACTATTGCCTGAAGGCATGAGCATCACGGATGCTTGGTTTCTTTCCGATGGCGTTCAATTTGAGGTCAATGGTTTCGTCGTGACCTTCATCGGCACCCCGCAGCTGTCTCAATTTGTCTTCGGCGGAACACCGCTTGATGCCAATGCAGGAACCGCTCTGAATTTCGACGACACAGCGGCTGCTTTTGGGACAAGTGTGCCTGCGCAGGGAGAGCCGCCTAATGAAGCAACTCAAACGGGGGAAATCAACGCCGATGGGTCGGTCGGCGAAGTAGGGTTCGACTTGCCCAGCGATCCAGGATTGAACAGTCCAGATGGCATCTTCTTCGAGAATGTTTTCTTCACGACAGATACCGGTACCAGTAGCGACACTCCACAAGGCTTGCTGGAATTGGAAACAAACGGCGATATTTTTGCGGCAACGGGAACGCCCTCCAGTTTTGTTGTGAAGAACGCTGAACTGACGGTTGGCGATGACTTCCAGATCAGTGACGGAGATAGCGTCTTTTCGCTTACAGGTCCTTCGACTTTGGTAACTCTTCCCGGTACGGAGTTCAGTGGAAGCTCACAGCTAAGGGTTTCAACAAGTGATGGACGTTCGACCACGGGAACATTTTTTATCAACGACGGAGCCCAAGTAATAGTTGACCACTTTGACCCTGACTCACGTGGGTCCATCGAAATTGCCCGTAACTCAGGCCCGGAAATCGAAAACGACGTGTTGCTCCCCGGGGGCCAAAGCGTTGTGGGGAATTTGGTGATCGAAGGGGCGCAGACCACGGTATCGGTCATAAATTCCGGTGGTGGTGAACGAGGGTCTCTAACAATAGCAAACATCAGCAGTGGCGAAGACGGCGTTACCGACACAACACAGAACCGAACCGCTGATGGCTTGGTGATCATCCGGGATGGCGCCGAAGTCAACGTGCGCAACTTTGTGAGCATTGCGGACGCCGACAACGTGGCTGGTGCTGTCGCAAACGGCACTTTGATTGTCGAAGGTAACGGTACGTTGTTCACAGCCGGCCTGGCGACAAACGAAGGTCGGTCTGGCGGGATCAATGTAGCCGAAGAAGGCGGCAATGGTGAACTCATTTTGCGGGATGGTGCTGAAATGCGTCTTTTCGCAGGTGATGAATTCGGCGCTTTTCTCGACCTATCGAGCGGAAGCGACGAGAATGGCACAGCTACCGCTCTCTTCACTGGTGTTGGCACGTCGCTCTTGGTCGAAGAGGGCGGTATTTTTGTGGGCCATAGGTCTGGTCAGGCCGAGTTCACTGTGTCTGACGGTGCTACTGTTTTCGCGGGAGACATAATCGCGGCGGAAGATGGGACTGCATCCATAACGATCGAGGGCGCTGGCACCAACGTTACTCTCGGCGGCGAGAGTGGTGTTGGCAGAGATGGTTTTTTGCGCATCGCAGAGGACGGCGGCACGGGCTCTTTGGTGCTCCGCGATGGTGCTCAACTTGACCTGCTTTCCGGCGAAGAGTTCGGCGCGGGTATCCAATTGTCAGGCCGCAGCGATCGTATAGGCGGCACGGCAACTTTCGATGTCACAGGGTCTGGTACTGAACTGCTGGTTGAGGATGGCTATATCGAAGTTGGCCGAAACGTTGGGACCGCGACACTCACTGTTTCCAACGGTGCCAGCGTAACGGCAGAAGGCATCAACACTGCGATCAACAGTACCGGTACTACAACGATCACCGGGCAAGGTACGATTGTGACGCTATCCTATGGCGAGCAAGGCGGCATGGGCATCGCGGAAATTCGTGGGCAGGACGTCGTGGGCGACGGTGACCCGGTGGCTGAAGGCACAGTGACCATTTCCGATGGCGCAAGCGTCAGCCTGAGACAGTCAATTATAATCGGTGACGCCAACAACGTGGAAGGTGCGACGGCTGACGGTACTCTGATTGTCGAGGGACTTGGGACGATGGTGACGCTTGGAAGCGCCTCCGGAGTCGGCGACAATGGTTTCATGCGTGTTGCGGAAGAGGGAGGAACTGGCTCTTTCATCCTTCGCGACGGCGCTCAGATACATCTTCTTGCAGGTGAAGAGTTCGGCGGCGGTATGCAGTTGTCCGGTGGAAGTGATCGTGATGGTGGGACAGCAAGTGCGGAGATTACCGGCGAAGGAACACTCCTCGTTGCAGGCAAAGGCTCCATCGAAGTTGGTCGAAACGTAGGCTCGTCCACTTTCACAGTGTCCGACGGCGCGGATGTTGAAGCTAATTTCTTTTCCTCTGGCAGAGATGGTATGGCAGCCACTGTCTTCGAAGGAGAAGGCACTACGCTGAGCTTGGCAGGTTCCACAGTCAGCAATGAGTTCGGAGCCTTTCTGGATGTGGCTCGCAACGCAGAAGGCAGCATCTTGGTGGGTGACGGAGCCGACATTACGATCACTGGCGACGGAGGCGATTTTCCCGGGTTTCAAGTAGGACGAAACGATGGAGGTGTCGGCACGCTCACCGTCACTGGCGCGGGGTCGACAATTTCCATTGACGGCGCCGACAACATCGACATCGACGGTGGTGAGACAGGGTTTATCCGTGCGGGTGCCGAAGCCGGGTCAAGCGGCACAATCAATGTGCTCGATGGCGGGATCATTACCAATGATCCTGATGGAATTTTCATCTTGGCAGAGAATGATGGTTCCGAAGGTATCTTGAATGTCGATGGCTCAGGCAGCGTCTTTGACTTCGGTGCAGATGCATCCTTATCCGAAGATTCACCTGGAGCGCGCGGCAATGCGATTGTCACCGTCAGCAACGGCGGTACCCTCGAAGGCGATGAGATCGTCAATAATGGCATTTTGGACGTGACCAGTGGCGGCCAACTGAACGCTGATGTCATTCAGGATAACAT
Source organism: Marivita hallyeonensis (assembly GCF_900129875.1). Classification (GTDB taxonomy): domain Bacteria; phylum Pseudomonadota; class Alphaproteobacteria; order Rhodobacterales; family Rhodobacteraceae; genus Marivita; species Marivita hallyeonensis. The sequence continues at coordinate 123,488 of NZ_FQXC01000004.1, read as the reverse complement.
CCTGCGCAGTTCATCCGGAATAGAAGACCTGACGATCAATGGCGACTTAACTGTGAACACCGGTGGGTTTGGCTTTGACTTTCTGGTTAGCGGTGGCGTCTTGATTGAACATGATACCTACTCCGCGTCGGGCGACGTGGTGCTTGATGGCATTTTATATGTTCTTGCATCCAGCATTACTAATCTCGACGGCTTTACTGCTGATCTGGTCACAGGAAGCAGCATAACGGTCAATAGCGGTTTCTCGGTTCAGCTTGTGGAATTCGACGCCAACTCGCTGACTGAGGTGGACTCCGCAGCTTTGACTGCGGCTGCAAGTAATTCAATAGAGTTGGGTTTTGCGACTGATGGCACGACGCTGACCGTAGACTTTTCGGGAGCTGGTAGCCTTAACTCGGCTACTCAAATCGTTGGTTCAAGCCTAGCTCCCGTGCAAGAGGCGATTTTCTGACCCAAAAGAAAAACCGCTCCGGGATTTCCGGGGCGGTTTGAATGCTTTCGACAAACTAGCATTTAATATTATTGACGCACCTTTTTCCCAAATCACATCTTCGCACTTTCTTCGCTCGTTCCAGAATAAAGTACGAAAAGGCTCCTCTCTTTTCACTTAAACCATTGAAAATTCACTGCCAGGCCCAGTGTCCTGTATCCCTAGAAGCATGGCGGACGAAGCGGTCACTCCGATCGTGCCGTCGATCTGCACCGATCCGGTCACCGTTGCCTCGTTCGGCGCGCCACCGAGAGACGGAACGGTTGTCCCGAAGGCGCTCGCGGTTTGCGTAAAGGTCAAGGCCGTGCCAGCATTCGGGTCTAGCGGCGTCCCTCCGAAAATGAAGTCAAAGCTCGCCGGGTTCCCCAACAACGTCACCGTGTTACCGTTGATCGTAAACTGGGCCCCATCAGCAAGAAAGAGCGCCGATGTGACTACGATCCCTTCAGGAAGGTTGATAGTACTCGTATTATTGTCGGTTATTGTAACGTCCGCCCCGAGCGAACTCAGGAACGTGTAGGTGTCCTGACCGCCAAAATCGATGAATACGTTTATCAAACCATCAACGTTTATGTTGGAGTCCGCGCCATCGAGGTTACTGGAAACCGGGTCAGTTGGCGGTTCGGGTTCTGGCTCCGGTTCCGGTTCTGGCTCTGGCTCTGGAAAAGGTTCGCCTGAAAAAGCTGGCCCATCCAAGATCAGTATCTCACCGTTGTCGATTGATCCAACGAATGGCGTGCCTGATGCAGGGACGAGAGCCAACTCAAGTGTTTCATTGCCTTCAGATGTGGCTTCATCTCCCAGAACACGCACATCTAATGCTGCTGTGGTGGCCCCAGGTGCGAACGTGAGCGTGTTATCCAGAAGTTGGATGTCTTGGCCGACGGTTGCAGAGCCCGACAGGAGTGTGGCGTCAAAGACGAGTTCGGTTGACGATGCTTGCGACAGATGGACCAAGACACTGTAGTCCGTAAACTCTGAGCCCGTTTCGCGTACGATGGTGGGCTGGATTGCACCTGCGATATTCGGTCCAACACCGTCATCGTCTAGAATGAAGCCGGTGGCAAACGCCTGAGAGTTGGCGAATGGAAATACGGCATTGACCGCATTTTCTAAGCGAAGAAAGACACTTTCGTCGCGCTCATCTAATGTGTCTGACCCAGCTTCAACAAAAATGGAACGAGTTGTCTCACCGGGTGCAAACGTAAGGGTTCCATTCGACAACCCGTCATCGAAGTCAGAAGAGTTCGCCGAGCCTTCGATGACCTGATAATCAATCGATATCGCCTCCGAACTTGCCTCCGACAACGTGACTGTGAAGCGGAGGAAGTCAAAGCGGGCTTCAGTTACAACATCACCTTCCACACTGATCTCGGGAAGGGGGCTGGTGTCGGTATCGAGGATAAGTGCTTCGCCAACCGCGCCATCCGTACCTATGACAGGCGAAGCAGGTGGCGTGACCACCAAAGCAAATCGCTCATCGGCCTCGCCAATCGTATCGTTGAGGACTGGGACAGATACGGACGCCACCTCCTGACCGGCTGCAAAGCTTAGCGTCCCACTGGTTGCGATGTAGTCCGCGCCGGCTTTCGCAGAAATATCGGCCGTTTCATACGTGAACGTAAACCCGGTCGGCGCAGGTTGCGAAAGTCGCACTTCAAAGACAGCCTCACTTTGTCCACTGTCGCCCTCAACGAGAACAGGATCGGAGACAAAAACTGCGAGATTTGAACCAACGCCGTCATTGTCCAAAATAACTCCAGTGCTCCTGAGTACAGGTGCTCCCCCTGCGAAAACAGCATTCGACGTCGGATTGAATAATTCAAGCGTGATATTCTCGTCCAACTCGTCAAGCGTGTCGCTTCCAGCTTCGAGGAAGATCGACAGCGATGTCTCGCCCGGTGCAAAGGTCAAGGTGCCATTATAGTCAGCGCTGGTAAGCGAGTCGTCCAAGTCAAAATCAAGCGCTGTGTCGCGCAAGGTGCGATATGAGACTGATATCGCGTCAAGTGCAGGCTCCGACAACGTGACTGTGAAGCGGAGGAAGTCAAAGCGGGCTTCAGTTACAACATCACCTTCCACACTGATCTCGGGAAGGGGGCTGGTGTCGGTATCGAGGATAAGTGCTTCGCCAACCGCGCCATCCGTACCTATGACAGGCGAAGCAGGTGGCGTGACCACCAAAGCAAATCGCTCATCGGCCTCGCCAATCGTATCGTTGAGGACTGGGACAGATACAGACGCCACCTCCTGACCGGCTGCAAAGCTTAGCGTCCCACTGGTTGCGATGTAGTCCGCGCCGGCTTTCGCAGAAATATCGGCCGTTTCATACGTGAACGTAAACCCGGTCGGCGCAGGTTGCGAAAGTCGCACTTCAAAGACAGCCTCACTTTGTCCACTGTCGCCCTCAACGAGAACAGGATCGGAGACAAAAACTGCGAGATTTGAACCAACGCCGTCATTGTCCAAAATAACTCCAGTGCTCCTGAGTACAGGTGCTCCCCCTGCGAAAACAGCATTCGACGTCGGATTGAATAATTCAAGCGTGATATTCTCGTCCAACTCGTCAAGCGTGTCGCTTCCAGCTTCGAGGAAGATCGACAGCGATGTCTCGCCCGGTGCAAAGGTCAAGGTGCCATTATAGTCAGCGCTGGTAAGCGAGTCGTCCAAGTCAAAATCAAGCGCTGTGTCGCGCAAGGTGCGATATGAGACTGATATCGCGTCAAGTGCAGGCTCCGACAACGTGACTGTGAATTCAATAAAGTTAAATCTGTCCTCAGCTACGCTGCCACCGACAATTGATATATCTGGCAAGATTCACCTCTTGTATCTGATTAATAACCTTTGAGAGTTGCGAAAAACGCGGCTCTTACTGATGAATAGGGCCCACAGTTTTTGCGATTCGTAAACCGCTTAGTTCCTTTCATCTTCGCAGCTTGCGCAAACATCGCTACCACTAAAATTTAAGTTGGCCGTCAAGCCAAATTCAACGACGGCGACGAACACAATCAACTTGAACGAAACAAGTGGAAACCACATATTTTCAATTATTCATCTCAAGCGGCACAGATGTGACATCTTTCAGCGGATTTCTCCGCAAATCACCGACTGCTCGGCGTCTGAACATTCTAGAATGCCGGTGCATTCAAGCGCCTGATGATTTTGATTGGAACAGCGAGGGGCGTGGCACCAAGTTTGTTCGAGCGATTGAAGAATTGCTAAGAGGCCTCCCCGATCGGAAACAGGACGAATTGAAAGCCGATTTAGACCTCTTTGCCAGCATCGCGGACGAAAATGGCCTCCTCGCAGTGGAGCAAATATGCGCAGGACAAGGCGTCGATCTTGAGGGGCTTGAGAGCGTTCAGCATACTTTGCTGATGCTTGCTATCCATTTCCCGCAGATCATCGACCGTATCGCAGCGCAAACTTCCCTCATGCGACGTACTGGCGGAAGGGGTTGGGCAGCGTTCCAGTTTGATGTTGATGGCCACCCATGGAAGCTGGAGGATGAACACGCGCGTCGTGCTTTTCTAAACGACGTTCTAGGCATTCTGGACGTCCCGGATCATCGCAGAAGCGAAGCAGATTGGTACGAGTCTATCCGCGTCGACCCAATCACAGGTGAAAAAGCAGCATTGTTGCACGCGACCATCTACGTTGAGGAAAAAGCCGCCAGCGAATTGGCGTTTGGCGAAGCTGAGACGTTGGAACGTCAACTCGTCCAGAAAGTGCTGGAAGTCGGTTTCGCCTGCGATTTGAAATCCCGGATCGTAGAGATATCGGCCAGTGGCGGGAAAAAGTTTTTGGACGAATACGCTTTGTCTTTCGCCAACAACTTTGCGCCGCACTCAGCCGCCCCGGTCAAAACACCAAGACGCGAGGTGTTACTTGATACGCTTCGCAAGTTGCCCGAGTTTGAGACTGCGTTCGCTGACGGGATTGAGCGCGTCGAAGTGTCGTCACTGGATTTCTTCTCATCCTGCCAAGCTTTCACCCGCATCGAGAAGCGGGGCGATGACGAAACTCTCTACGATTTTCTCGATCGAAGGTTTGGGGCTTGTTCACCACTTCGGGCAGGCGGATGGCAAATCTACGGTGCCACGCTGCGAATATTTCTCAAAGCAAGAGATGGAAACGCGGTCGTACGCTGACGGTAACTCTGTGCTTACCGAACACCACTACTCTACCGAACAAAACGGAGGCGGATCGCCATTTTGTCTTCAACCTTTTGGAGCGCTGGAAACTGTTGGCTCCGCCACTTCCGGACGTGGATGTCGTTGAGGCGGTGAATTGAACCCCGTTGATTTGCTGAGCGAAATGATCGCTCTTGAAGCTGCGGCGCCAACCCACTCGTTGCGCCATCGCCAAGGTTACAACGACCTTTTGGGGTTCGGCTTCTTCAGGGAAACCGGGGCTATTTCCGCCGTTGTGTGCGCCGAGTGCAGCGATCCTCACACCGCCCAAATTAAATTTGAAGATAGCACTTACGGCTATTATTGCCCTGAGCTTTGCTTCGTCGAACTCGCGCGAGAGCGAATGAATACGGTGACGCCCAACCTCCCATTCTTGATCGGCCAACTAGCTGATGCTTTCGACTGCAAACGTCGTAAGGCAACGCCCGTGTATGGTGAGACCTGGCGGATTGGGTCAGTATCAACCGATCAAGGCGACATCGTGCTCTGTTTTCTGCCTCGCTTGTCCGACGAGGACGATGCCCGACAACTCGCAGATGCGCTTTCAAGAGAAGTGCATGCACCGTCACGTTTGGTCGTGTCCGCAGAAGGCCAATTGCCGATCTCCATAGCCATGACGGTCACGCTGAACGAACTGGTGGAAATGTCACCGAGAAACGGTTGCCTCATTCCTCAATTTGATCTCTGCACACTGGGTGATGTGCCCTAAGGCAAAAAGTCCGGCGCGCCCAATAGATACGGCAAACTGCTCATTGGCATCATTCAATCACGGATTGACTCCAGCGAAGCCCTGACCGGGCGCAACGAAGAAGTGAAGGCCGTTCTTTCGATTTTCCAAAGAGAATACCCGGGTCTTAAGTTGCCGTCGCTTTCACGCGTGCAAGACTACGTCAGCAAGGTCAGGGCTGGTCAATAACTGGTCAATTATCCACCGGCTTTTTCTGCCCAACCAGCGTTCGCCACCGTTCCCATACACCCAAGCAAAGGAGTATGGGCCATGACGGACGCAACGGACATCATCAATCACCCAGCGCAAATCCTTGCGGTGTCGCCGAACGAAGCCGCGCGCCTGTGCGGCATAGGGCGCACGTCTCTCTATGCGGCGCTGTCGTCGGGCGAGTTGAAAAGCGTCAAAATCGGGACGCGACGCCTGATCACAATTGGTGCCTTGCGCGATTGGTTGAAGCGCAACGAGTCCCCTGCGGGCGAGTGAGGTTCGCATGCCAAAGCAAGCCCGCCTGAGCGGGATCAAGTCGTTCTATTGCAACACCATCGGAGAGGCGTCGGAGGTTGCCGGCGTCTCTCTCCGCACAATCCGCAACTGGGCGTCAGACGGGCTGCATGTCATGAATGGCACGCGACCTGCGTTGATCCGGGGCGACGACCTGCGCGACTACATCAAGTCGAAGCGGAAAAGCCTCTCCGTAAGAACGCGGATCGACGCTTTCTACTGTGTGAAGTGCCGGAAGGAACGGCGCGCAGCCGAAGGCTTTGTAGACTGTGAAGTCAAACAGGGGCGGGCCAAGTTAACGGCCTTCTGTGAGACCTACGAAACAGTTGTATCGAAGCCGGTTGCCGAGAGTCTTATCCCTGAAATTGCCCGGACCCTCGATCTCAAAATCACGCTGCTATAGCGAACATTAAGGTGGTGGACAGTGCTCCCCCTTGTTTTTCCACTTCCCGACATGCCCTTTCGGCACCTGATTTCCTTGCTTTTTATGCCTAAAAGGAGGCTCCCGTGACCAAACGTCCGAACGAGAAAAACGAACGCCTCAAGCGCCGGTTCGTGGACTATCGCAAGCACGCACGTCAGCTTTCCGACAAGTCTCTCGACAGGGAGCTTGCCGCGCTTGAACGCTTTGATATCTGGAACGGGCGCAAGGATTTTGCGAGGTTCCACATCGAATGGGCCATGGGCTTCCGAGCCGAGCTCAATAAGCCAGGATTGCAACCGGCAAGCCTTTGAGCAAGTCTACCACGCGCGCGATCCTTGCAACCTTGCGCGAGTTCACGCTCTGGCTTTCTCAGCAAGATGGGTTTCGCAGTCGTATCCGAGCGTCAGATGCAGACTACTTCAAACTTTCACGACGCGACGAAGCCGAAGCTCGCACTGCTCCGTCGCGCCCAGCGCCGAGCATCAAACAAGCGAAACGCGCCCTTGAGAGTATGCCTATGACAACCGTACGCGAGATGCGCGACAAGGCGGTCTTTGCTCTTCTGTGCCTGACTGGCATTCGGGTTGGGGCTCTAGTCACCTTGCGCATCAAACGCATCGATCTGGACGAGAAATCCGTAACCCAAAACCCACGCGAAGTGGCAACCAAGTTTGGCAAGAGCATCGACACCTTCTTCGCCGGAGGTTTCCCAGAGGCCGAAGAAGCATTGCGCGCATAGTTAACCTACCTCGGCGACAAAGCGTTCTACGGCCCGGACGACCCGCTGTTTCCTGCAACGGCTGTTGCGCCTAAGTCCAATACCGGCTTCATCGTCGAGGGCTTTGAACGCCGTCCTTGGAAAAGCACCGAGCCTGTGCGCAAAATTGTCAACGTCGCGTTTGAGAATGCAAGTCTTCCGGCGTTCGGTCCTCACGCCTTCCCTCACATGCTCGCCCGTCACGCAGCCAAAACTTGCACCTCTGTGGCTGAAATCGTTGCGACGTCCCAGAACCTTGGCCATACGGACGTATTAACCACTTTGCGCAGCTATGGTCAGCTCAGCCGCGAACGGCAGCGAGAATTGATTACCGGCGAGTCGGTTAACGATGTTCTCGATAGCTAGCGGCGCATTTTGGAAGAAAGCGCCGGACGTGGGAACAAGTGTGGGAACACATTAGTTTGCGGTCGAGATACTTACTAATTTAAAGAACTTTAAAGTGGTTATATGGCGGAGAGACAGGGATTCGAACCCTGGGTGGGCTTGCACCCACAACGGTTTTCGAGACCGCCCCGTTCGACCACTCCGGCACCTCTCCACGGTTGGCGTCACTAGAGTTTTCCTAAGCCGACTGCAAGCCCTGTTTCACTCATTTTGGTGCATTCCGGCGGGCGGTGAAGCGGGGCGCTGCATCCGGGGTCGGAGCAACGGCACAGGAAAGCACCGATTGAAAAGCAGTTGACGGCCCGAGGGTTGGTTAACCGGCATGAATGAGTTGCACTCGTCAGGCTGTTAACAACCATAGGTGGATTCTACCATGACCCCCATAGCCAATCTTGATGTGATGACCCTTTTCAGTATGTGCCAAGCCGGTCTTGCAGAGCGCGGGATCAGCATCGACGAGACGTCTGACTTCGGTGCCGCCGAAGCGCGGATGACCGCGATCGGGAAGACGTCGTTCACACCGATGTTGTCGTCCGAGTTCAACGATCTATCGAAAGACCGCGCCGTGTGGCTGATATTGCAACGGGACGGCACCGATATCGGTGGCGTTGCCGCGCGGCTGGATACGCTCTGGACGGAAAGGCTGACCGAGTTCTGGGCGCGCAGCTACCGGCGTTTGTATGACGGCTCGGGCGTTTTGGACGGATCACGGAACTGCGACGAGATCACCGGGGACGTGGTGTATATGGGGGAGTTCTTCATCGCCAAATCCGCCCGCGGGTCGCGCAACCTGTTGTCTCTTTATACGCATCTGCTGTTCGCCTATTGCGCCCTGCGTTGGCAGCCGGATTGGCTTTACGCCTTTGTCCGCGCCGACGATGTTCGTCTGGGCTATGCCTCCGAGTACGGATTCACCCGTCAATATCCCGGCGCGCATACCTGGAAGACGCGTCCCGCCGGAAGGGCAGAGGGTGAATACCTTGTCGCCCTGCCGTCCGAGGATTTGGCGCGCATGGCTCAGTTCTTCAGAATGCGGCCTTCCTGCCTCCTGGGCGTGGATTCGCTCAAGAGCGTCGAGTAGTTCAACACGTAGGGCTGGCCGCTGATATCGGTGACCGGAAGCATGAGGCGCACGAAGCTGACTTCGATCGGATCACCAAGCTCGGGCAGCTCGACCACACGGGTCTGTGGGGAGATCATCCCCACGCCCGAATGGCTGACCGTCCGGATATGCGTATTGAGCTCATCGAGATCCGTTTTGTTCAGTGTCGCAAGAAACTGTTCGAGACGTGCGCTCTGCTGCGATCTAAGGGTCGTGGCGGACAATCCCATGGCACCCATGTGCTGGACACCGGGAACGCCGCCGCTGCTATTCGCCTCGACAAGGTCGAAATGCGGTGACAGTTGATCGCACTGAACAAGACTGCCGCCGGTTTCCTTCCACCACGCGATGATCGAATCCATGGTCGGTCGGTCGCCAAAGCGCTCTAGCGTCTTTTCGGTCGCCTTGAAGATGGCGGTCATCAACTGTGCAGCCCGCGCGTCCACGTCCTGCAGGGGAAGCACCTCCAACTTCTGCGACAGGTGCTCTTTCGGATCACGCAGCAGCGTCTCCACCGGCACGCGCAGCGCGTCTGCCAGACGCATGGGCACGGCCATGTTCGGCAAAGACGTGCTGTTCAGGATGGCGTTCACCTGACCCTTGTCGTCGAACCCGGCGCGCTCTGACAGTTCCACGTCCGTCAGGCCGTGTTTCACCAGCATGAGCTCGATATTGGTTTTGAAGTTCTTCAGAATTGCGTCGTCGGAATGGACCGTACTCATGGTGCGTCTCGGTCTGATTGGCGTATATGCACAGGATGGCGAAAGCTTAGTCAGACCCGTCATGCGTGTATAGACAAATCGACATTGCCCATGTCCCGTCTGCTTGGTCGCCGATACGGGTCTTCACGTCGCAATGTCATCTGACGGCATGACATTGCGATCACGGTGGAGTGGGTTGGCATTGCATGACATGCGCCATAGGTATGACAGAGGCAAGAAAGACGGGGTGAGACCATGATGCGCAAAATGTTCGCGACAGCAGTGACCGGGGTGGTTCTGGCCTCTTGGACCGCACCCGCCCATGCCGACGATGTCGATGATTTGCTGAATGCGCTTGGTGTGCCGCAAATTGTTGAGATCATGCAGGCCGAGGGTATCGAATACGGCGACACGCTCGCCGCTGACATGGTGCCAGGTGGTGCAACCGACAGCTGGAAGGCAACGATCGAGCGGATTTACGACGAGGCGCGGATGCTCGAGACCGTGCGCGGCGTGTTCTCGCAGGAATTCGGCGACGCGGATACCTCCCAACTTCTGGAGTTCTTCACCTCGGACACCGGACAACAAGTGATCGATCTGGAACTCAGCGCCCGGACCGCGATGCGGGAGCAAGAGATCGAAGACGCCGCGCGTGCAGCGTTCCGGGATCTTGAGGGAACGGAGTCAGAGACGCTGGCGACAATCACGGATTTCGTCGACACCAATGACCTTGTCGAGGCCAATCTCGTGGGGGCGATGAACGCCAACTACCAGTTCTACCTCGGCATGGTGGATGGAGGCGCACTCGAGATGTCCGAGGCGGACATTCTGACAGAAGTCTGGTCGTCCGAGGAAGAAACGCGCATCGACACGCGCGAGTGGGTGTATGCATTTCTGCTGATGGCGTACCGGCCGCTCGAACACGGCGTGGTCGAGGAATACACGGCTCTGTCGAAAACCGAACCGGGCCGGGCTTTGAATCGTGCGCTGTTCGCAGGGTTCAACAAGATGTACGATGACATCTCTTACGCGCTTGGCATTGCGGTTGCGCGCCAGATGCAGGTGCAAGAGCTTTAGGGCGCAAAGCCCGTTGACAAATGCGGTGCGACCCAGCATAAGCCGCGACACGCAAAGACGGGGCTTCGGTCCCGCCTTTTGTTTTTTGAGACAACTTCGCCCCGAAAAGGGCGCGCTGTTCGAGGCGGGGCTTACCCCCGAAACGCCGGGCGACCGGGGCCACAGGACGCGGGTAACAAAGGAAGACCACCATGTTCGCGGTGATGAAAACCGGCGGCAAGCAGTACAAGGTCCAATCGGGCGACACACTGCGCGTCGAAAAGCTGGCAGCCGATGCAGGCGAAACAGTCCAGTTCAATGAAATTCTGATGCTTGGCGGTGATAAGCCTGTTGTCGGGTCCCCTCTGGTTGACGGCGCCGCCGTTCAGGCCGAGGTCGTTGACCAGATCAAAGGCAAGAAGGTCATCAACTTCGTCAAGCGTCGCCGGAAGCACAGCTCCAAGCGCACCGTTGGCCATCGCCAGCAACTGACGCTTCTGCGTGTGACCGACATCCTCGCTTCTGACGCCGACAAGTCCGGCGTGAAAGCGGCGATCGGCGCGGGCTCCGTGTCCGGTGCGGCGGTTGCCGCTGCGGCTCCGAAGAAGGCCGCACCGAAGAAAGAGGCTGCACCCAAGGCGGACGCGGCCCCGAAAGCAGAAAAGAAAGCCGAAGCACCGAAAGCGGCGGCTGGCGCAGACGATCTCAAGCAACTCTCCGGCGTCGGCCCGGCGCTCGAGAAAAAGCTGCACGAAGCTGGTATCACCACCTTCGCCCAGATCGCTGCATGGACCGAGGCAGACGTCGAGGAATTCGGCGAGAAGCTGTCGTTCAAGGGCCGGATCGAGCGTGAAGGCTGGATCGAACAGGCCAAAGAACTGGCATCGAAGTAAGGAGACCTGACCAATGGCACATAAAAAAGCAGGCGGTTCATCCCGCAACGGTCGCGACTCTGCCGGACGCCGTCTTGGCGTCAAACTCTACGGTGGCCAGTCCGCGATCCCAGGAAACATCATCGTGCGTCAGCGCGGCACCAAGTTCTGGCCGGGCGAAGGCGTGGGCATGGGCAAGGATCACACGATCTTCGCGACCATCGACGGTAACGTGACCTTCCACAAAGGTCTCAAGGGCCGCACGTTTATTTCTGTCATGCCAGCGGCGGAGGCCGCTGAGTAAGCCGACCTTAAGGTTTTGGACAAAACAAGGGGATCGGCGGAAACGCCGGTCCCTTTTTCGTTGGCTTGGGGGAGCCGATCTATCTGCGAGGAGGAGCGAGCAGATGTCACTGGACACAACGACCGAACCGCAAACCGCGGTGAAAACAGACCGCTTTGATCTGCGCCCGCTGAGGCCATCCGATGTCGGCTTGATCGAACACTACACCGCCGACAAGCGTGTTGCGAACATGACAACCACGATTTCGCATCCCTTGCCGCCGGGCGCGGCGCAGAGCTTTGTCGATCGCGCACTTGCACCGGACCGGTTGGAAGACGTTTGGGCCATGGATGGCACGGCGGTTGGCGGGCCAGAGGTTATGGGTCTGATTTCGCTCGAACGGATGGACCGCAACCAGTCGGAGATCGGCTATTGGGTCGGGCCACCGTTCTGGAATACCGGCCTTGCCTCCGACGCGGTCGAGGCTTTGGTCACGGCCAATCCGCTTGGCAATGACACGATCTTCGCCAGTGTGTTTCAGGACAACCCGGCGTCGGCCCGTGTCCTGACGCATTGCGGCTTTGAATACATCGGCGACGCGGAAAGCTTCTCTGTCGCGCGAAATGCAACCGTCCAAACCTGGACCTATCTCAAACGAATGAGCTGATCGCGCGGCGGTCAGCTTGGACATATCGAAATGACCGCCATGCTCGAAACAGAACGCTTGATCCTGCGGCAGCTCCGCCCGGACGATGCCGATTGGCTCGCGGCCGAGATCGCTCGGCCCGAGGTCCATCAATGGCTGACATCGCCGCCGCGCCCGTATCGGCTGGAAGACGCCCGGGGTTACATCGACCGCGTGCGCGATTGTCCCGGTTACCGCATGATTGAACGGGACGGGACCCGTTGTGGCGTGGTGTCGATCACGCCCAAGGATGGGGATGGTGCGGCGCACGAGATTGGTTTTTGGCTGTGCCGTGAAGCGTGGGGGCACGGGCTGATGACCGAGGCTGCGGCGGCGATGATCGATTGGCACTTCGACCGGCACACTGTTCTGGCAAGTGGCTGGATGCAGCAAAACGCGGGCTCTGAAAGCGTGCACCGCAAGCTGGGGTTTCAGGAAACCGGGGAAGTGCGGATGATTTACGCGCATTTCCATGGTCGAGATGTCCCTGTTGTGCGGGTCCGGCTTGACCGCCAAAGCTGGGGGGATGTAGATCGCACGGGCCTGCGCTTTGCGCGGTCCACCGACGCCAAGGAAGGCATCACGTCATGAAATTTCTCGATCTCTGCAAGGTCTATATCCGCTCTGGATCGGGGGGGAATGGCTGCATCAGCTTCCGGCGCGAGAAGTATATCGAATTCGGTGGTCCCGATGGCGGCGATGGCGGACGCGGCGGCGATGTGTGGGTCGAAGCGGTGGATGGGCTCAACACGCTCATCGACTTCCGCTACCAGCAGCATTTCTTCGCGGAAAACGGACGGCCAGGAGCCGGCCGCCAGCGCACCGGCGCGGATGGCGACGATATTGTTCTGCGTGTGCCCGTAGGAACGGAGATCCTCGACGAAGACGAAGAGACCGTCATCGCGGATCTCACAGAACTGGGTCAGAGGGTGCTGCTTGCCAAGGGCGGCAACGGCGGCTGGGGCAACCTGCATTTCAAAACCTCCACCAACCAGGCACCGCGCCGCGCCAATCCCGGGCAGGAGGGCGTGGAGCGCACGATCTGGCTGCGGCTGAAACTCATTGCAGACGTCGGGCTCTTGGGTCTGCCCAACGCGGGCAAATCCACCTTCCTCGCCGCAACTTCGAACGCCCGCCCCAAGGTCGCGGACTACCCGTTTACCACCCTGCACCCTAATCTTGGCGTCGTCGGCGTGGATGACGCGGAATTCGTGGTTGCCGACATTCCCGGTCTTATCGAAGGCGCGCATGAGGGGCGGGGGCTGGGCGATCTGTTTCTCGGCCATGTCGAACGCTGTGCGGCGCTTTTGCATCTGATCGACGGCACCTCCGGCACGCTGCTCGAAGACTACCAGACCATCATCGACGAGATCGAAGCCTATGGTGCGGGATTGGCAGACAAACCCCGCGTGACGGTGCTCAACAAGATCGACGCGCTGGACGACGAGGAACGCGCGTTCCTGAAGGAAGAGCTGGAACGCAAAGCGGGGCACGACGTCATGCTCATGTCCGGTGTGTCGGGCGAGGGGCTGACAGAGGTGCTGCGCGCCTTGCGCAAGCACGTGAGAACCACCCGCAAGCGCGAACAGGCCACAGAGGAGCAGGCGCCGTGGCAACCCTGAGCGACGCGCGTCGCCTCGTTGTAAAGATCGGGTCGGCGCTACTGGTCGACAAGTCGAACGGCACTTTGCGCCGTGACTGGCTGACCTCGCTGGCAGAAGACGTGGCGCGGATCAAGGCGCGCGGGACGGATGTGATCCTCGTGTCCTCCGGCTCGATCGCGCTGGGGCGGGGCGTGCTTCGCCTGCCGCACAGCGTGCTGCCGCTTGAACAGTCACAAGCCGCCGCCGCCGTCGGACAAATCCGGCTGGCCCGCGCCTATGAAGAGGCTCTGGCCCCGCATGACCTGACCACAGCACAGGTTCTGGTGACGCTAGAGGACAGCACCGACCGCCGCCGCTACCTGAACAGCCGGGCAACACTGGAGACGCTGATCGGCTTTGGCGTCATCCCCATCGTCAACGAAAACGATACCGTCGCCACCGACGAAATTCGCTACGGCGACAATGACCGCCTCGCAGCGCAGGTCGCCGCTACCGTCGGGGCGGACCAGTTGGTCCTGCTCTCCGATGTGGACGGTTTCTATGACGCCAATCCGCACGAGGTGCCCACCGCCACGCATTTCCCCGTGATCGATGCCATCACACCCGAGATCGAGGCGATGGCGGGCGATGCCGGATCCGGGCTGTCGAAAGGGGGCATGAAGACGAAACTGATGGCCGCCAAAACCGCAACGGCATCGGGCTGTGCGATGGCCATCACCGAAGGATCGCGGCTGCATCCGCTTCAAGCACTGGAAGACGGGGCGCGGGCGACGTGGTTCACGCCTCAGCTTGACCCGCACGCGGCCCGCAAGCGCTGGATTTCGGCCATGAAGCCGCAGGGGACGCTCACCGTGGACGATGGTGCTGCGCGCGCGCTGGCGCGGGGCACGTCGCTTTTGCCGCCTGGGATCACCGCCGTGTCGGGAAGCTTCGGGCGCGGTGAGCCTGTGATGATCCGGGACGGCAAAGGCCGCACGCTTGGGATGGGTCTCAGCCGCTACACCGCGCAAGAAGCGCAGGCGATCAAGGGGCACAACTCCGCCGAGATCGAAGAAATTCTGGGCTACCCGGGCCGCGCCGTGGTAATACACCGCGACGATATGGCGGTCTGAACTTCTTCTTTTTTCAAATATGCCAACGCGACATCCGCCAAGAAGGCCAGCGATATGAAAGACATGACAGACATTCCCGCAATCATGGCCGACATCGGCGCCCGCGCGAAGGCAGCCGCTGCCGAGCTGGCATTCGCAAGCGCGGAGCGGAAACATGCGGCCTTGATCGGCGCGGCAGAGGCGGTTTGGAAAAACCGCGCGGCGATCGTCGAGGCCAACAAGCAGGACCTTGAATACGGGCGCGAGAAGGGGCTGAGCGGTGCCATGATGGACCGGCTCATGCTGAACGAAGACCGCGTGCGCGGCATCGTCGACGGCCTGCGCGCGGTGGCTGAGCAGACCGATCCGGTGGGGGCCGTGATCTCGGAATGGGACCGTCCGAACGGCTTGCACATCAAACGGGTGCGAACGCCCCTCGGCGTGATTGGGGTGATCTACGAATCCCGCCCCAACGTGACCGCCGATGCGGGCGCGCTCTGCCTGAAGGCGGGCAACGCGGTGATCCTGCGGGGCGGGTCCGAAGGCTTCCATTCCTCTACCGCAATCCATGCCTGTCTGATCGAAGGGCTACAGGCCGCCGCGTTGCCCGAAGATGCCATTCAGCTTGTGCCCACCCGCGACCGCGCAGCGGTGAGCGAGCTTCTCACCATGACGGACTACGTCGACGTCATCGTCCCGCGCGGCGGCAAGGGCCTTGTGGGTCTCGTTCAGCGCGAGGCACGGGTGCCGGTCTTCGCGCACCTGGAAGGGATCGTGCACATTTACGTCGACAAGGACGCCGACCCGGTCAAAAGCCTGAACGTCATCCTCAACGCCAAGACCAGACGCACCGGGATTTGCGGTGCGGCGGAATGCCTGCTGATTCACCGCGATGCGGTCGAGACCATCGGGCAGGGCGTGATCCGTGCGCTTCTGGACGCGGGCGTCGAAGTCCGCGCGGACGAAACGCTGCGCGCGATCGAAGGCACCGTTGCCGCCACGGACGACGACTGGGGCTGCGAATACCTCGACACAATCATCGCGGCGAAGGTCGTGGAGGACGTGGACGCCGCAATCGCGCATATTCGCAAATACGGGTCCAATCACACGGATTGCATCCTGACCGAGGACGATGCGACGGCGGATCATTTCTTTGAGCGGCTGGACAGCGCCATTCTGATGCGGAACGCATCCACGCAGTTCGCCGACGGTGGCGAGTTCGGCATGGGGGCCGAGATCGGCATCGCAACGGGCAAGATGCACGCGCGCGGTCCGGTCGGAGCAGAGCAGCTGACAAGCTTCAAATACATCGTCGTCGGCGACGGCACGACGCGGCCATAATCGCGGTTACACCGGTTCCGCGAGCCTTTCTCGGGGCTTGCGAGCCGGGCGTTCGACTGATACCTGACCTCTGATAATCCGACACTTTCACTCGGAAAATACGTGAGGCACCGGTGACCGGCACCCATCCCCGGCTCGAAATACGCAACATCGTGCGCGACTTCGAAGGCAAGCGCGTGGTGAATGACGTGTCGCTGGCGATCGACCCCGGCAAGGTGACCTGTCTGCTCGGTCCCTCGGGCTGTGGGAAATCGACGACGCTGCGCATCATCGCCGGTGTGGACATGCAGACAAGCGGCACGATCCATGTCGACGGTCAGCTTGTGTGCGACACGGTGTTTCGCGTGCCGCCGGAAAAGCGCTCTATCGGTCTGATCTTTCAGGATTTTGCGCTGTTTCCGCATCTCACGGTCGGCGACAATGTGGGGTTCGGTCTCAGCGGATCTCGTCGGGACAGGGCTCCGCGCGTCGGTGAATTGCTGGAACGGGTCGGGCTGTCCCATTACGTCAACGAATACCCGCATCAGTTGTCCGGTGGCGAACAACAGCGTGTGGCGCTGGCCCGCGCGATTGCGCCGCGGCCGTCCATCATGCTGATGGACGAACCGTTTTCCGGTCTCGACAATCGCCTGCGCGACGGAATCCGCGATGAAACGCTGGCGCTTCTGAAAGAAGAGGGCACCTCTGTCCTGCTCGTGACGCACGAACCGGAAGAGGCGATGCGCATGGCCGATGAAATCGCGCTGATGCGCGACGGCAAGATCGTCCAGCGCGGGGCGCCCTACAACATCTACAATGCTCCGGCGGATAAGGCGGCCGTGGCGTTTTTTTCCGACATAAACCTCCTGAGCGGCACCGTGCGCGGCGCATTGACCGACACGCCGTTCGGTCAGTTTCTTGCACCCGGTGTCCCGGATGGAGGCGAGGTCGAGATCGTGTTCCGGCCGCAGCATGTCGGCATCGACTTCGACCGCGACGGGCGGGGCCCAAACCCGACACCTTTGGCGGGCGCTCCGGCACGCGGCACGGTGGAGCGGGCACGCTTCATGGGGTCAGAGAGCCTGGTTGAGTTTCGCATGGATCATGACCAAAGCGTCATTCGCGCCACGGTGCCGAATGTCTTTCTGCCGAAACCCGGAACGGTGATGTGGCTGACCGTACGACGCGACCGCTGCTTCGTGTTTCGCAAGGACAGCGGGTCGGTGATCCGCCCCTAATCATCACCCTCTTCAGGCGAGTTCAAAGTGATCTCGCCGGCCTCTTCCAGAGTTCGAACGGCCAGTACCACAGCGTTCATAGCCGCTTCGACATCTTTCGGTTTGAGTTGCGGCAAATCTTCAGCTGCTTCACGAAGGCCTTCTGCCAACCGTTTGGAAATATTCGACAAGATGAAATCGACCACAGCCTGATCCTGCTCGGTCTCGACGCCTTTGATTATGCGGGCAAGGGTGTCCTGATCCACGTCCCGCGTCAGCTTTGGCGCGTCTATCGGGTTCATCCGCTCCGCGATATGCGCGAAGGTGAAGATGGATTTGCGGACCTCCTCGGCGAAATCCTTGTCCTCTTCATCCAATGCGGTCAGCAATTCGTCCCTCTTGGCCGCGCGCGAGAAGTTCAGAATCGCGCCAACGCGTTCGGACGGTTGTGAGCGGAATGCCTTCGGCGGTTCAGCGTCCAACTGGGTGGCGAGGCTGATGCCGATCCGGTCCACTGCGTCGGGGGTGACGGCGTCGGTCATGGACATGGCATAGGTGATACGCCTTGCCTGTTCGCCGGGCAGGCTACTAAGCAATTCGGCGGCTTTGGTGACGTCGAGCTTTGAGACCAGAACCGCCACGACGTGAATGGATTCGGACCGCACCAGATCCTTCAATCTTGCCTGCGGCAACGCGGCGATCCGCTTCCACGGATCACCGATCTGGCAGACACCGGCTTCCTTTCGCAGGCGTGACGCGGTTTGCGCGCTGATCTTCCCGTCCAGAGCCGACAACGCGTCAGCGATGCCGCCCGGGAAAGAAAGGCCAACCGAATCAAGCTCTTCCGTGAATTCCGAAATGACTGCATTCATTGTGTTGCGATCGATATAGCGCATTTCGCCCAGAAGATGCGTCAGCTGTTCCTGTAGGTCCTCGGGGAGTGAAGACAGCGGTACGTCCGCGCCTTCCTTGAGAATGAACTGGACAACGATGGCCGCCTTGGCGCGCCGGGACAGGTTTTTGACTGGCGCGGGCTGCGGAGTGCCCGCCTTTACCCCCGCAACCTGAGGAAGTTGTGTCACGCCCATGCTCCGTCATTCGGTTGATCACTCACCGGATAGCGGAGCAGGGTTAATAAAGTCTCAGTAGCTGTAGCCCTGACCGAATTGAATCGCCATGTGCAGCTGCATTTCGGGCCAGGTTGAGCGACCACCACCCTGACGGATTTCGCTGAGCTGAAGCTGGGCCAGTTCGACATTGCCCGCTTCGACAAACGCTTGCCCAAGATAACACCGCGCCAGAAGGCTGTCCGGCTCAATGTTTATGTCAAAAGCAAGCGGCACATGTTTGACGTCATGGATTAGACAAGAGGCAATTTGCGCACAAGAAAAATACGGCCAGCCCGGCCGCCTCTAAGGTTACTTTGTCGAGGCTTGAATCAGCCGCTGACAACCTTGCAGGTGTTCGTTTCGGCGTCATAGACCGTGCCCGCGGCGCAGGTCATGGAGGCCGTGTCGTGGTCGCCCCATTGGCACGCTGCGAAACCGGAGGTCGCGGTGGCCAGCGTCAGGGCTGC
Source organism: Marivita hallyeonensis (assembly GCF_900129875.1). GTDB lineage: Bacteria > Pseudomonadota > Alphaproteobacteria > Rhodobacterales > Rhodobacteraceae > Marivita > Marivita hallyeonensis. The sequence goes on along the minus strand of NZ_FQXC01000004.1, from coordinate 104,481 downwards.
GGTGGTCAGAAGTGTCTTGATGGTCATCAGTCAGTCTCCTGCGTGTTGCGTGACGCAACGGTAGCACGGATTTGGCATTTGGCAAAAAGGTCTTCGTCAGTGCGCTGCACGCGCGTAGGTGCTGACCATGGTGTAGGCTTTCCTCGGCCCCGACACCCGCCACGTGCTCTGCCACGCGGGCCAGTTCGTGAAATCGTAGACCACCTTGTAGGTATCGGGATCACACCAATGCATGGCCGTAGGATCGCCGGGTGCAAAGCTGTGGAAGGGACGGCCGTCCTCGAAATCGACGACGATACGGTCGTCCTCTTGCCGCCAGAGGTATCGGCGTTCTGCCTTGAACGGCGTCTGGCCGACCATGTGCAGGATTCCGGTTTCGGCGTAAAGCAGACCGCAGTCCCGCGTTTCAAAGGATGCCGTGCCGGTGAACCGGCTGTCAGAAGACGTCAGGCGGTCGGCAATGGTGCGATGCAGATCCCAAGCGCCAAGAAACCGGTCGAGATCCAGCGTCAGCGTGTCCGTCATTTCCGGCGATCCAGCGTCCGGGCACGGATGATGCCGGACGGGCAGGCGGGTGCGATCAGGGCAAAGCGTCTCATCCGGGGTGGGGTCTCTTGTGGCAATCGGGCGTGCAGTCTAGGAGTGCGCGCAAATTCCGCAAGTCAGTCGATGAAAGGATCGCCCGCATGATCCCCCGTTATTCCCGCCCCGACATGGTCGCCATCTGGGAACCCGCCACCAAGTTCCGCATCTGGTTCGAGATCGAGGCCCATGCCTGCGACGCGATGGCGGATCTGGGGGTGATCCCGCGGGAGAACGCCGAGGCCGTCTGGAAGGCCAAGGATGTGGAATTCGACGTGGCGCGCATCGACGAGATCGAGGCGGTGACGAAGCATGACGTGATCGCGTTTCTGACCCATCTGGCAGAGCATGTCGGCGCAGAAGAAGCGCGGTTCGTGCATCAGGGCATGACCTCGTCCGACGTGCTCGACACGACGCTGAACGTGCAGCTGACGCGTGCGGCGGACCTTCTGATCGCCGACCTCGAAGGTCTGTTGGCAGCGCTGAAGCGGCGTGCGTACGAGCATAAAGACACGCTGCGCATCGGACGGTCCCACGGTATTCACGCCGAACCCACGACCATGGGCCTGACCTTTGCGCGCTTCTACGCCGAGATGGACCGCAACCTCAGCCGCATGCGCGATGCCCGGGCCGAGATCGCGACGGGGGCGATTTCCGGCGCCGTGGGCACCTTTGCCAATATCGACCCGCGCGTGGAAGAACATGTCTGTGACAAGATGGGCCTGGTGCCGGAACCGATCAGCACGCAGGTCATCCCGCGTGACCGGCACGCCGCGTTTTTTGCCACCCTTGGCGTGATCGCGTCGTCGATCGAAAACATCGCCATCGAGATCCGTCACATGCAACGGACCGAGGTGCTGGAAGGGGCGGAGTTCTTCTCCATGGGGCAAAAAGGCTCGTCCGCCATGCCGCACAAGAAGAACCCGGTCCTGACCGAGAACCTGACGGGCCTCGCCCGCATGGTGCGTTCTGCGGTGATCCCGGCGATGGAGAACGTGGCCCTTTGGCACGAGCGCGATATCTCGCACTCCTCGGTAGAGCGGATGATCGGCCCCGATGCGACGATCACGCTTGATTTCGCCTTGGCGCGATTGACCGGGGTTATCGACAAGATGCTGATCTTCCCCGAGAACATGCTGGAAAATATGAACAAGTTCCCGGGCCTCGTGATGTCCCAGCGCGTCTTGCTGGCGTTGACCCAAGCCGGGGTCAGCCGGGAAGACGCCTATACCTACGTGCAGCGCAACGCGTTGAAGGTCTGGGAAAACCGCACGGATTTCAAAGCCGAGCTTCTGGCCGATCCCGACGTGACGGCGGCGCTGAGCGTGGATGAGATCGAAGAGAAGTTCGACCTCGGCTACCACACGAAACATGTCGACACGATCTTCGTACGGGTGTTCGGAGAGGACTAAGCTCGATCAAACGGCCATGCCACCGTGCGCCCCGTTGGTCCTCAGTTAACCACCTCTGGGGCACACACCCGCCCACGATGCGCATCGAGCGGGAAGGGTCACTCCCATGCCGCGACTTTTCTGACCCGCGTGTTTTGCGACACGCATTCTCTCACACGCCGGAAGGCTGACCATGAGAGACCGGTTTCCGAACAGGCTTGGGTATCCCCCAAGTACAGGTCGCCCGTTGAATCGGGGACGTTGAGAGAACCGTCAGGCCCATGGGGCGGCGCCGCTTCTTCTCTTTATAATGAGCTTCCGGGTTGAAGCCCGGCCTGCGATAAACCAACTGTCATCCTCCGGCGAAGGCCCGAGGATGTCCATTCACTGTGCCCGTAGGTCGGACAATGCTGCCCGACCTACAAGTGATCCACGACCATCAGGTGTTGCGCCAGCGTCTGCACCTCGTCCAGCCAACGCGCGACCAGCTTGGGGTCGTGCGGGGCGGGGTTGACACCTGGCGGGATCTCATGGGCGAGCACGGCTTCCACGGCCAGCGACACGGGCACAGAAACCAGCCGGGCCATGGCGGTGCCGCGTGCGTCGCCCCATGCGTCCATCACATACGTCTTGTGCCAGACCGGCGTGCCGTCCCGTTCGGCGAGGAAATCGACACACAGGACAACGCGATCAGCTTCGCCCGGCGCGTAGGCGTTGTCGGCCAGCAGCGCATCGGCCATTTCGGTCAGTCGCGCGTCGTCGGCGGTGCCGACTTCGGCAAAGATGTCCGACCACGCGTCAGCCCAGCCGTTGAGGCGTAGCGTGCCGCGCACGAATTCCTTGACCGGCCACCGTCCGTCGAATTGGTAGTCCTGCATGAAGGGCAGGCTGTCGCGGTTCGGGTAGACCTCGAATGTCTCGGGTTGCGGCAACGGCGCGTCGTAGCGGCTGATCGCATCCCACGGTCGCGCGACGGTCAGTTCGGTGAAGTGCCGGATGGATTTCGAAGGCGAGCGGAGCGCCTTCAGAACGCCAACCGGCGCCCAGCTGAACTTGTAGCGAAAGGCGTTGGTTTCCTTCGGGACGCCACCGCAATAGGACTTGAAAGAGATCGTGTTTTCAACGTGATACGCCGCACTCTTGCGGTACTCGGCGACAAGGTGATGCGCCATCAGGTGATCGATTCCGGGGTCCAGCCCGACTTCGTTCACCAAAGCGACTCCGGCCTCTTTCGCCGCCGCGTCCAGCGCGCGCATCTCCGGCGCTATGTAAGAAGACGAAACGAAATGCGCGCCCTTGTCGATGGCGATCTGCGCCAGCGGTACATGCCAGTCGCCCGGCAGCATCGACACGATCACGTCACCGGCAGTGACCGCGCTGGCCAGCGCCTCGGTGTCAAAGGCGCGCACGTCGTCGATCAGGTCGCCCACAGCCGCGCGGGCCTTCTCGACGGTGCGATTCCATACCACGACGGAATACCCGTCCTGTATCAGCCGCCTCAGGCCGGGGACCGAGGAAAGCCCTGTGCCGCACCAGTGAATGGTCATATCGTCACCTTTTGGATGTGGTCGTCGAAATACCGCTTCGCGCGGCCCCAAACACTGCTGTCCAGCGCGTCCAGTGTCTTCAGATGCGGCAGAAGCTGCGCCGCGAAGTCGTCGGATGACTCCTTCGGCAACAGGGATGGCAGATTGTCGATGGCCATCACGTCGAGCGGCGGATCCTCGCACGCCCGGACCACCGGTTCGGCCCAGCTTGTCACCCGGTCGTAGACCTTGATCGGAGAGAAATCGCTGTCCGGATCGCAGGCAATGTCCCCAATCACCCGCAGCTTGCGGGGACGTGTGCAGGCGTCAGCGGGGACAAAGACAGGAGTACCGGGGCGGGCCAGGATGCAGTTGAAAAACAGTTTATGGTCAAGCACTTCGGGGAAGGGCCCACCATGAGCCGTTTCGTCCATGTCCCACTTGGTGACAGCAAGCCCCAACGCTTCGCAGAGGTCAGTCGCACCGGTGCCGACGCGGCCCAAAGCCCCGATGACCAGCGCATTGGGCGTGGCTCCGTTCAGAGCGGTTCTGACGTCGTCACGCATCGCCTCCGACGAAGGCCACGTCGTCACGGATGGGCAGGGACCAATGCCTTGCGCCGCAAAGGCCAGAAGCGACACCGCGGCGCCTGCGTAGCCCGCCCAATAGCCAAAGGCAGCGACGCGGCGGCCATCCGGGTCTTCCAGATATTCGAGGTCGTAGAGCGTCCCGCCGCCGCGCTTGAACCGCGCGAGCAGACGTTGTCCGGCGGGTTGGCCCTTGTAGGCGTGGCCGAACATGATGTGACTGTGGCGCAGCGGTGTGTCATTATCCGGTAATTCTTTTAACCCGAATATGATCGCGTCCGTTGGCGCGTTCTCCCAGCTGCCCTCGGCGGCGATCGTCGCGCCGGTTGCGGCGTAGTCGGCGGTCGGGATCACCCGGGTCAGGCTGTCTTCGACGGTGACCTCCATCCCCTGCGCCAGCAGCGCGGCGACGCCATCGGGCAGGATGCCGACACGTTCTTCATTGTCGCGACTTTCCGCGCGCACCCAGAGGTGGGTCATGGTCTGCCTCCCGTATTCGCTTGGGCCATCCTAGTCACAGCGCCGTTCAGGCGAAAGCCGGTCTCGCATCAGATATGGGTTTGCGCAAACAATCGGTCTGGCGTGTCGAGATGCGGCAGCGCGTTGAACTGGGTCAGCGCCAGATGGCCTTCCAGTGGCAACCAACTGCTGAGCGACGTGTTCTGGATCGACAGGCAAATGTTGCAGAACGCAGCCATGTCGAGCCGCAACGTAAGCCGCATCGCCATCCCGATCAGCCCACCGGAGGTAACAAGCAGGCTGCGGCCGTTCAGCGCCGTGACCTCTTCCATCACATCCCGAACACGCGACTCGAAATGATCGAAATCTTCGGGCGCGCCTTCCAGCTTGCCGTCTTCCCAATACTGGAAGAGCGTCGGCAAATGCCGCACGAAACCTTCGCGAGTCGTCGGCAGATGGATGTCATGCTGCTCGGCCAGAAGCTGCGACATGGTAAAGTATTCAAGTTCGTTCAACCGGGGGTCGCGCGTGACATGCGCAGGCGTCGATGCTCCGATACCCTCGGCGGTTTCAACGTGGCGCCGCAGGGTGCCGGTCCAGACATGTGCAAAGACATCGCCCTTGTCCCGGAAATGCGCGCCAAGCCATTGCGACTGCTTGTGGCCAAGATCGCTCAGCCGGTCATAGTCGGCTTCATCGCGCGCACCGGTATTGGCCTGACCGTGACGCACTAGAACGATCTGGGACATGTCGCCTCTTGGATCGGTTGAAACGCAAAGAAAAACGCGCCCGGAGCGCGGGCGCGTTCCAAAATGGCGTGATGGATCAGACTTCGTCCATAATCTGGCCTTTGGCCACGATCAGGAGTTCGGCCATCTTGGCGCGGATCTCGTCATCGGTCACCCGGCCTCCCATGTCGCCAGAGACCTTGCGGACCACGTCTTCGTGTCCGGCCTCCTCGAAATCGGCTTTGACCACCTCTTTCGCATATTCGTCCGCGTCATCACCGGTCTTGCCGAGGATCTCTGCTGCCCAGAGACCAAGCAGTTTGTTGCGGCGGGCTTCGGCCTTGAACAGCATTTCCGCGTCATGGGCGAATTTGTTCTCGAAGGCGTGTTCGCGGTCGTCAAAGGTCGACATGAGTGTGGTCTCCAAAAAGAAGCGTTGGCGTTGGGTCAGGTATGGCCCGACGCGCCGCATGGTTCAAGTGGATGCGTCGCTTGCGGCACACGGTCCCATGCACTAAGACGCAGGCAACCGGCGTTGGGTCGTTGCGTTTTGCGCGCCCGAGAAAGCCGCTCTCGCGCTCTTGAGCGCTTTGGACAGAAAGACCTCACATGGCCCGTCGCAAGAAGATTTACGAAGGCAAAGCCAAGATCCTTTACGAAGGCCCCGAGCCGGGCACGGTCGTCCAGTATTTCAAGGACGATGCGACTGCATTCAATGCGGAAAAGCGGGACGTGATCGACGGCAAGGGCGTGTTGAACAACCGCCTGAGCGAGTTCTTCATGGTTGGGCTCAACTCGATCGGTGTTCCGACGCATTTCATGAAACGCCTGAACATGCGCGAGCAGCTGGTGCGGCAATGCGAGATCATCCCGCTCGAGGTGATCGTGCGCAACTTTGCCGCTGGGACGATGGCAAAACGGCTTGGGATCGAAGAAGGCACAGCGCTGCCGCGCCCGATCGTGGAATATTGCTACAAGGATGACAGCCTCGGCGATCCTCTGGTGACCGAGGAACACATCGCCGCGTTCGGCTGGGCGAGCCAGCAGGACATGGACGATATCCTGAGCCTTGCGCTCCGCGTGAATGATTTCATGTCGGGCCTGATGTATGGCGTCGGTATCAAGCTGGTCGACTTCAAGATCGAGATCGGCCGCGTCTATGACGGAGACTATCAACGCCTGATCGTGGCGGATGAGATCAGCCCCGACAGCTGTCGCTTGTGGGACATCGAGACCGGCCGCAAGCTCGACAAGGACGTGTTCCGGCGCGATCTGGGCGATCTGGCCGATGCCTATACCGAAGTGGCGCGGCGCCTCGGCGTAATGCCGGCAAACGCGACGCCGATGGAGAAGCCAAAGCTGATCAATTGACGATGCGCCTGCCGGAACCGTTCGGCAGGCATATTTGGAAAAAGAAGAAGCGGGGGTCCGCGCCCCTGATCGCAACGGAGAGCACGATGAAGGCACGGGTGCATGTGATGCTGAAAGACGGGGTTCTGGACCCCCAGGGCGAGGCAGTCCGCCATGCGCTTGGCGGGCTGGGCTTTGACGGCGTCGAAAAAGTGCGGCAGGGCAAGGTGATCGAACTGGACCTCGCCGATGGCACCTCCGAAGACACCGTGCGCGAGATGTGCGAAAAGCTGCTCGCGAACACGGTGATCGAAAGCTACCAGATCGAGCTGAGCTGATGCGCGCCGCGGTCATTGTTTTCCCCGGATCGAACTGTGATCGGGACCTGGCTGTCGCGTTGCAGAACGCGGGAATTCAGGTCGAGATGGTCTGGCACAAGGATACCGCTCTGCCGAAAGGGATCGACCTTGTCGGCATTCCGGGCGGGTTTTCCTTTGGCGACTACCTGCGCTGCGGGGCGATTGCTGCGAACTCTCCCATTTGTACCGAAGTGACGGCGCATGCAGATCGCGGTGGCTACGTCCTGGGTGTTTGCAACGGCTTTCAGGTCCTCACGGAGACCGGATTGCTGCCCGGCGCGCTTTTGCGGAATGCAGGGCTGAAATACATCTGCCGGACCGTGCCGTTGATCGTCGCCACCACCGACAGCGTCTACACGCGCGGCTACACCGTGGGACAGCAGATCGGCATTCCCATTGCGCATCACGATGGCAACTACACCGCGTCCGACGAGGTTCTGGCGCAATTGGCGTCCGAGGACCGGATCGCATTCCGCTACGCCGAGAACCCCAATGGGTCTGCAGCCGATATTGCGGGTGTCCTGTCCGCGAACCGCCGTGTGCTTGGCATGATGCCGCATCCCGAACGCGCGGCGGACGAAGGGCATGGCGGCACCGATGGCAAGGCAGTGTTCACCAGTCTCGCCAATGCGTTTGCGGCGGCATAGCGCCAGTTGACGCGGGCGTGAGCAGCCTGCGCTTGAGAGGGGCGCAGGTTCTGCGTATTCTCGCGCAATGGCGCGCGACACATTCATTGAAAGCAAAGGCAAACGGTCCGGATCTCTGTCCTGGCGCGTGCGGGCCGCGCTCTGTGCTCTGATCGCCGTGGCCGTGGCGACGGTCTATCTCACCAATCGCTACCTGACCGACCGGTTCACAGAGAGCACCAAGAACCGCGCTGAGCTGCGGCTCGCGCTGTATTCCGGCAACCTCGTGTCCGAGTTGCGCCGCAACGCTATTGTGCCGCAACTCCTTGCCAGGGACCCCGCCTTGATCGGGGCATTGAATTCCGGAGACTTTTCACAAAGCTCGCAGCGGCTCATTTCCTTCGTGGACGAGATCGGTGCGGCATCGTTGATGCTGCTCGACGTCGACGGCCGGACCGTCGCCGCGACGGATCGAGAGAGGCTGGGCGAGCAACACCGCAGTCAGGCCTATTTCATCGAAGCGCTTCGGTCGAACGCGACCGTCTTCACCTCGCAACGCGAGGAAGTTGGCAGCTTTAATTTCAGCTATAGCCGGCGCATCGAAAGTCAGGGTCAATCTATCGGCGTGATCGTGGTCGAGGTGGACCTTGCGAAGTTCGAACGTGCCTGGGCGGGGATCTCGGATGCGGTTCTGGTGACCAACAGCGAGGGCGAGATCATCCTCGCCACGGAGCCGCGCTGGCGGGGTCAGAGCGTCCAGACGGCGCTGGAACGGCAACCGCCGGACGGAGCCATCGAGCGGGCGATCCGCGCGACCGCCGATTGGACCGCCTTGCCCGCCGATGCCTATGTGCAAGGCGAGGCCGTGATGCAGATCGAGGGCCGCATTCCGTTCCGAGGCTGGAACATGACGACCTTCACCACCTATTCGAGCGTGCGTGAGCGGGTTAATGCCGTCCTCGCCCTCGAAATCATGGGGTTTGCGATTCTGGTGGCGCTGGCGTTCTACGCGTTGAGCCGCAAAACTGCCTTGAGGATGGCGCTGTTCCAGCGGGAGTCGGCAGAGCTTCGCGCATTGAACGCAAGGCTACAGCGGGAAATCGCCGAGCGGGAACGGGTGCAGGAAACGCTTGCGGTCGCCGAACAGACGCTTGCGCAAAGCTCGAAACTGGCGGCCCTGGGGGAGATGTCGGCCGCCGTCAGTCATGAGTTGAACCAACCCTTGGCGGCAATGAAAACCTATCTCGCCGGCGCCAAACTCCTGATGCGCCGCAACCGGCCGGATGAAGCGCTGTCCGCGTTCAGCCGGATCGACGATCTGATCGAACGCATGGGCGGGATCACCCGGCAGCTGAAGAGCTACGCGCGCAAGGGGCAAGAGGCGTTTTCGCCTGTAAACATGGGTGAAGCGCTCGCCTCGTCGCTGTCGATGATGGAGCCGCAGCTGAAGTCGCGGAAGGTCAAGATCACCAAGATCCTGCCCGAAGATCCGGTGCTCGTGATGGGGGACCGGATGCGGATCGAGCAGGTCATGGTGAACCTCTTGCGCAACGCGCTTGATGCCACCAAGACCGTGTCGGACCCGCAGCTTGAGATCATCCTTGCCAGCGGCGAGACGGCCACCCTTGCGATCCGCGACAACGGGCACGGGATCGAAGACCTCGATGCGCTCTTTGAGCCGTTCTACACGACCAAGCAACCGGGCGATGGCGTCGGGCTGGGCCTTGCCATTTCTTCGGGGATCGTCAACGACCTAGGGGGCAGGCTCTTGGCCCGCAACGCCGAACAGGGCGGCGCGGTGTTCGAGATGCAACTGCCGATATTGAACGACCAGACGCAGGCTGCGGAGTAAACCCATGGGAAAAGCCATGAAGATTGCGATTGTCGACGACGAAAAGGACATGCGCCAGTCCATCAGCCAGTGGCTGGCCTTGTCAGGCTATGACACCGAGACGTTCTCGAGCGCCGAAGAGGCGTTGGGCACGCTGGGACCGGATTATCCGGGCATCGTGATTTCCGATATCAAGATGCCGGGCATGGATGGCATCCAGCTTCTGCGCAAACTCATGGGGTCGGACAGTGCGCTGCCGGTGATCATGATTACCGGCCACGGCGACGTGCCGATTGCGGTTGAGGCGATGCGGATCGGGGCGTTCGACTTTCTGGAGAAACCGTTCAACCCGGACCGCATGTCGGACCTTGCCAAGAAAGCCACCAATGCGCGTCGTTTGACGCTCGATAACCGGGCGCTGCGGCGAGAACTGGGCGACGGCAACCAGATGATGCGCAAGCTCATCGGGGCCAGCCCCGCGATGGAGCGGTTGCGCGAAGACATCCTCGATCTGGGGCAGGCGGACGGGCATGTCCTGATCGACGGGGAAACCGGAACGGGTAAAACGCTGGTCGCCCATGCGCTTCATGCCGTGGGCAGCCGCGCGGGCAAGAAATTCGTTCTGATCTCCTGCGCCGCGATGGACGAGGACACGCTGATCCGCCGTCTTTTCGGGCCGATGCAGCCGGACGATGTGCGCCTTCCTGCCGTGGAAGAGGCACGGGGCGGCACGCTCGTCCTGGAAGATATCGAAGCGCTGTCGGATGCCGCGCAGGCGCGCCTGCTGACGATGATCAACGATCAGGGCACCCCGCCCGAGACGCGGATCGTGGCTATCTGCAACCTTCAGGACGAAGGCCGCACCTGCGAGGACGCGCTTCGGCCGGACCTATACTACCGCCTTGCGGCGCTCAAGATCACCGCTCCGCCTTTGCGCAATCGCGGGGAGGATATCCTGACGCTCTTTACGGCTCTCGCGGACCAGTTCGCGGACGAATACGGCTGCGACGCGCCGCAGGTCAGTGCGCAGGAGGCAGCCCAGCTTCTGCAGGCCCCGTGGCCGGGAAATGTGCGTCAGCTCATCAACTTGGCCGAACGCGCGGTGCTGCAGTCGCGCCGTGGCACAGGGACCATCGCGTCGCTGCTGATGTCCGACCATGACGAGATGCAGCCGGTGATGACGACCGAGGGCAAGCCGCTCAAGGAATATGTCGAGGCGTTTGAACGCATGTTGATCGACAACACGATGCGCCGCCATCGCGGGTCGATTGCGTCGGTGATGGAGGAGCTTTGCCTGCCACGCCGGACCTTGAACGAGAAGATGGCGAAATACGGGTTGCAGCGGTCGGATTATCTATAAGTGTAAAGCGCCATAGACGGCGCTTTCCGACGCCGTTTCGATACCGATTAGAGAAGGGTTTTCGATAGCCCTTCCGCTATCCCGCCCGCATCAACATACCGTAGAGGTCGCGCGGATTGTCCGGGTCTGCCAGCAAGTCCAACGGCAGGTTGAGACCGGTTTCCACCGTCAGCGCATGAACCACGCGCAGGGCCGAGAAGTCCTCGATGGCGAAACCCACGCTGTCGAAAAGCGTGATCTCACGCGCATCGCGGCGTCCGGGATGCGCACCGCTGAAGACCGTCCACAATTCCGTCACCGGGTGATCCGGGTCCAACTGCTGGATTTCCCCCTCGACCCGCGTCTGCGGCGGGTATTCCACAAAGATCGATGACCGGTGCAGGATGGCCTCGGCCAGTTCCGTCTTGCCGGGGCAGTCGCCTCCGATGGCGTTGATGTGGACGCCGCTGCCGACCATGTTGTCGGTCAGGATCGTTGCGTATTGCTTGTCCGCGGTGCAGGTCGTCAGGATCTGTGCACCTTCGATGGCGTCTTCCGCGGTGGCGCAGGGCACCACCGTCAAACCGGTTCCGGTGAGGTTGGTTGCACATTTTCGCGTCGCGTCCGGGTCGTTGTCGTAGAGACGCACCGTGGTGATCCCGCAGATGGTCTGCATGGCGATGCTCTGAAACTCCGCCTGCGCGCCGTTGCCGATCATCGCCATCGTGTCGGCCCCCTTTGGCGCGAGGTGTTTCGCGACCAGCGCCGACATCGCAGCCGTGCGCAGAGCGGTGAGCATCGTCATCTCGGACAAGAGCACCGGATAGCCCGTGTCCACATCGGCCAGCAGCCCAAACGCGGTGACCGTTTGCAAACCCTCAGCCGTATTCTTCGGGTGACCGTTCACGTATTTGAATGCGTATTGCGTGTCATTTGCGGTGGGCATGAGTTCGATCACGCCAACAGGGCTGTGCGCGGCGACGCGGGGCGTCTTGTCGAAGCTTTCCCAGCGGCGGAAGTCGTCCTCGATGGCATCCGCGATCCGGCGGATCATCTCGGGCAGACCAACGCGATGGATAAGCTGCATCATGTGGTCGACCGACACGAACGGGACGAGCGCCTTGTCTGACGGTTGCATCGTGGACCTCACATCATTCGGGGGGTGGGGCGGTCGAAGATCCGTCGACCAAGGGCAGATGCCGCGAGATCGACCATCAGATGTGCCGTGCGCCCGCGTTCGTCGAGCATCGGGTTCAACTCCACCAGATCGAGCGAGGTCATCAGACCGCTGTCGCAGAGCAGTTCCATGACAAGATGCGCCTCGCGCACCGTGGCGCCGCCGGGAACCGTGGTGCCGACCGCAGGCGCGTGCGTCGGGTCGATGAAGTCGACGTCAAGCGAGACATGCAGCGCGCCACCGGCCTTGGCCACGTCGTCGAGGAAGGGCACCAAAAGTGCCGCCACACCATGTTCGTCCATCGCGCGCATGTCGTAGCCGCGCACATCTGTTTGTTCCATCAAGGCGCGCTCGGGCAGATCGACGGAGCGCAGTCCGATGATGCAGGTCTGGCTGGCGGGCACTGTGACGGGCAGGTCGGGGAACCCTTCGAACCCTCTTTGACCCGTGGCGTAAGCCAGGGGTGTGCCGTGCAGGTTGCCGGAGGCCGTGGTCTCCAGAGTGTTGAAATCGCTATGGGCGTCCAGCCAAAGCACGAACTGCGGCTGACCGGATTTGGCCGCGTGTGCCGCCACGCCCGGAACGGTGCCGAGGGACAAGGCATGGTCCCCACCCATGAAGATGGGCAGACCCGTCGCCATCGCGCTCTCGGCCGCGCGCATCAGCGCTGTGGTCCAGCCGATGGTTTCGCCCAAGTTTATCAGGCCATCCCGATCCGGGATGTCGTTGGCATCGGGGGTCACGTCCCCGGCATCGGTCACGTGATGCCCGAGATCCGTCAAAGCGCGTGCGATGCCAGCCGTGCGATAGGCGTCCGGCCCCATGAGACAGCCTTTGCGCGCCTTTCCGCAATCCATCGGTGCGCCGACGAGGACGATGCTTTTCGAATCCATGGTTCAGTCCGTTCTCTGTTTCACACGCTCATATGTTGCAATGCGGGAAGCAGAGAAGTGGTCAGAGTGCGCAAAATGAGATACAACTTGTCGAAATGAGAATAGAGATTGGTCACTATGGACAAAACAGATCGACAGTTGATCTCGGCCCTTCGCCACAATGGACGTGCGTCGGTCTCTGACCTCGCAACGATGTTGCATATGTCCCGCGCGACGATACGTGCGCGGTTGGACCGGTTGCGCGAGACTGGCGATATCGTCGGTTACACCGTGGTCCTGAAAGAGGACGTGGCGCAAGACCCGGTGCGGGCCCTGATGATGATCGGCATCGAGGGCCGCGGGACCGACCGCATCATCCGGCAGCTTTCGGGATTGCCACAGGTGCGCGCCGTGCACTCGACCAATGGCAGATGGGATATCATCGCAGAACTGGGGACGGAGACGCTCGAAGCGCTTGACGCCGTTCTGTTCGAGATCCGGAAGTTCGACGGCGTCACGCAGTCGGAAACGTCTCTGCTGCTGTCCACGCGAAAGCGGACCTAGGCGGACTTGCGCGCTGCGGCGATCCAGAGTGCCATGAGACCCAGCGATACGATCATGTTCCAGCTTGCCATGGACAGGCTGAACAATTCCCACGGCACCTCGTCGCAGCGCACGAGCGGGGCATTCATGATCTGGTCGAAAAGCTCATCCGTCGAAAGCCCACCAATGGGACCGGCAGAGCATGTGGTGGGACCCTCCCACCAGCCGCGTTCGACGCCGGTGTGATACCCGCCAATCGCGGCGGTCGCGAATGCGGCAAGAGCACCGAGCCAGGCCAGTAGGGCATTGCCAAAGCGCAGCGCGATGAGGCCGATGCCGATGGCGATCACATGCGGATAGCGTTGCCAGATGCATAATTTGCACGGCGGAAGACCGCCAAGATACTGAAAGGCAAAAGCGCCAAGCATCAACGCCAATGATCCACCGGCGGCAATCAGCATCAGTGATTTCCGATTGAGCGTCACAGGAACCTCACGACGTAGAACCCGCCAATCAACAACAGCACGAAGAGCGTGAAAACAAGGCCCAACTGCTTTTCGATGAATTGTCGGACCGGAGCCCCGAAGGCCCGAAGCAGGCTGGCGACGATGAAGAACCGGAACGCCCGGGCGATGATCGAGGTGACGACAAATGTCGCGAGCGGCATCGCGGTCCAGCCCGACATGATCGTGATGACCTTGTAGGGAAAGGGGGTGATCCCCGCGATCAGGACCGCCCAAAAACCCACTCCATTGAAGCGGTCATTGAATTCGGCCATGGCGTCTGCTTTGCCAAGCGCACTCAGAATCGGCTCTCCGATGGCTTCGTAGAAAAAGAAGCCGATCCCGTAGCCCAGAAGGCCGCCGAGGACGGAGGACACGGTCGCCACCAGAGCGATCAGCCAGGCCCGCGACGGCCGGGCGAGGATCATGGGGATCATCAGGACGTCGGGCGGAATGGGAAAGACAGAGCTTTCGATGAACGCCACGCAAGCCAGGACCCAAAGGGCCTTTGGGTGATCCGCGAGGGACATGGTCCAGTCGTATAGGCGTCGTATCATGATCGCTCCGCGCGTGTTGAGATGGCTAAGACCACGCGCTTCCGAGGTGGTCAAGCCCACGGCGCGTCCTGCGTTTTTGCGCTGGACGAGGTGTGGCAGCTTGGATAGGAAACGGACGTGGCCCAAGTGGCGGAATGGTAGACGCAGGGGATTCAAAATCCCCCGCCTTCACGGGCGTGTGAGTTCGAGTCTCACCTTGGGCACCACGGTTTTCTTTCTTTGACGATTGGGCCGCACGGCGTGTGAAACACGACGTGCGTCCATTCAAAATTTACTGGTCGCGCTGCAGAATCTTCGTACGAAGATTCTGGGGGCTCTCTAGAAAATTTTGTGAGGGCGCGTGGTCGAGCGCCCTCTAAGGCTAGAGGAACCCTTCACCCGTTGTGGACATGATATTCGCGGTTGTCCCGTCAGAGAACGCGGTACAGCTCCAACGACCTGTCGATCCAACGCCAATCGTCACATTCGTGCCGGCCTGGCTGAATTCCGACGAGACGACGTAGACGTCACTGTTGCCCGTCGTCGACGCTACATCGCGCAGGCAGGCCCGTTCTTCCGGCGTAGAGAAACTGCTTGCTGCAGGTGTGGCCGCCGGAGGGGCCGCATCCCCAGTATCTTCGACGCAGGCGGTCAGAGCAGCGCTGGCGATCAAACCGAGGGCGAGTTTTGTGAATGAAGGCATGGAAATCTTCTCCGTCTTGAGCCGATTGAGGCCCGTCACGCAATAATGTGTTTGGATCTCGATCGTGCGCGATCTCTGAAGTTTTTGCAATCTGCGCGATGTCGGCGCGCCGACACATCGCGGCTAGTGCTGCATACTCAGAACCGTCCCAAATGATGGAGCGCGCGTGACGGCGGATGGCACCGCCCAGATCACCGGGAAGCCGGGTTGCGGTCCCAGCGGAGCTTCAAGGTCGGTCAGGACGATCAGCAAGGACGGGTCGAGTTGACCGGCCTTCGCGATGACGGGGTCGAAAGATGTGCCGCCACCACGCCGCATGTCGATCCGGGTCAGGTCGTCTGCGTGGTCGAACCGCTGGTGCGTGTGGACTTCGGTGTCGAACGCGAGAAGGTGCAGTTCCGCAGTGGTCCGCCGCTGGATCCCGACCGCTTCGCTGGCGAAGAGGTCAAGCTGCCTATCGGTGACGGAGCTTGATGTGTCGAGGGCGATGGCAAGGCGCGGGCGACGGATGTCGCGCGTCATTCCGGGTTCAAAAGCGGGCGTCCGAGTGCCGCTCTGTCGCGCCTGCGCATCGCTGGCGATCCACCGGGACGAGGGCCGCCGATGTGACACGCGCGGCACATCGCTCGCTGCCTTCAGCAGCAAGCGCCGCAAACGCAGTTCCCACGGTGTTCGCGACTGTGGGAGGTCCGCGAACCGCGCAAGCGATACGCCAATGCCTATCCCGCCAGATCGACCCATGTCGAGCGCCTGGTCCACGCGGGACGACCAGACGTCGCTTTGGCTCTCGTACGTACCTTCCGCGGTCAGGTCCGGCGCAAACCGGCGTTTGAGCAGATAATCCTCGATGGCCGGGTTTGTTTCGGAGGGATCCCCGTCTCGCGGACGCGCCAATGCGTGGTAAAGGCGATCGGTGTCCCAATCCCCAAGGATGTCCGGAGCCACGGTGTCCAGACCGGGCAGCAATTCAATGAGCTCCTTGGCGCGTACTGCAGGGCGTGGCAGGGCGTGGTTTCCGTTGAGAAGCGCCTCGTTCACGATGGCATCGCTCGCGAGGTTGTAGAGCAGCGGTTTGAATTTCCGTCCGAGCCGCGAAGCCATTTCGGTCTGCCGCGCGCTATGGCGCAGGGCGACGTGCAGCACATGATGGGCGGCAAGGCCGATTTGTTCGGGAACAGACAGCGCCTCGAACTCGGGACCGTAGAGGATCGTATCCCCCTGGGTGCAGGTTGGGTCATCATGGTCGCGATGCGCGCACCAAAGGGCCAAAGCCGCCACGGCCGGGTCGACCTCGGCCATGTGTGACAGCGCGGTTTGGGCTCGGCGACTGTGGCTCGGGCGCATGCTCAACCGGCCTCGGCTTTTGCCCGTTCGGCCGCGTACTGGGCGTAGGCGTCCGATCCGCGGAAGCCATCCTCCAGCCCGTTGGCCAGCGCCTTGCGGATCAGAAGCTCGAACCCAAAGCTGGTCAGTTCGGCGAGGGGCAGGGCGGATACGGCATCGCTTTTCAGACTGCGGATGTCGGCCATCACTTCGATGGTGCCCTTGATGGTCTCTGCGTCGGTCTGGGCGACAAGCCCGTAGATCAGGCCGACAAGGCCATTCATCGATGTCGGGTACAATTCCGGTCTTTTGCTGCGTGGGGTCTGCAGCAGGTCGGCGACGGTGACCATGCTGTCCAGTTCATCCGCCACGCGGGCGAAATCCGCCGCAGGGGCGATACCGATCGTACCGGCGACCATGGCGTCGCGCATGCGCCGATCCGGGATGGCGTGCATGATCTGGCTGACGCGTTCCCACGATCGCGGGGTGCAGGCAATCATGTCGCCCCGCCGCAGGGTGTCCTCGGTGGTGTCGAGCAAATCGGGACGCGCGCGCAGGAAGGCTGTCACGGCCGGATGCAGGCGTTGATCCACGGCATACCGTTCCAGCCAGTCTTTCGCGCTGGCTTTGACATGCAGGTGCACCAGTCGATCAGACAGGGCCGTTCCCATCTCGTAGGCAATCGCGCCGTCTTCCACCGTATTGCCGGCCGCGACGATGAAAACACTGTCCGGCAGGCGATGCCGTCCGACGCGGCGCTCCTGCAAGAGACCGTAGACGGTGGGTTGGAGATACGGAGAAGCGGCGGTCAGTTCGTCCAGAAACAGGACCGCAGGCCGGTCCGGGGCGTCCGGCAAGTCCTCGGGACGGTACCAGAGCGTCTTCTTGGTCTCGTGATCGTAGTAGGGAAGGCCGCGCAGGTCCTGCGGTTCGATGGTCGTGAGGCGGATATCGTACAGTTCTGCGTCGCGTTGCTGGGCGAGGGTCTGGACGAGCTGGGTCTTGCCGACGCCGGGTCGCCCGTGCAGCATCCAGGACGTCGTCAGACCACCGGTGACCTGTGCGTCCCAGGCGGCTGACAGCACCTCAAGCGCGTCGCCAGCTGACAGGGTGGCGGCGTTTACGCTCATGCCGGGGCTTCCTGAGACGACGGGCGATCCAGGATCGCGGCAAGGCGCGCGTGGCCCGACACGCCACGAGTGTCAAAGCGCTCGCTCCGCAGAAACACGTCCTCGCGCAGATTGGCGCGGTGCAGGTCACGCACTGTGAAGGCGTCGTCGAACAGGTCTGATTTCAAAAGGGTTTGTTCGATCCCGTCCAGTTCCAAAATCCGCGGCTTGCCATTCGACGTCTGCAAAGAGACAAGAGTCAGCGGTGTGACATGCGCCAGCTCGCTTTGCTCGACGACCAGCATCAATTCGCCAGAGCGCTGCTGCCGGTGCGCCGCGATCTTGCTTAATACCTGACGCGCGCGGTAGCGGAACATGTCCAGCACACGGTCGGCGTCGTCTTCAGACATCAGCTTTGCGCGCTTCTCGGGCGACATGCGCAGGACCTTCATCTCGAAAAAGCCGATCACGATGATCATGGCGACGGGCGCTTGCGAAATCGGTAGCGCGAGGTCGCGCCAGATGAACATGGCGATGACGAAGGGCGACAGCGCAATGAAATAGCGCAGCGGCTCGTTTTCCATGATGACCCGCGCAATCAGGCCAAGCCCGCCACCGCGCGGCAGGAAAGCGATGCGATGCAGGACTTTTCGGGGAACCGAACCGGTTTCCAACGCCTTGGGGTTCAGCACCGTGTCGGGGGTCAGAATGAACACACTCATGTTGAGCGAGGTAGCATCTTGGATGCGGACGGCAAAGCGCCCAACGGGTTTTTCCGTGGTGGGGCTTTCCCTGACGGTCAGGCGTGATACCTGACCCCCATGGTATTGAGCGTTGAGAATGTGACCAAATCGTTCGCCGGGGCGGACGGAGCGACACCGGTGCTGCGCGGTGTCGACCTGCAGATGCAGGCCGGCGAAACACTGGCACTCACCGGTGAATCCGGGTCGGGAAAAAGCACGCTTCTGCATCTTGTTGGCGGGCTGGACGTGGTCGACAGCGGCGTGATCCGCGTGAACGGTCAGGACATCACAGAGATGGACGATACGGCGCGCGCCGCGTTGCGGCGGTCCGAGGTCGGCGTGGTGTTTCAGCAGTTCAACCTTATCCCATCCCTGACCGTGGCCGCGAACATTGCGTTCCAGGCGCGGCTCTCCGGGCGCCACGATCCGACGCAGGTCGCGGCACTGGCAAAGGCGCTGGGTCTGACGCCGCATCTCGAGAAATACCCCGAAGCGATTTCCGGCGGTCAACAGCAACGTGTCGCCATTGCACGGACGCTGGCCGCCCGTCCACGCCTTGTTTTGGCGGATGAGCCGACAGGCAATCTTGACGAAGCCACGGCGGCAGAGGTGCTGGACCAGATGCTTGCGCTGGTGACCGAAACGGGGGCCGCGTTGATGGTTGTGACGCATTCGCAGGCCGTCGCGGACCGGATGAGCCGCCACGTACACCTGAGCCAGGGTCGCCTTGCGTGACGTTGACCGTTTTCACAGCGCTCCTGTCCCACTGGCGTCGGAATTGGCTGCAGTTCTTCGCGCTGATCGCCGGGCTGGCGCTTGCGACCGCGTTGTGGTCGGGCGTGCAGGCGATCAATGCAGAGGCCCGCGCGAGCTATGACGCGGCAGCGGCAACTCTGGGCGAAGGGCAGTTCGATCAACTGGTCCCGCGTGCGGGTGGCACGGTTCCGCAAGATACGTATGTCGCGTTGAGGCGGGCAGGGTGGCAGGTGTCGCCGATCCTTGAAGGGCGATTGGATGCGGATCGCGGACGGGTGCGCGTTTTAGGGATCGACCCGCTGACCGCACCGGGCACGATGGCGCCGGTGGCGATGAACGCGGACGCAGACCTTGGTGCGTTCCTGGAAGGAGAGCTGGTCTTCGCCAATGCCGAAACGGCGGATCGTCTGGAGGGCCAAATCCCGCAGCGCATCCTGATTGACGAGGGCATCGCGCCGGGCATCGCTGTGACCGATATCGGCGCGGCGCAAAGGCTGTTAGAGGCAGACGGACAACTGAGCCGTCTGACGCTTGCCCGCGTTCAGCCCATGGGCCTACCGCCGCTTAGCGCCGTTGCGCCCGATCTGACGAGACAGCCCGCGCAAGACGCGGGTGCCAACCGGCTGACCGACAGCTTTCACCTCAACCTGACCGCTTTCGGGCTTCTGAGCTTTGCCGTCGGGATTTTCATCGTCCATGGCACGATTTCATTGGCGTTCGAGCAACGCCGCGGGATGGTGCGGACATTGCGCGCGCTTGGTGTGCCTTTGCGGACGCTCGTTGTCCTGACGATCGCCGAGCTGGTGGTCTTTGCGGTGCTGGCGGGCGCGGTTGGGGTGGCCTTGGGCTACGTGATGGCGTCCGTGCTTTTGCCGAATGTCGCGGCGACTGTGCAGGGCCTTTACGGCGCACAGGTCGCCGGAACGTTGCAACTGCGTCCGGAATGGTGGGTGTCCGGCATGGCCATTGCCCTTGGCGGAACCGCGATTGCCGCGGCGGGAGCGCTTTGGAAGATCGCGCATATGAGCATCCTCGAAAGCGCACGACCGCGCGCATGGTCCGTTGCGTCCGGGTCAGGTGCCACGCGGTTGGGCGCAGTGGCGCTTGGTCTTTTCGGTCTTGGTGCCGGGATTGCGATCTGGGGGCAGGGGCTGCTGCTCAGTTTTGCCTTGCTGGCTTGTGTTCTGATCGGGGCGGCCTTGATCCTTCCGCTCATGCTGCGCAGCGCAGTGGGACTGGCAGAACGCCTCTCGACGACTGTCATCTGGCAATGGTTTTGGGCTGACACACGGCAGCAAGTGCCGGGGCTGAGCCTTGCGCTGATGGCGCTGCTTCTGGCGACGGCGGCAAATGTCGGCGTGTCGACCATGGTGTCGAGCTTTCGTGTGACTTTTGTCGACTTCCTTGACCAACGGTTGGCGCCCGAGCTTTTCGTTCAGATCGAGGATGAGGCGCGGAGTGCCGAAGTTGAGACCGTGCTGCGCAACGAGGCGCGGGAAGTGCTGCCGCTGCTGTCTGTCGAAACCGAGATTGCCGGCGTGCCGTCCGACCTCTTCGGAGTGCGTGTCGGGCCAACCTACCGCGAGAATTGGCTTTTTCTCGACCGGTCTGGTGATGTCTGGTCACAGGTTGCGGACGAAGATGCGGTTGTGGTGAGTGAGCAACTGGCGCGGCGTGCGGGACTATGGGTCGGCGATCCGGTGCGTGTGGCACCGGATGTCACGTTGCCGATCGCGGGCATTGTTGCCGACTATGGAAATCCCTTGGGGCAGGCGGTGATGTCGGAAACGCTGTTCCGCTCGATCTATCCAGACCAGATCGCCACGCAATTCGGCGTACGGACCGAGGACCCGGAGGCGCTGACGCGCATCTTGCTGGACGACTTGGGTCTGCCACCGGCCGCGGTCATCGATCAGGCGCGCATCAAGGCGTTTTCCCTCAGCGTGTTCGAGCGCACCTTCACCATCACTGGCGCATTGAACGTGCTCACGCTTGGTGTCGCCGCCTTTGCCATTCTGATGAGCCTGCTCACACTCGCCTCTTTGCGCGTTCCGCAACTGGCGCCGGTCTGGGCGTTGGGCATGACGCGCCGTGATCTGGGTCGGTTGGAGCTGTTGCGGTCTGTCATCCTTGCTTTGCTGACCACGCTGCTGGCCATTCCGCTGGGATTGCTCCTTGCTTGGGTGCTGCTTGCATATGTGAATGTTGAAGCATTCGGATGGCAATTGCCGATGTACCTGTTCCCGGGCCACTACGCTGTGCTGAGCCTCTTCGCCATCGTAGCCGCTGCGGTCGCGGCCCTCTGGCCGGCGTTCCGGTTGTCGCGCACGCCGCCGTCCAGTCTGCTCAAGGTCTTTGCCAATGATCGCTAGGGTTCTTCTGATCCTGTTGTTGCTGCCCGCATTGGCGCAGGCGCAGGGTTTTGCCGGGCTGGGTACCGAGGCTGATGATTTCGCGGTCCCGCGTGCGGGCTATAGGTTCGACTTCCCGCAGGATCACGGACCGCATCCCGATTTTCGGATCGAATGGTGGTACCTGACCGCGAACCTCGAAGCGGAGGATGGAACGCCCTACGGCGTACAATGGACGCTTTTCCGCTCCGCGCTTGCCCCCGAAACCGCCGATGGCTGGGGGGACCCGCAGGTCTGGTTCGCGCATGCCGCGCTCACAACGGAGGACGCCCACTACGTCGCCGAACGCATCGCGCGGGGCGGGATAGGGCAGGCGGGGGTCACCGTGCAGCCGTTCAATGCGTGGATCGACGACTGGCGTATGGCAGGCCCGTCCTTTGACGACATGCGGCTGACCGCACGCGGAGCCGAGTTCGCTTATGACCTCAACTTGCTGGCCGAAGGGCCTTTGGTCTTTCATGGCGATGCCGGGTATTCTGTGAAATCGGATCAGGGGCAGGCGAGCTACTACTACTCGCAGCCCTATTTCCGTGTGTCGGGCTCTCTGACTTTACCGGGCGGTGAGGTCGCGGTGACCGGTTCCGCCTGGCTTGACCGGGAATGGTCGTCGCAACCTCTGGCGGACACCCAATCGGGTTGGGATTGGTTCTCATTGTCCTTTGACAGCGGCGACAAATTGATGGGATTCCTCCTGCGCGAGACCGATGGCACGTCATTCTCCTCGGCCACCTGGATCGCGCCCGACGGAACCACGACCGCCTTTCCGAACGGGGCATTCCGCGCGCAGCCGTTGGACATCACCCGTGTCGCGGGTCGGGACATTCCGACCCGTTGGGCGGTGCAATTACCCGAGCGAGACGTGGACGTCACAGTGAAGGCACTGAACCCGAATGCCTGGATGGGCGTTTCGATCCCGTATTGGGAAGGGCCGGTGACCGTCGAGGGCAGTCATTCGGGCAAAGGGTATCTGGAGATGACCGGTTATGAGTGACACCAAAGCCTTGTCCGACTTCCTCGACCTTGGCTGGCAGCGCCTGTCGCGCGGCGTCGCAGACAAGCGTGCCGCCGCCCGGCATCCGACCTTTGCAACCGTCTCGCCGGACGGGTATCCCGAAGCACGCACCGTCGTTCTGCGCGGTGCGGATCGTGTCGCCGGAACCGCGGAGGTGCACACCGATGGCGGCTCGGACAAGGTGCGATCGCTTGCGGTGCATCCGTTTGCCCAGCTTCATATTTGGGACGTAAAGCCGAAACTACAGATCAGGTTGTCCACATCGGTGGACATCCGCTCTGGCGAGGACGTGCGTCACAAATGGTCACGTGTGCCGGACGGGTCTCGCATCGCGTATGGGGCCTCACCCACGCCCGGAACACCGATCCCCCGCGCCGATGCCTACACCAAATTGGCGACCGAAGACTGGTTCACCGTGTTGACATGCAAGATCGATCAGATCGAGCTGATGCAACTCGTCGATCCGCACAGACGCGCTGTTTTCAAGGCGTCTGACAACTGGGCGGGTGAATGGCGGGTGCCGTAGGGTCATCTTTGGCCGATCAGAGCCAAGCCGTACATCACGCCTTTGTCACTTTTCGCCTTGCCTTGAAGCAAAACTTGAGTAATGTCCGTCCAGCGCTGGGGAGCGCGCGACAATTTCACACGGCAGCGCCCGAAAGTGGCAGCAACCGGAAAAGGTGGGACAGTTGGGGAGAGCTGTTCCATTTTTTTTGTCCGCAGACTTATCTACAGGTTAGCGACCCGGATTTCGCGCACGCCACGCGGCCCAATCTTCGGGTGTGTCGAGGTCGGTGAGGGCGTGGTCCTGCGGGAGTGGCACGTATCGAACGCGGTTCCGGTGCGCCTTCAGGATCGACCGCGCACCGGCATCTCCTGACAGCGTGTCGAAGTCCCGCACAAGGCTGATCGGGAACACCACAGGGTGGCCGGGTGTCCCGTCCGCGCCCGTGCCTTGCACGATGTCTTTGCCGCCCGCCTCGACAAAGGCACTGATGACATGGCGCAAGTCGTCGGCTGTGAGGTCCGGCATATCGGCTGGCCGGATGAGCAGGCCATCGGTCGTGTCGGGTACCGCCCGCGCGGCGGCACGCAGAGACGCCGACATGCCTTCTGCCGCGTCCTTGACGAGCACGATCCGCACGGACAGCCCATCGAGCGCTTTCGCCCGCGTGTCAGCGTCCTCTGCCAGCGTGACGATCACCGGGGCTGCCACGGTGCAAGCCTGTTCCGCCACAAGACGCAAAAGCGGCTGACCGTCGACCCTTTCCAACAATTTGTCGGTGCCGCGCATGCGGCGGCTGGCACCTGCGGCGGGAATCAGGATGGCAACTTCGGTCATGGCCGCAGTCTAGCCGCGCATCTGCGCCCCGTCCGCATCGTAAAGCGGGGTGGTGATGAGCGTTGCGTCGCACATTTGGCCCAGAATTTCGATTTTCGCTTTGGTTCCATCCTGAGCATGGTCGCGCGGGATCAGGGCCAGAGCGATAGACTTGCCCGCGTGGTGCGAGTACCCGCCCGAGGTGCAAAAGCCGCGCACCTCACCGTCGACCCAGACGGGTTCATAGCCCTGCACATCGGCGTCCTGCGCATCGACCTCGAAGGCAACAAGGGTTCGTTCGGGCGAATTGGACCTCTCGGCCTCTGCCGCGGCGCGCCCGATGAAGTCGGTGTTTTTCTTGAACGCGATGAAACGATCCATGCCAGTTTCGGCCGGGGTATAGTCGGGTGAGAACTCCGACAGCCAAGACCCGAAGAACTTGTCGAGGCGCAGCGACATCATCGCCCGCATTCCGAAGGGGCGCATGCCGTGGTCCTGACCGGAGCTCCATAGCGTGTGCCAGAGCTGACGCTGCGCCACGGGTTCGCAATAGATCTCGTACCCCAAGCCGCCCGTGTAGCTGACCCGCTGCACGAGGCAGGGCGTCGTGCCGATGGTCATCGCGCGCACGTCCATGAACCGCAGGTCGGTCGCATCGCGGGTCACGGCGTCCAGCACCTTTCGGGCGTTCGGTCCGGCGATCTGAAATCCGGTCAGCGTGTCCGACACATTGCGCACGGTCACGCCGTCCTGCGCGTGCTGTTCGAACCAGCGCATGTGATAAGCTTGCGCGCCGTAGCTGGCGGTCAGGTGGAAATGCGTGTCCGACAGGCAGGAGATGGTGAAATCGCCGATCAGTTTGCCCTTATGGGACAGCATCGGGGTCAGCGACAGGCGGCCCGGTTTCGGCACGCGGCCTGCCATGATGCGGTCAAGCCAGTCGCGGGCATTCGGGCCGGTGACCTCGTACTTTCCGAAGTTGTGAATCTCATTGATTCCAACGGCTTCCCGGACGGCCTTCACCTCGCGCGCGGTGGCGTCGAAGGCATTGGATCGGCGGAAACTGGGGGTCTCGTAGCGGTCTTCGCCGTCGTTGGCGAAGTAGTTCACCACCTCAAGCCCAAATTGCGCGCCCCAGACCGCGCCCATCTGGTCGAAAATGTCGTACATCGGGGTCGTGCGGTTGGGTCGCGCAGCGGGGAGTTCTTCATTGGGATAGCTGACGGAAAAGCGTTTCTGGTAGTTTTCGATCACCTTCGGCAGCGTGTAGCCCGGGCTGATCCAGTCGCCGAACCGCGCGACGTCCATCGCGCTGACGTCCCGCTCGCATTCGCCCTCGACCATCCACTGCGCGAGCATCAGGCCGACACCGCCGCCCTGGCTGAAGCCTGCCATCACGCCGCATGCGGACCAGTAGTTGCGCAGTCCGGGGACGAGGCCAACGAGCGGGTTGCCATCGGGGGCGAAGGTGAATGGCCCGTGGATCACCGATTTGACGCCCGCGGTCTCAAGGACTGGGAAGCGCTGGTAGGCGAAGGCGATGCTGTCTTCGATCTTGTCAAAGTCGTCGGGCAGGAGTTCGTGGCCAAAGCTCCACGGTGTGCCATCGACCGCCCACGGGCGGCAGGGCTGTTCATAGAACCCGATGCACAGGCCGCGCCCTTCCTGGCGGAGATAGCTTTCGCCTGCCGGGTCCATCACATGCGGGTGTTCTTCGCTACGCTCGTAGATATCTGCGATCTCATCGGTGACGATGTACTGATGTTCCATCGGGTGCAGCGGCAGGTAGACGCCCGCCATCGCGCCCACCTCGCGCGCCCAAAGGCCGCCCGCGTTGACCACGTGTTCCGCGTGGATCGTGCCCTTGTCGGTGACCACGTCCCAAGTGCCATCCGCGCGCTGGTTGGTTTCCTGCACCATGACATGGGTTTCGATCGTTGCCCCACCCATACGCGCCGCTTTGGCATAGGCGTGGGTGGTCCCGGACGGGTCGAGATGGCCGTCGAGTGGGTCGTAGAGTGCACCAAGGATGCCATCGGTGTTGGTGATCGGCGCGATCTTGGCGATCTCTTCCGGTCCGACGATCTGCGTGTCCAGCCCCATATACCGATGCTTCGCCCGTTCAGCGAGCAGCATGTCGAACCGGTCGCGATTGTCTGCGAGCGTGATGCCGCCCACGTGGTGCAATCCGCAGGACATGCCGGTGATCTCTTCAAGCTCCTTGTAGAGACGGATCGTATAGCCCTGCAGCGCGGCCATGTTGGTATCGCCGTTGAGCGTATGAAACCCGCCTGCCGCGTGCCATGTGCTGCCGGAGGTCAGTTCCGACCGCTCGACCAACATCGCATCGGACCAGCCGAGTTTCGTCAGGTGGTAGAGCACTGACACCCCGACGACCCCGCCGCCTATGACCACCACACGTGCTTGCGTTTTCATACCGTCCGATCCTGTTCGCGTTTGCCCGACCATGTCCATCCCGGTGTCGGGCCTGCCTGCCCGAAAACGACACTGTGTGTCGGCTCTTGGCAACCCTCTCTGCGATTGTCGGAAAAGGGTGGAGGCACGTTCGGCAGGAGAAATGCGCCATGAAAACCCACGCCCAGGCCGTTGTCATCGGGGGCGGCGTTATCGGCTGCTCGATTTTGTACCATCTGGTAAAATTGGGCTGGACCGATGTTGTCCTGTTGGAACGCGACGAGCTGACCAGCGGCAGCACATGGCACGCGGCGGCGAACATCCACGGGCTGCACGATAGCACCAATATCAGCCGCCTGCAGCATTACACGATGACCCTCTACAAAGAGCTTGAAGCCGAGACCGGACAATCCTGCGGTGTGTTCCAGCCGGGGTCACTGTATCTGGCGCAGACCGAAGCGCGGGAACACCAGTTACGCCTGCAAGAGGCTAAGGCGCGGCTTTACGGAATGAACTTCCACGAAGTCTCGCGGGACGAAGCAGAGCGGCTGCATCCGCTCGTCGATTTCGACGGCATCCGCTGCATCATGTACGAACCCGATGGCGGCAACGTCGACCCGTCCGGCGTCACGGCGGCCTACGCGGCAGGTGCGCGGCAGCGGGGGGCCGAGATCCATCGCTTCACGCCCGTGACGGCGACCGAGGCGCAGCCGGACGGAACCTGGGTCGTCCGTACGCCAAAGGGCGATATTCGTACGGATTGGGTGGTGAACGCCGCCGGCCTTTGGGGGCGCGAGGTGGCGGCTCTGGCCGGGATCACGCTGCCGCTCTTGCCGACCGAGCACCAATACTTCGTGACCGAACCCATTGCCGAGATCGCCGCGATGGAGCGTCGTTTGCCCTCGGTCGCGGATCGCGACGGCGAGTACTACCTGCGGCAAGAGGGCAAGGGCCTGCTGGTCGGGGCATATGAGAAAGACGTGCGCTTCTGGGCGGAGGACGGAACGCCGCAAGGCTTTGGGCATGAGCTGTTCGCCGATGATCTGGAGCGGATCGAGGACAACATGATGCGCGCGATCGCCCGCGTGCCTGCGGTTGGTGAGGCCGGGATCAAGCGCGTCATCAACGGCCCGATGATCTGGTCGCCGGATTCGAACGTTCTTTTGGGTCCGGTGCCCGGGAAGCCGGGCTATTTCTGCTGCAACGGGATCATACCGGGATTCAGCCAATCGGGTGGTATGGGGCTGATGGTGGCGCAGTGGATCATCGAAGGCGAGATGCAGTACGATATGTTCGCGTGGGACGTGGCGCGGTTCGGTGACTGGGCGGATGCCAAGTTCACCAAGGCGCGGGTCGGTGATCAATACGCCCATCGGTTCAAGATCCATTTCCCGAACGAGGAACGCGCGGCGGGGCGCCCGGTGCGCACACGCCCGGTCTATCAGATGCAGCGCGACATGGGCGCTGTGTTCGGGCTGAACTACGGGTGGGAGCACCCGCTTTACTTCTCGAAGGACGTGCCCGACAGCGCGGGGTTCACACGTCAGCCCTGGTGGGACGTGGTGGGACACGAGGCGCGCACTTTGCGGGAGGCGGCGGGGATCATCGACATTTCGAACTTCGCCAAATACCGGGTGTCCGGGCCCGGGGCGGAGGACTGGCTGAATGCGGTGTTCGCGAACCGGATGCCGCGCGAGATTGGCCGATCCTGTCTGACGCCGCTGATCGGCAAACGAGGCGGCATTGCGGGAGACGCGACGGTGACGCGCTTGGCCGAAGATGAGTTCTGGATCATCAGTTCCGGCGTGGCTGAGCGCTATCAGACGCGCTTTTACGATCAGGTGCCTTTGCCCGAGGGGACAGCTTTTGAAAGCCTGACTGACTCCTGGTGCGGCTTCAATGTTGCGGGTCCGCAAGCCCGCGCGCTTTTGCAGCGGCTGACCAACACATCGCTGGACACAGACAGTTTTCCGTTCATGCGGTCCCGGACGATGGAGGTGGCCGGGGTCGCGGTGATGGCGCTTCGGGTGTCCTTCACAGGCGATCTGGGATGGGAACTGCATTGCCGCGCCGAGGATCAGGTGGCGCTGTATGGCGCGCTGCTCGAGGCGGGCCGGGAGGTCGGGGCCGTCCCGGTCGGCAGCCGCGCGTTGATGAGCTTGCGGCTGGAGAAGGGCTACGGATCCTGGGGGCGGGAATACAGCCCGGAATACTGGCCTCAGGAGTGCGGGCTTGATCGCCTGTGCAAACTCGACACGGACTTCCTTAACAAGGGCGCAGCGGTTGAGACCATGAACACGTCACCGCGGGAGCGGATGGTTCTGCTTGCGCTGGACGATGCAGATGTGAGCGCATCGAACGCCGATGCGACCGGAGGAGAACCGATCTTCAAGGATGGCGTCGGCATTGGCCGGGTCACATCAGGAGGCTACGGGTACCATGTCCGGCAGTCGCTTGCGCTTGGCTACGTCAAGGACGCCGCCCCCGGGGATGCCGTGGAGGTGATGATCCTCGGCCGCCCGCACCGCGCGACCATTCTCGACCGTCCGCCGTTTGACCCGGACGGCGCGCGCCTGCGCGCGTGAGTTTCCATCACTGGAAACGTGACACTGCCGCGCAGTGTTGATCCCCGGCGCAGCCGGGGAGACGTGTCCGTCACGGACACGGGCCCTCTGCCGGGCGCAGAGGACGGCCCGCGCGCGCGGGCCGCGGCGTTTCCGGTGACGGAAACGGGGCCTGACTTACTCGGGCGCGAGCGGGCGGATCTTCAGCGCGGTGATGCGGTTGTTGTCGCGGGCGGTGACCTCGAAGCGGAACCCGTGGAAGCTGAAGCACTGGCCGATGGTGGGGATCATCTGCGCCTCGTGGATCACGAGGCCTGCGACTGTGTTGGCCTCTTCATCCGGCAGGTTCCACTCAAGTGCGCGATTGAGATCGCGGATTGTCATGGACCCGTCGATCCAGAAATTGCCGTCGTCCCCGCGTTTGATCGGGTGGTCGCCGTCGGGGTCGAATTCGTCCGTGATCTCGCCAACGATCTCTTCGAGGATATCTTCGAGCGTGATCAACCCCTGCAATGCGCCGTATTCGTCTACGACGAGTGCGAAGTGGGTGCGGCGGCGGAGGAACTGGCGCATCTGGTCATCGAGTGACGTGCTTTCGGGGATGAAGTACGGCTTCATTGCCACGTCGGCGAATTTGAATTCGTTCATCGCGTCCGCCGGACGATCGCTTTCCTGCATGAACGTGTACATGGCGCGGAACAGGTCCTTGGCGTGGACCACACCGATGATGTTCTCGGGGTCGCCGCGGAAGACGGGCAGGCGGGTGTGGTTGGATTCGAGGCACTGCCGGAGGATGTCCTGCGGATCGTTGTCGGCGTCGATCATTTCGATGCCCGAGCGATGGAGCATGATTTCCTCAACCGTGCGTTCGCTCAGGTCCAGCGCGCCGAGGATGCGATCGCGGTCCTCTTTCTCGACCACGCCCTCGGAGTGTCCGAGTTGCAGCGCGCCCGCGATTTCTTCGCGCACGGCCAGGATGTGGCTGTCGGGATCCGTCTTGACCCCAAAGATGCGCAACACGCCGCGCACCAACATGCGAACGGCACCGACGATCGGTGAAAAGACGGTGATGACAAGCGCAATGACCGGCGACACACGGCTTGCCGCGGTTTCGGGATTGGTGATGGCATAGGTTTTGGGCAGCACCTCGGCAAAGATCAGAACAAGCAGGGTCATGACCAGCGTCGCCAAGGCAACGCCGCTTTCGCCGAACAACCGGGTGAAGAGGGCGGTTGCCAGAGACGTCGCCAGAATATTGACCAGGTTGTTGCCCAGCAGCACTGATCCGATAAGGCGCTCATTGTCTTCGGTGATCGTCAGGGCGCGTTCGGCGCCCATTGATCCCTTGTCGGACATCGTGCGCAGCTTGCCGCGCGAGGCTGCGGTCAGCGCGGTTTCCGATCCGGAGAAAAAGGCCGAAAGGACCAGCAATCCGACGATGGCGGAGGCAGTGATCCAGAAAGCGGCGTCTGCCGCGGTAGATGCGGGTTCCATGGGTCCAACGTTGAAACAGGTTTATCGGGTTATGGGGGCACGGTGGGCCACGTTCAAGGGGCGGTCACGCATCGCGGGCCAGTGGGTGATGATCGAGCACCAGCTCTTTCAGCCGTTCTTCCAGAACATGCGTGTAGATCTCGGTGGTCGACACATCGGCATGGCCGAGAAAGGTCTGGATGGCCCGCAGATCAGCCCCGTTGGCGAGGAGATGCGTGGCAAACGCGTGGCGCAGCGTGTGCGGGGTGACTTTGGCCGGAGAGACGCCGCCGGTCACAGCAAGGTCCTTGATCAGGATGTAGAACGCGTGCCGGGTCAGGTGTCCGGACTTGCCGCGCGAGGGGAACAGGAAGGTCGATCCGGATTTGCCATCGACGCGCGCGGCGTCCTCCTGCGCTTCGCGTAGCTGGAGCCAGTCGCGCAAGGCCGCGCGCGCCGGGGGGGAGAGGGGCACCATACGTTCCTTGCCACCCTTGCCCTTGATGAGCAGCATGCGCGGATCCCCCTTGGCCGAGGACAGCGGCAGCGACACCAGTTCGCTGACGCGCATGCCAGTGGCGTAGAGCAACTGCATCAGACAGGTGTTGCGGCATCTGTCATCCGGGCTGCGCCCCCGGGTGAGGGCCGCCTCGAGCAAGCGGTCGACCTCCTCGGTCGACAGGGTTTTCGGGAGGCGCTTGTCACGGCCCGGGCCACTGATCTGGACTGCGGGGTTATCGGACCGGAGACCTTCCTCGAAACAAAAGTGGTAGAGCTGCTTGATCGCAGACAGACGCCGCGCGCGGGTCGATTTGGCCAGACCCTGTGCGTCGCAATAGACCAGATAGTCTTCCACATGCGATTTCTGCGCTGTCGCCAGTGACGCAGCTTCCCGCTCGAGCCAATCCGTGAAGTCTTTCAGATCGCGCGCGTAGGCCAGTTGCGTGTTGGTGGCAGCACCGCGCTCTGCCGCTTGGGCATCGAGGAAAGCGGCGATCCAGTGGGTGTCGCTCATCGTCTGGCACGCTCCAGGTCGAGGATGGCCAGCTGCAATGCGCTGCGCCGTGCAGTGTCTTCAAGGCCGAAGGCCCTCAGGGTGGTCAGTGCCGAGGTAAGATCGGCGCTGTTGCCATTGGCGCCGTTTTCGAAGGTGTCGATGGTTCTAAGAAGCGCTTCGCCAAGGCGGTTTTGCCCCGGCATCCGCGCCATGTCCGGCGGGGCAACAGGCGCTGCCTGCCAGGTGTCCGCGAGGGATCTGCGGTGAGGCATATCGGGCGGCAGCGTTTGCGGCGCCTGTCCTTTGGCGATCGCGGCGAGGAAGGCGATTTGGGGGTCGTCGGTGTCGGCCAAATTGCCAGCCAGAGCTTCGTAATCATCCGACAGCAGTGCCGCATAGGCCGCGATGCGCGCAGCGCGGCTCGACAGGGGCAGCCCTTGCAGGCGTGAGGCGAAGAGGTTCGCAAAAGGTACCAAAAGCCCGGCATTGCGCATTTGCGGCCACACGCGCTCAAGTGAGGAGGAGACCGCGCCGGGATCGCCGGTGGTCAACGCCGTTTCGAACCGTTGCAGCGCTTCGACCCTGTCCCAGATACCGCCGGAGGCCGCGCGCATTTGCTGGGTGTATGCGCCCAAAAGCTGGTTGCCGTCGATCGCGCCCGCACGGGCGAGGCGTTCGGCGGCCTGAAGCTGGGCCCGCCATCCGGCGTCTCCGGTGAGTTCCACCACCGCGAAGGGCAGGGGCAGCGGCGCAGTGGGCAGCGCCTCTCCGATGGCTTCGAACAGACGAAACTGAAGCGGTGTCGGGCGCACCGGTGGCCGAAGCGGATCCACCTGTTCCGCGTATTCAGGATCAAGAAACCTCAGCAGCAGCTCTTCGTCCGTGTCGGACAATTGCGCAAGAGTGACGCCGGTCTGATACACGGTCATCGCTAGCGAAAAATCCCCGGCGCGGGTCGCGCACCAGATGCGCGTGGAGAGATCACGGCTGAGACTGGGGTTTTCGTTGAGGCGCTGACACAGGGCCTCGTCAGACCCGGTGAGGAGCGCAAGGTCGAACGCGCGTTGGAACAGTGTTGGTGTCAGATCACCGGCGCGATCGACCATGGCTTCGGCTGGTGCGACGAGGCCATGATCGTACAGTGCGTCGATCCTTGCCTCGAACAAGCGCTTGCCGTCGGAGGCTTGTGGCGGGTCGGCTTCGGCCAGCAGCAGGGTGTGCAACAGGGTGTCCAGCGCGGGAACGGCTGGCTTTCCGCGCCGCAGCGGTTCCAGCGCGGCGATCACATCGGCCTCTGTACTCCCACGCCAGAGAGACGGAGGAAGTCCCGTGATACTGCTTGGTAAAAGTCCGGTGCCGCCCACTGACGGGGCGTTGAGGGTTTGTACCTCGATATCGGGCACTGCCGCGGTTTCCGCGACCGGGGCTTCGTTTGGCGCCGGTGTGATGGCCACCACGGACGGAATCTCGCGTTGCACGGCCAACCAATCGATGGCCGACAACGGTCCGTCCTGCGCCGCTACGGGGATCGCACCGGCCAGAAACCAGATGAGTGCCGCCTTAATTCGCATCCAGCGTCACGGGTTGCCGAACCTCGGTCTGGGGCGGGGAAAAATTAGCCCCGAAATAGGGGCCGATATACGCATAGGCGACAAGCGCCAATCCGCCGATGATCAACAGATAGATCAGCCATTTCACGATGCGTCCCATGGACACCCTCACCCTGCCTCATTGATTTTTTGCAACTTATAACTGGCCTTTTCCACAAGATCACGTCATTCAGCCGAATATTGCAAGAAATTGGCGGCACTTGGCCGAGAAACACGAGCAATGCGGGCGAGACTGAAGAAAACGGTGGTGATGGTCGGGATGATGGGCGCCGGGAAAACCGCCGTCGGAAAGGCCCTTGCCGCAGCCCTGCACGCGCCATTTCTGGACTCGGACGCCGAGATCGAAAAAGCCGCGAACATGACCATCCCCGAGATTTTCGAACGGGATGGAGAGTCCTTTTTTCGGGTCAAGGAGCGGCAGGTGATTGCGCGGCTTCTGGAGGAAAAGAAGGGCGTTTTGTCAACCGGTGGCGGTGCGTTTCTGGCGGCCGAGAACCGGGATCTGATCACCAGCAAAGGGGTGTCAGTGTGGTTGAACGCCGATCTCGACCTGCTGTGGAGCCGGGTCAAGCACAAGGACACACGACCGTTGTTGCGCGTGCCGGACCCGCTGAGCGCGTTGACCAAGCTCTATCACGACCGTGTGCCGATCTATGCCCAGGCGGACCTGACCGTCGTGTCCGAGCCGGGCTTGTCGATAGATGACATGGCCGAACGGGTGATTGCGGCACTCCGGACACGCCCTGATGTTCTGGAGATGACTGAATGATCCAAACGGTGCATGTTCCGCTGGAGGGGCGCGCATACGATGTGCGTATCGGGCCTGATTTGCTGGCGCGCGCGGGTGCCGAGATCGGGCCGTTGCTGGCCCGCCCCAGGGTCGCCATCGTGACCGACGCGAATGTCGCGGAGATGCATCTTCAGAAACTGACAGACGCGCTCTCGGCCGACGGGATTGATGCCGTCAGCCTGACCCTGCCTGCCGGGGAGGCAACGAAAGCCTGGCCGCAGTTCGAGCGCTGTGTGGAATGGCTGTTGGAGCAGAAGATCGAACGCCGCGATGTTGTGATTGCGCTTGGCGGCGGGGTGATTGGCGACCTCGTCGGCTTTGCTGCCGCTGTCTTGCGCCGGGGTATCCGCTTTGTGCAGGTTCCCACGTCGCTGCTGGCACAAGTGGACAGCTCGGTCGGCGGCAAGACGGGTATCAACGCGCCGCAGGGCAAAAACCTTATCGGTGCGTTTCATCAACCTTCTTTGGTGCTGGCGGACATCGCGGTTCTGAACAGCTTGCCAGAGCGTGATTTTCTGGCCGGTTACGGTGAGGTGGTGAAATACGGATTGCTCGGCGACGCGGAATTCTTCGACTGGCAGGATGCGCACTTCGAAGCCATTCGTGCCCGCGATCCCGACGCATTGGCCTATGCGGTCAAACGGTCGGTCGAGATGAAGGCCGAGATTGTTGTCCGGGATGAAACCGAACAGGGCGACCGTGCGCTTTTGAACCTCGGCCACACGTTCTGCCATGCCCTGGAGGCCGCGACGGGCTATTCCGACCGGCTCTTGCACGGGGAGGGCGTCGCCGTTGGCTGCGCCTTGGCGTTCGATCTGTCGTCGCGCATGGGATTGTGCGCACAGGAAGACCCGAGCCGCGTGCGCGAACTTCTAAGCCGCATGGGCATGAAGGTGACCCTGTCCGACATTCCGGGTGATCTCCCGGATGCCGACGCGCTGCTGGCGCTGATGGGGCAGGACAAGAAGGTGATCGACGGTCAGTTGCGCTTCATCCTTGCCCGGGGCATCGGACAGGCCTTCGTCACCAGCGACGTCCCGGAAGAGGCGGTGCGCGCGTTGCTGCAGGACGCCCTGCGCGCGCGGGTGTGACCCGACCGCTGGTCCTTGCCTCGATCGAGGCGGCGGATGGTGTGCATTGTATCGACGTGCGCCAGTTGAACGATGAAACCTACGACGCCGCGCTTTGCCGCCGCGATCCCGAAGACCCGCATGGCTGGCGGGTTCTAGAGGTGCGTCCCTTACAGGTACATAAAACGAAAGAGGCCGCCTGCGCGGCGGCCCTTGAAGCGTTCGGCTGGTCGGAGTGATCCGATCCTAGAACGGGATCTCATCATCGATGTCGCGCGCCGGGGCCCGCGCGGGGCCACTGCCGCCACCGCTGCTTCCACCGTAATCACCGCCGTAGTCGCCACCGTAATCACCACCGCTGCCGCCGCCGTATCCCCCGCCGCCGCTGCCTTCGCCGCGACTGTCGAGGAGTGTCAGCTCACCCTTGTACGGGCGCAGGACGACTTCGGTCGTGTAGCGATCCTGACCCGACTGGTCCTGCCATTTGCGGGTTTCCAGCTGGCCTTCGATATACACCTTCGATCCCTTGCGCAGATACTGCTCCGCAATCCGGGCGAGCGGTTCCGAGAAAATCGCAACGCTGTGCCATTCGGTCTTTTCGCGCCGTTCGCCGGTGTTGCGGTCTTTCCAGTTTTCGGACGTTGCGATCCGCAGGTTGCAGACTTTCCCGCCGTTCTGGAACGTACGCACTTCGGGGTCGCGCCCCAGGTTTCCGACAATGATGACCTTGTTGACTGAGCCTGCCATGCATCCCCCATCCGTGTATCGATTCTCGCGCGATGCGCCATTTGCCGGACTCTATACCAGCGTACCGGTGGGATAGCATCAGCTTGTGGTTAAGAAATCCTGACCAACCAAGGCTGGTGTGACGCGATTTTTGCGACTATACCTTTCCAAAATCTCAGTGTGGGGCTTACGCAGAGATGCGATTGAGAAGACAGAGATTGCTGGCGGTCGTGTCGCTGACCGCTATGTGCAGTGCAGGTGTCGTGAGTGCGGAAGTCCTCTCCACCAAGAATCGTGCGGCGCTTTTCACCAGCAAAACCAGTGTTCTGGATACGCGCGCGGCGCAGCAATACAAGAATTCCGTGCGCCTTCAGCCGCCCAAGGTCGTCACTCCGACAAAGTGGGGCGTGGAGGAACAGGACGGCGTGATGCCGCAATATCGCGGCCGCTACAAAGGTGTTTATGCCGGAATGGCGCGTGATGCGGCACGGCGGCATGGAATCCCCGAAGACCTCTTCCTGCGGCTTGTCCAACAGGAATCGAACTTCAATCCGCGCGCGATTTCATCCAAAGGGGCGATCGGTCTGGCACAGCTGATGCCCGGCACGGCGCGGGATCTGCGGGTCGATCCCAACGATCCGGCACAGAATCTCGACGGCGGCGCGCGCTACCTGAAGGAACAGTACCGCAAGTTCGGCAACTGGCGTCTGGCCCTGGCGGCCTACAACGCCGGACCGGGCGCGGTGCAAAAGCACGGCGGCATCCCCCCGTTCCGCGAAACCCGCAATTACGTGAAGACAATCTGGGGGCGGTAACGCTCTTTAGTGGAGCCCAATCACAAGACGGGTGTCACTTCTTGGTGCAACTGAGAACCACACTGGTTCATTGGCGTCCTTTTCGATGCAATGATCGCGGCCATCAAACCGAATGTCTGGTCCTGGCCGTTCTATGAACGCCAGGAAAAGCAATTTGTGCTCATCGCCAGTTTCTAGGCCGGTCGCCTGATAGTAGAATGTCCCTTCTGGTGGCGCATTCCACCATGCAGACGTCTCACCGTAAGCAAAGCGCAAGCATACCTCTGTAGGTTCCGAGTACTGGAAGCGATTTGCAACTTCGAACCCGTATTCGCTGTTTACGAGTATAACACTTAACGCCAATTCGCGCACGCCGTACAAGACGTCCATAAACTACTCCGCCGCGATCTGGATCACCGGTTCCATCTCGGTCAGCTTCTCGTCCGGGAGGTGGCACTTGATCTGGTGGCCGTCGCCCAACTGGCGCACGGGTGGCACTTCCTTCTCGCACAGACCGCCCGGAACCTCGGATTTCCAGCGACACCGTGTCTGGAACGGGCAGCCCGAAGGCGGGTTCATCGCCGAAGGGATGTCGCCTTCAAGCACGATGTGCTTTTTCTCGACTGACGTATCGGCAATGGGCACGGCGGACAAAAGCGCTTCGGTATACGGGTGATAGGGTGGCGAGAAGACCTGGTCGGTGCTGCCGAGCTCCACGACGTGGCCAAGATACATAACCATAACGCGATCAGAGAGATAGCGGACGATGCTCAGGTCATGGCTGATAAAGAGAAGCGTGGTTTTCTGTTCGCGCTGGATCTCCATGAGCAGGTCCGTCACCGCCGCCTGCACCGACACGTCGAGCGCCGAGACGGGTTCATCCGCCACGACAATGCGCGCGTTGCCCGCAAAGGCGCGGGCGATGCCGACACGCTGTTTCTGGCCACCGGACAACTGGCGCGGCATCCGGTCAGCAAAGGCACGGGGCAGTTTGACGAGGTCCAACAGCTCCAGCATGCGTTTGCGACGCTCACCTTCATTTTTGCCGATGCCAAAGACTTCCAGCGCTCGGATGATCTGGCGACCCACGGACATCGACGGATTGAGCGTGTCGAACGGGTTCTGGAACACCATCTGCACATCCGCGATGGTCTGGGTATCCCGAGCTTCGATCGGGGTCGCCTCGATGTTTCGGTTGTCGAGAAGAATCTGCCCCTCGGTCGCCGTCTCCAGCCCCATCAGAACCTTGGCGAAGGTGGACTTGCCGCAGCCGGATTCGCCCACGATGGCCAGCGTTTCGGATTCGCGCGCCTCGAAACTCAGGGTTTCATTGGCCTTCACCACCTTGGTCTCGCCCGCCCCGCCAAACAGCGCGTTGGCCGCCACCTCGTAATACTTCTTGAGATTGTCGATCTTGAGGACAACCCGACCCGGCTCACCCTTCTGGGTTTGGTCGCCTGCCTCTATCGGCGCATTCCAGTCGATCTCCTGGAACTTGAGGCAGCGCGTGGCATGGCGATCATTGCCCGGCACCGCCTGCATCTTGATATCCTGCGCGTCGCAGCGCCCGGCCTCGAAATAGTCGCAGCGCGGGCTGAAGTTGCAGCCGGGCGGGCGTTCATGGGGCAGGGGGAAGTTGCCGGGAATCGCGCGTAGGGGTCGGGCGTTCTTGTCGGCGCCGGGCAGCGGGATCGAGCGGAACAGCGCCTGCGTGTAGGGGTGCTGCATCTCGTCGAACACATCCTTGATCGAGCCGCGCTCGACCGCCTCGCCGGAATACATGACGCAAAGCCGGTCGCAGGTCTCAAGAACCAGACCAAGGTTGTGAGAGATGAACAGCATCGAGGTGCCGTATTTCTTGCCGAGCTCCTTCACCAGTTCCACGACAGCGGCCTCGACCGTCACGTCCAAGGCGGTGGTCGGTTCATCGAGGATCAGAAGC
Organism: Marivita hallyeonensis; assembly: GCF_900129875.1. Classification (GTDB taxonomy): domain Bacteria; phylum Pseudomonadota; class Alphaproteobacteria; order Rhodobacterales; family Rhodobacteraceae; genus Marivita; species Marivita hallyeonensis. Next base: position 66,313 of record NZ_FQXC01000004.1, on the reverse strand, counting down.
GACGGTTCCGCCATCAGGGCCATCGCAATCACGATGCGCTGCTGCTGGCCGCCGGAGAGCTGGTGCGGATACGCGTCCAGAATGCGCTTGGGATCCGGCAGTTTCACATCCGTGACCACTTGCAGCGCCCGTTCATAGGCCTCTTTCTCGGACGAGCCGCGGTGGATCATCGGCACTTCCATCAACTGCCTGCCGATCTTCATGGCCGGGTTCAGAGAGGCCATCGGTTCCTGATAGATCATCGCGATCTCGGAGCCGCGGATCTTGCGCAGCTCTTCCTGGCTCATCTCATTGAGGTTGCGTCCCTTGAACTTGATCGACCCGCCGACGATGCGGCCGTTCTTGCCAAGGTCCTGCATGACACCCAGGGCGACGGTTGATTTGCCACAGCCGGATTCGCCGACAAGGCCCACGGCCTCTCCGGGCATAACCGAAACGGAGAAGTCCATCACTGCCGGGATTTCGCGCAGCCGGGTGAAAAAGGAAATCGAGAGCGTGTCGATTTCGAGGATCGGGCCGTCGTAGCTGTCTTTCATGTCGTCTCTCCCGTCTGGGATGGCAGGGCAGGTCCCCTGCTTCTCTGTTTCAAAAATACCTCGGGGGGTTTGGGGGGCTGGCCCCCCAAACCGTCTTTCATCAATCGCGCAACGATTCCTCGCGCAGACCGTCTGCCAGCAGGTTGAGCCCAAGCACCATGCTCAGGAGCGACAGCGCGGGCACGATTGCCGGGTGCAGGTAGATCTGCAGCAGGCGGCGCCCGTCATTGATGGTCGTGCCCCAGTCCGGGCTTTCGGGGCTGAGGCCGAGGCCAAAGAAACCCAACGTGCCCAAGAGGATCGTGGTGTAACCGATCCGCAGGCAGAAATCGACGATCAGCGGTCCGCGCGCGTTGGGCAGGATTTCCCAAAGCATGATGTACCACGGGCCTTCTCCGCGTGTTTGCGCCGCCGCCACATAATCGCGGGTCTTGATGTCCATGGCGAGGCCGCGGACGATCCGGAAGACGGTCGGTGAGTTCACGAAGACGACAGAGACAAAAACGACGAGGATGCCGCTCGGAATGTCGAAGAGGTCAAGGAATCCGGGCAGCACCGCGACTTTCGATCCGATCTCGGAAATCAGCGACAGGTAGAGCCAGCCCATGATCCCGAGCACCCCGATCAGCAGTGGCGCGCGGATGTTCGGCTGGGTCTTGTAGCGAGAGTTCAGCAATACGCCGACAAACACCAGCGGGAACACGAAGAGCACCGTCGCCATGTAGCTCGGGATACCGGTTTCCACGATCTCGGGTGTGACCAGCAGGTAGAAGAGCAGGATCACCGGGAAGGCGAGGATGAGGTTGGCGAGAAAGCTCAGGAACGTGTCGAGCCGACCGCCGTAATAGCCGGCAGGCAGGCCGAGTGTGATGCCCACCATGAAAGCGAAAAGCGTGGCCAGTGGCGCGATCTGCACAACGATCCACGCACCCTTGACCATGCGGCTGAACACGTCGCGGGCAAGGTTGTCACCACCAAAGAGGTAGTACGGGTACTGGCCCTCGTCCGGGTTGGGGAGCGGCGCTCCGGGCAACTCGTTCTTCATCCCCGAGACCTGTGCCAGGGCATCGTGCGTTACGATCATGCCAAAGGAGCCGAAGATACCCGTGAAGACCCAGAACATGACCAGGGCAAAGCCGATCATGCCGATCGTGGAGTCGAAGAGTTTGCCGTAAAGGCCAAGTTTGCGCTTGTAGGTGATCGACAGGACAAAAAGGATGACAAGCGACAACCAGACAGGGGTGAATTGCAGGAGGACGCGGGTGATGATTTCGATCCAGCTGAGCGGTTCCATATCTCTATTCCTTCCGCTCAGGACACGCTGATGCGTGGGTTAAGGTACACGTAGCCGATGTCGGATATGAGCTGGGTCACCAGCACCACGAAGACCGACACGACCGAGACCCCCAGCAGCAGTTCGATGTCATTGTTGCTGGCGGCTTGCACCAGTGTCCATCCGAAGCCCTTGTAGTTGAACAGCGTCTCAACGATGACGACACCATTCAGCAGCCATGGGAACTGCAACATGATGACGGTGAAGGGCGCGATGAGCGCGTTGCGCAAGGCGTGTTTGACGACGATGTTCGGGAAACTCACGCCCTTGAGCCGGGCGGTCCGGATGTATTGTGCGGTCATGACTTCGGCCATCGACGCGCGTGTCATGCGCGCGATGTAGCCCATTCCGTAGAGCGAGATCGTCAGAACCGGCAGGAAGAAGTTCTCAAAGTTCGCATCCTCCATCGCCGAGGTGGCGGTTCCCTTGAACCATTTGAGCCCCACGGCGGAAGACGCGAAGACCGCAATCAGGATAACGCCGGATACGTATTCCGGGGTAGCGGTCGTTGTGATGGCCACGGTCGACAGGGTTCGGTCGGTTTTCGAACCCTCATTCATCCCTGACAAGACGCCAAGGATCAGGGCAGAAGGCACCATGAGAACCATGACCCAGAACATCAGCTTGCCGGTCAGGCCAAGCCGCGTCGCGACGATGCTGCCCACCTCGTCCTTGAACACGGTCGAGAAGCCCCAATAGCCTTGCAGCACGCCGCAGAATTCGGGCGCCTCCTCTGGCGCTTGCCCGGGCAGGATACATCGGCCCTGGATCGAACCATCCGCATTTTCGTGCCGATAAGATGGCAGAACCCCCAACCATTCCCCGTATTTCACGACCATCGGTTGCAGATAGCCGCCTCGTTCCAGGAAGCTTGTGACTTCTTCGTCCGACATGCGGAAATTGCCCTGCGTCTTGGCGAGCTTTTCCAGGTTCGGGTAGAGGTTGGTTAAGGTAAAGACGAGGAAGGTCAGGCACAGACCCGTCAGGATCATGACGCCAACCCGTCTCAGTATGAAAAGTCCCATGGTTCACCCTGTTTGTGGACTGCGTCGAGTCCACGACCGGTTTTTTGTTTTGGTTCGCGTCGCCCCGGCGGGACGAAAAAACCGCGCCCCGAGGGGCGCGGCTTTCAGTTTGATCAGGCTTTGATGCCGAACTTGTAGAGCTGCGGCAGGTCGGCGATGTGTTTCTCGACCCCCACCAGATTGTCACGGTGGTGACGCATCGCGGTCCGCCAGTACGGCTGGATCGTCACACCCTCGTCGATCATGATCGCCTGCAGCTTGGCCATCACTTCGCGACGCGCATCGACGTCTGCCAGTGAGTTGGCTTCGGCCAGAAGCACGTCGAACTCATCATTCGCAAATCCGGACTCGTTCCAAGCGACGCCGGACTTGTAGGCGAGGCCCAGAACCTGTGTGCCGAGCGGACGGTGGTTCCAGTTGGTCGACGAGAAGGCGTATTTCGTCCAGTCGTTCCAGAAGGTCGAGCCGGGCAGAACCGTGTGGGTTGCCTGGATCCCGGCATCGTTCAATTGCGCCACAACCGCCGCCGTGGTGTTGCGCCGCCAATCGTCGTCGATGGACTGCACTTCGTGCACGAAGTCGGCCATGCCCGCTTCTTCCATCAGCGCCTTGGCACCTGCCGGATCATAGGGGATGCGCGTGACGCTTGGATCATGCTCGGGGTGCATGGGGCCGACGTGGCAGTTGTCGGCCGCGATGCCGTATCCCGCCATGCCGAGTTCGAGGCACACTTCATTGTCAACAGCCATTGCGAGGGCCTGACGCACCCGCTTGTCGCCGTAGATCTTGTTGCCGTTTTCATCTTCGGCCAGCTGGTTCGGACGGATCACGATGGTGAAGCCGGAGGGGATTTCCGACCGGGTCAGACCGATGGCGTCGAACACGTCGACGAATTCGCCAACGGATTCCCAGTTCATGTCGATCTCTTCGGCCTCGTAGGCTGCAAGGAATGCCGCCGGGTCGGTGCCGTAGTCGATGAACTCGATCCGGTCGATAAAGCCGCCTTTGCCAGCGGAATAGCCCCACCAGTCAAAGCCTTCGTTGCGCACCAGCACGCCTTTCACGCCAACCTCGTGGCTTTCGGGCAGCATGAAACCTGTGCCTACCGGGTTCGCCAGCATGTTGTTCGCGTCAAAGCTGGAATGCACGATCGCCGCAGGGTAGTCGGCCATGCCCGGGATCAGGGTGATGTCCGGCGCAGAGGCCTTGAGCAGCACGGTATGGCTGTCAACCACGGTGACGGCGCCTTCGGCGGCCTTGCCGGTATCCGGGTCTTGCAGTGATGCCATGCGCGCGGCCATCGAATTGCCTTCGACTTCGCTGTCGCACCAGCCGATGATGTTGCGCGCCACGTCTTCCGCGGTGAAGTCGTCGCCATTGTTCCATTTGACGCCCTGACGCACCTTCAGCGTGTACTCGGTCGCGTCGTCATTGGCTTCCCAGCTTTCCAGCAGCATCGGCTCGAAGGAACCGTCGTTGTTGTATTCGACGAGATATTCAAGCCAGCCCGCGGTGAAAGTCGCAATCTGCGTCCAGTCATAGGTGCGCGGATCCTTGAGCGCGCGGACTTCCATCTGGTAGCGGATCGTGCCGCCCTGTTGCGCGTGGCCAGCGGCTTTGGCCGGGCGCGACAGCCCGCCGAGGGCGTAGGCCGCTGCCGTCGTCAGACCCAGTGCGGTTGTACGCGTCAGGAATTCGCGGCGGTCCATGTGGCCGGCCTTGAATTCGCGTGCATACATTTCGGCTGACGGATGCAGCCGATTGATCGGTGAGTGGTGCGTCATCTGTTTCTCCCTGTGACACGTTTGTCATTGCGTGCGTCTGGCTGGTTTCGTCCAGGGTGTGGCGCACGAATTTTGTTATAGGCGTCATTGCGCCTTAAGCGTCGACCGACGTCAATCGCCAGATTAGACCTTTTGCGATCTGAATGCGACAATATCCTTGTCGTAAAGCGACATATCCCCCGCGGCAACAGGGTTGACCGGTCACGAAGCCGTCAGTGCCGCCGCGTCAACTTCGGTCCAGTTCCGCATCCGGGCGCGAAACCATGTGCGCTGTCGCTTTGCGAATTGGCGCGTCAGAACGGTCGCGCGTGTCTGCGCGTCGTCCAATGTCATCGTCCCGTCGAGCACGGCCATCAGTTCCGCCGCGCCAATCGCTTTGGCTGAGGGCAGGGAAGGCGACCATGTTGCCCGGTTCGCCTCTGCTTCCTCAAGCGCGCCGGCTTCCAGCATTTTTGCGAAGCGTGCTTCGATCCGCGGCGTCAGCCAGTCTTTCGGAGCGTGGACCAGCAACGCATGTGTCTTTTCACGCGGCAAACGCGGTGGTGGGGTGTGATCCTGCCACTGCGCGATCCCTTGGCCTGTGGCGGTCTGTACCTCCCACGCACGCTGAACGCGCATTGGATTGGCAAGATCGATGCGCGACCGTGTGTCTTCGTCCAAATCCGCGATCAGCGCTTCGTGCCCTTCATCCGCAATCCGTTTCATGGCCGTTTCGCGGATATGGGCCGCCGTCTCGGGGATCTGTGCCAAGCCTTCGGTCAGCGCGGTGAAGTACAATCCCGTTCCGCCGACGATGATGGGGCGCGACGGGCGGGTTAGGTAAGGCTCCAGATCGCGGAGCCAGTCGCCGACGGAGTACGGCACATCCCCCGCAACATGGCCGTACAGCGCGTGCGGCGCGCGCGCTTCGTCCTCGGCGCTCGGCCGCGCGGTCAGGACGCGCCAATCGCTGTACACCTGGATCGCGTCGGCATTGGCGATGGTTCCGCCCTGTGCCTCGGCGATACGTAGCGCCAATTCCGATTTTCCGCTTGCCGTCGGACCGGCGATCAGGACGGGCTTGGCGGGGTCGAGCTGGTTCAGGAGTTTGGAAATCCGCTCCATTACAGGTGCTTACCTGTCAGCCCGACTGTCCTTCGAGTGCCCTGCTGTTTGCGGTCCCACATCGCCTTGCCCCTGCGTCGGTTTTCCGACATTTTGCCGCCAACCTTAGACTCTCGTTCGAACGGAGCGCAACATGGCGGATAGCGACACCCCGACCCCTAAATATAAACGCGTCATGCTGAAGATCTCGGGGGAGGCCTTGATGGGGGATCAGGGGTTCGGTCTGCATCCCCCCACCGTGGAGCGCATCGCGCAGGAAGTGAAGTCGGTGCACGATCTGGGGGTCGAGATCTGCATGGTCATCGGCGGCGGCAACGTGTTCCGGGGGCTGCAAGGCTCTGCACAGGGGATGGAGCGCACGACGGCGGATTACATGGGGATGCTTGCGACGGTGATGAACGCGCTGGCCATGCAGTCGGCGCTGGAAGGGCTGGGCGTCTTCACCCGGGTGATTTCCGCGATCACCATGAACGAGGTCGCCGAGCCTTACATCCGCCGCCGCGCGGTGCGGCACCTTGAGAAGAAGCGCGTCTGCATTTTTGCGGGTGGCACCGGCAACCCGTATTTCACCACCGACACCGCAGCTGCACTACGTGCCAATGAAATGGCGTGCGAGGCCATCTTCATGGGCAAGAACGGGGTCGATGGCATTTACGACAAAGATCCGAAACAGCACGCGGATGCAAAGCGCTACGACAAGGTGACTTACGATGAGGTTCTGCAGAAGAACCTCAAGGTCATGGACGCCTCTGCCATCGCTTTGGCGCGGGACAATAATCTGCCCATCATCGTTTTCTCATTGGACGAACCGGGTGGTTTCCGCGGCATCCTCTCGGGTCAGGGCACGTCGACCACAGTGCACGGCTCCTGACACCACCGCGTTGCGCGGAAGTCGCGAGAGCGGCGATGGCCTGCTGCAAGGCGCTATACTTTTGGGTGCGCGTCGCTTAGAAGCTTGGCTAAAGACAAAAAATCGATCTTGAGGGCCTTATGGCAGACGACTTTCTTCTCGATACCGATGATCTGACGCGGCGCATGGATGGGGCGATGGCCAACCTGCGGACCGAATTCGCGTCCTTGCGCACCGGCCGTGCCAGCGCGTCGATGCTGGAGCCTGTGATGGTCGATGCCTACGGGAGCATGACACCCATCAACCAGGTTGGCACCGTGAACGTGCCAGAGCCGCGCATGGTCACCGTAAACGTGTGGGACAAAGGCCTGGTAGGCAAAGTCGAAAAAGCCATTCGCGAAAGCGGGTTGGGGATCAATCCTCAGCTAAACGGCACAATTATCATGCTGCCCATCCCCGAACTGAACGAAGAACGGCGGCGTGAACTGGGCAAGGTCGCCGGTCAATACGCAGAACATGCCCGCGTGTCCGTGCGGAACATCCGACGCGATGGCATGGACCAGATCAAGAAGGCCAAGGCGGACGGACTGTCGGAAGACGACCAGAAGTTCTGGGAGACCGAAGTTCAGGAACTGACCGACACCTACATCAAGAAAATCGACGCTGCTTTGGAGAACAAGCAGGAAGAGATCATGCAGGTCTGAGGGCCGCGTGTAAGAAGGGTACGAGTAGCATGGCGCAACCGCAGCCGAAACAACCGGACAGTGGACCTCGCCATGTGGCGATCATCATGGATGGCAACGGTCGCTGGGCGACGCAGCGGGGGCGTCCACGTCTTTTCGGTCACCAGGCTGGGGCGCGGCGCGTGCGTGAAATCGTTGAAGCGTGCCCGGACCTTGGCGTTGATTACCTGACCGTCTTTGCCTTCTCGACCGAGAACTGGAAACGAACGCAGTCCGAGGTGGCGGGTCTCATGAACCTGTTCCGTCGCTATATCACGCGCGAAGCCAAGTCGCTTAAGGCCAATGATGTGTGCGTGCGGTTCATCGGAGATCGGGTGCGTCTTGACAGAAAACTCGTGTCGATGATGGACGAGCTGGAGGCCCTTACAGCCAATTGCCGGTCCGTGAACCTGACGATCGCCATCAACTACGGCGGGCGGGACGAGGTGGCCCGTGCGACGAAACGGTTGGCCCGGGACGTGGCATCCGGCAAGCTTGATCCTGAAGCAGTAGATGAAGAAACGCTTCCAAAGTATTTGGATACTTGTGTTTTGCCGGACCCTGATCTTGTGATCCGTACGAGCGGCGAAGCGCGGATTTCCAACTTCCTTCTGTGGCAATCCGCCTATTCGGAGTACGAATTCATCGACACGCTCTGGCCGGACTTCACGGCAGAGGAATTCCGCTCTGTCGTTGGCGATTTCGGGACACGCGACCGGCGATTTGGAGCCGTGACCGCATGAGTTCAGGCAAGTGGGACGACCTAGCACCGCGGCTGTTTTCCGCCGTGGCCATGGTCGTCGTCGGCGCGCTTGGTGTTTGGCTGGGCGGGCTTTGGTTCCACGCGATGATCTCGGTTATTGTTGGCCTGATGGTGTGGGAGCTTGTGAAGATGCTCGACACCGAACGAAGCAAATCCGCGCTTGTGTTGGCGATGACAGCGGGCGCGGTGGCGATGATTTCAATCGAATTGCCGGGTGCTTTTGCCCTTCCGCTTTTGCTTGCGCCGTCGATGATCGGATTGGGCCGCATGGAAAAGGGCGGCGTGACCTATGCTGTGTTCACTGCTCTGATCCTTCTTGCCGGTTATGGGTTGATGGCCCTGAGGGACGATTTCGGCTTGACATGGATGGTCTGGTTGCTTCTTGTTGTCGTGGTTACCGACATCGCCGGGTATTTCGCGGGCCGCTTGATCGGTGGGCCGAAGCTCTGGCCCCGTGTCAGCCCGAAGAAAACGTGGTCAGGCACCGTGGCCGGGTGGGTCGGGTCGTCCATCGTGGCCCTGCTTTTCGCGGGATCAACGCAGGCCGGGATCGGGCTTGTCGGGGTCAGCATTGCGGTCAGCATGGCCAGCCAGATCGGCGATATCGCGGAAAGCGCGATCAAGCGGCGGTCGGGTGTGAAGGACAGTTCCAACCTGATCCCGGGTCACGGTGGGCTGCTCGATCGATTCGACGGGATGCTCGGGGCTGCGTTGTTCATCGTTCTGGCCGGGCAGCTCATCGGATTTCCGCCGGGCACATCATGAGGCGGGTGACGATTTTCGGGGCCACGGGCTCTATCGGTCAAAACACGCTCGATCTGATTGGACGCGATCCGGACAGCTACGACGTTGTGGCGCTGACCGGGGGCCAAAACATCCGTCAGTTGGCTGAGGACGCGATCCGCTTCAAGGCAGACGTGGCGGTCACAGCGGATCCGGAGCTGTTGCCGGACTTGCGCAGCGCCTTGGACGGGTCGGGCGTTGAAGCCGCGGCCGGGACCGAGGCGTTGATCGACGCGGCGTCACGCCCTGCGGACTGGGTGATGTCGTCCATCGTCGGAGCGGCCGGATTGGCTCCGGGTCTGCGCGCGCTTGAGCAGGGGGCGACGCTTGCCCTTGCCAACAAAGAAAGCATGGTTTGCGCGGGCGCCTTGATGCTGCAGACCGCTGCGTCCCATGGCGGGCGCATTCTGCCGGTCGACAGTGAACACTCGGCGGTGTTTCAGGCCCTGATCGGTGAGGATATGAGCGCGGTGGAGCGCGTGATCATCACGGCGTCCGGCGGTGCGTTTCGGGATTGGCCGCTGGAGGAGCTTGCGTCGGCCACACCGGAGCAGGCGGCGCAGCACCCGAACTGGGACATGGGCCAGCGCATCACCATCGACAGCGCATCCATGTTTAACAAAGCGCTGGAGCTTATTGAGACAAAAGAGTTTTTCCAGATTGATCCGTCAAAGATCGAGGCGGTTGTCCACCCGGAATCGATGATCCATGCCCTGGTCGGTTTTCGGGACGGCGCGCTGATGGCCCATGTGGGTCCGGCGGACATGCGGCACGCCATCGGGTTTGCCCTGCATTACCCGGATCGCAAGACGCTGCCTGTAGAGCGGCTGGACCTCGTGGCTCTTGGTCAACTCACCTTTCGTCCGGCGGACGAGGCGCGTTGGCCAGCGTTGCGGCTCGCGCGGGACGTGATGGCGACGGGCGGATTGGCCGGGGCTGTGTTCAATGCCGCGAAAGAGCGGGCGTTGGACGGGTTCATTGAGCGACGCATCGGATTTCAGGACATTGCGGCGGTTGTGGAAGAGGTTCTTTCCAGAGTTTCGGCCCAACCCGGTCATATTGATGCCGCCATCACACTTGATAACGTGCTGCAAGTGGACCATCTGGCTCGGGTAAGGGCAGATGAAATCATGAACGATAAAAGGGGTTGAGCATTGGATATCGCAGCACTGCTGCCGCAGTTCGGTGGCGTGATCTGGACCATTTTGGCCTTTTTGATCGCGCTTTCGGTCATCGTCGCCATCCATGAATACGGCCACTACATCGTAGGTCGGTGGTCCGGCATCGACGCAGATGTGTTTTCGCTGGGCTTCGGACCTGTGCTTTTCTCGCGCGTCGACAAGCGGGGCACGAAATGGCAGTTCGCGCTGCTTCCCCTCGGCGGCTACGTCAAGTTCAAGGGCGACAGTAACGCGTCCGGCGGCAAGGATGACGAAGCGATGGCAGCCCTGTCTGACGCGGAGCGCAGGCGCACGATGAATGGTGCGCCGCTTTGGGCGCGCGCCGCCACGGTTGCGGCTGGCCCGGTGTTCAACTTCGCCCTGTCCATTCTCATTTTCACCGGCGTTTTCATGCTCCGTGGAGAGGTTTCTGACCCCGTCGCCGTGGGCGAATTGCGCGCTGTTCCAAGCCAGAACGAATTGCAGGTTGGTGACGAGCTGGTGGCGATCAATGGCGTTCCTCTTCCTGACTTTGAGGAACCCGACGCGTTCGACACGTTCCTGCGTGAATTGCCCGTAGCCGAACACCTTGATTACACAGTGATCCGTGACGACGGACAGCAAGTTGTCGAAGGCCCGTATGTCTTCCCGCCTGTGGCCACACAGATCATTCCGCGCTCGGCTGCGGATGATGCTGGATTCCGCCCCGGCGATATCGTCACCGCGATCAACGGAGAGGACGTCTTCGCCTTTGATCAACTTCGCGAGGCGGTGGAAGGATCGAACGGGAACACCCTTGGCCTGACGGTTTGGCGAGATGGCGACTACCGTGATCTGGAGCTCACGCCGCGCCGCACTGATGAGCCGCAATCGGACGGATCGTTCAAGACGGTCTATCGCATGGGGATCGTCGGCGGCATGTTCTTTGAACCCGCGACCGAGTTTGCCGGACCGTTCAGTGCGTTCTCGGCCGGTATCCAGCAGACCGGACGCATCATCGAAGGATCGCTATCAGGGCTTTACCACATGGTGACGGGTGCGATCAGCACCTGCAACTTGTCCGGGCCCATCGGAATCGCCGAGACGTCTGGGTCCATGGCGTCACAGGGCACTGCAAGTTTCATCTGGTTCATTGCCGTTCTCAGCACCGCTGTCGGTCTTCTGAACCTGTTTCCGATCCCGGTTCTGGACGGTGGGCATCTTGTGTTTCATGCCTACGAGGCCGTGACAGGCAAACCGCCCAGCGACGTCGCGCTGCGACGTCTGATGGCCGTGGGTCTCACGATGTTGCTGTCGCTTATGCTTTTTGCGGTGTCCAATGATCTGTTTTGCCCCTGATTGATCACGTCCCGGAAATCGGTTTCGCTGAATCGCCCAGATCCACGCCGGATTGCTGACACATTTGCACGCCATCTCTAGGTCTGAACCAGACACCCGGGGTGCGTCATGCAAACTCTTCAAGACGGATACAGAAGCTTTGGACTATTGATCACGATCAACTGGGATCGTCTTCTTTACGCCTTCGCGATTGTGGCGTCTCTCTTTCTTGGCGCGTTCATCGGATCGCTGATGATTGAGGCAATGACACACCCTGTCTTCTATTGATCGAAGCGGGCTCTGCGCTTTTGACAAGCTAGGGCAATCTGGGTACTCACATCCTTAAAAGGATGTCTGAGTAGGTTGCCATAATGACACAAAATACAGGCGGGCAGGATACGCGACGAGCAGCGCGATCCTCGACACTTCGTCCACTCCTTGCTGCTGCCTCTATGGCGTTATCTGTCGGGCTTGCTGCTGCGCCCGACATGGCCCATGCGCAGGACTTCCGGTTCAACTCCATTTCTGTCGAAGGCAATCAGCGCATCGAAGCCGCAACGATCGCCAGTTTCATCGGTGTGGCGCGCGGCGAAACCGTGTCTGCGGCCGAGTTGAATGACGGCTATCAGCGGATTCTTGCTTCGGGTCTTTTCGAAACGGTCGAGATCGAACCGCGCGGCAACACGCTTGTGGTGCGGGTGGTGGAATTCCCGACGGTGAACCGCATCACCTTCGAAGGCAACGAACGGCTGGATGATGAAACCCTGAGCGCCATTGTGCAGTCGCAGTCGCGGCGTGTGTTCAGCCCGTCGACCGCCGAAGCGGACGCGGCACGGATCACCGAAGCCTATTCCCAACAGGGCCGCATCGCGGCACGCGTGCAACCCAAGGTCATCCGGCGTTCCGACAACCGTGTCGATCTGGTGTTTGAAGTGTTCGAAGGCGGTGTCTCCGAAGTGGAGCGGATCGGGTTTGCGGGCAATCAGGTCTTTAGCGACCGGCGTCTGCGGCGCGTGTTGGAGACCAAGCAGGCCGGGATCTTCCGGGCGCTGGTCCGCTCAGATACGTTTATCGAGGACCGCATTCAGTTCGACCGTCAGGTCTTGCGCGATTTTTATCAGTCGCGCGGATATGTCGATTTCCGGACCACCGGCGTGAACGCGGAGCTGAGCGAGGAACGGGACGCCTATTTCATCACGTTCAACGTGGAAGAAGGGCAGCAGTTCTCATTCGGCGAAGTCACGGTCACGTCCGACATGCCTGAAGTGGATGCAGACCTGTTTCAGAACGCGATCCGTTTGCGGTCGGGACGTGTTTATTCACCGACCGCCGTTGAAACGGAAATCGCGCGGTTGGAGCGTCTGGCCATTCGCGAAGGCCTCAGCTTTGTGCGTGTTGAGCCGCGGGTGACCCGCAACGACCGCGATCTGACACTGGATGTTGAGTTTCTGTTGACCCGCGGCGAGCGAGTGTTCGTCGAGCGGATCGACATCGAAGGCAACACCACGACGCTTGATCGGGTGGTTCGTCGGCAGTTCCGCGTGGTGGAAGGCGATCCGTTCAATCCGCGCGAGATCCGCGAAAGTGCCGAACGGGTTCGGGCCCTTGGTTTCTTCAACGACGCGCAGGTCGAGGCGCGAGAGGGGTCTTCGCCACAGCAGGTCGTCATCGATGTTGACGTCGAGGAGCGTCCGACCGGGTCCCTCAACTTTGGTGGGTCTTATTCGACCAGCAGCGGCTTTGGCGCAGCGATCACGTTCAGCGAACGCAACTTCTTGGGTCGCGGGCAGCAGCTGTCGCTTGGTGTGACCACCGGTGTGGATTCGTCCAATTACAGCTTCAGCTTCCGGGAACCGGCCTTTCTTGGCCGGGACGTCGCGTTCAACTTCTCGATTAACTACCTTGAGACGGATAACGCGTCCGCCGAATATGACACTGCCATCGGCAACTTCCAGACCGGGTTCACCTTCCCGGTCTCCGAAAACGGGCGCCTCAATCTGCGCTACGGCGCGCGCTATTCCGAGATCACGGAGCTTGACGCCTCCGTCGGTTCGATCATCCGCGAAGAGGCCGCGCGGGGCGAGGTGTGGGACAGCTTTGTCGGCTACCGCTACAGCTATGACACGCGACGCACAGGTCTGAACCCGAACGCGGGTGTGTTGCTTGAGTTCGGCCAGGACTTTGCCGGTCTTGGCGGCGACTCCACCTACATCGAATCCACCTTGCGGGCGGTTGCGCAAACGCGCGTGCTGTCCGATGAAGTGACCCTGCGTGCCACGCTGGAAGCCGGCGCACTCAGCTATTCAAGCGGATCGTCTCGTGTCACCGATCGTTTCGCGCTTGGCCCAAATCGCATGCGCGGTTTCGAAGGGGGTGGCATCGGACCGCGTGAGGTTGGACCCGGCGATGTGAACGATCCGCTGGGCGGCAATTACTTCGCCGTGGCGCGGTTCGAAGCCGAATTCCCGCTGCCGGTGCCCGAAGAGTACGGCATCTCCGCGGGCGTTTTCTATGACATCGGCAGCCTCTGGGGGCTGGAGGAAACCAACGCCAACGTGCTTTACGAGGACTTCACGGCACGTCAGGTGATTGGTGTTTCGCTGTTCTGGAACACACCACTGGGACCGTTGCGCTTTAATTTCAGCGAAGCCTTGAGTTCGGAAGAGTTCGACGAAACCCAAAGTTTCGACCTGACAATCTCAACGCAGTTCTAAATGCCGAACCTTTTCTGCACCTTCGCAGGAGCGCTCTTCGGAGCGCTTTTGTTTCTCGCGGTTCCGGTGGTCGCGCAGCAGGATGGCGGGTTGTCGAACACCGGCGTGGTGCAAAGCCTGATCCTGACCATCGCGCCCGAGCGTCTTTACAGCGAGAGCGCGTTTGGTCAGCGAATTGCCCGCGAAATCGAGGCGGAAAGTCTGGAAATCGCGTCCGAGAACCGCCGGATCGAAGCAGAACTGACCGCCGAAGAACGCGAACTTACCGAATTGCGTGACAGCCTGCCGCAAGAGGATTTTCGCGAACGCGCAGATGCCTTCGACGAGAAAGTCCAGCAACTCCGACGGGAACAGGACGAAAAAGCCCGCGCCCTGGGGCAACGGACCGACGAAGCGCGCCGCGCGTTGTTGACCGCCGCGCAGCCAGTGCTGTCCCAGCTGATGATCGAAAGCAGCGCTGTTGCCATCCTTGACCGGCGCGCTGTCTTGTTGAGTGCCGACGCAGTGGACATCACCGACGAGGCGATTGCGCGAGTGGATGCGCGGTTCGGCGATGGAGCCGACATTCTCCCGCTGCGCCCGTGACGCCTTGCCCAGCCAAGCGCTGGTTGCTACTCACACCACACCGATTTCAAGAGGACGCCCCATGAGCGATACGCTTCTTCGTGCCGACATTCAGTTGATCCAGCGGATCCTGCCGCATCGCTATCCGTTTCTGCTGGTGGACCGGGTCGAAGAGATCGACGGCACGCAGACCGCGCTTGGCATCAAGAACGTCACGATGAACGAGCCGCATTTCCAGGGGCATTTCCCGGGCATGCCGATTATGCCGGGTGTCACGATCGTCGAGGCGATGGCGCAGACGGCTGCCGTGATGGTCGGCACGACGCTGGACATGGCTGACAAGGAGATGAAGGTCTATTTCATGGCCATCGACAAATGCAAATTCCGCCGCAAGGTCATTCCGGGCGACCAACTCCAGATGCGGCTGACCACCTTGCGGGGCAAGCCGGGAGGCAAGGTCTGGAAATTCGGAGGCGTCGCAACCGTGGACGGCGAAATGGCCGCCGAGGCTGAGTTTTCGGCGATGATGGATCTGCCCGCGTGACATCGCGCATCCACCCAAGTGCCGTGATCGAGGACAGCGCCGAGATCGGCGTCGGCTGCGACATCGGTCCGTTTTGCCATATCGGACCCGAGGTCAAGCTGGCGCCAAGGGTCGTTCTGAAAAGCCACGTGGTGGTGCAGGGGCAGACAACAATCGGCGAAGACACGGTGATCTTTCCCTTCGCGGTGATTGGTGAAATCCCGCAAGACCTGAAATTCGACGGTGAGAAGACACAGCTGGTCATCGGTGCCCGCAACCGTATCCGCGAACACGTGACCATGAACACGGGCACCAAGGGCGGTGGCGGCGTGACGCGGGTCGGCGACGACAACCTGTTCATGGCGGGCTGCCACGTGGCGCATGACGCGCAGGTCGGCAACCGCGTGATCATCGTGAACAATGCCGCGCTTGCGGGACACTGCATTCTTGAGGACGACGTGATCGTCGGTGGCCTGTCGGGCGTGCATCAATTCGTCCGCATCGGTCGCGGCGCGATCATCGGTGCGGTGACCATGGTGACGAATGATGTCATCCCTTACGGTCTTGTGCAGGCAGATCGAGGGCGGCTGGACGGGTTGAACCTCGTTGGATTGAAACGCAAAGGCGTCAGCCGCGCCGACATCACTGCGTTGCGTGCCGCGTTCCAGATGCTGGCGCAGGGCGAAGGCGCGTTTCAGGAACGCGCGAAGCGGTTGGGTGAGGAAACGGACAGCGAATACGTCCATCACATCGTCGATTTCATTCTGGGCGACACCGACCGGTCGTTCCTCACACCGGGCTGACGAATGTCGCTCGCGCTGATCTGTGGTCAGGGCCGGTTGCCGCGCATCGTGGCAGACGCGCAGGCAGAGCGGCCGTTGGTCTGTGGTCTGCACGGCTTCCATCCGGATGGCCTTGCCGTGGATATCGACTTCCATCTTGAAACGCTGGGAACCCTGCTCGAGACGCTTGGGTCACGGGGTGTAACACACGTGTGCCTCTGCGGATCGATCAAACGTCCGCCCATCGACGCGTCGCGCATTGATGCGGCGACCGCACCCTTGGTGCCGCGGTTGCAACAGGCGCTCACCTCGGGTGACGACGGTGCCTTGCGCATCGTTATGGCGCTGTTCGAGGAGGCTGAGATCGAGATACGCGCGGCGCACACGCTTGTCCCGGACCTGGTGCCGGAGGCGGGTGTTCTGACGTTGAAAACCTACGCGCCGCAAAACACGATAGAGGCCCGGCTTGGCGAGCGAACCGTCTCTGCCATGGGCGCGCGCGACGCGGGGCAGGCCTGCGTGGTGCGCGGGACAGAGGTGCTTGCCCGCGAGGATTCCGCAGGGACGGATGCCATGCTGACCCGTCTCGCCCGCGACCGCACAGCGGGGGCAGGGGATGTCTTCACCTCTCCGATAAGCGCGGCAGGCGACATGTTCGGTGGTCTGCTGGGCGACGCGTCTGACTGGCTCTCCGGCGGCGCGACCGAGACAAGCGGTGGGATTCTGTTCAAGGCGCCCAAGCCCGCACAGGATCGTCGCGCGGACCTTCCCGCGATTGGGCTTGGCACACCGGACGCCGTGGCTGCCGCCGGGCTGAGTGGCATTGTTATCGAAGCCGGAGGCGTGATGGTCCTCGACCGGGCGAAAACAGTGGCGCGCTGCGATGCGCTTGGCCTGTTTCTTTGGGTCCGGGACAAGGGCGCATGATGCGCGTCTTCGTTGTTGCGGGCGAGGCGTCCGGGGACAAGCTGGGTGCGGCGCTGATGGAGGGCTTGCGCAAACACGCTGGCGAGGTGCAGTTCGATGGCGTGGGCGGTGAGCGCATGCAGGCGGCCGGTTTGAAAAGCCTGTTCCCGATGGATGAAATCTCGATCATGGGGATCACAGAGATCCTGTCCCAGTATCGTAAGCTGAAGGCGCGGATCCGGGAAACGGCGGATGCGGTACTTGCTGCCAAGCCGGATGTGCTCGTTACAATAGACCTGCCGGAATTCGGTCTGCGCGTCGCAAAGCTCGTCAAAGAGCAGAGCAATATCCGGACGGTCCATTACGTCGCGCCGACCGTCTGGGCGTGGCGCCCGGGCCGCGCGAAGAAGATGGCGCGCTTCATCGATCATGTGCTGGCGCTTCTGCCGTTCGAGCCACCTTACATGGAGGCCGAAGGCATGCGGTGCGATTTCGTCGGCCATCCGGTCGTCACCGATCCTGTCGCTACAGGAGAAGAAATCGCACAGTTTCGAAGCGCGTTTGACGTGGGGGATGCCCCAGTAGCCCTGGTACTTCCCGGGTCTCGCCGGAGCGAGGTTTCCAGACTTCTGCCGATCTTCAGAGAGGCAATCGAACGACTGCACGCGCAGAGGCCAGGTTTGCGGTTTGTCCTTCCGGTGGCTCCGAACGCGGCACATCTTGTTACGGGCAACGTGCAAGAGTGGCCCGTTCCCGTCACGATACTGAACCCGACCGACTTTGATCCGGATCGGGCCGCCATTTTGAAGCGCTCGGTTTTTGCGGCTGCTGACATTGCTCTTGCCGCGTCGGGCACGGTCTCGCTCGAACTGGCCGCTGCGAACACGCCGATGGTGATCGCCTATGACATGAACTGGCTGTCACGCCAGATCATTGGTCGCATGCTGCGGGTGGATACGGTCACCTTGGTGAACCTCGTGTCAGACACGCGTGTGGTGCCTGAATTCATCGGCGCAAACTGTCGTCCCGCCCCGATTGCCGATGCTTTGATGCATGTGCTCGATGCACCTGACGAACAGACGCGGGCGATGTCGCTCACCATGGAGCGGCTCGGGCGTGGTGGGGTCGCACCCGGCGAACGCGCTGCGATTGCGGTTCTGGATGGCCTTAACGAGACAAGGGGTCAGAAAGCCTGACGCCTCGTTAAATGGCAATTTGCCAGCTTATTGCTGCGCAGCCTCTTCCAAGGCCGTGATTTCTTCGAATGCCGCAGTGAAGCCGGAGAGCGACATGGTCACAGTCACACGCTGATCTGGCGCCAGCGCCGGGACGATGGTGACGTTGGCGGCATTGCCCCGCCGGAAAGACGCGACATCATCGGCGGTGAAGCCGACGCGCGCGTAGCAGCCCACGGTGGTGCAGAACGAGAAATCATACCGCTTGGCCTGACCGGAATCGACACGGATCGTCATCTTTTCCGTCAGCAGGGTTTCCAGCGGGACCACGAATGTGCCGCCAGCAGCGACCTGTCCGCCGTTGTTCAGCCGGAAGAGGCTCACCTCAGCCACGCTGCCGCCGTTTTCGTCCCGTAGAAGCTGGTACATCTGGCAGGGCTCGGGCCCTTCCTGCACTGGCAGGCACTGGATTGCCCAATCGCCATGTGTGGACCGCACGTAGGTTTCCTGCCGCCCGTCCGCACCAGGTTCGGCAACTGGTTCACCGGTATCGAGAACCGACAGATCCGATTGCGATACAGGAGCTTCCGTCTCTGCCTCGGGGGTTTGGGTGTCGTCTTGCGCCGCGGACATCCCGGCAAATCCAACTGTTGCGATGGTGGCCAGAAGAAGCAGGTGTTTGTTCATCAAAATCTCTCCGAAGGATCGGCGTTGGTTTGCCTTCGCGATATCATGGGTCATTCGGAGTGTCAGGCCAAAACGCAAAGAGTTGATGGCGCGTTGAGCGAAATCTTGCAGTCACAATGATCACGACATCCGCAGCTGCGCCTTCATGCTTCGCTGTAACGTGGTGGTGAAAGCCCCTGAATCAAAAGGGAAGATACTTTAACGCATCTTCCCCTTATCACTCCCTGTCGGACCGGCCGACTATTATTGCGGTGACGCTACGAAATGAAATCCACAGCGTCAACAGGCAAAATTCAAACGTGAATTCACAATTAAAAAAGGCCGCGCAAAGCAGCGCGGCCAGTCTTACAGGGAGGATGCCCGCGCAATCAGAGGATCAGCTTGCGTCGGGCAAAAACATACTGGCAGCAAAAGGTTAAGTTTGTATGTTCGAAGTCCAGATGCAGGGACAAAGGGAATTCTCATGGAAAACGGTGTCTTCGTTGGTGGCGGTGGAGAGGACTATGCGGTCAAGCAGTGGCTACGGCTGGACTACGCGAACCGCCATGGTTTGATCGCCGGAGCGACGGGCACCGGCAAGACGGTGACGCTGCAAATCCTGGCCGAAGGGTTCTCCGCGCAGGGCGTGCCGGTCTTCATGGCGGATGTGAAGGGCGACCTGTCGGGGCTCGCCAAACCGGGCAGCGCCGACTTCAAACTGCATCAACCGTTCACGGATCGCGCGGCAACCATCGGGTTCGAAGACTACGCTTACACCAGCTTTCCGGTCACCTTCTGGGATCTGTTCGGACAGCAGGGCCATCCGATCCGTACGACGGTGGCCGAGATGGGGCCGTTGCTGATCTCGCGCTTGTTGGAACTGAGCGAGGCGCAGGAGGGCATTCTGAACATCGCGTTCCGTGTCGCCGATGAGGAGGGCCTGCCGCTGCTGGACCTGAAGGACCTGCAATCCATGCTGGTCTGGCTGGGTGAGAATCGCGAAGATGTTTCGCTGCGGTATGGCAATATCTCGGTTCAGTCCGTGGGCGCGATCCAGCGACGTCTGCTCGTTTTGGAAAACCAGGGTGGCGCGGATTTCTTTGGTGAACCGGCGCTCGAGTTGCGAGACCTGATGCGCACCGACGCCAATGGGCAGGGCCAAATCAACATCCTCGCGGCAGACAAGCTGATGGGCGCGCCACGCCTCTACGCGACGTTCCTGCTATGGCTTCTGTCAGAGCTGTTTGAAGAACTGCCCGAGGTGGGCGATCCGGACAAACCCAAGCTCGTGTTCTTCTTCGACGAAGCGCATCTGCTGTTCGAGGACGCGCCCAAAGCGCTTGTGGACAAGGTGGAGCAGGTGGCTCGCCTGATCCGTTCCAAAGGAGTTGGCGTCTACTTCATCACGCAGAACCCCGACGATATCCCGGAGGATATTCTGGGGCAGCTGGGCAATCGCGTGCAGCACGCTTTGCGGGCGTTTACCGCGCGGGACCGGAAAGCGTTGCGCATGGCGGCGGAGACCTATCGCGAAAACCCGACTTTTGACACCGAAGAGGCCATCCGCGAGGTGGGCGTTGGTGAGGCGGTGACCTCGATGCTCGAACGCAAGGGTATTCCGGGCATGGTCGAACGCACGCTGATCCGTCCGCCCTCGTCACAGCTTGGCCCGATCACGCCGGCAGAGCGCGGCGGTATCGTGGGGGCCAGCGATCTGGGCACGAAATACGCTGACACGCTCGATCGGAACTCCGCCTTTGAGATGCTGGCCGAGCGGACTGCAAAAGCGGCGCAGGAGGCAGAGGCCGCCGAACAGAAAGAGGCCGATCTTGATGCCGCAATGCGCGAATACACGGCGGGACGCCGTTATACCGGCACCCGGGTCGGGCGGTCCACCGCGCAACCGACGCGCCGCGCCCGTCGCGGTGACAGTTTCGGAGAGGCGATGGCAAAGGTGGTGGTCAAGGAACTGAAGGGCACAACCGGGCGTCGCATCGTCCGGGGCATTCTAGGCGGGCTTTTCAAGGGCCGGTAATCGCTGGTTCTTCCGGTCTCGCCGGGCTAAGTGCAGAAGCACAATTACGACGAAGGCCCGGAATGCCCGCAGACATCACGACCGACGCAGAAATCGCCGCCGACGAACGTCGGTCGGGCGTCCGTACGATCCGCAAGGTCGGACCGTACTTGTGGCCCGACGACAAGCCTTGGGTGAAAAGACGGGTCATCATCGCGCTGACCTGTCTCGTGCTGGCGAAAGTCGTGAACGTGATGGCACCGCTTTTGTTCGGGCAGGCGGTCGATGCGCTTAGCGGGGAGGCGTCCGACCTTCTTCTGGGTGGGATCGGTCTGACACTGGCCTACGGGTTCGCGCGGCTCATGAATGTCGGTTTTCAGCAGCTGCGCGATGGCGTCTTTGCCCGCGTTGGGCAGCGCGCCCTGCGGTCACTTGCGATTGAGACCTTCACCCATATCCACCGCCTGTCGATGCGCTACCACATCACCCGCAAGACAGGCGGTCTGAGCCGGATCATCGAACGTGGGGTAAAAGGCGTCGATTTCCTGTTGCGCTTCATGCTGTTCAGCGTCGGCCCGCTGATCCTCGAACTGACGCTCATCATGGGCTTCCTGTGGTTCCTGCTCGACATTCGGTACATGGTGGTCGTTCTCGTCACCATCGTCATTTACGTCTGGTTCACCTTCAAGATCACCGAATGGCGTGTGCGCCTTCGACGCGAGATGAACGAGCAGGACACCGATGCGAACCAGAAGGCCATCGACAGTCTGCTCAACTTCGAGACGGTCAAGTATTTCGGGGCCGAAAAGCGCGAGGCGGACCGCTACGACCAGTCGATGGAGGCGTATGAGGGCGCGGCAATCAAGACGGCCACGTCCTTGGCGATGTTGAATTTTGGCCAGAGCCTCATCATCACCGCAGGGCTGATCACGGTTATGGTCATGGCGGCGCTTGGCGTTCAGAACGGCACGCTGACGGTGGGCGATTTCGTGATGGTGAACGCCTACATGATCCAGATCACCATGCCGCTGAACTTTCTCGGCACGGTGTACCGGGAAATCCGGCAGAGCCTCGTCGACATGGGCGAGATGTTCGATCTGCTCGAACAGCCGCAAGAGGTGTCCGACAAACCCGCCGCGCCGGATTTGAACGTGACGCAAGGCGTGGTGCGCTTCGAGGATGTGCGGTTCGGTTACGACTCGGCGCGGCCGATCCTCAAGGGCGTGACGCTGGACGTCGGTGCGGGACAGAACGTGGCGCTCGTGGGACCGTCAGGTTCGGGCAAGTCGACCATCGGACGGCTGTTATTCCGGTTCTACGATGTCAACGACGGCGCGGTTCGGATCGACGGGCAGGACGTGCGGGATGTCACGCAGGACAGCCTGCATGACGCGATAGGCGTGGTGCCTCAGGACACGGTGCTGTTCAACGATACCATCCGATACAACATCGCCTACGGTCGTGCGGGTGCGACAGAAGGCGAGATCATCGAGGCGGCGCAGGCGGCACGGATCCACGATTTCATCCTGTCGCTGCCTGACGGCTATGACACGATGGTGGGCGAGCGGGGTCTCAAACTGTCCGGCGGTGAAAAGCAGCGTGTGGGCATCGCGCGCACCCTTCTGAAGAACCCGCCGATACTGATCCTCGACGAGGCGACCTCGGCTCTGGATTCCGAGACGGAGGCGTCGATCCAGGGTGCGTTGAAACGTGCGGGCGAGGGGCGCACGGTGATCACCATCGCGCACCGTTTGTCGACCATCGCGGATGCCGATCGGATCGTTGTTCTGGAGGATGGGGTGGTCGTCGAAGAGGGCACGCATGACGCGCTTCTGTCGCGAAACGGTCGCTACGCGGCACTCTGGAACCGGCAGATGCAGGAAGAAGAAGCAGCTTGAGACGCCAAGCCAATTCTTAAAGGCTTACTCTGCGGCTTGGACCGGTGGCTCTCCGTCCTGGCTGCGGCTGCGCTTGAGAACCTTCTTGAGGTCTTCGAGCTTGGGCGCTCCGGACGCGCCGTCTTCGTAATCCGTGCCGGGTGTTTCGTCGTCGTCCCAGAGGATCGTGGGTGATTTGACCTTGCGAGCGGCGCGCTGCAGCGCCCAGTCGCGGCCGGCGCGGCTTGCGCGACCACCCCCGAGACGGGCCAGCAGACGGAATCCCCACAGCGCATAGGTTGTGAACCAGACGCGGAGCGCCAGCATGGACGGGGTGAAGACGAGCGTCAGGACAGTCGCGATGCCCAAGCCGAACACGACGGCGGTCGCCAATTGCTTCCACCAGAGCGCGGTGGGGCTGTCGATGGAATAGCCGCCGCCGAAGAAGTCGAGGCTGAGACCGAACATCATCGGCGCGAGACCGGCCATCGTGGTAATTGTGGTCAAAAGCACCGGCCGGATGCGGTCCTCGGCCGTCCGAACGATGGCCTCGATCCGCGGCATGTATCGTGCGTATTCCTGATAAGTGTCGATCAGCACGATGTTGTTGTTCACCACGATTCCCGCCAGCGCGACGATCCCAGTCCCTGTCATGATGATCGAGAAGGTCTGATCCATCACTAGCATGCCGATCAGTACGCCTGTGGTGGAGAGGATCACGGCAAGAAGGACCAGTACCGCGTTATAGAAGCTGTTGAACTGGGCAAGCAGAATGATGAACATCAGCCCAAGTGCCGCCGCGAAGGCGTTGCCGAGGAAAGCCTGGCTCTCGGCCTGTTCTTCCTGATCACCGGTCCATTCGGTCTGCACACCCGGCAACGGATCGGTGTCGAGCCACGCGTTCAAAACCTCGATCCGTTCGTTGGCGTTCACTGAGACCAGCCGCGCGCCTTCGTCGATGGCGGTTTGAATGCTGTCGGCGGTTGCGCCGGTTTCTGAGGAAAAGAGCGAATAGGTGTCACCGTTCGATCCGGTGATCGCACCGGCTTCGGCGCTTTCAACGATGGCGAGGACTTGGTCGCCGTCGGGACCAGCGGTCACAACCTTGCTCAGGCCCACCAGAACATCCGCCTTCACATCGAAGTACCGCTTCTGATCGACACGGTTGATCTCGGCCAGTTTGGCCACCGGCTGTCGGCTGATGAAGTTGGACAGCGGAACAAGACCGTCCTCGGTGCGCACGCGCAGCGTATCGAGGGTGGAGAGGTACCGGTCCTCCTCGGGCAGACGCACGCGGATGTCGATCTCCTCGTCTGAGGTGTCGACCCGCATCGTGTCGAGGAGGATGCCGCGCGTCACAAGCTGCACCATCGCGCCGACCGTCGCCACGTCCGCGCCGTAGCGCCCGGCCTTTTCGACATCGACGTCGATCTGCCAGTCGATACCGGGCAGGGGGCGGGTGTCTTCGATCAGGGTCAGACCGGGGGTCGTCTCGAATTTCTGCCGCGCCGTTTCGGCGGCGGTGTGCAGTGTGTCCCAGTCATCCGCCTTGAGCCGCAGGTGTACCGGCTTGCCACTGGCAGGACCCTGTTCGAGACC
Organism: Marivita hallyeonensis; assembly: GCF_900129875.1. Classification (GTDB taxonomy): domain Bacteria; phylum Pseudomonadota; class Alphaproteobacteria; order Rhodobacterales; family Rhodobacteraceae; genus Marivita; species Marivita hallyeonensis. The sequence continues at coordinate 42,116 of NZ_FQXC01000004.1, read as the reverse complement.
TTTGATCTCAACCTCGATCCCCGGCAACCGGGCCGCGGCGGCGTTCAACTCTTCAATAACGATATCGCCATCGAGCTCTGGCCGGTCGGCGCGGTCTTCCCATGGGATGGTTTCGAACTGGACCTGTCCGATGGTGTCGCCAGGGATGGATGCGCCGCTGGCATCGGTGTTCAACCCTCCGTCGCCCGCAAACGAGAAGGCGTTGATCACGCCGGGATGCGCCAGCACGATATTCTCGACCCGGCGGACCAGCGCGTCTTTTTCATCGAGGCTCAGGTTGCCGCGCGCGCGCACGTAGGCAATTGCCTGTTCGGGTTCGGACTCCACGAAGAATTCGACGCCGTTATTGTTCTCGCCGAAATAGGTGAAGACGCTGAAGACGAAGCCCAGAACCGCGGCGCCAGCGACCAGCGGCATGATCGGATTGCCGGCGATGAACTTGATGAAATAGCCAAAGAGGGTGCGGCGACGGCGGCCATCGACGCGGGTGCGCTTCCAGTGGACCGAAGCCGCGTCAAGCACGATGGACGCCAGAACCGAACCGATCAGGAACAGCGCAACGCCCGGGAGATGCGCGAGGAGACCTTCGCCAATGGGCGGGAAAAGGAACCCCGGTTCCAAGAGCATCATTGCGCCGAGAAACAGCATGGTCAGCACAACAGGCACCATGGCCGCACGCACCAGCCAGGGCAGCTTGGCTTGCAAGGCCAGAGACGCGTTGTCGAGCAAGCGGGAAAAGCGCCCGGTCACGCCGCCCATGACGGGCAAATAGACCAGCGCCACGACCAGCGAGGCGGACAGGACGAAGATCAGCGTCACGGGCAACATGCCCATGAATTCACCCGGCACACCGGGCCAGAAGAGCATCGGCAGGAAGGCGCAGAGCGTGGTTGCGGTCGAGCTGACCACCGGCCAGAACATCCGCTTGGCGGCTTCGACATAGGCGTGCATCGGGCCGGAGCCTTCCTTGATGCGTTTGTCGGCATATTCGACGACCACAATCGCGCCATCCACCAGCATCCCCACCGCGAGGATCAGGCCGAACATCACGATGTTCGAGATGCTGACGCCCATCACTGTCAGGAAGACAAAGCAGAGAAGGAAAGAGGTCGGGATCGCGAAACCCACGAGCAAAGCCGCCCGCAGACCAAGCGCCGCAAGCACGACAATCATCACCAGCGCCACGGCTGTCAGGACAGAGCCTTCGAGCTGGCGCACCATGCTGTCGACGATGCGCGACTGGTCGTTGGAGCTTCCTACCTCGACGGCAGCTCGCAATTCCGGCGGCCAGTTTGCTTCCGCCGCCGCCACTTCCTCTTTCACGAGGGTTGCCGTGTCGATCAGGTTGAAGCCCTTGCGTTTGACCACCTGAAGGGCGAGCGTCTTCTCTCCGTTGAACCGGGCCGTGCCTTGGCGGTCTTCGAAAGTGAGGTTGATGGTCGCCAGATCACCGAGGGTGACGACGCGGTCGCCGTTGACCTTCACGGGCAGGTCGTAGACGTCGGTCTGGTCATCGAAACTCGACGGGATCTTGACGGAGAACGTGCCTTGTTCGCTGCGCAGTTCGCCAGCCGCAATGAGCTGGTTGTTGTTCTGAACCACCCGGATCAGTTCATCCGCCGTCACATTGTAACTTTCGAGCTTCAGCGGATCGATGATCACTTCGAGCATCTCGTCGCGGTTGCCTGCGAGACCCGCTTCGAGCACGGGTTCGAGCGATTCAAGACGATCCTGCAAGTCCTTCGCGACCCGCGCCATCGTGCGCTCTGGAACCGGTCCGGTCAGGTTGACGATGATGATGGGAAATTCAGAGAAATTGATCTCGTTGATCGAATATTGCTCTGCGCCCGTTGGAAAGCTCGACTGCGCCTTGTTCATCGCATCGCGCACATCTGCCATGACCTGGGTCTTGTCCCAGCCAAACTCGAATTCGAGCGCAACACCGGCATAGCCTTCTGCCGCGGTGCCAGACATTTCTTTCAGACCGTCCAGATCAGCTAGCTCGGTCTCCATCGGCCTGACAAGCAGCGTTTCACTGTCCGCGGCAGAGATGCCGGGAAACTGCACCGACACGAAAAGTGCCGGAATTTCGATGTCCGGCTCACCCTCCTTGGGCAGACCGACATAGGCCGCCGTGCCAATCGTCAGCGACAGCGCGATGAACGCCAGAACCATCCGCGCGCGTTCGGCGGCCCAGTCGACGATACCGGTCATTGGATGACCTCTTCAAAACTGGGGGCGACCGCCACGCCGTCGGTGACGAATTCCTGCCCAACGGTGATGACATCCACCTGATCGGGAAGACCGCTCACATAAATGCCTTTCGGTGCATCACGCAGGACGGTGACCGGCATGAAAAGCGCTTGGGACTCCGCGTCGATGGTGCGCACGCCCAGCGTGCCTTCATCGTTCAGCGTGAGAACCGAAGCCGGAAGGATGTGCGCCATGACGCCCTGTGCTTCGATCAGGATCTCGGCCGTTTGTCCGTCCCGCAAGGACAGCTCTGGGTTTGGAACGGTCAGCTCGACCCGGAAGGTGCGGGTGGTGGGATCGGCCGAGCGCGACAGGAACGTGACGCGCGCCATCACGTCGTCCTGATTGCTCAGGCGGGCCCCGGCGCGCGCGCCTACCTCGACGCGATTGACCTCGGCTTCGGGGACGAAGCCGACAACCTTGATCGGATCGAGTTGAATGATCGTGGCGCATAAGGCACCGGGCTGCAAAAGCGTGCCCAATTCCGCTGTGTCCGTCTCCAGCAGCCCGGCGAAGGGTGCGCGAATTTCAAGGCGTTCGATCTCGGTCTCCGCGCGGGCCACGGCAGCTTGGGCGGTTTCGACGGTTGCGGTCAGACCGTCGAGACCGGCTTCCGCGGCCTTTACACCGGCTTCGGCGCTGACAATCGCGGCTTGCGCGCTTTGTACCGAAGCTTCGGTATTGGCGACACGGGTTTGGCTGGCGAACCCGCCTTCACTGAGGCGCATCGCTGCCCGCGCGTTGATATTGGCTTCCTGTAATCTGGCTTCCGCTTCGACAAGACGCGCTTGTGCTTCGGGAATGCGCGCCTCGATCTCGGGCCGACGGGCAATCGCCTCGGCCAGCCGGGCTTCGGCCTCGGCCAGCGACGCTTCACTCGTGCCGGGATCCAGAGCGCACATGAGCTGATCCTCCTGCACGAAGGCGCCTTTGCGCAGGGGTTCTGAAATCACCTTGCCGCTTGTCTCGGACAACACGGACACTTCTCTTGCGGCCTCGGTTTCGCCGCGCAGACGGACTTGCGTTTCGATCTCTTGGGCAACGGACCGCGTGGCCATGACGCGCACAACGCCCTCGGGCAGATCGTCTTCTGCGGCCTCGGGAGCAATGGCTTCGACGGTCTCTTCCGAGACTGCCTCTTCCACAGCCTCTTCCCGAGGGCTCAGATCACGTACGATGGCGAAAAGGCGGTCGCGTTCGATGACAATGCCAAACAGCAGAACCGCAACCAATACAGCGGTGATAATCGGTACAATGCGCATCAGAAGAACCTTCTGCTTCTCGTCTGTTGGGCGTGGCCGGCGGACCCGATCCTTTTACGAACGCCGCACGCCTGCGACCTGCTTGGCGTGCGGTGAACTGATTAGTTTAGTTTACGCATCGGTCAATCCGATTTCAAGGTGAACCGATCAGTTCACTTTTAAGTGCAGTTTTCCGGTTCCCGTCATGCGTGAAAATTCAGCAGCTGTCCACGCATCACGTGAACTCCTGCCGAATCTGTGCCCAAAAACCACCGCTTGGCACCTGTGCCGCTCCGCTGTATGACAAGCGCCAAATCCGGGGCACGCGACGCGCGACCGAGACAGGAGCAGACGGGTGAGCGAGACAGACAGCTTTATTGAAGAAGTCACCGAAGAGGTGCGCCGGGACAGGCTTTTCGCGCTCATGCGGCGATACGGTTGGATTGCGGTCCTCGCAGTGCTTTTGCTGGTTGGTGGCACGGCTTACAGAGAATATATGCGCGCGGCCGAGGCGTCACGGGCGCAGGCGTTCGGCGATGCGGTTCTTGCCGCGCTCGAAAGCGACGACGCGGCAGAGCGTGTCGCGGCGATGTCGGCCATCGAAGCGCCGACACCGGCGGCGACGGCTGTCCTCGACATGCTGATCGCAGCGGAACAGTCCCTGCAGGGCGAGGGTGCGGAGGCTGCAGAGCGACTGAACCAAACTGCGACAAACGGCGAGTTGCCCGAGATTTACCGGCAGATCGCCAGCTTCAAAGCTCTGACACGACCCGAAAATCCGATGACCGCTGATGAACGCCGCGTTGCCTTCGAAGCGATGGCCGCGCCGGGCGCGCCGTTGCGGCTCTTGGCCGAGGAACAGCTTGCGCTTCTCGATATCGCAGCCGGCAATGTGGACGCCGCAACGGACCGTCTGACTGCCATTCTCAGCGACGTGGAAGTCACGCCGGGCTTGCGCCGACGCGCATCTCAGTTGATTGTGGCGCTGGGGGGCGAGCTTGAGGCGTCCTGATTGGTGACACAACGCGCACCGGGCTGACAAAAAAGACGAGGGCAGGGCAGTGCAAACGAAAATTCTGGCAGCCAGCGTACTTGCACTCAGCGTGCTGTCTGCATGTACCGAACGCGAAATCATTCTGCCCGGCGAACGGCTTGGGGTGCGGGAGGTTCTGCAGGAGACCGGACCTGACGCGCAGGACCTTGGCAATGTGACCCTTGCCGCAAATGTCCCAGCCGCCGTCAACAACGGCTCTTGGGCACAAAGCCATGTCAGCCCTTGGTCGCGTACGACGAACGCGGCGCTGTCCAGCACGCTGACACCGGTTTGGTCAACGCCAATTGGGCAGGGCGACAAGCGCCGCGCTCGCATCATCACCGACCCCGTTGTGGCGGACGGACGGGTGTTCACCGTCGACAGCGCCGGACGGGTGACCGCCACGTCGACGAATGGCGAAGCACTTTGGACCTACAGCCTTGTCCCGCTGCGCGATGACGCAAGTCAGGCTTTGGCTGGCGGACTGGCGCACAGCAACGGACGTCTTTACGTGACGTCTGGTTTCGGGACGCTTACCGCGCTGGATGCGTCATCGGGGACCGAGATCTGGACGCAACGCCTGCAGAACGGTGCCACCGGTGCGCCAACCGTGTTTGGCGGTCTGGTCTATGTGGTCGCTGGCGACAGTACGGCCTGGGCGATCGAGGAAGAGGACGGTCGTGTCCGCTGGGAATCCGACGGTCTGGGCGATGTGGGCAACGTGGCAGGGGCGGCGCCGCCTGCCGTGAACAACACCCATGTCGTCTTTTCCTTTGGCAGCGGTGCTGTTCAAGGCGCGTTCCGTCAGGGTGGATTGCGCCTGTGGAGCGCCGATATCGTTGGCGCGCGGCGCGGCTTCGCCATCGCGCTGGTGGATGACATCACGGGCTATCCGGTCATCGACGGCAACACGGTCTACGCAGGCAATCATTCCGGCCGTGTCGTGGCGCTCAATATCAATTCCGGCGAACGGCTCTGGACCGCGCAGCACGGTGCGCTTGAGCCTGTATGGCCTGCCGGTGGGTCCGTATACCTTGTGTCCGACCTCAACCAGCTCATCCGGCTTGACGCGACAGACGGGACGCAGATTTGGGCCGTCGATCTGCCGGGGTACGAACCGGTCAGACGCCCACAGCGCCGCCGCGACTCGGCCTTCACCAACCACGGGCCGATCATGGCCGGTGGACGCTTGATCGTGGCCTCGTCCGACGGGGTGATCCGGTCCTTCGATCCGGCATCTGGCGACCTAATCTCCGAGACGCCGATCCGCAGCGGGGCAACCACCAGACCGGTGGTGGCCAATGGCACGCTGTATGTCGTCTCCAAGAACGGCACTTTGCACGCTTATCGCTGACCCCTTTCGCAGGCGCGGCAAATGCGTTAGGCGTCCGGTCTGATTTGAACCGGAGCCGCGTGCCGCCATGTCCTTCACCCTTGCCATCGTCGGGCGCCCAAATGTGGGCAAGTCGACCCTGTTCAACCGGCTGGTCGGAAAACGGCTTGCGCTGGTGGATGATCAACCTGGCGTGACACGCGATCTGCGCGAGGGTGCCGCACGGCTTGGGGACCTGAAGTTCACCGTGATCGACACGGCGGGCCTTGAGGAAGCGACAGACGAAAGCCTGCCGGGCCGGATGCGCAAGCTGACCGAGCGGGCGGTCGATATGGCCGATGTCTGCCTGTTCCTCATCGACGCACGCACTGGTGTCACGCCGACGGATGAGGTCTTTGCCGAGATCCTGCGCAAACGCGCCGATCACGTGATTGTTGGTGCAAACAAGGCCGAAGGCAACGCGGCAGACGCGGGCGTGCTGGAAGCCTACGCCCTTGGGCTTGGCGAACCGCTGCGATTGTCAGCCGAACATGGCGAGGGCATGCCAGAGCTTTACGCCGTTTTGCAGCCGATCGCTGATGAGTTCGACAAGCGCGCCGAGGCAGATGCGCCCGAAACCGAGGTGGATGTCGAAGACGATGATCCTGACGCGCCGCGCCCGATCACAGCCGCGAAGCCACTGCAAATCGCGGTGGTCGGACGACCCAACGCAGGCAAGTCGACGCTGATCAACCGGATCATCGGCGAAGACCGCCTTCTGACCGGTCCAGAGGCGGGGATCACCCGCGACGCAATTTCCGTGCAGACGGAGTGGGACGGCGTCCCGATGCGCATCTTCGACACGGCCGGCATGCGCAAAAAGGCCAAGGTGCAGGAAAAGCTGGAGAAGCTTTCGGTCTCGGACGGGTTGCGCGCGGTCAAGTTCGCCGAGGTGGTGGTCGTATTGCTCGATGCTGCGATCCCGTTCGAAAGCCAGGACCTGCGCATCGCCGATCTGGCGGAACGCGAAGGTCGTGCGGTGGTGGTCGCGGTGAACAAATGGGACGCTGAAGAGCACAAGCAGGACAAGCTGCGCGAGTTGAAGGAGGCATTTGACCGCCTTCTGCCACAGCTGCGCGGTGCGCCGCTCGTCACCGTCTCGGCGAAGACGGGGCGCGGCCTCGACCGTCTGCACGCGGCCATCCTCAAGGCGCATGATGTGTGGAACCGCCGGGTCACGACGGCGCAGCTCAACCGCTGGCTTGCCGGAATGCTGGAACAACACCCACCGCCCGCGCCGCAGGGCAAGCGGATCAAGCTGCGCTACATGACGCAAGCGAAGACGCGACCGCCCGGCTTCGTTGTGATGTGTTCGCATCCCGACAAACTGCCCGACAGCTACCGCCGCTATCTTGTGAACGGGCTGCGCGAGGACTTCGACATGCCAGGCACGCCCATTCGCCTGACGATGCGCGGGCAGGGGGACAAGAACCCCTATAAAGGGCGCCGCGAAAAGAACGCGGGTGCCCTCAAAAAGCACCTCGGCAAAAACCGCACCTAGTCAACGCGCCGATTTCCCGTGACAGGCGGCGGGCTGGTTTGCTTAACTCAACCTCCCAATGGGAAGGTGATCGCATGTGCTGGAGTGAAAGCGCCTCGGTGGCGATGGTGGCGATCGGCGGAGGCGCGACGATCTACACGGCGTTGCGCGGCGAGCCCAAGGCGATCTGGCTGACAATAGGCTACTTCACGGCGATGGAGGGGTTGCAGGCCGTCGGATACGGCGTTGTCGATCAGTGTGGCGAGCCGGGCAATCGTATCGTCACGCAGCTGTCTTACCTGCACATCGCGTTCCAGCCCTTTTTCATCAACGCTTTTGCGATGGCGATCGCACCTGTGGCCGTCAGTCCCCAAATGCGCCGTTTGGTGTACGGGCTCTGCGCTGTTGCTTCCGGGTTTTTGCTGCTGCGCCTGGTTCCGCTTGATGCGGTTGGTCCGTGCCAAGCGGGCGACATCCTGTGCGCCGCACAGTGGTGTCTGGTGTCTGGCGAGTGGCATATCGGCTGGCAAGTGCCCCTGAACGACCTCTGGCGCGGTATTGGAATTCCGGTGCAATTCCCGGCCTACATGGCGGCGGCGTTTCTCTTGCCGCTGGTTTACGGCGCGTGGCGGTTCGCCCTGTTTCACGCCACGGCGGGACCGTTCCTTGCCTCTATCTTGACCGGAAACCCGTACGAGATGCCCGCCATTTGGTGTCTGTTTTCTATCGGGCTGCTGTTGATCGGTGTCAGCCCGGCGATTCGCACCCATGTCTTCAACGCGCGCGGGGCGGTTGCGGCCTAGACTGTCGCAACTGGCGCGAATGGTACGGCACGCTAACTGCTCCCCATGCGCCCTATCGTTCCCACGATCGCTCTGCTCATCCTTGCGATAAACACGCTGTGGTTTGTCGCCTACTCGGCGCAACTGGGCGTGCAGGGTCTGTTGTCGGACGCGCCGACAGACCTGTCGCTGGTGTTCACGGAAAACGCCACGGTGGCAAACGCGAGCCTCGCGGCGCATATGGTGGCAGGCGCGGTTCTGACCATCGGTGCACCGTTGCAGGCCCTGCCGATCGTGCGACGGCGTTGGCCCCGAATGCACCGCCGGGGCGGGTACACCTTGTTCGTGGCAGCTGTTGTTACGGGGATCGGAGGGCTTGGCTACATCGCACTCACCGGCACCATCGGCGGGCGCTGGATGGATGTCTGGTTCGCGATCTACGGCGTCCTGATCATGCTCGCCGCCGCAAACACCGTCTATTTCGCCATCGAGAAAGACAGGCAGCGCCACTTCCGCTGGGCCGTGAGGTTGATCATCCTTGCGGTCGGCTCGTGGATTTACCGCATGCACTACGTGATCTGGTACGCCCTCACCGACGGTGCGGCTTCAAACGACGCATTCACCGGGCTGTTCGATCAGATCCAGGTCTTTGCGTTTTTCCTGCCGTACCTGCTGATAGCCGAGATCGGTCTGCGCTTGTTTCACGTTGAGCAGCGTTCGAGACCTGTATCAAAGTCTAGCTCTCAACCACCCAAATCATGAACCCATCCCGCAGAGTAGGGATCGCGATCCTCGACCAGAATGTCGTAGTATCGTTCTTTGAAATGGTTTCGAACACTGTCGCCGAGATGTAGGGCCGAAATGACAAAAACGACGATCAGGTATGCTCCGATGAAAGGAAGCCAGACTGGCATAGTCACAAGTGTAAGGGCGCGGAGCATGGTTTGACGTTCTGGCGGCCTGGACCCAAGAATTCGGTCGGATGCAGGTAGGTTCTCGATGGTGTCGGTAGGAGAAGCTTTGCCGATGGAAATGAAGACCCGGTGATTGGACTCCATCGATGTCGGAAGGGTTGCGCCGAGTTTTGCATCGGCCCTCCTCAGAAAACCAAAGAGACGACCCCACAATCCCTCACCACCAAGGGGCAGAATATCTCCGACATGTTTAAGGCCGGCTATCCCGGGCAGGGAAGTGACAATATCGTTTCGGTGTATCACACGCAGATTGCGATATCTTAGGCTTTCTGCGCCCAGTTCGTCCGGCAATTTCCGTTGTGCATAGCGATTTGCTTCGAAATTGAAGAAGACGGGTGGAGCGCCGAAGGTGATGACTTGCGCGATGGTGCCGGGATATCTGTCAAAGGCGTCGCGCGCGCACAACACCGCGATTGCACCGCCCAAAGAGTGACCGGTCGTTGCGATGTCATCGTAGTGACCTTCGTGTTGAACGAGCCAGTCAAAAACGTCAGGAGCAAGTTTTTCCCACTCCTGAACGAAGCCCCGATGAACACCCTCTTTCGGTAAAAAAGTCAGGTTTGCCACCCAGTCCCGAATCTCGTCGGATCCGCGAAAGAAGAGCCAGGCCCGACGGTCAATAATGCAGGCATATCCATGGGCCGTGCCACTGCGTCGGTCTTGAAGCTTTGAATAGTCTTTGGCGTGCAATCCTTCCAAGACCTTGCCCCTTTTGGCCGGATCATTTGTGTAGGCGCAGAGGCTAAGTTGTACGGCGGTTTCGGTATAAAAGTCCGGAACCGGGTCGCGCGGCACGTCCGATCGTGAGGTGATATCAGGCGGGCTCTTCCGCGTGGTGCGACTTTTGGAGCTCGACTTTTTGCTCGTTCGGAAGATGTCCATGCTGGAACGCCTCGAAGAATGCTTCGAAAAAATCCATGAAATATTAGATGAGTATGCGCGCCCTTGTCAGAGGTCGCAAGAAAAAGGGCGCGCCTGTCGGCGCGCCCCCCCAATCATCACTGTCCCTAAGTGATCAGTTGGCCGATGCCAGCTCTTTCGGCAGGCGGAACGTCCAGAGGGTGCCACCTTGGTTCAGGTAGTTGACCTTCTTGGCCACTTCACCACCCCAGAGCGGAACCGCGCCACCCCAGCCGGAGATGACCGAGACGTACTGTTCGCCGTTCTGTTCCCAGGTGATCGGCTGACCGACGATGCCGGAGCCGGTCTGGAACGACCACAGTTCTTCGCCGGTCTCGTCATCCAGAGCGATGAACTTGCCTTCCGGCGTGCCGAAGAACACGAGGCCGCCAGCGGTGGTCATCACACCACCCCAGAGAGGCGCGTCGTTCTTGTATTCCCAGACCCAGTCGCCGGTGTCGGGGTCGATCGCCTTGAGCGAACCGATATGGTCTTCGTAGTTCGGCTTGATGGTAAAGCCCGCACCAAGATAGGCCGCGCCTTTCTTGTAGGTGATCGGCTCGTTCCAGATATCCATGCCCCATTCGTTGGACGGCACGTAGAAGTTGCCGGTGCGCTGCGAGAACGCCATCGGCATCCAGTTCTTGCCGCCAAGGAAGGACGGGGAGGCGAAGATCACGTCACCCTTCTTGCCGTCGGCTGCCGCAGCCGGATCGCCCGGACGGTTGTCCTCGACAAAGATCGGGCGACCGTTCTCGTCGATGCCTTCGGCCCAGGAGATGTCCTTCACGAAGGGCGTGCCACTGATGAAGCCGCCGTCTTCGGCGTTCAGGACATAGAAAAAGCCGTTCCGGTCGGCGGTTGCCAGACGCTGCGATCCGTCGCGCGCGTCGAATGCCACGACCTCGTTCACACCGTCATAGTCCCAGCCTTCGCGCGGCGTGGTCTGGTAGTGCCACTTGATATCACCGGTGGCCGGGTCGATGCCCACGCGGCTGGCCGCGTAAAGGTTGTCGCCGGTGCCGTCGTTCATCTGACCCGCGTCGCGCAGCCAGCTGTTCCACGGGGCAGGGTTGCCCGCGCCGAAGATGATAGTGTCGGTGCGCTCGTCATAGGAGCCGCCCAGCCATGTGGCGCCGCCACCGGTTTTCCACATATCACCCGGCCATGTCGCGTTGAGCGTGCCGGTCATGGTGCTTTCTTCGCCGTTGAGCGTGCCCATGTGGCCTTCGATCATCGGGCGTTCCCAAACAAGGTCACCGGTGTCGACATTACGCGCCTGAACGGAGCCCACGATCCCGAACTCGCCGCCGGAGTTGCCGGTGACGACCAGATCACCCACGATCATCGGCGCGGCGGTGTAGGAATAGCCCGCCTTGTAATCGCCGATCTTGTCGCGCCAGACGACGTCGCCGGTCTTGGCGTCCAGTGCCACGATGCGCGCATCGAGCGTGCCGAAGATGACCTTGTCACCCACCAGCGCCGCGCCGCGGTTGATCACGTCGCAGCAGGGCAGAATACCTTCGGGCAGGCGTGCGTCGTACTGCCAAATCTCTTCACCGGATTCGACGTCGATCGCGTAGAGGCGCGAATAGGACCCGGTGATGTACATGATGCCGTCATAGACAAGCGGCTGTGTTTCCTGGCCGCGCTGTTTTTCACCACCAAGGCTGAAGGCCCACGCCGGGACAAGGTTTCTCACGTTGTCCTTGTTGAGCGTTTCAAGCGGCGAGTAGCGCTGAAGATGGCGGCCCATGCCGTTTGTGACGACCTGTTCGGTCATCGTTTGATCGTTGGCGATCATTTCCTCGGTCACACCGGCTGCAAACGCGCCGGAAGCGGCGAGGATGCTGGCTGTGACGGCTGCGACAAATCTGTTCATTCTGTTCCTCCCATGAACATACGGGTCTGCGGGTCCAGCTGCTGGCAAGTCGCAGCTTGACGCTCGCCGTCAGTATAGGGATGACAAAGAGTTGTTGTACGCGACTTGGGTCGTAAGACTAATACGCCCTTGACAGCCCCTTGCCGCAAAGCGCTTCGCTAGGAGAATCGAATTGCTCCGGAGGCGAAGGTGCGGCAAATCTTTCATATCTTGGCGATCTTCATGGTGGTGCTCGGCGCGCCCGTTTTTGCCCAGTCGCTGTCTGACGGAAGACATGCCGTATTCCTGGAAAGCGTTGGCGGGGACCGGATTCACATCGCCGATATTGACGTCAAAGATGGCGCTTATGCCGTTGATATGGCATCGGAACCCTTCTCTGACCATTTCTTGTCGATGCGCCCGTTCAAGTGCCTTGATGGGCCCGAGAAAACATGGTGCCACGTGCCGTACCCGTACGAGATCGCGCGGAATACCAGCGCTGATCTGACCGACCTCGAATACGACTTCCTATTCCTGTGGAAAGGTACCGGTGAATACGGGATCGATATGTGGAACGGCGTGTACTACCAGCTTGAACCATCCGCCGATGGCCGGTTCGTGGGTCGGTTGCACGAGATGAACATGGATGTCCTGTCGGTTCCGCCAGAGGCCGGAAACCTGCGCCCCATCCGCGAGGTCGATCTCGAACCCGGAGAACCGGACAGCCACTGGCTGCCGGTTCTCACCATAGAATGATCCGTGCGCTGATTACTCTGAAATCGCGGAATTGTCCTGCGTGGTGATCGACACGAGGTAGGCAAGGATGAAATCCTGAACAGTGCGGTCTGCAATACCGACATGGCGCATCTTGGTGCCCGGCATGAAGCCCGCATTGTCTTCCATCCAGGCCCGCAGCGCCGCTTCGGTCCAGACGATCCCGGACGCTTCGAGCGCGATCGAATAATCGTAGTTCTCGTAAGTGCCCGCGCCACGGCCCACGATGTTCTCAAGCGGCGGGCCGTATGAGTCACCCGTGGCATCGACCGCATGGCACCGACGGCATTCCGCTTCGAAGAGCGTCTCGCCCGCGTCGATCTTGACCTGCTGGAACGTGGTTTCGCTGGCAATGGCCGGAACGGCATAAAAGCTGGCAGCGGCAATAAGGGCAAAACGATGCATCGGGTGGTCTCCTTCAAAAAGCTGCGTCACCGTAGGAACCTGCGCGCGCCGCCAATATGATCCACATCAAGCCATTCGACCTTGGGCCACATCCTTTGGTCGTATTTTCGCGGAAAACGCCGCTGCTACTGTGTCCGCAGCCATTTTGGGAGGACATAATGAGCTTTATCTCCACCATCCGCGCGGCATCGGCCGCGCTTCTTCTTTGTGCCACCGCCGCCGTCGCAGAGACACCGGTTTTGCGCGCCGCGGTTCTGGAATACGGCACCGTGAATTGGGAACTCGACAGCATCAAGCATAACGGTTTCGACGCCGCCAACGGGTTCGAGCTTGAGGTGCAGGGTGTCGCGGGTGGACCCGCTGCCCAAGTCGCCTTTCAGGGCGGAGAGGCGGACGTGATCGTCTCCGACTGGCTCTGGGTCGCGCGTCAGCGGGCCGAGGGCAAGGATTACATCTTCATCCCGTATTCCAAGGCCGTCGGTGCCATGATGGTGTCCAGCGACAACCCGGCAACATCGCTTGCGGATATGAAGGGCAAGAAGATCGGCATCGCCGGTGGTCCGCTCGACAAAAGCTGGCTGATCCTGCAGGCCTATGCGGACAAGGTCCACGGGATGGACCTCGCGGCTGAGACCGAACAGGTGTTCGGCGCGCCGCCGCTGATCTTCAAGACCGCATTGCAGGGCGAACTGGATGGCGCGATCAACTTCTGGCACTTCCTCGCCAAGATGGAAGCGGGCGGGATGAAGCCCCTGATCACGGTCGACACCGCTGCACGCGAGTTGGGCCTTGATCCCGAGACACCGCTTTTGGGCTACGTGATGCGGGGCGAGATGCTGCGCGACAATCCCGAGCTGGTTCAGGGATTGGCCGCAGCCAGCCGTGCAACGAAGGACCTGCTGGCAACGTCGGACGCCGAATGGGATCGTCTGCGCCCGCGCATGAAGGCCAATAACGATGCGCAGTTCGAAGCCCTGAAAGCCGGCTTCCGTGCGGGCATCCCGGCCGACGCACCCGTCGATGAAGAAGCCGCCGGGCGGATGCTGGCCCTGATGGCAGAGCTAGGTGGCGAAAAGCTCATCGGTTCGGCCACAACCCTTCCCGAGGGCGTGTTCGTTCAGCCCGGAAGCTGAACTGTGGTGGGCAAACCGACCCTCAAACTGGTGAGCGATCGCGCCACACCGGAACCGGCGGTTCTTCCACCGCCGGTTCTTGCCGTGTCCCTGCAGGGCATGCGCTTTGACGAAAAGCCGGTGCTTGGCCACATCGATCTGCGTCTGAATTCGGGTGAAACGGTTGCTTTGACCGGTCCATCCGGTGTCGGCAAGACGACACTGATGCGGATCATCGCAGGACTTGAGGACCGGTTTGAAGGCCATGTCCGCCGACCGGATCGTATCGCGATGGTGTTTCAGGAGCCCACCTTGATGCCGTGGCGGACAGTTGCGGACAACCTCAGAATTCCCCTGAAGCTGTCCTCCCAAGCCATTGATATCGCTTTGGAGGAGGTTGGATTGGAGGGGCGCGGTTCCGCCTTCCCGAACCAGCTCTCCCTCGGTCAGCAAAGGCGCCTGTCGCTGGCGCGTGCGTTTGCGGGCGACCCCGACCTTCTGCTTCTCGATGAGCCCTTCGTCAGCCTGGATGCCGAGCTCGCGGACGAGATGATGACGCTGTTCGAAACCCTTCGCGCCAAGCGCAACGTGGCGACGCTTCTCGTCACCCACGCCAAGTCAGAGGCAGAGCGCCTCGCGACCCGCAGTCTGCACCTCTCCGGTCAACCAGCGACGCTGAAGCCCGCTTCTTAAAACGACGGCGCGTATTTCCAGTTGTCGGCATCGGGCGTGATTTCGTCGAGGTCGTAGCCTGCGCTTTGCAGGCGCTGCGCAACGACGAGCCCTTCGGACGCCGCTTCGTCGATATATTTCCGGCCCAACACTTCATCCCGCGCGATTCCGTGCCCGCGCATCAGGTTCACACCGTGGTTGAACTTGCCGACCCGGTCGCCAAGCTCTGCCGCCTGCCGGTCCCATTCGGCACTGGCATCGGGATTGTATTCCGCGCCGAGCCCGTTGTTGTCGAGCTGGCTCATCCACGTCATCGCCCCGGTATACCCGGCCTCGGCGCAGTTCTTGAACAGCATTCGTGCAGCTGCGTGGTCGCCGGACTTGGTCAGCATATATCCGGTCGAGCACAAAACCATGTCCGTCTCGCCATCCTCCGCGCGTTGCAGGAAAGACTGCCATGTCATCTCGTCCGGGTTGAGCACCCCGCCCGGATCGTCGTCTTCCGGATCAGCCGACGCGGCAGTGAAAGAGAGCGCAAAGGCGCAGGTGGCGAGCATCAAATGTGGTTTCATGCGGAAAGACATAGCACGAATATATCAATACATCACCCGCCGCATGGTCGTAGTTCAGCGCTTGCGCGTCATCATCCCCCGCGCGGGGTCATAGCCCCAGAGCGCCAGCGCCATGAAAGCGAGTGTCGCCAGCGCCGTCCACAGCAAGGCCATCGCGTTGAAATCGAGATACAAGGCGAAGCGGATCAACTCCACCGCATGGGTGAACGGATTGGCCGCGCAGATGTCGTGCAAGAGCTCAGAGCTTTCCGCCATCTTCCACAGCGGATAAAGCGCCGAAGACAGGAAGAACATCGGGAAGATGACGAAGTTCATCACGCCTGCGAAATTCTCCAGCTGCTTGATGAAACTCGACAGCGCCAGCCCAAGTGCGCCGAGCATCAGCCCCGCCAGGACCAGTGCGGGCAGGGCGGCCAGATACCCCCAACCGGGCAGAGTGATGTCGAACACCCACGCAATGAGCAGGAACGCGTAGACCTGAAGGATGGAGATGATCGTGCTTCCCAGCAGCTTGCAGAACAAGAGCCACCAGCGCGGCACGGGTGCGGTCAGCAAAAGCCGCATCGACCCCATTTCCCGGTCGTAGACGAGGCTCAGCGACGACTGCATTCCGTTGAACAAAAGGATCATCCCGCACAGGCCCGGAACGATATAGGTCTCGTAGGTGATGTAGGTCTGGTAAGGCGGCGTGATCGACAACCCCAGCGCGGCGCGGAACCCGGCTGCGAAGACCAAAAGCCACACGAGCGGTCGCACCAGCGCCGCCACGAACCGCTCACGCTGATGCACGAACCGCAAGGCTTCGCGCAAAACGATGGCGCGCATCACGATCCACAGATGTCGCGCGGTCATGCAGGCCTCTCCGTCATCTCGGCGAAATACTCGGCCAAAGGCCGCATGCCGCGCAACTCGCCGCAGCGCCCGTCGGCCAGCACGCGCCCCCGGTGCAGCAGGATCACCTGATCATCGTCCCAGACCTCGTCGGTCAGATGGGTCGTCCAGAGAACCGTCACGCCCATCTCCGAACACAGCCCGTGAACGTATTCCACCAGGGCCGCCCGTGTCGGCGCGTCCAGCCCGACCGTCGGCTCGTCCAGCAAGAGCACCTTCGGTTCATGCAGCAGCGCCCGGGCGATCTCGGTCCTGCGCCGATGCCCGCCATTCAGTCCGCGCACCTTTTCGTTGGCCCGTTCCGCCATGTCGAGCCGCCCAAGCGCCGCTGAAATCCGCGCGTCCACGTCCTGCCCGGACAAGCCGTGCAGCGCTGCGAAATAGCGCAGGTTCTGTTGAACCGTGAGGTCCAGATCGAGCGTCGATTGCTGAAACACCACCCCCAGCTGCGCCAACGCATTCAGGGGGGCCGCATTCACATCATGTCCCGCAATCACCGCCGTGCCGGCCTGTGTCGCAAAAAGCCGCGTCAGCAAGGCAAAAAGGGTCGACTTCCCAGCCCCGTTTGGGCCCAGCAGTGCCGCAAACTGCCCCGTCGCCACGTCGAATCCGACATCGGTCAGCGCCTGCTTGTACCCGTAGGCATAGGAAAGGCCGGACACGCTCAGGGCCAAGGATCAGTCCTCACATAACGCGGCACGCATCCGCTTCTTCTTTTCACAAATATGCCAAAGCCGCGGCGCAGGGAAAGCCGGTCTTCGACAAGGGCGCGATCTGCACCGCTGGCGCCACCGCGACGCGAAGCGGCGCAATCCCCCGTCATTCAATAGTGATATCGATCCGTTGAGTCTCGCCGGTGGAGCCTGGAATGCGTAGGAAATAGTTGCCTGGCTTGATGGCCACGAAACCAATCTCCATCGTCCCCGCGTCATCGAATTCGATGGAATTCAGTCCGAGCGGCCGGATTTCCAGATCGTTGACAACAATCTCGTCGATCCAGATCGCCCGGAAGAATTCCGACCCTTCCAGCGCAAGCTCGGCCGATCCGTCACCTTCGATTTCGAACTCGTAATAAGTGCCGGATGTCAGCACCCAGGGCGCGTCGGAGAGCGGCATGCCGGAACTCAGCGTAATCGGCGGAAGCTCTGCCTTGTTGGCCGAGGAGAGGATACCGGCCCGACCCCAGTCTTCGCGCGGAGCACCATCGGCCAGTGCGAGTGCGGGGACAAGGGCAACAGCCGCAGCGGCAAAGAAAGCATGTCTCATGGGATTTCCTTTGAGTTGGTGAAGATCGGGTCAGGTCGGACAAGCCTGTCCGACCGACATGGGTTAGTCCGTTGGCCGGAACGCCGCGCCCCAGGGAAAGCGGCCGACCTTGATGGACTTGATCGCCTTGCGGCTGGCAACATCGATCACGGTCACATCGCCGGACACGCCATTCGTCGTGAAAAGCTGCGACCGGTCGCGGTTGAAATCCATGTGCCAGACGCGGCGGCCGACGAGGATGTAATCTTCCACTTCGTAGGTCTCGGCATTGACCACGGCCACGTGGTTCGACGGCCCGAGCGCGACGAAGGCATGTGTGTCGCCGGTGGTGAATTCAAATCCGACGGGCTGCACCCGGTCGGGATGGATATTGGCGACCTCGAAATCGATCTTGGCCTTTTCCGTTTGGGTGGCCACATCGAACACACTGATCGTCCCGCCGATTTCGGCACTCACCCAAAGCTCGGTGCCGTCCTTGATGAATTCCGCGTGCCGGGGCCGCGAGTCGACAAGCGTGTTGGCGAAGAGCTCTTGCGTGTCGGTGTCGATCCAATGCGCCATGTTGGTGGTTTCGGACGTGGTGATAGCGATCTTGCCGTCGGGGCTGACGGCCATGCCCTCGGGCTCGATGCCGACGTCGATCTGCGCCACCACCGTGCGCGTCTCGGTGTCCACCACGGTCGTGATCGCATCGTCTTCGTTGGCGATGTAGAGATGCCGGTTGTCCGGGTGGAGAACGAATTGCTCGGGGTCTTCGCCGGACGGCAGGTCATGCAGGATCTCGCCCGTCTCCGGGTCCATGACCTGCACTGCGTCGCTGTCGGATGCGCAGATATAGACGACGGAGTAGTCCTTCGAAAACGTGATCCCGCGCGGGCGTTCGCCGGTTTCGATCGTGCGAACCACTTCCAGCGTTTCGATGTCGATTACGCTGATCGTGTCGTCTTTTTCGTTTGTCACCCAAATCTCGTCTGCCCATGCGGCTGAGCACAGAAGCGCGGCGCAGGTGGTGAGGATCGGCAGTTTCATCGGTGTCGGTCCTTGTGTTGTACGTAACGCCCGGGGGCCAGCCCCCGGACCCCCGGGATATTTGAAGCCAGAAGAAAGTCAGTTTCCAAAGGCAGAGCAACCGCTCTCGGGTTCATCAAGGCCCAGCGTGTCGAGTTCGGTGCGCTGGTGCAGGAAACCCTCCAGAGGTGCTTGCGCGACCAGCGCGCGTTCGTGAACGAGAGGGATGGGCTGGCGGAGTTGCCCGTTCCACGCGCGGAAGGTGAGGGGCCGGCCTTTGAAGCCCGCCAATTCAAACGCGTCCGAGAGCATGTACTCCCGCAGTGTCGCGGCGTCGGCGGCGCCGGTGCGCGTCACTGCTTCTCCAATCGCGCGCATGGCGGCCCAGACAGCGTAGTCACGGTCTTTCATGTCGCGTCCGGCGAGTTCGGTGAAGCGCGACTGAAGCTGCGCCGCACCCCATTGTTCAACCACGCGGTGCCAGACGACGGGGCGCAATCCTTCGGAGCCCGCCACCGGGCGCGGTTGCCACGTGTTGAACGAGATGTAGCGCGCGAAATCATCCGCCGCGTCCGCGACGAGCAAGACGTCATAGTCGCCAAGCTCCTGCGTGAACACCGGCACTTCCTGCGCCGCGTTCCGACGCATATCGGCGTCGAACGCCCAGGTCTTCCGCGCGCCGAATGACAGCCCGAACTTACGCGCGGAAGCCTCCATCGTGTCGGCCCAGGCCTGATCATCCGCACGTTCACCTTCGACAAGCGCGATCTCGGTCCAACGCCGTTTCACGAAGAACTGCATCAACGCATCGGCGCGCATGGCATAAGACGGGATCGTGTGCAGCACATTGGCACGGCAGGCGTCCGCCCGCAGCGCGACATCTGCAGCGCCTGCATTGAAGATAAGGGCGCTTGCCGCTGCAGGTATATCCGCCGCAGTCAGCACCTGATCCGCCGGTGCGTCGAGAACCAAGAGGTCGGTCTCCGCCAGGGCGGCCTCAACTGCGGCGACGAAATCCCCGTCTTCGGGCACCCGCGTGACGGACAGCTCGTATGACTGGCCCAGGAACCGTCCGGTCGTGATGTTGTCCTCAAGGCCAAGCTCGGCACCCCTCAACCCCAGGTCTTCGGGGATCGGGTCGAGGTTCGACAATGTCGGCGGAGGTGCGACCTCTTGCTTGATGTAGTGGATCACTACCTCCGTCTCGGCGGCCGCATCCGTCGCCACAGCGCAGCCGAAGATACTGGTGAACACGCCCGCCAAAAGCGCAAGTCGCCTCATGTATGATCCTCCCATAAAGGTGACTATGCAGGTCAGGTTTTTGGACGAAATACGACCATTGTCTGACGTCATTTCCGCCTGCGTCGCCCTATCGCGCCACGAAAGTCCAATACCCCGGCCCACACCCTCGGGATAGAAACCCGACAAGACACTCAAGTCGTGCCCGAGGAGGACCCCATGACTGCAAAAACCCTGACATCAACGCTGGCCGCGCTGACCGTCGCAGCCACCGCGACCTTTGTTTACGCGCATGGCGATGTTGCTCCACAGGCGGTCGACACGACTGGCCTGCCGGAAACCGGCGAAGAGTGGCTGACCGAAAACCCGTACCGCGCGGAAGCGGTGGGGGAAGATGTCTGGGCGCTTGCCGTAAGCATCGGTGCCTCGGGCTACAACCAGAACTGTGCGCGGTGCCACGGGCTCGAAGTCATCTCGGGCGGGCTCGCTCCCGATCTGCGTTTCCTCGAGGCAGAGGAATACGGCGACGAATGGTACATGGAGCGCTTCATCTACGGCTACACCCAGAACGGCATCACCAAGATGCCGGCCTTCGGGGAACTCCTTGGCCAGGACGCCGCGTGGGCGATCCGCACCTACATCGAGACCCGTCCAGACGACGCCTCGATGGAAGAGGTCGCGGATGAACTCAAGACCATGCGCGACGAAATCGCGGGCTATGCCGACGATCCCAGCAATGCCGACGCAGATGCGCTCAAGGCGCGGCTGACCGAGATCGCGCAGGGGATCGAAACCCTGTCCGGTGCACCGATTGCCGACAGCGCCGCATCCCGCGCCGCTGCGTTGATCGATGGCACGCAAGAGGCCTATGCCCGGGCCGCCGAGGCGCTGACAATCGGGTTGTCAGCGGCGAACTGACCACCATGCGTTCGAGTATTCGTGCGACGATCCTCGGGGTGATTGCGGCGGCGCTGACCGCCGCGTCTCCCGTTTATGCCAGCGATCCCTGCGCGGATCACGTTCCGCAGCCGAAACCGCAAAACGCCAGCCGCGACATCGTCGGTCAGGACATCGATCAGATCATGGATCGCGGCTACATGACCTTTGCGGTCTACGAGGACTACCCGCCCTACAGTTGGCAAGAAGGCAGCACGCCGCGCGGGATCGACATCGAGATCGCCCGTATCATCGCCGAGGACCTGGGCGTCAACGCGCGCTTTAACTTCGTGGCCTCGGGCGAAAACCTCGAAGCCGATCTGCGCAACAACATCTGGCGCGGTCCGATCATCGGTGGCGCGGTGTCGAACGTGATGATGCGCGTGCCATACGACAGCGCCTTCAATTGCCGGGTCGAACAGGTGGTCTTCACGGGCCAATACATGACCGAGAGTATCGCCATCGCCTATGCGGAAGAACATTATCCCGATGGCGGTCCGGTCCCGGCCTATTTCCGGATCGATACCGTCGCGGTCGAGAACGACTCGATTGCCGATTTCTATCTGACCAGTTTCGCGGGCGGTCAGACCGCAGCCGGGGTGCGGCGCTACACCACCATGGCCGAGGCGATGGACGCGCTGGCGCGGGGCGAGGTGATGGCCGCCATGGGGCCGCGCGCGCAACTGGAATACGGCGCGGTCGAGGGGGTCTCCATTCACGAACCGCCGCTGCCGGGATTTGCCCGCGCCAAGTGGACCCTTGGGACGGGCAGCCATTTTGCCTATCGCGGGCTCAGCTATTCGGTCGACGACGCGATTTTTGCGGCCCTCTCGGATGGCAGGATTGCCGGAATTTTCGAAAGCTACGGCCTGACGCATCAAGCGCCGGAAAGATAGGCCGAGGCCATATGTTAAGCCATTGGTCTTATATGCCTCGCGGGCGCGGTTCCGTAGGCTGACCTCCAAAGAAGGATCAAATCCATGCACATGTCAGATTCCCGCGTCATCGCCGCACCGCCTGAAGAGGTCTGGGCCGCCATCCTCGATGCCGACGTGCTCAAGCAGTGCGTGCCCGGTTGCCAAGAGATGACCGGATCGCCCGAAGACGGCTTCGAAGCGACCGTTGTGCAGAAGGTCGGACCGGTGAAGGCCACGTTCAAAGGTCAGGTGACACTGTCCGACATGGTGCCGGGCCAGTCCCTGACGCTGTCTGGCGAAGGCAAAGGCGGCGCTGCGGGTTTTGCCAAGGGCGGCGCCGATGTCACGCTGAAGCCGGTCGAGGGTGGAACAGAGCTGCATTACGAAGTGGACGCCAAGGTGGGTGGCAAACTGGCCCAGCTCGGAAGCCGCATCATCGACGGCTTTGCCAAGAAGATGGCCGATCAGTTCTTCGCCAATTTCCAGCAGACGGTCGAAGGCCCGGGTGAAGCCAGCGCGGACGCTGAGGCCGAGGCTGACGGCGGCGAAAAGAAAAAGGGCTGGTTCAAGAAACTCGTTTCCTGAGCGCGCCAAGTATTCGAACATCATAGACAGACGACATCGACGGGAGGAGTTTGATGACAAACGTAACAATGACGGTGAACGGTAAATCCGTCACCCGGGAGGTCAAAGGCAACACGCTTTTGTCCGATTTCCTGCGCGAGGATTTGCGCCTGACCGGAACGCACGTTGGCTGCGACACGTCCCAATGCGGCGCGTGCGTCGTGCATGTGAACGGTGAAGCGGTGAAGTCCTGCACCATGTTCGCAGCCGAGGCCGACGGTGCCGAGGTTGGCACCATCGAAGGACAGGCCAATGCGGACGGATCGCTCAACGTGATCCAGCAGGCGTTCCAGGATCACCACGGGCTTCAGTGTGGGTTCTGCACTCCGGGCATGGTG
The DNA here is from genome assembly GCF_900129875.1 of Marivita hallyeonensis. Taxonomy (GTDB): domain Bacteria; phylum Pseudomonadota; class Alphaproteobacteria; order Rhodobacterales; family Rhodobacteraceae; genus Marivita; species Marivita hallyeonensis. Next base: position 19,466 of record NZ_FQXC01000004.1, on the reverse strand, counting down.
ATGTCCGCCGCGGCACTGCTCAAGGACAACCCGAAACCATCAGAGGCGGAAATCCGGGATTACCTCGAAGGCAACATTTGTCGCTGCACCGGGTACCACAACATCGTCAAGGCAATCATGGCCGCGTCCGGACAGGACGTTCCCGCCGTCGCTGCTGAATAACCAGAACACGCTGCGCTCATCCGCCCCCGTTCGGGGCTGTCTTTGCGAAGGAAGCCGGTCCGGCTTGATGAGCGTCCCGCAACTTGGAGGAGACTTACATGCCGAAGGATCATGGCATTGGCGCAAGCCCGAAGCGGCGCGAAGACGTCCGCTTTCTGACGGGCGCCGGCAATTACACCGACGACATCAACGTACATGGGCAAGCCTATGTTCACTTCCTGCGCTCGGATTTGGCGCACGGCAAAATCAACAGCATCGACACCAGCGCCGCCGAAGGCATGCCGGGTGTGGTGAAAATCTTTACCGGCGCTGATTTCGAAGGCGTCGGCGGTTTGCCCTGCGGTTGGCAGGTGACCGACAAAAACGGTGAGCCCATGAAGGAACCGGCCCACCCGGTTCTGGCCCAGGGCAAAGTCCGTCACGTCGGCGATCCCTACGCCGCCGTGGTCGCGGACACGCTGGAAGAGGCGCGCAATGCTGCCGAAGCCATCGTCGCCGATATCGAAGAGCTGGACCCTGTCGTGGATATGGCTGCGGCGCTTGAAGCCGGGGCCACCAAGGTGCACGACGATCTGTCCGACAACCTCTGCTACGACTGGCAGTTCGGCACGGATACGGAAACCACGGATGCCGCCTTTGCCAAGGCCGCGCATGTCACCAAGCTTGAACTGGTGAACCAGCGTCTGGTCGCCAACCCGATGGAGCCGCGCGTTGCCGTCGGTGACTACAGCCGGGCAGGGGATGAGCACACGCTCTACACCACCTCACAGAACCCGCATGTGATCCGTCTTCTCATGGGCGCATTTGTTCTGGGTATCCCGGAGCACAAGCTGCGCGTTGTCGCTCCGGACGTGGGGGGCGGCTTCGGCACGAAGATCTTCCACTACGCGGAAGAAGCCTTCTGCACCTTCGCCGCCAAGGCCTGCAACCGCCCGGTCAAGTGGACGTCCACCCGGTCCGAAGCCTTCATGTCGGACTGCCACGGGCGTGACCACGTCACCACAATCGAACTGGCACTCGACGCGGACAACAACTTCCTGGCTGTCCGCACCGACACCAAGGCAAACATGGGCGCGTATCTCTCGACATTCGCGTCGTCTGTGCCGACATGGCTGCACGGCACGTTGATGGCGGGCAACTACAAGACGCCTGCGGTTCAGGTGAACGTGAAGGCTGTCTTCACCAATACCGTGCCGGTCGATGCCTACCGTGGCGCGGGCCGTCCCGAGGCCACGTTCCAGTTGGAGCGCGTAATCGACAAGGCCGCGCGCGAACTGGGCGTCGATCCCATCGCCCTGCGTCGCCAGAACTTCATCACGCAATTCCCCTACGCCACTCCGGTTGCCGTCGAATACGACACCGGCGACTACGAAGCCACTATGGCCAAGATGGAAGAGCTGATGGACATCCCGGGCTTCGCGGCACGCCGCGCCGAGTCCGAGAAGAACGGCAAGCTGCGCGGTCTGGGCGTCAACTGCTTCATCGAGGCCTGCGGCATCGCGCCGTCGAACCTCGTGGGGCAACTCGGCGCGCGCGCCGGTCTCTACGACGCGGCCACCGTGCGCGTGAATGCCACCGGCTCGATCTCGGTCATGGTTGGCGCACACAGTCACGGGCAGGGGCACGAAACCGTGTTCCCGCAAGTGGTGGCCGAAATGCTCGGCATCGACGAAAGCATGATCGATATCGTCCATGGCGACACGTCCAAGATCCCCTTCGGCATGGGAACCTACGGCTCCCGCTCGCTGGCGGTCTGCGGCTCTGCGATGGTTCGGGCAACCGAGAAGATCATCAACAAAGCCAAGAAGATCGCGGGTCACCTTTTGGAAGCATCTGAAAGTGACATCGAACTCAAGGACGGCCAGTTCACCGTCGCAGGCACCGACAAGTCGGTCGCCTGGGGTGACGTGACACTCGCTGCCTACGTGCCGCACAACTACCCGCTCGAAGACATCGAACCGGGCCTTGAGGAAACCGCGTTCTACGATCCGGCCAACTTCACCTACCCGGCAGGCGCTTATGCTTGCGAGGTCGAGGTAGACCCGGACACCGGTGCGGTCAGCATCGAAAAGTTCGTGTCCGCCGACGACTTCGGCAACGTCGTGAACCCTATGATCGTCGAAGGCCAGGTGCACGGCGGGATCGCTCAGGGCATCGGGCAAGCATTGCTCGAAAACTGCGCCTACGACGAAAACGGCCAGTTGCTGTCGGCGTCCTACATGGACTACGCGATGCCGCGTGCGGATGACCTGCCGCACATGGCGAACTACGTCGTCGACCACTCCTGCCAGACACCGTGCACGCACAACCCGTTGGGTGTGAAAGGCTGCGGAGAGGCCGGAGCCATCGGGTCACCGCCTACGGTGGTGAACGCGGTGATCGACGCTCTGCACTCGGGGGGTCACACCCACGTCTCTCACATCGACATGCCCGTTTCGCCATCGCGCGTCTGGGCAGCGATCAACGGCCAGTAAGGAGGGCTTGAGATATGTATAGCTTTGACATTCAACGGCCCACATCCGTCGCTGACGCGGTCGCCGCACTGGGCACCGACGAAGCGCAACCGCTGGGGGGTGGGCAGACGCTCATCCCGACGCTGAAACAGCGTCTTGCGGCGCCGTCCGTTCTGGTGAGCCTCTCTGCAATCGCGGAGATGAAGGGCGTCTGCACCATGGATGATGGCCGCCTGTCGATCGGCGGCGGCACCACCCACGCCACAGTCGCGGCAGAGGCGTCGTCCTATCCGGCTTTGGCCGCACTTGCGGGCAATATCGGGGATCCGGCGGTCCGCAGTCGTGGGACCATCGGTGGCTCCCTCGCCAATAACGACCCGTCAGCCTGCTATCCGGCTGCTGCCCTTGCCTCAGGCGCGACCATCGTTACCAATGCGCGGGAAATCCCGGCGGACGACTACTTCCAAGGCATGTTCGCCACCGCGCTCGACGAAGGTGAAATCATCACCGAGGTCCGCTTCCCGGTGCCCGAGAAGGGCGCCTACATGAAGTTCGAACAACCCGCCTCGCGCTTTGCGTTGGTGGGCGTGTTTGTGGCGAAGTTCAGCGACGGCGTCCGCGTTGCGGTGACCGGCGCGTCCGAGGATGGCGTGTTCCGCTGGTCCGAGGCGGAAGCGGCTCTATCGTCGAACTTCTCGGCAGATGCCGTTCCGGCGGCGCCGTCCGGCGATGGTATGATCTCCGATCTGCACGGCTCAGGCGCCTATCGCGCGCATCTGGTCGGGGTGATGACAAAGCGCGCGGTTGCTGCCGCGAGCTGATCCACAGAAAACGCAAATGAAACGCCCCGCCTGAACGGCGGGGCTTTTTTTTTGAGGCCACGATGCGTCGGCGCATCGTAGCGTTTCCTATTCAGGACACGCACCGCAGCACGCTGCGGCCCGGATGCTGGGGCATCCGGACGTCATCGCAAAGGCGATGACGGGGTCGGCAGGACCTGCCGACGCGGGCGCGGTGCCGCGCCCGGTATTTTCAATTAGTTGAAAATCAAAGGGTCTGGACGTTGCCGTCGGCATCGACCGTTGTGATGCGGTGCAGCTTCGCCCGGGCTTTGAGATCTCGCAAAGCATTGAGATCCATGAACACCGCCGCTGTCGACAGCGCATCGGCCAAGGTGGCCGACCGCGCCTCGACACTGACGGTCGACCAAAGCGGCTCCTGTCCATGCGGGCCAAGGATATGATGCGCTTCGCCAAGGCGCAGAGCGCTTGGGCTCGAGGTCGCAATGGCCATATTGCTCAGCTGCCGTGTTCCAATATGGCCATGAGACGGGTCCTGCACGCCCAGCGTGAACGGCCCTCCCATAGCTGCCTGTTCCCCGACATTCACGAGCGCGGTGTCGGCACCATGGCGCCGCAACAACAGCTGCATCACATCGGTGGCAAAGCCTTGGGCGATGCCATTGAAGGTCAGGGCCTGTCCGCTCTGCAACTCAATCATCTCATCGGTGAAATAGACGCGGCGCCATCCCAGTGAAGCACGTGCCCGCGCAACGTCCCGGCCGCGTGCCATGGCGTCCCAGACGGGTTGCACGGTGGGATCGAACAAACCGCCACTCAGGCGATACGCCTCATCGGCGCGCTGCATCAGCGTCCGCATCAAGGCGTTGGGATTGCGCAACCGCCCCATCATGTTGAGCTTGGAGAGCGACGAGGTCGGTTGAAACAGGCTGAACGTCTGCTCGAAATTCATCAACAGGCGCGGCACATCCGCCAGGGCCTTTTGGGTCATGTCTCTTGGGCCGTGCAAGGTGACCGAAACATCCGCCCCCAGTGCACGACCGGACCAGGTGTCGGCACGGGCAAGGGCTGGGGCACAGGCAAAGGCTGCGGAGAGGGCAAGGAAGCGACGTCGTTTCATCATTGGGCAGGTACCGTGTTGGGATGGCCGAGATTGCGTACACCACGACTGGTCGCGCGTCCTTTCAGGATCAAAGGCACGCATTGGTCTGCGTCGTCATGGATGGTGACGCAATCAAGGCATTGGAAACATTCAGAGTATTGGACCGCCCCGCTCGGGGTGATCGCGGCGTAATTGCATTTCACCCGGCAGAGCTGGCAGGGAGACCCGCACTCCGCGCGGCGCGGAATCCAGCGCCTCAGGCGCAAGGCACCACCGATCGCCATCAGCGCTCCGAGCGGGCACAGGTAGCGGCAGAAACCCTTGAAGACGACGAGACCCAGCACCAGCCAAAGAGCTGCATAGGCCACGTAATACCACTCGCGGACAAAGACCGTTGTGATTGCCGTCTTGAAGGGTTCGATCTCTGCGGCCTTGTCCATTGCGGAAGGCGCGAACACCGTAACAGCCACCAGTCCCAGGAGGGCGACATATTTGAGCGACTTCAGGCGGGCGTCCCACATCGCGGAGGGCTCGATCTCGGGCAACCGCAAAAGCCGCCCAAGGTGGTGCGCAAACTCCTGTAAGGCTCCAAACGGGCAGAGCCATCCACAGAACAGCCCGCGCCCCCACATCACGAAGCCCAGGAGTGCGGCCGCCCAGATCAGCAACGAGAACGGATCGTAAAGGAGAAAGGCATAAGACCCGCCCGCCATCGCCGTTTGCAGCGCGGCGAGCGGTGTCACGATGGACAGTTGACCCTGGCCCCACCAGCCGATGAACCCAAGCACGACGGCGAGGATGCCAAGACGTACCGGCGTGAACGCGGCGAGACCGGCCAGCCAGCTTTGCGCGCCAAGCAGCACAGCAATCAGCCCGGCAAGAAAAACGGACAAAAGGATGAGATCAGTCTGTCGGTTGAAGATCGCCTCTTCCCAAGGGGCCAACCGCTCTACCACACCGGGCCGCTGGAAGAACCGCTCTGGGGTGACATGGGCCGCTGCAAGCTGCACCGATCCGACCTCGGGCTGAAAGATGCCGTGTTCCCGGATCGCCTCGATGGTCATGGTCCACTCCCGCGTCGGGTCGAACCCCAGCCGTCGGTCGGTGCGCAGGATCATCGCGACCCCGTCGTGTAAGGCATCCGGCAAATCCGGGTGCAACTCTACAAACAGGTCCGCATCGCGCAAGGCCACCGGGAACCCGTCCTGCTCCGCCCCGATCCAGTCGGGTGCCGTGTTGCGGACGAAGTCCTCGCTCACCAAACCGTGCCGCGCGGTCTCAACCACCAAAATCGGCTCATCGAAGGTGGAGATCGACATGAAGTGATCGAGCTCGTCCAATGTGTCCGGATCAAGCAAAGCGCGCGCGATCGAAGACGGCCCCACATCCGCAATCCACAGATCGAGGTACGGCGCATCGGGAGCGGCCAGCGCTTCGGGATCGTCGTCGTCCCATACGGTGCCCTCGAACAGCGCCTGCACTTCGGCGTTCGTCACCACCTTGCGCGTCACCAGCCCCTGCGCGACGACGTCGTCCCACGTCAGCGCCTCTGTATACTCTGGGTCCGGATAGGCCGGCGGCCCCGAAGCGATGCCCTGCATCTTCTCCCGCGCCACCTGCAGCGTCGCGGCCAGCACCGACTCGTGCGCGATCCGGACCGAGGCCGTGGCCTTTGTCACCCCGTCCAGATAAACCAGCTGCCCGCCGCCATCCCCCGCACCATAGGGCGTGCCGACAACCAGCGCGTCGCTGATCGAATGGCCGCGATACTGTTCGAAAAACGCGTGAAACGGGGCCTCGCCCAGACCGCTCACAAAGATCGGTTCGTTATGCGTCAGAAGCCGCACGTCCAGAAACCGCCCCTCGAGATCGAGCACCACCAGCATGTTGATCGGCGCGCCGGAAAAGCCGGGCAGGGCGGCCATCGGTTCGGTCTGAAAGACGTAACCCGCATGCGCATCGCCGGAATTGAGCAGCGCGTAGACCCCGTTCTCGCCAAGCGGCTCTCCCAGCTTCATCGGCGCGAAGACATGCGCGTCGATCTCGGTGAGGTCCACCGCCTCTGCCGCCGCGCAAAGCGCACTCAGGCAGTAGAAAATCGCGGCGGCGATGGCGCGGTAGGCTCTCATGTCTCGGACGATAAAAGCGCCTCTGGCACACCCCTATTGGACCTTGGTCTGAGATACCTTTTCGCCACAATCGCCGTATCCTGAGGTCATGCGCGCACCGCCCCATGTTACCTTGATCTCGCTCGGCCTTCTGATCGTCGCCTGGACGGTTGGCGCGTGGCTGGGACAGGATCCCGACATCCTGCCGACCCCGCTCGCCGTGTGGCAGGTGCTCGTCGCCGAAAGCGGCAGCGGAGACCTCTGGTTCCACATGGCCAACACGCTCCGCCGCGTGGCGCTGGCCTTCACGCTTGCCATGACCGTGGGATGCATCCTCGGCCTCATCATGGGCCGGTCAGAACGCATCAACATGTGGCTCGACCCGTGGGTCACGGTCTTCCTGAACCTGCCCGCGCTGGTGATCATCGTGCTCTGCTACCTCTGGATCGGCCTGAACGAGGTCGCCGCCATCATCGCCGTCGCCCTCAACAAAACCGCCATGGTCACCGTCACGATCCGAGAGGGCGTCCGCACGCTCGACCGGGGCGTCGCCGACATGGCGCAGGTCTACCGGCTGTCGCCCATGACCCGCCTGCGCCACGTGATCTGGCCCCAGCTTGGGCCCTTCGTCGCCACCAGCACCCGCAACGGGCTGGCCGTGATCTGGAAAATCGTGCTGGTGGTCGAGTTCCTCGGCCGCTCCAACGGCGTCGGCTTCCAGATCCACCTCTACTTCCAGCTCTTCGACACCGCGACCGTCATGGCCTACGCACTGGCCTTCACCGGAGTGATGCTGAGCATCGAGTACGGGTTGGTGCAGCAGTGGGAGAGGCGGTCGAGTGCGTGGAGAAGGGTTTGAGCAGCACGGTGCGTGAATTCACGCACCCTACATCTGCATGATGCCGTAGGGTGCGTGCTCGCACGCACCGATTTCGATCAAAGCCAATCCTCACACGAGCTTCTTTAGCCAAAGTGGCGCTCACGATATTCTCTACACACACCCTCAATGCCAGGGAAAAGGGAACCCTGCGAGATACCCATCAGCCCCAGATGTTTTAGGGCCTTTGGTTTTTCAGATGCCTTAAGATCAAACACACGAAGGTATCTGGTACCGCGCTCTTTCTCCCGAAACCTAATATAGGATTCGATGTCGTCTAAGTTCGTTACTGTTCCAATCGACTGTTGAGGTAGCGCACGGGGATTTCCGATTGCGTATGGTTCAATCAACGAAAAGTGCGGACGGCAGAAGGTCATGTTGGTGAGCTGGTTAAAGTCAGACTTCCACTTTTTCGCATCAAACATGAATATTCGAACCGGTTCATCCGCTCCGGCTTGACTGGGATTTGATGAATAGGCGAAAAACGCTGCGATGTAAGGTGAGTAAGTCCAGTCTAGTAGCGGTGTTGGGTAACCGTGGTGTTGGAGTAAGTGCATAAACGCACCATTGTGCTCCGGAATTTGCGGATCAAAGAGTTGGTTGATCGCACCAACACTCGCGTGCCGTACTCGTGGGACATCCTGATCCCAATAACGAAACAGGTCTTTGCGACGAGTTCGATGGAACGATGTTCGAAGTCTCCAAGGAGACGATTGTCCGCGGAAAATAGAACGGTATGGTTCGAGTTCTAATGTGCTTACGAGAGCCTGAAACTCAGACCACGAGAGTGTACCCTCATCAGGCAGCACTTCTGACGCTTCGCTTGCCCGACTCTTTTGAAGATTAAGCGAACCGCTGGTGCCGATGTCGGTTTTCCAGCGTCCAGCTAGTGATTTACCGTCAGCGTTTAGCTCAAGCACCATCTCTTTTGGAAAATCACCGTCGACTTCTTCCAAAGGCATTAGATTGGGATACACCGGGTGGATGGGTACTGGTTTGAGTTCCAAGCTCACAGAATTCGAACGCGGCGCGAAATTGACTTGAGCAGCTGCACTAGGGATGCTGCCCTCATTGTCAAATGCATATGCGGTGCCCATTAAATGGTTTTCTTCGAGGTCTAGGTCGAGCAGCGCAAGACCGGTGTTCGTCCCATCGAATTGACCCAGCCATTGCCCTTCAAACCGTTTAGCGAACTCTTTTGTCATTGAGACACACGCACGTAATTGCAAGGTGATGTTGGGTCTGACGACCCGACCGACACTACATATTGTAAGGTTGCTGTGCCCAGCGATCAACTAGTTAGCTATGCTATTTCTTTCATTCATACTTCAACGCACACTCGAAAACGGCCAATCTTCAGGCCGTGTCACCAACCCATGCTTCACTGGATTGAACCAGCAATACCGCAAATGCGCCTGATAATCCGCTTCATCACGAATGTGATGTTCCCAAAATCGACGCTGCCAAATCCCGCGCTCATGCCTTGCCATATGGCTCGGACGAAGCTGTCCCGGAGGCAAACCTCGTGAGAACCGCGATTTGATCAAACGCCATCGGGTTGAATAGTCCTGATCGCCCCTCGGTAGTCGCCAAATGCAATGAAGATGATCAGGCAGCACAACCCAAGCATCGATGTGAAATGGACGTTCCCGCTTGGTGACGCGAACAGCTTGGCGCAGCAGGTCAATCTCACGGACAAGCAAGTCGCTGTTTCGTTTGGCAAGATTGACGGTGAAAAATATCGGTGTGCCGGTCAGCGATGGTCGACGGTAATCGGGCATACTCAAAGCATGGCATGCGTTGGTTAAAGGTGCGTGAAATCACGCACCCTACGGCTTTGCTCTGACCGGTTTGCTTTCGTCCCGCTTAGACCACCGCTGATACCGCCCCATTAACTCCCCCTCACACACCTTAAACGCCAGCCAGCAGCTGAGCGACAGCGCGCCCCAGATGGTGAGTTCGCCCACCTGCCAAAGCGCGCCGTGCCGCACTGCCTCGGTGCCGAATTCGCGCAGGAAGCGGAGGCTGGCCATTGCCTGTGAAAACAGGTTGACGGTCATGAAGGCGAAGGAGGCAAAGATCACCCCGGCGAAGAGGAAAACGAGCGGCCACGGCCAGCGGGTCACGTTGAAAAGCGTCATGCCGCACTCTAGGGCGCGGGCCTCTCATTCTGCAACATCTCTGGATCAATCGTCATGCGGGACGTGAAACGTTCCGCCGCGCCGGTCCGCCCCCACGGGGCGGCGCGTTTGCGCCTCCCCTCGGACCGGCGCTTTCGCATTCGCGTCGCAACCTTTGAAAGGTTAATGACAGGTTAATAAGTCCGGATCGGACCCAATGTTTCGCGCGCGAAACAATTCGAGCCGGTTTTGCCATCGGCAAACAAACTGTCCGGGGGACAGTTTGAGGTGAGAATGGGCGGAGCCCGGTTACATGCTGACCTATCTCATCCCATATGCTAGGGCAGAGCCGAGCCAACCCGAGGACCCCCATGGCCAAGACACCAGATGGCAAGAACACCTCCGGGCGCGGACAGCGTGATCTCAAGGTGAAGGTCAAGTCCGCCCGGGGCCGCAAGCTCAGCTCGACCCGCTGGTTGCAGCGCCAGCTCAACGACCCCTATGTCAAGCGCGCTCAGGCCGAGGGCTACCGGGGCCGCGCCGCCTACAAGATCCTCGAACTGGACGAAAAGTACCGCTTCCTCGTCCCCGGCGCCCGCGTCGTCGACCTTGGCTGCGCCCCCGGCGGCTGGTGCCAGGTCGCGGTCAAACGGGTCAACGCGTTGGGTGAGAGGCCGGGCAAGAAGGTCGGCACCGTGCTGGGCATCGACCTGCAGGAGGTCGAACCGATCGCGGGGGCCGAGATCCACTTGCTCGACTTCCTCGAAGACGGCGCCGACGACAAGGTGAAGGAATGGCTGGGCGGGAAGGCCGACGTGGTCATGTCCGACATGGCCGCCGCGAGTTCAGGTCACAAACAGACCGACCACCTTCGGATCATCCACCTCTGCGAAACAGCGGCCTATTTCGCGTTCGATGTGCTCGAAGAGGGTGGCACCTTCGTTGCGAAGGTTTTGGCGGGCGGTGCCGAAGGGGAGCTTCAGAAACTGCTCAAGCAGCGTTTCACGAAGGTCGCGAACGTGAAACCCCCGGCTTCGCGGTCGGACAGTTCGGAAAAGTTCGTCGTCGCCACCGGCTTTCGAGGTTCCTCGGACGCGTGATCCTTCTGCAAGGATCGAATGGCGGCCTGCTGCAGCCGTAGCGCGATGTCGGGACGCAGATCGTCCTCGCGCGCCCCGGCGGTGTCGAGCAGGGTCTGCACGTCGCGCTGCCGCTGCAATTGAAAGAGACGCTCCAACCGCGGCAGATCGGGCCGGATCTCTGGATAATGTCGCATATGGCCTCCCCAGGCGGTGTGACTGGGCAAGCTGTGTGGCAGCGCAATGCGGCCGATTTATGCCGGATTGACGGCGGTTTTGCTGCGAAACGTCCGCGGAGCTGCCCCAAACCGCGCCCGGAAGGCCCGTGTGAGCGCCGTCGGATCCTCGTACCCGCAGCGTACGGCGATTTCTGAGACACTGAGGCCGGAGCTTTCGACCATGCGGCGCGCTGCGCTGAGGCGGAGGTGGCGGTAGAGCTGCCCGGGCGTCAGGCCGAGGCTGTCCTGACAGCGACGGCTGAGGGTGCGCGGGCTTGTGCCGAGCCGCCGCGCGAGGGCGGGCAAAGGTAGCGGGTCCTCAAGCGTGCCGCGCATCACCCGCATCGCACGGTGCACGAGCGTGTCACCGGTCGTCGGTCCCGCGTCCACCGGTTGTGGCGCCGTGAACAGGGATGTGACGTCCATCGCCACAGCTGGCCCAAGGTCGCGCGAGATCAGGTGGCGGCTCAGGTCGAGCGTTGCGGTCGCGCCAGCGCAGGTGATCCGCGTGCCGTCTTCGACCCAGAGCGCGTGGTCGGCCTCTACATCGAGGAACCGCTCGGAAAAGGCTTGCAGGAGGTCCCAATGCAGGGTGGCCCGACGCCCGGACAGAAGCCCGGCCGACGCCATAAGCCAAGGCCCCGAATCCAGTCCGATCACCTGGTTGGCCCGACGCGCGGCGCGCGCGAGGGCGCGGCGTAGGTTGGGCGTATCATGCGTCAGGTGGCCGTAGCTTGCGACGACGTAGAGGCGGTCCACCGGGCCCATTTTCTCTAGCGCGCGATGTGGCAGAACGGACAAACCCGAGCTGGAGGTGACCGGCCCTCCGTCGAGGCTCAGGAAAGACCAGGCGTAGCCAGGTTGCGCGATGAACTCGTTGGCGGCGCGAAACGGCTCGATGGCATTCGACAGCGCGAGATTTGAAAAGCGGTCGAGCAGCAGAACGGCGATCCGTCGAAGTGGTGGTGTCGATTCTGGCAAGGTCTGCATGGTTTTGACCATAACCGCATGGTTTGGCGCCACGCCAGTGCCAAACTCACTGGAAAAAGACCGGGAGGAGACCGCGATGCCACTTTCGATGACGCGCGAGGTGTTCATCACTTGCGCCGTGACCGGCTCGGGCGGGACGCAGGACCGCAGCCCGCATGTGCCACGGTCTCCGAAGGAGATCGCGGAGAGCGCCATCGCAGCGGCCAAGGCGGGGGCCGCGATTGTGCATTGCCACGTGCGCGATCCGGAAACCGGCGTTCCGTCGCGCAGGCTCGATTACTATCGCGAGGTCACCGACCGCATTCGGGATGCCGAGGTGGACGTGGTGCTCAACCTGACTGCTGGTATGGGCGGTGACATTACATTCGGGTCGACCGATGCACCGCTGCCGGTCAACGACGCCGGGACAGATATGGCAGGTGCAGAAGAGCGTGTGGCGCATGTTGCAGAGTGCCTGCCCGAGATCTGCACGCTTGACTGCGGGACAATGAACTTCGCCGAAGCGGACTACGTGATGACCAATACGCCCGGCATGTTGAGGGCAATGGGGCGGATGATGACCGACCTTGGGGTGAAGCCCGAGATCGAGGCGTTCGACACGGGCCATCTCTGGTTTGCAAAGGAACTGGTCAAGGAAGCGGTGCTCGACGACCCAGCGCTCGTGCAGCTTTGCATGGGAGTGCCGTGGGGCGCGCCGGATGATCTCAACACCTTCATGGCGATGGTCAATAATGTACCGGAACACTGGACCTTCAGCGCATTTGCGCTTGGACGTCACCAGATGGCTTATGCCGCTGCGGCGGTTCTGGCGGGTGGGCATGTCCGCGTCGGACTGGAAGACAACTTGTGGCTCGAAAAAGGGGTGCTGGCGACCAATGCGCAGCTTGTGGAGCGCGCAGTTGGTATCGTTGAAGGCATGGGCGCGCGGGTGCTTGGCCCGGAAGAGGTGCGTGCAAAGCTTGGCCTGACCAAGCGCGCGCCGCGTGGCTGATGGCGGTCGTTCTCTGCTACGGCGACAGCAACACCCACGGCACGAAACCGCTCGTGCAGCTTGGCGCGTTTGAGCGGCACGCGCCGGGTGATCGCTGGCCGGACGTCATGGCGGCGGCGCTTGGGGCAGGACACACCGTGATCTCCGAAGGGTTGCCCGGGCGGACCACGGTGCATGACGATCCGGTCGAAGGTGGCATGCGCAACGGTCTGACTGTCTTGCCCGCGATCCTGCACAGCCACATGCCGATTGATCTCATGGTTCTGATGCTCGGAACGAATGACCTGAAGCACCGCTTTTCGGTCACCGCGTTCGAGATCGCGCGATCGCTGGAGCGGCTGGTTCTGGTGGCCCGGTCCGAGGCTGTGGTGCAGGATGTCCTGCTGGTGTCACCGGTGCCGGTGCGCGAGACCGGCGTCCTTCGGGATGTCTTCCACGGTGCAGAGGCCCGTCAGACCGGGCTTGAAACCCATGTCGCCGCAGCAGCGGAACGGCAGAGGTGCGCATTTGTCGACGCGGGCGGTGTGGTTCGTGTGTCGGAGCAAGACGGCGTGCATTGGGAAGCCGATGCCCATCATGCGATGGGGGCAGTTATGGCCGATAGGGTGCGGGAGCGGCTGACATGACGAAAGTGGCGTCAATCATCGGGGGTGGCGTGATCGGGGGTGGCTGGGCCGCACGCTTTGCGATCATGGGCTGGGATGTGCGGGTCTATGATCCCGACCCGGAGGCACAGCGCAAGATCGGTGAAGTCATGGCGAATGCGGAACGCGTGTTGCCGATGCTCTACGAAGCGCCGATGCCCCAACGTGGTGCGATTACATTCGCTGGCTCTTTGGCTGAAGCGGTGACAGGTGCTGCATGGGTGCAGGAAAGCGTGCCCGAGCGACTCGACATCAAACACAAGGTGCTTGCGGAGATACAGGCGGCTTGTCCCGAAGACGCGGTGGTTGGGTCCTCCACCTCGGGGTTCAAGCCGTCCGAGCTACAGGACGGGGCGATCCGCGCCGGACAGATCCTTGTCGCGCACCCGTTCAACCCGGTATACCTCTTACCGCTCGTCGAACTGGTGCCAGGCGCGGCGACTGATCCCGCGGTTATCACACACGCGAAAGGCATTCTGACCGATCTCGGGATGTACCCGCTGCATGTCCGGGCCGAGATCGACGCCCATATCGCGGACAGGTTCCTCGAAGCGGTCTGGCGCGAAGCGTTGTGGCTGGTCAAGGACGGCATCGCCACAACCGAAGAGATCGACAACGCGATCCGCTACGGGTTCGGTCTGCGATGGGCGCAGATGGGGCTTTTCGAGACCTATCGCGTGGCGGGAGGTGAGGCGGGGATGCGGCATTTCATGGCGCAGTTCGGGCCGTGCCTGCAGTGGCCATGGACGAAGCTGACGGATGTGCCGGAATTTACGGATGAACTTGTCGATCTGATTGCCGATCAGTCCGACCGGCAGTCAGGCCATATGAGCATCCGCGAGCTCGAACGGCTGCGCGATAACAACCTTGTCGCCATTCTGCGCGCGCTCAAGCAGCAAGAGGCGGCGGCGGGCAGGCTGATCCGGGATCACGACGACCGTTTGCGCGGCCCACTGGGCGACGACGTGCCTCTCGTCACTGTGCAGCGCAAAATCCCCGTCGATTGGACCGACATGAACGGGCATATGAACGAGGGTCGGTACGGGCAGTTGTTCAGTGATGCCTCGGAAGAGCTGATGGCGCATGTGGGCGCGGACCGAGCTTATATCGAGGCGGGTCACAGCTTTTTCACCGTCGAGACAAAGGTGCAGTATCTGCACGAAACCCACGCGGGCGAAGATATCTATGTGACGACCCACGTAATGATGGCGCAGGGCAAGAAACTTCAGCTCTGGCACGAGATGCGACGGACCTCCGATGACACGGTGCTCGCGACCTGCGACCAGTTCCTGCTGCATGTCTCTTTGGAAACGCGGCGGTCCTGTCCGCCATTACCGAAGGTGGCCGCCGCCATCGACGCACTGGAAGCACAGCATGCGGAGGCGGATCAATGAATTTCGGTCTGAGCGATGAGCAGGAGATGATCGTCTCGACCGTGCGCGACTTTGTGGAACGCGAGATCTACCCGCATGAGGCCGAGGTCGAACGCACCGGGGAGGTGCCCATGGAGGTCGCGCAGGAGATCAAGCGCAAGGTGATCGATCTGGGCTTCTATGCCTGCAGCTTTCCTGAAGAGGTCGGCGGCGCGGGTCTCAGCCATCTCGATTTCGCTCTGGTGGAACGGGAGTTGGGGCGCGGCTCCATGGCGCTGACGCATTTCTTTGGGCGACCGCAGAATATCCTGATGGCCTGCGAGGGGGATCAGAAAGAACGCTACTTGCTTCCGGCTGTGCGCGGCGACCGGATGGATGCGCTGGCGATGACCGAACCAGAGGCCGGATCGGACGTGCGCGGTATGGCGTGTACCGCCGTGCGGGATGGTGGCGACTGGGTGCTGAACGGCACCAAGCACTTCATCTCGGGAGCAGATCACGCCGATTTCTTCATCGTCTTTGTGGCGACCGGTGTGGACGACACACCGAAAGGACCGAAGAAGCGGATCACCTGTTTTCTGGTGGATCGCGGGCATCCGGGGTTCACGGTGCGGGACGGCTATCGGTCGGTCAGCCATCGGGGTTATAAGAACTGCATTCTCGAGTTTTACGCGTGCCGATTGCCAGACGCTCAGGTGCTGGGCGCGGTCGACGGTGGCTTCGAGGTCATGAACACCTGGCTCTACGCCACGCGGATCACGGTAGCGACGATGAGTGTCGGTCGCGCGCGCCGCGTCTTCGATCACGCGTTGTCCTATGCGGCAGAGCGCAAACAATTCGGCCAGCAGATCGGCAAGTTTCAGGGCGTAAGCTTTCAAATCGCTGACATGATCACCGAGATCGACGCTGCCGATTGGCTGACGTTGTCGGCGGCGTGGCGGCTGGATCAGGGGCTTCCCGCGAACCGGGAGATTGCGAGCGCCAAACTCTATGCGTCAGAGATGCTGGCACGGGTGACCGATGCCACGCTGCAAATCCACGGCGGGATGGGCCTGATGGACGATTACCCGATCGAACGCTTTTGGCGGGACGCGCGGGTGGAGCGGATCTGGGACGGCACGTCCGAGATCCAGCGCCATATCATCAGTCGCGATCTGCTGAGGCCTTTGGGGGCTTGATGTCTGCGCTTCATTTTTTCTTCAGCTCGCCATCGGACTCTTCGGAGAAGACTCTAGGCGCGCTCCAGAAAAATCTGGGACGTGACGTGCGTTCGGTTGCCGTGCGCGCGTCCAAGGTGGTTGCGTGAACCTGCCGACACTGGATCGGCTGTTTCGCCCGGAATCGGTTGCCGTGCTGGGCGGCGGCGCGTGGTGCCGTTCGGTGCTGTCCTCGCTGAAAGGGATCGGGTTTGACGGGTCGGTCTGGCACATCCATCCGGCTGCCGAAAATGCCGTGCCCCGCATTGAAGACCTGCCCGTGCCGCCGGATGCGTGTTTCATCGGCGTAAACCGCATGGCAACCATCGACGCCGTCGCGGACCTGTCAAAGCGTGGCGCGGGTGGAGCTGTGTGTTTTGCCAGCGGGTTTGCGGAGGCGCAGGACGGTCAGGCGCTCAGTGCTGCGCTTCTTGCGGCGGCAGGTGAGATGCCGATCATCGGGCCGAATTGCTACGGCTTCGTGAATGCGCTGGATGGAGCGGCACTTTGGCCGGATGTGCATGGTTTGGTGTCGGTCGATCGGGGCGTGGCGATCCTCACGCAAAGCTCAAACATCGCGCTCAACCTCACCATGCAGAGGCGTGGCCTGCCTATTGGCTTTGTCGGGACTGCTGGCAATCAGGCACAGGTCGGTCTGAGTGAGATGGCAGAACATCTGCTGCACGACCCCCGGATCACGGCGCTGGGGCTTTATATTGAAGGTGTCGGCGATTTGGACGCGTTTCAGAGGATGGCGCAAACGGCGTCCAGTCTGGGCAAACCTGTGATGGCGCTCAAATCCGGGCGGTCCGAGGCGGCGCAGACGGCGGCGGTGTCGCATACGGCGTCGATGACGGGATCAGACGCGGGGGCGGAGGCGCTTTTTGCGCGGCTTGGGATTGTGCGGGTGTACTCGCTTGACGCCATGATCGAGGCGTTGAAACACGCGCATCTTTACGGTGCGGCCAAGCCGGGACCGATTGCGTCTCTCTCGTGTTCGGGGGGCGAAGCCAGCCTGATGGCAGACGGCGCTGACGCGCGGAACGTGACCTTTGCGCCGATCACGGACGCGCAGGATCGGGCGCTGTCCGAGGTGCTGGGTCCTTTGGTGACACGGGCGAACCCGCTCGACTACCACACGTTCATCTGGGACGACGTCGAGAAGATGACCGAGGTCTACACCACAATGGCGCGTGGTCCTGCTGAGCTGACTGCGATTGTCGTGGATTTCCCGCGTGAGGACCGGTGCCAGACATCCGCCTGGGACAGTGTCGAGGCGGCGAGCGTGTCGGCGCGGGATGCGTCCGGCAAACCCATCGCGCTTCTTTCGTCGATCCCCGAGGGCATACCCGAGGCGACGGCAGAGCGGTTGATGGCGCAGGGGGTGTTGCCGATCAATGGATTGGAAGCGGGACTCGACATGGTGGCGGCGCTTTATGCGGGGCGCTCCGCCGCTGATCCGCAGCGTGAGATCGTGCGCTCCGGGGCCTTGTCGCGCGCAGTCATATTGGACGAAGCGGCCTCGAAGATGGAACTGGCGCTGCATGGTGCGGATGTTCCGACCTTTTTTTTGGCGCAGACACCCGAAGAGGCCGCGAAGGAATGTGTCCCGATGCTGCCGGTTGTCCTCAAGACGCGGGGTATGGCGCATAAGTCCGATCGCGATGGGGTTGCGTTGGGGCTGGCCACGCCACACGCGGTACTGGCGGCGGCAAATCGCATGGGATCAGATGGTTTCCTTGTGGAGGAGATGATCCCCGATGGGATTGCCGAGCTGCTTGTGGCCGTGGTTGCCGATCCGGCGCATGGGTATGTCCTGACGATTGGGGCAGGGGGCGTGCTGACCGAGCTTTGGCGCGACACGCAGCATCTTCTGGTGCCCGCGACCGAGGCCGAGATCGACGCCGCGCTCGATCGCTTGCGGATCGCGCCGTTGCTTGCCGGCTATCGCGGCAAGCCAGGCGTGGATCGCGCAACCCTCCTCGCGGCTGTTCGAGCGGTGCAGGATTACGTGATTGCGAAACAAGGCCGTGTGGCAGAGGTTGAGGTCAATCCACTGATCGTCACGCCGACGCGCGCGGTGGTGGCGGATGCCTTGATACGAGGAGAACTCTGATGGACACGCCCTTACATGTGGATCGGCGCGGCCATGTGCTGGAGGTGACACTGAACCGCCCCAAGGCCAATGCGATCGATCTGATGACAAGCCGCGCGATGGGAGAGGTGTTCCGGGACTTTCGGGATGACCCGGAGTTGCGTGTGGCGATCATCACCGGTGCAGGTGAGAAGTTCTTCTGTCCGGGCTGGGACCTGAAGGCAGCCGCGGATGGCGACGCGGTCGATGGCGATTACGGTGTGGGCGGTTTCGGCGGTCTGCAGGAATTGCGCGACCTAAACAAACCGGTGATCGCGGCGGTGAACGGGATCTGCTGTGGCGGCGGGCTCGAGCTTGCGCTGAGCGCCGACATCATTCTTGCCGCAGATCACGCGAGTTTCGCCTTGCCCGAGATCCGGTCCGGAACTGTGGCGGATGCGGCATCCGTCAAACTGCCAAAGCGCATTCCCTATCACATCGCCATGGAGATGCTGCTCACCGGACGCTGGCTCGATGTTGAAGAGGCGTTGCGGTGGGGGATTGTGAACCACGCCTACCCGACGGGGGACCTGATGGAGAAGGCCCGCAGCTTCGCGGAGCTGTTGGCCTCCGGCCCGCCGCTTGTTTACGCCGCGATCAAGGAAATCGTGCGCGAGGCCGAGGATATGAAGTTTCAGGATGCGATGAACCGTATCACGAAGCGCCAGTTTGCGACCGTTGATGTGCTCTACGACTCGGAAGATCAGCTGGAAGGGGCAAAAGCCTTTGCGGAAAAGCGCGATCCGGTCTGGAAAGGGCGGTGAGTCTGGGTGAGTCTTGTGGCTTACCCAAGGGTATGTGTGGGTAAGCTTGGGGATAACCCGCAGGTTGGGGGTAGAGACGTACCTCAGTTTCGGTTTCAGGCGAGGATTGACGGCATGTCGCAGCTGTAAAATACAATTAAATCAATTATTTGGGTGAAATCTGGCGGATTTCGCATTTTTCTTCATTTTTGTGCTTGCGGTTCTCGGGCGGCGACTCTAAACACCCCTTCACCGGCGCTGCTGAGGCGGTGTTGGGGCGCGACGCTGGATGCGGGGCTGGTCTTCAAGGACGGTGTTGCGGATAACTTTAGAGGTATTGCTGGGCGGGCGCGCCGGATGTTAGGGCGCACTGGTCTGGTTTTTGTCTCTGGGGTTTGGCTCTTTGACATTGATGATATCTGAAGAGATATGCGGGCGGTTTGGTTTGTTTCGGCGAACGGACGTCTGGATATCGC